>NZ_CP026617.1:0-38161 GCF_002946595.1 Acinetobacter sp. SWBY1 | reverse complement strand
TTTTTCATAGCAGGGCTATTTGTATCTACATTAAGATTCGAATTTACAAACTTAAGCATATCTGGGAGTGTTGATTTAACGCCATATGCTTCATCCGACAATGGACCAGGATAACTCGAATTGGCTTATTATTTTCTCATAACCAAAAGCATAGTTCGTTTTTTGTGCTTCTGGAACATTGACGTATGTATGTTTCAAATTAAGTTGAGGAAAAACAGTCTCTCTAATAATGAAGAGAAAGGAACATTCATCGATTTTGCAGTTAAGTACCCGAATAGACCTATACTTGGGTTTGAGTATTCACGATAAGTACAGAGATTCTTTACTTTCCAATTTTTGAAATACTCTAAATTTGCTTATCAGTTTTGATATTATCTGGAAATTGTAATGGCAATTGCCACTTGTATAAGTTAATAACTCTAATAAATTTACCCTTATCAATTTCTGAATTTTTTAAAGCAGGGACGTATTTACTAGGATGATCGTTGAACGATATTTTACCTTGATTATTGGCATATGTTCCTGAAATAGCAGTAAAAGTTTTACTTAAAGAACCTAACTCAAAAAGTGTCTGACTATTTACGCTTTCATTTGTATCTTTAGATCGGACACCATAATATTTTTCATAACTTTTACCGTTGTAAATTACGCCTATAGCCATACCAGCTACACCATACTCATCTATAAGTGGCTTAAATGATTGGGTAACAACTTTTTCAATATTTTCTCATTTTGACTGACTTCACTTGCATTTAAATTCATACCAAAACCGATAACCATCGTAATGAAGCTTGCTTGAAAAAATATTTTTGATAAAAACATTAGGTTAAATTTCTTTAAAAAGATGGCACATATAATATCATATACTAAATATTACATATGTATTAATTTTTGTTAAATAACTTCTTATATAAAAATCATCTAGCCCAACAGCTATTTAACATAATGGTGGTTATACGCAATACACTTGTATATTAATATAAATATCAGATACTTAATAAAACCTTAAAAAGCCAAAAATGCCCAAAAGCCGACTTTGAAACAAGTCGGCTTTTTATGAGCAGTTTTGGATGTTTTGCCAATAATTTTGACTAAAAATTACGCTTCTCACTTGGAGTGATACAATTTTATGATACATTATTGTATATACAAATTTGAATGTTTTTTATGAACAGTATTTCGAATGGGATGAGGCAAAGAATCGAAAGAATCAGAAAAAACACGATGTCTCTTTCGAAACGGCAAGCCTTGTTTTTGAAGATCCTCTAGGATCTCAATCCAAGACAGAATACCGATGGTGAAGAACGTGGCAAACCATTGGAAAAGTAAAAGGCGTACTAATGCTGTTAGTAGCTCACACCATCTTTGATGAAGATGACTGTGAAATCATACGAATCATTAGTGCAAGACATCACCAAGCGGAGCGAGATAGATATGAGCATGGTTAGATACTCACGCAAAGAACTGAATGAAAAATTCAGCGACAAGCAAGATGCTGAAATTGAACGCTTGCTTGCTAAAGGGACGGTTCCTGATGATCAGCTAGATCTATCAGATATTCCTGAAATTACAGACTGGAGCAATGCTGTACGCCACAATCAATTCTATCGTCCAGTGAAGCAACAAACATCTATTCGTTTAGATGCTGACGTACTTGCATGGTTCAAAGCACAAGGTAAAGGCTATCAAACACGAATGAATGAAATTTTACGGGATGCCATGCTAAAAGAATTAAAAAATCATCAATAAAAATGGGGGTATTACCCGTGGAACGTGAAAAATCATAAAAAAGCCCACCTTGGGGAAGATGGACTATAAACTACAGCATTGATTTCTGTAGAGAATTATAACGCAATTCGTATAAGGTGTATTATGTTAATTTTAGAAATTCTAATACATTAACTATTTGACAAAACTATCTTAACTTACTATATTGTACTTAATGACGCTCGCAGCAAGTATTAATTTACTTTCTAGTGAGCTTTTTTTTTGCTTATATTTCATTACATTAATTAATATGCCTTATTCCTTATATTTAAAACCATATAGACAACCAATTGATTTAATTAATGATTTAAAAGGGAAAAATCTGTTATTAGTAATGAAGTTGAAGCAGAAAGATTTTAAGCCAAATTAGTTATTACCATTTCAAATATATCTTCATCCGATGCTTGACCTGCAAGGTACTAACCCTAAGGTTTATCGTTCTAATTCTTTTTTCGAATCAGGTGTTGAACTATATAGGTTTGATGAAGAGCTAAGAATACTGATGTTTAAAGCTATTGCCAAAATAGAAGTTAAATTACGCAGCAGGTTGGATCATCTAATTTCCAGAACAACTTCAGATCCATTTTGGTATTTAGATAACTCTCTTTTTTTTATTGTTCGAAATAACACTTATGCTATTGATTCTATTAGAGACAAAATAAGTAATGACTTTAATCGAGAAAAAGAACTCTATGCTTCAAACTATAGATCAAAATATTACAATGACAAGCATGATAAATATAAAAACTTACCCCCATTTTGGATTGCCAGTGAACTATTAAGCTTAGGTCAAATTTATAAAATATATGATGCTATTAATCATAGCTTACCAACTATAGATTTCGATAATTTAGCAAAAGAGTTTGGCGCAAAGGATTACAAAGTTTTAGTGAATTGGATCCGATGTATTCGAGATGTCCGTAATCGTTGTGCTCACCACAGTCGCCTATGGAATGCAAAACTTTCTATTCCTAGTAATTTAAATAATGTTTTAACTATTTCATCACCTAATAAACACCGACCATATACAACCATTGCTGTCATTCAAAAAATGCTAAAGAAGCTTCAAATCCAAAATTTGGACCTAAGAGCAGAACTAGAAGATATTTTTAATAGATATCCTTTTGCCAATAATCATATGCATCAAGCAGGGTTCCCCACTAATTGGAATACTGACCCTCTTTGGATAGGTAAAATGGAACTCAATTATGCCAACTACTGATCTAAATATAATTATTTGGAATGCTAAAATAAGTTCCTCTAGATCAGCAGTTGATCAAAGAAGTTGGAGAATAAGCAAACGTTTTATTGCAAGACTATTAACACAAAATATGATTTTATTGGATTAATAGAGATTGATGATACTTCCGTAAATTACTTAAATAGTATTTTTGAGCGTTTCAAGATCCCTTATAGAGTTGCTAATGGAACCCAACAAAGAGGAAATACTCGATTTGATACCTGTATCATTTATCGTTCGGATAAATTTTATTAATTCAAACAGAAAAGCACCATGACTGTGAAAATACGGATTCAAGCTATAAGGAGAATTCTCTAAAAGCGGTCAAAAGTATGACTTTATTGATGTTTATAACCAAGAACTATTGAGTTTTGTATTAGTACATTGGCCAAGTATATTAACCCCTGAAATTCAGAAGGTCAGGGAGAAAGTAGCGCAAAATTTAAGGTTTCATTTAAATAACTGGTTAGTAGTAAATAACAATATTATTATTGCTGGTGACTTTAACACTGAGCCATATTGCACTAGCTTGACCGAGGATTTATGTAGTTTTAGAGAGCCTAAATCTCCAAGTCGAAGTAAAAATGGATTTGAGCTGCTATATAATCCTTCTTGGAACTTCTTGAATGTTCCCCCTCCATTAAGCCATTCAGTACCTTATTTAACTCTTGGAACGTATTTTTATAAACAGAAAAACTATCAACATTGGTTCAATTTTGATCAAGTAATGTTTGCTAAAAACTTAATAGAAGGTGATTCAGGATGGAAATATTCTGAGAATTCACTAAAAATATTAAATATATTTGATATCACCAATAAGACTGAACGTTGGTCAGATCATTTACCAATTCAATTTAACCTGACATGGAGATCATAACTCATGAGCCATTTTAATTTGAAGACAGCATCTCCATAGGTATTCAACGAGCAGATGTAGCTGAAAGTAATAAAAATGAAATTGCAGAAATATTCGAGGATTTTTCTCAATCATTTAAGAGAGCGTCAGATAACAAAATTTTTACTAAAATAGATAATCTAACACGTACGATTCGACACAAGACTACCAATGCCTTGTGGGCCTCAGCAGCATCAATTTTAAATGATTATTCGACTGAGTCTTATAAAGCTCTTCGTTTGTCTAATGGCTCTAAATCGTATGAGATTGCTGAAATTATAGAAAATGAAGATGGATATCCACTAAGAATAAAAGTTGATGGCGATACATCGGCATACTCTGATAAAGAAAGCTTAATTAGAGGTCTTTCCCAATTAGCTACAAGAACAGAGGTTGGTAAGTTTTATAAATTACTTCTTGCTGATAGCTAAATTAGAGATAAAAGGCACCGTGAGGTGCCTTTTTATTTAACATAAAATCTCATATACGAAATTTGGGTGTTAGAATCCAATAAACCTAATTTTTATAAGCAGATACTCGCTATACTTAAGCAAATTTAGGTATTACTAGAGATTCTTGCTTCATGACTCAGGTTCAACTTCAACAACTACAAAAACATCTTTGGAATATTGCGAACGATTTACGTGGAAAAATGGGAGCTGATGAGTTCCGTGACTACATTCTCGGCTTCATTTTCTACAAATACCTGTCTGAAAAAGCGATTAGCTTTGCAAATGAATTGTTGAAAGATGAAGGCTTGGCAGAAAAATACCATCAACTTGATGAAAATAACCCTGATCACGCTGAACTGATTGACGGCATCAAAGAAAACTCAGTCGAAGAAGTTGGTTATGCCCTAGCTCCAAAGCAACTGTTTCACACAATTGCCGAACGTGGTCGTCAAGGTGAGTTTATTCTTGATGAGCTTTCAAATACCTTACGAGAAATCGAACGTAGTACTTTAGGTGCTGAGTCTGAAGATGACTTTGCCAATCTGTTTGAAGATCTTGACCTCAATTCAACCAAACTCGGCAACAATGCCAACGACCGTAATGAACTGGTCAGCAAAGTACTGACGCATTTAGACAATATTGATTTTGATCTGAGTAACTCAGAATCAGATGTATTGGGTGATGCCTACGAATATTTGATTGGTGAATTTGCCTCTGGTGCAGGTAAAAAAGCAGGCGAATTCTATACACCTCAAACCGTATCCACCTTGCTTGCAAAGATCGTAACTCAAGGCAAACAACGCCTGCGTTCAGTATATGATCCGACTTGTGGTTCAGGCTCATTACTTTTACGTGTAAAACGTGAAGTTCAAGATGTCGATATGATTTACGGCCAAGAGATGAACCGTACCACCTACAACCTGGCACGAATGAACATGATTCTGCATGATGTTCACTTTGCTAAATTCGATATCAAGCAAGAAGATACCCTCACTCGCCCACAGCACATTGATCAGCGTTTTGAAGCAGTGGTCGCCAATCCTCCATTCTCAGCTAAATGGTCAGCAGATCCAATCTTCTTACAAGACGAGCGTTTTAGCCGTTTTGGTAAGCTTGCACCAAGTTCAAAAGCGGATATGGCTTTTGTTCAGCACATGCTTCATCAACTCGATCACAACGGCACGATGGCAGTTGTTCTTCCGCATGGTGTGTTATTTCGTGGTTCAAGCGAAGGTGTAATCCGTCAATACCTTATCGAAAAACTGAACGTGATTGATACTGTAATTGGCTTACCTGCCAACATTTTCTACGGCACATCTATTCCAACTTGTATTTTGGTGCTGAAGAAAAACCGTGAGCATACAGGCAATATTCTATTTATTGATGCCAGCAATGACTTCGAAAAACAAAAGAACCAAAACAAGCTGTTGCCAGAGCATATTGAAAACATCATTGCGGCCTATGAAAACCGCCAAGACATTGAAAAATACGCCAAGGTCGCTACGCTGCAAGACGTGAAAGATAATGATTACAACCTCAATATTCCTCGCTATGTTGATACCTTTGAAGCTGAAGATGAAATTGATCTAAATGCGATTGCACAGCAACTCAAAGAACTTGAGCAACAAAGCCAAAATACAGACAAAGTGATTGCTGAATTCTGTAAAGAGCTTGGCATTGATTCACCTTTTGCGGAGGTGAAGTAATGAGAGCACCGATATTGAGATTCGCTGAGTTTACCGATGACTGGGAAGAAACTACATTAGAAAATTTGGCAGAAGTTGAACGAGGTAAGTTTTCGGTTCGTCCTCGAAATGACCCACGTTATTTTGGTGGAGAAATGCCATTTGTTCAGACTGGTGATGTTACTGGTTCTGATATGTATTTAAAGGGCTATAGCCAAACGTTAAACGCTGACGGTATTAAGGTTAGTAAGGTTTTTCCCGCGGATACTATTTTAATCACAATTGCTGCAAATATTGGTGATACAACAATTACTCAATATGCTGTTGCTTGTCCTGATAGTGTGGTAGCAATCCAAGCTAAGAAAGATTTAGCTAATACAATTTTCTTAAAGAACTTAATTGACCTACAAAAAGAAAATTTAGATTCTCAGGCTACTCAAAATGCACAAAAAAATATTAATTTGCAGGTTTTAAAACCGCTCCAATTAATTGCTCCTTCAAAAGCAGAACAAACAAAAATAACTACTTTTCTTTCAGCTGTGGATGAAAAGATTAGTCAGCTTTCCCAAAAACTCCACCTTCTGGGCCAATATAAACAAGGCATGATGCAAAAGCTGTTTAGTCAGCAGATTCGTTTTAAAGCGGATGATGATCGTGAGTTTATGGAGTGGGAAGAAAAGGAACTTAAAAATGTAGTAGAAATTAATCCTAAAGCTAAAAAATTACCTGAAAATTTTATTTATATTGATTTGGAAAGCGTTGAAAAAGGGCGACTATTACTTCAAAAAAATATTGCGCTACAGGATGCACCAAGTCGAGCACAAAGATTATTAGCTAAAGGCGATGTACTGTTTCAAATGGTTCGTCCTTATCAGCAGAATAATTATTACTTCAACTTAAGTGGTGAGTATGTTGCCTCAACAGGCTATGCTCAAATCCGTACAAAATTGGATTCTAAATTTATCTACTATGCTTTACATGAAAAGACGTTCTTAGATGAAGTTATGAATCGTTGTACAGGTACAAGTTACCCTGCGATTAATAGTTCAGATTTATCTTCAATAGAAATACTTATTCCTTGCCTCGAAGAACAAACAAAAATCGCTAATTTCTTATCTGCCATCGACCAAAAAATTGATGTTGTTTCAGAGCAGTTAGAACAAGCCAAGCTTTGGAAAAAAGGACTTTTACAGCAAATGTTTGTTTAAATACTGAGAACGTCAATTCCTCCATCTGATCTGAAGACTTTGAGGGTAAAACATCACCGTATGTTTTGAGCTTCAATCAGATGGATTTCACTTAGATCACCGTAATTCAATAAAAAATTAGAGAAAGAGATGTCCGTACAAAGCGAAGCTCAACTTGAAAATCAACTCATTGAACAGCTCAAAAACCTGGGCTATCACCAGGTTGATCTCAAAGATGAAAATCAACTGCTGAGCAATCTAAAAATTCAAGTTGAACTCGCCAATGACATCACTTCTTTCTCTGCAAATGAATGGGCACAAGTCCTCAACCATCTCAAGGCTGGCAATAGTTTTAACTGTGCCAAAGTACTGCGTAATCGCTTTCCTGTGAACTTTGACGATGGTTCTACACGCCACATTGATTTTTTATTTGCCGATCCTCAGAAAAACATCTACCAAGTGACCAATCAGATCGCTATCGATCACAGTGCCAGTAATGGCCACACCAGTCGCTTTGATGTCACCTTGTTGATCAATGGCCTACCTTTGGTACAAATCGAGCTAAAACGCGCTGGGGTAGAGCTTCCTGAAGCCTTTAACCAAACTCAACGCTATGCCAAAGTCGCTTACAGTAGCGGAGCAGGTCTGTTTAATTACATCCAGCTGTTCGTGATCAGTAATCGTGACCACACCCATTACTATTCAACCGGCACCAGCAATTTCGAATTTACCTTCCCCTGGGCAGATTTTGACAACAAGCACATCCATAAAATCGAGACCTTTGCCGAAGCCTTTTTAAAGCATCAGCACATCACCCAAATGCTGACTGAATACATGGTAATCCTGGAAGTTGAAAAGCGTTTGATGGTGCTGCGTCCCTACCAAATCTATGCGGTACAGCAAATCATTCAACGTGTGCAACATTCAGAGCAAAATGGCTATATCTGGCACACCACCGGCTCAGGGAAAACCCTGACTTCATTCAAAGCCAGTCAACTCATCATGCGCTTGCCTGAAGTTGAAAAGGTCCTGTTCGTGGTGGATCGCAGTGATCTCGATACCCAAACGGTACGTGAGTTCAATGCCTTCAAAAAAGACAGTGTTGATACCACCAAGAATACAGGCACCTTGGTCACTCAATTGGGGCAAAAGCACGACAAACTGATTGTGACCACCTTACAAAAGCTCAATATTGCGATTAGTTCCGACCGTTATAGCGATCAGATTCGCTATCTCAAAGATAAAAAAGTGGTGATCATTTTTGATGAATGTCACCGTAGCCAATTCGGCGATACCCATCGCAATATCAAACGCTTCTTTAATCAGGCGCAAATGTTTGGTTTTACCGGAACGCCTATTTTTGAGAAAAATAGCCAACTGAAAATTGACTCACAAGCCGTCACCACCAATGCCCTGTTTGACGAATGTCTGCATAAGTACGTGATTACCGATGCCATTCGTGATGGGAACGTCCTACCCTTCCAGATTGCTTATCTGGGTAAATACACCAGCAAGGGCATCGAAAATAGCGACAGCTATGAAGAAGATGTAGAAGGGATTGATACCAAAGAGCTGTTTGATAACCCTGCCCGTCTCGAAATGATTACCCGCTATATCCTGGATAATCACCACATCAAAACCAAAAATAAAACCTTCACCGCGATGTTCTGTGTCAGTTCCGTTGAAGTCCTGACCCAGTACTACGAATTGTTCAAAAAAGTACAGCAGGAAAAACAGCAGCAAGCCGAAGAACAAGGGGGAATTTATACCCCATTGACCATTGCTACGATTTTTTCCTTTGCAGCCAATGAAGAACTCAAGGTCGAAGATCACAGTGGTTTAATTGAAGAAGAGTCTGCGGATCTCCCGACCCGGATCAGCCAATCCAATCGAGATAAGCTCGATCAATACATTGCGGAATACAATGCCAAATTTGGCCAGAACTACAACTCAGGTGATGAGTTCTACGCTTACTATCGTGACATTGCCAATCGGGTACGTAAAAAAGAAATCGATATTTTGCTCGTGGTGAATATGTTCCTGACGGGTTTTGACTCAAAACCACTCAACACCCTGTATGTCGACAAGAACCTTAAATATCATGGCCTCATTCAGGCCTTTTCACGCACCAACCGTATTCTGAACGCAGACAAGCCTTTCGGTAATATCCTGTGCTTCCGTAACCTGAAACAGGCTACAGACCAAGCCCTCACCTTATTCTCAAATAAGGATGAAGCACAAAGAATCGTCCTGATTCCAAGTTTCGACAGCATCAAGGAAAAGTACAATGCTGCGGTCACCTATTTACTCAGTATTGCTCCAGATCCGGATCAAGTCCCCCATACGCTGGAAACCGAAGAACAGCAATTGGAGTACGTGAAAGCCTTCCGTGAGGTGATGCGGATCAATGCCCAATTGGAAAACTTTGTCGAGTATGACCAGAACGATACCGATTTAAACAAAGCAGAATTCCAGAAACATACCTCACAGTACAAATATCTGTACAACAACGTCCGTGTGATCCAGCCCAAAGACAAAGTATCGGTCCTCAATGATGTGAACTTCCAACTGGAACTGATCCACCGCGATACCGTGAATGTCGGTTATATCCTGAATCTACTGCAATCGGTGGTCAATCATAAAGATCCTGAAAAGAAACAGCAGTATCGTTCCCAGGTGCAAGATATCATCTCGACCAATCACAACCTGTATGACAAACAAGAGTTGATTCAAAAGTTCCTGGATGAAAATATTCCGCGCATGGCCAATGGTCAAAGCGTTGAACAAGCCTTTGCTCAGTTTTGGGATGTGGAAAAAGAAAAGGCGCTGAATGAGCTGTGTCAAAAAGAAGCCATCAAACCTGAAGTCTTCAAAACGGTGCTCAGCCAATATGAATACACCCAGCGTTTACCTAGCCGTGAAGATGTCAAAGACTTACCGATTGCGCGTCCCAAGATCTCAGAACGTAAGACCCTGATGAACACTCTGGTTCTCAAAACTCGAAACTTTATTGAAAAGTTCTATCGAGGTTTATAAGTACCTAAAACGAAAAAATGCCTGAACTTCAGGCATTTTTTACGTCATCACTAACAGCTTAGGTAATCTCCCCTAATAAAAAAATTTAATTTTTTAAAGATAAGATAAATTTCTCAATCATCTGTCTTTCTGATTCAGGTAATTCTTGAATAGATTTTGTAATTGGATCACTCCCTGGATGAGTATGTTGATCTATACATCCTAATAAATAATCAGCAGATACATTCAATACAACAACTAGCTTATAAAAATTTTCTAATGACGGTTTACGAGAACCTGCCTCGATATGTGCAATTGATGTAGATGGAATACCTGATTTCTCCGACAACTCTTGCTGTGTCATTTTTCTCATTTTTCTGATCTCTTTTAGTCTTATACAAAATAAATCAGAATTCATCTCAATCATCATAACAAACAACCATAAATCGACAATATAAACTTGACTAAATAGACAAGTTTTCGTATAAATATTGATAGTATTTTATTGTCTATTTCGACAAAAAACATCTTATACAAACGAAGGAGGAACATTAGATGATCAATATTGTATGTGCATGAGTGCACTATCTGACAATAGTACACTCATGCTTTTCATTCCAAATCAATGAAATGAAAGATTGTAAAATTTCGACTTTTTACCTTTGCATTCTTTCATAACCAACAATTTAAGTAAATTTTTCTTTTACGAAAAACATCTATTCACTTAAAGGCTCGATTATGAATAACTCCCCTAACTTTCTTAATTCTATTAAACCTGAAATCCGTAATCTTAATGTGCGTACTATTTCAAAAATGATTGCTTCTAAAATTATCACAACCACAGAACTACAATTACAACGTGAACCAAACTTTTGTAAGATTCTTAATGTTGCACAACATCTCACAACCTACGAAGCTGTTACATATTTTGTTGATAATCAATTTTTTGAAGAATATGGTTTTCAGCAATTATCTTTAATTCGTCTACAGGATATATATGATCAACTTTTACTTAATTTTTATGAGCATCTAAGGAATACTATTTATTATCCTATGTCATAAATAGGTTTTGATATGAATTAAGTCCTCACGTAACAAGAAATGAGGACTTAATTCATGGAGCTTTAATTTTTCAGCGCTGCACTTCCATATATGGACAAATCCCTGACAAGAACGACAGGAAGTAGTTTCCCATCCCATAACTCTATTCCGGATTACATAAGATCATAAGTTGCGTAAGTTATGTAACTTTATAAATTTATATCTCTGACAGATCAGCCCATTAACGGTTCTTCTGGCCAGAGAGATCTTTAATTCTTAACAATGCACTTCCATATATGGACAAATCCCTGACAAGAACGACAGGAAGTAGTTTCCCATCCCATAACTCTATTCCGGATTACATAAGATCATAAGTTGCGTAAGTTATGTAACTTTATAAATTTATATCTCTGACAGATCAGCCCATTAATGGTTCTTCTGGCCAGAGAGATCTTTCATTCTTAACAATGCACTTCCATATATGGACAAATCCCTGACAAGAACGACAGGAAGTAGTTTCCCATCCCATAACTCTATTTCGGATTACATAAGATCATAAGTTGCGTAAGTTATGTAACTTTATAAATTTATATCTCTGACAGATCAGCCCATTAACGGTTCTTCTGGCCAGAGAGATCTTTAATTCTTAACAATGCACTTCCATATATGGACAAATCCCTGACAAGAACGACAGGAAGTAGTTTCCCATCCCATAACTCTCTTGGAAGTTATATAAGTTAAGTAAGTTAAGTAAGTTAAGTAAGTTAAGTAAGTTAAGTAAGTTAAGTAAGTTTATAGCTTTATGTTCATTACAGATCAATCCCTGGCGGTTTATGTAATAGCCCCAGTTAAAACGGACACTTCTCAATTAAGACCTAGTCATAGCACTAGGGTTAAGGAGTGTTCTATGGAACGTATTGAAGTTATTACATCGGTGCAGCGTCGTCGACGTTATTCAGGTCAGGAAAAAGCCCAATTTGTTGCCATGACCATGCAACCAGGCTCATCCGTTCCCTCTGTTGCCAGACAGTATGGCATCTCACCACGTTTGCTGTTTAAATGGAAAAGACTTATGCAGGATGGTGGAGTAACTGCCGTGGAAACCAATGCGTAGGTCTTCAGTGTGATTGACTATAATGCGCTGTTAAAAATATCAAACAGCTTCAGTAAAGGTTTGGATGAAAAAGCGTAGAAGTTCTCAGGAATTGCTCAGGCACAAAATACATATCGCACATGCCATGCTCTTTATTTGAAAGCACCCAAGAATAAAAACAGCCCATAATTTGAAGTTCATGATCAGTAGCAGAGAAACTTGGGTCGGTTCCTCACTTCAAATCTTACAGTCTGCAAGTTTAGCGTTATTCATTACCAGGGCAGACTAAATTTTTCCTGTAGGTTGGTAGTGTTCAAAATAAGAATTTCTATTATTCAGGTTACGATAACTTTTCTGATTTATATTTTTCTTTATAGCCCACTTTTAACAAATCAGAATAATACTTTTTTACCTTTTCGGGGTCGAGAAGTTCAAGTGAAATCCTTTCTTTAAACGCTTCGATCTCTTCGCCTACATTGGCATATTTACCCCCGAATTCGGGATATTTGATAAGGTCACACAATTTTTGAGCGAAAAATATAGATTGTTTTGGGGTCAGCTGATATGTCGGTTCCAGTACCTTATCACTAATAATTAAGGAAGCTTTTTGATTAAAAGAAAATTCGATATGTGTAATTGTTCTTCCTTCTTTCTTCTGCTCATAACTTACGTCGATATCAGTAAGTTTATTAATTTGATCTATGGCAACCGTCAATACACGCTTTTTGAAATCTCCCATGGTTTTATATTCATTTTCAAGTAGACCTAACTTATCACGCAATTCAACCATACTAATATATAGCTTGCCTTTGCTACGCCATCTAATCAAAAGTTCATACAGCCGTATAGCGTATACACTAGATAATTGAGAAATTTGCTTTAATTCATAACGAGTAAACTTTTCTTCAAGTTTTACAAAAAGCTGTAAAATATCAGGAGCAAAAATTAGTTGAGCGCATGCAGCTTCTTTAACATAGCCAACTTTTGACACCCAACGGCTTTTGTAGACTGCAGGTTTACCTGTAACAGGATCTATGGCCTTATAGGTGAGTCTACGTTCAAATAAGTTATCACATGCTCCTTGAAGAGCCTCATAGGCCGCTTGACGACCCAAATTAAAGTGCTTCATGTATTCAGATGCGTGTATTGTTAGCAATGTATCCGATGTAAGCTCTTTTTCAATTTCCCTGGCTGCAATAATTGCAACTAAAATTAAGCGTTGTTCTGACAGAGTCAACGCATAAGATGCTTCAATCAAGTTATTATCTTTATAAATTACATTTGCCATGTTGTGATCAAAGAAACAAATATTATTAGTGGACATTAACACTTAATGTCCACTAATGGAAGATCTATCTATGTCAGGAAAACGTCCATTTATGTCAGGAAAACGTCCATTTATGTCAGGAAAACGTCCATTTAAATCAAGGAAAACGTCCACTTATTGTCAGGAAAACGTCCACTTATTGTCAGGAAAACGTCCACTTATTGTCAGGAAAACGTCCATATAAATCCTCTCAAAGCTATAACCTACAAGGGATACAAGAGACCTATAAAATATAAATTTAAAAATATATATAAAATTAAAAAAAGAGCATTATTTGTGGATAACTTTATTTTTAACTTTATTTTTCACAATAGTTGATTCAGGAGATTAAAACTTATACATTATTTTCAACAAAATTACGTAACTTACATAACTTATGATTATCTTAGTAGGTGGTGAAAAAGGCGGAGCTGGTAAGAGCTGCCTTGCCCAAAACTTAGCGGTTTATTTACAAACCAAGAATAGAGATGTTCTACTTTTAGATGCAGATCCTCAAGGTACAACAACTGACTGGATTAAAGAACGTGATGAGAATGAGGATTTAAAAAATATCCCATCTGTACAAGCTTCAGGCAATATTCGTCAAGTTTTAAAAGATTTATCAAAAAGATATGAAGATATTATCATTGATGCTGGTGGACAAGATTCAGAAGCATTGCGCTCTGCTATGACTATAGCAACACATATGCTATTGCCTTTTAGGCCTAAACGTAGAGATCTAAAGACTTTGGATCATATGGAGCAAGTATTGAAACTGGCACGAGCAGTGAATCCAGATTTGAATGCCAGAGCAATCATTACACAATGCCCAACATTACCATCACAAGTACAACGAATTTTAGATGCTAAAGAAGCCTGTGTATCGTTTGGAATAAAAGCCTTGGACCACATCACGACAAATCGAAACGTTTATGATGATGCAGATGAAAATGGCTTATCTGTTTTTGAAGTAACAAGTGATCCTAAGGCAAAAGCAGAAATTGAAGGGATAGCTCAAGAGTTTTTAGGAGTATAACTATGGCAGGTCTTAGCGGTTTAAAAAAGAAAACTGACGAGCTTTCAGATCAGGACAAACTGGTTGAAAATTTCATCTCTGGAGCTGATAAAAGAGTTAAGGATCTAGAAGTTTCACAAAAGAAATTCGTTCGTTGTACCTTTTCTTTAAACCAAGAATTAAGTGAATTAATTGATGAGCTAATTATCAAAAGTAATAATGCTCGTGTTAACAGATCAAGTATTGTAAGAATAGCCTTAGAGTCACTGGCAGAGCAGAATTTAGAAGATTTTAAGCAGCTCGTTGATAGAAGTTTTAGATAAAATTCAGAACGGGTTATTTAATCTATAAGATTAAATACCCTAACTTCATAACTTCATAACTTCATAACTTCATAACTTCATAACTTCATAACTTCATAACTTCATAACTTCATAACTTCATAACTTCATAAAATATTAAAATTTAATTTTTAGATTTATGCCGCTGTTAATTCATCCGCTAACTGCTCAGCCTGTTCCAGTACCGTCACTCTTGCCCGTAAAGCCATATCTGGCGGGTAGCTATACTTCTTCAATAGACGTTTCACAATCACTCTGAGCTTGACTCTCGCTGCCTCTTTGATGGTCCAATCCAACGTCATATTCTTTCGGATGGATTCGGTCAGTACTACTGAAAGTTCCATCAGCACCTCTTTTTTCATCAGCTCTCGTGCACTTTCATTTTCTGCGACAGAAGAGTAGAGGGCATATTCGTATTCGGTCAGGTTGAGTTCTGCAACCAGCTTGTCTGACTCCTGAATGGTTTTCGCCAGCTTGATCAGTTCATCAATCTTTTTAGCATATAAACGAATAGGCAGTGTAAATCTTGGACAAGTCTATTATCAGATCAATTTCGTTTTTTTGGGGGGGATTACCCCACAATATAAAAAATTTGACATTTTTTTCATTTTTTACAAGAAATGGGACATCAAAAAAAAATTTGTGGAAGAATAAAAAATCGTTAGGGAAAGATCCAAATGTTGGACGATGTCCTTTTTATATTCATTAGCTAATTATTGGAATTAAATATGCTTTGTTTTCCAACTTACAGGTTCATACAAAATTTAACTGATTTGAGTGAAAAGGTATCTACTCAGGTCATATTAACCCCAAAGCTGATTACACTTATTTTAGTATAGTGAGGGAAAGGAGCTGCAGCGCAATGTATTACTACAAAAAGAACATTGGCGATTACCGTTCAGCAACAGCACATTTAACTCTGCTAGAGCATGGCGTTTATAACTGGCTGTTGGATACCTACTACCTGAATGAAAAGCCATTGCCTAAGAATGAGCGTGAATTATTCCGCACGGTTTTGGCACGCACTGAAGATGAAAAACAGGCAGTTCGTGATGTACTGGATGAGTTCTTTGAAAATACCGAGAACGGTTGGATTCATAACCGATGCGAAAGCGAACTTAAAACGTATCAAGCAAAAGCAGAAAGCAATCGCAAGAATGGCGCAAAAGGTGGACGACCGAAAACAGAAACCAAACAGCAAGAAAATGAAAATCAAAGCGCAAACCAACAGAATACGCCACAAGAAAACGAATCGGATAATTCAGAAATCCCAAAAGAAACCCAGTCGGTTAATTCTGGGAACCCACAGAAAACCTTAACCAAAAACCATAAACCATTAACCAATATTCATACACACACAGTAACGCGCGAGGAAAATTCAGAACCACAGTCATGGTCACCAAACACTGAACATCTTCAGAACGTAATTCGTGAATGCCAAGGGTCGAAATCTGAATCAATCTTGGCAATGCCTGATTTCAAATTCCATCTTGGTAATTTCAATGCTCACTGGGAAAACAAAATCGATCTCACTGAAAAACAACGTACGAGAAAATTTGCAGTTTGGTTAATTCAGGAGTTTGAAAAACTCGAACGCAAACAAGACCGTTATTCTCCGAAAATATCCGAATACTCAAAACCCAGATATCCAAAATCACAGCCAGTATCCCGAAACGTGAACGATGCATGGGAAGACCAACCCGTATTCAAAGGCACGGTTGCACTCATGGAGGTTCCGGAGGACTTCCTATGAACGAGATGATCATGATTTCAAAGGCTATGCCAATAGCTCACAGTGTTTGCCAAAAACATCAGGTTCGTAAAATCCAAGCAGGCACTTACCAGATTTGTCCGAAATGTGCTGTGGAGTTTGTGAACAACCAAAATAGAGAACATCACAAGCTGGTTCAGCAGATGGTTCTGGAAAAACACCTTGCAGGTGCCATGATCCCAGAGCGTCACGCTAATTCAGGTTTTAAAAATTACATCGTGAATATTGATAATCCAGGACAGGCCTATGCTCGAAACAGCTGTTTGCAATTTACCGAAGCCATGCTCGATGGCAAGAAATCAAATCTAGTGATGTCAGGTAAAACTGGTACCGGAAAAACTCATTTGTCCTGTGCTACTGCTCGTACGTTACTCAAAAAGGGTATGTATGTGCGTTATATCACCAGTGCAGAATTAGCTCAGGATATCATGGGGTCATGGGAACGAGCTGATGATACAGAGAAAAACACGATCTATCGCTATAGTGAGTATGACTTGCTGATCCTAGACGAATATGGATTGCATGACCGTGAAAAACGTTTGGAACTGGTGCACAAGGTTTTATACGCTCGCTATGATGAGATGAAGCCAACCATGCTGATTTCGAATTTAACCTTGGCCAAACTGCAAGAAGATTTAGGAGACCGATTGTGGTCTCGTTTCCAGCATGGTGGTTTGACAGCTGTGGAATGTAATTGGGGTGATAAACGTATTGGCTGCTACTAGGTGTTTAGTCCCGGCATTTCATGGATCGGATCAATCTTAAAAAATTCAGGTTCTTCTGGAATTGTGCTTCCAGCTTTTTGCAACATCATGAACAGAAGCTGGCAGATTATCCCGGAAATCGAGTAACCCTTTTGCGCGGGCTACCAATAGCTTGAGTGAAGAAGACTTTAGAGACAGGTTTGAGCAATAAAGCTGTTTCAAGTTGATAGACTATAATTTTATAGTTAGGTTTTAATCATAAAGCGATTCATGTATCAGGCTATTTTCCTGTTGTGAATCGTTTTTTTTACCGGTTAAAAAGTAAATTTATTAAGCAGTTAAGAAAATTGCCGAGCTTACCCCGATGAATGTTATTCCTAAGTAAAAATGTCCTAGCTTGAGCTATAAAAAAAGTTATGTAATTTATTTGTCAAAAGTTCAAGAAATAGTTTTACTTTTTATTTCGGACTATAGATTGGCTGTTTTTACTTTATGTACAAAAGACTCGTTTATTGATATATTTTTAAGGCTTTGTTGCATAAATATGTAAGCATCTGATTTAAATAGATTTAATTTTAGATCAAAAAACAATCAAAACTGTTAAAATCATATAGTTATAAAATCTTTGTGCAACAAAGCCATTTTGAAGGCAGACACTTGCGGAGCAGTTCTCCTCATATAATTAAGCTCTAGCCAATTTGGCTGACACAGAATTTTGAAAGCTTTGGAATTATTAGTGCTAACACTAATGACACTTTAATATCAATGGCATAAAACTCATTTTATGAACTATTGATTAAAAAAACATCAAATCTACCGTTACACAGCCAAAAATTTTTCAATACATGCTGAAATTACGTTTTTCATCGTTCAATACATACCCAAATTATTTCAATACATGCTGAAATTGCTTTTTTAGTCGTTCAATACATACCTTAATTATTTTCAATACATACTCTTTTTTGCATTTTCTACCAAACATTATCCAGTAAAAATCAAAAGTATCCAGGCGCACTCAGAGAGTGGTTGTTTAAGCAATGTATCTAAAAAAAATAATTCAACAATCGTAAAGCTTTTCGCTTGTTTTTTTGAGTTTATTAAAGTCAATAATTTTTTTAAATATTTGATAAATATTTACTTTTTTATTTATTTAATAGTCTAAATTAAATATTTTTCTCAAATCCACACTTTCGGAAACTCAATTTTTTCATCTTTGCTATTGTCACATTTACAGCATTGTCTTGTGTGTTTTACAGACCGCTGTTGATAAGCAAGCCTACCTGTAGCTACAGAAAACTGCACTACGTGCACTTTTCTGGTACGCAACAGGGCTTGTTAGGGGCGACCCCCTAAGACCCCAAACTTCACAAATTTTATGACGGGATAAAAATGAAAACTGGTAAACGAACCATTACAAAGCGCTTACGCTTTTTAGCGCTGCAAGAACAGCAGTTGGATCAGCTGCTAATTGCAAACAGCATGAATTTTACGGATTTTGTACATTGGCTGATTGGACAGGCTTTTATGAAAACTCAGCACACCGTGCCAAAAGAAACGGAAGGCATTGCTCAGCCTGAACCTGAGATCAAAAAGCGCCACCGTCGTCCAGAAAAAATCCTGCAGCGACCTGCTCCTAAGGCCGATCCCAAATTACTGTTGGAGTTGGGGCGTATTGGTAACAACCTGAATCAGATGGCCCGTGCTTTAAATATTATCAAAAATGCGAATCCCCAAGAACAGCAGAAGCTCGATGTTTTTCGCGTGTTACTTGTCTTAAAAGGCATCCAAACCGAATTAGAACAACTATTTCCCGCACTGCCTAAAATCGGAAGACAAAGCCCTGACCGGCTTCAAAAGCAACTGGAAGACTTAAATGTTGATAAGGACATCCCTTCCACTGTTTTAGCGGAGCAGGATGAAAGTGCATATTAAATTTCTGGATCACGGAAAAGGGTCGGCTGCACACGCTTCAGCGTATGTTTTAGATCAGTTCGATCATCAAGGAAATCTGCGTGCTGGCGTTCATGTTTTACGAGGTGATGCAACCACGTTTAATGCCGTTTGTGATAGTTCACCGCACCTTTGGAAGTACACCAGTGGAGTCATCGCATGGTCAAAAGTCGATGATCCGACGGATGAGCAGATCCAGGAAGTTTTAAATGACTTTGAAAAACACGCTTTTGCAGGACTTGATCAGTCTCAATACCACCTTTTTGCTGTTCTGCATACAGATGATGACGGCTCAAAACATATTCATGTTTTAGTCCCTCGACTCGACCTTCAAAGTGGTAAATCACTGAATATTGCCCCGCCAGGACACGAAAAACATTTCGACGCATTACGAGATTACTTCAACACAAAATACCAATGGTCGCGCCCTGATGACATCAGTTGGACACAAACAACGCAAGAGCCGAATCACGTTGCAAAACTGAACGCACAAGCCAAAAAAATGGCAAGCGAAGAGTTGAAGACACTTACAAAAAAGCAGTTTTGCAAGACTGTTGATAATCTCGTCAAAACGCTTTTAAAGACGCAAACAGTAAAAAATAGGGCGGATATTGTCAAATGTATCGAGCAACTCCAAGACGTTAAATCAGTTAAGCAAAGTAAAGAGTTTTTAAGTGTCGTATTAAGCAACGGCAAAACACACAGACTCAGAGGAGATTATTATCATGAACAATTCGAAATTGGACTTTATTCAAAGCGTCTACGAGCAGCAACAGAAAGCCGAGCAACTGCAGATGAGCTTGCAACAGCTCTCCGACAGGCTGATCAACTTCGAGAAACTTATCGAGCAAAGCGAGCAACCTATCATCAACGGCACTACGCTTTTGCACAAAGTACAGGAGAAGACAACAGCACTGGAGTTGCACCTCAACTCAATTTTGACCGAGATAGGGAGTTTATCCCCCCAAGCAATAAAAACGCTGACAGCCAGCTATACCGTGCAAATCGAGGAACTCCAGGCAAAACTAGCGAGTATAGATATTACGGAAATCTCAAAAGTGAAATCGAGCATAGATTCGTTTTCAACATCAATTCAGGCTCTACAGAGCAAAATCAACAACCAGCTGCAGAGCATCTCGATAGATCAGAAGAGCATCCAAGCCCAAGTCCAGGGCCAAGTACAGCAAGCGATAGCCAATCAAAGCGGGCAGATCGAGAGCGAAATACAGACGCTGATCACGGAAAAACTGAATACGCAAAAAGCAAAATACATTTCATGCGGGATGATCTTGTTTGGACTGCTGATTTGTTCAATAGCTTTTTATCTGGCCTATCAAGCCCGTACAAACTCGAAGACCATCGAAGCGCAACGACAAATTATTCAACAGAACTCAGAAGCAATCACGGCCCAAATCAATTATTTGAACACCCTACGGAGGTAAGTCATGCAGACCGAAATCGACCAATTTTTGACAGAGCAAAACGCCTTGTTGAGTCAACAAAACAGCTTGTTAGCAGAACAAAACGAAGTCTTGAGTCAACAGGTCAGTTCATTAAAGAATATTTTGACCACTTACAGCGAAGTAGAGCAGAGTTTAACGGACAAAATCAACAACTTGAACTCAGAGAAAGAAGCTCAACAAGCCTTGATTTTGGCTATGAAAGTAGAACTTTTAAAGCTCGAGCAGGGCGAATTTTCGGAGCAATTACAGCAAGCATTTCAAGAAAACTTGAGAATCCAATTGCAAAGGCAATTGACGACAGCATTAAATCAACTGAATTTAAAAGCTACTGTCAGAGACTTAGTGAAGATCGAATTACAACCTATTCAACAGACAATAGACACACAGCAGATAGACCTGGAGGCAGCACTCTCAACCATCTTGCAATTGCAGGTACCAACCGACTTTTACACAGACTTGGAGATGCAAAGCAAGCAGATCAATACGCTTGGGGAAACTGTAGAACGATTAATGATCTTAATCAAGAACTTGAACAACTAGAACCCTTAGTCGCTAAACTTCGACCCAAGCCAAAGCCGGCTACAGATTTACGTGACTTGCGAATAGACGCTTATTACCCGGGTTACGTTGCTGATCACAAACAACTTTCAGTCCAACAACAGCAAGCATACAACAACAATAATCTGTTGCAATTGATTGATTGTGTACAGAAAAAAGCTCAAAACTTGGAGAAATACATCAGCCAAGCAAGCAGAATGATCAATACATGGGACTATGACAAAATCGAGGAGATCATCAAAAACGACCAACGCATGCTTAACTATCTGAAATGTGAAATTATTTTAGAGCCTCAAAATGACCATTTGAAACATCAAAGAGCGTCATATCAATCGTGTTTAGAGAGTTTTGAGAACATAAAGAGCCATATCAACGAGGTGAAAAAGCCTAAGCCTACCCCTCAAAGCGATGTCTTAGAACAAACTTATGAACCTGAAAAGCAGCCAAATCGTGATTATGATCTAGATTTTTAATTTCAGCATTGATGATATAAACCGTCCGCTTCGATAATCGCAAAAGCGCGAATTTGAAAGCGGACATTTCTATTTGGGGTTTACATAGAGTCTCTAGCTCTCGTTTTTTTGATCTAAAACTGCTAAAATTTTTATACGCCATTGACGTATATAAATCTATGTTATTCATTGAAACTAGTATCTTTACCAAGCAAATTAGAGAGCTTGTCACTGATGAAGAATATCGTCAGCTCCAGCAAGATCTCCTGATACAGCCTGATAAGGGTGACTTAATCAAGAATGGTGGAGGAATTCGTAAAGTACGTTGTGCTCAAGGCAATAAAGGAAAAAGTGGTGGTATCCGCGTGATCTATTATTGGGTCACAGAAGATGATCAGATCTTTTTTCTGGTGGCTTATCCAAAGTCTGTGAAAGATAATCTGACAGATAAAGAAACCTCGATCCTGCGTCAATTAGTAAAGGAGCAATTTCATGGATAACAACTTATTTGATGATCTGGTTGCTTCAATCAAAGAAGCTGGGGCCATCAAACGTAATGAGATAAAGGCAAGTCGAGTCACAGAGCTTGAACTGCCAGATATTAAGGAAGTACGTGAAAAAACAGGCTTAACCCAAGCTGAATTTGCTGCACGTTTGCATATCAGCGCGAGAACCCTGCAAAACTGGGAACAAGGCCGGCGTTATCCGACTGGCCCTGCAGCGACGTTAATCCGTATTCTGGATGCTCACCCGGGTCTGATTTAAATTAAATATACGAGAAATGAAAAAACCCTGACATCCTGCCAGGGTTTTTCGTATGGGGTCGCTCGGTATAACTCCTGTCGTACCTTACTGTCCTTGTGCGTATCTATATTCTTATTATTGTGTGGAACTTCCTGTTCCCGATGAATCTATCATATGAAAATTCCAATGTTCCGAATAGCAGCAAAGTACCGGAATTGACGTAAGTAAATGCGTACAAAGATGATTAAAAACTGCCCCAGGTTTATCTGCAGAAATTGGGGGGAATTTTTGCCCTAGAAAGGCGAGGATGCTGGCTGTCGAGGGTTCAGCTACTCGAAAAGTGGGTGCTACAGCATGATTTTTTGTATAATACGATGACTAGAACAACTAACCGTACCATGGTTATATCCATAGTCGTTTTAGTAAAAGGCAGAAGCTCCAACTTCTGCTTTTTAATTTTTTAAGTAATAAGAAAAACAAAAAGTTTCTGACAAATCCGGCACGATTTAGGGTAAAAGTGCTGTCTAAATCACATAACAGCCCGTTAACATAGCTAATTTCATTTTTTGTGTAACTGAAATGTAAAGGCCCTTGTTTTCACAAGGGCCTTTAACTTAAATTAGTTGGCGTTACAGCTAAATGATAGTACTAGTATCTTTTAACGAAATATCGTGTAGAGGTTGCAACTCTATACGATAATCACCCAAGGCTTGTAACTGCCAGTTCCTCATATTTTAAGGAAATTATTCTTTTGTACAAGTTTTTATATGTAAATTCTTTTGTACACAGTCTAATTTTTTAAGGAACTGCTTCGGATACAATGCCTGAAATATAAAAAATTCGTTAAATGCTCTTCTTAATACCATTTAAACCCTTCGGTTCGTTCACTACGTCTGTACAAAAGATTAAGTTAGTAAGTGCGACTTTTATAGTCGGCTTAGTCTTTCGTGGTTGCTGTGTGCAGGTGGACAAGTGACGGCAGGCATAGCAACTAAAGGTTTATAACCGCCCTCAAATCTGATGTATTGCACTATTGAGGGGACGCCGGGAATAGCACGACATTCACGCACGATTGAGTATTGGGAAACCTTGCCGAGTGTGCGCTTCGTGTAGAGAGAAAGGCGTGTGCGGGATGGATAGTTAGATCCAGAAATACTCTCTTGCGACTCAGACTAAACGCAATCTGAGCGTGTCGATTGAAAGCGAAAGGCGGCTCCATACCGTGATGGCAACAACGGCAATATTCAAATACCTGAGTCAATCTTTTGGCGAAGGTAGGGTGAATATTGTCGAAATCTGCTCAGGACTCTCCACCCATGATGAGCTTAGCGAAGCATGGTGGGGGGGACAAGTGCAGATTAAGAGCATCAAATATTATTACTCTGTACACTTTTATAGAAATTGAGCAGTAGTTATTTGAATCCGTGAATGATAAAAGGTCACTGAAGAAATAGATATATTAAAAAAGCTGTCATTAACATCTCACCACTTATCGAAATAGTCTTGAATCGGCTTTGTTGCATAAACATTCAAAAGCTGAGTTTTCCCCAAGCCATTCAAATTTAAGTGACAACTTGGGTGTGAGGTCTACCTAATTCCGTAAATCTATTCAGAACTGCCACACGCGCATGAATTTCATTGACCTGACTTTGAAAATGTCTTGCCGTCAGCTTATCTCCTAATAATTTGATGCAATGCATCTTGGTTTCCACCAAACTGCGACGGTGATAACCCGACCATTTTTTCCATAGGGTTCTGCCTAAATGTTTAACCGTTTGAAGTAACTCATTTCGTTCTATTGAACTGATTTTAGAATCTTTCCAGGGCTTGGCATTCTTTCTGGGTGGAATGACTGCATGTGCTTGACGATCTGAAATCACTTGTCTGCAGCACTTCGTGTCGTACGCCCCATCGCTATAGACAGAATCTATTCGCTCATCTGGTGGGATTTGATCCAGTAAATCACCTAGTACTTGTGAATCACTGACATTATTTGTCGTAAGCTGAACGGCACGTATTTGCAGTGTTTCAGCATCTATACCAATATGTAGTTTACGCCATTGCCGACGGTATTCAGGCTGATGTTTCTTACGCTTCCATTCACCTTCACCTAAAAATTTTAAACCCGTAGAGTCGACGAGTAGGTGTAACCCATCACGACTTTTCTGATAGCTTATCGCAATATCAATATGCTTTTGTCGTCTACAGAGGGTGGAGTACGAATATCACTGATATTCGGGGCTGCTCAGCCACAGAGTTTAATCAGGCTTTGAGCAAAGCCAGTGACCATACGTAAAGAAAGGCGGAATAGAGATTTGATCATTAAACAGCATTGAATCGCTGTATCGGAATAAGTTTGATTTCGTCCGTGCTTGCCTTGTGGTTGTGCATACCATTGGGTCTTAGAAATATTTCCTCGCTTGATTAAAGCTTGGTTATACGAGGACCAATTGGTTGTACGGTAGATTTTAGGTGCAGGCTTCTTCATCTGGAAATTATATTGCTGAAGAAGCCTTCAAGAATAGCTTTGTGCAACAAAGCCACTCACCATCAAAAAAGCCCATTTTTAAAATGGGCTTTCTGAAAATCGCATATGCGATAACTCACAAATGAGTATAACTTTCAGTGGCTTGAAAGGATCTAAAAATCGCATATGCGATAACTCAAAAACCGCATTCGCGGTGACTCACTTGAACTACCCAAGTATCCAATTTCATTAGATTCTATAAACCGCATTCGCGGTGACTCACTTGAACTACCCAAGTATCCAATTTCATTGGATTCTATAAACCGCATTCGCGGTGACTCACTTGAACTACCCAAGTATCCAATTTCATTGGATTCTATAAACCGCATTCGCGGTGACTCACTTGAACTACCCAAGTATCCAATTTCATTGGATTCTATAAACCGCATTCGCGGTGACTCACTTGAACTACCCAAGTATCCAATTTCATTGGATTCTATAAACCGCATTCGCGGTGACTCACAACAATGTTAAGAATATATATTGTAATTAATTAGTAGTCTACAGTTTTTTATGCAAAAAATTAAAAAATTTTAATGAACTAAAATTACATATATTCAATAACTTGAATCATGAATTAAAAATTTAGGTGATTTTATAGAACTTTACTCGAAATTTACAAAGAAATTCTTATAAGAGATGTTGTGTGAATTTAGAGTATACCCTATTGTTATATAATAATACACCCTAAAAACCCTATAACAATAGGGTTGTTTTGTTAATCTAATGTGATATAACATTGAGGTTATCTAATTTTGTTATACTGGTTATGGAAAATGAAAATTTAGATATTGAAGATCAAATTAAAAACACACCCTTTCAAAGAGTGGGGTATATCCGTGTATCCACTAAAGACCAAAACCCTGAAAGACAGCTCCATGATCTACCCTTTGAGCTAGATAAAACTTTTATTGATCATTTTAGCGGAAAGACTGCCAAACGCCCTGCACTTCAGGAAATGTTCGATTATGTCCGTAGTGGGGACATTGTGTACGCTCATGATGTTTTTAGATTGGCACGTAGCTTGATTGACCTTGTAACCATTGTTCAAAAGCTAAATAAAAAAGGAGTGTCTGTTCATATTGTCAAAAATAACCTGAACTTTACCCCCAATTCAGATGACAAGTTCGATAAGTTTCAACTCCATGTATTAGGCGCTGTAGCTGAACTTGAAAGGGGTATTATTAGTGAGAATCAAGCAGAGGGAATTAAATTAGCTAAAAAAAAGAAAGGTAAATACAAGGGAAGATCGCCTGCGATTACAGAAGAAAAACTAAAAGAGTTAATTCATACCCTTAAAAATAAGGACGATTCATACCCTTTCACTCAAATAGCTAAAGATTATGGTGTTAGTTATATGACTTTAATTCGATATAGGAAAAAGTATGCAAAACAAATTAACGCCCAGTCTGATTGACCTTTTTGACAATTTTCTCGCACTCATAACAAAAAATAAAGGAAAATTTTAAGATCAATTGGATTTAAGATATACAACAATTATGTTTAAACCTATATAAGAAAACACATTAAGCTTCTTTTATAAGGCATTTTTAAAATGATAATTCAACATAAAAGTCCCTCATCCTCGCCTTCTTTCAAAGTGAGAAGGCGATTTCAATAGCAATATGAATCACTCATTATAAACATTCATTCAGTTTAGAAATAATCTAGAGATATTATGATTAACAGCAGAATTATCGATAAAATCAAATAAGTATTGATATTATTAAAGCTCTTAAGATAATTTAACATTCGTCATTTCCCATAAGAATTTAATAAAATACTATATGGCTGCCACCAGTGCGTCGGCGATGACAGCATCATCCGCATCGACGAACAAACCGACCATGGCGATCTGGCCAGCTGCGCGCGATGTCAAAGCGCCCGCGACATTCGACGTAACCGCACGGGGCGACGCTGGATAGAACACCAACCCGGCATAGTCCGCCCGCGCCGCGATGGTCGCATCGAGCGCCTCGGGTGTGCTGATCCCGCAAATCTTGATTTTCGCGGGCATGCGGTCAGTCGGGGTTCTGGATCAGCCGCACCAGCGTGCAGTCGGGATCGATCAGGTAGCCGATCCTCAGGCCGCTCGCCTCCAGTTGCGGAGCTTTGAAGCGCGGCCAGCCGGTGCTTTTTTCCTCGGCTCCCGCCGCGTTCACCAATGCCACCATGGCATCGAGATCATCCAACCGCAGGCAACAGCCGAACGAGCTCGTAGCTGGGTCGAGGTCAGGATAGGGGAAGAATTCGAGCTGCAAACCGCCGCGCTGCAGGATCATCCAGCCGCGATCCTTCCAACTCGTCGCAAAGCCCAGCTTCGCATAAAACGCCTCTGTCACATCGAAATCGCGCGATGGCAGATTGGGGGTGACGTGGTCAGCCATGGCTCAGCGCAGCTTGTCGGCCATGCGGGCCGTATGAGTGATTGCGGCGCGGCTATCGGGGGCGGAATGGCTCATCACGATCATGCTGGCCTTGGGGAACGCCGCACCAAACGCGCGCGCTGACGCGGCGTAGTGCTCAGTGTCGGCATCACCGAGATTGCCGAGCGACTTGGCCTTGCTGTCCTTGATCAGGCAGCCACCAAAAGCGATGTCGGTGCCGTCGATCCCAACGGTGATATTGTCACTGGTGTGGCCGGGGCCGGGGTAAAATACCTTGAGCGGGCCAAAGTTGGGCGCGGTTGCTGGTTCGACCCAGCCATTGGCGGCGAAAGTCAGGCTGTGTTGCGCCGCAACCATCCCCTCTTGCGGGGCAAGCTGGTTCGACAACGCATTGGCATAAGTCGCAATCCCCGCCGCATGCAGCGCGTCCATACCGCCCATCTTGTCCTGATGCGCGTGAGTCACCACCGCCAGCGCGACCGGCAGGTTGATCTCCTGCTTGATCCAGTTGAGGATCTGGGCGGTCTGGTCATCGGTCCAGGCGGTATCGACCACCAGCACGCGGCCGCCATCCCTGACGATCAAACCGTTGGAAGCGACTGCCCCGAAACCCGGCATGTCGAGATAGGAAGTGTGCTGCCAGACATTCGGTGCGAGCTGGCGGAAAACCAGATCGCCAAACCGTTGGTCGCCAGTTTCCATTTGCTGGCCAATCGTCGGGCGGATTTCACCGGGCATGCACCCGCTCAGCATCAATGCAGCGGCTAATGCGGTGCTCAGCTTCGCGACCGGGTGCATAATATTGGGCAATTCCATCAAGTTTTCCTTTTATTCAGCATTAAAAACCCCGCAAATGCGAGGCCTAGTAAATAGATGATCTTAATTTGGTTCACTGTAGCAAAAATATGGGGCGAATTCAAACATGAGGTGCGACAGTTTCAAAAGCCATATGATAATCAACAAGCTGAGCAAATTTCTCTAATGGTGTAAGCCAATCTAACGCCTTTCTAGGACGAGTATTCAGTGACATGGCAACTTGATTTAAATAATGCTGATCTGCCTGATTTAAATCAATCCCTTTAGGTAAATATTGCCTAATTAAACCATTCATATTTTCGCATGTGCCTTTTTGCCAGGGTGAATGTGGGTCACAGAAATATACATCTATGCCTAAATCTTCTTCGAGTATTTTATGTTCTGACATCTCACGTCCACGGTCATAGGTCAACGTTTTACGCAGTTCTGCAGGTAAATATTTCAGAGCTTCAGTTAAAGCCTTGCGCACTGATTCTGCCTTTGCATCAGGTAATGTTGCCAAGATACAGAGCCGTGTATTTCGTTCAATAAGTGTTGCTATCGAACTTTTATTGTCTTTACCTTTAATTAAATCAGCTTCCCAATGACCCGGTATTTTTCTTTCTTGAACTTCGGCTGGGCGCTCATGAATAGTTTTAATATCCTGTAATATAGAATCTTTTTTAGGTTCACCGTTAGCTTTTCGCTTTTTATTTTCATGACGTAGACAGGATAATAAGTCTTTTTTCAACTCACCCTTTGGTAATGCTCGTATCGTTGAATAAATCGTTGTATGGCTTACATTCATTGTTTGATCCAAATCAGGAAATGTCTTTAAACGCTTTGCTATTTGCTGAGGAGACCATAAACAACGGATCGCTTCAACAATAAATTTCCAGAGGATTGAATCGATTTTGAGTTTTCTGTGACCACGTCTACGTCTAGCGAAGGTGTTATCAGAAGCATATCGAGCTTGATAAACGTCATTGATGCTATTTCTTTTAAGCTCACGATAGATCGTACTAGGATGTCTTTTAATGAGTTCAGCAAATTTTCTGGCTGAAAAGCCTTCTTTTCTTGACTCAAGCATTAATGCAGTACGATCTTCAAAGTTAAGATGATGGTATGACAATTTTATATACTCCATAAACCCTTTAAATTAATTAGGTGGTTTATGTCGCACTTCAAGTTTTACTCTGCCAACTTTAAATCAGTGGCTCCACTAACACTCTTCACTTATTTATTTAAAATTTAGCGACGTTAAAAGACAATTAAGTATTTTTAGATAATGCTTAGAATCAATTCAATTCATCAAGTTTTAAAAAATAATTCCTTTTGTCAGGTCTATCATTTTTTAAATGCTTTAAAAATATTTTAGCAGTTTCCTCCGAGGCATCCTCTCTTAGGCAACGTTCAACAAAGGATATATCTACAAATTCATCAGCTAACCCAGCACGGCCAAGATCTAAAAAGTAAATTTCATTGAATTTATCTATAAAAATATTACTATCCGTGATATCGCCATGAGAAAAAACCAATCTTTCTTCAACACGAGTCTCAGTTAACTCATTCCATAGACTTAGGTAAGTTCTATGGTCTCCCCATAATTCAGCGTCAAAATCATCTTGATCTATATCGTCAAGGAGTTGGTTATCAATAAAAAATTTTGACTCTTTTAACCGATGATCAATGTTTGAAATAAATGGACAATCAATAATAGCAACTGAATTTAACAGATTGAGTGCCTCCTTATAGATAGCAAGCAATTCTTGGTCTGTTAAAAAAAGCGCTGAAATTGGTTTTGCATTGATCGCTTTAGTGATCATGAATTCAAACTGCTCATCCTGAAAAGTCATGATGAGTTCAGGCACCTTTAATTTCTCAGAGAGCCAACTCAACATTTTCGCTTCGCGAGAGACACTGTATGTGGTCTCTGTATATAAAGTGCTAGATCGCTTAAGAAAAAAAGTTTCATTATTTCGATTAAAAGAATAAACATCCGATGGCGACTGACCAATTTTATTTGGCTCTAAAACGCTGTTTCCAATAAATTGTTGAATAATATTGGGCAATTCCATCAAGTTTTCCTTTTATTCAGCATTAAAAACCCCGCAAATGCGAGGCCTAGTAAATAGATGATCTTAATTTGGTTCACTGTAGCAAAAATATGGCTTATTCCCTATAGATGATCAGAGGTGGTCCCACTTGTTTGAACAACTAAAAGCGTATTTATAAGTGATATTCCGCTCTAGTTAAGCCACCTTGTTTTGTTGGGGTAGCTGATCATAGTAAAACTCATTTGGTGTCATTTTGTCTAGACTCGAATGAGGTCGTTTCAAATTATAAAACTCAAAATATGCACTTAATTGCTTTTTCGCATCTGTGACACTGCTATAAGCTTTGAGATACACCTCTTCATATTTAACGCTCCGCCATAATCGTTCAACCATCACATTATCTACCCATCGACCTTTACCATCCATACTGATTTGAATGCCATTTGATTTCAATACATCAATAAATGCATCACTGGTAAACTGGCTGCCTTGGTCTGTATTCAATATTTCAGGTGATCCATATTTTTCAATCGCTTCATTTAAAACCGAAATACAAAAATCCACCTCCATACTAATCGATACTCTATGCGCAAGTACCTTGCGGCTATGCCAATCAATCACAGCACATAAATAAACAAAGCCTTTTGCCATAGGGATATACGTTATATCCGTAGACCACACTTGATTACTGCGCTGAATAGCCAATCCTTTGAGCAGATATGGATATTTACGGTGAGCTTGATTAGCCTGGCTTAAATTTGGTTTGCAATATAACGCCTGAATACCCATTTTCTTCATTAAAGTACGTGTATGACGTCGTCCTATATGATGTCCTTGACGATTCAACAAATCACGCATCATACGACTGCCTGCAAAAGGATATTGCATATGTAATTCATCAATACATCGCATCAGCTTCAGATCTGATGAGCTAACAGGTTTTGGGCGATAATAATAACAACCACGAGAGACTTTCAGTAACTTAGCTTGTTTAGATACTGAAATCTGAAGTGAGTGATCGATTAACTTTTGTGGTTGAAGCGGCCCAGTTTCTTCAACACACCTTCTAAAAAATCAATTTCTAATGCCTGCTCACCGATTTTTGCATGTAACTTTTTAAGATCAATGGGAGGTTCTGATGGAGCTTTTGATTGATCGAAAGCTTGTGAGGAAGCTGAGATCAATTGATTTTTCCAGTCAATAATTTGGTTTTGATGAACATCAAACTCAGAACTCAATTCAGCAAGTGTTTTTTCTGCTTTGATCGCAGCAAGTGCTACCTTAGCCTTAAAGTCGTTTGAATGATTTCTTCTTGGTCTACGTGCCATAAAATACTCCATATATTGATGTTTATAACATCATTTGAGGAGCAGAGTATCACTTATAGGAGTTGTTCAAATTTCCGGATCCATCTCTTCTATATCCTCTAAAAACTCTTTATTCTTAATATCAAATATTAAAGATTCATTAGAAATAGCTTTGATACAATCTTCTTGAATATCTAACCCCTTTAAAGTCATTTTTACTCCATTTAAATTTTTAGGTTTTGGTGCATTAAGAATTTTGATTAACTTAACATAATGGCGGTTATACGAAATTCACCGTTTCGAGCCCCAAATATCAAGTTTATTTCTTGCATAAATGTATCCTATAGGATACATTCTACTTATGTACTCAATATATACCACTGAAGTCTTTGATGACTGGTTCACCAAGTTAAAAGACCAGCAGGCAAAAAGACGCATACAAGTCCGAATTGATCGGGTTGAAGATGGAAACTTTGGAGATACTGAGCCGGTCGGTGAAGGTGTTTCTGAATTACGTTTCTTCTTTGGGCCAGGCTATAGGATTTATTACTGCAAGCAAGGGCAAAGGGTTGTTATTCTTTTAGCAGGCGGAGATAAGTCTACGCAAAGTAAAGATATAAAACTTGCCCTGCAATTGGCACAAGATTTAGAGGAGGAGCTATAAATGGCTATTAAACTTCGCAAATGGGACAGTGCTGAGCATCTTAAAACAGAGGATGATATGCAGGCTTACTTACAAGCATGTATTGAAGAATCTAATGGCGATGCCGCATTCATTGCAAAGGCTTTAGGTAACATTGCAAAAGCTAAAGGAATGGCTCAATTATCACGAGATACAGGCTTAGGCCGAGAAAGTCTTTATAAAGCACTTTCTGGTGATGTTAACCCTAGTTTTGATACTGTGATTAAAGTTGTAAAAGCACTGAATTTACGCTTAGCAATTTAAAAAAAGTTATTAAAAAATGGAGCTTTAGGCTCCATTTTTTATGTTAATTTCGTATAAGGTGTATTATGTTAATTTTAGAAATTCTTAATTTCCATCTATCCAAACTTGCTTGATCCAATCTGCTAAATCTTCCCACTGCTCATCGCTATATCCATCTGCTGTCCAATATCTAATTTTATGATTAGGAGATAGGCAATAATAACTACCATTATCTTCACAAATAGGTAGCCAATCTTCTGGCAGACCTTGCTCCCTAGCATCATTTAATATCTGAGATAGCCCTCGATAGCATTCTTTCTCATCTGTAAGAGACGCTAATTCAATTGTTCCATAAAAGATATTGCTAATCTCTTTCAAAACTTTTTTATAATCTTTTGGAAAAATAAAACCTATTTTTCGTTCATAAGCAGATATGAAAATATCATCAGGTAGTTCTATGTTTAGACGACTATTCCCAGATAGTTCTTTTAATTCTTGAATAATGTTATCAAGCTTATTTTGCATATACATTCTGCTCTATCGCATTAAAGTTCTTACTACAATTTAACATAATGGCTGTTATGCGAAACGAGATCTACCAGCTCTCGTTTTTTGTTATGGAAACTGCTAAAATTCAAATACGCCATTGACGTATAAAGAGTCCATGTTATTTATTGAAACCAGCATCTTTACCAAGCAAATTAAAGACCTTGTATCTGATGAGGAATATCGTCAACTTCAGCAAGATCTTTTGGTACAGCCTGATAGAGGTGACCTAATCAAGAATGGCGGTGGTATTCGCAAAGTACGTTGTGCTCAAGGTAACAAAGGGAAAAGTGGTGGGATACGGGTGATTTATTATTGGGTCACCGAGGATGATCAGATCTTTTTCTTAGTGGCTTATCCAAAATCAGTAAAAGATAATTTAACAGATAAGGAAACCGCCATTCTGCACCAACTCGTGAAGGAGCAATTTCATGGATAACAACTTATTTGATGACTTGGTTGCTTCAATCAAAGAAGCTGGAGCTATCAAACGTAAAGAAGTTAAAGCAAGCCGAGTTACAGAACTCGAATTGCCTGATATTAAAGAAGTACGTGAAAAAACTGGCTTGAGCCAAAATGAATTTGCTGCACGTCTACATATTAGCCCCCGTACCCTGCAAAATTGGGAACAGGGACGACGCTATCCAACTGGACCAGCAGCTACATTGATTCGAATTTTAGATGCTCACCCAAGCCTTATTTGAAAAAATTACTTAAAAAATGGGAGCTTAAGGCTCCCATTTTTATTTCGTATAAGGTGTATTATGTTAATTTTAGAAAATCTTCACTACTATTATTTTAAAATAAGCCTTATATCCAAGCATAAAACAAGGTTGTCTAGACTTCTTTTAACAGTAAAGTTATCATAAAACTGAATTTTATTTTTTAGGTAAGTTTATGCATTCTATCCGCATTCGTTAAGACACAACTATTTGCATAGTGACACTATTTTATAATGGTGGGCTTTTGTTGTGTCTTTAAGAATATATGCGGATATATAAAGTAAAAGTATGCTTAATTTATAAGTATGCTTTTAGTGCATAGTTTCCAGTTATAACTTAATTGACTAGCTATTTGTCCACCCTGTGGATGAATAGCTTTTTTTTTGGGAGGACACTGTGATGCTAGCTTTTGTTTTCACCTAAATCCTGTTTGCTGCATAAAAAATTTCAAGAGCTAAACAGGAGTAAATAAAAATGAGTTTAATTATTAAAGCGAGAAACATACGCTTGGATTATGCTGGGCGTGATGTTTTGGATATTGATGAATTGGAAATTCACTCTTATGACCGTATTGGTCTTGTGGGTGATAACGGAGCAGGAAAGAGTAGTTTACTCAAAGTACTTAATGGCGAAATTGTTTTAGCCGAAGCGACATTACAGCGTTTTGGTGATTTTGCACATATCAGCCAACTGGGCGGAATCGAAATAGAAACGGTCGAAGACCGGGCAATGTTATCTCGCCTTGGTGTTTCCAATGTACAAAACGACACAATGAGTGGCGGAGAGGAAACTCGTGCAAAAATTGCTGCCGCATTTTCCCAACAAGTACATGGCATTCTAGCGGATGAACCAACCAGCCACCTTGATCTCAATGGAATAGATCTACTTATTGGTCAACTTAAAGCATTTGATGGAGCATTACTTGTTATCAGTCATGACCGATATTTTCTTGATATGGTTGTAGACAAGATATGGGAGTTAAAAGACGGTAAAATTACGGAATATTGGGGTGGTTACTCGGATTACTTGCGTCAAAAAGAAGAAGAGCGACAACACCAAGCCGTAGAATATGAGCTGATGATGAAGGAACGGGAGCGATTAGAATCTGCTGTGCAAGAAAAACGCCAGCAAGCTAATCGATTAGACAATAAGAAAAAAGGAGAAAAATCCAAAAACTCTACCGAAAGTGCTGGACGACTTGGGCATGCAAAAATGACTGGCACCAAGCAAAGAAAACTGTATCAGGCAGCTAAGAGTATGGAAAAGCGTTTGGCTGCATTAGAAGATATTCAAGCACCAGAGCATTTGCGTTCTATTCGTTTTCGTCAAAGTTCAGCCCTAGAACTGCACAATAAGTTCCCGATTACGGCAGATGGTCTGAGCTTAAAATTTGGTAGCCGTACTATCTTTGATGACGCTAACTTTATAATACCGCTTGGCGCTAAAGTCGCTATAACTGGATCGAATGGAACAGGGAAAACGTCCTTGTTAAAAATGATATCAGAACGTGCTGATGGATTAACCATATCTCCAAAAGCTGAAATTGGCTACTTTACACAAACAGGATATAAATTTAACACGCATAAATCTGTGCTCTCCTTTATGCAGGAAGAGTGCGAGTACACAGTTGCGGAAATTCGTGCAGTATTGGCTTCAATGGGGATCGGAGCGAATGATATTCAAAAAAACTTATCCGACTTATCGGGAGGTGAAATCATCAAACTGCTTTTATCCAAAATGCTTTTAGGAAAATATAATATTTTGCTTATGGATGAACCAGGAAACTATCTTGACCTAAAAAGTATTGCCGCATTAGAAACAATGATGAAGTCCTATGCAGGAACTATTATCTTCGTATCTCATGACAAGCAATTGGTCGATAATATTGCTGACATTATCTACGAGATCAAAGACCACAAAATCATCAAGACTTTTGAGAGAGATTGTTAATGATAGCCAATCTAATCCGAACATTAATTATTGAACTCTTTAAAGGAAATTAAAAATGACAATTCAAGATATTCAATCACTTGCTGAAGCACACGGCTTGTTGCTTACGGACAAAATGAATTTCAATGAAATGGGCATTGATTTTAAGGTCGTTTTTGCTCTTGATACAAAGGGGCAACAATGGTTGCTGCGTATTCCTCGTCGTGATGGCATGAGGGAACAAATCAAGAAAGAAAAACGCATTTTAGAATTGGTAAAAAAACATCTTTCTGTAGAGGTTCCTGATTGGAGAATTTCATCTACAGAATTAGTGGCTTATCCCATACTTAAAGATAATCCTGTTTTAAATTTGGATGCTGAAACCTATGAAATAATTTGGAATATGGACAAAGATAGCCCGAAATACATAACATCTTTGGCAAAAACCTTATTTGAAATCCATAGTATTCCTGAAAAAGAAGTTCGGGAAAATGATTTGAAAATTATGAAACCTTCAGATTTAAGACCTGAAATAGCAAACAATTTGCAGTTAGTAAAATCTGAAATTGGTATAAGTGAGCAATTGGAAACCCGCTACAGAAAATGGTTGGATAATGATGTTCTATGGGCAGATTTCACCCAATTTATACATGGCGATTTATATGCTGGGCATGTACTAGCTTCAAAGGATGGAGCTGTTTCAGGCGTTATTGATTGGTCAACAGCCCATATAGATGACCCAGCGATTGATTTTGCTGGGCATGTAACTTTGTTTGGAGAAGAAAGCCTCAAAACTCTAATCATCGAGTATGAAAAACTAGGGGGTAAAGTTTGGAATAAACTATATGAACAGACTTTAGAAAGAGCAGCGGCCTCTCCTTTGATGTATGGTTTATTTGCCTTAGAAACTCAAAATGAAAGCCTTATCGTTGGAGCAAAAGCTCAGTTGGGAGTTATATAATTTAAAAATATGATTGCTGAGAACTGCCTTGTTTTGAAACTTGGTTGGCTTTAATTAGTTTTTAGTATTCTTTATAGAAAATGCCTCGATCAAGGGGCATTTCTAACAATCATTTAACATAAAATTTCTTATGTGAAGTAACCTGAATGCAGCGGTGCCCCATTGGGGGCGCGTTGAGATAAGCCTCTTTTAGATAACTTTAGCAACTCGATAGACAGTTGCAACTCCACAATTCACTGCTTTGGCAATTTCTTCCTTAGTCATATTGCCAGCTGCTAGCAATTCTTTTATTCGTTTGTGCTTAGCCTCATTGGCTTTCTTACCTGTTGGTTTGTAACCCGAACGTGCCAGGCCCTGCTTAATACGTTCTATACGTTTCTCATTGTCCAGGCGGGCCATTGTTGCCAGGAGATCAATCAACATATTGTTGATGAGATCCAGGATTGAATTAGTAATGCTGTCACTGGTTTGAATCATTTGGTAGGTAGTAGGAAGATCTGCTACGACTAAACGAAGTCCCTTCTCCTGGATCCTGCGCTTCAGCTCTTGAAAATCCTGTTGGGTTAGGCGTGATAATCGGTCAATACTTTCAACCAACAAGGTGTCACCTTGATTTGCTTCTGACAGTAGCTTATTCAATTCAGGTCGGTCTAACTTCGTACCACTATAGTTTTCCACGTACACAATGGTTTCACCCAAATTCAAGTTTTGGTTTAGATCCTGAAGAATCTGCAAAGCCCTTTCTGCATCTTGATCTTTAGTTGAAGCTCGTAGATAAATACGTGTATTCATTTCTATCATTTAATCTTAATTCTGTTAGATTAATGATAACACTATCATTTAATTATTGCATTAAGTCTAATGATAGATATTGTATGCGATTTGGCTCGCTATCATTCAGCTATAGTCTTTTGATAAAAAAAGCATGACTAAAAGCCATGCCTTGGGAATTCGTATAACGTGTATTATGTTAATTTTAGAGAAAGTTAATTATCTTTCAATGTCTCAAAAACATTATATGAAGCCTTAATACGATCTACATTTGGTATCTTTTTATTCATTAACATAACCAATCCAAATCCTTCTTCTGGAATAAATAAAACATACGCCCCAAAGCCATTAGTCGAACCTGTTTTATGAAAAACTTTAGATTTTGGTTGCGATAATTCTTTTACAATAGGATTTGAGCCCAATAAGATTTGTTTTGAATTACTAGCCTGTAGAATTTCAGAAGTAGTGGGATAAGAAAACATTTCCCATCCAAGTGCTTGTGTCATACCGCTATCAGAAACTTTAAAATATCCTTTGTGTGTATCCAGTATAGCT
>NZ_CP026616.1:0-2914878 GCF_002946595.1 Acinetobacter sp. SWBY1 | reverse complement strand
ATATCAATATGAACTTGTGCTGTATCAATGCTGATGTCACCCGATGCACCATCTTCCGACACCACCACAGGTTGCCCATACAAATAACTTTTTTCGTAAAAATCACGTAAATGACGCAGTAAAACCACAATCACTGCTGCTACTGGTAAAGCAATCAACATCCCCATGAATCCAGCCAGTTGTGCACCTGCTAAAACAGCAAACACCACCGCGACTGGCGAAAGCCCGATTTTATCACCCAATAAAAACGGTTGTAGAATATAGCCTTCCACCGCCTGTCCAATCATAAAGACCACAAGGACTAAAACCAATTGCATCCAGTCAATGCCAAATTGTAGGAAAGTGGCAATAATGGCTGCAACAATGCCTACAGCGAAACCTAAATACGGAATAATACTAGCAAGTCCCGCTACCATCCCAATAATCAAGCCGACTTCTAAACCAATCAGTTGTAGCCCTGTAGCATACACCACGCCCAACAAGATCATCACCAAAAACTGACCTTTAACGAAAGCGCCTAACACACTGTGACATTCTTGTACCACAGCCAACGTGCTTTGCTCATAAGGACGCGGAATTAAGCGACGCAGGCTGTCGAGCATACGCTGCCAGTCGAGTAGGAAATAGAAAGCAATAATTGGAATCAGCACCACGGTGCCGCCAATTTGAATAAAATTCAGACCAGACTGTGCGACACGCAATAACATGGCTTGAATACTATCGGCGCTATAATTGGTTTGCACATAATCCATGACGATGCTGCTCATGTGCGAGGTATCAATTTCCATTTCTTCAATATTGAAAGTGGATGATACCCACGGCAAGAAGGTCGAATTGATCCAGTTAATACCGACAGGAATACTGTCACGCGCAATCATCAACTGCTTCCAAACCAAAGGAATGATGTACCAAACTGCCAAAGTCAGCGCGATGCCAATCCCAATAAAAACCAAACTGATAGATAGCCAACGTGGCAAACCGACTTTGCAAAATTGTTCAACCAATGGGCTAAATAAATAAGCCATGAAAAATGCAACAACAAAAGGAATGACAACCGGTTTTAATAAGTACAGCACCCAAAGGAGCAGAACTATCCCAGACAGGATAAAAATGCGACGCAAGGTACGATCGACCATAGAAATTCGCCTTTTTTCAGTTTATTCGTTATAGAAGTTAAAATATTTGAATAAAGATAGCATTTTAGCGCATAAATAACATAAGAGTTTCGTATATTCAGGTATAATCGCCCCGCGAATGCGGAGACTTCATTATGAGCAACTCAACTTCTAACCCAACCACTGGTTTAAGCTATAAAGATGCTGGTGTCGATATTGAAGCGGGCGACGCGTTAGTCGATCGTATCAAATCTGTCGCTAAGCGCACGACTCGTCCTGAAGTGATGGGTGGATTAGGCGGCTTTGGCGCACTTTGTAAAATTCCGAAAGGTTATGAAGAACCTGTGCTCGTATCTGGCACAGATGGTGTAGGAACTAAATTACGTTTAGCGTTGAACCTAAACCGCCATGACACAATTGGTCAAGATTTGGTGGCAATGTGTGTAAATGACTTACTGGTGTGCGGTGCTGAACCTTTATTCTTCTTAGACTACTATGCAACAGGTCACTTAAATGTAGACGTTGCAGCCAATGTTGTTACAGGAATTGGTAAAGGCTGTGAGCTTGCAGGCTGTGCGCTTGTAGGTGGTGAAACTGCTGAAATGCCAGGCATGTATGAAGGTGAAGATTACGATCTTGCAGGCTTCTGTGTGGGCGTGGTTGAGCAAAGCAAAATTATTGATGGCTCTAAAGTAAAAGCTGGTGACGTTCTGATTGGTGTCGCTTCTTCAGGTGCACACTCAAACGGTTACTCTTTACTTCGTAAAATTTTAGACGTAAAAAATGTTGATTTAACTCAACTGGTTGATGGTCGTCCACTGGCTGACGTTGCCATGGAACCAACACGCATTTATGTCAAATCAATGCTTGAACTGTGCAAACAAGTTGATGTGCATGCTATGGCGCACATTACGGGTGGCGGTTTACCAGGTAACTTACCACGTGTATTGCCAAATGGTGCGCAAGCAGTGATTGACGAATCATCTTGGGAATGGCCAGAACTGTTCAAATTGTTACAACGTGAAGGCGGTGTAGAACAGTTTGAAATGTATCGCACCTTTAACTGTGGTGTAGGTATGGTTGTTGTTGTAGATGCCAACGATGCAGACAAAACAGTTGAACTTCTCAACAGCCTTGGCGAAAAAGCTTGGGTGATGGGTCATATTCAAGACAACGCCGAATCCGTTGAAGGCGCAGATGAAAAAATTCGCGTAATTTTTGCGTGATTTGACTCAGATGATCAAAATAGCTGTCCTCGTTTCAGGCAGCGGAAGTAACTTACAAGCCCTGATAGATGCCAATCTTTCAGGGCAAATTGTTGGGGTTATTTCCAATAAGCCTGATGCTTATGCTTTACAACGCGCTCAACAAGCAGGGATTCAAACTGCAGTGATTGAGCACAAACAATATCCGAGTCGTGAATTATTTGATGATGTCATGCATCAACAATTACTTGCATGGGATGTTGATTTGGTGGTGCTTGCGGGCTTTATGCGTATTTTAAGTGCCAAATTTGTGCACGCTTGGGAAGGTAAAATGCTCAACATTCATCCTTCACTCTTGCCGCATTATAAAGGCATGCACACCCATCAACGTGTACTCAATACAGGCGATACTTTACATGGTTGTACCGTGCATTATGTCACTGCTGAATTAGATGCAGGTCAAGCACTGGCACAAGGTGTGTTGCAAGTAAACATCCACGATGATGCCGAAAGCTTGGCGAACCGTGTGCATGTGTTGGAGCATTTGATTTATCCGCAAGTGGTTGAATGGATTTGTAACGGAACCATTCAGCACACTGCGCAAGGTGTGATGTATCGCCAACAACTGATACAACAACCTGTGCAGTTTTGCAATTTTTAAATATTCTTTAAGTATGTAGCTTTTGATATATACGAAAAAACGCCTGTTGATCAGGCGTTTTTTATGGTTCGTATTTGGTTCAGACTGAATTAAACAGAAGCAGCTTTACTCTGCTGTGCTTGAATCAAATCTTTAATCAACTGCACCGTCGCTTCAGGTTTTTCTAAAGGGAACATATGTCCACCTTCAACCACCTGATAAGCAATGTTGAATTTCTTGGCGGTAATTTGTGGGAAACCTGCTTTTAAGAACGGCCCTTTTTTTGCAATCACCAATTCTGTCGGCACTTGCAGTTTTGCTTGCGGTAACCACCACAGTGATGGATTGGTTCTAAAAATATTGACCTCGTCCATTTTTGGAATGGTCAATTGTACTCCGCCTCGCACATGGTCATCAGTCAAAGCATGCTCGATATAAGCCTGAAAACAATCGGCATCGAAATCTTGATAAAAACCTTTCGGACGCAATAAGTCTGCTGCTTGCTCACGACTTTCCCAATGATCACGACGGCGCAAAGACAAAGATGCAGGCGACAGTTGATCTACTGCTTTAAGCTTAAACATTTTGGCAAAATGTAAAAACACCGATGCTTTACCCATAATTAAAGGTGGATCAAGCATGATCACTTGTTCAAATAATTCAGGGCGTTGTAAAGAGGCTTGAAACGACAACACTGCACCTAAAGAATGCCCCAACGCAATCACTTTACGTCCCTGAGCTTGACGTACAACACTATCAATCACTTGTTGGGTTAAGCTTTGCCAATGATTATCAATCGGATAACGCTTATCTGGCCCCAACAAAGGGACGTAAATCACATCGTAATCATCTTTAAGTAAATCAAACAGTTTTTGATAAACCTTCGATGGCACGCCATTGGCATGCGCAAAATGAATCAGTGGTTTCATTGTAATTTCGCGTTTTGCTCAGTCTGAATATGTTGAGATAAAGAAGTGGCAAAGCCCTCTCCCACTGCTGCACCCATACGACCCAACACAGAGTCTAAAGGACTATGTTCAATGGTATAGTTCACTGTTTTATCTAGGTTTAAATCACGCTTCAGGCTATTTAAACTGCCAATCTTATCGGCAATGCCTAAAGTCACGGCTTGCTCACCTGTCCAGAACAGACCTGAGAAAATCGCAGGATCTTGTGATTTCAGTTTCGCGCCGCGTCCATCTTTCACTGCTTGAATAAAGTGGCCATGCACATTATCTAATACGGCTTGCACATGTTTTTTCTGTTCAGGATCAACAGGTTGTGTCATCGACAATAAGGCTTTATTTTCACCTGAGGTCATAGTACGATCTTCCACACCCATCTTCTGCATTAAACCGCTCAGCCCATAATTTGGCATAATCACGCCAATTGAACCCACCAAACTTGATGGATTGACAATAATTTCATCTGCAGCGGAAGCAATGTAATACGCACCTGAAGCGCCAGTATCGCCAATCACGGCATAGAGTTTTTTCCCTTGATGCTGTTTTTTCAGATATTGAATTTCTTGCCAGATTTCATCTGACTGCACAGGTGAACCACCCGGAGAATTAATATTTAGCACCACCGCCTGACTGTTGCTGTTTTCATAGGCTTTTTTCAGTGACTTGATGGTGTCATTGCTGTTCACACTTTGCTTATCAGATGCAATTGTGCCAACAATATCCACCACCGCGATATGTGGACTCGCTGCCGATGGATTCGTGGTCGTGGTACTGCACCCTTTGCCCATTATCACCAACAGTAAAAATATATAAGCAAAAGTTAAAAACTTAAAGAAAATCCCCCAACGACGTGCACGACGTTGTTCTTCAACTGAAGCTAAAACAGCTTTTTCTAATAGTTTCCACTCATTGCCTGTGGGCTGCTGTGCTTGTGGAGATATTTGTTGTGATTCATTTTGTGGTTTTGGTGGCCAATCGGACATGAAACAATCCAAAAAATAGTAAATTTGCTCCATTATATACACGGAATTGGCAAAAACTGTCTAAAGCCTGTATTTTCTCCTATAATATTTTACATCTTTATCCTTTCTATCAATTGATGCTGTCGTTATGACCGAACCTGCACCGACAACGGCTTTATCGCGCCTGCTTGATTTTGTCAGTCGACAACCTTTAACAGTTGCGCGTTTTTTTGCAAAATCTTTGGCTTTTTTGGTCAATACACTGCGTTTGAGTAAAACCTCTCAAACCATTCAACTCAATCTACAAATTGCGCTTCCTGAGCTGAACTCACAACAACGCGAACAGATTACCCAGCAAGCAATTCGTAACGAACTGACCTCTTATTTTGAGTTTTTTCATATTTGGGGATCAAGCAATCAAAAAAATATTCAAAGAATCCATCAGGTACATGGTTTAGAACTATTACAAGATGCACTGGCTGCACAAAAGGGTTTGGTCTTAATTGTGCCGCATTTTGGCACTTGGGAAATTATGAATGCGTGGATCGCTCAATATACGCAAATGACCATCATGTATAAACCTGTCAAAAACCCTGCGGCAGATGATTTTGTGCGCCAAGCACGTAGCCGTGAACAGGCACATTTAGTCCCAACAGATGAATCTGGGGTACGTCAAATTTTTAAAGCACTCAAACAAGGCGGAACCACTGTCATTTTGCCAGACCATACCCCAAATATAGGTGGTGAGATGATTCCTTTTTTTGGTATTCCGTTGGAATCGAGTAATTTAAGCGCCAAATTGATTCAGAAAACTAAAGCAAAAGCTTTGTTCTTATATGCGTTAAGAAATGCAGATCAAGGCTTTGATATGTATATCGAAGCGATAGATGAGCACATTTATCAGTGTGATGCCAATGCAGGGACAGCTATTATTCACCGTGCAATTGAAGATTTGATCCGTCGTTATCCTACACATTATCACTGGAGTTATAAACGCTATAAAGCCCATCCAGATTTACGCGGGGTCTATCATAAACCTGTGCAAGAAGCCTTGGCAGATGTGCAGGCTGTACGTGCCCAGACACAGAACCAAACTAACGCTGCAACCACAATTTCTGCTGCCGATACGGCTGTATAAGCATACGCTGTTGTGCATCTACAGAAAAACGTACGCTGCCTTGTTGTATGGTGTTCATGAACGGAATATTGAGCGCAGCCAAGCGTTGCTGAACTAAAGAACTAGGATGTCCATAACGATTATCAAAACCTGCAGATGCCACGGCCAATTTGGGTTTAAAATGTGCTAAAAAATCATAGGCAGAACTGTGCTTACTCCCATGATGACCCAAAATTAACACATCTACTTTTAAATCAGGATATTCCTGCAACAATTGATATTCAGTTGCCCAACCTGCATCGCCCATCACTAAAAAATGCTGATATGGCTGTGCGGATGGCACTGAAATATACAACACACATGACAACTCATTTTGTTGCTGTGCGGCATAAGGTAATTGACTCGGTTTAGGAGATAAAACTTGTATCTGTACCTGATGTGGTAAAGACCACTGTTGCCCTTGCTGACACAAATTAAACTTGCTATTTACTGCCACATCTACGGTCTGATTGGCAAAGACATGCTGAATATTGACTTCATTTTGCAAATGAGGAAATGCACCACTATGGTCTTGGTCTAAATGACTTAAAACCACCAAGTCCAGTTGTTTAATACCATGCACCGCTAAAAATGGACGTAAAATTTGCTGTCCAATACTAAACTTACTTTCATCATAAGAACCGCCCACATCAATCATCATGTTGTAATGACCTGAACGTAAAAATAAAGCTTGTCCCTGCCCCACATCGAGTACTGTTAATTCAAATGGTTGTCGTTGGCTATCGACTATAATCAGTGGAACAAAACATAAGATTGCCCAAGTTTTAGGCAATACCGATTGTGGTAAAAATAGCAGAAATAAGCCTAAACATAGACAGACATACACCGCTGCAGACATCGACAAAGTATGTAACCGTGGTACAAAAACGGTTTCCATCCCCCGAAAAATCAAGCGCAACAAAGCCATAGCTAGATCATTCAATTGAAACAGTATTGACGCCAAGGGTTCAAAAATAAAAAAGCAAATTCCTGCCAAAACATCTAAAGGCACGATCAGCATACCAATCAATGGAATTGCGATGATATTAATAAGCGGTGCAATCCACGCCACTTGTTTAAAAAACACAATCACCAAAGGAAATAAGGCAATAAAAATTTTCCATTGCGACTCGATTAGAATTTTGCTGGCATGTTTCAGTTGCTGCCAACGATTCAGCTCTATACGTGGTTGCGCACTCAAGCTCTGATAAATACGCAGTAGAATAAAACAGGCCCCGTAAGACAGCCAAAAAGCAGCAGACAGTACACTTAAAGGATCAAACCATAATAATAAGGCAGCACTATAAATCAGCAAGGCAAAGCCTTGAAGCTTCTGCTTCAGCACTAACATTACTGTCACTAGACTGCACATCAGCAAGGTTCTTAATGCAGGAATTTCAAAACCGACAAAGGCGGTGTACAGCAATACACAACTTAAAAATGGCAACATGAGCAAGTATTGTTTAGGCATCCACAAATACCAATGCGGACGGTAATACCTAATCAGCTGACGTAATGCCCAACATAGCATGCCTGCAAAAATCAGCACATGTGGCCCTGAAATAGCCAATAAGTGGCTAATTCCAAAACGCTGAAACTGTGCTTCAGTTTCTGCATCTAATAGGCTTTTATCTCCTGTGAGTAATGCAAGAATTAAACCTTGATGATGCAAAGGTTGCTGCTGAATAAACAGTCGAATTTGATAACGCTGCTGTTCAATCCATAATCGAAATTTTGCCCATAGCGTCTGTTGGGCACGCCAATGTTGTGTAAACCCCATGGCATAAATTTGTTCAGCCGAGATAGGCTGAATCTGCTCAACCCGAAAACCACTCATAATATTTTGCTGTAAATACCACCGCTCTACATCAAATGCACCTGCTGTGGCATAACTATGCGCAGGGCGAATTTTTCCACTTAATTTGTAATAGTGTCCAAGTTCTAAATTTTGCTCTTGATCTACCTGAGTTTGTGCTAAAGTTGCTAACCATGTCACTGTTTGAGGATGTCGGTTTAACACCTCAACCCTTTGTGAAATGCTGTTGTCATTTAGCTGATTTAACTGTCTGACATAAACCACGACTTCAGCAAATTCAGGTTGTAGTTCACGCCATTGCAAACGCTGCTGCATCTGCGTATCCGCATAGATCAAACCGAAAACAAGACTCAAAACACCTGCCACTCCTACATTCAAACATTTCCAATAGATTGAAGATAAGCGAGCTTGCAACAAGTATTGCACAACGATACTGCATAAAATCAGTAAAACCATTGCACTAGGCATGGAAGTCAATGAATGTATTGGAAAAGAAGAAGAACGTATTCCGACACAGGCGATCCCAATCACCCAAGCCAGACCAATCAATTGCAGCATGAATATTAAACTTATTATTTTTATTGGCATGCATCATAAAGCCCACCGAAGTGGGCTTCAACAAAACAATCTTATTCCAGCAATTGCTATTTTAAACGCAATCGCTTTTGAGCGGCTTTACGAGCTATGCCCCTAAGCATCTACCCAAACACCATCTTGCATGTGCAGAATGGTATCGGCAGATTTTGCCAGTTCTTCATCATGGGTCACAATTAGCATCGCCATGTTAAATTCACTGCGTAATTCACGCAGCAATTCAAAAATTTTAACTGCAGTTTTGCGGTCTAAGTTTCCAGTAGGCTCATCGGCAAGCATGAGTGCGGGTTTCGCCACCAACGCACGTGCCAATGCAACACGCTGACGTTCCCCTCCAGAAAGCTCACCAGGTTTGTGGGTTAAACGATGCGACAAACCGACACGCTCAAGCAGATACTCTGCCTGTGCCTTCACCTCTTTATAGTTCGTGCCTGCGCGTAACATTAACGGCATCGCCACATTTTCAAGCGCACTAAACTCAGGCAGCAAGTGATGAAATTGATAAACAAAACCGAGGTATTGATTACGCAAATAACCGCGCTCAGCTTCGCCTAAATTGTCAAAACGCTGACCATTTAAAAATACTTCGCCTGTACTTGGTCGGTCTAAGCCACCTAAAACATGCAATAAGGTACTTTTACCCGAACCACTCGCCCCAACAATAGACATAAATTGCCCCTGCTGAACTTGTAAATCTAGACCACGAATCACTTCAACAGTGGTTTTGCCATCGGTAAAGTGTTTAGAAACTTGTTTGGCTTCCAGAACAATCTTACTCATAACGCAATGCCTCTGCTGGTTGAATTTTCGCGGCACGTAATGCAGGGTAAATCGTCGCCAAGAAACTTAAAATTAACGACAAGCTCACAATCACCACCACATCTTGCCATCTTAAATATGAAGGTAAGTAGTTGATAAAGTAAGCATCAAATAAATTTAGCCCTAATACATTATTCAACCATGCAATAAAACCACTGATACTAGACGCGAAAATAATCCCCAAGATTGCACCTGAAACCGTACCAATAACCCCAATGACCGTACCTTGCACCATAAAAATTTTGGTAATCGTGCTTGGTGATGCACCCAAAGTTCTTAAAATCGCAATATCCGATTTTTTATCGGTCACAACCATCACCAAAGAAGACACGATATTAAATGCAGCCACCAAAACAATTAGGAATAACAATAGGCTCACCATCGCCTTTTCCATTTGAATGGCGCTAAACAAGTTACCGTGAGTATAAGTCCAGTCCGAAGCGTAAAAGTTGGCAGGTAGCTCTTGCACAATATCTCGAGATACTTGTGGTGCAGCAAAAATATCATCCAGTTTTAAACGTACACCTTGCGCACCATCGGGTAAACGCAGCAAAGTCGAAGCATCATTCAGGGCGATATATCCCATCATCGAATCGACTTCTGCACCAATACTAAAAATACCAACCACTTTGAAGCGTTTAAAACGCGGTACAACCCCTGCAGGGGATGGCGTTGCTTCAGGTAAAACCAAGGTGATGCTGTCGTTTAAACCCAAACCCAAGGCATCAGTCATTTGTTTGCCCAAAACAATACCGAACTCACCCTTTTTCAGATTGTCGATACTGCCTGCAACCATGTGGTTTTGAATGATGGATACTTTCTTTTCGTATTCGGGTTCAATTCCCGTGACCATAATGCCCGACACTTGCCCTTGTGCAGTCAACATGCCTTGCAATTGCGTAAATGGTGCAGCACCAACAACATGCTTATGTTGCTCAACTTTCGTTGCAAGTTCTGGCCAATTTGTTAAAATTTGTGTTGATGAAACAGTGGCTTGAGGTATCATGCCCAAGACACGATTTTTTAATTCACGATCAAAACCATTCATCACCGAAAGTACGGTAATGAGGACGGCAACACCCAAAGTTAGACCGATCATCGAAACTAAGGCAATAAAAGAAATAAAGTGGTTACTGCGCCGAGCGCGCGTATATCTCAACCCTATATATAGCGAGATTGGTTTAAACATACCATCAAGTCCGAGGTAATACATTATGGAAAATTTACAGCATCAAAGCGTCGCGTCTGAACGTCGTGTCATGTCACGAATTGATGCTGCCCTGAGAATCAATTACCAGATCATTTCTGACGATGTTGCGCTGAACGACCCTTACGATGCTAATTTTGTTTTACCGCGTTATTTTCTACTACTCGCAGAATTAGATCAATTTGATCATGCATTAAACTACGAATTAGAACAATTAACTGAAAAAGATCAACAAATTGCTCGAATCTTATCCTTATTCAACCAAAAATTAAACCTTATTACAGGGTCTTTATACGATGCAATTGTACAAAGCATGTTACCTATCCCTGAACAGGTCAATTTTTCAGAAAGTGGTTTCAGTTTTTATAGTGAACGTGAATTAAACACGGGCAGTTATATTCATGTCACGCTCAGCCATCCTGAAAACTTTTTCCATATAGCCGCAACCGCGCAAGTGGTTTACAGCCGTGAAGAAGAAAATGGACAATATCGTACTGGGGCGTATTTTATTACTCTACACCCTCAAGATCGCGTCAAACTTGCAGAAGCCGTTGCTTTAAAACAAGCATAATCTAAGAAATAAAATAAATCATTTCTGCATGTTCGCGTATATAAAATCACGTGGATAACGCCATCTTTGCATATCGTTAGGATGGTGTTTTGATTTTCTGAGCCAATGCCCGACTTGCTTTAAGATCACGATAAAAATACAGCACTAAGCCTGACAATAAAACCAAAGCGCCCACAAATACCATGACCGATAAAGCTTCTTGATTGAGTAAAGCACCAATCAACAAAGCAATCATTGGCGTCATGACGGTGGTTAAAGATAAGGTGGTCGCCTGAATATTCTGCACCAATTTAAAATAACAGAACATTGCAATCAAAGAAGCCATGATCACGGTATAAAGTAAAGCTGCGATAGATTTAAGACTCGGCAAACTAGTCGGTACATATTGCCAAATAAACGGCACAATACATAAAGCCGCAATGGTTGATACCAAAATCGAGCCAGTTGCCTGTGCTACAGGTTCAACTTGCGCATTAACTTTTTTCACCCAGAAAATAGACATGGTGTAGGTCAATACACTAAACAGCATTAAAACAATACCCAGAGGATGCACATGCTGTGTTTCGCCGCCAAAGCAGATGATGCCAAGCCCTAAAATGGACACTGTCATTCCGATCCATTGAATACGTGCCAAATGCAACTGAAACACAAAACGACCAATCAAACCTGCTATGATGGGGGTCAGACCAAACATCAGGGCGATAATGCCTGAGCTTAAATAAGCGGTGGCAATGTAGGTGAAAATTTGTGAACCGATCAGACTAAACGAACCTGCCAAATAACTATGCCACGCTTGTAGATGATGTGGAAATTTCACTTTTAACAGCAGCAATAAAATAATAGCTAAGGGCAAAGCAATGAAAAAACGTAGCACCAAAGCCCAAAGCATGTGTAAATCTGATACACTCCAGACAATTGCCAAAGGCGTTGTTGCCCAAATGAAAACCAATAAGGCATAGGTCATCATAATATTGGTTTTAGAAGGCATGCGTGACTCGTATTAAGCAGTTTTACGTTTTTGCTTTTGGATGGTTTGATCTAGACTACTTGAAAACTCACGTTTATCACGTTCTGAAATAGATGCTGGCCCACCTGTTTGTACGCCTGCACCACGCAAAGTATCCATAAAATCACGCAAATGCAGACGCGCTTTCACATTGGCAACAGTATAAATTTCACCACGTGGATGAATCGCTATTCCGCCCTTTTCAATCACTTGTGCCGCTAGTGGAATATCCTGCGTGATCACAATGTCGTGTTCCTTCATGCGATCTACAATTTCCTGATCGGCGGCATCGGCACCATGCATCACTTGAATAGAGTTAATCCGTACCGAAGGCGTAATCCCGACCGATTGATTGGCAACAAAAGTGACTTCAAGTTGGTAACGATCTGAAGCACGTAAAATGACTTCTCTTAGAATTTTAGGTAATGCATCTGCATCAACCCAAAGTTTAAATGGCAGCACTGTGCAACCCTGATAATAATATGCGACTAGTGTATCAAACTCATTACATTGCAGTATGTTTAAAATGCTCAGAATTGCATGCTAAAGTGTAGATGGATGTGATTTTGTTTCTGCTGCATCGCTGTCCACAATCTGTACAAATGCAGTGGCATTACATGAAATTTCAGCCAAAGACTTGAAAAATCGAAATAACCCTCGATCTAAGAGTAAAGAAAAGAACCCAACATCTCAAAGTGCTTATGAACAATCAAAATAGACCAGAAATCATCCGCATTGAAGATCAGAACTTCGGCAGCCATGTTGAACATTGGAATTTACTCACGGATGAACCCTGCACCGAAGTTCCAAAATGGTTAGGACTGGCTCTAGATGCACCAATTATGCCAATGGGTTTATGCCGCCAAGAAGCAGAAATGGATCAAAGCACATGGCTGATTCAAGGCCCAAGCAAAGAGGCAATTCAATTGACACAAGTGATTGCGGTTGAAAATAACAAACCACAAGCTGTAAAAACGGCTTTCCCTTGCTTTGAAAGTCCTTACAAAGTTGAAGCTAAAATTGAACGTATCATTAGCTGCAAATCTAACACTCAAGCGGTGCTTCGACTCAATTTAGGCAACAACAGTATTGTCTATGCTTTTGACAGTTTATACAGCGTCAACCATCAACAATACCAAAAAGATCAAACCTACTGGGTGCATTTAAACGCATGGGCGTATGAACTTGAAGCTGTTGCTGAAGGCGAACAATTGGTGGTCGATGATCCTGCGTCAATTAAACACCATCGTGCGCTGAATGATATTTTAGCAGCCAATGATGGTGTTGCACCTGCCAATCTGCAAGAACAAATTGACGCATGGCAACCTAAGTCCGAAGATGACAAAGCACCTGTAACGGTGGATTTTTCTAAAATGGTCGCATATTTATATGGCGAAAATATCGGTCAGGAAGATGAAGCTTGGTTTCAGGGCAATGTTGTTGGTAAAACCAGTTTTGAATTCATGAATCAAGCCTATACTGTTTATGATGTCACTCTAATTCATGATGAAAATCAGCCTGCGATTTTAATTCGTCTTGCAACTAAAAATCCTGCGCACCAAAACTTTGAAATTGGACAATACATTCGTGGCAATATTTGGATTCAAGCCAATATTCACAATATAAAACAGTAGTTTATTAAAAATAAACCTCAAAGTAGCTGTCTAAATAATAAATTCATATTCATCATCCCCCCATCCTCGCCTTCTCCTCAGGGAGAAGGAACTTTCAATACTTATTTCACTGATGGCTTATAATCAATTTTTGATTGTTAAAAGCGTGCTATTGATAGTATGAATATATTGATGCTTATTTAAGCATTTTAAATTCAAAAAAACGCAGTTATCCACAGCTTTAAATTTATTATAAATTCAAAATCAACCATATTTTAAATCGAATATTTGGATAAGTTATTTTAAAACCCAAACATCTGCACCAAGCACCGTAGATAATCTGAAAGCCTTGAGTGGTGCGGATTTTAAAAATCAACACAGAATTAATTCATTATTGGCAGATATTATATTTAAAATAAAATTAGTACTTTATTTAATCAATTTTTTATGCTAAAAATATAGCCGTATTTAAATATTTAACGATAAATAGATCATCGGAAAATAATATCTATGAAAATCGTGCAAGAAGAAAACTTACAGCATGTAGAACATCAACTTGAGCAACGCTATCAGCTCGACCCGATGTCTTGCCTATTTTTTGCATTAGGCATGCTGCTCTCCGCCTACGGCTTACACTATTTTGTGTTCTGAGTTTCACTCATCAACAAGCCTCTATGACTTTTCACCTATTTCTATAAAAAAACCCAGCTAATTCAGCTGGGTTTTTGCTTTTTACTACTATCAATTAACCGTGACGTTTTGCAAAGTCATCCATAAAGTTAACCAAAGCTTGTACGCCATCTAATGGCACTGCATTATAAATACTTGCGCGCATACCACCTACAGAACGGTGACCTGCCAAGTTCAACAAACGGTTTTCTTCAGCTTCTTGCAAGAATTGTTTTTCCAGTGCGGCATCAGCCAAAGTAAACGGAACGTTCATAATTGAACGGTTTGCGCTATAAATTGGATTCGCGTAGAAATCGCTTGAATCGATATAACCGTATAATAATTTCGCTTTTTCTAGGTTAGCTTGATGAATCGCATCTACACCACCGTTTTGCAATAACCACTCAAACACTAAACCAGACAAATACCATGCATAAGTTGCAGGTGTATTCACCATGGAATCATTTTTTGCCTGTGCTGAATATTTCAAAATGCTTGGAATTTCAGGCTTGGCTTGATCAAGCAAATCTTCACGTACAATCACAATGGTTAAGCCTGCTGGGCCAATATTTTTTTGCGCACCTGCATAAATCAGACCAAATTTAGATACATCTAAAGGTGCAGATAAAATGCTTGATGAGAAATCACATACCAACGGTTTGTCTGTTTCTGGAATATTGGCAAACTGCAAACCACCAATTGTTTCGTTATCTGCATAATGCACATAGGCAGCATCGGCAGATAAGTTCCATTGGCTTTGTTCGCTAATGGCATGCTTACCTTCAATCTGAATACCCGCTTCAACGACATGAATATCGCCATAGCGCTGCGCTTCTTTTAAGGCTTTTTCAGACCAAATACCCGTGTGGATATAATCTGCCTTGTTGTTTTTACCCAACAAATTCAATGGAATCGCAGAGAATTGTAGCGATGCACCACCCTGCAAGAACAATACTTTGTAGTTCTCAGGAATATTCATGAGTTTGCGCAGGTCTGCTTCCGCTTTTTCAGCCATGGCAACATAGTCGGCACTACGGTGGCTCATTTCCATGATCGAAAGACCTTTGCCATGCCAGTCAAGCATTTCAGCTTGAGCTTTTTCAAGTACGGCAGTCGGTAATGCTGCAGGACCAGCACAGAAGTTGTACGCGCGCATGATTTTTCCTTTCAGAGTGAAACACAATAAAATGATGGCATTTAACCATATCTGGCAGGGTCTTGCACAAAATTATTTCAATCTATGAGCCAAGATAGAGTCAAAAAATCAATGTAGATTCGAGGGATAAATTTACTAAATCAAAAAAAGAGGTTGAAATGTGTGCGACAACATCTGTCGCAAATTGATCAAAAAAACCACCCACTACTCCTAATTAAATGATATTTTAAATAAATATTAAAGGAGAAATAAACAATGACAACATTCCTCAATCACTTTAAGGTAGATAAAAATTTACTTGAAGTTGACTTCTTTGACCCTAATCTGGAAACAGATACTCGCTTATACATTGATAGTTATTATTTAACTCGTTGTGAGAACATACATTCCAAGTCTGCTCTGACTACTCAGCAAAATTTTATGAAATGTTTAATGGAAGCTCTTAAAGAAAAAGATGAAATTAAAGCAAGAAAATTATGCTCCCATTTTCCTGAGCCCAAATATACTGCTGGCATTGGTGCAACTAAAGAAGGAGTAAATGGCAAAGGATCACACGATATTAAAGTTGAATATATACTCACATGCTTAAAGTCTTCTCAGGCAGCTCAGACAGGCTTATTAGAAGATCTTGAAGAATTAATATTAGTTGCAGATGGTATAGGTCTGGACACTATTTCAGATATAACGACTAGGGTCTGTTGACATTTCATAAATGGCTTGCGCTGTAGGCTAAAACTGAGCAGATCAGGCATGAAACGCAAGGAATAGCGAGATTATTGCTAAGTTTCATAACACAATCTGAGAAAGTTTTAGCCACAGCCTTTCAGGGCGAGCATATTTTTTGCTGCTATTGCGTTATGTGCCAGTCATTTAAAATGACTAAATTTCCTGTCCCATGCCTTATAGCAGCTAAAAAACCTTGCGAGATATATCTCTCATGCCGCAAACATAGACGAATTGTCAACAAACCCTAATATTTGCTTTAAACATTTTGCAGAATATACATTAGAACAATGTGAAAAATTAGGTATAGAAACGACTGAAACAAAAGAGGCTATTCATTTCTTTTGTGCAATCGATAACGAATGGAAAAAATCAAAATTTTCACTTCCTCACGCTCCTTGGGGGCCTAATAAAGTTGTTGGACCTGTAATTTTGTTACCTCAAAATATCTTGGAATCTATGATTAGCTATAAAACTAATTATTTTTTCACTAATATTAGACCTCTTGCGAAAGTAAAAAATTGTTTATACTCATCTCATGAAATATGAAAATTTAACAAGATTTAATGATGAAGAATTTAAACGACTTGTTGGAGTTCCTCGTCCATTATTCTTAAAAATGGTATCAGTGTTACAACATGCTGAACTTGCCAAGAAAAAATCTGGAAGACCTCATTCGTTGTGTTTAGAGGATCAATTGTTGTTAACTTTAAATTACTTACGCTGTTATAGAACTCAAATTGAGTTATCCGCCGACTATAACCTAGCTGAAAGTAATGTGAATCGTACGATTCAGAAAGTTGAAAATGCTCTGATTCAATCACGGATTTTCGCATTGCCGAAAAGGAATCAAAAGTTTAATGAGGGGGATTATGTAATCGTTGATGTTACTGAGTCACAGATTGAGCGTCCCAAAAAAACAAAGAAAATTCTATAGTGATAAAAAGAAGAAACATACGCTAAAAACACAGGTCATTTTTAACCCCCAATTAAAGCAAATTGTAAGTATACAGATTGAAGATGGCAGAAAACACGATCTGAACATTGCGCGTAAGCATTTGAAGGAGATGATTATTTATCCTTATATCATAGCAGATTTAGCCTATAAAGGATTTCATCAGATTAAGAGTAAGTTACTCATTCCAATCAAGAAACCTAACAATTTATCATTACCCCAAATAGCAAAACAGATCAACCAAGAAATCAGTCGGCGTAGGATCACAATTGAACATATCAACGGCAAACTTAAACATTTTCGGATATTAACAGAACGCTATAGAAATAGACGGAAACGATTTGGTCTAAGAATGAATTTAATTGCTAGAATGGTGAATTGGATGCTCTTAAATTAACTTTCGTAAGAGATCTATTGCCACCCCTTTATTTAAAGAAGAAGTTTTACGTAGAGATGCTTCAGCAAGCTTTATTTATTCTTTAAAATCTGGCGAGAAAAGAGTGAATGTAAAAAAATGCGAGAGCAATATCCTGAATTTCGAGGGGGGAAAAAGCAATATGGATGAATTAATCGCAAAAAATCCAAGACTTTTAAAAGAATATAGAGAAAAAGTAGCTAAAAAACGCTATTTAAAAAGAAAAGGTAAAAAAAGAAGATTAGAGGACGCATAAGCGTGCTTTTTATAGACAAATGTACAAGAAACAATACTATAACTTTACACTAGTTCTATCTGCGAACCTTTGATTTATACTAGCGGGATAACATTACCGGCTTTAAATCAGTTTAGCGACTTTATGAACTTAAAGAAAAATAAAAGACAGCTTGTCTGGGGTTTAAATCTGCTTGCATCTATGATGTATGGCAGCTTTACTCATGCACAGAGCATCAGCTTTCAGGATGCTGAACGTCAGTTGTTGCAAAATTCTTATAGCAGCCAAGCCTATCAAAGTCTGGAACAGGCTTCAAAACTTGAAGCTGAAGCAGTAAAAGGCGTAGGTCTGCCACGTGTCGACCTGAATGTTCGTGCCTATGCCTTTCACAGTGAAGTCGATATTCCATTAAAGCAATTTAAAAATAATCTGGAGAATTCACTCTCTCAAGGCGTGAATGGCCGGCTTAATGAGTGGGAGGCCAGTAATGGCGTGGATCTACCTGCAGGTATTACCGATCCACTGCGTGATGGACTTAACAATACTATTCATAGCGGAGTTGGTCTGATTCCGGATACGTCTAATGTCATCCTTGAAGATCAGGTGATTCGCCCCACTGTTTCCGTGATTATGCCAATATATACTGGAGGCCTCACCCGTAGTGCCAAAGAAATTGCCAATATTCAGGTCGGTCGTAGTCAGCTCAGCAACAAACAGCAGCAAGATACGCAGCGTTATGAACTGATTCAAAGTTATTTTAATGTGCAGCTCCAAAAGCAATTGCATGCAGCTGCGCTGTTTAATCTGAATGCCATGCAGCAGCATTATCGCAATGCCTTAAAAATGGAACAGCAAGGTTTTATCAGTAAAGGCCAGCGTATGCAATTTGAAGTGGCACGTAATAATGCCAAGCGCAGCCAGCAAAATACGCAGGCCAATTTGAATGCTGCGCTGTTCCAGCTGAATAATCTGCTTCAGGAAAGTAGCATCACTGAGCTTTCGACGCCTTTATTTGTCAATAAAACCGAGCCACAGGCCTTAAATCATCTGCTAAAAACTTTTAGTCAGAACTCTGCGCTGATTCAAAAAATGCAGCTGGATACCCAATTGGCCCAAGCCAATGTGAAAGCCCAGCAAGCAGCGAAAAAACCAAATGTATTTGCTTTTGGCGAATATAGTCTGGATCAAAATGAAAACTGGATTGTCGGGGTTGCCGCACGCTATAACCTGTTTTCCGGGATCGATAAAAACAAGAATATTCAGGCTGCCGAACTCAAACGCTCTGCAACAGAACTGCTTACTGCACGCACCCAGCAGGAAATTGAAAATCTGATTTATAAATCTTATAGCGAAGCACTTAGTGCACAGCAAAGTGATGTACTTCTGGCACAAAACTTGAAAGCCGCACAGGAAAATTTACGCATCCAAGAATTGTCTTTTAAAGAAGATACGGGCACCGCCACACAGGTCATCGATGCACAAAATATGCTGAGCGGACTACGAGCTGAAACTGCCTTGAATGCTTACAAATATGTGATGTCACTGGCCACACTATTACAAAGCCATGGCTCGATTGCAGAATTTCCAACCTACATTCAACATGCCAACACCCACTATATTCGCTAATGGAGCCGAACATGAACGAAGATCAAAAACCCAATGATCCTGTGAATGAAGTGGCTTCATCCAGCGATACAGAAAAATCGCCTGCGCAACAGGTAGAAACAAAAACTGAAATAGAAAACAACGCGACGACTTCGACCGAGCAACAACAAGCTCCTGAAATCGCTAAAAAGAAAAAATATTTATTGCTCGCCCTGATTCCAGTTCTGCTGGCAGTCATCGCTTTTGGATTGTGGAAAAGCTACCAACCGGCTCCGCTTGAATTGCAGGGTCGTGTAGAAGCTGAAACAGTTCAGGTGGCGACCAAAGTGCCAAGCCGTATTGAAGAAATCTATGTAGAAGAAGGTCAGCGGGTCAAAAAAGGCGATGTACTGGTGCGCTTAAACAGCCCGGAAATTCAGGCCAAAAAACAGCAAGCCGCAGCGGCTTTACAATCTGCGCTGGCCTTACAATCGACTGCTGAACGTGGCTCGCAGGAAGAAAATATCGCCAGTCTGTATGCCAACTGGCAATCGCTGAAAGCACAGCAAAATTTAGCCAAAGTTTCTTATGAGCGTGGTGCAAATTTATTGAAGGAAGGTGTGATTTCACGCCAGCGCCGTGATGAATTGTATGCAGCCAGTCAATCAGCGGCGCAAATGACAGAAGCAGCGTATCAGCAATACGCACGTGCCAAACGTGGCAGCACCTCGCAGCAAAAGAGTTCTGCCGATGCACAAGTAGATATTGCCCAGGCTGCGCTGGATGAAGCCAATGCTTTAGAAGCAGAAACCCAATTAGTAGCACCTGTAAACGGAACGGTGTCTAAAACCTATGGCAAAGTCTCGGAGCTGGTAGCCACCGCAGTCCCTGTGGTCAGCCTGATTGAAGATCAAATGTGGGTGAGCCTGAATATTCGTGAAGACCAATATGCCCCATTTCAGAAAATGAGCAGTATTGAAGGTTATATTCCCGCCCTAGATAAAACCGCCACTTTTCAAATTAGACAGATCAGTGCTGAAGGTGAATTTGCCACCATTAAGACCACACGTCAAACTGGCGGTTATGATGTGCGCAGTTTTAAGCTGCATCTTGTACCCACACCAGCGATTTCTGAACTGAAAGTCGGGATGAGCGTGTTATTTAAACTGAAAGAGACCCGATAATGTGGACGGGTATATGGCGCGAACTGCGCTATCTGCTCAGCGAAAAATGGGATCTGTGTCTGGTCACGCTGGCACCTGCACTGGTGATTATTTTATTCAGCAGCATGTTTGCTCAAGGGAAATCGGATCATTTACCGATTGCGATTATTGATCAAGACCAGAGTGCGCTGAGTCAAAGCATTTATCAACATGTGGCGCTGAATCATACTCTTAAAATTGCTACGGTGTCGGAACAAACAGCTGAAATTGAGCGCCTGTTAAATCAAAATAAAATTTGGGGTTATATCCATATTCCAAGCGGTGCCGAGCAACGTCTGGTTCGTGCCCAGGATGCTGACATCAGTATTGCTTTTAACCAGAGTTATTTCAGTATTGGAAATACCATTTCCTCGGCCATGCTGGTCAGTACCCTACAAGCACTCGCTGAAATTAGCGGACAGCAATATCTGGGCAACCGACTCCCCTCTCTCGAAGCACCGTCACCGCATATTAAAATATCTCCGCTGTATAATCCGCAGCTGAATTATGAATTCTATCTGGAACCCTATGTCATTCCGGCAATTCTGCATTTACTGCTGTGTTGTTGTGTGGCATTTTCCGTCGGTCAGGAACTGAAGTGGCAGACCTTAACAAGCTGGATTAGCAACTCATCCATCTGGATGGCATTGCTGTCTAAGAACCTGATCTATGTGGCTATTTTTAGTCTATGGACCTGGATCTGGATGTTCTGGCTGATTGAAATTCGCGGCTGGTTTGTTGCCGGCTCGCTTGCTCTGATTCTATCGGCACAATTTCTGCTATATAGCGCTTATGCATTTTTAAGCAGTGCAGTGGTTCTGGCAACCAAAGATTTAAGTAAATCTTTTGGCATCATTGCGGTCTATGGTGGTTCATCTTTAAGTTTTGCCGGTGTGACTTTACCTTTAAATAATGCGCCCCTATTCACCCAGTTCTGGTCCAATATTATTCCGTTTACGCCCTATGCCAAATTACAAACTGAACAATGGGTGATTGGTAGTCCATTGCATATTTCACTGCAAGCTGGATTCATGCTGCTGATCTATGCCCTAGTTTACGCTCTGCTGGCTTATCTGTTTCTTAAAAAAATAGTTAAAGGAGCAGTCCAATGAAATCCCTCTGGTTTTACTATCTGCAAAGCTTTAAGGATATTGTCAGTCACGGCACGATCTTTACCACGCTTATTCTATCCGTCTTGTTTTACAGCTTTTTTTATCCAACCGCTTATCAGGCACAGCAGGCTGAAGCCTTACCGATTATTATTGTCGATGAAGAACAAAGTAACTTAAGCACCCGTATTATTGGTCAAGTGGCACAAAGCCCCAATGTGGAGATTGAGGCGATTACCGGCAATTTTTCCGAGGCCAAACAATGGGTGGAATCACAAAAAGCCGATGGTATTTTACTTCTGCCGGACAATTTATCGCAAAGCTTAAGGCATGGTGAAACAGGTGGCATTGGCCTGTATTTAAGTACAGCCAACTTTTTAGTAACCAAACAAATTGGTCTGGGCTTAGCCACATCAGTTGAGCAAACTTTGGCAGATTATACTGAACGCTTTGGCAAGGTCTCGGATTTTTCACCTGCCCTTTCTGTGCATCAAATTCCTTTATTTAATCCGCTGTCCGGCTATGGCAGCTATGTCTTTCCTGCGGTTGCACCTTTAATTATCCACCAAACCATTCTTTTGGGTTTGAGTATGCTGATTTTGGTATATCGGGAAAGAAAAATAGAATTAAACACAAATGCATTGATTGGGATGTGTTTAGCGGTCTTCACCATTGGTTGTCTGGGATGTTTCTATTTATTCGGCTTTAGCTTCTGGCTATTTGATTATCCGCGCGGTGGCAACCTGCTCGGGATGCTGCTGGCTGTTGCGGTTTTTATCTACACGATAATTGGCATGACCTGCTTATTTGCTAGTTTTCTGGATCTGCCGGAACGTGCGGGGCATGTCATTGTATTTACTTCTATTCCACTGTTCTTTTTATCTGGTGCGGCCTGGCCGCATGCTGCCATGCCCACCTGGATGCAAGTCGTTGGCGAAATCCTGCCCTCTACCCAAATTGTGCAAATGTTTATTCAACTCAATCAGATGGGTGTGCCTACAACACTGATCTTGCCTAAATTGCTCTATCTTGGAATGATCGGTAGCTTGTGCTTTTTTTTGGCTTATCGACGTTTAATTTCTGGTCATCAAAGCAGATAGAGCATTATAGCAATGCTCCTATTCCACTTATTTACCCGATTCGCCAAAGACTTGAATATTGAAATTACGAATCTTGTTGCTACCATTCGGCTTGTCAAAACTAACATCATACTGAACCAGATTTTCCGGATAGGCAATTTCATAGCTGACCTTATATTGCCCAAGCTGATTGGTTGCTTCTTCAATCTCTTTGGTCATTAAAGTCTTAGACTTGTATTCACCTTGAGGAATTGAACGTGAAAAGCGTTTCATCAGCTTTTCATTGTCCTTAAACTGGGTTTGCAACTGCGGCTCTAACTGATCCAAAAACTCGTCATACTTCCCATCACGCAAATCCTCATAGGCTAGCTGTGCCGCCTTTTCCTGTTCAGGACTCGGATCTGGAATATTGTCCATTGAATTACAGCCACTCAATGCAACCGCTGCTGCCAACAACATTAATTTGGTTTTCATCGCTTACCCTTATGCAGTCAACGTTTATAAAAAAGGACGCCGAAGCGCCCTTTTTATCAGTAAAAAACTTATTCTTCTACTGAATTTTCACCGTCTTTTTCCACTTGCTCAGTTTCAGCAACTGCATCCGTTTCAGCCACTAAAGATTCTGCACCTTCAATCGCTTCAACAAACTCGTCTTCTTCAACAGCTTCAATCGCTTCTACACCCACCAGTGTTTCGTTTTCACCCAAGCGAATTAAACGTACACCTTGTGCATTACGACCTGTTTGCGCCACTTCAGAAGCGCGAGTACGCACTAATGTACCGCCATCAGAAATCAGCATCAGTTCTTTGCTTTCATCAATAGCAACTGCACCGACCAATTCACCATTACGTTCAGAGGTCTTAATGGCAATCACACCTTTACCACCACGTTTTTTGGTTGGGAAGTCGTCTACAGGTGTACGCTTACCATAACCATTCGCCGAAGCACACAAAACTTCGCCTGTTTCTGGTACTACGACTAGCGATACGATACGGCTGATGAGTGCTGAATCTGAACTGTCTTCATCATCGCCATCGACTTCTACATCTTCGACATCTTCAACTTGTGCTGAACCGAAGCTGACACGCATACCACGTACGCCTTTGGCCGCACGACCCATTGAACGTACATCGGTTTCAGCAAAACGAATCGCTTTACCTTCATTGGAGAACAACATAATTTGCTGTTCGCCATCGGTAATTGCAACACCAATTAAAGTGTCTTCTTCATTCAATTCAATGGCACGTAAACCATTCGAACGTACGTTACTGAATTGTTCCAATTCAACACGTTTCACTGTACCTGATGCCGTTGCCATAAATACATAGAAATTTTTACGCAAGGCTTCAGCTTGTGATGCAAATTCTGCAATGATTTCATCATCTAAATCGGTTGCAGAAAGCTCTACACCTAATTGTTTCAATTGCACACGTAATGCGTCAGATAAATCATCACCATCTGCTAATTCAGCAAAGGCAGCTTCTAATTCTGCATAATGTGCAGCAATGATCGCGTTGGTTTGTAGATGTGCCGCATTGGCTTTCACATAGCTACGGAAGTCTGCCAAACGCTCGGTAAATTTCTTCGGTGCATCAATGACAGGTAAAATCGCGGTGATGGTTTCATTGGCATCTAACGGCAACAAGTTCACCATTGGACGACCTTTAGCACCACGCGATGCTTGCGGCACTTCAAACACTTTCAGACGGTACACTTTACCCACATCGGTAAAGCACAACACCGTTGCGTGGTTAGAAGTCACAATTAAATGCTGCACATAATCGTCTTCTTTCATCGACGTTGCAGATTTACCACGACCACCACGACGCTGTGCTGCGTAATCTGATAATGGCTGAGTTTTTGCATAACCTGTTTGTGAAACTGTCAGTACCACTTGTTCTTCTGGGATTAAATCTTCACGCGAGAAATCAATGCGAGATTCTACAATTTCAGTACGACGTGCATCGCCATATTGTTGCAAAACTTGCGCCAATTCTTCACGAATCACGCCCATCAAAAGATTAAAGTCATTCAAAATTGCAGTTAATTCAGCAATTTGTGCCAAAATTTCAGAATATTCTGCATGTAATTTGTCTTGTTCTAGACCTGTTAAACGATGCAAACGTAATTCTAAAATTGCGGTCACTTGCGCAGGTGATAAACGATACACCTGACCATCTAAACCAAATGGGCGGTTAGGATCTTCACCTTCAATTTCGTCTGGACGTACAGAAACTGAACCAGCTTTTTCTAATAATGCGACTACACCGCCTGCTGCCCATTCGCCTACCTGTAAACGCTCACGCGCTTCGGCTGGATTTGCAGAAGATTTAATGGTTTCGATGATGGCATCAATATTGGCCAATGCGACGGTTAAGCCTTCTAAAATGTGCCCACGTTCACGTGCTTTACGCAACTCGAACATGGTACGGCGGGTCACCACTTCTTGGCGGTGACGAATAAATGCCGCAATAATATCTTTCAGGTTCATCAATTTTGGCTGACCATTGTCTAGGCAAACCATGTTGATGCTGAATGAGTTTTCTAATTGTGTATTCAAGAATAGGTTATTCACAATCACTTCAGCGTTTTCACCACGCTTCAGATCAATTGCAATACGCATCCCTTCTTTATCAGACTCATCACGTAGTTCTGAAATACCTTCGAGTTTCTTCTCTTTTACCAGTTCAGCAATACGCTCAATGGTTTTGGCTTTATTGACCTGATAAGGAATTTCAGTAAAGACGATGGTGGTACGACCGGTTTTTTGATCTTCCTCAAAATGGTACTTACCACGAATATGCAAACGGCCTTTACCTGTACGGTAAGCATCTACAATGCCTGATTTACCGTAAATAATACCGCCTGTAGGGAAGTCTGGACCTGTAATATGTTCCATCAACCCTTCAATAGAAATATTTGGATTGTCTGCATAAGCCAAACACGCATGTACTACTTCGGTCATGTTGTGTGGCGCCATATTGGTCGCCATACCTACAGCAATACCTGCAGCACCATTGACCAATAGGTTTGGAATACGAGTAGGCATCACTTGAGGAATACGCTCAGAGCCGTCGTAGTTATCTTCCCAATCGACAGTGTCCTTTTCTAAATCGGCCAACAGTTCATGAGTAAGTTTGCGCATACGGACTTCGGTATAACGCATGGCTGCGGCACTATCGCCATCAATCGAACCGAAGTTACCCTGACCATCGACCAATTGATAACGCAAACTGAAATCTTGCGCCATACGAACAATTGTTTCGTAAACTGCATAATCACCGTGAGGGTGATATTTACCGATGACGTCACCGACTACACGGGCAGACTTTTTGTAAGCTTTGTTGTAGTCATTGCCCAATTCGTGCATTGCGAATAGCACACGACGATGCACAGGTTTTAGACCATCTCGTACATCTGGCAGCGCACGTGACACAATCACGCTCATCGCATAGTCTAAATACGAGTGCTTGAGTTCATCCTCAATGGCAATCGGTCTAATTTCCGATACGCTCATGCATACTCCTTATTCTGCAAACAAATTTTGCTTGCATTTTATATGTCGTAAAACTTGCAAATGATTAGCCTGAAATGCAGGCTAAAAATAAAAACTAGCGAAAAATTATAGCATATACGCCTGTGTTTTTGTGCTTTAGAGATGATCTTAATCTTGTTAATTTACTTAAATTTAACGGTGATTTTTTAGGCAAAAAAATATTCACACCCAAGAAACAAAAGTGCTTCATATTTTTAAGAGTCACGTCAAAATATCTTCAACATATACTTGCTCGATATGTACCCACATATACGCTAAGTTCACATAATGTACTTAAAACCAATCACTGCATCTAAATTAAAAAAGACAATAAAAAACGCCCCTATGCTATTCACATAGAGGCGTTTTTGACTGTGTTCAGTAATTAGATTTTAGATACTAACTCTGGAACAACAGTGTTCAAGTCACCCACTAACCAGTAGTCAGCTACTGCGTTGATTGGCGCTTCTTCGTCTTTGTTGATCGCAACGATCACTTTAGAGTCTTTCATACCTGCCAAGTGCTGAATCGCACCAGAGATACCTACAGCGATATACAAATCAGGTGCAACGATTTTACCTGTTTGACCAACTTGCATGTCGTTTGGTACGAAGCCCGCGTCAACCGCTGCACGTGAAGCACCTTGTGCTGCACCAAGTTTGTCTGCTAATGGATCAAGTACTTTGTGATAGTTCTCACCAGAACCTACACCACGACCACCAGAAACTACAATACGTGCTGCAGTTAATTCTGGACGCTCTGATTTCACAATTTCTTCAGACACGAACTTAGAAATACCAGCATCACCTGTCACACTCGCAGCTTCAACCGCAGCCGAACCACCTTCTGCAGCCACTGGGTCAAATGCTGTACCACGTACAGTACCTACCACAATCGCTTCTGAAGATTCTACAGTTGCAATCGCGTTACCTGCATAAATTGGGCGTTTGAATGTCTTTGCAGAATCTACAGCGACGATGTCTGTGATCATGCTAACATCAAGAAGTGCAGCCGCACGCGGCAAAATGTTCTTACCTGTTGTTGTAGAGGCAGCAAGGATATGGCTATAACCTTTGCCTAATTCTGCAACAAGTTTTGCTACGTTTTCAGCCAATTGGTTTGCATAAGCCGCATCGTCAGCAAGTAATACTTTACTTACGCCTGCAACTTTAGCTGCTTGGTCTGCAACTGTTTGTGCACCAGAACCCGCAACCAATACAGTGATATCACCACCGATTTTTTGAGCTGCAGCAACAACGTTTAATGTTGCACCATTTAGTGCTTTATTGTCGTGCTCAGCGATAACTAAAATACTCATGATTTTTATCCTTCTGTATTAGATCACTTTCGCTTCGTTTTTCAATTTTTCTACAAGCTCATCTACAGATTTCACTTGTACGCCCGCTTTACGCTCAGCAGGTGCTTCAACTTTTACAGTTTTCAGCTTAGTACCTGTTGCAACGCCATAATCTGCAGGAGATTTGGTGTCTAGCGGTTTTTTACGTGCTTTCATGATGTTTGGAAGTGCCGCATAACGTGGCTCATTCAAACGTAAGTCAGTGGTGATGATTGCAGGAAGTGCAAGCTCAACAGTTTGTAAACCACCGTCAATTTCACGTGTTACCTGAACTTTGTCGCCATCTACTTTTACTTCTGAAGCAAAAGTACCCTGACCTGCACCAAGTAAAGCACCTAGCATTTGACCAACTTGGTTAGAGTCGTCATCAATAGCTTGCTTACCCAATAAAATAAGTTGAGGTTGTTCTTGTTCAACAACACCTTTTAAGATTTTAGCCACTTCAAGTGCACCAATCTCATCGGCTGTTTCAACCAAAATACCACGGTCTGCACCAAGCGCCATTGCAGAACGAATTTGTTCCTGCGCTTCTTTAGGACCAATGGATACCACTACGATTTCTGAAACAGTTCCTTTTTCTTTTAAACGAACCGCTTCTTCCACTGCGATTTCACAGAATGGGTTAATTGACATCTTAACGTTAGTTAGGTCAACTCCACTATTATCCGGCTTAACGCGAACTTTAACGTTGGCATCTACCACACGTTTTACAGCAACAAGAGCCTTCATGTAATCCTCGGCTGTTTTAGCAAAAGTAAATATTGAGAAAAGTTAATAATAACTCTTCGCTTTAAATTTTTTAGGTGTCCTATCTTGCTATGTGATCGGCATTTCGGTCAAGTCAGAATTGTCTAAACAAGGCTAAAAATGCCGAAAATTAACTGAACGATGCGTTCATACTTTTTTATTTGCAAAAATCCACAATCAAAGCGCTGATTATATAAACAATTTTAAGCTTTGATTTATATTATGTTTTTTATTGATTTATAACATCAACAAGATTGATTGAAAAATAGTTTAAATACAAAGATGTCTACAAAATATGCAAAATTCCTTACATAAAAACCGTTAACTAAACTGTCATTAAAGATAGAAACTGCCCTTATTTGCTTATTTTTTCCTGATAAAAACACCCTTTTTAAATGTGACTGTTAGTTCACTTCACAACATTGAAGCTTTTATTGGATAAGAAAGAAGCAATCTTTTGTATTTTAATGAGTATCAATGCACTACAAACACATTACCTTCATGATTTAAGGCATAAAAAAACTCAGCTTAAACTTGCTGAGTTTCTAGGAAGTCACGGTGAATATGGCTTAAATCAATCAGCTCATAGGCCTGTAAATTAAAAATTTCCCAAACCGCCAAAAAGTCTTCTTTCAGGTCAATTTTATTGGCACTGTTTGGTCGTTCTTGCCACTGTTGATCTGAAATCCATAAATAGCTTTGTTGAGTCTGTAGATTGATCGCTTGCATTTTACCTTCTGCATTAATGCCCTGAACTTGGCAATGCGCTGGCAATTCTTGCTCAATCATAGGCAAGCTAATCTCTACAAAGTGTTTTACCTGACGTAAGCCATAACCTGCAAAAATTTCTTTTTGACTCGGACTGAGCTGGTCATATTTTTCTTGAAGATTCGAAATCATGGTTTTGCCTATCATTTGATATCCAAAGTGTTATGCAGTGGAACAAAAAATAATGTCATCCATGTCTATTATTCGTGTGACCCACTCTTTCTGCTTCTTTATACTGCATAACGCACTTTTTTATTATTCTACAATAGTTGCAATGACATCTTGGTGAAAGCGCTTTTACTTAAAGTATTAAGTACAGCACAAAGGCTTTACAACTGACTGTGAGAAAAATATTTGCAGTATGAAATAGCTATATTTTAACTTGCAAAAATAATGCCGACTTTAGGTAAAGCTTTACTTTTTACTCGCACGTGGATGTGCCTGATCATAAACTCGCGCTAACTGATCAAAATCGACATGGGTATAAATTTGCGTGGTGCTTAAATTGCTATGCCCAAGCATTTCTTGGACTGCACGTATATCCCCACTATTCGACAGCATGTGACTTGCAAAACAATGTCGCAATAAGTGCGGATGCAAATCGACATTAACGCCCGCACGCTGCGCCTGAAACTTCACCCGATTTTCAATTTGGCGTGCTTTTAAAGGTTCACCTTTTTGAGTAATAAACAATGCTGCATCGGGTACAAAATCGCCCTGCCATAAAGGGTAAATCTGCAGCCATTGCATCACCGCATCTTTGGCTTTGCGACCAAAAGGCACTATACGGGTTTTATTGCCTTTACCCGTAATGCGCAGCAATTGACGGTTAAAATCTAAATCGCGGATACGTAAACTTTGTACCTCTGCTAGGCGCAAACCACTCGAATAGAGCAATTCTAAAATCGCTTTATCGCGTCGCCACATTTGTTGTTGTACTTCAGTTTCAGGTTCAGGCTGATCCAAAATTTGATGAATCGTTTCAATATCAATCAAACCCGGCAAAGGTCGTGGCTGACGTTTTAGCTGAAAATTATCAATTGGATTAAATTGTAAATACTGCCCTTGCTCGGCCCATTTCATAAACTGACGAATCGCTGACAACATGCGCTGTAAACTGCTGCTATTTAACTGTTGCTGTTCTACTTTTTGCGCTAAATAATGGCGCAAATCTGCAGCCTCTACATCATATAAGGCAAGTTGTTGTTGCTCACAAAAGCTAAAAAAATCGTTTAAATCGCGTGCGTAGGCTTTTAACGTATGCGGTGACTGCTGTTGTATTTCTCGTTCTTTGAGCCACATCTTTAATAGTTGCTGCGGATCGTACATTAGTCACGCTCCGATTGCTGAACTGCGGCAAACTGAGATAAATAAGCAGCAATGTGTTCAGCCGCCTGATCTGCATGTGTTTCTAAAAACAAATGATCACCATCATGCACAATTTTTAATACGGCTTGTGGAAATTGTTGTTGTAAAAACTCACCTACCGCCAGTGGACTTATCGGGTCTTGATCACCCCATAACAACAAAATAGGCATGTTGATTTTAGCAAAGTCTACCGTGTAATCGGCCTTTGCCTCTACAAACCAGTCAGGATAATTTAAATCACTTGCTTGATAGTCTTGTCGCCAATCTTGCACCTGAAAACTGCTTAAATCCATGCCACCAGATGTTGCAACCAATACTAATCCTTTGACTTTTTCTGGATATTGCAACGCGGCAGCAACTGCAAAAATACCACCCATCGACTGTGCAATGATAATGCAATCATCTGGGATATTCGCCAACACATAAGCCTGCAAACTTGCAAAATCATGTACCTGTGAATGTGCAGGTTGATGATTAAATTCAGGATAAGCCACAATTTTTACAGCATTCTGCCACGGCAATTTTTCAATTTTTTCGATTAGCGGATGAAAAAATGCGGTATTGCCTGAAGCGCCAGGTAAAAAAATCAGTTGCGGCATAATGAGTAGAAGTTTTTAGAGTGACATTCAGTACAGCATACCTAATCCGTGCTGCAAGATACAAAAAAGCACCATTCGTTTTGAAAAGTGCTTTTAAGTAAGATAAGAGCTGTTCATGTTAGAACGAAACATCAGCCCTGAAAATAATTTAAATCCAAACGACCGTGATAGACATTAGCAGTTGGCCCTGTCATCCACACCACATCGCCTTCACGCCATTCGATTTGCAACTTACCACCTGCCAGTTCAATTTCAACTGAATTAGACAATAAGCCACGGCGCATACCCGAAACGGCTGCAGCACATGCACCTGTACCACAAGCCAAGGTTTCACCTACGCCACGTTCAAACACACGCAAACGCGCATGTTTTTCGTCAATGATTTGCATAAAACCTGCATTGACGCGCTGTGGAAAACGCTCGTGTGATTCCACTTGTGGGCCAATACCTGCAACATCGGCAGTCAATACATCAGGCACAATGGTCACAGCATGAGGATTGCCTATGTTCACCACATCAATGGTCAATGCAGCACCATCTTTCAGCGCAATGTCATATAAGTTATCAGGCTCATCGGCAATGAATGGAATCTCATGCGGCAAGAATTTTGGATAGCCCATATTCACCCGCACCCAACCGTTTTGCCCCAATTCAGGCTCTACAATGCCTGCCTTGGTTTGCACCTTAATTTTGGTTTTGGTCGTAAGCTGACGTTCATGCACAAAACGTGCAAAACAACGCACACCATTGCCGCACTGCTCCACTTCAGAACCATCGGCATTGAAAATGCGATATTTAAAATCGACATTTGGTAAATCGGGCGGTTCCACAATCAGGAGTTGGTCAAAGCCAATCCCGAAGTGGCGGTCTGCAAGGCGTTGAATAGTCAGCGCATCCAAATACGCACGCTGGCTGATGAGATCAACCACCATGAAGTCATTGCCCAGACCATGCATTTTGGTAAATTCTAATAACATCTCGAATTCCCCTTATGGCAATAAACGCTCTCTTTCCCACAGCGATTCAATGCTTTCACGTTCACGAATTAAATGTGCTTGATCTGCATCGACCATGACTTCAGCTGCACGACCACGGCTGTTGTAGTTAGAACTCATCACAAAACCGTATGCGCCCGCACCCATTACAGCTAAAACATCATTTTCTTTGATCGCAAGCTGACGTTCTTTACCCAAGAAATCACCTGTTTCACAAATTGCACCAACCACATCCCACTCTAGCGTTTCAACATCAGTACGTGGGGTTACGGGCTGAATGTCCATCCATGCTTCATATAACGCAGGACGGATTAAGTCATTCATGGCAGCGTCAATAATCGCAAAGTTACGATGATTGGTCGGTTTGAGTAAATCAACTTTTGTTAGCAGCACGCCCGCATTGGCAGAGATACTACGACCCGGTTCCATATACACTTTAAGACCTAACTTTTCTAAAGCGGGACGTAAAGCATTGGCATATTCTTCAACCGTTGGTGGAGTTTCATCTTTATAAGTCACCCCTAAACCACCGCCAATATCAATGTGTTTGAGCTGAATACCCATTTCTTTTAAGGTATCAATCATCACAATCACGCGATCTAAAGCATCGACAAACGGTTGTGTTTCGGTCAATTGTGAACCGATGTGACAGTCAATTCCAACGATATCTAAGTTTGCTAAAGAAGCCGCATATTCATAAGTGCTATATACCGAATCAGACGGAATCCCGAACTTGTTTTCTTTTAAGCCTGTAGAAATATAAGGATGGGTTTTGGCATCGACATCTGGGTTAACCCGTAATGAAATTGGTGCTTTGACATTCATGCTTGCCGCAACTTTTTGAATACGGTCTAATTCTGCATGCGATTCTACGTTAAAGCAGGCAATTCCAACTTCCAACGCTTTTTGAATATCGGCTTCAGTTTTACCTAAACCTGAAAAAACAATTTTCGATGCATCACCACCTGCTTTGAGAACACGCGCCAATTCACCGCCTGTCACAATATCAAAACCTGCACCCAACTTAGCCAATACATTCAATACCGCAAGATTCGAGTTTGACTTTACCGCAAAACAAATTTGATGATCGATAAAGTGGAAAGCACGATCCATATCTAAATAATGCTTTTCAAAAGTCGCTTTTGAATAAACATAGAGTGGTGTGCCAAATTGCTGTGCGAGTTGTTGTAGCGAACATTGCTCGGCGTGCAAAACCCCTTGAATGCGGGTAAAACTCATGAATGTATCCTTTATCTAGAAAGCGTTAAGGTGTAGTCGATGTAGATGCAGCAGGTGCAGCAAACTGCTGTTGCACAGGTACGGCTGTGTCTGACGATGTTGCCGATTGCGTTGCACGTTTAGGCGCAGCATCTGGATATAACAAATATTTTGCGCGTTTGTCGTAATTTGGGTCATTGGGTAACTGTAATGTACCTGACTGACCACAACCGACCAAAACCACTGTTGTAAGCAAAACACTCATGCAGCAAATGACGGTACGCATCTGACCACCTATAAAATATTTTCGATGAAGTATAACGCGATCACTGCCGCGACCAAAGTGCTAATGCAGAGAGATTATATTGAGCTTAGTAAAAATTCTAGCTTACTTACTATTCTGCTGACATAGATTGACCTTATCAGGTCTGAAAAATTGCGACTTCTGACACAGATAAAGTCAATTTTATTTCAAGGCATCAATTGTCAAAATCTAAAAACTATGCAAAAAATATAACGTGCTTAAAACCAAGTTCTTTTAACAGGAAGTTTTAAAGACTGGCATATCACTTGCTTAATTTTTACAACTGTTCAATTACAGCCAATTTTAAGCATTTATAACACTGCGTTTATAAGAAGAAATTTATGCAAAATTTACAATCGATCATGGAAACCTTAAGCGGCTGGGTCTGGGGTCCATATATGCTCATTCTCATTGTGGGAACGGGTGTTTTCCTTACCTTCCGTTTATTGTTCTGGCAATTCCGCATGCTGCCTCTGGCTTTTAAACAAGTCTTTTGCAAACATGACAAAGCGCAAAAAGAACCAGGCGATATTTCACATTTCGCATCACTGATGACTGCACTCTCTGCCACCATTGGTACGGGAAATATTGCAGGTGTTGCAACGGCTTGCGTCCTCGGTGGCCCGGGTGCAGTGTTTTGGATGTGGATGACTGCCCTGTTTGGTATGGCGACCAAATATGGTGAAGGTGTTTTGGCGGTTAAATACCGTATTAAAAATGAAAAAGGGCAAATGTCAGGCGGCCCAATGTACTACATTGAACGCGGACTAAAATGGAAATGGCTCGCGATTATCTTTGCCTTTTTTGGCACAGTCGCCTCGTTTGGAATTGGTAGTTCAGTACAATCCAACACCGTAGCTTTAGCAGTTGAAAATAGCTTAGGTGTAGAAACTTGGATTACTGGCGTGGTAATTACCGTATTTTCTGCATTGGTGATTTTGGGCGGAATTAGCTCGATTTCCAAAGCATCTTCGGTGATTGTTCCGATTATGGCCATTCTGTATGTTACAGGCGGTTTAATTATTATCCTGAATAATTTACACCTTGTCGTGCCTGCATTTGAGCTAATTTTCCGTGATGCCTTTACTGGTGAAGCAGTTGCGGGCGGTGCAATTGGTGCAGTAATTCGTTACGGGGTTGCACGTGGCGTATTCTCCAACGAAGCAGGGATGGGTTCTGCCCCAATTGCTGCTGCGGCTGCAAAAACCGACCACCCTGCGCGTCAAGGTTTAGTGTCTATGACAGGTACCTTCATTGATACCATTATTGTCTGTAGCATCACGGGGATTGTTTTGGTAATGGGCTTCATTATGGCAGGTAATAGCTTTGGTGGTGCAACAGGTGCTGTACTCACCACACAGGTTTTTGACCAGTTATTGCCAGGCTTTGGTGGTTGGGTCGTCACTTTCGGGATCATCTTCTTCGCCTATTCCACCATTCTCGGTTGGAGCTATTATGGTGAAAAATGCTGTACTTATTTATTCGGCGAAAAATACGTGTTGATTTACCGCTTAATTTATATTGCTTCAGTGTTCATTGGCACCATCGCCACCCTAGATTTAGTCTGGTTATTTGCCGATACCTTTAATGGTTTAATGGCTGTACCAAACTTAATTGCCTTGTTGTTACTGTCTGGTGTGATTGCCAAAGAATCTAAAGACTTTATTGCGAAGCGCAAATCTGGCGAGTTGTATTAAATAAGCCCAATTCATTGAATTATTCCGTTCAAATCATAAATCATACAATCACCCACGTGGTTGTATGATTTTCCATGAAAAATCCAGATAACATTCATTTCGCGAACATTCCTCTGTATGCTGTAGTCAGTTTTTAATTGATGCAATGACTGGGTTATGGCAAAAGTAAAAAGTGTCTATCGCTGTGAACAATGTGGTGCAGATCATCCTAAATGGGCAGGTCAATGTTCAGAATGTGGGGAATGGAACTCACTTCATGAGGTCAGTATTGCCCCTGCGGTGACGCATCGTGCCCAACCTAAAATGGGCGGTGGCTATGCAGGACAAGCGGCCGCCATTACCACGCTTAATAAAGTGTCTGTATCGCACGAAACCCGTTTAACAACAGGCATTGGGGAATTTGACCGTGTTTTGGGTGGCGGTTTGGTTACGGGCTCTGTGGTACTGATTGGTGGAGATCCTGGTATCGGTAAATCGACCATTTTGCTACAAACTGCGACTCACATGGCGGCTGCCAATAACACCGCTTTATATATCACAGGTGAGGAATCTCTTTCGCAAGTAGCGTTACGCGCTCAACGCTTAGACTTACCCACCGATCAACTGAAAGTCATGGCAGAAACCTGTGTCGAACGGATTTGTGAAGTTTTGGCGCATGAACGCCCTGCGGTAGCCATTCTGGACTCGATTCAAACTTTATATACCGAAACGTTGCAGTCTGCTCCAGGTGGTGTTTCACAAATTCGTGAATCAGCTGCCTTGCTGACTCGTTTTGCTAAAAATAGTGGCACTGCGCTGTTTATTGTCGGTCATGTGACCAAAGAAGGGGCTTTAGCGGGGCCGCGCGTCCTTGAACACATGGTCGATTGCGTCTTGTATTTTGAAGGACAGTCAGACTCACGCTACCGTATGATTCGAGCAGTCAAAAACCGTTTCGGTGCAGTGAATGAACTGGGCGTTTTTGGCATGACCGATAAAGGCTTACGCGAGGTTGCCAATCCATCTGCGATATTTTTGAGCCGTTATGATGAGGCAATTCCAGGTTCTATTGTCATGATTAGCCGCGAAGGAACGCGACCACTTTTAGTTGAAGTACAAGCTTTGGTGGATGATGCACATGGTCAGCCTAGACGTGTGGCTTTAGGTCTGGAACAAAACCGTCTGAATATGCTATTGGCGGTGATGCATCGGCATGGCGGCGTACAAACTTCAGGGCAAGATGTGTATGTGAATGTGGTCGGCGGCTTAAAAATTACTGAAACAGGTTCAGACCTTGCTGTACTACTTGCCTGTGCTTCTAGCTTGCGTGGCAAAGCCCTGCCACAACAATTGGCAGTATTTGGTGAGGTCGGTTTATCGGGTGAAATCCGCCCAGTACCAAATGGTCAGGAACGCTTAAAAGAAGCTATTAAACACGGATTTAAATATATTATTGTGCCGCGTGGCAATGCCCCACAAAAAGCCATTGCAGGTGTGCAAATTATTGCGGTGGCGCGTTTGCATGAAGCCTTAACTGAAGCCATGAATTTAAGTGAAAACTTAGGTTAAATCCTTGGATGATATTTTTTCAGTTTCAAGAAAAAATATCATATTTATATTGAAATTCGCAGCAAATGCCTGCATAAATACACAGCTTAACTTTATTTTAATATAGGAAAATTTGATGGAAGTTCGACAGCGTGGTTTGATCGCAGCAATGCTCACAGCGACTTTATTGGTAGCTCCGTTAGCAGCAGAAGCAAAACGTGCAGGTGGCGGTAAAAGCCATGGCATGAGTCGTTCGGCTGCTCCAACTCAGTCTTACCAACAACCTCGTCAAACAACGCCAGCACAACAACCAACAACTGCACCAGCACAGCAAAAATCTGGTCCAGGCGTAGGTGGTATGGTTGCTGCAGGTGTTGCAGGTGCGGCAATTGGTGCGGTTGCTGCCAATGCCTTGGCCGATGATCAAGCTGCAAGTGCTGCCGAAGCGCAAGAGGAAAAAGGCGGTATTCCAAGCTGGATTTGGATTTTACTCGCTGCTGCTGTTGCCTTCTTCATTTTCCGTAAGATGGGCGCAAAAAAAAAACTAACGCCTAATCCGTATGCGCCAAATAGCGGTGCCAATCAGGCACCGTTTGCGCAAACACCACCTGCTGCAGCGCCACGTAACGACAATACCAATATTTTTGGTCAATCTGTTGGGGGGTCTGCCGCTTCTACCCAAGCGCCTTTTGGTCAAGCTGCCAATAATAACGCGCCATTTGGTGCAGCTTATACCAACAGTGGCAATCAATTGCCTGATGGTTCAGAGCCTGCAACCTTTTTACGTGTAGCGCGTCAGCGTTTTAACCATATTCAGTCTATGAACACAGCCAGTAATATCGCAGAAATTCAGCGTTATTTAACTCCTGATTTATATCAGTCGATGTATCAGGACATTATGGCAAACCAAGACCAAGATGTAGCAGAGTTTTCTAACTTGAATGCCATGGTGGTCGATTCTGCAACTGAAAATGGTCAATATGTCATAAGTGTACGCTTTACAGGTACAGTCAGCGAAGACCTGAACAGTTTACCGCAACCATTTACAGAAATTTGGCACTTTGTAAAACCTGCAGGCTCTAATCAAGACTGGTTAGTGGCAGGTATTCAGCAAGAGCAATAATTTCAATGGATCTAGAAAAACAGCGACTTCGGTTGCTGTTTTTTATGCCTTTCTTTATCTAAGTTGAGACCCATCATGTTTAAACAGCACGTTTAAATCTTCTAAGACATCAACACCGAATACATCCACACTTGCCACACAAAACCAAACCCTCGATTGATTAGATCTATCAAAAAGTATCATCATTCATCAATACAGTTTATTTAGCCCACCTTCTCTTTGTATCTACCCAGAGATAAATCAAATCACGTTATCCGTATCACTTTGGTTATTTCCAGTCGATCTCCATTTACTTAGCCAACAAAAAAGCCCTGCAAACGGGCAAGGCTAAATTGTTACTGTTAAATCTATTATTCAGGCAATGGAATAAATTGCTTATCGGTATTTTGAACTTTGCGCTCACCGACTGCGACTTCCAAATCTAAGGCTTCTTCACCACGTTCAACTGAAACAGTCACCGTCGTATGCGGTGCTTGTGCAGCAACATAATTAATTAAATGCGAGGTTGAAGTAATCGCTTCATCATTCACTTTTAAAATTTTGTCACCACGTTTTAAACCAGCTTCTGCAGCTGGGCCACCGCGCAGTACATCAGCAACCACTACACCGCCTTGTGCAGGTTCTAAAATGTTGTCTTGTTGCACAGGCAACAAACTAATACCTAACCAACCACGAACCACACGTCCATCTTTTAAAATCGAGTTTAAAACCTGCTGACAGACTTGTGCAGGAATTGCAAAGCCGATGCCCAATGAACCACCTGATTGCGAGAAAATTGCCGTATTTACCCCAATCAAATTCCCTGCCACATCAATCAATGCACCACCTGAGTTACCTGGATTAATTGCTGCATCGGTTTGAATGAAATCTTCATAGGTATTAATACCCAAGTCAGAACGTCCTGTCGCAGAAATAATCCCTTGAGTCACGGTTTGTCCCACACCAAATGGGTTACCAATCGCAAGTACGACATCGCCCACTTCATTGCCACTCAGTTTAAATGGCAATACAGGCAGTTTTTCTAGATCAATTTTAATGACCGCTAAGTCTGTGTCTGGGTCAGTTCCAACAACTTTTGCAACCGCACGGCGTCCATCGTGCAAAGCCACGACAATTTGTTCAGCCTGCGCGATCACATGATTATTCGTTAAAATATAACCATCTGGACGAACAATGACCCCAGACCCCAAACTGTTTTCATTTGGGCCTTGCTTAAATTGATCGGGTAACTGATTGCCAAAAAATTCACGAAATGCAGGGTCATTTAACAATGGATGATCCATTTGTTTCACTTTTTGTGTGGTAAAAATATTTACCACCGCAGGCGCTGCCACTTTAACCGCAGCGCTATACGACACCACCCCACCTGTCCGTGTTGTATCAATTAATGGTTCAACTTTCTCGGCAGGCATTTTGACCCCATCGGCAGCCACAGGCGCTTTCGGTTTTTGCAGTTGTTGCCAAGTCACAAAGCCAATAATAACCAGAATGAGTAACACCCAAGGTAACCAGGTAAAGGTCCGGCGCACGTTTTGTACCTCTAAGTAAATTTTTTTTGATGATTAAGTCATTGAATGAGCTATTGTAAAACGAAACACAAATAGAAACATAAAAAAGCCCAAGAGTTTTGTCTTGCTTTAGTTACAATACAAAATATGTTTTGATATTGGCTAAATATGAGCAATTTGAGAAAGTTATGGCGCAGCTAAAAGAAATTATTCAATGGTGTGATCAAACTTTAAATACACATGAATTTAAAGATTACGCGCCCAACGGTTTACAAATTGAAGGTAAGTCTGAAGTTCAAAAAATTTTATGTGCAGTGACTGCCTCTCAAGAGGCTATTGATGCTGCTATTGCCCAAAATGCAGACTTACTGTTGGTACATCATGGCTATTTTTGGAAAGGCGAACCTTACCCAATTACAGGCATGCGCGGTAAACGCATCAAAAGTTTAATCCAGCATGATATTTCTTTGGTGGGTTATCACTTACCGCTCGATTCACACCCAAGTCTAGGCAATAATGCTGCCATTGCTGAATGTTTGGCATTAGAAAATTTGCAAGCCCTAGACCCGAGTGAACGTCATCCTATTGGTAATATTGGTTTTTTAAAGCAAGCCATGAGCGCAACCGAATTTCGTGACTATCTCACAGCGCGTTTAGGCTTTAAAACCATTCATCTTCCTGCCGAAAAAAGTCAGATTCAAAAAGTAGGGTTCTGCACGGGTGCAGCACAAGATTTTATTGGCAAAGCGGCAGAACAAGGTTGTGATGCCTTTATTTCGGGCGAAGTCAGTGAACGCACCTATTATGAAGCCAAAGAACTAGGCGTGCATTATTATGCCTGCGGACATCACGCGACTGAGCGCTATGGTGTACAACGACTCGCAAAAGCTATTTCAGAACAGTTTAATATTGAGTATAGTTATTTTGAATTAAATAACCCAATTTAATACACCGTTTCACCCAACGATTTCACTCAAATGACATCTGTGTTTAACATAGTCTTTAGATGTATACATTCGAGTCTTATTCTGTATGGTTATTTATACCTAATGCGCAATTTGATCTCGAAATCTATTACAATAGAGCCACTTAATGTTAAAACCCAGCAAAATGCAAGGAATTGAAAACATGACAACCATTACTTTACCGGCTTTACCATACGGTTACGAAGATCTTGCTCCACACATCAGCAAAGAAACTTTAGAATTCCACCACGACAAACACCACAACACTTATGTTGTGAACCTGAACAACTTGATCGCGGGTACGGAGCTTGAAGGTAAAACTTTAGACGAAATCATCAAAGCAACTGCAGGCGATGCAGCTAAAGCTGGTGTATTCAACAACGCAGCGCAAGTTTGGAACCACACGTTCTACTGGAACTGTATGGCGAAAAACGGTGGTGGTAAAGCTACTGGTGCTTTGGCTGCTAAAATTGATGAAGCTTTCGGTTCTTACGAAAAATTTGCTGAAGAATTTGCTGCTGCTGCAACAACTCAATTCGGTTCAGGTTGGGCTTGGTTAGTAGCTGACGAAGTGAATGGCAAACTTTCTATTATGAAAACTTCAAATGCTGACACACCAATGGCGCACGGCAAAGTTGCAGTATTGACGATTGACGTTTGGGAACACGCTTACTACATCGACTTCCGTAATGCACGTCCTGTTTACATCAAAACTTTCTTAGAAAGCCTTGTAAACTGGGATTACGCAAATGCGAAATACGCAGGTCAAGATGCTGGTGTAGAAAAATAATTTCTATTTTTCTGTAGAAAAACTGCTCTTTATGGGCAGTTTTTTTATTTTTGCAGACGAAATGAATATTTATAAAGCAAACAATACATTTCTGATGATGAACGTGTTGACGACTTAAACTTTCATCCCTAAAATGCCCCACAGATTCTCCAATAGCTCAGTCGGTAGAGCGACGGACTGTTAATCCGCAGGTCCCTGGTTCGAGCCCAGGTTGGAGAGCCAATCTATTCTCCCATAGCTCAGTCGGTAGAGCGACGGACTGTTAATCCGCAGGTCCCTGGTTCGAGCCCAGGTGGGAGAGCCAAGATTCTAAAAATCCCACGCAGTATGACGTGGGATTTTTTTTTGCAATTTTTATTGTTTTTATAGTGGATATGATGTTCTAAACGAATGGAACAGGCCTCACTCTCCCCTTAAATCAAAATTAAAACCATACAGTGAAGATCGGGCTATCCCCTCTTGTGATGACTCTATTTTTTCGCTAACTTAGGTTCATCAACAACAATAAAACTTGAAAGCCCATGCAAGCGCCTTGGTTAAAATCCCTGATTTTTTGGACAATTCTGATTGTGGTGATTTTTGCAATTTTTCAATGTACGCAAAAATCTGAAAGCAATAAAACTGCTGCGACACTCATGTATGAACGTCTGTATCAATGCAGTCGTGATCTGAACGCACAACAACAAGCCACCTTAAAACAAATTCAAAGCCAAGTGAAAACAGAAATGACTCAGCAAGAGATGCTGCAATTAATTAACTTATGTCGTAAAACCAACCCACCACAGACACGCGAAGATTATATAAAAGCCATTCAAGCACTCTAAAAACTGCGTTGAAACAAAGCTAGATGATTATTTTTAAAGCAGTTAATCTATAATTACGGTTTTTTTTCAATTCCAGCTTGACCAAAAACAGATACCCACATAGAATGCGTGTCAGATTCTCCCATAGCTCAGTCGGTAGAGCGACGGACTGTTAATCCGCAGGTCCCTGGTTCGAGCCCAGGTGGGAGAGCCAAAATTCTTAAAAAACCCACGCATTATGACGTGGGTTTTTTATTCCTGCTGTTTAGGGTCTAACGACACCGCATCATCTATGTTTGAATCCAGTCAATCGACTTTCTTGCTTATTGGCAGCTTGGCTAGCCTTGCCCTGTTTATCTTAATTTTTAAGCAATTATTTTTCCCCAAGAAAAACTTTTATCCTAAACCGATGATGACTGCTTTTGAACGCAGAATGTTTATGCGTTTAAAACAAGCTTTTCCTGAGCATCACATCTTGGCGCAAGTGGCGTTTAGCGCATTAATCACCAACAACCACTATAAAATTCGTGCGCTGTTTAATCGTAAAGTGACTGATTTTGTGATCTTAAATGCAGAAATGCAGGTCATTGCAATTATAGAGTTAGATGACCCCTCACATATTGGCAAAGAACAGGAAGATGCAGAACGGGATGCAATGTTTCACGAGGCAGGTTATCGCGTTGTCCGATACACCGAAATTCCGAGTATCAGACAATTGCAATCAGATTTGAGCTGAAATCATCAACTCGATATTAAGGTGTAGCTTCTGAAGCGGCTTGTATCTGACTGGCCTGCTTCGCTTGTTGTTCTGCAGCTTCACGCGCTTCAATACGCGCAATAATTTCTGCCTGCTGTTGTTTATATTTTTCCTGATTTTTAGCATCACTATTAACTGCTAAAAATGCCATGCTAACCAAGAAAATAGGAATCAACAAACCTAAGCTTGCCAAGAAAATCATCTTTTTTAGGCTTGGCTTTTTTGCAGGTGCTTGCTGTTCAGACTGTGACATCATCTATTCCTAATTCAAACTTCAAAATGAGGCTCAATATATCAGAATAATGCTGATTGTGCTTTGTGCATAAGTACGCACGTTCTAATGCTCAGTTTAATTTTTAACAGCAAAAATTGATCAGCGATCGAATAAAAAAGCACCTGACCAAACTACCATCAGATGCTTTGCTCAGTTTTTTATCGCACAGAAATATTTACATTAAAGCCAATACAATTCCCACAAAAATAATCAGCCCTACCCAACGGTTATGACGAAATGCCCAAAAACAGCGTTGCGGGTCTTTATCTTTGGTTTTACTCCATTGGTATATAAAGTCTGCAACCACAACCAGTAATGCCGCTAAACCAAACGGAATCAGTAAATTTTCTAACCACAATGCCGTACCAATCAAAAGTACACTGCCCGCTTGCAACAATGAAATAATTTGAATGTCATAGCGACCAAATAAAATTGCGGTAGATTTCACCCCAATTTTCAAATCATATTCACGGTCTGTAATTGCATATTGAGTGTCATAAGCCACAGTCCACGCCAAATTGCCAAAATACAATAACCAACAAGTAAGATCAGGCGTTGCACCTACAGCGGTATAAGCCATAGGGATAGACCATGAAAATGCCGCTCCCAAGAACACTTGCGGTAAATGAGTGTAGCGTTTCATAAATGGATAAATAAACGCTAAAAATAATGCCCCAAATGACCAATAGAAAGTTTCAATTGGTAAAAATAACAACATGGCTGCGCTTAGTGCAACCAAACCTAAGAATACATAAATGGCTTCTTTGGCACTAATCACACCCGTGGCTAAAGGACGTGTTTTGGTACGCTCTACATGACCATCTACCTTACGGTCAGCAAAGTCATTAATGGCACAGCCTGCAGCGCGCATAAAAATTGTGCCCAGAATCATAGGGATTAATATCCCGATAGACGGCATGCCCTGATTAGCAATCCACAAGGCCCACATGGTTGGCCAAAACACCAGTTCTGTGCCAATCGGTTTATCGAAACGACACAAATAATAATATGCTTCTAAACGCTCACGCCACGTGATCTGCTGTACCAATGCCATACCAATCTCGTATCTTAATGTTGTTGAATAAATTGCTCAAAACGCGGTAAAAAAGTTTCTTGGACAATAAATTTACAGCCATGCCAAGTATAGCAACTCTGTCGTGTCCAGCCTTCATCGAGCAAAACCACACGCCTTTGACACAACGGATTGGTACGCTGAAATAAAAACCAGCCAATGGGTTTATTGCCAATATGCTGAAATAAACGGGCTTTGCTTTGCAAACTTAGAATCGGAAAAATACTTTTGGCTTTGACCCATGGCTGTTCATCACACCCATATAAATAGCTTTCACGCACCCATGAAGTGTGCCAATGTGGCATTTGCATCCACTGGGCATCTTGTAAATTTAAACGCTGAAAAGATTGCTGCAGTGGTTCAACTTTAAATTGTCCGCCTGCGAGCTGAGTCAGTTGTTGGGTCAAAGAACCTGCTGCATATAGCCATGTTTTTAATTCAGAAGGCAGATTTGCCTGCTTGGGAAAAATAGGCTGTGTTCGCATGTTCCGCCACCTTAACAAGATAGCCTAGTGTAGCCCAAATTTAGGCAAAGTTTTGTGACCGATGGCGCAATTCCCTGCAATTATCCAAAAAAATTAAGCGAATTCTTATATTTTGATAAAATCCATGCCAATTCAAAACCATGATTGCACCATCTAAAACAAAAAACCCGCCGAAGCGGGTTTTTCAAATTTAAGATTTTTGATGTATTACAAGCTGTAGTACATATCAAATTCAACTGGGTGAGTGGTCGTGTTCAAACGACGTACATCTTCAGTTTTCAATTCGATATAAGCATCAAGCATGTCTTTGGTGAATACACCACCTTTTAATAAATAGTCGTGATCTTCTTTCAAAGCATCAAGCGCCATTTCTAGGTTGTGTGCCACAGTTGGGATTTTTGCTTCTTCTTCAGGCGGAAGGTCATACAAGTTTTTATCTGCAGCTTCACCTGGGTGAATCTTGTTTTGAATACCGTCAAGACCCGCCATCAACAATGCCGCAAAACCTAAGTACGGGTTCATCATTGGATCAGGGAAACGCGCTTCAATACGTTTGCCTTTCGGGCTAGACACGTAAGGAATACGAATAGATGCAGAACGGTTACGCGCTGAGTAAGCCAACATAATTGGTGCTTCAAAGTGCGGTACTAAACGCTTATATGAGTTGGTCGATGGGTTAGTCAACGCGTTCAAAGAGCGGGCATGTTTGATAATACCGCCAATGAAGTACAACGCCATTTCTGACAAACCTGCGTATTCATCGCCTGCGAATAAGTTTTTGCCATCTTTAGAGATAGACATGTGTACGTGCATACCTGAACCGTTATCGCCTACCATTGGTTTAGGCATAAAGGTTGCAGTTTTTGCATATTGATGCGCAACGTTCCAAACTGCATATTTGAACTGTTGCACTTCGTCAGCCTTACGCACCATAGTATTGAAGCTCACACCAATTTCTAACTGGCAAGATGCAACTTCATGGTGATGTACTTCTACACGACCAGGCCCCATGATTTCTTCAATTTTTGCACACATATCTGCACGCATATCTTGAGAAGAATCTACTGGTGGTACTGGGAAATAACCGCCTTTCACACGTGGACGGTGACCTGAGTTACCAGCTTCGTAGTCTTTACCTGTAGACCATGCAGCTTCTTCAGCGATTAATGTGTGGCGCGCGCCAGACATATCGATGTCCCATTTTACTTCGTCAAATACAAAGAATTCTGGTTCTGGGCCAAAGAAAGCAGTATCACCAATACCTGTCGATTTTAAATATTCTTCAGCACGGCGAGCAATAGAGCGTGGATCGCGGTCATAGCCTTGACCTGTCGATGGTTCGATAACATCACACGTTACAACCACTGTTGGTTCTGCAAAGAACGGGTCAATAAAACCTGTGTTGGCATCTGGGCGTAAGATCATGTCTGATGCTTCGATTCCTTTCCAGCCTTCAATTGAAGAACCATCAAACATTTTACCGTCTTCAAAGGTATCTTCATCGATACTGTCTGCAGGATAAGTTACGTGCTGCTCTTTACCCTTAGTATCTGTAAAGCGGAAATCGACCCATTTTGCACCACTTTCTTGGATGAGTTGAAGGACCTTGTTCGCCATGCTCATTTTGCTCCGATGTTTTTTGTTGCACCCGAAAGTGCGTGTTAGTAGTTGGCAGTTATTAAGCAATTAGCGTACCAACTTTTAAAAGCAAAGCTAAAACCATGAATTCCGTATGAGAATACATCATTTAAAAAAATTACTTTGTCGCTATTATACTGTCAGAAATACGATTTGCACCATATTCAAACACTGTTCATTTAATTTGATTTAAAACTGCAAAACATAGCACCATTTTAGTGCATTTATGTTTTATTTCTGTTGAATTGTAGATCAAAAAATAGCTCAAACTGTATCTATGCAAGTATTTTGCTGTGCCGTACTTTCATTGAGCAATGCAAATTATTCAACAATATTAAACAACACTTTATTTTTTATTGAGCAAAAATAATAAGATCGTTTAAAAATCCTAAATCTGTATTCTTTTCGAGCAAGCTGATTGAAAATACCTTTACTACACATTTGTATTTTCTATCGATGTTTTGCAATCAAACTGCCTGACGTGAACCGCTAATAACATGCGCCATGATGCTACTTTTTAGCGCATTTTTTACGTTATCTATAAGTGTGAAGCTAAAATATGACTGCTGAATGACCCTGCTTGATCAAGTGATCATTTCTTTCAGATCAAACTTGAACAATGTGTAATAAGCTTTGAAAATCTATGAACTGGTGAATGCGCTGATAAGCTTTAACAGGGATTATCATATAAATAGTCCGCAGAAAATGCTTATTATTTGCTATGATGATAAGTGCTTTCTTATTCCACCTTCTTTATCGACAAGAAAAATAAAGTCCTTTCTCATTATAGGCGCAGGAATAAAGCAAATTATCTCAGACTCTTTAGCACTTAAAGTGTTCAATTTTCAATAGGTTAGCTCATGCTTTTAATGATCGATAACTATGACTCTTTTACCTACAACATCGTCCAGTATTTTGGCGAGTTAAATCAGGAAGTAAAAGTCGTTCGTAATGATGCCGTGACATTAGAAGATATTGAGCGATGGCAACCCAAGTATTTGGTGATTGGCCCAGGCCCTTGTTCTCCATCTGAAGCAGGGATTTCTATTCCTGCCATTCAGCATTTCGCAGGCAAAATTCCGTTACTGGGCGTGTGTTTAGGACACCAAAGTATCGGACAAGCCTTTGGTGGAAACATTGTGCGCGCTAAAACCGTGATGCATGGTCGTTTATCGGATATGTACCACAGCAACACAGGTATTTTTAGCAATCTGCCTTCACCATTTTCTGCAACCCGTTACCACTCTTTGGTGATTGATCAAGCAACCTTGCCAGATTGTCTGGAAGTGACATGCTGGACCAAAGAAGCAGATGGTTCGATGGAAGAAATTATGGGCGTGAAGCACAAAACTTTGCCTGTTGAAGGCGTGCAATTTCACCCCGAATCGATCCTGAGCCAACACGGTCATCAAATCTTTAAAAACTTTTTGGAAATTTACGCATAATGAGCGAGTCAAATCACATGAATATTCAACAAGCACTCAACCATATTACAAAACAAATTCACCTGACTCAGCCTCAAATGGAAGATGTGATGCGCGCGATTATGTCGGGCGAAGCAACAGACGCTCAAATTGGTGCATTGATGATGGGCTTACGCTTAAAAGGCGAAAGCATTGATGAAATTACTGCTGCTGCACGTGTAATGCGTGAATTTGCCATCAAAATTGATGTCAGCGATATTCCTTTTCTCGTAGATATTGTTGGTACAGGTGGCGATGGTCAAAACCTATTTAACGTATCTACCGCCTCTTCCTTTGTCATTGCAGCTGCAGGTGCAACCATTGCCAAACACGGTAACCGTGGGGTTTCAACCAAATCAGGCTCATCTGACTTACTTGAGCAAGCAGGCATTAATCTTGACTTAAACATGCAACAAACTGAACGCTGTATTCGTGAAATGGGCGTAGGTTTCTTGTTTGCACCGAATCATCACAAAGCCATGAAATATGCGGTTACCCCGCGTAAAGAGTTGGGTATTCGCAGTATTTTCAACTTGCTTGGGCCATTGACTAACCCTGCGGGTGTAAAGCGTTTTGTCATTGGGGTGTTTAGCAATGAATTATGCCGCCCGATTGCAGAAGTGATGAAACAGCTCGGTGCTGAGCATGTCATGGTGGTGCATTCTAAAGATGGTTTAGATGAAATTAGCCTTGCTTCGAGCACTTATGTTGCAGAACTCAAAGATGGTGAAATTACCGAATGGGAACTTACCCCTGAAAGCGTGGGAATTGAATCTCAAACTTTAACAGGACTGATTGTAGAAAACTCTGCTGAAAGCTTGAGTTTGATTAAAGATGCTTTAGGCAAAAACAAATCAGATAAAGGCGAAAAAGCGGCCAATATGATTGCACTCAATGCGGGTGCGGGTATCTATGTTTCGGGTCTAACTACAAGCTACAAACAAGGTGTCGCTTTGGCACATGACATTATTTATGGTGGACAAGCTTTGGAAAAAATGGGCGTGTTGTCTGAATTTACCAAAACGCTCAAACAGTACGAAGCATAAAGCAAATCAGGAAGGTGCATCATGGTGGATATTAGCAATACCATTTTAGGTAAAATTGTAGAACGTAAAAAAGAAGAGTTTGCCGAGCGTTTAAAACAACGCAGTTATGCAGACCTAGAACAATTGGCACGTGCAGCAACACCTGCACGTGGCTTTGCACAAGCCTTGCATAACAAACGCCCAGCGGTGATTGCGGAAATTAAAAAAGCATCACCATCTAAAGGCATTATTCGTGAAAACTTTGACCCTGCCGAAATTGCACAGCAATATGAAGCCGCAGGCGCAGCCTGTTTATCTGTGCTGACTGATGTCGATTTCTTTCAGGGTGCAGATGAAAATATTCAGATTGCCCGTTCACACTGTAACTTGCCTGCTCTGCGTAAAGATTTCTTGATTGATCCGTATGGTGTGGTGGAAGCACGTGCCTTACATGCAGACTGTGTGTTATTGATTGTATCTTGCTTATCTGACCAACAGTTGGAAGAAATGTCGGAAACGGCTTTTGAACATCACTTAGATGTGTTGGTTGAAGTGCATGATGAAAATGAATTGGAACGTGCTTTGAATCTTTCAGAGCGTTGTATTTTAGGGGTCAATAACCGAAATTTAAAAACCTTTGAAGTCGATTTAAACACCTCATTGCGTTTAAAAAACTTGTTGCCGCCTGCGCGTTTATTGGTCACTGAAAGTGGTATCGCCACACCAGAAGACGTCCGTATGATGCAAGACCATGAGATTCACAGTTTCTTGGTCGGTGAAAGTTTTATGAAACAAGCACGTCCTGACCATGCCTTTACGGCACTGTTTGGTCAGCCTGAAAATCTATAATCCAATTTGAAATACCATGAGTAAACATGATTCTTCGCTTTCTAAAGAACAGTACAATTTACTAAAATCTTTTAAAAAGCAAATCACTCAGCCTCATACTTCAAGCATTGCCAAGCCGTCTGAACCCAAAGTTCAGACGCCTGAGCAACAACAGGAAGATGATCTCGCATTGTTTCGTCAGCAAATGCAAGGCGTTCAAAAAATGGACGCAGGCAATATTGCAAAAATCGAACACACTGCCAAGAAAAAACCAGATGCCCAAACGCTGGCCAAACGTGCAGCAGCCATAGGCCCTATGGAAACCGATGATACCTTGCTGTCCGATACGCAAGCCATGCTTAACCCTGTGGGCAGCCAAGCTTCGCTGAGCTATCGCATTGCAACTTTGCAACATAAAGTCTTTGAAGATTTAAAAGCAGGCAACTTACGCTGGTTTGAAGCTGTTGATTTGCACGGTTGTACGGTAGAAGAAGCGCGGGTAGCCGTTTTGCAAATCATTCAAATGGCTAAAGATGAAAACCAGAACGTGATTAAAATTGTGCATGGCAAAGGCCCTGAAGCCATTTTAAAAACTTATGTAAATGGCTGGCTGCGTCAGCATCGTGATGTTTTGGCTTTTGTGAGTGCGCCTGAAAAACAAGGTGGCACTGGTGCAGTTTTAGTGTTGCTTAAACGCAGCGAAAAGAACCCAAAGTTTAAACAGTAATCGGTTTCATCTTTTAAACAAGGCATTGCAATAGTTTTCTGTTACAATGCCGACCTTGTTCAATATCAGTGTAAGTGAACACGTCTTATGTCTATGCAGCAATCCTACGCAAACATCCTAACCGCCGTTGGTGAAGATCTTAATCGTCCAGGTCTAAAAGATACGCCGATGCGTGCTGCTAAAGCTTTTTCGTATTTAACTTCGGGCTATAGCCAAACCTTAGCCGAAGTGACCAATAATGCCGTATTTCCATCCGACAACCGTGAAATGGTCTTGGTGAAAAATATTGAGTTCTACTCACTGTGTGAACATCATTTATTGCCATTTTATGGTCGCGTGCATATCGCCTATTTACCTGAAGGTAATGTTTTAGGCTTGTCTAAATTTGCCCGTATTACCGAAATGTTTGCACGTCGTTTGCAAATTCAGGAAAATCTGACTCAGCAAATTGCGGAAGCTGTGGCTGAAGTGACCAAAGCACGCGGTGTTGCTGTGGTGATTGATTCAGCCCATATGTGCATGATGATGCGCGGTGTAGGCAAACAGGAATCGACCACACGTACCGTATCTTTTGTAGGTGACTTTAAAACAGATAAAGAAGCCCGTCGTGAATTTTTAAGTGCGGTGCCTGAGAGTTTTTAAATTGTGGCTAAGTTCCTCAATCAAATAAAAAATCCCGAAATTTATGTTCGGGATTTTTGGGTTTTAGATTAAAAAATTAGCTTGATACATCTTCAGATTCAACCTACAGACACATTGTTGCGTCCATTATTTTTTGCCATATACAAGGCTTTATCCACTTCTTCAAAAAAACGTTGATAGTCTGGATGCCCATCATATTCATGCACACCTATACTAATGGTAAAGTTAAATTCTTCACCTGTTGATGTTTTTAATGTGGCTTTTTCGACACGTTTACGAATATTTTCAGCGACTACCAAGGCACGATCAATGGTGGTATCAATCTGTAACAGTAAAAATTCTTCGCCGCCAATTCGGAAGGCATAGTCACTGCCTTTTGCATATTGCAAAATCACATCAGCTAAAAACTGTAATGCATCATCTCCTGCTGCATGTCCATAACGGTCATTGATTGATTTAAAATGATCGGCATCTATCGCCAACAATGTTAAAGGCGAATTATTTTTTCGTGAAAAATTAATTTCACGGGACACGATGGTATTTAAATAACGGCGGTTGAGCAGTTGAGTTAAGGCATCATTGCCTGAATTGATATATTCAGACACCTGAAAAATTTGATCGACTAAATGCAAAATTTCACGATTCTTGGCACGAATGGATTGAATCATTTCAATTGCCTGTGCCTGACTTTCACATTGACCAATTTTCTGAATTAATTCATCCACCTGATAAATAAATTCAGTAATAGTTTGTACTTGTTCCGAACTTGAAAATGCATAAGCCGCTTTATGAATAAACCATAAACCAAATTCTGTTTTAGATAAAATCGGTTGCGTCATTTTGGTGTGATCGGACACCACCTGAAACATCAGTTCATTTTCCCAATCCAGCAAAGTTCCGCGTTGTCGATCTTTGTGCACGGCAACATCTTGCATGGCAGAAAATAAGCGATAGGTATGTTTCATATCATTATGTACTTCGACCTTCATTTCATAAGATCGGCACATAATTTCTGTGGCAAAGCATAAAATTTGGCTTAAATAATTAAACTGATTTAAGTTGCTATTGGCTTCTGTTGCAAAAAACTCAAAAGCCTTTTTTATAATAACGCGCACACCACGAATAATCAGCCAAGATGGAATTTGTACACGTGCATGCACATCGCCCACTTTAAATTGCTTTTCTACAATCTCGTTATAATTGTGTTGAAACGGAACTTCAAAACTGGAAATTAGCCACTGATATAAAGAGTTTTTTAAGCGATTCTTCACCATCTCTGCAGACAAAAATTCTGTCGCATGTTCTTCAAGCAACATTTGCTGATAGAACTCGATCACAAAATCTTCTGCATGTGCTTGAATAAACTGGAATGTCGCTTGCAAATCTTCTGGCTTAAATTGCTCGCAAATTGACTTCCATTGCTCTGCAAGCTCATGCGTACACTCTTGATACATCCACAACAACCCAGCCAAAAGAAACTGCTAAATTTTAACGGGTTTCACCAGCAACTCAACTTGTTTAGCTGGTTTTTTACAATTCAGTATAAATTCAACAGCTCTTTAAAAAAAATGCACATAGCCTAAACTGGTCTTGTTCCAGTCCTGTTTGTCCTGTTGTTGATATTCCCAACCCAATCGCAACACATGCTGCGGGTTGAGTACATATTGCAACTGGCTGTTCAGCTTAAATTGCCATTGGTGACGTTCTTCCCAATACGGTAATTCAAGCTGAACCAAACTATTCATGCGTGCTGACCAGATATTTTGACAACCCAGTGTTGGGCCAATTCCAACACGCCAGCCTTTGTCTAAAGCCTTACCCGCTTGCACATGATTTTGAATTTGCACATAACACAAATGTTCACGCGCTTGATTAGCCACGCTATAACCAAACTGGGTCTTGATGCTCATCACGCCATGCTGCTCAGTTTCACTAAAAGTTCCGTGTGAATTCAGGGCTTCTTGCTGCCAACCCAAATTAAAGCCCCAACTAAGTGGTGTTTTAAATGCGGTCATTGGGTTATAAGAGTTCACCGAGAGTAAATCTAACTGATTCAGTTTTAAGCGGTCTTCACGATATTGCACAGAAGCTTCTAAAAAGTTGAGTTGCGTCCCTGTACGAAAACCACCTTGCGGATCAAGTAAGTCATGGTAAGCCTGTCGATGACTCAACTCTACAAAATGCTCGCCTTGCACCTCGCCAGTACGCACAGCAAAGCTTCGTGCATGATGCCCCTGCACAGGATCGACCTGAGGGCGTGCGACATCCTGACGTTGTTTTTCTAAATTGATCTGACTTCTTAAACTCAGAATTTGTCTCAGTCGCGGTTGTGCAATTTTGGCTTCAATTTTGCGTCCAATCAGTTTCAGATACAAATCGTCATAAGCCATTTCCAGAATTTTAGCTTGATCGATTTGGCTGTGATTTTGCAAAACTGCCGCCACATTTTCAGGTTCTGCTTCGGCCACTTGATGGGCAGTTTTTGCCAACGCTGTGCCATGTTGTCTAGCTTGCGCCAATAACTGAGTTTCCAAAGCAGGACGATAGACAACATCTGCCACTAAATTTTCCTGCTCTACAGCTTTTAGTGTTTCAATTGGAATAGATGCGACTCTAAACTGCTGCTGTAAATTCAGCTCAGGGCGCACCAAATCCATTAAACCCAATAAGCGATAGGCACAATTATCACTGATAAAATAATACGGAAATTGCACATGCTTCATTTCCCAAATGTGCTGCACTAAAAATGTGGTTTCCTGCTCATTCAGTGCCAGTTCATATTCCCACAAATCTCGGCTTTCTAAATCGCCATATTCTTTTACTTTGCGGTAATACGGCATCAGTGAATATTCACCCGGATATTGCCCTGTAAGTCCTTTCCATGCATAAGACCAACCTTCGCTGCCCGTTACCGTTGCTGCATAATTGACAGCATAAGAAATTAAATTCAGTTGTTTTTGATCTTTTGGGTCTAAGCGCAATAAAGTATGCCCAAACATAGAACTTGGATTGCCCATAAAGTCTGTGGCATAAATCAGCACTGCTTTATAAGGTTTAATTTGTCCAATCCATTCGTCCAATTCAGGACATTGCACCTGTGCCAAATCTTGTTGAGGAATTTGTAATTGTTCAATTAACCAGCGGCTACGTGCAGGAAATTTACACTGCACCGATTGATTGGCAGGCGCTGTTTCAAATAATGCCTGCACATTGCGAAGTAACTCTTGGTTTAAATTGCTTCCGCCTTGTTCCGACACAAAATAGCCTGCATATTGCACTTCACTTTTGCCTTGCTGCGCATACATTAAACGCTGCCAAGTCACCTGTTCTGCCAAGTGTAGGTCTTTGGCTTTTTGCACATAATGTGCGGAAGATATTGCTAATTTATTTGTATTTTGTACTGTAGAAGTGGCTGTAAGTGGCTGAATCTGTATTGGAGATATTTCAGGAGATAACGCAAAAACCGTAGGAGATAAAAAAACTAAACTACTTAAAATAATGGATTTCATGGACATTTTATAAATTTTATATACATATTCAGGCTTAAACGTATTCTTGTGCTATAAAAAAGCCCTGCGAATAATGCAGGGCTTTATTCAAACTTAAACGTATGCTTTTAAAACGTCATCATTCGCCATCACGCTCTGTAAAGATGCCAATACTTCTAAAGAAGTCTGGTTTTCTGCAGAATAAATAGATGCAAAGTTTTGCTTAGAAACCGCAAAGAAATGTGCTTTATCTTCTGCTTTAATGCTTAATAATTCAGCCAATACGTTCAAGCTTTCGCCTTCACCAACTGCCATATCGCGTGCCAATGTTTCAGCATTTTCATTGGTAAATGTCACAACTTGTGCAGTTACTGTACCTGTACCGCTACAACCTAAAGTACCAAATGTGATACCAAACAATTGGTTTGCAAAAATACCGTTTGTAGTTGCTGCTAAAATTTTTGCAACTTTGCCAGACTGACCTGCCCAAACTTGAGAACCGATACCACAACCTGCATCACGGTCTGCAAATGCTGCTGTAGAACCCACTGCCAAGACAGCAGCCAATGCTAATTTTTTAATCATCGCCTTACTCCAGAGATTTATTATTCGAAAAATTATGCTTCGAATCGTTATTCTTTATTGCTATGTGTAATTTTTATTACACTATTTTAAGATAGCGAGATGTCACTCAGAAGGCAAAACATTTATCACAAAATCAGGCATTATTTTTGTGCATTTTTGTAGCGTCGATTGGTTTTTAGCTTAAAGATTGGTCTTAAATTTGAAAATAGATTTTAGTGTTGAAGATAGCATTTAGATTTACAGCTGCTGTTGATCATCAGTTTTCAGTGTCCACTGCCCTTCTGCATCGCGATAACCCAAAATTTTCATGACCAGAACCAGACTCAGTAACAGCAATAAATACCAAGAACCGAGTTTGCCCCAGCCGACCATGTGCCACGCATCGACCTGACTTGGATACAACCATATTTGATAAAAGGTGCTAATGTTTTCTGCGACCCAAATAATAAAAGCCAAAAGCATCAATACAGGCAACATTGGCAGTTGTAATTGAGACCGTTGTAATTGAAAACGAATTTTGGTTTTCCAGAAAATCACAACGCTCCACGCAAACAAGCCATAACGAATATCGGGGATAAAAAACTTGCTCATGAAGTTGATGTACGACAACACTGCCAAGGCCATCATATTGCTAAAAGTCGGCAAATTCCGTAAAGATACCCGATACAAACGCAAAGAACGCGCAAAGAAACTGCCAACTGCAGAATACATAAAGCCTGCAAAAAGCGGTACGGTCATAATTTTAAAGACAGCAGGTTGAGGATATTGCCACGATGCAATTTGTGGATGAGTTAAAAAAATTTCCATGATCATCGCTAAAATATGAAACAAAGCGATGACTTTGGCTTCTGCCCAAGATTCCAGTTTTAAATATAAAAGACAAACTTGAATAATTAAGGCATAGAATAATAAATAGTCGTAACGGAAAAATCCGAAATATTCCTGACTGCCCATTGAAGCAGTCAGGGCAAATGCAATCAGCAATAAAATTCCAAATAAGGCAGCCGAAGCTGCCTTAGTCGAAAACTCAACTCCTGACTTTAGCCATGTTATCCACATGATGTGACAACCTGACTGAAGCTGAGATTACACCGATACATCTACAAATGATCCATCTATATCATTGTGCGATTATAGATATTTGGCACTGTATTCATGAACCGTGTCGATAAATACTTTAGGACGTTCAGGGTCTACCCACTGGGTAATACCATGCCCTAAGTTGGCTACATAACCTGTTTTTTCACCATTGGCATAGGCATCATCTAGCATCGCACGTGTTGCTTTGGCAATTGCTTCAGGTGAACCGTACAAAGTGGCTGGGTCTAAGTTACCTTGCAATGCGGCACGACCACTCACCGTTTGACGTGCGACATTTAACGGTGTTGTCCAGTCCAGACCAAAAGCATCTGCACCTGTTGCAATCATTGGCTCCAGCCATTGACCGCCACCTTTGGTAAATAAAATAACAGGGATTTTACGTCCATCTTTTTCACGTTGCAGACCTGACACAATTTTCTGCATATAGTGGAGTGAAAATTCAAGATATTCACGATGGGCCAATGCACCGCCCCAACTGTCAAAAATTTGTACTGCCTGTGCACCTGCATCAATTTGTGCATTTAAGTATTCGGTCACTGCATCGGCCAGACAGTCTAATAGTGCATGTAAAACTTCAGGCTGTGCGTACATCATGTTTTTGGTGAAACGGAAATCTTTGCTTGAACCACCTTCAACCATATACGTTGCCAAAGTCCATGGACTACCTGAAAAACCAATTAAAGGCACTTGTCCGCCCAAAGCAGAACGAATGGTCGATACTGCATTCATGACATAGTCTAAGTCTGACTTGGCATTAAATTTAGGTAAATTGGCAACGTCTTGCTCGGTACGCACCGTTTTATGAAACTTTGGCCCTTCGCCTACTTCAAAATACAGACCTAAGCCTAATGCATCGGGTACAGTTAAAATATCTGAAAATAAAATCGCAGCATCTAATTCATAACGACGCAAAGGCTGTAAAGTCACTTCACAGGCAAATTCAGTATTTTTGCATAGAGAAAGAAAATCTCCTGCCTGCGCACGTGTAGCACGATATTCTGGTAAATAACGTCCTGCCTGACGCATCATCCATACGGGCGTGCAATCTACTGGCTCACGTAATAAGGCACGAAGAAAACGATCATTTTTTAAGGTCGTCATTTACTTTCCCAACTCATTTTCAATCTTGCAGCCATCATATCAAAAAGGTTGAAGTTTTAATAACTTCATTTCTTGCTCGTCTTTTCAGCCTATTCTAAGTGTTCAAATTCAGCTTACGTTTATGTGAAATACATCACACAAACAAAAGTCACTGTAAAATTGGGGTTATCTTGCATATTTACACAAAACAACTACTGCATCTCCTTAGTTTTTCTGCAATACTTGGCTAGTTTTTATCTATGTAAATGAATAATTCTCAAGGTTGAATTACATGTTGGTTCGCACAATACTCGCAATGAGTTTAAGTTGCATTTTTGCAGGGACTACTTTTGCTGCATCTACTGCTGAACAACCGTTAAATCCACAAGTGATTAGCAATACCGCTATTGAAGATCCGATTGATCCTTTAGCGACAGAAGCATCGGCTGCACAAAATAATCTAAATGCAACAGACACTGCTATTACGCAACAAGAACAAAATGATTTAAATAAGGCTTCAAAAACCTTAGATGATCTACACAAAACTGAAGATACCACTGCCGATGTAGGCACTGCACCAACAAAAAGCTCTGCAAGCCAAACTGCTACATCCAACACAGCAGCACCAAAAGCTTCATGGACTTTAGATGGTTTAAATAATGCCACTTGGTATGAAAATATTGGTAAAGGTCAGTTCCCTGTGTATGCACGTGCACACGTGATGCTGAACAATTCACATGCTTCTCCAGGTGCAATTGATGGCACTAGTGGTAAGAACACCCTAAAAGCAATTGCATCATTCCAGCAAATGAATGGCATTAGCCCAACGGGTATTTTAACCAAAGAAACTTGGGATGCGTTGGTTGCACGTCAAGGTTCACGTCCTGCATTTGTAGAATACACGGTTACTGAAGCGGACTTAAAAGGTCCTTATGCGAAATCTATTCCGCATGACTATGCAGAACAAGCCAAAATGAAAGGCTTGTACTACACCCGCGTAAGTGAAATGTTAGGTGAAAAATTCCACATGGATGAAAATTTCTTAAAGAAATTAAATCCGAATGCAACATTTAATAAAGTGGGTGAAAAGTTATTGGTGACCAACGTTCGCAATGACTTACCTGAAGACATTCACCTGATTGTGGCGCACAAAGGTGCAAAACAACTGTATTTGTTCAACAAACAAAACCAAATGGTCGGCTCATTCCCAGCAACCATTGGCAGTGCAGATACTCCATCGCCAACAGGTACTTATAAAGTGACAGGTGTTGCACCAAACCCATGGTACAGCTATTCACCAAGTAACTTTATTCAGGGCAAAAACTTAAAACCGCTGTCTTTACCACCAGGCCCTAACGGCCCTGTGGGGAATATCTGGATTGGTTTAAGTAAAAAATCATTCGGTATTCACGGCACACCAAACCCATCGACCATTTCAAAAACAGCGTCGCATGGTTGTATCCGTTTAACCAACTGGGATGCAAACGATTTAGGTCGTAAAGTACGTTCTGGCGTGACTGTAAAATTCCTTGAATAATCAGTGATCGCTTTAAACCGCAAAAGACCCACGTTTTTACGTGGGTTTTTTAATGCCGCGATAAAACTCTAAAATGTCTAGGTTCTGCAAAAAATCTACACATGTTGCAATTTTAGAACGGCATGTTGCAGTTCGCCTCTAGGTCGGCTGCGGTGAAAAGATTAAGATTAGTTCAAGTTAAAAAAATGATAGGAGCATTATCATGAATGCTTATTTACACCGTAGTGAAGATCGTGGTCATGTGAAAATGGGGTGGTTAGACACCAAACATAGTTTCTCTTTTGGTAATTGGTATAACCCGAAATATATGGGTGTTAGTGCCTTACGTGTCATTAACGATGACCGTATTGCCGCACATAATGGTTTTGGTACTCACCCACACGACAACATGGAAATTTTGACTTGTGTATTAAGTGGTGCGATTTCCCACCGCGACAGCATGGGCAATGAACGCCATATTACTGCAGGTGAATGGCAGTTAATGAGCGCAGGTACAGGCGTTCAGCACAGCGAAATTAACAATGGTGATGAAGAAGTACACATGCTGCAAATTTGGATTCAGCCGAATGTACGCGATGCAGAGCCGACGTATCAGCAAATTCAACGTGACCCAAATACAGCACCCAACCAGTGGCATTTAATTGTCGGCCCGAATGACAATGCCCCAATGCACATTCGTCAACAGGCAGAAGTAAAAGCAGCTGTTTTAGAAACTGGACATCGTTTAGAAGTTACAGCAACACAAGCGGTAAACTATGTGCATGTAATTCGTGGTGAAATCAGCATTGGTGAGCAGACCGTGAAAGCAGGCGATGCCTTGTTATTTGCTGATGATGCCGTGATTGAAGCAAAGCAAGACAGCCAATTTATTTGGTTTGATTTACCAAAACAGTAACTGCTTATTTTGAGTAGTGCCTGTAAATACTTTTAAGTTACCCTCTTGCCCTCTACTACAGAGGGCTTTTTTTATGGCTATAGTTGCTGTTTTCAGTTTTTAATCATAACTTTTAGTCACAATGATGACCTTACACTGTTGTCTGTAAATACGCTGCGATTTGCGCTGCCACATCTCGTGCTGTTCGGGAAACGCCAATTAAAGTTGCCGATGCTGCACCAGTCCAATCACCATAACCGACCAACCACAAATTTTGCTGTTGTAGCGCTCGATTTTCTGACACATCGACTGTACCGTGTGCATTGACCACACCCAAACTTTGCAAATGTGACACTGCTGCCTTAAAACCTGTACACCAAATAATGGCTTCAATTTCCTGTTCACTTCCATTTGCCCAAACTGCAGTATGTTCAGTTAAATAGTCAAATGGCGGCAGACCATGCAATACATTGCGTTGCCGTGCATCTTTGACACTTGGAATCATCACAATATCCCCCAAACCGCCAATCGGTTGTTCTATACTGCGACCTTCCTGCTGGGCTTTTAAGCGCTCCGTGGCACGTAAAAATAAAACCCGTCCATCTACATCATCGGCTAAAAAACTTGGCGGTTGCTGTGTAACCCAAAAAGTTTCGGCCACTTTAGACACTTCTGCCAAAATTTGTGCGCCTGAGTTACCCCCGCCGACAATCATGACTCTTTTGCCCTGAAAAGCATTGGCATTGCGGTAATGAGCCGAATGAATTTGTGTGCCTAAAAAGCGTTCGCGTCCTGTATAAGCAGGAATAAAAGGCTGACTCCACGTTCCAGTAGCACTCACAGCGGCTTTGGCTCGCCAGCTTTGCTGTGCCGAACACACAATTAAATCATTGCCTTCCTTCAGGACTTTTTCGACCTGCACAGGACGCAGCACAGGAAATTGATAGCGTGTTTCATACGCTGTTAAATAGTCAATCACTTCTAATCGTTTCGGATATTCCTGTTCGGTTTTTGGCATTAACCAGCCGGACAAAGAACTCCATGTATTTGGAGAGAACAGCTGTAAAGAATCCCACGCATGTTGCCACGCACCGCCCGACTGCGTTTGATTATCCAAGATCAGAAAATTGATTTTTTGCCGTTTTAAAAAGTAAGCCGTGGCCAATGCTGCTTGTCCGCCACCAATAATAATTACATCGGCATCCATTATTTGATTCAAAATGGCTCTCCTGCTCGCAATACGCACCCTGTTGCTATGCCTAATCTTAGCGCATAAGTGCAACACGTGAGAGATTAAAAATTCAGTCCACCAAACTCAACTTATGGAAGCACGTAATTAGAAGCAAGCCATCTTGAAAAATGATGCTGCAAAAAAGACAAGTCTTTCAACTTGACTTTGTTTTGTAAGATAGCTTGATGTGCAACACTGCAGAATCAGGTTCGGGCTTTAAAAAGCCCAAACCAATTTCAAAGTCGAAGAGTGTCCTTCAGGACGATGTTCCACTTCGGTTTCTTTCAAAAACTTTGCTTCCAAAGACCAATTATCACGTTTGTATTGAATCGCGGGACCAAAAGATAGAGCCTGTCCTTTATTGCCAATACTGACACCATTCACTTCATCATCTGTGGTTTGTTTAAATACATAACCTTCGAGTGCCAATTTGACTTGATCATTCAATTGATAACCGATTGCATAATCTCCAGCGAAATAATCCCCCGACTGATAATTTGTGTCGTCATTTTCACTGTTGAAGCTATAAGACATTTTGGTGGAAAACTCCCAACCTTGCGGCTGCAAATAAGAATACGCAAAGATAGGACGAATGGTGTTGTAGTTCTTACCTAAGTTGGCAACTACAGGACGTTGTGGATTGGCATCTTCATAATCGCCTGTTGCGAGCACACCTTCTAAAGCAGCTACACTGTGATGATTGCCTTTATGCCAACCCAACATGCTGCCAATAATCAAATCGCCCAAACCACTGTTAGAGTCTGACATGCCCATCACATTTAAACGCAAATCGACCAAAGGCTGTGCAGCATATAAACCCAACTGACCGCCTGCAATGTGTTGGGGGGTCATCCATACCAAACGTGGAATATAGACATTCACATCGGCATGGAAATTGTCTGGGCCGTCTTTAAACTCACTGGCATGATAGTTCTGATAGTAGTTGAGTAAGTATACCCCAGCTGGTGGTAAAGCCCCTGCTGCAATGCCTTCTGCGCCTAATCCAAATGTATCTAAACCGTTTTCTGTTGCATTGACGTGTGTCGCCATGACACCCAAAAGCATGAGTGCCCAAATTTTGTTATTCATAGAACATCCTATTCAATAGAAATTTTGATGAAGTCTGCCTGCTGCGCCTGAATCATTCATGCGCGAACAGCCGACTTTTAAGGGCAGCATCAACAAAGAACTTGCTGATGCTGTATTAGCGAACGTGTTAAAACTTTGTGTTTTAAGGTGTGGGATTAAGCACTTGCACGACGACGTTCAACTTCAGTCGATGGTGCATTTGCAGTGTCTTTGACTAATTCAAAGTTAAAGGTGATGTGCTTAAATGGTTTGTCTAAACCACGGCGCTGAATTTCTGCAGCATCGGTCACATCTACCGCTGTTGCAACCAGACCTTCACGGGTCGCAAATGCGAAGTCATCCCACAGGTATTGATCACCTTCAATGTTAAATTGCGTAGTGAGTTTGCGGTAACCTGGTGCAGAAATGAAGTAATGCACGTGAGATGGACGGTTGCCATGACGACCTAGTTTGTTTAATAAAGCTTGAGTCGTGCCGTCTGGTGGGCAGCCATAACCGACTGGCATGGTCGTTTGCGCCACATATTTACCATTGGCATCACTGAAAATAGTACGGCGTAAGTTAAAGTCAGACTGAGATTTATCAAAGAATGAATAGTTACCTAAACCGTTGGCATGCCAAACTTCGACTTTGGCATTTTCAATGATATTGCCATTGGTGTCAGTGACTGTACCTTCAATAATTAACGTATCTAAATGGTCTGATTCTGAACCATCATCCATACGCGCAAAACCGACTGATTCAGGCGCACCTGCAACATAAAGTGGCCCTTCAATGGTACGTGGTGTACCGCCTGTTACGCCTGCTTTAGCATCGGCTTCATCGGCACGTAAATCTAGATAATGTTCTAAACCCAAACCTGCTGCAAGTAAACCAAGTTCATTGGCTTTGCCTGCATCGGTAATATATTCCAGACCTTTCCACACTTCTGAAGGCTGAATGTCTAAATCTTCAATGGCTTGAAATAAATCTGCCACTAAACGCACCACTATTTGCTGCACACGCTGATCGACAGGGCGTGTAGCGGTGTCTACGTTCATTTCCTTCACTAAAGTATCAATTTGTTGACGGTCCATGTAACTCTCCTTGGCTATTTTGGCTTTGCTGGTTGTCGCATTGCTATTTTGGCTTTTGACACTGCCTTACTGTGTTGATGATGGTGTCAGTGCTGAGCTAAATGCCTCAACACTGACCGACTTCCTTGGAAACTTTTTATCTATTGCAATTCGATAGGCTCAGTACAATATTGCAGCACCTATCCACTTTTAAATATGTGTTAAATATGTTTAAACAATGCTGAACGTGACTGACCACTTGCACCATCGGCAGCACTCAAGAAGCGTTCAGTGTGAATATCACGTTCAAACAAACGGCTTTGCATTAAGGTCGAAATTGCTGCATCAATCATGACTGGTGGGCCGCATAAATAGGCTTTGTGTCCACCGCAACGCTGCTCAAAATAATCGGCAACCGCTTCATGCACATAGCCTGTAAATCCTGTCCAATGGTCTTCTGCTTTAGGTGCATTTAATGCAGGAATGTAGCGGAAGTTTGGATAGTCTTTGACTAACTGCTCAAACAGTTCTCGGTTATATAATTCCGCAACATCACGCGCACCTTGGAATAGGTAAATGGTGCGGGTATCACCCGACTCTAGTAAGTCTAAAATCATAGATTGCGGGCTAGATAAACCTGAACCACCTGCAATAAAAATCGCATCCTGATCATCCGATTTACGTACAAAGAATTGTCCGTATGGCCCTGAAATTTCCAGTGCGTCGCCTGCCGCAAGCTGCTCATGCACATAGGTCGTAGCACTGCCGCCCACAACATGACGAATATGCAATTCAATAATGCCTAGTTCGCTTGGTGCATTGGCAATTGAGAAGGCACGAGTGCCTTCAATACCCGGGAATTGCACGTTAATGTATTGCCCTGCCTGAAACTCCATCGGGCGGTCTAACTGCAAGCGCACACCTTTAATGGTTGGAGATAAGTCCTTTACCTCAAGGACTTTGGCCAGATAATCCTGAACCAAATATCCCAAGAAATCTGGGTCTTCATCAACATCGGCTTCAATGGTCATGTCTGATTCAGGCTTACAGCAGCACGCCAACACTTTGTGTTCTTCACGTTCCAAATCCATCAGCGCGAAAGGTGACGCTTCGCCGATATCATAATAACCATCGGTGACTTGGACTTTACAAGTGCCGCAAGTGCCATGCCCACAAGCAAATGGCAACCACACGCCTTGACGTAACGCGGCATCTAAAATGGTTTGATCTTCTTCAACCTCAATGGTTGTGCCAATTGGCTCAATTGTGACTTGATAGCTCATCTGCGACCTCCTGTCTTGTACTTACTGACTGTGCTTTGCTGTCTTTATTTTGTTGTGATCTTACTGTTTTAAACGTGTGCGCCCTTGTACCCATTCAGTCCTGGGGTCACAAAACGCAGTAGTGATTTTTGATCGAAGCCAATTTCTGCCAAGGTCTGTTCAGGGCGTGGCTGAATTACCTGTTTGTTTAAAGTAAATTGCACTTCATCCCATTTAATGTTTTCAAAGTCAGGATGTTGATGGAAACCCGCCTGCATTTGCTGATCCAAAAATTCCTGAAAGGTTTGCTGCGGCGAAACCAACATGGCGTGTGCAGAACAATATAAAGTGTGATGATCCCAACCCACATACACCAAAATGTTGTCGCCATAGTGTTTTTGTAGGTCGCGTGGTTCAAAGTCGTAATCTGGGCGAATAGCGCGTACTGACATGGTCATTCTCCGTATCGGGGTAGTTTGAGCCGCAAATGACTCAAACCGAAATCCTTTTAAATTTGAATCTTGAAATAACTTAAATTTTAGATATTTACTTTAGATAGTGAATGAGCGTTAAGCCGCATCACCTTTCCATTTTTTCCAGCGTTGCTGGTCTGGTGAACCTTCAATATCCAAGTTATCTGCACCGACATTGAAGCGATAATATTCGCGCAGCATGTTTTCCAAATCTAAGCCACCACAGTTGCCTTGTAGAATTTGGTTCACTGGCAACCATGCCTGCACATATTTTTCAGGTTCACGTTCAAAAATATCGTGACAACCATCTGAACAGGTGTGGTAACGCTCGCCTTTATAAACAGACTCACGATACGTAAACATGGTCGGATCGCCATCCATTTCGGTGAAAGTCATTGGCACTTGGCAAATTTGGCACAATTGCGGTAAGCCTGCGCTGTAGAAACGCTTGCCTTCTGCTTCCATCTTGCGTGCTAACTCCCACTTTGGACGGTAGTATTTGTCAAAGGTGTCTGGATATTTTTCAGATAACCAATCCATTTCCTGATCGGTTGGAATCCAAGTATGGAAACCTGCTGCATGACCGAAGTTATAGAAAATCCACCACGCTTGATGCGACACGTGTTCTTTTTCTTTGGTAATTACTTCTGAATATTTCGGCATACGAATACCGTAACGGCTCAAGTCTTTAAATAACGCACCGCCCGCTTCTTCAAAGTAGGTTTCCCACGCTTCTTTCCACGACATGACTTTGTTTGGCAGCATGTAGTCCATCATCATGCCAACTATAGATAACAGACGAGTCCCACGCCAGAACCACTTATCAATCCATTCCTGTACGATTGGCACGTTATCTTCGTGTTGTTCTAACAAGAATTTCACGATTTCTAGACCTAAAGTCATGTGACGTGCTTCATCGGACTGTGCACTAAAACCAAAGGTGACCGTTGCCATATCGCCATTGTGTGCTGCACCTGACATGAACGGTACGAACAACAAGTTGGTCAATACATATTCAAAGGCAAAGCTAATGGCTAACAAGAACTCAAACGGCCCTGCTGAACGCGCATCTTCAAAGAAAGATTTTGGTACAGACAAGTACCAAACGCGGTCATGCATGTGCGACCAATCCTGAAAACCATCAAAGAATTTGTTGTAATGGCTCATGGCATGAATTTGCGTCTGCACGTGACGTAATTCATCAATCGACTGCATTTGTGATGCGATACGTGCGCCTACACCACTGAACTGACGCCCTACATGTGCATAACCTTGGAATGCCTGATATTCAAGCGGAGTTACCGCAGTTAAAAACAGTTTGATGGCATTCAAATAACGCTCATTGGTCACGTTCATTTGACCGTTGTTTTGTGCAAAAGCATCAAAAATGGCGTAAAGTTTTTTCTCTTTTTCTGCCTGATACTTCCAGTAAGCATCCATGGTTAAACGGAATGGATCTTCCCATTTAGACCAGTCTGTAATTTTAATGCCTTCAAATTCTTCGTATGGAAAGGCTTCTTTGCGGTCTGCATAAGAAAAGTCCCAATCCAAGTCACGAGTAAGTGCGCGATAACGGTCTTTGGCATTCAGTTTTTTTGCTGGGGTTTTAACTTGTGAATTCATGCTCATCATCCTTAAATTTTTTAGCGGCAATCTATGCAGCAATATGTTCTGGCGGCACTGTACTCAAATTGGCTCAGTGCACATCCTTATTCCTAGTTCCAGTGCAAACGGAAACTGTCATCATCTTCTTCGACGTTGCCGCCCAACGTAATCATGTTGAGTTGTAAAGACTGAATATCCCAATCTTGTCCAAGTTTTTCAGATACCGTTTCTGCTTTAACAATCAGACCTGTTTCGCTTTCTACCCGAATCATGGCTGGCAGATATTGAATCGTGGCATCTGGGTTGTCTTCTTCAATCGCTTCAATGATGTAGCGCGACGTGTCATTGTCCTGTAATGCGAGATAAACCTTAGACATGCTGCTTCTCCTTAAGCCTGCAAAATTTGTTCGAGTTCGATGCCAATTTTTTTACTGCGTTCCAGCAGTTTTTGTTCTGCAATGTCGACTGCATCTGCAGACAACGCCTCAGCTGCCCACGCTGCAAATGCCGCTTTCACTTCAGGTAAATATTCGGCTAACCACTGGCTCAACAATTGTTTGTTATGTGCAGATTCTGCAGCTGCGGTTTTAAATACGCTGTCTGACCATTTGCGTAAATCTGCCATGGCTTCCTGCATAAATTCCATCAGCATCGCCAAGTCACGTGCTTGATGCTGTGCCAGCCATTGATCAAATTGGGTGTAAACCAATTCGCTCATAAAGCTGTCAATCACCAAGTTTTGTAATAAAAACAGTTTGAAATAGTCCTGCTCGATCAAACTGGTTTCACACAACTTGCGCAGTCCTTGCCATGCTTCATCCTGCATCCATGCTTGTTTGGCTGGAATTAAAGATTCGCCCGTGTTGCCATCGAGTGCCAAACCAACCCGTGAGATGTACTGCGCCATCCCTAAACGATCCATCGCAGCATAAATACAGGCTTGGGTCAGCACCGTGCCATAACCATAAGCACTGCCCGACATCATGTGTAAATTGGCAGTCTGTTCGATATGACGAAACGGCAAAAACAAGGCAATCACTTTGGCTTTGACATCTTCAGAAATATGCTCTGCCAACTGACGCTTTTCAAAAAAGCTAAAGTTACTTTCGGCAATGTCCTGCAAACGCGCACGATGCTGCACATAAGTTCCGTAATAAAACTGACGCGGGTCTTTAAATGCGTACCAATCCTGCATTTCAATTGCAGTATGGGTTTTATCATTTAAGGTTTTTTCAGGTTTCCACAGCGGACGATAGTGAAAGTTGGTTTCCGCCTGAATATCAAAACTGACTTCCTGATAACGAGTGGCTGGCTTGTTGCCAAAACGGCGCTCAATATAGGCATAGTTTTGACGAATTGGCTCAATACCCGCTGTTTTAATTTCTAAAGTCATCGCTTATCTCCTTAAGCATTCAGTGTTGATCTTCATGATCAATGTTGTATCGCTGTGCACCGACTAAAGTGTCGTGTTCAATGCCGTAACGCCATTTGTCTTCTTCAGCATCATTCACGGCTTGCTGTTGTTCGCTCATTTCCACCACTTGATTGGTTGCGCAGAACTCGCGGAATGCTTGCTGCGGTAACACCAACTCCACATATAAAGTGGGATCGTGAATGGCAAAGTCGAACTCGACAAATGCGGCATTAATATCGCCCGTTACCCGAATATATTTGGTTAAGGGCAATGCGCCTGTTGCATCCTTCATATTGTTCTCCTACAAGATCTGATTCATTCAGAACTTGCTTCAGTTGCTTCATGCATCTGTTGCTTACTTTTACTATTACAACAAGCGTGCCAACTTTATAAAAACATTGAAAAACAGCAACTTAAAAAATCTGAGTGTTTTTATAAGAATTTGGATTTCATGATTTGATGAATTTTGATGTTTAAAAAATTTAAGATTTCATGATTTGATGAAATACAGCCCGTACAGATACAAAAATTTACCCTTGGGCTTTATGCAATTCGCTTATGATAAAGACGGAATAAAAACAACAAAAACATATAGATACAACTAAATACCTTTAAGGTTTGGCATGATGCTGTTTAGGTATTATTGAATTTTCACGAATTTGCATAAGATGGCTAAACAGCCTCGAATTTAATGGATTAAACACGGCGCATGGTACGAGTAAAATACGACAGCAGCGGCAAATATGCAGGTCATCCTCAGGAAATTCACGACCTGCTTTCCAAACTACATTTTGACACTGAGCGTGGACAAATCTGGTTTGATGAATATCGCATGTTGCTGATGCATACCAGCATCATGGGCTATTTGCGTAAAGACCTTGCCAATATGATTGGAATGGAACGCACCAAACGCTTTTTTATTCGTTTGGGCTATCAGGCAGGTCTGAAAGATGCAGAAGTCACTACTAAAATGCGCCCAGGTTTAAATGAAGAACAGGCTTTTATGGCAGGGCCGCAAATGCACGGTATTCGTGGCATGGTGCAAGTTTCTGCCAATCAATTGATTTTAAATCAAAAGAAAAAACAGTTTTATGCAGACTTAAACTGGCATAACTCTTTTGAAGCCGATGTGCATGTTGAGCAATTTGGACTGAGTCACGAACCTTCTTGCTGGATGCTGCTGGGCTATGCTTGCGGTTACAGCAGTTTTGCCACAGGCATGACCATTATTTATCAGGAAGTGGAATGTAAAGCCTGCGGGCGTGAGCATTGCCGTATTATTGGTAAACAACTCAGTGAATGGGAAAATGCCGATGAGCTGATTCAGTTCATGTCGCCTGAACCGATGGAACAGGAACTCATTGCACTGCAAGCCGAATTGTATGAACTGAAAAAGTCGATTTATGCCACCAGTAAAAATGACTACAGCATGTTCAGCTCAGTCGGACAATCGGCGGCTTATCAACGGGTGTGTGACTTACTCAAAATAGCGGCAGGTGCAAAAGTGTCGATTTTGCTGCAAGGTGAAACAGGGGTCGGGAAAGAAGCCTTTGCCCGTGGTGTGCATGAACTCAGTCAACGTAAAGAACATGCTTTTGTTGCGGTCAACTGTGCGGCAATTCCACCTGAACTGATTGAATCTGAACTGTTTGGTGTTGAAAAAGGTGCATTTACAGGTGCACATCAATCACGCTTAGGTAAATTTGAACGCGCCCATGGCGGTACTATTTTTTTAGATGAAGTGATTGAACTTTCGCCACGCGCTCAAGCGGCTTTGCTGCGTGTGCTACAAGAAGGTGAAGTGGAACGCGTTGGAGATTCGCAAACCCGTCATATTGATGTTCGCGTGATTGCTGCAACCAATGAAGATTTAGAACAAGCGGTTAAAGCAGGTCGTTTCCGTGCCGATTTATATTACCGTTTAAACATTTTTCCTGTGCAGATTCCACCGCTGCGTGAACGCCGTGAAGATTTACCATTATTGGTTGCACATTTCTTAAAACGCTTTGAAAAAATGTATGACAAACAAATTCAAGGCGTCAGTGAAAAAGCCACTAACTTTATGCAAAGCTATGCGTGGCCTGGCAATATTCGTGAACTGGAAAACCTGCTCGAACGTGCGGTACTACTGACGGAAGATCAACAACTGATTAAACTGAATGCCCTGTTTCCGCAAATGCACAGCGACCATACTGTAGATGAGCAAGACAGCGTAGATTTAGACACGCTTTTAACCGAAGGTTTTGATTTAGAACAGCATGAGCAACAACTGATTATCACCGCGATGCAAAAAGCCAAACACAATGTATCTGAAGCGGCACGCTTATTGGGAATTTCCCGCGCTGCACTGGATTATCGTTTAAAAAAATACGCCATGCGCTAGAAATTCCGCAATAAAAAAGCCCTGTTTTTCAACAAGGCTTTTGCATTTCAAGCAGCCGAATTACCAGCTCAGTGTCTGAGTGCCTGGACGGAAAATTGCTTCACCCATAGCATCTGGATTGGCATATTTCAGACCTTTCATTAAGTCACCTTCAACAACACCGTACTGCTCCATACACATTTTGCAGATATACACATCACCACCTTTGGCGATAATACTTTTCAGCATGTTCTGATGCTCTGCATATTTATGTTCAAAGCGGTTAGATGCCAACATTACGCCTTGATCGACCAAATAAATCGTCAGTGGATGACCTTTGCCAAATTGGTTATTGCTCATGCCAATTGCCATTTTGGTGCGGTGCGCATCACTGCTGGTAAGCAAGACAAAAAGTGGATCTTTTTTGCTCTCTGCCATTGCTGGAGATAGACTGGCAAAGGTCAGCAAAACCGATAAACATAACAACTGAATCAATTTCATGGCAGAACTCACACTCAATTTAAATCTGGTCAAAATATTAGCATAATAAATATACTATATTTAAATAATAAATTAAAACGATAGTCTGTATGCAATAAAGCCAAGCACTAAACTTTTTCAAAAATCAAAAATTGATCACTGTAAAATGACCCCAGCATCAACAATCACAATTCAATACGTCCAAAAAACAAAGCGCCACCGAAAACGGCAGCGCCAAGCATGTATTTAAGAGCAATCTTTTCTAGTAGAAATGAAGGGTTAAGCCGCTAAATTTTTCTTGAGTTCATCTTCTACAATACCAATTTCCAACTCACTGAAACGACGGATTTCCCCTTCTGCATGTTTTTCCAACATGCCGCCAATCAATGGCACTTTAACCTTAATTGTCCAGTTTAATTGAATATCAATTTTTTCATGGTTGCCTGTCACACTACGCTCGCCTTTAGCTTCTAAAGGCAAGTTTGCACCAAGCTCCACGGTAGAAGTAAGCGCCGTTAAATGGGTCACATCATTGCGTTTTAAACGAAATGCATCTTTTAATAATTTTTTAGCCATATCTGGAATATTCACATCTAAATTATAAGCACGGCGTAAAGTGTAAATATCACCGTTCTTTTTAGATTCTAAAATTTCCAAATTTTCACCAGGAATACGCTTGCAGACTGCTTCATGCAAAGCAACATCTGCCACTAAACGCTTAAATTCGTCAATTGAAACGCCATGAATGGTGGCGTTTACAGTAAATTGATGAGCCATTTGAGTTCCTTTTATTTTGTTTATTGATGGAGTAGGTCTAGCATCATCGTGCAATATAATTTGGCTGATGCTCAACGGGTATAAGCTGTTTTATATCCTAAATACAACTTTATTTTCAGGCTATTAAAATGTTTTTTCCGCCTGCTGTCATTGACTCTATTTTGTCTATTCTGTGTGAATGATGCCAAATTCAGCGGCATAGGTTTCATGGCTATAAATAGTTAAATAATGCCCATAAAATTCAATTTTGGCATAAAAATGTTCTGCGCCATCATCTAGTCCTGTGGAACACCATGTCGTCCGTTTGGGGAAATCATCTAACCACTGGGCTTGGTAAAAATCTGCAATCGAATCAAACTGTAAATAACGCTCAGGATACGCTAAAATATCCAATGCCAATAAATCAAATTGTTTAAGCTGCGCCTGTTTAAAATCAATTAAATTGCTCATCGCTACACGCCATCACTCCGCAGAATGTGCCGCATGTTGTTGTCGGATTTTATGCCATTCACGCCAGCCCAAATAAGCAAGAACCACAAAACCTGCATATAACACAGCCGTTAACAGCAACTCTTTGTAAATAAACATGCCGATATACACCAGATCGACCACAATCCATAACACCCATGTAGCCAAGTATTTACGACTGGTCCAATAGGTTGCCAATAGACTCATAGCTGCCAGTTGTGCATCCAATAAAGGCAGTGAAGCCTGCGTCCACCACTTTAAACTTAGCCCAAACAGTAAACCCAGTATGCTACTCAGTGCAATTTGCAGCCACATTTTAGAGAGTGGCAAGCTTTGAATGATGATATGTTGTTTTTGCTGCTGTGCAGTTTTCCACTGGAAAAAACCATAAACAGCCATGCCCATAAATAGGGTTTGTAATACCGTTTCGCCATACAATTGATATTCAAAGAACAAATAGGCATACAGCAAACAGGCAATAAAATTCACCACCCAGCAAGCTATATGTCGCTTAATGGTTAAGGTCACGCCTAAAACACTAATCAACACAGCAATGATTTCTAAAACTGACATTGATGCTGCCTATGTAAAAGAAAAAGGCATGATACCTCTTTTCGGGAAAATAGCGCAAAACTCAACATTTAACCAAACACTTAACTGACAAGAAGATGCTGCAATTAATTTTCAAGAAACCTCTGTAAAATCATAAACAGAAAATCAGGCATGAAAATCAATCTGTTTGAAACTGCTCTGAATTATTGTATTTATGCTCTTGCCCAAAGCGGTCTACATGGGTAATAAAAACTCCGTATTTGCCGACAAAATATTCAAGGGATTGCTCGTAAAAACTCCAGTAAATTGACCACTCCCCCAAGTCTAACTGACGAATTTGCGTATGTGCTTTGGCAGGCATTTTATTCAGCACTTCTTGTTGAATAGTTTCGGCATCTTCAGGGTCACGACTAGATACTTTTAAGCTTAAAAATATTTCTGCGATATCATCAAATAATTGCTGTTCGTATTCGGCAACTTCTTCCACCACCTCACGAACAGGGCGCGGTGCTTTGTGGGTAATCGGGTCTTGGACAATATTGGCAATATCTTGACAGCTTTGCTGAAAAGTACGATTAATTTTTATTTTGAACCAGACTTTCCAGACTGCATATACGGCAATCAACAACAAAATCCATAACAATAGTTTTGCCATCTTGGTCTTCGCTCTTATTTCAGGCGTTTCAATAAAGTATAACCATTTCAGGGCTTAGCGTCTATTCGCTGCTGCACGCTTCAACGCTTATGCTTTAACAGATGATTCCATCCATGCATCGCTAAAAAGTGCAATGCTCAATTACACAATGATACCGATTGCCTTAAAAATAGGACTTGTGCTGCAGTATAACGCAGTAAAACACAACAATTTTCTGCTATTTTTTTAAACACTTTTCGCTTCCAATAGAGCCTTGTTTTTATCTATCACCCTAAGCCTAGATGATTAGAGCTGCACAAATTCAAGATGTCGCCAATTTGGTTGCGGTATTACACGCCAGTATTCGCTCTTGTATTCAAGATCATCAACGCAATGAAGCCAAAATTCAGGCATGGCTAGAAAATAAAAGCTATGAAAATATTTTAATGCTGCTGCATTACAACAATTGTTGGGTCTATGTCTTACAGCATGTGGTGGTTGGCTTTATTATGATGAGTGATCGCGGGCAAATTTTACAACATGCGATTGCACCTGAAGTACAACAGCGTGGTATTGGTCAGGCCTTGTTATTTGAAGCTATTGCTCATTTACGGGCTAAAAATGTATCGCAAATCAGTGTGTTTAGCACACAGACTGCGCTGATGTTTTATCAAAAATACGATTTTGAAATTCAACCACAAAAAATTAGTTATGGGCATTTCACCCCCATGCTCAAACATCTTAATACAGAACGATCAGAGCAATCCTGAGTACAACAATCTTTCAGTTCGATACCCCCATAAAAAAAACCGCTTTCATTTGAAAGCGGGTTCATCTGTATTGCAGCTACGATTTTATAAACGAACTAGCGCAATAATTTTTTCTGCCAATTCTTCAATGCTGTCTGCACTTAACTGCGCATCGGCACCGCTTTCTACATCACTAATCACCACAATGCCTGTTTCACGCAGTAACGCAACTTGCGTAGCATCTAACCCTGCTTTGGCAATTGCAACAATACCCTGCTGAATCAACAAACTTTCAATGGCCTGAGCCTGCGCTAAAATTTGACTTGAAACGCTGACTGCAGCAGGCTTCTGACCTAAACGTGCAGCACGATCTTCTGCAGTGACTGGCGCGCTGTGTGCAGACCATTCTACACAAGCTTCAACCATACCCGCACCAATGGTCACGTTATTAAGACGGTCAATGAAAATAAATGAACCTGTATAACGACTGTCTTGATAACGGTCAAATACCACAGGCGCATCAAATTCGATGGTGACATTGGCAATTGCATTCAGTTCAAGCTGTTCAACCTGCACCTGTTCCAAAGTATTCACATTGGTACGGTAATGAATGGCTGTGACTTTTGCAGGCACAGTTTGTGTACCCACTTTTAAGTTATACAGCTTGCCAATAGATAGTGGCTGATCAGCCATCCACACCACTGTGGCATTTACAGCACGTGAAATTTCAGGACGTGCCTGATCTTCACGCACCAAAACATTACCACGTGAAATATCAATTTCATCGTTCAGTGTTAGGGTAACTGCTTGACCTGCAATTGCATGTTCAAGATTGCCATCAAAAGTCACAATCTCTTTTACTGTCGAGCTTTTACCCGATGGCAATGCCACAATGCGGTCACCCACATGAATATCGCCCAAAGCAATCGTGCCGCAGAAACCACGGAAGTCAAGGTTTGGACGGTTGACATACTGCACAGGGAAACGGAAATCATTTTGAGCCGAGTTACGGTTAATTTCTACCGACTCCAATGTTCCCATTAAAGTATCGCCTGTGTACCAAGGGGTATGCTCAGACTTGTTCACCACGTTATCGCCATTTAAGGCAGAAATTGGCGTGAAAATAATATTCGATGGTTTACGATCACCCAGTTGATTCACAAAGTTCGCATATTCCGTCTGAATTTCGTTAAATCGTGCTTCTGAATAATCCACCAAATCCATTTTATTGATGGCAACCACAATATTGTTAATGCCCAATAAACTAGAAATAAAAGTATGACGACGGGTCTGAGTTTGTACGCCATAACGCGCATCAATCAAAATAATCGCCAAGTCACAAGTCGATGCACCTGTTGCCATGTTACGTGTATATTGCTCATGCCCGGGTGTATCGGCAATGATGAACTTACGCTTTTCAGTAGAAAAATAACGATAAGCCACATCAATGGTAATGCCCTGCTCACGCTCGGCTTGCAAACCATCGACCAATAAAGCTAAATCAGGTGCATCGCCCGTAGTGCCGACTTTTTTCGAGTCACGAGTCACGGCTTGTAATTGATCTTCATAAATCAATTTTGAGTCATACAACAAACGACCAATTAATGTCGATTTACCATCGTCTACGTTACCGCAAGTTAAAAAGCGCAGTAGATCTTTGTTTTCGTGCTGTTTTAAATACGCCAAAATATCTTGGCTAATTAAATTCGATTGATGAGACATTGCTCAAAGCTCCACATATTTTTTAGAAATCGGTTTTTTAATCTTTAATCCCTCTAAATCTCCCTTTTATAAAGGGAGGCTTTGCTCCGCTTTTTATAAGTCCCTCTTTATAAAGAGGGGTTTGGGGAGATTTTTCAGGAGAGATTAGAAGTAACCTTCTTGCTTTTTCTTTTCCATCGAGCCAGCTTCATCGTGGTCAATCATACGACCCTGACGCTCTGAACTGGTTGCCAATAGCATTTCCTGAATAATTTCAGGCAAGGTATTCGCTTCTGATTCGACTGCACCCGTAAGTGGATAACAACCTAAAGTACGGAAGCGTACCGATTTCATTTGTGGAACTTCACCTTCTAGCAACGGCATGCGTTCGTCATCGACCATAATTAAAGTGCCGCTACGCTCAACGACAGGACGTTCTGCAGCCAAATACAACGGTACTAATGGAATACTTTCGAGGTAAATGTATTGCCAAATATCCAATTCAGTCCAGTTAGACAATGGGAACACACGAATACTTTCGCCTTTATTGACCTTGCCATTATACAAATTCCACAATTCAGGACGCTGATTTTTCGGGTCCCAACGATGTTTTGCATCACGGAAAGAATAAACACGTTCTTTGGCACGTGATTTTTCCTCATCACGACGCGCGCCACCAAATGCCGCATCAAAACCGTATTTATCTAAAGCTTGTTTTAAGCCTTGGGTTTTCATGATGTCAGTATATTTAGAACTGCCATGATCGAATGGGTTAATGTTGGCATCTACCCCTTCTTTATTTTGATGAACAATCAAGTCAAAACCGTGCTGTTTTGCCATGTTGTCACGGAAAGTGATCATGTCTTTGAATTTCCAGCCTGTATCCACATGTAACAGTGGAAATGGCAGTTTCGCTGGATAGAATGCTTTTAAAGCCAAATGCAACATTACCGCTGAATCTTTACCAATCGAATACAACATGACTGGATTTTCAAACTCGGCTGCAACTTCACGGATAATATGAATACTCTCAGCTTCAAGCTGTTTAAGATGAGTAAGTCTTTCCTGATTTATTGACATTGATCACACCAGATGTACTTAAACTTGTGTACGAATAACACAGATAGAATTTGATTTTCATTATAGTGACTTAGTTATGCAGACTATTGCTTGTTTTATTATATTTATATGCAAAAAGCTCATATAAAAGAAAACCAATAAGCAGTATAAGTTTTATTTAATCAATAGTTTATTCCATCATATATTGAAATTCAACGTCATTCTCGCTACGTTTGATACATACAAATCGCGCTTACAAGCTGCTCATTTTTGAATAACTTCATAGATTATTCATCTAATTCAGTGCTTCAAGCATGAACAAAAAATGCTTAAAGTAAAAACATATTTTTTTATTTTTAAGATGCTCCCATGCCACAGATTGAACAGATCAAATCCAAACTTGAACAGGCGCAGCTGGCTGGTTTTTTGTATCAGCACAGCCCTGAGCTACTCGTCCTACAAGAGCCTTTAAACGATGATGCTTCAATGCTGAATGTTTTTGTGCAACATGAACTCAGTGCAGATCAGATTGGGCTGCAATTTGGTTTGCGTTGCCGTGATCAACAACTCTCCTTTTTAATAGGCGTGACGCATAGCAATCAAGACCGCAGCTATGAAATTGGTGCGGGCAATTTAAAGGCCGAACAAAAAGCCTTTAACTTAATGTATGCATTTTATAATTATCCTAAAGGTTTTTATTTGGTAGATGTGCCTTTAAATGCAACCACGGCAGAACTGCATCAAGCGATTGAAACGCAATTATTTTCGCAAGAAAAACTGGATTTCTTAAACACTGCTATTAAAACCAACCCCATGGGTACACAAGTAACTTGGATGAAAGCGCATATTTTGCAGCAAGCTTTAGAGATGAAAGTACGGATTCAAACGGCGTTGTTATAAGCATCATCACTTTAAGTTTCTGCGGATTACGCAAGATGCACTTAAACCCCGCCAAAACTGGTTGATTGATTAAACTCGAAATTATCGTATACTGTACATATACACAATACACTTGGATACTAAGGCTTGATTAAGAGTTTTAAACATAAAGGTCTTCAGGCTTTTTTCCAAACTGGTTCAACAGCAGGTATTCAAGCAGCGCATTCTACAAAATTACGTTTAATACTTGCAGCACTACATGCTGCATCTACGGTGAATGATTTGCGAACTCCACCCAATTGGCGTTTACATAAATTGAGTGCAAATCTACAAGATCAATGGTCACTAACAGTAAATGGTAATTGGCGTGTAATTTTTAAATTTGAAGATGGTGATGTCTACATTGTAGATTATTTGGATTATCACATAGCTTCTAGCGCAGGAGTACAAAGATGAATATGATGTTTAATGCACCTCATCCGGGCGAAATGTTGCGCGAATATATTGGTGAAACTTCTGTGACTGAAGTGGCTCAAGCACTTGGAGTGACACGTGCAAACCTATCTCGCATTTTGAATGGTCATACTGGAATTTCTGCAGATATGGCGATTCGTTTGAGTGAAGCCTTAGAAACCTCACCAGAGTTTTGGTTGAATTTACAAATGCAGCATGATTTATGGCTTGCCAGTCAACGCCAGCGACCTATGATCAAAAAATTGGTGGCAAGTGTTTAACTTTAAGTTACAACAAAAAACAACCTGCATTTCTGCAGGTTGTTTTTTATGTCGTCAACGATGCGCTAAAACTTAGTTTTTATGACGCATGTGTGGGAATAAAATCACATCACGGATACTCGCAGCGTTGGCAAACAACATTACCAAACGGTCAATCCCGATGCCCTCACCTGCAGTTGGTGGTAAGCCGTATTCCAAAGCTTCAACAAAGTCTGCATCGTAATGCATCGCTTCATCATCGCCTGCGTCTTTTTCTGCAACCTGTGCTTGGAAACGCTCAGCTTGGTCAATCGGGTCATTTAATTCTGAGAAACCATTCGCCAATTCACGACCACCAATAAAGAACTCAAAACGGTCAGTAATGTGTGGGTTATCGTCATTACGACGTGCCAAAGGCGACGTTTCTGCAGGATATTCTGTAATGAAAGTCGGCTGACGTAATTGAGTTTCTACGGTTTCTTCAAACACGATGGTTTGTAGTTTGCCCAAACCAAAACCAGGCTTCACCTGTTCTTTCAATTCTTCCTGCACAAATTTAGCCAAGAAATCACGGTCATTAACATTTTCTGGCGTGAATTGTGGATTATGCTCAAGAATGGCATCAAACATAGAAATTTTCTTGAATGGGCCTTTGAAGCTATACACTTCATCGCCATACGGCACATCGGTAGTACCCAAAATATCCAAAGCCAGTTTTTCTAGCATTTGCTCAGTCAATGCCATCAAATCTTTATAGTCGGCATAAGCTTGGTAGAATTCGATCATGGTAAATTCCGGGTTATGACGTGTAGACACCCCTTCATTACGGAAGTTACGGTTAATTTCAAACACACGTTCAAAACCGCCAACCACTAAACGCTTTAAATATAATTCAGGCGCAATACGCAAGAATAACGGCATATCTAAAGCATTATGATGCGTTTCAAATGGACGTGCCGATGCACCGCCAGGAATCACATGCATCATTGGCGTTTCAACTTCCATAAAACGCTGTTCAGTTAAAAATGCACGAATACCCGAAACCACTTTGGCACGAATTTCAAAGGTTTTACGGGTGTCTTCATTTACGATTAAGTCTAAATAACGCTTACGATATTTCGCTTCGGTATCGCTTAAACCATGATATTTGTCTGGTAATGGACGTAAAGATTTGGTCAACAATTCAAAATGTTGAATATGAACATATAAATCGCCTTTGCCTGAACGACCAATATAGCCTTTCACTGCGATAATATCGCCCAAATCTAGGCTCTTGATCGTCTCTAATGTTTCAGCACTAAGTTCTTTACGCGCCACATACAGCTGAATACGACCTGTCATGTCTTGAATTACGATGAATGAACCGCGGTTCAACATCACACGACCTGCTACAGACACATACACTTTTTCGCCTGCTTCAATTTCTTCTTTAGAAACTTCTGCGAATTGTGCCTGCAAATCATCTGCGTAGTTTTCACGCTTAAACGTATTTGGCCAAGGGCTAGTTCCCTTCGCCTGCGCTTGTTCTTGAATTTGCTTTAACTTGGCATGACGCTGCGCAATTAAATCGTTTTCGGAAATAGTGGGTTCAGAAGTCGATTGAGCGTTATGTTGCGTCATCTCTGCCTCGAATAATTACTAAAAAAAGAAGTTCAATAGAATAGCAGATTTAGACACGATTTCGTATGCCTTCTCTAACTCGGTCTATATATTTTTTTAATTACCCCTTGCTTTTATAGTTTTTTGTTGACTTAGACCAAAAGCTAACTTCTTTCTTTGCCCGAGCGCACTACAATATTGATCAGAAAATAGATGAAAAAGATCGTTTTTGGTCGCTATTTTTAGTTTCAGCCAAACCGAGTTAAAAATCACGATCTGTACTATGAAATCTGTTCTATGAAAATAATCGACTATGTGAATCTGGCAATGAATACATGTGCTTTAAAAGTCTTGTTTTTACATGGGTTAGATTCCTCTCGAGAATCGACTAAATTCCATGCCATTGATGCAGAGCAAAAATTTTGTATCAATGTCGATTATCGCAACTTAAATTATCAAACTGTTGCCGATTTTTATCACAATATCATTCAAAAAATTAAGCCTGAAATTTTGGTGGGACATAGTCTAGGCGGCTATTGGGCACTCAAAATGTCTTTGTCGCACCATATTCCGTGTGTGGTGGCAAATCCAAGTTTAGCTCCCACGTTTCGCAATGACTATCCTGCAATTTCAGATGATGACTTGCAGCACGATATTCCACAATTGGCTTATTTAGAATTGGGCGATGAAATTTTGGATATGCATGCCGCGCAAGCATTTTTAGAAAACTATATGCAGACCTCTACTTTTGAGTCTGGGCATCATCGCTTATTGCATCCAGAAAATATTAATTCTTGTATTCAGCAAATCGAACAAGCTTATCTTGCCAAATAAAGTCAAAGCTATCCATTAAAAATAATCAATTAAACATCACCCATTAAAAAAGCCTGATCACAACTATGGAGATCAGGCTTTTTTACAGCAGTTACAATAACTTAAAAGGATTAAGCCACTGCTTGTTCTGGTTTAGATTTATTGTCCAATACGGACCAAATATCTAAACCTAAATTTTTGTGTAAATCTGGTAAGTCTAGGAAAATGCTTGCACCTAAAACTTGATGATTACATTTTTCAGCCAATTGTTTCACTGCTTTTAAAGTGCCACCTGTCGCCAATACATCATCTACAATAATGACTTTTTGCGCTTGCACATCGGCAGCCATTTCTAAACGGTCTAAACCGTATTCTAAGCTATAACCCACACCCACAACTGGTGGTGGCAATTTACCTGCTTTACGCACAAGTACCAAACCTTTGCCTGTACGCTGTGCCAAAAGGCTCGCCAATACAAAACCACGTGCTTCTACTGCAATAAAGCTTTCAACTTCAGCTAATTTTTCTGCAGGAATGCTGGCAATTAAAGCATCTGTTAATGAATCCAAATTATTCATAAACAAAGGCGTTAAATCATAAAAATCTACGCCTGGTTTTGGAAAATGAGGAACAGTACGAATATGCGACCACAAAAAAGTAGACAAATTGCTCATGGAAGATCAGAAATGTGACTAAAGAATGGTTGAATTTTAACGTTTATTTTCAATTAAGGCTAGTGATAAAATCGGCAAGACAAGCACTCACTGCACCAAACAAAGAAACAAATTATTGATTTAATTAGATATATATTATTTTAAAAATTCAAACATATAAAAATTCTATTATAGAATATCAAAATCACACTTAATATTCTGTACGACCAAGGTCTTAAATAGCCATAAAACTCCCAATAAGATGAATTTTCCACAATAAAACCACCTGATTCATTGTTGAAAATAGGGCAAGTCAGGCTTTTTCAGTCGAGTTTTGTCCTCAGCTGCTATTCCATCTGCTGTGCAGCACATTAAAATCGCTTATTTACTTTACTTTAGCCGTATAACTGCGTAAAAATTTAATCAAATAGATATACTAAAAGTCATATCATGTATCTGGTCGTAGATAAGTTTTTGCTGATCTAGAAATTTAAAGATCGGTTTATGGAGAATTGAATGAAAAAATATCAATGCATCGTTTGTGGATGGATTTATGACGAAGCAGAAGGCTGGCCTCAAGACGGTATTGTGGCAGGTACATTGTGGGAAGATATCCCTGATGACTGGACTTGCCCAGACTGCGGCGTTTCAAAAGCTGACTTTGAAATGATTGAAGTTTAAGACCATTAAAAGACCATGCCGCATGGTCTTTTTTTAACGCCTATTTCTATGCCCTAATTTGGAGTACACCCTATGCATCCTATCGTTATTATTGGTTCAGGCATGGCAGGTTATACTGTTGCTCGCGAGTTCCGTAAACTCAATACAGAACATGAATTACTTATGATCTGCGCAGACGATGCCACCAACTATGCGAAACCAACCTTGTCTAATGCTTTGGCAGGCAATAAAGCGCCTGCACAAATTGCTTTGGGCGATGCAGAGAAAATGGCAAGCCAACTCAATATGCGCATTGCAACGCAGACTTGGGTAAAAGCGATTGATGCAGAAGCACATGTACTCGAAATTGAAAAAGATGGTGTAAGCAGCCGTCAGCCTTATTCCAAACTGATTTTAGCGGTGGGCGCTAACCCTGTACGTTTAGCCATTGCAGGTGATGGCAGCGATGATATTCATGTTGTGAATAACCTAAGTGATTACACAGCATTTCGCCAGCAGCTTGAACAACGCCAAGACAAACGTGTGGTGATTTTAGGTGCAGGCTTAATTGGCTGTGAATTTGCCAACGACTTACAGCAAACAGGTCATCAAGTCACGGTGATTGACCTTGCGCCCCAACCTCTTGGGCGTTTACTACCTGATTATGTTGCCAGCGCATTTAAACAAAATTTAGAAGAAACAGGCATTCACTTTGTACTTGGCACAACTGTTGAAAAAGTTTCAAAAATTAAAAATGACGACTATTTAGTGACGATTACCAGCGGTCAATCTTTAATTGCCGATGTCGTTCTGTCTGCAATTGGCTTACAACCGAATATTGCACTGGCAAAAACTGCAGGCATTGAAACCAGTCGTGGGGTCTTAACCAATGCGCAACTTGAAACCAGCCAAGCTGATATCTATGCAGTAGGTGACTGTGCGGAAGTGAATGGTATTTTATTGCCGTATGTGATGCCAATCATGCAGCAAGCACGTGCCTTAGCCAAAACCTTAAATGGTGAAACTACTCAGGTACACTACCCTGCCATGCCTGTTGCAGTGAAAACACCTGCTGCACCACTGACCGTTTTACCTGCGCCACTAGGGGTAGATGTCAACTGGGATACCGAAGAATTTGACGATGGCATGATTGCCAGAGCCTATGACCAAACCGATACCTTACGTGGCTTTGTCCTATTAGGCGCAACAGCGGCCAAACAACGCTTGAGTTTGACCAAATTAGTGCCAGACTTATTGCCTGTATCGGAATAAAATAAAAACAATAAAGGGCGATTGATTTCGCCCTTGCCTGACATGAGGATCACAACATGAATAGTGCACTTCAGTTCACCACATCGCCCTATACGGCATTTATGCACGAAACCAAAGTCGATTTAGGCAACGGAATTCAGCTGCATGTCGAAGTGGGCGGCAAAACTGAAGATCCACCTATTTTGCTGATTATGGGTTTAGGCGCACAAATGTTGTACTGGCCCGATTTCTTTTGTAAATCACTGATTGATCAGGGCTATCGTGTCATTCGCTATGACAACCGCGATATTGGTTTGTCATCCAAAATTCGCCACAAAGGTCCACGTCTGAACACCTATAAAATGATGGGGCGTTTTAGCTTAGGTCTGCAAAACCACGGTGCGCCTTATAACTTATTTGATATGGCGGATGATGCTGCATTACTATTAGAACGCTTAGGCATTGAAAAGACCGAAGTGATTGGTGCTTCTATGGGCGGCATGATTGCCCAAATTTTGGCTGCCAAATATGCAGATCGCGTGAATAATTTAGGCTTATTATTTACCAGTAATAACCAGCCTTTTTTACCACCACCATTTCCGAAACAACTGTTCAGTTTGCTAGAAAGACCAAAATCGCAAGATGAAAATGGCATTGTTGATCATAGTTTAAAACTCTTTAAGGTGATAGGCTCACCAGGCTATGTGAATCAACTCGAAGCGATGCAAACTGCACGCAAATTATATCAGCGAAGTTATTACCCTGCGGGTGTACTTCAACAGTTTTTAGCAATATTATGTACAGGCTCGTTGCTACAACTGGACAAACAAATTCAGCAACCTACCCTTGTGGTACATGGTTCGCAAGATCGTTTGCTCCCACCAGGGCATGGTAAGGCTGTTGCGAAAGCGATTCCAAGCGCTAAGTTTGAATTAATCAAAGGAATGGGGCATGATATTCCTCCACACTTTATTCCTCATCTTAGCGAACTGTTTGCTCACCACTTTAAATCATAATCATTAGGACACTATGGCTGCATTACCATCTTTAAGACAGCTGTCATACCTCGTTACACTGTCTGAAACGTTACATTTTACAGAAGCGGCTCGCCGTTCTTTTGTAACTCAGTCGACTTTGTCTGGCGGGATCATGGAACTGGAGCGCCTGCTTGGCGGCGTACTGGTAGAACGTGATCGACAGAATGTACGTTTAACCCCATTGGGTGAACAAGTCGTAGCACGCGCCCGTGTTCTGTTAGCAGATGCACAGGACTTAATGCGTTTAAGCCGTGAAATGAGTGAGCCTCTCACAGGTGATTTACACTTAGGCGTGATTCCAACCATTGCCCCATTTATTTTGGCGCAACTGTTAGATGAAGTGCATAAGCAGCTACCTAAAATTCAATTGCATTTACACGAAGCGCAAAGTGAAAAAATTGTCGAAAAACTAGAACACGGCAATTTAGATATGGTGGTGTTAGCCCTGCCATTCGATACGCGTGGTTTGAAAGTGGCTGAAATTTCTAAAGAAGATTTGTTCTTGGTTTATCACAAGGGCGATCAAAAATCGGCGCAGGCCAATTCTTTAGATGATTTGGATTTATCGCGCTTAATGCTGCTTGAAGAAGGTCATTGCTTACGTGATCACACTTTAAGTGCTTGCCCGATTGGTGAACGCAAAAACGATCATCGTTTAAAAGCCAGCTCTTTGCCGACCTTGGTTGAAATGGTGTCTGCAAATTTAGGCTTTACCCTATTGCCTGAAATTGCAATTCATAATGCCATGATCAAATCGAATCCAGATTTACAGATCAAAAGTATTGAGGCTGCACCAAGCCGTACTTTGGCTTTAGTGACGCGTAAAAGCACGCCATTACAAAGTGAATTTGACGTTTTGCTACAAATTTTACAAAAGATCACTCAAACTACAGTATAAAAATGCTGTTGTAATCAAGGAGCCTAAACGGCTCCTTTTTTATTCTTCGTTATAATACCTATTAAACACCAATCCTTTTTATGGATTTAAGTGATTTAAAAATATAAATAAAATAAAAAATTGCTGTTTTATTGATTTTTGCATATTTAGGTGCAAATCTTTAAAAGGAATCCTATTATTGTTACACAACTCACATAATTACAATATTTAGAAAAACATACGCAACAACAATTATTTATATTTACCTTTTTTGCTAAAAATCACTATATTCAAGGATATTCAGACTCCCTAATATTTTGCAAAATAGCGTTAATTAAGAATCAAGATTTTTTCATTGAGCAAAACAGGAGTACTTGCAATGATTCATAGAGATCTGATTTTGCCTGTGCCTGTTTTACTGATTGATCATTCCGTCGAGCAGTTAAACGACTTAAGCGATATTTTAATGAATTTTGGCTACCCAGAAGAATTACTGTTAAGCAGTACTTCTTTACAGCATGCAACTCTCATGGTGCAGCATCACTTACCCAATATTGTGTTTATTAATCTGCAAGATTGGTCAAAAGCTCAAATTGATTTTATCCAAAATCTCAAACTTTTCCGTAAAGATACCTTAATTGTGGCGGTGCTGCCTTCAAGTATGCCAAAACAATTGCTACAAGCTATTCATTTAGGCATTTCAGCCTATGTCTTTAGCGACCAATCTGCAACAGGCATGCAAAACCAGATTCGCACCATTTTACGTGGCGGCTCACCGCTAGACGGCAACTTAGCCAATGAAATCTTAGCCTGCGAACAATCCATTGTCGCACATGGTCATTCTTTGGCACTCTCTAAAACTGAACATGAAATATTGGCGCTTTCAGGACAAGGTTTACCTTCACAACAAGTTGCTGCCAACCTGAATGCTTCAGAACAACTGGTGCATGGTTATGCGAAAAGTATTTATCGCAAAATTATGAATGCGGATGATGCGATGTGCTGTTTTTCTTAAATTATTGATCAATAAATATCAATCAAAAATATAAGTCTTAAATAAATATTAGAAACAAAAAAAGAGCGATGTCTGGCATCGCTCTTTTTACCTGTTATAAATGTTTGAAACTAAACAATACAATCGGTCAGGATACGCTGCGCATTGTGTGGTTCTTCACCCTCAGCTGCTTTTACACGCACCCAAGTTCCATCACCCTGCAACAGCCACGCCTGTTGATTGTCTTGCATATAGGTCAATAAACCTTGCTCATAAATACGCTTTTTCAAAGCTGGATCTTCAATTGGGAAACACGCTTCAACGCGGTTAAATAAGTTACGATCCATCCAGTCAGCACTTGAACAATAAATACGTGGATTGCCATTATTAGAGAAATAATAGACACGGGTATGTTCAAGGAAACGTCCGACAATCGAACGCACACGGATATTTTCCGATAAGCCTGGCAAACCTGGACGTAAGCAGCAAATTGAACGGATGATGAGATCAATTTGCACACCCGCCTGAGACGCCTCGTACAATTTATTGATCAATTGCATTTCAGTCAGTGCATTCACTTTCACAATAATTTGTGCGGGCTTACCTGCTTTAGCATTGGCAATTTCTTCATCAATATAATTCACCAACTGTGCGTGCAGGGTAAATGGTGCATGCAACAACTTTTTCAGTTTTGCCATTTTACCCATGCCTGTTAGCTCTTGGAAAATACGATGCACATCTTCACACAGCTCTTTGTCTGTGGTCAGTAAACCATAGTCGGTATAAATACGCGCATTGCCTGCGTGGTAGTTACCTGTGCCTAAATGTACATAACGCACCAATTTATTATTTTCACGGCGCACCACCAAAATCATTTTGGCGTGGGTTTTATACCCCACAATACCGTACACAACTACAGCGCCCGCTTCTTGCAACACGTTAGCCACAGCAATGTTAGATTCTTCATCAAAACGTGCACGCAGTTCAATCACCGCAGTCACTTCTTTACCGTTTCGTGCAGCCTCTGCAAGCACTTGTACAATTTCAGAATCTGCGCCACTACGATATAAAGTTTGTTTGATTGCCAAGACTTGTGGATCACGTGCAGCTTCACGCAGCAAGTTAATCACGGGTGCAAAAGATTCAAACGGATGGTGTAATAAAATGTCTTGCTTTTGCATCGCTGAAAAAATATTTTCAGACTTTTTTAACACCTTTGGAATGGCGGGTGTATGTGAATCATAACGTAAATGTGGACGTTTAAAATTAGACAATAAACGCGCCAAGTTCACTGGGCCATCTACTTTATAAAGTTGTTCTTCTTCAAGATCGAACTCATCTAGCAAATAATCATAAATGGCTTTCGGGCAGTTGTGCGTTACTTCTAAACGTACCGCACGACCAAAACGGCGTGAGTTTAATTCGCCTTTTAGGGCTTTGGCCAAGTCTTCTACATCTTCATTTAAGGCCAAATCTGCATTACGGGTCACACGGAATTGATAGCATCCAGTCGCAGTCATGCCCGGGAATAAGTCAGACACATGCTCATGAATAATTGCTGAAAGCATGACGTGGTGCTCTTTACCGCCTGTAAGTTCATCGGGTAAACGAACTACACGTGGTAATGAACGTGGTGCAGGAACAACCGCCAAATCAATTTGACGACCAAAAGCATCTTTCCCTTCTAAAGTCACAATAAAATTCAGACTTTTATTGACCAAACGTGGAAATGGATGTGCAGGGTCTAGGCTAATTGGGGTTAATACAGGGGCAACTTGCTCTTGGAAATATTTTTTCACCCATGCCGATTGTGCAGGGGTTAATTCACCACGACGTAAGAAACAAATGTCTTCTTCACGTAATTTTGGCAAAATTTCCTGATTTAAAATACGGTACTGGCGTTCAATAGCAGCATGTGCTGTTTTAGAAATTTGATCTAACACCTGCTTAGGGGTTAAACCATCTGGACTACGGCTTTCATTGCCCAAGTCCAATTGTTCCATCATGCCCGCAACACGAATTTCAAAAAACTCATCCAAGTTACGTGAAAAAATCAGCAGGAAGTTCATGCGTTCCAACAAAGGATGCAACGGATCGACAGCTTGCTCAAGCACGCGCAAATGGAAATCTAAAATAGACAGTTCGCGGTTAATGTAGCGATCATTATATGTATATTCTGTTTGCGCAGGAGTCGCGCCTGTTGCCGTATTCATACCCACCTATGCTTTTTTAAAATGTTTGGCACTGCTACAAGTATGCTTCAATTTTGTGACATTTTCATAAAAAAAGCCTAAAAAATTAGGCTTTGTGGATGTTTTCACATTTTATAGTTTGTTTTCGCTCAATTTAGGGAATTTCCGCATAACGCATATAGCGCTGCACCATCTGTTTACGGGCTTTTAATGCCCCCGCATTACGATGTTCCTGAAAATATTTTGGATTGGTTAAAATCGCAGCCAAGAAAATTGCTTGATCACGGCTTAAACTTTTTGCACTTTTGCCAAAATAATGCTGTGCCGCAGCTTCGGCACCATAAATATTATCGCCAAATTCTACCGAGTTGAGATAGACCTCTAAAATACGCTGCTTTGACCACATACGTTCCATCATCCATGTCGCCACAACTTCTTGCCCTTTACGCAAAAAAGATCGCTTATTGTATAAAAACAAATTCTTGGCGAGCTGCTGAGAAATTGTGGAACCACCTGCAACAACCTTGCCTTCATCTTTGTTCCGTTCCAGCGCAGTTTGAATACCTTCCCAGTCAAAGCCATGATGTTGCATAAATTTGCCATCTTCGGCAGTCACCACAGCTCGCTTTAAATTATCACTGAGTTGGTCATAGTCGCGCCATTGATGTTGTATAGGCTTACTCGGTTCAGCCCAATAATCCAAACGCATCATCATGGTCGATTGCACAGGCTGCGTACGCCACCACACCAAGCTGCTAAAAATCCATAATTGAACCAAAAGCACCACACTGACAAGAATTAACAAAGTTCGTATAAAAAAAGCTTTCATCTTGGTGCATGGCTCCTGAAGCGTTATTTTTTCGTGTTAAGCTTAGATTGATCACTACGACACAATATTCAAATATATGTCCCAACATCCCCCAAACCTGCGCAACAATAAAGTTGAAATTCACCTGTGGTGGATTACCGCAGCCCTGATTGCAATAAACGTGGCTTTGTTTGCATGGCAAGTGCTCAACGGCATGAACATTAGCAATCCTAGCCCGCAAGATGCAATACGCTGGGGTGCTGATTATGCACCTTTAACCTTTTTGGCGGAACCCATTCGCCTGTTCAGCAGCATGTTTTTTCATTTCGGTTTAGTACATTTAATGTTAAATATGTGGGCCTTGTATATTTTTGGCAGCGTCAGTGAACAGTTGTTTGGGCGTGTCTATTTTATAGTGTTATATGTTTGCACAGGTTTGATGGGTAGCCTGCTTAGTGGCTATGTCAGCATTCAAGACAGCTATACCCTGCTCGAACAAGGTGTCGCTAATCCAAAGCTGTTACCTAGCGTGGGTGCAGGTGCATCGGGTGCAGTGATGGGACTTGGAGCTGCACTGACGGTATTGGCGTTATTGCCCCAATTACCTCGCCAAAAATTTCTGTTGGATGGCAAGACTTTGGTGATGGTGATGGCACTGAACTTAGGTATGGGCTTTATGATCAGTGGCATTAATAATGCTGCACATATTGGCGGCATGCTCATGGGCGCAGCGATGACACTCATTTGGTACCTTGGACAACGCAGCAAACACAGTAACTTAGTGAACAGTTTTTCGATGCTCCTTGCACCATTGGGTTGTGCTGCATTTTACTGGTATTGCCATAAACTGCTTGCTCCAATTCAACCCCTTTGGCAAGAACTGCTTAGCATGATGCAACGCAGTCTGGGTTGAACAATCAACCTTTACAGCAAGTAAAACAACATCAACTAGAGATGAATCAGGACTGATTCATCTCCCTTAAACTTTGCAGTGGCGGAATATCGCATAAATAACTTAAACGATAACGTCCAATCAAGGCACACAGCACGGTCATAAATACAGGCAAAATCAGCCAGATTTCCCAATGTGGTTGCAGCATTAAATCCATGCGGTAACTGGCAACAGCACTAATGACTTCGGCAAATAAACACGCCACTATTCCCGCTATAAAGCCCATAAAACCGATTTCCAGACTCAACATACGTTTGAGTTTTTGTTTAGAACTACCAAAAGAACGCAGTAATGCGACTTCGCGTTTGCGCTCATCCATCAGCAAGTTTAAACACGCGATTAATACCAACAGCCCAGACACACTCACCAAAATGGCTAAAATGGTGATGATCTGCACCAACACATTCACAATGCGTTTAATTTCATCCAAAATTAGGCTGACATCAATAAACACTGTGTTGGCAAATTGCTGAATCAATTGAATTAGTTTCGGTTTATCTGCTTCAGGCACATAGAAACTGCCCAAATAACTGCCTGCATTTTCATCCATAGTGTGCGGTGAAAAAATAAAGAAAAAATTTGGACTAAAGCTTTCCCACTCCACCGTACGCAGATTAATCACTTCGGCTTCAAGTATGCCTTCAGGCAAACTAAAACTGAGTCGATCACCAATTTGAATGCCCAACTCGGCAGCCGTATCTGCTTCTACTGACACTTGTCCCACTGCACTGAAATTGGCTTGCCCATTTACAATGATATTATCGGCAGGATAACGGTCAGACTGTGTCAGGTTGAGTTCGCGTCTTAACGTATTGCTTTGCTGAATTAAGGCGTCGGCAAAAGGTTGATCATTTTTGGCGACCAAACGCCCGCGTATATTTGGATAAAGTGGCGTGCTGTGCCACTGCTGCTGCGTTAATTGTTGTTGAAACTCAGGCATATCAAACGGGGGCAAGCCGTAAACAAACTGATTGGGTGTTCCTTCGGGCAATTGCTGCTGCCAACGATCTAGCAGGTCGGTACGCAACACTGCAAGTACCGTAATTAAACTTAATCCTAAAGCCAATGCAGTAATTTGAAATGCCGTGACAGCAGGCGCACGAATATACGCTGCGAGTCTGCCTTTAGAATGACGCAATAATTTTAATAAACTCCACACCACTCCATACAGCAATACGCACAGCGCAATAATCGCACCAATCACCCATGTACTAAGCACTAAACTTTCGGTCAAGACCACACAAAATACGATTAGACTTAGCGTCCCTGTAAGCAACATCCACCACCAAGCGCGCATGCTTTTGTCTTGTTGGCGAATCACGCGAATCGGTGCGGTATTCAGCAATTGCAATAAATTAGGCAGCACAAAACCCAACAACACCACAGCACTGGTGAGCATGGCGATTGGCAATGGCCCAAGCAACATTGCCATGGCTGAAAATTGAATTTCCAGGTGCGGAATCAGTTGCAGCATGATTTGCAACAAAGCATAGCCCAACGTCACGCCCAAAATACTGCCAATGCCCATAGCGATAATTAAGACCAAAGCAAGCAAAGCCAAATAAGCGGCTAAAATTTGTCGTTTACTTGCACCAATACAACGTAATAAGGCGATATGATCCTGATTTTGTTGCACATAGCGCTGACTGGTCAAACCAATCGCAATCCCACACAATAAAATGGTCAGGATATTCGCTAACTGTAAAAAGGTATCTAAATTGGCAATGGGGCGCATTAAGCGAGTATTGCCTTCACTGGCATTGCGTAGTCTTAAACTACTTTGTTCTTCAAAGTTTTGTTCAGGGCTGGCCGTTTGCTGTGCCTGTGCAGGCTGTTGTGTATGTGTTTTAAAATACTGCTCAAAATTTTGTGTATCTTTGGCGCTGCCTGCCAACAACAAACGGTAATCTATGCGGCTACCCACTTGAATCGCGTGGGTACGTGCCACATCGGCCTGTGAAATAATTACTGTCGGCGAAAAACCTGAAAAACCGAGTTCCTGATTAGAATCATGTTCAATTTTGGCAGTCACGGTAAATGCTGCATCGGCAATATTTACTGTTTCACCCAGTTTAACGTGAAGTAAATCCATAGCACGTTGGCTGAGCCAAATTTCGCCAGACTGAATCTTGTCCGCTGCAGGACTCACCCGTAATTCACCGCGTAACGGAAAATTGTGCTCAATCGCTTTGACATTCACCATCACAAATTGTGCTTGAGTATGTGCCATCGAACTAAATACAGTCACATGCGACTGTTGTAACTGATGTGCAGTCGCCTGATCCTGCCAGTCTTGTGCAATGGGTTCATTGTCGCTCAGGACTAAATCACCCGCCAACATTTCTGCCGCTTGCAACGCTACAGCATTTTGAATTTGCTCATTGCTAAACTTTAAGGCTGTGGTCGCGCTAATCGCTAAAGTCAGCGCAATAATCAGTAAATAGACACCACTGCTTTTAAAACTCTGCTTTAACAGTGGATGAAATAATGCGTTCATTTCATCCTCCTGTTATGGCAGCGGTTGGCTTAGCTGCAAATTGCTCAACCAATTGCCCATCAATTAAAGCGTAATGGCGCTGACATTGTGCCGCCAGTTTCGGGTCATGCGTGACCAAAACCAAAGTTGTGCGCAACTCACGGTTCAATTCAAATAACAATTGCTCAATTTCAGTTGCAGTTTCACCATCCAAGTTTCCTGTCGGTTCATCGGCAAAAATAATTTTAGGTTCACGAATTAAAGCACGCGCAATGGCGACACGTTGTTGCTCGCCTCCCGAAAGCACTTTCGGCGTTTGCTGTGCCTGACGCTCTAAACCGACACGTTTCAGCAAATTCAGCGCTTTTTGTTCAGCTTCTGCATATTTAAATTTTTCCTGCAAACGTAGTGGCAACATCACATTTTCCAGTGCCGTCAAATGCGGCAATAACTGAAATGACTGGAACACAAAACCAATATGCTTTAAACGAACTTCTGCACGTTGTTCTTCGTTTAATTCTGCAATTGACTCACCACATACCACCAATTTTCCACTGCTGGCCTGATCTAATGTTGCCAAAATACCCAATAAGGTCGATTTTCCTGAACCCGAACGACCTGTAATGGCCACTTGTTCACCTTCCTGAATATCGAAGTTTAAATTCTCAAAAATGGTCAATTGTTTTTGTGCAAGTTGTATCTTTTGTGTCAAATTTTGGGCAGAAATAATCGTTTGTGGCATGATATTAGATTCTTTAGTGTTTTGAGTCATACGTTTCCCATTATGCAAAATCGCAATCTAACTAGTCGTGTCTTCCCGCGTGTGTTGCTGCTCGGACTATGTTTCAGCCCATTCGTGGTATCTGCAAAAACCATTATGATTGTAGGTGACAGCTTAAGTGCAGGTTACGGCATACAACCACAACAAGGTTGGGTTCACTTATTGCAAAAACGTTTAGAACAACAGTATCCGAAACAGCATAAAGTGGTCAATGCAAGTGTCAGTGGCGAAACCACCAGTGGTGCTTTGGCGCGTCTGCCTAAATTGCTGCAGACCCATCGTCCAGACGTTGTAGTCATTGAGTTAGGCGGAAATGATGGCTTGCGTGGACAACCGCCACAAATGATTCAAAAAAATTTAGCGAACTTAATTCAGCATAGCCAAAAAGCCAAAGCGAAAGTGGTGATTTTTGGGATGAAAATGCCGCCAAATTACGGCTCGGCGTATAGCAAAGCATTTGAAAATAACTATAAAGTGGTGAGTCAGCAATATAAAGTCAAATTACTGCCATTTTTTATGGAAGGTATTGCGGGCAATAAGCAATTGATGCAAAAAGATTTAATTCATCCAAATGCCAAAGCTCAGCCTATTTTGCTAAATAATGCTTATCCATATATCAAAGGCGCTTTATAAAGCGCCTTTGAGGAAAATCTAATTGCTGTGCGGTTCGGATTAAAAATCAAAAAAAACCACTTCACCTGTTTCCAGTGAATATTCTGCACCGACTACTTTCAACTGACCTTGTTCAATCAGGTTTTCTAAAACTGCTGAACCATGACGCAATTGATTTACCGATGCAAACACATTAGAACGCACCGCATGCTTAGACAATTTCGCCAAATCATTTTTTAGTTCAGTCTGCATTAAAGTTTCAACTGAAGGTCGAACACGGTTCACAATCGACATTAAATTTGCCGATGGCGGGCAGTCTGGGCACATTAAAGTATCAATTGTTGCTTGAATTGCACCACAGTGACTGTGTCCTAAGACAACAACCACAGCACAGTCATAACGCTCTGCCGCAAATTCAACACTACCTACCTGTGATGGCGCAACCACGTTGCCCGCAACACGAATTACAAAAAGATCACCCAATCCTTGGTCAAATACCATTTCTGCAGGGACACGTGAATCTGAACATCCTAAAATAATGGCAAAAGGATTTTGGTCTTCTGCCATTTCTGCACGTTGTTGGTGCGACAATTGCTTCGGATGTTTGGTATCACCAGAAACAAAACGTTGGTTTCCTTGTTTAAGACGTTCTAAAGCTTCTTGAGCTGTTAGCATTCTTGATTTACCACCGATCTTTGAAGTTGGAATATTCTAAAGCCAGTCTTTATGAATGTCACTTGCAAAAAAATATACAACCGCGCTTTTCTTTATTCATTTTTGTTATAAATTTTTTCACTTTTTATAGAGATATGTCACATTTTCTACCAATTTCAAAGCTTTGGTCAAAAAGCAATGGATGACTTTCATTTTTAATCGCCTACAATAGACAGATTACAGATGTGCAATTAGATCTAAGAGCTAATGCCGACCATTATTGGAGCCTGTTTTTGGTTCGTCAGGGGAAGACGTTTTGATGAAATGTATTCGATCACGTTATCTACATACGATTTTTTTGGCTTTGGGACTAAGTACATCTTGCCTTGTGCATAGTGCTGCGCCTAATCAATATACTTTCACAAAAAACAATAATATTAATAGCAACAACGCGACTGAACTTAAACTGTTACAAAATCACTTTCAGCAACAGCGCAAACAAGCAGGACTCAGCTCTAAAAGCATTCGTGTTGGAGATGTCGTCTGGAGCTATAACGAAGGTGGCTCGCACAGCAAACCCACAATTTTATTGATTCATGGTTTGGCAGGCACACGTGACAATTGGAACCGTGTCGCGCAATTTTTAACACCGCATTATCATGTGATTATTCCAGATTTACCCAATAGCGGAGACACCAAAACCCCAAGCAATTTTGATAATTCAGTTCCGAATGTAACTTCACAACTGCGTCAATTTATTGAAGCAATTGACTGTGAAGAAAACTTACACGTGGCAGGACATTCTTTAGGCGGCTCAATTGCAACCGTGTATGCCTCGCAATATCCTTTTGATACGCAAAGTTTATTTTTACTCAATAGTGCAGGCATTTATAAACTTGCTAATACGCCTTACACCAAAAATCCATTATCTTTAAATGACTTAATTGTGAGCAAACATGGCGATTTAGCCGACGTCGCCAAACAAATCATGCAAAGCCCGCCTGCCATGACCTCACAAATTCAACATGCGCAAGAAGAAGTCCTGATTTCTCGCTCAGAACAAACCCGTAAAGCAATTGAGCAAATTGTCAAACTCAACCATATTTATACTCCAGACTCATTTGCACGTTTAGCAGGATCAATTGAAGCACCGACCCTGATTTTATGGGGTAAGCAAGATCGCATTATTAATGTTGAAGTGGCGAAGGAATTACAATCTTTACTCAAACGCGCCGAAACACCTGTGATTCTTAATAATGTTGGACACATGCCGTTATTGGAAGCTGAAAAACAAGTCGCACAATATTATTTGCCGTTTCTGGCTAAAACTCAGAACCTAAAAAACCCACTTGCTGATAAACTGATTCCTCTAAATTAATTATTATATAAAACCTTCATGCAGAAACATCCCATCATTGAGCAACTAATTGAAGCTCAGCTTGATTTTTTAGATCAAGAATTTAACCAAAGTGAAATGGTACAAACTGAATTTGTGCAGTTTTACCAATGGTTTCGCAAACAAAGCTTACAAGATTTATGGACATCTGAAGCCATTCATCAACTGATTCAACATCAAATTTTAAATACACCTGCCAGTTCATTTTTAGTGGAACAAATTGCTGAGCATATTCGTTTTGCACTGGTACACCCTGTTAATGACAGCAGTAAAATTGCCGATGTGATACCTGTGCTGACCATCGACAAAATTGCACAATATGTTGCAAGTAAAAGTGGACATCGTCAGCGTTTGATTAAAGCCGTGGTGAATAATCCTGCCTTTGCCGCCATGATTACCCAACTCATTCAACATTCCATTCAGGATTATATGGATAATTCGGTGATCGCCAAAAGCGTGCCTGGCGTATCGCGTTTTATGAAAATGGGTAAATCGGTTTTGGAAAGCGTTACCGATACCAATTTAGACCAGACCATTCAGCATTATTTGCAAAAAAATGTGCAGAAGCTGACTCAAATGAGCGAGTCGGTGCTTAATCAACATTTTGATGAGGAAAAACTGTATCACTTCCAAGCCAATTTATGGCACAAAGTTAAAGACTTGCCACTTTCCGTTTTAAAAAATTATATTGAAGTACAAGACCTATCCCAAACTGTCAATTTAGGACATGAAATTTGGGATCATTTACGCCAAAGTGACTATTTGAAACAGCAAGTGCATGATGGGGTTTATGCGTGGTATGTACGCAATCAGGCGCGCCCTTTTGACTTGTTATTGCACGACTTAAACATTGATGAAGCGCTAGTCCAACAACAATTACAACAACTGTTAAATCCAGTCATTCAAAAAATGATCGCTGAAGGCTATTTAAAGCAACGTGCGCGCCATTATTTAGAGAAATTTTATTATTCTGAAAAAACACAACAAATTTTAAATCTACAAACGAATGAATAGGGTCTGTTGACAATTTCAGATAAAAAATAACCTCCTAAAATTTAGGAGGTTATTTTTAAGCGAGGCTTAGAGCTTATTTAAAATAAGCACCTTCAGATTGACTGTGGTCAGTCTGATCCACCACACGCATCAATTCAGGTACGTGTTGTTTCAAGGTTGTTTCAACACCTTGCTTTAAAGTCACATCAATCGCTGAACATCCTTGGCAACCGCCACCAAATTTCAATACTGCAGTTAAGCCGTGTTCTTCATCTTCAACCACTTCAACCAAAGCACAGTTACCACCATGCCCTGCTAAACCTGGGTTAATTTCAGACTGTAAAACATAAGTAATGCGTTCTTCTACTGAAGCATCTGGGCCTACGCGTGGCACTTTTGAGTTCGGTGCACGGAAAGTCAATTGACCACCAAAACGGTCTTTATTGTAGTCAATTACAGCATCCAATAAATACGGAATAGACGGCGTATCAATAAATGCAGGAAAGTCTGGATATTCCTGTTTGTAGTCTGTAGGTACAACTTCATCGGGCGCACTATAAGCCATGCAACATTCAGCACGCGGTGTACCAGGATTTTCCACAAAAACACGCACACCAATACCCGGTGTATTTTGCTTTGCCAATAAATCCTTCAAATACTCTTGAGCAGTTGGCGTAATCAATAAGTTTGGAATTTCATCTACAACTGCTGTGCTGCTGTTCTCAGTCGACATAACAATAATTTCCTCAAGCTGAAGTGGCTATTTTAACTGAAGATGCGGGGGAATAAAAAAAAATCAACCAAAATTGTCGGATTTATTCCTAAAGTTCGACTCAAACTCAGTTTTGATGCATTATTACAGCAGAATTCAAGTAAAAGAATAGGCGTTTATGCTCGATTTACCTTTTAATCATACCGTGACCATTATCATTATTACGGTCATTGTGTCTATGTTGGCGTTTTCCAAACAAGAATTAATGAATCGTCTGATTTTTTGGCCGCCTGCTATGCAACGTGGTCAATATGACCGCTTCATTACCCATGGTTTTGTGCATGCCGATGGTGCGCATTTGCTGTTCAATATGATTACCCTGTTTTTCTTTGGCAGCATTATTGAAAGTTTTTATCGCCAATACGTCTATGATTTAGGCTTTGTTTTATTCTATTTGGGTGGTTTAATCGCCGCGATTATTCCAAGTTATTTAAAGCATAAAAATGACCATCGTTGGGCCAGCTTAGGCGCATCTGGTGCTGTATCTGCGGTGTTGTTTGCCTATATTTTGTTTGAGCCGTGGAAGTTGATTTTCGTGTTCTTTATTCCAGTGCCTGCCATTATTTTTGCAATACTGTATATAGCGTATAGCATTTGGTCGGGTAAACGCGGCAATTCCAATATTAATCACAGTGCGCATTTATGGGGTGCGGCCTATGGTGTGATTGTGACTATTTTAATTGAACCACGCATCTTGCCTCACTTCCTGAATAAACTGGCGCAACTGCCGTTTTAACTTTTGAAACTATAACGACTCGGTACATCTACCACTGAGTCGTTGCTACTTTAAAGAATTTTCAAATCCGTCAATAGACTGCTTTCATAAATCCGCTTAACACCATCATTTATTGCCTCTCATCTTCAGCCTCTCTCATTGGGAAAAACGACTTTCAATCGTCATTTTATGAACTGCTGATAAGTATTTTTGATTGATGAAAGCATCTGAATGATCCAATACAGCATAAAGCACACAACAAATAACATGCAGTTACTCGACAAGCACTTATACTAAGAATATAAAGACTAAAACTATCAAGCAATCAGGAGTCAGCCATGAAAAAGTTTGCACTTCTAAGCGCCCTGTTACTCAGTCTAGGATTAAGCGCATGTGCCGTACATACTCCTGAAGGCAGTGTGGTGATTGATCCTGACCGCACGATCTACCCGAAAGGCTATTATCCACACCAACATCCGCATGGTGATGGTGATTTTTGTCCTCCAGGTCAGGCGAAAAAAGGACGTTGTTAAGCTGTTGGTCTGAGTGAATAAAACATTGTTGATACAGCATCAGACTCATTTATGATTCGAACCTAGACATTTAAACACTAACCTTTAAATCTCAACAACATTTCATTCACATTAAAAACCTTTACACTTCGTGAAGGTTTTTTTATTCAAATTTCACTCAATTTTGGTAGTTTTTGCTACCCCATATCGCAACTTGGCATAGATAATGTATACATCTGTATATTAATTTCAATTTAGTTTGCGAGTTTTTGCATGTCCACTTCTTACGATGGCTTACAGTTTCCAATTCATCCAGAAAATCATAAACCCAGCACCTCAAGCACGGGCAAACAAATTATTGCCGAAGCCTTAGCCACAGTCGATCATCAAAGCTCAGTCGATGCTTTGGCAGAAAAAAACTGGCGTAAACACTATCCAAAATACTTTAAAGCCCTCGTGACCAATGGTATTCGTGAACAAGCTAACGCAATTCAAATTGCAGAAGATGGTTTAAGAAAAGCTCATCAAAGTTTTGAGTTTTATCGTCATGAGCAAAAATATGTGCTGAAAGATGTCATGCTCTTGCCTACTGAAACTTTACATACCTTTAAATTACAAGGCAGCAGCCAAGCAGCACCCGAATGGTATGTGCCGTATCGTGGGCAAAAGTTACAAGGTCAAGCTCTACTAGATCAAATTGCAATTTGGCTAGCAGCAGGCATTATTGAACCAAGTCATGCCGAAGCGTTAAATGCTGCAATCGCGCATCCTGAATGGTTTGATTTGTCTGACCGTAACATGGTGCTATTTGGTGCAGCTTCAGAAGCAGGGCCACTCACATGGTTAGCCAAATGGAAAGCCAATATTATTGCAGTCGATTTACCAAATAGACGTGTGTGGAATAAAATTTTAAGCACTGTGCAACAAGGCAATGCCACCTTATATGCACCCAGTACAACACAACTCGCGGCAGATACCCCACTTGATATTTTAACAGAACAGTTGGGTGCAAATCTACTGACACAAACCCCAGAAATTGCACAATGGTTAGCTCAAAAACCTGAAACGCTAGATTTAGCAGCCATTGCCTATTTAGATGGTGAAAAACACGTGCGTGTTTCGATGGCGATGGATGCCATTATGCAATATGTCAGCGAACACAAAGCTGATAGCAGCCTTATGTTTATGTGCACCCCAACCGATGTTTATGCCGTTCCTGAAGAAGTGATTAGCGCATCGGCAGAGAAGTTTCAGCAGCGTTCGCAAGGGCAAAAGCTACTTACCAAAAGTATTGAAACCATTTCACGCAGTCATTTCTTCCAAAAGAATCTGCATAATTTAATTGCTTCAGACAATGGTCAACATTATGGTATTGCCGACTGTTTGGTGGTTGAACAAGGGCCAAACTATGCTTTAGCAAAACGCATCCAGCAATGGCGTGCAATTTTAGCGCGTCATCAAGGACAGCATGTCAGCATCAATATTGCACCTTCGACCACCACACACTCTGTGACCAAAAATCCATTACTCAAAGCAGCATTTAGTGGCGCAAGTTTGTTTGATGTTGAAGCATTTAGCCCTGAAACCACCAATGCGATTATGGCGGCATTGTGGATTCATGACTTACGCAATCCAAACTCGGCAGCCAATCCTGAAGTGAAACTTGAGCATCCGCTCGAATTGATGATGGAAGGTGCGAACCATGGTGGATTGTGGCGCGTGGCGTATTTGGCACGAACGGCCCTACCTTTCGCTGCGCTCTATGGCTTTGCTGCAGATAAATTACCGCTGGACAAAGTCATCCAAAAATTTAAAAAGTAATGTAAACCGCTAATCTATCTATTCAAAAACTTGCCTGCAAATATTTCTCTAGACTGATCTGCAGGTATAAAAAAAGCGCTGTATCATCACAGCGCTTTTTTCAACCACTCAAAAAAGTTGAGAATGGATTAAAACACTTTTAAGAACAACCAGAACAAGCTACCCGATAAACAAATTGTCGCAGGTAAAGTGAAAATCCAAGCCGAAAGAATTGTACGCACCATTTGGAAATTCAGACCCGATTTATTTGCCACCATGGTACCTGCCACCGCACTGTTCAGTACGTGTGTAGTTGAAACTGGCATCCCCAAACCATCTGCAGCAGCAATAGTTGACATTGCCACAAGCTCGGCAGACATACCTTGACCATAAGTCATGTGCTGCTTACCGATACGTTCACCAACAGTCACCACAATACGTTTCCAGCCGACCATCGTACCCAAGCCTAGTGCTAAGGCAACGGCAACTTTGACCCAAGTTGGAATGTATTGTAAGAATGAATCTAAATGGCTGCGGTAGCTTTTAACCACTTTTTTCTGTTCTTCCGACATTTCAGGCAAGGCATTGGCTTTGTCTAAACGCTTGAATGAAGTCGTGCTTAAATACATATCATTACGCATTTCTGCTACTTCAGCTTCAGGCACATCTTTCAAGTTGCCATATTGACCCACACGCTCACCCAAATGGTCAGTTAAGCTTGCCAAAGCAGGCACGACTTCAGGGGTAATTTCTTTGGTCTGAATATAGCTAGTGATGACCTGACGTGCTTTTTCATCTGGCATATCGACATGTTGTGCATAAATCACATCAGCTGTTTGCGTTGAAAGCTGTTGGAACGATTGAATGTGGTTTTGGTCTAACTCTTTATTTAACGAGTACGCCAACGGCACAATCCCGATCAAAATCAACATGATTAAACCCATGCCCTTTTGACCATCGTTTGAACCATGCGCAAAACTTACCCCAGTACAAGTAAAAATTAGAATGGCACGAATCAGTGGTGGTGGTGGCTTATTGCCTTCAGGTGGCTGGAACAACTCCATTTGTTTCTTGAAGATTTTTTTCACCAAGAAGAACAAAATCGCAGCAAAGGCAAAACCAATCAGTGGCGAGAACAATAAAGCCTTGCCCACTTTCATGACTTGTTCCATGTCTACGCCACTAGCGCCTGCACCTGAGTTAAGCAAGTAGTTCATAATCCCCACACCTAAAATCGAACCGATTAAAGTGTGTGAACTTGACGCAGGAATACCAAAGAACCACGTTCCTAAGTTCCAGACAATTGCGGCAATCAACATGGCAAACACCATGGCAAAACCTGCACCTGAACCGACATTCATAATCAGTTCGACTGGAAGCAAAGCAATAATACCGTAGGCAACTGCACCACTGGCGACCATCACCCCAAGGAAGTTACAGAAACCCGCCCACATTACTGCCACAGGTGCAGACAAGGCATTGGTATAAATGACCGTTGCTACAGCGTTGGCTGTGTCGTGGAAACCATTCACAAATTCAAAGCCTAAGGCAATGAATAAAGCAGTTGCCAATAAAATCACCGAGTACATGCTCAAGGCAGGTACGTGGGATAAGTCCGCAGACAATTGGAAACCAATATAAATAAGGGTAGAAACGATGATCGTTAAAAACACCGGCATAAAAAATTTCGGTGTAGGCACATGAACATTGGTCGATTTAGTGGTCGACTTGTGCGCTGAATCTACAGGAGTTGGTTTAGAATTCATGCAAGCAGAAAAGAGGATTTAAAATCCCCTTATTGTTCAATTAAATTGTGACAATTATATGACAAAGAGCTGCTATATAAAGCAACTTTCATACTTTATTTTCACACTTTAAGCTGTGTTTTAGGTGCATAAAAATAAAATAAATATTTAAATTTAAACACTTAGAATAAATAAACCTACTTTCCTTATGCCATTCTCTCAAATTTAGATTTATTACACGGTTGTCATATTTGTCTAAAAGTTCAGACAAATTTCAGATTGAGCCAATTTTGCCTGAGCAATATGACAAAGCGATGACGCATCAAAGAAAATTAAAATTAGCATAAGTATCATCACTGCTTTTATTTGGGATCAAAACCTACAGTACACTCCCCATCAAAATTCTAAAAATACCGCTTTATGCACTATTTTTACGACTTCCACTCGCTCTGCTCGCGTCAAGTGCACGAAAGCCTTGCGAACTCTGCTAAAATAGCGCTCATTTCGGATTCAGTCATAAAGGTTTTTTTATGTCCACGCTTACCACCCTGAAAGCGCTTCTTGCCCAAAGAATTTTAATTATCGATGGTGCCATGGGTACTATGATTCAACGCCATCAATTGGAAGAAGCCGATTATCGTGGTGAGCGTTTTGCAGATTGGGCACATGACCTCAAAGGCAACAATGATTTATTGGTACTGACCCAACCGCACATTATTCAGGGTATTCACGAAGCCTACTTAGATGCGGGCGCAGACATTATCGAAACCAATAGCTTTAACGGCACGCGCGTTTCCATGTCTGACTATCACATGGAAGATTTGGTTCCAGAAATTAACCGTGAAGCAGCCCGTTTAGCCAAAGCAGCCTGCGAAAAATATTCAACGCCAGACAAACCACGTTTTGTGGCAGGTGTACTTGGGCCAACATCACGTACCTGTTCAATTTCACCGAATGTAAACGACCCTGCATTTCGTAACATTACATTTGATGCGCTCAAAGAAAACTATATTGAAGCTGCGCTTGCCTTAATTGAAGGGGGTGCAGATATCCTGCTCATTGAAACTGTATTTGATACCTTAAACTGTAAAGCCGCGATTTTTGCAGTGAAAGAAGTGTTTAAACAGCTCGGGCGTGAATTGCCGTTAATGATTTCAGGTACCATTACCGATGCTTCAGGACGTACATTAACGGGTCAAACTGCAGAAGCGTTCTGGAACTCGGTACGTCATGGCGATTTACTTTCTATTGGTTTTAACTGTGCCTTGGGTGCAGATGCCATGCGTCCACACGTCAAAACCGTTTCAGACGTTGCCGATGTATTTGTTTCTGCGCACCCGAACGCAGGCTTACCCAACGCATTTGGTGGCTATGACGAAACGCCTGAAGAAACTGCAGCTTTCCTCAAAGAGTTTGCTGAAAGTGGCTTGATCAATATTACAGGCGGTTGCTGTGGTACAACGCCTGAACACATTCGCGCGATTTACAATGCGGTAAAAGATATTCCACCACGTAAAATTCCAGAGATTAAACCTGCTTGCCGTTTAAGTGGTTTAGAACCATTTAACATTTATGATGATTCTTTATTTGTAAACGTGGGCGAACGTACCAACGTTACAGGTTCTAAAAAATTCCTGCGTTTAATTCGTGAAGAAAACTTTGCCGAAGCCTTAGATGTTGCACGTCAACAGGTAGAAAGCGGTGCGCAAATCATCGACATCAACATGGATGAAGGCATGCTCGATTCAGAAGGTGCAATGGTGCACTTTTTGAACTTGGTAGCCTCTGAGCCTGATATTTCTCGCGTACCCATCATGATTGACTCCTCAAAATGGGAAATCATTGAAGCAGGCTTGAAATGTGTACAAGGTAAAGCCATCGTCAACTCTATTTCCTTAAAAGAAGGATATGATGAGTTTGTCGAAAAAGCCCGCCTCTGCCGCCAATACGGCGCAGCAGTTATTGTTATGGCCTTTGACGAAGTCGGACAAGCCGACACTGCAGCACGTAAACGTGAAATTTGTAAACGCTCTTATGATGTGTTGGTCAATGATGTTGGCTTCCCTGCCGAAGACATTATTTTTGACCCGAACGTGTTTGCAGTTGCGACAGGTATTGAAGAACACAACAACTACGCTGTTGATTTCATTGAAGCCACAGGCTGGATTAAACAAAACTTGCCACACGCCATGATTTCGGGTGGTGTGTCGAACGTATCCTTCTCTTTCCGTGGTAACGAACCTGTACGTGAAGCCATTCACGCTGTATTCCTCTATCATGCAATTCAGCAAGGCATGACCATGGGGATTGTCAACGCAGGTCAGTTGGCCATTTACGATGACATTCCAAAAGAACTGAAAGATGCGGTTGAAGCCGTTATTTTGAACCAAAACCAAGGTGAAACTGGTCAGGACGCTACAGAAAAGCTGCTGGAAGTGGCCGAAAAATATCGTGGTCAGGCAGGCGCACAAAAAGCCGAAGAAAACTTAGAATGGCGTAATGAATCTGTCGAAAAACGTCTTGAATATGCCTTAGTCAAAGGGATCACCACCTTCATTAATGAAGATACCGAAGAAGCACGCCTAAAAGCCAAACGTCCTTTAGATGTAATTGAAGGCCCATTAATGGACGGCATGAACGTTGTGGGTGACTTGTTTGGTGCAGGTAAAATGTTCCTGCCTCAAGTTGTGAAATCTGCCCGTGTGATGAAACAAGCCGTTGCATGGCTCAACCCGTACATTGAAGCTGAAAAAACCGAAGGTCAGTCTAAAGGTAAAGTTTTGATGGCAACGGTAAAAGGTGACGTTCACGACATTGGTAAAAACATTGTGGGCGTGGTGTTAGGCTGTAATGGTTACGATATTGTCGATCTCGGTGTGATGGTACCTGCAGAAAAAATCTTGCAAACGGCTATTGATGAAAAAGTCGATATCATTGGCTTGTCTGGTCTGATTACCCCATCTTTAGATGAAATGGTTTTTGTTGCCAAAGAAATGCAGCGTAAAGGCTTTAACATTCCATTGTTGATTGGTGGCGCAACTACATCTAAAGCACATACTGCAGTTAAAATTGATCCACAGTTCTCAAATGATGCAGTGATTTATGTTGCCGATGCTTCGCGTGCCGTTGGTGTTGCGACAACCTTACTCTCCCCTGAAATGAAACCTGCTTTTGTTGCAGAGCATCGTGCGGAATACGCTAAAATTCGTGAACGTATTGCCAATAAGCAACCAAAAGCTGCGAAATTGTCGTATGCAGAAGCCATCGACAATGGTTTAAAAATTGATTGGGACAACTACACGCCTGCAGTACCAAAATTAATTGGTACACAAGTGCTGACCAATTACCCGCTTGAAACCTTGTTGCCATACTTTGACTGGACACCATTCTTTATTTCTTGGAGTTTGGCGGGCAAATTCCCGAAAATTCTGGAAGATGAAGTGGTGGGCGAAGCTGCAACCGACTTATATAATCAAGCGCAAGCCATGCTCAAAGATATTATTGCAAATAATCGCTTTGATGCACGTGCAGTCTTTGGGATTTACCCTGCCAACCGTTCTGCGGCAGATTCAGTACAAGTATATGATGCAGCACGTAATCAAGTAACGCATACCTTCCATCATATTCGTCAACAGTCAGACAAAGTCACAGGTAAACCAAACTTGTCTTTGGCAGACTTTGTCGCAACTACAGAGCAAGGGCAAGATTACTTGGGCGGCTTTACCGTGTCGATTTTTGGTGCGGAAGAAATGGCCAATGAGTTTAAAGCCAAAGGCGATGACTATTCTGCCATTTTGGTGCAGTCTTTGGGTGACCGTTTTGCAGAAGCATTTGCAGAGCATTTGCATGAGCGTATTCGTAAAGAATTCTGGGGCTATCAGCCGAATGAGCAGCTAAGCAATGAAGAGCTGATTAAAGAGAAATATGTAGGGATTCGTCCTGCACCGGGCTATCCTGCGTGCCCTGAGCACTCTGAAAAAGCCACACTGTTTAACTGGTTAGGTTCGACTGAAAAGATTGGCACACAGCTTACGAGCAGCTTTGCAATGTGGCCGCCTTCATCTGTGAGCGGCTTCTACTATGCCAACCCTGCTTCTGAGTACTTTAACGCGGGTAAAATCTCGTTAGATCAGCTTGAAGATTATGCACAGCGTAAAGGCTGGAGTTTAGATGAAGCGAAGCGTTGGTTAGCTCCAAACTTGGATGATTCGATTAATTAAGTGCATTGCGCTGCATGGGTGGTTCATCTGCCCATGCGCTATATAATGTCATTTCAAAAGCCAGTGAATTGTAAAATTCACTGGTTTTTTGTTTTATGGGCAGTTCGTTACTTAATCTAAATTTGTTGAGTAATTTGACTGTTAAAGGTGTTTTCTCACCTCTATGGGAAAGGTATTCAGCTAAACGAAACCCATAGAAAGAACAAAGCGACTACTATTTAGTTGTTAGTAGCCGCTTTTCCGCCTATTTTGTCTTATGATGAATGGAGAGTAATTACTATTCATCAACAATCATCAGTAGAGGTTATAGCTTACTCCTAAACAGCTATTGAAGTGACTTTCTTTGCACCACCAAGAACTGCTGCAATTTTAATCAAACCGATATAAGATAAAAAAATCTCTGAATCGGCAAAATAGTTTGGATAAGCTTCTTTTAATCCCCCAATAGCATTCGTTGAAAGAAGTGCAACTATCCATTTTTCATCTTTTGATAATAATTGCTCATATTGACTATATCTTTGAGAAGCCAATGTTTGCTCTGAGTTTGCAAAAAATTCATGTTCAATCTTTCTTGTCTGCACATTAAGTCGAATTAGTATAAATCCATCCCTGCTGTTTTTTGCAGTCAATACAGTATTCAAATCATTTAAAGTAACACAATAGGTTTTTAAATGGTTTTCTATAGTGATTCCACCTACAGAGCGATCCATAAAATTTTTTATATCAATACATTGATTTATAAGGTGTTGGGTCTGAACAACTTTAGTTAAATATTCTTTTGTTAACTGACCTTTATCATTCTCAAGAAAACCTTTCAAATTTTCAATAATTTGAAATTGATCACTTACATCTTTAAAAAATTTTTTATAATCATAAAGACCATCATTACTTTTTAGATCTTGCCCTGTAAAAATATCAACAATTTCTAATGTTGTTGCCCAACTATGCTGAAGTTTAGTACGAATTTGAAATTCAATTTTTCTTTCTTCATTTAACTTATTGTTAAACTTACCAACTATGTGTATGCATCTATACCCATCATTTTTGGGGTTAAGTATGTAGTTGTCCATTTTTATAAATTTTCCATCATTATAAAAACAATGTTCATTTGCTAAAACTTTAAAAATAGCATTTACTTGTTTTAAATTTTCAACAACTACTCTTATACCACCTATATCCTGCATATTTTTGAGTTGCATGCCATCAAAACGTTTAAGTTTTTTCTTAATTGACTCAAATCGTTTTAATCTTTTAGCAGTAAATGCTTTCTTATCAATTCGATAGATAAAGCGATTTAATAAATTGTGTGCTTCATTCAAAGGCTGAATATGACTATCTCTCCAATATGTTAGTATTTGCATAGTACGTTCTAGCAATTGGCGGTCATCTAATAAACTATCATTAATTAAAGCTTCGCCTGCGCGAGTTACATCTTTTTTTGAGAAGGTCATAAGTAAAAATAAATGTTTTTTATTATTTTATTGTATTTCATATATCTATACCATTTTAAAGTTCGCTTATTGATTAATTATTAATCTAAAAATCATTAATTTTCCAAGTTGAGATTCTAACAAAAACCTAGTCTTTTTTAGACCTAATCAAAATTATCTACACAAATATTATAATTATTGGGAAAGTCAAGCTCATATTATAGTAATTAAAACTAGAAAACTTTAGCTCAAAAAAAAGACCCTTGAAAATCAAGGGTCTTTTTAAATTTGGCGGAAGCGGTGAGATTCGAACTCACGGAGGACTCACACCCTCGTCGGTTTTCAAGACCGGTGCATTAAACCGCTCTGCCACGCTTCCAATGGCGGCTATCATATAAAGAAAAATTCAGCTTGGCAAATATTTTCTAAAAATTATGATCCAAATGTTCAAAATAAAATCAAAAATCAGTCATTTTCTGCAATTTCAGGCTTTTCATAGCGTATCGAATTAATAAACCAGCTCTTTTTGCCTAACGGCGTCTGCACTTCCACCTCATCATCTACCTGTTTAGACAACAAAGCTCTAGCCATAGGTGAATCAATCGAAATATGTTGTGGATGATGATCATAAATTTCATCCACGCCCACAATTCTCAAGGTCTTTAGCTCGCCTTGTTCATTTTCAATTTCGACCCATGCGCCAAAATATACTTTACCCTCTTGTTCAGGTGCAAAATCGACAATGCGCAACTCTTCCAAACGCTTGCCCAAATAACGTACCCGACGGTCAATTTTACGCAAAAGCTGTTTGTTATATTGGTAATCTGCGTTTTCAGAGCGATCGCCGAGACTTGCCGCCCAGTTTACTTTTTTGGTGATTTCAGGGCGTTCTTCATGCCACAAATGCTGTAACTCTGCCACGAGTTTATCGTGTCCAGAACGTGTAATTAAGTTAGATTTCATGGTGTTTTTGCAGCCGGTTTTTTACATTTGGTTAACATCAATCCTATATTTTATTGCATTTTTATACACAATAAAAATTTATAAAATTTATTTCTCAATGAAATGAATACCTTATGTTACATTTTTCAAAAAATTTATGTACAAAATTTGACATCCAAAATTTTCATCTTTATTATTCGCACATCTTTTAGTTTTGATCACTTTTTAACCTGTGTATAAATTTTACACATTTTCCCTTTAATCCCAAGTCATTTTGAATGACGTCATGACTGCCCAACCCTTATTGAATTTATCAAACTTGAAAAAGTTTAAGGTGTGTTGCCTTTGCTTTTTAGGGCATAAATTACTTGTAGCGGAGCCAACATGCACAGTAGTTCAACGTCTGGGTCTAGGCTTAGCCTTCACTCATTTTTTAATCGCCTCCCATTCAAAGTCCTCGCTTTCAGTACTGTTCTTCTCCCATTCCACAGTATTAACGCAGGCAAAGCCGTTCATCAATTTGACAGCGTCGTCAATCAGAACAAATTGACCGTTGTGTCTGTGGAAAATCCAACCACAGTGTTTAAAGATGGACAACATTTACATGGCTTTGGTTATGACCTTGTGCGTAACTATGCCGACAGCATGAATGTGAAACTCGAATTTAAAACGGTAAGCGACAATGCGACCGCTTTAAAATGGGTGTCTTCTGGTAAAGCGAACTTTGCCATGACCACGTCGAGTATCCAAAGCATCGAAAAGCAGCAACTCACGGCATTTTCTGCCAGTTGTGGCGATTTAAATACTTTAAAGCGTAATGGTTTAAATAGTGAGCTGAACTGGGTGTTTAAACACGCAGATGATCCTCTTAGCCAAACCGCAAGCAACTTTGTTTGTCGTGGCAAGCAAAACGGCTCAATTACCCAATTGGCTTCATTTTATAATCGTAATGTGGTCAAACAAGAATCGTGGGATGTGATCCAGCGGGATTTGCGTAATCGTTTACCTTTATATAAGGCCAACTTTAAAAAGACTGCCACGCAGTACGATTTAGACTGGCATCTTTTGGCGGCAATTGGTTATCAGGAATCTTACCTCAAACCCAACTCGGTTTCGCCAACAGGTGTGCGCGGTATTATGATGCTGACCAATAATACAGCCAAAGCGATGGGCGTAAGCAACCGTACCGATCCTGCACAAAGTATTCAGGGTGGTGCTAAGTATTATGACCAAATGCTGAGCCGTTATGAGCATATTCCATTTCCTGATCGTAACTGGTACGCACTAGTGGCTTATAACATGGGCCCAGGCGCAGTCAGTCAGATTCAGAAGCGTATTCGTGCGCAAGGTAAAAACCCAAATAACTGGGTGAACTTATATGCTTATTTAGACCGTAACAAAGCCAGCAATGGTCGTTATCGTCAAGCGGTGCAATACGTGACCCGTATTCGTGCTTATTTAGAGCATATTAAGACCACACCACAATTGGTTAACATCTAAGTCTCTTAAATCGCAAATTTGATTTTGTCGCTTCTTATTTATAGCCCAAATAAAAAAGCCTAGTTGATACGTCAGCTAGGCTTTTTTAATGCTGTAGCGGCAATAAATACCCACTACAGCAGAAATGACTTTAATTAAGCAGATTGCTCAAGAATCTTCTTAAACAAATCTTTTTGTTCTTGGCTTGGTTTTGCAGTTTGCAATGCCATTAATTGTGACATATCACCCTGTACTTTGATTTTACCTGTCATGAAAGCCTGCATTGCAGCAGCCATATCAAATTCTAAGAATACTTTGCGTAAGGTTTCCGCATCCATATTTAATGTTGTTTTCGCGTTGTCCGCCAAACCTTTTTGGATTTTACCGCCATCTAAAGACAACTCGGTGTTGCCTGCAGCATCAGTCACCACTAAGTTAATTGCTAGATTTGCCAATGCAGGAGGTAAATTTAAATCACCAGCTTGAGCCGTTAAGTTTTCTACAGTCGCAAACCAATCATCAGTTAAAAAAGCAGGCATGATTCTTCCTCAATATATTTGTGCATGTGTGTTGTCTATCCAGACACCATCATTATTAAGCTATTTTGCTTGCTGATTGTTATAGCATGATAACCTGAATAAAGGCTAAGAAATTTTGTACGGGACGTTCAGTTTTTGTATATTTAATACTTTATCAAATAAATCAATAGCATAAAAAAACACCAAGCCGAAGCTTGGGGTTCATGTTGAATCTAGGATTGACGCACTATTTAAACTTAGTCTGCAGCGTAGCCTAAATTGACCATATTGATGCGCTTGTTCTGCTCAGCAGCATTTTGTTCAGCCTGATCTGCAAAATCAAATACACGCTGGCTATCTAAAGCTTCAAAGTCAAATAATTCTCGGTCTGCCAATTGTGATGGCGATACATTCTGCAAAGCACCAAAAATACTGTGTAAACGCTTAGGATGGGCTTTATCCCACTCACGCAGCATGTCGTTAATAATCGCACGCTGTAAGTTTTCCTGTGAACCACACAAGTTACACGGAATAATTGGGAATTTGCGCATTTCTGCATATTTGATGATGTCTTTTTCTTCCACATAAGCCAGTGGACGAATCAACATATTTTTCTTGTCTGAAGAAAGTAGCTTCGGCGGCATCGCCTTTAAACTGCCCCCATGGAACAAGTTCAAGAAAAAAGTCGCCAAAATATCATCACGGTGATGCCCAAGCGCCACTTTGGTTGCACCAATTTCCTGTGCAAAGCCATAGAGCGAACCACGGCGCAAACGTGAACATACCGCACAATAGGTTTTTCCTTCAGGGGTTAAACGCTTGGTGATGCTATAGGTGTCTTTTTCCAAAATATAATACGGAATGTTATTTTCTTCTAAATAACGCGGTAATACATCTTCAGGGAAACCAGGTTGCTTTTGGTCTAGGTTGACTGCCACCACATCAAAGTTGATTGGCGCAATACGTTTAAACTGCAACATAATGTCCAGCAAGGTATAACTGTCTTTCCCGCCAGAAATACACACCATGACTTTATCGCCATCTTCAATCATGTTGAAGTCACGAATCGCATGCCCGACTTGACGACGCAGCTTTTTCAACAAACGATAATACGCAGAGCTGGTTGGAAGTTCTGGTTTGAAATTAAAGCCTTGATCGGACTCAACTGGTGAGAACATAGACGCGATTAACCCATGAAAAAAATTACCGCGCAATTTTAGCCGATTCAGACCAATCCCGCATCAAAAGAATGTAATTTCATCGCAATCTTCCTTTTCGTCAGAGAACTTAATTTCTGACTGCGCGTTCATTTCTGTTTGCACACTTTATTTTTGTCTGCGCAGATCGTTTTTTCTGCGGCAAGTTTGAACCCTCAGGTTCACTTTTTCGCCAAGATGCTTATCTTTTGGACTTTTCCACAGTTTTCCACAAAAGCTGTGGATAACTTTGTGGATTTAAAACAACTTGACAACGCCTCTTGCCGTTATTCTAAGGCTTCTCTTTAAATTGATTACTTTTTGATCGATTTTATTTTAATTTAAAATCATACACTTAAGTGTGTCAAGCTGATCCAATTAAAAAAAAATAAATATTTTTTTTGATTACTCTGTCAGCAATTAAGCTTGATTTTTTTCGACACTACTGTAAATGAATTTGTACAAAGCCTTTTCATCTGTGTGATTTTTGTTAAACTCCTATTAACTGTTTGGGGACAGCTTTTAGTGTATTCACAGCATGAACAATAAAATTAATGCCTTTTTACTGTATATTTTGGGGACTGCCAGCATCATGCCTTTGGCAACGACAACGCACGCAGGTCAAATTTATATGTATAAGGACAGCAATGGCAGTACCTTGCTGACCAACCGTAAAAGTGCAGATCGTTCGCTGACAAAAGTAAAAGTCACCTATTATCCAGACAGCAATATTCACAGTTATCGCAACTGGGGCAATTCCGAAGCATCGGTATTGCCAAGTTATAGCCGCAATAAAAATGCCTTTGACCATATTATTCAGCAGGCAGCACAGCAACACGGTGTTTCAGAAGGTCTAATTAAAGCGGTAATGCATACTGAATCGGGGTTTAATGTCAACGCCCGCTCGCCTGTCGGTGCGCAAGGTTTAATGCAGCTCATGCCTGCGACAGCACGACGTTTTAATGTTAGCAATGCTTATGACCCGCATGAAAACATTATGGCGGGTGCAAAATACTTGGCTTGGTTACTCAAACGCTTTAATGGCAACACCACTTTAGCTTTGGCGGGTTATAACGCGGGCGAAGGCAATGTTGCAAAATACGGCGGTGTACCACCTTTTCGTGAAACTCAGGACTATGTACGTCGTGTGACCAGTCGTTATAGCAACCTGTATGCCAACGGTGTTAGTGCAAGTGCTAATAACAATGCGATTACGGCAAATAACAATAGCAATACTCAGAGTCAAAATGCACAAGTGATTGCGCAGTCAGACAATTACACTGCCAGTAGTCATCAAGTGGCGGCAAACAAACGCCCACAACGTCAAATTATTATGGCCGCCGATGGTCGCTTTACCGATGCACCTGCAGGTTCATACGCGACAGGGAATGCCACGGCTTCGGCACGTATTTTTATTTCAGAATAAAAGCTGCAGCACTTCATTTGAGCTTGCGGCAACGCAAGCCTTTTTGAAATGCCAATTGCAGTATCAGCGCAAAATATTTTTAGTACAGTTTTATTATTTTTTCTTGAATTTTTAATACATACACCGCATATTTACGGCATGGTTTATTAATAAATCAGATTACATTTTTAATATAAGAGGATTTACTCAATGATGCGGATTGGTTTGTTCTTGCTAACCAACCTCGCGGTACTGGTTGTAGCTGGCATAATTTTGTCACTCTTCGGTGTCGGTAGTTACCATGGCGCGGGTGGCTTAAACCTAGGCAACCTGTTGGTCATCTGTTTTGTCTTTGGTATGGTTGGCTCTTTAATTTCACTATTCATGTCTAAATGGATGGCGAAAAAAACAACTGGGACTGAATTAATTGACCCGAATGCCCCTCGTAACCAAGCTGAAGCGTGGTTATTAAATGAAGTTGCGCAATTGTCGCAACGTGCTGGTATCAAAATGCCAGAAGTGGGTATTTTCCCTTCTTACCAATCGAATGCTTTTGCAACAGGTTGGAATAAAAACGATGCTTTAGTCGCTGTATCTACAGGGCTGCTTGAGCGTATGAACAAAGATGAATTACGTGCAGTTTTGGCACACGAAATTGGTCACGTTGCCAATGGTGACATGGTGACCTTGGCACTGATTCAAGGTGTGGTCAACGCATTCGTCATGTTCTTTGCCCGTGTTGCAGGTGACTTCATTGACCGTAACGTATTTGGTCGTGAAGATGGCGAAGCACCAGGCTTGGCTTATTTTGCAATTACCATTGTACTGGATATCGTATTTGGTATTTTGGCCTCTTCAATCGTGATGTGGTTCTCGCGTCAACGTGAATACCGTGCCGATGAAGCAGGTGCACGTTTGGCAGGTAAACAAGCCATGATTTCTGCATTATTACGCTTACAAGCAGAATCTGAAATGCCAGATGCAATGCCAAAAGAAATGAAAGCTTTTGCGATTTCTGCAGGTAAAGAAGAAGGTTTTAGCTTGGCAGCGTTATTCCAAACTCACCCAAGCATTGAACAACGTGTTGCAGCTTTACAGCAATTAAATTTACCTTAATACTGCTAGCAAGATATTGTAACAGCGACACCAAAAAGCTTCCTCAGGGAAGCTTTTTTCATGTCTGTAAATTAGATCTGCCAGATGGTTTTGTACTTAAAACAGGTTCATTTAAACAGCAAAACTTTGTGACCAGTGCCACAACCAACTTGCACCGAGCCATGCTGCCCAAATAAAGAAAATAAGAAAAATCACACCAAGCAAATCAGGCAAATGTAGCCACAGCCATGCCACTACAGGATTACGCCAAAATGCTGACTGCTGCTGTTTACGTTCCAATCGCTCATGTAAAAAAGGATGTACCACATGATGCTCACTGTGAATCTGATATTCTTCACGGATATGCGTATGCACTACATCTAAAGCTTTACGGCTTGGACGAATAAATACATCAAATACTGTACCGACAATGGGTACAAAACCAACTACTGCATCTACCACAGCAAGTTTAATCACTGGGGTGAGTTTAGTTTGCGGTACACCAATTTGTTTGGCTTTATAAATCGCATAACAGGTCAGTGCAAAACCTGCGACATCCCCCGCGACAGGTACAGTGCCTAATGCGGCATCTGCTCCCACGCCCTGCTTGGTAAATGGAATACGCACCACAGAATCCATCATATTGGCAAACTTGGCTAAATCGCGCTCTAAGCGAATCACCTCTTGCTGGCTAAGTTTTTTTGAAGATGCAGGTTCTGGCATAGAAAACGTATCGTTGGGTAAATGCAATCTACTTGAGAATAAAGCAGTTTTTTACTCAGGTCTGTTATGATTTTATAAACAGAATTTTGATCAATGCAAAAAGTTTAAGATGAGGTCTTGAATAAGTCATCATCACCGACAGTGTTTAAAGTAACAACTGTGAAGCAATAAATAAGTACACCACCACGCCCGTTGCATCACAAATCGAGGTTACCAAAGGCGCAGAGGCACTGGCAGGGTCTAGTTTCAGGCGATGCAAAATAAAAGGCAAACTCATGCCAATTAAACAGCCCATCAGCACAATGCCCAGCATACTCAGTGCCAATACCACAGACACCATCATATCACCACGGTAATAGCCTAAAATTGAAACCGCAAAAGCCATCGTTCCACCCAAACATAGCGCCACCAAACTTTCACGTCCGAGTAAATGCAGCCAATCTTTAAATTGCACATCACCTGTAGCCAGTGCCCGTACCATTAAGGTCGCAGACTGAGAACCCGCATTACCACCACTACCGACCAAAAGCGGCAAGAAAAAAACCAGTACAATATGTGCTGCAATAATGTCTTCATAATGCGCAATGCCAATTCCAGACAATAAACTGCCAAATACCAAAATCACCAACCAAAACACACGTTTGCGATATAAAAATAAAATTGGCGCAGTTTTTATACTCATGCCAGGTGAAGACGCTACCGCACTGGATTTTAAAAAGTCTTCTGTAGTTTCTGCCTGTACCACGTCCATCGCATCATCATAGGTGACAATCCCCAGTAAATGCTGTGCATCATCTACAATCGGTAAGGCCAAAAAATCATAATGGCTGAGTTTTTGCGCGATACTTTCCTGATCTTCAGTCACCAAACCTGTGACCAAATCGGTGCACATCACATTTTTAATTTTTTGTTCAGGCGGGTTTTGAATAATTTCCCTTAAAGAAATAACCCCCAATAGTTTCATTAGTTCATCGACAATATAAATCAGGTACAAAGTTTCCCGATCTGTGGTCATTCTGCGCAATTCATCTATAGCTTGCTGCATGTTCAGTTCTGGCGAGAGCACCACGAAATCCGAACTCATAATCGCGCCCGCAGATTCTTCAGGATAGCGCGCTAAAGTCTGAATCTGTGCGCGTTTTTCTTCCGTAATGTGTAAGCTGACAAAACGCTGTAAATGCGGAGAAAGTAACTTAAATAAGTCGGTGCGGTCATCTGAATGCATGGCTGAAATCAGTTTGACCAATTGCTGCGGTGCAATCGCTTCGGCAATTTGAAGTTGTGAATGCAGTGGTAAAAATTCCATCACCAAGGCAGCACTGTCAATTTGTTCAATTAAACTCAGCTGTGCTTTCAGGCTTAAATACTGCATTAAGTCGGCTAAATCGGCAGGATTGATACTGTCGATCAGGCTGTGTACTGTGCTTGGCTGATGCAATTGTAAGGCTTGTTCTAACTGTTCAGCGTGCAGATTGGTCATTGCTCTCACCCACTCCATCATTCCAAAAACGTAAAATGAAGAATGGGCGCAGTGTCTCGGCCCAAACCAACCCTTAAAAAACCGAAAATCTGTAGATTTATGCAAGATTTTTAGCGTTTCATATCATAGCCTATAATTTTGCTAAGTGCCTAATAAAAAACATCTTTAGTTTATGGGTGATGAACGATTCACTTGAAATATAGAACGAACCAGCACATACATAAACGGAATAAAAACAAGCACTAAAATTGTGCCAAAAATAACTCCACCTAAAACACTCACCCCAATTTCCTGACGGCTTGCTGCACCTGCACCAAAGGCAAATACTAGCGGCAAAATACCTGCACCAAATGCCAATGAGGTCATTAAAATAGGTCTGAGCCGTAAGCTTGCACCTTCTAAAGCGGCTTGAATCACCTGTTTGCCTTGTTGCTGCGCAGCCGAAGCAAACTCCACAATTAAGATGGCATTTTTACATGACAAACCAATGGTGGTGAGCAAGGCAATTTGGAAATAAATATCGTTCGGGAAACCTGCCAAATAGCTGAAAATAATATTTCCACCAATCCCTAAAGGAATGGCACTCATGACCGCTGTTGGAATACTCCAACTTTCATACAAGGCCGCAAGGCACAAGAAAATAAACCCGATGGAAACCAAATACAGTAACAAAGCCTGATTGCTAGACTGATTTTCTTCAAAAGACAACCCACTCCATGCCAAGTCAATGCCCTGCTGCTGTGCCACCATCTGTTCTAAATCACGCATCGCCTGCCCTGAGCTATATCCTTCGGCAGTATCGGCTTCCATTTGCACGGCGCTATACCCCATAAAACGATTGACGACTTCTGGCCCACCGCTCCAACTGAGTTGAGCAAACTGGCTAAAAGGTACCATTTGATTTTGCTGACTGCGTACCGACCATTGATTCAAATCTTCAGGTTTACCACGAAATTCGGCATCACCCTGCATAATCACACGTTTAATTCGACCACGGTCAATAAAGTCGTTGATATAACTACCGCCCCAAGCTGCCGCTAAGGTACTGTTAATAGCCGTTTGATTTAAACCTGCTGCCATCGCCTGTTTCTGATCAATCGTGACGTTTAACTCCGCTTTTTCAGGATTGGCACGTTGATCTAAATTTTTAAAGCTTTGATATTGAGCGGCTTGCTGCTGTAAATTTTGAAATTGCTGAATTAAAAAATCGCGTCCTGTACCATTCACATCGCGCATCCAGAACTCTAAGCCATCGGTTTGCCCCAAACCACGAACTGCTGCGGGCATGCCAATGGTAATTTGTGCATTGGGATGCTGTCGAAAATGCTGCATGGCACGTTCACGAATGGCTTGTGCAGTATGTTGCTGCCCTTGACGCTCATCCCAATGTTTTAGCGCAATAAAACCCTGACCTAAATTCTGCCCTGTTCCTGAAAAATTACGTCCATAACGAATCATCACCAAATCGACATTATGGGCTTCATGCTGCATAAAGTATTCGCGTATGCTTTCGCCCACTTCACGACTTTTAGACAACGGCGCACCTTCCTGTAATTTAAATTGCACCGACAACATGCCCTGATCTTCATTAGGAATAAAACTGGTAGGTAGGGCACGGTAAAACAAAGCAAAAACCGTCAGTAAGCCTGCAAAAATAACCAGACAAATCGCTTTATGCTGAATCATCCAGCCTGATAATTTGAGATAGTGTTGTTTTAAGCTTTCCAGTTTTTGATTAAACCAGATGGCCCATTGAGCAGGTTGTGAATTGGGTTTTAAAATCAAAGCACACAAAGCAGGCGTTAAAATTAAGGCCACACCTAAAGACAGCGCCATCGCAGTCACTAAGGTGATAGAAAACTGGCGATAAATTACTCCAGTCGAACCACCAAAAAATGCCATTGGAATAAATACTGCGGTCAAAACCAAGGTAATGCCGACCAAAGCACCGCTAATTTCCTGCATAGATGCGATAGATGCCTGTTTAGCCGAGAGCTGCTGTTCGTGCATTAAACGCTCGACGTTTTCCACCACGACAATCGCATCATCCACCAATAAACCAATGGCTAAGACCAAAGCGAATAATGTCAGCGTGTTAATACTCATCCCAAAGAGTTGCAACACGGCCATAGTGCCTAAAATCACCACAGGCACGGTTACGGTAGGAATGAGCGTCGCGCGCCAGTTTTGTAAAAACAAGAACATCACGATGACAACTAAAATCACCGCTTCAATTAAAGTTTTCACCACTTCTTTAATCGATTCCTGTACGAATGGCGTGTTATCTCGAGGATAGACAATTTTGTAACCCTCGGGCAATTGCTGTTTTAAATGCTCAATTTGTTTTTGAATTAAGGCCGAAGTTTGTAGCGCATTGGCACCAGACGATAAGGAAACCCCCATCCCTGCCGATGGAAAACCATTAATGGTATTAAAACTTTGATAATTTTCTGCACCGAGTTCAATACGTGCCACATCTTTTAAATAAACAAAGCTGCCAGCCTGATCTGCTTTTAAAATAATATTTTCAAATTCTTCTACCGTTTTTAAGCGTGAACCTGAGGTGACTTTGGCATTGAGATATTGTTCTTGTGCTGTGGGTAATTCACCAATTGCCCCTGCCGCGACTTGGGTATTTTGTGCCAATACTGCGGCACGTACATCACTTGGCATGAGTGCGTATTGTTTTAACTTTAACGGATTCAGCCAAATCCGCATTGCATATTGTGCACCAAAAACATCGACCTCACCTACACCTTCAATACGTGCCAGTTCTTGCTCTAAATGCCCCATCATATAGTCAGACAAGGCAATATTGCTACTTTTGCCTGTGGCATCGTACAGCCCAATGACCATGTGGGTATCACCCAATGATTTAAAGACATTTACCCCCTGACGCTGCACATCTTCAGGTAAGCGGTTAATTGCGCCATTAATCGCATTTTGTACCTGGACTTGTGCGGTATCGGGGTTGGTACCATTTTCAAAGCTAATGCTGATGCGACTTCGTCCTGAAGAATCACTGCTAGAACTGAAATACAGTAAGTGATCTAAGCCTTTAATTTGCTGTTCTAAAACCTGTGTGACGCTTTCTTCAACCGTTTCTGCCGAAGCTCCCGTATAAGTTGCACTGACAGTGATACGAGGTGGTGCAATGTCTGGGTAGCGTTCTACAGGTAAATTTAATACTGAAAAAATCCCGAGTGCCATCACCACAATGGCGAGCACACCTGCAAAAATAGGACGTTCAATAAAAAATTTAGACAACATAAAACTGGATCACTTATAGATGGCAATGTTGATATTTAAATATGAAATGAATCAAGTGGATGAAGATCATCAAAAAAACTTGAAACCGTTTTTCAAATTAACACAGCAAAATAGAACTTCGATGACTGCATATCAAAAAATCTAGTTTTGTCACAAAAATATTGATTGGTCTTCATTTTTTCTCACAGATTTTGTATTTGACCTCCCAATTTTGGGATAGCTCCTAGATTCATCTTATTTCTATACTTCTGACATAACAATTTGGATGACAAGGAATTCATGATGAAAAAAACCTTATTATGCTTAACTTTAGCAGGCTTACTCAGTGCATGTGGTGGTTCAGACAATGATTCTGGTAGTTCTGCTCCCCCACCATCAAACACCACAAAAACTGGCGTACTGACCGATGGGCCTGTGAGTGGTGCAACTTATACAATTAATGGTGTCTCTAAACGTACAAATGCTCAAGGGGAGTTTGAATATCAAGAGGGTGATGAAATCACTTTCTCCATCGGAAATATTGAAATTGGCACAGTGATTGGTGCTGATCGTATTACCCCTGTGGAGTTAGCTGATGATGTAACAACACGAACAAATTTACTTATTTTTTTACAATCTTTAGATTCTGAGGGTGATCATGACGATGGTATTCAAATCCCTGACTCAGTGAGTCAACTCCCTGCAAACTCAATTGACTTCTCTAAACCAACAACAGAATTTATTACAAGCTTTCAACCTGTTCTACAAACAATAGAAGTTTTTAAAGATAAAGTCGTAGTTAGCGCAACAGAAGCACAAGCTAACTTTAACAAAACACTCCTCAAAGATATCGTTGGGGTTTGGTACGCAAAAAATGCTGAATCAGAAATCGTACTTCAAGTAACCTCAGACGGGAAATACCTGATTGGCGAACCTATTGTTAGCTCACCATCTGATAGTGCGAATGGCATGGAGTACGGTGAGTTATCGGTAAATGCTGTTGCTGGAGATTTATGGGCGCAATCTTCAATTGATACAAATGAAGATTGGGGCTTAACTGATTCTGGAAAAACACGTGATATGAAAATATCATTTGATGGTACGCAGTTAAAAATTTCTGAAGCTCAAAACCCTAATGAAAGTGCAACATTTACTAAAGTCCCTCAAAACAATTCGAGCATTGCCGGTGCTTGGAACTCAAGTTCAGGCAAGCAACTATTTGTTTTCAATCCAGATAATAATACCTATATCATGGTTGATGCTGTTGGGGACGATCAAGTGGAAGTTGGAGAAATGCCTTGTGGTGGACCAGGTATCGAATATGGTAAATATCGTGTTCAAGATGGAAAGTTATTCGTAGATAATATCCTGATCGATACAAATGGCTGTGCAGGCTTATCTGACAATAGTGCAAACTCAAGCTCAGGTCTACCAGTCACGGTTAATTCGACATCACTTACACTCCACGAACCAAATGAAGGTACATTTATACTCACAAGACCCAATACAGAAGGTGCTACCACAAGTAGCGCAAGCCAATTCTATAAAGATATTGCTGGAACTTGGGAAATTGGACGTACCAATGCATCTGCTGTTTTATTACATATTTTACCCGATGGACGTTATGCTCTGGGTGAAGCAGATGTAGCTGATGAAACAGGGAAGCCTGGTATTGAAATCGGACAATTAAATTGGAATGCTTTAACCTCAGCGCTGAACCCTGTAATTTCCATAGATACAAACGGTGACTACGGGCTTTCACATCCTGACAATGATGGTCACCACCGCCTAAGTTATAATGGCACAGATCTAGTGCTGACTGATGTAGGAAGTAATAGCACCTATATTTTAACTAAAGTAAAACAATCATCAGGTCTAGTTGGCACTTGGCAATTTAATCAAACTCACTTGTTTGCTTTCTTTGACACAGGATTCTATTTCTTGTTAGACACCGAAGGTGATTGCGATAACCCAGGAATTGAATATGGTAAATATTCAATAACATCCAATACACTTGCCGTAACAGAAGTGTTATATGACACCAACGGTTGCGGTGGATTACATGACACTTCGGATAGCACTAAAGTTAATGCAACTTATAGCATCTCAGGAACAAGCCTAACCTTGCATCCGCAAGGCGAAGACACTTTTACCCTACAACGTAGTAACTAAAATACTCAGAAGCAGCTTAAGCCCGACTTAGGCTGCTTTAACCAATATGCTCAAAATGAATGGTACAACCCATTAATAAATGCATAAGTTCAATTTGCGAGTTGCATTGGGTTTTTTCATAAATATTTTTAAAATAAGTGCGCACCGAACTGAGGGTAATCCCGCAATGTTCCGCAATTTCTTCTAACTTATAACCATTCAACAACAACTCACACAACTCAAACTCACGTTTAGATAATTGATAAGCTTGCTGCAAATAGGCTTTAGACAAGGCATAGTGCTGATGTTTATCGGTCAGAAATACCGCAATTTGATGTTGTCCTGCATTTTGATGCTGCATATTTTTTAATTTAGAACAAGGTACGATAGTCAGCATTAATTGTTGTCCTTTCGCATCTGACAAAGACAATACACCGCCTACATCTGCGTTTAATGCCGACTGTCCCAACAACGCTGAATGTAATAGTTGATCTAAACGACTTTGATCATAAGCATGGGTTTTTAATCGATTATACAAATCCAAATCTAAACATGAATCGTGTTCCAGCATGCTTTGAGCTAAAGGGTTTGAATAAGTCAAACTCAGCTGATGATCAAGCAAAATTACACCTGTTTTTAAATGATCGAGCACGCTATACAAACTTAAATTTTCTTGTTTAACCAAACTAAATTGACGATGGATTTGTAAGGCACGGCGCAAATGCACACCCAAATGCTTTAAAAAATCCAACTCTTTTTGTTGATACGGCGCTACATCTGGCGCACGATGTAATCCTAAAACTGCCCAACGATGTGAACCCTGATCGAGCAAAACAGCCGAGATATAACTAATTCCCGTCGGATTCAAACACCGTTCATAAAAGATATATTCATCACTTTCAGGGTTTTCCCCATAATGCGATAAATCCGAGCTCGCTACTTGGCCCACACCTAAATTTTCCCACAATACTCGGTGTAACTGCATGTCAATCACACGAATCCGCTCATCACGATAGGCATGCAAAGCTTCATCTGGAATATTGTGACTAAATAAAAAATCGTAACTTGGACTAAATTGATCTAAGGCAGTAAAAATGGCGGTTTTACTGTCTGTATATTGAACAATTTTTTCAATTACTTGCGGCCATAAATTCACATCTACAGCGGCATCATAAATACTGCCTATAATTTCGTGTTCTCGGTTATCCATTTTTATCCCCTTTATGCCTACTCCAATCTGCATTACATTTATTTAATCATTTGTTTTTCTTATTGTTCTAAAAAGAATAATGAGTTTTATTCACAAAAAAAAGGAGTTTAGATACATATTACACATTTAATGTGTAAATAAAAAATAGCTAGGTGATTTTGTCTTTTTATGTGTGCAATCTCTACATTACAAAAACTGCGCCATAAAAAAAACCCCGTATCTGACGATACGAGGTTTTTGAAGTTTGGGTACGCTGATAATTACATCATACCGCCCATACCACCCATGCCACCCATATCTGGCATTGCTGGCTTGTCTTCTGGAATTTCAGTAATCATACATTCTGTTGTTAACATCAGGCCAGCAACAGACGCTGCATGCTCAAGTGCAGAACGAGTTACTTTTGCAGGGTCAAGAATACCCATTTCCAACATGTCGCCATATTCACCAGTCGCAGCGTTATAACCATAGTTACCTTCACCGTTCTTCACAGCATTGATTACTACAGATGGCTCATCACCAGCATTGGCTACGATTTGACGAAGCGGAGCTTCAATTGCACGACGAAGAATGTTGATACCTACGTTTTGGTCATCGTTAGCACCAGTCAGACCATCAAGTGCAGATGCAGCACGCACCAGTGCAACACCACCACCTGCAACAACACCTTCTTCAACCGCAGCGCGAGTTGCGTGAAGCGCATCATCCACACGGTCTTTCTTCTCTTTCATTTCAACTTCAGTTGCAGCACCAATTTTGATGACTGCTACACCGCCTGCTAATTTAGCAACACGTTCTTGAAGTTTTTCTTTGTCATATTCAGAAGTAGATTCTTCGATTTGCGCACGGATTTGCTGAACACGCTCAGAAATCTGATTTGCATCACCAGCACCATCCACAATCACGGTGTTTTCTTTAGAGACTGTAACTTTGTGCGCGCTCCCCAAATGCTCTAGTGATGTTTGCTCCAAAGACATACCAATTTCTTCAGAAATAACCGTACCGCCTGTCAAGATTGCAATATCTTGAAGCATTGCTTTACGACGATCACCAAAACCAGGCGCTTTCACTGCACATACTTTAATGATGCCGCGCATGTTGTTTACAACAAGTGTTGCCAACGCTTCGCCTTCAACATCTTCAGCGATGATCAGAAGAGGCTTACCTGTTTTTGCAACCGCTTCTAGGACAGTAATCAGTTCACGAATGTTGCTGATTTTTTTATCAACAAGAAGAATGAACGGGTTTTCAAGTTCTGCAGTCAAAGTATCTTGTTTGTTCGCGAAGTATGGCGAGATATAACCGCGGTCAAACTGCATACCTTCTACAACGTCAAGCGCGTCTTCAAAGCCTGAACCTTCTTCAACAGTGATTACGCCTTCTTTACCAACGCGTTCCATTGCTTCTGCAATTAACTTGCCCACAGTCGTGTCCGAGTTTGCAGAAATAGAACCTACTTGCTCAATCGCTTTCGTGTCAGAAGCAGGTTTAGCCGTTGCTCTAATGTCTGCAACGACTGCCTTTACAGCAAGGTCGATACCACGTTTCAAATCCATTGGGTTCATGCCCGCAGTTACAGATTTGATGCCTTCATTTAAAATGGCTTGTGCAAGTACTGTTGCAGTGGTCGTACCGTCACCTGCGATATCATTGGTTTTGCTAGACACTTCACGTACAAGCTGAGCACCCATGTTCTCAAACTTGTCTTTCAAGGTGATTTCTTTCGCAACAGATACACCATCTTTAGTGATGTGCGGCGCACCGAAAGAACGGTCAATCACTACGTTACGACCTTTAGGGCCTAAAGTTACTTTAACTGCGTCTGCAAGTACGTTTACACCTGCGATCATTTTTGTGCGAGCTGAATCACCAAATTTTACGTCTTTAGCTGACATGTTTAACTCCAAATATTTTTAAATAATGTTCAAATTTGCTTTGAATAAGAGTTCTGAACTTAGCCTTCAAGTACCGCTAAAATATCAGACTCTTTCATAATTAGAAGTTCTTCACCGTCTACTTTAACTGTGGTGCCTGCATAAGTACCAAACAAGACTTTGTCGCCCACTTTTACGTCTAAAGCGCGTACGCCATTGTCTGTAATTTGACCATTACCTACTGCAATCACTTCACCTTGGGCTGGTTTTTCTGCAGCAGAACCTGGAAGCAAGATACCGCCAGCTGTTTTTGTTTCTTCTTCAACACGACGAATAACTACGCGGTCATGTAATGGACGAATGTTGCTCATAAATAACTCCATTAGACTAAGTCAATGTATAGATTCCTGATGACGACTTAATTATTCCTTTGGTCATCATCAAAATAAATTTTAGATGACACTGTTGTGGGGATGGAAATAAACGCTTCAAGGGGGAAAGATAAAAATATTTCAGTTTTTGTTGTTTTTTTAGACAAATTGGCTAGGTCGGTGTTTTATTCTGCATTTTGTTGCCACAACACAAATTGCTTTTTTTCAGCATCAAAAATGTAATGCTGCACATCACCATTGTTACACAATACATTTAAGCTATTCGGCATACCTTGATGCAAACGATATGAAATTGCAGTACCCGCATGAATATCCAGCACAGGATGCGCTGCGCCTAAGGCATAAATTTGATTTAAGTCATATACTGCGGGTTGATGTAAATGCCCATGCAGCAAGGCATATAAACCATTTTTACTCCACTGCTCTAAGGCAATTCGCCCCAACACTGGGCAATCTTTAATGCTGTGGCGATCATCTGGTGGTGTATAAAATGGTTGATGCGCCACCAAAATTTTTAACTTATTTGTGGGCGCAGCTTGCAGCAAAGTATCTATTTCCTGAATTTGATTCAAAGAAATATGCCCGCGAGTATGAAAACGGCGTCGAATACTATTTACGCCTATCAGATAAAAATGTTGCGTTTCCAACACACTTTCCATACGCCCAAAAAACAACTGATACCGCGCAAACGGACTAAAAAAACGATTCCAAAGATGATATAGCGGAATATCGTGATTTCCTGGCACAACCAAATACGGTAAATTCAAACTGTCTAAAAAATGCTTACAAGCATAAAACTGTGCATAGCGTGCACGTTGGGTTAAATCACCACTGACCACAACCGCTTCCGGTCGCATACTTGCACACAGTTGTTGTACTGCCTGCATACAAGCCACATTTTCAGTGCCAAAGTGCAAATCAGACAGATGCAGCAGCATGCGGCACCTTAATCTTCAATGCATTTTTCAATACAGAAATACGCAGTGGTGGGCGCATTTTGACAATTTCCCCATCAAGCGCCACGGTCAGTTGTTGGCGTTTACTATGAATGACCACCTGCTCTGCTGCAAAACTGTACATATCATTCGCTTGCTCAGCGTTCCCCTGAATTAATTGCCACAGAATTTTAAATAAAGTCAATTTATCGGACTTTGCCACTGCAACACCTGCGACTTTGCCTGCTGCAGCAGCTTTGGCAATACGTAAATTCATTTCAGACAGTTGTAATTGATTATTCCCAAAGAAAATGAGCGGCGTTTTCAGCGGATAGCGCTTTGTATCGACCTCTATTTCTAATTTTAATTCTTTACGGTCACGCAGCAGTACATCTAAAGCCGAGGTATAGGCATGTAAAGGAAAGCGTCCTAAATAACGGTTATAACGCTCACGTTTTTGAATAAATAAAGGGTATAAACCCAAACTGGCATTATTTAAATAGATGTGTTGATTGATTTGTGCCACATGCACAGCACGCGTACTGCCAGTTGCGATGACATGCGCTGCTTCAATTAAATCTAGCGGAATATTCAGTAAGCGCGCCACATAATTAAACGTGCCCAAAGGCAAAATACCCATGGGGATAGATGTCCCTTTTAACTTTGCAGCAACCGCATTTAAAGTACCATCTCCACCCGCTGCAACCACAACACCGCTTAACTGCGCTGCTTGATGCCGTGCTAACACCTGTTGCATCAGTTGATCAAAATTGGCGATTTCACCCATTTCAAACAATTGGATTTCAAAACCATGCTGTGACAAAACATGCAACAGTTCTTCATAGACACCTTCTTGCTGTGTGGCATGAAATCCAGATTTTTGATTATAAATAAGCGATAAAGGCTGTAATGTTGTCGACATTTTCTTCAATCATTTTAAAGCTTTTGCTCTAATTTCGACCAATTGATGCAGAATGAAAAGCAGCTTTATGTAAAAATCGAATGATGACCATTCATTAAATCAATAATCATTCTTTATAAAATTTAAGCTATAAACATATGTTTTAATTAAAAATAATTAAAATAAATAATGCCCATATTTTTTTTAAATAATGATAAATAGAACACAAAAAAGTTGTAAGCCCATGTTTCATATATGTTATTCATTATTTATATGGGTATTTTTCACATAAAGCTAAATCAAGCCTATGTCTTATTTTTTTTATGTTTTTGTGCTTTAATACAGCCACTTTTTTTTCATATTTCATCTGAACCATGTACCCCATCGTTCAGATTGTACTTTGTACACGACTTGTACACATTTAAGATAGGCCTCACCATGACCCAAGTGAACGCACCAGAATTCGTTCGTCACCCTAAGCTTATTGCATGGGTTGAAGAAATTGCAAAGTTAACGAAACCAGCAAAAATTGAATGGTGTGACGGTAGCGCAGAAGAATATCAACGTCTAATCGACTTGATGATCGCTAACGGCACCATGCAAGCATTAAACCAAGAAAAACACCCTGGTTCGTACCTTGCAAATTCTGATCCTTCTGACGTTGCTCGTGTTGAAGACCGTACTTACATCTGCTCTGAAAACAAAGAAGATGCTGGTGCGACAAACAACTGGGAAGCGCCAGCTGAAATGCGCGCTAAATTAAACGGTTTATTCGACGGCTCAATGGCTGGTCGTACCATGTATGTGGTTCCATTCTCTATGGGCCCATTAGGTAGCCACATTGCGCACATCGGTATTGAATTAACTGACTCTCCTTATGTTGCTGTCAGCATGTCTAAAATGGCTCGTATGGGTAAAGCTGTTTATGACGTATTGGGCACAGATGGCGAATTTGTTCCTTGCGTACACACTGTGGGCGCACCATTGGCTGAAGGCGAAAAAGACGTTGCTTGGCCATGTAACAAAGAAAAATACATCGTACATTATCCAGAAACTCGTGAAATCTGGTCGTATGGTTCTGGTTACGGCGGTAACGCATTATTGGGTAAAAAATGCTTAGCGCTTCGTATTGCTTCTGCAATGGGCCGTGAACAAGGCTGGTTAGCAGAACACATGCTTATTTTAGGCGTGACCAATCCACAAGGCGAAAAACACTACATCGCTGCAGCATTCCCTTCTGCATGTGGTAAAACCAACTTTGCGATGTTAATTCCACCTGCAGGTTACGAAGGCTGGAAAATTGAAACCGTAGGTGACGATATTGCTTGGATCAAACCAGGTGAAGATGGTCGCTTATATGCAATTAACCCAGAAGCTGGTTTCTTCGGTGTTGCTCCTGGTACAAACACCAAGACTAACCCGAACTGTATGGCAACTCTGCACAAAGACGTGATTTATACCAACGTTGCTGTGACTGACAACGGCGAAGTATGGTGGGAAGGTCTATCTAAAGAAGTTCCTGCAAACCTAACCAACTGGAAAGGTCAACCACACACTGGCGCAGAAAAAGCAGCTCATCCAAATGCGCGCTTCACTGTTGCAGCAGGTCAATGCCCTTCTATCGATGCTGACTGGGAAAATCCAGCAGGTGTTCCAATTTCAGCGTTCATCTTCGGTGGTCGTCGTGCAGACACAGTGCCTCTAATTTCAGAAGCATTTGACTGGGTAGATGGCGTATATAAAGCAGCAACGATGGGTTCTGAAACTACTGCAGCAGCCGTTGGTCAACAAGGTATTGTACGCCGCGACCCATTTGCAATGCTTCCATTTGCTGGTTACAACATGGCAGACTACTTCTCTCACTGGTTAGAAATGGGTGAGAAAGTTGGCGAAAAAGCAAAAGCTGCAGGCAACAAATTACCAGGTATTTACAACGTAAACTGGTTCCGTCGTGATGCAGAAGGCAACTTCGTATGGCCTGGTTTTGGTCAAAACATGCGTGTACTTGAGTGGATCATTGATCGTTGCGAAGGTCGTGCAGAAGCTGTTGAAACTCCAATTGGTTTTGTTCCAACGTATGAGCAATTGAACTGGACTGGTTTAGATTTCTCTAAAGAGCAATTTGAAACTGTAACAGCGCAAGACAAAGAACAATGGATCAAAGAGTTAGAAAGCCACACTGAGTTATTCAACAAACTTGGTGAGCGCTTACCTGCTGCATTGAAAGCACGTCAAGCTGCTTTACTTGAAGCGGTTAAGTCTGCGTAATTCAACGCTGATGGCTAAAAAAAGGTCACTTCGGTGACCTTTTTTATTGCCCTAATATTTTATGTGTTAAAAGCACCGAAATCCGCTCTTCAACAATCCCACCTGATGTGTAAATACTAAATAATACGAAGATTCAAGGTAAAAACATGACATCACAAGCACACGCTTATCAGCTCAAATATAGACAGCCTGCTACACCGCCAACAAAGCCATGCTTTGTCCTCTCAGCTATGGCATACTTAAAACAAGAACGAAATGACATCAAAAACATGGGACATGATCATGAATAAAACCATGAAGAATACAATGATTATTTTGGCTATGACGGGACTTGGGTTAGGTTTATCCGCTTGTCAAAGTTTGCCAGAGCAAAACGAGAATAGTTTTGTTGGCTATAAAGTCGAAAGCAAAACTGATCGCACTGCCGTATTGGCTTATACGCTTGCAGGACGTCAAAACCAACAGCGCGATGAAAGTAAATTACAGCGTGCCTGCCAAAAAGAACTTGGTGCGCATAAAACTTATCAATTGCGGATTTTAAGTATTAATGAAGTGGTGAATCCTGCAGCCAACCAACAAGACCCGTATGGTCGCCAACTTGGGCAAAGCCGCACCTCTATTGGCTTATCGAACACACCTGAGCTACATAGCAGTGAAAACTATGCTACACGTCAGGCCTTAGATGCTCGCCCAAGCACACTGCGCATTGTGCGTTATAGCTGCAATTAATTCGCGCCACAAAACTGGCTTCCTATAAGACGTGATGAGTTATCGCGTCTTATAAAAACTCACATTACGGAACTCTTTGGCTTCATCCAAATCTGGCCATGTGGTCGCGCTGCGTTCATCTATTTTTATATATTGTGGATGACTAAAGTTTTTCACTCGGCTGTCTGCCACCCAAACTTCTGGGGCGAACTTTAAGAACTCATCTAAAAAAAAGCGATTGCATTGATCATAAAGTACATCGGCAGCCAACAATACATCCACTTGTTCTGCTTTGTATAGATCATCTAAATATTCAAGCACCACATCATTCAATTCAGCATTGGCTCGACAGGCTGCAAGGCTAATGGGGTCAATATCACAACAAATTACCCGTTTGGCACCTGCCATTTTTGCAGCAATCGCCACCACGCCCGAACCTGCACCAAAGTCTAAAACGACTTTATTTTTTACTTGCTGCGGTTCTGCCAATAACCATTGCGCCATTGCAAGTCCTGAAGCCCAACAGAAAATCCAGTACGGCGTATCATTCCAAATACGACGAATCACTTCATCATCTAGCTTGTCGGTAGGAAATACTGGTGGAATAAGCCAAAGTGAAATAGGCGTTTCAGGCAATTGCTGTGCCAGTAATTCACAATTTGGAATTACATCATGTAAAGCATCTAAAAGATGTTCAGGGGCTTTAGGAAATTGAAAGGTACAGCTCATTGGATTTTTATTCGTTCTAATTTAAAAAGTTCCCTCTGCTTTTTTAAAGGAGAGGGAGCATTCATTATTTTTACAATGAATTCCCCACTCTTTTTTAGGAGAGTTAGGGAGAGAATTTTTAAGCCCTCATCCCAGCCTTCTCCCTGAGCCGTATACGGCGCAAGAGAAGGAGCATCCATTATTTTCACAATGAATTTCCCCTCTCCTGAGCAAAATTTAAAGCACTGCTTTTAAATTGAAGCGCAAGAGAGGGTTAGGGAGAGGTCTTCATCAACCTAACGCTTTCTCAGCCGCTTCAACCGTTTGACGAATCAAAGTTGTAATCGTCATTGGGCCAACACCACCCGGTACAGGCGTATATGCAGAAGCGATTTCTTCAATCCCTTGTAGTTGAATATCACCCACACCGCCACCATCACGTGGATGGAAACCGGCATCAACCACTACCGCACCCGGCTTAATCCAGTCTTTTTGAATCAATTCTGCTTTACCAACAGCACCCACAATAATGTCGGCCTGTTTTACAAAGTCTGCCAAGTTTTGTGTACGTGAATGGCAAGTTGTTACCGTTGCATTGGCTTCAAGCAGCATCGCAGCCATTGGTTTACCTAAAATTGCTGAACGACCTACAACAACAGCATGTTTGCCTGCAATTTCAATGTTGTTTTCTTTTAAAATGGTCATAATGCCTGCTGGCGTTGCAGAACCATAAGCAGCCTCACCCATCGCCATGCGCCCATAACCAAGGCAAGTCACACCGTCTACATCTTTTTCAAGCGAAATTGCATCAAAGCAAGCACGCTCATCAATTTGCGCAGGAACTGGATGTTGCAACAAAATACCGTGCACATCCGGATTCGCATTCAATTTTTCAATTTCTGCCAAAAGTTGTTCTGTGGTGGTTTCTGTAGGCAATTCCACCTTTAAAGAATCCATGCCCACACGGCGGCAAGCATTGCCTTTCATGCGCACATAAGTTGCAGATGCACCGTCATCACCGACCAAAATAGTCGCTAGAATTGGGGTACGACCTGATTTTGCTTTTAACGCTTCTACACGTGTTAACAGATCAGCTTCAATTTGTTTTGCCAATGCACGACCGTCTAAAATTAATGCCACGGCACATCTCCAAATGTTGATATGAATCAATTTTGCAAATAATACATGATTATTTAGACTATTTTATTCTATATGCCGAATTAATGTGCATCTGCTCATTTAATAGTATTGTTTTTTTTTCAGAGCTTGCTAATATACGCATCAACAAGACGTGGCGGGGTGGCAGAGTGGTCATGCAGCGGACTGCAACTCCGTGGACGCCGGTTCGATTCCGACCTCCGCCTCCAATCTTGTAAAACTATGCCCGAGTGGTGAAATCGGTAGACACAGGGGATTTAAAATCCCCCGCCCACAAAGCGTGCCAGTTCGAGTCTGGCCTCGGGCACCATTTTAAATCACATTAAAATGGTGCAAGTAAAGAACCCAGCATTTAGCTGGTTTTTTTATGCCTGCGATTTAGCCCTCTCCTATCCATATTCATTTCTCTGTATGACCTGCCTATGAAGCCCCAACAAGCACTGCTTTATGTGCAGCAATTACAGCAACAATACCCTGCTGCCTTTAAACAAAATATTTTGTTTTACGGTTTTATACAAAGCAAAGGCATGCTGGATGATTGGAAAGAAATGATTCCATGGGTCTTGGCCTGCCTGATTTTTATTCCTATTTCAATCAGTCTGGCGCACGGGATTCAAAACTTTGCACCGCAGTACGATGCCTTTCAAGCCAAGGCATTGGCGATTTTAGCCATCATGTTAGGTTTTATGCTGCTTCTACCTTATGTGTTGTATCAAATTAAACACAGTTCGGCATCGTGGTATCAACTACAGCAACATGCCACCATAAAAATAGCAGTATTGATTCTGCTACAAGCGGTAAATTTCGCCTATTTTCAGAGTGCAATTCTGCAAGGAGCTCTTTTCTTTTTTTGCATCAGTTTTGGTTTTGTACGTTTCTATAAAGAGAATATGTTCCGTGACCACATAAGCCTTGAACAAAAATATTGCTTAACGCAATTTCGCCGTGCTGCGTATTGGTCATATCGTCAAGCTGCTAAAATTCAAGATCGGATGTATTTTTCCAATAAAAATAGCCCTCGTTTTGCCCAATTGAATCAGCAATATCAACATGCAATTCAGTTACATCAACAACTGATGCAGGCTGAACACAATTTATGTAAAAGGATTAAGTACATAGATTTAGATAGTTATATTCAAGATAAACTCGATTAAAACATCACGCCAAACATCAGAAAGATTATCAAAAAACCGAGCAACTTAGGCTCGGTTTTCTGTAAGTATCAGACTGATTTTAAGCAGTTTTAGCGACATCAATGATTGGTTTTAAGTCTACACCATACTTCTGTTGATGACCACGCGTATCATCGAGTTTGTATTCACGTGCCTTAACCGTATCTATAAACTTCCAATCTGCAACCACTTGCGCACGATCAAAAGTCACCGTTAAATAACCACGTTGATTTAAGTTGCAATAATCCAGTTCATCAATCAGTTCTTGAAAGGCATATTCCAACGCTGCCATTTCGTCTGCAGGCACATTTAAGTAATACTCAATTCCGGGCGATGATACCGAGCTGGTCGCGAATTCCAACCCAACCTCATGATTTGTTTCATGTGTATGCAAGGTTGCAGCCCAAGCATTGTGAGTATCACCTGCCAACACCACTGCTTTTTTCCCAAGTTGCTGCAATGTCCCATACACAACTTCTCGCTCGTAGGCATAACCATCCCAAGCATCGAGGTTATAAGGTGCAACCGCATACAAACGTGCCTTATCTACTGCTGTCAAAGTTGGATCATTCGCTTTTAAACGCAATTTCAGCGTGACCAATTCTGTAATTTTCTGCTTCATTTGTGCAAGTGTTTCAGGTTGCTGATCACCATTGGTGATTTTCGCTAAAGGCAATAACAGTTCTTGTGGAATCAGCATTTTCGCCATCAACACTTGTTGAGCCAAAACATTCCAAGTAGCCTTAGACTGCCCCAACTGCTTTTGCAACCATTCTCGTTGAACTCCACCCATCAATGTGCGTTGATCACTAAATAAATCTGCCTGAAATTTAGCAGCATCAATACCTTCTGCCGTCATATAGTTAGCATAATCTAATTGCTTATGACGCGCCAAAATACGCGTATCCAGCATCATCAGATTCACCAAACCACCAAAATCAAACTGGCGATAAATATTCAAATGATCATTTTCTGCAACTGGACGAATTGGCATCCACTCGAAATAAGCCTGTAATGCCGCAATTTTACGTTCTATAAAGCTGCCTACACCTTCTTGATGATTATCTGCACCCGCTTCCCAAGTATCATTACTGAGTTCATGGTCATCCCAAATGACAATAAATGGATGGCGTTGGTGAGCAGTCTGCAAATCAGCATCGGTACGATATAAAGCATAACGTTTACGATAATCATCTAACTTGATAATTTCATTATCATTGTCTGCAGCAAAGGTACGTCCTAACTGTTTTGCATCGTCAGTCGCGTAGCCACCTTGTCCATACTCATAAATATAATCACCCAAGTGAATAATCACATCCAGATTGTTTTCCTGTGCCATTTCTTTATACACATGAAAATAACCTGCGGGATAGTTCGAGCAAGAACAGACCGCAAATTTCACTTGATCGCTGCGTTGTGGCAAGGTTTTGGTCTGTCCTATAGCAGAAACCGTATTACCAAAGCGGAAACGGTAATAATATTTAGTCCCTGCCTGTAAACGATCTGCGTCCACTTTAACAGTAAAATCTTGCGCTGCGCTGGTTTGTACTTTGCCAGTATTTACCAATTGCTTAAACGCCTCATCGCTGGCAATTTCCCAAACCACTTCAATGCATGCTGCCATGTCACTTGGCGTTACACGTGTCCATAAAATGATACGATCATGCAGCGGATCACCACTGGCGACACCATGCAAAAACTGCACCTTTAATGCATTTTCTGCTGTATTTTCATTGTCATCACCACATGCAGTTAATGCGACTGGCAATGACAACGCCCCAAAACCAGCCAAACTTTTTTGAATCAGCTCTCGGCGAGTTAAGCGAATGTTCATGAATATTCCTTTTATTTTTCTTGAGCGCTCAACATAGAAATTTATGATTTCGCTTTGATCTCAAATTCATGAAATATTGATGACAAACAGCAGAAATATACTGCAAACCGAACTTTTTTCAAGCTAATAAGTTGAATTGATTGAAAAGAAAGCAATTGTAAATAAATTTACTTGCCAAGATTTATTTCGTCCTCTATTATTGCGCACATGCCCGAGTGGTGAAATCGGTAGACACAGGGGATTTAAAATCCCCCGCCCTCAAAGCGTGCCAGTTCGAGTCTGGCCTCGGGCACCATTTTAATGAATCAAATCATTCAAATGGTGCAAATAAAGAACTCCAGCATTAAGCTGGTTTTTTTATGCCTAAAAAATATAATATTGAAAACGATAACACTTATGTGCCGATGATTTGAAATGTCTCTACAACGCTTTATCTTCTCTTTCAAATGGGTGATCTGTTTATGCTGCTTGCTCAGTTTTGCAAGCCATGCACAAAATCCCAGCCTTGAGTCAGCAACCGAATCCGTAAACCCAATTGAAACTGATGCAGAATTTTATGATGTTTTTGCAGGAACATTGCAATATAAAAATCAAGAATTACAATTACGTCGTTGCAGCTTAGGCAACAATTTATATTTATTAAATTTCCAAAATCCTGAAGAAGAAAAGCAACTCAAAACTTTGCTGCAACAAAATACAAAGTTTTGGGTCAATTTAATTGCACAGCCAAGTGAACACAATGGTCAATACACGCTAAATGTTCGGGAAATTGCAGAACTACATACACAGCAAAGTTGCCATTTGAATGATGTTTTGGATGATTTGTTAAATCATCTATAAGTGAAAGCTGAAAGAGAGTGTCTATCACCACTCTCTCGTTGCAATCAACTCTTCCATTTCAATCTCAAAATAGCCTTGCTCTTGCAGCACCATCATCATCGCCTCAGCAATATAATCTGCTGCGGTATCGTCCAAATCTGAATCTAGATCTTCAAATTGTGGTTTCATTTTATTGATGGCTTGCACGGTCTGGTCAGCAAAATGATAAATATCCGTTTCAGATAAATTGGATTTAGACACATGTTTTGCAAACTGTTGAATCAGTTGTTTTAACTCAGCAACCAAAATATCAGGATAAAACTCATCATCAAACATAGGGAGAAGTAAATCTGCAAACATACAGGCACTCAAAAATACAGAGATTCAAGCGTGCCTATATAGCATAAGCAGGGCTTTAATTCTAGCTTCACCCAAATCTACAAACAGCGATTAATTTGCCAACTGCATTGCTTGCCAAACTTTAATGGCATCAGACATGGCTTTCACATCATGCGCACGCACCATACAAGCACCTTGCTGAATACTGAGTAAATGAGCCGCTACTGAACCGACTGCACGCTGTGTTGGCTCTGCCCCACCTAAAGCTTCACCAATAAAACTTTTACGAGACAATGCCGATAAAATGGGATACCCCATACCATTGAGTTGATGCAACTCATTTAACAATTTCAAGTTTTGCTGTGCATTTTTAGGTAAACCAAAACCCGGATCAATCATGATATTTTCAGGCTTAACCCCTACCGCCAAAGCATCGGCGACACGCTGCTGCAATTCTGCAATTACATCTATAGTGACATCATCATATTGATCTAAATTGTTCATGGTAGTCGGTTCACCACGCATGTGCATAATAATCACGGGGATATTTAACTCAGCGGCTGTTTGCAACGCATTTGGACGGGTCAGTGCACGTACATCATTCCAGATGTGCGCCCCTGCAGCTACGGCAGCACGAATCACTTCAGGCTGTGACGTATCAATCGAAAGTACCACATCATAAGCAGATAAGGCTTCTACCACAGGCACGACACGACGAATTTCTTCTTCCACACTCACAGGACTGGCTCCCGGACGTGTAGACTCACCGCCAATATCAATCACGGTTGCACCTTCGGCCATCATTTCCAAAGCGCGTGCTACAGCCGCATCTTTTTCGTTATGTCGCCCACCATCACTAAATGAGTCTGGCGTCACATTTAGAATTCCCATCACATGCGGTTGAGATAAATCTAAACTTAAACGTCCACATTGCAATACACGTTTGGGTAATGGCATTAGCTGCATGCTGGTCTTCCTTTCAATTTGAAAAGCTTATTTTAACAAGGCTAATTTTAAAGATGTGGAATTCTTTTCGATGAGCGTCAACAGACCCTAATATTCCGGTCACAACTGCACATAAACCACACGAATAAAAAAAAGAGCCTTTATACAAAGACTCTTTTTTAACATCATGTGAGCTGATTAGCTCGCTGGTAATGGTGGCGGTGTGCTTGGACCATCGGTTGGTGTTACATCAATCACAGGATTGTCTGCAATATACACCTTCGGTGGCTGTGGCTCACGACCTTCCATTATGTCACGGATTTGGTCACGATCAATGGTTTCCCATTCCAACAATGCTTTTACCATTGCGTGGGCAATGTCTTGGTTATTTTCCAAAATATCGCGGGCAACTTTATATTGCTCATCAATAATACGACGAACTTCAGCATCCACTTGTTGCTGGGTGGCTTCAGAAATCGTACGGCTGCCTAAACTACCCATGAATGATTGTTGTGTATCGTCTTCATAGACCATTACGCCTAACTTGTCAGACATACCGTATTTGGTCACCATCGCACGTGCTAATTTAGTCGCACGCTCAAAGTCATTCGATGCACCTGTCGACATTTGATTAATAAAGACTTCTTCTGCAATACGACCACCAAACAAGATAGACAAGTCGTTCAGCATTTTGTCTTTATAATGGCTAGTTTGGTCATGTTCAGGCAATTGCCATGTCACACCCAATGCCCAACCACGCGGCATAATCGTCACTTTATGCACAGGGTCTGTACCCGGCAGCATTTCAGCAACAATCGCATGACCTGCTTCATGATAAGCCGTTGCACGACGTTCTTCTTCACGCAGCACCATCGACTTACGTTCAGGACCCATATACAACTTGTCTTTGGCATCTTCAAAGTCGTGCATATCCACCGTGTTTTTATTACGACGGGCAGCAAACAATGCAGCTTCATTCACAAGGTTCGCCAATTGCGCACCTGAAAAACCAGGTGTACCACGTGCCAAGACTTTGACATCCACACCTGTAACAGAAGGCAATTTTTTCAAGTGAACATTTAGAATTTGCTCACGCCCTTTAATATCAGGCAAGCCAACCATGACTTGACGGTCAAAACGACCTGGACGAAGTAAAGCTTTATCCAGTACATCGGCACGGTTTGTCGCAGCGATGACAATAATGCCTTCATTGCCTTCAAAACCGTCCATTTCAACAAGCATTTGGTTGAGTGTTTGCTCACGCTCATCGTGACCACCACCTGTACCTGAACCACGGTGACGACCCACCGCATCAATCTCATCAATAAAGATGATACATGGTGCATGACGTTTAGCTTGCTCGAACATATCACGGACACGAGAAGCACCTACACCCACGAACATTTCAACGAAGTCAGAACCAGAAATGCTGAAGAATGGCACTTTGGCTTCGCCTGCAATGGCTTTCGCCAATAAGGTTTTACCTGTACCCGGTGGACCCACCATCAACACACCTTTAGGAATAGTTGCACCTAAACGTTTGAATTTAGCTGGGTCTTTTAAGAAATCTACAATTTCAACCACTTCTTGTTTTGCTTCGTCACAGCCTGCTACATCGGCAAATGTGACTTTAATTTGGTCTTCAGACAACATTTTGGCTTTAGATTTACCAAAGCTCATCGGGCCGTTTTTACCACCTGCACCGCCACCCATGTTGCGCATAAAGAACATGAATAACAAAATGATTAAAAGTACAGGGAAACTTGCGATCAATAGTTGCATTAACAAACCTTGACGTTGAGGTGCAGTACCTTCAACAACAACGTTGTTTTTAATCAGATTCGGCATCAGTTCAGGATCTTGAACTGCTGGACGAATGCTTTCAAAGGACGAGCCGTTGACTTTTTCGCCACTAATTATTTCGCCATCAATTGTGACTTGCTTAATTTGACCAGCATTCACCGCTGTAACGAACTCTGAATAGTTCATTGCAGTTGGCTTTTCACTGTTATTGATGTTGCTGAAAATTAGAATCAGCACACCAAGTATAATCAGCCACAATACGGCATTCTTGAAGAGATCGCTCAAAGCTTTATTCCCATATCAATCTAATTTGATCATGCCCGTTACTGGGTGACCTTTCATTCAAAAAGCTGAAGATCAGCTAGACAATTCATTAAAAACGTACAAAATGCACAATTTTTAACGGCTTGGCAAGTAAACTTTATTTAGACGCTTTTTTACGTCCTTGTCCAATAAGGAATACTTCTTTGGAACGCGCCCGTGAAGCAGCGGGTTTTGCTGTCTTTAACACATCAAAACCGTCCACGACCTGTTTACGAAATTCGTCAAATCCCGAACCTTGGAACACTTTGACCACAAACTGACCATTAGGTCCCAATACACGGTTGGCAAAATCGAGAGCCAACTCACATAAGTAAATTTGACGCGGTTGATCTACAGCTTTATTACCTGATGTATTGGGGGCCATATCGGAAATTACAACGTCTACCGTGCGTCCGTTTAAAATATTTAACAATTTTTCGAACACTTCTTCTTCGCGGAAGTCACCTTGTAAAAAGGTCACATCTGGTAATGCGTCCATTTCCAAAATATCGGAAGCGATCACCAAACCTTTGTCGCCGACAAGTTTCCCTGCGATTTGCGACCAACTACCTGGTGCTGCACCTAAGTCCACCACCGTCATGCCCGGTTTGATCAGTTTATATTTTTCTTGAATCTCAAGTAGTTTGTATGCAGCACGTGCACGATACCCTTCTTTTTGCGCTCTTTTCACAAAGGGATCATCTAGGTGCTCTCTCATCCACGCACGACTACTTTTGGATAACTTTTGGTTGGTAATGCGTGTTGCCATAACTCTCTTAGTAACGAATAGCCATCTAAATTGCGATTGTACGTGAAAATTAGCAAGCTTGCAGTAGACATCTGTATCTAAATGCCAATAACTGACAAGTTTTTTCTATTAAATCCATCGCTTATTTCTGTACTGTGGCATAAAAAACCACACTCATCACTAATGGATAAACCTAAGCAAATGTTCAATTTTGATATTTTTGTACTGCTGCAAGATCGCGGATTATTTGCATAGAATTTACAGCGTTTCAAATTGGCTTTTGTTATACTAAGCCGTTTTTAAAATTAGGTTATCTTTATGGCGGCTCTCTCTATTCAGGAACGCAAGCGTTTACGTCAAATTGGTCATGCACTTAACCCTGTAGTGATGGTTGGCGGTCAAGGTTTGACTGAAAATGTAATTGAAGAAACCAACCGTGCTTTAAACGATCACGAATTGATTAAAGTTAAAATAGGTGGTGAAGACCGTGAAGTACGTGCAGCTGTAATTACTGAAATTGCTGCAGCAACAGGTTCTGAAGTGGTACAAACAATTGGTAAAATTGCTTTACTTTATAAAAAAGCAGCAAAACAAAATGCCAAGTTGTCAAATTTAGTTCGTCACGCTCATTTGTCTAACTAAGCTTATATGGCAAGTTACGAACTCAGCGCCTTTGATCGTCAGTTTCAAGCGATTTCTTTGGTCGGTGCAATTGAACAACAAAGTCCGTTTAGCTTAAATGTAGGTTATTGGCTGCGTGATCCGAATCAATGGGTCGAATGGCCTGCATTGGTGGCTTCACATCCGCGTCAGGACTTTTTGTGGGAACAGACCTGCTTTGAAATTTTCATTGGCGTTCAGGGCGTAGATTTTTATCGTGAAATCAATCTCTCCCCTTCTCAAGCTTGGCAAGCCTATGCCTTTGAAGAATATCGTTATCCTGAGCAAATGCCACCTGTGGCCGCTTATGATATTGAGTTGAATCAGCTAAAACGTACGCATTACGGTTTAAATGTCAGTTTGGATTTAACCGAATTTATGCTGAAACATAAACTGAAATGGACAGATTTGTTTATTGGGCTCACAGCTGTATTAAAAACCAGTCAAGGCGAGCAATTTTATGCCATGCAACACAGCAGCCCTGCCGCCGATTTTCATAATAAACGAGATTGGTTACATCAATTCTAATCTTGACTAGTTTCAAAATGCATAATTGGATTTTCATTTTGTACTTGAGCAGAAATTTGAATAAAAAAAGTGAGGCGCATGACCTCACTTTTTTTTATGGCTGAATCAGCAACAGATTAAACTGGATTATGCTTGATCAGTTTCATCATTAGTTTCAGTTTTTGATGGATTTACTTTTTTCCATGCTTCTAGTGTGTGCTCTTTAGAACGCTTAAACGTTTCAGCCAATTGGTCTTTGTGTTTCACTGAAATGCTGCTGACATCTTCTTTCAACTCTTTACCAAGTTTAGAAAGATCTTCAATAATTGCGCTAAATTCAGTTTTTACAAAGTCTTTTAATTCGCCCAAATCTTTAGGTGAACTGCCAAATTGTGCTTTTAAAGCTTCAATTTTTTGCAACACATCTTGCTTTAACTGACCCAATTGCTCTTGCACGCTGGCATTGAGTTGTTTTGCTTCGGCTTGAAGTTTTTCTTGCGTTTCTGCAACCACATCAAGCACCTGCTCTTTGGCATCATGCGTTACTTTTTCAAGCTTTTCAGCGCCTTCACTTACTGCTTTGATTGCACTGTTTTGTGGTTCAGTGGCTGATTTATCTTGTTCAGTCATTCGCTTTTACCCAAGGTCGTTGTTGTTTATAAATTAAGCATAAGGCAATTTAGACTCAAATGGGTTTTGGATTGTCTAACAATCGTAGATTGCTTACATTTGGACTACACGCTAAAACATAAACCTAGCAAAAAAAGCAAGTCTTTTATCTTACATATTCGTTAGATTCACAATGGACTTTTGGCGAGTTCATGCGTATAATGCAATGTTAAGTTCAAGCGAGCAGACATAGGAGGGTAGGTTTAAATATTGACCTTCCTTTTTTTTCGTCTACTCGCTTTTTTACAGCCCTATTTTTGTGGTTTTAGTTCAGGAGCTTTGGTTTGAGCACCCCCGCCATTTTAGCCCTCGCCGACGGTACAATCTTTAAAGGTACGTCTATCGGTGCAACGGGAAGCACGACTGGTGAAGTCGTTTTTAACACTGCCATGACTGGCTATCAAGAAATTTTGACCGACCCGAGTTATGCACAACAACTTGTGACTTTAACTTACCCACATATTGGGAACACTGGTTGCAATGATGAAGATGTTGAGTCAGGTCGAATTCATAAAGTATGGGCAAACGGTTTAATTATCCGTGATTTGCCTTTATTACACAGTAACTTCCGTTCTACTCAATCTTTAGGCGAATACTTACAACAACACAATGTTGTTGCAATTGCCGATATTGATACCCGTAAATTGACCCGTATTTTACGTTCCAAAGGTGCGCAAAACGGTTGTATTCTTGCTGGTGAAAATATCACTGAAGAAGAAGCAATTGCAAAAGCACGTGCATTTGGCGGCTTAAACGGCTTAGATCTTGCAAAAGTATGCTGCGACCCTGAAGGTTTTGAATGGACTGAAGGTTCATGGGAACTTGGCAAAGGCTTTACTCAACCTGAACTTAAATATCATGTGGTTGCATACGATTACGGTGTCAAAACCAACATCCTGCGTATGCTGGCAGACCGCGGTTGCAAATTAACCGTTGTTCCTGCACAAACCCCTGCTGAAAAAGTCCTTGCGTTAAACCCAGATGGCATTTTCTTGTCAAATGGCCCTGGCGATCCTGCTGCATGTGACTACGCAATTGAAGCTGTAAAAACAATTGTAGAAACCACGAATACTCCTGTATTTGGTATCTGTTTAGGTCACCAAATTCTTGCACTTGCATCAGGTGCTAAAACAATGAAAATGCCGAACGGACACCACGGCGCAAACCATCCTGTACAAAACTTAGAAACTGGTACAGTGATGATTACTTCTCAGAACCACGGCTTCGCGGTAGATGAAAGCACCTTACCAAGCAATGTACGTCCAACGCATCGTTCATTGTTCGATGGCACAAACCAAGGTATTCATCGTACAGACAAGCCTGCATTTAGCTTCCAAGGTCACCCAGAAGCAAGTCCAGGTCCACATGACTGCGCACCATTGTTCGATCATTTCATCGAACTTATTGAAGCCGCTAAGAAGTAATTAAGGAGCGAAATAATGCCTAAACGTACGGATATTAAAAGCATCTTAATTATTGGTGCTGGTCCTATTGTTATTGGTCAGGCTTGTGAGTTTGACTATTCTGGTGCTCAAGCATGTAAAGCGCTGCGTGAAGAAGGTTACCGCGTGATTTTGGTAAACTCGAACCCTGCGACCATCATGACTGACCCTGCAATGGCAGATGCAACTTATATCGAGCCAATCACTTGGCAGACTGTTGCAGCAATCATTGAAAAAGAACGTCCAGATGCAGTACTTCCAACCATGGGCGGTCAAACTGCGTTGAACTGTGCGCTTGCATTAGATGCCAACGGTATTTTAGCCAAATACAATGTTGAATTGATTGGTGCAACCAAAGACGCGATTGAAAAAGCTGAAGACCGTAAATTGTTTGATGAAGCAATGCGTAAAATTGGTCTTGAGTGTCCAAAAGCAGCAATTGCTGAATCTATGGAAGAAGCACTTGAGATTCAATCTCGCTTTGGCTTCCCTGTGATTATTCGTCCATCATTCACCATGGGTGGTTCTGGTGGCGGTATCGCATATAACAAAGAAGAATTCCTTGAAATCTGTGAACGCGGTTTCGATCTTTCTCCAACCAAACAATTATTGATTGATGAATCACTTATTGGTTGGAAAGAATATGAGATGGAAGTTGTACGTGATAAAAACGACAACTGTATCATCGTATGTTCAATCGAAAACTTTGACCCAATGGGCGTGCACACTGGTGACTCAATCACCGTTGCTCCTGCGCAAACTTTGACGGACAAAGAATACCAATTGATGCGTAATGCATCTTTAGCGGTACTTCGTGAAATTGGTGTAGAAACAGGTGGTTCTAACGTTCAGTTCGGTATTTGCCCGAATACTGGTCGTATGGTTGTGATTGAGATGAACCCACGTGTATCTCGTTCATCTGCACTTGCATCTAAAGCCACTGGTTTCCCAATTGCAAAAGTTGCAGCGAAATTGGCTGTGGGTTATACCCTTGATGAACTGAAAAATGACATCACAGGCGGTACCACTCCTGCGGCATTTGAACCATCAATTGACTACGTTGTCACTAAAGTTCCACGTTTCAACTTTGAAAAGTTCCCGCAAGCAGACGCGACTTTAACCACACAGATGAAATCTGTAGGTGAAGTCATGGCAATTGGCCGTAATTTCCAAGAGTCTGTAAATAAAGCGCTTCGTGGTTTAGAAACTGGTGCGTGTGGTTTTGACGAACAAATTGAAGTGGGTGCTGAAGGCGCACGCGACAAAATTTTAGTTGAATTAAAAGTTCCAGGCCCTGAGCGTATTTGGTACGTGGCTGACGCATTCCGTCATGGCTTTAGCTTGGACGAAGTTTTTGAAGCGACCAAAATTGACCGTTGGTTCTTAATTCAAATTCAAGACATCGTTAACACTGAAAATGAAATCAAAACTTTAGGTTTTGGCGATCTAAACGCTGACAACATCCGTTCGTTCAAACGTAAAGGTTTATCTGACTTGCGTATTGCGAACTTGATGGGAATTTCACAAAAGCAATTCCGTAAACACCGTTGGAACTTGGGCGTAACCCCAGTTTACAAACGTGTGGATACCTGTGCTGCAGAGTTTGAATCTGACACAGCATATATGTATTCAACTTACGATGAAGAGTGTGAATCAAATCCTTCAGCGAAAGACAAGATCATGGTGATTGGCGGTGGTCCAAACCGTATTGGTCAAGGTATCGAATTCGATTACTGCTGTGTACACGCTGCGCTTGCAATGCGTGAAGATGGTTTTGAGACCATCATGGTGAACTGTAACCCTGAAACAGTATCTACCGATTACGACACTTCAGACCGTTTGTACTTTGAACCAATTACTTTGGAAGATGTACTTGAAATCGTACGTACTGAAAAGCCAAAAGGCATTATCGTACAGTACGGTGGTCAAACTCCATTGAAATTGGCACGCGCTTTAGAAGAGGCAGGTGCGCCAATTATTGGTACATCACCAGATGCAATTGACCGTGCAGAAGACCGTGAGCGTTTCCAGCAAATGATTCAACGTCTGCAATTGCGTCAGCCTAACAACAGCATTGTAAAATCTGCTGAAGAAGGTATCGCAGAAGCAGCGAAAGTGGGTTACCCGCTCGTTGTTCGTCCATCTTATGTATTGGGTGGTCGTGCAATGGAAATCGTGTATAACGAAGAAGAATTGAAACGCTACTTGCGTGATGCAGTTCAAGCATCTAACGATGCACCTGTACTGTTAGACCGTTTCTTGGATGATGCGATTGAAGTTGACGTAGACTGCGTATCTGACGGTAAAGATGTGGTGATTGGCGGTATTATGCAGCACATCGAACAAGCAGGTATTCACTCTGGCGACTCAGCATGTTCAATTCCACCTTATTCATTGTCAGATGAAGTACAGGACGAAATGCGTCGTCAAACTGTTGCCATGGCAAAAGAGTTGGGCGTTATTGGTCTAATGAACGTACAGTTTGCAGTGAAAGGCAATGACGTTTATATCTTGGAAGTGAACCCACGTGCATCACGTACTGTTCCGTTCGTTTCTAAGTGTATTGGCGAATCATTGGCTAAAGTTGCAGCACGTTGTATGGCAGGTCAATCTTTAGAAGCACAAGGCTTTACTAAAGAAATTATTCCGCAACACTTCTCTGTGAAAGAAGCTGTGTTCCCATTCAACAAGTTCCCTGGTGTAGACCCTGTGCTTGGGCCTGAGATGAAATCTACAGGTGAAGTGATGGGTGTGGGCAAAACTTTTGGTGAAGCATTCTATAAAGCTGTGTTAGGCTCGAATGATCGCTTACCAGGAATCCCAACTGAAGGCGAAGTAAAACATGCATTCTTATCTGTACGTGAGTCAGATAAACCGCATGTGGCGCGTATTGCAAAACAATTGGCTGATTTTGGCTTCAAACTTGTTGCAACGGGTGGTACGCATAAAGTCATCACCGATGCAGGTATTGAGTGTGAACGTGTGAATAAAGTGACTGAAGGTCGCCCACACATTGTAGACCGCTTGAAAAATGGTGAGATTCACCTCATCATCAATACTTCTGAAGGCAAACAAGCTCAGCAGGATTCATTCTCAATCCGTCGTTCTGCATTGCAAGGTAAAGTGTATTACACCACGACCTTGAATGGCGCAGATGCTGTATGCCAAGCCTTAGCGATTAAATTACCAATGGATGTATATCGCCTGCAAGATCTTACTGTAGGTTAATACATTTCAATAAAGTCCCGTCACCTTTCGGGTGGCGGGCTTTTTTCATTTATAGACTTCAATATTTTTAAAGAGGGACAACATGCAACGTTATCCTATGACGCCTGAAGGTAAACACGCTTTAGAGCAAGAATTACAACAACTTAAATCGGTTGAACGTCCACGTATTACTGCAGCGATTGCAGAAGCGCGTGAACATGGCGATTTAAAAGAAAATGCTGAATACCATGCCGCACGTGAACAGCAAGGTTTCTGCGAAGGTCGTATCCAAGACATCGAAGGTAAATTAGGCGCTTGCCAAGTAATTGATGTTAAAGAATTGGAACAAAACGGACGTGTGGTTTTTGGTGTGACTGTGACCATTGAAAACCTAGACACCGAAGAGCAAAAAACCTACAAAATTGTAGGTGATGATGAAGCTGATTTTAAAATCAATAAAATTTCAGTGAATTCGCCTATTGCACGCGGTTTGTTGGGCAAAAATGAAGGCGATGAAGCCAAAATTGTCACTCCGCAAGGCGAAGTGGAATATGAAATTGTGAATGTAGAATATCTTTAAGTTTTAATAAAGATGACTACACGCGATGCCCCTCTTTGAGGGGTTTTTTATTGCCTATAAATCATACAGCCGAGCTTATAGATTATACTGCGATAAAAATAGAGGAAAATAAGATGGAAAATCGCATCATTCATGCATTTGTTTATGCGCTTTCTGGGGCTGTGTTAGGACTGATTTTAATTCCAGTCTGGGGACTCTTTATCAATACACAAACCAGTCCTGTCAGTATCGTATTGGCATCATCACTCTTTTTTGCTATTTGGGGATTCTTATTTCCAAACAGTGTTAAAAATGTTTTTATGTATTTGTGGAGTTTTTTAAGATAGATACTTTAAGCTTTCAAATCACTAAAGTGTAGTGGTCAACTAATATTTTGAACATTCCCTCTCCTTCTAGGAAAGGGCTAGGGAGAGGTTCAAAATTTCAGATATAATCCCCTCATCTCTCCACACGAAAAAACCATGTCCGAAACGCTGATTAATTCCCCTGTTAAACACTGGTGCGAATTTGAGTTCATCTCCAAAACTGTGAAAAACCCCAACATCCACATCAAAGGCAATTACTCTTATTATTCAGCCTATTGGGATCAGGGTTTTGAACGTTGTGTGGTGCGTTATTTACATGACAAACCTGCAACAGCAGACAAGCCAATTGATCAATTACATATTGGCAATTTTGTCTGTTTTGGTGCGGAATGCGTGATTATGATGGGTGGCAATCAATTGCATCGCAGTGACTGGGTTTCGGCTTTTCCGTTTGATACTCGCAGTTTTGTTGCGGCAGGTGATACCACAATTGGCGATGGCTGCTGGATTGGCAGTCGCGCCATGATTATGCAAGGTGTTGAACTAGGCGAAGGTGCAATTGTGGCGACAGGTGCAGTGGTTACGCAAGATGTACCGCCTTACGCTATTGTGGCAGGTGTGCCTGCCAAAGTAATTAAATACCGCTTTAGTGAAACAGAGATTGCTCAACTTTTGGCGCTAAAACTGTATGATTTTGATGAAAAATATTTACTGAAAATCCGCGAACAATTGCAGAGTAATGATGTCAATCAACTGATCGATTTTTTGACAAACACGCAAACAAAAAATGACTAAAACTTTAGTTGAATTGAAAGCACAGCTTCATAATTTCATGCTAAATTAAGGTGAAATAAGGACTTACAGCACTCAATTATCTTTATGAAATTACTGGGTTTTATTCTATATGAATTCAGCGTAAGATAAGACAGGACTCAGAGCGAATATTTTATTAAAGTATTGAAATTACAATAAGGAGAAACACTCATGGCTTACCAAAACATCCTCGTACCAGTGGACGGTTCTGAAACTTCTTTTGCCGCTGTTGCAAAAGCTGCTGAACTTGCAAAAGCATTTGGTAGTAAAATCACTGTGGTACAAGTACTTACACTTGACCCGTATATTGCTGCAGAATACATCACTGCAAACCAAACCAATGACTTGATTGAACGCGCTCGCGCTTCTATCGTAAAAACTTTAGAAGAAGCAAAGCAAAAATTCACTGAACAAGGTGTTGAAGCTGAAACTAAACTACTTGAAGGTCAAGTAATTGCACGCGAAATTACCAATGCTGCAAAAGACTTAAATGCTGACCTTATCGTGATTGGTTCACATGGCCGCACTGGCTTGAAAAAATTATTCTTAGGTAGCGTTGCGCAAAGCATCCTAAGTGAAGGTACAACACCTGTATTGGTTGTACGTCAATAAGATTGCGTGTTCCTCATTTCTACGGAAGTGAGGAACTTCCCCTCTCATTTAGATTTCTTTGTTTGTTCTAAAATTTTTATTTGCAGCACTCTATTCAGCAAATTTTCTCAGTATCACCATATCTCAATATTAAACGCTCGATTTAGCAGCTCAGTTTAATTCTGCCATTGGTATTGTTTTAAATTCACCTTTTCTGCAATTACCACAATCCCTTCTTCCTGTAATTTTAAAGTTTGTATATTTTCTCCTTGGGCGTTTAGTTTGCTTAGGCTAATTTTTCCTTGCGCATTAATCACCCGATGCCACGGCACAGTATGTTCTGCCGATAAATGCCTGAGGACATAACCGACCAAACGTGCATGTTTGGGCAGACCCGCTAGGCGTGCCACTTGCCCATAGGTCGCAACCTGACCTGCTGGAATCAAACACACCACGTTCAAAATCATGTGTGCTAATTCATCACTCGGTTTACGGCTTAACGTTGTTTGCATCTATCCACTCGCATTCATTTAGCCTATAAAAAAGGAGCGACTGGCAGCACTCCTTTTGTTTATAAAACTTGATTTTTAAGTCAGTTAAATTGCGGCATTGAATGTATCACAATCACTGATCAAGCCTGATTTTAAGCCAGTCTGGAACCATTGTACGCGCTGTGCACTGGTACCATGCGTAAAGCTATCAGGCACGACTTGCCCACGTGCACGTTTTTGTAAATAGTCATCGCCAATTTTATGTGCCGCATCCATTGCTTCTTCAATATCACCTTGTTCGAGGAATTGAGTACGTTGATGGTTATGATGCGCCCACACTCCCGATAAACAGTCCGCTTGTAATTCCTGACGTACCGAAAGCTGATTACCCTGTACTTCGCTGACTTGCTGACGTGCTTTATGCACTTGTTCTGAAATCCCTAAAATGGTCTGAATATGATGCCCAACTTCATGCGCCACCACATAGGCTTGAGCAAAATCGCCCGCCTGATCATTTCGGCTTAATTCAGTCTGATTTTGTTCACCACCAATGCCCATTTGCTGACGCATGGCTTGGAAGAATGAAGTATCAATATATACTTTTTGATCGGCAGGACAATAAAATGGCCCCATTGCCGATTGTGCCGTACCACAGCCAGAATTGACCACACCTGTAAATAACACCAGTTTAGGTGGTATATATTGGCTATTTAACTGCTGCTGAAACACTTGTGACCACGTATCTTCTGTATCGGCCAAAACAGTGCCCACAAACTCCATCGCCTCTTGTTGTTCAGGAGTTGGATTATCTAAACCTTTAGTTTCAGCACTTTGCGCATGTGAGGTGACTTGCTTGGTCGCTTGATAAGCCGATTGCGGATCGATGCCAAAGAACTTCCATGCAACAAAGGCCACCACTAAGCCCAAAATACTGATACCGCCCGCTTTTGCTCCACCGCCACCACGGCGGTCTTCTACATTCGTGCTAACTCGACGACCTTTCCAACGCATTATTCTTATCCTTCTCTTAAACTCTGATAATAGATTAAGCCGATTTAGACTTTGACCACACTTTTTGAACAAGTGCGACCACAATCACCACCAAGATGCCTGCCAAAATACCCACGACAAGGTTCATCAACATTGGCGTGACTGAACCTACAATACTGCCCATCGTTGGGATGTCTTGTACATACTCTACCGTATCTTCTGTGAAATGGTGCACAAAAGGAATAGCATGATTGATAATTCCTCCACCAACCAAGAACATCGCTGCAGTACCCACCACAGATAAAGTCTTCATTAAAATTGGAGCAAATGCCAGTAAACCACTCCCAATACGTTGTTTAAAATTGGCAGCTTGTTCTGTGAGGTATAAACCAATGTCATCAATTTTGACAATTAACGCAACGAACCCATAGACACCCACCGTCATGGCAATCGCAATTAAACTTAATACTGTCACTTTGGTTAGAAAGCCTGCCGCAGCCACAGTCCCCAAAGAAATCACCACAATTTCCGCCGATAAAATAAAGTCAGTACGCACAGCACCTTTAATTTTTTCGGTTTCATAAGCCGCAAGGTCTTGCTCAGTTTGAATTAGCTCAAGTTGCGCTTCTTTAGCCGTTTGGGCTTTTTTGTGTTGTAAGGTGTGCATGATTTTTTCCACACCTTCATAACTTAAAAATAGACCACCAACCACCAATAAAGGATTGATTAACCACGGCGCAACGACACTAATTAATAACGCGAGCGGTACTAAAATTAGCTTATTGATGAATGAACCTTTAGCCACACGCCATACCACAGGCAACTCACGCTCTGCACGTACACCACTGACTTGCTGCGCATTCAACGCCAAATCATCGCCCAAAACCCCTGCGGTTTTTTTTGCAGCCATTTTGCTCATAACTGCCACATCATCTAAAACTGTTGCAATGTCATCTAATAAAAGTAATAAGCTGCTCGCCATTGCGTTGTTATCCTTATATGATTTTCAAGTTATTTTAAAACTGAATTTATATAGGGTCTGTATTTACTTCATTAATTTTTACAACAAAATTTTTTACAGCAAATTCTATTCAACTCACTTAAGGAAGTGACATTGAAAAATGTTATGCCTTACAATGTAGCAATTCATCGGTACATAGATGTCGTAGATACGACTTGGAATAAAAAATGAGTAATCAAGATAATCGTCCTGTGATTTTGACAGGCGATCGTCCAACTGGACAACTACATTTAGGTCACTTTGTGGGTTCTTTACGTTCACGTGTAGGTTTACAAGACTCACATCATCAACATCTGTTACTTGCCGATGCTCAAGCCTTAACTGACAATGCCGATAACTTTGAAAAAGTCCGTCGTAATATTATTGAGGTAGCAACCGATTATTTAGCGGTGGGGATTGATCCAACAAAAACCACCATTTGCGTGCAATCTTGCCTGCCTGCATTAAACGAACTCACCATGTTGTATTTAAACTTCGTGACTGTGGCGCGTTTGGAGCGTAACCCAACCATTAAATCTGAAATTCAGATGCGTGGTTTTGAGCGTGATATTCCTGCAGGTTTCCTGTGCTACCCTGTAGCTCAAGCAGCCGATATTACTGCATTTAAAGCAACGGTCGTTCCTGTAGGTGAAGACCAAATTCCAATGATTGAACAGACCAATGAAATTGTGCGTCGGGTGAATCGTCAAATTGGTCATGACTTGCTACCTGAATGTCAGGCATTGTTGTCAAATGTCGGACGTTTACCTGGTTTTGATGGTAAAGCGAAAATGTCAAAATCACTGGGCAATACCATTGTGTTAGATGCCACAGACAAAGACATTAAAAAAGCTGTCAATGCAATGTACACCGACCCAAATCACCTGCGTATCGAAGACCCAGGTCAGGTTGAAGGCAACGTAGTATTTACTTATTTAGATGCCTTCGATACCAACAAAGAAGAACTTGAAGAACTGAAAGCGCATTATCGTCGTGGTGGTTTGGGCGATGGTACGGTGAAAAAGCGTTTGGAAGGCATTCTAAAAGAATTGATTGGGCCGATCCGTGAACGTCGTATCGAACTTGCTAAAGATCCTGACTACATTATGGATATTTTGAAAACAGGCACCGACAAATGCCGTGATATTACCCAGCAAACTTTAGATGAAGTGAAAGCTGGCTTGGGTGTATTCCGCTTCTAAGCATTTTGTAGATACAAATATTTTAAAGTCTCTTATTCACATGAATAAGAGACTTTTTATTTGAGTGAAAAATCAACATAAGATGACGTGATTCACAAAAAACACTTATTACTTACGTGATTTAACATCACGTAACCTGAATACTGCGGATTAGTATTTCTTCTCAGTTTAGTATACTTACATGCTTTAGGAGTAATCCTAATTTCATAACATTTCTCCGTTATCGAAGCTGTGAAAGCAGATTCGTTTTCATACGCAATGATCACCCCAATCATTGCGTATTTTTTTATTTGAATCAGCTGTTTATACAGCTTGTTCAACAATAAAAAATCATTTCCCTAGATGCAAAAACTACTTGAACGGCTTTGTCGCACAAAGATTTCATAACTATATGATTTAAAAGTTTTGATTATTTTTTGATACAAAATTAAATTTATTTAAATCAGATGCTTACATATTTATGCAACAAAGCAATACCAAATCAACTCATAACAAATACTTTATATTTCAAGTATGGCTAATTTTTCAGCATAAAAAAATCCCCAATATTGGGGATTGAGCGCAGAATAAAATCAAGCTCTTCAAAATTTGACTTATTTAAGCAAATCCTGATCTTTTAATACTTGCCACATGGTAGAACCCAGTTCTGCAGGGCTACGCGTATAAGCAATTCCAGCACGCTCAAAGGCTGCAAATTTTTCTTCCGCAGTACCTTTACCGCCTGAAATAATTGCACCCGCATGTCCCATACGCTTACCTTTAGGTGCCGTCACCCCTGCAATATAACCCACCACAGGTTTGCTAACATTCGACTGGATATACTCCGCAGCTTCTTCTTCTGCCGTACCACCAATTTCACCAATCATAATAATCGCATCGGTGTCTGGGTCGTCTTGGAACAATTTTAAAGCAACAATTTGGTTCATGCCTGGAATTGGGTCACCACCAATCCCGATACAAGTCGATTGCCCTAAGCCTAATTTGGTGGTTTGTGCCACAGCTTCATAGGTCAAAGTACCTGAACGTGAAATAATGCCAATTCGTCCTGGTTGATGAATATGCCCTGGCATGATGCCAATTTTACATTCACCTGGTGTAATCACACCTGGGCAGTTTGGTCCCACCAAACGTGTACCATTGCCATTGGTTTCTAAATAACGCTTGGCTTTGAGCATGTCGGTGGTTGGCACACCTTCCGTAATCACCACAATCAAACCTACTCCAGAATCGACTGCTTCTACAATCGAATCTAAAACAAACGGTGCAGGCACATAAATCACCGATGCATCTGCACCTGTTTCACGTACAGCTTCTTTCATGGTGTTAAATACAGGTAATTCCAAATGGGTTTGACCACCTTTTCCTGGCGTTACCCCACCCACCACTTTAGTTCCATAATCAAGTGCTTGTGCTGAGTGAAAAGTACCATTTTTACCAGTGAAACCTTGTACCAATACTTTGGTGTCTTTATTAATTAATACGCTCATCCTGATTCTCCTTAAGCTTTCACTGCAGCAACAATTTTTTCTGCGGCATCAGACAAGCCGTTTGCAGAAATAAGTTTTAATCCTGATTCATCCAGTAATTTTGCACCAAGTTCCGAGTTGTTCCCTTCTAGGCGAACCACTACAGGTACCGTCACATTTACTTCCTGAACCGCTGCAATAATTGCTTCCGCAATCATGTCACAACGTACAATTCCACCAAAAATATTAATCAGTACGCCTTTAACCGAGTGATCTGCCAAAATAATTTTAAAGGCTTCAATTACGCGTTCTTTGGTTGCACCACCACCTACATCCAAGAAGTTCGCAGGCTGACCACCATAGAGTTTAATAATATCCATAGTTGCCATTGCTAAACCTGCACCATTCACCATACAACCGATATTGCCTTCTAAAGCAACATAGTTCAGGTCAAATTCTGATGCACGCAATTCACGTTCATTTTCTTGTGTTTTATCGCGCAGTGCCAAGACTTCAGGCAAACGATACAGCGCATTGGAATCAATACCGACTTTGGCATCGACACATAAAATGTCGCCATTTTCACGTACAGACAATGGGTTAATTTCAAATAAGGCAAAATCATTGTCGATAAATGCCTGATAAGCCGCTGTCATAATCTTCACAAACTGCGTGATTTGACTGTCTTTGAGTTTTAATGCAAAAGCCACTTCACGTGCCTGAAATGGCAATAAACCCACTAAAGGATCAACTTCTACTTTAATAATTTTTTCTGGGGTTTCTTCTGCCACTTTCTCAATTTCAACACCACCTTCAGTAGATGCCATAAAAGTGACGCGACGGCTAGAACGATCTACCACTGCACCCAAATACAGTTCACGCTCTACAGGATAAACATCTTCAGCCACTAAAATACTGTTTACAGGCTGACCATAGGCATCAGTTTGATAGGTGACCAAACGTGTTCCAAGAATTTGGTTGGCATAGTCTGCTGCTTCTTGTGCAGATTTTACGACCTTCACGCCGCCCGCTTTACCGCGACCACCTGCATGCACCTGAGCTTTCATCACTGCAAATTTACCGCCCAGTTGCTCGAAAGCTTGCACAGCTTCTACGGCTGTAGTTGCCAAAATGCCTTCTTGTACTGGCATACCATATTTTTTTAATAGCGCTTTTGCTTGATACTCATGTAGATTCATTGACTAACCTTTTACTACTTCTTTTATTCAGTTATCACCACCAATATCAAACCTGCGTTTTAATATTGCTTTCCTTGTGTGGTGTTTTTCCTATGCTCTTTACTTTTAGATGATTATTCCCATAAATACAACCATCAAATGCAAAAAGAGCGGCCTAAGCCGCTCTTTTTAGTGTTATTTGCGTTTACGCTGAATCGCGTGAATCGCACGCCCATCTACAGCTAAAGCGGCTTCATGCACCACTTCAGAGAAGGTTGGGTGACCAAATGTCATTAATTGTAAATCTTCAACTGAAGATACAAACTCAAGTGCAATCATACCTTGGTGAACGATGTCAGACGCAGCAGGTCCAATCACGTGCATACCCAATAAACGATCTGTTTTTGCATCTGCAACAAACTTCACGAAACCAGCACCTTCGCCTGCAGCTAAAGCACGACCATTTACCGCGAAACCGAATTGACCAGTTTTCACTTCGTGGCCTTTTTCTTTCGCTTGCTCTTCAGTTAAACCAACCCACGCCGCTTCAGGGTGTGTGTAGATTACTGAAATGATTGTGTCGTAGTTAACTTGTGCAGCATGACCGTGAATACGCTCAACTGCCATTACGCCTTCTTCCATTGCTTTGTGTGCAAGCATTGGACCACGTACTAAGTCACCAATTGCATATACACCTTCAACAGAAGTTGCACACCAATCGTTTACTTCAACCAAACCACGTTCAGTCAGTTTAATACCGCAGTCATCTGCCAATAAACCTTCAGCATAAGCACGACGACCTACACAAACGATCAATTTATCGAAAGTTTGTTCTTTGTCTTCGCCGCCTTGGGTATATTTAACAGTCACTTCACGACCATTAACTTCAGTACCTGAAACTTTCGCACCGATACGGATATCCATACCTTGCTTGGTCAATAGTTTTTGGTAGTCTTTTGCCAAAGCTTTGTCAGCCATTGGTAAGAATGCATCCATTGCTTCAAATACAACAACTTCTGCACCTAGACGACGCCATACTGAACCAAGTTCAAGACCAATTACGCCTGCACCAATCACACCTAAACGCTTAGGCACTTCTGGGAATTCTAATGCACCAGTAGAATCAACAATAATGTCTTGATCTACAGGAGCAACAGGAATATTTACAGGAACTGAACCAGTCGCAAGAATCACATACTTAGGCTCTAAAACTTGAGTTTCGCCTTCATGAGAAACGAACTCAACTTTTTTACCTGCAAGCAATTTACCCGTACCTTTTAACCACTCAACACCGTTACCTTTTAATAACTGATCAATACCGCCAGTTAATTGGTCAACGATTTTGTCTTTACGTGCTAATAGCTTCGCAAGGTCAAACTGTACTTCACCTGTAGTGATACCATGATCAGCCAAGTGATGAACCGTATCTTCATAACGATGTGAAGAATCAAGTAATGCTTTAGATGGGATACAGCCCACGTTTAAGCATGTACCACCCAAAGATGGTTTGCCTTTGTGAATACGTTTTTCGATACACGCAACTTTAAAGCCAAGTTGAGCCGCACGAATTGCCGCTTCATAACCACCTGGGCCACCGCCAATAACAACAAGATCAAATTGTTGAGACATTTTTATCTCCAAAAATGAGCTTAGAGAATCGCTCCAAGCCCACTGATTTATTCTTTAGAATTAAAGGTCAAGGATGAGTTTAGCTGGTTCTTCTAACAATTCTTTGATTGTTACAAGGAAACCTACAGCTTCTTTACCATCAATTAAACGGTGGTCATAAGAAAGCGCTAAATACATCATTGGCAAGATTTCTACTTGGCCATTAACCGCCATAGGACGCTCTTGGATTTTGTGCATACCCAAAATTGCAGTTTGTGGCGTATTTAGAATTGGAGTAGATAACAATGAACCGAAAGTACCACCGTTAGTAATGGTGAATGTACCGCCAGTCATGTCTTCAATACCCAACTTACCGTCACGTGCTTTGTAAGCATAGTCACGAATACCGTTTTCAACTTCAGCGTAGTTCATACGGTCTGTATCACGTAATACAGGAACCACTAGACCACGGTCAGAAGAAACCGCTACACCGATGTCGTAGTAACCGTGATATACGATATCTTCACCATCAATAGAAGCGTTTACTGCTGGGTAACGTTTCAATGCTTCAGTTGCAGCTTTCACGAAGAAAGACATAAAGCCTAAACGTGCACCATGACGTTTTTCAAATGCGTCTTTGTATTGTGCACGCATTTCCATGATTGGCTTCATGTTCACTTCGTTGAATGTTGTCAACATTGCAGTTTCTTGAGTCGCTGCAAGTAAACGCTCTGCAACACGCTTACGTAAACGTGTCATAGGAACACGTTTCTCGATACGCTCACCTACCGCAACGCTTAATGGCGCAGCTGCAGCAGCAGGTTTAGCTTGATGATTTGCAACATCTTCTTTAGTGATACGACCACCACGACCTGTACCAGAAACGTCTGCAGCATTGATACCTGTTTCAGTCAACGCTTTACGTACTGCTGGTGCTTGGTCAGCAACTGGTTGTGCACGCTCAACAACTGGCGCAGCGCCCGCTTCAGTTTTCGCTGCAGCTTGCTCTACTTGACCTTCAGACTGAACAGCTTGAGTTTGAGCAGCGCCAGAAACAGCACCCGCTTCAAATTGAGCAATTACTTCGTCAGAAAGAACAGTATCGCCTTCGTTTTTGATGATTGCAGAGATTGTGCCATCAGCAGGAGCGACTACTTCCAAAACAACTTTATCGGTTTCAATATCACAGATCACTTCATCACGTGAAACTGCTTCACCTGGTTGTTTGTGCCAAGTTGCAATCGTACCGTCTGCAACTGACTCTGGAAATACCGGTGCTTTAATTTCGGTTGCCATTACTTCGAATCTCCTGTTATTCAGCTACGATCGCAAGCGCGTCATTGATGAGCTGAGCTTGTTGTTTTGCATGCAAATATGGTGAACCACACGCTGGTGCTGCAGATGCTTCACGACCCGCATAACTAATGCGAATCTGTTTACCAGTTTTCATTACGTCATCATATAAACGTGGCGCGATGAATAACCAAGCACCTTGGTTCTTCGGCTCTTCTTGAGTCCAAACTAATTCTTTTACGTTTGGATAAGAAGCAAGAACTTCAGCAAGACGTTGTTCTGGATATGGGTACAACTGTTCAATACGAACAATTGCAGTATTGTTCAATTCTAATTCACGACGCTTTTCAAGCAAGTCGTAATACACTTTACCACCACACAATACCAAACGCGTCACGTCTGATTTGTTGATGTTGTCAATTTCATCAATCACAGTCTGGAATGTACCAGTTGCAAGCTCATCAAGGTTAGACACTGCTAACTTGTGACGAAGTAAAGACTTCGGCGACATGATGATCATTGGCTTACGGATTGGACGAATCGCCTGACGACGTAAAGCGTGGAAAATCTGTGCAGGTGTTGTTGGTGTCATCACTTGCATGTTTTCTTCCGCACAAAGCTGTAAGAAACGCTCTAAACGTGCAGATGAGTGCTCAGGACCTTGACCTTCAAAACCGTGTGGAAGTAGCATAGTCAAACCACACACACGCTCCCACTTGGTTTCGCCAGATGAGATGAACTGGTCAATCACCACTTGAGCACAGTTTGCGAAGTCACCAAATTGTGCTTCCCAAATGATCAAGCTCTTTGGAAGTGTCGTTGCATAACCGTATTCGAATGCCAATACTGCCATTTCAGACAATAAAGAGTCGTAGATTGCAACACGTGGTTGGTTCTCTTTGATATGGCATAACGGAATATAAGTTTTACCATCGACTTGGTTGTGCAATTTTGCGTGACGGTGTGAGAAAGTACCACGACCTACGTCTTCACCCGTCAAACGAACTAAATAACCTTCATCCAACAAAGTGGCATAAGCTAAAGTTTCAGCTGCACCCCAGTTCAGTGGCATTTCACCCGTTTGCATTTTTAAGCGATCATCAATCACTTTTGCAACTTGGCGCTGCATTACGAAACCTTCTGGAAGTTTACGCATGGTTTGACCAAGTTCTTTCAAACGCTCAACCGGGAAAGTCGTATCCCAAACGTCTGTATAGTCGTGGCCTAAGTACGGAGACCAATCTACAAACATTTTGGTATTTGGCTCAAGTACCAATGCATTCGCAACGTGATTACCTGCTTCTAAATCAGAACGGTAGTCTTCAACCATTTGATCTGCCGCAGCACGATCCAGCACACCTTCTTGCACCAATTGGTCAGCATATAAAGTACGTGTTGTGGTCTTTTTGTTGATCACTTGATACATCATTGGCTGAGTTGCTGCTGGCTCGTCAGCTTCGTTGTGACCACGACGACGGTAGCAGAACAAATCAATCACAACGTCTTTACGGAACGTATGACGGAAATCGTGTGCCAATTGAGATACAAAAATTACAGCTTCAGGGTCATCGCCATTCACGTGGAAAATTGGCGCCTGAATCATTTTAGCAATATCAGTACAGTATTCTGTAGAACGTGCGTCACGTGGGTCAGAAGTTGTGAAACCAACTTGGTTGTTAATCACAATGTGAACTGTACCACCTACGGTATAACCACGAGTTTGTGACATTTGGAAGGTTTCTTGGTTCACACCTTGACCTGCAAATGCTGCGTCACCGTGTACGATTAATGGCAATACGTCATCACCACCAATGTCTTTACGACGTACTTGGCGTGCACGAACAGAACCTTCAACCACTGGACCAACAATTTCCAAGTGTGATGGGTTAAACGCAAGCGCCAAGTGCACTTCACCACCTGGTGTCATCACGTTAGATGAGAAACCTTGGTGATATTTCACGTCACCCGAACCTTTTTTGTGTAAGCTCTTACCTTCGAACTCACCAAATAGGTCTGCTGGGTTTTTACCCATGATATTCACAAGCAGGTTCAAACGACCACGGTGTGGCATACCAATCACAACTTCTTTACAACCTACAGCACCTGCACGTTGAATAATTTCGTTGACCATTGGGATAAATGATTCGCCGCCTTCTACACCAAAGCGTTTAGCGCCCACGTATTTGTTACCTAGATATTTTTCTAGACCTTCAGCTGCTGTTAAGCGCTCAAGTACATGTTTCTTTTGGTCTGCAGTGAACGTAAATTTACCGCGTGCGCTCTCTAAGCGTTGTTGAATCCAGCGTTTCTCTTTGGTATCAACAATGTGCATGTATTCTGCACCAATTGAACCGCAGTAGATTGACTGCATGGCTTCAACCATTTCACCTAGGGTCGCTTCAGCTTTATCAATCGCCAAGTTACCTGTGTGGAATACCGTGTCTAAATCTGACTTGGTTAAACCATGCGCAGCAAGATCTAAATCTGGCACGTCTTCACGTTTTGCCAAACCTAATGGATCTAATTTTGCTTTTTGGTGACCACGGTTACGGTAAGCTGCAATCAGTTGCAACACGCCAATTTGACGTTGTTCGTGTTCAGAACTCACTGAACCTTGAACAATGGCTTGAACGCGATTTGAATTACGACCTAATAAAAGGAATTGCTCACGTACATTGCTGTGTGGTTGATCACCCTTCGGGAATTTATCGAAATATTCACGCCAATCAGCACCGACTGATTCCGGTGACGTCAAATAATGCTCGTAAAGTTCTTCAATATACGCTGCACTATCAGCGGAAAGTTCAGTGTCAAGACGCAGTGCGTCAGCAACTTCTTGCATTTGTGGACCCATTTCCTATTGCAAAAACATTTTCCAGGATGCTTTTTAAGCAAAACCCATGATTGATAATGTCAAATTGGTAACATGACATTAGTCCCCAGTTGACATATGTCATGAGGCGTTATCACTACATTAGGAAAACCCAATGTCATTTATGAATCATAACGCCCTCATTGGCATCATCACTCATTTATATACTCGACCCAAGCCGAGCAATTTTTTGCAAAATCGTTTTAGAAAAAATAAGTGCTCAGTCTTAGCTTTTCTAATACGACTTTTCTGCAATAGTCCTGATTTAATAACACATCATTTGCACTTAAAATGTTGATAAAATGTACAAAAATTCAACATTTTTCAGATATAGTCATTTGTTAATCGTAACATGATCTCAGAAATGCAATTGATTTTTTTGACACATACCTCCTATAAATTGGCGAAATACACTGATTCTATTTTCATCTAACATATGGTGCTTTATTTAAAAAACAGATGCAATTTAGACCAAAGTCCAACACCGCTATTTCAGATAAAATAAAAGAGAGCACATCTCTCAATCTGCCCTCTCACTTACACGTTACATGATAACATCTAAAAATAAATATTGCAGCTAAACTTGGCATTTGCCCATGCTTTACAACAAAATAGCAGCACTGGATTACAATTGTGTGCAACTTTAGTCGGCTAAATGCTGTTTTTGTCTATTTATCCAACAGTTATACCTAAAAAATATCAAATACTCACTTTTTAATCACTTCTTTGCATGCAACATTTTTCATTTACGTACTCATCAAAAACAAGCAACTTATCACACGACTTTTATCGTAATTTTGGCACAAAAAAAAGCACACCTAGGTGTGCTTTTTTCAACTGATCACGCAGTCTATTAGCCAGCCATATCTAAAAGCATGTTACGGATGTGACCGATTGCTTTCGTCGGGTTCAAACCCTTCGGACAAACAGACACACAGTTCATAATACCTTTACAACGGAACAAAGAGAATGGATCGTCAAGACGAGCCAAACGCTCTTGAGTTGCAGTATCACGCGAATCGATAATGAAACGATATGCATTCAACAACGCTGAAGGACCCAAGAACTTGTCTGGGTTCCACCAGAATGATGGGCATGAAGTTGAACAACATGCACAAAGAATACATTCATACAAACCATCAAGATGCTCACGCTCTTCTTGAGATTGTAAACGCTCTTTTGGTGGCGCAGGTTGGTTGTTGATCAAGAACGGATGAATCTTGTTGTACTGATCGTAGAACTGATTCATGTCTACAACCAAGTCTTTAATTACAGGAAGACCTGGAAGCGGACGAATTGTGATCACTTCTGGTAAATCGTTTAGGTTCCAAAGACACGCTAAACCATTTTTACCATTGATGTTTACACCATCAGAACCACAAATACCTTCACGACATGAACGACGGAATGTCAAAGATTCGTCTTGTACTTTCAATTCAAGAAGTGCATCAAGCAACATACGGTGCTTATCAGTCAATTCAAGCTTAAAAGTTTGCATGTACGGTGCTTTATCCTTATCAGGATCGTAGCGGTAGATATTAAATGTACGAGTACCTCTACTCATCTTACTTCTCCCAATTAGAATGTACGTGGTTTAGGTGGAATAGCAGCTACAGTAAGCGGCTTGTAACGTACTGGTTTGTACTCAAGACGGTTATCTGTAGAGAACCATAAAGTATGCTTCATCCACTCATCATCACGACGACCATAAGAATAAGTTGGGTGATCTGGTGGTAACTCAAAGTCTACAACCGTATGCGCACCACGACATTCTTTACGTGCAGCAGCTGAGATTAGTGTCGCTTTAGCAACTTCATACAAGTTTTCAACTTCTAATGCTTCTACACGTGCAGTGTTGAATACTTTAGATTTGTCTTTCAAATGAATGTTGCGAACACGTGGCTCAAGCGCAAGAATTTGTTTCACACCTTCATCAAGCAATGCTGAAGTACGGAATACACCTGCGTGGTCTTGAACGATGTTACGAATTGCATCAGCAACTTCTTGAGCGTTTTCACCTGAAGTCGATTCGTCAAGTTTACGAATACGGTTCACAGTATTTTCAAGTACAGTTGTTGGAAGTGGTTCGTACTCACCATCATGTTGCTTAGTCACATACTCAATGATGTGTTGACCAGCAGCCTTACCAAATACAACCAAGTCAAGCAATGAGTTTGTACCTAAACGGTTTGCACCGTGTACAGATACACATGAACACTCACCAATTGCATAGAAACCTTTTACTGGTTTAGCAAAGTCACGGTCACCCGCGTTGGTTGTATATGTATCAGTTTCTGCGTTGTAGTTCGCAACCAACTCTTGAGTTTCACGGCTTTCTGGAACAACCACTTGACCATGAATATTGGTTGGAATACCACCCATTTGGTAATGGATTGTAGGCACAACAGGAATTGGCTCTTTAGTACAGTCAACGTTCGCGAATTTCTTACCAATCTCAAATACAGATGGAAGACGCTTCATGATTGTGTCTGCACCTAAGTGCGTCATATCAAGCAAGATGTAGTCTTTGTTTGGACCACAACCACGACCTTCTTTAATTTCTTGGTCCATAGAACGTGATACGAAGTCACGTGGCGCCAAGTCTTTCAAAGTTGGTGCATAACGCTCCATGAACGGTTCGCCTGAATCGTTACGAAGGATACCACCCTCACCACGACAGCCTTCCGTTAACAATACGCCCGCGCCCGCAACACCTGTTGGGTGGAACTGCCAGAATTCCATATCTTGTAATGGAATACCTGCACGCGCAGCCATACCAAGACCGTCACCAGTGTTGATATATGCGTTTGTAGATGCACGGTACACACGACCTGCACCACCTGTAGCAAACAATGTCGCTTTCGCTTGGAATACTGCGATTTTACCTGTTTCTTGGTCAATTGCAGTCACACCTAGTACATCGCCAGCTTCGTTACGGATCAAATCAAGAGCGATCCATTCTACGAAGAATTGAGTGCCCATTTTCACGTTGCTTTGATAAAGCGTGTGAAGAAGTGCGTGACCTGTACGGTCAGCTGCAGCACATGCACGTGGAACCGCTTTTTCACCGTAGTTTGCAGAGTGACCACCGAATGGACGCTGGTAAATTGTACCGTCTGCGTTACGGTCAAATGGCATACCCAAGTGTTCTAATTCATAAACCACTTGTGGCGCTTCACGCGTCATGAATTCAATCGCGTCTTGGTCGCCCAACCAGTCAGAACCTTTTACTGTGTCGTAAAAGTGGTAGTGCCAGTTATCTTCTTGCATGTTACCAAGAGATGCACCAATACCACCCTGCGCTGCAACAGTGTGTGAACGTGTAGGGAATACTTTGGTCAATACCGCAACTTTCAAACCTGCTTGAGCAAGTTGGTAAGATGCACGCATACCTGAACCACCACCACCAACGATGACTGCGTCAAAGAATTGGTGTGGAATATTTGTATAATCTTCTTTAGGGTTAATCGCGCCCATGATATTTTCCTATCAATTCGCCCAGAAAATCTGGATTGCCCAGATTGCGTATGCAAAAACAGCAATAATCACTGCTGAAGTCAGCACTAGGCGTAAACCTGAAGCTGAAGGACCCATTTGACGAGTAGTCACATAGTCAGTGAATACTTGCCACATACCGATCCAAGCATGTGCAACAAGAGATAAGACTGCCAATAAAGACATAATCTTCATTGGTAATGTCATCATAAAGCCGTACCACTGTTCAAAGTTGAATCCACCGTTAAGAAGAATCCAACCAAATACCACAACGGTATAAACAGCAAGAACAACAGCACTAATACGTTGGATAAACCAATCGCGAGAACCTGAACCCGTTAAACCTGTAGCACTTTTCATTAGATTACAATCCATACAAATGCTGCAACGATACCAATTGCAGACAAGATCAATGAAATAGTAGCTGCAATGCGACCGCTTTGCAGTTCTTCTGCAAAACCAAGGTCAGCAAGTAAGTGCTTAATACCAGCAATGAAGTGATAAATTAAGCCGGCTACAAATACCCATACGATAAAGCGTACAAAGAAACCGTTAAAAATTTCTTGAACTTGAGCAAAACCTTCAGGTGAAGACAAAGACTTGTCTAACAACCATAAAAGTACCGGTACGAGTAAAAATACGATGACACCAGAAAGACGGTGTAGAATTGATGCAATAGCCACGGGCGATTTTAAGTTTACTTCTAAAACTTGACCCATGGACAAATTGACAGGTCTGTTGCTTTTCACAGCGGGCATCCTGTAAGTAAAAACTCCATCCGGAGTTTGTTGGAATAAATTCGAAGGAAAGCTGGCATTGTCAGGCAAATTCATGCCTAACCTTAAAACGACACTGAATTATAAAACGTCAACTGTCAAAATACAAACAACACAGCTCGGCTTTTTTGCCAAAAAACCTTTAAATAAGAATCGTTAACAACAACAAGAAGCAATAACCTGCTTAAACGAATTGCAATTACACTTCTAACACAATGTTTTTATACAAATTATTCAGTAATAGGCTCTATATATGGCTTTATACCTGTTTAGAATATTTAGACTAAAGATAAATTTGCACCTTGTGCTCTATCGTATCTATTCGCGTCTACAAACATTGAGCACACAGCTTTATCGGACACTCGCATCTTTTACTGTTAAAGCTGTGATACGTTGCTGCAAAGCAACAATTATTGGCTTACTCACACTCGGATAACTTTTATTTATTTATAATCAACACACTTAGACTGTTTTATATTTCACCGATTACAAGGTTTACAACCCAGACTATTTCTCAAACTTATATTCAGCGTCCGCTCTAAATACCAATCTACCTTTTTTACCATAATCATCATGCGAAAGAATGACTTATCCAGTATTTTCCAATATTACACAAAACAAGAAACTCTTAATCTTATGCAGAACCCCATATTCTTTTGCCCAAAAAATGCTTATTCCTGAAATTTTTTCTGAGTTTAATCAGTCATTTTTTGATCAATTAACATCTATTTTAAATACCCGACTTGCAGCCTGTATCCAAAAGACAAACCTACCTGATGCCTATGCAAAAACGTGTAAGTTATGAGAATTAGATAAATTTAAGTTTTGGGCTGCAACCCACCGCAGAATCACCACAGCAAAACCATTATTTAAAATTGCTTACAATTAATCCCAAACGATGATTTTTTTCTGCACATCCAACAAATTTTGACTTATGATAGTGCGGCTGTGCTGTGATTTTATTGATTTTTTTACTGGAATTTTTTCGGCTTTTTCTGCAAACAGTCGTCTACTTAATCCATAAGTATAATTGACAAAATTTCAGTACTCTCTAATCTTAGAGCAAATTTTTAATCCGTCTGACTTGCGCATTAAAAGATTGATACTTCGAGTCAGATCAACATTCACCAGGACAGGAGATCTATTGAATGTCTGAAGCAACTGGCAAAAAAGCCGTATTACAGCTTGATGGAAAAGAAATTGAATTACCAATTTACAGCGGCACATTAGGCCCAGATGTAATTGACGTTAAGGATGTGTTGGCGGCAGGTCACTTTACTTTTGATCCTGGTTTTATGGCAACAGCGTCTTGCGAGTCTAAAATCACATTTATTGATGGTAACAAAGGTATTCTTTTACACCGCGGTTACCCAATTGACCAATTGGCAACTAAAGCTGACTACTTAGAAACTTGCTACTTATTATTAAATGGCGAGCTTCCAACAGCTGAACAAAAAGCTGATTTTGACGCAAAAGTTCGCAACCACACTATGGTTCACGACCAAGTTAAGCGTTTCTATAACGGTTTCCGTCGTGATGCTCACCCTATGGCAATCATGGTTGGTGTTGTTGGTGCGTTATCTGCGTTCTATCACAACAATTTGGACATCGAAGATGTTAACCACCGTGAAATCACAGCGATTCGTTTAATCGCGAAGATTCCTACTTTAGCGGCTTGGAGCTACAAGTACACAGTTGGTCAACCATTCGTTTACCCACGTAACGACTTAAGCTACGCAGAAAACTTCTTGTACATGATGTTTGCTACACCAGCAGACCGTGACTACAAAGTTAACCCTGTTCATGCACGCGCTATGGATCGTATTTTCACGCTTCACGCTGACCACGAACAAAACGCGTCTACTTCAACTGTACGTTTAGCTGGTTCTACTGGCGCTAACCCATACGCATGTATCTCTGCAGGTATTTCTGCACTTTGGGGTCCTGCTCACGGTGGTGCGAACGAAGCTGTTCTTAAGATGCTTGACGAAATCGGCTCTGTAGAAAACGTTGCAGACTTCATGGAAAAAGTGAAGACTAAAGAAGTGAAGCTTATGGGCTTCGGTCACCGCGTTTATAAAAACTTCGACCCACGTGCAACAGTAATGAAGCAAACTTGTGACGAAGTTCTTAACGACTTAGGTATCAACGATCCACAACTTGCACTTGCAATGGAACTTGAGCGTATTGCGTTATCTGATGAATACTTCATCAAGCGTAACTTATACCCTAACGTAGACTTCTACTCAGGTATCATCCTTAAAGCGATTGGTATCCCAACAGAAATGTTTACTGTAATTTTCGCTCTTGCACGTACTGTAGGCTGGATCAGCCACTGGTTAGAAATGCACAGCGGTCCTTACAAAATCGGTCGTCCACGTCAGCTTTACACAGGTTACACTCAACGCGACATCAACCGTTAATTCGGTTTGCGTTGTACCTTGTAAAACGAGTACGACTCAAAAAACCACCTTCGGGTGGTTTTTTTATTTTTGAATATTTATCCACACTAGAATACAAAGCCTTGGTAGTTTGACTTAGACAACATAATTAAATTGGGTCGCAACCCATTTTACGCTATATTTTTAATGTCAGCCTTTCATGATCAATTTACATGCTGCAACTGCATTTCTTATTTTTAAGTCTGCTCATGCGTTTTTTAAAACTTGCGCAGTTTAAATATCGCTACTTAACACCTGCAGAAATACAGCTCTGCCAGTCTGTGTTCGGCCATTTAATTGACTACAGCAAAGTCAGAGTCATGAATCACCCCTATTTACCTTGGCAACCACAACATATATTTATGGCACCCTGTGGTGATATTCATGTGCGCAATTTGCATTACCGTTCAGACTACACACAAGCACATTTAGGCTATCAAGCTATTTTTATTCACGAAATGGCGCATGTTTTACAATACCAACATAAAATCAATGTCTTGCTACATGGCGCACTCTTACAAACGGCATATTATTTAAGTTTTAAACAGTACAATCCATATCGCTATCAATTGATTACAAACAAGCCTTTTTTTGCCTATAACATTGAACAACAAGGCGACATCGCTAAAGATATTTTCCTGAAAAAAATTGACAATATTATTCTGAATCCACCAAAACCAATTGCTTAACTGAATATTCTTTAACTTGAGCGATCCGACTTAAAACCATAGACAAGTCCAATCTTAAAATATAATAATTTCAAATAAATAGCATAAAAATTCTGTCATATTTCAGTGATATTCTGCAGCATACAAGAATAAAGTGTATTCGATGCTAGCATCTATTCTAAATTACGATAAAATAGCAAAAGCCTCTATTTTTGCACCGCAAAATAAGATCTTTATCTATTAGATAATAAATGGTTTTTATTTGTGCCTTTCGGCAGTCGTTTAATCCACAATACACTGCGCTGAAATTTTTATAACAATAATAATCAGTCGTTTATGTGTATTTTAAACCTATAGGAATAGGACTTAATTTAAATGAAATCTTTTAAAATTGCCCTTGCACAGTTCTCTCCACACATCGGCAATCTCGAAGCAAATGCTCAAAAAATGCTTGAACAGGCAAATGAAGCGAAAAAACAACACGCAGATCTGATTATTTTCCCTGAACTTTCTCTCTTGGGTTACCCAGCAGAAGATTTATTACTGCGCCCAAGCTTGAACAAACGCACTCAACAAGCATTTGAACAATTACGTGAAATTAAAGATATCGTTTTAGTTTTCGGTTTTGTGAATGAAACTGAAGATGGTCAACGTTTCAACTCTGCTGCAGTCATGAAAGATGGCAATATTCTTGGTATTTATAACAAACAAAATTTACCAAATTATGCCGTATTTGATGAGAAGCGTTATTTCGATGAGGGTCATCAACATCTGGTATTTGAATACCTTGGTCATAAATTTGGCGTTTTGATTTGCGAAGATTTATGGTCTTTGCCAACCGTGCAGCAATTGGCACAGTTGAATGTAGAAACTGCATTGGTCTTGAACGCATCGCCTTATGAAGTGGGTAAACCGCAGCATCGTGTACAGACCATGACCGAACTGGCAAAACAATTACATCTCAATGTGGTGTATGTAAACCAAGTTGGCGGTCAAGATGATTTAATCTTCGATGGTACGAGCTTTGTGATTAACCAAGCAGGCAATGTTGCATTACAAGCCCCAACCTACCAAGAAGGTTTATTCTACGCAGAATATGACGCTGCACAGAAGCACTTTAAAACTGCCGAAATTAGCCCAGCTTTAGACACCCTTGCAGAAATCTATCAAGGTTTAGTGCTCGCAACCCGTGACTACGTGCAACGCTCTGGCTTCCCTGGTGTAATTCTTGGCTTGTCGGGCGGAATTGATTCAGCGCTCACTCTTGCTATTGCGGTTGATGCAATTGGTGCAGATAAGGTACAAGCGGTAATGATGCCGTACACTTATACCGCGCAAATTAGTGTGGAAGATGCTGCAGAGCAAGCCAAAACTTTAGGCGTGACTTTTGGTATTGCCGAAATTCACCCGATCGTAAATAGCTTTATGCAAACGCTGTATCCTTTCTTTGGTAACAGCCCTAGCGATACCACAGAAGAAAATCTACAAGCCCGTGCCCGCGGCACAATCTTAATGGGTCTGTCGAATAAGTTTGGTAACCTCGTGCTTTCTACAGGTAACAAATCTGAGTTAGCAGTTGGCTATTGCACGCTTTATGGCGATATGGTCGGTGGTTATGCGGTACTCAAAGATGTGTACAAAACCATTGTGTTTGAATTGGCAAAATACCGTAACAGTATTGCCGATACTCCTGTGATTCCTGAGCGTGTGATCACGCGCCCACCTTCAGCAGAATTACGTCCTGACCAAAAAGACCAAGATTCTTTACCACCATACGAAGTGCTCGATGCGATTTTGTATGCGTATATTGAAGAAGATCAGAGCCAAGAAGACATCATTAGCAAAGGCTTTGAACGCGCGATGGTCGAGAAAGTCATTCAATTGGTTGATCGCAACGAGTACAAGCGTCGCCAAGGTGCATTAGGACCACGTATTAGTTCACGCGCTTTTGGTCGTGAACGTCGCTATCCGCTCGTCAATGGTTGGAAAGCAGGGATTTAACGCTAAAGCATTGCTTAAACAAAGATATAAAAAACCAAGCTACGGCTTGGTTTTTTTGTACCTGCCATTAAACCAATGCTGCAAAAAGTAGCCTAAAATTTTGACATAAAAAAAGACCAAGCTGAGAGCTTAGTCTATAAAAATGGTGGCTATGACGGGACTTGAACCTGTGACCCCCGCATTATGAGTGCGGTGCTCTAACCAACTGAGCTACATAGCCATAAACTGTGTGCGCATTATCTAAACTTAGCCCTGCATCGTCAAGTATTTTAATTTACAAACGCTCACAGTTTAAGCAAAAACAGTGCAATTTGTTTAATTTTAATCAAATTACTATTTTCTTACGGAGATTCTTAAATATTTGCAGCAAAATCTATATCAAGTCACACAGAAAAAAGAGAATGAATTCAACCATGATCTTGAAGTCTATAATACTGAGTAGCCTTGTTGTTGGCTTAAGTTCCTGCGCTTTGGTTTCACCTATTTTTGTAGATTACAACGGTGTACGGCGTGATGTTGCGCAATTTATTAATTCTAAAATGAGTTATAGCATCGCAGACCGACGTGTCTTGGTTGCTTATGCCAAAGGGCAGCAAAAGATTTTAACGGCACATCAACTCAATGCTGCAGCGCAGCAACAACTGGCTTATGAGCGTGCTGTAGGGCGTTATTGTGCATCACAACACATTTCGCTAAAAAAATTAAATCAGGTCGATGCCAAAATTTTTGCTCACTCTGATCAACAAGCCAATTGGCAACAGATTCAAAACCTACAAATGCAGATTCAAATGGATACAGCTCAAATAGATTGCACAGACAAATTTTAAACAAAAAAAAGACCACGTTAGTGAACGTGGTCTGAAAATGGTGGCTATGACGGGACTTGAACCTGTGACCCCCGCATTATGAGTGCGGTGCTCTAACCAACTGAGCTACATAGCCAAAAACTGTGCGCGCATTATCTGCTGTAATCTAGGTAACGTCAAGCCTTATCACGCATCAATTGCTTAAAATTTGGTGAAGTGAACCGATAAGCCGGGTTCTGTCGAGAACGATCATTCCTCTAGGCGTACAATCACTCATACGCTCAAGCGACCTACCCGAATCCAGTACGGGCCGTACCTCAGGATTCCTATTTGGTCTTGCTTCTGGTGGGGTTTACCATGCCATGAACTGTTACCAGCCATGCGGTGCGCTCTTACCGCACCCTTTCACCCTTACCTTCAATTTCTTCCGAAAAAGAAACCATATGAAGGCGGTCTACTCTCTGCTGCACTTTCCGTCGGCTCACGCCGCCCAGGCGTTACCTGGCACCCTGCCCTATGAAGCCCGGACTTTCCTCCCCTGTTTCAGTCACGGAGACCTCCACAGCAGCGATCGTCTGGTTCACTTCGAAGGCGCATCTTAGCAAAATTATAAGTTAATTGCTTGCGCTTTTTTGAGCAATCAGTTTTTTATATTTTTCCAGCAATTGTTCCTGTGTTTCTACATGCTCTGGATCGAGCGGAATACAATCGACTGGGCAAAATAACTGACACTGCGGCTGCTCGTGATGTCCTACACATTCAGTACATAATGCTGGATTAATCTCATAAATCAGCTCACCCATATAAATTGCCTCATTTGGGCATACAGGTTCACAGACATCACAGTTAATACATTCATCGGTAATATATAAAGACACGCTACCAACCTTGTCGTAATTTACGCTCAAAGGCTTCGACCACAACAGGTGCAACAAATTTAGTCACATCACCTTTTAAGCGTGCAATTTCACGAACTAATGTAGAAGAAATAAATGAATATTGCTCTGAAGGAGTCAGAAATACCGCTTCATATTTCGCATCTAATTGACGGTTCATATTTGCCAACTGAAATTCATATTCAAAATCTGAAACAGCACGCAAACCACGCAAAACTGCAGTCGCATTTTGCTCACGGAAAAAATTAACCAATAAACCATCAAATCCGACAAATTCAACATTAGGCAAATGCTTTAAAGATGCCTGTGCCAATTCCACACGTTCTTCCAAAGTAAAAATTGGATTTTTATGATGTCCAATGGCAATTGCGACCACGACTTCATCAAACATTTTTGCAGCACGTGTCACCAGGTCAATATGACCATTAGTAATCGGGTCAAAGGTGCCCGGATAAATTACGCGAGTTTTAGACATCCATTATGCTCTAGTTGGTTTTGTCAAAGTTAGTTTAACAAATACAAAAAATTTTAGTGAACTAAAGTCTACCAAATTATGAAATATCAAAGCAGTTTAGCCAACAGTTGTGATGATTTTGATTTGTCAGCAAGCCTTGGTTTGAGGCACAATAGTCATAAGTTTGGAAGTAATTGAATATGGCGAAGCTAACTGTAGTTAAAAAAAATACGGGCGGAACAATTGCACAGAATAAACGTGCACGCCACGATTATTTTATTGAAGAAAAATTTGAAGCAGGACTTTCTTTGCAAGGTTGGGAAGTCAAATCTTTGCGCGCAGGACGTATGACTATTACCGAAAGTTATATCCTGTTTCGTGACAATGAAGCCTTTTTATTTGGTGCACAAATTCAACCACTCTTGTCGGCTTCAACGCATGTAGTGCCTGAAGCGACCCGTACCCGCAAACTCTTACTTTCACGACGTGAAATTGAAAAGTTGATGGGTGCAGTCAATCAAAAAGGTTATTCTTGCGTACCTTTAGCATGTTATTGGAAAGGCCCTTTAGCGAAGCTTGAAATTGCTTTGGTGAAAGGTAAACAATTGCACGATAAACGCGCTTCTGAAAAAGACCGCGATTGGCAGCGTGATAAAGCACGTTTGATGCACAAATAATTTTGCACATTCCGCCCATAAAAAATGCTCGAGATCAACATCGAGCATTTTTTATGGAAGTTGTAAAACTAAAAATGCTTAGTCTTTAAGTTTTAATTCCACCAAATATTTACCAAATTTGACTGCAGTTTCCAAATCACCTTCGGGTGGCGTAACTTCAACACTGGCATTATCAGACTGCGTCATTAAACCCAAAAAGCTCGACATGCGGTTAATATCGTGTGGACTACGCCCTGTCGGCATAAACGGTAAACCTGACCACAACATGCCATGCTGCATCGCAAATAAATTAATTTGTTGCAGCACTGCCAGTTTATCGCCACTTAAACCACCGCCATTGGTAAAACCTGCCGCCAGTTTGCCCTGCCAAGTTCTGGCCAACCAACGCTTAGACGATTGCTCCATAAACTGTTTTAAAGCCGAAGTAATGCTGCCCATATAAGTTGGACAGCCCATAATGATAATATCGGCTTGATCTAGGCTATCCCATTCAATTTCAGCCACATCCATCAAAGTCACCTGAGCATCCATTTGCGCAGCACCTTGTGCAATATGCTGTGCCACCTTAGCAGTATGACCATAAGGACTGTGATAAACCACCGCCACACGAATAGCAGCGCAAGAAGATGTTGAATGAGTCACTGACATGAGAATGTTTAAAACCAAATAATTAAGTCAAGTTTAACACTAAGCCTGCATAAACACGAATGTTGCCATACGTCCTGTACGTGGCTGACGGCGGTAAGAATAGTACTGATCGGCCTGCGAATATGAGCACTGATCACCACCCAATACCGTTGTGACACCATGCTGCTGCAAAATATAGCGGGCAATCGCATACAAGTCGGCGAAGTATTTACCAGATTGTTGCCCATCTATAAAGGCCGTTTCCAATTCAGAATATTTATCACAAAAGGCCTGTTTTACTTCTGCTCCAACCTCAAAACATGGCTGACTAATGGCAGCACCTAACCACGCCCATGTTGGTGCACTTTGCATTTCGGCAATGGTGTTTTCAATAATACCGTTGGCTAAACCTCGCCAGCCTGCATGCAAGTTGGCCACTTCTGTGCCTAATGCATTACCTAAAACCACAGGTAAACAATCCGCTGTCATCATCATTAAAGCATGTGCTTTGCGCTGTGTGACCAAGCCATCGCCCTCTAAGGCTTCAAAAGTGATTTGCTCATTAATGGTCTGACACAACACACTATGCGTTTGTGTCATCCAAGTCATTTTATCGACCCCATATTCAGCAAACTCTGCCAGCAAACGCATACGATGCTGCTGCACACGCCATGCATCATCCTGCACATGCAGTGCCAGATTAAACCCAGACAGTTCTGTAGAACTTGTTTCCAGTGCCTGCACATGTTGTATGCGGGTTTGTCCGACATATACTCCTGCAGGGAGTCCTTGAACAAATTGCATGCCTCTATCCTTTTAACTGCATATAACGGCCCATCTGAGCTGACAGATGTTAATGGCATCAGTACGCGGCATTTTCGCTGCGTAATACATCTACCAATTGCTTAAAGTCTTCAGGCCACGGCGCTTCAAACATCATTTCTTCATGTGTTCGCGGATGAACCAAACCCAATTTGACCGCATGCAAAGCCTGACGTTTAAAGTTACGCAGTGTATCGTTTAACAATGCCGATGCACCCGCAGGGACACGTACACGTGGGGTATAGACAGGATCGCCCACCAAACCAAAACCAATATAGCTTAAATGCACACGAATTTGATGGGTACGCCCTGTTTCCAAACGTGCCTGAACGCGAGTGAAGTGCTGAAAACGTTCTTTCACATTGTAATGCGTCACGGCCTCTTTACCGCCTGGCAAGACCGCCATTTTAATTCGATCTACAGGATGGCGTTTAATCGGTTCATCAACCGTGCCGCCTGCAATCATGTTGCCATACACCACCAAGTCGTATAAACGATAAACTGATTTCTTCGCCAGTTGTTTGGTTAAAGCAAACTGTGCTTCCAGATTTTTGGCAACCACCAGCAAACCCGAAGTATCTTTATCAATACGATGCACCAAACCTGCACGAGTTAACTCTGCCGATTTTGGATAATGATGCAGCAAGGCATTTACCAGAGTTCCAGAGCTATTTCCCGCCCCTGGATGCACCACCATGCCCACAGGTTTATTAATCACCATGATGTCATCATCTTCATAAATAATATCCAGTGGAATATCTTCAGGCAGGCTGCGGGTTTGCGCTTCAAGCTCGACTTCTAGGGTAAGAAGCTCATCTCCTTCACACTTATATTTAGGTTTGACCGTGTTACCATTTACCAACAAATGACCGTCTTTGAGCCACTGTTTTAGCTTTTCACGTGAAAATTCACTCCAAATGATGGCTGCAACTTGGTCGATGCGTAGTCCTAAGTGGCTGTCATCCAATTGAAATTGCAACGATAAACGTGTTGCAGTTGAGTCTGAAGTATGGTTATCTGCATCCTCAGCATCTTCAAGTAAATTGAACTCAGTTTCAGGTAAATTGGAATGGGTAGATTGTGCTTGACTCATTTGCTCATTCAGACAAAAGTGGTTTAATAGCGCAATTGTAGCTCATTGCCCGTATTAACAGAGGAATTTTTATGTCGCTACCACGTTATAAAATAACAATGCTTGCTCTTTCACTCGGCGTTGCGTCTGCAATTGTGGGCTGTAGCAGCAATCCAAAAAAAGAAGTGGTCGATACTGGTCCGCAATCTAGCGAACAAGTTTATATTGAAAAAGCAGAAAAAGCACTGGATCGTGGTCAATACACCGATGCCGTTAAGCATCTTGAAGCTTTAGAAACCTATTACCCAACGGGTGATTATGCGCAGCAGGCGCAGCTTGAATTGTTGTATGCAAAATTCCAGCAAAAAGATTATGAAGGCGCAATTGCTGTTGCAGATCGTTTCATCCGCATGAACCCGCAGCATCCTAAAGCCGATTATGCCTACTATGTACGTGGTGTGGCGAATATGGAACAAAACTATGATGGTTTGTTGCGTTATACCTCGCTCAAGCAATCACACCGCGATGTTAGTTATTTAAAACTGGCCTATCAAAACTTTGTCGATTTTATCCGTCGCTATCCATCAAGCACTTATGCAGTAGATGCGGCACAGCGTATGCAGTTTATTGGTCAGGAACTGGCTGAAGCCGAAATGAATGCAGCACGTTATAACATTAAACGTAAAGCATGGGTGGCTGCAGTTGAGCGTTCATTGTGGGTAATTGAACACTATCCGCAAACACCGCAAATTCCTGAAGCATTGGCAACGGTGGCTTATGGTTATGGCAAATTGGGCGATCAAGCTACGGCTCAACAATATATTGATGTATTGAAACTAAACTATCCAAACTTAGTTAAAGCAGATGGTAGCGTGAATTTACGTGCTGCCCGTCATGACGCAAGCTGGATTAACCGTGCAACTTTGGGTATTTTCGGACGTGAAGCGCAAAGCAGCACCGAAGCACAGCAATCTGAAGCCAATACACAAGCAGCACCATCACGCAGCTTAACCAACCGTTTAAGTTTTGGTTTGTTAGATCGTCCTAAGTCTCAAAATGACAGTGCTGAATAAAATAAGCTCAAGCTGATTGAACAATCTTGAAAAATACCAAAGGCAAGTTATGATACTTGCCTTTTGTTTTACTGGGGCTTGTTTCAAACAGCAGAAACAGCTACAAAAGAGAATAATTCTGCCAGCACTGACTTCAGTTTCCGACCTGTTCGGCAAAAACTGCTTTCAAACCAATTAAGAGATAAAAGACCGAAACGTATGGCCATTCCACAACACACGATTGATCAAATTCTAGATCGCACCGATATTGTCGATCTGATTGGTCAGCGCGTGAAACTAAAAAAAACAGGTCGTACCTATTCGGGCTGTTGCCCATTCCATCAGGAAAAAACACCGTCTTTTCACGTCTACCGTGACAAGCAGTATTATCATTGCTTTGGTTGTCAGGCCAATGGTAACGCTATCCGTTTTTTAATGGATATTGATAACCGAAATTTTGTGGATGTAATGAAAGACTTGGCTAGTCAGACAGGCATCGAACTCCCGAAAGATCAGCACGACAGCAAAAAACTCTCCTATAAGCGTGAAGCCAAAAAGCCAGCAACAATTGCAAAGCCAAAAGCGCCTGTAAAAGATCAGCACGAAACTGCAGCCGCTCCAACTGCACCAGCCGAGCATGCTAACGATGCTGGCACAAGTGCGGGCATCGACTTTGATCCTTTTGCCGAGTTTCAAAGCACTGAATACTCAAGTTCTGAATTTCAGAACTCGGAATTTCAAAACAATGCCGACCCGTTTGCAGGTTTTGAACAATGGGACGCCATACAGGAAACACCTGCGCAGGAAGGTAACTTATACGACTTGCTCGAAAACGTGGCTCAATATTATGAGCAGCAATTACCGCATAGCCCTGCTGCACAACAGTATTTCCAAAAACGTGGTTTAACTGCACAGACCCTGCAATTCTGGCGTTTGGGCTATGCACCTGAAGACTGGCAACATTTGGAAAAAGCCTTTCCACAAGATATTGCAGGCTTAAAGCTTCTGGGCTTGATTCGTACCAGTGACAAAGGGCGTGACTTCGATTTACTGCGTGATCGAGTGATTTTCCCAATTCGTGACAGTAAAGGTCGTGTAGTCGGTTTTGGTGGTCGCGCACTTAATGATGAAATCAAACCCAAATACATCAACTCGCCCGATTCGGAAGTGTTTCATAAAAACCAATTGCTCTATGGTTTATATGAAGGACGCAAACAAAAAGCCCAAGATTATTTAATGGTCGAAGGCTATATGGATGTGATTGCCTTGCAGCAATACGGCATTCATGGTGCTGTAGCGACACTCGGTACAGCCAGTAATACCGATCATTTAAATATTCTGTTCCGCCAAAACAACCGCATTACCATCGCTTTTGATGGCGATGCCGCAGGTCAAAAAGCCGCACGTCGCACACTAGAAATTGCACTACCTTTGCTCAATGATGGACGTGAACTGAAGTTCTTTGTTTTGCCCAATGAGCACGACCCTGACTCACTTATTCGTCGTGAAGGCATCGAAAATTTCCGACGTTTATTAGATCAAGCACCTTTGCTGTCAGATTTTGTCTTTGCGCATCTCACCCAAAACCATAATATCAGTACCCCTGAAGGCAAAAGTCAGGTCATGGGTGAACTGCGGCAGTTGACCGAACTTTTGCCCAAAACGGGTTCTTATCGCTATTTGCTGCAACAGTTTTTCCGTGAAAAGTTAGGCTTTAACCGTAAATGGCAGGCACAGACCAATAACGATGCATCTTTGAGTTTTAGCACCAAAGTCGATGCCGAAGAATATGTGATTGCGATTCTAATCAATCACCCGTATTTGTATATTCACTTTGAACCGTTACGTGCGCTGATTCCAAATGATCATCTGCTACACCAAATCTTAAATATTTTAAATACTATTTTTGATGATCTACCCGATGATCCTGAACAAGCCAAATATTATATTTTGGGTGCATGCTCAGCGTATCACTATGAATTACAACGCATTTTACAACAAGCCAATGTCAGTGATTACACGACTTCTCCTGAACACGTCGATAAATTGGCGCAGGATTTTTCGACCAAATTGCAATACGACTGTTTACAGCAAAAAATTCGCTCCAAAAAATTCAGCAGTATTGAAGAAATGAAGCGCTTGAAACATCAAATTTATGAAATTGATAAAAAAAGATCGCTGACCTTGTTAGAGGAATAAGCGATCTGGTCTGATTAGATTAAGTTTGTATCGTCAAAAATCTTTTTTGTAAATCACGTTAATCTTACTTATTTGCGACGACGTTTGGCAGTCGCTGCTAAATTTTCCTGCATAAACTCAAAACATTCAGGCTCATCACCTTTGGCTGCTTCACGCAATAAAATAGAAGTTGGATGCAGCAGTTTTTGGGTTAAACGATAGGAAAATTCTTGCATAACTTGTGCAGCATCTTCACCTTTGGCAATACGCGCCATCGCCAAATTTAATTCTTCCTGACGCAAGCTTTCGCCATGTTCACGGTAAGCATGAATGGTCGCACCTGCTTGCTGAACTTTTTGATGGGTCACCAACTCAGTCACAAGCTGATTGACCATTAGCTCTGCTTCCACAGCCGCCTGACGACGCTGCGCCAAGTTTTCATCAATCACGCTTTGCAGGTCATCGACCCCGTACAAATACACGCCATCCAAATTTTCAATTTTAGGATCAATATCACGTGGTACGGCCAAATCGACCAACAACATTTGCTGATAGCGACGTTTCTTTAACGCTGCTTTCACTTCAGGATAAGCAATCACCTGATGCAAACTACCCGTACAGCTTGAAATTACATCAGCGCGGTGTAAATTGGCTGCTAACCGATCAAATTCAATAATTTCAACTTCAACCCGATGCGCAATTTCTTGTGCCAAAGTTTCGGCGCGGGCGCGGGTACGGTTACAAATTAAAATTTTAGCGACGCCCATCTCAGCTAAATGCTTCGCTACAAGGCTATTCATTTCGCCTGCTGCCACCACCATCACGGTTAGTTTTTCAGGATGGCTAAATACTTGTAACGCCAGTTGCGCAACCGCATAACCCATAGACACGGCATGGCTGCCTACGGCAGTTTCTGAACGTACCCGTTTGGCAGCATAAAACGCATATTCAAAAATTCGGTTGAGTTGTTGCGAAACCGTATGTGAGTCTTTGGCTAAAGACAGCGCAGTTTTGACCTGACCTAAAATTTGCGGCTCACCCAACATGAGTGAATCTAGCCCACTGGCTACGCGCATTAAATGCGACACCGCCTGTGCATTTTCATAACGATAAACATGACGACTCAATTGCTTCGCATCAATACCATTGACGTGTGCAAGCCAATCCAACACCTGTTCTGGATGTTCAGACATGGCGTAGACTTCGGTACGGTTGCAGGTAGACACCACCACCAAATCATTCAGTTCGGGATGTTGGCTTTGCTCAGCAAGTAAGGCACTTAACTTTTCTGGGTTAAATGCAATTTGCTCGCGCAACTCTACAGAGGCGGTTTGATGGTTGACACCCAATGCAAAGAAAGACATATCAGATCATCATTTCGCTAAATTTATGCTATTGTGCAATAACGGTGTCATAAAAAGCATTACTTGGATCAAGAAAAATTGCGTCAAACAAATAGCCGACCATACGGCGCGACAATTAAGCAATATTCTACCACATTCTTACTGGTCGGTAGCATGGCTTCAGTTGCTCATCTTAGAGCATCTGAAGAAATTTATCATGCAAATTCAAATTATAATGCGGTAAAACAAACCATGGTGGCAGAATTTGCCTTGGCTTATGGCGATATTCCAACTGCATTACACAACTACACGGTCTTGGCAATTAAGAACAATTCGACTTCCATTAAACAACGCGCCCTGAATATTGCCATTGAACAAAATGACCTACGTGCCGCATTAGATATTGCAACACATTGGGTGGTACAAGAACCATCCGATGTCCCTGCACTGTTTTATTTGGCGCACATTGCACTCAAAGCGCATGAATATGACTTGGCTGCAGAAACCTTAGATAAAATTCTAAATATTGATGCCACGGCTGACTTAGAACAAATTTTGGCGGGAATTTCCCCTGAATCTGTAGAAGACCGTGAATTTCTGATTCAAGCCCTGCGCACCAGCAAAGCCAAAGACAATCCATCTATTTTGGTATTGATTGCAGGTTTAAAAGCGCAAAATGGACAATATCAAGCCGCGCTCGACACCATTAACAGAGCGTTGCGCAAACGCCCGAAAGTCACTGGCTATATTTTAATGAAAGCCAATTTGTTGAGCGTACTTGGCAATGAAGAAGAAACGGCAGCTTGGTATGCAAAATCCAGCCGTAAACACAAAAATAATTTTGAAGTCCGTTTAGCCGAAGCCAAATATTTGGTCAAAAAAAATGAAGCAACTTTGGCGCTAACAAAGCTAGAAGCTATTTTAAAAAAATGGCCTACGGAAGATGAAGCCTTATTTATTGCAGGTTTGACCAGTATTGACTTGAAACAATACGAAAAAGCCGAAAAATATTTGGTAGAGCTACGCTATTCGGCACAATATCAAAACGAAGCCTATTTTTATTTAGCGGTCAATGCCGAACGTAAACAGCACTTTGAAACAGCCAAAGCCTATTATCGTTTGGTGGATGGTAGCCTCTATACGGTTTCACGTCGCAACATGATCAGTATTTTTGCCCAGCAAGTTAAACTGAACGATGCCCTGCGCTTTTTAACGCAGGAACGGGTCAACTATCCGCAGCACGCCAGTTTTTTATATCAGGCACAGGCCGATATTTTAAAACGTATGGATAATAAAAAAGCAGCACTGCGTTTGTTAGATGAAGCCATCAAAAACCTGCCCGATGATCCTGACCTGATCTATTCAGAAGTCTTACTATTGGATGCACATCAGGAAAAAGACAAACTGGATCAACTGCTCACCAAGTTACTGGAAATTGAGCCGAACAGCCCAACCTATTTAAATGCCTACGCCTATACTCTTGCACTGCAAAATCGTCGTTTGGATGAAGCGCGTCGCTATGTAGAGCAAGCACTTGAGTTTGCACCTGAACAGGCCTCTATTTTAGATACTTTAGGTTATGTCAGCTATTTGCAAAATGACTACACTGCTTCGGCACAGGCTTTGGAAAAAGCCTACGCGCTGAGTCATAGTGCCGCGATTGGCTCACGTTATGCAAAATCGTTGTATATGCAAGGAGATATTCAAAAATTCAGCCAAGTGTTACAACAATTACAACAAAATCATCCGAATGATCCGCAATTGCAACAATTAAATTCGCTATTGTTACCGCAGCCAGTTAAAAAGAGTTAAAAGATTCATGCGTTTATTTTCAAAATTAGGATTAACCCTTTTTGCCACCAGTAGCCTTGTGCTGACAGGTTGTCAGCCTTTCGTACAAAAACCAGCCAACATTTCACAGCAAGTTGAAGCCGAAAATCAATTTAACCTACAAGGCAAAATTGGTGTGCGCACTCCGCAGCAATCTGGCAGTGCCTTTTTTACTTGGGTACAGCAGCAACAGCAGTTTGATATTGAACTGAGCGGCATTTTGGGCGTTGGTAAAACGCAAATTAGCGGACAACCAGGACAAGTCACCCTCAACAGTGCCAAAACAGGGATAATTTATGCCGAAAGTCCTGAAGAACTGTTAGAACAAGCCACAGGTTGGCAAGCGCCCATCACCCACTTGGTCGATTGGGTACAAGCCCGACCTGCAACGGTCAATGCCCAAATTCAAAAAGACCCCCAACAGCGCCCGACTCAATTTATTGAAGATGGTTGGACGGTCGATTTGAGCTATAACGACAGTGCTAGTTTGCCAAACCGTCTGATTTTGAAACAAGCACTTGAATCAGGGCAAGAAAACCGTATTACAATGCTCATCCAAAATCGTTAATCACTTGCCAAGTTTCGCCATGATTCGTGTACCCTCACCTGCCAAATTAAATCTGTTTTTGCACATTACTGGGCGTCGTGACAACGGCTACCATGAATTGCAGACGATTTTTCAACTGATTGATTTATACGACTGGTTAGAATTTGAAGTCAATGCTACGCAGACTGTTCAAATTCAGGGCTTAAATAGTGTCGATTTAGAGCAAAACCTGATTTACAAAGCCACGCAAATTTTAAAACCTTACGCGAAACAAGCCACAGGTTTAAATATTTCAATTGAGAAGTACATCCCTATGGGTGCAGGGCTTGGCGGAGGTTCATCCAATGCCGCAACCACCTTAATTGTAGTCAATCAACTTTGGCAATGTGGCTTGGATACTCAAAAACTAGCTGAACTTGGTTTACAGCTCGGAGCAGATGTACCTATCTTTGTGCATGGTCGTAATGCATGGGCAGAAGGCATTGGTGAACAGTTAACATTCATAGACTTAGCCCCAAAACAATATATTGTGTTAAAACCTGACTGTTTTATCAGCACTCAACTACTTTTTTCACAAAAAACATTGACAAGAAACACGAAGCCCACTAAATTCTGCGGCTATCAGATAAAGCCATCTGACTTTGGAAATAATTTTGAGCCTGTGGCACGAAATTTATACCCCGAAGTTGATGAAGCAATGCGTTATTTAGACCAATTTGGTCAAGCAAAGCTTACAGGTACAGGTGCTTGTGTCTTTACTGAAGTGACTGCAGAAATGAATGTAGACGACATTTTGGCACACTCACCATGTACTGCGTACGTTGTGAACAGCTTAGATGAATCTCCATTACGACATTTCACAGTACAATAGGGGTATCGCCAAGTGGTAAGGCACCGGTTTTTGATATCGGCATCCGTTGGTTCGAATCCAGCTACCCCTGCCATCTCTTTCACCTGTAGATTACTGTATTAGGGGTATCGCCAAGTGGTAAGGCACCGGTTTTTGATATCGGCATCCGTTGGTTCGAATCCAGCTACCCCTGCCATCTTACAGTGATCAAATCTAGGGGTATCGCCAAGTGGTAAGGCACCGGTTTTTGATATCGGCATCCGTTGGTTCGAATCCAGCTACCCCTGCCATTTTCTCGCATTAGACAGAACCCCCAATATTACCGCTATCCTGTTAATTTACCTTGACAGAACGCAGTAAAAATATTAAAGTTCTGCCGCATTAGGGGTATCGCCAAGTGGTAAGGCACCGGTTTTTGATATCGGCATCCGTTGGTTCGAATCCAGCTACCCCTGCCATCTATTCCTACATACACCAACCGCCAAGGGTGCTTCATGCCCAATCTTGTCGTTTTTAGTGGAACCGCGCATCCACAATTCGCTCAAAAAGTCGTAAGCCACTTGCACATTCCTTTAGGTGCTGCATCAGTTTCTACCTTCTCTGATGGTGAGATTGCTGTAGAGATTACCGAGAATGTCCGTGGTAAAGACGTATTTATCGTACAACCTACTTGTGCGCCAACCAATGACAACCTCATGGAAATCTTGGTGATGGCTGACGCGTTGCGTCGTGCAAGTGCAGGTCGTATTACTGCCGTTATTCCTTACTTCGGTTATGCCCGCCAAGACCGTCGTCCTCGTTCTACACGTGTTCCAATTACCGCTAAAGTGGTTGCAGATATGCTCACCACTGTAGGGATTGACCGTGTAGTGATGATTGACTTGCACGCAGACCAAATTCAAGGTTTCTTCGACATCCCTGTAGACAACATTTATGGTACGCCTGCGCTATTGGCTGACCTGCGTCAACAGTCACACGACAATCTCATGGTAGTTTCACCAGACGTTGGTGGTGTGGTTCGTGCGCGCGCTGTTGCAAAACAAATGGGTGATATCGATCTTGCAATTATCGATAAACGTCGTCAAAAAGCGAATGAATCACAAGTGATGCATTTGATTGGTGATGTAAAAGATCGTGACTGTGTCATTGTAGATGACATGGTGGATACTGCAGGTACATTATGCAAAGCTGCCGATGCACTTAAAACTTTTGGTGCTCGCCGCGTTGTTGCTTATGCTACCCACCCTGTACTTTCAGGCAAAGCGATTGAAAACCTGAAAAATTCTGTGATTGATGAACTGGTTGTTACAGACACCATTCCTCTTTCAGAAGAAGCTCAAGCACTTGGTAAAATTCGCCAAGTATCTGTAGCAAGTATGGTTGCAGAAACAATTCGCCGTATTAACAACGAAGAATCTATTAGCGCAATGTTCGATTCTTATCTATAATAGAGCGCTAAATTTTCAAAGCCCTGCCACTTGGCAGGGTTTTCTATCACTAGATTGGTCGCAGATCTAGTTTATTTAAACTCAAAATAAGGATGTCTATCATGGCAAACTTCGTATTAAACGCTCAAGCGCGTGAAGCAGCTAACCAAGGGAAAGGTGCGAGCCGCCGCCTTCGTCACGCTGCATTAGTTCCAGCTATCATTTATGGTGGCGACGCTGAGCCTGTAACAATCACTTTAGAACTTCGTGAGCTTGTAAAAGCTTTAGAAAGCAATGCTTTCTTTGAAGAAGTTGTAGAAATCAAAGTAGGCGACAAAGTTGAAAACGTGAAAATCCAAGCGTTACAACGTCACCCTGCTAAAAACACACCTATGCACGCTGACTTCAAACGCGCATAAGTGTTCATGGTATAATTAGTGGCTAATATTTCACTGATTGTTGGTTTGGGCAACCCTGGTAAAGAGTATGCCCAAACCCGCCATAATGCAGGCTTCTGGTTTGTAGAACGCCTTGCAGATCAATATGGCATTACATTAAAAGCCGATCCTAAATTTCACGGGATCAGCGGACGTGGTAATATCGAAGGTCAAGACGTTCGTCTGTTATTACCCACAACCTTTATGAATCGTTCTGGTCAAAGTGTTGTTCCCTTCGCCAAATTCTATCAAATTGCACCTGAAGCAATGCTGATTGCTCATGATGAACTGGATATGAACCCAGGGATCATTCGCCTAAAAACGGGTGGTGGTCATGGTGGACATAATGGTTTACGTGACATCGTGCCGCACACAGGTCCAAACTTCCATCGTTTACGCATTGGTATTGGGCATCCGGGTTCAAAAGAACGCGTGTCTGGTCATGTACTGAGCAAAGCACCAAGTAGCGAGCAAACTTTAATGGATGATGCACTTGCACATGCATTAGGTCGTATCAAGTTACTGGTCAATGGCGAAGTACAACAAGCCATGAATCAAATCAATGCCTATAAACCGAACTGATGAATCCACAATTGTTGAACAATCACACTTGCCATGTCGCAATTTTCAGAGCAAAATGCGCTTTCTGCTCGGAACTGACATCCAGCAAGCAGTGTTTGAATTCAACCATAAGATAAAATCTTAGGTCCACTAAGGAGACGCTCACCATGCTATCTCGTTTATTAAAATGCAAAATCCACCGTGCTTTTGTAACTCATGCAGAACTTCACTACGAAGGTTCATGTGCAATTGACGGAACACTCATGGATTTGGCTGGCATTCGTGAATATGAAGAAATCCACGTATGGAACGTGACCAATGGTAAGCGCTTCACAACTTATGCAATTCGTGGTGAAGACAACTCAGGCATCATTTCAGTCAATGGTGGTGCTGCACACCAAGCCGATGTAGGCGATATTATTATTATTGCAACCTTTGGTGACTTCACTGAAGCAGAAGCCAATGCGCACGAACCACGTTTGGTCTATGCAAACCCAGACAATACCGTGAGCCACACTGCAAACTGTATTCCTGTACAAGTGGCTTAAGCCATTCCTGTATAAAATAAAAAACTCGCAAATTTTGCGAGTTTTTTTATGGCTCAATAAAAGTCTTTCTAGTCTTTAATCGCAAGAATTACAAATTAGTCATCGTGCAAGCTATGCAATAAGCTATGGCTAATACCATCAGCCCTTAAAAATGCAAAATCATAACTTGCGGTTGCAAGCGCCAACACGCGACGCTCAAATTCCTGCCACAAAGGTCGCACTTCTTTGTAGTGAATGCCCAGGCCACTTTCATCGGTAAAATGTCGATTTTTTTCACAAATTTTCAGTGCATGATACAACTTACGCCCTTTTGAAGCATCATCACGTAAACGCACCCGCTTAGAGCGGATAAACCCTTCGACATGACGCAGGTCAGCAAAAGGCAACATAGGCACTAAAATCTGATCGAGCTGTGCATCTAAACGACGCCAAACGGCAGTGTGTTGTTCAGACGTATAACTGTTCCATTGAATCACTTCATGGTTAAAGCGACGGCAACCTCGACAGACAGCATCACCAAACACCGTAGAACAACGACCTGCACACGGGGTTAAAGTGGCAATTTGACGATCCTTACTCAACACAACACTCCAATATTTAACAACACCTGTTGGCGCATCAACATGAACACAACATTCTTCTTTGAAACGAGTGGCATCATACCCCGTTCTGCTACATTTTTAAAATGTTGTGTCGTGCTTTAAAACCATGTACCGCACTCGGTTTTCTCGCATATTCACACAAAGCAGGTTAGAATATGCGCCTTAAATTTTTGTCTTTCATCTATTGGAGTACTCCATGAACGCTACTGTAGAACAGCTTGCACCTGTAGAACAGCCAGCGACCACGACTTGGGTTGTTGCCGCACTTTATCAATTCAAAGAAGTTGCAGATCCTGCCGATCTTCAACAACGCTTATTAGATTTGGTAAATTCAATCAACCTTTGCGGTACTCTTATTGTGGCAGGTGAAGGCATTAATGGAACTGTAGCGGGTGATCGTGCCGCGATTGATCAAGTTCACCAATTTCTGTTGAATGAAGGCTTTACTACAATGGAATACAAAGAGTCGCACAGCTCTGAAAAACCATTCCGTAAAATGAAAATCAAGCTGAAAAAAGAAATTGTGACTTTGGGTGTAGAAGTAAAACCACGTGATTTAGTCGGTCACTACCTAGACCCGAAAGAATGGAATGAACTGATTGCCCGTGACGATGTCATTCTGATTGATACCCGTAATGACTATGAATACAAAGCAGGAACGTTTAAGGGCGCAATTGACCCGAAAACTGAAACGTTCCGTGAATTTCCAGAATATGTGAAACAAAACCTAGAACAGCATAAAGATAAAAAAATTGCGATGTTCTGCACAGGCGGGATTCGTTGTGAGAAATCGACGTCATTATTGTTGCAAGAAGGTTTTACCGAGGTTTATCACTTAAAAGGTGGCGTACTTAAATACTTAGAAGAAACACCAGCCGATGAAAGCTTATGGGAAGGTGAATGTTTCGTATTTGATGGCCGTACTGCGGTGACACATGGTATGCAAGAAGGTCAAAACACCAAATGTCATGCTTGCGGTTGGCCATTACTGCCTGAAGAAGTTGAATTACCAAGCTATGAACACGGTGTATCTTGTGTGTACTGTATTGATAAAACCAGTGAGAAACAAAAAGAAGGTTTCCGTATGCGCCAATCACAAATTGCCGCAGCTAAACGTAAACGTCTGTAATCCGTACAGGCTCATACACATCAACAAGGTCTAACAAAAGCCATGTTGATGTTGTATCGACCACTCTAATCATATTGAAAAAGTCCTCATCCAGTATGGGGATTTTTTATGTCTACATATATGCTTCACGCAAGATTACATAGCACATAAAAATACAACGCTTGTTTACCAAGCATTGCGCAATATCCCCAGATTGGGTGATAGCATTCAATCAAAATAAGCCACAAAATCTGTGGCTATATTGGTGCAGATGTTTAGCACAAACTCAACATCTCCCATAACCCAAAATTCAAGGATCGTTATGTATTCCTAAATTTATATGCCGCAATCAGGAGTGACGCTATGCCTAAAACAACAATTTCAAATTCAATGCACACACTACGTTTTACCCCTGTAAAATCTGTGACTGCTGCGCATAGCACAACAATGCAAGATTGTTTGGAACATGAGTCACATACTTTTATTGTGGCTTTAGGTGCAATTTTAGGCGGTATTATTGCAGCATTTGTGGGCTACCATCTGCAAGCGCATTTCTTGAATTACGCCCTGCTCTGTGCCATTCCTATACTTGTGGCATATAGCTTAAGACGTGTATATATCTATACCCTGACCCATGCAGAGCTTGATTAAGTCTAAATTGCGCAAGACTTTACTGTTCGTCCAATACTGCTTAGGATAGAAGCACTTTTCTAAAGCACAACTTGCATGAACTTAACTGAATGGATTATTTCCATTATGGAACAACTGGGCTACCTTGGTATTGCCCTGTTAATGTTTCTGGATAATGTTTTTCCACCCGTTCCTTCTGAAATTATTATGCCCTCTGCAGGCTATTCTGCATCGCAAGGGCAATTACTGCTATTGGGTGTCATCATTGCAGGCTGTATCGGCTCGTTGTTCGCAGCGGCAGTGTTATATTGGGTAGGTTATCGCTGCAAACATGAAAGTATTTACCACTGGGTCAATCGCTACGGTAAATATCTATGGATTAAAGAACAAGACGTCCGAAACTCCCTGCATTGGTTTGAACAATATGGACATCGGATTGTATTTTTTGGGCGCATGATTCCCGCTATTCGTTCTCTCATCAGTATTCCTGCAGGCATGAGCCACATGCCATTTTGGAAATTTATGTTTTATAGTGGTTTAGGCACAATAATTTGGACCACTTTTTTAGCTTGCGTGGGTTATTATTTTGGTGAAAACCAACAATTGATGCAGCAAATTTTCAGTCAGGTCAGCCATGTCATTATAGGCTTGGTGCTCTTAGTCATCGCAATTATTTTATACCGTAGGCATCGCCGTAAAATGCGTGACTAATGCTTGTGTTGCTGCGCAATTGAATCAATTTTTTGGGGAAAATCAGACATGAAACCATATTTATTATTTTTTGCTGCGGTTTACAGTATTACGCTGGTCTTACTCATTACCGTATTGATTTTTGGTCTGAACTTAGGTGGCTTGACCTTGCTCCCTGCATTAATTGCCGCAGCATTCATTAGCGCAGGACATTTTATCAAAAAAGAACAACGCTTACCGAGCAGTGATGAAAAAATTCAACTGGTTTGGGGCTCAAGTGCGGTCGCGATTATTATTGGCAGCTTCTTTGTTTTTTTCTTGGTGCTGATGAATCCGAATGCAGAAGCCATTTTAAAAGCTGCAGATAAAGCAGGACTGGCTTTGGCTGCGGTGGTGATGCTGTGTTTGATTGCGATCCATGGTGCAGTTTTTCATATTGCCTATGGTTGGTATGCAAACCGTTATTATCAAAAAAAGTACTTATAAGCTTACCTAAAGTACGTATTTCACACTGAACCGCAACATCAAACACTTAAAATCAACATCAGGCTGATATATCACACATAAATTTACGTCTGACATGCGCTGTAACTGAAATGCATTCTGAATAGGCTATAAGCCTACATTGTAGCAGCGTAGATTAAGCCTATTCATAGCGATTTATGAATATAGGAACGCTATAACGCATACAAAGATAAAAAGGTGATTCGAATGTCAGATTTTGAACGCAATGAAAAAATTGACCGTGATGTGGTTAAGAACTTACCAAAAGAAGAACGTGATCGCTTAAATGCCGATCCAATTACAGGAGAACCTGGTGCACACCCTGTCGGTACTGGTTTAGGTGCTGTTGGCGGTGCGGCTACTGGTGCAACAGTAGGTGCGCTGGGTGGTCCAGTAGGTGCTGTGGTCGGTGGTGCTGTAGGCGCTGTAGTGGGTGGTTTGGCAGGTAAAGGTGCAGCAGAAGTTGTGAACCCTACCGAAGAAGAAGCTTACTGGCGTACCAATAGCTTAAATACAACCTACTTTACAGAAACACGCAACCATTATCATGATTTAGATTATGATCGTGACTATCAAAATGCCTATCGCATTGGTTATGAAAACCGCCCACATTATGATACGCACACACGTTTCGAAGATGTTGAGCCCGATCTAAGAAGCAAATGGGAGCAAATTAAAGGCAGTTCACGCTTAACGTGGGAACAAGCTAAATTTGCTGTCAAAGATGCTTGGGATCGTGCGACACGCTAATTGGTAACATGATCATTGAAGCGCCATAATAAAAAACGCACTGCGATTTGCGCAGTGCGTTTTTTTTATGAGGATTACATATTACACAATATGTAAACCAAGCCATTAATCAGGCGTGTGGTACATCAAATATAATTCATTCAGGTTTTCAGGAATTTCTTCTGCAATTTCGTCCATTAACTGACCATTGCGACGGAAAGATTCCATTTGTGGATCTTCTTCATCAATGCCGCTAAACACCATCATTGGCAAAGTTAAATCAACCAATTGCTCTTCAAATTCAGGCGTAAACCATGCTTCTTCGTTTAAGAACATCGCATCGACAAAGCCAACGCTCCAATCACCCAAACTTGAATCAACTTCTGCTTCTTCAATTTCAAATGGAAACTCAATGCCTTCTTCATTGGCTAAACTTTGGCGAATGCTTTCTAACCAAGCCTGAATTTGCGCAATAATTTCAGCAGGCACTTTCTTTTGGTTGCCTTCAAACAATTCATTTAACCATGGGTCAAATTGAGGTCCAACTGCAATGGCACACAAGAAACCATGCGTTGCAGCGAAGTCTAGACCATACTCGTTTTGGTCACCATCTAGATATTCACTTAACAGGTCTAAATCTAAAGCAGTCATTTCAAATCCATCGGTGTCAATTTAGGGGTGTAGCATAGCATTTTCAATGCCAGATACAGTACCTGATTTTAGTCATCTTCATCGTCAAAATCGTCGTCATCGTCAAAATCATAATCAAAATCTTTGAGCTCACGTTCCAAACGACGTTGTGCGAGTAAATCATCAATCAAACGGCGCTTTTCTAAAGATTCTTTCGCGCTTATTTTGTTTGATGCCTCATCGAAATTAACATCATCATCACCGTAGTTATCATCTAGTTCAAAATCTGTAGAAGACACTAAAACTACCTCAGAATGAAAAAATGTGAAGGGTCTAGCCGCTATTTATCTGCCTTTATAAATATTGTCAAGTTTTATTTATTTTTTTCAAAAAACTGCAACATAGACAGCTTGCAACATTGCGGCAAATTTGTGTATTTATGAACAAGTTAGTATCATTATTTGAGATTCGCCCCAATCATAAAAATATTTTGCGGGCAAAAAGGAAATTGACTTGAAAAACAGTAATGAAGCCCCATATTCCTATCACATTCTTCATTCAAACATCATTTTAAAATCATGCTTGATTGATCAATTCACCCCCTATTTAAAGCGAATTGTGCTATCATGCACGGTTTTTCACTGCCACAGATTCAACGAAGAGTAAGCAAAGATGAGCGATATGAATTCCCCTACTTCGCAAGTAGCGGCTCTGATTAGCCGAGGCAAAGAGCAAGGTTACCTAACTTACGCTGAGGTTAACGATCATCTCCCGGACTCAATCACAGAAAGCGAGCAGATTGAAGACATTATTCAAATGCTTCAAGACGTCGGTATTCCTGTGCATGAACGTGCGCCTGAATCTGATGATGCAATGTTCGAGGATAATGCGGAAGCTGCCGACGAAGTTGCTGAAGAAGAAGCTGCAGCGGTACTTGCCTCTGTAGAAAATGAGCCTGGTCGCACCACAGACCCTGTGCGTATGTATATGCGTGAAATGGGTACGGTTGAGCTGTTAACGCGTGAAGGTGAAATTAGCATTGCGAAACGTATTGAAGAAGGGATTCGCGATGTACTTCACTCGATTGCCTACTGGCCAAACGCAGTGCAAGTGGTACTGCAAGAATATAAAGATTATGAAGCAGGCGAACGTCGCCTTGCCGATATTTTATCAGGTTATTTAGACCCTGAAACCGATGAAGAAATTCCAGAAGTTTTAGAAGACGAAGCCGATTTAGACAAAGAAGAAGACACCAGCAACAAACCAACCAAAGACGTCAAACTTGATGATGACGATGAGGAAGAAGAAGCTGAAGCCGAAGAAGAATCTGAAGCAGATTCAGGTCCAGACCCAGAAATTGCAAGAATGCGTTTTGGTGAATTGGAACAGGCTTATCTTGCAAAAATTGCTGCCATTGAAAAACATGGTCGTGAAAGTGCCGAAGCTCAAGAGGCTTTAGAAGCTTTAGCGACTGTATTCATGATGTTTAAATTTACGCCACGTTTATTCGATATTATTTCGGAAATGATTCGTGGTACACATGAACAAATTCGTACTGCTGAACGTGAAGTGATGCGTTATGCGGTGCGTCGTGGTCGTATGGATCGTACTCAATTCCGTACCTCATTCCCAGGTCAGGAATCTAACTTTGCTTGGTTAGACGAGCACATTGCCAAAGCACCTGCCGACCAAAAAGGCTATTTGGAAAAAGTACGTCCAGATATTTTGGCGTTCCAACAAAAAATTGCCGACATTGAAAAAGAGTTAGGCTTAGATGTTAAAGGCATCAAAGAAATTTCTAAGCGTATGGCAGTAGGCGAAGCCAAAGCCCGTCGTGCGAAGAAAGAAATGGTTGAAGCCAACTTGCGTCTGGTTATTTCGATTGCAAAAAAATACACCAACCGTGGTTTACAATTCCTAGACTTGATTCAGGAAGGTAACATCGGCTTGATGAAAGCGGTAGACAAGTTCGAATACCGTCGTGGTTATAAGTTCTCGACTTATGCAACATGGTGGATTCGTCAGGCGATTACCCGTTCTATTGCCGACCAAGCGCGTACCATTCGTATTCCAGTACACATGATCGAAACCATTAACAAGATCAACCGTGTATCGCGTCAATTGCTTCAGGAAATGGGTCGTGAACCGACTCCAGAAGAATTAGGCGAACGCTTGGAAATGGATGAAGTTAAAGTTCGTAAAGTTCTGAAAATTGCCAAAGAGCCGATTTCTATGGAAACGCCAATTGGTGATGATGAAGATTCACATTTGGGTGACTTCATTGAGGACAGCAACATCACCTCACCTGTTGATGCGGCAACCTCTGAAGGCTTAAAAGAAGCGACCCGTGAAGTGCTTGAAAACTTGACTGAACGTGAAGCCAAAGTTCTGAAAATGCGTTTTGGTATTGATATGCCAACCGATCATACTTTGGAAGAAGTTGGGAAGCAGTTTGATGTGACCCGTGAACGTATCCGTCAGATTGAAGCCAAAGCCTTACGTAAACTTCGTCACCCTTCTCGTTCTGAACACTTACGCTCGTTCTTGGAAAATGACTAAGATTGCTGCATAAATGAGCTATTGAAATTTTTAAATTCAGCCTCATTTATTCAACAAGACAAAAAACGCCTGCCCTATGCAGGCGTTTGATATAGAGATAGAGACACACGCTTATGACGTTATTCAACCGTACCCCATCTCGTGAACTACAAGAGCATCTTTGGGTGTTTCCAATGGATTACCCAATTAAACTCATTGGTGACGCGGGTGATGAACTGCGTATTGCTGTGCTTGAAATTTTAGTGAAGCACTTCCCTGAGTTTGATGCACAAAGCATCAGCATTACCCCATCACGCACAGGCAAGTATCATTCAATTACAGCACAATTGCGTTTTGAAGAATTGGAACAAGTGCATGCCATTTATGCAGATTTGGCAGCTTGCCCACTGATTAAAACTGCATTGTAATTTTGTAGATTGATTTTCAAATAACACGCTTTCGGGCGTGTTTTTTGTTTCTGCGCTGCCAAAATCTTATTCAATCCACAAATCCCCTACAGCCGCCACATTTTCGTATAATAAAATCAATTTCTTGCTTTTATGGATAGGACTGCATCACTGTGGATACTGCACAACGGCCAAACCTGATTATTCGTCAATATCATGACCTGACTGACTATCAAGCTCGCTTTCAGGAAATGAAAGACTGGACTGAACAACGTGATGCAGACAGCCCTGACCAACTCTGGATTTTGCAACATCCAAATGTACTGACCCAAGGGCAAGCAGGCAAAGCCGAACATATTTTAATGGCGACAGATATTCCTGTGGTACAGACTGATCGTGGTGGTCAAGTCACATGGCATGGCCCAGGCCAATTGGTCGCCTATTTCATGTTTGACCTGAACCGTTTAGGCTGGAATGTCCGTACTTTGGTATCTTATGCCGAAAATTTGATGATTGAGCTGCTTAAAAAATACGGCATTGAAGCCTATGCCAAAGCAGATGCACCAGGGGTATATGTCAATGAACGAAAAATTGGCTCACTTGGTTTTAAAATTCGTAAAGGTCGTAGTTATCACGGTTTAGCTCTTAATATTGATTGTGATTTAACAGGTTTTCAAAGTATAAACCCTTGCGGCTATGCAGGTTTGGAAATGGTACGTGTGATGGATTTAGTCAATGACTATCCACATTTTGAAAACTTCTGCGCAGATATCATTGAAACTTTACAAAACAGCGGTTACTTTAATGACGTACAAGTCATTCACGTATAAATGGCTTTCTTTTCAATAAGAAATAAAATAGAGTATTTACTCTAAATAATGATTTATAACACAGGGATTCAGCGCGTGATTTCAACTAAATCTGTGAAACCCGCTTTGCAACTGGCCTATGTCAAACTCATGATGGATGTGATTGGCAGAGGTTTAGTCATGGCAAGTCAGGTCGATGAAGAAATTAAACAAGAAGTTGCCAAATTTCCCAGCAACTTTGTGTTGTCTATGAAAGTTTTTCCGAATGGTCCAGCCTTTGTTGCCAAAGTCACTGCAGATCATCAATTAGAACTGTTACAGAATACAGCACAAAAACCCGATTTAACCATTACCTTCAAACACTTAAATCATGCATTTTTAGTGTTTTCATTTCAGGAAAGTACCGCACAAGCCTTTGCGCATGACCGCATGATTGCCGATGGTGATGTATCTTATGCAATTCGCTTGGTACGTTGCCTGAATAAAATGGAAGCGCTGATCTTGCCTAAATTACTGGCAGAACTGGCGGTAAAACAATACCCGACTGAACTCAGCTTAAAAGAAAAACTATCAGGTGCAGCCAATATCTATTTAAAAGTTGCCCAATCTTATTTCAAACGGAGTGCATAACATGGCGAAGCCTTATTACGAATTTTTTTGCCCAGTCAAAGTCATTGCAGGTCATGCCGCGCTTGAACATATTCCGTTTGAATTGGCGACACTCGGTTCACAACGCCCAATGATCATTACTGACAAAGGCGTGCGTTCCAACAATTTGCTTGCACCGATTGAAGCAGCTTTTGAATCTACCGATGCCGTGATTGGCTATGTTTTTGATGATGTCCCGCAAGATTCAAGTGTGGCGACAGTTCGCCGTGCTGCGCAGTTGTATCGCGAAAACAACTGTGATGCTATTATCGCGGTGGGGGGCGGTTCAGTCATTGACACCTCTAAAGCTACCAATATTTTAGTCAGCGAAGGCGGTGATGACTTGTTGCAATATTCAGGTGCACATAACTTACCGCGCCCACTGAAACCATTTTTTGTGATTCCTACTACATCAGGCACGGGTTCAGAAGTCACGATGGTTGCGGTGGTATCCGACACCGAAAAGAACGTCAAAATGCCGTTTGCATCGTATTACTTAATGCCACATGCAGCCATTTTAGACCCGCGTATGACGCAAACTTTGCCACCACATTTAACAGCAATGACGGCTATGGATGCCATGACGCACGCCATTGAAGCTTATAGTTGCATGGCAGCCAACCCAATTTCTGATGCTTATGCTACGGCAGCAATTAAAAAAATCAGCAATAACCTGTTCAATGTATTAGACAACCCAAGCGATGAACAAGGCCGTTTGGAACTGGCACAAGCATCTACTATGGCGGGCATTGCATTTTCAAATTCCATGGTTGGTTTAGTGCATTCCCTAGGTCATGCGTTGGGTGCTGTGGCACATTTGCCACATGGACTGTGCATGAATTTATTCTTGCCATACGTGTTGGAATACAACAAAGACGTCAATGCCGATAAAATTGCCGAGCTGCTATTACCGTTGGCAGGCGCAGACGTCTATGCGCAAACCCCTGCACATTTACGTGCCGATAAAACCATTGCGACACTCTTAGCCATTCGTGACCGCTTATATGCACTGACCAAATTGCCACGCACTTTACAAGAAACTGGTAAAGTCAGCGAAGCACAATTAGATGAAGTCGCTGAAAAAGCCCTGAACGATGGTTCGATTATTTACAACCCGAAAGAAGCCAATTTAGAAGAACTCAAAGCCATCTTAAAAAAGGCTTGGTAATTCCTACAAAATAGGCGAACATAGCCGAAAATCTAGCCTGATGTTTTTCTAAACATCGGGCTTTTCATTGGTAGACTGCTGCGTCTGATGTTTTTTCATCAATATGGCGTTTTTTCTGCTAAAAAAGAAAGCAAAGATACTGACAAAGCGCGTCATTATGGAGTAGATTGGCGCGTTTTTACTTTTTATGTAGGGGGGATTGTTCGTCTCAAACAATCCTGAACAAACATGACTGATCCTTGATCAACGATTAAGAGGATAACGCCGTTGACAAATATCTCTGGGACTCAATCGGCAGCTAAACTGCAAAAAACGCTAGGACTCTGGCACATTATTATTATTGGTTTAGCCTACATTCAACCGATGACGTTATTCGACACTTTCGGCTTAGTATCGGAAGAAAGTCATTTTCACGTACCCACATCTTATATTTTTGCACTGGTTGCCATTCTTTTAACTTCTTTAAGTTATGGTCACATGATTCGTCGTTATCCTTCTTCTGGGTCGGCGTATACCTATGCACAAAAATCGATTCACCCCAACGTTGGTTTTATGGTGGGTTGGTCATCTTGGCTAGATTATTTACTCTCGCCAATGGTCAACATCATCTTGGCGGTGATTTATCTGGAAGCCTTATTCCCTGATGTGAATCACTGGATTTGGGTGGTGGTACTCACGGCATTTATGACGGGTGTCAACTTGCGTGGCGCGCGTTTTGTCGCCAACTTTAACAGTATGATCGTTTTGGTACAGTTGGTGGTCATTGGCGTATTTACATGGATGATGTACACCAAACTTCAGGCAGGTTTCAATGCCGATGGTCCAATCACTGCCGAGCAACGCTATCAGTTATGGAGCTTAGAACCTTTCTGGAATGAACTGACTTCGGTAGGCGCATTGATTACAGGTGCAACCCTACTCTGCTTTTCATTTACAGGTTTTGACTCACTCAGCTCGCTTGCAGAAGAAACCAAAGACACTGAAAAAACCTTACCGAAGGCAATGTTCTTAACTGCGCTGATTGCGGGTGTGATTTTTATTGTCAGCACCTATTTCATGCAGATTTTCTTCCCGAATGAACCAGGCAGCTACTTTAAAAATATTGCTGAAACACAGCCAGAAATTCTGCTCTTGGTCGGCGGCTCGTTGTTCCAGTCATATGTGCTTGCCTTTGCTATTGTAACGGTAATGGCATCGGGTATTTCGGCTCATGCGGGCGTATCGCGTTTAATGTACGTGATGGGTCGTGATGGCGTGATCAACAAAAAAATCTTTGGTCATATCAGCCCACGCAGCTATACACCTTCATACAATATTTTAATTGTAGGTGCTGTAGCGTTAACTGCTGGTTTTATGGACTTGGATTTTGTCATTTCATTAATCAGTTTTGGTGCCCTCACCGCATTTAGCTTTGTGAATTTATCGGTGATTTCACGTTACGCGCTACGTGATGGTCGTACCAAAGACTTTAAAGACCTTCTCAATTTTGTGATCGTACCGTTGTGCGGCTTTATTGCAGTCTTTGCTTTATGGCTCGAAGTCGATGAAACTTCATTGAAGTATGGCTTATGGTGGGCAATGTTTGGGGTTTTATACCTCGGTTATAAAACCAAAGGCTTTAAACACCCTGCTCCGCAGCACAATGAGTTTGATGATCGCTAAGACAAATAGCATCTCAACCTCTTAAGATCAGGCGCTTTATGCGCCTTTTCTTATGCCTCAAATGGGTTTCAGCTTTAAAGCAGCAAAATAGCGAAAATAAAAAAGCTGAGTACAATTTTGTCTCAGCTTTTTATCTATCAATGCATACAATTACGATGAAGATCGCATCAAATTTGAAATGAATTGATGCTCAAATTAGAGCAATGCTTTAAAACCTTGCTGACGCCATGCCTCATACACAATCACAGCCGTTGCATTGGACAAGTTTAAACTACGTGAGTTTTCTGCCATGGGTAAACGAATCCAGTGCTGCTGCGGAAACAACATGCGTACGGCTTCTGGCAAACCGCGTGTTTCAGGCCCCATCAACAAGGCAACAGGTCGGTTTAAATCCGAAGTATGTGGTGTTTCTGTGCCTTTGGTGGTTAATGGATAAATCGCATCTAAACCCACGCCTTTGCTGTCTAAATCAGCCAAGCATTGCTCAAGATTGTCCCAAATCTGCATACGTGCCCATTCGTGATAATCCAAACCTGCACGTTTCAGCTTTTTATCATCCAACTCAAAACCTAATGGCTTAATCAAATGTAATTGCGCACCTGTATTGGCACACAAACGAATGATATTTCCTGTATTGGCTGGAATTTCAGGCTCATATAAAACAACGTGGATCACAAATTTTCTCTACTTTTCACAATCCCTCCCCAGCTCCCTTTAGAAAATGTAGGAACTCCCCTCTTTTTAAAAGAGGGGTTGGGGGAGATTCATTACCATTTCAACTGTTCACGTAAATTGACCACTTCACCAATAATGGTCAAGGTAGGCGCCTGAATGTGGTGCTGTGCGACTTTACTGGCAATATCCGCCAACGTCCCCACCACCACTTTTTGTTCAGGTGTCGTGCCTTTAGAAATTAAGGCGACAGGCATATCCGCCCGTTGTCCATGTGCAATCAGTTTTTCACAAATGCTTTCTAAGCCAACCAAGCCCATATACAGCACCAAAGTTTGCTGTTCATACACCAATTCTGACCACGGCAATTCAGGCGAACCTTCTTTTAAATGTCCAGTAAGAAAACGCACACTTTGCGCATAATCTCGATGAGTCAGTGGAATACCTGCATAAGCCGAACAGCCCGAGGCTGCGGTGATGCCCGGTACGACCTGAAATGACACACCTGCTTCATACAATTCTTGAATTTCTTCACCGCCACGCCCAAAAATAAACGGATCGCCACCTTTTAAACGGCAAACTCGCTTACCTGCTTGTGCATATTTCACTAATAATGCATTGATGCCTTCTTGCGGTACAGCATGGTTAGAACGTGCTTTTCCGACATAGACTTTTTCGGCATCACGGCGACACAATTCTAAAATAGGTGCAGACACCAAACGATCATAAATCACCACATCGGCTTGCTGCATTAAACGCAAGGCTTTTAAGGTCAGTAACTCAGGATCACCTGGCCCTGCACCAACCAAATACACCTCGCCTTTCGGTGTTTGCCATTCCGCTAAAGCCTGTTGGATACTTTGGTTTGCAGCGTCAAGATTGTCGTTGAACACCTGTTCTTTAAGAGGACTGGCATATAGCTCCTCCCAAAAAATACGGCGCTCATCTGGATTTACAATTTTCTGTTTTACTGCGGCACGCCACTGACCTGAAAACTCTGCCAGTTTGCCCATACCATGCGGAATGGTACTTTCCAGTTGTGTACGAATTTGACGTGACAATACAGGCGATGTGCCATTACTCGCGACTGAAATCACCAAAGGCGAACGGTCAATGATGGCAGGCACCATAAAACGGCAATGTGGTGGATCATCAACACTATTGACCAGCACATTTTCGGCTTCGCAAGCTGCAAAAACTTGCTGATTGACCAAATTGTTATCCGTTGCAGCAATCACCAAACGATAGTGACGTAACGCAGTAGATGGACTAAAAACATCCTGTACATACTGCCCCTGACTTTGTTGCACCAGTTGCAATAAATTGACATCAATTTCAGGGGCAAGCACATCAACTTTTGCGCCCGCTTTAGCCAGTAACACCGCTTTGCGATAAGCAATATGCCCACCGCCCACAATCAGACAAGGTTGCTGCTGCAACTTTAACGAGATTGGAAAAATATCCACACTAAACCTCAATATTTAAATCTGATTGTAAGCAATTTCATCCTAAGTCGACCTGCACTCAACTTAGTCAATAAACTCTAAACCGCCCATGTACGGACGTAATACTGCAGGAATTTCAATCGAACCATCGGCACGTTGATAGTTTTCCATAACAGCCAATAAAGTACGTCCTACCGCCAAACCTGAACCGTTTAATGTATGCACAAATTCAGTTTTCTTTTGGTCGGCACGGTAGCGTGCTTTCATACGACGCGCTTGGAAATCCCCCATGTTTGAGCATGATGAAATTTCACGGTAAGTGTTTTGACTTGGCACCCAAACTTCTAAGTCATAGGTTTTGGTTGCGCCAAAGCCCATATCGCCACCACATAGAATAATTTTACGGTACGGTAAACCAAGTGCCTGCAAAATACCTTCTGCATGTCCAGTCAATTCTTCTAAAGCCTGCATTGAGGTTTCTGGTTTTACAATCTGCACCATTTCGACTTTATCAAATTGGTGTTGGCGGATTAAACCACGAGTATCGCGACCATAAGAACCTGCTTCGCTGCGGAAACAAGGGGTATGAGCGGCATATTTTAATGGCAAGCGTTCAGGATCAATGATTTCATCACGCACAAAGTTGGTTACTGGAACTTCGGCAGTTGGAATTAGATAGTATTCTTTTTCGCCTTGTAGCTTGAACAAATCTTCTTCAAATTTAGGCAGCTGACCAGTACCACGCAATGAATCTGCATTGACCAAATACGGTACATACGCTTCGGTATAACCATTTTGAACAGTATGCGTATCTAACATGAACTGTGTAATCGCACGTTGTAAACGCGCCAATGGCCCTTTCAGAACGCTAAAACGAGAACCTGTTAATTTGGTTGCAGTTTCAAATTCCAAACCACCCATCATTTCGCCAAGGTCGGTATGATCTTTAATTTCAAAATCAAACTGGCGTGGTGTGCCCCATTTCAATACTTCCACATTATCAGCTTCATCTTTACCTTCAGGCACAGACTCATCTGGCAAGTTTGGAATAGACAATGATTTAGCTTCTAACTCATCTTGTAACTCTGCCAAAGCCACTTCAGCGGCTTTGATTTCATCGCCAATAGCAGCCATGCGAGCCATAATTTCAGAAGCATCACCACCTGCTTTTTTAATCTGACCGACTTGTTTTGCGCCCGAATTACGCTCTGCCTGTAATGCTTCGGTTTTAGATTGCAATTCTTTACGACGTGCTTCAAGTGCTGCCCACTCTGCCACATCTAATTGCACACCACGTTTTGCCAAGGCTAAATTTACAGCCTCAATATTATTTCTGAGTAATTTCGGGTCAATCATAGCCAATCTTGGAATAAGAAAAAAACTGGCTATAGTGTAAGCGCTTCGGGTTAAAAAATACAGTAACCCGATTCACGGCTGCACCTTATTACAGCAATCTCTGCGTATTTTTGTGCAATTTTATTGGCTAGGATACTGCGGCAAACTTGGCAAATATTCAGACTTTATTAATTTTTCTGTCGCGTAGTAAGGCAGAATCAACTCAGGCATACCTTCTGCATAAGATGCCAATTCATACAACGGGTAGACAAAGACCAAACCATTGGCGCCATAATAAAAATTATCGCTCAGTTTAAACTTTTCACGGGAAATATCATGTTCATCTAGCCAGTTATAATTATGGTTAAATAATTCTTCTGTCATTTTGGCTTCCGTATTGCGCAGCATAATATCTTGCAACGCCAAACGCTTTTTCTGTTTTAAATCAAAAGTCACAAATTCTTGGTGATGAATACCATATGCTGCACCCGCAGGGTAACTATAGCTTTGCAAACTAAACGTCGCTAAATTGGCATGTTGCCCGATATAACGCACATAGCTCGAACTCTGACTCAGTCGCATAGGATCGGTTTCTTCTACCTTTGGCGTTGCAGTTGATGCCGCAGCTTCAGAAAATGCAATTGGGTCTGCCTTTTGCAAACGCTGCATAAAATATTCATCAATCCACGCCACATTGGTTTTTACTGTCTGAATATCGTAAGCAGTACAGCCTTCTTCATCACAAATTTGCTGTTGTGGCAATTTAAGCACCACCACTTTAGCTTGAATCACAGGAATCTCGGCTGTGACAGATGCAGGCGCAGCTTGCTCAGTTTCGGTTTTAGAAGTTGCCTCACTCTTTGGCTGACATGCAGTCAACAACAGAACCGAACTTAAAGCGACAGCACCCAAAAACACCTGTGATTTTAAATATTGCATTAAATTCCCCTTCTACCACGATTCATAAAGTCCAATGATTAGAAATGCAAACCTGCACAAATCTTGCGATAAAATTGCTTCAATTGAATTAGTCAAGACTATAGATAACTCTCGCTGTTCAATCCTAGAGCAGTTGTGTAACGGAATAATCGGGGGATAAAGTTGCTTAAAATTAATGCTCATATTTTTGTATGATTATTTTTATTTTTTCATTATAAATCAAAATTTTGATAACAAATCCTTAATATAAAATAATGATCTGTGATGACTCAATCTATATCCCGCATACTGCAAAATATGAATTATCCCGAGATTTATCCACAGAAATTGTGGATTTCTCAGGAAGAATATTCAAATAAATTTCCGCTGTATTGAAAATGCTTCAACTAAAAATCTATGATTAAAACCTAAATAATCGGATTAAATTTCTACAAGTACAGACTCACCTGTTGAACAATCACCATTTAACCATTGCCAACGTTCAAGCAATTTGATTTTTCCGTTTTCATCCAAAATGATAGTTGAGTTGCATTGACCAATACGTAGTTCATCTAACTGATTGACATGATGATAAACCATACTAAATGTATCTACTGAAGTCATGACTCCCAACAGATGCCCTTGCCTAATACTTCCGCCAGAATAAGTAGCTTCAATTGTTTCCCCTACTTGTTTATAGTAAAAAACTGTTGAGCCAGATACCTCACCATTCGCGGTGTTTTGCTGATTTACAAACTTTTTATTATGTAAAATTGACATCAGAGTCCTTTCATAAGCTAAAAATTATGAGCGATAAACCAAATTGGGATTAAAAGAGCCTTCTCCCTGTGGGAGAAGGCTAGAAAGGGACAGCAAATTATGCTTAAAAAACAACGTAGGGAAGCATTCGATTATTGATCAATAATGTCCGTACCTTTTGGCGGTGTGAAGTTAAAGGTCGATGCAGGAATTTGGGCATTGACTTTCACATTGTTAAAACGCACATGCGTGGTTTGTCCCAATGAGTCCTGTAAAATCATTAAGGTTGGCGCGTTACGCGCACCAAAACTAATGGTTAAACTCTGAAATACGCCATCATCACTTTTTGGGTATAAGGTGTAATAAGTCTTTGACTTATTCGGCTGGGTCACACGATACGACTGCATGATTTGATTGGTATTGCCCGAAAGCAACAACGCAGGCGTATTTGCCACTTGATCATCTAGGCTTTGGCGTACAGCTTGTTGTAAGTCTGGGTCATAAATCCATACGGTTTTACCCGTAGTCACAATTGTTTGTTTGGCTGGACTGGTGGTTTCCCAGAAGAATTTACCCGGACGCTCAACTTTCATAACCCCTTTAAAATTCTGGTTCATGTGCTGTGCCGATAAACCACGGTTTGGCAAAGCCTTGCCATTGTTGCTAACTTTTGTGGTTTGCTCAAAATTGGCAGTAAAACTTTTAATGCCATTTAATTGTTTAACAAGGTTTGCTGTCGCTTGTTGCTCCGATGCTGCCACTGGCACAGCGAACACTGTAGTACTCATGATTGGCGCTAAAGTGGTTGCACCCAATGCCACAGCACACATCGTTTTACGAAGCATATTCATAGATTCACCTTTTTATATTTGCTCAATCGCAATGTTTTGGATGTCCCATCTTAAACCAATTTCTGGCGCTAATATGATAGAAAATAAGAAGTTTTGTATGCTTATTAATATAAAATGTAGAAATTTATCCATCATGATGAAGAACTAAAATTTATCATTTAGCATTTCTTCTTCATCATACAAGCATAAAAAAACCCACAATCACTTGTGGGTTTTTTTCACTATTTCAGCTTACGCTTCAACAGATACGTAGCGACGGCCAAATTGACCTTTCACTTCGAATTTTACTACGCCGTCAGCAGTAGCAAATAAAGTATGGTCACGGCCCATACCTACGTTTGCACCAGCATGGAATTCTGTACCACGTTGACGAACGATGATGTTACCAGCAGTTACAGTTTGACCACCGTAAACTTTAACACCTAACATCTTAGGATTCGAATCACGACCGTTCTTAGTCGATCCACCGGCTTTTTTAGTTGCCATGTCTATTTACTCCTAGTGATTAGCCTGCAATACCAGTAATTTTCAACTCGGTAAACCATTGACGGTGACCTTGTTGCTTACGGTAGTGTTTACGACGACGCATTTTAACAATACGGATTTTGTCGTGACGACCATGACCAACCACTTCTGCAGTTACTTTAGCGCCAGCAACAACTGGAGCACCGATTTGAACGTTGTCACCGTTTACAACCATTAATACGTCATCAAACGTAATAGTTGCGCCAGTTTCAGCTTTCAATAATTCAACTTTAAGGGTTTCACCCTCAACAACACGGTGCTGTTTACCACCGCTTTGGATTACTGCGTACATAATGTACTCCAAACATGCCCGTGTCGTCGTGCCGATAAAGGGATATATCGATCTTAAAACGAACGCCACTGGGGGTTATTCAAGGGCAAGGATTTTAAGCGATATTCGCACAAACAACAAGCCATTTACGGCAATTATTGCACAACAAGGTTGATTGTTTAATACCCAGCCGCGCAAATGACTTTTGTAGCCTTATCCATCTTCAATGGATCAATCAATATAGACAGATTGTGTTGGCGTAAACTGCTGTGCTTGTTAAAATCAGGCCCAACTTGAGCAAATAACTGAATTTACCCACAAAGTTATTGACTTCATTTTCTAGTAGAATTAACAATTACAGCATTTGGCAGTTGCCTAACTATTGCATTCATTGCGTTATTTTCGCAGACTTAAGCAGTTTTCTTGGCTGTAACATAAGTTACAACTGATTCAACTAAGTTGTCATTCAATATTATTGAGGTTTCTCTTCACATGACCATCGACTTTAAGCAAGACATTCTCGCCCCTGTTGCTTCTGATTTTGCCGCGATGGATACATTTATTAATGAAGGGATTACTTCTAAAGTCGCGTTGGTGATGGCAGTCAGCAAACATGTAGTCGAAGCTGGCGGTAAGCGCATGCGTCCAATTATGTGCCTACTTGCTGCCAAAGCTTGTGGTGCAGAAGATTTAGAACGTCAACGCAAACTGGCTGCAATTATTGAAATGCTGCATACCGCAACTTTAGTGCATGATGATGTGGTGGATGAGTCTGGCTTACGTCGTGGTCGACCTACTGCTAACGCCACTTGGAATAACCAAACAGCGGTTTTAGTCGGTGACTTTTTAATTTCACGCGCCTTTGACTTATTGGTCGATTTAAACGATTTGGTGTTGCTAAAAGACTTTTCTACAGGGACTTGTGAAATTGCCGAAGGTGAAGTTTTACAATTACAGGCACAGCATCAACCTGACACTACAGAACAAATTTATTTAGACATTATTCACGGCAAAACTTCACGTTTATTTGAACTTGCCACTGAAGGTGCAGCAATTTTAACAGGCACGCCACAGTACCGTGAGCCGTTGCGTTTATTTGCAGGACACTTTGGCAATGCCTTCCAAATTATTGATGATATTTTAGATTACACATCAGACGCTGAAACATTAGGTAAAAATATTGGCGATGATTTAATGGAAGGCAAACCAACTTTGCCTTTAATCTCTGCATTAAGAAATACCACTGGCGAACAACATCAAATTATTCGTCGCAGTATTGCGACAGGTGGTACTTCTGACCTCGATCAGGTTATTGCCATTGTGCAGTCCTCTGGCGCTCTCGATTATTGCCGCCAACGTGCCACAGAAGAAACAGAAGCCGCTATTGCCGCTTTAGAAGCACTGCCAGACTCGGAGTATCGTCAGGCCTTAAAGAATTTAGCCTTATTGGCTTTACATCGCATTCAATAATTTAAGCAGCTTATGCATATAAAACTCAACGATTTATTTAGAAAAATGCAAGAACAGCTGGATACACCAAAAGCTGTTCTGGATGAAAATCTGCTGATTGAACTGGTCAATCGTATCCGTCCAAGTGACACTCAAGATTTAGAAGAAACTCATCAAAAGTTTCAAGCTTTCTTACAAGCCTTGCTGCTGACACCCGATGCCAGCTCAACCTTGCAACATTTTGTTTTACGTCTAATCAATCAATACAAACAAACCAGTTTATATGCCGACACGGGAATTTTATCGCTCGATGGTTTTTGGAATCAGTTGTTTCAGCGTTTGGGCGCGCACTTTTTACCGCTGATTAATGATGAAAGCCAACTGCAAGATTTAGTCCGTCGAGTTTTTCCACTACGTAGTGATAAATACTGGCTCGACAATATTGAAGATACCGAATGGCAGCAATTATTTACTTTACTGAATCGCGGACATGGCGGACAAACACAAAAACGCCTGATTCGCAGTGAAATTATTAAAGCTCTAACAGTGCTGTCATATCGGGTCAGCGGCATTGGTTTATATCCTGAATTTATTAGTGCCTATTCTGAACTAAGTGAATATGATTCACCTTTTTTGGCACAAAACCGCGAAATCAACGAGTTTATTCAGCTTTATAAAGTTGCCGATCAACAACACGATCAAATCAGTGCCATTCAACCACCCGATGCCTCTCAAGCTTTGGTAATGATTGACCAATGTCATGATGTCAGCAGTAAAATTCGTCGTGCGACTAAACGTACTGGCGTCAGTATCAGCCTGACCTATTTATTGTCTTTACTGGAACAATGTTTAGAGCGAATTGAGCTGTTGCTAAATTTAATCGTGGCGCAAAACAATGTCGCTTATGTTTCCGCAGGACAGTTACTTGTAGATGTCACTGCGGCACTGTATAGCGAACGCAGTGTACGTTCCTTGCTTGCAGAAAATAGTGAGTTAATTGCCTTACAAGTTACTGAAAATGCCAGTAAAACGGGTGAGCATTATGTTAGTACCGATAAAGACGGTTTTTGGAGCATGTATAAAGCTGCAGCAGGTGCAGGTGTTTTAATTGCCATAATGGCGACTTTAAAAACCCTCGCCTCGCGTTTAGTCCTTGCCCCGATGATGCAGGCTATCATCAACAGCATGATTTATTCATTTGGTTTTATGCTAATTCATGTCTTGCACTTTACCGTTGCCACTAAACAACCCGCAATGACAGCAGCAGCACTCGCCTCGACGGTTCAACACCGCAAAGGCTCTAAGATGGCGCAAATCGCCGAACTTGCAGCCTTAATTATTAATATTATCCGTACGCAATTCGTCGCTATTTTGGGCAATATTTCGATTGCGATTCCAGTTGCAGCCTTAATTGCGTTTAGTTGGGATGCCATGTTACATGAACCGTTGATGTCACACGCCAAAGCATCCCATTTGCTACACGACTTGAATCCGTTTACGTCACTTGCCATTCCGCATGCCGCCATTGCCGGGGTATTTTTATTTCTGTCTGGTTTGATTGCGGGTTATTTCGATAACATGGCCGTATACCGTAAAGTCGGGCCACGCCTAAAAGCTCATCTGCATTTAAAAAAGTTACTCGGACAAGAACGTCTCAATACATTTGCCACCTATATAGAACGAAACTTAGGGGCTTTGGCAGGTAATTTCCTGTTCGGGATTATGCTCGGTAGTACCGCCACACTGGGATATATTTTGGGTTTACCTATAGATATTCGCCATATTGCCTTCGCTTCTGCCAACTTTATTCAGGGATTAATGAATATTAATGGCTCACCTGAAATTGGCCTGATAATTGTGTCATTTTTAGGGGTGCTACTGATTGGTTTAACAAACTTATTTGTCAGTTTTAGTTTAACCATTATCGTGGCATTACGTGCACGTCGGGTGCGTTTTGAACAGTGGAAACCTCTGGCAAAATTAGTGATGACTCACTTTTTAACCCGTCCGAGTGATTTCTTTTGGCCACCGAAACAACCCTTAACTTTAGATGATGATTCATCCTCAAATACTGATCAGAATGATAAAATTTAGTGTAGATTTAAGCTGCGCAACAAGTAAAAAAAATCTTCTTGTTTATATTGGCTTGAAATGAAGTGTACTGACTAGTACACTTTATTCCATTCATGAACCGTGCGTAAATCGGTTAAACTTTCAGGGATTTCAGCATGCCCAAAATACTGCTTTATCTCGGTGGTTTACTATTTATAATCAGTGTTATAGTGCTAAATATTCCAAGTTGGCAACAGCTTGATTTTGCCATTTTGGAGTTTGTAAGTACTCAACGCACCGCACATTTGAATCAATTGGCAATCACACTTTCTGTATTAGGGGGCTTGCCATTTGTATTATTTTTAACATGCCTATGCTTTTTCTATTTGGCATGGTATAAAAAATACGCAAAAATTGTTTTTATCAGTGTAGGACTGGTCGTAAGTATTGCGCTGTCGTGGCTGCTCAAATACCTATTCGCGCGACCCCGCCCGCCTGAAGCATTGCATTTGGTGGAAACTTTTGGCGATTCATTTCCTAGTGGCCATAGTTTTTATGCTGCAACTTTAGGTTGTTTGGTGATTTACCTGAGTTTGCAACATCCAGCACATAAAAATTTATCTGTGTGTGCATGGTTATGGATGTTGCTGATGGGCATTTCCCGTGTGTATTTGGGAGTGCACTATCCTTCAGATGTCCTCTCCGGTTGGAGCATAAGTTTTATTTGGATCACATTATGGTATCTGTTTTGCGCTCATTATTTGCAAGACAAACCCATACATAAGTTTAGATAAAAATCTAATAGAGGTGAAAGAATGATGTCTGCAAAGCTTTGGGCACCCGCCCTGACTGCTTGCGCATTAGCCACAAGTTTAGCGCTTGTGGGTTGTAGCAAAGATCCAAAAGATGCACAGCAAACAGGTGCAGCTCAGCAAATGCCACCGACTGAGGTTGGTGTACTAGTGGCACAGCCACAAAGTGTGGAACAGTCTGTAGAACTGTCAGGACGTACCACAGCCTTTGAAATTTCAGAAGTTCGCCCACAAACGAGTGGTGTGGTTCTGAAACGCTTATTTACTGAAGGCAGCTACGTACGCGAAGGTCAGGCACTTTATGAAATTGACTCGCGCACCAACCGTGCCAGTTTAGACAGTAGCCGTGCAGCACTCACCCGTCAACAAGCACAACTGAATGTGTTGCGGGTTAAAGAAGGTCGTTACCGCCAACTGGTGGGTAGCAATGCCATTTCTAAACAAGAATATGATGACATTGTGGCACAGGTCAAACTTGCCGAAGCCGATGTTGCTGCGACTCAAGCAGAAGTACGAAATGCCGAAATTAACTTAGGTTATTCGACTGTACGCGCACCAATTTCAGGGCAAACTAACCGCTCTACGGTAACTGCAGGTGCACTGGTTACGGCGAGTCAAGCGGAACCCTTAGTGACTATTCAGCGCTTAGATCCAATTTATGTAGACATCAATCAGTCTAGTGCAGAATTACTTCGCTTACGTCAGCAACTGAGTCAGGGCAGTTTAAACAGCAGCAACAACACCAAAGTGAAGTTAAAACTTGAAGATGGTAGCTACTACCCTGTTGAAGGTCGTTTGGCTTTTTCTGATGCCAGTGTGAACCCAGAAACAGGCACGGTGACATTACGCGCCGTGTTCCCTAATTCAAATCACTTATTGTTGCCTGGTATGTTTGCCACTGCGCAAATTGTGCAAGGTGTAATTCCTAACGCGATCTTAATTCCACAAGCTGCGATTAGCCGTACACCTACTGGTCAGGCAATGGCGATGATTGTGAATGCTAAAGGTATCGTTGAACCGCGCCCTGTAACCACAGTTGGTACGCAAGGCAGCAACTGGATTGTGACTGAAGGTCTGCAAACCGGCGATAAAGTGATTGTAGACGGTGTTGCTAAAGTAAAAGCTGATCAGCAAGTGGTTGCTAAGCCGTATCAACCTCAAGGCGCTGCTCCACAAGCCGCACCTGCTGCACCAGCAAAATCGGGTGATGCAAAACCAGCCTCAGAAGCCCAAGCCACTGAACCAAAAACTACTTCAAATACATAAGGAGTAGACGTTAATGGCTCACTTTTTTATTCATCGCCCCATTTTTGCATGGGTGATTTCATTGGTGATCATGTTGGCGGGGATTATTACCCTCACCAATATGCCAATTGCCCAATATCCGACCATTGCACCGCCAACGGTCACCATTGCTGCAACCTATCCGGGTGCATCTGCTGAAACTGTGGAAAACACGGTAACACAAATCATTGAACAGCAAATGAACGGCTTGGATGGACTGCGCTATATTTCATCCAACAGTGCGGGTAATGGTTCTGCATCGATTACATTAAACTTTGAACAAGGCATCGACCCAGATATTGCACAGGTTCAAGTACAGAATAAATTACAATCTGCTACGGCGCTGTTGCCTGATGATGTGCAACGTCAGGGCGTAAAAGTCACCAAATCAGGCGCAAGCTTCTTACAGGTTCTCGCTTTTTACTCACCTGATGAAAGCCTTTCTGCCGATGACATTAAAGACTATGTTAACTCTAACATTTCTGAACCGCTGAGCCGTGTTGCAGGTGTGGGTGAAGTGCAAGTCTTTGGTGGCTCATACGCTATGCGTATTTGGATGGATCCTGCCAAAATGGCAAGTTTGCAAGTCACACCAAGTGATATTGCTCAAGCCATTCGCACCCAAAACGCACAGGTTGCGGTAGGTCAATTGGGCGGCGCACCTTCAATTCAAGGTCAAGCTTTGAATGCGACGGTTACTGCGCAAAGCTTGCTGCAAACACCTGAACAATTTAGCAATATTTTCCTAAAAAATACCGCTTCGGGCGCTCAAGTGCGCTTGGGTGATGTGGCACGAATTGAACTTGGTGCAGACAACTATCAGTTTATTTCTAAATACAACGGTAAGCCTGCAGGCGGTGTCGCAATTAAATTGTCTACAGGTGCTAACGCCCTAGATACTGCTGCAGCTGTCGAAGAACGCCTCAAACAATTACGTCCAAACTACCCTACAGGTTTAAAGGATGAATTGGCCTTTGATACCACGCCATTTATTGAACTTTCGATTAAGAGTGTTGTTAAAACATTAATTGAAGCGATCATTTTGGTCTTTATTGTGATGTTCCTGTTCTTACAGAATTGGCGTGCCACCATTATTCCAACTATGGCCGTGCCTGTGGTGGTACTGGGTACTTTTGCCGTGATCAATATGTTTGGCTTCACGATTAACACTCTGACCATGTTTGCCATGGTACTGGCGATCGGTTTATTGGTCGATGACGCAATTGTTGTGGTGGAAAACGTAGAACGTGTCATGGTCGAAGAACATCTTGACCCTGTAGCGGCGACTGAAAAGTCAATGAAACAGATTTCAGGCGCACTGATCGGGATTACCTCGGTATTGTCTGCGGTATTTATACCTATGGCATTCTTTGGTGGAACAACAGGCGTTATTTATCGTCAATTCTCTATTACTCTTGTGACTGCAATGGTGTTGTCACTGGTGGTGGCGTTGACCTTTACCCCTGCCCTGTGTGCCACAATTCTCAAACAGCACGATCCAAACAAACCTGAAAGCAACGGTATTTTTGCGCGTTTCTTCCGCTGGTTTAACAGCAGTTTTGATAAGCTCTCGGTTAAGTATCAAGGCGGTGTTAACCGCATGACACATCATAAAATCTTCTCGGGGGTTTTATACGCAGTGGTACTGGGCATTATTGTGTTATTGTTCCAAAAACTACCATCATCATTCTTACCTGATGAAGATCAGGGTGTGGTGATGACATTGGTTCAACTCCCGCCAAATGCAACTCTGGAACGTACTGAAGCCACCATGACCAGCATGAGCAACTTTTTCAGAGAAAATGAAAAAGAGCATGTGGAGTCGGTATTTAGTGTTTCTGGCTTCTCTTTTACAGGGATTGGTCAAAACGCAGGTATGGCATTCATTAAGCTAAAAGACTGGAGTGAGCGTACGAGCCCCGAATCACAAGTCGGTGCAATCATCCAGCGTGGTATGGCACTGAACATGATTGTGAAAGATGCCACTTACATCATGCCATTACAGCTTCCTGCGATGCCAGAATTAGGGGTCAGCTCAGGCTTTAACTTGCAACTGAAAGATGCTGCGGGCAATGGCCACGAAAAACTCACCATGGCACGCAATATAGTATTGGGTGAAGCAGCGAAAGACCCACGCCTAATGGGGGTGCGTCCAAATGGTCAGGAAGATACACCACAGTACCGTATTATTGTTGACCAAGCGCAAGCAGGTGCGGCAGGTGTCAGCATTGCTGAAATCAACAGCACCATGAGCATGGCTTGGGGTGGTTCGTACATCAATGATTTTATTGACCGTGGTCGTGTGAAAAAAGTCTATGTTCAAGCTGAATCAGACTCACGCATGATGCCTGAAGACCTGAACAAGTGGTATGTCCGCAACAATAGTGGTGATATGGTGCCATTCTCTGCCTTTGCAACAGGTGAATGGACTTATGGTTCACCGCGTTTGGAACGCTATAACGGCGTATCTGCCAAGAACATTCAGGGTTCACCTGCGCCAGGTGTCAGCTCTGGTGAAGCCATGCAAGCGATGGAAGAAATTGTCGCAAAACTACCGTCTATGGGCTTAAATGGCTTTGATTATGAATGGACAGGTTTATCGCTTGAAGAACGTGAATCTGGCGATCAGGCACCATTCCTCTATGCACTGTCATTACTGATTGTATTCTTATGTTTGGCAGCCTTGTATGAAAGCTGGTCTATTCCATTTTCGGTGCTGTTGGTAGTACCGTTGGGTATTGTCGGAGCATTATTGCTCACCTTCGGGGGCATGATTTTGTTCAAAAACCCGAACCTATCCAACAACATTTACTTCCAAGTGGCAATTATTGCCGTGATTGGTTTATCTGCTAAAAATGCGATTTTGATTGTAGAATTTGCCAAAGAGCTACAAGAAAAAGGTGAAGACCTGTTTGAAGCGACTTTGCATGCTGCAAAAATGCGTTTACGTCCAATCATTATGACCACGTTGGCCTTTGGTTTTGGTGTATTGCCGCTTGCACTTTCATCAGGTGCGGGTGCAGGTAGCCAACACTCGGTCGGTTATGGTGTTTTAGGTGGTGTCATTAGCTCAACCTTGTTAGGTATCTTCTTTATTCCAGTGTTCTACGTTTGGATCAGAAGTATCTTTAAATACAAACCAAAACAACAAAATCAACAGGAGCATGTATCGTGATGCAAAACTTATGGTCTCTTACAGGCCGTGGCATTGCGGTTTCTGCCCTTGCGCTTGCTTTGACAGCCTGTCAAAGCATGCGTGGGCCAGAGCCCGTCGCTCAGGCGAGTATTCCGAGCAGCTATACTGCAACAGCAACGGGTACATCGGTTGCCGAACAAGGCTATAAAGATTTCTTTGCCGACCAGCGCTTATTGCAAGTGCTGGATATGGCACTGAACAATAACCGTGATTTGCGCACTGCAACCCTGAACATCCAGCGTGCGCAGCAAGCTTATCAAATTACAGAAAACAACCAATTGCCTACCATTGGTGCTAGCGGTGGCGTACTACGTCAAGATCAGGGCAATGGATTAGGTACACATACCCGTTATAACGTCGGCTTAGGTGTTACTGCCTATGAGCTGGATTTTTGGGGACGTGTGCGTAGCTTAAAAGACAATGCCTTAGATAACTTCTTGGCAACTCAAAGCTCACGTGATGCCACGCAAATTGCCCTGATTGGTCAGGTTGCACAAGCATGGCTGAACTACTCTTTTGCCAATGCCAATTTAAAACTGGCAGACCAAACCTTAAAAACACAGCTTGAGTCTTATAACCTCAACAAAAAGCGTTTTGATGTCGGCATTGATAGTGAATTACCTGTCCGTCAGGCACAAATTTCAGTTGAAACTGCACGTAATGATGTCGCCAACTACAAAACCCAAGTCGCGCAAGCACAAAACTTGCTGAACTTGTTGGTGGGCGAACAAGTTCCAAGTGCGTTATTGCCAACGCAGCGTGTGACGCACATTACCAAAACTACCGCAATTGGCGCTGGCTTACCAAGTGACTTGCTGAATAACCGTCCTGATATTCGTACTGCAGAGTATCGACTATCGGCTGCGGGTGCCAATATTGGTGCAGCAAAAGCACGTTTATTCCCAAGCATTAGCCTCACGGGCAATGCAGGCTATGCATCAACTGACTTGAGTGATTTGTTTAAATCGGGCAGTTTTGTTTGGGCAGTGGGCCCGAGCATCGACTTGCCAATTTTTGATTGGGGCACACGCCAAGCCAACATCAAAATTTCAGAAACGGATCAACAAATTGCTTTGGCTGACTATGAAAAATCAATTCAGTCTGCATTCCGTGAAGTGAATGATGCTTTGGCAGTTCGTCAAAATATTGGTGATCGTTTAGCGGCACAAAAACGCTTGGTTGATGCGACCAATACCACTTATAAATTATCTAATGCACGCTTCCGCGCAGGCATTGACAACTATTTAACCGTGTTGGATGCACAGCGTACGTCTTATGCAGCAGAACAAGGTTTATTGTTGTTGGAACAAGCCAATTTGAACAATCAGGTGGAGTTGTATAAATCTTTGGGTGGCGGTGTGAAAGCCAATACTTCAGATGCCACATCACAACCTGCATCATCGGCAGAACGTAAAGCGCAATAAGTCTTTGCGTCTACCTTAAATTTGCTGCTTAACAGCTCAGATATAAAGACTAAATCAGCTCACTTCGGTGGGCTTTTTTATTGCTTTTTGCAAGCACATTTCATATCTTCAATACGTCTTGTTTTTAAATATTAGAATCTTATGTTGCTTAGTAATCTTGAATCTGTACCAGGTCATCGTATTTCACGGCAAATTGATGTGGTCTATGGCAGCACCGTACGCAGTAAGCATGTGGGGCGTGACTTCTTGGCAGGACTCAAAAATATTGTCGGTGGTGAATTAACGGCTTATACCGAATTACTAGAAGAATCACGCCAAGAAGCGATGGATCGTATGATTGCTAAAGCACGTGGTTTAGGTGCCAATGCTATTGTTGGGATTCGCTTTTCTACTTCAAATATCGCTCAAGGTGCTTCGGAATTGTTTGTTTATGGTACAGCAGTGGTGGTCGAGGCAGATATTCCTAAACTTCCAGACCCATTTCCAGCATCACACTGAAGCAAAGATTATTGAACAGGAATAACATCACATGGATAATTTAATTCTGCAAATTGTTGTCTTTGCGATTTTATTTGCCGTAGGCTTTGGTTTTGGGCGACACAACGAACGCAAACATTTCAAATATTTAGCCGAGCAAGAACTGCGTTTAAGTTATATTCAGATTGATAATAACCGCTTCCAGACCAGTCTCAATTTTGGGCAATTGATACACAGCAATGTGGTCATTTCTCATGATTATTTTAAGTTTGTGATTGCCAATATTCAGAACTTCTTTGGCGGGCGCTTGACCAGTTATGAAAGTATTGTCGAGCGGGCGCGTCGTGAAGCCATCGTCCGTTTAAAATTAGAAGCTGAAAAAATGGGCGCAAATCATATTATGGGGCTGCGTTTAAGCACCACAGAATTGGGGATGCAAGGCGGCATGGTCGAAGTCTTTGCTTATGGAACGGCGGTTCAAAATAACATCAATCAATCATCTGTAAAACGCTGAGTACGTCTTTCAGCGTTTATAAAGAATTTAGTATAAATACTGATCTCGATAAGGCTGAGGAATTTGATATTGCTGACCATCAAATTTTAAAGTGAAACGCTGTTGAGTAGACACGCGTTTAGTTTCTTTACAATTTTCTAAATCTCCCGACATTTCATAATGTTGAATACGATCACGTAATTGCATATCAAAATATTGTCGAGTGGTATTTCGCAAGATCATTAAAATAGCTTTGCTTTCTATTACTTTGGCATTACAACGTGTATCGGTTTCTGCCTGATAGCGCGCTACGATTAAGCCGTTTAAAATTTTCTTGTTATGTTGTAAATTATATAAATCGAGTACTTGCGCCGAAAATGGATTGGCACTTGAACGTCCTGCATAATTCCTTATTAAACCAATTGCCCTTAAGCTTTCAGAAACTTGATACGGCGCCAAATCTAAATGGATAGAACGCAGTTCAATTGCATCTGAAGGCAAAAGCTCTTTCACGTGATAGATTGAATGAAGCTTTTGCGTTTTACTATTTACGGTTAAAAAAGTCAGCTGATAATCATCTACAGGTTGATCATCTTTTGTCTGAGTTTCAGCATAAGCAATTAAAGTTTGTTCAGGAACATTGGGGAAATCTGCACAAGCCAAAAAGTCCTCATTCACTGTGGTTGTATTTGTGTGCTGTCGTAAAATCTTTTCAATATATTCAGGTTGTTTACACAACGAATCATCGTTTGTTTGTAATTTGGCAAATGTCGTTTGAGTCATCCCTAAGAAAGCGAAAAGCCACGCGCTGATAAAAAAAAAACCTTTCATTATTAAACGCATGGCTCATCCTTCTTTTTGTTTTTATTATTTTATTTTGAAGTCACTTTGATTAAAAATTACTTCACTTTGGTTTTACGAATCATTTTATATAAAGTACTTGGCGATAAACGCGACACCAACACGCCCAGTTTTTCTTTAGCGCCCCCGACCACGATATATTCATCGCCTGCCATGAGTGCTTCAACTGTATTTTTAGCAAAAACATCAGCATCTAAACCATTTTCAATGGCTTCATCTTGATGTCCTTGTGGTTTGCCTTCACCATTTAATGCATTAAAAGACACATTGGTATTTACAAATCCTGGGAAAACAACTGAAACCTGTACGCCCTGCTCCGCTACTTCGGCACGCAAACTATTCGCCCACATGTGAATAGCACTTTTCGCTGCAGAATATGACGCGCGATATTGCGTACCCAATAATGCTGCAACACTAGATACAAAAATAATGCGACCATGTTTTTGCTGTAAAAAGGTCGGCAAGACAGTTTTGGTCAGAAAGACCTGAGAAAAATAATCCACTTCCATAATGGTGCGTTCAGTCTGCATAGTGGTATCGGCAATTAAAGCGCGCTGACTTAAACCTGCATTATTAATTAGCCAGTCAATGCGTCCTTTACGTGCCAAAACTTGTTCATACGCATGTAACACCTGACTTTCATTGGTGATGTCTGCACATACAGCAAGATGACGTTCAGGATTCAGCAAACTCACGCGTACTTTTTCAAGTTCTTCATAACGACGTGCGGTTAAAATCACTTGTGCACCTTGTAAAGCACACTCTTTTGCCAATGCCTTACCAATGCCAGAAGATGCACCTGTAATCCACACCACTTTATGTTCCAAGTTTTCCCGTTTTGCCATAACCGTTTGTCCGCGTTATTTAAAAATTTAAGTCATCAAAATTTAAGTCTTAGGTTTTACAGGATGCTGCAAAAACCCAAGAAAATGGTTTAAATATATCTCTGCACTTTCCAAATCGAATTGCGCACCCATTTTTTCTAGGCGTTTATACCCCAGTTGCGTAGTCAAATGAATCACGCCGTTTAAAGTTTTATCGACCACCAAATTAAATTTCAGCATTTTTTTCGGATCACGAATTAAATAACCCACGCCCTGATCAATAATTTGAGTAAACCCTTTAAATGCAGGCGCAATACATGCACTGTTGCCCTGCCGAATTTGCTCAATACAACCCAACGTTTCTTTCATAACAATACTATCGACAGGATAAGTCACAAAACCTTGCCCTTCCTGCTGATACATCATGCTTGCCAGATAATTCACCATAGGCGTTAAGCGTTCATTGCCAAAAAACGACACCGACCATGGCATATATTTTTGCATGGTTTGTATGACTTGCTGAATAATTTTTTCAGATTCACCATCCAGTGAATGACTAGAACGTGACAATTCACCAAAAAGTTGCTCAATAATTTCACAAGAAATATCGGTCAGTACCGCCCCCAAAGCTTTAGATAAACTTTCCGATTCACCTGCATTGAGTTGTTGATGAATGTGTTGAAATCTTTGATATGTTTCTGGTTTTAATTTTAAAGATACAGCATAAGTCATAACTGAACTTGCCTATTTTGACCGTATTGATGTGTTTTCATCTATTTTAAAATCCATTGCTTAAACCCAGTTTAAAACAGTGTTACAGGCAACGGAGAACTTGAAGTTTTTATCATACTTGTCGCCCATCATACGATGAGTTTGCCCAACTGCCAATTGCGATAAGTTTGGCTGAGTTGAATCTCGCTTAGCGGGCAATTTTTTTGCTACAATAGTTACAATTTTTTATTCACTTTTAACCTGTTCTTACTATGACTGATTCAGCGCAAAATATTGCTACAACCTACGATCCTACCGAGATCGAGAAAAAATGGTACAAGACTTGGGAAGAAAACGGCTACTTTAAGCCGTCTGAAAAAGGCGAATCATTCTGTATCATGATTCCGCCGCCAAACGTCACAGGTAGCTTGCACATGGGTCATGGTTTTAACAACGCCATTATGGATGCCCTCACGCGCTTTAACCGTATGTCGGGTAAAAATACTTTATGGCAACCGGGTACAGACCACGCGGGTATTGCCACACAAATGGTAGTAGAGCGTCAATTGGGCGCGCAAAATATCAGCCGCCATGACTTAGGTCGTGAAAAATTCATCGAAAAAGTCTGGGAATGGAAAGAACAATCTGGCGGTAACATTACCCGTCAAATCCGCCGTTTAGGTTCTTCGGTAGATTGGTCACGTGAACGCTTTACGATGGATGATGGTTTATCCAATGCCGTGAAAGAAGTGTTTGTGAAACTACACGAACAAGGCTTGATTTACCGTGGTAAACGCTTGGTGAACTGGGATCCAAAATTACAAACTGCGCTTTCTGACTTAGAAGTTGAATCAGATAAAGAAGAAGCAGGTTCACTGTGGCACTTCAAATATTTCTTTGAAGATAAGTCGCTTCGTACGCACGATGGTAAAGATCACATTGTAGTAGCAACCACTCGTCCTGAAACATTGCTTGGCGATACAGCAGTTGCTGTTGCGCTAGATGATGAACGTTATGCACACTTGGTAGGTCAAAACATCATCCTGCCTATTACAGGTCGTGCCGTTCCAATCGTAAAAGATGAGTATGTCGATAAAGAATTCGGTACAGGTTGTGTAAAAATTACCCCTGCACACGACTTCAATGACTATGAAGTGGGTAAACGCTGCGAATTGCCAATCATCAACATCTTCAACAAAAATGCTGAAGTATTGGCTGAGTTTGAATATATTGCGAAAGCAGGCGAACAAATTTCTAAAACCATTCCTGCACCTGCAGACTACATTGGTTTAGAGCGTTTTGAAGCACGTAAGAAATTGGTTGAGCAAGCTGAAGCTGAAGGCTGGTTAGATCAGATCCAACCGTACACGCTAAAACCACCTCGCGGTGACCGTTCGGGCGTGATTGTTGAGCCATTATTGACCGACCAATGGTATGTCAAAATTGCACCGTTGGCGCAGCCTGCAATTGAAGCAGTGAAAGATGGTCGCATCAAGTTCGTGCCTGAACAGTACAGCAACATGTACATGGCGTGGATGAACAACATTCAGGACTGGTGTATCTCGCGTCAATTGTGGTGGGGGCATCGTATTCCCGCTTGGTACGATGCTGAAGGTAATGTATACGTAGGTCGTGACGAAGCAGAAGTTCGTGCGAAAAACAACATACCCGCTGACGTTGAATTGAACCAAGACGAAGACGTACTGGATACATGGTTCTCCTCTGCACTTTGGACATTCTCGACCTTAGGTTGGACGGGTGATGCCAAGAAAGATGCAGAAAACTACTTCTTAAATACCTTCCACTCCACTGATGTATTGGTGACAGGTTTTGACATCATCTTCTTCTGGGTGGCGCGTATGATCATGATGACCATGCACTTCATGAAGAATGAAGATGGCACGCCACAAGTACCGTTCAAAACAGTTTACGTTCACGGTTTGGTACGTGACAGTGAAGGTCAGAAAATGTCGAAGTCTAAGGGCAACGTGCTTGACCCATTAGACTTGATTGATGGTGTTGATCTTGAAACTTTAGTACAAAAACGTACAACTGGTTTGATGAACCCGAAACAAGCGGCAAAAATTGAAAAATCGACCCGCAAAGAATTCCCAGAAGGGATTCAGGCGTATGGTACAGATGCAGTTCGTTTTACCTTCTGTGCATTGGCAAACACAGGTCGTGACATCAAGTTTGATATGAAACGTGTGGAAGGTTACCGTAACTTTGCCAACAAAATTTGGAATGCAACTCGTTTTGTATTGATGAATGTTGAAGGTCAGACTGTCGGTCAAGAAGCACGTCAAGACCTTTGGGAATTGCCTGAACAGTGGATTGTGAGCCGTTTACAAAAGGCAGAACAAGCCGTTCATCAAGCATTTGCAACGTATCGTTTAGACTTGGCTGCGCAAGCAATTTATGACTTTATCTGGAATGAATACTGCGACTGGTATGTAGAGCTAACCAAACCTGTTCTGAATGATGAATCCGTTTCAGAAGAACGTAAAGCCGAAGTGCGTCGTGTATTGCTTGCGGTGATGGAAGCTTCTTTACGTCTTGCCCACCCAATCATGCCGTACTTGACGGAAGAAATTTGGCAAACCCTTGCGCCAATGATTGGCTTGGGTGGCGAAACCATTATGTTGGCAAACTACCCTGTTGCAGATGAAGCCAAAATCAATGAACAAGCCGAAGCAGATATGCAATGGCTACAAGGTTTGATTGGTGCGGTGCGTAACATTCGTGGTGAAATGGGTCTAGGTAATGCACGTTTATTGCCTGTACTTTTACAGAACACGACTGAAGCAGAAAAAGCACAAATTTCTCGTATTGAACCGTTGTTTAAAGCATTGGCGAAAGTTGAAAGCATTACCTTCTTGGCAGATGGTGAACAACCACCATTGTCTTCTTCTTCTGTAGTCGGTCACGTGTCTGTATTCGTTCCAATGAAGGGTTTGATTGACCCGAAAGCGGAATTGGGGCGTTTGCAAAAAGACTTAGACAAGGTTCAAAAGCAGCACGATCAAATTGCAACTAAACTTGCGAATGAAGGTTTTGTGGCGAAAGCACCTGCTGCTGTAGTTGAAGGCGAGAAAGTGAAACTTGCTGAGTTTGCAGACCAGTTAGCGAAGATTAAAGCGAATATGGAGCAAATTGCAGCGCTTTAAGGTGTTGTTAGTTTGATCTAATTTGTGTATAAAGGGCTAATTATTCAGCCCTTTATTTTAATAAAATTAGAAAAAGAGTTTTCATTACAATGTTTGACAATTTAATACATCACTTAAAAATAATATTTTCTGAATATTGGTACATAGCACTATTTACTCTTTTGGGTGCTTTAATTTATGGCTTTATCGGAGGTCTAATAGGTTTTATATTAATTATTTCTATATATTCATTTTATCAAGTTAATAAAGATAAAAACACGTCAAATCAAAAAAACACCTCAAATATTTCAATACCTTACATACATCTTGTTTCCTACTATAGGATACTAACTGAGAAACATTGGAATGACCAAAATTCGTATTTTATATATGAAAAATTTCATAACTACTTCTCAAATGAAAAAGAGCGAAGCTTACTTATTGAAGCCATTAAAAAAACACCAACTGATCTAGACTTTATCATTAAATCTGTCTTAGCTAATAAACCTTCTTACGAATATAGAGTAAAGTTATTCAATATGTGTGCTGAAGCTAATACATATAATAATCAAAACCTACAAGATTTTGAAGATTCCTTATGTGACTTAGGTCTAAAACTAAATTTAGCTTATACCCATTTTTTACCTATAATTAACAAATACAATAACTTTTCAAATCAATCAAATCAATCAAATCAATCAAATCAATCAAATCAATCAAATCAATCAAATCAATCAAATCAATCAAATCAATCAAATCAATCAAATCAATCAAATCAATCAAATGATATAATTCTTATTCAGCCTTTTATACATTTAATTTGTTATTATGTAATCTTTGAAAATAAAACATGGAATTCAAAAAAAGTTAATTTTGTCAAAGAAATGTTTATGAAAGAGTGTAAAAATGATAATGAAATCTATACACTGAGAGAGATAATAAAATCAACACCCTCAGATTTAACTACTGTATTCAAAAAGATAGATTCTATGAATCTTGAGTATTCATTAAGAATTCAATTATTTGAATATTGTGTTCAAGCACATTTATTAAATAATTATAATCCAAAACAACACGAAGATATTTTAACAGCTTTAGCACTCAAACTAAATTTAGCATATGCACACTTTATTCCCATTATCGAAAACTACATTAGCTCAGGTAACTCAGGTAACTCAGGTAACTCAGGTAACTCAGAAATTATTAAAGCTTATGAATTACTAGAGGTGAAACCGAATTGTACATACGAAGAAATAATAAAAGCCTATAGATTAAAAATTAAAGATTTTCATCCTGACAAAAATCCTCATGTTACAGAATCAGTTAAAGAACTTCTAAATCAGAAAGCCAGAGAAATACAAGAAGCTAGAGACATAATTTTAAATAGTATAAAAAAGCCTAATTCTTAAAATTTACTTTTACCGAATTATCTATGTTTCTACTTTGAACTATTAATTAATATATTCCCATATAGAGCTATTCTTTTAATCAAATATAGTTATAACATTTGAATATTGATTAACTATTAAAAAGCATATTTCATTGGATGTTATGACGATATCAATTTAATAATGGATGTTCCCTCTCCTTTCAGGAGAGGGTCGGGGAGAGGTGCTTTTAAAAAATCACAAAACCCCATGCTCCAACAACATCTCCAACCCACTCTCTTTCCCCATATACATGAGCCTCTGTTTTTCAGCTTTTACCTGTTGCTTCACCGCAGACACATCCGCATCAATCTGCTTATATAAGTCCTTAATATTCAATTGCCCTTTTGACTTTTTCACGCCAATTTTGGCTTTATTTGACCAAACAAGTGAATCAATTAATTCCTGAATTTGCTTTTTCAAAGACTGGCTTTGCGCTTCTAAAGCCTGTTGGTAAAACTTAACTTGCTCGGTGCTTAATCCTTTGTTTGAACCGTTTTTACTTTGCTCCACTTCAAGCTGAAGTTTGAGTAAAAAGAACAAATCTTCCTGTTCATAAGCTTTATTGACGCGTTGTAGCAGTTCGGTTTTTTCCGCTTTTTTAGACTCATCCGGCTCACGGTCAGGGTGAATGATCGAGGCAATTTTTAAATAGACGGTTTTGAGTGATTGATTCACTAACTTTTCGGCTTGTGCTTGCTTATCCTGCTGACGTTTAAGCTTCGCTTGCTCTCGTACTTGTTGATATTGTTCGCTATGCCAATTTTCCTCATAACTTTCATTTTCAGCATCTAAAGTTTCAGGCGCATCAAAAGACGTTTGCTTTTTCATTTTAGATTTCTGTTTAGCTTTTTTATTCTGGCTATATTCACTTGCCTGTGCATAGTAAATATACATCTTTTCCACTTCATCTACCTGCATTTGGGTTAACAAATGCGAACCTTGCAACAAGCGAGTGAGTGCCTGAATTTTATCTTCAACGATTGCAGTATCTGACTTGCTTAAATGGTAATGACTGAGGCTATTCCACAGCGTCTGCATCTGCTCATACAGCGTGCTATATAACTCACGATAAGCAGGCATCAACGCCTTTTGGCTATAAGCACGAATTTCATCTTTGGCATTTTGCCATGCAAGCAATACCCGTTTTTGCTGTTCAATCTGCTCAATCAACACTTTGAGTTTTTATGCTGTGGTGTAACTTCAAGCACCGTTTGAGGTGTAGCGCTTAATGCAAAGGTCATGGTCAAAATTAGCGAAAAAGGTAAATTGTATTATGCCGCCAAGTATGCAACTCGCATAGCCATGGCTTGATTGGATTCTCCTGTAGCAGAGCCACTTATAAACTTCACAAAATCACAAAAAAATGAGTAAGTTAAAGTTGCTACATTGCTAAAAGCATCTTAATGAGTATAACGCATGGACGTGCAGCAGATTTTTATTCACGACACCACTTGGGTCTTTGTTGCCGAATTGATTATTCGTGCCGCACTCATGTTTGGCATGATCATTATATTTTTACGGCTAACAGGTAAACGTGGTGTACGCCAGCTTTCCATTTTTGAATTGGCTATTATTTTATCGCTCGGTTCTATTGCGGGCGACCCCATGTTCACTGAAGATTTACCTTTGGTACACGCCTTGGTGGTGATGACAGTAGTGATTGGAATGTATCGTCTGACTACATGGCTCATGATGAAATACCAACCCTTTGAAGATTTGATTGAAGGTAAATCGCTGTATATTGTAGAAAATGGTGAACTGGTCTTAGAAAAAATTAAATACGGCAAAATGTCGCATGATGAATTCTTTGCCGAAATGCGCGAACAAGGTGTGGAGCATTTGGGACAAGTACGTGTCGGTTTACTAGAAACTGATGGCAAATTCAGCATGTTATTTTTTCATGACGGTGCCACACGCTATGGTTTACCCTTATTTCCTAAAGCTTGCCAACCCGTGTACCGCACAACTCCAAACACATATTATGCCTGCATGTATTGTGGGCATGTCCGTTTACTTGAACACGCCAATGAAGCCTGTCCGCGTTGTAATCACCAACAATGGACACTGGCAATCAATACTGCATATCGAAGCTAGAATATGTTGATTTTAGCTGCAACACACCTCTATGCGACTTAAATTGTCGCAGGATTGTCATAATTCAAAGTTATACTGCCTGCGCTGCCGAAGTGAAGCACTGAAAGCGCAAATAATAATTTTTGAAAATACAAAAACGAGATCGGTATCTGCTTCAATGTGGATACCTTTTATACTCCAGCGACTCTTTAAAGGTCGCTTTTATTTTTTCCACTCAATGAATTTTTTAAAATGGTTTAAGCCTGTCATTCTGTCTTGATGATCTATCTTCTTATTCGAGCGTGGATGAGTGAGCGCTTTTCGCAAGCTTTGCCCATTTCCAGATCGTGACAAGGCATAAAATCGCAACAACACAAATCAACAGCAAGTAATTCGCATAGCCTAAAGCATCGCCCAACATTCCACTCAGGGTATAGAGTACCCCGCTCACAGTCGCCATAATCGCAACCTGAAATGTAAAGTCGGTCCCTGCATATTGTTTACGGCTGTACTGCATAATCAAGGTCAGCATCACCACAAGTAACATGGCAGAACATAAATCTTCCGCAGCATTAATGCTATAAATCAGCCAATGTGCCACATCAACTTGCTGTTCATATAAGTTAGCCAAATAAGCATAGGCCGCTAAACTCAAAATTTTAAGCACAGAAAAAATGATGAGGGCATGCGCTCTAGACCACCATTTCAGCATCAACCCTGCGATGCCTGCACCTAACAAAGCGGCCATTGCCCCCAACATGGTCACGTAAATGCCAATTTGAGAAAAACTTAAGCCTAAATCTACCATTAAAGGTTTTAATAAAGGGCCAGCCAAACCATCGGCAATTTTAAAGCTGAGTAACACCCATAGCCATGCGTACAGTACAGGCGTTTCCACAAAATAGCGCAGATATTCACGAATCGCAGCAAGACGTGCGTGAAATGACATTTTACTTTGAGCTTGAACAAGCACTTGTTTAGCAGCATGTTGTGGCTCTTTAAACATTAAAATTGGCAAGGTATTTAAAAACACCAATCCCGCTAAAATTAAGAAAGTTTTTTGCCAATCTAGCCAATCCAATGCCCACAGAATTGCACCACCACCCACAATAAAGCCCAGTCGTGAACCAACCACCTGAAAGGTATTACCCCAATGTTGCTGTTTGGCTTGTAAAATATTGACCGCCAAACCATCGGTGGCAATATCTTGGGTTGCACCGACCAAGTTCATACCGAGCAAAGCCACAAAAAACACCCACAAATATATAGGATGATTTAAGGACTCAATCGGTAAAAAGGACAGCCCAATCAGCACCAAAACACTCAGCCACTGGCACGGCAAAATCCAGCTACGATAATGCCCAAAATATGAATGTCCAAAGCGATCCACCAAAGGTGCCCAAAACACTTTGATTGACCATGGCAGCATTAACAAACCGAAACCGCCAATATGTGCCAAAGACACACCTTGCGCACGTAAAATCACAGGCAAGGCATGGGTCATAAAACCAACAGGCAAGCCCTGCGCCCAATACAGAGAAAATAACAACAAATAAGTTTGGCGCAAATTGGGCATAGCATCTCAATTTAGATATGGGCAAAAGATCAAAAAAACGCAGTACTACACTAAAATTTTGAATAATGGATTGTTATTTTTCATCACTTTCACATTCAGATTTCGACTATTTTGCCAATGAATCAGACAAAGCGAAAGTCTAATATCTTGAATAGATTTAGATTCATGCGTCATGATATTGGGTATTTATTGTTGTTAATCACGCACGTCAGGATGACATCGCATTCATGAAAATCACCAATCCTTTTGCACGCAGTGCACGGCAATTTCCACAGTTACCCGACCAAGTTCCACAACGTGGAACAGCCAGCAGTCGTGCTTTATTTAAAAATATTTTTTTGGCGCAAGGCTGGCAAATGGTGGGCGAATTTCCCAACTTGCCCAAAGCAGTTGCTATTATCTCACCGCATACGTCAAATATTGATGCGTGGCATGGTTTTACCGCCCTACTCGGTTTAGGTATTCAAATTACTATTTTTGGTAAGCACACTTTATTTGAAACCCCACTCAAGCCACTTTTAAACTGGATTGGGGTAATTCCTGTGGTGCGCCATTCTCCTCAAGGACATACCCAAGATATTATTGATATTGTACGAAAAAAAGAAAAAACCTGGATTGGTATGGCGCCCGAAGGCACACGTAAACAAGCCGAAAATATCCGCAGTGGCTTTTACCATATTGCCTACGGCGCCAATATCCCAATTGTGATGTTCTCTTTTGATTATGCACACAAAACCATTCATATTTTGGGCGTGTTTCATCCTACGGGCGATTATGCTCAAGATTTAGATGCAATTTATACGCAATATCACGGCAAGTTTTCGGCTAAAAATCCACATTGGTTGGCAAAACCGTTACAAAAGCTTTTGAAAAAGGGCTAGTCAAAGTTTCTATTTTTTGTTCAGATGGGCGCAATATTCTTTGATCTAAATTTAGATTTGATATGCAACTGATTCGTTATTCTTTAGTGGGCGTACTAGCTCTAACTTTGGCTGGCTGCGACAAAACAACAAAAACACCGCCAAGCACCACACCTATCCAAGCACGTGAACCTGTAATTGCACTGGCGCTGGGTGGCGGTGGTGCTAAAGGTTTTGCACATATTGGCGTCATTAAAGTTTTAGAGTCTCACGGGATTAAACCAAAAATTGTCACAGGCACCAGTGCAGGCAGCTTTGTCGGCAGTTTATACGCCAGTGGTAAAAGTCCTTATCAGCTCCAACATATTGCCCTAACCTTTAAAGAATCCGACATTCGTGATTTAACCTTAAACCGTCAGGGTTTTATTGCAGGTCAAAAGTTACAAGACTTTGTCAATCAACACGTAGCCAATAAACCGATTGAAAAATTTCCAATTCGTTTTGCTGCCGTTGCCACACGTTTAGATAATGGACGTAAAGCCGACTTTATTAAAGGCAATGCTGGTCAAGCCGTACGTGCCTCTTGCAGTATTCCGAATGTTTTTGTACCTGCCACCATTGGCGGAACACAATATGTGGATGGCGGCTTGGTCAGCCCAATTCCCGTACAGACGGCTAAAGCGATGGGTGCCGACTTAGTCATTGCAGTGGATATTTCTGCACGTCCAACAGGCAATCAACCTGTCAGCATGTGGGGCTTACTCGATCAAACCCTCAATATTATGGGGCAGCAAAGCATCAATCAGGAATTGGCGCAGGCCAATATCGTGATTCAACCTAAAGTTGGACATATTGGTACTCTAGATTTAAAAGCCAGTAACCAAACCATTTTAGAAGGTGAAAAAGCCGCACAATTACAGGTCAAAGCAATTCTGCAAGCCATCAATAACTTTAAAAAATCACCTGCCGCGCTGAAACCTGCACCGCGTCCGAAATTTTAGGATTCAGTGATTTTTTTAATATTCATAAACTTATTGATCTGTTAAAGTGATGAGAGCGCATCTTTTTAAGTCGATGCGTTTCTCTAAGCAATTAGAATTAACCAATCGTAAAAAATACGCGAGTAGATGTATGGAATTCGTTCTTGAACCTTGGCACTGGTTTGTACTAGGCGTTCTGTTAATGCTTTCAGAACTGGTCTTGCCTGCGTTTGCCGCTTTATGGTTTGGTATTGGGGCAGTCATGGTCGGTATTTTATACTGGATGTTCCCCATGATGGGTACCACTACCCAATTGGTGATGTGGATTATCTTGTCGGTACTGTGTACCTTGGCGTGGTTTAAATTTATCAAACCCTTATCTACCGATAAAACCAAAGCAGGCTTGTCACGCGAAGCCACTATTGGACAAATTGGCATGGTTATTCAAACCAACTTGGAACATGATCAAATTAAAGTCCGTTTCCCGATGCCCGTACTTGGTTCAGACGAATGGAACTGCCGCACCACAAGCCCTGTGCAAGTGGGAGATCGTATTCGCGTGATTGATATTTTGGGTAATGATTTGGTGGTGCAGCCGCATCACAGCGCACATGACAACGAAAAAGTGAGAAATTAAAATGTCTGGTGGATCTATTATTGTTTTAGCGATTTTAGCCTTTGTTGGAATTACCATTTTTAAAGGCGTGCGAATTGTTCCGCAAGGTTATAAGTGGATTGTGCAACGTCTGGGTAAATACCACACCACGCTTGCACCGGGACTTAACTTCGTCATTCCTTATGTCGATGAAGTGGCCTATAAAGTCACCACCAAAGATATTGTATTAGATATTCCATCTCAGGAAGTCATTACCCGTGACAACGCAGTTCTGCTTATGAATGCGGTGGCGTACATTAACCTCACGACTCCTGAAAAAGCAGTGTATGGTATTGAAAACTATACTTGGGCAATTCAAAACCTGGTTCAAACCTCATTGCGTTCTATTGTGGGTGAAATGGATTTAGATGACGCCTTGTCTTCTCGTGATCATATTAAAGCCAAACTCAAAGCAGCCATTTCTGATGATATTTCAGACTGGGGGATTACCCTTAAAACTGTAGAAATTCAGGATATTAAACCATCACATACCATGCAGGCAGCGATGGAAGAACAAGCTGCAGCAGAACGTCAGCGTCGTGCTACCGTAACCAAAGCCGATGGTGAAAAACAAGCGGCTATTTTAGAAGCCGATGGTCGTTTAGAAGCTTCGCGTCGTGATGCTGAAGCACAAGTTGTATTGGCAGAATCTTCACAACGCGCTATTGAAATGGTCAGCTCTGCGGTAGGTGATAAAGAAATTCCTGTGGCGTACTTATTGGGTGAGCAATACGTGAAAGCTATGCAAGATATGGCGAAATCGAACAATGCCAAAACTGTGGTCTTACCTGCAGATGTCTTGAATACCATTCGTGGTGTTATGGGTCGCAATAATCCATAAGCAAATCAGCAAAACATCAAGAAGATAGGCAGCTTTCAAGCTGCCTATTTTTATGCGTATTCAGAAAAAAGTCTGAAATATTTTTTAATGTATGTTTAAATTTCGCGTTTATTGATGAAATCAGTACCGCAAATGAGATGTCTGCACTCACCAAATTGAGTGACTCACATCTAGCAGCGGTCTGTATTTTGATCGACTGTCCAAAACCCAAATGGATACTGTATGAGCGCACTCAACCCCACCATTATTACTTTCCTGTTTTATATTGTCGCCATGATTGTCATTGGTTTATTGGCTTATCGCGCGACTCGAAATTTCTCGGACTACATTTTAGGTGGTCGTCGTCTTGGCAGTTTTGTCACCGCACTTTCTGCAGGCGCATCCGATATGAGTGGTTGGTTGCTGATGGGCTTGCCCGGTGCCATTTATCTTTCAGGTTTGTCTGAAATGTGGATTGCCGTTGGTCTGATTATTGGCGCATGGCTAAACTGGCTTTTGGTGGCAGGTCGTTTACGAGTACACACCGAAGTACAGCACAATGCACTGACTTTGCCTGATTATTTTTCTAACCGTTTTAATGATCAAAGAAAAATTTTAAGGATTGTATCTGCCTGCGTAATTCTAATTTTCTTTGCGATTTATTGTGCTTCGGGCATGGTTGCAGGTGCGCGCTTATTTGAAAGTATGTTTGATCTGCCTTATAGCACTGCATTGTGGATTAGTGCTATTGCCACCATCAGCTATGTGTTTATTGGTGGTTTCTTGGCAGTCAGCTGGACGGACACCATTCAGGCTGGCTTGATGATTTTTGCGCTCTTGCTGACCCCTATCATTACCCTACTCAGCTTTTCTGACCTAAGCCAAGTCACACTTGCTTTAGAAGCGGCTCGTCCGCAGGCGCTGAATTTAGTCAGTGATTTAAGCTGGGTCGCGATCATTTCCCTCATGGCATGGGGCTTAGGCTATTTTGGACAGCCGCATATTTTAGTGCGTTTTATGGCGGTTGATTCAGTCAAGTCTATTCCGAATGCACGTCGTATTGGCATGACATGGATGACACTATGTTTAGGCGGTGCGGTGGCTGCGGGCTTTTTTGGTATCGCCTACTTCCAGCAACATCCTGAACTGGCAGGTGTGGTCAATGCCAACCCTGAAACAGTATTTATGGAACTGACCAAAATCCTGTTTAATCCGTGGGTGGCAGGTGTGGTACTGGCTGCAATTTTAGCTGCCGTTATGAGTACCCTAAGCTGTCAACTTTTGGTCTGCTCAAGTACTTTAACTGAAGATTTTTACAAATCATTCTTACGCAAAAATGCCTCACAAAATGAATTGGTGTGGGTCGGACGCGGCATGGTACTCATGATTGCGCTGCTTGCTATTTGGATGGCGGGTAATCCTGAATCAAAAGTCTTGGGATTGGTTTCTTATGCTTGGGCAGGCTTCGGTGCAGCATTTGGTCCACTAATCATTTTGTCTTTGTTCTGGAAACGCATGACTTTAAATGGTGCATTGGCGGGGATGGTTGTCGGCGCACTTATGGTCATTCTTTGGAAAAACCTTTGGGCAGATACAGGTATTTATGAAATTATTCCGGGCTTTGTCTGTTCTTGGATTGCGATTGTCGTAGTGAGTTTATTGGGCAAAGCGCCAAGTCATGAAGTGACAGACCATTTTGAACAGGCCGATCAGCTATATAAAGAATCGCACTAAGTTATAGATTGATCTGCATAGAGATAAAAAAGCGATAAAAAACCAGTGCCTTGAACTGCACTGGTTTTTATGTCTGAGAAAAGTTTTAGTACACTCAAATCAAGTCAATGAATCTGTAGTTTTCTCTTTCTCTGCTGCGACTTTTTTTCTTGCCTTACTAAACCGTTTGGCAGGCCAAACCATCATAAAACGTGCACCACCCAAGTTTGGACTCTGATCGACTTCAATTTTCCCACCAAACCAATAAGCAATACGGCTCACAATAGATAAACCTAAACCATAACCACCTGAAGCACGGGTGCGGCTGTCATCTAAACGAGCAAAGGCTTCAAATACACGTTCTCGGTCTTGTTCGGGAATCCCCGGCCCATCATCTTCCACACAAACATAGGCCATGCCTTGTTCGTTAATACCGCCACTGATCAAGACTTTATGGTCACAGTAACGGACTGCATTGCCCACCAAGTTCTGTACCACACGGTGCAAGTAACGGCGTTCAGCTTCCACTTCCAAAGTCACAGGTGGGGCAAGCAATTGAATATCTTTTTGGGTTTTCAATGCTTCTGTTTCCGTAGCCACCTGCTCTAGCACTTCAACCAAAACGATCTTTTCAATTTCTAAAGATGGCATGCCCTGTTCAAGTTTGGCATAGGTCATGATCTCATCAATCAAGGTGTTTAAAGCCTCAATATCTTTATCAATCATTTCGACTTGCTGTAAGCGATATTCGTAATCATCTTCTTCTGCCAGCATTTCCATACCAAAACGAATACGTGCCACAGGCGTGCGCAGCTCATGCGATACAGCGCGCATCAGTTCACGCTGCGCTTCAATCAAACGCTGAATATGGTCAGACATGCTGTTATAGCTAGATGCCAAACTTGCCATTTCATCTGTGCCATCTACAGGCAAACGCATGTTTAAATCGCCCGATTTAGTACGGTTTAAGGCATAGTTCACTTGGCGAATCTTACGCTGCATAGGCAAGATCAGACCATAAACCCCCAAACTCAACATAAACATACTGAGCAAGGTAATGCCTGCTGCCAACTGGAATGGCATCCAGTTAAATAACGGCACAGGCCCTAAAACCAAGACTTCTGAGGGTGAATTTGGCATCGGTGACACAATCGAGATGGTTGTACCACGCACGGTGGCATTGTCACGATATAAAATAATGCTGTGATCGAGTCTTAAACGCCCAATCTGTTCAGAATCGAGTGGCAGTTCCTGAATATTTTTAATATTGACTGGATAAGAAAAGTGCTGCTGAATTTTGGCTAGATATTCTTTTTCCTGACCTGGGTAATACACCAAATAATCTAAAACAAAAATCGGCAAAGCTTTCATTTGCCGTTCTGTAATTTTATCTGCCTTGATATATAAATAATGATTTGGATCATCTTTCATACCCAAAATAATATAGGCAATCATATTTTCGGCATCATAGCGCACAGCGGCTTTACGTTCTTTAATCCGTCGAAGCTCTGTGCGCGACAAATCTACTTTGTCTGCCTGCACATAATAGATGGGTAATTCTAGCAAATCGGATGCATCAGAAATCCAGTCTTTCTTTTGCTGTTCGTTTTGTTGTCGTGCAATCCCTTCACTAATAATATAAGCCATACCATCAGTTAAAGACTCACGATATTCTTGCGCACGCTGATAGTTGATGATTTGCACCAATAAGTACGCCAAAATGGCAACTACTGCAACTAAGATCACCAATCCTGCATATATGCGCAAGAATATACTGTGTTTAAGCACAAAATCCGTCCTATGTGACTTATTTTATATGTGAGCCAGTATTTGACTCAGAAAAAAGCGTATTACATGCCGTTGGTTTCTTTAACGAACAAATAACCTTTACTGCGCACAGTTTTAATACGTTTTGGATTTTCAGGATCATCACCAATTTTTGGACGAATACGTGAAATACGCACATCAATTGAACGGTCTTGTCCATCATATTCAATGCCGCGCAGACGCTCAAAAATATCTTCTCGAGATAAAATACGCCCCGCATTCGAAGCCAACAACCATAACAGGTCATATTCTGCGCTAGTGAAATCAACCAACTCACCATTTAAAGTCACAGCACGGCCGCCGTTATCAATTACTAAATCATCAAATTCAATGCGCTGTGCGACTTCATCTTCAGTCACTTTGTCGGTACGGCGTAATAAAGCACGAATACGCGCCAACAATACGCGCGGCTGCACAGGTTTTGCAACATAGTCATCTGCACCCATTTCTAGACCTAGCACCTGATCCATATCTTCAGTACGCGCAGTCAGCATTAAAATCGGTTGATGATAATGTGGACGAACTTCACGACAAATGGTTAAACCATCGGCACCTGGTAACATCACATCAAGCACCACAAGGTCGGGCTGCTCGGCAATAATACGGCGAATCGCGCGGTTGCCATCTGGTTCTACCCCAACTTCCAAACCATTGCGAATTAAGTATTCCTGCGTAAGTCGTGCAAGGCGTTCATCATCTTCAACAATTAAAATTTTTGGTAACTTTTCTTCTTGACTCATAACCTGTCCCTTTATTGGATTCGACCTATCCTTTTAAAATCTGAGAGATAGGTCTTGATATAATTTGCAATATACACACGTTTACATTGTAAACAAGATACTGTTCACCAAACTGATACATCTGCGTATTATTTTGTTATATTTTTATTAAGCATTGAATTTATAGCACTTTTCTAGTTTTGGTGATTTTTAAACAGATTTAAGAAATATAAAGTTACAAAATGGGTATTTTTTGCACTAGATCAAGCCTTTGCCGCCTTTGGAAAAATTATCTCACAACTTTTAAAGTTATCCACAAGGTTATCTATAAGCAGTTTTTCCGAGCTTTGCTATGCTATGCCCTTGTCTGATAAGGCTTATAGCCGAAAGGACAAAATTCGGTATTTTTGAGATAAATTTGAATCCTAAAATAGTCAAAATTTAAAAGAAAAAGTCAATATTGATCTACCCTCAATTTTCCCGTATCTTGTGTTCAATTCAATTTTAAACCACTAAGTCTTGTGTTTATCCCTCAATCACTGCGGCCTAAATTTTGCCCAGTTTAATGGTCCATAAACATAACAATAGATGACAATGGAGCTATGCTGACATGAGCGTAATCACCTCAACCCCTGGTCAATTACAAGTGATTAAACGCACTGGTGATGTTGCCGCTTTTGATGCTGAAAAAATTGCAGTTGCAATTGGCAAAGCGTTTCTGGCTGTAGAAGGTCAACAAAGCGCCGATTCAAGCCGCATTCATGATCGGATCGAACAACTGACTGAAATGGTGTTGAACACATTCAACCGTCGTTTACCCTCTGGCGGAACCATTCATATTGAAGAAATTCAAGATCAAGTTGAACTGGCGCTTATGCGTACAGGCGAGCAAAAAGTTGCTCGTGCTTATGTCATCTACCGTGAACAACGCTCAGAAGCACGTAAGCAAGCAGGTGAAAACCATCACCCGACTTTACAAGTGACCGACGCAAACGGTCAGCTTAAACCACTAGATTTAGGTGCTTTAAAAGCAACCGTGAATAAAGCGGCAGAAGGTTTAGAAGGCATTGATGTAGATGCCATCATTGATGAAACCGTGAAAAACCTCTACAACGGTGTAAAAGAGTCTGACATCTCAACCACCATGATGATGGCGACCCGTACCCGTATTGAGCAAGAGCCGAACTATACTTATGTGACTGCGCGTTTATTGCGTAATGACTTGGTGGCAACAGGTTTAGAGTTTTTAGGTTTAGCAACAGATACACCTGAAGGCGAAGCATTAGAAACTTTCCTGAAAAAAGGTGTTGAGCTTGATTTGCTTTCTGCAGACTTACTTGAGTTTGACCTTGCCAAACTTGCTGCAGCGATTCAACCTGAGCGCTCAAACCAGTTTACCTATTTAGGTCTGCAAACCTTATTTGACCGTTATTTCATTCACTCAAATGGCGTACGCTTTGAACTTCCACAATTGTTCTTTATGCGTGTATCAATGGGTCTGGCGCTCAATGAAGATGACCGTGAAGCACGTGCAATCGAGTTCTATAACTTATTGTCTAGCTTCGACTACATGGCATCTACGCCTACCCTGTTTAACTCAGGTACGCTACGCCCACAGTTATCAAGCTGTTACTTAACTACAATTTCCGATGACCTTTACAACATTTATGGCGCAATGCGTGACAACGCAATGCTGTCTAAATGGGCAGGTGGTTTAGGTAATGACTGGACGCCAGTACGTGCCTTGAACTCATATATCAAAGGAACTAACGGTAAATCTCAAGGTGTTGTTCCGTTCCTTAAAGTGGCGAACGATACTGCTGTTGCGGTCAATCAAGGTGGTAAGCGTAAAGGTGCGGTATGTGCGTACTTAGAAACCTGGCACTTAGACATCGAAGAATTCCTAGAGCTGCGTAAAAACACAGGGGATGACCGTCGTCGTACCCATGATATGAACACAGCCAACTGGGTACCTGACTTGTTCATGCAACGTGTCTTTGAAGATGCAGAATGGACATTGTTTACGCCATCTGAAACACCAGACTTGCACGACTTGACGGGCGAAGCTTTTGCTGAGCGTTATGCGTACTACGAAAGCATTGCCAAAGAAACCAACATGCTACATAAGAAACTTCGTGCGAAGGACTTATGGCGCAAAATGTTGTCAATGCTGTTTGAAACAGGTCACCCGTGGATCACATTCAAAGACGTATGTAACTTACGTTCACCGCAACAACACGTTGGTGTAGTGCACTCATCTAACTTGTGTACTGAAATTACCCTCAATACTAACCAAGATGAAATCGCGGTATGTAACTTGGGTTCTATCAACCTTGTACAACACGTTCAAGGTGGTGTGTTAGACCGTGAAAAATTAGCACGTACTATTAAAACTGCAGTGCGTATGCTCGACAACGTCATCGACATCAACTACTACGCTGTACCACAAGCACGCAATTCAAACTTAAAACATCGTCCTGTGGGCATGGGCATCATGGGCTTCCAAGATGCGCTTTATGAGATGAACTTGGCTTATGGTTCAGATGCTGCAGTTGATTTTGCCGATGAATCTATGGAAGTAATCAGCTACTACGCGATTCAAACGTCTAGCGACTTGGCGGTTGAGCGTGGTACTTACGAAACATTTAAAGGTTCATTGTGGGATCAAGGTATCTTACCAATTGACTCTTTAGACATTGTGGCGAAATCACGTCCAGAACGTATGTTTGAAGTAGATCGTACACAGCGTTTGGATTGGGACAGCTTACGTGCCAAAGTTCAAAAAGATGGTATGCGTAACTCAAACGTGATGGCGATTGCTCCGACTGCAACCATTTCAAATATTTGTGGCGTTTCTCAGTCTATTGAGCCGACATTCCAGAACTTATATGTGAAGTCGAACTTGTCTGGTGAATTTACAGTAATCAATCCTTACCTTGTTCGTGCATTGAAAGCGCGTGATTTGTGGGATTCTGTAATGGTGAATGACCTGAAACACTTTGAAGGTTCAGTACAAAAAATTTCACGTATTCCTGAAGAGTTAAAAGCAATCTTCGCGACTGCATTTGAAGTTGAGCCACGTTGGATTGTAGATGCAGCATCACGTCGTCAAAAATGGATTGATCAGGCGCAATCGTTGAACTTGTATATTGCAGGTGCAAACGGTAAGAAACTTGACCTGACTTATAAAATGGCATGGTTACGTGGTCTGAAAACGACTTATTACCTACGTGCATTGGGTGCGACTTCTGCAGAGAAATCGACCATTAACACAGGTGCATTGAACGCAGTAAAACCTGCAACCGTAACTGCAGCTCCTGTGGCAGCCGTTGCACCAGAAGCAGCTGCAGCAGTTGATGAAGATTTTGCTCAAGCAGCGCCAGTGCCAATGGCATGTTCAATTGACAACCCTGATTGTGAAGCTTGTCAATAATTAACTAAAGGTATCTACATCAGAATAAAGGCTACCTCTGTGGCCTATCTGATAAATCTTCAAAACATGGGCTACATGTAGCGTAATTATCTAAGTAAAGGTGATTATGACTAAGAAGAAAGATGTCTTTAGAAAAAAACTAAAGCTAACAAAACAGGAAAAACGCGAACATAAAAGTCGAATGGAGAAGTTTAAAACTCTTTCTCTATATTGGATTCTGCTTCAACGACTGTTAGATAATTTAAACCACTTGGTTGATCTGGGAAGCTTAGTATTCCCAAATCAACAAATGAGCCAAAAGCTTTTTAAAATTACTTTCAGGTTGATAAAAAAGTACTGGTGGCTGTTTTCTGCCCCATTAATTTATCACCTGTTGGTTATTCAAGCTCCAACTCATACTTTTTCAAATAACTTCTTTTAATGGGAAGTTATTTATTAAAAATCAAAGGAAACCACCATGCCACACATGACCCACAACTATATGTTAGGACTTGCGGTCTTGCTGATTTCCTTTGTTGTATTGTTTTACGCACCGATTGCTTACTTTTGGGTGCAAGCGGTGAAACAACAGCGAAAGCAAAATAAGTCGTGAACAGCTTGATCAGAACGTACATTTTTCAGAGCAAGATGAGCAAAACTTAATTTTGCTTTCACAAATTAAGCGTATAGTAAGACATCTCAGCGTGGCTGGATGTCCATAAAAGATATAAAGCAACGAAGAGAGAATTGATATGTCTATCCTAAGTTGGGACGATTTCGAAGATGATTCGCAAAAACCGGCTGCTCCTGAACACAAGTCTGCGCCCGTCGAGCCGCAAAAAGCGCATGATCCGCAGATGGTATCTGATGCAGAGCAACCACAGACGCCTGTGGCAACTGCACAACCCGCTGCAACCCTTAGAAGTGGAACAACAGATTCAACCGATCCGTTGGCAAGAGCATCTAACGCTCTAGAACAACTGGATGTTGCTCCAGGTCTTGAAGAACTGGAAATGGGTGCGTCACGCGTACAGGTTGATGATAAAGCCATGATCAACTGTCGTGCAGACTTAAACCAGCTTGTACCTTTCAAATACGAATGGGCATGGCAAAAATATCTAGATGGTTGTGCAAACCACTGGATGCCACAAGAAGTCAACATGAACCACGACATCGCATTGTGGAAGTCTGAAAATGGCTTAACTGAAGATGAGCGCACTATTGTAATGCGTTCACTCGGTTTCTTCTCTACTGCAGACTCATTGGTTGCAAACAACTTGGTATTGGCTATTTATCGCCATATCACCAACCCAGAATGCCGCCAATACATTTTGCGTCAAGCATTTGAAGAAGCAATTCACACTCATGCCTACCAATACTGTATCGAGTCTTTGGGTATGGACGAAGGCGAAGTCTTCAACATGTACCGTGAAGTACCATCGGTAGCACGTAAAGCAGCATGGGGCTTAAAATACACACAATCTTTAAGTGATCCAACTTTCAAAACTGGTACACCTGAAAACGACCAAATTTTGCTGCGCAACTTGATCGCATTCTATTGTGTACTTGAAGGTATTTTCTTCTACTGTGGTTTTAGCCAAATCTTATCGATGGGTCGTCGTAACAAAATGAATGGTGTTGCAGAGCAATTCCAGTACATTTTACGTGATGAATCAATGCACTTGAACTTTGGTATCGACATGATTAACCAAATCAAGATTGAAAATCCGCATCTATGGACTGCAGAATTCCAGCAAGAAGTAATTCAAATGATTCTTGAAGGTACTATGCTTGAAATTGAATATGCACGTGACACCATGCCACGTGGCGTATTGGGTATGAACGCAGGCATGATGGAAGAATATTTGAAATTCATCTGTAACCGTCGTTTAAGTCAGCTCGGTTTACCTGAACAGTTTGTTGGCGTAAACAACCCATTCCAATGGATGTCTGAAATGATGGACTTGCGTAAAGAGAAGAACTTCTTTGAAACGCGTGTGACTGATTACCAGACTGGCGGTGCGTTGAGCTGGTAATAATTACCGCGGTAAACGACACATCCAATGACATTTGCAGCACATCCGTGTCACTCGAAAGCAAAACTTGAATGACATATGATGCTAAAAAAAAATAGAGCCTAATGGCTCTATTTTTTATTTACTTTAAAAAATCAAAAAGGATAATATCCAACAGCTTTTGGAGTTAAAGCTGTATTATGTTAAATTTAAAAACTCTATAAAATATAAAATTAGTTCTATTGATCAATGAACTAAAATTATATGTAAGTTAAAAATAAATAGAATAAGGGGTTATAAAAATGAATCTTGACTTAAGTAAATGGAGTCTAGTTAAAAATGTTTTTTCTAAAGCACAAAAAGCAAATATGCATGTAAATATTGCGAGTGTTTCTATAGAGGGCATACCTAACATCACCCCAATAGGAACAGTTTTCTTAAATGATGATGGAACAGGCTTTCTATTCGATTCATTCTCTAAACAACTCGCAGAAAATCTCCAAACAAATAACAATATTTGCATCAGTGCTGTAAATTCAAGCAAGCTATTTTGGTTATCTTCATTTATTCAAGGTCAATTTAGTTCTTATCCTGGTGTAAGGCTCTATGGGGAACTTGGGGACTTGAGACCTGCAACACAAGAAGAAAAATTAAAAGTTAATCGACGTATCCAATCGCTAAAATGGACTAAGGGCAGTAAATTAATTTGGTCTGATTTTACAAATGTCAGAGAGTTTAAAATTAAGAGCTACAGATGGATTAGCTACCCTAATATGATGGATCATTTAACATAATAGTGGTCACAATATAGCCACATATTGGCATAAAAACAGCAACTTAAAAAGCCACTCAACGCCCTAAAACCCAATTTTAATCTATAAAAAGCACCACTCAATATGACCACCCTCACCCAAAATTTATTGGCCTTATTACAGTTAGAACAAAAAAGTGAACATTACTTTATTGGACAAAGCCAAACGCACTTTGGCACGCGTGTATATGGCAGGCAATTACTGGCGTAAAGTATTATGGCTGCAGCAAACTTGACAGCTAAGTCTCTGTATAACCTGCATGCTTATTTCTCTATACTGGCGATGCCACCGCACCTATTCTGTATCACACAGAACTTTTACGTGACAGCACAAGTTTTAGCACCATACAAGTCACCGCTTTACAGTTTGGACGTCAAATTTATAAAGCCATGTTGTCATATATGCAGCCTGAAGATGGATTGGAGTACCAGACCACTGCGCCTGAATATCCCGCAGCAGAACAACTACAGACAGAACAGTGCTATAAACAAAATAAAGAAAGGCGCATCGCGCGCCTTTTTTTATTCAAACCACTGAAAATTAAGCAGGAATACGTAACACTTGCCCTGGGAAAATGTCATCGGCATTTTTCAATAATGGACGGTTAGCTTCAAAGATTTTGTTGTATTGGTTGGCATCCCCATAAAACTCTTTAGAAATTTTAGATAAGGTATCGCCTGATTTTACTGTATAGAACTTACTTTCTGGTTCTGGGGTTGCAACGGTGAGTTGATCATCCACTTGCGCAACGTGGTCAATATTACCCACAGCAAGAATAATTTTTTCACGATCTGCCTGACTGTTGACCTGTCCACGCACTGTCGCTAAGTCCGTGGTTGAGTTATAACTCACCGATAAACCTGTCACAGGTAAACCTAAACTTTTCACATGCCCCAAAAGCTTATTTGCAATTTCTTGTGCTGAAGGTTCTACTGGTGTACTTGGTGCAGCTTGTGGTTCTGCAGCTGCTGTATTTTTCTTACCAATCCCTTTTACAAAATCAAAAAGACCCATGAGGTGCTCCTATTTTTTCTGCTGTTATAAATCGTCGCTCATTTACATAAGCACTTTGCGGTTCTCATTCATTTATAACCAAAAAATAAGCCGCTTCGGTTGTGATTAGACACGAGCTTGGTAACAAAGTGTAAATCACATCACACATTCAAAAAGATGCATTTTTTCATGATCGCGTGCAAATTTGCAAAAATGACAGCGCATAAAAAAGCCACCTTGCGGTGGCTTTCATTTCAGCAGAGCTGAAATCAACAATTAACCAAGTTTTTTAGTTACATAGTCGATTGCTGATTGAACTGTTGTGATTTCGTTAGAATCTTCGTCTGGGATTGTGATGTCAAAATCGTTTTCGAAAGACATTACAAGCTCTACTAAGTCTAAAGAGTCAGCACCTAAGTCATCCATAAAAGATGCTTCGTTTTTGATTTCTTCAGCTTTAAGACCAAGTTGTTCTGCAACCGCTTGTTTAACGCGTTGTTCGATATCGCTCACAGGAATTCTCCTCATTGCTTGTGGCGTTTTTAATGCCGTTAGTTTAATTGAATCTATAAAATTTTGAAAGTTTATACTTGAGCTTAGCTCATGTATAAACCACCATTTACGTGTAACACTGTACCAGTGATGTAACCAGCTTTGTCAGAAGCCAAGAAACTCACTGCATTTGCGATATCTTGTGGATCACCTAAACGGTTTAATGCCACTTGCTCACTCATTTTTTTGCGAATTTCTTCACTTAACTGATCTGTCATTTCAGTTGCAATAAAGCCCGGCGCAACCGAGTTTACTGTAATTTGACGACTGCCCATTTCTTTGGCAAGGCTTCGGCTGAATGCTTCAATACCGGCTTTTGCCGCAGAATAGTTGGCTTGTCCTGGGTTCGCAAAATGTGCCACCACAGAACTAATATTAATAATGCGTCCAAAACGTGCTTTGGTCATGCCTTTCAAGACACGTTTAGATAAACGGTAAACTGCCTTTAAGTGAATGTTGAGAATGTCATCCCAATCATCTTCTGACATACGCAGTAACAAATTATCTTTGGTGATACCCGCATTGTTGACCAATACCAAAACTGAACCATAGCTTTGTTCAATGTCAGAAACTAAGGCATCAATGGCAGCACCATCACGAACATCTAAAACTTTACCTGCACCGTTTTCTGCAAAACTTGCCGATAATTTTTCTGCGCCCGCTTCAGAAGTGGCAGTACCTACCACAAAAAAACCGTCTTGAATAAGTTGCTGAGCGATGGCTGCACCAATCCCTCGGCTTGCACCTGTGACTAATGCAACTTTACGTTCTTGTGTCATGCAATTTTCCCTTCTGCCACCAAAATGGCATTTAGCGCATCTTCCATACGACTTTGTGTGTCGAGTGGGAATGCTTTTTCGATATTCGGTAAACGCTTCGCAAGATTCGCCAATACGTTGCCTGGCCCACATTCCACGATATATTCAATACCTTGATCTTGTAGATATTGCATAGTTTGTGTCCACTGCACCGATTGATACAATTGCGCAGTAAGTGCCTGACCTAATTGCGCAACATCTGCCGCGATTCCAGCGTTGACATTTTGTATTACAGGAATACGCGGTAGCTCAATGGCAGTTTGTTCCAAAGCTTGTGCAAACTGTTCTGCCGCAGGTTTCATCAATGAACAGTGCGAAGGTACAGATACAGGCAGTGCAATAGCTTTACCACCATTTTCTTTAGCCAATGCCATCACAGCTTCGACTAAAGTTTTATCGCCTGCAATCACGACTTGGCCTTGCGCGTTGTAGTTCGCTGCTTCTACCGAGCCACGACCTTGCACATTAACTTGTTCACATAGCTCTAGCACTTTGGCATCTTCAAGACCCAAAATAGCCGCCATAGCGCCCTGCCCTTGTGGTACAGCATTTTGCATTAACTTACCACGTAAGTTCACCAATTTGACTGCATCGCCCAAGCTTAGGCTGCCTGCTGCAACCAATGCGCTGTATTCGCCTAATGAGTGCCCTGCCAAGTATTTTGGTGCAACACCACCCAGCTCTAACCACACACGCCATAATGCGATACTTGCAGTGAGTAATACCGGCTGAGTAAATTCTGTTTGGTCTAAACCTTCACCACTTTGTGCAATGTGCCATAAGTCAAAGCCAATTGCTTCAGAGGCTTCTGCAAATGTTTCGCGCACACCGCTAAACTGTTCTGCAAGCTCAGCCAACATACCGGCTTTTTGTGAGCCTTGACCAGGAAAGACAAATGCAGTTTTAGTGGCTTGAGCTGCTTGCTCGAGTCGTTTAGCAGACATAAAAAATCCTTTAATTAAGATGCGCAAATTGTAGTTTTTAGCAGCTACAATCCACACCTTCTCATGTAAGCTCAGTTATGGAGCGAAAATTTAACACTTAATTTTGCTTTTAGTAATTGCCAAATACAACAAAAATCGGGCACAAAAAAAGGGAGCTTACGCTCCCATTTTTTCTACTAAGCTTGACGCTTAATACATCACCAATTATTCAGCATCTGCTGCTTTAGCGAATAATTGACGACCACGGTAGAAACCATCTTTAGTTACGTGGTGACGACGATGAGTTTCACCAGTAGCTTGGTCTACAGTTAATGCATTCTCGGTTAAAGCGTCATGTGAACGGCGCATGTCACGGCGAGAGCGACTTTTACGGTTTTGCTGAACGGCCATGATGGCTCCTTACAAAGATCGAAAAAATGGATCAGAACAAATTGAGTTGTCTTAACTGGAAATTATAACATAATTTTCAGTTAAGTTTACCTTTCAAACTTGCCAAAACATCAAACGGATTATCACGTTTTTCTTCAGCAATGTTCTGAATGGCAGGTTGATGCTTATGCTCGCAAGCATCATGCTTAGGAGATAAAGGCAACAACAATAACAATTCATCTTCTATAAGTGTCAGTAAATTAGCCGTCGCTGGCGAGTCATAATCGCCTTTGCTGGTGGCTTCACTTTCACCTAATACAATGAAATCAGCATCCTCATCCAAGCGCTCTATCAGTGACTCATCATCCACAAGAGCTAGATGAAAATCTGAAACGAGGTCTATTTCTACAGAACCCAAGCAACGCTGGCATTCCATTGGAACTTTCGTTTCAATATGACCATCTAGCCATGCAATGCGATGATACGCATCCATTGATAGCTTACAGTCTATGTTAACCAATTGATCATCAATTGATCCAACAGCTTCACGGGCGATACGAGCAAAGCGAGACAATGGCAGGTTACCTGACCATGTAAAGCCCTGTTCAGCCCATTTAAACGGCTCAATCTGTGCCGGAAAGGTATTTGCTGACATAATTAAGGCGGCAATTCTACAAATTCATCAGTACTCTGTCAAAGATTAAGATACAATTTTGTACTTATTTAGACAGACCAATTTTGGGTAACACAGTCATGCATCTGTTGCAGCCGCAAACAGAAGTGAATTTTTCATCACTTGTGAGCACACTTCCAACCACCAATTCTGACACTTCGCCCCCCCAAGTGCAACTCTCGGACTGGGCCAAACTGAATACAGAAGCGGAACAGGTGGACTGGCTCATCTTACACTTTAATCACTGGTTTTCCCACCTAAATGTGAACTTGGTCAAAGGTGACTTTGAACCTGAGTACTTTCCTGCAACAACAGACCAACCTGCACGAATTCAATTTGCGCATGGCTTCTTTAATAGTGCACTGCATGAAATTAGCCACTGGACCATTGCAGGTGAACAACGCCGCCTATTGTCCGATTTAGGCTATTGGTATGCCCCCGATGGTCGCACTCAAGAACAACAAGCCTTGTTTGAACAAGTCGAAATAAAGCCGCAGGCAATAGAATGGCTGTTTGCTCAAGCGTTTGGGCGTAAATTCCGCGTGTCTTTAGACAACCTGACGGGTGAAGGTGGAGATGGCAGCACTTTTAAAGACAATGTCTTTGCACAAGTGCAGCGTTATTTTAATGGCGAAGCCAAATTACCACGCGATGCAAAACGCTTGATTGAATGTATTTGTTACTGTACCCGAGGTGGCAAAACATTACAAATTGAAGAATTTGAACGTAAAAATCTAGATTAAATGCAATAAAGCATGGGGCAATGATTGCAAGTGACATCCATCCCCTTTCATAATGAAGCGACGAACACAATTACGCACTGAGGGAATTCATATGTTGCATTTAAGAGTACATCCTGAAAATCCGCAGCCGCGTCTCATCAGCCAAGCGGTTGAACGCATACGCGCGGGCGATGTGGTGATTTATCCAACCGATGCTGCCTATGCAATTGGTTGCCAGATTGGTAACAAAAATGCGATGGAGCGTATTTCACAAATTCGTGGTTTAGGTGCTAAACACCAATACGCCATTATTTGTGCCGATTTATCTGACATTGCCACCTACGCCAAAGTAGACAATGCCATGTATCGTCTACTAAAAAACAATACCCCAGCGGTGACGACCTTTATTTTACCTGCGACCAGTGAAGTGCCACGTCGCTTAATGCATCCGAATAAAAAAACCATTGGTTTGCGTATTCCAAGCAATCCAATTTGCCGCATGCTGCTGAAAGAGCTGGGTGAACCTTTACTGACCAGCACCCTGATTTTACCAGGTCAGGAAGACCCTTTAGATGATCCTTACGAGATTGATTTACAGCTCAGCAAACGCATAGACGTACTGATTGATGGTGGCTTAGGCACACTCAGCACCACCAGTATTGTGGACTTGTCGGGTGACAGCCCGCAAATTGTACGTCGTGGTGTGGGTGATGTGAGTGCTTTTGAATAAGCACTCCTTTTATTCACGCTGTATTTGTTATCTTTGTAACATCATCACCCAAGAAAATACCCCTATTTATTTTTGGCTTTTTTTGACATTTGGCTGTAGAACAGATTTATTTCAACCACGATATCCTTTAGACTAGCCGCTATTAATTTTGTGCTATTTCTCTACCGCTCCTCCTATCTAAAGCGGAAATAGCGTTTGCATGCTTTTGAAAATTCGCGTGGCCCAATACTGTAATGAATCAATCCCTCCACAATGCGATGGAACCTGCCCAACACATTCGTGTGTTAGATGAATGGCAAGAGTCGATTCCAGAGGATTTATATATTCCTCCTGCAGCATTTGAAATTCTGTTAGAGCATTTCGAAGGACCACTCGACTTTCTAATTTACCTGATTCAAAAAAATGGCTTCGATTTACTCCAGTTAGATATTGCCCCGATTGCATCGCAATATCTGTCGTATATGGATGCCATGAAATCACTGAATATTGAGCTCACTGCTGACTATATGGTGATGGCTGCACTATTGGCCGATTTAAAATCACGGCTGTTATTGCCAAAAGCACCAAGCGCCAGTGCAATTGAGAAAGACCCGAAACAAGAGCTGATTGACCGCCTAGAAACATATTTAAGAGTCAAGCAAGCGGCGGAACGCCTTGGGCAAATGCCAGTTTTAGAACGTGATACCTTTGCCACCAATGTTGGCTTAGGACACACTGCTGTGAATAATGTCGGCTATGCGGCCGATCAATTACGTGATGCGTTGTTCTGCATTTTTAACCGTCCTGAACCTGTGACCCATCAAATTTTGCAAGAACCTGTTTTACTTGAAGAACGGATTGCATTTATTGAAGCCAAACTCGCATCGGGTGAAGTACTGAGTTTTGATGCGTTGCTAAAACCAAGTCAGGGACGCATGGGCATGGTTGTGACCTTTATGGCGATTTTAGAACTGACTCGCCAGCAAAAAGTGTGCATTATCAGCAGTGGTATTGAAGCACCATTGAGTATTCAAGGGGCGCAGGCATGAACTCAGAACAGATTGTTTCAAACCTGTCTGAAGGTGAGCAACAGCATGAAGTGCTGATGCAACTTGAAGCTATTATTTTTGCCAGTGATAGCGCAGTGTCTTTGGCGCGCCTAAAAGAAGCCTTTCAGGATAAATATAGCAAAACACAATTACGTCAGTTTTTACAACAACTTGCCATGCTACAACATGGTCGCTCGATTGAACTGATCGAAACCGCACAAGGTTTCCGTTTTCAGGTGCGGGCAAAGTATCGTACAATTATTACACAGGTGTGGCCTGAACGTCCGACCCGACTTTCGCCCTCACTGCTAGAAATACTGGCGGTGATTGCCTACCACCAACCTGTGACCCGAGCAGATATTGAACAAATTCGTGGAGTATCAAACAATAGTCAAATTTTACGCACATTGTTTGATTGGAACTGGATTAAGGAATCTGGCTTTCGAGAACTCCCAGGAAGACCTGCGTTGTTAGTTACAACGCCCCAATTTTTAAATGCGTTTGGCTTGAATTCCTTAAGCCAATTGCCTCCCCTACAGGATGCCAAGGAAGCTTTCATGGCACTCGATGCATCTGCGTCTGTGTCTTGAATAGGTAAACTGTTGATGATCATTTCTAAGGTTGTGCTGTCATGAGTGAAAAGTTGCAAAAGGTACTCGCACGAGTAGGCTTGGGTTCTCGCCGTTATATGGAAGAAGTCATTGCCGCTGGTCGTGTGAGTGTCAACGGCCAAGTTGCCCAAGTGGGTGAACGAATCGAACCAGGTGATGAGCTTCGCATCGATGGTCGTAAAGTTCAGTTCCAAATTGAAGATGAAATTCGTCGTCGTGTTCTGATTTATTACAAACCAGAAGGCGAAATTTGCTCACGTAATGACCCAGAACAGCGCCCAACTGTATTTGACAACCTACCTGCAATTGCAAATGATCGCTGGGTGATGGTTGGTCGTCTGGATATTAACTCGACAGGTTTATTGTTGTTTACCAATGACGGTGAACTCGCCAACCGTTTAATGCACCCATCGAACGAAATTGAACGTGAATATGCAGTTCGTGTGATGGGTGAAGTGACACCACAACTGAAAAACAACATGCTGCGCGGCGTAGTGCTAGATGATGGCCCTGCCAAGTTTGAATCTTTCTCTGAAATTGGCGGTGATGGTATTAACCGCTGGTATCAAGTGGTGGTAAAAGAAGGTCGTAACCGCGAAGTTCGTCGTATTTTTGAATCACAAGGTCTGAAAGTCAGCCGTCTATTGCGTACCCGTTACGGCACGGTAATTTTACCGCGTGAATTACGTACAGGTCGCTGGATGGAATTGGATAAAAATGACATCGATAACCTTGCCAAAGCGGTTGAGTTAAAACCACGTCAAGGCACAGGTTTGTACGGCATGGCAAAACGTCGCAATGAGCGTATGCAGGAAAAACCGTTGGCAGCACGTCGTGGTGGTTTCTTGCGTCAGCAACGTCGTGACACCGAAGAAGCTGCACAAAACACAGGTTTTGCACCGCGTGAACGTCGTCAGGACGGTAACAGTTACGGCAACCGCGAACCACGCCAAGACGGTAACAGTTACGGCAACCGTGAGCGTCGTCAAGATGGTAACAGCTATGGCAACCGCGAACGTCGCCAAGATGGCAACAGCTATGGCAACCGTGAACGTCGCCAAGATGGTAACAGCTATGGCAACCGTGAACGTCATCAAGATGGCAATAGCTACGGCAACCGAGAACCACGTCAGGATGGTAACAGCTACGGCAACCGTGAACGCCGTGACGAAAATGCACCACGCAAACCGTTTGGCAATAAAAGCTTTAAAAAATTCTAAAAGCTGAAATACGCCAAATTGATAAAAAGCCACACGTTCATGTGTGGCTTTTTTATTGGGCAAATTGGTTGGACAAAAAATAATAAAAATTAAATATTTGGCAATACAGGAATTTCAATCCACTGTGCTTTTGGAAAGCTTTTTGACAAATAATTTTTTAAATATTTGGCAGTATCCTGCGAAATTAAAGGGTCTTGTGATTCATCGTTCAAATTATATGCCAATGCATGTAAATTCAAACCACGTGTTTTTAAAGCTTCCAAACTGAGCAAAGTGTGGTTAATACTGCCCAAACGCCCAGAACTCACCAAAATAACAGGATATTGTTTTTGCTCAATATAGTCGATGGTGAGTAGGTCTGTGGTCAGCGGCACCATGAGTCCACCCGCACCTTCTAATAATACTGCATCATACTTTGCTGCCAGTTGCGCAGTCGCAGCCTCAATTTTAGCAAAGTCAATCTCACGACCATCAATTTGTGTAGCCAAATGCGGTGAAGCAGGATAGCTAAAAATTTCAGGCATGGTGAGTTTGTCATCATCTTCAGGCAACCATTCACTGCCCATAATTTTACGATGCTGCTCAATATCTTCTGAAACGTCTTGATTGCCTGTTTGAATCAGTTTTTGGGTAATGGTCTGAATACCCTGTTCATTCATGGTCTTGGCTAAATAACCCGTGGCATAGGTTTTGCCAATCCCTGTATCAATACCACTCACAAAATAGACTTGAGCTGTCATGGCATTCTCCGTGCAAGACAATAAATAGGATGATACGTGAGCGTATAACTTTTTTGCTGTGAGCTATGCTGCTGACTAAACTGTTCATAGCCCCGATAAAATTCGGTTAAAGTCGTTTTGTTCCAACGCTGCCCTTGTGCTGTACCCGTGACACCTGTGGCTTTTAAATGCTGCAAAATCTGTTTGGGATGTTCAAAACTTAATGATTCAAGCTGCTCTGAACAGTGTAATACTTCAAAGCCCTGCTGTTTAAGCTGTTGTTGTAACGCATCCATACTCAAATAATGTAAGCCTTGACCTGTTAATTGCTTAATTTCAGTCAAGTTTTGAGGGCCAAACGTCGAAAAGCACAAATACCCTTGCGGCTTTAACGCTTGATTCGCCTTACGCAATAATGCTCCAAAATCTTCCACCCATTGCAAAGCCGAACTCGAACAAATTAAATCCAAAGACTGCGGAAAATCGAGCTGTTCTATATCGCCAATTAAGCCATGAATTTGCGTACTAGTTGTTTGAGGATGATGCAGATACGCATGCAACACTTCGGCATATAAATCATTTAAAGTCAGCTGTTGAATTTGAAATTCACGCAGTAGCAAGTCGGTTAAATTCCCTGAACCACAGCCAATTTCCAAGACGTTTTTAAAGCAAGGCTGAGGTTGATCTGACAACTTTTGCTGCACAATATATTGCTGCATTTTTGCCATTAACTGCTGACAAATTTGCTGCTGTACCACGGCATGCGTTTTATAACTCTGATGAGCGCGGGCAAAACGCTGTGCCACTTGTGCCTTATCTATACGCATACGCACACTCAAAGCAAATCCAGTAACTGTGTTAAATCTGCCGTTTCAAATTGCGTATTTAAACAAATCCGCAGTCTTGAACTGCCTTGCGGCACAGTCGGTGGACGTACAGGCATCACATAAAAACCTGCAGTCTGTAACTGTCGGGCTTTGCTTACAGTTGCAGTAGAGTCGCCAATAATCACAGGTACAATTTGCGAAGTTGATGGGCAAACAAAACCTTTGGCCTGAATCCCCTGCTGCATAGATTGGCTCAAAGTAGCCAAATGCTGACGCTGTGTCTGCATCTGCACAATCTGATTCAGCATAAAGTGTGTCCATGCCATGCAAATAGGTGGCTGTGCGGTACTAAAAATTAACGGACGCATCCGATTAATCAGGTAATCGCGGATAATCGGATCACAGATCAAATATCCCCCAACTGAAGCAACGGCTTTGCCAAACGTCCCAACTAGAAAATCAATGGCATCAATTACGCCATACTGTTCGGCACAGCCCAAACCTTGCTGCCCACGTACGCCAATCGCATGTGCTTCATCGACATATAACATGACTTTGGCAAATTGCTGTTTCAGCGCGACCAATGCGGCTAAATCAGTTTCATCACCATCCATACTAAAAATGGATTCAGTCACCACAATAATGCGTTCATAATTATCATCGGCATGATATTGCGTCAGCAATTGCTGCAAATGTGCCAAATCATTATGCCGATAACGCAAATATTTTGCAGATGACAAACGAATGCCATCAATCATGCTGGCATGTACCAGTTTATCGGCCAAAATTAGGGTTTTCGCATCTGCCAATGCAGGTAAAATACCAATATTCATGTGATAGCCGCTATTAAACAGCAAGGCAGCTCGCCCATGAAATAATTGCGTTAATGTGGCTTCAAGCTGTTCATAGGCAGGGAAATTTCCAGTCAGCAAACGTGATGAAGATGCACTCATTAAACGCTGTGCATTGGGCGTTTCATCAAAAAACTGTTCACGTAAGCGCAAATCAGAGGCTAAACCCAAATAATCATTGGAAGATAAATTCAGCATCTGCTGTTGCTGAATTTCAATTGTTTTACCTTGCTGCTGATTGCTGCGAAATTGACGAAAATTGCCCTGTTGGCGAAGCTGATCAAGCTGTTCTGCATAGTGATCGAGTAAACTCATGCGCTCGCTCCTTGCATACCTGTCACCACCTCAGCCAATTGCTGCAATAAAGTATTTAGTTCTGCTGCTGTAATCACATACGGCGGCATCACATAGACCAATTTACCAAAAGGACGTACCCAAATACCACGTTGCACAAATTCTTGTTGCAGGCTTTGCATATCGACAGCATGTTTAAGTTCTACCACACCAATTGCACCTAAAACTCGCACATCCTGCACCCATGCCAAATTAGCCAATGGTGTTAAATGCTGTTCAAGTTGCTGTTGTATACGTTGAATATTGGCTTGCCAGTCTTGTTCTAATAATAATTGGGTACTTTTTACTGCAACCGCGCAGGCCAGTGGATTTGCCATAAAGGTCGGGCCATGCATAAACACACCTGCCTCACCTTGCGAAATCGTTTCTGCAACATGCTTCGTGGTCAATGTGGCAGACAAGGTCATATAACCGCCTGTCAGCCCTTTGCCGATACACATAATATCGGGTTCGACCTGTGCATGTTCCCATGCAAACAACTTGCCTGTACGCCCAAAACCTGTGGCAATTTCATCAAAAATTAACAACACGTCATATTGCTCACAAAGCAATTTGGCTTGACGCAAATATTCAGGATGATAAAAACGCATGCCGCCTGCACCTTGCACAATTGGTTCAATAATCATGGCGGCAATCTGCTGATGATGCTCTACCAAACTTTGCGCCAATTCTGCAATATCGGCAGGATTCCACTCTTGGTCAAAACCTGTTTGTGGTGCAGATACAAAATAACGACGCGCCAAACTTGAGCCAAAAACCTGATGCATCCCTGTAACAGGATCACAAACCGACATGGCATTCCATGTATCGCCATGATAGCCAGAACGGGTGGTAATAAAATTGGTTTTTTCAGTTTTGCCTTGTGCAGTCCAGTATTGCACAGCCATTTTCAGCGCCACTTCAACGGCGACGGAGCCTGAATCTGCATAAAAAATTTTATCTAAACTCGGTGGGGTAATTTCGAGCAACAAACGCCCTAACTCAATAGCAGGACGATGGGTCAATCCACCAAACATGATATGCGCCATACTGTCGAGTTGCTCAGTCACAGCACGGTTCAGCTCAGGATGGTTATAGCCATGAATCGCGCACCACCACGATGACATGCCGTCAATCAACTGGCGACCATCTTCAAGTTCAATGGTGCTGCCAAATGCCCGCTTAACCTTAAAGGTTGTTAAGGGCTGAGTCATAGAGGTGTAAGGATGCCAAAGATGTTCACGATCAAAAGCCAAATCCATCTGTTCTGTCATCCCACCATCATCCTTGATCTTGTAAAAAACTTGATGTGCTAAATCTTAAACCTGTCTACAGATAAAATAAATTGCGAGATTTGTCACTTATGGACCTGTTGGCGGGTTTTTCTGTAAATATTGGCAGATTTTGCTAGTCAACTCATCGGCATGGAACAATGGCAGCCCATGCGAGCCTTGCAAAACATCTACGCTTAAAAACTTTGCAGCTAAATTTTGCAGTTTAGCTGCAACTTTGCAATCAACTAAAACATCCTGCTCGGCAAAAAGATGATACTGCAGACCTGTATAATTTTTAAGCTTAGTCACCAAGTTTAAGTTTTCCAATAAATCCAAACCGTGTTGAAGCAAAGATTGCGGCTGTGGCTGAACCAAACTTTGTAATTGTAATAGGTCGGTTTTACTACTAGTGACACCCTGACACACCATAAAACCAAAACGCTTTAGGGTCAGAATTGGGTCTTGTGCAAAAGATTGTTTAAACTGGGCAAACGTGGCTTGTGGCATAGCGGTATCCCAATCGGCTTGTGCAACAAAACACGGATTGGATGCAATGGTAATTAAGGTTTTATATCCTGCATATTGGCTGGCAATCGCATCGACCAGTAGCGTTGCCAATTGCCCACCCAGTGACCAGCCCATAATTACATCAAACTGACGTGCAAATTCAACCTGTTGCTGCATGACTTGAGCATCAGTAGCGTTAAAAATATTGATGAGCTCAACCCGAAAACCTTGTGCAGTCAGGGCTTGCTGTAACGGATTTAAGAGTGCAGTACCACCGCCCCAGCCTGTAATCAATAAAATCTGTTGTTGCACGTGGCTTGCTCTCAAGTTAGAAAATCACCTCAGTATAATACTGAATCGGCTCAATCAACATCTGCAAAGCACCAAGATACGTCAATCAAAACGAATCTAAATATAAAAGCCGATCTATAAAAAAACCCGATTTATCATAAATCGGGTTTTGGCTTAATTTGCTTTGATCAGATTACATTTGCGATTGAATGTAGTTTTGTAAACCAATCAATTCAATTAAACGTAATTGTTTTTCCAACCAGTACGTATGATCTTCTTCTGTGTCGGTCATTTGCTGACGCAACATATCACGGCTGACATAATCGCCTTTTGCTTCACACAATTTTACGCCTTGCGCCAATTTTTCACGTACTTCGTATTCCAGTTTTAAATCGGCTTTTAAGCAAGACACCACATCTTCACCCACGTCGATGTCATCGCGCTGCATATTTGGAGTGCCTTCAAGGAACAATACACGACGAATCAAAGCATCGGCATGCTGCGCTTCTTCCTGCATTTCATGGTCAATGCGCTCAAAAATTTTGCTTAAACCCCAATCTTCATACATACGCGAATGAATCAGGTATTGATCGCGAGCAGCCAGTTCGCCACCAATCAACATATTTAAATAGTCTACGACTTCTGGATTGCCACGCATTTGCTGTACTCCCTTTCTTAATCCAGTCATTATGGACACATTCAGGCAAAATTGCAAAAGTTAATTATTGTAAACCCATGATTTTTATAAAATTAAAATGAGAAACATACGCATTTGCAATATAACTTAAAAATTCCCATATATAAAACAACTGCTTGGCAAAACTTAGCTTTAAAAATGACAATACAATGATTTTGCATCATTTTGTAAATATTGAAAGAAACCATACTTTGACGCTCAAGTATCGTAAAAAACGCCTAAAAAGCGGATTTTAAAACCCAGCTGCTTTATGATAGTCACGAGTTCCATCACTTTCTTAAAATAATGACAAATCTAAATACATCTGCACCCATTTTAGTCACAGGCGCAACAGGCTATATTGCCAGTTGGGTCATTAAAAACCTGCTTGAACAAGGACATACCGTACACGCGACGGTGCGTGATCTGAATAAAACCCACAGTTTTCAACATCTGACTGATATCGCGGCAAAAAGCACAGGCAACTTACAATTATTCCAAGCCAACTTACTTGAAGAAGGTGCTTTTGATGCCGCCATGCAAGGTTGTGAAATCGTGCTGCACATGGCCTCGCCTTTTGTGGTCACCAATTATAAAGATGCAGTTAAAGACATTATTGAACCTGCCGTCATAGGCACCGAAAATGTATTAAACAGCGTTAATCGTACTGCATCGGTAAAGCGTGTAGTGGTGACTTCAAGTATTGCTGCAACCTATGGCGATGCGATTGATATTTTAAATACGGCCAATAATCGCTTTGATGAAAGCCATTGGAATACGACCAGTAGTCCTGAACATCAGCCTTATCCTTATTCAAAAGTAGCAGCAGAACGTAAAGCTTGGGAAATGGTACAAGCACAGCAACGCTGGGATTTGGTCTGTATTAACCCTGCTTTGGTGCTCGGGCCATCCTTAACCAAAAACACGCAATCGGGCAGCGTGGAGGTTCTCTTGCAATTTGCCAATGGCTTAACGCTAGCAGGTGTGCCAGCCATGTGGAATGGTATTGTAGATGTACGAGATGTTGCCGATGCCCACATTCAAGCCGCTTTTAACCCTGCAGCGCAAGGTCGCTATATTATTAGTGGTGGTACATTCAGCTTGCTGGAAATGGGCAAAATTTTAGCGCTGCATTTTGGCCGTAAATATCCGTTCCCACGTAATCAGTTGCCTAAATTTGCCTTTAAAGCCTTTGGCCCTTTACTTGGTTTTTCCCGTAAATTTGTGGAACTGAATATGGGCTACCCGATTTATTTTCATGCGGAAAAAAGTCAGCGTGAATTAAACATGCGCTACCGCAATATTGAAACCAGCTTGGTAGAGCACTTTCAGCAATTGATTGATGATGGCATTGTGAAGAAACGTTAAACCTTCGACTTCTCTCAGTAAAAACCAAGGCACTTCATCGTTGAAGTGCCTTTGTACCTATTAGTGGATAAAATGTAGGATGATGCTTATTCAAGCACACCATATTCCTGCATCAGCTGAATAAACTCAGCTTCATTCATGACCTGCACACCCAACTTCTCGGCTTTTTCCAGCTTTGAGCCAGCTTTCTCACCCGCCACGACACATTTGGTTTTACCCGAAACACTACCACTCACCCGTGCACCCAAAGCCTGCAACAACTGAGTCGCTTCATCGCGTCCCATTTGGCTCAACGTCCCTGTAATCACCCAACTTTCACCATTCAAAGGCTGACGTGTCGGTGCAATCGGAGCATCCCAATGAATGCCTGCAGCTAATAAACGATCCAACACTTCTAAATTATGCGGCGCTTGGAAAAAGTCCAAAATCCATTCTGCCGTAATATCTCCCACATCTGGAGTTTTCTTTAACGCTTCTAAATCAGCTTCACGCAAAGCCTCTAAAGTCTGAAAAGTATTGGCAAGCATCCGCGCGGTGGTTTCGCCCACACCACGAATTCCCAAGGCATAAATAAACGCAGCCAACGTGGTTTTTTTGCTGTTTTCAATCGAGTCAATCAAGTTTTGAACCGACTTCTCACCCATTTTTTCAATGCCGAGCAAAGTGTCGCGGTGTTCGTGTAAATGATAAATATCAGCCACATTTTGTAGCAAGTTCAGATGCAGTAATGACTCCACCCAACGATCACCCAAACCTTCAATATCCATGGCTTTACGTGACACAAAATGACGAATCGCTTCAATACGCTGTGCCGCACAATACAAACCGCCTGAACAACGCGCCAAAGCCTCACCTTCAGGCATCACCACAGGCGAATCACACACAGGGCATTGTTCAGGTAAATGCACTTCTTGCGCATCGGCAAGGCGAAATTCAGGCCAGACTTTTTCAACTTTGGGAATCACATCACCACTACGGTAAACACTGACCGTATCGCCTAAACGCACATCCAAACGGTGAATTTCACCAATATTATGCAAAGTAACATTGGATACCGTCACACCACCTACCGCAACGGGGTTTAAACGTGCCACAGGCGTCAACGTACCTGTGCGCCCCACTTGCCAATCAATATTTTCAATGGTGGTTAAAGCGGCAACTGCAGGGAATTTATAGGCAGTCGCCCAGCGCGGCTCACGACTTAAAAAGCCCAATTGCTGTTGCTGTTTCAAGTCATTGACCTTGACCACCATGCCATCAATTTCAACGCTTAAATTCGGACGCTCAAGGTTAATTTGCTCATAGGCCGCCTGAACATCTTGAATGCTCTTGCAGACAAAATGACGTTCGCCAATTTCAAAACCAAACTGCCCCAACCATGCCAAACTGTCGGACATGGTGCTTTGTCCATGAGGCGGCACACATTGCGCAATGCCATAAGCATAGAATGCTAAAGGACGTGAAGCCGCAATATTCGGGTCTAACTGACGCAAACTGCCTGCTGCTGCATTGCGTGGATTGGCAAAGGTTTTTTCACCTTTGGCTGTATTGGCCGCATTGAGTTTTTCAAAACCAAGTTTTGGCATCAACACTTCACCACGCACTTCCAAAAATTCAGGAATAGCCGTTTCTGTCGCACTCAAAACTTTCGGTAAATTGCGGATAGTTTTGACGTTGTGGGTAATGTCTTCCCCTGTTTCCCCATCACCACGGGTCACACCACGCACTAAAACACCATGTTCATACCAAAGTGAAATCGCCAAACCATCAAATTTGAGTTCGACATCGTATTCAATATTTTGGTTGGGCAAACGCTCTTCGACACGTCTTGCAAAGGCAAATAATTCTTCCTGATTAAACACATTGCCTAAAGACAACATTGGCACAGCATGTGTAACCGTGGTGAACTTTGCCAAAGGTGTGCCACCGACTTTATTGGTCGGTGTATCGGGTTGAACTAAATCTGGATACTGTTGTTCCAACGCTTTTAGTTGATGGAAAAGCTGATCATATTCACTGTCTGCAATTGTCGGTTGATCCATCACATAATAGGCATGATTGTGCTTGGCAAGCAGTTGAATCAATTGACGCATTTGCGCCACGACGGTTAAATCTACAGACATATTTTCCACCATAAAAAAGGGCGGTCTTGTTCCGCCCTTCAATTTTTTCTATGTAGCGCATGCTACAGCTTGTATTGCTGCGCACATTATAAAAATGCGGCTGCAAAGTTGCAATTTATCCTACTGCACTCAGTTCATTTGCCAAACACTTGACGTAGCTTATACCCAGTACGAGATCGCAATTCTAGACATGACTTGCCTGACCAGCACGATAATCTATCGCCTGATGACGCCAGTGTTCACGTAATTGTGGAGTAAACTCTAAATGGTTTTGGTCATAGACCGTTCCATCAATTTCACGTGCAATCAGTCCTGAAATGCTGACCATGGTATCAAAGGCATTTTGCACATCGCTGTGCGGCAAAGCGAGGAAGAACGCTAAACCTTTAACTTGTTCGCTCGATAAAGTTTCTAAATCAAAACCATCTGCGCCTTCATCATTAATTTGTAAAACTGAAAATAATAATTTAGTGCCATCTTCGTTATAGCGATGGAAACATGACATTTCACCGAAACGTAAACCATATTTCATCAAGACTTTTAAGGCTTTATCGCCCGAAAGTATGCGACGTTCAGGGAAGACATTCAGCGCGATAAAAGATTCAGCGGTTGCCAAGGCACTTTCTTCATCCATGATTTTTTGTTCATGCAAATGCGAATCTAAAATGCTGCTTTCTTCATTAAATTCTGAAATTTCAGCAGTTTCAATGTGTTGATTCAGGCTGTATTCAGTCGAAGCTTTGTTTTGCTCGACAGTCTGCGCATTCGGTTCAGTTTCTACAATCACTTGCTGAATTTCATCCGATAATGAATATTCTGAAGTTGTCGCTGTCGGGCTTGGCGTGTCTTGTGCAACTTCAGACTTCGATATCGTTGTGGATGGATCAAGCTCAGAATTTTCTGTATTTGCCTGCAAACTCGGTTCAACTTTGTCAGTTTCTGTGCTTGAAGAAGCCACGACATCATCCGTTAAAGCCTGTGGTTCAGACTTGGTAGGCGCATCTTGCGTAACTTCATCTACCGTTAAAGTCGGCTCCACACGCGGTGGCGTAGCGTCGCTTTGCAATTGGTCACGTACATGGCGTGGAATAATCGGTTTTTGGCTTTCTGCATTAAATTGCAGTTCCGAATCTAAGGATGGCGCTGAATCTACAGGTTTTTTTAGAATCATTTTCAAACCAAACGCCATGATCACAATAGCGATGACAATTCCAACGATTGTGGTGATTTCCATATTATGCCTCCGCGACTAGGCCGTATTCTGCGGCTTCTTCTAAATTTACGGTTACTAATTTTGAGGTTCCCGGTTCAGGCATGGTAACACCTAAGAGGTCGGTTGCCATCGTCATAGCAAGTTTATTATGTGTAATGTAAATGAATTGCACTTGTTCAGAAAGTTCTTTTACTAAATTACAAAAGCGCCCCACGTTAGCATCATCTAACGGTGCATCAACTTCATCGAGTACGCAAAATGGCGCTGGGTTTAAACGGAAGATTGCAAAAACCAAAGCCAAAGCTGTCAGTGCTTTTTCACCCCCTGAAAGTAAGGCCAAAGAACTGTTGCGCTTACCCGGTGGACGCGCCATCAATTTCACCCCAGATTGCCAGTCATCTTCCAAGCTCAGACTCGCTTCACCGCCATTAAAGACTTTAGGAAACAGCTCCTGCAATTCGGTATTCACCTGATCAAAAGTGTTCATAAACAGTTTACGAGTTTCCTGATCAATACTTTTCATTGCCGCCTGCAACTGAGAAACAGTATTTTCCAAGTCTTCAATTTGATGGCTTAATTCTGCAAAACGGGCAGATACTTCTTCATATTCTTCCGAAGCCGCCAAATTGACCGCACCCAATTTATCAAACTGTTGCTGTGCTTTCGCCAGTTTTTGTTGATGCGCAGTGACATCAATCTGTAAACCTGTGATGATCTCGCTGTTTAAATCTTTTAACTGTTCAGAATAATGCTGATAGTCCGACTTTGCCGATTGCCATGCCAAGCGCTTTTCTTCGAGTTTGGCACGTAATTGTTCATCTTGCTGCTGTTGCTGCTGCCGTTGCTCGGTCAGTTGCTGCTGTTTGGACTGCACACTGTTCAATTCCACTTGCCATTCCTGCCAATTTTTTTGCAGCTTTTCAGTCTGCTGCTGCTGCTCTGAAAACTGAGTTTCCAAGTCAGGCAATTCCAACTGAACAGGATCGACAAACTTTTTGGCTTGTTCCATTTGCGCCACAATTTGTTGATATTGTGCTTTTAAGAAAGTGGCATCTTTTTCTAACAGTTCAATTTGCTGCTGAGTTTGTACCGCTTGACGGCGTAACAGCTCCACTTCTTGTTGTTGCTGCTGAAACTGTTGCTGTGAACTATCCAGCTGCTCATTCAGCTGCTCGACCTGAAATTGCAAGATTTTATACTGCGGTAAGGCTTGCTCAAGTTTAAAAGCCAAAGCATGTAAATCAATTTCCAGATCATCTTTTTGCATGGCATCTTCTTCAAGCTGCTCATCTAATTGTGCCAATTGATACTGTAATTGCTGTTGCTGTACTGCAAAAGCCTGTGCCGCACTTTCGGCTTTCGCCATTTGCACATCTAGCGTTTGCAAGGCTTGCTGTTGCTGTTTGAGCTGTTGCTGTTGTTGCTGCAATTGCTGCTGCAACTGTTTTACCTGTTGCTGCAATTCAGGCAGTTGCTGTTCTGCTTGCTCATATTGTGGCAGTTGCAGCGCCAACGCCTTTTCAATTTCATCCAAGCGAATCCGATGGCTTAATGCCCCTTGCCCTGCCTGTGCGGCTTCATCATAAAACAGCCCGATTACCCAGTCTGCTCCCACATGATAACCATCTAAACTGAGGATGGACTGCCCTGCTTGTAATTGCGTTTGCAATGCCAAAGCCTGCGATAAACTTTCTGTAATTGCGACACTTTGCCACAAGCTACTTTGCGGTGAAGCAATCCAGTCACTGAGCGACTCACACCCCGAAAGCTGTATTTTTGATGTTTTTGAATCTACAGCCAAATGAATTTTTAGCTGACGTGCGCGGCTGTCCTGAAATTCAATATCTGCTTCTACCACCTGCGCAGATAACCATTTAGCCAAGAACTTTTCAATTAAATTGGCATGTGGTTTCGCCACATCTGCAAGTTGTAATACTTGCATCAACTGCACCACATCGGTTTGGGCTTTTGGACTTTGCTTAATGAGCAATTGATTGAGGTTTTTCTGTTCTGACTGCAAAATCTGAATCTCAGATTTTAAGGTCGCACACTGTGCTTTGTGCTCATTATAGTTGGTCTGCAACGTGGCGAGTTGCTGAGTGCTGTCTTGAATATTCTGTTCTAGTGTTAGCATTTCAGCCTGCAAGCGGGTCTTTTCGTCTTGCAGTTGTTGCATTCCCTCTTGCTGATCTTGCGGCTGAATTTGTGCAAACTGCTGTGTCAGGGTTTGTTTTTGCTGTTCAATACGGCTGATATTTTTGGCTAACTGCTCACTTTGCGCCTGCATGTGCACATGCTTTTGTTGTTGCTGTTCTACTTGCGCTTTGACTTGGGCATATTGTGCAGCTTGGGTTTGTTGCTGTGCTTTTAAATCCTGAAATTGCTGGCTCTGCTGCTGCGCCAAATGATCTTGCTGCTGTAGATTTGCCTGTTGGTTTTCTTGCTGATCGACCAAACTCTCTAGCTGCAATTCAATCAACTGCAAACGCTCTTTGGTTTGTGCTTTTTGCTGTTCAAGCTGCGATAAAGTCGCGGTATTTTGCTGAAACAAACTTTGTTTTTGTTCCAAAGTCATTTTCAGTTCAGCCAGTTTCTTTTCTGCCTGTTGCCATTCTTGCTGTAGCGGTGTCGATTGCTGAATCAAACGCTGAAACAACTCACTGGTCGCAGTTAAGTCATGTTCCAAAGTGGTCAGCTCAGAGCGCACCAATTTAAAACTTTCCCCTAACTCATTCATACTCAGGGTATATTCTTGCTGTAAACGTGCACTTTGTTCACACTGAAAAGACAACACTTCGACTTTAATGGTGCGAATTTCGCTCTCAAGCGCTTTGTATTGAATTGCTGTTTCTGACTGACGTTTTAAGGTTTTTAATTGCGATTTTAGTTCTGAAGCAATATCTTCCAAACGCGCCAAGTTCTGTGTGGTGTGATCCAAATGCAGCATAGTTTCACGACGACGCGCCTGATAACGTGATACACCTGCCGCTTCTTCAATAAACACCCGCATTTCTTCAGGTTTAGCATCAACCAAACGGTTGATCATGCCCTGTTCAATAATTGCATAAGAACGTGGGCCTAAACCTGTACCCAGAAAAATGTCGGTGATGTCACGACGACGACACTTGGTTCCATTTAAAAAATATTCAGACTTACCATCACGGTTGACCTGCCGACGTACCGACAGTTCATTATAGGCGTTATAAGCACCGCCCAATTTGCCATAGGTATTGTCAAAACGCAGTTCAACACTGGCTACACCTACAGGTTTGCGTTTGGCAGTTCCTGTGAAAATTACATCCTGCATACTGCCGCCACGCAACTGGCGCGCACTAGATTCGCCCATCACCCAACGAATGGCGTCAATCACATTGGATTTACCACAACCATTCGGCCCCACCACAGCGGTACGGTTGGCTTTAAAATGTAAGGTCGTACTGTCGGCAAAAGATTTGAAGCCAGAAAGTTTTAAACTGCTTAAACGCATAATGTCCCAATTAACGGCGTGAACGTCTTGCCCATGCAAGCTCGATCTGTTTCATACGGGTCAGAGATTCCAACACCAAGTTGCGCAAGTGTCGGCAAAAATCTTCCATAAATAAAGTGGCTTGTTGTGATTTTCTGCTTAAAATTGCATCACTCACCAGTTTAAATAATTCAAAAGATTCTTGTAACTCCCGACGCGAAGTATTTAAGGTCAAAAAGTAACTGCGTCTTAACGATGGCAATAACTCTTGATAGAACTTCATTAAATATAAATTTCCCACCATATCAGGCTGCCGTGCCAGATATTGAAAAATTAAATCATAAAACTTTTCAGTATTGCCCAAGCGACATTGCTCTGCCAGTTGCAGCAAAAGTTGTTGTAAGGCTTCGGCTTCATGCATTCGCCACGTGTCCGCAATACGCTGCACAATATAACCCAATAACAAACTGCTGCTGTCAAACAAAGCTCGGACTTGCTGTGCCGACATTTCCGACACAATTGCACCACGACGTGGAAAAATTTCAATCAGATGAGTACGTTGCAATAACAACAGCGCTTCACGTACCGAACCACGACTCACGTCCAGTTCTTTGGCGATGCGCAATTCCTGAATACGCTCACCTTCAACCAAATCACCGCTAATAATCTGTTCTGCGATGTGTCGGGCAATTTGTTCCGATAAACTTTCTGATTCTTGTTGTTGCATACTGTTCCTATCTTGTTTTTATAAGATGCAGTGATGAAAATTCGGAGCTACTCTCATTTAAGACATCTCAGGATCATCCTTCGACTGCAAGCATAGCTCCGATACAAGCATCTTTCTTTTTACTGCGAAACAGATCACAACGCCATGACATTGTCCGACAATTTCATGGCGCTAGAGCCAATTTTACATGGCTTAAAACAAAGAAAATAGCGACTCAACTTAGAAAAATACTCGCATACCCTGATATACAAAATAACAGCCAACGGTGGTCAGCAAGCAGGCAAAACATTTTTTCAACATCGCTGGCGATAACAAATGTGCCACTTTCGCACCAACTTTGGCAGTAATAAAGCTCATCACACTAATGCCTATAAATGCATAAATGTGGATATAACCAATGGTATTGGGTACTGCAACTTCGGCTTGCTTACCAAACCACATAAAGCCTAATGCGCCCGCCACCGCAATTGGCAAACCACAAGCGGCTGAGGTTGCTACCGCTTTTTGCATGACCACGCCGTAACGGTTTAAGTACGGCACTGTTAAACTGCCACCGCCAATCCCAAAAATTGCAGAGGCAATGCCAATCCCACCGCCCGCCATGACTTGCTTTGCAGTTGAAGGCAAATGATGTGAAGGATCAACCGCAATATTTGCGCCTCTAAACATCTTAAAAGCCACCCACAGTGCAAAACCGCCAATTAATAATTGTAAGCCTTGCCCCGAAAGGAAATCGGCAATACCTGCACCAACAAATGCACCCACAATTAAACCAGGCGCAAGATTACGAAATACAGGCCACATCACCGCACCTTTTTTATGGTGTGCCGTAACTGAGCTGATCGAAGTTACAATAATGGTTGCCAATGATGTCCCCACCGCCATGTGCATTAACACCGATGGGTCATAATTGAGTTGAGTGAACACAATATATAAAATTGGCACAATAATTAAGCCGCCGCCCACGCCAAACAGCCCTGCTGCAAATCCAGCAATTGCACCAATCAATAAATATATGATTAACTCCATAAATATATTCCACTATTTGTAAATTCGTATGGATGTAGAAACCCGACAACTGCAACAACAACTCACAGAAGCAGGACAGCTTCCAGAAGTACTCATCCTGAAGCCGATTACCACTTCCACCAATGATGATGTACGGGAAATTGCACAAAAAGGTGTGCAGAGTGTCTTGGTATGCAGTACCAGACAAACGCATGGTCGAGGACAACGTCAACGGCAATGGGTATCACCCGAAGGGAACATCTATTTAAGCACATTGCTAAATTTACGAACACCTGTAAATGGGCGTTTGGCTTTAGAAATTGCGTTAAATATCTTGCAAATGCCGAGTCTACAGGCGCTGAATCTACAAGTAAAATGGCCAAATGACTTATACAGCCCGCAAGGCAAATGGGGCGGCATCTTAATTGAGCCAATTTCTGCACAGCAAGTCATTGTTGGGGTTGGGCTTAATCTTGCACCTGTCAGCTCAGCAGTTATTGATCAAAAAACCACATCTTTAACCGAACTGGGTTTGGTATCTATTGATCGTGTGCGCCTGATCGCAGAGCTTTATCTTGCCATTCAACAAGCCTGCGACTGGTTTAATCACGATTGCTATAATTTGGCATCTCGCTTCAATCATCATGCCGCATTTATGCAACAACAAGTTGAATTTGAACATTTTAAAGGTACTTGTCAGGGTACTTTTTTAGGCATTCAGGATGATGGCGCAGTGCAAATTGAAACAGCACAAGGGCTTGAAGTTTTTTATCAGGGACGTTTACGCCCTATCGATCATGCCGAGTCATCTTCATGAAAAATTTATGGCTAGATATTGGTAACACCCGCCTGAAATATTGGGTCACAGAACAAGACCGCATCATCGAACATGAAGCAGAATTGCATTTGCAATCTCCTGCCGATTTGTTGCTGGGTTTGATTCAACACTTTAAAAGTCTGAATGTGCATAAAGTAGGCGTGTCATCGGTACAAGATCAGAAGAATAATCAACGCATTCACTTGATTTTAAAAACCCTGAATGTGCCTGTGATTTATGCCAAAGTGCATGCAGATTATGCAGGTTTGCATTGTGAATATGATATTCAACAACTGGGGATAGATCGCTGGCTGCAAGTGCTTGCCGTGGCAAATGACCCACAAGAAAATTATTGTGTCATTAGTTGTGGTACGGCGCTGACTATTGATTTGGCGGATGGACTGACGCATTTAGGCGGCTATATTTTACCGAACTTATATTTGCAACGTGATGCACTGATTCAAAACACCAAAGGCATTAAAATTCCCGATGCTGCATTTGATGAACTCACCCCAGGACGCAGCACCATTGATGCTGTTCATCATGGTATTTTACTCGGCTTGCTCAGCACCATTGAGCATGTAATTCGACAGTCACCACGTAAACTGATTTTAACGGGTGGCGATGCACCGCTGTTTGCCAAATTCTTGCAGCAATATCAACCGCAAGTCGAGCAAGATTTATTGCTCAAAGGTTTGCAGCGTTATATTCAATATGCAACCCATGAAGTGCACTAAAAACCAAACATTGCTCCATCTACGCTGATAAATCTTTCGGTGTAGCTGTCATCTACGAATAAAGAACAACAAAAAAGCAGGCGCATTTTTATGCGCCTGCTTTTTTAACACTTTGATTCTAAGATGCTTTAAAAACAATTATTTCTTAGTTGGGTCGTTGCCACCAAACAATGGGCCCATACCGCCGCCACTAAATTGCTTTTGTAAACCGCCCAGTGAACGCATCATTTTTGCCATGCCCGATGGATTGGCAAATTTTTTCATCATTTTTGCCATTTGTGCATGTTGCTTGATCAACTTATTCACTTCTGACACATCCATACCACAACCCGCAGCAATACGTTTTTTACGGCTTGGATTCATCAGGTCTGGGTTACGACGCTCTTTGATGGTCATCGACTGGATAATCGCTTCCATCTTTTTCACTTGCTTTTCAGGGTTGGCTTGTGCAATTGCATCTTGAATACCTGAGTTGCTCATGCCAGGCAACTTGTCTAAGAAGCCCATCATGCCGCCCATTTTATTCATTTGTTCAAACTGCATCAGCATATCTTCAAAGTTGAAGCTGCCGCCTTTTTGCAGTTTTTTCGCCATTTTTTCGGCTTTTTCTTTGTCGATTTTACGTTCAACTTCTTCGACTAAAGACAGCACGTCACCCATGCCCAAAATACGTTGTGCAACACGTTCTGGGTGGAATGGCTCTAGGGCATCGAGTTTTTCACCCATCCCCAAGAATTTAATCGGTTTACCCGTAATCGCACGAACTGAAAGTGCAGCACCACCACGCGCATCACCATCAGTTTTAGTAAGGATTACACCTGTTAATGGCAAGGCATCATTAAAGGCTTTAGCGGTATTTGCCGCATCCTGACCCGTCATGGCATCGACCACGAACAAGGTTTCAGTCGGTTTAATCGCTGAATGTAATGCCTTGATTTCGTCCATCATGTCATCATCGACGTGCAAACGACCTGCAGTATCGACAATTAAAACATCAGCAAACTGAATTTTTGCCTGTTCAATGGCACGGTTGGCAATATCGACAGGGTTTTCATTAGCATTCGAGTCAAAGAAAATCGCGCCAACTTCACCTGCAACCGTTTGTAGCTGTTTAATTGCCGCAGGACGGTAAACGTCGGCAGACACCATCGCTACTTTTTTCTTTTGACGTTCTTGTAAGAAACGTGCCAATTTTGCTGCAGTGGTGGTTTTACCCGCACCCTGCAAACCTGCCAATAACACCACAACCGGTGGCTTGGCAGCAAGGTCAAGGCTTTCATTGGCCTCGCCCATCATTTTTGTGAGTTCGTCATAGACAATTTTGACGAACGCCTGACCAGGCGATAACTGAGTCATCACTTCCTGACCCAATGCCTCTTCCTTAACTTTCGCGATGAATTCACGAGTTACAGGTAACGCCACATCGGCTTCAAGAAGTGCCATACGTACTTCACGTAACGTATCTTTAATATTGTCTTCGGTTAGCTGCCCTGAGCCAGTAACATTTCTTAAACTCTGCGTGAGTCGTTCTGTTAAGGTATCAAACATTGCAAATTCCGCTTAAAATAGCCATTAGCAAAAAAATGTTTCTTTAAAATAGAAAATTTATGCACAAGATGTTATAGGATACTGTAGTTCGCATCGAATTTATATAAATGAATATTCATCATCCTGAAAAAGGTTTGACATGATCAGTCTCCCCTTGGTTTATACGATTTTAGCATTAATCGCTTATACCAGTTCTTTTTGGTATTTATTTTCACATTTAATGTCTAAACGTGCGCCAAATCACTGGTTTATTCGTTTTCTGCTCAGTTTAGGCTTATTGCTGCATGCTGCCGTGTTGTATAACGATATGTGGACACCGATGGGTGTCAACTACAACGTATTTAACCTAATGTCATTTACTGCGGGTTTAATGTTGTTATTGAGCTTGCTGTTCAGCAGTTACCGACCTGTAATTGCGCTAAATTTGATTGGTATTCCTGTAGCAGCAGTGGGTTTAATTGCAGGTTTTTCATTCAGCCAACATAATTTATTTATTAACCAAAACTCGATTGGTTTAGATATTCATATTATTTTATCGCTGTCTGCTTATGCCGTATTGTTGATGGCGACCATTCATGCCGTGCTCATGTGGTTTCAAAACCGCGAACTGAAAAACAAACAAAAACGTCGGGTTTGGGTAAATTTGCTGCCGTCTTTGCAAGATATGGAATCTTTGCTGTTTGATATGTTAATTGCAGGTTTTGCCTTACTCACAGTCGCACTAGGTTTTGGTTTCTTTACGGTAGAACATTTCTTTGCACAACATTTAGCACATAAAACTGCCTTTAGTATTATTTCTTGGTTTGTCTATGGGTCGTTGTTACTTGGGCGTTATAAGTTTGGTTGGCGTGGACAAAAAGCGATTCGTTTTACCATTATTGGCTTCTTTTTATTGGCGCTCGGTTTTATTGGTTCTAAATTTGTGTTGGAAATGATTTTAAGCAAGTAAGATGTTTTTGTTTAGCTCATTCAAAGTGTAGGATGATCAATTATTTAATAGCATAGTCGAGGGGGAATGGGCTGTTTAAATTAAGCCAATCATTTAAATGATTTCTAACGATGTAAGAACTCAATTAAAAGATCTAGTCTAGGATGCACATCAACTGCATGGACTAGATAAAACTTGAGATACAGATCACTGTGTCAAATAAAACAGCTTAAATACCAGAACCTTAGCTACAACCACTTCAATTCAAAACCCTTTTCCTAGACAACCCACAGAAAAAAACGTATAACTCCACTTTTGTTTGAACTGGCAGCATCTTGTGAAACTGATTCTTGCACCCATGGAAGGCTTAACCGACCCCATCATGCGTGATGTAATCACGTCTGTAGGCAGTTTTGACTGGTGTGTAACAGAGTTTATTCGGGTCACAGACAGCATTTTGCCAGACCATATCTACCACACCTATTGCCCAGAACTACTCACCAATGGCAAAACTGCGGCAGGTACGCCTGTGCATGTTCAGTTTTTGGGGAATAATCCTGAAATGTTAGCCGCCAATGCAGCCAAAGTTGCGGCTATGGGTGCACCTGCAATTGATATGAACTTTGGCTGCCCTGCCAAAACAGTCAATCGGCATCGTGGCGGTTCAGTTTTACTCGATGAACCCGAAGTAGTATATGAACTGGTTAAAGCGGTTCGCGATGCCGTTCCTGCTCACATTCCAGTTTCCGCCAAAATGCGTCTAGGCTATATGGATCGGAACTTCATGCTAGAAAATGCGCACGCCATTGAAGATGCAGGCGCAGCATGGGTTACAGTGCATGCACGTACCAAAGCCGATGGCTATACGCCTCCCGCATTTTGGGATCAGCTACGTCCTATTCGTGAAGCCTTGAAGATTAACGTCATCGCCAATGGTGAAATTTGGAACAATGCCGATGCCAAACAATGCCAGTTAGAATCGGGCTGTGAAGATTTGATGATTGGTCGTGGTGCGGTCACCACCCCAGATTTGACCCAATGTATTCGTCAAAATTCAGACCTGCCTTTGCTGAGTTGGCAAGATTTGCTGCAACTACAAATTCGCTTTATTCACGGCCCTGCCAAAACAGAAATTGGGATGCTGGGACGTTATAAACAATGGCTTGGCATGATGTCGAAACATTATCCCGAAGCCAAAACTTTATGGGATGAAATCAAACGTCTGAAAAAACTGGATGAAATCATTGAAAAATTAGTCGCACACACGACTTAAACAGTGAATCCATCAAGCTCAAGATTCATCTAAAAATTTCAGCTTTTATTGGTGAGTATCATCTATTCAACCTTGCTGACAAAGCTTGGCATTTCCCATGCACTACCTGCAAAACCTTTACATTGTCCTGCATCAAACTGATAGCTTTTGACAAACTGCTGACCATTCCACGCCCATTCAGTTTGACTGAAACAATCACCAATTCCACGTCCTTTTTGATAGGAAAAAATCTGTCCGTTGCTAAATTCTGAAGCAGAATCGGTTACAAATTGCTGTATCTTTTGCAATTTTTTATCCATGACCCAATAAGCCACACCCCAATTATAAGCCCCTCGCCAACAGCTTGCCTCAACCAACACGCTATCTTGATTTAAGGGATAAGTATGAATCTGCTGTTCTGCTTGTTCAGGTTCAAACAGCATATAACAATCTTCACGATCTACGGTTTTTTGTAAAATTGGATATAACTTTTCTGCACTGGCCGCGCTAAGCACCTGTGCTTTGGCGGTTCGGTATTGTGGCTGCATGAGAATGTTAATTTTAGGCATCGCTTGCGCTTTCAAAACCTGCGTGGATGCCTGATTGCCTTTTGCCAATATTGCGGAATCTGTGCCCACACGTTTTTGAAATTCATCCATTTTTAGCAACACTGCACTCATGCCTGCATCAGACAATTTCCAGCGTTGTTGGCCATGTTTCAACTCGATCACGACATGCTGACGCGCCTGTGCCAACAGCTTTTGCACACTGGCAGTAGATAGATTGGCGATACTTTCATGAAAGTTTAATTGCTGCAAAGCACGTCCATTTAAAAATAAAGTCGCTTGAGCAATATCCTCCTGAATTTGCAATTGTCCTTGTACAGCAGTCTTTGCACCTGCTTGACGGGTCAATAACATACTGATCGGTTGTTCAAAATCATCATCGGTTTGGTAGCCTGCAGCACGGCAAGTTCCTGTATTATCACAGGCCAACTCCCAATCTTGATGCTGAAAATACAGTCCTTGCAAAGCAGTCGGCTGACTTGCAGCAATCGCTTTTTCAGTAGTGATTGGTACTGCAAAAATATTAACACTACCCAACAAACCACTGATCGCTAGCAATATTTTTAGATTGCATCTGAAATTCATGATCTTCACAACTCCTGAAATGGTCATCTATAATTCAACGGCTCAATCAAAGCTAAATTTAGCACCTTGCCTACTCAGCTCAATAAAAAAGCACGCCAGAGCATGCTTTTCTAATGCAATTGAACATCAAGATTTAATGTAAAAAATTACGATTCCTGTGTTAAATCCTTGACCGTGGTGCTTGCGCCATTGGTTTTCACTGACTCAATTCCTTTGTCACGTGATTGTTCAGAAGTATAGAGCTGACTCGTACCAATAATCTGATGGTTGGCAGCTTTTAAATTAAAATACGGCTTATCATTCTTAGATGTCAGTCGATCATAACGCCCATCATCCTGACTGTTCTTTTGTACCGAAGCGATGCCATTTTTTGCCGATGCTTTCGCCTTATACTGTTCACTGGTTAAGATAATTTCGCCATTCCCAGCTTTAAGTACAAAGCGGTACTGACCATTGCTTGCTTGTGAAATCTCAAACCATCCTGACATACTTGCCCCCAGTTTTCTTATGAGTGGTGAAGTGTGTTGTTGAATGATGCTAGGCTTTAAACTGCCTAAAAATTATTCTTTTCACTTAAAATATAAAGGACTTAGGCACAAGAAAACAGTATTAATTTTGTACACTCTTAAAGTTATTGTTGCTCAATTTGAATACTAAAATACTTTTATAAACTCCATAAAAAAGCGCAGGCAACTCAAGTCGCCTGCGCTGTTGAAATCTGCTTAAACTTAAGCTTTTTTCACATATTCAGATTTTAATTTCATAGCCCCCATGCCATCAATCTTACAATCAATGTCATGACCATCTGCTGCATCTGGAATTAAGCGAATATTTTTCACTTTCGTTCCCACTTTTACAGCAGCCGAAGAACCTTTAATTTTCAGGTCTTTAATCACAGTCACCGTGTCGCCATCTGCCAACACGTTGCCGTTTGCATCTTTAATCACAGCAGCAGTTTCTTCTAGCTGTTCCCCTTCTTTCCACTCATGTGAGCATTCAGGACAAATCAGTAGGTCGCCATCTTGGTAAGTGTATTCTGATTGGCATTTTGGGCAATTTGGCAAAGACATAAAAAACCTCAAAAACTATATTATAGCATTTTTTACTGAATTTTCATAAACTTAAAATCCTTATAAAGCACAAGGATAATCAAATAAAACTCTTTAATTGGACTGTGCTAAGCGTTGCAGCATCACCCGTTTTAATACCACTACATGATTGTGCTGCTCATCTTTAGCTGCTGTGACCAGAGTGATTTTTTGCTGCTGTGCCAGTTCACACAACGCCTGTAAAGCCTCTTCTTGCTCTGCTAATTCAGCTATATAACGCTGCTGAAACTCATCCCAATGTTGTTCAGGGTTTTGATGATACCATTTACGCAGCCCAGTCGAAGGCGTAATTTCTTTGGGCCATAAGTCAATACGAGCACGTTCTTTACTCACACCACGCGGCCATAAGCGATCAACCAGCACCCGTGTTCCATCTGCCTGAGTCGCTTCAAGATAAGCGCGTTTCATTGCAATATCCATATTTGCACCTCTGCATTTTTTATGATGACGTCATCAGCGCCAAAGTTTTAGGCAGCAGATTATGTATCACAAATAAAAAAGCATGTGATCAACACATGCTTTTAAGATACCCGATTTAATCTTCGTAATCGTCTTCGTCTTCATCATCGTAGACGTAAGCCATACAGCCCCAGCCATCGTATTCACCGCCATGTTCTTCAGCAATTTTGCTGAACCATTGCTCTAAATCGACAATGTCTGAATACTCTGGTTCCATGTAAACATAAATGGTAATGATCCATTCAACTGCGTCAGATTCTTCATCTTGGAATAATGAAATTTTTTGTTCTTCGGCCAACAAATACAAAGCACATTTTTCAGCTTGTTCTTGTGTGGTAAAAGCGATGGAGTACTCAATCTCATGTGGCTCTGTCAGGTCATCCCCATCTTCATGCATTTGCCAAAGTACATTGCCATTATCATCATCAGGGAATTGTTCATAGTCACGTGTCATGCGAATATCCTTGTTATCTTTTTAGCCAATATATATCTGGCAAGTGACAAAATAGTGAATTCAACATAGCACAAATTTGCCCGAAGGACTCACTTTTCATCTCGTTTTACACTGACTTTAGTCTGAATTCCCTAGAAGCTTGCTTTTAAATGACACTGCAATTGCTTTAAGCATTTGCAGCCAGTTTAATTTGTGGCATCTGACAAGAGCTTTCCTGTTTAAATGCCAACAGTAAAGCAGCAAACTTTAATTCTTCTTGTCGAAGTGTCAAATAAGAGTCTAAAATTTTTGCGTGTCCAAATGCAGCCGCATAATGATTCAGCAAAGTAAAATCATCCTGCAAAGCTTGAAGCGATTCAGCCAGATTATGTTCAGTCAGCTGCGCCAAATATAAATCTGCTTTACTATTAAATGCTTGAGCCAGCAAAGTCACTGCCGCTAGACGGCGTTGCTCATCGACAAAAGCACAATGCGCAACTTCTTGATTTTTAACCGCATCTTGAATCTTGTGTCGTACTTGCTGCAGGTGTTGTGCTGCATCACTATAGCCATAACCTTCAATCAGATCATCCAATAGCTGCTGTGCAGGCAACTGAAAAGCAGGCGTATGATGTTCAATTTTATGATACAGCGCGGTCATAATCTGTTCGAGTTGCTGACGTTCTTCAACCAAGTTATAAAAAGCACCCAATTGATCTTGTGCTGTTTTAAGCGTTTTGGCTTTGGTTTTTTGCTCATGCTCGGCTAAAAAATCTCGGACTTTTTCAACTTGTTGCTTGCACTGCTCCCGCGTATTTTCCGCTTCGGATTTAATCATTTCTACAAACATTTCTACTTGTTGACGACGTTCTAATACATATTGCTCAACGTCTAAAATATGTTGATAGTGCTGCAAGGTTTCTAAACGACCTTTTAAACTGCCTATTTCGATGCGTAGCATGGTGAGCTGATGCTCTAATTCATTACTTTCTAACTCATCGGACGCCAAATTGGAGCGAGTGCGGTCTAAATTGCTTTGTAAAGATTGAATGCTGGCAGACAACTCACGGCGGCGCTGAGATTGCCAAAAAATAATCACCACCAAAACAATAATGATTGCACCCAATATATACAGCATATAACTTCTCCCACCGCATTGGTCTGCCATATTTTAAAAAGTCATCTTCAGTTTTTAAAGACGCTTTCTAACCCGCTTTGACAGCCCACCACACTCAAAAACACAAAGTTTTAAAACAGCGAGTTATTCACATCCTTTATTTATGCCAAGGCAAATGAATAACGACAGCTCTAAGGATACGTTAGCGAGTTAGCGGCACGAAGACTATCCCAATTTTTGAGTATTTTCACAAAAAAATTGAAAAATATGCGCCTGTTAGAAAAATTGAATCCAAAAATCTCTAAAAAGGAAGCTGTGCCCGAATTGCAACAGGAATTTGGCTTAACGGTTGCGTAAAAGCCAAATAACTAGCATGCAGCGCCATCCGACCTAAAGTGCTTTTTTTCGGTTCAGGATGATATAACTTATCGCCTGTAATGGGATGTCCAATATATTGCATGTGTACTCGTAACTGATGTGAGCGCCCTGTAATCGGGGTGAGCAATACACGGGTAATATCTTCAACCGCACAATATTCCAAAGCCTGATACAGCGTTTGCGCAGGCTTGCCTAAATCGAAATGCACAATTTGGCGTGGACGGTTTTCCCAATCGGTAATTAAAGGCACATCGACACTGCCCTCACCTTCAAGTTTGCCTTGAATTAAAGCAATGTAGTTTTTTTCTACTGTTCGCGCCTGAAACATTTTACTCAATGCGACTTCTGCATCACGATGCTTGGCAAACATGAGAATACCTGAGGTCGCCATATCTAAACGATGGGCAATTTTTGCCTGAGGATAATCTGCGAGTACTCTTAAATATGCGCTGTCCTGATGTTCGGGCAAACGTCCAGGCACAGACAATAAACCTGCTGGCTTATCAATCACCAATAAGTCGTCATCTTCATAGACAATTACTAACGGATCTTGTGGAGGTGCATAAATAAAGTTGTCGTTTAAAGCCATGAACATACAGCATGCAAAGCGGTGCGGGCAAAATATCAAGCACAGCCCAAACTGTCAATTCAGTCGGGCGATGTACTTTTTAGTGTAAAGATTTAGATTTTAAATTGGCTGAGTCTGCCAAGCTTAATCTGTCAAACTTAGTCTGCGAAACTTAGTCTGCCAAACTTAGTCTGCTAAATAGTATTCCACCGTAGACACCACACGTACTTTTTTCAAATATGGCGTGTTGCTGTCACGGTCTTCAATACTAAATACGCCCTGATTGGCCGATTTAATTTTGCCTAAACGACTGTCAGAATCTGCAGCAAATTTTTCTGCAACACTGCGGGCATTTTGTGTGGCTTGCTCAATCATGGCAGGTTTGATGTCATTTAGTTGCGTATATAAATATTCGGTGCGTTGCCCGTAATCCTCACCGCCAAAGGCAATTCCATTTTTACCTAAATCGACCAAGCGACTTTGTGCGCTGCGCACTTTATCAATATTTTTGGTATAGACCGTAATGGTTTGATGTGCGGTATAACGTAAAGCAACATTACCATCGCCACCATATTGCTGGGCGTATTTATCGGTAATTACAGGTGCCGCAATGGTCATTTCTTCAGAACTAAAACCTTCATTTTTTAAAAAGTTTTGAATTTGGGAGGTTTGGCTTTGCATGGTGTCGTATAGCGCTGCCAAGTCTTGACTGGCAGTACTAAAACGAATTGGCCACACCGCCACATTGGCTTTTACTTCTCGTTCAGACAAACCTTTGACTGAAACCACACGCTCATATTGTTTAATTTTGAGTGCGCTATTGCCCAAAATCCAACCCGCGAGCACCATCCCCAAACAAATTAGACCGCCTAAAATCAGTGCAGGTTTAAATTGATTCATGTTTGCCAACTCCTCAAATTGCGGGCTTTTCGCCTCTATTTCGATGACCGTGTGTTTTTAATGTACTGTTTAAAGCTGTTGCTTGTTTATAGAGTTTTAAATTAAGGTCGCATCATATACAGCGCGATGAGTGGCGCGATATTCAATAGCAATACCCCAATTTTATAGACCGCCATGCCGCCATAATGAATGGCATCAAAACTTGCGTCTGACAATTTGAACCATCTGCCATGTAACTGTCGCAGCCAGTCATGCGCGAAAATCACCACCACAAACCACAGCATTAAAATGGCATAGTTAATCAGTGCACAGGTCAGTAATAAACGACACCAAAAATCGTAATCAACACTCATATCACACCTAATTAGATGTAGATGATCATTGCAAATTAACAGATTTGAATGAAAAATTTGATGGGAGTTTTGTAGCTGAAAGATGGTTTAAAATTCATTTAAGTTTTTATTTTATCTGGATTTTATTTACTTGATCTTGTTTTGTTTTTTATATTTTTAACAATATTCTTTAGGGTGTTAGGGAAAACAACTGTGGTTTACTTCAACTATCATGCTGGATAAGCCATGATCTTATAGCCTATAAACTTCTGGTTTATAGCGTCCTAAGCCGAATCGAGACCTTTTGGGTAAGTACTACACGCACGTTGTACGCAACTGGTAGCAATCTACTCTTTTCGATCCCCATCACACCCTTAAGATATATAGTAGTGATTTGAGGATGGGATTGTTTCCCCGAAATGATTTTATTTTGATTAATTTTTAAAATTTTTATCACTTTTTAAGTCATATTTTAAAAAATTTTCCAAATCTACATTTTTTTTGCACTCAAATCATCAAATAAAGCTTAAATATTAAATTTATTACCACACTTATTTTTAAAATATTTTCAAACTGACCACAAACCTATGTGGAGGATTCAACAACTTTCTTTTTTCCTCGAATCCAGCGAATTGCCCAAATTAAGGTCAGGAGCACCACAAAAACCACCAATACAGGCACAATGAAGGACAACACTGAAAGTACGGCAGCCCCAATCCACTCTCCTGTAGAAATCACAGGATTTGCAACACCGCCTGTGGTTGCGGTTGATACACCACGTGCCGCAACTGTACTCATTTGCACCACACCTGCTGTTCCACCACCGACAATAATGGCAGAAGCCCAACTGGCAAATTGCGACATTTCGCCACTGCTTACAGCCATTGTGGTGAGTGTACCTGCAATCATGGCGGCAGGCGTTGCAACGGTATCGAGTAAGTTATCAACCCACGGTACATAATACGCAGCAATTTCACTGATTGTTGCCACGGTCAAAGCCAGACAAACAGCAGGCATCGCCAACCATTCAAAACCTTTTAAGGGTTCAAACCAACCCATGAGCGCGGCAACACTCATAACCAATAAAGGTACGAAAACCCGAAAACCACTGGCAGCACTTAGCCCAATGCCGACACATAAACCGAGTATTGTTTCCATGTTGTAGCTCATTGCCTTGGGTTTTCTTTAGGTAAAATAGCAAAAAGCCCCATCGGGTGATAGGGCTTTAGATTAAAAACAGGATCAGCTGTTTTAAGTCGTGTAGCTTAGGCAACCTTGTTGTTATATTCGGTGCCATGGCATTTGGTACACGGTGGTAGACGGTCTGTACCAATTTCTAAGTAAACGCGATGCCCGCATTGGACACAAAAATAGAAGCCTGTTCCTGGTTTATCACCTGCAGTTACCATCTTTGTTCTCCGTGTGGTTTAGAAATGGTCAATCCAGTATATCTATTCTGTGATGATTGTCTATTGTCCATTTTGACGGGTGATGAGGGCAGTTGGGCGAAGGATGATTTTGTTAGAAAATTAAGCCGATTTTTTCTAGAGATTCACATAAAAAGTATAACGGGTTAAAACAACTTTCAAAAAATAAACTTATACACCTTCAGGTTTTCTATTTCTAAATTTGTTAACAGTGGATTATTAAGTTAATATTTAAATGCCCTTTGGGAAGATTTTTAGATTGCGTATCGCAGTCTGTTTTGAAAATGTGAACGGCTTATGTCTGAACTCTTGCCGATGCTACACTTGTGCTGTGCGGTTTTTTCCCCGTACTGTGACCATATGAGTTCCCAAGGGGCATTTTTTGAATAACTTGTTTTTATTGAGAACGTGCCAAACGCAAAAAGATTTTGCCAAAGTACTAGGCTATTCTGAAAAAGAATTTACTTTCATTTTATTTAGCCAATCAATTCAAAACAAGTATCAAAGCTTTGATATACCAAAAAAGAATGGTAATAAACGTAAAATTCTAGCGCCAACTCCAGACCTTAAAATTTTACAGACTCGTTTATCCACACTCCTAACTAATTGTTATGAAGAACTTGAAAAAAAAAGATTATCTAAATCTTCATACGTACAGTGTATTAGCTCACATGGTTTTAGAAAAAAATTATTGTTAGATATACCATTCACAAAAAAATCTCGTACACCTTTTGAAAAAAAAGTAATTAAGTTCGGTATATATAGTAATGCCAGCAAGCATGTCGGTAAAAATCTAATATTAAATATAGACTTAAAAGATTTTTTTCAAAGTATTACTTTTTCAAGAATTATTGGTTTTTTTACAAAAAATAAATATTTTCAATTAAATTTTGATATCGCGGTGCTAATTGCACAAATTGCCACTTACCGCCCAAATCAATCTCAAGAAGGATTTCTACCACAAGGTAGTCCTTGCTCACCAATTATCAGCAATTTAATTGGTAATATACTCGACATTAAAATGCTTAAACTGGCAAAAAAATATAAATTTACATACTCAAGATACGTTGATGACCTAACATTTTCAACTAATCTACCTAAATTTAATGAGGAAATAGTCAAATTAGAAGATAACACTTGGGTAATCGGTTCTGAATTAAAAAATGTAGTTAATAGTAGTAAATTTAAAGTTAACCCTCAAAAGACAAGATTAACTAATAAATATAATAGGCAAGAAGTAACAGGGCTAACTGTTAATAGAAAAGTTAATGTGAGTAAAGAGTATTACCGCTACACAAGGTCTATGGTTCAAAGTTTTTGTACAGAAGGTAATTTTGTCAAATCCAAAGTTCACATGGATAAGCAAAAAATAAGTCGAGAAGCATTAAATGGTATTTTAAGTCATATTTTTCAAATAAAAAATAAACAGCAAATTGAGTTTAAAAATCAAACTAGAAACTTTGATGAACTTAATAGTATTGAGAAACTCTATGCCAAATTTCTATTTCACCATTACTTTATTCACCCACAAAGAATGATAGTAATTGGAGAAGGTTACACTGACCCTACACACTTTAAACTAGCTTCTCACAATCTTTACCCAGACATATTAAAATTTTTAAAATTTTCATCCCTCCAAGAAACTAAACGTTTTTCTAAAATTATGGGTTATTCAGGGGGAACAGGATTACTAAACAAATTTCTTAAAAATTATAAGCTTATTTACAAAGCTAATGTTATAAGCTGTAAACCTTGTTTAATTATTGTCGATGGAGATAAAGCCGGCAATGATGTGATAAAAACTGCACGAAGTGAGTTCTCAAAAACATTTAAGGCAATTAATAACGTATCACTAAATCTCTCAGCTAAATTAGAATTTTTTCATATTTTTGAAAACCTTTACATTCTTCAACTACCTAAAGACCAAGTAATTGAAGACTTTTATGATACTACTGTTACTGGCTCTTTAATTGGTACACGAACTTATAATTCTTCAAACAATAAGTTTGATTTAACTAAGTATTATGGAAAAAAAGAGCTTTTGGAAAAAATTATATTTCCCAATCAGAATACAATTAATTTTTCAAAATTTGATTTAATATTTAACACTATTTTTCATATACAAATTTATCATTATATTTACTGCAATCTTAAAAACTAAAAACCCCATCATCAAGATAGGGTCTTTTAGAATAAATTTCAATCAGCTATGGACTAAATATCAAGCCACATTCCCTTCCAAGAAATCCTGCGCAAAGCGTTGCAATACACCGCCCGCCTCATACACAGATACTTCTTCTTCGGTATCTAAACGACAAGTTACTGGCACTTCAATTGTTTGGTTTTTACCATCATCCGTTGAACGCTCAATCACCAAAGTCAAAGTCGAACGTGGCGCAATATTACCAATCACGCTATAAAGTTCCGTACCATCCAAACCTAAAGTTTTACGGTTAACACCCGCTTTAAACTCAAGTGGCAATACGCCCATACCCACCAAGTTGGTACGGTGAATACGCTCAAAACCTTCAGCCACAATTGCTTCCACGCCCGCAAGACGCACGCCTTTTGCAGCCCAGTCACGGCTTGAACCCTGACCATAATCTGCACCCGCAATAATAATTAACGGCTGCTTACGGTTCATATAAGTTTCAATCGCTTCCCACATACGCATTACTTCGCCTTCTGGCTCAACACGCGCTTTAGAACCTTGCTTAATTGTGCCGTCTGAACGTACCACCATTTCATTAAACAATTTCGGATTCGCCAAAGTTGCACGTTGTGCAGTCAGGTGATCACCGCGGTGCGTTGCATAAGAGTTGAAATCTTCTTCTGGCAAGCCCATTTTTGCCAAATACTCCCCTGCTGCCGAATCTAAAACAATCGCATTCGATGGAGATAAATGATCTGTGGTGATGTTATCGCCCAAAATTGCCAACGGACGCATATTGGCTAATGTACGTGGAGCCGCCAATGCACCTTCCCAATATGGCGGACGGCGGATATAAGTACTTTGTGGACGCCAGTCGTAAAGTGGACTTTCAGATTTTTCCGACTCGCCCAAATCGAACATTGGAATATACACTTGGCGGAATTGTTCAGGTTTAACTGATTCTTTCACCAAAGCATCAATTTCTTCATCTGACGGCCAAATATCTTTCAGATAAATCGGGTTGCCATTTTGATCTGTACCCAAAGCATCCTTTTCGATGTCAAATCGAATCGTTCCTGCAATCGCGTAAGCCACAACCAACGGTGGCGATGCCAAAAATGCTTGTTTCGCATACGGATGGATACGACCATCAAAGTTACGGTTGCCCGACAGCACCGCAGTCGCATACAAGTCACGGTCAATAATTTCTTGTTGAATCGCTGGGTCTAATGCGCCCGACATACCGTTACAGGTGGTACAGGCATAAGCCACAATACCAAAACCAAGTTTTTCTAAGTCTTTCAGTACGCCTGCTTCTTCCAAATACAATGCAGCCGCTTTAGAACCTGGTGCAAATGATGATTTCACCCAAGGTTTGCGTACTAAACCTAACTCATTGGCTTTACGTGCCAACAAACCTGCTGCTACAGTATTACGCGGGTTTGAGGTATTGGTACAAGAAGTAATCGCAGCGATGATGATGGCACCATCTGGCATTAAACCATCGGTACGGTTTTCAACCACACCTGCAATGCCTTTTTCTTTTAGGTCTGCAGTTGAAACACGTGCATGCGGATTCGATGGGCCTGCAATATTACGAGTTACCGTTGAAAGATCAAAACGTAATACACGTGGATATTCAGCCTGAGTCATTTCAGATGCCCAAAGACCAATTTCTTTGGCATAAGTTTCAACCAGTTTGATCTGATCTGCTTCACGACCTGTTAAGGTTAAATAGTCAATGGTGTTTTGGTCGATGTAGAACATGGCAGCAGTTGCACCATATTCAGGTGTCATGTTAGAAATCGTGGCACGATCCCCGACCGACATGCTATCTGCACCTTCACCAAAGAATTCCAAATACGCACCGACCACACGCTCTTTACGCAAGAACTCAGTTAAAGCCAATACGATGTCGGTTGCCGTAATACCTGCCTGACGCTGACCAACCAACTCAACACCAATAATATCTGGCAGACGCATCCAAGAAGCACGACCCAACATTACGTTTTCAGCTTCAAGACCGCCCACACCTACAGAAATGACACCCAAAGCGTCGGTATGTGGTGTGTGTGAGTCTGTACCCACACAAGTATCTGGGAATGCAATGCCTTCACGGTTTTGAATGACTGGTGACATTTTTTCCAGATTAATCTGGTGCATGATGCCGTTGCCTGCCGGAATCACATCAACATTTTCAAATGCAGTTTTCGTCCATTCAATAAAGTGGAAACGGTCTTCATTACGACGATCTTCCACTTCACGGTTTTTACGGAAAGCATCTGGGTCAAAACCGCCATATTCCACAGCTAAAGAGTGATCGACAATTAACTGGGTAGGTACGACAGGATTCACTTTAGAAGGATCGCCACCTTGATCGGCAATTGCATCACGTAAACCTGCTAAGTCAACGAGCGCAGTTTGCCCCAAGATGTCGTGACATACCACACGCGCTGGATACCACGGAAAATCATGCTCTTGTTTACGCTCAATCAATTGTTTTAAAGATTGTTCTAAAATTGCAGGATCACAACGGCGCACTAACTGTTCTGCAAGTACTTTTGAGGTATAAGGAAGTTTGGCATAAGCGCCTGGCTGGATATCTTCAACGGCTTGTCGCACGTCATAAAAATCGAGCTGAGTGCCTTGCAGTGGTTTGCGGTAGTTGTTATTCATCTGGTATTCGCCCTTACTCTATTGTTCTCAACATCTTATGGGATGATTGTTTCCACCCGTCGAAAGCATTGTACGCTGCCAAAAACCCATTTCCCAAATCCTATATATTTCATACACTTAAATATAAAAACAGGGGTTTTTGAAACATTTAATTACATTTTGAGTAAAATTCTTGCCCTAAAAATGCTTTTTTTTGAAAAATAGCGCAAAATTGACCTCATTCTTTAGTCTTAGATTTCAATGTGAAAGGTTATTCATGCGCGATTTAGCTTTCAGTGCTTTAAGTTTAAACGGTGTCGATGCACAAAAATTCCTGCAAGGTCAGGTAACAGTCAATGTCGAAACATTAGCAGAAAATACAACCTGTTATACCGCAATTTGCAGTTTAAAAGGACGCGTTCAGTTTGGCTTCTGGCTTAAAAAAATCTCGTCCGAATGTTTTGAAATTGTTAGCACTGCCGACCAAGCCGAAGATTTAGCCAAACACATTAAAAAGTTTGGTGCATTTTCAAAAATGCAGCTTGAAACCATCGGTACGGTTTACCCAACCATTCAGGGCAATCAAACTGAATTTTCAGCTGAAGTGACTGATTTAAACGCATGGCAACTACAAGCGATTGAAACAGGTCAGGCATGGATTCAAGCCTCAACAGCAGAAGTGTTTCAACCGCAGGAATTGCGTTTGCATCAACGAGATGGCGTGCATTATGACAAAGGCTGTTATTTGGGTCAGGAAGTCGTGGCACGTTTATGGTTTAAAGCCAAACCAAAACATTGGTTGCATTTAATTCAGGGTTCAGGCGAAGCACCTGCACCTGCCGCCAAACTGAATAATGATGTGGAAGTGGTGAATAGCATAGCGACTGCAGAAGGTTTTAAAGCGTTGGTGGTTGCCAAACCAAGTGCTTTGGAAGAGTTAGCTGTACAAGTATTGGCTTTGCCTGAACATTTGAATGGCGATGTTGCACGTCCGCAATAAAATAGATTCCACCCGCTCAGGTTAAGGGAGTCGCAAGATTCCCTTCAAATGACAATGAAAAAAAAAGCATTCGTACACATTTTTTATATTTACATTCACACTTTTCAACTTATGATGAATGCACCACTGTAAAAACAAAACGCACATCAACGGAATGATGTGTAAAAGAGAACAAGGTACAACTCAAATGATGAAAAAACTACTCATTGCGGGTGCAATCGCCCTATCTAGCAGCATCAGTATGGCAAATAGTAACATTCCAACCGATCCTGCTTTTGCCAAAATTGAACAATTAATGCAAGCCAACAAGGTTAAAGATGCCTATCAGGAATTAGAAAAGCTTGCCAAAACAGGCAATGCGCAAGCCATGTATAACTTAGGCTATTTGACACAAACTGGACAAGGCACAGCAAAAAATGAAAAGAAAGCCATTCAGTTGTATGAGCAATCTGCCCAAAAAGGCTACCCTGTTGCGAGTTATGTTTTAGGCAAAAACTATCTTACTGGCGCACTGGGTTTAAAACAGGATGCTGCTAAAGCCAAACAATATTTACAGACGGCATCCAATCAGGGTTTTAATGATGCCACAGTCGATTTAGCCGTTTTATATTTCTCGGAAAATACGGCAGCATCTGACCAAAAAGGTTTAAAACTATTACAACCTTTAATTGCCAAAGATCATTATCAAGCCATACATGCCAAAGCCTTATATGACATTAGCACAGGCTTTAAAAACAAAGATGAAGCACCAATTAAGCAAGGGCTGCAAAGCATTCAAAACTTGGCGCAAAAGGGTTATATTCCTGCACTCATGGCAGTGGGCAATATGTTTGTGAATGGCAATATCGTGCCGCAAAATTTGCCTGAAGCGAAAAAGATTTTTGCCTCACTGGCACAGGAAAATGTAGCGCAAGCCAAAGAATCATTGGCTGTGGTTGAAAAAATGATGGCAGATCAAGCCAAAGCTTCCAACAAGGCAACCGCTAAGAAAAGTTAAGATAGTTTCTTTATAAAAGCTATTAATCAGAGAAATTTTTAAAAAAGTCTGTATCAGCATGGTACAGACTTTTTTTATGATTTGAGCACTTCGATACCGATGCTATAAATACTTACCCGATTGTGTCAATAAAATCGCCACCATCACAAAACCAAAAACTGTACTCAACACCAAGGGGGCTAAGGCTTTTTCATGTAAACCATAGTGCTGCCCGAAAATACCAAAGGCAATTGGCATTGGTAAAGCCGCAAGCAAAGTCCCGACAAATAGCATTTCTCGGTTCACATCTAATGCCCATAAAATTCCAAAAATCGTGAGTGGCATCAGCAATACTTTGAATGCAACCAAAACAATACTTTGCAAATTCACCGACTTGATTTGCATGCCGACCAAACTTCCACCAATCACAAATAAAGCCAAAGGTGAAGCAGTTTTGCCCAACATTTCCAGCACTTGTGCAATAGCTTGCGGCAGTTTGAAATTCAACAATACGCACAGCATACCCAATAAAATAGATAAAATTACTGGATTTTTCAGTAAGCGCTGCACAGTTTCGGCATACACCTGCCAACCTGATTTCGCTGAAGATTGTAGCCCTCTTTCTGCCAAAATCAGCATCAAAGCTACAATAATTAAATTTTCGACAATTAAAGTTAAAGACAAATAAATTGCCGATTGACTGCCAATCAACAAAGTCAAAATAGCAGTGCCAATAAACCCTGTATTTGACATTGATGCACCCATTGCCAATACACTGGCATGGGTCAAATTTGAATTAAAATAATGCCGATACAGTAAAAAGGCACAGATAAACAGCAGAATAGAACCGCCACCGTAACCTAAGAAATAAGCAGGATGCCAGATTTCTGACAAACTTTTACTGGCCAATGCCTGCAATAGAAATGCAGGCAACGCCACTTTCATGACAAATTGACCTAGAAACTGAATCGCACTGGTTTCAATAAATTGGCTTCTGACGGCAAAATATCCCAACAGCACCACAGCACAAATGGGAAATAAAATACTCAGTAACACCCTGACATCCTTTTTCAGTGTTGCCCATGATCGACATGGTTTTACTGATTTAGCTTACACCGAAGCTCCCGATAAAGCACGGCAAAATAGTGTAAGTTTCACTTATTTTAAGCAGATAAAATATTAGGATTCCACTTCCGTATCTGTTGATTTAAACGGCGCAAATAAAGTACGGAACCCATGCGGCTGACATCGTAAATATTGCGGGGCAATTTCAATTTTTTCGCCCAATTCTGCCGCAGCATGCCATGGCCAACGTGGGTCATATAAAATGGCACGTGCTATCGCAATTGCATCGGCTTGTTCATATTGCAAAATACCTTCTGCCTGCATCGCTTCAGTAATCAAACCCACCGCAATTACAGGGATTTTTACAGCTTGCTTAATTGCATGAGCAAACGGCGTTTGATAACCCGCATGCACATCAATTTTTTGATCGACATGCAAACCTCCGCTAGACACGTGAATATAAGCCGCACCTAAATGCTCTAGTGCCTTTGCCAAACCCACAGAAGATTCCACATTCCAGCCATCTGCATCATCCATCCAGTCTGTTGCAGAAATTCGCACCCCAATTAGATAGCCTTTTGGTACAGCATTTTGAATGGCTTGAAATACTTCCAATGTAAGGCGAATCCGATTTTCCAAACTGCCGCCATATTCATCTTGGCGGTGATTAGACAGTGGTGACATAAATTGATGCAGCAAATAACCATGTGCAGCATGAATTTCGATTAAATCAAAACCTGCATCCACCGCTCGTACTGCGGCACTGGCAAAGTCTGCAATCACCTGTTGAATTTCATCTTGCGTTAAAGCATGCGGAGGATGTTCGTGCGGTTGAAATGGTAACTCACTGGCCGATACCGTCTGCCAGCCATGTTCTTCATTCGGTGCAAACTGTCCTTTGCCCTGCCACGGTTTATCGGTTGAAGCTTTACGACCCGCATGTGCCAACTGCACAGCAAATGGCATAGGCGATAAACTTTTAACTTTATGCAATAGTGCTTTCATCTGCGCACGCTGCATGTCATTCCATAAGCCTAAATCTGCATAACTAATACGTCCTTCTGCCTGCACTGCCGTGGCTTCTACTATACACATCCCTGCGCCGGACAAGGCATAATTGGCCCATTGCTGCTCATGCCAATAGCTCAATTCACCTTGTTCATTGGCAGAATATTGACACATCGGAGCGATAATAATTTTGTTGGCAAGTTGCAGTGATCCAAATTGAATCGGCTGAAAAAGTAATGTCACGCTGCAAGCCCTCATACAGTGCGATTCACCAAAAGCGAATCATTAAATAAAAAAGAAGTAATCACTCAGAATCTGCCATCTGTTTTAGATGGTTTTTCTATAATAGATGTTTAAAAATGATTTATTTATAACGTGTTGTATGGTTTTTGCAAAGCCTGCTTTTGTTTTACACAGAATAATTTTGCGACAGCACACTATGGCTTGTATTCTATGGCTTGCATTCTATGGATAATGCCCAATATTAAGCGCATTACTGTATGTCCTTGCCTGCTTAATTTCTAAAAGCGGATTGAATTTGTACCATGCCAGAATTACCAGAAGTTGAAACTACCAAAACTAGTCTATTGCCGCTACTTGATCAAAAAGTCCTGAATGTAGAAGTACGTCAAGCCAATTTACGCTGGCCCATTCCAGAAAACCTACATAAACTCACAGGACAAAAATTACTGCAATTGACCCGCAGATCCAAATACATTCTGGCGCAATTTGAACAGGACAGCATGTTGTGGCATTTAGGCATGTCGGGCAGTTTTCGTCTTTGCGATGCGCAGGAAGATTTACGCAAACACGACCATTTGATTATTCAGTTTGAAGATATACAATTGCGCTACCACGACCCACGTCGCTTTGGCTGTATTTTATGGCTAAATGAAAGCTCTCAACGCAAACTGATAGATCCACTTGGCCCTGAGCCGTTGAGTGATGCCTTTAACCCCGACTATCTTGCACAGAAGCTCAAAAACAAAAATGTTGGCATCAAAGTTGCAATTATGGATAACCATGTCGTGGTGGGTGTGGGTAATATTTATGCCACGGAAAGTCTGTTTAATTTAGGTATTCACCCTGCACAACCTGCATCATCACTCAGTTTGAAACAGATTGAAAAACTAGTGCTCGAAATCAAACGCATTTTAAAACAAGCGATTGATTTAGGCGGTTCGACCTTACGTGATTACAGCAATGCGATGGGCGAAAATGGCTATTTCCAACAAACCTTGTTGGCGTATGGACGTGCAGGTGAAATGTGTGTGAACTGTGAAACCACACTAGAAAATTTAAAACTGGGCCAACGTGCCTCGGTATTTTGTCCTGAATGTCAGCCTTTGAAAAAAGTACTCACTGCGACAAAAGCTGCAACAAGCAAACGAGGTAAAAAAGTATGAGAACCGCTATTGTGCGTCATATTTTAGTGAAAGATAAAGAAACCTGTGAACAACTGAAAAAGCGGATTCAATCAGGTGCTGATTTTGCCAAAATTGCCAAACAATTTTCGACCTGCCCTTCAGGAAAAAAAGGTGGGGAATTGGGTGAGGTCAAAAAAGGACAATTGGTACCCGTCATTGATAAATTAGTGTTTACCGCAGCAGAACGCGTACTACACGGACCTGTAAAAAGTCAGTTTGGTTTTCATTTGGTAGAAGTAAAGTTTCGGATGTGATTTTTATGCCTTCAGCGCCTCTCCATCCTAGAGAATAGGGTGCAAAAAAACGGCGCATAAAGCGCCGTTTGTTTTGATTGCGTATTAAAAATTATTGACGTTTTTTCAATTCATCACGAATTTCACGTAGCAACGCGATATCTTCTGGCGTTGCTGCTGGTTCTGGCGCTGCTTCTTCTTGTTTACGGCGCATACGATTAATCATTTTCACCATTAAGAACACCACCCATGCCAAAATGATGAAGTTAATTAAAATCGTAAGGAAGTTACCATAGGTCAGGACATTTACACCTGCTTTGGTTAACTCATCTAAAGACTGTAAATTGTTTGGGTTATCGCCCAAAACAAAGAACTTTTGTGTGAAATCCACACCACCGCCAGTGATCACAGTAATCAATGGCATGATGATATCTTTCACTAATGAGTCAACAATTTTACCAAATGCCCCACCAATAATCACACCGACAGCCAAGTCGATCATGTTACCTTTTACCGCAAATTCGCGGAACTCTTGAATAATACTCATTTAAATCTCCAGTTTTTTTGACTTTAATTTATGTGACGAAGTATACATTAATTTTATAGCTTCATTTCCACGTAACTTACTCGGAAATCATCTGCTTTTATATATTGGTTTGCTAATTTTAAACAAAAAATGCCATCAATAAATTGATGGCATTTTTAAATTTTGCTGCCCCGCATGAGGACAACATCATTTTTAAAACTTATTTACCAGAACGGTTACGTTTACGTTCGTTTTCAGTCAAGTAACGCTTACGGATACGAATTGACTTTGGCGTTACTTCAACCAGCTCATCATCTTCAATAAATTCAAGCGCTTGTTCAAGCGTGAATTCAATTGCAGGTACCAGTGTCAACGCATCATCAGTACCAGAAGCACGTACGTTTGTTAACTGTTTCGCTTTGGTTGGGTTAACCACCATATCATCTGAACGAGAGTTAATACCAATGATCATACCTTCGTAAACTTCTAACTGAGGCTTGGCGAATAAACGACCACGGTCTTGCAAGCTGAACAATGCATAACCCAAGCACGTACCTTGAACCATAGAGATCAACACACCGTTTTGACGTTTGGCAACTTGACCTGCTTTCATTGGGCCATAGTGTGAGAAGCTTGACGTCATGATACCCGTACCAGAAGTCATGGTCATGAATTCAGAACGGAAACCAATTAAACCACGTGAAGGCACAGTGGCTTCAATACGGATACGGCCTTTACCGTCTACTTCCATATTGGTCATCTCACCTTTACGGTTACCCATTTGTTCCATCACAGCGCCTTGGTGCTGTTCTTCCACGTCAAAAGTCACGTTTTCGTATGGTTCTTGCATTTCGCCATCAATCTCTTTCAAGATGACTTGCGGACGAGATACACCCATCTCGAAGCCTTCACGGCGCATGTTTTCAATCAATACTGAAAGGTGAAGTTCACCACGACCTGATACTTTGAAACGGTCAGGACTGTCAGTGTCTTCTACACGAAGTGCAACGTTGTGAATTAATTCGCGGTCTAGACGTTCACGGATGTTACGTGAAGTCACGAATTTACCTTCTTTACCTGCAAACGGTGAGTTGTTGACTTGGAAAGTCATCGATACGGTTGGTTCGTCTACAGAAAGCGGTGGTAAAGCTTCTACATTTTTCGGATCACAAATCGTGTCAGAAATATGCAATTCGTCCATACCTGTTACACAAACGATGTCACCTGCAGATGCAGATTCGATGTCGATACGCTCTAAACCGTGGTAACCCATGATTTTTAAGATACGACCGTTACGTGTTTTGCCTTCTTGGTCAATCACGGTTACAGGTGTATTCAATTTCACAGAACCACGTTGAATACGACCCACACCAATCACACCCACGAAACTATTATAGTCAAGTGAAGAGACTTGCATTTGGAATGGACCATCAACATCAACTGCTGGTGGCTCGACGATATCGACAATGGTTTGGAATAACGGCGTCATATCTTCCGCTAATTCGTCTGGCGCAGGACCAGCAACACCACGTAAGCCTGATGCATATACGATTGGGAAGTCTAATTGGTCATCGGTTGCACCCAAGTTATCAAACAAGTCAAATACTTGATCAATAACCCAGTCTGGACGCGCGTTTGGCTTGTCTACTTTGTTGATGATCACGATTGGCTTCAAACCACGTGCGAACGCTTTTTGCGTTACGAAACGTGTTTGTGGCATTGGGCCTTCTTGTGAGTCAACCAAAAGAAGTACGCAATCCACCATCGACATTACACGTTCAACTTCGCCACCGAAGTCGGCGTGTCCCGGGGTGTCCACAATGTTAATGCGGTATTCAGTATCAGTACGTTTGTCTAACCATTTGATTGCAGTGTTTTTTGCAAGAATGGTAATACCACGTTCACTTTCAATAGCGCCTGAATCCATGACACGCTCAATCTCGCCCGCTCGTTCACCGAGTGCGCCCGATTGTTGTAAAAGTTTATCCACAAGAGTTGTTTTTCCGTGGTCAACGTGCGCAATAATTGCGATGTTGCGGAGAGTTTTAATATCAGACATTTAAATTCAATACGCTATAAATTTGAGGGCAAATTATACAGAAAAATACTAAAGTTTTATAGTGACACTTTATTGACACACACAATTTTTTTTGATGAGTGGCGTGCTTTGGGTTTTGTAAAGCTGTGTAACTCGATTAGAATAGCGCCACTTTTGCAATTTTTTATGACTCATGTCTGATTTAAACCACTCTCCCCACCCAAAAGACCAGCTCGATTTGGTCTATGGTCTGAATGACCGTCCAAAACCATTCATCGCTTTTTTAGCAGCTTTTCAGCATTTACTGGCAATTATTGTTTCAATTGTCACACCAGGTCTCTTAATTTGCTTGGCTTTAGGTGTTTCCAAACAAGATACCAACATGATCTTGTCAATGTCTTTGGTCATTTCAGGCATTGCAACCTTTTTACAATGTAAAAAAGTCGGCCCTTTTGGTGCAGGTTTGCTCATTGTGCAAGGCACCAGTTTTAACTTTATTGGCCCAATCATTGGTATTGGCTCTGCTATGGTCGCCGCAGGCACACCTGTTGAATCGGTCATGGCGGCAATTTTTGGCGTGGTCATTGCAGGTTCGTTTATTGAAATGGGCGTATCGCAAATTTTACCGTGGGTCAAAAAGCTGATTACCCCATTGGTCACTGGTATTGTGGTACTTCTCATTGGTTTGACCTTAATTAAAGAAGGTTTAATCAGTATGGGCGGTGGCTACCAAGCCATGAGCAATAATACCTTTGCCAATACCGACAACCTGATTATGTCGTGTACCGTCTTGGCAATTATTATTATTTTGAACCGCATCAATATCACGTGGATTAAAAGCTCTGCCATTTTAATTGCCTTGGTGATTGGTTATGCAATGGCAGGCATGATGGGTCATCTCGACTTTTCAGGTCTGAAAGATGCCCCTCTGGTACAAGTGCCGACTCCGATGCATTTTGGACTGGATTTCTCTTGGAGCTTATTCATTCCATTGGCATTTATTTATTTGGTGACGTCATTAGAAGCCATTGGTGATATTACCGCGACCTCTAAACTCTCCAATCAACCTGTCGATGGTCCACAGTGGATGCAGCGCATTAAAGGCGGTGTATTGGTAAATGGCGCTAACTCATTCTTGGCAGGGATTTTCAACACATTCCCAAGTTCGGTATTTGCCCAAAACAATGGCGTGATTCAACTTACAGGTGTTGCTAGCCGTTATGTCGGTATCTGGATTGCTGCCCTGCTCATCATTTTAGGTTTACTTCCTACAGTCGCGGGTGTGATTCAGGCTGTGCCTCAAGCCGTACTAGGTGGTGCTGTGATGGTGATGTTTGGTGCTGTTGCCGCTTCGGGAATCAATATTCTTTCAGGTGTCGCTTTAGATCGTCGTGCCTTGCTGATTATTGCAATTTCATTGGGCTTAGGTTTAGGTGTTGCACAAGTGCCACAAATTCTGGAACACTTACCTGAATTATTCCGTAATATTTTCAGTTCAGGCGTTGCAACAGGCGGTATTGCAGCACTCATTTTAAATATTGTGCTTCCTGAAACTAAAAAGTAATTGCATGTCCAAAAAACACTGTCTGAGCTGAACTTAGACAGTGTTTTTCTATTGGAGAGAGAACCATGAACCCCCAAAGCGAAGTTTTACTCAGACAATACGACTATTTGTCTGGTCGCGTTCTACTGATCAATGCCCCGACCGATCAACTCCTCGCAGAATTGGGTGACTCAATCCAAGCTTCTGTTTGGACATGGAATTTTAACGACTATCAATACTTTCAAAATCAACAGGCGCAAGTGCATTTTGGTGCAGAATTGCCTGTCGGTGAATTTGATCAGGCTGTTATTTTTGTGCCGAAATCCAAGGAACTGCTCAATTACCTGATTCACACCATTGCCGCACAACTCCCACAAGGCAGCAGCGTATTTTTAGTCGGTGAAAAGAAAGCAGGAATTGAACGGGCTGCAAAGCAATTACAACCTTATGGCAAAACACTCAAACTAGATAGCGCCCGCCACTGCCAACTATGGCAGCTGATTTTAGACTGCAAGGTTCAAACTAAAACCTTAGCAGATTGGGCGAAAAACTATACAGTTGCTACACCTAAAGGTGATTTACAAATTAGTGCCTTGCCGGGTGTATTTAGCCAAAAACACTTGGATGTTGGCACGGCTGTATTATTGCCTTATTTGAATCAGGTTACTGCTGGAAAAATTGCAGATTTTGGCTGTGGCGCGGGTGTGATCAGTGCTTACTTAGCCAAACTTAACCCTGAAAATCGTATTTTTGCTTTAGATGTCGATGCCTTTGCTTTAGCGTCAACGCAAATGACGTTTGAAAAAAATCAGCTCAATCCACAACAACTTGAAATTAAAGCCGTGACAGGCATTGAAGATGCACCGCTATTTTTGCATGCCATCGTGAGTAATCCCCCGTTCCACCAAGGCATTCAAACACATTACGATGCCAGTGAAAATCTGTGTAAAACCTCACGTCGTCATCTGAAATCGGGTGGTGAACTTTGGATTGTGGCCAATCGCTTTTTGAATTATCCACTCTTAATTGAACAAAGTTTCGGTCAATGCACAATCAAGGCAGATCAACAAGGCTTTAAAGTGCTGTTTGCCAGCACACAGAAAAATACAAAGGAAGTAGGATGAGCGACTCACACAACAGTAGAAAACTGCAGCGTAAGCTCGGTGCGCGTCATTTAAACATGATCGCCATTGGTGGCTCAATTGGTACAGGTTTATTTCTTGCTTCAGGTGCGACGATTGCCAATGCAGGTCCTGGTGGCGCCTTGCTTGCGTATGCGCTAATTGGCGTCATGATTTATTTTTTGATGACCAGTCTAGGCGAACTTGCAACGCATAATCCAACTTCCGGCGCGTTCTTTACCTATGGCAGTAAATATGTCGAAGGTGGTTTTGGTTTTGCACTGGGTTGGAACTATTGGTACAACTGGGCCATTACCGTGGCATTTGAATTGGTTGCGGTGCAATTCATCATGAAATTTTGGTTTCCTGATATTCCTGGCTTTTACTGGAGTGCATTATTTTTAGCGGTGGTTTTCGCAATTAACGCATTAACCGTCAAAGGTTTTGGGGAATCTGAGTTTTTCTTCTCACTGGTCAAAGTCCTTGCAATTGTAGTGTTCATCATTATTGGTCTATTCATGATTATCAAAATCATGCTGACTCCAGATGTTGCTACTTTTGCCAATTGGAGCAAAGGCGAAGCTCCATTTGTAGGTGGATTATCCGCCTTAATTGGGGTAGCAATGATTGCAGGATTCTCATTTCAGGGTACAGAAATGGTGGGGGTTGCTGCGGGTGAATCTAAAAATCCGAAGAAAACAATTCCGATTGCAATTAAACAAATCTTCTGGCGTATTTTGTTGTTTTATATCGTGTGTATTTTCATTATTGGTACCTTAATCGCCTATGATGACCCACGTTTACTTCAAGCAGCCGCTACCGATAACATTGCACTCTCTCCGTTTACTTTACTGTATGAACAGGCAGGCTTTGCCTTTGCCGCAAGTTTCATGAATGCAGTAATTTTAACTGCGATTCTTTCTGCTGGTAACTCGGGTATGTATTCATCGACCCGTATGCTATTTGATATGGCACGTAAAGGCAGTGCACCAAAAGCTTTTGCCCGCTTAGATGCTCGTGGCGTCCCAATGAATGCACTGTATGCCACAACAGCAATCGCTGCACTTTGTTTTTTAACAACATTTATTGGCGAAAAACAAGTATTTAACTGGCTTCTGAATATGTCAGGCATGTGTGGCTTTATCGTTTGGCTCGGTATTGCTGTATCACATTATCGTTTCCGTAAAGGCTATTTAGCACAAGGCTACCAACTGCATGATTTAGCCTACCGTGCTAAATTCTTTCCATTTGCCCCGTGGTTTGCCTTTATCCTATGTGCGATTGTGGTCTTAGGTCAAAACTACCAAGCGGTGCTTGATGGTGAATGGCTCGCTGTTTTATCGACTTATATTGGTATTCTTTTGTTCTTGGTCATTTGGTTAGGCTATAAATGGAAACACAAAACCAAACTGATTGCATATCAGGAGATGGATGTGAAACCACTACATCCTGATCATGACTAAAGCAGATCTTCTTCTGTTACACTTCATAAGAATCCAAGATTCTAAAAACAGCCAACATTTGGCTGTTTTTTTTATGGCGTAAATTTAAGACAAATTTTATTTTTAAAGCACTTTCATTATTGATAATACGGCGAGAGATCACATCACAAACTGCTCAATGTTGATTTTCATAATCGCTAATCAACTACTTGATTGACTGATATACATCAGGTCTATGTATCTTGTCTGAAAAGTTTAATCTGGGACGACGCTTATGAATTTTTTAAATGAATTGTCAATAAACTCGCCATAAAAATTTGACTTAGTTTAGGATTCAACAAACCAAAATATTAAGTACTATCAGCCCCTACTCTATTTACCCATTATTCTGCGAGACCATACTTTTACAGTATTTTTTAAAGCGCATTGAATGTGGATCATTTCAGACACTCTCTGATCCATACATTCCATAAAAAATAAGCATAAAAAAACGACTCCGAAGAGTCGTTTTTTTCAACTTAACTCAAATTATTGAGCTTGTTGTTCAACAGTCACTGTACGGCTGCCAGTGATCGTCGCGAATACACGACGGTTCATAGCACGACCTTCTTTAGTGTTGTTGTCAGCAATCGGTTGATCCCAAGCGAAACCTTGAGTAGACAAACGAGCTGGATCTACATTGTATTCATTTACAAGTGAAGATTTAACAGAGTTCGCACGCGCTAAAGATAAACGTTCGTTCAATGCACGTGGACCAGTGTTGTCAGTGTGACCTTCGATGCGAGCAGTAGCATTTGGATATTCAACTAACTTCTCAGCAACTTTAGCGATTTCTGGCTTGTACTGATCTTTGATGTTTGATTTGTTAGTATCAAAGAACACACGAAGTTCCATGTTCAAGTCTTCAGTCAACTCTTGTGGAGCTGGTTGAACTGGAGCAACTGTTTCAACTGGAGCAACTTCTACTACAGGAGCAGCTGGCTTCAAGTGACCACCAAGAACAACGTTAAGACCAGCTAAAGCTGTGTAGTTCCAGAATTTTTCGTCAAAATTATGTGTAGCACGCGCTTCTGTACGTAGAGACAAAGCATCGTTTAAGCGCCAGAAAGCACCTAAACCTACATTACCTAAAGTACCTTCGTCATCAGGAAGATCAGACACATCACCTGAATAATCGTATTTATAATGACCAGCGCCTAAAAGTACATAGGGTTTGATTTTGCTGTCATAATTTTTCGTGATCAAATCAGAGGTAACATAGAAGTTACCATTGATTTGTGTTTGTTTATATTCGCCAGCAGTTTCAGCTACGCCAACGTCTTTGTAGTCAACATCACCTTTCACTTGGTTATATTCAACTTCAAAACCTAACCATGGAGTTAATTCAACACCAAGTGCAGCACCAACAAATAGATCATCTTGAATTGAAAGCGATTCCGCACCTTCGCTCCATAATAGACGATTGTCGCTATCAAATGTACTGTTATTATGACCAGTATCTTGGAATGTGTAACCAAGCATTAATGGGGTAACAGTTACGCCCGCGTTTGCAGCAGCTAAAGGAGCAGCTACGAGCATTGCTAATGCAATACGACTCATTTTCATGGATTTATCCTCCAGAGATAACAATTGTTGTTCAAGCTCAAGCCTAAATTTTCGACTACCCTGAGATAGGCTTTCTTATACCCCAGTATTATTTTTAAGCTAGTCACTTTGAATCATACAAACACTTTATTACTTTTCCAAGTGCTTGATAATTTTAATCAAGTAAATTATTGACAAAATTACTTACAATTTCCGTTGTAATTCGGTAACTTTCTACTCAATTTTTTATTGTGAATAGCTTATCTTTCTTGCGCTTTATTTTAACAGCTTTATCGAAAGTTGTTTAATATTTATTATACAGCAGATAAAGCACTATAAAACAACAAATTACTCAAATTAATCATAAAAAAACATAACAATAACAGGTATAGACTTATGTCGAATATAAGCAAAAACGGCTTCACGCTGTTTGAATTGATCGTCACGTTAGCGATTAGTGCGATTTTAATCATGGTTGCCCTGCCCTATTTTCATCAGCTGATGGCACAACAAGAACTCAAGCGAATTCAGTATTCATTACAGTCCAGCCTGAAAATAGCACGCTCCCATGCCTTCACCCATCATAGTAATGTTGTGATCTGTCCAACACATGACTTTAGCCAATGCAGTAAGCAAAACTGGAATACGGGTTTTATGATTTTTATTGATCGAAATAAAAATCGTCAGATAGACAACAATGAATACATTCTTTATACAGAAAAAACTGCACTTAAATACGGTACCTTGGATTGGCGTGGCACTTTAAACATACCCAGTGTAACTTTTAATGCACAACAAGGTTTGCCGATCGGCTCGAATGGTAGTTTCTTTTACTGCTCTACTCACGTCGCGAGCAAACGACTGGTGCTTAGTAAAATGGGGCAAACTCGAGCTGAAGACATCAATGGATGTTAACTGAGCAGTCTAAATGATCTTTATATTGTCACTTTATTCTCATCTTTTTTTGCCTATACTGCTGAAGTGATCTATTCCTGCTTGGAATTAAATCTAGACAAAAGCACATATAAAAAACTGGGAGAATAAAATGACGGATATCGTTATTGTAAATGGTGCACGCACTGCAATGGGTGGCTTTCAAGGCAGTTTAGCCAATGTGACTGCACCAGAATTAGGTGCGGCAAGTATCCAAGCGGCCATTCAACGTGCGGGGGTACAAGCAACAGAAATCGATGAAGTCATTATGGGCTGCGTCCTGCCTGCAGGCTTAAAGCAAGGCCCTGCTCGTCAAGCTATGCGTCAAGCAGGCTTACCAGATTCTACAGGTGCGGTCACCATCAACAAACTCTGTGGTTCTGGTATGAAAGCTGTCATGCAAGCAGCCGATGTAATCAAAGCAGGTTCTGCCTCAATCATTGTCGCTGGTGGTATGGAGTCAATGAGTAATGCACCTTATGTACTGACCAAAGCACGTGCTGGGTACCGTATGGGACATGGTGATGTGAAAGACCACATGTTCTTAGACGGCCTTGAAGATGCTGAAACAGGTCGTTTAATGGGTTCATTCGCACAAGATATGGCCAATAGCAAAGGTTACACACGCCAACAAATGGATGACTTTGCGATTCGCTCACTCAAACGTGCACAAACTGCAGTCAATGAAGGCTATTTCGCTGATGAAATCGTCCCTGTGACAGTTACAACTCGTAAAGGCGATGTCATTGTAGATAAAGATGAACAACCTTTTAATGCCAATATTGAAAAAATCCCAACCCTTCGTCCAGCTTTTGCCAAAGATGGCACGATTACCGCAGCCAATGCCAGCTCAATTTCAGATGGTGCTTCAGCCTTAGTCCTAACGTCTGCAGAAAATGCAGCAAATAAAGGTTTACAACCATTAGCAAAAATTGTGGCTTATGCCACCAATTCACAACACCCATCTGAGTTCACCATCGCCCCTGTTGCTGCAATTCAAAAAGTATTGGATAAAGCGGGTTGGCAAGTTGCAGATGTAGATTTATGGGAAATCAATGAAGCTTTTGCTATGGTCACCATGTGCCCAATAGATGAGTTCAAGCTTGATCCTGAAAAAGTGAATATCAACGGTGGTGCCTGCGCGCTTGGGCATCCTGTGGGTTCTACAGGTTCACGTATTATTCTGACTTTAATTCATGCGCTTAAACGCACAGGTGGCAAGCGTGGTGTGGCCGCTCTCTGTATTGGTGGTGGTGAGGCAACCGCTGTTGCGATTGAATTGCTTTAATGCCGTGAAGCCCTATTTGTAAAACGGAATTAGGGCAGATGGGATACAGTCATTCCCTAACTCCTCTTTAATTCAAAAAGCAAAAAGACGAATCAATGATTCGTCTTTTTGCTTATAGCCTTAATAAAGTCTTAGAGCAATTCTGCACGCAACTGTTCAGGCGATTTCATTGACAATAAACCTGGCGCAACATCGTAAGCAGTTTTTGCACCATATTGCTGCATTTGGTTTAAACGATAGCAAGCACGTGCATAAGCCACCAAAATACTCGCGGTAAACTCAGGATTGCTGTCTAACTTCAATGAGAATTCAAGCACTTGTTTTTGTTCATCGCTGGTATTACCACTGCGAATGACAAAACCACCATGTGGCATGCGTTGGTGATCTTTGGCTAAAGTCGCTTCATCAATGAAATTTACGGTTGTGTTGTAGTCAGCGAAATAATCTGGCATGGTCACAATCGCTTGCTCTACCGCAGCAGCATCGGCACCTTCTGCAAGTACGACATAACATTCACGAGTATGTTTATCTTTGGTGCTTAATACAGGACGCGCACCGCTACGCACTTGTTCAATGGCATCATTCGATGGAATGGTATATTGCACACCTGCTTTTACACCATCAACACGACGAATGGCATCTGAGTGACCCTGACTTAAACCTTTACCCCAAAAAGTATAGGTTTCACCATCAGGTAACAACGCTTCACCAAATAAACGATTAATCGAGAACATGCCTGGATCCCAACCAATTGAGATGAGTGCAGTTTTCTTGTTCGCTGTCGCAGGTGCATCTACAGATGCATAATATTCAGGAATACGTGCATGCGTATCGAAACTATCGACAATATTAAATTGGCTCGCCAGTACTGGACCTTGTTGTGGCAAGTCGTCTTTTGAACCACCACATAAAATCAGCACATCAATTTTGTCTTGAAAATCTGACAATGAATCCATGTGAAACACTGCTGTTTCAGCAAAACATGGTGAAACGCTTTCAGGCGCACGACGGGTAAAAATACCCACCAATTGTAAATCTGGGTTTTTATGAATCGCCGTTTCAACACCACGACCTAAGTTGCCATAACCAGCAATACCAATACGGATAGAATTTTGCATAAAGACAAATCACTTCATCATGAAAAAATTGAAAAATAAATCAGAGGATAATCACATCAAATTATCGTCTTGATTGATTTTTGATAATGTAAAAATAACGCTTACATAAGACTGCGATGCTACATCAGCGTGCTTATACTACAGCACTTTGCACCAAATTAAAGCATGAAGAATAACGGAAAAACAATCCGTACTCTAAATTTCAAACAAACAAAAAGCCTGCAATGCAGGCTTTTTGTTGCAACAGAATCAATACTGTTTTCAGGTCTAATACTTGAGTATTTAAACTTAAGCACCAGTCTGATAATTCGGTTTTGGTACAGCAGTCGATGCTTGATAAGGATGGGTAAAGTCCGCCAAACCTGCTGCAGCTTCTTGCACATCTTTACCTTCTTTAATCACGAAAGTATCGAAACCTGCACGCTTCATATAATTTAAGACGTCTTTAAAGACATCACCGACTGCGCGAAGTTCGCCCTGAAAGCCTTGACGGCGTAACAATGCCGCAAAAGAATAACCACGACCATCGTTAAAACCTGCGAATTCAATAAAAATCGCATCCAGTTCTGCCAATGGAAATTCATGGTTTTCAGGAGAAGCATCTACCGTTAGATATAAGGCTTTTTTACCTGTAATTTGTGCCAACTGATCAAGCTGTTCAACGCTGAGTACCACATCACCTTGCGGTAATGCTGCATCTTCAGCAATCACTTGATAAGTATTGTCTGCAATCGTGCCATCTTTCGCGAGCACAGGGAGTGCAGTATTAAGCATAAGCGCGCTCCTTAAATGGTTGAATGCCGACACGGCGATAAGTGTCAATGAAATCTTCACCTTCACTACGCAAATCTAAGTAGGTATTTAAAATTTCTTCCACCACATCAGGAATCACTTCAGCAGCAAAAGATGGCCCTAAAATATCACCAATTGACGCATCATGGTCTGCATGCCCGCCCAAAGTGATTTGGTAGAATTCCGCGCCTTTTTTATCGACACCTAAAATCCCGATATTACCAACGTGGTGATGACCACAAGCGTTCATACAACCTGAAATATTTAAATCCAGTTTGCCAAGATTATAAATGGTATCCAAATCATCAAAACGGCGTGAAATGGCTTCTGAAATTGGAATAGATTTGGCATTGGCAAGTGAACAGAAATCACCACCCGGACAGCAAATAATATCGGTAATAAAGCCAATATGCGCGCGCGCCAAGTTATTGGGATCGAGCACTTGCCACAATGCAAACAGGTCTTTTTGTGGCACATCTACCAAAGCAATATTTTGCTCATGCGTGGTACGCAACTCACCAAAGGTATATTGATCGGCTAAATCTGCAATCAGATTCATTTCTTCTGTCGTCATGTCACCCGGTGCAACACCTGCACGTTTCAATGAAATGGTGACAATACGATAGCCTTGTACTTTGTGCGCATTGGTGTTGATGTTGAACCATTGCTTGAATTTTGGATACTGCGCAAACAGCTCGCTAAAATCTTCATCGGCATAGTTTTGATAAGCAAATGGCGTGAAGTTTTCATCCATTTTTTGCAAAGTTTCTGCATCAATTTTTAAGGTTTTAACCGTATGTGCAAATTCAGCTTCAACTTTTTCTGCAAATACTGCTGGCGTTAAAGCTTTTACCAAAATTTTGATACGTGCTTTATATTTGTTGTCGCGACGACCATGCAAGTTATAGACACGTAAAATAGCTTCTAAGTAAGCAATCAAATCTTCACGTGGCAAGAACTCACGAATAAAGCTACCGATAATTGGAGTACGACCTAAGCCGCCACCAACTTTAATTTTATAGCCAATTTCGCCTGCTTCATTTTTAACAATATAGACGCCTATGTCATGAAATGCAGTCGCAGCACGGTCAATTTCTTCCAGTGCAGACACCGCAATTTTGAATTTACGTGGCAAGAAGGCAAATTCAGGGTGGAAAGTCGACCACTGACGAATTAATTCACAGGTTGGACGTGGGTCAGCAATTTCGCCCGCCACGACACCTGCATACTGGTCTGTGGTGGTATTACGAATACAGTTACCCGAAGTCTGAATTGCGTGCATTTGTACGGTTGCAAGCTCTGCCAGCATGTCAGGCACATTTTCCAGTGCAGGCCAGTTAAACTGAATATTTTGACGTGTTGATACGTGCGCATAGCCACGGTCATAGTCTTTGGCAAGCTGCGCAACTTTACGCAATTGCTTAGAGTTCATCAGACCGTAAGGCACCGCAATACGCAACATTGGCGCATAGCGTTGTACATACAAACCATTTTGCAGACGCAATGGACGATATTCATCCTCAGTCAATTTGCCTGCTAAATAACGTTCCGTTTGGTCGCGGAACTGTGCAACACGTTCATTAATCAGTTGCTGATCGAAATCAGTATATAAATACATGGCGTACAGCTAGTCATTTCTATTATCACGGCTGACAGCATAGCGAGATTCAATCTATCAACAAAATGTGTTTTTTACATATTTCTTAGCGGTTTTATTGATAAGCCATTGCAACATCACAGCCTGTAAGCCTTTGCCAAAATTTACAGGCTTTTTATAGAGCTATCACAAAATAGTGCATGCTTTAGCACTTTTTCTGCTATAGCATCTGTTCGAACTTTTATTGATTACCTGTGGTTATGACTTGGCTTTATCTTCATCCTGATTTTTAGTCTGAGATGACCACTGCCCTGCGCCCAAAGCCTGCCCGATATAATCGTAACGCATTTGAGAACGTGAAAATTTAATTGGACACGCCAACTGAGTTTCAGTTTTTTCGGCATTCTGCTGAATAGGAACTTCTACTGTCCAACCGCGTTGCTGTGCCAAAGGTGAATGTAAGGCTTCATCTAAAGTGAATACAGGTTCAACGCAGACATCATATTGCGCGAATACCTGCTGCCATGTGGCAAAACTTTGTGTTTTAATTTTATCTTGAATAGCGTGTTTGACTTGCAAGCGCTCTTGCGGATCTAAAGATGCCCCTTTTTCCAAAAGTATCGGTAAGTTTAAAATCTGTGCCAAACCCTGCATAAACTGCGGCTCTAAACTACCGACTGAAAGATAACGGCCATCTGCTGTTTCATAATAGTCATAATAGGTGCCACCATTTAAGTAAGATTGCTCAGCATATTGAGGAACCTGTGCCGCCAAAACTGCTGAAGCGGCCATATTGTTTAAAGTCGCAGCGCAATCGGTCATCGAAATATCAATATACTGCCCTAAACCACTGCGCTGACGTTCTATCACTGCACTTAAAATCGCCACCAAAGCATGCAATGATCCACCTGCTACATCGGCCACTTGAATCCCGAGCGGTGGCGGCCCACCCGCTTGCCGTCCACTATGCCCCGCAATGCCAGACAAGGCTAAATAGTTGATGTCATGTCCTGCCCGTTGTTGATAATCACCTGTTTGCCCATAGCCCGTGATGGAACAATAGATCAGTCTTGGATTAATTTTTGCCAAGCTGGCATAGTCCAGCCCTAAACGCTGCATCACGCCTGGTCTAAACTGTTCCAATACAATATCAAATTCGGCAATTTTCTCGTGAATGAGTTGAATACCTTCGAGGGATTTTAAATCCAAAGTAATTGACTGTTTATTCCGATTCAAATAACTATGCGAAGTCGCCTGTCCATTGGCATAGGGCGGAAATAAACGAATTAAGTCAGGACGGGTTGCCGATTCAATATGAATCACCTCTGCACCCATATCTGCCAAATACAAACTGGCAAAAGGGCCGGGCAATAAGGTGGAAAAATCTAAAACTTTTAAACCGCTCAGTGCATGTGTCATTATGATGATTACTCTATTTTTACTGAATTTCCGTTCATCTTATAAACAGCAAAACTGTAACACAATGTCATGTTCAGCCATTTACCTTGATCATTTCGGCAATTTATTATGTAAAATAAGTAAAATTGGTATTGTAAATTGCCAATTTCAATTTTTTAGCGTCATTTAGGTCAAGCTTACGTGAATACAAAAGAGACTGAAGGATTTAACATGAGCAGAGATACCATTAGTATCCATTTTGTAAATGCAGCGCTCACGGGTGTTAAGCGACTCGGCATGGATGTCGAAACCTTATTATCTCATGTCGGTATTGAGGCAGAACTTCTGCGCCAACCGAAAGCACGTATTTCACCTGAACAATATACTCGCTTTATTAAAATGTTGTGGATGGTGACCCAAGACGAACACGTCGGTTTTGATTCTCAGCCACGTCGTTTGGGTACATTCGCGATCATGTGTCAATTGGTGATACACGCAAAAACATTGGGCGATGCCTTAGAACTTTCTTCGCAATTCTACAAACTGTTTGGTGATGATTGGTCGGTTACCTTAGAACGTGATAAACACGAAGCGCGTTTGGTGCCATCTATTCCACAAGCCATGGATCCTGATCACTTTATTACTGAAAGTATGTTGATGATTTGGCACGGCTTGGCCTCTTGGCTGATTGAACGTCGCCTGCCTTTAGAGCGTGTGCATTTTGGCTATCCTCGTCCTGCACATGCAGATGAATACGATGCGCTGTTCTTTGCGCCTGTCATGCAATTTGACATGCCACGCACCGAAATTACCTTTGCTGCCGACTACTTGGATTTACCAATTCGTCAAACCCAAGAAACCTTAGACGAATTCTTAAAAACCGCGCCTGCGCAATTGTTGGTGAAATTCAAAAACACCAATTCTTTAACTTCGCGTATTCGTGACGTGTTAAAGAGCCAAATTGGCGAAGAAATGCCAACCTTGAACGATGTTGCATCCATGCTGTACCTATCGCCACAAACCTTGCGTCGTCGTTTGGCTGCAGAAGGTAAAAGCTATCAAGGGGTAAAAGATGCATTACGCCGTGATGCCGCGATTCACCTATTGCTGAATCCTGAACTTACTCTTGAAGATGTGGCACAACAAGTTGGCTTTAGCGAAACCAGTACTTTCCACCGTGCTTTCAAAAAGTGGACTGGCGTCACACCTGGTTTATACCGTCAGTTGCATGGTTATCATTAATTTAGAATCGACAATTCACAATAACTCGTAATTCCAATCGATTGCCCTTGCACACCGCAAGGGCTTTTTTTATCGCTCTATTATAGTTTCAATCTTTCTGCCAAATTACTGCGTCATCCCAATTAGCAAAAAACCTCACTGACCTGAACCGTTCTTGTCATTGCACTTCACTATTTTCTGTTTACACTCAAAAGCAATCACTAAGAAAACTATCGACAAAGGATTGATTATGAGCGAGGCCTACATCATTGACGCCATTCGCACTCCGCGCGGCAAAGGAAAAAAAGATGGCGCATTACACGAAGTTAAACCCATTCGCCTACTCACGACCTTATTAAATGAATTGCAACAACGATACAATCTAGATACTTCACAAGTAGACGACATTGTTTTGGGTTGTGTCACACCAATTGGCGATCAGGGCGCAGATATTGCCAAAACCGCAGCAATTTCCGCAGGTTGGGACAATGATGTTGCAGGGGTACAAATCAACCGCTTTTGTGCTTCAGGCTTAGAAGCCGTGAACCTCGCAGCACAAAAAGTCCGTTCAGGTTGGGAAGATTTAATCGTTGCGGGCGGTGTGGAGTCTATGTCACGTGTGGCAATGGGTTCCGATGGTGGTGCTTGGGCATTTGACCCTGAAACCAATATGGCCTGTGACTTTATTCCACAAGGTATTGGGGCTGACTTAATTGCCACACTCGATGGTTATAGCCGTGCCGAGGTTGATCAATTTGCAGCCGCATCACAGCACAAAGCCGCAGCAGCACAAGCAAAGGGATATTTCGAGCGCTCGATTGTACCTGTCAAAGATCAGGCAGGTGTGGTGATTTTGGCACAAGATGAATTTATCAAACCACAGACCACGGCTGAAAGCTTGGCACAGCTCAAGCCGAGTTTTGCCAATATGGGACAAATGGGTTTTGATGCGATTGCCCTGCAAAAATATCCTGAAGCAGGACAAGTCAATCATGTGCATCATGCAGGCAATTCATCAGGTATTGTTGATGGCGCGGCATTGGTCTTGATTGCATCGGAACAAGCGGTACAACAACACAACTTAAAACCACGCGCCAAAGTGCTTGCTACCGCACTGGTTGGCACAGACCCTGCCATTATGCTCACAGGACCCGCGCCTGCAGCACGCAAAGCCTTAGCCAAAGCAGGACTGAACATTGAAGATATTGATCTGTTTGAAGTCAATGAAGCCTTTGCAGCCGTGGTTCTGCGTTTTATTACAGAACTTCAGGTTGATCCCGCCAAAGTCAATGTGAATGGTGGTGCTATTGCCTTGGGTCATCCACTTGGCGCTACAGGTGCCATGATTTTAGGCACCTTACTGGACGAGCTAGAACGACAAGATAAAAAACGCGGCATGGCTACATTATGTGTAGGCGGTGGGATGGGAATTGCCACCATTATTGAGCGAGTATAAGGAGTATAAAAATGAGCGCCATTCACTATTATAAAAATGCCGATAACATTGTCATTCTAACCTTTGACTCACCAAATCAATCTGCCAACACCATGAATGCTGACTTTAGAGATGCATTAGCGCAAGTGGTACAAAAGTTAAAAGCAGACGAACAAGTGGCGGGAATCATTTTCGCCTCTGCGAAAAAAACCTTTTTTGCAGGCGGTGACTTAGATGAGTTGATTCAAGTACAGCCTGAGCATGCCAGCTCATTTTTTCAGATGATTGAAAACCTAAAAGCACAGCTGCGTTATATTGAAACCCGTGGTATTCCTGTGGTAGCTGCCTTAAATGGCACGGCACTCGGCGGCGGATGGGAACTTGCTCTGTGCTGTCATCATCGTATTGCAATTCGTGATGCAAAAACCAAGTTTGGTTTACCCGAAGTGACTTTAGGTTTATTGCCTGGTGGCGGTGGTATTGTGCGGATGGTACGTTTATTGGGTTTACAAACTGCCCTGCCGCTGTTGATGGAAGGCAAACAGCTGAGTGTGGAAAAAGCACAAAGTTTAGGTTTAATCCATGATCTTGCTGAAAATGAAACAGAATTACTCAGCAAAGCCCAAGACTGGATTCTTGCACATCCTCAATCACAACAAGTATTTGATGTCAAAGGCTATAAAATCCCTGGGGGAACACCATCTACACCTGCTGTCGCGCAAATGCTTTCCATTGCTCCTGCCATGCTACGCGACAAAACCAAAGGCTGTTACCCTGCACCTGAAGCAATTTTGAGTGCAGCAGTAGAAGGTGCGCAGGTTGATGTCGATACAGCCTTACGCATTGAATCTCGCTATTTTACCCAGCTCGCAACAGGTCAAATTTCTAAAAATATGATTGGCACCTTTTGGCATGGGCTGAATGCGATTAAATCGGGCAGTGGCCGTCCGCAAAGCATTGCACCGCATCAAACTCAAAAAGTCGGCATTTTAGGTGCAGGCATGATGGGCGCAGGCATTGCTTATGCCACAGCAAGCAAAGGCATTGCGGTTGTTCTTAAAGATGTATCCATCGAACAAGCTGAAAAAGGCAAAGCTTACAGTCAAAAACTATTGGATAAACAAGTATCGCAAGGTCGTATAAGTGCAGAGCGAGCAGCACAAGTCTTAGCCAATATTCATCCAACGGCACAGGCTGCCGATTTACAAGGCTGTGATTTGATTATTGAGGCGGTATTTGAAAATCCCGCACTCAAGGCGCAAGTCACACAAGAAGCCGAAGTTTTTCTGGCAGAACAAGGTGTGATGGCATCCAATACCTCAACTTTGCCAATAAGCGGGCTTGCCCAAGCTGCGCAAGATCAACAGCGCTTTGTTGGACTGCATTTCTTTAGTCCTGTCGATAAAATGCCGTTGGTAGAAATCATTAAAGGAAAAAACACCTCTGCCGATACTTTGGCAAAAGCATATGACTTTGTGCAACACATTGGTAAAACACCGATTGTAGTCAATGACAGACGTGGCTTTTTTACCAGTCGGGTGTTTGGCACTTTTGTGCAGGAAGGCTTGCGCTTACTGGCAGAAGGCGTACATCCTGCCAAAATTGAAATGGCAGCTTTAAAAGCAGGTATGCCTGTTGGCCCACTTGCTATTCAGGATGAAGTATCTTTAACCTTATCTGAACACGTGGCACAGGAAGCACGTAAGGCGCTGCAAGCCGAAGGAAAAGACCGACCACTGTCGAGTGCAGATGAAGTCATTCAAACCATGATTCATCAATTCTCACGTAAAGGCAAAGCTGCAGGTGCAGGCTTTTATGACTACCCTGAGCAGGGTAAAAAACAGCTTTGGTCGGGGTTAAGTCATTGGTATAAAAATACCGAAATCGCTGAACAAGAGATGATTAACCGTTTCTTATTTGTACAAGCACTGGACAGCTTACGTTGCTTGGAAGAAGGTGTTTTAGAATCTGTCATTGATGCCAATGTTGGTTCAATTTTTGGCATTGGCTTCCCTGCATGGACAGGTGGTGCTTTACAATTTTTGAATCAATATGGTTTAACACAGGCTTTGGCACGAGCACAGCAACTTACTGCTGAATATGGCGAGCGTTTTACCCCACCTAAAATCTTGCAAGATCGTGTTGCTGCAGGTGCTAAAAGCATTTAAAGCTAAACTTTAAATTTAAAGCAATCTGGGAGGGATATATCATCCCTCTTTTTATTTGCTCAAAATTACAATGAATATCCCTGCATAAATAGAATGTAATCCGTTTTTCATGCATTTTATGTTATAAAGTTACATAATTTTAAGATTTAGATTCAAATTGGGTAGATGCACATGACCGAACGCCTTACTCCTGAAAAATCACCTTGGGGTTGGAAAGCACTCTTTATTTTCTGTATTTTGGGTGGAATTTTCATGTTTATTTTCTGGTTAGCGGTCACGAATGAACCTGACTACATGCCTAGCCAGCAACAAAAGCAGAATACTCAGCAACACGCCTTTAAAAATGCGCCAGCTATGTCACAAGAAGCATTGGCAAAAGCACAAGCAGATCGTGAAGCACGTGAAGCTTTGGCTGCTGAAACTGCAGATGCACACGGTATGACTGAAACAGAACATGCCAATATGCCTGAAAACCATGAGCCAGCACCCGCACATGGACATTAATATGCACTAGCCGCTCAGTTCATATAGTTCATAAAAAGAAATCGCCATGATCACATCTCATCATGGCGATTTTTATTTTGCACGATTAAAATCAGGACTATCGACAATTCATTTAAAATATCAATCGCATATCTACATGCGCAATACCACAATCTAAATACGACTCACCCTCCACCTGAAAACCCAAGCTTTGATAAAACGGAATCGCGTGTTCCTGCGCAGACAACTTGACCCACGGACGTTGCTGCTGCTTTGCCATCTGAATAATATGCTGCATTAGAACACGTCCCACACCTAAACCACGCTGTGACTTCAGTACCGCGACCCGCCCAATACTGTGATTTTCCAGTAAACGTGCTGTTGCAATCGCCTGTCCAGTTGCATAGACCACAAAATGCAAGGCAACTGCATCTTGTGCATCCCACTCATCTTCAGGCGCAATTCGCTGTTCCTGAATAAAGACTTGCTCACGAATAGATTTGGCCTTTGCAGCAAATTGTGTCCAAGTGCCCGATTGAATTTCATAATCTTGCATCTTTATATCCTGTTCCATCTTGCTTAGCACTTAGAACCAATGCCCTGTTGATCCCACTGATCGTTCAACAACAACTCCAAAGAATGTTTTTGAATACCGTACATGGTTTTTAAATCACGAATTTGTGCCAAAACTGCTTGATCAGGTTCACTCCAATTTTGACGTTTGGTTGCCAAAATCATTTTGTTTTTACTGGTGTGTTCTAAAGCGACAAACTCAAAAACTTTGGTGTCATAACCATAGGCTTTGAGCAATAAAGCGCGGATGGTATCGGTTAACATTTCCGCCTGTTGCCCTGCGTGAATGCCAAATTGCAGCATCGGTTGCAACACGCTTGGGCTTTGTAATTGTGGACGCAACTCTTTATGGCAACACGGCGCGCACATAATCATTTGTGCATTCAGGCGAATACCAGTATGAATTGCAAAATCGGTGGCGACATCACAGGCATGCAAAGCAATCATTACATCTAAATGTTCTGGCTGATAGGTGCGCACATCGCCCTGAAAAAAATCTAGCTGCTGAAAGTCTGAAGCACTCGCCACCGACTGACAAAACTCAACCATTTTCAGGTTTAGTTCCACCCCAGTCACAAAGGGAATAAATTGCTGCTTTTGCAAATAGTCATATAGTGCAAAAGTTAAATAGCCTTTGCCTGAACCAAAATCCACCACGCGCAAGGTATTTTCCGAAATTTTGATTTGCGCCAAGGCACCCGAAAAAATTTCAATAAATTTATTAATCTGTTTCCATTTCCGCGCCATGCTCGGAATAATTTGCGCTTTGGCATCGCTAATCCCCAAGTGTTGTAAAAATGGGCTGGATTGATCGACATAACGCTGCTTTTCTCGGTCATGTCCTTGTGGTTCTTTCGGTTTCGCTATAGTCGGTGCTGTTTTACTGATGCTAAGCATGGCTTTCTTTTTGTTCTTTTTTAGCTGAATTTCCTGATCTGTCGTGAATAAATTGGCCTGTTTACAATCTGCCAATAAGTGACTCAATTGTATCTGTGCTTCTGCCAAAGGATAGTTTTTGGTGATATCCTGCGTTTTATGGCGATACAAACAAGTTAAAACGGTGTCTTGATTTAGCTGAATCACCCGTAAGGTGATTTTTTCTAATTGTTCCAGTTCGCCTTTATATTGACTCAGCACCACACGATCAAGCTTTTGTGTATCAATGGCTTGCTGAAAAGCCTCTAAGAATTGTTGTTCCTGCACAGAGGGAGAAGCCAAAGTCGACATAATAAAAACCTGAAAAAATTACAATTCAAGTTTAATTGTTATTACCCTAAAAGCAAAATTGAATTACGATACAGTTGTATAATTAAGAAATTAAAGCAGATTCGCCATGAAATTAAATGCCCCTTTAGTGCCTGATTATGACCTGCAAGAAGAACGGATTAACTATCTGAGCCATGGTGTTGGTGCGGCCTTGGCATTTATTGCAGGTATTCTTTTAATCATTAAAGGTGCGTATTTAAGTACGGGACAATGGCTAGGTTTGTGGGCCTATGCAATAAGCATGGTACTGCTTTTTTCTGCTTCAATGCTGTATCACATGGCAACCGCAGCAGACCGTCGTTATTTTTATAAAAAGTTAGATCACACCGCAATTTATTATTTAATTGCAGGGACTTATACCCCATTTTTATCCATCGCGATTCCTACTCAAAAAGCACAATATTTGTTAATTGCCCTGTGGATTATTGCCCTGATTGGCACCCTATTTAAACTGGTATTCATCAACCGTTTTCATAAAATTTCTTTAATTGCCTACTTGGTGATGGGTTGGTTAGCCGTTCTGGTCATGGACGATATGCAAGCCTATTTAAGCAGCCAAGCCCTGACCTTTTTGCTAATTGGCGGCATTGCCTACACCGTGGGTGCATTGTTTTATGCCTTAAAACGCGTAAGATATACCCACGCAATTTGGCATGTATTTGTCCTCATTGGTGCAGGGGCACACTTTCTGGCAATTTATCTGTATGTGATTTAATCATGTTGAATCTCGTTCATGCCTTACAGATGAATCGGTCAGATTTAAACGATGCTCATGGATGCAGTTTAGTGACCAACTTCTTGTCCAAAAAAGCATAACTACAAGAAGTGTTGACTATTTTTCTGCCCGTGCAGTCTGTGCCAAATTGCACTTTCATTTAAAATTCACTTTACATAAGGTCCTGTATGGCATCTTCATCTACTGCTGCCGCTGAACAGCCGACTCAAAATTCTAAATTTCGAGTACTGACTGCAAGCGTGGTCGGTACAACTATCGAGTTTTTTGACTTTTATATCTACGCCACTGCGGCAGTCATTATTTTCCCGTATCTGTTCTTTCCGACCAGTACTGACCCAATGACGGCAACCATTCAATCTCTCGCCACCTTTGCAATTGCCTTTATCGCCCGTCCAATTGGCGCAGCTTTATTTGGACATTTAGGAGATCGGATTGGACGCAAAGCCACTTTGGTCGCGGCATTATTGACCATGGGAATTTCTACAGTCTGTATTGGTTTACTGCCGACGTATGCACAAATTGGGATTATCGCGCCATTACTGTTGGCGTTGTGTCGCTTAGGGCAAGGTTTAGGCTTGGGCGGTGAATGGTCGGGAGCAGTACTGTTAGCCACAGAAAATGCCCCTGAAGGTAAACGTGCTTGGTATGGCATGTTCCCACAATTGGGCGCTCCGATTGGTTTTATTCTTGCCACAGGTTCATTCCTTATTTTAGGTGCGCTGATGTCTGAGCAAGACTTTATGACATGGGGCTGGCGCATCCCGTTTATTTCGAGTGCCTTATTGGTGATTGTCGGTTTATGGATTCGCTTAAAACTGCATGAAACGCCTGCCTTCCAAAAAGTGTTGAATAAACAAAAAGAAGTCAATGTGCCATTTATTCAGGTCTTTAAAAAACACGCTAAAATGTTAGTGCTCGGTACAATCGCTGCAATTTGTACCTTTGTGGTGTTTTATCTGACTACGGTATTTGCCTTGCAATGGGGCACCAAACAACTGGGTTATTCACGTGAAGAATTCTTAAAACTTCAACTACTAGCCACATTGTGTTTTGCCGCATTTATTCCCCTCTCAGCCGTTTTAGCCGAAAAATTTGGACGTAAAACTACCTCTATTGCGGTGTGCATCGTCTCTGCAATTTTTGGCTTATTCTTTGCCGATATGCTTGCTTCAGGCAGCACGTGGATTGTATTTATTTTCCTGTGTATTGGCTTGGCAATTATGGGACTTACTTACGGACCAATTGGTACAGTGTTGTCTGAAATTTTTCCTACTTCTGTACGCTATACAGGCTCGGCACTCACCTTTAACTTGGCGGGTATTTTTGGCGCATCGTTTGCCCCACTGATTGCCACCAAACTTGCCACCACTTATGGCTTGGCTGCAGTTGGTTATTATTTAAGTGCAGCATCCATCTTGTCTTTAATCGCATTTTTAATGATTCGAGAAACCAAGCATGATGATGTAAACAATCAAATTTAAGCGCAAAAATTGCATCAAAAAACCAGCCTCGGCTGGTTTTTTTCATGTAGGCGATGGTGACGGTGCTTACAATAATTCAATAATATCAATCGTGGGCGGCACACCAAAACGAAAAGGAACACCGACCATTCCTGTCCCTACAGTCACAAATACATCGGCATGATCATGGCGATATAACCCCTTTTTATGCCCTAAAATAGATACTTTTTTCATCACATAATCGGTCAGCCACGGCAGTTCAACCTGCCCACCATGGGTATGTCCTGCCAACATCAACGGACGTGTCGGCAATTTTGGCACCATATCCACTGTATCGGGGTTATGTGATAACAACACCCACGGCTTATCCTGAGGTAAATCGGGCATATAGCGCATGTCGGTTTTACCTGCCCATAAATCGCCAATACCGAGCAAACGAAACTCATCAAACTCGACAATTCTACCTTCAATATCAATCACGTTATTTTGTTCTAAAGCCGTTTTTAACAGCTCTTGAATGGGCGGGCCAGGATACTGCTCATCATGATTACCATTTACCGAATATACAGGCGCACAAATTTCTTTTAATACCGCCAATTCTTCGACCAATTTATTTTCAGGCTCATAAGTCCAGTCGCCTGCTACAACGACAATATCGGGGTTTTGCAAATTGAGTTTTTTCACAATTTGCTTCAATTGACGCTCATGCCCAGAAAACAAGCCAATATGTAAATCTGCAATTAAAGCAATTTTGACAGGCTTTAATAAACGGCGATCTGCATGAATTTGATATTTGGTAGTTTTGACTTGAATCAAATGCGGTTCAATAAAACGCGCATAGCTCAACACAGCACTGACTAAAAATACAAAAATCGCTTCGTGGATGGAGTAATAGCCCTGAATACCCGCATAGACACTAAAAAAAACCAAAGGCGGCAACAGGTAAGACAAATAAAATGCCAACAAATGCACAAAGGCCTTAAACGGGTGAATGGTTTCTGTATTGGCCTGACTGCGCCATGCTTGCGAAACTGCCCACAGCGTCAAAATTGCCATACCCATATAGAAATACAACACGACTGAATCGTTATCCCACATATTTATTCTCTATTACTTCATACTTCTGCTATTCAATGCTGCGCTAAACCCAGATGTCGCATTTAACCCACACACGTCATATATCTGTATTGTCATATTTATCTTTTCATAGCTGACAATTATACTCAAACCCTATTTTTAACTTATTTGCTCCTCGTGCTAAAAAGGAATTTAATTTGGCAAACCGCAGCTCATCCGCTCCATTTCAAAATATTCGGCACAACGTCTTGTGGCTGAGTTGCGCCTTCGTTTTGACACTCTCAGGCTGTAGCACGCTGCCCAAACAGATTGAACATCCGATCCAGATGGCGTTTGAAACCCCAACCGATCAAACCAGTTTGGCCAAAATTGTACTGCCGCTACGCGAAAAATATCCGCAGCTTACGGGTTATCATGTCCTGTATGATCCGCTCGAAGCCCTAGCAGCACGTATCTATCTGATTAATAAAGCAGAAAAATCTTTAGATTTACAATATTATATTTGGGATAACGATAAAATTGGCGCGCTTGCACTACACGCCATTATTCGTGCGGCAGATCGTGGGGTGAAAGTCCGCTTATTGGTCGATGATAACAATGCCAAAAAAATGGAAGGCATTTATCTCGCGCTCGATCAACACGTCAACATCGACATCAAACTGTATAATCCATATCGCTTTCGACATTATCGTGCCATGGACATGATTTTGGATTTGAAGCGTATTAACCGTCGTATGCACAACAAAAGCTTTATTGCCGATAACCAAATTTCTCTGATTGGTGGGCGCAATATGAGCAATCAATACTATAACGTCAGCGACAATTATCAATTTTCTGATGTCGATGTGATGTTAGTCGGCTCGGCTTCGGATGAAATTATTCACTCTTTTGATGAATACTGGAATGATGACTATGCTTATTCAGTCAAGCAATTGGTCAATCCACAACATTACACCTTGCGTTATGAAAGCTTAAAACAGCAATTAGAACAGCACGATCAAGAAGCCACCGTACAAAATTATTTAGATTTGGTGACTCGTTCTAAAGCGATTGAACAGTGGATGACGCATAGTATTAAGTTCGATTGGGTCAGTGCTGAAGTGGTCAAAGATGCGCCGAGTAAAATTAAAGACCGCGCCTCAAAAGAAGAACATCTCAACTTTCAATTGCTGACGCATTTAGAGAAGCCAAGCAGTAGTGTCGATATTATTTCTGCGTATTTTGTCCCTGAACAATCGGGGGCAGAAAAACTAAAAGACTTGGCGGATGATGGCGTTCAGGTACGCGTACTGACCAACTCCTTTAAAGCCAACGATGTTCCTGTGGTGCATGCTTTTTACGCCAAATATCGAGAAGATTTATTGGCAAATAACGTGCAGCTGTATGAGTTTTTGGCGCGACCTGAAATGGAAAACCTAAACACACATACGCACGAAATTTCCAAAAAAGCCAAAGTCAGTATGAAAGGTTTAAGCCGTTCTAGTTTACATGCCAAACTCATGGCATTGGATGAAAAACAGGTATTTATTGGTTCGTTTAATTTTGACCCACGCTCGGCATATTTAAATACTGAAATTGGGGTGATTTTAAACAGTCCGCCATTGGCTCGCGCAGTTCACCACACCATGGATGTCAATTTGTCCAAATATGCTTATAAACTGGTTTTGGATGCACAGCAAAACATTCAATGGCACATGAAAAATCCACAAGGCGAAACTCAAATTCTGAAAAAAGAACCAGGGATGAAATGGTATCAACGTGCGGCAATGAAAATTACCTCATGGCTGCCAATTGAAGGCTTTATGTAGCAACATAATATTGAAGCTGTTGGATGATGACCATTATTCTTAAAAAAATGTGATGTGCTTAGGCTATCTTTAACATGAAGATGCGCCTAAGCATGTTTTATGATGTCAGCACTTGTGGTTTTAATACCTGACGATGCAACTCAGCCAAACCTTCTGTCATGCGTTCCTGTACCACAGCAGTTAAAGATTCAATATCGTGCCCTTCTACCACAATTGCAGGTAACGCCATTAAATGCGCTGTCACTTTCGACATTTCCAAAACATCTTTCACATGATCAACAAAGGTCATGTCATTAATAAACGGCGCAACAGTATCTAACTCACCTTGCTGATTCACATAACAAATCAGACAAATTTGCACAGGTCGTTTGGCTTCAATTGCTGCCCCTAAAATACGACCATGCACTTTTTTAATTTTGCTTCCATCTGACGTGGTCGCTTCAGGAAAAAATAATACAGGAATATCTTGTTTTAAAAATTGCGTGATTTGTTCACGAATTTTGACTGAATCGCCAGAGCCACGCTTAATAAATAGCGTCCCCCCACCTTTGGCTAACTTACCCAATAACGGCCATTTTTCAATTTCAGCTTTGGCCAGAAAAAATACCCGCGCACTAGAACCCAATACCGCTACATCTAACCACGAAATATGATTACTGACCCATAGCGCAGGGTCATGCGGAATTTCACCATGAATTTGCACTTCAATATTAAAAACTTTGCACAATTGACGGCAAAAATATTGCACATAGCGCGTATTGTTCGGGTTGTTGGTGTCTTTATACAATTGATGACGATAGACCAAATAAAACCCTTCACCAATCGCGCCAGCCGTTGCCAGAACTTTTTTGCTATACAAAGCAAGCTTTGCAAAACCATGAATTGGAGATGTGTGAGTTTCAACAGCTGGGTTCATAGGGTCATCACTAATAATTGTTAAACGCAAAACAACGTATAAAGGTCTATATTTTGCTCATTCTATACTGTTCAATCTGAACTTGCATTGATAATAAAAACCGAAACCTGCATGCAAACATGCGACTTTTGGCAAAATCTAAATAGATAAATTCTATATTGGGGTCATCCTTATAATTGAGTTTACATACGTTGATATAGCATCAAATCAGGGCGCAGGAAAAATCCAATCATCTATATTTCCCTGCACAAACATTTTTTCTACTAGAATATAGCTTTAGCATGGAGATTGCGCTGAGTGGAAAATTTTGTGCCACATCAAGATGGCGAGCGTGTTGTACTGGTCAGTGTCGCTGTCCAAATTTTAGAAGACCTAGATGCCGAAGAATTTCAGCTCTTGGCTGAATCTGCGGGTGCAGAAGTTTTACAACACGTCCACACTCAACGTAGTAAACCCGATGCCAAACTCTTTATTGGCTCAGGCAAAGCCGAAGAAATTGCCGCATTGGTCAAAGAACACGACGCCAATTTGGTCATTTTTGATCATGCACTCAGTCCTGCACAGGCACGTAATTTAGAAAAAGTGATGCAATGCCGTGTGGTTGACCGTACCGAACTCATTTTAGATATTTTTGCTCAACGCGCCCGCACTTACGAAGGTAAATTACAGGTCGAATTGGCACAATTACAACATTTATCTTCACGTTTGGTGCGTAGTCGCAGCAACTTAGACAGTCAAAAAGGAGGTATCGGCTTACGTGGTCCTGGGGAAACCTTGCTTGAAACTGACCGACGCTTATTGCGTATTCGCATGGGACAACTAAAAACCAAACTCGATAAAGTCCGTCAAACCCGTGCACAAGGTCGTGTGGCTCGGCAAAAAGCCGCCATTCCTACCGTTTCATTGGTCGGTTATACCAACGCAGGCAAATCGACCTTATTTAATATTTTGGCGCAAAGTGATGTCTATGCTGCTGACCAACTGTTTGCTACGCTTGACCCTACTTTACGGCGTTTAGAATGGGATGGCATCGGACGTCTGGTATTGGCAGACACCGTTGGCTTTGTAAGAAACCTATCTCACTCTTTGGTGGAATCTTTTAAAGCAACTTTGGAAGAAACCTTAGAAGCCAGTTTATTGCTGCATGTGATTGATTCAAGCAACCCCGATGTGTTGGAACAAATTGAAGCAGTCGAAGGTGTGCTAAAAGAAATTGGCGCAGATGTACCTATTTTGCGGGTTTACAATAAAATTGATGTCTCAGGCGAAACAGCCAAAATTATCTATGAAAAACCGCATCAACCTGACCGTGTCTATGTATCGGCACATTCAGGGCAAGGTTTAGACTTGTTAAAACAAGCCGTACATGAATGTTTGATGGGGCAAATTCAAAAGTTTGATCTTAAATTACAACCTGCTTATGGCAAACTGCGCAATCAACTGTATGCGCTCAATGTCATTCAGGCAGAACAGTACGATGATGAAGGTCAATTACATCTACAAGTCAGCATGGCACCACATAAACTGGAACAACTGATTAAACAGGCACATTTACCGATAGACGAAATTTTAGGTGCACAGGCAGAACAATTTAAACGTCCGCTTGAAGCATTTGAAATTGACGATCAGATCGGTTAAAACGTGATAAGTAAAATTTTAATGAAAGATCAAAAATGAGCAGGATAAAACATATCGATTGGCCAGCATGGATCGGCACACTCCTTTTGATTATTGTGTTTCGTGAAGCCTCTGTATGGATCATGACCCAATTGAATCACCCAGAATTAGGCAATTTAGTCGGTTTGCTCAGCCTGCTGGCGGTATTATTTACATGGCGCAAACTCAGTAAAATTCCTGCTCGTCTGGTCGATACCAACAACAAAATCATGAAAGAAAGTGCCTTTGCCTTTTTACCCATCAGCGCGGGTTCATTAATTATGCTCACGCACATGGGCAAACAAATTCCAATCTTCTTAATTGTGTTGTTTATCAGTACGCTGATCCCGCTTTGGCTGTATGCCAAAATGGCAAAACGCTGGCTTTAGGAGATTAAAATGCTGTCAATTCTATATGGTTTTTTAATCACTCTCGTTGCATATTTACTGGCAAAACCTTGCAACCAAAAAGTCCCGCAAATCCCTGTGATTGTCTTTGGCATGTGTTTTGTGTTGCTACTGTTGTATTTTTTCGGGATTCCATACGAAACTTACGTCGCACAAACCAACCCTTTGTTTAATCAATTATTGGGCTATGTGACAGTTGCACTCGCCATTCCTCTAGCAGCCATGCGTTATGACGATTTACCCCTCAAAGCGATTTTAGGTATTTTGTTCTTTGCCAGTCTTAGTGCTGTGGCGCTGCCGATGGGGCTTGCTTATGCGCTACATATGTCCAGTGCCGATATTATGGCATTTGCCACCCGTGCAGTGACCACGCCGATTGCGATTAATATCGCAACCTTATTAGAAGCACCGATTCAATTGGCAGTATTAATTGTAATTTTATCAGGTGTCGTGGGTGCTGCTTTTTCACCACTTATTTTAAGGCATATCAATGATGAACGTGCTTCAGGTTTGGCACTTGGCTTAGCTGCACATGCCATTGGTACTGCTCAAGCATGGCAACGTGGCAGTGTTGCAGGACGTTATGCTGCCTTTGGCATGGCAGTCAATGCAGTCTTTACCGCAGTTTGGCTGCCAACATTTATACTGTATTTACAAAGAATGTGACTGAGCAATCACTTTTAAAGATTGTGACCATTTCACTTTCTTTTTATTATGAAATATCCAGTTTGCGAAATGAAGGAACATTGAACATGGTCAAGATGAAACTCACCGTTGCCTTAATCTGCTCAGCCTTAGGTAGTTTTGCGCTGGCTCAAGATATTACAGGAACTTGGAAAAACATTGACGATAAAACGGGTTCATCTAAAGCCATTTTAGAAATTCGTCAGGAAAGCAATGGTAGCTATACCGCTAAAATCGTTAAAGTGACGCCACGCCCAGGTTACACACCAAGAGAAACCTGTGTCAACTGCCCTGCACCTTATACCAACCAACCGATTTTAGGTATGGATGTACTCACTGGCTTAAAATATACAGGTAATTCCAATTTCACAGGCGGGAAAATTATTGACCCTTTAAGCGGCAATATTTACAGCACCAAAGCCAAATTGAGCAATAATGGTAAGCGTTTGACCATGCGCGGTTATGTCGGTGTATCGGCTTTAGGTCGCAGCCAAACTTGGATTAAAAGTGATTAATTTATAAGTTATTCCATCAACTTAATTAATTCACTTTTCACTTAAAATGCCACACGTTCGTGGCATTTTTCACATCTTTTCCAGCATTTTCCCTGCAAGTTTAAGATTAAAAATTTCCTCAAATCTCTTGACTCTTACCACAACTCGCTTTATATCTTGAATTAACCTCTGTAATAACTTTCGACAATCAAAGGAACTGATATGAAGAAAAATGTATTGATGGGCGTATTTGCAAGCTTCATCTTCAGTGGCTCAGCATTTGCATCAGACCTAACGGGTATCTGGCAAAGTATTGATGACAAAACAGGCTCACCTAAAGCACTTATTGAAATTACCAAAGCTGAAAATGGCAGCTTTACAGGTAAAATTATTAAAGTCACACCAAGACCAGGCTATACCCCAAAAACCATGTGTGTGAATTGTCCTGCACCTTATACCAACAAACCTTTGGTGGGTTTGGAAGTTATTCATGGCTTAAAGCATGTGGAAAATAACAACTATGCAGATGGACGTATTTTAGATCCACTTACAGGCAAAATGTATAGCCTGAAAGGCCGTTTAGCGTCTAATAATAAACGTCTAACTTTACGTGGTTACGTCGGAATTTCAGCCATTGGTCGGACACAAACGTGGATTCGCCAACAATAAGCGAGTAATTGTGTCGCATCGGTCATTTTTTCTAGATACTCGGGACTTTGTGTCAGTCAATTCACAGATTAGACTAGAGCAAAGACCGAGTAAGGGAAATAAAATGATTCAGAAATTGGCTTTAGGAATAGCCGTCATCTTCGGCAGTCTAAGCACTTTGGCGATGGCACAAGATTTAGTAGGGACTTGGCAACAAATTGATGATAAAACAGGTTCACCTAAAGCTGTCATCGAAATTCGTAAAGAAGCCAATCAAACCTATACGGGTAAAATTATTAAAGTAACTCCACGTCCAGGTTATACCCCACGTGAACTTTGTAATAAATGTCCTGCACCTTATACTGATCAACCTATTTTAGGGATGGATATTTTAAAAGGCTTAAAACAAGTCAAAGATAGCAACAATTACGAAAAAGGACGCGTGATTGATCCATTAGCAGGTCGTATTTACGATGCAAAAATCCGCCTCAACTCGACAGGTAAGCGTTTGACTTTACGTGCTTACATGGGTGTATCTACACTAGGTCGCAGCCAAACTTGGATTCGAATTCAATAAAATTCAAGATAAAAAACAGCCACTTTAATAGGTGGCTGTTTTTTATTTCAACATCTCATTTTTAAATTATAAAGATGAAATATTGTTACCATTCTTCCAGCGGATTATCTACTGCAAACAATTGCTGATCTTCCAAACGATACGCCATGAGCTGATTACCCCACACACAACCGCCATCCACATTTTGAATATTGTCGGCTACCGTTTGCCCTTGCAATGCCGCCCAATGACCAAATACGATTTGATGTGTTTGCGCAGCTAAAGATGGATATTCAAACCAGGGTTTAAAGCATTCTGGCATCGGGTCATCTAAGGCATCTTTAAAGCTGAATTCCAAGCCACCCTGCGCATTGGCTAAACGCATACGAGTCAAATAATTAGTAATACAACGTAAACGCGCATGTCCCGTTAAATCATCCGACCAAACTGCAGGTTCTGCCCCATACATTTCCTTTAAAAATGCATCCACCACCTCAAAGTCCTCATGCCCAATCACTGCTTCAACTTCTTTTGCCAAAGCTGCGGTTTGTTGTGCATCCCAAATATGTGGAATGCCTGCATGAGTCAAAATGGTGTTTTCATTGGGAAAAAGACACAAAGGTTGTTTACGTAACCAGTCAATCAAATCATCACTGTCAATTGCATCAATCACGTCACGGGTATTGTCTTGCGCTTTGATTTTCTTTAAGCCACGAGCGCCTGCCAACAAGGTTAAATCGTGATTGCCTAACACTGTTGCTGCAACGCCACGATCTACCAGTTTTTTAATAAAACGCAAAGCACCTACCGAGTTTTCACCCCGCGCAACCAAGTCGCCAGCAAACCAGATAAAATCTTGATCGGGATCGAACTGAATTTCTTTTAATAGCAGCTTTAAGGCTTCAAAGCAGCCTTGCACATCACCAATGACATAGTTGTATCGAATTGCTGTCATTAATTCACCATCTGATCTGCCAATGCGACAAATGCGGCCAAACTTAAAGTTTCAGGACGTGCCATCGGGTCTACCCCTGCTCGCTCAAACGCATCTTCAGCCAACATACCTTTTAAGCTATTGCGCAATGTTTTACGACGTTGGGTAAATACATGCGACACCAAACGTGCCAATGCTTTTTCATCTTTGGCAATAATCGGTTTGCTTACATAAGGCTCTAAACGAAATACCGCAGAAGTCACTTTAGGCGGTGGATTAAATGCTCCTGGTGGCACTTCAAATAAGAAAGTTGGCTTACAGTAATACTGCATCATGACCGATAAACGCCCATATTCTTTGGTATTCGGTTCAGCCGTGATGCGATCTACCACTTCTTTTTGAAGCATAAAGTGCATGTCTTTAACTTTGTCGCCAAACTCCAAGAGATGAAACAAAAGCGGTGTCGAAATGTTATACGGCAAGTTTCCAACTACACGTAGCGGACGCCCTTCCTGAAATAACTCGGTAAAGTCATATTTCAGCGCATCACTTTCCACAATGGTTAAACGCTCAGGATGTGGCACACGTCCTGGTAAACCTGCAGCCAAATCACGGTCTAATTCCACCACCGTCAAAGCATCACACTCACCAATCAAAGGCGATGTCAATGCCGCTAAACCAGGCCCAATCTCGACAATATTATCGCCTGGACGCGGGTTCACTGAGCGAACAATTTTGGCAATCACACCTTGATCATGTAAAAAGTTTTGACCAAAACGTTTACGAGCCTGATGCCCTTCTTCTTTTGGGTTTAGGGCATTAATTTGATACATAAAGATTTCCAAGCTGAAATTATGAACGTGCTAAATCCAGCGCTAAATCGACAGCAACATGCAAGCTAGAACTTTTCGCAAGTCCCGTACCTGCGAGGGAGAGCGCTGTGCCGTGATCGACTGAAGTGCGAATAAACGGTAAGCCTAAAGTAATATTGATTGCTTCACCAAAGCCCTGAGATTTTAACACAGGTAAACCCTGATCGTGATACATCGCTAAAACTGCATCGGCATCTTTTAAATTTTCCGGGGTAAATAAAGTATCTGCAGGCAAACTTAAACTGAGATTTTCACCACGATTACGGTAATTTTGCAGCATAGGATTGATCACCTCAATTTCTTCCGTGCCTAAATAACCATCTTCACCCGCATGTGGGTTCAAACCACAGACCAACACTTTAGGATGTTCAATTTTAAATTTGCTTTTGAGATCGTGCAGCAAAATATCAATCACTTGTTCTAAACGTGTTTTGGTAATGGCATCTGCCACGGCACGTAAAGGGAGATGCGTGGTCGCCAAGGCAACGCGTAAGGTTTTGGTGGCTAACATCATCACCACACGCGCAACACCTGCAAACTCCTGATAATATTCAGTGTGCCCACTAAAAGAAATACCAGCTTCATTAATAATAGATTTTTGCACGGGTGCTGTCGCCACGCCCACACTCTTACCTGTCATTGCATAAGAAGCTGAGCGACGTAATTGCTCCAAAACGTAAGCTGCATTTTGTGCATTTAAATGCCCCAACTCAACATCTACAGCCAAAGGCACATGCTCAACATATAACTGCCCAAGCGCTGCAGGCTGTTGCTGACCTGAATATTCAATCAATTCGACTTGTTGCTTTAGAATTTCGGTGCGTTGTTGTAATAATTGATGATCTGCCAATACCACAATTGGACGCTCATCTTGTCGAGCTGCCAGACTTAGACAAATATCAGGTCCAATACCTGCAGGTTCACCACTGGTGACATATAAAGGGCGCATGCAGCTTCATCCACTATAGCTAGGTGTAGCTGAATTATAGCGCCATCCTGAGCAAAATTGTTTTATCTCCAATCTAATCTAAATCGGCTATCTAAGATGCCCATCTGATGCGCCCATTCCGAAATGCCAATCACGACCATACATAACAACAAACCTATAAATAGTATTTTGGGCGCTTGTTGAGTGACTGCTCGATAGTTTTGATCAGATAGACTCAAGATGATGAAGCCACCGATGCCATATAACATAAAAGGGAGCAAGGTGATGTGCATAAATACAGAATAGATTAAGATAAAAGCAAATACATCAGTACCATAAGCTGCACCTACCAACAAAAATGCCAGTTCATACAGAGCAATTAATGTGATGAAAAAACCTGCTATAAATTTTAGCAGTTTATTTGGTTTCGGCTTTAATGCTTCTGTCGTTAATGCTTTTGTCGTTGTAGCGACGCGTTCTAAATCATCAGACATAGTGATCCGTCCTCATCATTATTATTAGCTGCGACCACACAGAAAAAGCTAAAACAGCACTAGATAAAGAAGATCAATACCTGATTTTTACTGTCGTGAAATGGTCGCTAGAGGTGATTTTGCTTTTATAACCAAACTTGATAAAATATAGCGCTTAAAATGTGACTTTTCCATTGTAGTTCTACCCATTCTCAGGTAGAATTCGGACTCCTTTTTGTTTGGACAGCTTCCATAGTCCAAACCAACTATAATAGGTAGTGGTTTAATGAAAACTCTCAGCGCTAAGCCAGCTGAAGTTCAACACGACTGGTACGTTGTTGATGCTTCTGGCAAAACTCTAGGTCGCCTTGCGACAGAAATCGCTCGTCGTTTACGCGGTAAGCACAAAACTTCTTATACTCCTCACGTTGACACTGGCGACTACATCGTTGTCATCAATGCTGAGCAAGTTCAAGTGACTGGTAACAAATCACTTGACAAGAAATACTATCGCCACACTGGTTTCCCTGGTGGTATCCGTGAAACTAATTTCGAGAAATTAGTTGCTCACAAACCAGAAGAAATCTTCCAACGCGCTGTAAAAGGCATGTTGCCAAAAGGTCCTCTTGGTTATGCTATGATCAAGAAAATGAAAGTGTACGCTGGTGCTGAGCATCCTCACACAGCTCAACAGCCACAAGTTTTGGACATCTAAGGGATACAGCACATGGCTACTAACTATGGTACAGGTCGCCGTAAGACCGCAACTGCACGTGTTTTCTTATCAGCTGGTACAGGTAAACTCGTAATTAACAACCGTACTCTTGAGCAATATTTCGGTCGTGAAACTGCTCGTATGATCGTACGTCAACCATTAGAGCTTCTTGAAGCTACTGAAAAATATGACCTTTACATCACTGTTGCTGGTGGTGGTATTGGTGGTCAAGCTGGTGCAATCCGTCACGGTATTACTCGTGCATTGATCGCATCTGACGACACTTTAAAACCTGCTCTTCGTCAAGCTGGTTTCGTTACTCGTGATGCTCGTGAAGTTGAACGTAAGAAACTTGGTTTACGTAAAGCGCGTAAACGTCCACAATTCTCTAAACGTTAATTCGTTTACCGAATCGGACACAAAAAAAGCCTTGGATTTTCCAAGGCTTTTTTTTATGCAAATCAACGAGCTGAGCATTTTAAGTCAGATAAACAATTCGGATTCACATACACCAAAAATCAAAATTCAATACAGTCCAAAAATTGAAAACCAATCAACAAATATCTCATACACTTTTATCAGCTTTGCTGGGTGATTTTAGTGGCTAAGTTTAGTATCCTATTCTATTCATTTGGTTTTATTTCGGATTATGTCAGTCGAGAACGCACCCTTACAAGGCATTACCCTCTACAGTCATGCGGACGACTTTCGCTCACATTGGATTCGTTACGTTCTGGCCGAAAAACAAATCAAATATCAACTGATTTTGGTCGATTATGAAGATGAAGATCTTGCAAGCCTGAATCCGTATAATCAACTTCCAATGCTGCTAGAAAACGATTTAAAACTCTTTAATACTGCGATTATTTCCGAATATCTGGATGATCGTTATCGACAAAATAAACTCTATGCAGATGCACCTATGCCACGTGCAGAACAAAGACAATATATTTGGCGCTTTGAACAAGACTGGTTCAAACTTGCCGATCAGATGCTACGTCATCCTGATAGCTTAGATTACACAACACAGCGCGCTGCACAAAAAAAATTACGTGATACACTCATTTCACTGACACCATTATTTCAGCATTATCCTTATTTCATGTCAGAAAATTTCAGTATTTTAGATTGCATGCTGGCACCCTTATTTATACGGCTAAAAGCCATGGGCATAGAATTACCCCAACAACACTGTCGTCCAATTTTCCTGTATTGTCAGCGGATTTTTTCACGCCCTGCCTTCACTCAAGCAATGACTTTGCAAGAAAAAAATCGCTATCAAGAATTTTTAATTCATACTTAAAGAGCATATTATGTCTGAATCTGAAATCAATTTAAGTCCAACCCGTCCTTATTTAGCCCGCGCAATTTATGAATGGATTTGTGATAACCAACTCACACCACATTTATTGGTCGATGCTACACAGCCGAATACGCTTGTTCCTGAACAATTTATTCAGGATGGTCAGATTGTCCTAAATATCGTTCCACATGCAGTGCATGCCTTACACATGAGCAATGATGCAATCACCTTCTCTGCACGCTTTGGTGGCGTATCACGCGACTTATATGTACCTATGAATGCCGTCGTAGGTATCTATGCAAGAGAGAATGGACAAGGCTTATTCTTTGATCCAAGTGAGTATGCACATATCCAAAATGATCAAGATGCTTTAGAATCAAAGACTGAAGAAAAAACCGAACAAACTAAGAAAAAACCAAGCCTTAGATTATTAGATTAAAACAATGGAGTAGTGAATGGCTTTTGATTTAGTACAATATTTTGCAGCGCAGATTAAACTTCAAAAGCCCTCGCTTTTGAAACAATATAATGCTGTTGATCGCGACCAATATATTCAAGAAATCAATGCGCTGAGCTTAGGCAAACTGGTCAGTCTGTGGCGAGAAGACAACCAAAAACTTTATCAAGAAATTGATCATCAAGATGAATTATATATTCAGGAAATTGCACGTCGACTCACCACAACTCCACACAATCAGTCATCTCTCTCCAAAACTGAGCTTGAACAGAATATTAGTGAAGTCTTAGCCTTACAACTCACAGAGCTCAAGCAATTGGATCAAACCGGTAATTTTGGCAATAAAGGTCTAGGTGAATTATTGCTAGGTCAAATTGAACATTTATCTGGTCAAGCGGATGATTGGGTTTGGTCAACAAACGATCTAATAGAGTTAAAAGGTTCTAAACCAATTCCTCAAGAAGAGCTATCATTAGAGGCATCAATGAAGGAGTTTAATCAAATGGTACAACAACATACCCACGATGATCATCAAAATATTGAGCCTGTAGAAGCAATTGTACCCACTTGGTCTAAAGTACTAGAACCTATCGTTGCGATTGCGATTTTAGCAATTCTATGGTGTTCCGTTACTCAATTATTCGCTTAAATCAATCTTCTATCTAAGCCGTAATAAAACCATCATCATCTGATGGTTTTATTTTGCCTTCACTTTTTATAGTTTTTAATATTTTCTTTTCTACATAAAAAAACACCCTCAACGCTAGTTGAGGGTGTTTCGAATAATGAGCTGGCGATGACTTACTCTCACATGGGTAACCCCACACTACCATCAGCGCGAAGAGGTTTCACTTCTGAGTTCGGGAAGGGATCAGGTGGTTCACTCTTGCTATTGTCGCCAGCACAACTGTTATGGACTTGTTCAGGTCTTAGTTACTTTGCTTAAGCTCCATGCTTTCGCTTGTAATGCCTTACTTGGTTCCAAATGAGTTATTAACAGGTTGGCTATTGTATCTGAAATTTCATGTTCAGCAAGGGCTGAATCAAGATATTTGATCTGATCAGGTTTAAGTGATCTTTTATGAATCGATCGATGCTTTATATACAACTGTTTGGGTGTTGTATAGTCAAGCCTCACGAGCAATTAGTATTGGTCAGCTTCACATATCGCTATGCTTCCACATCCAACCTATCAACGTCGTAGTCTTCAACGGCTCTTTAGGAGGCATAAAGCCTCGGGGAAATCTTATCTTGAGGTAGGCTTCCCGCTTAGATGCTTTCAGCGGTTATCCCTTCCGAACATAGCTACCCGGCGATGCGACTGGCGTCACAACCGGTACACCAGAGGTTCGTCCACTCTGGTCCTCTCGTACTAGGAGCAGATCCTCTCAAATTTCCAGCGCCCACGGTAGATAGGGACCGAACTGTCTCACGACGTTCTAAACCCAGCTCGCGTACCTCTTTAAATGGCGAACAGCCATACCCTTGGGACCTGCTTCAGCCCCAGGATGAGATGAGCCGACATCGAGGTGCCAAACACCGCCGTCGATATGAACTCTTGGGCGGTATCAGCCTGTTATCCCCAGAGTACCTTTTATCCGTTGAGCGATGGCCCTTCCATACAGAACCACCGGATCACTAAGACCTACTTTCGTACCTGCTCGACTTGTGGGTCTCGCAGTTAAGCGCGCTTTTGCCTTTATACTCTACGCGTGATTTCCGACCACGCTGAGCGCACCTTCGTACTCCTCCGTTACTCTTTAGGAGGAGACCGCCCCAGTCAAACTACCCACCAGACATGGTCCTCGTCCCGGATAACGGGACAGAGTTAGAACCTCAACATTACCAGGGTGGTATTTCAAGGACGGCTCCACTCGGACTAGCGTCTAAGTTTCAAAGCCTCCCACCTATCCTACACAAGTAAGGTCAAAGTTCAATGTCAAGCTGCAGTAAAGGTTCACGGGGTCTTTCCGTCTAGCCGCGGGTACACCGCATCTTCACGGCGAATTCGATTTCACTGAGCCTCTGCTGGAGACAGCGCCGCCATCATTATGCCATTCGTGCAGGTCGGAACTTACCCGACAAGGAATTTCGCTACCTTAGGACCGTTATAGTTACGGCCGCCGTTTACTGGGGCTTCGATCAAGAGCTTCGCTTACGCTAACCCCATCAATTAACCTTCCAGCACCGGGCAGGCATCACACCCTATACGTCCACTTTCGTGTTTGCAGAGTGCTATGTTTTTAATAAACAGTTGCAGCGGCCTGGTTTCTGAGGCTGTCGACAGCTCAAGGAGCGAGTCCTATCACCATCAACAGCGTACCTTCTCCCGAAGTTACGGTACCATTTTGCCTAGTTCCTTCAGCAGAGTTCTCTCAAGCGCTTTGGTCTACTCGACCTGACCACCTGTGTCGGTTTCGGGTACGATTCCAGTGTAACTGAAGCTTAGAGACTTTTCCTGGAAGCAGGGTATCAGCCACTTCATGTACAAGTACAGCTTGCTATCAGATCTCAGCATAGAGCACCCGGATTTGCCTAAGATGCATGCCTACTTCCTTTCACCTGGACAACCAACGCCAGGCTGACTTAACCTTCTCCGTCCTCTCATCGCATTACACTGAAGTATTGGAATATTAACCAATTTCCCATCGACTACGCCTCTCGGCCTCGCCTTAGGGGTCGACTCACCCAGCCCCGATTAACGTTGGACTGGAACCCTTGGTCTTTCAGCGAACGGGTTTTTCACCCGTTTTGTCGTTACTCACGTCAGCATTCGCACTTCTGATACCTCCAGCAGACTTCTCAATCCACCTTCTTCGGCTTACAGAACTCCCTACCACGCATAATAAATTATGCATCCGCAGCTTCGGCACATAGTTTTAGCCCCGTTACATCTTCCGCGCAGGCCGACTCGACTAGTGAGCTATTACGCTTTCTTTAAAGGGTGGCTGCTTCTAAGCCAACCTCCTAGCTGTCTATGCCTTCCCACATCGTTTCCCACTTAACTATGATTTTGGGGCCTTAGCTGGCGGTCTGGATTGTTTTCCTCTTGACTACGGACGTTAGCACCCGCAGTCTGTCTCCCGGATAGTACTCATTGGTATTCGGAGTTTGCATCGGTTTGGTAAGTCGGGATGACCCCCTAGCCGAAACAGTGCTCTACCCCCAATGGTATTCGTCCGAGGCGCTACCTAAATAGCTTTCGGGGAGAACCAGCTATCACCGAGTTTGATTAGCCTTTCACCCCTATCCACAAGTCATCCCCTGGCTTTTCAACGACAGTGGGTTCGGTCCTCCAGTTAGTGTTACCCAACCTTCAACCTGCTCATGGATAGATCACCGGTTTCGGGTCTATACCCAGCAACTATACGCCCTATTAAGACTCGATTTCTCTACGGCTCCCCTATGCGGTTAACCTCGCTACTGAATATAAGTCGCTGACCCATTATACAAAAGGTACGCAGTCACCAAACAAGTTGGCTCCCACTGCTTGTATGCATGCGGTTTCAGGATCTATTTCACTCCCCTCACAGGGGTTCTTTTCGCCTTTCCCTCACGGTACTGGTTCACTATCGGTCAGTCAGGAGTATTTAGCCTTGGAGGATGGTCCCCCCATATTCAGACAAGGTTTCACGTGCCTCGCCCTACTCGTCATCATTATGTGTGCCCTTTCGTGTACAGGACTATCACCCACTATGGTTGCACTTCCCAGAGCATTCCACTAAAACACACATAACTTAATGGGCTTTTCCCCTTTCGCTCGCCGCTACTGAGGGAATCTCAATTGATTTCTTTTCCTACGGGTACTGAGATGTTTCACTTCCCCGCGTTCGCTTCGTATGACTATGTATTCATCATACGATACCTACCATAAGGTAGGTGGGTTCCCCCATTCAGAAATCTCCGGATCAAAGGATATTTGCCGCCTCCCCGGAGCTTTTCGCAGGCTATCACGTCTTTCATCGCCTCTGACTGCCAAGGCATCCACCACATGCACTTAATTACTTGACTATACAACCCCAAACAGTCGTTAACACTTACAAGTGAGTGTAACAACAGGCTTGCGCCCACAGTTTGTTGCTTTGTGCACTTAAACACTGTACAGCTTCAATCTAAAATTCATATACCAAAACGCTTGATTCAGTTAATTTGCTAGTTCTCATTTCAATTCGTAATTAAACCGTAACACCGAAGTATTACTGTCAATCTTGAATTAAATGAGTTGAACAATTTATTTCAGACTCAATTTTTGCCAATCTATTAATGAATTAATGCGTCTTCGTCAGATCGCACTAAATACTGTGATATTTAAATCACAGAACTTAATAAGCTTATACTTACTAAATTCTGTAATCTTTAGCTTAAAGCTCCAGTATATGTGTGCCTGCGCACAGCATAGCTGTTTGCTTAAATTTTAAGGAAAAGCCTTAAAGCAGTGCTTTAAGTTTTCTGATCTTAAAATTTGGTGGAGACTAGGAGAGTCGAACTCCTGACCTCCTGCGTGCAAAGCAGGCGCTCTACCAACTAAGCTAAGTCCCCAGCTTATCATCTGTGATTCGATGTATCTTCTTCTGCATAATTGCTTCGTCAGTAGTGGTGGGTCTGACAAGACTTGAACTTGTGACCCCACGCTTATCAAGCGTGTGCTCTAACCAACTGAGCTACAGACCCTCAGATACATCAATGAAGAACAACTTGTTGTGGATTCTTACCAATCGTCAATCTTTCGTTAAGGAGGTGATCCAGCCGCAGGTTCCCCTACGGCTACCTTGTTACGACTTCACCCCAGTCATCGGCCACACCGTGGTAAGCGTCCTCCTTGCGGTTAGACTACCTACTTCTGGTGCAACAAACTCCCATGGTGTGACGGGCGGTGTGTACAAGGCCCGGGAACGTATTCACCGCGGCATTCTGATCCGCGATTACTAGCGATTCCGACTTCACGCAGTCGAGTTGCAGACTGCGATCCGGACTACGATCGGCTTTTTGAGATTAGCATCACATCGCTGTGTAGCAACCCTTTGTACCGACCATTGTAGCACGTGTGTAGCCCTGGCCGTAAGGGCCATGATGACTTGACGTCGTCCCCGCCTTCCTCCAGTTTGTCACTGGCAGTATCCTTAAAGTTCCCATCCGAAATGCTGGCAAGTAAGGAAAAGGGTTGCGCTCGTTGCGGGACTTAACCCAACATCTCACGACACGAGCTGACGACAGCCATGCAGCACCTGTATGTAGATTCCCGAAGGCACCTTTCCATCTCTGGAAAGTTTCTACTATGTCAAGGCCAGGTAAGGTTCTTCGCGTTGCATCGAATTAAACCACATGCTCCACCGCTTGTGCGGGCCCCCGTCAATTCATTTGAGTTTTAGTCTTGCGACCGTACTCCCCAGGCGGTCTACTTATCGCGTTAGCTGCGCCACTAAAGGATCAAATCCCCCAACGGCTAGTAGACATCGTTTACGGCATGGACTACCAGGGTATCTAATCCTGTTTGCTCCCCATGCTTTCGCACCTCAGTGTCAGTATTAGGCCAGATGGCTGCCTTCGCCATCGGTATTCCTCCAGATCTCTACGCATTTCACCGCTACACCTGGAATTCTACCATCCTCTCCCATACTCTAGCTAACCAGTATCGAATGCAATTCCCAAGTTAAGCTCGGGGATTTCACATTTGACTTAATTAACCACCTACGCGCGCTTTACGCCCAGTAAATCCGATTAACGCTCGCACCCTCTGTATTACCGCGGCTGCTGGCACAGAGTTAGCCGGTGCTTATTCTGTGGGTAACGTCCACTTAGCCCAGGTATTAACCAGGTAAGCCTCCTCCCCACTTAAAGTGCTTTACAACCAAAAGGCCTTCTTCACACACGCGGCATGGCTGGATCAGGGTTCCCCCCATTGTCCAATATTCCCCACTGCTGCCTCCCGTAGGAGTCTGGGCCGTGTCTCAGTCCCAGTGTGGCGGATCATCCTCTCAGACCCGCTACAGATCGTCGCCTTGGTAGGCCTTTACCCCACCAACTAGCTAATCCGACTTAGGCTCATCTATTAGCGCAAGGTCATAAAGAGCCCCTGCTTTCTCCCGTAGGACGTATGCGGTATTAGCATCCCTTTCGGAATGTTGTCCCCCACTAATAGGCAGATTCCTAAGCATTACTCACCCGTCCGCCGCTAGCTCAGTTACCGAAGCAACCTCGCCCGCTCGACTTGCATGTGTTAAGCCTGCCGCCAGCGTTCAATCTGAGCCATGATCAAACTCTTCAGTTAAAATCATTTTGAAGCTTTAATCTAAACTTCCAAATCTGGCTCATCAATTTTCTGACTTAAATTTCGCTCAAATAAACTTCGAGTAATTTAAACCAATCAATCAATGAAAATAATTTCGATCAATCAATCAGTAAAAATCCACACAAGTTGTTCTTCATAATCTCTTAATGATCTTCTCGATGCTTCGTCAGCATCAAGCTAGGTCGGCTATATTACGCTTTATTTCTAAAGTGTCAACTGGTAATTTAAATTATTTTAAACTTTCTTTCTAAAACCCAACTCAATCATTCTTAACCAAGTCATTGTTTTACCAGAAGTTTTAATCTTCATCACCGCCGATGGATGTGCATTATAGGTGAAATATTTCGCCTTGCAACCCCTATTTTTAAGTTTTATGAGTTTTTTAGTCCGAACGGTTATTTATTCGGCAAAATATTTTAAATCTGTATCATTCTTGCTCAAAATTAGCAGTATGCTTATTTTCAAATTTTAGCTACACTATTTTTATGTTCATTCGTGTTGTGTTGAAATGACTCAAAATTTAAAAATAATAACCTTGCTGTCATTTGTAGCAATGCAAACACCTATTTTGTATGCTGCACCTGCATCAAATCTTTATAACACTACATTCTCCATTTTAGCGTATGCAAAATGGCAAGCTAGCACGCCCAAACTTTGTGTCGTAAATCAAGATAATATTGCACAACAATTCAAAAAACATGCCCCATTACATAATAAATATGACATTCAACCCATTCAAAGCCATGAAATATCTAAAAGTAATTGTCAAATATTAATTTTTTCTACGCTTTCTGCTGCACAAGAACAACATACCTTAAATACTCAAGTTCGATTTCCAGCCCTATCTATTAGTTTAAACAATCTGGAATGTGAAACTGGCAGCGCTTTTTGTCTTTATAAAAAAAATGATAACTATGCTTTTAAAGTCAACATGGAAAGCTTGACTCAATCTCAAGTGCATATTGATCCGCGTGTATTACTGCTTGCAAAAACATCGGAGTCAAACTCATGAAGCAGTTATACACTCCAATTACCTTGCATCAATTATTCACACGCGCACAACTCACTATCTTTGCTCTGACTTTTACAATTTGTTCAATGATTTTTCTGGTCATTTCAACCTACACCATGAACACCTTCGCAAAAAATAGTTTGCAAAGTTTATCTGCAGCATTAAATGAACGTATTCAACCGGCTGTTGTATTCAATGACCAAATAACACTGAACGAAATTCTGTCTGAACATACGCAGCGTTATTCTATTCGTTCAATTGAAGTACGCTCACCTAAACAGACACGTATTGCCTTTATTGAACAGCAAGGTCTAGAGCATTTTTCAATTCAGGCTTTATTGGACTATCTGTTTTTTAATCATCCTGTTCGGCTGAGTATTGACCATGATCAGCAAAACTATGGTGAGTTGGTGGTGTATGGAAACTCTAGTGACTTGGTCAGTTTTTTTTATAAAATCGTTTTAGGATTAATTTTCGGTTTTATTTTGCTTTTAATTGCTGTGTTTTGGTCAATTAATTCAATTTATCAATATCTCATGCAATCTTTAAGTTCTATTGTCAGCTCGGCACAGGAGATCAGTGCACAAAAAAATTATAAGCTGCGCGTTTCAAGTTCAGATATTCAAGAACTTCATGAACTGAGTTATGCCTTTAATGGCTTACTCAATGAGATTGAACAATCCCATAAGAATTTATTGGTTGAAAATCATAAACTGCAATTTCAGTCGCAATACGACAATTTAACGCAGTTGCCAAATCGTAATTATTTTTATGAAACACTGTTTAAGCTATTTACCCAGCCTTCTGCTACGGCTGCAGTATTTTTTTTAGACATTAATAACTTTAACCAAATCAATAACCAATTTGGGCATTTGACGGGCGATAATATTTTACGTGATTCATCACATTGTCTAATTCAGATTTTGCCCTCACATGCGTTTGTTGCGCGTTTAGGTGGCGATGAGTTTGCAGTAATCTTAACTGGCTCACACTCCACTGCAGAATTAGAGGATTATTGTCAAAAGATTCATGCTTGCTATACCTCTACATTTAAGTATGAACAGCAACAAGTTTCCTTAAATGTCAGTATTGGCGTAGCATTGATTGAATATGCAAAAACTCCTGAAAATTTAATTGCCGATGTCGATCGCGCAATGCTCAAAGCCAAACGTGATCAATCAAAATGGTATATTTCACCTCAATCAAACAATAAACAGGTTCCTTATGCTTAAAAAAGTTCTGATCGGCACACTTATTCTTGTTATGGTTTCACTCAGTGCTTGCATGAGTTTGGGGAATGTCAGCTATAAGCAGGCGCGCATGCTAAAACAAGAAGGCTTTATTTTAAGTGATGATGGCTGGACCTTAGCCCTGCCTGAACGCTTGTTATTTGGTTTTGATGAATACGCCATTCAAAATAGCCAAAAAGAACGCCTCAACCAATTGGCACAACAGCTGCATAAATATGACTTGGATAAACTCAAGTTTATTGGTCACACAGACAACGTAGGTTTAGCCAGCTACAATCAAACCCTATCGGAAAAACGCGCCCAAAATGTGGCTCAGATCTTTTTAGATCAGGGTTTTGAACGAAACAATATTCAGGTGATTGGTCGTGGAGCATCTCAACCGATGGTGAGCAACGATACACCAGCAAATCGCGCGATTAACCGACGTGTAAATGTGACGATAGTACCTTAAAGCCCTACAGAAATTTCAACGGATCATCAAACCTCAGTCATTGAGGCTTTTTTATTTCAACTAAAAGATGTAATCAACAAAAGTATTTTTCTAAATTTCAGGCATAAAAAAACCGCTTAACGCGGTATCTTTATCTATTTGACCATTTCTATTTTAGAAAATGGTCGGAGCAGTAGGATTCGAACCTACGACCCCCTGGTCCCAAACCAGGTGCACTACCAGGCTGTGCTATGCTCCGTTTATCTCTTAAAGAGATTGGGGTGAATGACGGGATTCGAACCCGCGACAACTGGAATCACAATCCAGGGCTCTACCAACTGAGCTACATCCACCATCATATTTGGTTCTTATATACCAAGCCACCCAAAAATGGCGCGCCTGACAGGATTCGAACCTGTGACCATCCGCTTAGAAGGCGGATGCTCTATCCAACTGAGCTACAGGCGCATGACCGATGATACATAATATCATGCGATACGTTGCCTTGAAGAATTGGTCGGAGCAGTAGGATTCGAACCTACGACCCCCTGGTCCCAAACCAGGTGCACTACCAGGCTGTGCTATGCTCCGATTCATCTCAGCTTTTTGTGTATCGCACATCGTGCGGTACGGTGTGCATTCTAGGCGCGACGCCCGAAGACGTCAACACCTATATTTAAAAAAAATTAAAAAAAAGCTTCAACCGTATATTTATCAAGCATTTTTGATATTTTTCAATCAATTTTAGCGTTTCAGACTCGCACTGAAATTCAACATACGATCTAACGGTAATTTAGCACGTTCTGCAAGCGCTGGCTCAACGAATATTTCTTGATCACCTGTTTGCAACACATGCAAAATTCCATCTAATTCATTCATTGCCATCCACGGACAATGTGCACATGAGCGACAAGTTGCCCCCTCACCTGCAGTTGGCGCTTCAATTAGAATTTTATTAGGTACAGCTTGCTGCATCTTATAGAAAATACCGCGGTCTGTTGCCACAATTAAACGCTCGTGTGGCAAAGTTTTTGCCGCTTGAATAAGTTGCGAGGTACTGCCCACCGCATCAGCTACATCAACAACTGATTCTGGTGATTCTGGATGCACCAAAACTGCTGCATCCGGATACATGGCTTTCATATTGGCTATACCGCGTGAACGGAATTCTTCATGCACAATACACGAACCATCCCAAAGCAGCATATCTGCGCCAGTTTTCTTTTGAATATAGCGTCCTAAGTGCTGATCTGGCGCCCAAATGATTTTTTCACCTAAGCTATCGAGGTGTTCAATAATTTCTACCGCACAGCTTGAGGTAACGACCCAATCTGCACGTGCTTTTACCGCAGCCGATGTATTGGCATAAACCACGACTGTATGATCAGGATGCGCATCACAGAAGCGGCTAAACTCATCGACAGGACAACCCAAGTCCAGTGAGCAAGTTGCTTCTAAAGTTGGCATAAGAATGGTTTTTTCTGGCGATAAAATTTTGGCAGTTTCGCCCATAAATTTTACACCAGCTACGACCAACGTGGTTGCCGCATGATCACGACCAAAACGTGCCATTTCCAGTGAATCCGAAACACAGCCACCTGTTAATTCAGCCAGTTCCTGTACTTCAGGATCGCAGTAATAATGGGCAACCAAGACAGCATTGTGCTTTTCGAGTTCTGCTTTAATTTGCGCAAATTTTTCCTGCTTGGCTTGCTCACTCAAATGATGTTCTTTGGTTTCACCCAAGCGATCTAAATGCGCCTGCACAATTGATTTGGCTTCATTGGCAATTAAATTGGTCGCATCATTCATAACAACGTCTTCTCTATCTTCATGCTTGCCCGAACACAAGCTTACTCAAGTCACTGATGATATGGGGGCAATTTACTCATTCACCAGCCCTTTGCCGATTGAATGCTAAAAAAGCCTCACAACGGAGGCTTTATCACTCAATTTGAATTTTTACGAACGGTAATCCGCGTTGATCTTGACATAATCGTAAGACAAGTCACAAGTATAGACTGTATCTATCGCTTGACCACGTCCTAAATTTACACGAATGGTCATTTCGGTTTGTGCCATGACTCGCGCGCCCGCTGCTTCGGTATAGTCGGTAGCAGCACCGCCATCTTTGCAAATTTGCACATCATCCAACCAAACCTGAATTTTTTCAACGTCTAAATTTGGCACGCCTGCATAACCAATTGCAGCAAGAATACGCCCCCAGTTTGGATCTGAGGCAAAAATGGCCGTTTTTACCAATGGTGAATGTGCAATGCTGTACGCAATATCACAACATTCTTGGGTATTGTCACCATCTTCAACACGTACCGTGATGAATTTTGTTGCACCTTCACCATCACGGATAATCAGTTGTGCCAAACGCAACATCACACGATTCAAAACATCTAATACCACAGCATAACGCGGGTCATTTTCACTGCAAATTTCAGTGCCACCCGCCTGACCTGTCGCCACCAAGATACATGAATCATTGGTCGAGGTATCGCCATCTACAGTAATACGGTTAAATGATTGTTCTACGCTGCGTTTGAGCAATTGCTGCAAGATGTCACGTTGAATTGGTGCATCGGTTGCAACATAGCTAAGCATGGTCGCCATATTTGGGCGAATCATACCTGCGCCTTTAGAAATGCCTGTCATACTATAAGTAATGCCATCTAACTCAAACTGCTCAGATGCACCTTTGGGTGTGGTATCTGTGGTCATAATACCTGTCGCAGCATCATGCCAAGCATCCTCACGTAACGATGCCAGCGCAGGTGCTAAACCAGCAACCAAGCGTTCAATCGGCAATTGCTCGCCAATCACACCTGTAGAAAATGGCAAAACTTCTTGGATAGATACACCTGCCAATTCAGCCAATTTGGCACAGGTAATTTCTGCATTTTGCATACCCAATTTGCCTGTACCCGCATTGGCATTGCCTGTATTAATGACCAAGTAACGCGGATTGCCCTGAGCTAAATGTGCTTTGGACACATACACAGGTGCAGCGCAAAATGCGTTTTGAGTAAAGACACCCGCCACATTTGAGCCTGCTGCAAATTCAAAAATAACCAGGTCACGTCGGTTCTGATAACGCACATAAGCCTCTGCTGAACCAATTTTTACACCTTTGACCACATGCATGTGTGGCATAGAGACGTCACCAACTGCCATTTTGAAATTTCCAGTACAAATTTGAGAATGTCACAGCTTAGTGGAAATTGAAGAAAAAATCGAGCATCCTCCCTGCTTGATTCAACTTTTGTTAATACACAAGGTCATATATAAAAAACCAGCCCGTATGGACTGGTTTTAATCTTCAATGTAATGCATCAGCAACTAAAATTATACTGATTGAGCCTATTTGGATTATGGCGTAGTCGCAACCACGGTTTCACCCAATAAAGCCTGTTTTGCACGTTCTTGACTTGCTGCAGATAAAGCAGGATTTGTAGCCACAATACGATTTACATTGGCAGCATTCGCAGGTGCAATCGCTGCAGTCTGCAACACGATTGGACGCTGATCTGGATTAGCAAAGGTATAACGAATACCTGTGCGTGGGCTTGCCACAGTCACGTGACCATTATCCACTTGTACCTGTGCAGTGGTCGCACCCACAGCAGCTTGAACTTTTGCAGGAGTTGTCGTTGTTGCCGCATTTGCAAATGCGAAAGTAGGCAAGCTCAAGGCAACAATCATTAAAGGTTGTAATACTTTTTTCATTTTTTGTTCCACACGTGGATATTGCATGTGCAACTAAATAGCATTTAATTCCAAAATCTGCAAATGCTATACACATCTTGCAAAACTATTACCACAAAGATTTTGCACCCCAAAATACAAAAAAGCAGAACCAAAGTTCTGCTTAAGTTGTAACAAGTCAGGTTTAGATTTTACCGTGACACTGTTTATATTTCAGTCCTGAACCACATGGGCATGGCGAGTTACGGCTTGCAGGTGGAACAACCGTTTGCTCAGCAGCACTGTACTGTGGTTCTGATTCAAAGGTTTCGCCCGTTAAACCATCTACATCAGCATGTGAAAGATTAAGCTGCATCGCTTCTGCTTGCGCTTGCTGTTGAGCTTCCATCGCTGCCAGTTCTTCAGGTGTTGGTACATGCACACGCGAAAGATCGGTAACGACATCAGCTTTAATCACACCCAACATATTCACAAATAAGTTAAAGGCTTCTTTTTTGTACTCTTGCTCAGGGTTCTTTTGTGCATAACCACGTAAATGAATCCCTTGACGCAAATAGTCCATAGCCGCCAAATGATCTTTCCAGTGACGATCAAGTGAACTGAGCATAAAGTGGCGTTCTAGCATCGCAGCAGATTCATCACCCATTTGCTGACGACGTGCACGGTAACGTGTCACAATTTCATCGGCAATACGTTCAACCAAAGCTTCTTCATCTAGGCGACGATCATCTTCAAGCCATTGGTTAATTGGTAATTCGATACCTAAATCATCACGCAAGGCACGCTCTAAACCATCAATATCCCATTGGTCATGAATTGATTCTGGTGGAATATAATTGGCGATCATACCTGTGACCACTTCACGGTGCATTTCTTCAATATAGTCTTGCAGCGTGCTTTCTGCCAGAATATCATCACGCTGTGAATAAATGATCTTACGTTGTTCGTTGTTTACGTCATCGTATTTCAACAAGTTTTTACGGATGTCGAAGTTACGTGCCTCAACTTTACGCTGTGCATTTTCGATAGAGCGTGACACCATTTTGTGTTCAATCGCTTCATCTTCCTGCAAGCCCATAGCACGCATCATTGCTACAACACGATCACCTGCGAAAATACGCATTAAGTCATCTTCGAGTGACAGATAGAAACGTGACACGCCTGGGTCACCCTGACGACCTGCACGACCACGCAACTGGTTGTCAATACGGCGCGATTCGTGACGTTCTGAACCAATAATGTGTAAGCCACCTGAACTTAACACCATGTCATGGTTTTGTTCCCACTCTGCCTTTAAACGCGCTTCATCTTCAGGAGTTGGGTTTTCAATTTTGGCTAGCAAAGCTTTCCAGTTACCACCTAGCAAAATATCTGTACCACGACCCGCCATGTTCGTGGCAATAGTCACCGCACGTGGTGAGCCTGCTTGCGCAATGATGTCAGCTTCGCGTTCGTGTTGCTTCGCATTCAATACTTCGTGCTGAATACCTGCTTCACGCAGTTTATCCGATAAAATTTCTGAAGCTTCAATGGTCGCTGTACCAATCAGAATTGGTGCGACACCCGCTTCATGCACGCGTTGAATTTCTTGAATAATCGCGTTGTATTTACCAGTACGGTTTAAATAAATTAAATCGTTTTGGTCATTACGAATCATTGGTCGGTGGGTTGGAATGATGACCACATCAAGACCATAAATTTCTTTCATTTCTGCAGCTTCAGTGTCTGCAGTACCCGTCATTCCCGAAAGCTTTTTGTATAAACGGAAATAGTTCTGGAAGGTTGTGGTCGCTAAAGTCTGGTTTTCGGGCTGAATTTCTAGACCTTCTTTCGCTTCTACCGCTTGGTGCAAACCTTCTGACCAGCGACGGCCAGGCATGGTACGACCTGTGTTTTCATCGACAATAATCACTTCACCATCATGGATGATGTAATGCACGTTGCGTTGATACAAGAAGTGCGCACGAATAGCTGCAGATACGTGATGCACCAAATTTAGGTTAGATGCAGAATACAGACTTTCTCCTTCTGCCAATAAACCCATTTGAATTAATTCATTTTCTACCGTTTCATAACCAATTTCGGTCATTTCTACAGTGCGTTGTTTTTCATCAATCCAGAAATGTCCACCATCGGCTACTTTTTCTTCTTTTTGTGCATGCAATTTTGGCGGAATGGTGTTGATTGCTGCATATAACTGCGATGAGTCATCACTTTGACCAGAAATGATTAATGGGGTACGTGCTTCATCAATTAAGATCGAGTCCACTTCATCAATAATGGCATAAGTCAGACCACGCTGTTTTTTCTCACTCAGCGAGAACACCATGTTGTCACGCAAGTAGTCGAAACCAAATTCGTTATTGGTACCGTAGGTAATGTCTGCGCGATAAGCCTGTGCTTTTTCAGTCGGGTCTTGCATGGAATAGATAATGCCAATGCTTAAACCTAAAAACTCAAATAAAGGGCGGTTGAGTTCGGCATCACGCTGTGCCAAGTAGTCGTTCACAGTAATGACGTGCACGCCCTGACCGCTTAAAGCATTTAAATAACAGGCCAAAGTTCCCATTAGGGTTTTACCTTCACCTGTACGCATTTCTGCAATTTTACCTTCATGCAAGGTAATACCACCAATCAACTGCACGTCATAGTGACGCATGCTCATGACACGTTTGGCGGCTTCACGACATACTGCAAATGCTTCTGGTAATAATTTATCTAAACTTTCGCCTTTGTTATAACGTTGTTTGAATTCTTCGGTTTTTGCAGATAAGTCTGCATCGCTTAAGGCAGATATCGTCGGCTCGAGCGCATTAATCTTGTCTACGATTTTACGCATGCGTTTGAGTTCGCGCTCATTTTTAGTACCGAAGATTCCTCCGATCAGACTTGCCAACATGAATAAACTCTCTAAATCTTGCTTGTCAAATAAATAGGTTTTTCTTAGTGGTTATTATGGTGCTAGAAATTTGAAGTACAAGGGTTTTGCACAAAAACCTATTAAAAATTCCAATCTCTACTTGCCACTTCTCGCTGCTAAGTAGCAGTTAATGTAACAAATTTCGAGCGGACGATATATAGCAATCACACATCAATCTATTTTGAAAATGCAATAAAAATGACACACCATATTCAAATTATTCATAAGCACATACAAAAACACTATTTAATTCTGCAAAAGGAATGGCGCATAGTAGTACGCATACATCACACAACAAAACAAGACAGAGGTACACAATGACTATTCGCTTAGGTGACATCGCACCCAACTTCACACAAGATTCAAATGAAGGCCCAATTGATTTTTATGAATTTTTAGGTGACAGCTGGGGCATTCTATTTTCGCATCCTGCCGATTACACACCTGTCTGCACCACCGAGCTAGGCTATACCGCAAAACTGAAAGATGAGTTCAGTAAACGTAATGTTAAAGCGATTGCACTTTCTGTAGATGATGCAGAATCTCACAAAGGCTGGATTCAAGATATTAACGAAACTCAAAATACGACAGTTAATTTCCCAATTCTTGCTGACCAAGATCGTAAAGTGTCTACCCTGTACGATTTTATTCACCCGAATGCCAGCGAAACACTGACTGTACGCTCACTGATCATTATTGATCCGAATAAAAAAGTACGTTTGATCATCACTTATCCTGCATCTACAGGGCGTAATTTCCATGAAATTTTACGTGTGATTGACTCATTACAACTGACTGACAATTACAAAGTTGCAACCCCTGCTAACTGGCAAGATGGTGAAGATGTGGTCATTGTGCCTGCCATTCAGGACGAAGCAGAGCTTAAAGAACGCTTCCCAAGTGGATATAAAGCCATCAAGCCTTATTTACGTTTGACCAAACAACCGAACCGCACTTAATTAAGTGTTACATGAGCAAGCCTATCTTCGGATAGGCTTTTTTATGCTCCAATTCCGTTAATCCAATTGTGATTGGCGACACACAACAGATCAGGTATAAGCAAAATAACATTCATAAAAAAACGTCATTTTGTGATCTACAACATTCATCATTTACATTGCGGCACGTTTTGCCCAATCTGTGCGCCTTTATTTGGACAACAAGGTTGGCAGGTAAAATTGGTCTGCCATTGTCTATTATTAGAAACAGATCAAGGCTTGGTCTTGGTCGATACAGGCTTAGGCGTTGAGGATTATTTACATCCCAAACAGCGTTTAGGCACATTACTGACCCATACCGGTCGGATTCAACACGACTTAAGCCAGACCGCACTCAAGCAAATCCAGCAACTTGGTTATCAGGCCAGTGATGTGCAACATATTTTGGTATCGCATTTGGACTTTGATCATGCGGGTGGGATTGCTGATTTTCCAAACGCGACTGTGCATATCTTCGCGAGTGAATACAAGGCAGCCTGCAATTTAAAGTCTTTAAAAAATCGCATGCGTTATAAACCTAAGCAATTTCAGCAACATACTCATTGGGATTTTTTAGAACCAACCCGAGGTGAAGCTTGGTTTAATTTTAATCGTGTGCAAGGTTTAACAATTTTTAAGGATGAAATTTTACTGATTCCTTTGCCTGGACACTCCGCTGGTCATTGTGGCATTGCCATTCGGCAGGCACAGGGCTGGTTATTTTTCTGTGGCGATGCTTATTATGCGCAAGCACAGCTAGACCCTAAACAATGCTTCCCAGCACTACATACAGTTGAGTATTTGTTTGCAGAAAATAATTTAATGCGTTTAAAGACTTTAGCGAATATTCAGCATTTGGCTCAAACTGCACCACAAGTTGAGATTATTTGCGCACATGATCCAATTGCCTTAGCGCAATATCAAATACCAAAAGCCTAAATAAAAAAGGATTTAACCTGAAAGATTAAATCCTTTTTTAATAAACATCTTGATCGAATGATCTAGTCACGTTTATCTAACGGCACCCAATCAATCACCCATGCAGATTTCATATTCAAACTTGGGTCTGCGGTAATTTTCTTACGGGTTGCATCTGCAGCATCACGGTCTTTAGATGGCCCAACCATAATCCGAACCCCTTTAGACGTTGGACTTTGGGTGACTTTATAACCTTTGGCTTTCAGTTTTGCCGCCAAAGCATCGGCATTGGCTTGGTTAGCAGCCAAAGCCACTTGTACCATCCACTGCTTATCGCCTTCTTCCAATAACTTACGTGCTTTTTCAGCTTCAGCCTTTTTCTTGGCAGCTTCTTCAGCTTTGCGTTTTTCCTCAGCTTTACGTTTTTCTTCGGCAGCCTTACGTTCTGCTTCTTTTTTCGCTTCTGCTGCTTTGCGCTCTTGTTCAGCTTTACGTTTTGCATCGGCTTGGCGTTGTTCTTCCGCTTTGCGCTTCTCTTCTGCAATACGTTTTTCTTCCGCTAAACGCTTTTCATCTGCTGCTTTTTTCTCTGCAGCACTACGCTCTTGCGCGGCTTTTAACTCAGCAGCTTTCTTGGCATCCGTTGCCTTTTGCTGCTCTAACTTCTTTTGCTGGGCAGCTTTTTCTTCAGCCAAACGCTTTTGCTTGGCTTGTTCATCTTCGACCAATTCCGGTGGAATATTGTCAGAACTTTGCTGCTGACCAGAACGCAATGCATTTAAGGCAGCATATTCTTCTGCAGCTTTACGCGCTGCTTCAGCTTCTGCCTGTTGTTGCATCGCTAAAAACTCAGCTGCACGTGCTTCTTGCTCCGCTACTGCTTTTTCACGCGCACGGCGCTGCTCTTCAAGCAGACGCTGCTCGGTTTGCACATCGACAGTTAAAGGTTGCAATTGCACCATTTCTGCCTGATTGGCATTTTTATGTTGAACTTGTTCGGCTTGGCTTGGGGTTTTCACATTATTTTGATGTATTTCTTCTTGCCCTTTTAAAAGCAATGCTGCCAATAAAACACCACCACCTAATAAAACAACGCCACCCATCCAGCGCTGTTTGTTATTCATTGACATTCTTCCAAATACTCCCATACCGCTTCTAAGGTATGAAATGATCCACATACCAAAATCAGCTGATTATTTTTTGTTTCATCCAGTGCTGATTTAAAAGCCAATTGTATACTGTCGAAGTGTTGTATTGTTTCGCCTTGCAAAGCCTGATCCAAAACCGTGATCTCTGCCGCACGAGGCACATTTAATGTGGCAATTTTCCACATTACGACACTATCTTTCAATAACTCAACCACAGAATTTATATCTTTATCTGCAAGCATTGAAAAAACACTGACCACTTCAGTGTACTGTTTATTGTAATTTAAGAAATTGCGCAATTGCTTTAACAAAAATTCAACGCCATGCGGGTTATGTCCTGCATCAAAAATCACGGTTTTGCCCTGAATTTGACGAATTTCAAAACGTCCCGCCAATTTGGCCGTTTGAATACCTTGTGCAATTGCATCTTGGGTGATTTCTAAACCACTGTGCAAGACTGCTGCCACAGCCGTTGAAATATTATCAAGTGCCAAGCTGCCTGCGGGAAGTTTTAAGGTGCAGCCCGATGCAGCAAACATCCATGACTGACCATCTTGCATGTCCCGATAAAAATAATCACGATTCAGGGTAAACAATGGTGCATTACAAGCTGCTGCCTTATCTTGAATAGCTTGAGGCAAATCTTGCTGACCTGCAAAAATGACAGGAATGTTAGGACGAATAATGCCTGCTTTTTCATAGGCAATTTTTTCGATGCTATCGCCTAACCAATCGACATGGTCTAAACCGATATTGGTAATAACCGCCACATCTGGATTAACGACATTGACCACATCTAAGCGTCCGCCTAAACCGACTTCAAGCACCCACACATCGCAGTCACGTGCTTTAAAAATCACAAAGGCTGCCAAAGTCGTGGCTTCAAAGAAAGATAAACTCAGATCGCAATCACGTCGTGCTTGATCGACTTGCACAAAAGCATCAATCAAACTTTGGTCATCGACCTCGACACCTGCTAATTTGACCCGTTCATTAAAACGGTAAATATGCGGCGATTGGTACAACCCAACCCGATAGCCCTGCGCATTTAAAATAGCCGCTAAAGTGGTTGTGGTTGAGCCTTTGCCATTGGTTCCCGCAACCGTAATGACTTTAGCTTTAGGATGGGTTACACCCAATTTTTCTGCAACGGGAATGACCCGTTCCAAACCTAAATCAATACCCGTAACGTGAACATGGCTCCAATAATTGAGCCATGTGTTTAAATCATCGGTTGCAAGAGGTGCTGTGTTCAAGGCAAGTTCATCAGTTTCGCAAGAATACGATAAACTGTATCACGTAATGCATGACGATGGACAATTTGATCGACCACACCATGATCAAGTAAGTATTCTGCACGTTGGAACGGTTCTTCCAGTTTTTCACGTACAGTTTGCTCAATGACACGTTTACCCGCAAAACCAATCATCGCTTTAGGTTCTGCAATGTGTACATCACCCAGCATCGCCAATGATGCAGTTACACCACCGTATACAGGATGAGTTAATACTACGATGTACGGCAAGCCTGCTTCTTTCATGCGTTGAATTGCTGCAGAAGTACGCGCCATTTGCATTAATGACAACATGCCTTCTTGCATACGCGCACCGCCAGATGCTGCAAAGCAAATTAACGGTTGTTTTTGCTGAATCGCACGTTCAGCAGCTTGCACAAAACGGTCACCAACGACAGTACCCATTGAGCCGCCCATAAAATCAAACTCAAATGCACAAGCAATGACTGGCATATCTTTTAATAAGCCCTGCATAACCACTAACGCTTCGGTTTCACCCGTTTTCTTTTGCGCTTCAGTCATACGCTCAGGATAAGCTTTGCTGTCTACAAATTTGAGTGGGTCTTTGGCAGAGAATTCTTGACCTAATTCGTTTTGTACTTGGTCAAAGAACCAAGTTAAACGCTCACGCGCTTTCATGCGTAAATGTTCATCACATTGTGGGCATACATAAGCGTTGAATGACATTGCCGTACGTGTCACCAAGGCATGACATTCTGGACATTCAATCGTTGGTTCAGTAAAGATCGCTTTTAACGCTTGTTGCTCATCTGGTGTTTCAATACCAGGTACACCACGTGCAGTCCACGGCGTCGATGGGCTTAGAATTTTCCCTGTTTTCACTTCTTGACTCATACTAACTCATCGAGCGCAGCTCGAAGCTCCTTCACTTTATTAACCGTTGCAATGACGGCTTGTTCTGGTGCTAAGCTCGCAAATTGTTTTACAAAAGCACTTCCGACAATGACTGCGTCGGCAGCCGCGCCCATTGCTTTGGCAGATGCAGCATCACTGATGCCAAAACCCACACCCACAGGCACGTTGGTTACAGCTTTAATCTGTTGGATGCGGGTTGCTGCTTCTGCAACATCAAGTGTTGCTGCACCCGTCACGCCTTTCAAAGAAACATAATAAATAAAGCCACTGGCTTGGTTTGCAACAAATTGAATACGCTCTGGTGTAGAAGTTGGCGCTAACAAGAAAATTTGATTCATCCCATATTTATTCAGGACTTCATCAAATTCTTGGGCTTCTTCAGGTGGTAAATCGACCAGAAGTACACCATCGACACCACAGTCATGTGCATATTCAACAAACTTTTCATAACCAATGACTTCTACAGGGTTTAAATATCCCATCAATACCACAGGAGTTTCCTGATCTTTTTGACGGAACTCTTTGACCATGTTTAAAGCATCTAGCGTATTGGTTCCACCTGCCAACGCTCGCTCTGCAGCGAGGGCAATTACTGGACCATCAGCCATTGGGTCTGAAAACGGCAAACCTAATTCAACGACATCTACCCCTGCCTCGACCATTTGATGTAACAACGGAACTGTGACTTCTGGATGAGGGTCACCTGCCATAACATAAGAAACCAAGGCCTTACGCTGTTGAGATTCAAGCTGTGCAAATCGTGTGGCTAAACGTGACATAGGGTTGTATTTTCCTTGAATGATTAAAACTGAGACATTTGCTATTGTAGAAATACAAATTGACCCATTGTAACGCTATTTTTTACTCAATGAATAGCGCACAGGCATGGGTTGCTGCATTTCTGTTTGCAAAACGATTTATTCAGAACAACCGCGAGGCTACATTTACTGATATTTGCGCTTTTTTCTCAATGATCAAAGATGCCTAATTTTGCCTGCTTATCGGTTTTTGAAACTTGCTCAATCGTGCTTTTAAATTTAAAAATATTGATAAAAATAAACAACTTCAGGTTTTATCTTAGGCTTTATCAACCTTGCAAAAGCTGATTCGGTCATGGCTACACACAGCTTATTTTCAATCTCTTAGCGCGAAATCACCTGTTGATAATGAGCCAATCCATACTATTTATGGCGTATTTTGCTGTAGAGAAAGCGCATCCTCAGCTTGCTGCAACTGCTGTTTACGTTTTAGCAAGGTCTGTCCTGTGCAGGCTTTATAGGCACGCGCCAAAGCCGATTGGTCTGAATAACCCAACAACTGTGCAATATCGCTTAGGCTCACATTTTGTCGCAGTAAGTTTTCACAGCGCTGCATCCGTTCTATTTCAAGAATCTGTTTAAAACCCGTACCTTCCTGTTTAAGCTGACGCTGTAACGTACGCCCTGAACGAAATAAACGCTGCGCCACCCATTCAATGCTCGGCACTTGCTGTTCATAACGTAAATAATGCGCCACCTGCTCTTGGACTTGCTGCTGCACGGTTTCTAATTGTGGTTTTAACGCAATCGCATCTTCAGCTTGTTTGGTGAGTAAATGAATTAAAGAGGGATCGGCTTGCTGTGGTTTTAAACTGAGGCTTTCTAAATTTAAAACAATTTGATATTCCGCTTGCTTAAATAAAACCTTACAACCATAAAACTTTTCATAATGCAGCATCGCCATACGCGGTGCATGGGCAAAATGAATCTCCCGTATCGGAGAGTGTTGAAAATCAAAAATTTGCATGGCCAATTGAGTCATACAGGCAAAAGTCATTTCATGAACCAAGCTGTATTTTTCATCCACCAACGGCCATGATAAATATAAAGCATCTGGTTGTTGTTCCAGTCGCATCGGTACGGCTGCCGTACCATCTACCACCAAACGACTAAAACGCATCATATATTGAAGGGCTTCTGCAACACTATTACTACGCGATGCCATATAGCCGAGCACACCAAAATGTTCAGGCTGAATATAACGCGCCAATTCAAAAACAAGCGTTGGACAATCTAAAAACTGAATACTGTGTTGGATGATCTCATTAAAAAATTGATAAGACGATTGGGTATCCATAGGCAATGCCAACACATGCTGTAAATGCTGCAATTGTGCAGGCGAAAATCCAAGCTGCTCAGGAACTCTGCCCTGTGCAGATAAATAGCGTAACCAAAGTTGATAATAGCCATTTGGAATTTGAATTTCGCTCATGTGCTTGCTCATTTTGACATGCATCATTTTCTTTTGTCGTTTAATGTATAAAAACTGGCAAATACTGTCAAAACAAATCTGCCAAAGCCCGACATACTGCAAACAGGATTGACCAGAGTGAAATAAAATAAAATGAATGCACTTGTCCAATATCATGTTGCGCCCATAGTACGCAGCAATCTCGATTTTAAATTAGCCGATGTGCCGCGTTACTGGTTTGCAGGTGACCCGTTTTTGACCCGCATGTTTGATGCTTTAAGCCTGACTTTTCCTGATGGCGAGCGTTATTTCATTCAATCGGTACGTTTGTTCCGTGATCAAATTCAAGACCCTGACTTAAAACAGCGTGTTGCCGATTTTATTCGACAAGAAGCTCAGCACGGCATTGCACACGACAAAATGAATCAGGTCATGAAAGATCAAGGCATGCCTGTAGATCAGTTTATTCAGCGTCTAAACAAAGTGTTTAAGTTTGAACTGAAATATCGCTCGCCCCAATACAACATCGCCATGACAGCAGCTGCGGAACATTTAACCGCACTTATGGCAGAAACTTTTTATGGCGAAAAAGACACGCTGCAAGATGCACATCCTTATGTCCGTGCTTTATTTGCATGGCATGCGATTGAAGAAATGGAACATCGTGATGTGGCGTTTGATGTGATGCAACAGGTGGGCAATGTGCCTGAAGTGACTCGAAAAATGGCGTTGGTGCTGACCACAGGTTTAATGTTCGGATTTACCCTGTACCGCGCCAATGTCATGCTGAGATGCGATGGGTTTAATCGTACCCAGCGCCTTAAAATGAATGTACGTGGCTTGCAATGGCTGTTTGGCAAACAAGGGAAATTACGCAAAATGCAATCACAATATCGTGATTGGTTTAAACCTGACTTTCACCCTAGCCAACATCCAATCATCGCGCAATATGATGTCTGGCTTGAGACTTTGGCGCAAACAGGCGACCCAATTCAGGCAGGTGAAGCATTTTGGCAGGCAGGAAAATAAAGCTTTTGGTTTTGCTTGGCTTTTAACCAATGAACACCTAAGCATTGCTTAGCTTTATACAAACTTGCCTCTAATATCTTTATATAAAGTAAGGCATAAGGCAATGCTGCGTCATATCTTATTATTTCTTATTTATGAGTGACCAACACAGTTTAAGCGTAAGAGATCGCTGTTACAGCTCCATCTCCTACGCAGAAAAAGGTTTTAGTCCTGATTCATAATAAAAAAGTATTGGCGATAATATTTCAGCTCGGCAATCGAATCACGAATATCATCCATCGCCAAATGCGACGCATTCTTTTTCAAACCGCTCATAATTTCTGGACGCCAGCGCTTTGCCAACTCTTTCACTGATGAAACATCCAAATTACGATAATGGAAGTACTGTTCCAATTCAGGCATTAAACGGTGTAAAAAACGGCGGTCTTGGCAAATTGAGTTGCCACACATTGGCGATGTTTTAGGATTAACCCATTTTTTCAGAAACTCAATAGTTTGCTGTTCTGCATCCTGCGCAGTGAGTTTGCTGCGACGCACACGCTCAATTAAGCCCGATTGTCCATGCTGACGTGTATTCCACTCATCCATGGCATTTAAAATACGATCAGGTTGATGCACAGCCAGCACAGGACCTTCTGCCAAAATATTTAAATGATCATCGGTCACAATGGTAGCCACTTCAATAATTTGGTCGTTATCGGTATCTAAACCTGTCATTTCCAAATCAATCCAAATGAGGCGAGTATCAGGCGTGCTGCTCATAAATGTGCAATCTTATTCGGCTTAAAAACAACATAGTAGCAAATTTCTTGCTTCTTGGCTGTAACTGTGCCCCCGCTTCATGCTATTTTTGCCATCCTGAGTTCATGGTTTTTTAGGATATGAATGGCTTTAATTCGTAAGCGTCGATTGACTGAACAACAGCAACGTCGAATTGAAAAACAACACAAGTCACGTCAGGCAGACATTGACACTTCACATGATTTAGAAGGCTTGGTGGTACAACACTATGGTCGTCAATTAGAAGTGCAGGCTTTATCTGTTCCTGAAATTCATCCTGAAAAACCTGTGGTGCACGCAGGTGAGCCTGAACCGTTTTGGAAACCTATCGAAATAGGCAGCATTTGGCGTTGTCATACTCGCACCAATTTAGAATTATTGGTGACGGGAGATCGGGTCAAATGGCAAGCCGATCCGAATACAGGTTTAGGGATTATTACCGCGATTCATCCACGCCAATCTTTATTGACCCGACCTGATCGTTATCACAAAGTTAAACCTGTTGCCGCCAATATCAGTTTGATTGTGATTGTTTTTGCGCCTTTGCCTGAACCTGCACCGGGCTTGATTGACCGCTATTTGGTTGCTTGTGCCGATGCCGATATTCCCGCCTTATTGGTCTTAAACAAATCTGATTTGCTCAAAGAAAACGACCCGATTTTAGACTTGCTTAAGGAATATCAAGACTTGGGGTATGAAGTCATGCAAACCCAGTCCGATGCGAATTTAGAGCATTTGGCGGCACGTTTGGCAGGTGAAACGGTGGCTTTTGTTGGACAATCGGGTGTGGGGAAAAGCTCGCTGATTAATGCCATCGTGCCTGAAGCGGCGCAAAAGACCAATATCATTTCAGAAAACTCAGCACTTGGACAACACACCACAACCTCTACCCGCTTAATTGGCTTTGGAGATGGTGCAGCCTTAATTGACTCACCGGGGATTCGTGAATTTGGTTTATGGCACTTAAGCCAAGATAAAATTCAAAATGGTTTTCCTGAAATTGAAAACCTGCTGGGGCATTGCCAATTCCGCAACTGTACCCATAAACATGAAAAGCAATGTGCGCTGCGACTGGCTGCTGCAGAAGGTGAAATATTATCGCGTCGTTTAGACAGTTATTTAAGACTGTGTGATGAAATTGCCGAAGCGCAACAAAAAAATTAATTTTATTGTGGCGCTGCCCTTGAAGCGGTGTTTTTGATCGCCATATTTATACGCTATACTCTTGAACAATTTTGACATTGTAATTAGGTGACTTGTGGAACGTTGGTTCGAATTTATGGGGAATCATCCCTTCTTATTTGGGACGCTGGCTGTATTGGTAGTGTTGTTCTTTGTGTTAGAGGGTCAACGCAATGGTCGCAAAATTTCCCCACAATCTTTGGGTATTTTAGTCAAAGCTAAAAATGCCATGTTGATTGATTTACGTGATGCCAAAGATTTCCGTGAAGGTCATATCAGTGGTAGCCGCAATATTCCCTATAGCCAAATTACCAAGCATGTTGAAGAGTTAAAAACCTCAGATCGTCCATTGGTCTTTATCTGTAACTTGGGTCAGGTTGCAGGCAGTGCTTTACAACAGGTCGCACATACCGATGCCTATCGTTTAGATGGCGGTATTAGCAACTGGAAAGCACAAGGTTTACCTTTAGTAAAAAGCAAATAGTTTTACCCAATATTTTTCGCAAGGAGAACAATCATGGCTGAAGTCACTATTTATTCAACGACTGTATGTCCATACTGCATTCGTGCAAAACAACTCCTTGAGCGTAAAGGCGTTGCCTATAAAGAAATTAATTTGTCGAATGAAGCGCCTGAAGTACGTGTTGAATTAATGCAACGTACCAATCATCGTACCGTTCCACAAATTTTCATCAATGACCAATTTATTGGCGGCTTTGACCAATTATATGCGTTAGATCGCGAAGGCAAGCTTGATCAATTATTGGCATAAACATAACACGATAACCAACTCTTAAGGATTTAACATGAGTGAAGAACAACAAGCTCAACCACAATTGGCATTAGAGCGTATTTATACCAAAGACATTTCTTTTGAAGTTCCTGGGGCACAAGTATTTACCAAAGAATGGCAGCCTGAATTGAACATCAACCTGTCATCTTCTGCAGAAAAAATTGATCCAACCCACTTTGAAGTAGCATTAAAAGTTGTGGTTCAAGCCAACAACGCCGGCGATACTGCATTTATTGTGGATGTTACCCAAGCTGGTATTTTCCTGATTGATGGCGTTGAAGAAGAGCGTTTACCGTACATTCTTGGCGCATACTGCCCGAACATTTTGTTCCCATTCTTGCGTGAAGCAGTGAATGATATGGTTACCAAAGGCAGCTTCCCACAATTATTGTTAACGCCAATCAACTTCGATGCCGAGTTTGAAGCCAATATGCAACGTGCTCAAGCCGCTGCAGCTGAAGGTCAAGCTTAATTCGCGATTGGATATAAAAAACTGCTGAAATTTCAGCGGTTTTTTATGTCATCCGTTTGCTGATGGACGATCAAAATTAAAAATCATCATCCTGAGATGGATCTCGATACAAGGCATCGTGTATCGCTTCGACCAATTGCTGCGCAATTTCCTGTTTCGAGGCTTTTTCCAAATCGCGTTTTTCCATACGGTAGCTTTCGGCAAAAAATACCGTCATGGCATTTTCATCGGAAGCAAAACCAATATCGGCACGGGAAACGTCATTGCAGGCAATCATATCTAGCTTTTTCGCCACCAACTTGCCTGCTGCATACTCTTCTACATTGCGGGTTTCTGCAGCAAAGCCAACCATAAACGGACGTTTTTCCTGTTGCGCAATGGTCGCAACAATATCAGGGTTTTTGACCAACGCCACATTCAGCTCATCGCCTAATTTTTTAATTTTGTGTTCCGCAATTTCTGCCACGCGGTAATCTGCCACCGCGGCTGTAGCGATGAAAATATCACAGCCTTGTTCAAGCATCTGCAAACTGGTATCTAGCATTTGAATTGCAGAAGACACATTAATTCGCTGTACCCCATTTGGCGTATCTAAACTAACTGGGCCTGCAATAAGCGTGACTTTTGCCCCTGCTGCATAACAGGCTGCAGCCAAAGAAAAACCCATTTTGCCTGTACTATGGTTAGAAATATAACGCACAGGGTCTAAAGCTTCGCGGGTTGGGCCTGCTGTAATGGTGACATTTTTGCCTGCCAACATGCCAAATTTTTCCACCAAAGCACGCTGTGCCTGATGAAAATACTGCGTCACCTGATGCGCCAAATCTTCAGGTTCTGGCATACGCCCTAAACCAACATCTCCACAGGCTTGTTCGCCCGCATCGGGCATAATTACATGCACGCCATCTTCCACCAAAGTGGTTAAGTTACGCTGTGTGGCTTTGGCTGCCCACATTTGCTGATTCATGGCAGGTGCAACCCAAACTGGTGCAGTGGTGGCTAAATATAAAGTACTGAGCAAATCATCGGCCAGACCTGCAGCAAATTTGGCTAAGGTGTCGCAACTGGCGGGCGCAACCAAAATTAAATCGGCCCACCGTGCCAATTCAATATGCCCCATGCCTGCTTCGGCTTCGGTATCTAATAATTCGGTATGTACTGGATTGCCTGACAGTGCTTGAAAGGTCAGCGGTGTAATAAAAGCTTGCGCCCCCTTGGTCATGACCACGCGAACACTAAACCCCGCATCCTTTAAACGACGCACTAAAATCGCACTTTTATAGGCCGCAATGCCGCCTGTCACAGCTAAAATAATGTTTTTATGAGGGAGGACGCTTAAATCGAAGCTCACAAATAAGCCACCTTTTTGTTGCAGTGGCGCTCACAATAGCATTAAATAATGTCATTCCCAAGAGATCTGTTGGGATTTAAGTTTCAAATTTAGAATAAAAAAGTCAAATAACAATGCATTTATCTATTAAACATTGGCCTGAACAAGAACGGCCACGTGAGCGTCTGATTCAAAATGGTGCTGCAAGTTTGTCCGATGCCGAACTACTGGCTATTTTCCTGCGCTCAGGCTCGCAACAACATTCTGCGGTGGAGTTGGCACGATTGCTAATTCAGCATTTTGGCAATCTCACTACTTTACTCGATGCACCCATTGCCGAGTTGTGTCAATTTCACGGCATGGGTAACAGTAAATATTCACAGCTCATGGCAGTTAAAGAACTCGGACGGCGTTATGTGGCTGAACATTTAAAACAAGATGCGCTAGAGCTTAGCAACTCCAAACGTTTGATGGAGTATTTGCGTTTTGAACTTTTGGGCGAAACCCAAGAAGTGTTTGCGGTACTTTGTCTAGATGCCTGTTTACGCAAAATCAGCTTTAAAAAGTTATTTTATGGCGCAGTGAATTCGTGTGAAATTTCTATTAATCAATTGCTGCGTTTTGCAATTAGCCAACACGCTACGGCGATTGTGATTGCACACAATCATCCTTTCGGATTGCCACATCCCTCACGTGCAGATTTAATCCTGACGCAGCAGATTCAGCAAGCCTGTCAGTTGCTAGAGCTGCGTTTGATCGATCACTGTATCATCTCAAGTGAAGGTAATTTTTCCTTTGCCGAACAACAACTGCTTAAATTTGAGCACACTTAAAATTTGCATATTGACAAAGCCTGCACAAGCACAGAAGATCATCAAAAAATTGTGATGATTCTAATAAAATGATAGTCGATCAACCCAGTGTATTTAACTTACTGTTTTCTTGGCGGGGCACGATTTTACCGAAGGTCTTACCGCCTTTGGGCGTGGTGATGTTGATCTCCACCATTATTGGCGGTTTGTCTTATATTGGTTATTTTCATTTTCCAGAATTGCCTTTGGTTGGCTTTACTTTAATTGGAGTGGTGCTGTCGATTTTTTTGGGCTTTAAAAACTCTGCCTGTTATGACCGTTGGTGGGAGGCACGTAAACTTTGGGGCATGCTGATTGCCAACGCGCGCCACTTTGACCGCGACTGCCGTATACTTAGTCAAGCACGACGTGAACGCGTCATTCAGCACGTCATTGTATTTGCCAATGTCTTGCGCGACCGCCTGCGTCATCAAACTGCCAATCCAACCGAGTTAATTCAAACCAGTGGCATGAGTCAGCAAGCAATTACCCAACTGTATCAACAAGCCAATGCGCCGCAATACACGCTCAGTTTGATTCAATGGGAGTTAATGCAAGCACTTAAAGAGGGCGAAATTTCCGATATTATTTACACACAAATGAATCAACACGTCACAGAGCTGAGTTTGGTACTCACGGGTTGTGACCGTATTGCTACCACACCGCTCCCTTTTGCGTATTCAGTCCTACTTAACCGAACAGTGTACTTTTTCTGTTTTATGTTGCCCTTTAGTTTAGGGTCTACACTCGGATTGGCGACTCCGCTTTTGGTCGGTATTTTGGCTTATACTTTTTTAGGTCTGGATGCGCTCAGTTCTGAAATTGAAGAACCTTTTGGCACGCAAAGCAATGACTTACCTTTAGATGCCATGGTAAGAACCATTGAAATTGAATTATTGGGTACGTTGGGTAAACCAACGCCACCACCAATTCAAGCACACGACCATAATTTGCTTTAATTTATTACTTCTCCCTAGCTCTTTTCTATGGCGAAGGTTGGGATGAGGGAATCACTCAACAAAACTTTCCCAAATGCCCACTTGCCCTTCTTTGACCCGCGGAATATTACCTAATTTAATCCACGGCATATTTTCACCATGAAAATCGCTGCCAACAGATACTTTTAGACCCTGTTCAGCAATCATGCGATCCACCATTTGACGGGTCGATGCAGGGTCAATATTAGGCGGCAATTCCACTGCATCACCCCCATATTTGGCAAAAATTTCAATCAAATAACGAATATTGGTCGCAGATAAATCATAACGGGTTGGATGCGCCAACACGGCAAAACCCTGACTGTCATGAATTACCCGAATCGTATCTTCCAAACTCAAGCCATCAAATTTCACATAAGCCTTTTTGCCTTCTTTGATGTATTTATCAAATGCTTGCTGCACACGCGTTACAATGCCTTTTTCTTGTAAGGTTTTGGCAATGTGCGTACGGGTAATCCGATCTGCTACGCCTTCGACTTTAAGAAGTACATCATTATAAATATCTTGTCCAATCAGCGGAGTGAGTAAATCACAAATTTGTTTGGCACGTTCTGCACGAATTTGTTTTTGCTGTTCCAGCAGCGCCTGTAAAGGTGCAGGATTTTGCATGTTTAGCGCCACCACATGCACGCTATAGCTTTTTTTAGTGGCAGGACGTGACCATTGACTGGAAATTTCCACTCCCGAAATAATCTTTAAATCTTGCCCCTGAGCCGCTTGCTCTGCCAAAGCCAGCCCATCCATTGTGTCATGATCAGTCAATGCCAAGGTATGAATGCCCTGCTGAATTGCCGCAGACACCAATTCTCCAGGTGACAAAGTTCCATCAGAAATATTACTGTGTGTATGTAAATCTACGCCGTGCATCACTTATACTATGTCATTTATTTGATCAGATTTAGATACTCTAACATGAAAGCACTTTTAGACTTTGTGCCCCTCATTATTTTCTTTTATTTATACAAAACTGTAGATCCAAAAGACACTAATCATCAATTACTACAACTCATCGGCTCTGCAGGCGGTGTCGATAACAACCATATTTTGGTGGCCACCACAGGTCTGATCATCTCGATGTTAGTGGTGTACGGCGCATTGTTCATCATGCAAAAATTCCGTTTAGATAAACAACAGTGGATTGTGCTGTTTATGACCGTAATTTTTGGTGGCGTTACTTTAATGTTAAGCGATGACTTTTATATTCGCCTGAAAGCTGCCATTTTAAACATTGTATTTGCAGGTGCTTTTTTGCTATCACCATGGTTCAGCAAAGACCGTAAACCACTGATTCAACGCTTATTTGGGCCTGTGTTCAACTTGACCGAAGCTGGCTGGAAAAACCTGAATTATACTTGGGCAGCCATGTTTGCAGTCATGTCTTTCCTACACGTATTTTTTGCATTTTTATTTATGGACGGAAAATATTGGGGCGAATTCACTGCTTTTGGTGACATGATTGTGATGTTTTCCTTTATCATTGTGCAGTTTATTGTATTGCGCAAATACTTTAAAACATCTGAATAATTTCTGATCTGCGATATTCGAGAGTAACTATGCCTTTATTTGTTCTGAGTTGTACTGACCGTGAAGGTACACTGGAAAAACGTCTTGCGACCCGTCCTGCACATCTTGCACGTTTGCAACAACTCGATGCCGAAGGTCGCTTAATTGTGGCGGGGGCAATGCCAAAAGACCCAAGCAATCCACAAGCAGGCTTTTATGGCAGCACCATGATTGTCGATTTTGACAGTCGTGAAGCACTCGATGCTTGGCTACAAGATGAACCTTTCTTAAAAGAAGGCGTATATAGCCACATTGACGTTAAGCCATTCAATAAAGCATTCCCTCAAGGATAAGCGCTATGCGTTTCGTTGTTGCCAGTATTGTTGCTGTTCTGCTCAGTTCACCTGTATATGCAGTTGAGCCAGCCACAACCACACCTACTGCACCTGCTCCTGCTGCTGTGACCAACACGGCAGCTGTAGCAACAGCCAATGGGGTTACTCCTGCACAAGATAAGCCCCTGACTGCAGAACAAATTGCCAAAAATAAAGCCCTTCAGGAAGCTAAAACCAAAGCCTTGATTAAAGATCAGAGCACACGTTTGCAACAACTTGAACAGGCAAACCTCGATGCTTTGGCACAGAATCAGGAACTGCAACTTAAAAACGATAATTTAGGCGTGCAAGTTCAAGTACTGCAAAGTGAACGCAGTGCGCAAATGTTTTTATATGGTGCAGCGACACTGGCAGTAGGCGTATTGCTCGGCTTTCTAATTGCCAGTTATGTTTATACCAAGCGTCGTCGTCAATGGTAATCTGACTGCGCACCTTTTCATTTAAAGGACTTTTGTTTTGTTTCAGCCTATTCAAACTGCCGAGCTGGATTGGCAACTGGTCGATGGCATTGATGTGCCCATTTCCAAACAGTTTGGTGATGTGTATTTCTCTAAAGACAATGGCCTGCTCGAAACGCGGCATGTGTTTTTACAGGGCAACGACTTACCCACCCGCTTGGCAGCACTCAACGATTTTGAATATTTTTGCGTAGGTGAAACAGGCTTTGGAACAGGCTTAAATATTTTAGCGCTGTGGCAATTGTGGCAACAGGTACGTCCTAATAATCACAGTCACTTGCACGCCATTTCTGTAGAAAAATTTCCACTCCGCAAAGCCGATCTAATTCGTGCCTTAGCCGCTTGGCCAGAACTGAGTCATCTGTCTGAACAGCTGATTCAGCAATACCCTGCAGCCATAGCAGGCTGTCATCGTTTAAATTTTCCAGATGAACGCTTTAGCCTCGATTTATGGTTAGGTGATGCACAAGAAGTGTTCCCTGCAATTGCCAAAACTACACCTGTAAACGCTTGGTTTTTAGATGGCTTTGCCCCCTCTTGCAACCCAGATATGTGGCAAGAAACGGTACTGAACCCCATTGTGGCCTTATCTGACTATGGTACGACCTTTGCCTCATTCAGTGTGGCAGGTGTACTTAAACGTGGCTTAAAACAACACGGTATTCAGATTACTCGCCCACGTGGTTTTGGACATAAACGGGAAATGCTGAAAGCCGTTTGGCAAGCGCCGGACATGCCGCAAACATCAAATCAGACTGAAACGGCACAAATTTCAGCCACAAACCGCAATGCAGCCACCAAACAGCGCCATATTGCGATTGTAGGCGCAGGAATTGCAGGTTTAAGCTGTGCTTGGGCATTTGCACAACGTGGGCATCAAGTCACGCTCTACGATCAAACAGCGCCCCTTGCAGGTGGTTCAGGCAATCCCTTGGCATTGTTAAACCCAAAACTTTGCCCAGCTCATCAAACTGCCGATCACTTAATGACGCTGGCATGGCAATATGCCTTGAATCACTATGCCGCATTCAAAGCATTTCGTCCGTTACAGATTCATCAATTGGCGCTTAAACATGCCGATGAATTACTAGATTTAGCCACACAATATCCACCAGATATTTTAACAGCGCACACCGCTGCAGAATTCACGCCACAAAGTAATTTTGCCAGTTTGAACTTATTGCAAGCAGGAGCAGTTTCTCCACATCAACTGCGTGATGAAATTCTTGCGCATCCGCACATTCAGTTTCAGCAAGCTCAAATTAAACAAATCACCACGACAGCACAGCAACTGATCTTACACAGCGTAGATACTGAACTTGGAGTGTTTGATCATGTCATCGTCTGTGCAGCGCTGCAAAGCGGTGCTTTTTTTGAAAACTATCCTGTACTTAAACCTATTCGTGGGCAAGTCAGCTGGTTAAATAATGCCAATCAAGCCTTGCCATTATCACAAGCCTATAGCTATGGCGGCTATTGCATGCAGCTCAATGCTGAGCAGCTCATTTTAGGCGCATCGTTTTATCCAAATCGGGAAGATTGTGACGTCTTGGCAGAAGACCATGTGCATAACTACGAACTTATCCACAGTGTCTTTCCTGCGTATGCCGAAAACTTAGCACCCGTAGATACTTGGCAAGGTCGCGCTTCGCTACGCGCCCAAAGTAAGGATTATTTTCCCCTACTTGGCAAAATGCGTGATGATCAGGAAATTTACAGCTTTGCAGGACTCGGTTCTAAAGGCTTTTTATTTGCCCCGTTGTGCAGTGAAATACTGGCGGCACAAGTTTTAGCAGAAGCCTGCGCTGTACCTAAAAACTTAGTACAAAAACTGGCAGCTACACGTTTTCAGAAAAAGGTGAAAACCAAGAAGCCTTATTTTAAAGCTCCTCCACCTTCAAGCTAACGCTCGCTTAGAGAAAATAGAAATAAAACGATACCCAACAAAAAAGCGCCTTACGGCGCTTTCTTCATATTGATGATACTTAGTGACCTTGTTCCAAAGGCATGCCTGCGTCGCGCGCAGCACGTGTACCACCCATTAAAACCACATATTCACGTGAGCTGTCCAAACCTTCTAGTTTTTCCGCTGCACGTGGGGCTTTACTTCCGCCACCACATAAAATGTAAATGGGTTGATCCGCCGACACCTGAGTAAGACTCTCTGCTGATAGATCGTTAATTGGCTGATTCACAGCACCTTTAACATGAGCTTCTGCATAAGCACTTGCATCACGTACATCCCAGATAATCGCGTCAGCTGGGAACTCAAATGTTGTAATTTCTTGTTTACGGATCATTGCGCACTCCTTTGATGTAAAACAACACTTGGCAAATGAAGAAAACATCCCTAGCATCTCAGATATTGTTTCCATTTGCAAAGGTCTTCATTATGCCTTCTTTCGATATTGTTTCTGAATTAGAACTTTTTGAAGTGAATCATGCGGTTCAAAACACACAAAAAGAAATCGGTACTCGTTTCGATTTTCGTGGTCAAGATGTGTCTATCGACCTCAATGAAAAAAACAAAGAGATTAAAATCTCCACTGAAAGTGATTTCCAATGTGAGCAAGTGTATACCATGCTCGAAAATCACTTCTATAAGCGTAAAGTCGACATTCAGGCGCTTGACCCACAAAAAATGACCGCATCAGGTAAAAATGTGATTCAAGTGATCAAACTTAAAGATGGTCTTGACTCAGATACCGCAAAAAAAATTAACAAAGCCATTAAAGACAGTGGCATTAAAGTGCAATCTTCTATTCAGGGTGACAAAATTCGTGTGACCGACAAGAAACGCGACACATTGCAACAAGTAATGGCGTTCTTGAAAGAGCAACAATTTGGTCTGCCACTGCAATTTAACAACTTTAAAGATTAATTTGGGGATGTCATGACACCAACCAATCGCTTAAACAAACTGGTCAAAGCAACATCAAAATTGCCGAAAGGCATTCAAAGCCGCCTTTTGAGTCAAGCCTTTGGTCGTGTCGTGCCGATGGTGGGCACTGCGAAAATTCGCTATCAAGAAGTAACCCCATCGCAAGTGGTGGTCAGTCTTGCCAATCATAAAGCCATGCAGAATCATATTGGACAGGTACATGCCTGTGCTATGGCGCTGTTGGCTGAAACTGCCACAGGTTTTGTAACTGCCATGAATGTGCCTGATAGTGCCATTGTGCTGATTAAAAGCCTGAAAGTGGACTTTAAACGTCCAACTCAAGGTGCAATGACAGCCATTGCCACACTCAGCCCAGAACAGCAACAACTCATGCACAGCACCGACAAAGGTGAAACACTGGTCAATGTCAGTGTGATTGATGAATCAGGCGAAGCTCCGATTCAGTGTGAAATGTTGTGGGCATGGGTGTCAAAAGCACATTTAAAGCAGAAACAAGCCTAACGCCTGTTTCCTCTCCAAGAAAAAATCCCAGCTACTGTGCTGGGATTTTTTTCATTACGATGTTTGACTAGCTTGATACTTATGATGCTTGACTAGCCTGAGCTTCTAAAAACTTCTGTTTGGCTTCTTCAGGAATCTGACGTTTTGAGCCTTTGACATCAACCGCAACAAAGGTAAATACCCCTTCGGTAACACGCACAGCTTCACGTGAATCATCATGGCTGTCCCACACTTCAATTTGCATTTGAATTGAAGTATTGCCCACTTTCAAAATTTTGGTGTAGCAACTGATCACATCGCCCACTTTTACAGGCACCAAAAAAGTCATTTGGTTAATGGAAATCGTGGCACAACGTCCTTTACTAAAACGCTCGGCATGAATCGCACCAGCCAAATCCATCTGTGAAACGATCCAGCCTCCAAAGACATCTCCACTCCAGTTGGTATCTGCTGGCATGGCAATTGTTTGTAGGGAAAGCACTCCCTCTGGTTTTGCATGAGAATCTGACACGTTCACTCCGGACATTTGCATTAAATTAGCACGAACAGTGCATTAAGACTGGGCGTTGAGTTGCTGATCCAACCACTGTTGTAATTCAGTCGCTCGTAGCGCGCCGCTTATTCTAGCAATTTCATTGCTTTTATTCATCAATACCAGTGTTGGAATACTGCGCACATGGAATGCACTGCTTAAGCGTGGATTGGCCTCGGTATCAATTTTGGCAAACACCACCTGCGGATTTTGCTTGGCAACTGTTGCAAAATGTGGTGCCATCATTTTGCAAGGGCCACACCAGTCCGCCCAAAGATCAATCAGAATAGGTAAGTCACTATTTTGAATAAAATTACTGAAATTTTGCTCATTCAATTCAATGGGTGCAAGCGGAATCAGCGCTTGATGACACTGCCCACATGCAGGATTGGCAGATAATTTATCTTCAGGTACACGGTTTTTTGCACCGCATTCAGGGCATACAATAATCATTTACTGAACTCCAAACAGTTGCTGTAAAAACTCTAATTGGGTCTGAATGACTTTTTTAAACCATTCACCATGATAAATATCAAAATGTTGCATATCCCACTCCTCATATTGTACATAAGGTGCAATATTGGTGGCCGCTTCACGACTCGACTCAATTGGAATCAGGCTGTCGCGCTGTGCGGCAATAAATAACACTGGAATGTTGATTTGCCGCACTTCTTGAATGGGACGATAACGAATCAAATTAAAAAATACCCGAGCAGGAATTTCTCCACTCCAGTAATGATCGGGGTTCACAATTGACATATAACCTGCATAACTGTCTGCAGTCGGTAAAAAACACAGTTCTTTTTGCGCCACCACTGCCAGTGTTTTAGGTGACATCCCCACCTTTGCTCCCATATAGTCCTGACTGGAGATTTTTAGGGCTTTCGGAAGTTGCTGCAAAGGATATAACTTGGCACTTTCCGCACCATCTACAAAAGGCACTTGTACCATGACCGCGGCAATATTGTGTAAGCGTGAGGCCAAACTCAGCACATATCCCCCACTTAGTGAAGTTCCCCACAGAATCATACGTTTGGCATCAATCGACTTACGTTCCGCGATATGTGAAATCATGCTGCGCCAGTCGTCTAACTGCGCCTCTATGGATACCAACTCACGTGGACGCCCCGTACTCCCGCCCCAATAGCGATAATCGAATAGCACCACCGCATAGCCTGCCTGAGCAAAATGCTGTGCGTATTGCACCAATTTAAAATGACGCAAGGCCGCCAGACCATGCGCCATCAGAATCACCGCGGGTTTTTCTATAGATTTAGGGCGATAAAAGTCTGCAGCAATCACCTCGTGATCACTTTTGACATATAAAGGCTCGACCGTATAGGAATGCATAAGCGCTCCATTGCGTTATTTTATCGTTATCGTCGTTATAAATATTTCAGAACATTCAGCTCATGAATCTGCTTAATGCTATCATAAAGCATATTGTCATGAATAAAATGATGGAGTGTTCCCCATGTCTGAACAAGTCGGTTTTGCAGGTCAAATTGGTCCTGAGCATGTAACTCAGGTACTTGAGAAAGGTTTTAAGTCAATTATTAATAACCGCCCAGATATGGAAGGTGGTCCTGAACAGCCCACTAGTGCACAAATTGAAGAAGCAGCACGTGCTGCAGGTTTGGATTATGTTTATCAGCCTGTAGTATCTGGTCAAATTACCGAGTTAGATGTTCGTGCATTTGCCAATCACTATAATGAATTGCCAAAACCTGTGTTGATGTTCTGCCGTACAGGTAACCGCTCAAACAACTTATTTCAGTTAGCTAAACAAATGGATTTGTTGGATGACTAAACACATCCTCAAACATGTGTTTTGCTGTATTCTGATCTGCAGCAGTATCTCGTTGAGTTACGCAAACAATACACAGATGCTAACAAATAAAGTCAGCGTTGCAGGTCAGATGAATACTGCTAAATTTTCACAGTTGATGCGACAAGGTTTTAAATCGGTGATTGTGAACCGTCCTGATCAAGAGATAGGCAATGTGGTCAAGGTCAGCGAATTACGCAATATTGCTGAAAATCCCAGATCAGTGTGATTTATCAACCTGTCAACAGCGGTAAAATTTATCAAACAGACATTCTTGAATTCGCCAAATATTATAATGAGCTTCCAAAACCCATTCTGATGATTTGTCGTAGTGGCTCTCGTTCTAGTGCGTTATTTCATCAGGCAAAATTCAAGGTTTGTTGCATGAATAAAGTTTTATTGGTGGTGATATGTGTCTTGGCTCTGAGTGCTTGTAGTTCTATGCAAGTGCGCCCGACGGTGGGTGTGAGTGTGGGGACTTCGCTTTAATTTTTAAATTAAAATCCCCATAAAAAAAACAGCGCCGAAGCGCTGTTTTTTTATTTTAACTAATCGTGTATTCTTGTTTTGTAATTTGTCCTGTCGGAGCTGTTACAGTCAAGATTAAACTATCCCCCGAATCACATTCTTTTAAGCGGTATGAATAATTTACTTGTGTACTCGATGCAAATGTTGATGGCGTTAGTAAATTAAACTGAGCTGGAACGGTTGCATTACCACTCCATAACTCTGCTGAACATGATTTTTCATTATCTTTAGTATTATCTTCTGCTTGTACGGCAACTGTTGTTCCAGTCGGCATAGGAACAGATTGCGCGCTATTACCAAATAGCTTGAACGTAAAGTTTGTTTTGCTTGTAGTCACAGCTACATCTTTAATTGTTGGCACATCATTACTAAATGAGAAGACTAACTGTTGACGTATTACTGCAGAAAGTTCTGAATTACATGTTCCTGAGATATTTGGTTGAGCAAAAGTACTGACTGCACAGGTATTCCCCACTGCCCCACGTTTATATAAAAACTCACCTAAAGCTGCTTCAAAAATCGTATTCTCATTATCATCACGGAAGAAGTCACCAATATTGCTCTTGAGCTCATCAATACCCGCTGTATATAAATTATCAGAGTTCTTATCAATATAAGATTTATCGCCTTCAACATAAGCTAAAACGGTTACGCGATTATCAGCTGGACGTGGGTTCTGAGTCTGTAAAACAACACTACATTCGCCATCAGTTGTTGAACAATTCGGCGTAATACTTCCGCCCTCTGTAACAAAACTTACAACTGTACCATCAGGGACTTTATTACCAACACGATCTCGTAAACGCGCAACAATCGTAGCTTTGTCGCCATCAATATCCCATTGTAATGCATTCTTAGTTACGGATAGACTCAAACCATCTTGTGTAACACGTCCTGTTGCAACAGAAACACCTTTTGTCAATGCTGTAACACTTGTATCACTAGCAAGGGTGGCTTTAAGCTCCACAGGTCCTGGTATGCTACCAGGGAAGATATCTACGACAATCTTACCTTCATCATTAGATTGAATTGTTTTTTCTTTTTTGTTATGCAATGTAATAAAACTAAGATCATTTGGCGCATTAATCAGCTCAACCAATACAGCTTGGTCCTTAGCAGGCAGATTATTTGAATATACTGTAAATTCAACCTTACCAGATGCACTAGAACCACTATTAGCGGCACCTAACTTAACTTCACCTGAACTATATACAAGTGAATTGGCTTTAATCGGATTAATTGTAATATTCTTAGTAGCCGTCGTTGCACCATTATTTGCACTAATATTAATAACTTGAGTGCCATTACATAATTGGCCTCCGTTAGATATGGCAGTATAAGTTGTTTCAACTAAACCTTGATTTGAGTTTACTGTGTTATTCGTAAACGTTCCACAATCTGAGCTAAAAGTTACTTGCACATTATTTTGTGCAATATCTGTCGAGCTATCGACAGTTTTTAGACTAATTTTAACAGAACCACCTGCATCAATAGTTGAATTATCAAATACAAGATTATCAAACTTAGTTTTCAGAGCTTCAACAGATACAAAGGTATCGCTTGTATTGGCAGTATTACCACCAATTTCTGCATTTGCAGCAATTTTAAAAATACCAGTTTTAGTTTCATCTACAGGCTTAATTCCAATTTTTGCAATTCCATCAGCATTTGAGAGCACTGTAGCATTTGAAGTTTCAAAACTAATATTTTCGCCCGTGAATGTTACTAATGCACCACTTACTGGCTGACCATTTTGGTCAGTTACTTTTACACTCGCACTTGCACCAAGAATTGTTAAAGCTGTAGTTTTTTGATTATTGTTGTCAAAAACTTCAACATTAGTGATATTTAATTTAGCAACTACTGGTGTTTCAATACCGTTATCAGTACCCGAACCTCCACCAGTAGTATTTTCATTTTGGTTATAATACCCGTCACTACCACCGCCACCACAGCTTGCAAGTAAAATAGAAATAGCAATGGCAGACAACTTTAAAGGTGTTTGTTTATTAAACATGAAATCCCCCTAGAACTCTCAATATATAGAGAGTTTTTATAAATATTTATTGGGTGCTATGTAACCATAGTTATAGCTTTATGTAAATAAAAGCATGATAAATGTTTTGCTTGTGTTAGCCTAAATTTATTTATTACATGAAGTAGCTCACAAATGTACGACCTCATTATTATTGGTGCAGGCACCGCAGGCATTAGCGCCTATAAAGAAGCGATTAAATACACCCAAAACCTACTCATCATCAATCACGGTCCATGGGACACCACCTGTGCCCGCGTTGGTTGTATGCCCAGCAAAGTTCTCATCTCTAGTGCCAATCGCATGCACGACATACAACATGCACAAGAAGTTGCACTCACGGTAGATGCAAAAATTGATACATCCCAAATCATGACGCACGTACGCCAATTACGTGATCGTTTTACCCGTGCCACACAAAAAGATGTAGATCGTTGGGAAGCATCCCATAAGATTTCAGGCTTTGCGACTTTCATAGATGCCCATACAATTCAAGTGAATGGACAGCAATATCAGGCAAAAGCTTTTATTGTTGCAGTCGGTTCTACTCCTGCTTATGACCAAGCCTGGAAAGAAAACTTAGGCGAACGCTTAATCACATCAGATCAAATCTTTGAATTAGAGAACTTACCCCAATCTTTGGCCGTCATTGGCAGTGGTGTAATTGCAATCGAATTGGCTCAAGCTATGCAACGCTTAGGGGTAGATACCACTATTTTTGCCCGTAGTCGTAAAGTTGGTTCACTCCGCAGCCCAGAACTACAAACCATTGCACAAGATACACTCAGTCGAGAATTGAATATCAAATTTGAAACCTTGCCTACACAACTACAAAAAACAGAACAAGGCGTGAAAATTGAATATCAAGAAAATGGACAAATACAAAGCTTAACTGCCGATTATGTATTGGTTGCTACGGGTAGACGCAGCTATTTAGATCAGCTTCATCTTGAAAATATTGATACAAGTTTCAACAACATCAAACAACTCCCAATTGATCCTCATACCAAACAACTCGGACAGCATGCTATTTTTATTGTGGGTGATGCACACACGAATACTCCCATTCAACATGAAGCAGCACATGAAGGGCGTGCAGCCGTGCATAATTGTTTAAGCTTTCCAAACATTGAAAATATTAAAACATTAACACCCATGGGTATTGTGTTTAGCTCACCTGAAATGGCATCTGTAGGACAAAACTATAAACAACTGAAAGATCAAAATATTGCATTTACAACAGGCTTTGTTTCTTATGAAAAACAAGGTCGCGCCTTGGTGCTAGGAAAAAATAAAGGTGCGATTGAAGTTTATATTGATAATAAAAGTCAAAAGTTATTAGGTGCTGAATTATTTGTGGATGCTGCTGAGCACATGGCGCACTTATTGGCTTGGATGATTGATGAAGAACTCACACTTGAGGATATTTTAGATAAACCGTTCTACCATCCAACACTAGAAGAGGGTTTAAGAACAGCACTTAAACATGCACGTCGACAACTACGTGAAGTCTAATCAAATTTGGAAAATATGCTTACTATTTAAAACCATCCTCAGATGGTTTTATTTTGCCTTCACTTTTATGTTTCCTTTCTTTTTATAATTTTATTTTTCTAACTTTATTTTCTTTTTGCATAAAAAAACACCCTCAACGTTAGTTGAGGGTGTTTAGAATAATGAGCTGGCGATGACTTACTCTCACATGGGTAACCCCACACTACCATCAGCGCGAAGAGGTTTCACTTCTGAGTTCGGGAAGGGATCAGGTGGTTCACTCTTGCTATGGTCGCCAGCACAACTGTTTATGGACTTGTTCGGGTCTTAGTTACTCTGCTTTTGCATGTAATGCCTTACTTTGTTCCAAATGAGTTATTAACAGGTTGGCTATTGGGTCTGAATTTTATTGTTTAGCGTTAACTAAATCAAGATCAGTCTGAATTGACTGATTGGATTTGAATCGATTGAGCATACAACCCCAACTGTTTGGGTGTTGTATAGTCAAGCCTCACGAGCAATTAGTATTGGTCAGCTTCACATATCGCTATGCTTCCACATCCAACCTATCAACGTCGTAGTCTTCAACGGCTCTTTAGGAGGCATAAAGCCTCGGGGAAATCTTATCTTGAGGTAGGCTTCCCGCTTAGATGCTTTCAGCGGTTATCCCTTCCGAACATAGCTACCCGGCGATGCGACTGGCGTCACAACCGGTACACCAGAGGTTCGTCCACTCTGGTCCTCTCGTACTAGGAGCAGATCCTCTCAAATTTCCAGCGCCCACGGTAGATAGGGACCGAACTGTCTCACGACGTTCTAAACCCAGCTCGCGTACCTCTTTAAATGGCGAACAGCCATACCCTTGGGACCTGCTTCAGCCCCAGGATGAGATGAGCCGACATCGAGGTGCCAAACACCGCCGTCGATATGAACTCTTGGGCGGTATCAGCCTGTTATCCCCAGAGTACCTTTTATCCGTTGAGCGATGGCCCTTCCATACAGAACCACCGGATCACTAAGACCTACTTTCGTACCTGCTCGACTTGTGGGTCTCGCAGTTAAGCGCGCTTTTGCCTTTATACTCTACGCGTGATTTCCGACCACGCTGAGCGCACCTTCGTACTCCTCCGTTACTCTTTAGGAGGAGACCGCCCCAGTCAAACTACCCACCAGACATGGTCCTCGTCCCGGATAACGGGACAGAGTTAGAACCTCAACATTACCAGGGTGGTATTTCAAGGACGGCTCCACTCGAACTAGCGTCCGAGTTTCAAAGCCTCCCACCTATCCTACACAAGTAAGGTCAAAGTTCAATGTCAAGCTGCAGTAAAGGTTCACGGGGTCTTTCCGTCTAGCCGCGGGTACACCGCATCTTCACGGCGAATTCGATTTCACTGAGCCTCTGCTGGAGACAGCGCCGCCATCATTATGCCATTCGTGCAGGTCGGAACTTACCCGACAAGGAATTTCGCTACCTTAGGACCGTTATAGTTACGGCCGCCGTTTACTGGGGCTTCGATCAAGAGCTTCGCTTACGCTAACCCCATCAATTAACCTTCCAGCACCGGGCAGGCATCACACCCTATACGTCCACTTTCGTGTTTGCAGAGTGCTATGTTTTTAATAAACAGTTGCAGCGGCCTGGTTTCTGAGGCTGTCGACAGCTCAAGGAGCAAGTCCTATCACCATCAACAGCGTACCTTCTCCCGAAGTTACGGTACCATTTTGCCTAGTTCCTTCAGCAGAGTTCTCTCAAGCGCTTTGGTCTACTCGACCTGACCACCTGTGTCGGTTTCGGGTACGATTCCAGTGTAACTGAAGCTTAGAGACTTTTCCTGGAAGCAGGGTATCAGCCACTTCACTGTACAAGTACAGCTTGCTATCAGATCTCAGCATAGAGCACCCCGGATTTGCCTAAGATGCATGCCTACTTCCTTTCACCTGGACAACCAACGCCAGGCTGACTTAACCTTCTCCGTCCTCTCATCGCATTACACTGAAGTATTGGAATATTAACCAATTTCCCATCGACTACGCCTCTCGGCCTCGCCTTAGGGGTCGACTCACCCAGCCCCGATTAACGTTGGACTGGAACCCTTGGTCTTTCAGCGAACGGGTTTTTCACCCGTTTTGTCGTTACTCACGTCAGCATTCGCACTTCTGATACCTCCAGCAGACTTCTCAATCCACCTTCTTCGGCTTACAGAACGCTCCCCTACCACGCATAATAAATTATGCATCCGCAGCTTCGGCACATAGTTTTAGCCCCGTTACATCTTCCGCGCAGGCCGACTCGACTAGTGAGCTATTACGCTTTCTTTAAAGGGTGGCTGCTTCTAAGCCAACCTCCTAGCTGTCTATGCCTTCCCACATCGTTTCCCACTTAACTATGATTTTGGGGCCTTAGCTGGCGGTCTGGATTGTTTTCCTCTTGACTACGGACGTTAGCACCCGCAGTCTGTCTCCCGGATAGTACTCATTGGTATTCGGAGTTTGCATCGGTTTGGTAAGTCGGGATGACCCCCTAGCCGAAACAGTGCTCTACCCCCAATGGTATTCGTCCGAGGCGCTACCTAAATAGCTTTCGGGGAGAACCAGCTATCACCGAGTTTGATTAGCCTTTCACCCCTATCCACAAGTCATCCCCTGGCTTTTCAACGACAGTGGGTTCGGTCCTCCAGTTAGTGTTACCCAACCTTCAACCTGCTCATGGATAGATCACCCGGTTTCGGGTCTATACCCAGCAACTAAACGCCCTATTAAGACTCGATTTCTCTACGGCTCCCCTATTCGGTTAACCTTGCTACTGAATATAAGTCGCTGACCCATTATACAAAAGGTACGCAGTCACCAAACAAGTTGGCTCCCACTGCTTGTATGCATGCGGTTTCAGGATCTATTTCACTCCCCTCACAGGGGTTCTTTTCGCCTTTCCCTCACGGTACTGGTTCACTATCGGTCAGTCAGGAGTATTTAGCCTTGGAGGATGGTCCCCCCATATTCAGACAAGGTTTCACGTGCCTCGCCCTACTCGTCATCATTATGTGTGCCCTTTCGTGTACAGGACTATCACCCACTATGGTTGCACTTCCCAGAGCATTCCACTAAAACACACATAACTTAATGGGCTTTTCCCCTTTCGCTCGCCGCTACTGAGGGAATCTCAATTGATTTCTTTTCCTACGGGTACTGAGATGTTTCACTTCCCCGCGTTCGCTTCGTATGACTATGTATTCATCATACGATACCTACCTTAAGGTAGGTGGGTTTCCCCATTCAGAAATCTCCGGATCAAAGGATATTTGCCGCCTCCCCGGAGCTTTTCGCAGGCTATCACGTCTTTCTTCGCCTCTGACTGCCAAGGCATCCACCACATGCACTTAATTACTTGACTATACAACCCCAAACAGTCGTTAATCCCTACAAGTAGGATTAAGACAATTAAATAAATAATCAATGATTTATTTAATCTACAGTTCAAAGTCTCGTGCACTTAAGCACTGTACAGCTTCAATCTAAATTCATATACCAAAACGCTTGATTCAGTTAATTTGCTAGTTCTCATTTCAATTCGTAATTAAACCGTAACACCGAAGTATTACTGTCAATCTTGAATTAAATGAGTTGTACAATTTATTTCAGACTCAATTTTTGCCAATCTGTTAATGATTTCCTACCGCCTCGTCAGCGAGTAGTTCACTGTGATAAATCACAGAATTTAATAAATCATTAAATCTTTACGATTTAACCTATTTACTAAATTCTGTAATCTTTAGCTTATCCCGTACTTAAAAAGTACGTGGTGGAGACTAGGAGAGTCGAACTCCTGACCTCCTGCGTGCAAAGCAGGCGCTCTACCAACTAAGCTAAGTCCCCAGCTTATCATCTGTGATTCGATGTATCTTCTTCTGCATAATTGCTTCGTCAGTAGTGGTGGGTCTGACAAGACTTGAACTTGTGACCCCACGCTTATCAAGCGTGTGCTCTAACCAACTGAGCTACAGACCCTCAGATACATCGTCATGAAGAACAACTTGTTGTGGATTCTTACCAATCGTCAATCTTTCGTTAAGGAGGTGATCCAGCCGCAGGTTCCCCTACGGCTACCTTGTTACGACTTCACCCCAGTCATCGGCCACACCGTGGTAAGCGTCCTCCTTGCGGTTAGACTACCTACTTCTGGTGCAACAAACTCCCATGGTGTGACGGGCGGTGTGTACAAGGCCCGGGAACGTATTCACCGCGGCATTCTGATCCGCGATTACTAGCGATTCCGACTTCACGCAGTCGAGTTGCAGACTGCGATCCGGACTACGATCGGCTTTTTGAGATTAGCATCACATCGCTGTGTAGCAACCCTTTGTACCGACCATTGTAGCACGTGTGTAGCCCTGGCCGTAAGGGCCATGATGACTTGACGTCGTCCCCGCCTTCCTCCAGTTTGTCACTGGCAGTATCCTTAAAGTTCCCATCCGAAATGCTGGCAAGTAAGGAAAAGGGTTGCGCTCGTTGCGGGACTTAACCCAACATCTCACGACACGAGCTGACGACAGCCATGCAGCACCTGTATGTAGATTCCCGAAGGCACCTTTCCATCTCTGGAAAGTTTCTACTATGTCAAGGCCAGGTAAGGTTCTTCGCGTTGCATCGAATTAAACCACATGCTCCACCGCTTGTGCGGGCCCCCGTCAATTCATTTGAGTTTTAGTCTTGCGACCGTACTCCCCAGGCGGTCTACTTATCGCGTTAGCTGCGCCACTAAAGGATCAAATCCCCCAACGGCTAGTAGACATCGTTTACGGCATGGACTACCAGGGTATCTAATCCTGTTTGCTCCCCATGCTTTCGCACCTCAGTGTCAGTATTAGGCCAGATGGCTGCCTTCGCCATCGGTATTCCTCCAGATCTCTACGCATTTCACCGCTACACCTGGAATTCTACCATCCTCTCCCATACTCTAGCTAACCAGTATCGAATGCAATTCCCAAGTTAAGCTCGGGGATTTCACATTTGACTTAATTAACCACCTACGCGCGCTTTACGCCCAGTAAATCCGATTAACGCTCGCACCCTCTGTATTACCGCGGCTGCTGGCACAGAGTTAGCCGGTGCTTATTCTGTGGGTAACGTCCACTTAGCCCAGGTATTAACCAGGTAAGCCTCCTCCCCACTTAAAGTGCTTTACAACCAAAAGGCCTTCTTCACACACGCGGCATGGCTGGATCAGGGTTCCCCCCATTGTCCAATATTCCCCACTGCTGCCTCCCGTAGGAGTCTGGGCCGTGTCTCAGTCCCAGTGTGGCGGATCATCCTCTCAGACCCGCTACAGATCGTCGCCTTGGTAGGCCTTTACCCCACCAACTAGCTAATCCGACTTAGGCTCATCTATTAGCGCAAGGTCATAAAGAGCCCCTGCTTTCTCCCGTAGGACGTATGCGGTATTAGCATCCCTTTCGGAATGTTGTCCCCCACTAATAGGCAGATTCCTAAGCATTACTCACCCGTCCGCCGCTAGCTCAGTTACCGAAGCAACCTCGCCCGCTCGACTTGCATGTGTTAAGCCTGCCGCCAGCGTTCAATCTGAGCCATGATCAAACTCTTCAGTTAAAATCATTTTGAAGTTTTAATCTAAACTTCCAAATCTGGCTCATCAATTTTCTGACTTAAATTTCGCTCAAATAAACTTCGAGTAATTTAAACCAATCAATCAATGAAATATCTTCGATCAATCAATCAGTAAAAATCCACACAAGTTGTTCTTCATAATCTCTTAATGATCTTCTCGATGCTTCGTCAGCATCAAGCTAGGTCGGCTATATTACGCTTTATTTCTAAAGTGTCAACTGGTAATTTAAATTATTTTAAACTTTCTTTCTAAAACCCAACTCAATCACTCTTAACCAAGTCATTGTTTTATCAGAAGTTTTAATCCGCATCACCGCCGATGGATGTGCATTATAGGGCAAATATTTCGCCTTGCAACCCCTCTTTTTAAGTTTTATAAGTTTTTTAGTCCGAATGGTTAATTATTCAGCAAAATACTTCACTTTTCCACAAAATACTGTTTATTTCTTTTTCTTGATCATAAAAGGTTCAGGATTCATAACTACATCTGGCATTTTTTCTGGCTGATCATGTTCCTGCCATTTCAGTGCGCGGCAGTCGATATATTCACAATAGCCTCCTTCTCCTTGTTGTTGATCTCCATTTATAGCCAACTGATATTGAAAACTTCCGACATAACCTGCTGCAGCCCCAAATTTAAAATCACCACGACTCTGCGCCTGTAAATGAATTGAGGTGCCATCTTCATCTTGATAACGCCATTCAAACTCACGTGGCAAATACATACACTGACCTGTTGGCGTTTTTACTTTTGGATAAACCCGTTGAATATTAAATTGTACTTGCCCATCAAATACCCGAGTTTGCTCCGTGTTCGCATTTCGCAGATAGATTCGAGATTGCAAAATTCGATTCAACACATCACGACTTTGTAGCAATATCATTTGTTGCTGATGATTCAGATTAATCACTTGATAGCAAAAAAATGCCACAGCGAAATAAGGAAACTGGATTGAGCGGGCAAACTCAAAACTACCCAATTGCTCAATCTGAAAATGCTGATCTTTATAGCGCACACTACCCTGACACTGACACAACAAAGACCAATGTTCTGCCAAATTCATTCGCAATTTAGTGAAATATGAAATTGTAGAGCTTGTGGTGATCTTTAAATCAAAGCTAAGTTCGCTATCTTCACGTTGAATATGAAATTGCGGAAAGTGTCCAGTAATGCGCTCTTTATTGGCAAACTGAAAATACTCTGCAGTAAATACGCAATCATGTTGTATTGAATAATGATTGGACTGCCCCACCATGTGTGGGCTGCTACTACAAAGAATACTGGCTGTGTCTAAAGCTGAGGTTGTAATCACATTTTCAGGGCGCAGCATTGCGGTATTTAGGCTGCCCAATAAACCAATAAAGTTGAGATAATGTAAGGGTGCAGGCAAATTAGGAAGAATTAAGCCCTGATAGATAAATTTATAATGATGTTTTGGGGCGTGATAAGGCAGTTTGGCGGTTGCCGCAGGAGTTTGATTGAGTTGTTTGGAACGATCGAGAAAATCTTGAAACAGCTGCATATCAAACTCCTTGTGAGTTGATGCTTTTATGAAAGCTTAATTAACTCACTGCATTTTTTCTTGCCATACAAGTGGTCACAAAACCTGAAAGTGCATAAATAATTGAAATCACTAAAATTCCAACAGGAATATTATAAGTCATGGCTGCAAGGATAAATACTGCGATTGGCAATACAAAAAACGGCACACGCTTACGGTCAAAGGTTTTAAATGAATAATATTTAATATTGGAAATCATCAACAATCCTACTGCAATAATAATCACAGCATTGAGGATTTGTAGACCAATTTCACGAATATCATACAGTTCAGGAAAATCCCGTCCTACCCAAACCAGCGACACGATAATCAGCGCAGCCAAAGGACTTGCAACACCAATAAAGTAGCGTTTATCGACCACACCAATTTGCACATTAAAACGCGCCAAACGGAATGCGGCACAAGCCGTATAAACAAAGCAAGCCGCCAAGCCGATACGACCTAAATCATGCAAACTCCAGCTATACATCAAAATCGCAGGTGCAACACCAAAGGCGAGCATATCGGATAATGAATCAAACTGTTCGCCAAATGGACTTTGCGCACCAATCGCACGTGCCACACGACCATCTAAACCATCAAACAATGCTGCTAGAAAAATGGCATAAATCGCTTGGCTAAATTCGCCATTCATACTGGCAATAATGGAGTAAAAACCCGACAGCAAGGCTGCCGTGGTAATCAGGTTTGGCCACAGATAGATACCACGACGTTTCACCTTTTGCCCTTCACGGGTATGTTCTTCTTCCACCACTTCAAATGTAATTCCGTCATGCTCAAGATCACGGGAACTATATTCTCCTTCGGGTTTGGATGTGTTTGTCATTATTTTGTGTCCTAACTGTAACCTGAACGTCTATTTAAATTTTTTATTCGCCAACTAACCAACGCACTGCAGCATGTCCACCATGTTCTTGCATACGCAAGTGCGGGAACAACCATTGCAGGGCTTCATCTGCATCTTCAGAGAATTTCCATGGTGGATTAATCACCAATAAACCACAACCGTTTAAGCCCACAGGAGTATCGTCAGGCCACACACAAATTTCACAAATGAGTTGACGGCGAATACCTGTTTTAAACATTTTCTTTTCAAAACGTTCAATCATGGCGCGGTCTTTAATTGGATACCACACCGCAAATACGCCTGTTGGCCATTTTTTATGTGCAGCTGCCAATAATTCAACCAACTGAGGGAAATCTTTACGTTCCAATTCATACGGTGGATCAATCATCACCAAACCGCGTTTTTCTTTTGGTGGAATGACGCCCAATAAACCTTCGTAAGCATCACGCTCATGTAAACCTGCGCGTTTGTCACGAATGTTATGACGCAATTGCTGGAATACATCGCGCTGCATTTCAAAAATAGTTGCTTTGTCGATGTCACGCATACCTTGTAAAGCAAACCATGGCGAACCGGGATATGCACCTTGCCCATCCGTTTCACGCATTGCTTCAACCAGTTTTAAATACTGCTGTACGCCTTCTGGTGCCTGACGTTTGATTGAATCATCTAGTTTCACTAAACGATGAATACCATTTAAAAATTCGCCCGATTTTTGTGCAGGTGCTAAAGATAAGTCATATTTACCCGCACCGCCATGTGTATCGACATAGCGATAAGGTTTATCTTTGGCATTTAAACGTGTCAGAATTTGCAGCAATAAAACATGCTTCATGACATCGGCAAAGTTGCCCGCATGGAAATGGTGACGATAATTCATGTTTGGTTCATTCCTAAAATCAACCGACATTTTAGCATGAAAAAAAGTTTCATTCAGGAGCTTGTATTCCTCTAAAATAATCAGCTTGTCTTGCATTTTGTCTGAGTATCTATTTTATGGACGCCACACTGCTTCCAAAATCTTGGAATATTGATCAAATTCTTGAAGATTTAGATTTGCATGGTTTTGCCATGTTGGATGATGCCTATTCACCTGAATATCAACAACAAGTTCTCGCAGAGTGTAGTCAAAATTTAGATCAATTTCGTGAAGCAGCCATTCAAAATGGTGTGGTCAGCAAAATTCGCAGTGATCATATTTTATGGATTCACGAAAATTTAAGCATTGCACAACAACATACCCAAACTCTTTTGACTTTGGCCGAACAATTCAATCAGGCATTTTATTTAGGGATTCGTGAGGTCGAAGCGCATTTTGCCAGCTACCAAGCAGGTTCTTTTTATGCCTTGCACCGCGATAACCCACAACAAAAAAATGATCGGGTGATTTCTGCTGTCTATTATTTACACCCTGAATGGCAGACAGATTGGGGTGGACAACTACGTTTACAAGACAAACATGGAGCATGGCAAATTATAGAACCACGCCCAAATCGGATTGCAATTTTCCAAAGTGATTTATTGCACGAAGTTTTGCCTGCGACACAGCAACGTCTTTCCATTACCGCATGGCTACGCAGCGGCAATCAACTTTGGTAAAAACAGACCGCATTTTTCAGACTATTGGCTTTAAAACTGTAAATTTGCCCCGATGTAGAGCAAATATTGCTATCAGGAATTCACCCATGCGCAACTCGACTCAACAGCTTATTCAACGTATTGGGGAAACCGACCAACTTTTTTTACAAGGTAATACGCCTGAATTGGCATTAGAACGTGCCGATTTACGCTTACAATTGGTGAGTTTGAGCGAGTTACGCCAAGAACAGATTTACTTTTTGCAAGAAGCCATTGTGCTATTAGAACAAGGTCGGGTTGAATTTGAAGAAATGCCAGTGACGTTATATATCAATTTGTCTTTGCATTTGGCCAAAGCCTATATGATGTATTTTGAGCTGACCCGCGATGCAAAATACGCCTTAATTACCCAACAAATTTTAAAAGCCATGACTCATTATGCACATGGAGATATTTTCTTTTTCTTGGCTTATGCCAGCGCCAGTAAAAATGAAAGTGCACTGTGTCGCCACTGGTTAGGCAAGTACAGTAAAACTGCCGAATTTGATTTGGAACTCTTACAAATTCACCCTGCCTTTAACGCCTATCAAACCGAAGTCTGGTTTAAACAAATTCTCAAAAGCAGAATGCATTAAAAAAACGCCTCGTTCTGAGGCGTTTTTAATGAAAACATATTAAATATGACGATGACTTAAACCTAAACAGCTTGTAAACGATAAGCATCTAAATGCAATTGTTGATTGAGTTCATCAATCCAAATGGCCCAATCATCGTCTTGTACCAAATGACTGATTAAAAATTCACGTTGTGATTTATTCCAAAACGGCGCTTCATGTAAATTAATATGTGCAGGTAATTGATGCGTACGTACATACAGTTCAATGGCTGCAGGGCTGCTGGCTAAACCGAGTTGGCTGAATAACATGGCTAATGATGGAGTATTTTGCATGAGCACCTTGCCCCCTTTTATTAGTTTCGTTGTAATTCCTTATTCAACCAACTTATAACACTTTGTATAAAAAACCCAGTCTTCCGACTGGGTTTGTTGTATCTTTTTGTGAGCACGCAGTTTACTGGCGCTTTTTAGATGAAAAGTATTTGATTTAACTTAAAAACTTTTAACTTAAATACCGATTAAACACTCGGATGTTGATCACTATGTAATTGCTCATTTAAGGTTTCAATCACAATGGCCCAATCATCATCTTTTTTCCAATGGCTTTGCAAAAATTGGCGCTGCCCTTCCGTCCAAAACTCGGCACAGTGTAATTTGGTTTCTGCAGGTAATTGATGCTCACGAATAAATTGATCAATTGCTGCATCGTCAGCATCTAGACCCAATTGTTGAAATAACAGTTCTAAAGTCGGTTGTTGGTCAAACATGGCATCCTCCTTTGATTCGTCTTGTACTTTTAATGACCTTAACCTGCTTCGAGCCGCAATTCAGCAGCAGCCGAGTTGCAGCATGTTATTTTTTGTACGATGCGATATACCTAAAGCATCCCACTCAATATTCTTAACACGATGACAGGCAACAAAAAAGCCAGTCAATGTAAACCGACTGGCTTTCATCTACTTAAATTAAAAGTTAGCAACCTGTTAGTTTTTCAGGCTGTGGCTTTTCATTTGGAAAGAAGATTGGGCGCAATTTCACACCAATGGCATTCCCCATAAATGCAAATACTAGCCATAACCAACCATGCACACTGCCCGAAGCAATTCCGCTAAAGTATGCGCCAATGTTACAACCGTAGGCCAAACGTGCACCATAACCAAGTAATAAGCCACCTATAACAGCCGCAACCAGTGAACGGCGTGGAATATTAAAGTTCGGGGCAAATTTTCCAGCCAAACTTGCAGCAAGCAATGCACCCAACATAATGCCAAAATTCATCATCGAGGTAATGTCATGCCAAAGTGAATTGGCCAGAGCTTTAGCATTACCAGGTTGTTGCCAGTAATCCCAAGCACTCACATCCATTCCTGCAAAGGTCGCCACTTTTGCTGCCCAAACTGCAAGCGCAGAGGTTACACCCCACGGACGACCTGCCAAGGCCAAGGTAGCAAAGTTAAGCAGGGTTAAAATAATGCCGCCCCAAATCAACGGCCAAGGGCCTTTCAAGAAACGCTTCCAGCCGTGCTGCTGACTTTGTGGCTCTGCCTCTAAACTGCCATGGCGTTTCTTTTCAACCCATACTGTCACGGCTGCAATTAACGCAAAAATAATGAAACTCAACAGCAGCGCAGGAATCACCCCAAAGCTTTCCACAATAGATATGGGTGCTAAATGTGGCAGGTTAAACCACCAATCCAAATGTGATGTTGCAATCAACGAACCTAAGCAAAAGAAGAATAAGGTCACCAACATGCGGGCACTACCACCGCCAACGGTGTACAAAGCACCTGAAGCACAACCGCCACCCAATTGCATACCAATACCAAAAATAAAGGCACCAATCATGACTGACATGGAAACAGGATTTACATTACCTTTGACAGGATTTCCAAATAATTCACCTGCGCCTAAGGCAGGAAAAAATAGCAATACCGCCAAACCCAACATAATCATTTGGGCACGTAACCCACGCCCGCGCCCTTCTTTAATAAATACGCGCCAGCTAGAAGTAAAACCAAAAGAGGCGTGATACAACGTCATCCCCAAAGCACCGCCAATCAAAAATAACAGCGCTTGATTCAGACCAACAATTTGATAGGCACCCAAGGTAGCCACAATTAATAAGATAAAAGCCCCCCAAACCGAAACATTCGATCTTTGGGAAGCAGCAACAATAACAGACATGGAAGAGAGAATTTGAAAAAGGAAACCCGCGTATTCTACGCAATTTCCCCTACGCTGTAGGGCTGACTGCTTATTTTATCGCAGATAATTCATTCTTACATCTGATAACAAATATAAGTTAATTTGATTTACTGATCTTATTTTTATAAGAAATATGAGCATAAAAAATAAAAAGGCCAGTCAATAAAATTGACTGGCCTAACTCTTAATCGAGTTTTTAATTTAATCTAGAAGATTAAATTATTTAAGCATGTCAGCAATTGCTGCGCGTTCTTCTTCAAGTTCGTTTAACGTGAAGTTGATACGCTCACGGCTGAACTCGTCGATTTCAAGACCTTGAACGATTTTGTATTCGCCATTTTCGCAAGTTACAGGGAAACCGAACATTACGCCTTCAGGAATACCGTAAGAACCGTCAGAAGGAATACCCATAGTTACCCATTCGCCGTTTGTGCCAAGCGCCCAATCACGCATGTGGTCAATTGCAGCGTTTGCAGCAGATGCAGCAGAAGATAAACCACGTGCTTCGATGATCGCAGCGCCACGCTTACCAACTGTAGGAAGGAATACGTCTTTGTTCCATTCAGCATCGTTGATTTTGTCTTTTAAGCTTTCTCCATTTGCAGTTGCAAAACGGTAGTCAGCATACATTGTTGGAGAGTGGTTACCCCAAACTGTCATTGTTTTGATGTCAGAAACAGCAACGCCAGCTTTTTGAGCAAGTTGAGTTAACGCGCGGTTGTGGTCAAGACGTAACATTGCTGTGAAGTTTTTCGCTGGAAGATCTGGAGCAGATTTCATTGCGATGTAAGCATTCGTGTTCGCTGGGTTACCAACAACTAGAACTTTAACATCACGGCTAGCAACTTCGTTAAGTGCTTGACCTTGACCAATAAAGATTTCACCGTTTACTTTAAGAAGGTCAGCACGCTCCATACCAGGACCACGTGGACGAGAACCAACCAATAACGCGTAGTCAGCATCTTTAAATGCCACTTTAGGATCATCAGTACCGATCATGCCAGCCAATAATGGGAAAGCACAGTCGTCAAGTTCCATCATTACGCCTTTAAGCGCAGCTTGAGCTTTCTCAAAAGGAACTTCTAATAATTGAAGGATAACTGGTTGGTCTTTACCCAACATTTCACCGCTAGCGATACGGAATAATAGGCTGTAACCAATTTGACCAGCAGCGCCAGTAACGGCAACGCGAACAGGTTGCTTCATGTAATTATCTCCAATTGAGAGGATAGTCAATGCGATTAAATAGCTGTTCTATCTAATCTTAATAATCATAAACGCGAAAGATTGTACTCCAATCATTCAGCGGATGCATGCAAAAGCGCATCAAATTCCACAAAAGTCTGATAGAAAATATGAATAAAATTTCTCAAAAAGGTTAAAATTCAGAAATTACAGTCACCTAGCAAACTAGTAAGAACCTTTAATGACAAACTGATTCGGGCAATTTGATTCAATCGCTGCACCGCACTGCTTATAGCGTCCTGCGGTGTTATAACAAATTTTGATTTCAGTTAAATAACTTTTACCTTGATGGTTAGAGCACTGAAAATGCACGCTTTTTGATGACATACCTGAATTGGACTTGAGAAACAAACTCCGTAGTTGTGACAATTGCACCGTCTGCGTGTCTTGGCCTGTCAATACCGAAGGCACGTTCATCCGATCTGCATTATTAATAATCATGCGAAAATACTGACTGGCATTCATGGGCACACAGCCGCCAATACCTTGCCACAATTGTATCCGTGCAGCTTCATCAGGCATGACTCGCGCCACCACTTTAGCTTGTAAAGGCGGCAACTTCGCCGATGACTGAGTGCTGCACTCACGCGCAGCAACTTCAGGATATAAGCCTTCAATATTCAGTGAGTAGCCTTCTAAACATTTACGCTTTTTGCTTTTACTCGAATCAATTAAACACACGGCAGGCGTCATTTGCACAGACATCACATAACCTTGTACAGTAGCAGAAAATGCATTTTGCGTACATAAAACCAAAGCTGCACCGCTCAAGCTGAGCAATGTCACTTGAATTGGCTGTGAAGTTACACTCATCCACACTTTCAATGCTTGAGCCCCCTTGCTATTTACGCGCCCAATAATCTACAGATCTAACTACCAACACGATCATCAAGCTGTATCACTTATATATTTGCCTTAAGGTGTATTCCGCGATGGAATATGTTGCATACGACTACTCATCGATTGTCCACCCTGCCCCAACAACACACCATAATGTGTGGCATTGGTCATGACATGCTTGACATAGTCACGTGTTTCTAACAATGGAATACTCTCGGTATATTGGTCTGCAGCAATCGCTTGAAACTCGGGCTGCCAACGACGTGCACGGTTCGGCCCTGCGTTATATCCCGCTGTAGCAAGCACTGGACTATTGCTTAATTGTCTGTGAATCGTCGACAAATAAAATGTGCCATAACGAATATTGGTATTCATATCACTCAGCGCGGCAGGATTATAAGTTTCACCCATTTGTCGTGCAACCAGACGTGCCGTATCGGGCATGATTTGCATCAATCCACCTGCGCCGACATGTGAACGCGCAGTGGTATTAAAACGGCTTTCCTGACGCATCAATCCATAAGCCCAAGCGGGGTCAATACCTGCATTTTGACTGTGGCTTACCACATAATTACGATATGGCATGGCATAACGATAACTATAGTTGTGCTTATTCACAGTACGATCTGCTGCATAAATGGCACGATCATACCAACCCATATCGGTCGCACGCTTAGCCGCTGCTAAAATCAAACCATCATCCTGTCTTAAATACGCCTGACGTACCGCCCAGTTCCATTCACGGTTAACATAATTGGCAGGTGCATTAATTTCACGCAAGGCAAAGGCACGGTTAAAGTGAATATCCTGATTCAAACGCTGTAAGTCATGAGTACTTGGTTGTGTATTCGCAGGAATTGTGTTGTAAGTTTGCCCAAGACGATCTTTCGCCAACAAGTTGTGATAATCATCACCCTGTGCCAGTTTTTTATAAATATTTTGTGCACTACGTTTTGATGCTGCATCATTGCGTTGTTCTGAAGCACGCGCCAACCAATATTGCCAACGATCTTCCTGTTTTTGAGTCACGCTCATGCTGTCTACAGCACGAATCACACTTTCCCATGCGCCAAAACGAATCGCCTGACGGGCATAAATTTCTGCTTCTTCGGGACTAAAAGGTAAGCCATAACTGGCGTCTAAGGCACTTAACACTTCACGTTTAAAATTGTTTTTCATGACTGTAGTGCCGCCAATATATCCCACTGCACGATACAAGGCTTTTTGTACCTCTTCTGGCGTACCTTCTACACTACGTTTTAGTGAAGAAAGTGCCGAGTCTAAATCGCTATCGGCTAAACGTCCGATCGCATAAATAAGATAGGCATGGTCTTCGTTGCTTGCTTTAGGCGCAGACCACAAATAATTCAGTGGATTGGCTTGAATGCTGTTCAATTGTGCCAAACTGATATTCATACCTAAACTTTGCGCAGTCGCTAAAGCGAGTCCTGACTGCCCTGCACGCAATTGTGCCCATAAGCGTTGCTGCTTATCTTGCTGAGTCATTAACGGACTCGACAGCATCATCCGCCCCAAACCTGTACAAGATTCAGGTTGTGTACTGGTATTCAGCCATACATCTTTAAATTCCGCGACCACCAGAGGATCACCCGAACGGGTACGAACTTGTGCCATGGCACAGCTTTCGGCCTGATCGGCATTACTCACATAGGCAAGCACAGGTTGTGCACTGCTAAAATCGGCCTGTTTAACTTTTTCTTCGATGTAATCGGCTGCGAGTTTTTCTGCCATCGCTGATTGTGGATGGCGCTGTGCAAACTGAACAATTGCACTGGCAGGTTGCATGCCCAAATTGGTGTTCAATGCCCAGTATTCAGGATAGTAGCCCAAAACATCATTTTGCATGGCGTATTGATACTGCTGCAATAAATCGACATCACCTGAATTGGCGGCACGTAACGCATCATTGAACTGTTCATTTGCCGCATGCGTACTTGCCATGACTGCAAACGAAACAAGGCTCAAAGCAAGCTTTTTAGCTAAATTATTATTTTGTTTCATCATTTGCAGCATTCGCTTGCTTTCGGTCATTTACTTCCGCCTCGAGGTCCGCATCTCATCTTTAGGTTTAGTTTAATTAGTCTAGAACCGCAGTTGTGTTCTGTTATGTAACCTTCTGATTAGACACTATTAATCTTACAACTCATGTTCAAACAAATTTCTTCATATTTCAATCAGCTGTTGTGCTGATTTAAGGCTGTCAGTTTAGCGTGAATTCCTGCTAAAATATGCGCCTTTCTTTTGTCTAATGACGTTTATTTTTATAAACGATTTAGTGAACTATCTCTTAGGAGCCTACATGACGGTTCAAACCTTCATCCCCAATGGTGCCCAAGCTGCCTCAGAAAACACTGTTACCCAGCCACAGCACACCCCAGCCGACGGTTCAGTCAAAAAACTGTATATCGAAACGCAAGGGTGTCAGATGAATGAGTATGACAGTCACCGTATGGCAGATCTTTTAGGCGATTCTCACGGCTATGTACTGACCAGCAACCCTGCTGATGCCGATATTCTGCTCATGAACACCTGTTCGATTCGTGAAAAAGCGCAGGAAAAGGTGTTTTCTGAATTAGGTCGCTGGCGTAAGCTGAAAGAAAAAAATCCTGATTTGGTGATTGGCGTAGGCGGTTGCGTCGCTTCTCAGGAAGGCGACAACATTCAAAAGCGTGCCCCATATGTGGATATGATTTTTGGTCCACAAACCTTGCACCGTTTGCCACAAATGCTTGATCAACACCACGATCAGGTCGAAAAACCAAAGAAAGAAAAAATCAAACTGGTGGATATTTCTTTCCCAGACATCGAAAAATTCGACTTTTTACCTGAACCGCGTGTTGAAGGGTTTAAAGCTTTTGTGTCGATTATGGAAGGCTGTTCAAAATACTGTTCTTTCTGCGTAGTGCCTTACACGCGCGGTGAAGAAGTTTCACGTCCTTTAGATGATGTCTTAGCTGAAATTGCGACTTTGGCCGAAAAAGGCGTGCGTGAAATTAGCTTGCTCGGTCAAAACGTAAATGGCTATCGCGGTGAAACTTTTGACGGTAAAATTTGTACTTTTGCCGATTTACTGCGTTTGGTTGCCGAAGTGCCTGGCATTGGTCGTATTCGTTACACCACGTCGCACCCACTTGAATTTAATGATGATTTAATTCAATGCTACCGTGATTTACCGCAAATGGTGTCGCATTTACACTTGCCTGTACAAAGTGGCTCGAACGATGTGCTACAAGCCATGAAACGTAACCACACCATTGATGTGTATATCGACAAGATTGCCAAATTACGTAAAGTGCGCCCAGATATGCATTTATCTAGCGATTTTATTATTGGCTTCCCTGGTGAAACCGATCAAAACTTTGAAGAAACTTATCAGTTTATTCAAGATATGGATTTTGACCACTCGTACAGTTTCATCTATTCAAAACGTCCAGGTACGCCTGCATCTGAACTTGAAGACACCACACCTGAAGATGTGAAAAAAGAACGTTTAGCCAAAGTTCAACAATGGATCAAACAATCAAGTATTGATAAGACCGATGCCATGCTGGGTACGGTGCAACGTGTCCTGATTGAAAATGTTTCTGACAAAGATCCAAACATTTTGGTCGGCACAGCAGACAATACACGTTTAGTAACATTTATTGGTGACCCAGCTTGGGTCGGACGCTTTGCGGAGATTGAGATTACCGAGATTAAAACTTTGAATTTAGTTTACGGTGAACTCTTGAATCTTGAGCCTGACGTGGCGTAATGTAGGAGCTAAAGTCCAATAACAGATTAAGGAATTCTCTTGACTGCAGCGATTCGACGTACAGTAACTTTTCCTGGCATTTCAATGGAACGTCTAAAAAGCATGCTCGGTGCTTATAACGGACATTTGAAACAAATCGAACAACGTCTAGACGTCCAAATTTCTCATCGTGGTGACGCCTTTTTTATAGATGGGGAAATTGATGCAGTGGAGCGAGCCGAAACGCTCTTGCAACGCCTGCATGAAGAAGCGGAAAGCTCTGCACAAATTAGTGCAGACACGCTCCACATGATGATTCAGGGCAGTCAGACTGACCGTGAATTACAGTCAGATGATGGGCAAGAGCATACTGGATTGGATGCTGTTTGGTTGCAAACCCGCAAAGGGCGAATTAATCCACGCGGTGCCAACCAAAAGCGTTATGTGCAACGTATTTTGCAAAGTGATATTTCATTTGGTATTGGCCCTGCAGGTACGGGTAAAACCTATTTGGCTGTTGCCGCTGCCGTAGATATGTTGGAACGTAATGAAATCCAACGGATTCTATTGGTGCGCCCTGCGGTTGAAGCGGGTGAAAAACTGGGCTTCTTACCGGGTGATTTAACCCAGAAAATTGACCCGTATTTGCGTCCCCTTTATGATGCCCTGTATGAAATGCTCGGCTTTGAAAAAGTTGCTAAGCTGATTGAACGTCAAGTGATTGAAGTTGCACCACTGGCGTATATGCGTGGTCGTACCCTCAACCACTCTTTTGTGATTTTGGATGAAGCCCAGAACACCACGCCTGAACAGATGAAGATGTTCCTGACCCGTTTAGGGTTTGGTTCACGTGCAGTGATTACCGGTGATGTGACTCAGGTGGATTTACCACGTGGTCAGCAGTCTGGTCTGGCACATGCCTTACGTGTGATTGATAAAATCCCTGAAATTCATATTACTCGTTTCCATTCTCGTGATGTCGTGCGTCACCAGCTGGTTCAGAAAATTGTTGAAGCCTATGAAGGCTGGGACAGTGAGCAACAGCGTTTAAGTGCCGAAGCGCGTGCAGAACGTAAAGCGCGCCAGGAAGCATTAATTGCGGAAAATGATGCCGCAGCAGATGCACAGCACTAATCGCTGTGCGCTCTGCAACCTACTGAAGTATTAAGGATTCATTTTGAAATTAAGTCTCAGCCTGCAACAGGACATTCAAGCGCCTGAGCTGGTGTTAAAACGTGCCTATCTGAAAAAAGTAGTCAAAACCACTTTAAGACATATAGACACCCAAAGTGATTGTGAAATTGGAATTGCCTGTGTCGATCATGCCGAAAGTCACAAGCTCAATCTGGAATATCGCAAAAAAGACAAATCTACCAACGTCTTGTCTTTCCCAAGCGATTTACCCGATGAAATGGCACAAGTTTTGCCGAGCTTCCCTATTGGGGATTTGGTAATTTGTATTCCTGTGGTTTTACAGGAAGCTGCAGAACAAGCCAAAACACCATTAGCGCATTTCACTCACATGCTAGTACATGGCACGCTGCACCTTATGGGCTATGATCATGAAACCTCAGATGAGGATGCCGAAGAAATGGAAGCTTTAGAAGTTGAGATTCTTGCCAAGTTGGGTTTGGATAATCCATACATGGAAAGAGATTGAATTTTAAGTTTTAGAAAATCATAAAAATAGCGGGCTAAGGCTCGCTTTTTTGTTTAAAACTACTCCCTCCCAATGGGAGGGAGAACATTCATTAGAGTCCCATGATTGCTAAATACCAGAAGAACATTGCTGCGTAAAGCAGAGAGTAGATTCTTGTTACTTGTCCACAAAGTCCTCTCTCCCTTTGAGAGAGAGCCAGAGAGAGGGAAAAACTAGCGCACCTCAAACTCAGCTTCAGCAGGGTCAAAACGCCACGTCCGTACAATCCGCAATTCAGAAATATCTTTCATTTTGGCATCAAATGCACCAAAAGGTGCGGCTTTACGCACCGAAGCTTTGGCTGCTTCATCTAGCATGGCATGTCCTGAACTTTCAATTAAACGAATGGCACGAATCCCACCATTGTTGTTCAAAATCACCATTAAACGTACTTCGCCTGCCAAATTCTGTGCTTTGGCTTGTTCTGGATAATAACGGTTACCATAAAATTCGACTTTTTGACGGAATTTTTCCATATAACCAGCGGTGTTGTCTTGCTTGGCCTGAATCCCATCGATGGTTTTAATTTTTTGCTGACGGCTAAAATTTTGTTGGCGCTGTAAATATTGCGCTTCAATACTGGCAACCATGGCCGCCTTAGCTTGAAATTGACTATTCAACTCCTGCATAGCTTTTTTGCGTTGATTTTCTGCCGCCTGTTTCTGCCAACTGAGCGTGGTCATCAACACTTTTTCTTCAAAGTCTAATTCGCGCTGTTGCTGCATACGCTCTAAACTTTCCAATTCCTGCTCCCCTGCACTTTGTTCGGTCATGGGCGCAGGCATGTCACTCGAGATGCGATGTTGTTCACGGAATGTACCTGAACCTTGCTGGTCGGCTTGAGCTAAGAAATCTGCATCTTCAACTTTTGCATCGCTCATGCGTACCGATACTGCAATTTCCTTGACCGCAGCATCGCTTTGTTGTGGTGCAGCAAACTGCACGGCCAAAATTAATGCGTGCAGTACAGCAGCCACCAACAACGCTGCAGCAAAAATAGGATCTTTCCACCAATCTTGCGTAGAAGGCATCAATTGAATTTTTTTTAGCATCACATTAATCCGACAAAAAGTCTGATTCCCCAAGCCGCCAAATGCGGTATAAACTAAAGAGCATTATAATTTTGCTCAGTTTTTGCTTTAATGCAAAACTGCAAAGTTCATCAAAAACTGACTACTGAGCCTTAAATCTTAAAAATGGTGCAACTTATTTTGCTAAACTGCAAGCTTCTATGCCTGTATTTTTAATACAATTCGACAAAATATTTGTATCTGTAAAGAATAAATGACCGACTTGGACAGCCGTATGCAAACCCTGATCACCAATATCTCTCAACGTATCCGTCAAGTGTACCAAAAAGCTGAAGGATTTATTGAGGATGAACGTGAAATTCCATTATCTCAGGTCTTTTTAAATGCGACTTTTCAACGCTTTGTGACTGATAATGTGAAAATGTTGCAAGATCTGCATGCAGACTTACACGACGATTGGTTACGTCTTTACGCAACTCTAGATTATAACGGTTTGAATATTACTCTATCTGTCGATTTAAAATTGGTGCTGATGGAATTGAATAAAGATACTCAGCTCATCGTGTTTGAACAAATTAGTGACACGCAGGTCATTGAGGCGAGTTATCCAAGCTTTTTACATAAAATCGCAGTTAAGTGTGCTTTATTTTACTATCAAAAAATACGCAATGATGACCCTTTGGGCATGATTTTGGAAAAACTCAAAGTTATTAAAGTCAAAGATGATTTACTGCATTTAGACTTAAATCGCTGGTTAGGTCAAAACCGCTCTATCATTGATACACTCAGTAAAGTTCATGTGAATCATGCGGTATTACGCGAAGCGGAATTGGTCCTGACTGGCAACGTCAATTTGACCGCATTGTTCCGCAAAATGTCCGAAGAAAAACTAGATAATGTGGAAGACTCTCTTGCAGATACCCAAGTCACACCGCTGAAACAAAAATAAAGCGAGACTAAAACTTTGCAAGAGAATTCGTACAGGAAAACGACACTTACCGCATATTTCCTAATATTCTCTTCATATTCAACACCTATAATGGCAGTAAGCAAGTAAATTGCATCTCCCTATTTACAGAGGAAATATCTCAGCAATGGCAAATCATGTATTAAAAAAAATGGGTATGGCAGCCAGTGTGTCTACAGCACTGTTCATGGCTGGTTTCTCTAGCCAAACATTTGCCATGAGTCCTTTCCAAGCCAGTTATCAATTTAACTACAATGGTAAGAACTTAGGTTCTGCAACACGAACTTTAAGCAAAACAGGTAACCAATGGAGTTATGTGTTTGCTGCTAAAGCTGGCGTAATCGCTTCTGCCACAGAAACTAGTCGTTTTAGTTTTAATGATGGCAAAATTGGCTCATCTAGCTTCAGCCGCAGCAGTAAGATTTTGGTTCATAACAATACCATGAGTATTAATTTCAATCCTTCGGCGAAAACTATTAACACCAAAAAGGACGGCGATACACGTTCTTTTGCGTGGAAAGCGGGCGTGTTGGATGAGTTGAATGCAGAGCTGCAAATCCGTGAAGATTTAAAAAGTGGCGGTTTAAAATCGAGCTACTATATTGCCGACCATAGCGAGGTTGAATCACGTCGCTTTATTAAACAAGGTGCCGAAAAGATCAAAACCAATTACGGTACTTTTGACACGATTAAAGTGGTGCTAAAACACAACAAACCGAACCGTGATACGATTTTCTGGTTGGCACCTAAACTTGACTACTTGCCTGTAAAAGTCACCCACCAAGACAAAGACAAGTCTTATGGCTTATTGCTCACAGGCTATAAAGGTCCAACCAGCTAATTTAGAATATAGTGGCTGAGCACAGCATGGCAGCTATTCACCCTTTGGTAAATTCTTCTTGCATTTTTTCAGGTGCTTTTTAAAATACGCTTTTGCTTTAAAAAGCACCTGCCCTTGAGGATTCTCCCGTGCATGCAGTTGAACAGAAAATTTTAGCCGAAGGTATCGTTCTATCCGAAGCGGTTCTAAAAGTCGATTCTTTCTTAAACCATCAAATTGACCCAGTGATGATGCAGCAAATTGGTCAAGAATTTGCGCGTTTGTTTAAAGATTCAGGCATCACCAAAATTATTACTATCGAAGCTTCTGGCATCGCACCAGCTGTGATGGCAGGTTTAGAACTTGGCGTACCTGTCATTTTTGCACGTAAATATCAATCGTTAACCTTAAAAGATGATTTATACCGCTCTAAAGTATTTTCATTTACCAAGCAAACTGAGAGTACGATTGCCATTTCAAACAAACATATTAGCGCTAGCGACAAAGTCTTGGTAATTGATGACTTTTTGGCAAATGGTCAAGCTGCACTCGGTTTAGCAGATTTAATCCATCAAGCCAATGCAGAAGTCGTGGGTATTGGGATTGTGATTGAAAAGTCATTCCAGCCGGGTCGTGAATTATTGCTTGAAAAAGGCTATCGCGTTGAATCATTGGCACGAGTAAAGTCTTTGGCAAACGGTACAGTTGAATTTGTACGCGATTAAGGTCGATGAAAACTGATGTTGGTTCATCATTTAAACCCGATGATCAAAGAGTGCTTAGGCGCTCTTTTTTTTATGCTTTTTTTAAACTTAAACAACTCATTTACATATATTTTATTTACAAAACTGTGATGCTACGCCATGCTGCACTTGAAATAACAGTGATTCAGCAGTCTAGTTTTTCTGATTGCAGCTCTAGACAGCACTTTTTAGATCGTCTGCGTGCATTGATGCATGCGGCATGAGCATAAGGCAATTTACAGTCATGACACAAGACAATCCGTTGATGCAACACAGTATCACCTGTCCGAAATGTGGTTCAACTCAAGTTGAAAAACGCAACCATGAACAAAACTTACAAAAAATTGGTGGCGTGTTATTAGGCTCTGCAGGTACGGCAGCAGGTACAGTAGGCGGCGCAGCTTCAGGAGCTTCTATTGGTGCGGCAATCGGTACTGCCGCAGGACCATTGGGCGTAATTATGGGCGGCACGATTGGCACGTTTGTCGGGGCAATTAGTGTGGGAATCACAGGCGGTTTTCTTGGGCATCGCTTTGGTAAAAAAGCAGGTGTAATTGTCGATCAGAATATTTTTCTGGATTTTCAATGCCTCAAGTGCAAACACCGCTTTAAAGAAAAAATTCAAACAGCCAAGCAACTCTAAATAGCCCTAAATCAATTTCAAAAAAAGTGCTGCACATGGCAGCACTTTTTTTGATTACATCTTTTTTTATTTTGCAGTACTGCTTGCAGAAGTCATCACAGGCTTTTCTGCCGCTAAATACTGTGCTTCCGCAGCTTGTTTTTCAATACGTTGTTCTTCTGGAAAGCTCAGAGTATGCACAATTTCAGTCGCTGCAACACTCGACCATGAATATCCTAAACTCAATAGACTTAACCCAATCAGCACCCACTTATTCATTTTCACTTTTCCTCAATCTCTCATTTTTACAGCAGTCCGTTGTGCTCAATACATCTGTCTGCACAAAAAATGCTGCGTGAACCGTGACAGAAAACTCTGCTTTTAAAGCGGTTATTAGACGTGAAAAGAAAAAAACTGAATATCACTGCAAATAGTGATTTTAAGTGAAAAGTGAACTTATTTTTAGCAGGCTCAATGCTACATAAGCCAATCGAATTTAAGAAAAAAAAAGATAAAAGCGTAAAACGATATCCACATTTTACGCTTCATTTTGATCAAAAAAAGAATCTCACATGCCCTGTAATTTTTTTACCATTTCACCTAGGCGTTGTCCTTGCGCTTCACAGAGGGTTTTTTCATCCTGACTCAACGCCTGATCGTGGCGTGGGCCGCTCACATGCGTTGCACCATACGGTGTACCACCAGTTTTGGTATTCGATAAAGCAGGATGCGCATTATGCAGTCCCATAATCATCATCCCGTGGTGAAACAATGGCGGCAACATGGTCAATAAGGTACTTTCCTGTCCCCCATGCATCGAACCCGAAGAGGTAAAAACACAGGCAGGTTTATTATGCAATGCGCCATTCAGCCAGAGACTGGTGGTTTGATCCCAGAAATATTTCATTTCTGATGCCATATTGCCAAAGCGTGTAGGCGAACCCAAAGCTAAACCTGCACAATTTGCTAAGTCGTCTAAAGTGCAATAAATATCTCCTTCGGCAGGAATACTTGGCTCGGCTTGTTGCACCACGGTAGAGATATTGGGCACAGTTCTAATTTTAACGGGCATGCCACTGGCTTCTACCCCGTTGGCAATTAAATGTGCCATTTCTTTGGTAGAACCATATTTACTAAAGTACAAAACTAGAATATATGCTTGCATCATGCTAAGAAATCAGACTAAAAATGAAAACTATACGGTATTTTGCTGCTTTTTTGGTTAAGCTTAACCATGAAAACAGATAAAGATGATTAAAAAAGTTGAGACAGCCACTGTATGATCGTTGAATATTTAAAGAAACTGCCTTTTTATGACAAACAATGGTTTCAATTTGTCTTATTTGTGCTGCGTCGCTTTGAAGCAGATCGCTGCCGTGAACAAGCAGGCTCTTTAACCTACACTACCCTGTTTGCCGTTGTACCTATGCTCACTGTATTTTTGGTAATCATCTCATCCATTAAGGCACTCGAACCCGCACGGCAACAATTACAACAATTGATTTACAGCAATTTTTTACCTAAAACCACCATCGCCTTTGATAAAGCCCTAAATGCCTTTACCGAAAAATCCAGTAATTTAACGGTCATTGGTATTTTGTTTTTATTTGTGACCACGGTGATGATGCTGACCAGTATTGAAACTGTGTTTAACCGAATATGGCGGGTGAAGGAAACCCGTGGCGGCATTGTAGGTTTTATGCGTTATTGGACCATCATTTCATTAGGTCCTATTTTACTGGGCAGTGCTTTTGTCATTTCCTCAACTTTGGCTTCTATGAATGTGCTGAGTAATAACTTTGCAGGTTATGAACTCAATGGTGCATTTATTTTATGGCTGATTTCATTTGCACTGACCATTTTGGGTTTTTTTATTCTGAACTGGACCATTCCCAACCGCAGCGTACCCATTAAAGCAGCATTAATTGCAGGAATATTCAGTGCTGTTGTATTTGAATGTTTGAAAAACCTGTTTGGTTTTATTATGTCCAACTTCACCAGTTATGAAATTATTTATGGTGCATTTGCTGCCGTACCTATTTTCTTACTGTGGATTTTTCTGTCTTGGAATATTGTGCTTTTGGGTGTTGAAATTAGTTTTGCCCTGACCGCTTTTGAAGCCAGACGCGAGAAAAAATGCCACCCGTTGCTCATGTTACTGGACTTGCTGGAATTGTTTTACAAAAAACAAATGCGCGGAGAAAGTGTCACTGAAGCTGAAGCCTTAGATGTATTGGGACGTAATGAAATTGGGCGCTGGCCGTCTTATGTGCGAATGCTAGAACAACAAAACTTGATTAAACGTACAGAAAATGATGAATTTGTGTTGGTGCGTAATCTATCTCAGGTAGATTTTTGGAGCTTTTATTCACAGTTACCGTATTCGTTGCCACGTCGTCAGGACTTGACCAATGTTTATACTCATGATGAATGGATGCAAAAACTCGGCCCCATACTCAATGAAACCGATGACTATTTAGCTGCCAAGTTGTCGATTCCGCTTTCTAAGATTTTTGAAACGAAGTAATTGCTCATCTAGAACATTTCAATTTTTGGCACAAACCCTCTTCAAGTTTAGGTGTGCAATCCCCTCAGTCGCTTGAAGATGGTTTGTGTTTAATTGCAGATAAAGTCGATAAACTACAACCCAAGCAAACTCAAGCGGAAGCCACAAAGCTTATTGCTTTGCTTTATCTGCGTTTTGTTTTAACCCAACCTTGAGCATTCACCATCAACATACCAAGCATGACCAAAACAGCCCCAATCATAAAGCTTTGGCTCAAGCTTTCATTCAACAACCACACACCAAACAATACGCCAAATAATGGCGTTAAAAATGAAAACACACCTAAACTGGATGCCAAATATTGTTTCAGCAGCCAAAACCAGGCGAGATAGCTCATAAACGAAATCAATACTGCATAAAAATCAAACTGCCTATGGTTAAGGCTGTCCAGTCAATTTCGGCCTGCCCCATCCACCAAGCCATCGGCAGTAAAATCAAAAAACCACCCATTAATTGGTAAAACAAGGTTTGTGTTGCAGGTGCTTCTGATAAACGACTTAGACGTACCGCCACCATTGTAGCTGCCCAAAGTATGCCTGCACTCAGCGCAAGTAAATCGCCAAAAAGCATGTGGCTAAAGTTTTGGTGGCTCTCTTGTTGCGCAGTATCACGCCATAAAAAAGTCACTGCTATGCCAGCAAAAGACAACAGAATCCCGCCCCATTGCAAGCAAGATAAACGCTCTGCAGGGAGTTTCCAGTGCAGTGCTAAAGCCACAAAAATAGGCGCGGTATACAGTAAAACCACCACATGCGACGCAGATGTATATTGAATCGCCTGCCCTAACATAAAAAATTCTGCAGCAAATAAAATACCCACCAATACGCCTACAGGCAGATATTCAGTCGAAGCCCATTGTGTATTTCTTGCAAGTAACAACAAAGGCAACACCATCACAGCTGATAGACCTGAACGTAGTGCCAATTGCATCAAGGGTGCAATATCTGCTGCAGCAACTTTTAGCACCACTTGTTGCAGCCCCAAAACACACACAAAATCAGCATCATACTGCTGGCTTTTGCATCAAGTGCTTGGCGTGAACTCATGGCTGAACCTGATCTGAGATAAAAATAGAGTTGAAAGTAAGCCGCGGACTCAATCTAAATCTTTTAGATGGTCAAGATTGCTGTACTTGAGGCGTGTTGGCATTATGCGCGACTTTGCATAAAAAAAGCGACCTAAAAAGATCGCTGATTTTAAATATTAAGTTAATCTTCTGTTGCGAAAGCAATATCACTGAGTCCAGCTTCACTCGCACGTGACATCACTTGCGCTACAGTATCATAACGCGATTCTTTATCGGCTCTTAATACCACTGTTGGTTGCTGTGCTTGCTGACTAGCGTTGTTAAAGCGGGTTTGCAACTCATCTAAACTAATGATTTGATCATCCCACGCCACTTCACCATTGGCATTGATACTGACCTGAATTTGCTCAGGCGGTAAATCAACAATTTCTGCGCTGGTTTGCGGTAAGGTTAATGGTATAGATGGGTTGGCAACGGTCGCTGTCACCAAAAAGATGATCATCAATACCAACATAATGTCGATCAGGGGAATAAGGTTCATCTCATTCATGCCTGAATCGTTGTCTTCACCCAATTGAAAAGCCATTAAACCTGACCTCCCACTAAACTTTGTTGTGTTGCATTCACTTCAGTTCTTTGAACAGAAGAATCTTGTTGCAACATGGTGTCAATCAACAAACTATGTGCATGATCTTGCAAATTTGTAGATAAGGTACGGTTCACACGCGAACAAATGTTATAAGCAATCACGGCAGGAATCGCCACCGCCAAACCGAAGCCCGTCATAATCAACGCTTCACCAACAGGCGTTGCCACTTGAGCCAATCCCGCCTGACCGCTTTTTCCAACCGCAACGAGTGCATGGAAAATACCCCAAACTGTACCAAACAAACCCACAAACGGTGCTAATGACGCAATTGTACCCAGTACCGATACGCCTTTTTCTGCCGATGCTTTTTCTACCGAAATTTGACGCAATAAGGCTTGCTCAGCAACCGCTTTACGCTGCTCAAAATTTAAGGGCACCAGTTTTGCTTTAAGCTGATTTAAAGCCTGTGACAGTTGAGCATAAGCTTGTTGCTTCAATTGGCGCGTGCCTATCAAACGTAATGCGAAGATGGTCCATGTCGCAATCGACATCGCCAATAACACGAAATACAGCGTTTTGCTGACTGCATCTGCGTGTTGCCAATAGACGGAAAAGTTCATACTCGAACTCCTGTTGAAGGTTAGCCGTTAGGGTTCAATGTCAATTCAAAAGGCTGCTCAGCACGAATTGGATAAGCCACGCCATTTTCTTTGTACGGTTTGAATTTTGCACTACGCACTGCGCGTAAAATCTTTTGATCTAAAGCAGGTACACCACTAGAACGCGTAATTTGAGCATCGGTGATCACGCCTTTTTCATTGGCTTCAATCCGAACCACCACGTTACGGGTTTCTCCCTGTAAATCACGATTGGTATAAGAAGGTTTTGGAGAACGACTCCATTGCACGCCTGAGCCGCCAATCGACACTGTTTTTGGAGCAGAAGGTGCGACAGGAGCAGGTGCTGGCGCAACAGGTGCAACTGTCGGTTTCGGTGCAGGCTGTACCACTTTAGTTTCAGTCACCGTTGCTACAGGTGCAGGTTGCACCACACGTTCGACTGGTTTTTCTACGGGCTTCGCCACGGGTTTAGGGGCTTCTGCTTTTTTAACTTGCTGTACTTTTTCTACTTTTTTCGGTGGCGGTGGCAACGGTTTTTCTACCACAGGCACTTCTTTTACAGGCTGAGGCTTGGGTTTTTCAGGCTGTGGTTCAGCCTTAGGTTGCGGTGGCAACGGTTTAGGCTGTTCTTGAATTTTTACAAAGCGTACTTTTAAAGGTTCTTTTTCTATGGGCTTTAAGGTCGGAGTTTGCATTTGCCCCAATGCCCACAACACACCGACATGACCTAATGCAACCACAGCTAAAGCCGTCACAACTTTCTTTTTCATGGCATTGGGCATTTGTAGCATAGCGTTGGGAGATTGGTTCATTAAAGTCAGCGACCTTCAAAAGCAATTGCCAAACCATCACAGTTCCGAACGATCAAACTGATCGGTTAGCACAATTAAAGTAACGCAATAATAAATGAGAAGTGTTTTCATTTGCAACTATTTTTTAATAACAAACGTGAATCATCCAATAAATTTGCTATTTTAAAAACAGTTTAAATAAATGTTATAACATTACAATTTTAGCATAAAAAAACATGCCATGTCGGCATGTTTTAATTCGATTTTTAGATAGCTTTTACCCTATTGAAATACAACAGTTTTGTTGCCATCTACAATAATACGGTCTTCCAAATGCCATTTAACTGCACGTGCCAGTACATTACGTTCCACATCCTGACCCAATTCACGCAGTTGATCTACCGTAAAGTCGTGGTTTACACGCTCTACATCTTGCTCAATGATCGGACCTTGATCTAGGTCTGCTGTTACATAGTGTGCAGTTGCACCAATCAGTTTTACGCCTTTTTCATAAGCTTGTTTATATGGATTTGCGCCCACGAAAGCAGGCAGGAATGAATGGTGAATATTGATCACTTTCATTTCCCACTTAGAGACAAACTCTTCATCCAAAATTTGCATATAACGCGCCAATACCAACAAATCATTGCCTTGCATCAATTCATCAATTTTAGCGTAAGCTTCACGTTTATTTTCTTTATTAACAGGCACTACTTCAAACGGAATACCAAAGTTTTCTACCGCTTCACGCAAGGTGTCATGGTTCGACACCACTTTGGTAATTTCACATGGTAAACCACCACGTGAATGACGCCATAATAGTTCGAGCAAAGCATGATCAACTTTAGACACCAAAATGCCGACTTTTTTCACATCGCTGACCAAAGCCAAACGCCATTGCATTTCATAACGCTCTGCCACGTTAGAAGCAAAGGTTTGCAATAAGCTTTCTTTACGGCTTTGCAAGTGATCCAGTTCAAACTCAACCCGCATGAAATAACGCCCGCCCTGAGCTTCTGTTGCGTATTGATCAAGCGCGGTAATGTTGGCTCCTTGATGATACAAAAAGCTCGATACAGCCTGCACAATACCTGGCTTATCTTCACAGGTAATCAGTAAACGTGCAGTATTCGCAGTCGTCATATTCATGTTGTTTTTAGTCACTACTTGGTTAAATTGAAAAACAAGCCGAGTATTCTAGCGCGTTTCTCAGACATTCTAAATAGCCATTCTCAGTCTCTTAGTCGGCTTGAGTATTTTTACTGGATGATAAACTCTCAAACAGTTCAGATGTGCCTAGTGTTTCTAGTAAACGCTCATAGGTTGCACGACTTTCACCCCGTAAATATGCCCCTTCAAGGAACAGCATTTGACGTAAAGCCTGCCAAATCCATTTTTCTTCCAAATGGTTTGAATCGGTAATGTGACCCGACATATATAAGAAGTTCGTCCAGTTGGTCAGCACAATCCAAATATTGATAATCAAGGCTTCAATTTCTGACTCAGTCATTTGCATCAGACCCGCATCCACAAAGGCCTGATAAATTTTTTGTCCCTGCTGCATGACCTGTCCTGCAAAACGTGGATACATTTTGCGGAAATCTTCATTGGTTTCGACCAAATGATAGACATCACGATGCAAAAAACGATAAGCCCACAGCTGACTACTGAGAACCTGAAAATAACGAATTTTGTCATTGGCATCTAAGCCACGATTTTCAGGCAAAGCCAGCATTTCTAAAGTTTCTTGCTGATATTGTTCCATCAGCTCTTTAATAATTTCGTTCTTATTGCGGAAGTGGTAATACAAGTTTCCTGGGCTCATGCCCAGTTCTGCCGCAATATGATTGGTTGTTACCGAACGCTCACCACGCTCGTTAAACAATTGCAAACTCAATTGCAAAATACGTTCTTTGGTTTTCAACGTTTTGGTTTGAGACATCCTAAAAACAACCATTCTTTAAAATTTGGGGGGCATGAAAACATAAAGTCACTTGACTGATTAGAGTAAATACTCTAAAAATTAACTTATATTGCTTTTATTGAATGGTAACATGCCATGAACAGTCAAACAAAAACAACTTCAATGACCCCACATTCACCCGATTTACAACGTCTGGATGATATTTTGGCATTGCAGAAATATGCCTATCAGCGTCATCCTGTCCCAAGTGCCAAAGAACGCATTGAACGCTTAGCCCGCTTAAAACGTGTGATTGTGAAATATCAGGATCAATTTGCCGAAGCCATTAATCGTGACTATGGCAACCGTGCCATTGCCGAAACCCAAATTGGCGAAGTACTTACCTGCTTGGAACATATCAAATATTACAGCAAAAACCTGACCGACTGGATGAAGCCATCTAAACGTCAGGTTGGTATTATCCACCAACCTGCAAAAGCATGGGTACAGTATCAACCTTTAGGGGTAATTGGCATTATTGCACCTTGGAACTATCCGCTGCTGTTATCTTTAGGCCCACTGATCTGTGCTTTGGCTGCAGGCAACCATGCCATGATCAAAATTTCCAGTGCTTCTGCGCATTTTGGTAAAGTACTGGAAAACGCTATGAGTGAGGCGTTTCCGCAAGAATTAGTAGCGGTAATCAATGGTGGCGGCATTATTTCCGATGCGTTCTGTCATTTGCCTTTTGACAAAATTATTTTCACAGGCTCTACCGAAGTCGGCAAAACTGTAATGGCTGCCGCGTCACAAAACCTTGTGCCTGTCATTTTAGAACTGGGTGGCAAATCCCCTGTTTTGGTACATCCATCTAGCGATATGGTCGATGTAGCGCAGCGTATTGCAGTCGGTAAACTCTGGAATGCAGGACAAACCTGTGTTGCACCCGACTATATGTTCTTGCCTAAAGGCAAAACTGCCGAATTTATGGAGCATTTCGAGCAATTTGTGACCGAAATGTATCCGCATATTCGTGATAACCAAGACTACACTTCTATTATTAATGACAAACAATATCGTCGCTTACAGGGCTATTTAGAAGATGCACGTGAGCGAGGTGCAAATATTATTGAAATTAATCCGCAAAGTGAAAATGTGGCTGCAACCCGTAAAATGGCACCAACGGTACTGACCAATGTCAGTCCAGACATGCAAATTATGCAAAATGAGATCTTTGGGCCAGTCCTGCCAATCTTAGAATATGAACAAATTGATGATGTAATCGAGTTTATTAATAGCCGACCGCGTCCTCTTGCTTTATACTATTTCGACTTTGATCAGGCGCGTGCCGACTATGTCGCACAGCGAACCCATTCAGGGCATTTCGGACTCAATACTGTATTGACCCACGTTGCACAAGATGACTTACCATTTGGTGGTGTTGGTGCATCGGGCATGGGGAAATATCACGGTCCAGAAGGTTTTTTCAGCTTGTCACATGAACGGTCGGTAATGTCTAATCCGAAGCTTTACAGCTTGAAGTTCATTCTCCCCCCATTTGATAAGCCGATTCATCGATTGATTTCGAAGACGCTTCTTCGTTAACTGATCAAGGCATGAGCTATCAAACACGCTCATGCTGTTTTTGAAGAAAATCGCTTGTCTTTTAAGCGTATTTTTGATATAAAACGCCCCTTGAATGAATTCATCCGTTTATTTTTGACTGGCCATACAGATTTGCTGTTGGCTAAATCAATGGAGTTACACCATGTCTAAGGTTTGCCAAGTTACCGGCAAGCGTCCAGTCGTTGGTAACAACGTCTCACACGCCAACAACAAAACTAAGCGCCGGTTCGAGCCGAACCTGCACAACCACCGTTTCTGGTTAGAAAGCGAAAAACGTTTCGTACGTCTTCGTTTAACCACTAAAGGTATGCGTATTATCGACAAATTGGGCATTGAAAAGGTTGTTGCTGACCTACGTGCTCAAGGTCAAAAGATCTAAGTAAGGAGTCAGGACAATGCGTGATAAGATTCGCTTAGTTTCTACAGCTGGTACAGGTTATTTCTATACCACTACTAAAAACAAACGTACTATGCCGGAAAAAATGGAAATCAAAAAATTTGATCCAAAAATCCGTCAACACGTAGTTTTCAAAGAAGCTAAAATCAAATAATTTTAGCTTTTTTAAAAAACGACCTTATTCAGGTCGTTTTTTTTTGCACTTTTTTTGCCTCACTTGTTAAAATTTCCTCGTTTTCTTTTTTGGCACTATTTGTGCTTGTCTTATTTCAGTCTTTTGACCGCACCTTCACCATGGCTTAGGAGTTTCTCGTGCCTCATGATGTAGAACTCATCATCTTACTTGCCGTTGGTTTTAGCTTGGCACTGGTATTTGGCTATATCGCTGCGCGCTTACGCCTTCCACCGCTTATGGGCTATCTGATTGCAGGTGTCATCATTAGTCCCAACACACCGGGCATTGTGGCAGATATTCATCTTGCCAACCAATTGGCAGAACTTGGGGTCATGTTCCTTATGTTCGGTGTTGGCATGCATTTCTCGCTAAATGATTTAATGCAGGTACGACGCATTGCTTTGCCTGGTGCAGTATTGCAGATCGCCGTGGCGACCCTGCTCGGTGTAGGCGTGTCGATGATGTGGGGTTGGAGTTTTGGTTCTGCCTTAATTTTTGGTTTGAGTCTGTCTTGTGCCAGTACCGTTGTGCTCTTAAAAGCATTGGGTGATCGTGGCCTGCTCGACTCCGTGAACGGTAAAATTGCCGTAGGCTGGTTGTTAGTTGAAGACTTAGTGATGGTCTTAGCATTGGTGCTTTTGCCTGCCACAGCTGTATTACTGGGTGGACAAGCTATCGACAATGCCAGTGATGAAAATATTTGGCTAACACTCGGGCTGACTTTACTGAAAGTTTCAGGCTTTATTGCCTTTATGCTCATTGTTGGCAAACGCCTTGTGCCCTTCATTATGCAAATTGTGGCACGCTTAGGCTCAAGGGAACTGTTTACCCTGACTGTGGTCGCTGCTGCGGTATCAATTGCCTTTGGTGCTTATAAAATCTTTGGCGTGTCGATGGCACTCGGGGCGTTCTTTGCGGGGATGGTGGTCAAAGAATCCGATTTCAGTCATCGTGCCGAAGAAGAAACTTTGCCCTTACGTGAAATTTTCTCCATTCTGTTTTTCGTTGCTGTGGGCATGCTGTTTGACCCGCGTATTCTGATCGAAGAACCACTGCATGTTTTAGCGGTCGTCGGCATTATCATGGTGGGCAAAACCATTGCAGCCATGGCATTGGTCTTGTTCTTCCGCTATCCACTCAACACAGCTTTGACCGTAGGCGCGAGCTTGGCACAAATTGGTGAGTTTTCCTTCATTTTGGCAACGCTAGGCGTATCTTTACAACTGCTGTCACTAGAAGGACAAAACCTGATTTTAGCAGGCGCACTCATTTCAATTACCCTCAATTCCTTTGTTTTTTCTGCGATTGAACCTGTGCAAAACTGGATTCGGGAACGCTCTTATTTGGCGCGTTTGCTCGAACGCAGTAATGACCCTTTAGCCATGCTGCCCGATGAAGTTTCTCAAGATTATTTACGTGATCAGGTGGTGATTGTTGGACATGGTGAAGTCGGACGTCGCATTACCCAAAATTTAATGGCTGAAAATATTAAGGTCGTGATTGCAGAAGAAAACCGTGAAATTGTCGAAGACCTACGTGAAAAAGGTATTGCTGCGGTCAGCGGGGTTGCCACTGAAGCAGGTGTACTGATTCAGGCACATATTCAACATGCACGACTGCTCGTTCTCTCGCCTATGGACATTTTGGATATTCATAAAATTGTGGATATTGCCAAAACCCTAAACCCTGAAATTCAGGTTTTGGTGTGTGCAGAAAGCAAAGCCGAAGCGGAAGTAATTCGTAAAGACAACATTGGTGAAGTGTATTTTGCCAAAGAAGAAATGGCGAAAAATATGAGCAATTATATTTTAAATCAAATTGAAATTGCCCATCATCAGCCACCAACGCATTGAGCATCATTCATCTAAAACCCATAGCCAAAATCACAAAAAGCGCACCGTTTAAGCTGCGCTTTTTTGTTGACGTATAGATTGGCTTTCACTGTGTTGATGAAAAACTATCTAATACTGTCCATGATTTTAACCAAAGCAGATAGACAATCTATTCATTAAAGATAGCTCATCACCGAAAGACCTTTTCGGATTAACTCATAAATTGCGGCTGTTCATCCACAATTTCGGCATGCCATTCATTGACTTGTTTTTCCAATAAGCCAAATAATGCCGCTTGAATCATGTGCTGTGCAACAACCGCCGTCTGATCGCCCAATATGGCTTTGACGTCGTCATTGAACTCGATTTTGACCAATGGCTCTTTCTCAGAGCCTGCATTACGCAATGCCAACACACCACCTTCAAGCTGAACCAACTCTAAAATTGCTTCCTGATTACCAAATAATTCTTTCAATTGCTCTATAGACATATATCCTCCATGCTGGACATGGTGGCAAAGGCGCTTGCTCTTTGCATCGTTCAGAATATTTATATCGGGCTGATCAAATTTTTTTCAAGGGCGTTTGGTCGGCTTAAAATTCCACCATTTCATTGCGAAAACCATCAATCAACTGGGTTAAATCACGATGCCATTCGCGCAAAATTTTCGTATCTGGTAGCCATGCTTGCGGAGATTGTGTGACTTTAATAATTAAATTAGATGACGTTTCCTGTTCAGGTCCTGGTGCACTTGGCTCGGGCGTGTACTGACATAAACGATAAGCGCGCTTTAACTCTGCAATAAAACCCGATTTGCTCAGTTGCTGCAAAATTGCCACTTCAGGGGAAATCTGCCCTTTGGCTGCCATCAATTCTTCAATTGATTTAAGGGTTGGATTACTGTCATTTAAACGATAATACCGCACCAATTCCTGCAAAAAAGCCAGCACCGCGCCATTTAAATGAAACACCGCAGCTTCACGATGTGCCTGCGCTTGCTGAACATGCTCGGTTTGCTCGGCCTGCTGACATGAAAGACGGGCGAAATATAATTTCTGATTGGTACGATCTGCATGAAAACGAGCAACACGGGACATGAGCATTTCCTCAATTTAGCGTTCTAAGAAGCTTAGATTAAACCGATTTTCCTGCAACACCCAATAAAAAATACACTATTTTTACTGCGATAAAATCGCGCACCAATGCAGTGCCAATCTCGTATTTTTACTAAAAATCACGCATAAAAAAGGAGCATTTTTTGCTCCCTTTGAACTATTTTGATGCAGGTTTATCTTCTGCTGCTTTGACACGTATTCCATGACCATGCAGACGCAAAGTATTCAGCGCTTTAATGGCTTTTACTGCCTCACGTGCATGTGGCATTTCTACAAATGCAAAACCTTTAGATTTTCCTGTTGCAGCATCCAACACCAAATTACAAGATTCTACAGTGCCATATTCCTGAAAAAGTTTTAACAATTCTTCTTCAGTCACTGTACGCTCTAAACTACGAACTAAAATTTTCATCTTACAACCTTAAAATAGGCAAAAAACATCAAAAAGCACTCGCCTACTCTACTTTTTGCAGGAAACCTTGTGGCATAGTTTAATCGAGATCAATGCCAAAATCTAAATTAATCGCTTGGCGTTCCACCAAGGCACTTTTCACAGTTTGCTGACGGGTACGGTGATGAGTTTCCATCGCACACAACTGCCGTGTCAGATCATTCAAAAAATAACTGTCCAGTTTGCGCCCTTGTTCATCTACCGTATCACGCGCCCATAAATTAAAATTTTGCTTGGTTAAAATCAGTTCATTTTGGGCACGGGTCAAAGCCACGTACAGCACTCGACGTTCTTCTTCAATATCATCAAAACTGCCCTGCGCCCGTGCATGCGGGTACTGCCCTGCAGTCACATTCGCCACATAACAGACTTTTTGCTCCGTACCTTTGGCAGAGTGAATGGTGATTAAAGTGACCACATCGGTATCAGACTGGCGTTCAATTTCAGAAATAGACACAGGATCGAGCACATATTCTTCTAAAAACTCACTTAACTGCGCATGCTTACCCGCCAGTTGTTGCACCAACTGAAAATCACCCTGACGACGATTCCAGTCTTTTTTATAGTTATCAGCCAATTGTTCCTGAATAGCTTCAATGCCTAAACCGACGCAAGCTGCAACTTCATGTCGTAAGACATCCATTTGCTTCATGATCAATAACGTTTTTTCTGGCAAGCGTCCAAATTTTTCCAGCTTTTCAATCACCTGATCCATTGTCGGTTCAAGCAACAATTGCTGCGCCAACTTACTCGCACCGACATCGCCCACGCCATTCCATAAAGTGAGAAAACGCATCCACGCAATATCATCTAAAGGATTGGCAATAACGCGCAATAAACTAAGCAAGTCTTTTACATGCGCAGTTTCCAAGAGCTTCATGCCGCCAATAAAACGATACGGCACACTTGCCGCAATACAGGCAGCTTCAATATGTCGCGCTGCAAAACTTGAACGCACCAAGACCATGTGATCTGACCACGGCGCGCCTTGCAAGAAATGTCGCTCTTTAATATCAATCGCAATCCATTTGGCTTCATCAAATTCATTCGGGAAAATATGCATTTTGGGTTTGATGCCATCACCACGATGCGCCTGCAACCGTTTGTTATAGCGAATCTCACTTTGATCTAACAACCAATTGGACAGGTCTAAAATTTCCTGCGTAGAACGGTAATTTTGCTCTAATTTGAAAATTTGAGCATTGGATACGCGCTCTGTGAAATGATGAATATTTTCAAAATCTGCACCACGGAAACCATAAATCGATTGTGCATCATCGCCCACACAAAACAAACTGACCCGATCTTTTAAAGGCTCAAGCAAAGCCCATTGCAAAGGATTGGTGTCCTGCATTTCATCGACCAGAAGATGCTGACAAATTGACGCGACATAATCGACCAGACCTTCCGACTGCGCCAATGCCGATGCCACCACAGCCAAAATATCGTCATAATCGAGAAAGCCACGTGCACGTTTACGGCTTTCGTATTCCTGCATAATTTCAGCAATTTGATCTTTTAATGCCAAATATTCAGGCTGTTGCTTTTCTAAAGCCACACTCAGTTTTTGACGGGTATTCCGCGCAAAAGAATACAAATCACATAATTCTTGAGGCTTAGGCAACTGACTTGGATTTTTCTTATCATCTTTTCCGCGAATGAGGCGAAACATCATCAACTGATCATCACGATCAATAATAGAAAATTGTTCCAAGCCAAAAGCTTTAGGAATACGTCGTAACAAGTACATACAAAAAGTATGAAAGGTCGAAGCACGTAAGCCTTTGGCTTGCTCGCCCAGTGCCAACTCCACCCGTGCGACAATTTCACTCGCCGCACGGCGGGTAAAGGTCAAAATTTGAATTTGATTGGCTGGAATACCTTGATCAATCAAGTACGCTGCACGTGCCACAATGGTTTTGGTTTTGCCACAGCCTGCGCCAGCCAAGACCAGACTATGTTGATATGCTGTCGTGGCTGCTTGTTTTTGCTGGGGATTCAATTCATCAATTAGGCTGGCTAAACTCATAGTGACTCATCGTACTGGGTGGATGAATAGTTTAACAGATCGGTTTAGGAATAAACCCATGAATATAAATGGCTCGGTTCATGCCTAAACACATACTTTTACACAAGCTCTATTGTAGAGATGTGGATAAGTACATGCTTATCCACATTATTTCCAGCCCAATTCTATGGCAGTGATTTCGTTAATACGTGTCTGTTGTAACGATTCAGGCATTTTACTTTTGCTTTGCGAAAGTGGCACATAACCCGCCATCAGTTCAGCCTGTCGTTGTGGATACAATGGTTGCTGATTTGGGTCTGCATAACCAATCGGATAAATCGGCTGACCTGTGCTTAAATCATATTTATCTGTGGCACCAAAGGTATGCAGTAATTCATGCACCATCACCAACGTATTACGCTGACTGTGCGCAGCAGAAGCAAATAAATTCACCGAGCCAATTTTGCCTTTTTGCAAAGCGGTGGAATGCTTCAAAATTTGAGTTTGACTCGGATCATAATAATTCAGGTACAGTGTCACTGTTGCAGCACCATCACTGCTTTGTCGTTGCTGCCAAGCGTAAAAACGGAACTTTAAACTCCAAAGTACGGTGCTCAGTAGCGATGCTTGCTCAGGCACTTTTGGTGGCAACTGCTTTAATTCTCGCCCCTGTTTGAAATAAAGCGCAATCGGTTGCCCACGGTACTGCAAAGAAGCTTGTTTTAGATAGTCTTGAGCAGAATTTAAATTATTGATATTTAATGTATTGATATAGTTTTGGGTATTTGATCGTCCATCGGCATTGATTGGATGTAACAATACGATGATGGGCTTATTCCAGTCTTGGTTCTGATCACGCCAAGCATTGACTGCGACGACCAGCAAAACCAGCAATAAGCATAAAATTCGGATTTTTTTCCACATACTTTAAATATCTTTAGGCAATCACTTTACCGAGTTTAATCTTATTATCTTTAAACTCGACCCCCACATCGGATTAAGATTCACAAAACCTCTCTGTTTTTTATTTTTCACATTTCAAATTATATGATTTAAAAAAATGCTGACCGAAGCCAGCATTTTGTAATTTGGATAATTAAGCCTCAACCCATTTACCATCTTGGTAAACCAATGACCATTTGGTTTGTTTGCCTTCAGGCGTTTCCGAACCAATATATTGCGCTTGATTCTTACGGCTGAATTTCACTAATGTTGGATTACCCTCTGGGTCTGCATCAGGTGCTTGCAGAATAAATTGATATTTTGGATCAAGCTGTTCTGCTACCGTACGCAACTCTGCCACTTTCGGGGCACGAGTTTCACGCACTTTCGGGAACTTGCTGGCTGCCAAGAATAAACCTGCCGCACCATCACGCAGTACAAAAAAGTCATCATGTTTGGTCGAGCGTAAATGTTCCATTTTAATTGGATCAACACGCGGTGGCGCAGGCTGACCATTCTTGAGTACTTTACGTGTGTTTTCGCAACTGGTGCAGGCAAAATAAGGGCCAAAACGACCTGTTTTCAGCTGCATTTCGCCATCGCACTTGTCACACGGAATGGTTGGGCCATCATAGCCTTTAATTTTGAACTCGCCTTCTTCTAGCTCAAAACCTGCACAGTCTGGGTTATTCCCGCAAATATGCAGTTTACGACCACCATCAATCACGTAACTATCCATAGCCGTTTCGCAAATTGGGCAGCGTTTTTTAGACATCAAATCTGCAGTTTCAGCGGCATCATCATCCGACAATGCGGCAAGCGACTCGACAGGAGTCAGGTTCAAAGTTCCCTTGCAACGTTCTTTTGGTGGCAAGTTATAGCCTGAACATCCCAAGAAAACCCCTGTTGTACCTGTACGAATCTGCATTGGACGTGAACATTCTTTACAATGCACGGCATCAACTTCTACAGGGAGATTACGGCGCATGCCTTGTTCGCCCTGTGCATTGGTCAAACGCTGTTTGAAGTCGCCATAAAAACTGTTGAGTAAGTCTTTCCAGTCACGTTCACCATCTGCAACCTTATCTAGCTGACCTTCCAAGTCTGCTGTAAAGTCGTAGTTCATCAGATTATTAAAACTTTCATCCAGGCGGTCTGTAACAATCTCACCCATTTTTTCGGCATAAAGACGACGGTTTTCCAGTTTGACATAACCACGGTCTTGAATAGTTGAAATAATCGCAGCATAGGTCGATGGACGTCCAATACCTTTTTTCTCAAGCTCTTTCACCAAAGAGGCTTCGGTAAAACGCGCAGGTGGTTTGGTAAAGTGTTGCGATGGATCAAGCTTTACTAATTTAAGAATTTCACCGACTTTAACTGCAGGCAGTAACACATCATCATCCGATTTGTTTTGCCCACGCACTTTAGTAAAACCATCAAAAACCAGCGTACGACCTTTGGCTTTTAACTCAACACCATTGGCATCCACTAAAATGGTCGATGATAAATATTCGGCTGGTGTCATTTGGCAAGCGACGAACTGACGCCAAATCAGATCATATAAACGCTGTGCATCGCGCTCTACACCCACCAAACTGTCGCCTTTAAGCGCAACATTAGATGGACGAATCGCTTCGTGCGCTTCTTGTGCGCCTGCTTTATTGCCATAACGATTTGGTTTAGCAGGCAGATATTTTTGACCAAACTCCGCTTCAATATGCGTACGCACCATATTGACCGCGTCATCACTCAGGAAGGTCGAGTCTGTACGCATATAGGTGATAAAACCTGCCTCATACAAACGCTGTGCTAGCATCATGGTTTTCTTGACTGAAAAACCAAGACGGGTACTCGCAGCCTGTTGCAGCGTTGACGTGATATACGGCGCACTTGGGTTGACTTTGGTCGGCTTATCTTCACGTGCAGATACGGTGTATTGCGCATCTTTAATCAAGTTCAGTAAAGCATCGGTTTCAGCTTTGTTGCGTAACTTGAGGGTTTTACCCGCTTGCTTAACCGCTTCTAGACGAATGTCATCTTTTTCAGATTTAGTATCTGCAAAGACTTGCCAATATTCTTCGGGTACAAAGGCGCGAATTTCACGCTCGCGCTCCACAACCAGCTTCACCGCAACTGACTGCACTCGTCCTGCCGATAAACCACGGGCAATTTTTTCCCAGAGCAGTGGCGAAATCATAAAACCCACCACGCGATCTAAGAAACGACGTGCCTGTTGGGCATTGACTTTGTTGGTATCTAAACGCGCAGGATGCTTAAAGGCTTCTTGAATCGCATTTTTGGTAATTTCGTTAAACACGACACGTTGATAACGTGAGTCATCTCCACCAATGACTTCTTTTAAGTGCCACGCAATCGCTTCCCCTTCACGGTCCAAGTCCGTTGCGAGATAGACTTCATCGACCTGCGATGCCAGTTTTTTTAATTCAGCGACTACATTTTCTTTGCCTGGCAGCACTTCATAGTGTGCTTTCCAGTCATGTTCAGGATCAACCCCCATACGGTTGACTAATGCTTGTTGAGCTTTTTCAGCTTTCTGAGCCTCGGTCAGTTTGGTTCGGGTGGTGGTTTTCTTTTCTGTGGTTTTTGCGCCACCACTGGTTGGCAAATCACGCACGTGACCGACCGAAGACTTCACAATGTAGTCCGAACCAAGATATTTATTGATTGTTTTCGCTTTTGCAGGCGACTCCACAATCACTAAGGCACGTTTGTGACCAGCTTCAGATTTGGCTGCAGTGCTTTTGGATGTGGACCGAGGAGCGTTCGCCATAAGTAACCGTATTTCCTATTTAATGGTTTAAAAATTAACGTTCAGCCAAGCTATGTAAAAAGGCTTTCATCTCATCTAATTGAGTTGCGCGAAGATCGGCTTCTTCATCCCAATAGATTCCTACACAGTTTGCCTGCATATCAATAGCATAAATGCCCTTTAATGCAATGGGTAAGCCTTGGAATTTCTCATCGCCATGCAACAGTTCTAGCTTTTGGTCTGTCACTAAAGCACGCATTAACGGTAAACGTGCATCGGCAATGAGTACACTGTAATACGCCACCATACTGGCACGTGATTCCGTGGCTTTCGGGATTTTTGTCCAGTCAGGCGCAACCACCAAACGAGGGTGTAGTCCCATTTTTCGGGCTTTTTCACGCATCAATCCTAAAGCTTTTTCTCTTGGGCTGACACGCAGACCAAAAATAGAGCCCATCACAAATATAATGATGGCAACGGCAACCCAAATTCCAGTATTTTCCATAGTACAACCTTTCTATTCTTATATTAGAGTTGCATAAGCACAATATAAAACGCAAGTACCACCGACTAAAATCAACTGGCTTTATCAGAAGCTTATACTGTTTATGACAAAACTTCCGTATTAGGTTGTTCCATCAAACTTGTCTGAATTATTGTTGTATTCAAACAAGTTTTGTCTAGACTTGCCCAAGCCTCAATCAAGGAATCGTTATATATTAGTTTAGTACTTTCTTGCTTAACAATATTTTGCTTTATTAAAATATTGATAAAGTCTTGAGCCAATTGCTGAGCGTTTAACTTTAATACAGATTGAATCGAATTCAGTAAACTATTTAATTTTGCAGGTTTATTATTGCTAATTTTACTTAGATAATCACAATACTGTTTCACTCTTTGCAAGTGCGGCTTAATCTGAATTTCATCAACTGACGGTAAAGCTTTACTCAAAGCCTGTACCTCACCTTTTTCTCTAAATTTAAGAGCATCTTTCATCCGAGATAGCTCATAACTTACAGTCTGATCTTTAATTTGGATCAATTGATAATCTTTTAACTGCTCAATAATCTTTCTGGTATTGCTTGTATATCCTTTTAACCAAGACTTTAGAGCATTGTTTAATGAATTAAATTGTTTGGGTTGATTTTTTAAAAGTAATTGGATTGCAAACAGTAAAGGTTTCAGTTCATCAGAACTTAAATCAGTTTCTTGATTTATTAATTTGAACTCTTTGCTAGGTGAAGATAAGAGATCCCTTTTTAACTGTTGAGACTTAAAACCCATTACTGTCAATAAATCAACAATATATTCAATTTTCTTGTCATTAGACATTACATCAAATTCAACATTTGATTTATCCATTTGAATAGATAACTGACCAGCTAAGAAAGCTAATCCAAAATCTGCAGCATCTGGGCCAATCTTAGGCATTTTAATAAGAACAAGCTTTTTCTTGCTCACAAAATCAGAAAGCATCTGCAAACCATCTAAGCTTAAATTTATAGGTGATTTTGCATATACCAAATACACGAATTGATATTCAGATAAATATTTTAGAAGTTCTTTTTCTGATTTATGTAAATTTTCAATATCCAACAACAAGACTTTTTTCATACACTCTCACAATCTTTTAACTCAAGAACATCTCATGACTATATAGAACTTCATGTCCATTCCAATAAATATAGCCTTTTTCAATCAGTTCTTTGAGCAATAAACGAATATCAGACTTTGGAAATAACCGCTCTAGTAAATCACGCAACTCATAAATATCTTTCGGTTTTTCACCCTTTAGCTCACGTAACTTTTTGGCAACTTCCCATTGCACAGGGTCAATTTGGCTAAAGTTTTTAAATAAACTGTGCTGAGGATGTACCTCTGCGGCTTCAGTTTGCGCCACGATTGTAGAAGTGACTGTCGCCTCTTGCGTAGATTCTTCCACAGCATCCAAGTCAAGTTGAACCCACTGCTTCAGTACTTTTTTACGAAAGCTAATTTGCTCATCCACCCGCTTTACAATTTTCAGGTTCATCAACATACCAACCACATGCTGCACTTTGTCTGCCTCAAGTTGCAAAATATTGGCAATCGAGTTTTTTAAAGCCTCTACGTTAGTTGGCTTGCCTGACATTTTTGCCAACGCATCACAATACTTTTTTACCAACAGCAATTCAGGTTTGTTGCGAATTGCCATTGGGCTTGGTAAACGATTTTTGCTTTTCCCAGACTGCATTTCAGGCTGAATATGAATCAGGTGACAGGCAATTTCAGATGCTTGCAACATTTCCATTAAAATCTGAATACTGTCAGCCGCAGAAATCACTTCAACTTGTGTTTCTGGCTCTAGCAGTGCCATCAGTTGCCCAACTACCACTGCATATTCAAACTCTTTAAACTCTGCGCGCGGGCTGTCTAAAATCATAAGCTGACCGGTACTGATCCAGCCAGCCAACTCAGTTAAATCCTGCAAGTTATATTCAAATTTTCCTGCACAATTAAACAGATACACACTCGGATGATGCTCAATAATTTCTCGCAACAAAGTCGCGGTAGGCTGGTTGTTTTCAAGGTCAAGTAACACAACTTTAAAGGACATAAACTTTAGCGGACACAATAGGGTTTAAAAGATTCAGGCACAGCAGCCGAGCATTACAGCGGGAAGTACAGCAAAGGTCAAATTAAAATCAGCACGGAAACCAATACCGTTGATTAAGTACGATTGATTAATAGTGTGGTGGGCGATTGGTCATCGGGTCAAATGGTGCAATCCCATCCGACAAATCTGCCGACTCTACCCGCTGATATAACAACTGCATTTGTTTCTTTAAATCAGCAATTTCCAGACTTTGATGAACCACTTGTTCATTCAATTGCTCAACTAAATCGTCCAAAAATGCAATTCGCACTTGCAAATCTTCAATGGGTGCGGAAAATGACGCCTGATCATCTATACTTTGTTTAGTCATTTCAAATCCTCATTTGAGATTTTTTAGGAAACACTATGGCCTATATTACTTTAAGGGATGTCCAACTCGCATTTGGTGGACCTGCCTTGCTCGACGGCGCGAATTTTAACCTAGAACGTGGCGAACGAGTGTGTTTGATTGGCCGTAATGGAGAAGGTAAGTCTACTCTACTTAAACTGATTGAAGGAAGTTTACTGCCCGATGCAGGTGAAGTGTCTATTCAAAATGGCATCACCATTGCCATGTTGGCGCAAGATGTGCCCATGGATTCAGGCAAAGTCGCCGATATTGTTGCTGATGGTGCAGGCGAAGCTGCTGCAGTATTAAAAGCCTATCACGAAGCCAGTGATGCCTGTGTATTGGGCGATATGGATGCCTGTGACCGTATGGGGAACTTGCAACACAAGCTAGATCAGCTTGATGGCTGGGCGCTAGAAAATAAGGTCAATGCCATTTTAAGTAAAATGGGACTTGATCCAAATGCCGACTTGGTCGATTTATCCGGGGGACGTAAACGTCGTGTGTTGTTGGCACGTGCCCTGCTCACCCAACCTGACGTATTGTTGCTAGATGAGCCGACCAACCACTTAGATGTGGAAAGTATTGAATGGCTAGAAAAATTTTTACTCGATCAAAATAATTTAACTCTACTGTTTATTTCGCATGACCGTGCTTTTGTCGATAGTATCGCCACCCGCATTGTCGAGTTAGATCGTGGTGTATTACGCAGCTACGAAGGAAACTATTCGCGTTATTTAGATTTAAAAGCGCAGCAACTTGAAGCTGAAGAAAAACAAAATGCGCTGTTTGATAAAAAACTGGCCGAAGAAGAAGCATGGATTCGTCAAGGCATTAAAGCACGTCGTACCCGCAACGAAGGACGTGTGCGTGCTTTAAAAGCCTTACGTGAAGAATCCAAAGCACGTCGCTTCCAACAAGGCAAAGTCAATATGGCAGCGCAGGAAGCCAATCGCTCAGGTAAACTGGTCTTTGATATTGAACATTTACAAGTGGCCTTTGGCAATCAAGCTCCAATTATCAAAGACTTTTCAACATTGGTATTACGTGGCGACCGTATTGGTTTAGTTGGTGATAACGGTGTCGGTAAAACCACGCTGATTAAAGCCATTTTAGGTGAAATTGAGCATGGCGACTCTGTCAAAACAGGAACACAACTGGAAATTGCCTATTTTGACCAATTGCGTAACGTCTTGGATTTGGAAAAGTCGGTCAAAGATAACGTGTCTGAAGGTTCAGATTTTGTTGATGTGAACGGACAACGTCGTCATATCTATAGTTATTTACAAGACTTTTTATTCTCACCAGAACGTGCGCGCACGCCTGTTAAAGCCTTGTCTGGCGGTGAACGCAACCGTATTTTACTGGCAAAATTATTACTCAAACCATCTAACCTGATAGTGATGGATGAGCCGACCAACGACTTGGATATGGTCACTTTAGAATTGCTTGAGGAAATGCTCAGCGACTATAAAGGCACCTTATTGCTGATTTCACACGACCGTGCCTTTATGGACAACGTGGTGACTTCAACTTGGGTATTTGATGGCAAAGGCAATATTGATGAATATATTGGCGGCTATCAGGACTATTTGCAGCAACGCCCAGACCAAACTGTGGTTGATCAAAAAAGTGATGTTAAAAAAGCCGTTGCCAAAGCCGAAGCGGCTGCAGCAGCACCAACGGCTAAAAAAGTAAAATTGAGCTACAAAGATCAACGTGCTTTAGAGCAGTTGCCAGGTGAAATTGAAGCACTGGAACAGGAACAAACCGAATTGGCTGAAAAACTGGCGGATGGTTCTTGGTTTGTAACAGATGCCAATGCAGCCACCAAAGCCTCACAGCGTTTGGCTGAAATTGATGAAGAACTGCTGGAAAAACTGGAGCGTTGGGACGAACTGGAAAACTTGGCGAATGGTAACTAGGGTCTATTGACACTTCGTCTACGCTTGTCCTGAAAGACTTCGCAAAACCGTTTTAAGCATCTTTCCCATTGGACGGATGCTTTTAAATTTTAAAATCGGTTCGTGCTAAACTGCAACGATACAACACTTTACACGGTCATTATGAGTCAACACACTGAATATCAACCAGGCGAATTTCAATGGTCTTTCCTGTTGCCAAAATATTGGGGCATCTGGATTGGCATTGTCTGCCTGATGATTTTAGCCATTTTGCCGTGGGCGATTCAGTATCGTTTGGCGCAGCTTTTAGGCAATCTTGCCTTTAACAGCATGAAGTCACGTCGCGTAACTACGTTACGCAATTTGGAAGTGTGTTTTCCTGAATGGAGCGAGGCTGAAGTACATGAAAATGCTCGCCAAGTCTTTGTTGATCAAATGCTGGGCGTATTTGAAACCTTAAATGCATGGTACTGTCCACAGTGGTTTAAAGGACGCACTCAGGTTGAAGGTTTGGAACATATTCAGCAAGCCCAAGCAGATGGTCGCGGGGTTTTATTGTTAGGCACACATTCTACTCTGCTAGATGCAGGTGGCTATGTCTGTGCACAATATTTTGACCCCGATGTGGTCTATCGTCCACAAAACAATCCCTTACTGGACATGCTGATTTACCGTTGTCGCGCCACCATTTACGGTCATCAAATTGACCACGATGACATGCGTGGTTTAATCCGCCACTTAAAAAATGGTCGTGCCATTTGGTATAGCCCAGATCAGGACTTTGGTTTAAAACAAGGTGTTATGGCGCCATTTTTTGGCGTGCCTGCTGCGACAGTTACAGCGCATCGTCGTTTACTTAAAATGACCAAAGCCGCAGCAATTCCGTTATATTTTTACCGTACAGGTGAGCTTTCCAACCCTCAATATAAAGTCTTGATTGAACCTGAACTGCTGGATTTCCCAAGCGCAGATGAAGTTGCAGATGCAACGCGCACCAATTTCATTATTGAGCAGCAATTACGGATCGCTCCTACCCAATATATGTGGTTTCATCGTCGGTTTAAGAGCCGCCCCGAAGGTTATGACAGTATTTACTAATCTGTACGGCAGAAGGAAAGATTCATGAAAGTCATGCAGTTATTACCCGAATTAAACAGTGGCGGTGTAGAACGCGGTACGCTCGAAATCGCCCGAGCCTTGGTCGCTCAAGGACATACGTCATTGGTGGTGTCGAATGGCGGACGGATGGTTAACCAACTCGAAGCTGAAGGTTCCACTCATTTAAAGTTAGCCATCCACAAAAAATCATTATCAAGCTTGTGGCAAATCCGTCCTTTACGCCAACTGATTATGCAACATCAACCTGATATTGTGCATGTACGTTCCCGCGTACCTGCATGGCTAACTCATTTTTCCCTAAAAGGTATTCCAGCCGAAAAACGTCCACACTTAATTTCAACTGTACATGGTTTTTATTCAGTTAACCGTTACAGCCAAATTATGACCCAAGCGGAAAAAGTGATCGCAGTTTCTGACAGTGTAGTCAAATACATTCGTGATCATTATCAAAACTGTCCACCTGAAGATATTGTCCGTATTTATCGTGGAATTGACCCTGCTGCATTTCCGCACGGGTATCAACCTTCGGCACAATGGATGCAACAAACCTATCAAGATTTCCCAGAACTTGAACATAAGTTTTTAATTTGTTTGCCGGGACGTATCACCCGCTTAAAAGGTCATGAAACATTGATTGATCTAATTGCGAAATTAAAAACCCAGTATCCACAGATTCATGCTGTTGTTGTAGGCGGTGCAGATGTTAAAAAAGCAGCTTATTTACAGGAACTGGAACGCAATATTCGGGATAAACATCTGACCGAAGCGATAACCTTTGTTGGACACCGTTCTGACATTCGCGAGTGGCTTGCGTTTAGCGATATTGTACTTTCACTTTCTAATCAGGCGGAAACCTTTGGACGCACTGCACTTGAGGCTTTATCTGTAGGAACACCTGTGATTGGCTGGAACCGTGGTGGTGTGGCTGAAATTTTGTCACAACTGTATCCGCAAGGGCTCATCGCAGCAGATGACCAAGTGGCTTTATTCAATGCAGTGCAATTGCATCTGGAAATACCGCAAAGTGTCACCCCTGTTGAATTGTTCAGCTTGGCAGATATGTGTCATCAAACCTTAGATTTATATCAGCAAGTTTTGCAGTCAAAACACACCTAAAGCCTTAAAACTGAATCGAGCTGATTGAAATTTAATTTGTTTAAAAACAATGAGAATGAAAAAATAAGCCCTAAAAAATCATCGCCCGAGTTCTACATCCTGTAAAACTCGGGCTCATGAGGTTGTGCTTTCAAAACTTATTGTTATTTTATTGTATGGCGTTCCTTACCTACATCATATCCTTGATGTTTATCCCTCAGCGTCGTCTTCCTTAATGGGATATTCCGTTCCCGAGTCCTTGTGCTGATGAATTAATCTTAACCAGATCAGTCAGAATAAACCATGCGTCATGTGCCTAAATCCGTGTAAGCCATTTCGTACACTTTTCGTTTAATTTCTAAACCGATTTATCCTGTGCTTTATACGGTTGTGCAATTTCATCGGTCACCAGTTTTTCTTCTTGCTCTGCTTTTTCAATCCCATCCTGAATCGCCTGTTGTGCTTCCTGCTCATCGGCATCGGTTTGCGGCAGTTCTTCCTGAATTCGATCAAACACCCGCCCAGTTTGCAATACCACATACACAGGAAAATGATCTGAACCAATATGTGCTAAACGCTGCATATCTACCAATGCAAAATCTGTACTATGAAATACATGGTCTAATGACCAACGCAGTAAAGGATAATCGGCATGAAAGGTATTGATATAGTGCCGCCCTACGCGCGGGTCGAGCAAGCCACTGATTCTTTGAAACAAGCGCGTAGTCCGCGACCACGCCACATCGTTTAAATCACCCATTACGATACAGCTTTCATCTAAATCTTTGATTTGATCGCCTACAATCAACAATTCGGCATCTCTTAAAACTGAATCTTTGGCTTCGGTAGGACTTGGTGGTTTAGGATGCAAACAATACAACTGTACAGGCTGCCCCGAAGGCAAAATCACACTGGTATGAATGGATGGAATTTCATCGCTGAGAATAAATTTGATCTCACTGTCTTTTAATGGCAAACGGCTATACAAATGCATGCCATATAAATTATCTAAAGGTGCAGCGACCCGATAAGGATAATCGGCTTCAATCACAGACAAGGCTTTCTGCCAAGCCAAATCAGATTCTAGGGTCAACACCAAATCTGGTTTTAAGGCTTGAATATGTTCAATTAAAAGATGATATTTTTGATTTGGTGTCAGAACATTGGACACGATTAATGAAATTTGTTTTTCAGGATTTAGCTGTTCTGGACGAACTTGTTTGACCTGTTTTTTCCACAGCAAGGTGTAGGGCAAGACCATTTTTAACTGATAAGCCAAAGCTGCAATCAGCCCAATTAAAATCACTTGGCTAGACACATCCCACGTCTGCTCCCAAATCAGTAGCAAAACAAAGGCAATGATGCCCAAAACCAAGATCTGTAAACGTGGAAAATCTGCGCCCCGAATCCACCATTCATCACGCGGAATCAGTGACCAAAAACTTAACCAAATGACTAATATTGCAAGCCCTTCTACCCAAATCATCTTGCTTTACTCTTTTGTATTTTTTGTCGTTTTTACATGAAAACCAAAGTTATCAATTTTGTATGTAACACAAACAAGAGATTTCACTCAATAATACTCATGTTTTGTTCATGTAATGCTTGCAGTTGCGTCCCCTTTTGATAGACTTATATTCCTTTATTGTTTTTTAACGCACCGAGGCAAAGTGACATGAAAGTAGGTCTGGTCGGTTGGCGCGGGATGGTGGGTTCCGTCCTTATGCAACGTATGGTTCAAGAAAATGATTTTGCTCATTTTGAGCCATTCTATTTCTCTACCAGTAATGCTGGCGGTGAAGCACCAGCGTTTGGTGGTAAGACTGCCCCAGCACTTATGGATGCAACAGATATTGAAAGTCTGAAGCAAATGGATGTCATTATTACCTGTCAAGGTGGTGATTACACTTCTGCCGTTTTCCCGAAGCTTAAAGCTGAAGGTTGGAATGGTTACTGGATTGATGCTGCATCTACCCTGCGTATGGATGATGAAGCGATTATCGTACTTGATCCAGTCAACATGAATGTCATTAAAGATGGCTTGGTGAATGGCACCAAAACATTTGTGGGCGGTAACTGTACTGTTTCACTCATGTTGATGGGCTTGGGTTCATTATTCCAAAACAATTTGGTGGAATGGGCAACTTCAATGACCTATCAAGCAGCTTCTGGTGCAGGTGCGCAAAACATGCGTGAGCTGATCACAGGCATGGGCTACTTGTATAACAACACCAAAGACTTGTTGGATGACCCACGTTCACCAATTTTAGACATCGACTCTAAAATTGCCGAATTACAACGTGGCGAAGGTTTCCCATCGGCAAACTTTGGTGTGCCTTTAGCGGGTTCTCTCATTCCATATATCGACAAACAGCTTGAAAGCGGTCAGTCAAAAGAAGAATGGAAAGGTCAGGTTGAAACCAACAAGATTTTAGGCAATCAGCAGATCGTTCCAATTGATGGTCACTGTGTGCGTATTGGCGCAATGCGTTGTCACTCTCAGGCAATCACATTGAAGCTGAAAAAAGACGTTCCACTGAACGAAATTGAAGATATGATTCGTCAATCAAGCCAATGGGCAAAAGTGGTACCAAATACACGCGAAGCATCAATGACCGATCTTACCCCAGTTGCAGTTACAGGGACTTTAACAGTACCTGTTGGTCGTTTACGCAAAATGAACATGGGTAAAGAATACCTTGGTGCATTCACTGTAGGTGACCAATTACTTTGGGGCGCAGCAGAGCCATTACGTCGTATGTTACGCATCTTAATTGATTACAAAAATGCTTAAGCCTCGTCTTGAGCACTGAATCATTTTGGATTCTGTGATCAAACTCAACAAGCCAGTCAAATTTGACTGGCTTTTTTATGTAATCAACGTGTTAATATTTTACAATCGACATACAACTCGCTACTCTATCCTTTTCGCCTTGCGATAAATGACCGAGCTAACAATTAAGATGACTGTATATAACAAATTAAAGATCGCCATTTTATCTATTTTGGCTTCACAGCAAATGTATGCAATGAATGTTGACCCGATTCAAATTCAGTCAACAACTGGGGAATTGCTCTATGCCGAAATCAACTTTCGTCAATCGAATGTGAATGAAGCGATTGATGTCAGTTTAGCTACGGCAGAAGATCTGATGTCGATTGGTGCGAGTCACCGTCCGCCTGGTCATCTTAACTTTTTTACACGTCGTAACAGCAATGGTACAGGGGTTATCACCATTACCTCATCTCGACCGTTAACCGAGTCTGAGTTGAATATTGTGGTCAAAATTAAAGAAGGCAATGCAACCCGCCTGCAACATATTCGCACCCCATTAAAACGCAGTGCACCTGCGCCATTGGCCGCTATGCAACGTAGCAATGAACAAGCTTTAATGCCTGTTATGATTGTCAATGAGCAAGATATTGCTTTAAATTTACCTGTAAGTACGGCCTATCAGGTTGAAACACCCAAAGCAATTGAACAACAGGCTTTTGAAGCACCGCTAACCATTAAACGCAATACACCGCCTGCGTTAAACCATCAAGCAGTAACAGTGATTCAAACTGCGCCAAGCCGTAGCGCAGCGAGTGAAAATACGACTGTTGCTGCTCCAAAAGCAGCGCCAGCAAAAACAAATAACAACCCAACACCGACAGCATCTACAGCGACTACGTCAGTCACTGCACAACAATCGGCTGATCCATTGGTACAAAAATTTGCTGAACAGCAACGCACGAAGCAACTGGCACAAACTCAGCCTGCTGCTGCCGTGAAAAAGCCTGCACAAACAGCGGCTGCACAGGCTAAACCAAGCCCTGCCACAGCCATGCCTGCAGTCAATACCCAACACGTGGTGCAATCGAATGAATCATTATGGGCAATTGCCTCACGCATTGCGGGTGAAAATAACCGCCCTGTTGCTGAAGTGATGCAGCAAATTAAAGCCAATAATGAGCATGCTTTTATTCAAGGCGATGCCAATCGTTTGCGTCGTGGTGCGACCTTAAATTTACATGCACAAGCGAACTCTAAAACAGAGAAAAAAGCCGCAATTCCAAAACCAGAAACGGCCAGTACACCACAATCAGGCAAAGCCAAATATCGTTTAAATCAAGCAGAAATGAGCCTCGTGGCAGAGAATCAACAGGACTCCACCCACGGTTCTGCCAAGAAGAACACACAATCCACACAAACTTCGGGTGACTTGTCATTAAAAGTTATGACATCCCGCGAGAAAACCGTTAAATTACAGAGAAACGTAACAGAATTAGAATTGGCATTACGTCAGAAGGATCACAGAATTCAATTACTCAACGCGCGCCTTGCCGAACTGCAACAACAATTGCAAAAACAACAAGCCGCAAATAAGCCAAAACACTAAATGTTACACACAATGATTTTTTTGGGATAAGGTCAAACAGGGACCACATCCTCAAGGGGTATAAACATGCTGATTTATGTGATTCCGTTTATTTTATTACTGGTGATCGCAATTTTCTTGAAAAAGCGTGAAGCAAGTAAAGAAGCCGAACCAAGCAACAAGAAAACAGCAGCGCCAGCCAAAACCAGTGGCAAGAAAACCACAACTACCAAAAAAGTTGCCCAGAAATCGGTGGTGGTTGAAGAGGTTGTTCCAACTCCACAACACTCTACCCCTGTACCTGTTAAAATTCAGACAAATATTGAAAATCTGATTAAGGAGCGCAATTTCTTTGCTGCGGAAGCGCAAATTAACCAAGCATTAAAACATGATAACTCATTGCATGGTTTGTATTTGTTATTGCTTGATATTCATTTACAACAAAAAGATGAATTTGCAATTGATCAATTGCTGAATCATTTACGCTCTTTAGAGCTTGACGATATTCTGTCACAAGCTGAAGCAAAAAAAGCCAGTCATGCACATGAAGATATTGCTGAAAAATCAGCAAATGAAGCGCCGACTGCAGCTCCAAGCAGCTTAGATTTTACTGCACCTGTGAGTACGCCAAATCAAACGGCTTCTTTTGACCAGTTACAGCACGAACTGACTTCAAATAAAACTGCAGAACCTGAAGCAGCTTTGAAATTTGACACCTCATCCTTAAATTTCAGCCCTGCTGCCGAACCTGAAGTCAAAGCAGAACCTACGGCACTGGATTTTAATTTCTCACTCGATTCTGCACCAACAGAAGTAAAAACTGAAGCGCCTGCGATTACAGCTGAACCAAGTGCAAGCCCTGCAGAGAAAGTTAAACCGCTCGACTTCACGTTTGATTTAACACCAAGCCCAGCTGAAACCACAGTAGCACCAGAAACAGCAGCCCCAGAATCAACAATAAGTGAAGCTGCTGCAGTCGAAGCCCCAAGTCTAGACTTCAATTTTTCTACACCAGAAAGTGCACCTGCAGTTGAAGCAAAAGCTGAACCTGCAACGCCTGATTTTAATTTCACATTTGACAGTACGCCTGCTGCGGAAACCAATCTTCAACCTACAACTGAACCAGAAATCATTGCTGCACCAAGTATTGCACATGAACCTGCTGCAACCGTTGTCAGTACAGATGTTGATCTGAATGATCCATTGGTGAAATCATTCCCAGACTTATATCAAGTGGATGAAATTCAGTTGAACTTAGACTTAGCGAGCCAATATGTAGAGTTGGGCGCTTATGATGCTGCGAAAGCTTTACTTGGCGAACAAGATGCAAATTACTCTGCTGAACAACGCCAACGTGCCGATCAGTTACTGAATCAAATCGCTTCTTAATTCAAATCAGATTAAGATAAAGCAGTCATTCTTGACTGCTTTTTTTATGATGAAAAAAATTGCGTTAATCTATATGGGCGGCACTTTTGGCTGTGTCGGTGAACCACTAAGCCCAATGCCTGCCGAGCAATTCCTGCCACGCTTGGCACAGGTCTTGCCCCTAAATTTAGAGATTGAATGTTTTGTTGCCCCTGTCATTAAAGACAGTAGTGCCTGCACAGCAGCAGACTGGTTACAGCTCATTCAATATATTCAAAAATTACAACACGATGATTTTCAACATTTCGTTATTTTACATGGCACCGACACCCTCAGCTATGCCAGCGCAGTCTTGGCACGTTTTTTAGCGCAAAGTACCCATGTCATTCTCACGGGTAGCCAATATCCCTTACTCAATGCACAAGGCACAGATACCCGTGAATTTAGTGATGCCTTGGACAACCTAAATTTTGCTTTACAACAGATTCATCAAGTGACTCAGGGAGTATATCTGGCCTTCCATCAGCAACTGATTCATGCCGCAACGGCACTGAAACAACACACCACCGAGTTAAATGCATTTACAGGTCAGTCTGCTTTGGTTTACACGGAGAACAAATCGCAGAATGAGCCAGCATTCAACATTAGCACTCAACATATTGAAAAAGCCCAGCACTTTAACTGCCTGAACTGGATGTTACAGCCAATTGCCATTTCCGCTTTGGTCGATAATTTAAAAGCCTTACAGCAACATCCCCCACACTGCCTGATTTTACAGAGTTATGGCACAGGCAATATGGCAGTCAATACCGAAGTGATTGAGTTAATTCAGGCCTTGCAAGCTCAACAATGTGCCGTCATTCTCACCACACAAGTCACTTTTGGTGGCATGCAACAACGCTATGCGATCAGCCAGTGGTTACAGGACAGCAAAATTTTAATCAGTGATTGCCAAAGTCACGCAGATCTTTATGCCAAAGCCTTAAAAATGTATTTACAATACGACAGCCTTGCACAGTGGTATGCGCATTGGCAGTCTTCAGTGTGATTTGAGGTGATTATGCAGCGTTTTGCAATCGGAATTGAGTTTTGTGGCATTCGGTATCGGGGTTGGCAGACCCAGCAAGCAGGCGTACCTAGTGTGCAGGAAACCATTGAAAAAGTTCTGAGCAAAATTGCCGATGAACCCATTATTTTACATGGTGCAGGACGTACCGATGCAGGCGTGCATGCAACCAATATGGTGGCACATTTTGATACGCATGCCATTCGCCCTGAACGCGGTTGGTTGATGGGTGCCAACAGCCAACTACCCAAAGACATTGCAATTCAATGGATTAAAACGATGGATATGGACTTCCATGCTCGTTTTAAGGCTCAGGCACGGCGTTATCGCTATGTCGTGTATAACAATCCACAACGCCCTGCCTTGCTGCACAAACAAGTCACTCACGCTTATTATCCCTTAGATGTCGATAAAATGATTGCGGCTGCGCAGAAATTTGAAGGGACACATAATTTTGAAAGCTTTCGTGCCGCAGCGTGTCAGTCCAATCAGCCTGTCCGTCATGTCAGCCATTGCCGCTTAATTCGTCACGGCAATTATTTAGTGTTAGATATTCAAGCCGATGGTTTTTTGCATCACATGGTTCGCAATATCATGGGTTGTCTATTGGAGATTGGACAAGGTTTATATGACATTGCGCATATTGACCAAATTTTTGCAGCTCAAGACCGTAAAGCAGCAGGAATTACCGCCCCACCCGATGGCTTGTATTTTATTCAGGCACACTATCCTGAACAGTTTGATTTACCGAAAGTTCCCTTAGGGCCACATTGGTTAAATATGCCGGAATAATTTAATCCCTTCCGACCTCCCTTTTCCAAAGAGAGGAGCTCCATTTCGAGGCGTTAAAAACGAAAGTCCCCCCTTTGAAAAAGGGGGATTTAGGGGGATTCTGTTTAGGAAAGGTTTTAAATTTTCAAACTTAACGCTGCTTGCGCTTTCTATATTCCACTGGAGTTTCATTGGTCCAGCGTTTAAAGGCACGATAGAACGTACTTGGCTCTGAAAAACCCGTTAAGTACACAATCCGCTCCACGCTTTCATTGGTATTCGATAATAATCGTTTAGCCAAACGACATCGATAATCGGACAGAATTTGCTGAAAACTGGTATTGGCTTCGCTCAATTGGGTACGCAAACGGCGTGGCGTGATATTCAATTGCGCCGCTACTGTTTCCAATGTCGTTTCACCGCTTTCTAAAGTTGAACCAATGGCACGGCGTACTTCACCAACCAAGTCATAACGCGCCAGCTCCTGCAGCTTTTCCAATGCCAACTGTTCGTGTAATTGCAATAACTCAGGTTCTGCCTGCCATAGTGGATAATCCAAAATACTCGGATCAAAATACAAACGCGTTTCTTTCTGCCCCAAACTCACAGGACATTCAAAGACCCGAAAATATTCATCATCTGCAGCGCCATCACTGAAGTTAAAGTCGATATAAATAGGCTGAAAACGACCTTCAGTAATAAATTTAAAGAAGCGTAAAACACCCGACATGGCACATTCAGAAAAATGACGATTGACGATATTTTCCGACCACGGCTGCACGCCATTGGTTAAATAGCAGCGTCCATCTTCCACCACCAATTTGGCATCAAAAGCATCACTAATCAGGCGTTGATAAGCCAAAGCGCGTTTTAGGCCTTCACCAAAGTTTTCTGAAGAAATAAACAAATGTTCAATCACCTGCCCGCGATAAAGTGGCAAATGTTCCCCCAGATGTAAACCAATATCAGGGTCTTTACTGACTTCCTCAGCCGCAACCCAAAACGCATATTGTGCATTTAAAGGCGTACGCTCATTGGCTTCGACCTGATTTAAGGCCACACCTGCTTTTGTTAAAATATCTTCGGTTGGCAACCCCGCACGACGAATCGCTTGGTAGCCTAAACGCAATACAACCGATGCATCAGTTAGCTGACCCACGCAAAAACCTTCCTTGTATGTACTTCATTTATACTTAAAAAGATTGAAATTAGATTAACTGCGATTGACCGAACTGACAACCTACCCAAGCCCATTTTTACAGAAAAAGTATAAACCGATGATTCGCTTATTTTACTAACAGATGCGCTGTGTATAGGGTAAAGCATCTTGTTTTTTTCAGAAAAATTGCCTATAATTTGCGCCTTTCCAATTTGATACTCAGGTAGGCTATGGCCAATAAAGAGGAACTCATCGAGTTCGAAGGCGTTGTCACCGAAACGCTTCCTAATACTATGTTTCGTGTACGTTTAGAAAACGGTCATGAAGTGATTGCTCACATTTCTGGTAAAATGCGTAAACACTATATTCGTATTTTAACAGGCGACAGTGTGAAAGTTGAAATGACACCTTACGACTTAACCAAGGGTCGCATCACTTACCGCGCACGCTAAGTTTTAGAGTAAGCTAAAGCCACTTTCGGAGTGGCTTTTTTACGTTCACTTAAAAAAATTCTGTTTAGCCTTTAATTCGTCCCCGCCGCTTATCGAATCACCACATTCTTTTCTTGCATTGCCTTCTACAATAAACTTTTGAGCAAGGGAGAAAAAGCATGTTATTTCGATCCTGCGTTGCTTTGGTTATTACTTCGTTTCTAGGCATTACTTTAGTTGCCTGTAGTAGCCATCCATCTCAATCAGTCATAAGCCGTGACGTCTATTTACAACAATTTGTTGGTCAATCTAGCACTTATATTTTGTCACACTTGCAGTTAAGCCAAATAGACTATCAACAAGTGGGTACAGTCGAACAAACCAAGCGAGCCTTACGTTATCAGGTCATTCGCCCCGTACGGATTCCTATTCCAATGGCACAGCATCCAACAACAGGAATTGGCGCAGTTCCGCTAAACATGGGCATCCCCAGTCATGAAAGTTATGATGTGGCGCTGTCCTGCTATATTATTTTTCACTTAGAACACAACATTGCGACATCTGTGTCTTATAGTGGGCGACACTGTTAAATAGACACCACGCTATTAAACAGCAGCACTAAATTTTTTGCACAAAAAAACGCAGCCCGTAGACTGCGTTTGCTTTAAGCCAATCGCATTTAGATATACGATTTAGCTTAAGTATCTGAGGTGTTGAAATTAGTTCAATGCCGCAACCACAGCCTGACCCATTTCTACTGTACCGACTTTGTTCATGCCTTCAGACATAATGTCGGCAGTACGCAAGTTTTGGTCCAATACAATGCCTACCGCATCTTCAATGGCTTTAGCTGCCGCTTCTTCACGGAAGGTGTAACGTAGCATCATTGCCACAGAAAGAATGGTTGCCAATGGGTTTGCCAAGTTCTGACCTGCGATATCTGGCGCTGAACCATGACAAGGCTCATACATACCCTTACCGTTTTCGTCTAAAGATGCAGATGGCAACATACCAATAGAACCTGTCAACATCGCCGCTTCATCAGACAAGATGTCACCAAACAAGTTACCTGTCACCAATACGTCAAATTGTTTTGGCGCGCGTACCAATTGCATCGCTGCGTTATCGACATACATGTGCGACAAGTTGATTTCTGGGTACTGTTCTGCATGTAACTGAGTCACAGTTTGCTTCCACAATTCAGTCACTTCCAGTACGTTGGCTTTATCTACCGAACATACTTTACCACCACGCAATTTCGCCATTTCAAACGCTACTTTTGCAATGCGTTTGATTTCTGACTCAGCATATACGTCGGTGTTAAAACCTTGTTTTTCACCGTTTTCTAATTCACGAATACCACGTGGCTGACCGAAATAGATACCACCCGTCAATTCACGCACGATTAAGATATCTAAGCCTGATACGATTTCAGGTTTTAAGCTTGAAGCATCTGCCAATTGTGGATACAAAATTGCAGGACGTAAGTTCGCAAATAAATTGAGTTCTGAACGCAATTTTAACAAACCACGCTCTGGACGGATTGAGCGCTCAATGTTGTCCCACTTTGGACCACCGACAGCGCCTAATAAAATTGCATCGGCTTTTTTAGCCTGTTCAGATGTTACTGCAGGGTACGGTTCGCCATGTGCATCAATTGCAGAACCACCCAATAAACCTTGTTCCCAAGTCAAACCCAAATTGAATTTTTCATTGATACGTGTCAGCACTTGTTCAGCAGCTTTCACAATTTCTGGACCAATGCCGTCACCAGCTAAAATCAAAATATGTTTTGACATGAAAATTTCCATTGTTAATAACAGTCAACGACTGTAGAGACTAAATTTTTTGTTCCACAAACTCGCCCAAGCCATTCAGGACATTGTAGGGTTTGCAAAAACGACGAATGGGTTTGTTGTTTTGCATCAGTTCCACGCAGAGTGGATCGGGTGCAGATACATTTAACAAGCTACCTTTAGTACGAATGCGGTCTCGATACATTCTAAAGGTGTATTTTTGCTTGGCATTAAACTTATGAATGACATGCAATTTTTCTGCACGATCTTTAGAAATCGGATAAAAACGTATCACCAACTCATGCTGCGCAGGAGGCACAGACAAATACAAGGCATTGGATTTATTTAAGGATGATTCCTGTAAACGCACTAAACCCTCCTGAATGGCAGCACGTGTAACACGATGTTTTTCTGCATCGACAATTGTGACCGTATTTAAACGCTCAAACTCACAATCATCTGTACCCGCACAGTAAATCAGTGCATTGGATTTGCTTTGTTCAGTTTCTTTCACCTGTTTAATGCGTGCTGTATTCCACGTTTGGCATGCGCTTAGTGTGGTGATACATAATCCAATGACAGCAAGCCGACCGAAAATTTTAGTCATTGTTCGCGCCCAACCTCACCTGTTAGATACAAAATATAAAAATTATTATGTGCCGATGTTAGCAAGAGTTAGGCAGCGATGCTATGACAAATTTCAGCGAATTTATGCCTGAATTTCGGCAAAAACCCATGGACGCGTCTGCTTAGTTTTCTCTTCATAAGCACGAATGTCATCGGCTGCTTGTAATGTTAAGCCAATATCATCCAAACCATTCAATAAACAGTGCTTACGGAATGGATCTACTTCAAATTTAAATGCCGTACCGCTTGGTGTGCGTACTTCTTGCGCGTCTAAGTCGATGGTTAATTGATAGCCTTCAGTCGCCGCACATTCTTTAAATAATTGCTCGACCTGCTCTTCAGACAAGATCACAGGCAACATGCCGTTTTTAAAGCAGTTATTGAAGAAAATGTCGGCAAAACTTGGCGCAATAACGGTACGGAAACCATATTCATTCAACGCCCAAGGCGCATGCTCACGGCTTGAACCACAACCAAAGTTGGCACGTGAAATTAAGATTGAAGCACCCTGATAACATGGCTGATTCAATACAAACTCAGTATTAATCGGACGTTTTGAATTGTCCTGCCCCGGATAACCTTCATCTAAATAACGCAATTCATCAAATAAGTTATCGCCAAAACCTGTGCGTTTGATAGATTTCAAAAACTGTTTTGGAATGATTAAGTCTGTATCGACATTGGCACGGTCTAATGGTGCAACGATACCTTGTTCAACGGTATATTTTTTCATGTTTAATTCTCACTGAATCCGTAACCTCTCCCTTACCCTCTGCTATAGCGAGAGGGAACGCCATCTCTCTGAGAGAAGGCTGGGATGAGGGCATAACTTAGAATGAACGTACGTCTACAAAATGACCTGCGATTGCTGCCGCAGCTGCCATTGCTGGACTCACCAAATGGGTACGACCACCGTTACCTTGACGACCTTCAAAGTTACGGTTTGAAGTCGATGCACAGTGTTCACCCGGTTGCAATTTGTCTGCGTTCATTGCCAAGCACATTGAACAACCTGGTTCACGCCATTCAAAGCCTGCTTCTACAAACACTTTGTCTAAGCCTTCTTGTTCCGCTTGTTGCTTAACTAAACCAGAACCCGGAACCACCATCGCCTGTTTAATGCTTGCTGCAACTTTACGACCTTTAATCACTTCAGCGGCTGCACGAATATCTTCAATACGCGAGTTGGTGCATGAGCCAATAAATACGCGGTCTAATTGAATATCTGCCAAAGACTGACCTGCAGTTAAGCCCATATATTGATAAGCACGCGTCCAGTCATTGCGCTGTACGTCATCTTTCGCCTGTTCTAAAGTTGGTACGGCTTGTGACACTGGAATCACCATTTCAGGTGAAGTTCCCCAAGACACTTGCGGCTCAATTTCTTCGCCTTGTAATACCACTACGGTGTCAAAGTGCGCGCCTTCATCTGAGTGTAAAGTATTCCAGTAAGCAACTGCTGCATCCCATTGCTCGCCTTTTGGTGCATAGTTACGACCTTTCACGTATTCAATGGTTTTGTCATCCACAGCGACCATACCTACGCGCGCGCCTGCTTCAATCGCCATATTACATACTGTCATACGTCCTTCAATCGACATATCACGGAATACTTGACCACCAAACTCAATCGCGTGACCTGTACCGCCTGCAGTACCAATTTTACCAATGATCGCTAAAACGACATCTTTCGGTGTAACACCTTGACCTAATTTGCCATCTACACGCACTAGCATGTTTTTCATTTTCTTTTGAACTAAGCATTGGGTTGCTAATACGTGTTCAACTTCAGACGTCCCAATACCATGCGCTAAACACCCAAATGCACCGTGAGTCGCTGTATGTGAGTCACCACACACTACGGTCATACCTGGCAAAGTTAAGCCCTGCTCAGGCCCAACCACGTGCGCAATCCCCTGACGGATGTCGTTGATGTCAAACTGCACCACGTTAAAGGTTTTACAGTTGTCATCTAAAGTTTGTACCTGAATACGTGAGGTATCATCTTCAATACCTGCAATACCGTCTGCACGTTCTTTCTTAGACGTTGGTACGTTATGGTCAGGCGTTGCCACGTTGGCACTTAAACGCCACGGTTGACGACCTGCAAGTTGTAAGCCCTCAAACGCTTGTGGAGAAGTCACTTCATGTAATAAATGACGGTCGATATACAATAAAGCTGAGCCATCATCACGTTGGGTGACCAAGTGATCATCCCACAATTTGTCATACAAAGTTTTTGCTGTTGGATTTTGTGATTGTTGGTTTTCGCCTGCCATGTCAGATCTACTCCACTGGACTGGGTAATTTTTTCATTCTTTCGATTATAACCGCGAATTTGTATAAATCTAATTTATCATTTTTATTAATTTAAAAACTTTTGGGAATTAATATTTACATCCAAGCAAAATATTTTTTATTGGTTTAACCTGTTTTGTTTTCAGGTTAAGTTCAATCAACATCGTTTCATCTAAAAAATAATCAAGACTAAAATCTAATTTCCCAATCAAAAACACAAAAATATTCGTTTTTACAAATTAAATAAGAATAATTATCCTTTAGCTATCACACAGAGAAATGTCAAAGCAGCACAGGAGTATTCACATGAGTCATATTCAAAAATTTGTTGCTAACAATCAACGCATGTTCAAAAAGACCTTGAGCTACTACATTATGCACATCACCGTGGCAATGGTGGTTGGTTATGTGGTCACGGGTAATATTTGGATGGCCATTACCTTAAGTTTGGTCGAACCAACAGTTCAAGCGGTGGCTTATTTTATTCACGAACGTATTTGGGAAAAGAAAACACAAGCTGAAGAGTCCAACATTATCGCGTAGTTAACATATCGTTATGCTCTAGTTACCCTCTTCTCAAGTGAATACTGCTGTTCTATTTCTTCCTCTTAGATCATCGTAGCGCAAGCGACGATGATCTTTTTTTATGCCCTTTTCAATCCGCTCCCTTGAGGATGTTTCTGCCTACAGTTTCAAAATATGTAGAATTTGTTTTGATTAATTCTAATTTTTTCTAAATAATAAACACAGTGATAAAAAATACTTATAGGTAGTTCAGATGAATCTTGCAGCCTTCGAAGCTTTTGTAAAAGTCATGGAAACGGGTTCTATTTCTTTGGCCGCAGATCAACTGTTTATTACCCAGCCTGCAGTGACTAAACGCATTCACAGTTTGGAAGATTATTTTGGTGTAAAACTGTTTGAATCGGCAGGACGTGGCGTACAGGCTACACATGCAGCACACTCACTATTGCCCAAAGTCAAAAACTGGCTGAATGAACTGGGCGATATTCACCACACCCTCAGTCATGAGCAAGGACAGGTTCAAGGCAAACTGAAAATTGGCACCAGTCACCATATTGGTTTGCACCATTTACCCAATCATTTACGTGAATATGTACAGGAATTTCCCAACGTCACGTTAGATGTGCATTTTGTCGACTCAGAACAGGCACATGAACAAGTTTTGGCAGGCGATTTAGAACTGGCTTTTCTGACCTTACCGCCCAAATTAGATGAACGTCTGTCTTATGTCACCATTTGGAATGATCCATTGGTGTTTGTGGTCGCATCTTTTCATCCGCTTGCACATCAGAAAAACCTGCAATTGACCGATTTACTCGCCTACCCTAGTTTGTTGCCTGCCGCGCAAACCTATACCAGTCAAATCACTTTGGCAGAGTTTGAAAAGCAAGGTGTTAAACCTAAAGTCACCATGAGCAATAATCCGCTAGAATCTATTCGGATGTTGGTGTCAATTGGTTTGGGATGGTCTGTTTTACCTAAAACTTTGGTCAATCAAGACTTACAACAGTTAGATATTGACTTAGAAATGAACCGTCAATTAGGCATGGTATGGCATCCGGGACGAACGCAATCACGCGCTGTTTTAGAATTGATTGAGATGATGAAACACTAAAAGATTAATCGTTTCTTTTGAATGAAAACACCCTCAAACACGATTGTACTGAGGGTGTTTTTTTATTGGCTCAACTTGGACACAAGTGAAGTCTTAACGACTCACCGAATCTTCATGCAAAGATTCATTCAATTGGTCTACCACAATTGCCCATGAACCATCCGATTTCATTTTTTCGACGATAAACTGACGCTGTGCTTCCGTCCAAAATTCTGCCTCGGCAATTGTTGTTTCTGCATTCAATTGATGCGTTTCAATAAATTGCTGAATCGCAGCTTCACTGGCATCCAAACCCAGTTGTTCAAATAAATGTGTCATTCTTGGGCGTACACCACTCATTTTTTCACTCCTGATCATTTTTAATTCTTGTCTTACCTTAGCATGCCTATTCTAAAAATGAATGACATAATCCAACATTGCAGCAAATAAAAACAAAACAGAAACAAGCGACTAGTTACACCTGATACAGCAACAATTGCACTAATCTAAGCTTTAAATTGACCAGTCCTGGACATCCCACCCTTGCTCTTCCGCCAAAGCCTGTAAACGTGCATCTGGGTTTACCGCAATGGCATGATCGGCATATTCCAGCAAGAAACGGTCGTTAATGGAATCTGAATACGCCCAAGACTCAGTCACATCGCGGCCTTCTAGCCATTGCTCCAAACGCACTAATTTGCCTTTTTGGTAACATGCGGTGTTAATCACTTTGCCTGTATATTTACCATCGACCACTTCGGCATTGGTGGCAATAATTTCAGTAATGCCAAATTCACGAAAAATAGGTGCTGTAATAAAGTCAGAAGTTGCGGTGATGCCCACCAATTCATGTCCTAAAGCCTGATGACGCTGAATAGCTTTAAACCCTTCAGGGCGCATTTGTGGACGAATCACCTTTTGCATAAATAATTCATGCAAATCTGTGAGGTACTGATTGTCGTGCTGGGTTAAAAACTCAAATACAAATTCGTTATATGCAATTGGGTCGAGTTGCCCTGCTTTGTAGTCTTCATAAAACTTGTCGTTCATGGCGCGATGGCGAACAGGATCAACCAAGCCTTCACTTACCAAAAACTCACCCCAAGAATGATCTGAATCAGTATTTAACAAGGTGTGATCGAGATCAAATAGCGCCAATTTCATGAAAATACTCGTAAAAACTGAAATTTAAGAAAAAAATTGTAAATCTATCTCCGCTAGTCGATAGAAATTCGTTAAGATCATAGCAATTTTAACATTATTTACACTTTGCGTTTTCGAGTTGGAGAAAAGAAATCATCATCCCCGAGTGCAAAGTCATAAATTAAACAATATTTAGGTAGCCAAATGATCGACTCAGAAGGTTTCCGACCCAATGTCGGGATCATTTTGGCAAACGAGTTTGGACAAGTTTTATGGGCAAAACGCATTGGTCACAATGCATGGCAATTTCCGCAAGGAGGTATCCAGTATGGAGAAACCCCTGAACAGGCACTTTATCGTGAGCTGAGAGAAGAAGTTGGCTTACTGCCCGAACACGTCCAAATTATCGCGCAAACTAAAGGTTGGCTGCGTTATCGTTTGCCACATCGGTATATACGCACGGATTCAGATCCCGTATGTATTGGTCAAAAACAGAAGTGGTTTTTATTGCAACTGACAGCGTCAGCGCATCATATTCGGCTGAATTTGTCAGACCCACCCGAATTTGATCAATGGCAATGGGTCAGTTACTGGTATCCGCTTGGTCAGGTCGTCAATTTTAAACGTGACGTCTACCGTAAAGCGATGGTGGAATTGTGCAATCAATTGCCCCTGAAAAAACCTTAAAATTTGCATGAAGATGTAGATTTTTTAGCTTATTGTTATAGGGTCATCTGTGGTGTAAAACTGACCTTAAATCATTGATTGGAATATGGAGTAGCGCGTATGTCGAACATGCAACTGGATACCCTTAGACGCATTGTACAAGAAATCAATGCGTCCACCAGTTTGCATGAATCACTCGATATTATGGTCAATCAGGTCGCAGAAGCCATGCATGTGGATGTCTGCTCTATTTACCTGTTAGATGAACGCAATCAACGCTACTTGCTCATGGCATCAAAGGGTTTAAATCCTGAGTCCGTGGGGCATGTGTCATTACATACCAGTGAAGGTTTGGTCGGTTTAGTCGGACAACGTGAAGAAATTGTCAACCTAAACGATGCGCCCAAACACGAACGCTTCATGTATTTGGCCGAAACAGGCGAGGAAATTTATAATTCTTTCCTTGGCGTGCCTGTCATGTATCGTCGTAAAGTGATGGGCGTTCTTGTGGTGCAAAACAAGGACAAACAAGACTTTTCTGAAGCCGCAGAATCCTTTTTAGTCACACTTTGTGCTCAGCTTTCAGGTGTCATTGCGCATGCGCATGCCGTGGGCAACATTGATGTGTTCCGCAAACCCAACAACCTGCCTGCCTACAAAACCTTTCAGGGCGTATCGGGTTCGGGCGGGATTGCACTGGGTCGTGCGGTAATTCTGTATCCACCTGCAGATTTGGCGGCTGTACCTGATCGTGAAGCTGAAGACATTAGTGAAGAGTTAGAATTACTAGACAACGCACTAGATGCAGTGCGTCAAGAAATTCAGGCACTAGATGACAAAATGCAGGATGCCTTAATGGCAGAAGAACGCGCTTTATTCAGTGTGTTCCTACGCATGTTGGATGAAAATGCCCTGCCTGCAGAAATTAAAGAACTGATTCGTGAAGGTAACTGGGCACAAGGTGCAGTGCGTATTGTAATTGACAATCACATTGCCCTATTTTCGCAAATGGAAGATGACTATTTACGCGAACGTGTTTCTGACCTGAAAGATTTAGGGCGTCGTATTCTCGCCTCTTTACAAGAAGCCGATGCCAGTCACCGTGAACTGACCGATGAAAGTATTTTAATTGGCGAAGAAATTTCCACAGCAGCTTTGGTAGAACTACCTGTCGATAAAATTGCAGCGATTGTTACCACCGAAGGCGCAATGAATTCTCACATGGTCATTGTGGCACGTGCTTTGGGTATTCCAACCGTAGTTGGCGTAACTGAATTGCCCATCAACAGCCTAGACGATGTGGAAATGATTGTAGATGCGCACCAAGGTCGGGTGTTTATCAACCCGCCACGTCGCATGCGGACGCGCTATAAAGAAATTCAAAAAGAAGAAGAACAGATTGCCAAAGACCTCAAGCAATATGAAACCAAAGATGCCATTACCCCTGACGGCGTAGCGGTAAAATTGTATGTCAATACAGGCTTGATGATTGACGTAGTGCGTGGCGTACAACGCGGTGCTAAAGGTGTTGGTTTATATCGTTCTGAAATTCCATTTATGCTACGTGACCGTTTCCCGGGCGAAGAAGAACAGCGTGCTATTTACCGCCAACAGCTCAGTCACTTTGCCAACAAACCTGTGGTGATGCGTACGCTAGATATTGGCGCAGACAAGGACTTGCCGTACTTTTCGATTGAAGAAGAAAACTCAGCCTTGGGTTGGCGCGGGATTCGCTTCACGCTAGATCATCCTGAAATTTTTTCTTCGCAAATTCGTGCCATGCTCAAAGCCAGTATTGGTTTGAATAATCTGCATATTTTGCTGCCAATGATCACCAGTGTCAGTGAGGTTGAAGAAGCCTTGTATTTGCTAGATCGTGACTTGCAAGCAGTGCAGGAAGAAGAACAGGTTAAAATCACCAAACCGAAAATTGGCATTATGGTAGAAGTACCGAGTGTGCTGCTGCAAATTGATGAATTTGCCCCGTTGGTGGATTTTTTCTCGGTAGGATCAAACGATTTAACCCAGTATTTATTGGCAGTGGATCGTAACAATCCGCGTGTGGCCAACGTCTATTCACACTTTCATCCTGCAGTACTGCGCGCCTTAACCCGCTTGGTGAAAGAATGTCATAAATATGACAAGCCTGTGAGCGTTTGTGGCGAAATGGCAGGAGATCCGCTGTCTGCGGTAATTCTGATGGCAATGGGCTTTAATACCCTGTCGATGAGTTCAAGTAATATCTTGCGGGTGCGTAAAGCAATTTGTCATGTACCGATGACCGATGCGCAACATTTATTAGATCAGGCGTTAAAAATGAATAATCCGCTGATGGTGAAAAGTCTGATGGAATATTATTTTAAAACCCATGGCTTGGGCGATATGGTGAAACTAGCGACACGTATCGTATCTCCATAAAACTTAGTTTAAGCCTCAAGCAACACACCATTCACTCCAAAAACAACAAGGGCGATAATCATCGGAATATCGCCCTTGTTTGTGTTTGCTATAGCCTCGTTTGGCATTTTTCTTACGGTCTACAAAAACCTGACTTTTGTTGACCTCGTGCATGTGCTTGGCCACAAAGTTATGCTGAATAAGCTCAGGCTGTTTTTTCTTTGCCATTACGCTGTTCCTTTCGGTTGATCATGGAAATGAGCAGTGTCGCTACTCTTTTAGATGGAGATGTTGAGGGAAAATTCAAGCCAATTGCTTCTGCATAACGTGACTATTCTCTCACCAATGTTCCATATTAAATTGGGAAGCCGATCATACGCTTTTTTGTACATTTTACAAGCGATTTTCACTCAATAGTGCTAAGATAAAAAGAAGGGTAAATAAATTATTGCCGCCACTTTATCAGATTTTTCTGACGGTTATTTTTGAAGGCTATTTTAAAGAACACTCAGCGGCTTTACCCATACAATTATAGCATAAAATTCTAAAAAATTTTATTACCTTTCAAAGACTTATTAGTTATAAAATCCACTAGAAAAACTGCAATGATTGGCTAATATGAATATAGAAGATCAGTTTAACAAGACCATTAAAAACAGGAGTCAAATTCATGATTTATGAAGTTTCTGGAGATATTTTACTGAGCGAAGCACGTGCGATTGCTCACGGTGTTGCCCCTAACGATAACTTTGCAACAGGTTTGGCTTTAAGTCTGCGTGAGCACTGGCCTGCGCTATATAAAGACTTCCGCAACTATTGTCATATTTACCATCCTAAAGCGGGTGAGCAATGGACTTGGGTCAATGCCGAAGGTGAACGCATCGTCAACCTGATGACTCAGGAAGCGGCTTATGACAACGGTTCAAAACCAGGTAAAGCATCGACAGAATACGTCAACCGCACTTTGAAAAACTTAAAACAGTTGATTGAAGAAGAGAAAATTGAAAGCTTGGCGTTACCGCGTCTTGCAACAGGTGTAGGCGGTTTAGATTGGGAAGATGTACGTCCACTCATCTACAAACACTTAGAAGATTTGGATATTCCAATTTACATCTACACTCTATATCAAAAAGGTGTAAAAGCTGAAGAGCCTGCGAAATAAGTTTCGCTGAAGCAATCAGCTTTGCTACAAGCGAGCGTGATTGATCACGACTCGACTGCAATATACGGTTCAATTCACCCGTTTGGTATTTGCCAAGCGGGTGAATTTTTTTATGTGTTAACTATGAGATACCGTCTTGGTAGTCAATCAGGTTTTGATATTATTCGACCAATAAATAATCTCTTTGATAGGCAGTCTGATGTTTTAAAACGCCATAACACAGATGTATAAGCTTGCGCATTGCAGCACCTAAAGCACACATTTTATTTTTACCCTGGCTTAATAATCGTTGATATAAAGCTTCAATGTGTGGATTATATTTAATCGCTGTTAATGCTGACATATACAATACTGAGCGTATTTTACTGTCACCTGCTTTTGATAAGTGACTTTGCTTGTTGACTGAACTGCCAGACAACTGATGTACTGGAACCAAACCTACATATGCAGCAGCTTGACTTGCTTTTTCAAACTTGTGCGAATGAAATAACCCCAACAGTAATAAGCCTGATCGTTCACCGATTGAAGGAATAGTTTGCAGTAATTTCAAATCCTGTTTCAATGTTGGATCTTGATCTATGTGATTATTTATTAACTTATCAATATGTTCAAGTTGCTGATTTAAATACTCAATATTCTCTTCAAGTAATTTAATCACAACAACGGAGGTATGAGTGGACTGCGCCTTTTCAAGTCGATTCTTTTCCTGCAATAGACTACCTAGATAGACATCTCGTCTGCCTAGTAAAGCTTTTAATAATCTGACATTTTCAGGTTCAGGCTGCCATATGATTAACTTTGCGGTGTAACCATAACGTGAAAGAGCTTCACTATCAGCTTTATCCGTTTTATTTAGCATGGACATGCCTTTGGCAAAGGCTCTTACTCGTGAAGGATTAGCCACACAAACCTTTACACCTGCATCATATAGATAATATCCCAAATTCTCATGATAAACCGAAGTCGCTTCCATGATTGCTGTCACTTGATCAGGTTCAATTTTAAGAGTGATGAGCCATTTGAGCAGACTGCCAAAGCCACTTTCTGTATTAGTAAATATTTTATTTTTTCTTTTTCCAGTCAAACCTTGAGGGAAAATGCAACAATCTATTTTGGTTTTACTGACATCAATACCTAGCATAATCATGGTGATATTCCTTGAGTTTAAGCTATGATTTTTATCCCATTAACCATCATCTTACCTTGTGAATACAGCATCAAAGTGCTTAGTTACCGTTCAGAGTTGTATGAGGGATAAGGGCAAATTGTAGGTTTTATCTCAGGTTCAAATTTAAGATTTTAGCAGCACTCCAAACTCTACAATTTGCGTATAGTGGTAGCTAATCACTATATCAATCAAGATACAAGTAGCACTGGATTTTATGCCGCAAATGCACGCTGTAAAATAGCGGCAACATCTACCTGTTCAGGCTTCAACATACCCACCACTTGCCCATGCGATTCACTATAACGTGACTGAATAAAACCCTGCGCAACAAAATCTGGGGCATAACGCAGCAACAATACCGCTTGTGCCAAGATCACCAAACGGCTGACTAAAGTACGTGCCATAAACTGTAAATCTTGACCGTTCGTGCTCTTCAATAACTGCTGCAAACGATCTAACTCACGACTTAAAATAACATCTGTAATGGCAGTACCCGCCAAGTCTTGTAATAACACCTGAATTAGCCCAGGTTCTCGCTGCATGGCGCGTAGCACATCTAAGCACATCACATTGCCTGAACCTTCCCAAATGGTATTCACAGGCGCTTCTTTGAAAATACGTGCCATGATGCCATTATCGACATAACCATTGCCGCCAAAGACTTCCATCATCTCGCCTGTAAGCTCCACAGCTCGTTTGCATACCCAAAACTTCGCTGCAGGCGTCATTAAACGCTTCCATGCCAAAGACACAGCATCATCGCTTTCATAACAATGCGCCAAATGAAAACTGAGTTGTACTGCCGCTTCAGTTTCCAGTGCTAAATCTGCCAAAACCGCCTGCATTAATGGCTGATTAGCCAGCGTCTGCCCAAAAGCTTGACGCTGTCGGGTATAGGCAAGGCACTGCACAAGGGCTTGGCGGAGCATGGCACTACTGCCCACAGCACAGGTTAAACGGGTGTAATTCGCCATTTCAATAATCGTGGGAATACCACGCCCCGCTTCTCCGATCATAACGCCCCAAGCCTGCTGAAATTCGACTTCTGAACTGGAGTTGCTGCGGTTTCCGACTTTGTCTTTTAAGCGCTGTACCTGAACATGATTTTTGCTGCCATCTTCCAACCAGCGCGGGACAAAGAAACAAGCCAAACCATCTTGCTCGGTATTGGCCACCACCAAATGCGCATCACACATCGGGGCCGAGAAAAACCATTTATGCCCTGTCAGTAAATAAGCTTGGCCTCGTCCTGTTTCTGCGACTGGAACGGCAAGTGTTTGGTTGGCACGCACATCTGAACCACCCTGCTTTTCTGTCATCCCCATGCCGAGCCAAATAGATTTCTTTTGTGAAATAGGCACATCGCGTGGGTCATATTCATTACTTAGCAGTTTTTCGCCAATTTTGGCCCACAACTCAGGTTCACGCTGAATCAGTGGAATACTGCCCAACGTCATAGAATTCGGGCATAAATTGCCACATTCGACTTGTCCTGCCAAATAAAACCGACTGGCCCAGTCCACCCATTTTGCTGTAGATTGAGGCTGTTTAAATGGATGCGCATGGGTGTCAAATTCACGATTCAGCGCCATCCAGTGATGCCATCCAGGATGAAACTCAACCACATCCTGACGACGTCCACGAGCATCAAAGGCATGTAAAATAGGGGTATGCCGATTGGCTAAATCTGCATAGTGATAAAATTCTGCTGAAGCCGCAATTTGCCCCATTTCATTGAGCCGTGTCTGATCCGTACTGCCATAACGAGATAAAATTTCTTGTAAAACAATGTCACTTTCAAATAAGTTATAGTCTTGTAGTTCGTCAAACTGATTTTGAATTTGATGGGTCGCCCATGTTTGCATTGTGTTAGATCCCTGATGATTTTTTCCTGATGATGCTTTTCAGTATAGAAAATAATAAGCAGCAAGGTGTTCGGCTTTATTTATGAAAAATTCTGAGATACAAGTGCGTCGTAAACCGCGCCAATCAAGCGCTAAACTGACCCAAGAGGCTTTACAGGAAAGTTTTGTTCGGCTTTTACATGAACGCCCTGCAGATCACATTACCATTCGTGAAATTACAGACTTGGCAGGCGTGGGTTTAGGCACGTTTTATGAATATTTTTCTAAAAAAGAAGATTTAATTGCACTCACCATTCACCTGCACGTGAAAACCAATGTAGAACGCCTACAAAGTTATGCATATCGGCAACTGGAGTTATCCACAAATCTAGCTTTCGAGGATTATTTGCAGCAAGTTGTTGGCTTTCAGCTCGAACAGATTCAGGCTCAGCAATTTTTATGGGCACATAGTTTTTTATTAGAGCGACAGATTTCTAGTATTGAAATTTATAGAAAAAGTTATGCCATGATGGTGCAGATGTGGCTGAATATTCTTAACCCATTTATTGCCAATGCAAGTCAATGCCACACCCTTGCTTTAAATATGCAGCGTATTTGCTATGGTTTTATCGCACAAAGTTTATTAATTGAGCCTGATTTTCAGGATTGGCCGCAATTGCGTAGCGATATATTGCAAGCCATGCTGCCTTTTTATAACAACCTTAAAAGCCTTTAATAGCTTCCGATTTACATCAGCCAAACACTCAGTTTTAGCATCGTTAATGCCAATCATAAACAATAAATTTATCTATTTGTAAAATTATAAAAATCGTTTTACATTAAAATGGTGAGATTTGAAAAGCTTTCATCTACAAAGCCCGATCTGCATGGTATTGTGGTGTTGTAGTTGATTTTTTAAACAAACAAAACGGTTCATGGCCGCTTGTTTTAGAAGCTAAATTTCTAATACAGCCCACCACATGATGATCACAATAATGGAGAACAACGATGAGCCAAGAGATAAAAAAATGCCCTGTAACGCATTTAACCACCGATGCAGGCGCACCTGTTGTAGATAACCAAAATAGTATGACTGCGGGCGCACGTGGCCCACTCCTCACTCAAGATTTATGGCTCAATGAAAAGTTGGCAAACTTTGTACGTGAAGTAATTCCTGAGCGTCGTATGCATGCCAAAGGTTCAGGTGCGTTTGGTACGTTTACGGTCACGCACGACATCAGCCAATATACCCGTGCCAAAATTTTCTCTGAAGTTGGCAAAAAAACTGAAATGTTTGCTCGTTTCTCTACCGTTGCAGGTGAGCGTGGCGCTGCCGATGCAGAACGTGACATTCGTGGTTTTGCTTTAAAATTCTATACTGAAGAAGGCAACTGGGATTTAGTCGGTAACAACACACCAGTGTTCTTTTTCCGCGACCCACGTCAATTCCCTGACCTGAATAAAGCGGTAAAGCGTGACCCACGCACCAACCTGCGTAATGCGACCAATAACTGGGATTTCTGGACTTTGCTGCCAGAAGCACTGCACCAAGTCACCATTGTGATGTCGGATCGTGGTATTCCTGTGGGTTATCGTCACATGCATGGTTTTGGTAGCCACACCTATAGTTTTATTAATGCCAATAATGAGCGTTTCTGGGTGAAATTCCACTTCCGCACTCAACAAGGCATTCAAAACCTGACCGATGCAGAAGCAGCAGAATTGATTGGTCGTGACCGTGAAAGCAGCCAGACTGACCTTTACAATGCCATTGAACGCGGTGATTTCCCGAAATGGACGCTGTTCGTGCAAATCATGCCTGAACTGGATGCAGAAAAAGTCCCTTATCACCCATTTGACCTCACCAAAGTTTGGCCGAAAGGTGATTATCCACTGATTGAAGTGGGTGAATTTGAACTGAACCGTAACCCTGAAAACTACTTCCAAGATGTTGAACAGGCTGCCTTTGCACCAAGCAACCTTGTACCAGGAATTAGCTACTCGCCAGATCGCATGTTACAAGCGCGTTTGGTCAACTATGCCGATGCTGCACGTTACCGTGTTGGTGTGAACCATTCACAAATTCCAGTGAATGCTGCACGCTGCCCTGTGCACTCAAACCGTCGTGATGGTCAGGGTCGTATGGATGGCAACTATGGCAGCTTGCCACACTATGAGCCAAACAGCTTCCATCAATGGCAAGAGCAACCACAATACCGCGAACCACCGCTAAAAATTCGTGGCGATGCAGATTTCTGGGATTATCGTGAAGATGATAGCAACTATTTTAGCCAGCCGCGTGCCTTGTTCAATTTAATGAACCCTGAGCAAAAACAAGCACTGTTTGATAACACGGCACGTGCAATGGGTGATGCTTTAGACTTTATTAAGTATCGTCATATTCGTAACTGTTATGCATGTGACCCTGCTTATGGCGAAGGCGTTGCAGCGGCTTTAGGCATGACCGTTGCCGATGCGCAAGCAGCACGTGCCAGTGACCCTGCACTTGGTCAGCCTGGCGTACTGTAATCTTTGTAGTTAAAGATCAAGTCAGTCTGAACAGCAAGACTTTAAACACCAAAACAAAGCCCCTATTTCGATAGGGGCTTTGTGTTCTATATCTATCATTGCCACTTTTCAGTAGCGTGAAAAGTAGCGTGTCACTTTTATTTAAGGTCAAGTTTTTAAAAGATTAAACAATTAATTTCTTACCTTCACGAATACAATAAAACGGATTCATTAATTTAGATGAACGCTTCATGGCATGATGCAAGTCTGCCTCTGGTTGCTCACGCCCTTCATCGGTCAGCTCAAAAGTGCGGTAATGAATGGCCAAAGAACATTTGGAATGTAAATCTTTATGGGCCTGAAAGGCATCTTCAGGGTTCATATGCATATAACGCATCAGATTCCGTGGCTCGTAAGAACCTATAGGTAAAAGTGCCACGCGCGGTGCGCCAATGCGGGTTTGGATTTCTTTAAAGTGTGGCGAGTAACCTGTATCGCCCGCAAAGAAGCAATGATCTTGCCCATGCAAAATAGAAAAACCGCCCCATAACGCCATGTTCTGATCACGTGCGCCACGCCCTGAACCATGTTGTGCAGGGGTGTAGACAATTTTCACTTCTTTAAATAAAGCCGATTGCCACCAGTCCATTTCAATCACATGCAAATCAGGCGGCAAATACCAAGCATTGCCCAAACCTGTATAAATAGGCATGGCAAATTGATGATTCAGCCATTTTAAGGTGGCTAAATCCATGTGGTCATAATGGTTATGGCTCAAGAAGACGGCATGAATGGTCGGTAAATCTTCCAGTGCAATCCCTGCAGGACAGGCACGTTTAGGCCCTCGCCCCTGTTTCGGACTGGCATGCTCTGCCCAGACTGGATCGGTTAAAAAGTTATACGGTCCAATTTGAATCAGCACCGTTGCATGCCCCACAAACCAAACTTGCCAATCATCCAAACTGGCGTGTGGACGTAATTGTGGCAAAGCACTTGGCGCTGTAAAAAATTGCTGTGCTTCTTGTTGCGGATTGACATTCCAACTGTTCGATTTGCGTTTTAGCAACCATTTCAATAAATCAGTTTGGCTGCGCCCCTCAGGACACGCAATCGGATTAAAAAACTGCGCTCCATCATAATGATTTGAAGGCAAAAACTGCAGCTTGGGTTTACGCCAAGTATGCGACCAACAGGCTTCCGTTGGCAGTTGAAAATGCTTTTGTTCCACGTTGTTCATGTAAGCCCAATAATATATAGCGCATCGGCCATGATGCTTTTAGTCCTGATCTGTTCAGAAATAAACACAGCTTTGGTTCATGTGTTGACTCTATCACGCATAGTAGCGAAATCAAGCGGGCAATTTCCTTTATGTTTTTGTTGTTTTGAGGAAAAAGTCGTATCGGACAACAACTCAGCACTGCAAAATTAGCCTTTGCAGAAATACTGTTCGCGCCATTCTTTCCAGAAATACATCACAATACCCAACATCACCACAGCAATACCAATAAAGGCATTCATGCTGATGTGTTCATTGTTTAGCGTTGCACCCAGAATCAGCGCAATAATAGGCGTCATCACATTGCTTAAAGAAACCGTAGATGCAGTTAAACGGCGAATTAGCCAGAAATAGCACAGCATTGCCACAATAGATGACATGATCATGGTAAAGATAAAACCAATCATGGTTTTCACCCCAGGCATGGCGGTTGGAACATGCTGCCAAATAAAAGGAATTAATAACAATGAACCCAGTGCCGAAACCATTAATGAACCTGTGGCCTGAGACATAGGACTTAAAGGTGCATTGATTTGTTTGACCCAAAAAATTGAGCTGATATAAGACACCATGCTAATCAGCATGAGCACCACACCCCAAGGGTTCACTTTGCTGTCGGCAGAATCAGCAAAAACAAAACTTAGCCCTAAAATGGCAATTGCCATACCAATCCACTGTAACGCAATCAGTTTTTGTGTACGTAGAATCACATGACCGATCAAGCCTGCAATCAATGGCGAGAAACCAAAAATCAGCGCCATTAAACCTGAAGTTAAATAATTTGCTGCCAAATAGATAAATAGTTGCGCACCAATTAAGTTCAGACTTCCTGCCAAATAGCTTTTCATAGAAGTGCTATCAAAAGGCAATGGGCCACGCATCAATTTGAGTAAACACAGCGCAATCACAGAAGCACCAAAGTAGCGGATTATCAGCACCCACATCGGATGGACTTCTTGCACACTCCAAACAATCGCCAATGGCGTAGTGGCCCAGATCAGCACCAAGAGCACATAAATACTGGCGGTCACAACAAGCGGAGATGTATTGGCGTTCATACTTTACCCAACATGAAATCTAACTTTTTTAAGCACATAAAAAACAGACCTAAGTTGCCTCATGTCTGTTTCATTTATTCAAGATTACTTCACCAGTTTGCGAAGGTCTTGGCTCACATCTAAATACTTGTCTGCGTCAAATGCAGCCTGTTTGCTAATCAGCTTTTTCAGGTGACGCATGTCTTTGGCAGCGTTCACGGTAATTCCACCTACAATCACGCCATCAGTCACACCAAACAGTACGAATGTGGAGTCACTGCGTTTAGTCGTATCCATCTCACCACGTACACGCCATTCTGCTGCCGACATATCACCAACGAATTGGTAGTTGATGTCGAGCTGATCAGTCCAGAACCAAGCAGGATTTGCAACAGGATGCGCCACGCCCATGACATGACGTGCAAAAATGCCTGCTTGCAAGTTGGCATTTTCCCAAGTTTCTACACGCCGATGGTTACCACATTCACGAAGTTGTGAAGCAACATCGCCCGCAGCATAAATGTCTGGGTTTGAGGTTTGACAGTTTTCATTCACATGCACTGCAAAATCTGCATCCAAACCTGCTTCAACTGCTAGTTGTGCATTTGGAATAATACCAATACCGTAAATCACAGCATCAGCACGAAGTTCTTCGCCGCCCTCAAGGGTGACAACAATTTCTTCACCATCCAACTTACAATCTGCAATTTGCGTGGATAGACGTACATCAACACCTGCCAGTTGCTGCTGCTCAAGCAAGAATTCACTTAAAATACGTGGTGATGAACGACCCATCACCATTGGCCCCATTTCAATGACCGTTACTTGGCAGTCTTTGAAACGTGCTGAAGATGCCAACTCCAAACCAATCACACCGCCACCAATTAAAATGATACGGCGACCCGCTTGCAGCACAGGAACCAAAGCTTGTGAGTCTTCAAGGTTACGCAGCGTGTAAACGTGTTTACCCAAAGCATCAAAATTTGGCAAACGACGTGCTGCACCACCTGTAGCAAGCAAAAGTTTGTCGTAAGCAACAACCTCACCGTTTAAGAGTTCGACGGTTTTCGCTTCAGCATTGATTTTGCTCACACCATTGCCACGGATGGTTTCCACGCCCAATTCTGCCAATTTTTCTTCAGACAGAATTTCGATTTTGGTTTCTTCTGGACGTAAAATTACATCTTTAGACAGTGGTGGGCGCTCATAAGGCAAATGTGCTTCATCACCAATGAGGATGATTTTGCCTGCATATTGGTTGCCACGCAGCTCAAGAATAGCACTCGCCCCTGCCTGACCTGCCCCCACAATCACAATTGTTTCTACACTCATGGGCTTAACCTTTTAACTCGGCAGATACGATGCCAAAGCCCGCAATCCACTCACTAATATCTTCATAGCAATGCGTGGTCATTTCATACGCACCCAGTTCATCTAACGCAGCAAAAGCAGCCATCCACGAACGGACTTCCTGACCACCACGACCACCATCTCGACGAATTTCAGCTTCGGTCATGGCTTCCATAGCTGCAAAGTCTGCCTGTTTGAATTTTTCAAGCAAGGCAATATCCCACTCAGGGCTAAGTGGTACTGCGACCGATGTATCACCCGCTGCAAGTTTTTGCCCAACAGCAATAATCTTGGCTTGGCGTGCATGACGTGCTTCAGCACTTGGGTTACGCCCTGCAATTAAAAACTCTTCAACTTCAGGTGGCACTGAACCCATTTGCGGTGTTGGTGGATCGTGCGACAAACCACCTGTACCTAAAACAAGAACGCGTTCATTTTCAAGATTTAAAGACTTGATAAACTGCCCCACTGCACGACCCAAAGCAATGGTACGCTTCGTGGTTGGCATTGGTGCAGCAGCACCATTGATAAATACAGGAATGGTTGGGTAACGGTCTAACTGACCATCGCACAAGAAATGTAAAGGCTGAGTCACCCCATGATCAGCCTGCATACGATACGAGTACGCCACATCTACGCCTTCATCCAATACACGATGTACCATAGCCAAAGCTTTGTCTTCAGGCACATCAATACGGTCATTGTCTTTGCCGTAGTCCCAGTCACCCGCAGCCGTTGCGCGAATACCCACACAGAAACTTGGCATCAAATCGTAAAAGAAACCGTTGAAATGGTCTGGACCAAAGGTAATGATCAGGGTTGGATCGTATGCTTTGACTTCGGCAGAAAGTTGCTCAAAGGCAGCACGAACTTTTTGTTCTTTAGATTGATCTTGCGGTGTTGCAAATTCCATTAAAGGACTGTGCGATGCACAAATGAGTTTAACGGCCATAAAAGACTCCTAAATAAGGAAGGCAGCCCAGAGAAAGGCTGCCGATTCGTCTATTGAATTTAGACTCAATTTTATTCGTCAAAAAAACCTGCACGTGGTTGACGCAAACCACGAATACCCAAACCACATTCTGCATTGATCAGAACGCCAGTCAGCGCACGGTTATTTTGACGCGATGCCAAGAGCACATACGAACCAGTCATGTCTTCTGGCTCAGGCAAGAAATTCAGCGGCATACCGCGTGCAATTTTTTCAGGATCACGTGCATCGAGTAAGCCTAGGTTTTCCTGACCTAAAGACGCTGCGCCCTTAATATTGACATTCATCGCTGAAGGCGCAACAGCATTGACACGTACTTTAGGTGCCAATTCATAAGCCAACTCTTTCATGATGCCAACACCTGCATGTTTAGATGCAGTGTAAACAGGACCACCGCCTGAAGAATACAGCGCAGAATTGGATAAGGTTAAGATGATAGAACCTTCAGATTTCACCAACTCATCCAGTGCTGCTTTTGCCCCCAAGATTAACGCCTTGGTATTGATGCCCATGATTTCATCAAAGGCTTTTTCAAGCTGCTCACCAGAAGTATTGACGATATCTGCGTAGTGATCCCAAATCCCTGCATTGCCAATAAAGCAATCCAGCTTTCCAAAACGCTCCACAGTGGCCTGCACAGCACGGACATTGTCTGCATAGTTGGCAACATCACCAGCGACTGCCACGATTTGATCACCAAAACGTTCTTTTAAGGCATCGACTTTAGATTGTGAGCGCTGTAACACGCCCACATGCGCACCTTCTTCAAGAAAGCGCTCGACCAAAGCCCAACCTAAACCAGAACCGCCACCTGTAATCAGTGCCACTTCGCCTTTTAGCCAACCCATGCTTACTCTCCTGCCATTTCTACATATAACGCGCCGTCTTCAACTACCACAGGGAAAGTTTGAATCGGGTCGGTGGCTGGCAAGCATAATGCTTGACCAGTCTTTAAACAGAAACGTGCAGAATGCAGTGGGCATTCAACTGTGCCATCATCTTCAAGATAACCTTCAGACATTGAGGCATTGCCGTGTGAACAACGGTCATTCATGGCAAAGAACTCACCACCGTTGTTGAATACTGCCAGTGCTTCAATACCGTTCACACCGCAATCCACTTTTAACGCTTCGCCTTCGTCTAATTCGTCAACTTGGCAAACAAAGATTTTATTCATTAGAAGAATACACTCAGGTTGTGTGAGTTATAGGTTACTTGGTCAAGTACAATCTTACGGTTGAAGATCTGGAAGCCTAAGCCACCTTCAACACGACGGATTTTGTCATGGCGCTTACCACAGTAAATAGTCACGTCTTTCTCTTTTTGAGTACGGTACAACAAGTAAGTTACGTGTACGTCGTATTCACCTTCGACCTCTGTCGCTTCAACAATCACGTTGCTGACCATATGCGTGGTACGTGACGGAGGTTCTTCAGCCCATGCCATACCTGTTTCCAGACGTGCAACACGGCGCTCAAGCAAGTGTTTGTTGTCGTTGAACACCCAAGTTGTAGGTGGTTCAACTGAACGACGACGGTCACGGGTTTGCGCATTTGGTGTGGTACGCAAGGTATAAGAAATGTCTTCTGCCATGAGGTCTAACCACTCACGGAATTTCCAGTCGTCCAGCAATTTTGCTTCGCGATACAAGAATTGGCTCACTTCATGTTGAAGTTCTAAACTGATTTGACTCATTTCATTAGCTCCTTCTCGTATTCGTCAGCTGCTTTTTCAACGTCTTCCCATTTTTCATGGATCAGCAAGTCTGCCCAACGGCGGTACATACCACGTGCTGCAGTTTCAGAGAAAATGTAGTTGGTGATTCCTGGAATACCATCTTCACGTACTTTTTCGTTACCTTTACCCATTTCTACAATGAGCTTGTTTTGACGTGCTTTATAGCCGCGCAATACTTTTTGAATTTCAATCCAGTTCTCAGAGTCATCTTGCTCTAAGAAACCTGCAGGACCGAAGGCACGTGTTGCAGAGCGCTCAAATGCTTCTTTCACGTCTTGAGGTGCTTCAGCATCGGCAATACAGAATGCCCATACTTCAGTTTTATTTGGACCACGTGGATGCCATACGCGCAGTGTTGCAGTACCGTTCAACCAAGACAGTGTTGGGAACATGGTGTTGTGACCTGCAAGACGTAAGGCACGTACTTCGCCTAAACGCTCTTTCACTTCTTCGTAAGTTTCACGGAAGTAGTTGGCAACTTCACCATCAACCCAAACGTTTGCATCTGGTTTTTCTGTAAAGAAGAAACCTGAACCGTGACCACGTGAACCATACTGAATCGCATCTTTGGCAGTTTCCCAAACAGGACGAGCTGTTTGCGCTGCACCTAATTGTTTGCTGCTGTCATCATCTGGTTTTGCACCAAGTACCTGAATCGCAGAGGCGTGTGAGAACAAAGCGTGATATTGGTCAGAAGCAAACTGTTCTGCAGCAAATTTCCAGTTACAGTCAATTTCCCACTTGTGTACACCACCAATAATTTCAGTACCACCCGGACGACGGTCAATCACGCCATCTAAGTACCAAGCGATGTCGCCCATGTATTCTTCTAGATCTGGAGTAGTTTCATCCCAGCAACCAAAGATCAAGCCTTTGTAAGACTTCACACGGTTCACTTCCACCAAGCCCCATTGCTCTTTACAAGCACCTTGTGGATACGCACGTTCTTCTAAAGGAATATCTTTGAGTGAACCATCAATACCGTAAGACCAACCATGATATGGGCAAGTAAATGCACGGGTATTACCACAGTCTGCAAAGCTCACACGCATAGAACGGTGACGGCACTGGTTTAAAAATGCTTTGATTGAACCGTCTTTTTGACGTGCCACAATAATTGGATCTTCACCCATGTAGGTGTTGAAGAAGTCGCCAGCTTTAGGAATTTGGCTTTCATGACACAGGAACAACCACGTACGGCCGAACACACGTTCAAGTTCTAATTCGTAGATATCTGGATCTGTATAAATAGATGGAGTGATACGTCCATTTTGTGCATCGACCAAAGCGTCGATTTCGCGCACATCAATTTTTCCACTCATGAAAAGCTCTCCTGTGACCAACAACGGCACAAAGTAAATAGACTCAACTTTTGATGGATAATGGTTTTTTAGGGACGTTTAGTGAAATATTTTTTTTGTTTCAATTAATAGTTTTTATAGATTAATCCAACATTATATTTTGCATTTAAATCGTTGCATAATGATGAAACCCTATTTACTTCGCGAATGACACAATAATTCTCACCGAATAGTTGTTTATAGATCATTCTTTTATTAATCTATAATTAGACATATTTTGAATTAATCTTTGGAATGGTTGTATGGAATTACGTCACCTTCGCTACTTCATTACCGTTGCTGAAGAACTCAACTTCAGTAAAGCCGCACTTAAACTTTATACGGCTCAACCTTCGCTGAGTCAGCAAATTAAAGATTTAGAAGAAGATGTCGGCGTTAAGCTACTCAACCGTACCAAACGTAAAGTCGAGCTAACCGAAGAAGGTGCTGTATTTTTAGAACAGGCGCGTCTGACTTTGGCGCAAGCCGACAAAGCGGTTGCCATGGCGCGTCAGGTGTCACAAGCCAAACAGCAAATGCTGCGCATTGGCTTTGTTCCTGTGGCAGAAATGAAAATTTTCCCTTTTGTACTGCCTAATTTACGAGTACAAAACCCAGATTTAAAAATTGAATTGCTGAGCCTAAACAACACTGAGCAAATGAAAATGATTAAAAAAGGTGAACTCGACATCACCTTTACCCGTCACAATATCAACAGTGATGAAATTGAAAGCCAGTTTGTACTGCGTGAACCACTGATTTTTATTTTGCCCAAAGATCATCCGTTAGCAAAATACGAACGCGTTCCTGTCAAAGCATTGAATGGCATTGATTTTATTATTCCTTCGGCAGAGGCTTCGTATAATCTGCATCACTTGATTGTCGATTTTGCCAAACAGCACAACATTGAACTAAACATTGTGCAAAAAGCTGACAACATTTTATTTAATATCAACTCGATTGGTATGGGCTTGGGTTGCACCATTTTACCAGGCTATGTTGCTCCGCTAACCATGGAAAATACCGTCATCCGTCCACTTGATGTAGAACTTCCACATTTAGATTTATACGTCAGCTACGGCAAAAACAGCCATTCCGCTGCGGTACAGAAATTTATGGAACTGCTCACACGTGTGTTCTATTTGGACATCAACCGCGAACAATAATTCTAAAACCACTCGCGTTTTTCAACCTTTCAAAAGTGCTTGCTGCTTGATGTAGTAAGCACTTTTTTGTGCATCCTAAATGCTAAAACACAGCTTTAGACTTAAGTCTAAACTTATTTTTTAATCTTTTTCTGAACTACTGCTCATTCTTACACTCAAACATTCGCATTTTTGCAGTCTGCTTTTTCCTCGCTTCGCTACCACATTTCCTGCAAATTACAACTTAAGTCTAATAAGTTAAAATAGACACCCCATCGCTATTTTCTAAAATTAAGCCGATGATAACAGGCAGTAACACCTTTAGATTGCACATCCAGAAAGGATCAAGAATGATAAAAACACCCTTCAGCAGAATGAAAACAGGGATTCAATATCGTCCTTATTTTTTTATCAGTTTTGTGATTACCATTGTGCTGTATGCTATTTTTCAGACCCTCACTGCATGGTCATGGTCAAGCTGTTTATTGATTAGCTGGAATATCGCGATTTCCTGCTATTTGGTTTTAACCATGCGCAGTTTGTGGCACAGCGATCATGCACATATTTTACAACGTGCCCAACAACAAGATGCCAGCAAATGGCTGATTTTATTCTTGGTATTTCTAACCTTAGTGATGTGCTTTATTGCGATCATTGTCGAGGTGAATTTATTTGCACAAAGTGAGTTTGTGCGCATGGGACATTTTATTTTATCCATTACCACTATTTTATGTGCTTGGTTTTTTATGCACACCATTTTTGCGATTCACTATGCGCATGACTATTATTTGGCACTGCAACAGCACCAAGAAGGTGGTTTGGATTTTCCCAAGACGTCGCATCCAACCTATCCTGACTTTTTATATTTCAGCTATGTGATTGGTACATCTGCACAAACCGCCGATGTCTCGATTAGCTCACAACCCATGCGGGTACTGAACACGCTACATATTATTTTGGCTTATAGCTTTAATACCACTATTTTGGCAATTTGCATTAACTTGGTCGCGAGCTTTATTCAGCACTAAATTGGGTACATAAAACATCCATAAAAAAGGATGGCAAATTGCCATCCTTTTTTACCTCACTGCGCTTAATTTACGCCACGTGCAGTTAAGTAGTTTTTAATCACAGTGTTAAATTCTTCCGCTTTTTCAACCTGTGACCAGTGACCACATTGGCTGAAAATGTGTGCATCGGCATGTGGCACAATATTTAAAATATCCCATGTACGCGATACTGGAATCACCACATCTTGTGTACCGTGAATCAGCAATACAGGCACAGTGATGTCTTTCATTTTGTCAAAGTCGAGTGGGAACTCGAAACGGTCACGGTCACGCGCGCCCACAACATCCATTAAACGGTCTGAAGCATAGTCATTTTTTGCAGAAGCAAAACGGACTTTGACCAACTCATCTGTAATCAAGTCTTTATTTACCACGAACATTGAAAGCGTCTTTTTAATGCCTTCTTCAGTCAATACAGGATTTGCATGCGCTTTGAGGGCTGCAGTCTGTTTTGCACCGCCTGTACCCATTGAGATAATACCAAGAACACGCTCTGGGTAATCCAATGCCAACTGGAATGCCAACCAGCCACCCAACGAGTTACCCACCAACCAAGTTTTTTCAATGCCCAATGCATCTAAAGTACGTACAGCATGATCTACCCATGCACGGATGCCATATTGTGTGCCCGGTGCAACCACAGTTTGACCATAGCCGATGGTATCAATGGCGATACAACGTGCTTGCTCACCAATTTGTGGCAAGTTTAACCACCAGTTTGCAGCAGCCGATACGCCTGTACCTGAACCGTGTAAAAATAGAATAGGTGTACCTTCACCCACTTCATGATAATGCGTTAATTCGCCTTCTGCTGTTTCAATCCATTTATCTTCTAAGCCAAAGAATGGATCTGTTGTATAGTCAGGGATTTGAACAGTGCTCATATATACTCCTCGTACAGTCTTTAGCTTGCGTTTGGCTCTAGGTATAGAATTTGACGTCAAGTGGACTCATTCAACATTACTTTTACAGGCTTATACTACCTGTTCACACGGCATCAACTGATACAAATTTACGATCACAACCTACAAAAAACCGATTAAACAACTCTTTGAATTTTATAAATTTAATAAAATTAAAGTCTTAATTTTTACAAGGTATTTAGTGCGTAAATATTAAAAAAAGAGCGACTATTTAAAGTCGCTCTTTTTTTCAAATTTTAAAATTTATAGGTGTAAGTGGTGGCTACACGGTACTCTTGTAAATCAGATTTGTAATCAAAATCTGCATCAATATACATTGCCTGAACACCTAAACCTTTCAATTTACCTTCTGGTACGGTGTAATTGACAATCAAGTTCAACTCTTTTGAGTCTTGGTCTTTTTTCACACCATACGTTGCATCTTTACCTAACATATACACAGCTGTTGCGTTTAAGCCTTTTGCACCCAATTCAGCAAAATCATAGCCATAAGTGAAGCCCCATGATTTTTCATCAGGGTTGGTAAAGGTTGCAACACCCCAGTTCACTAAATAAGGCTGTGGCACCCAACCACCCAATGTTGGAAAGTTGGTTTCGCCAAACATTTGCTGATAGCCAACACCAAAAGTATGCGCACCATAATTCACCTTTGCACCTACCGAAAGTGCTTGGTTATCAATTTCACCATATAATTGATCACCCGATTCGGCGTTATCAAAGTAGCGTACATGGCTAGTGAGTTTGGTCTTTTCAGCCAATTGGCGGTTATAACTCAAACCTACATAATGTTGTTGGTAAATATCTTTCACATCTGCATACCAATAACTTGCACCCAACTCTTTTGTGAATTGGTGATCTACTCCCGCAATCCACATACCATCAGAAGTTGGACCAAGATCAAAATGTCCTTTTGAAGCATCTGGCAAGGTTTTACCTGGTGCGAATAAAGTCAGATCACGGAACTGATTGTCATAACGGTTGTTAATTTTATCAATATAAGCAACGGATAGTTTAGTATTCTGAATATCTTTAGATTCTAACCATGCACCACTATAAGTGGTCAGCAATTGACGTGATGGATCAAAGACCAAAACTGGAGATACAGGTAACAACTCCCCCACTTTAAGCTCAGTTTCAGATACTTTCGCTTTGAGCGTTGCTCCCACTTTCCCAAAGTGATCTTTTGATTCTTTACCGTTATGTGGCAACACCCAGTCAGGGTTTTTATCGCGCCCTTTGAGTTTCACTGCATGCTGAACAAGAAGATCGGCTCCAACCTTAATTCCACCTAAATCGTGATAACCTGATTTAGCATCTAAAGTGACAGCTTGTGACCATGAGCCCCAATTACCCGCAGGGTTGTCCTTAATTTGACGATCTAAATAAAAATTCTTAAATTTAAGCTGAACATTGCTGTCGTCAATAAAATCTGCCTGAGTGGCAGATGTCCCTAAAGTTGCTGTCGCAGCAAAAAGTGCTATCCATAAATTGTGACGATGCATGAGTTTTTCCTATTCATCCAATAAGCGAATTAGCGCATCATGCAAAACTCTGTAATTGAAAAAAATCCGACCACAGTATTAGGGTTTTCAGCAGATTTTAGCCTTTCTTTACATTATGATTTTTTTTAAATATTTTTAATTCTTTTTAACGATAAAAAATTAAGCTCAAAATCCTCACTAAATGAATTTTTATTTGAATTCACTGCTTAATTTAGGTGAAAAACGCTGTTATTTTTTGCATCATGTGAAGGATTAATCTTTTTTAACTTTAAACCCATGTGTTAGCGTTATTTTCTATAAACCGAACTTATAAGAAAAACATTTTAATCAGCACAAAATTCAGCACGTTTTACATCTTTCACAGCATAAAAAAGCACCCCAAACGCATTTGGAGTGCTTAATTCAAGCCTGCTTTATATTAAAAACTTAGGCTTGCATTTCACGTGCTTTAGACATAGTCAATGCCAAGTCTTCAATCATATCTTCCTGACCGCCCACCGTGCCACGACGACCAAGCTCAAGTAGAATTTCACGCGCAGATACGCCATATTTTGCTTCGGCACGTTTTGCGAACAATAGGAACGATGAGTAAACACCTGCATAACCTAAAGTTGCTGCATCACGGTCTGCACGAATTTGATGCGTCATCATTGGAATGATCAAGTCTTCAGCAATATCCTGCACTTTAAACAAGTCCACACCTGTTTCCATTTGCATACGGTTTGCGACCGCTACAAACAATTCAAGTGGTGTATTACCTGCGCCTGCACCTAAACCAGCCGAAGCCAAGTCAACACGGGTTGCACCTGCGGTCACAGCCGATACAGAGTTCGCAACGCCCATGCCCAAGTTATGGTGACCATGGAAACCAATTTCGATGTCTGAGCCGAGGTTGGCACGTAAAATACCTACGCGATCAGTCACATCTTGAGGCAACATATAGCCTGCAGAATCTGTTACATAGATACAGTTTGCACCGTAAGACACCATTTTTTGTGCTTCTTCGAGCAATTTTTCAGGAGAAGCCATGTGCGCCATCATCAAGAAGCCCACAGTATCCATACCCAGTTTACGTGCTGCAGTAATGTGCTGTTCAGAAACGTCTGCTTCAGTCGAATGTGTCGCCACACGAATGGTTGCCACACCTACATCATGCGCCATTTTCAGATGATCAACTGTTCCAATACCTGGCAATAACAGTGCAGAAACTTTTGCCTGTTTCAGGTTTGGAATCACTGCTTTCAGATATTCTTCATCAGTAGCTGCTGCAAAACCATAGTTCACAGAGTTACCACCTAAGCCATCACCGTGTGTGACTTCAATTAAAGGAACACCTGCATCATCCAACGCAGTGGCAATTGCAACCATTTGCTCTGGTGTGGTTTGATGGCGCATTGGGTGCATACCATCACGTAAAGTCATATCATTAATAATAATCTTAGACATTTTGGTATTCCTTAAGCTTCAGCAGTTTTGAAAACGTGTTCTGCAAACATTTCTGCAGTACGTGCAGCCGCTGCAGTCATAATGTCTAGGTTACCTGCGTATTTAGGCAAGTAATCACCCAAACCTTCAACTTCCAAGAAAATTGAAACACGGTTGCCATCAAAAACAGGGCCGTTTACAAGTTTGTAACCTGGTACATATTTTTGCACTTCTTTAATCATGGCATGCACAGATGCTGTAATCGCTGCCTGATCTGGCTCACCTTCTACCAAGCAGTGAACGGTATCACGCATCATTAAAGGTGGCTCAGCTGGGTTAATGATGATGATGGCTTTACCTTGTTTTGCACCGCCAACTTCTTCAATCGCGCCTGCAGTGGTACGGGTAAATTCATCAATGTTTTTACGTGTACCCGGCCCCACAGATTTAGTCGATACCGTTGCAATAATTTCACCGTATTCCACAGGTTGAACGCGAGAAACTGCAGCCACCATAGGAATTGTTGCCTGACCACCACAAGTCACCATGTTGACGTTTGGCACTTCGCCCGCTTTTAGCAACGCTTCAAGGTTCACTGGTGGTACGCAGAATGGGCCAATTGCTGCAGGCGTTAAGTCAATCATCAACACGCCAAGTTCATTCAGTTTGCGACTGTTTTCTGCATGCACATACGCAGAAGTCGCATCAAAAGCAATTTTAATGTCATCTTCAAGTACGTGAGGAAGAAGACCATCTACACCGTCACTTGTGGTTTTTAAACCCATTTTTGCCGCACGAGCTAGACCTTCAGATGTTGGGTCAATTCCCACCATCCACACAGGCTCTAACCATTCACTGCGTTGTAATTTATAAAGCAAATCTGTACCAATATTACCTGGACCAATCATTGCACATTTAATCTTTTTCATGCATGTACTCTCTTAGAATCTCGATTTATTCCGCAGCAAACGCAGCTGTCACTGAACCAAAGCCTTCAATTTCAACTTTGAATTCTTCACCTGGCTGTGCAACAACCATAGGACCTAAAGCACCAGTTAAGATGATGTCGCCTTTTAACAATGGACGACCACGGCGCACCATTTCATCGGCTAACCACACGGCAGCGTTTAATGGATTTGCTAAACAAGCTTTACCCACGCCTTGAGAAACTACTTCTTCACCACGGGTCATCACCATTTTGCAGTTCACCAAATCCAGATTTTCTAGCTTGACTGGTTTTGAACCTAGAACGAATGCAGCAGAAGATGCGTTATCGGCCACGGTATCAATCAAACTAATTTTCCAGTTTTCAATACGGCTATCGACCACTTCAATGGCAGGCAAGGCATATTCAGTCGCGCTGATAATATCCGCATACGTGTGTTTTTCTTTGGTTAGATCTTGGTTAATCACCAATGCAATTTCTGCTTCTACTTTTGGCTGAATCAGCAAACCTGCAGGAATCGCTTCACCATCACCATAAGCCATATCGGCAAACAACATGCCAAAGTCAGGCTGATCTACACCCAGTTGTGCTTGAACCACTTTAGAGGTCAAACCAATTTTACGCCCCACCAAACGACGACCTTCTTTTAAGGCACGTTCGGTATTCACTTCTTGAACGGCATAGGCAATATCTACGTCAGCACTTTCACCACCAAGTTCTGGGCGGATTGGCGCAATCGCAGTTTGAGAGAGTTCGGCAGTACGTAATGCTTGCGCAACTGATTCAACAACAGCAGAATTCGACATCAATGTTTCCTTAAACTGCAAAAATTGGGCATATACCCCGAGATGTTGGAAAGGTAATAATAGAAAATAGGGATGATGACCCCGATCTTGTCCATTCTCAGGACAAGCTATCCAGCTCAGAGGTATGTAAACTGATTAAGAATCGGAAAAATGGCGGGTTTATGCCAATACTTATTTTCTTTTTTTCAATAGCTATTAGCTATTAATCTATTTTTATAAAAAGCAAGCAAAACAGTTGTCTGTAGGCTATGACATTATTTTCCGAGTCATTGACTCGGCAATTCGCAGCAATCTTAAAATGTCTTAATCCTAACTTTAGACTAAAAGCTAAGCCTTTTTATGACGCTCCCAAAAGTACATAAAAAAAGAGCAACCTGAAATTTTTCAAGTTACTCTAATTTCAAATTCATCTAAATTGTTTTACTGGGTTTAACTCGCCTGACGTAAACGATATTGCTGCACTAAAAAATCATGCAAACTCGGCACATCATCTGCAATGGTTAAAGGCTGATAACGCTGCAACACCTCTACACTATGCACGCCATAACTCACGCCTACACGCGGCATGGCAATGTTTTGTGCCATTTCCAAATCGTAAGAAGTATCACCCACCATAATCGCTTGCTCGACCTGCACATCGGTACTGCTCAAAATTTCCTGCAACATTAAAGGATCAGGTTTAGATTTGGTTTCACTTGCAGCACGTGTCGCCACAAACAAATCCTGACTTTGGGTTTGCGCCAACACTCGGTCTAAACCTTTACGGCTTTTGCCTGTTGCCACTGCCAATTTCAGTCCCAAACCTGACAACTCATCGAGCATATCTGCCACACCCTCAAACCAAGCATCGGTTTTTGAGTGTTCGACATAGTGTTCTGAATAGCACTGCAAAATCGCTTGATGCAGCTCTGGCACTTCAGGAAATAAACGCTGTGCCACTTCAGGCAAACCCAAACCAATAATACTTTTAGCCGCAGCATCGGTCAGGGGTTGCTGAAATTGTTGTGCTGCGAACTGCAAACTCGCCACAATTTGACCGACGGAATTAAATAAGGTGCCATCCCAATCAAAAATGATGAGTTCTACAGGTTTGTTCATATTAGATTCCTAGATTTGATTCGGCTTTTAAATTCCCTCGCTTTACCTTAACTCAAAAGGATAAACGACCAAGAATCAGCACATATATCACAACAAATATTCGATACGCGAAGGGCGACATGGATGTCGCCGTTTCGCTGTGGCACAGAGATGTTCCATCAGCGAAACAAAAGTTTTTTGTTACTTTTCATCTTTGAAAAGTAAGGCATAGCCTATACACCAAAAATTTAAATTAAAAACTTTAAAATGTGGCAGTGAATTACCCCTGAAAACCTCATCTCCTTTTTGCGAAACAATGTTCCTCATCTTTAAAAAGAAGCAAGCTGCTATCGCACAACAGAGAGTTACAAAAATTAAAACTCAGGTGGCGCCGTCGGCTTATCCGCCTTTTGCGCTCTCAACTGCGCCACCAAACTCTGCATATCTTCAGGTAAAGGCGCTTCAATCACAGGATAGCCTGGAATTTCCAAACGCATGGCATGTAAGCACAAACGACGTGGCGCAGGACCCCGATATTCAGTTTGATGACCATATTTATCATCACCTACTAGCGGATGCCCAATACTTAAACCATGCACACGAATTTGATGGGTACGTCCAGACAATGGCGAAGCATATACCAAGCTTGCATGCATAAAACGCTCTGCCACATTCCACTGGGTTTTAGATTCTTTACCTTCTTTAGACACACGTACACGACGTTCGCCATTCGCCAATTCATAACGATGTAACGGCGCATCAATCAATTGTTTATCCAAACTCACCTGCCCTTTGACAATGGCAGCATAAGTTTTTTGGATTTTATGTTCGCGCAATAAATCTTGCAGGGTTTTTAAGGTACTGCGTTTTTTGGAAATCATCACCAAGCCTGAAGTATCACGGTCAATACGGTGAATCAATTCCAAATATTTTTTACCTGTCGCAGCACGTAAGCCTTCAATCAACCCGTAGGCAACGCCACTGCCGCCATGGACTGCAATGCCCGAAGGTTTATTCACCACCATCAAGCCTTCATCTTCATAAATCACACGGCTTAATAAGCTTTGTGCGACCTTGTCTGAAATTGGAGCAGCACTGTCGTCTTTTTGTTCATAGCGAATCGGCGCCACACGAATTTGATCGCCAATATTCAGTTTGGTTTCTGCTTTAATGCGCTTTTTATTGACCCGCACCTGCCCTTCACGAATCAAACGATAGATGCGACTTTTAGGCACCCCTTTTAAACGACTAAACAAAAAATTATCGATGCGTTGACCCGCTTGATGCTCATCCACTTCAAACCAAGTGACACTTTGCCATTGTTGGGTAGAATTCATACAGTTAAGAGACCTAATAAAATACTAAAATTGATTAAAAACTGATCATTTAGGCTATGCTTTACACAAGAAACATAAGCTTAGCCCATAGGCAGATGATGCAAGGTTTGATATAGTCAGCGCACGGAAACCATCGTCAGTGGGTTCACGTTGAATCTTTTCAGGTTTTTCTGAAATAGAGCAATCAACCAACATCCCACTACATACGAGCAGGTCCCAAAAGAATTATGCCGACGCCGAAGGCTTATTATATCGGCAAAAAAGCAAACTGTTGCGTTTAATTGTACCTCAGGTACATAAATCAGTTTGCCTGAAAAAATATGTCGCCAACTCTAGTTGGTTTTTAAACGTAAACTGATACACATCAGATTAGTCGCACCCTGAAAACCACTTCAGGCTAAAGCGTTTGATGTATTGGATCTGCACAATTTGTAAAGATACGACGATAATTCCGTATCAAGACACTCTATCTATGAAAGAAGAGATGATCTTCGAGCAATGTGACAGTGAAAGTTACACACATCCAATACACCGCTCGTCCGCCAGTGAAGCGATCAGGTGACTTTATCCGTTTAAAGGTTAAAGCCGTATTGCCATCATCAATACGTGAATCATACACCGCAGCCCCACACAAAAAGGCCGGTAAAAAAAGCTCAGACCACAATTGGTTTTTTTGAGATCTGAGCAGTTGATCCGTGATGCTTGATGTTCGCTACGTGTCTAGCGATTTTTTGCTGTGTATCACTATTAGGTGTTACACCCATGAAACGTATGTTGATTAATGCAACACATGCCGAAGAAATTCGCGTTGCACTTGTCACTGGTCAGCGTCTTTACGATTTTGATTTAGAAAATCGTACCCGTGAACAAAAAAAATCGAATATCTACAAAGGTCATGTGACCCGTGTAGAACCTTCTTTAGAAGCCGTATTTGTTGAATACGGTGCAGGTCGCCAAGGCTTCCTGTCGATGCGTGAAATCGCAAACTCTTATTACAAAGCCGATCCTCGCCAAACTTCAAATATCCGCGAACTGATTACTGAAGGTACTGAGCTTTTGGTTCAGGTAGAAAAAGAAGAACGTGGCAACAAAGGTGCTGCGCTATCCACCTTCATTTCTTTGGCAGGTCGTTATTTAGTACTTATGCCAAACAACCCGAAAGGTGGCGGTATCAGTCGTCAAATTTCGGGTTCAGTCCGTGAAGAACTGAAAGAGATGTTAGCTTCACTGAACATTCCTCGTGGCATGAGCGTGATTGTGCGTACTGCGGGTATTGGTCGTTCTCAAGAAGAATTGCAGCTTGACCTTCAACACTTAATGGACCTTTGGGCACAAATTCAAAGCACTGCAAGTTCAGGCCCATCACCAATGCTAGTACACCAAGAAGCAGGTGTCGTCACACGTGCCATTCGTGACTATTTGCGTGATGATGTTGCAGAAATTTTAATTGACTCAGAACAAGCCTATAACGAAGCTTATAACTTTGTGAAAGCGGTTATGCCACGTCAGTTAGACAAGCTAAAAACTTACACTTTAAATGAACCACTGTTTGCACATTTTGGTATTGAAAGCCAAATTCAAACTGCGTATGAGCGTGAAGTAAAACTGCCTTCAGGCGGTTCAATTGTCATTGACCAAACTGAAGCATTGGTTTCAATTGACATCAACTCAGCAAAATCGACCCGTGGTCAAGACGTTGAAGATACAGCGTTAAATACCAACCTTGAAGCTGCTGAAGAAATTGCACGCCAATTGCGTTTACGTGATATTGGTGGTTTGGTTGTTATCGATTTCATCGACATGACCAAAGACCGCAACCAACGCATGGTTGAAGCCAAACTACGTGAAGCCACTCAAAGTGACCGCGCACGTATCCAGTTTGGTCAATTGTCACGTTTTGGTTTAATGGAAATGAGCCGTCAGCGTTTACGTCCATCGCTTGAAGAAGCGACGGGTTACGTTTGCCCACGCTGTCACGGTACAGGTATGGTGCGTGACTTACGCTCTCTATCTCTTTCGATTATGCGTAAAGTGGAAGAAATTGCACTACGTGAACGTCATGGTGAAGTTCAAGTCGAAGTACCTGTTGAAATTGCAGCCTTCTTACTGAATGAAAAACGTCATAGCTTGGTTTACCTTGAGCAAACCTCAAATGTACGTGTGACAGTTTTACCGCACCCACACTTAGAAACCCCGCATTACGAAATTTCGTATAATCCTGAAGGCTTTGCACCAACCAGCTATGAACGTACTGAAGCAACTCGTTCAAGCGAAAAAGAGTTGGGTTATGAATCTTCTGAATGGCATTTAGAAGAAGCCGATCAATCGCACAGCCACGCTGCTGCACCTGCGGCAGAAAAAACTTCTGCAAGAAAACCACAAGCAGCACAGCAAAATAAAGCATCTGCACAACAGCAGCTTGCACCTGCGGCAGCCACAACAGCTGCAAGCCCATGTGCATGGTTAGAAAACCTGTTTGTTCAAAAGCAAGCCAGCACTATTGATCAAGCACGTAGTGCCAACAATGCTGCAGCAGCCATTGAGCAAATGGTAAATAGCGGTGCTGTGAGCCGTGGTCAGTTTGGTCAAATTGCAACTGCGTCTACTGCCCCTGCTGCAAGCAGTCAAAATGTGTACCTTGCACCATCAACAGTGGCACAAAAAACTGAACGTGACTCTGCAGATAAATCTGCTGAACGTGAAGACAAACCTGCTCCGCGTCACAACAACAAAAAGCCGCGTCACAGCAACAACAATAACAAGCACAAAGAGCAACGTGAGCCGCAAACTCAGCACGACAATCAACAACATCAAGTGCATGAAGAAGTGGTTCAAATGTCGCGTCAGGAGCAACGTCAAGAAGCGCGTGAAAACAAACGCAACTCTCGTCGTCAGCACAACAATGACCAAGCACCGCAGCAGCAAGAAGCTCAAAACAACAATGAGCAGCAGCAAAATGCCGTGCCACGTCGTGACCGTCGCAACCAACCTCGTCCAGAACGCCCAAATCGTCACCGCGACCCAAGCGTATTGAATGAGCAAGCAACGACTACGGCAGTGGCTTCTAATCATCCGAAAGTGGAGTTAATTGATGCACCGCGTCAAGAGTTCAACACGACGGCTTTGGTAGTGAATGTCGATCAAGCTCAAACTGAAATTGTGGCATTGAATGCTGCGCCAGTAGCGGCTGAACCAGTGACAGCAGTAGAAGCAACTGTGCTTGAAACGGTTACTGAACCAACTCAAGCTGTTGCAGTGGTAGAAGCTGCAGCCGTTGTTGCAGAAGAAACAGCTGCACCTGCGGAAGCTCAAGCACAACCGACTGCGCCTGCAAAACGTGCCAGCAATGACCCGCGTCAGCGTCGTCGTCAGCAACGTGAAGGTCAAGCGCAGCAAGTAACTGCACCAAAGTTAACACCTTCACAGGTGCCAACTTTAGCGCAATACAGCATTGGTAGCCTGATTCGCCACGTATATGGCGAAGATTGTTCAGTTCTGATTGAACAGTTTGGTTTAATTCCAACGTTCAATCGTGCTTTGCAGAAGTTCACTGACGAGTATGCTGCAAGCCTTGTTAGCACTGCGCCTGTGGCAGAGAAAAAACCTGTCACACGTGATGTGGAAGTTGCGAAAGCCGCACCAGAAGCAGAACCTGCGCCTGTTTTAGATCTGACACCACCAAAACCTGTGTCAGATAAGCGTGTTGCAAATGATCCCCGTGAACGTCGTCGTTTAGCCAAACAAGCTGCTGAGCAAGCCTTGGAACAAGCCAAGCAAGCACAGGCAGTAGAAAAGGCTGAAGCGGAAAGCACACCTGCAGCAAAGCCAACGACTGAGGTTGTGGCAACTAACGACGCATCTGTAGAAGCAAACTCTACTGTAGAAACGTCTGTAGCGCTAAGCACAGAAGTCGAAACAACTACAGAAGTAAACCCTGAAGCAGTGGCTACAACTGAAGCTACTCAGCCAGAGTTGAACGCGCAAGACGACCTTGCACAAACTGTCACTGAAACTGCAGCAGCGCAAGAAGAAACTGCCGTTGAAGTGGTCGCACCTGTACAAGCGGAATTGGCTGTAGACGACCTAGTCGAAACTGCTGAATCTGAACAGGACAAAGCAGAGAAAGAGAAAACTGCACGTCCGCGTCGTCCACGTGGCCGTCCACCTAAAAAAGTAACTCCGCCAACTGAGTCGTAATTCGCACTTTTGCAGCGGAATAAAAAAATCCAGTCATTTTAATGGCTGGATTTTTTTTGCTACTTTAGAGCCAACGCGGTGCTGACTTAAATTTAAGCGAGCTAATTTGAACTTAGGTGTTTTTGATTTTTAACAGCTTTTCTAAAAACACCTAACAAAGCTGAAAAATTAGGTTGATTGCACTAGGACTTAGGGATTACAAAACAACAAGACGTGATGCTGTGCAGATGCAACGGATGATGACAAAAACAGGATTCTTATGAACCAGATGACAAAAAGCGATTTAATTGGCTTAACGGATGTTGCGGCAAAAATTCCGCAGTTTATGACTAAAGTGCCTCACCTGATCACAGGGTTAAAGCAAGCCTATTTACGCACACCCAACACGCCTGCAGGCTTAGGTCTAGCATTTGAAAAAGCCGTGCATCGTAACCCGCATGGCTGTGCACTAGTGTTTGAAGATCAGCAGTACAGCTATTTACAGCTCAATGCTTGGGCCAACCAAATTGCCCATTACTATTTAAGCATAGGTGCACGTAAAGGTGATGTCATTGCGGTGATGTTGGAAAATCGCCCTGAATTAATTGCCAGTGTCATTGGCTTAGCAAAAATTGGCGTTACCGTGGCTTTGGTCAATACCGCACAAGTTGCCAAAGTTTTGGCGCACAGCATCAATTTAGTCAAACCAATTGCCGTGATTGTGGGGGAGGAATGTCGTCAAGCCGTTGCCGATATTCGCCAAGAACTTGAGCTTACAGAAAATCGACTGTATTGGTTTGCAGATCAAAATACCCGTACCGATGCTGGCACTGCCCCTGAAGGTTTTCAAAATTTAGCGCAATGCATTGCATCATTCCCAAGCTTTAATCCTGCCACCACACAGTCGGTACAGGGCAAAGATGGGCTGTTTTATATCTATACCTCAGGTACAACAGGCTTGCCTAAAGCGGTGATTTTCACCAATAGCCGTTGGACGTTGGCTTATGGTACCTATGGTCATGTCTTGGGTTTAAATCAGGATGATGTGATGTACTGCACTCTGCCGCTGTACCATGCCACAGGTATTGTGGTGTGCTGGTGTGGCGTAATTGCAGGCAGTGCCACCTTTGCCATCCGTAGAAAATACTCCACTTCATGCTTCTGGCAAGATGTACACAAATTCAATGCCTCTGCGATTGGCTATGTGGGCGAATTGTGCCGTTATTTAATGGATGCGCCTGCTTCTGATTTAGAGCGTGGGCATCGTGTGACCAAAATGATTGGCAATGGCATGCGTCCTAATATTTGGAGCAAATTCAAAACACGCTTTGGTGTTCAGGAAATTCTGGAACTGTATGCATCTAGCGAAGGCAACGTCGGCTTTAGCAATGTGTTTAACTTTGACAACACGGTTGGTTTTTCACCGACACCTTATGCGGTCATTCAGTTTGATAAAGAAAAAAATGAACCCGTACGCGATGCCAAAGGCAAATGCATGAAAGTCAAAAAAGGCGAAGTCGGCTTATTGATTGGAAAAATCACCCGTCGCTCACCGTTTGATGGCTACACCGACCCTGAAAAAAACAAGGCGGTGATGATGCAAAACGTGTTTAAACAAGGCGATGCCTATTTTAACACGGGCGATTTAGTCCGCGACATTGGCTTCCGTCACGCCCAGTTTGTTGATCGTTTAGGTGATACCTTCCGCTGGAAAGGTGAGAACGTATCCACCACAGAAGTAGAAAACATTGTCAGTGACTATGAAAAAATTGCTGAAGCTGTCGTGTATGGCGTTGAAATCCCACATACCAATGGTCGTGCAGGTATGGCTGCGATTACCTTAAACGAAGGCTGCCAGTTAGATGAACAAGACTTGCGTCAAATGCTGGTGGAGTTTAAAAAAGCAATGCCCGCTTATGCAGTACCCGTTTTTTTACGCATTCAAAAGCAAATGCAAACCACAGGTACATTTAAATATCAGAAGAACACCCTGAAAACTCAAGGTTTTGATTTAAAACAGTGTGATGAAAAAATTCTGGTGTTATTGCCAAACCAATCTGCTTATTGCGAGCTGACCCAAGAAATTTACGACAATATTCAACAGTATCAATATCGCTTCTAAGCCACTATGTTGCCTATTTTTTGATTAGATACGACAAATTTGTTGCATTTATAATCAAACATAGGCAACTTTTTTATTTTTTACTTGCGCTCGCTTCATATCTTGCTACAATACGCTCCATCAAACGAAGTGGTGCTTAAAACCCTCTGGTTTTTCTTGCACTTCACAATCAAGCCTGCTTGATTGCTGGTTCAGGGTCGTTAGCTCAGTCGGTAGAGCAGCGGACTTTTAATCCGTTGGTCCCGCGTTCGAATCGCGGACGACCCACCATTTCCTTGATCAACCTTAGATGGGTCGTTAGCTCAGTCGGTAGAGCAGCGGACTTTTAATCCGTTGGTCCCGCGTTCGAATCGCGGACGACCCACCATCTTCTTCAAGGTTGATACTTTAAAAATGATCATCGTCATTTTTACTCCTCTGGGTCGTTAGCTCAGTCGGTAGAGCAGCGGACTTTTAATCCGTTGGTCCCGCGTTCGAATCGCGGACGACCCACCATTCCTTCTAAAAAATCTTTAAATTACCAGTCATCACAGCACTGTTCTGTGGATCGTGCAGTTTCGTAATTTACTATAGAATTCCCGTATTCTGCCCTGTTTGACTAACACTTTTATCCACTACACCTTGCTCAATTCAGTTGTAGACGATGTGCCATCATTGATAAATCATACTTTACACATCCCAAATAAAAACTTGATGTAAAAAAACAAAAGCCCAAAAGTTTTTCACGAATGGGCTAAGAATTGAATGAGCGAATAATTAACTTGCTCTGATTAAATGATAGTTTTGCGAAGGTAAGGGATTGCTTTTAAAGTATTCACGATTATTTTCTGTTGCAATCGCAATTTTGTTTTTATCCATAATTAAATTATGGTCTTGATCAACATTATAGTAAAAGTTCACCCCAGAGGCGCGTGCCACCACAATTTGATGCGCGTCTTCATCATAGAACCATAAATCTTTGCGGTATTTTTTTTTATTGTCGTAACTGATTTGCCCCGCATTGACAAAAATACGATGCGCTGTCCCATCAGGCAATAAGGTCAGAATATAATCGACTTTTCCGCTTTCGCACATAACAAACTTATCTTCACAGCTAATCTGAATAGTATAGCGTCCCACATAAGTCAGATGATTTTCGGGAATATGATGTTCTGTTGCAGCCGTTTGCATGGGTGCGGTTGCCTGCCCTGCTACTTCAGTCAGTCTTTTAGTTTCTGCCTGTTCTGTATATTTTTGCACTGCAGCTTGCTCAAGTTGTGAATCATCGCATCCAAGCAATGCCACTGCACTCCATATAGAAACTGCGCAAATATTTGATTTAGCCGACACACTATCCCTCATATAGAGTGAATAGACTGAATGTTCAGTCCTATTCAAACCACCGAATAGGCAACTCAATGTAAGCCATGCTTTTCCTCAATCCTTTGTGGTCAAGCGCTTACTCTGCCCATCGCTTCTTTACGATATTTTAGGTGGATGCTGGTTTAAGCAACACTAAAAGTTACATAACTTTACTAATTGCTTTGCCACCGCCCTTTAAAAAACCCAAGTGCATCACCATTTTTATTCTATATACAGATGATGTGCTGCGAAGCTAAACATCAGCGGGTATTTATTTTGAATTTTAGATCTCTCAAGGAGAATTAGATGGCCAATGTTGGTTTATATCGCTCAAACCGCTCAAATATGATTGCTGGGGTTATGGGTGGTATTGCTGAACGTTTTGGTTGGAACGCAAATTTACTGCGCTTAATTTTTGTGATTGTTTCCGTGATGAGCGCTGCCTTTCCTGGCATTTTGGTGTATTTGGTGTTGTGGTTGGTGATTCCTAAACAAAACCAGTCGAATACAGCAAACTATACTCAGGGCTACACAAGACCTGTGCGCACAGTCAATCCTGATCAAGACCGATAAACGGTATTGAAATTTGAAAGACTGACCATATTTAAAGATTCATAGGCTTGAATCGTTTACCGATTCACTCGTAGACACCACCCTATTCACACAACTTTCTTCTTTTTCGCTACGATTGCTCCCCCAAGCATCGTAGCTTTTTTTTGCCTTTCAACCTGCAATATATTTTAAAAGTCACAGCATTTCAGGATTGAGTCGTGTTGAATACGCATCGACAATACAAGTCAATCAATTGGTCTTTACAGCAAGCTGTTGATTTAAGACGGCAATCATATCGGCACGGCTAATAATCCCCACCAAACGCTGCTGCTCTACCACAGGAATGTAGTTAAAAGAACGCTCGACAAAGTACGGTACAAGGTCTTGAATACTTTGTTGCGGTTGCACCGTGACCACTTGGCGCAACATGATATGTTTTACTTGATGTTTCCAGCTATAAGGTAAATCTGTTACGTGTTTAAACCATTCCACCACTTCATACAATGCCAAAGTTCCCACCAAATGTTGTTCAGTATCAATGACTGGCAAACTCATTAAATTCATGTGTTTGAATTTTTCTAAAGCACTGTGAATATCCTCATCTTGCTGCAAACTGACCACATCTTTACTCATAATATCGGCACAAGTCAGTGCTTGAGTTTGTCGTTCACTGGCTTTGTGTTGCGCTTCTAAAATGATTTTTTGTAAGTCGTATTCACTAATATCTAGCAACTGGGTTTGTGCATCTAAAACATCTTGAATATCTTGCGGCTGAATAGTGGCTTTTTGAGTAGGCGTTGGGTCTTGGGTACGTTGATTCAACTGTGGCGTTTGAGGATAAGGCTTGCCAATCATGCGGTTAAATACGATTGCAATCATCATCAGCAAAACTGAATTAAGCAGCACAGGATAAAAGATGAAGTGATAACCCAGCTCACGCACGGCATCTCCGCCAAGCACTGCGGTAATGGCCACTGCTCCACTCGGTGGATGCAGCGAATCGGTGGTCATCATCAAGAAAATAGATAAAGCCACAGCCACACTAAAGGCTTCGGTTAAATTTGGAATATATAAAGCACAGCTCACGCCCATAATTGCTGCAATACTGTTCCCAACTACAATATTCCACGGCTGCGCCAAAGGACTGGCAGGCACAGCAAACAACAATACCGAAGATGCACCCATTGGCGCGATATACCATGCGTTAATATCGCCCAACACCCACCAACTGATCAGGGAAGATAATGCCAAACCCAATAATGCGCCCAAACCACAAAGTAGGCGTTCTTTGAAAGGTAATACTTTGTAATTCGGTTTTAAGACATTTAGCCAGTCTGATTGGGTTAAGCTCACAATGCACCTTGCTGGAATAGTGTTGTTTCATTGGTTGCAGCAGTATACGCCGACTCAGACTGAAGATGTATTTAAATTACAGTTTTAAATAATAACGAAAACTGATCAAGATTAATTTAAATACTCCTCCAATTGCTCCAATCGCTCTACATATTTTTGCATGGGGCAAAACTCATACATCGGCGAACCGATATAAGCACCAGCATTACGGCACTTTTGATCGACAAAATTTTTCAAGAGTTGTTGTGATTTCATGATGTCCTGATAGCGTTCAAGCTGCTTGTATTCCTGACTCTGTTTTTTTATTTGATCCCATACCTGCACAATCTGCTTTGCATATAAAGTTTTGGTTCTGGTACTACAGATCTCCACCACAGCATTATTGATATTGCCCAGTTTTAGCTGTGGAATTATGTCATCGACACATTGGCTATAAGGATCTATCGCTTTATCTTGCGTTTTGGCAAATACCAAAGTACTCAAACAAGCCATAATCAGTACTGCTGTTTTTTAAACTAATTTAGTCATGAATGTGCTCTTTTGTTATGTTGGTATTTTTAAAATAATAATCAAAAAAATGCCTTAAACATATTTTTCATTCAAATATCGCCAATAACGTTTTGGCAAATATTGCACATGCAATTTCACATTCTGACGTTCTTTAATATTGATACTATTGAAATAATCTTTCCAAAGCTGATCATATAATTCTTCTTGTTTATCTAATTCTAATTGAAAATTTTGACTAGCCCCATTTTCAATATTACGGTCAATCTGATGAGCATCTAGAGACACCTCATGAATCTCGTGTAAGTCATAATACAGTCCATATTTACGTTGTTCGTCATAAATGAGCCAACGTTGATCTTGATAACGACGCTTAAAATGCGGCTGTATCAAAGGTAATACATTAAAATCAGGTCGAACTAAACTTAAAAACAATCCATCTGTGGTTTTCTTAAACCGCACAAAAGCCTCCATACGATGCTTTTCGCGCCCGACCTTTTTCGTCCATTGCGAAATCGCTAAAACACTGGGATGAGAGTAATTTTTTTCGACTGAATGTTGATGCCGAAAAACATAGATACAGTAATTAAATAAATGTTGATAGGCATCCAACGATTCTGACAAATAAGCAAGATAAAATTGTCTCAGAGATGAATGCGAAAGTTTCTGCTGTAAAGCTGACCAAACACGACTTGCATGTTGCTCATGATTTGGAATTTCAACCACCGTAGCAAATAAGCCATGCTGCGCACCTTGGTTTAAACACAGTTGCACGTGAAACTCTTTAAATTGAAAAGCACGAAATACGCAGTTGAGTAAACCGACCATAGAGCCATCAAAGTAGTAATAAACCACCGCATCACTGAGCATGTTTAAAATCCTAAACTCAATTGCGGTGACAGTTGTTTAACGTATTTAGATGAACCCTGCGTTAATATTTGCTGACGAATATCAGTCGTAGAAAGTTCCTTTTGAAATCGTGGACTGTCTTCACAACGAATAAAAAACTGGGCACGTGAATACGCCACACCGAGTTGCTTCAATAAATCAGTATGTATCTTGCCAAAACGACGCGCTTGCACGATTTTCTTGGCTGACTTTACGCCGATGCCTGGTACACGAAGGATCATGCGATAGTCAGCACGATTTAAATCCACTGGAAACTGCTCGGGATGACGCAACGCCCAACTCAGTTTGGGGTCTACATCCAAATCTAAATGTGGGTGTTTTTCATTGACGATTTCATTGACTTCAAAACCATAAAAACGCATCAACCAATCACTTTGATAAAGCCGATTTTCCCTTAATAAAGGCGGCGCCGAACCGACCGCTGGTAAATAGTTATTTTCTGTGTTGATTGGAATATAACCTGAGAAATATACCCGTTTCAGTTTAAATTCCTTGTAATGTCGATCTGCCATCATAAGTACGTCTTGATCAGTTTCCTGATGTGCGCCGACTACCATTTGCGTGGTCTGCCCTGCGGGTACATATTTTGGCACATGCTTGATAATCTGGCGTTCATCTTTGAGTTGAATCAGTCGATCTCGCACTAGCCCCAAGTCTTTTTGTACTTCTTGATGTGATTTTTCAGGCGCAAACGCTTTTAATCCGACCTCAGTTGGCATTTCTAAATTGATGCTCATACGGTCAGCATAAAGTCCTGCTTCATGAATCAGCTCAGGCGATGCTCCAGGAATAGTTTTGAGATGAATATAGCCATTAAAATTTTCTTCGAGACGTAGCTTTTTCACCACTTGAAGCATCCGCTCCATCGTATAGTCGGCGGATTTAAAAATACCTGAGCTAAGGAATAATCCCTCTATATAATTACGACGATAAAAATTAATGGTCAGATCAACCACCTCTTGTACCGTAAATGCAGCACGTTTCACATCATTAGAACGGCGCGACACACAATAAGCACAATCAAAAATACAGACATTACTGAACAAGATTTTCAGCAATGAAACACAGCGCCCATCTTCGGTATAGCTATGGCAAATCCCTGCCCGACTGGCATCGCCTAAACCTTTGTCTTTATTCTTACGGTCACTACCACTAGAGGAACAGGACACATCATATTTAGCTGCATCGGCAAGAATTTGTAATTTTTCACGAATGCGATCAGACATAGCAAACACCTCAGTGACAACATCATTTCAAAGCTAACATTTCATGATTTGAAAATTAAGATTGAGAAAGATGTTATGCGTCATGAGGTGACGTTTATGTGAATGGTCTGCGATTCAGGACTTTGCCAACTGGGAAAATATGTCTGGTATGGGGTACGTTTTGAATTAACTCGAAAATTAAACAAAAGCGTTTAAATAATTTATTATCAGAACTTGTCGCTGAAACGCTCGAATCCTTTGCACTGCACCTCAAAATCCTTATAATTGAGCACAATTTTTCTCTAATTTTAAGTGGATGACCATGAGTCGCGCCATATCGCATATTGATACCTTTCAAGGCTTAATTCTTGCCTTACAAAACTACTGGGCGGAGCAGGGCTGCGTCGTTTTACAACCTTACGATATGGAAATGGGGGCAGGTACATTCCACACTGCAACTTTCCTACGTGCTTTAGGTCCAGAAACATGGAACGCGGCGTATGTACAACCATCTCGCCGCCCTAAAGATGGTCGTTATGGCGAAAACCCGAACCGCTTACAACACTACTATCAATTTCAGGTGGTGCTGAAACCAAACCCAGACAACATCCAACAATTGTATTTAGATTCTTTAAAAGCAATTGGAATTGACCCATTGGTGCATGACATTCGCTTTGTAGAGGATAACTGGGAATCTCCAACACTTGGCGCTTGGGGCTTAGGTTGGGAAGTATGGCTAAACGGCATGGAAGTGACTCAGTTTACTTACTTCCAGCAAGTCGGTGGTGTTGAATGCTACCCTGTAACAGGCGAAATCACCTATGGTCTTGAACGTCTGGCAATGTACCTGCAAGGTGTAGATTCAGTTTACGACTTGGTTTGGACTAAAGGACAGTTTGGTACTGTGACGTATGGCGATGTGTTCCATCAAAACGAAGTTGAGCAATCGACCTATAACTTTGAATACGCACCTGTAGAAAAAATGTTTGAACTGTTTGACTTCTATGAAGTAGAAGCGAGCCGTTTAATTGCAGCAGAATTACCATTACCTGCTTATGAGCAAGTGATTAAAGCATCTCACTGCTTTAACCTGTTGGATGCGCGCGGTGCAATTTCTGTGACTGAACGTCAGCGTTATATTTTACGTGTTCGTACTTTGGCACGTTCTATTGCACAAAGTTATGTGACTGCACGTGCAAAATTAGGCTTCCCAATGGCTGAACCGCATTTACGTGATGAAGTCTTGGCACAATTAAAAGCACAGGTTGAAGCGGAAGCCAAAGCGCAAAATACTGAGGAAAGCAAATAATGTCTAAACATACAGTTTTATTTGAACTCGGTTGCGAAGAACTCCCACCGAAAAGCTTAAAAACCTTACGTGATGCACTACTTGCAGAAACTGAAAAAGGTTTAAAAGATGCAGGCTTGGCTTTTGATGCAATTGAAGCCTATGCAGCACCACGTCGCTTGGCACTTAAAATTGCTAATGTCGATGCCGCACAAGCAGACACACAAAAACGCTTTGACGGCCCTGCTGTTCAAGCTGCTTACGATGCCGAAGGCAAACCAACCAAAGCCCTTGAAGGCTTTATGCGCGGTCAAGGCATTACGGTAGATCAAGTCTCTACATTCCAAGCAGGTAAAGTTGAAAAAGTGTGCTACCTAAAAGATGTGAAAGGTCAAAGCATTGATGCATTATTGCCACAAATTCTACAAACTGCGTTGGACAACCTGCCAATTGCAAAACGCATGCGCTCTGCTGCGAGCCGTACTGAATTTGTGCGTCCAGTTAAATGGGTCGTTTTACTTAAAGATCATCAAGTAATTGAAGCAACGATTCAAGATCATCAGGCAGGTAATGTCACTTATGGACACCGTTTCCATGCACCTGAAGCTATCACTTTAACGCATGCCGATGATTACTTAGCGAAGTTAAAAGCTGCTTACGTTGTAGCGTCGTTTGAAGAGCGTCAAGCTATCATCGACCAACAAGTAAAAGCGTTGGCAGATGAAGTTAATGCGATTGCGATTGTTCCTGCGGATCTACGTGATGAAGTAACTGCATTGGTTGAATGGCCTGTTGCCTTACGTGCCAGCTTTGAAGAGCGTTTCCTTGCTGTGCCTCAAGAAGCGTTAATTACCACCATGCAGGACAACCAAAAGTATTTCTGTTTGGTCAATAGCGACAACAAATTACAGCCTTACTTTATTACAGTTTCCAATATTGAGTCTAAAGACCCGACTCAAATTATTGAAGGTAATGAAAAAGTGGTGCGCCCACGTTTGTCTGATGCTGAATTCTTCTTCTTGCAAGACCAGAAACAACCGCTTGCATCACGCAAAGAAAAATTGGTCAACATGGTTTTCCAAGCGCAATTGGGCACACTTTGGAACAAATCTGAACGAATTGCCAAACTGGCTGTTGCTTTGGCGCCAATTACGGGTGCAAATCCACAAGATGCAGAAAAAGCTGCTTTGCTTGCAAAATGTGACTTAACCTCTGAATTGGTGGGTGAATTCCCAGAACTTCAAGGGATTGCGGGAACTTACTACGCACGTCTTGAAGGTGAAAATGACGAAGTTGCAGAAGCACTGGGTGAACAATACTTACCTAAATTTGCGGGTGATGTACTTCCTAAAACCAAAACAGGCACGACCATTGCCCTTGCAGACCGTTTAGACACCCTCACAGGTATTTTTGGTATTGGTCAAGCGCCGACAGGTTCTAAAGACCCATTTGCATTGCGTCGTTCTGCGATTGGTATTTTGCGTTTAGTGACTGAAAATAATCTTGATGTTTCAATTGAAGACTTGATTAAGCTAGCCTTGACTGCTTATGGCGATGTATTAAAAGATCACGACAAGACTTTGGCAGATGCGGTAGCCTTCTTAGAAGGTCGTTACCGTGCGAAATACGAAGACCAAGGCGTTGCGGTAGATGTGATTCAAGCCGTTCAAGCTTTATCACCAAAATCTCCACTAGATTTTGATAAGCGTGTGAATGCAGTAAATCACTTCCGTGCCTTGCCTGAGGCGGCTGCATTGGCTGCTGCAAACAAACGTGTTGCCAACATTTTAGCCAAAGAAACTGCGCCTGAAGGAAGCGTCATTGAAGCAGACTTGGTGGAAGATGCAGAAAAAGCATTATTCGCTGAACTATCAAAAATCACACCTGTGGTTGAGCCATTATTGGCAGCAAAAGACTACACCACTGCACTCTCTCAATTGGCCGCATTACGTGCGCCTATTGATGCTTTCTTTGACAGTGTCATGGTGATGGCTGATGATGCTGAGTTGAAAGCCAACCGCTTACGTTTACTCGCGCAATTACGTGATTTATTTACACGTGTTGCAGATGTAAGTGTGTTGCAGCACTAAAGTCTTAATTGCTTGTAAGTTAAAAGAAACCCCGCTATAAATGAGTGGGGTTTTTTATTTTTATCAAAAGTATGAAATTATCACAAGCTCAAAAAGCATTAGAATTTTTAAAATCTAATCCTAATCAAAAATTTACAGCTAGATTTATTGCTGATAAATTAATTGCTACATATCCTCAAGATTATATCGAGAAAAGAAATAATATTAAATTTGAAAACAATGAGGGTGCTTTTAAACAACAAGTTATTCGAGAGTTATATAGTATTTTCCCAGACTTAATTCAAAATAATCCTTGTGTAAAATATCAAGAAAGGCCACGTCCACGCCAATATTGGTATGAACCCCCTTCAAATCTTTCACCAATAACAGGAATTGACTTCCATAATTCATTAATTATTGATGCAGAAGACAATAATCCACCACCAATTCAAGAAAAAATATTTTCAGAGTACGACTTATATCCTATTCTCATCGAATATTTATCTAAAGAGCTAAACCTCTATAGCCTGAGAATTGATGAAAAAAAGTCTTCAAATAATCGAGGACAAAATGGTAATCAATGGTTACACCCTGATATTGTTGCTATACAGCCTATTGATAAAAAGTGGCATGAACTAGTGAAGACCTGCGTTAAACATGGTTCAGGTCAGAATGTTCGCCTTTGGTCATTCGAGGTAAAAAAAGAACTAAATAACTCAAATATTAGAAGTAGTTTTTTCCAAGCTGTTAGTAATTCAAGTTGGGCAAATGAAGGATATTTAGTTGCAACCTCAATTTCTACCAATGAAGTTGAAGAAGAACTGCGTATGCTTTCAGCTTTACATGGTATAGGTGTAATTTTACTCAACCCAGAAAATCCAACTGAAAGTGAAATCTTACTTCCTGCTCGCCGAAGACCCGAAGTGGATTGGCAATCAATCAATAGAATTCTAAATGAAAACTCAGATTTTAAGAATTTTATCGAATTAGTGTCGATTTATTATCAGACTGGCCGTATTCGCACACAAGATTGGAATCGTTAATCACTGAGCTATAGTCATTTTCTAACCAATTCCCTATACTCAACCTAACAACACTCAACAAGAAAACAAGCTTATGAAACTTAAAACACTCATCTTATCGGGTTTAACTTGCCTTTCTCTTAGTGCGTGTACCTCTGCACCTGTTATTCCGCAGCTTACTGCAGGTGTATTACAAGAAGTTCAAAATATCGAAGTTTACCCAGACACCGTAAACAACAGCGCAAAACTCACTAAATTTATTGATAAATGTGTTATTGAATTTACAGGTACACTCAAGGCAGGTCGCTCAATTGAACAATGGGCATTTAAAGGCAACACTTTAATTTCAGCAGGTTCTGCAACTTTTGCCCAAGACGGCACCAGTACCGCACAGCACTTTGACTTGCACGATGCTACGGTACAAAAAAACTTCATTACCTTGCGCAGTCACTTTCATAAAGATGCACTTGCACAATGCAACTAATTTAAAACGAACCTGAATGTATCCTGATGTAGCAAGATTGTGTGACTTTTAACACAAACCCGCCATCTTCAGATATTTCAAATTAAGATAATCGTGCAGTGCAGTCCAATACTGCCCTGCTTTAAAACTCTCCAGAGTAACAAGACCCACAAATTATTGTGGGTCTTTCTATTTATGCTCTGCTTATGATCTGCATAAATTGTGCTTAGAAACACCACATGATTCAAACGCATGTTCAATCATCACTCTAAAGACAATTAAACTTGCGAGAAGCAAACAGTATTTGTCATGTATTCCTTATACAATCCTCAACAACATCACTACATAGCGCGTGAAGGTTGTAATTTTAAGATGGGTACTGCCAAGAATCCTCATCTACATTCAAGCTTTCAGTAGCCACCACACTGCGTATTTAAAGAGGCCAACACATGAATAAAATCAGTTTCGGTATTGCCATTGGATTATTGCTCAGCAGTGCTGCTGTATGTGCGCAAAACAGTTCTGAACCTACACAAGACAATCAAAGCCACAAACCGATTCGCCCTTATGCAGACAATCCAAATTTATTACACGTCTGGGCTTATAAAACTCAGGAAGATGTGATTCAGGCTGCACAAAAAGTGGGTGAAGTCACAGAAAAAGGCATTGAGAAAATTCGTCCATCGGCACATCAGGCTTTAGACAATGCCAAAACTTTGGGCAGTCAGGGTGCAGCGCAAGCCAAGCAAACAGGGCAGCAACTGGCGGGTCAGGTCAATAATAAAATTCAGGAAACCAAAGAAGTGATTACAGGGCAAAGTGATCAAGCCGTACCTATCTATCAAGCACCATTAAGCGCGCCTTCGCAGAATATCGCCCCTGCAGCCACCACTACCGCACCTAATCAGGAAGCACAAACTCAGGCTGCACCAAGTGCAGAGGCTGAAGAAGAAATTAAAGTGATTAAACTATAATTTTTTTGATTTATTGGTTGCTTGAAAAGCACAAAAATAACTCAGCGCAAATAAATAAGCCTGCATTTAATCTGCAGGCTTATTCATGTGATAGCGTATCGATTTTTGAACTTGTCGGAATACATAAGCGCCTAATCCCAACAATACCAACAAACCTAAAGCGAAAAATAGATAAGCCTTCGGCTCAGGCGCATCTACAAATAAAGTCGCAGATAAAATGAAACTGGACAGCAAAACAAGCACAGCAGGCATCAACAACTTGGTCATACATACTACCCTTGGAATGATCAACAAAACCATGTTTTAAGATCATCTTAGCCCAATGGCAAAACAATACAAGTGTCTAAAATTTAAACCATCTAAATCATGGATCAAACTTTGCAGCTTACTGTTCCAGTTCTAGGGAAAATTTGGCAGTATCTGGCAAATCTTCTACAAAATCATTGCCGCCAAACTCATCACTGCTCAAGTTTAAATCTTTATAGCTCAACACAAAATAGTCGCTATATTTTTTCAATATTAATGGGTGCATGCCTGCAGCAAGCGCATCTTGTTCCTTGCATAGTTTCATGATATGACGATCATTCATACTAATTAAATAGCGTTCATCATTCAGATAAATTTGCACCAAACCACTGCCCTTTGCATAAATCGGAATCAGGAATTTATGGTTCAAAGCAATCGCATGTGCGGCATAGCTCTCAATTTTTTGGCTGATGATGTTAAACACCAAACCATGACCAAAATGGTCGAGCAAGACATTACGATTTTCATACGGCAACTGAATTTGTAAGCCAAGTTTGTTTAAATCGTGCTGATCGACCTGTTTATTACTAAGCAAAGAGCGAATCAGGTTTTGTTTTAACTTGGCATCAAAAAAGTTACTGTCTAGCTGTAAGTTATTGTATTTTAAAATACGACCTAAAGACCAACGATGATTCGGCAAGACATTTTCAATCACTTTACGATAGTAAAACTTGCTGTTCTTTTTCACCTTGCGAATTTTTTGGTAAAAGAACGGCGCATCAAAAGGATGGGTTAAAAAGTCATTCAGTAATTCAGAGTTGGCTAAAATCGCAATTGCATCATGCCCTGTAAATGGCAAATGTAAGGTATGTAAATGCGGAATTAAAGGCTGAATTTTTAAATAATGCCCACGATCTTCAGCATAATATTGGTCATAGACCACAATATATTCACGCTGTGCCGATACATCTTGCGCTTGAATGCGCATATTGGCATTTAAATCTGCCTGATAAAACATGTTATAGCGTGGGTCGTGAATATCTTCAGGGTCAATTGAATACTGCGGCACCAAAGCCACAATACGGTTTAAATCCAGCAAATTGGAATATTTAATTGCTGCATAGCCGCCCATTGAGCCGCCATAGCCCACTCGAATTTTAAACGAGGCAATCAGGTCTTGAATGGCTGCCAACATGGCGCGCATAGAAGCTTCAGGAAACCATGATTTTTCCTTAGGCATGACCCCAATCACATTAAAATGAAACTTTTCCAGTGATTTTTCGGCATTAATAGACGTTCCTTTGGCCCGTGTAATTAAATCGCCAAAAGAAAAAATCAGCTCCTGAGATGAGCCTTTCATGAAAATAGCGCGGATATGTCCGTCTTCAAAAATTATGTGTTTGTCCATTCCCACACCGGCGCCAAGGCGCTGAATTAAACCGTTACTTTAAACTTGAATACACTGTACGCAAGTTCAAAAGTGAATATGTTATTTTATAGATGCACAGCAGATTAAAAATCGCAAAATATGACACAATCTCTACATCCTGCCGCACAACAAGGCTTTGCTTTAGGGGCAAACCTATATCAACAAGTTCGCCCCAGTTACCCGCAAGAAGTCGATGTTTTCCTGCAAGATCGGCTCCAAGTTCCACTGAATAGCAATATTGTAGACTTGGGTTCTGGCACAGGAAAGTTCCTGCCACATTTGCTCAAACTGACAACTCAGCTTATAGCGGTAGATCCAGTTGCCAACATGTTAGCCCAATTAAAGCAACTTTACCCGCATGTTGAGACAATTCAGGCACGAAGTGAGCAATTACCACTCCCCGACCAGTGTGCAGATTTGGTGAGCTGTGCGCAATCTTTTCATTGGTTTGCCAATCTGCAAAGTTTAAAGGAAATTCACCGAATCTTAAAACCGCAAGGTCATTTGCTGTTAATTTGGAATCAACGTGATATTTCAGTCAATTGGGTCAATGCACTGGCAAAGATGATTTTGCCTTTTGAGGGCGATACACCGCGTTTTCACAATCAGGACTGGCGTCAGGTATTTGCCGATACAGATTTATTCCAACTTACTCACGAGCAGAAATTTCATCACACGCATGTTGGTACAGTTGAACAAGTCGTGTCTAAGCGTTTGCTTTCGACCAGTTTCATTGCTGCAATGCCAACTGAACAGCAACAACAACTCAAAACACAATTTGAACAATTAGTATTAGAATATACGAATAAGCATGTGCAAGATGAAATTGAATTTCCCTATTGTACACATTTGTATGTCTATCAAAAAGTTGAATGAGAGGGAGCAAATAAATGCAAATAACCTTTAAACACGCGATTGCTCCCTTAACAATTTTTTTGGCGTTCTCCCTCAGCGCTTGCGAGCGCAGCAAAGTAGAACATGCAGACAAACTCAGCCCTGAAGATCAAATCATGCAAACTCAGGTCGAGCAAGCCGCGATTCAACCCTTTGAAATGACTGCGGATGACCCGCATGACATTCAATTGCTGATGGATTATGAACAACGCCATGACCAAATGAGCAATGATTTGGAAGATGAGTTAGAACGCCTACATGAAAGCAAACAACTCGATGCTGCATTTGCACAAAATCGCCTGCAGGACAATGTTCAATCTGCCTTGAGTATGCTTAAAGAGCTGGATTTAAAAACGCCGCAAGGGCGTTATATTCAAGGCTTAATGAGTCATTATTGGGAACAGCAAGCGCAATATCTGGCAACTCAAAATACGGCTTCTGCACCTTATCCTGTCAGCAAACAACAACGACAGCAAGGCTTAGCAGACTTATTACAGGCGCAGCAACAACTAGAACATTGGCGTGGGCAATATCCACAACTAGATGAATAGCGTATTTTTACGGACGCTGCTGTAAATACTGATGCACTCCTTCAGCAGCAGCGCGTCCCGTAGCAAAACAGGCTGTCAGCAAATAGCCGCCCGTTGGTGCATCCCAATCCAGCATTTCACCACAAAGAAAAACGTGAGGATTAGAGTTTAACTGCAATTGTGCAGATAAAACCTCGCGTTTAACCCCGCCCGCGCAGCTAATTGCTTCTTCAATAGGACGAAAACCCTTTAAAGGCACCGTTAAATTTTTAATCTGCTGCGCCAATTGCATAGGTTGCTGCCAAAGGGCTTTATCCACCAACTCACGCACGACTGCAGACTTCACGGCATCCAAACCTGCCTTACGCCAAATATTGCTTACAGACTGTTTTTTGGAAGGTTGCAACTTTTGGTAGAGTTGCTCAACGGTTAAATCGGGTAGCAAATCGAGTTGTAACTGCAGCGGTTGTTGAGCGTGCTGCAACTGTCGCAATGCTCGCCCTTGCTTATAAATTAAGCCACTTTCCAAACCATAATGGCTAATCACAATATCGCCCATGCTCGCTTCAGCGCCTTTCACCCATGCTTGCACACGTTTTAAAGGTTGTCCAAAAACTGGCTGCATATAGTTAGACCAGTGACATTCCACCCCTGCATTACTGGCTTGAAAAGGCTGAATTTCATTGGCAGATAACCAACGCTGCCATGCACCATCGCTACCTAATTTCGACCACGACACAGCCCCACATGCCATCACAATGGCGGCAAACTGCTGTTGTTCAACTTGCGCTGTACTTAGATTTTGAATACTGAGTTGATTGTTCTTTAAATCACATACCTGATGCCGATAATGAAACTGCACGCCTGCATCAACCAAGCGTTTTAACCATGCGCGTAGCAAAGGTGCGGCTTTCATTTCTTGTGGAAAAATTCGCCCCGATGAACCTACATAAGACTGAATACCTAAACCCTGCATCCAGTTTTGAATCCAAGCCGCATCCCATTGTTGAATCCACGGCGCCAACCATTCCGCCCGATCATAACGCTGAATAAATTGTGCAATCAGTTCGGCATGTGAAATATTCAGCCCCGTTTTACCTGCCATCAAAAACTTACGTGCCGCTGAAGGTTTCTGCTCATAGACATGCACATCATAGGCATACTGACTCAGCACTTCGGCAGCCATTAGCCCTGCTGGCCCTGCTCCTATAATTGCAATGCGCTGTTTCATGCCTGTTTACTCAGTTGTTGCACTTGAGTCTGCAGAAACTTTCGCCTCAACTGCAGCAGGTGTTAAAGTCGGCTGCTGTCCTTGCAAAGGCTGAAAATCATCAAAACGGGTTGTATAAGCCGCAGGTTTGGTGATCAGCAGTTCCTGACAACGCTCACCACGTGCTAAATATTTGATTTCAAAATGAGTGCGTGCTGAATCCACTGGAACATCCTGCTGAATAAATGGCAATTTCCACACTTCAATCAGCTGTTGCTGTGCTTCTGCAATATATTCAGGAATATTACTTACCAAAGTAATACTGCCGCCTGCTTTTAAACGCGACAATAAAAACTCAAAAAATGGCATATTCAACCAACGCTGGGTGGCATTATGTGGTTCTGGATTCGGATATAAAATAAAGAATTGCCCAACTTGAGCAGGAAATAAAGCATGCACAATCCATGGAATGGCATCGGCATGCACAATTTGTAAGTTGTGCTGACCTTCAAGTTGATGCTGTTTTTGCATCGCTACAAATTTTTCGCGGGTACGCTCAATCGCAATTAATTTTTTATCGGGATGTTGCCCACTAAATAATAAAGCATGCCTGCCTTTTCCCGCACCAATTTCAACACAAATCGATTCATTGGCAATGGCTTGAAAATCACGAGGGGCATGCATACGCTGTGCTTGAAATTGACGAATTGGCATAATCAGATCAAACTTACAAAATTCGGCACAAGTCTACCAAGTCAGGTGCTATTTGCCTAATCCAATCCTGCATTTTTCATTTGGAGTTGATCATGCCACGCTCTTTTCCTTGCCCACGTTGTGGCAAACCTTCGCAATGGGAAAATAATCCATTTCGTCCTTTTTGTTCCGAACGTTGCAAGCTCATTGATTTAGGTGCATGGGCAAATGATGAATACAGACTGCCAACGCAGGATGCGCCTCAAGCAGAAAATTCTGAAGAATAAGCAATAAATTACCACGCCAAATATTGCCTAAAACTACACGCAGTTTCATGGAATTTTTCACATTTTTAGAAAAATTGCTCAAAACTTAGTTGTTCTATAATTGCTTTCAGCAGAAATAGCACAGGTTATACTTTGCACTGTTCGTGACTCCGTCACTGCACATAACAATAAAGAAAGCAAAAAATAACCTAGGAACATCTCACCATGGAAATCATGTTAAAAGGAATTGTAATGCTGTGTATTTTACTCTCTACCAGCAGTTTAGGCTTTGGACTATATGCGCATGATTTACTCATGCTGTGCATAGGCATCTTACTGACAATTTTTACAATGCTGTTTGCAATTGAAAGCAAACAAATGCTGAATAATCCCTTTCGCAAATAAAAAAGTCAGCGACTGCTGACTTTTTCTTAAAGTATAAATACACACTGCTTCTAACCTGCTTGCCCTGCTACAAACGGGTTATGCTGTTTTTCAAATCCAATGGTACTGATGGGACCATGCCCCGAAATAAACTGAGTGTCATCGGGCAAACTAAAACATTCGCGCTGAATTGAATCTAGCAATTGTTGATGATTCCCACGTGGAAAATCGGTGCGTCCAATCGAGCCTTTAAATAGCACATCACCCGTCCACAAAATGCCATATTTGGCGTTATAGAACATCACATGACCTGGAGTATGCCCTGGGGCATAGCGCACTTCAAAACTTTCTTCACCGAGTTGTAGCACTTCACCACCGTCTAGCCACTGGCTCACAGTGACTTTTTCAGGGATAGGAAAACCATAACGCGCAGATACTTCTTGCAACTGATCTAGCCAAAAAGCATCTTCTTTCTGTGGACCAATCACAGGAACATTCCAGTAATGTTGCAACGCACCAACAGCCCCCGCATGGTCTAAATGTCCATGAGTGAGCCACAAAGCTTTCACCGTTAAACCCAACGCTTCAACTTCGGCTTTCAGCTTTTCAGGCTCACCGCCTGCATCAATCAAAATTGCTTCTTTGCTTTCTGCATCCCACACAATCGAGCAGTTTTGCTGAAAAGCGGTGACGGGAACAATTTTGACTTGCAACATGGTGGCGAACCTCAAAAATTAATGGCTTAGGTTAAGCTTTACAGCATCAAGATTAGCTTGAAGTAAATGTTTGAGCAAATCCAAATGATCGGCACGGGTATTCAGTGCAGGAATATAGGCATATTCTTTGCCACCTGCTTGTAAAAACAATTCTGCGTTTTGAATTGCCAATTCTTCTAGCGTTTCCAAACAATCTGCAGAAAAAGCAGGACTCATAATTTGCACCGACTTCACGCCCTGCTGTCCCCATTCTTCTAACAAAACATCCGTATAGGGTTTGACCCATTCTTGTTTGCCAAAACGTGACTGGAAGCTAATTGCCCACTGATCATCATTTAAATTTAAAGCATCGGCAAGCAATTTGGCCGTGATCCGACAACGCTCTGCATACGGATCACCCTTATCGGCATACGGCTGTGGAATGCCATGAAACGACATCAATAATTTTTCTGCCACACCATGCTCGGCTTGAAATTCACGCACACTTTGCGCCAACGCCTGAATGTATAAAGGATGCTGATAATAATCACGAATGATGGATAAGCCCGGCAAATTACGCTGCTGTGGCACCCATTTGGCAACGGCATCATATAAAGGTGCAGTCGAAGTTGCCGAATATTGTGGAAATAAAGGGAACAAAATCACGTGATCTTGAGGATTTTGACTCAAAGCTGCCAAAGCCTGTTGAATACCCGGATTGCCATAGGTCATTACCGGTAGAATATTCAATTCAAACTCAGGATATAGCGGCAATAACTGCTGTTTTAAAGCATCAACCTGTTGCAACAAAATTTCCCGCATCGGTGAATCTTGCTGCCAGACCATGGCATAAGCATGTGCAACACGCTTAGGACGAAATGGCAAAATGAATAAGTTCAAAATGATTTGCCAAATCGGTTTTGGAATTTCAATCACCCGTTGATCGGATAAAAACTGCTTTAAAAAACGGCGAACCGCTGCTGCAGTCGGTTCATCAGGCGTACCTAAATTGGCTAAAAGAACGGTTACTTTGGGTTTTGCTGTAGACAACATTCAGCCCTCGTGTCTGATGATTGAGCCCGACTACTTTAACAGTTTTTTCACTCTGTATTGAGAGATTAATACGGTGTTTTAAATGAATAAACCCGATCGGTATCTAGCAAATTGCTCTCTAAAAGTTTTTGCGCTTTTGCCGTGGTTTGCCACAACATCCGCTGACGATCATCACGCCCCGCCTGCACAATCCAGTCATTTTGACGCATTTGCATTTTAATCTGATGCAAGGCCCGAATATTGATTTGGGCACGTGCAACTGCATGCGCACGTGGCATGATCCGACGTGCATCCTCCAAACCAGTTTCATTCAAATATTCATTCATGCGTTTCGAAAAATATTCTTCAGGGGTTGGATGAATAAAAGTATTGCCTAAAATTGCCAACAACTGCGCCCAACTTAAACTTCGCTCAACTTTCAGCTCTCTAAAGTTACCATCCTGATAGGCATGCATGCGATATTCAAAACGATATGATTCATTCATCGACACTTTAGATACGCTTAGAAACGGGTCTGCTTCGCGCTGTCCCACATCGGTTTCCAGCTGACGTAACTTACTTTTTAAACGTTCAATTTCATCATGCAAAGCTTGTGTATTTTGCGGGCGCACCCAACCAGAAGTCGGATAACGTTCTAGCATTTGCGACATATTAAAGCGGACAGCAAGCTCTAAATCACGCAGAGTGCGGTAGCTAAACACCTGATCGACATCTTGTTGTAATAATTTACGGAACTCTTTGAATTTTTCACGCAATTCAGGTTTTTCATCATGTAAAGATGAATCACGTGAATCTGGGTCTTCGTGCATAAATACAATGATCGGCTTTTGCTTGGTGACTGCATAAATATACTCTAAATGCATATACCCCACGCCCGACACCGATTGCTCACCGTACTGGCTGCCCAATAGAATCACCACATAATCACAATCATCAATTTGACGGCGTGCAAATGCAGTGCTGAGTGGGGTACGTTGTTCTAAACCCCACGAAAAAAAACCCATTCCCACCAATGTTTGTGCCAAGATCACTCGTTCTGGCTGCATATCTGCCCCAGACGTCGAGATAAAGACCTGATAGCGCTTATCGAGCATTGGTTTCCCCTCTCCTATTGCCATTACAAGTCGGTCACCGTCTACTTGTAATGCCTTTCCCCAATCATAAAAAAATTATCTTAAAGTCAGTCCACAGTACTCACATTTGCGATACTCCAAGAAATATTGCCTGGAATAAGATGCTGCAACACGGGCTTTAATTGTTCTGCATTGTTCCCGCTGACATAACACGCAATTTGTAAAGTATCTGCCAAACTTTGTTCAAATAATAACTCATTTTTAATTAAAATGCGGGAAGTTTGACGCGCAACGGCAATTCCTGAGTCAATTAATGTCAGTTTCTGACCAAAAATGGACTCAATCGCAGGTTTTAGGAAAGGATAATGGGTACAACCGAGCACCAAATAGTCCGCGCCCTGATCGACCACAGGTTGCAAACTCTGCTGTAAGGAACTTAAACATGCCTTACTCATTTGCGCCCCTTGCTCAACAAAAGGCACTAAATCTAGATTGGTGACATTCAAGACTTGCACTTGAGCAGGAATCGCAAAACGCTGCATCACATCTTTAATAAGTTGTCCGCGAAAAGTCGCAGGCGTCGCAAGTACAGCCACAGTTTTGCTTTGGCTATTTAATACGGCAGGCTTTAAAGCAGGCACTAAACCAATAATGGGAAAATCTTCGCCGTAATGATCGCGCAGATAATCTAGACTAAAAGCAGAAGCAGTATTACACGCCACGACCGCAACTTTACAACCTTGTCGATATAACCATTCGATTGCAGCTGCAGTGAGTTCTCGAATATTTTGATCATCACGTGGGCCATACGGCACATGTGCAGTATCGGCATAATAAAGGATGCGCTCATTGGGCAAATATTCTGCAATTTCAATGGCAACTGACAAGCCTCCTATGCCCGAATCAAAAATACCAATTGGCGCACTGGCTTGTGCTTTTGGCATGGCTTGATTTAAGGGAGAAACAGGATGAATGGCTGTCATAGCAAGAGATTCAGCAATACAAAATGGGATGAATAAAGCTTAAACCTCAGCTGCTTAAATGCAAGTGCAAATCACCACTTTTCAACGATAAAATCGTTTCGCCCTGCGCATTTTCACTCAGCTCGCCCAATTCCACCAAATGTAAAAAAGCCGCACGCTGAATCAGGGCATTAATACCAAAACGCACATGCACATAAGGACGCAGCTCACCTGCATATTCACGCATAAAAATAGGATGCTCGGCATCAACAATCACAATATCCTGATGTGTAGTGATAAGTTGAATATAATTTTGCTGTCCGATTTCGACCACATCAACCTGATTGATGAACAAAGGCTCATCTTCTACCTGGATTTCAATTTGTTCCACTGGGGTTTTTAAATAAAACTTGCCCTGCTCTTTCCATAACACACTAGAAAACAGATCAACCAATGCCTGACGTTTGATCAATTGACCTTCGTGCCACCATTCTCCATTGGCTTTGACCAGCAAATCCATTGCTCCACAATGCTTTGGATGCCATTGCTCCAAAGGAGGGATTGATCTTTTGTGACCTGACTGTCCAGTTTTTATATATTGTGCAATGTGCATTAAATTTTTATTATCAGCCGTAGCTACATTTTCTGTCGGTTTGATTGAATTATCGTCATGCTTCATGCTGCAGTACCTTACTGACGGAAAAATAATACGATTCAGCCAATTGGCTAAGACTCGGTTTAAAACTATACTAGCTCACAATACTTACCCATACTGTAAAAGACACGATTAAATTTGTGTCTGGCAACTAAAAATACTCATGGCAGCACCGTTGCTTGATGCGGTTGCCACCTTCAATTATATGAGGAGTCCTACATGGAACACATCGAACGTGAATCGATGGAGTTTGACGTAGTCATCGTAGGCGCAGGCCCTGCGGGTCTTTCTGCTGCGATCAAAATTCGTCAACTTGCAATTGAAAACAATTTAAATGATCTGTCCGTTTGTGTGGTCGAAAAAGGCTCTGAAGTTGGTGCGCATATCCTTTCGGGTGCAATTCTTGAGCCTCGCGCCATCAACGAGTTATTTCCTAACTGGAAAGAAGAAGGTGCGCCTTTAAATGTGCCTGTGACTGAAGATAAAACTTTCTTCTTGATGTCACCTGAAAAAGCTCAGCAAGCACCGCATTGGATGGTGCCTAAAACCATGCATAACGATGGTAACTACGTGATCTCGTTAGGCAACGTGGTGCGTTGGTTAGGTCAAAAAGCCGAAGAATTAGAAGTTTCTATTTTCCCTGGCTTTGCGGCATCTGAAATTCTTTACCATGCCGATGGTACGGTTAAAGGCATCCAAACTGGTGACATGGGCATTGGTAAAGATGGCGAGCCAACGCATAACTTCACACCGGGTTATGAACTACATGCCAAATACACCATTTTCGCAGAAGGCTGTCGTGGTCATTTAGGTAAGCGTTTAATCCAGCAATTCAATTTGGATAAAGATGCCGATCCGCAACACTACGGGATTGGTATTAAAGAACTTTGGGAAATTGACCCTGCAAAACACAAACCAGGTTTAGTCATGCACGGTGCAGGCTGGCCATTAAGTGAAACAGGTTCTTCAGGCGGTTGGTGGTTATACCACGCAGAAAACAACCAAGTGACTTTGGGTATGATTGTGGACTTGTCGTATACCAACCCACACATGTATCCATTTATGGAAATGCAGCGCTGGAAAACTCACCCTCTAATTAAACAGTATCTAGAAGGCGGCAAGCGTATTTCTTATGGTGCACGTGCTGTGACCAAAGGTGGCTTTAACTCATTGCCAAAATTCACCTTCCCAGGTGGTTCTTTAATTGGTGATGATGCAGGCTTCTTAAACTTTGCCAAAATCAAAGGCTCTCATACCGCCATGAAGTCTGGCATGCTTTGCGGTGAAGCAGTATTTGAAGCGATTGCTGCAGGTGTCGCAAAAGGCGGTGACTTGGCGATTGCTCGCGTAACTGAAGGCGAAGATTTCTTTGTGAAAGAGCTAACGGCTTACACTGAAAAATTCAACAACAGCTGGCTGAAAGAAGAACTTTATAGCGCACGTAACTTTGGCCCTGCAATGCATAAGTTTGGTCAATGGATGGGTGGTGCGTTTAACTTTATCGACCAGAACGTGTTTAAAGTACCATTTACTTTGCATGATTTAGTGCCTGATTTCAGCGCACTCAAAACTGTAGATGCAACCAGCTTTAAACCGAACTATCCAAAACCAGATGGCAAGCTGACTTTTGACCGTTTATCTTCAGTGTTCGTATCGAATACCGTACATGAAGAAAATCAGCCAGCACACTTAAAGTTGACAGATACCTCTATTCCAGTGAACGTAAACTTACCTAAATGGGATGAGCCTGCACAGCGCTACTGCCCTGCGGGTGTTTATGAAATCATGGAAAATGATGATGGTTCAAAACGCTTCCAGATTAACGCAGCCAACTGTGTTCACTGTAAGACTTGTGACATTAAAGACCCATCACAGAACATCACTTGGGTAACACCTGAAGGTGGCGGTGGTCCGAATTACCCGAATATGTAATTGCGAATCGCAATTGAGAAACCCAAAAGCAGTGCCTCGGCACTGCTTTTTTATACACAGTTTACAAAATTACCAAGGTCTCATAATCCCTTACATTTTTCAGGTATTTCTCTATTCAAAAGCAGGCGATTGAATAACTTTCCTTGTTATGCTGTTTTTGCTTATTTTTTATCTTTTCTATTTTTAGTTTTTTATTTCGTTTTTTTCAGACTTGAACAACCGAAAATGTTGTTTTGTCAGCTTTTATACAATGCTATTCGGCATTTTATGCAGCACTTAGCACGGTAGCAAAATGTTGTAGATGCTGACTAAAACTGACTGGAGTGGAGTATAAAGCAGTACTTTGAGTTTTATCTTGCTCAAGCATTTGGTTGTTCTTATTTTCATTAGAAGAGGAATTCCAACATGCTTAATTTAACAGACACCCTCAACCAACTTAAAAATGTGCAGGCACAACCTGCAGTCAGCTTATTTCTACCCACACATCGTACCTTTCCAGACAATCAGCAAGATGTGATTGCTCTTAAAAACCAACTTAAACAACTCGAAGAACGCCTGTTGGCAGACTATGACAAACGTCTGGTGGCACAAATTTTAGAACAGATTCATCATCAAACCAAAGATTTGAATCCCAACTACCATTTAGACAGTCTGGCTATTTTTGCCACAGCCGACAGTGCACAAGTACTGCGTCTGCCATTCCCTACCCAAGAACGTATTGTGATTGATCAACAATTTTCAGTGCGTGATTTTATTCGTGAGCTATCTTATGCAGTGCAATACTATGTGGTAGTGATCAGTCGTGAAGTTGGACGTCTGATTAAGGCCTCCAATGATCGTGTAATCCATGAGTTTTCTGTAGATGACAGCGACTTGAATGAACGACTGCCACATGGTGCATTTCCTGTTCAAAATGATAACTTATATAGCACCAGCGGTGCAGAACGTGCCACAGCCGCCAATGAAGACCGTTTACTCAAAGAGTTTTTAAACCGTGTCGATAAAAATGTGCAAACTGTACGTGCCAGTGAGCCATTGGGCTTGGTCATTGTGGGTGATCGACGCAATATCAGTTTTTATGAATCTATTTGCGACCAACCCAATGCCATTATTTTCAGTGTAGATAACGTCACTCAGCTAGAACAAGGCAGCGCACAACACATTATTGACAGTATTCAGACCGAGCTAAAAAGCCATCAACAACAATTGCATCAGCAACATGCGCAGCAACTGGATGAACTCTATGCCAGTGACCGTGTTGTGACCGATCTGCAGCAAATTTATCAGGCAGTGTTGCAAAATAATGTCGATACTTTATATGTTCAACAAGGCTACATGCAGACAGGTTGGGTCGATACCGACCAGCAACGAATTTATCTAGATCAAGCGCACGCACCTGACAGCGCACAAGCCACAGACGATGTGATCAACCATATTATTGATGCAGCACAGCAACACGCTGCCAATATCGTATTTATTCCTGCCGATTATTTACAGTCCAAAGCACCACTGACTTTAATGAGTCGCTATGCGGTCTAAAACTCAGTCCATTTGACTGTGATCTAAAAAACAGCCATGCAGATTTATCTACATGGCTGTTTCAATCAAGATTCAAACTTCTCATTCATACGCAAATCTACGCTTTTTCATGACTTTCTCATGAATAAAACGATCAATTAGAATCGAGTCGTTACCGCCAACTGTACCCGATGACTGTCGCTATGTGATCGCCCGCTATATTCATAATTCAAATTGAGAAAACTATGTTGTCCAAAGTGAAGTTGTGAACCTAAGGCAGCATGATATTGACCTTGATCGGCATGCCATGCATCAAACTTCAGTTTCTCCGCTGTGCCTACATAATGGGTATCTAAATATGCTTTTTCCTGAATCGGTTGGCTGTAATACAAGCTGCCTTGCAATTGCCATGCTGGATTCAACTGGTAATTGGCTTGCAAACCTGCACCAAAATTCCAGCGCTGCATCACCAAATCATCTAAGCTGTTGACACCATCCTGCTGAGTTTGTTCGGCATGAACATAATGTTGGAACGAAGCGTCTAAATACGGTTGAATCTGCATTTTTTGACTGAGTGGATAGCTATAATCTAGACGCAAACCTGCGGCATACATTTGTCCATCAAACTGTATTTTTTGTGCTTGAGCATGACCACGCTGCGCGTCAACATCCACCTGCATGCCTTTAACCATGCCGCGACACTTAAATCACGATTAAGCTGCTGTGCTGTCCCCATAGTTAGTGCATAGGCTTTGCTCTGACTGCTATTTTTTGAGCCTGTTTGTACGGCATCATCTAAGTTCAGTTGACTGAAATCGGCCTGCGCTGCCAAGGTCATCCCTGCTAGTTTTGTTGCCACACCAACACCTTGATGATGACTACGGCGCTCACTATTTAAGCCGACATAATCCATATCATAACTTTGGTAATCACCCGAAAACCAAAGTTGTTTGGGTTGTGCGGTTGCCAAACGCTGTGCAAACTGACGTTCTTGCTTGCTGCTTTCTTCTGCGACATTTAAAACGGTATTGGCATAAAAACTTGGATCAAGTTGATGAAACAGTTGATTCAATGCCTGCGTAGAAACTGTACTTTCAGCAGCATTGCTATAACGTATAGTTTGAGCAAAATTGTTAAATAAGCGATTGGCAAAAACTTTTTCAGCATCTTCCAGCGTTTCTAACTGTTGTTTCTGATCAAGACTTGCTAAAACTACATCTAAATTACGGGCAACCTGAGTACGTCCTTCAAGTTCAGCAGCAAGAGCCGCCACCGTTTCAGTCGATTTACGCTTTGCCGTAATCACCACATCGGTATTGATTGTATCTGCCGCACGTACAGGCTCGCCCGTTGCATTCAGTTCAGGACGATAACTAACTTGTGTCAACTCAAATAATGGATTGCTTGAGCGATAAGCATCGAACTCACGCTGTACGCCTTGTTGCGCACGTAATACGGTAGTTTGTGAACCTTGTGCAGTAATAAGTGGCTGATCAAGTGGCACTTCATCAAACAGGTTCAAAGTCCCTGCCAAATTGGCGGTTCCCGTTACCGTCAGCAAATTGCCAAAACGTGCTTTAAAACCCGCATGTTGCTGCTGATCTGCAGCAATCTGCATCGAATAGTTGCCTGTGATGGTTAAATTGCCTTCGTTTCAAGAAATGCACTGCCTGTTTCGACTTCTAAAGTGTTTTGTGAGGGTTCAAGTTCTTGAATCGTACTACCCATCTCAACTTCAGATGTATCTTGTGGTACTTCAATATCTTGAATCGCACTATCGACCAAGACGGTGTCGGTTAAAACAGGCTCGGCTACTGGTGGAGCTACCACATCGACTGGTTGCTCTACTTCTGACGGAGGTGATTCAAGTGTAGGTATCGTATCAGGCTGATTGACATCATTATTTTCTAAAACGGTAGCATCATCGCTAGGTACAGCATCATTGCTGTCTAAAAGTGAATCTTCAGTTGGTGATGTATTGCCATGATCTGTACTGCCACCACTCAAACCACCACCATTGGATGATACATCGCCATGATCTAGCTCTAAATTCACAGGAGGTTGATCGGTAATGGGTGCAGATGGTGCGACAGGTTGCTCTACTCCGCTGCCAATGCCTTCATTTGTAGTCGGTTGATCTTCTTGGCTGACATTTTCTGCCCCCAACACATCAGTGACTTGAACTGTGCTTGGCTGAGAGCCTGAACCCGATGAACAGCCTGAGATACTCATGGCCAATAAACACGCCACACTCAGTGGCTTTAAAGAAAAGTTTTGCTTTTTATCTAAAATCATACCGTACTCAATCAAAATGATGATAACGCAAGATTTATTGATGATTGATCACGTAAAAAATTAAGCAGATTTTGCTCAGTCTAAATGGCATATTTTTTTAAGATAAAGACAATCAGTTAAGCCCCCCAAAATTATTTTTCTTAACTTGACTACTTTAATGCGACAGCTTAATCAGCTTTTTCAGCCTTATAAAACATAACTCTGTACACGACAAAAATAGATAACTCATTGAAATAATGTCACAATAATTGTTTTCTAACGACGAATACTATGACACATCTCAATGAGTTATATCTTATCTTAAACAAATCTCTAAAATGGAACAAGTCACATTTAAAGTGCTTTGCGCTCATCATGCTTGTGATTATTTTAAAGCAAACATGTAATCTTTCTTCTGCATCTAAAGCCTTGCCCATCAAGTGTTTACCACAATCATTTTATCGACGTATGCAGCGCTTCTTTGCAGGTCAGTATTTTGATTATCGTCAAATTTCTCAGTTGATTTTCAATATGTTTTCATTCGACCAAGTGCAACTGACTTTAGATAGAACCAATTGGAAATGGGGAAAACGAAATATTAATATCCTGATGCTCGCAATCGTTTATCGTGGAATAGCGATACCTATCCTTTGGACATTGCTTAATAAACGTGGAAATTCAGATACGAAAGAGCGTATTGCTTTGATTCAACGCTTTATAGCCATTTTTGGTAAAGACCGTATTGTGAATGTGTTCGCAGACAGAGAGTTTATCGGTGAGCAGTGGTTTACATGGTTAATTGAACAAGACATCAACTTCTGCATTCGTGTTAAAAAAACTTCATTGTCACCAATCATTTAGGAAAGAATCATAAAATTAGTGATTTATTTCGCCATCTTAAAGTTGGTCAAATTGAATGTCGTAAACGACGGATTTTGGTTGGTCGGGTGAAACTATATATAAGTGCACTACAGTTAGAAAATGGAGAGCTTTTACTCGTCGTTTCTCCTCAGTTTAATGCCAATGCTATTCAGGATTATGCATTACGCTGGGAAATTGAAACCTTATTCAGTTGTCTCAAAGGACGCGGGTTTAATCTTGAAAATACGCGCTTGACAGACCCTAGACGAGTGAAAAAATTGATTGCGGTGTTAGCTATAAGCTTCTGTTGGTGTTACTTAACGGGTGAATGGCAACATAATCAAAAAAAAGCGATAAAAATAAAGAAGCATGGACGACTCTCAATGAGTTTATTTCGCTATGGTTTAGACTATGTTCAAATGGCGATTCAGCGTTTAATTTGTTTTGGGAAAAAAGAAGAGTTTAAGGAAATTTTGGCAATTTTAAGAAAGCAGAATCCTGATAGGATAAGGGTTCTGTGAAATTTGTCGTGTACAGAGAAAACATAAACACTGCCATATAACATTCAAACCAAGCAAAACCCCAAATCTGCTTAATTTTATCCCCAAATGTTCTGCAATCGAACTCAATAAACTGATCGCATTATAGGCTAATTTTTCCATATATTAAAAAATATTTAAAATAATTTTGTTAAAAATCAATACTAAACAATAGACTAAACTCACACTCTAAAAATTATTTCTTATACAACACACAGAGCTTTGTTAGATTTTGCACAAGCACACAACTTGCCCTATAAATGCAGAAAAGTTGAAAAGTCCCTTAAAAAATGTGTAGCAGATAACGCAACTCGTGGATCGTTTCGCCATTTTTTAACTCAAACTGTGAAGCAGGTTGGATTGATGCAAAATTGATGAAAAATTAAAAATAAAGTTGAACGTCATGGCTAAAAACACAAAAGGCATATTTCAACTTGCATGAATTGCAAATGAAATATGCCTATATGGATCACATGACTATTTTATCGTGTTTAAATTATAGTGTTCTAAAAGTGCTGAGGCTAATTTTTGCCTATTAGCCTTTTTTCACCAAATAATGAAATTCTTTATTGCCTTGCTCATCTAAGCGTTCTTCTTGCAATAACAACTCATGCCCCAAATGCATGCAAAATTTTGGAATATCCCAAGACGTCGAATTGTCAGTTGCAAACACTTCAACCACATCGCCAGACTTAGATTTGCGAATGGCTTGATGCAGCATCATCACAGGTTCAGGGCAACGCAAACCACGGGTATTCAGTTGAATACTAGGTGTGACAGGAAGTTCAGACATGCACAGACTCGATATTAAAACATCGGGCTAGTTTAGCATAAAGCGCAGCCTTGTTTTATGTGTTCCCGCTACGCACAGCAACACATCTCGTGACGTAATTGCCGTCATTTTCTCCCAAGATTAGCAATAGACAACTGTGTTTTCTAAGGTATGATTAAGCTAAGTTTTTTAGATATAAAGAGTCTTTAGGAAAGATCATGCACGAGGAATCAGGCCCATCGTGGGGTATGCGTGGCTTAAGAAAATGGTTAGGCACCGCGCCAGAAACCCGCGATGAATTGCTAAAATTAGTACAAGATTCACGTCGTTTTTTAGAACCCGATACGGTGGCAATGCTCGAAGGTGTTCTGGATTTACCTGCCACCAAAATTCGTGAAGTGATGACCCCACGTACCGCGATGATTAGCTTGCAGGAAGATGACGAGTTACTCGACATTCTGCACGTTTTGGTCGAATCGGCACATTCACGTTTTCCTGTGTTTTCATCTGACCAACCAGACAATGTGGTGGGAATTTTATTGGCAAAAGATTTATTGCCATTACTGACCGAACAAAGAACTAAAGTCGATATTCGTGCCCTCATGCGTCAGCCATTGTTTGTGCCTGAAAGTGCACGTTCAGACCAAGTATTGCGCATGCTTAAAAACACTCAAACCCATATTGCGGTTGTGATTGATGAATACGGCACCACTTCAGGTTTGGTCACGCTAGAAGACATTTTGGAAGAGATTGTCGGTGAAATTGAAGATGAACACGACAATATAGACGAAGAAGCAGAATACATTATTCCAGATAATGACCCGAAAACTGCAAACACTTGGCTGGTACAAGCACTTACACCAATCGAACATTTTAACAATGTTTTAGATGCAGATTTTTCTGACGATGAAGTAGAAACTGTGGGCGGTTTATTGCTTCAAGAAATTGGTTTAGTGAGTGACTTGCAAGGACAAGTGATTGTGATTGGCAATTGGGAGTTCACCATTCTTGAAGCAGATGCCCGCACTATTCATCTGATTCGAGCCGTACGTCAATGAGGTCTTTTTTTTCCAAGCTGTCCAATGCTTCAGAACATCAACAACTGCCTCTGATTTATCCACTCATCATTGCGCTGTTAGCAGGTGCCGTATTTAGTCTGGCACTTGCCCCTTATCATTACTGGTGGATTGCCCTGCTGTCACCAGCTTTACTGTATGCCAGCTTAAGCAAACGCAACCCTAAACAGGCTTTCTTTATTGGTTGGTCTTACGGGATCGGGCTTTGGTTTGTTGGTGCTTTCTGGCTCTATACATCTATTCATGTCTACGGCGATACCAACGCTTTTTTAAGCGTGGTGATGATTGCGATTATGGCCTTGCTCATGGGGCTGTTTACTGCCGTGCAGACGTGGTTGTATCGGCGGTTTTTCCCTGAAACACCTCTGACCTTCGCTCCACTGTGGGTATTTTTTGAATGGGCGAAAACTTGGGTATTTACAGGTTTTCCATGGCTATTTGCAGGCTATGCCTTCACCGAACGCTTTTTAGATAGCTATGCACCGCTGTTTGGTATTTTCGGGGTGTCTTTTGTGGTCATTCTACTGGCCTGTGCACTGGTAGAAATCCTGAAAAAACGAATCTTTTGGCTTATTCCATCTGCAATTTTACTCTTGGGCGCATGGGGTGCAGCGCAACTCAGTTTTGTGACTGAAAAAGCAGAAAAGCCGCTGTCGGTTTCTCTGATTCAGGGCAACATTCCACAAGACTTAAAATGGCTCACAGAATACCAAATCAAGACACTGGAAATTTATACTCGCCTGACCCGGACCGAATGGGGACGAGACATTATTGTCTGGCCGGAGTCTTCAATTCCAATGTTCCAGACCGATATTGAACCGTTTTTAGATGCCATGAAAACACAGGCAGAAAAAACAGGTAGTTCATGGGTCACAGGTATTCCGTACTGGGACTTGCCTGAATCACAAATGCAGCAACATCCAATGTATTACAACAGTATTATGGCAACGGGTGACGCCGCAGAAGGTTTGTATAAAAAACAACGTTTGGTACCTTTTGGTGAATACATTCCACTTTCAGGTTTACTGAGCTGGGTTCTACCTGCCATGCAAAATGACCCATCGATGAGTGGTTTTTCACGGGGTGCATCAGATCAAAAGCCGCTTTCGATTAAGCAGCATGATTTGGGTGCAGCCATTTGTTATGAAGTAGCCTATCCAAACCTGACCCGCAGAAATGCCAGCCAAAGTGACTTTTTGGTAACCGTATCTAATGATGCGTGGTTTACTGGTACCGCAGGGCCGCTGCAACACTTACAAATGGTGCAAATGCGTGCCAAAGAAAATGGACGCTGGTTCATTCGTGCCACCAATACAGGGGTGACTGCATTTATTGATCATCATGGTCGTATTGTAAAACAAGCACCAATGGATCAAGAGTTTGTGCTACGCGGTGAGTTGCCTGCCATGCAAGGTGAAACACTGTATACTCGACTCAGCGATTGGCCTGTGCTGATTTTCTCTTTGCTGTTATTAATTCTGGGCTGGATTTATCGTCCACATCAGGTAGATGTATCGTTTAAATCACGGCGCTAATGATGCAGCTCAGGCAAAATAACTTAAAAAACCGAGCTATGCTCGGTTTTTTATTTCATCATATCGATAACAACGGCTATAGATGTTGAATCTATTTGCTTTATAAATGCAGCGTATACCACATTCAATAAACATTAAGGCTGATAATAAATATCGGCATCGGTGCCTTCACCACCTTGCTGACCATCTGCACCAAATGAATACAAATCAAACGTACGTCCTTCCGCACCTGGAATCACATATTGAATGTCATTATCCCAACTGTCTTTCGGATAGCCCCCTTTCACATAACCGCCAGGCAACCAGTTTTTAGCCGATGCAGGCTGATTCACCAAAGCATCTAAACCGCCATCTTGCATAGATGGATATTTACCATTGTCGAGTTTATATTGATCCAGCGCCCCTGCTACTCCTTTTAAAGTAATGGCAGTGGTATCCACTTTGGCTTTTTCACCACGTCCCATCACATTCGGTACGATTAAGGCAGCCAACACCCCTAAAATGACAATCACCACCATCACTTCAATCAGGGTAAAACCAGATTGCTTATTGAGTTGATTCCGTTTCATTCAATTTCTCTCATGTATTTATATCAATTCGACATTTATTTTAAGTTCAGTTTGAAGAAGGATGCTTCAAAACGATTTAAATCATATTGTTCATATTCACAATTGGCAGCATCACCGCAATTACAATCACCAATACAATACTGGCCATCAACACTAACATGAGCGGTTCCAACAGTGCCAACAAGGTTGAAATCAGCGTGGTCACTTCACGATCCTGCATCACCGAGGCACGTGACAACATGCGGTCTAACTCACCCGAGGCTTCGCCACTTTTGATCATTTGTACCATCATCGGTGGAAAATAACCACTCCGCTCCAATTGAGTCGCCAAGTTACCACCTTCGGTCACTTTTTCTGCTGCCAAATTGACAGAATCACGAATCACCCAATTATTGCTAACTGCCGCTCCTATTTTCAGCGCGTCGACCAACGGCACACCTGACTGAGTCAGAATAGACAAGGTACTGGCAAAACGTGCTGCATTAATACCGCGTGATAACTTGCCAAATAACGGCAATTTTAAGGTTAAACGGTCAAAGGCATAATGCCCTGCCTGAGTACGTAAAAAACGAGCCAGCAATAAAACCCCAATCACCGATGCCACCAGTAAAAATGGCCATGCTGCACGGATAAAATCACTGGCTTTCATTAAAGCTACGGTAATCCACGGCAAAGCATCTTTACTTTGGTCAAAGGTTTTAACAATGTCGGGCACCACATAGGTCATTAAGCCCATTACAATCGCAAAGGACATCAGCATTAAAATGATGGGATAAATCATGGCGCCTTGAATTTTTTTCTGCATGGCAAAACGATTTTCGGTGTAGTCTGCCAATTGTTCCAGAATTAAATCCAGATGCCCTGAACGCTCACCTGCGGCAATGGTCGCAATATATAAGTCTGGAAAACGTCCCGATTGCTGTAAAGCATTGGCCAGTGAATAGCCTTCTAGTACTTTGGAGCGCACCGACATCAGCAAATTTTGCACGTGCGCTTTTTCACTTTGCTTGCCCACTGCACGAACCGCTTCTTCCAATGGAATTGAGGCTGCCACCAATACTGACAATTGTCGGGTCAGCAAAGCCAAATCATAGGCGGTAATTTTTTTCTGAAACCACTGTCTGCCGCTGTGCTTATCTTTCTGTTCAACGGCATCGACACTGACAGGAATCCATTCTTTGTCCCGCAATTGCTGACGAATTTGACGTGCAGAATCGCCCTCTAAAACACCTTTTTGCTGCTTCCCTGAAGCGTCAATGGCAGTAAATTGATATGCTGGCATTGTAATGCTCTAATTTTCCAAAATTTCTTGCAGCGCAGTTGCGTCTGACCACTAAAATCATTCATATTCTTAGATATAAATTCTGTGCTCACTCTATCACAAGCCAACACAGAGCACGATGCCAATTTTCACAGGACGGTACGACTTTTTTATGCCAGATTCGACTTTAGACCCGCAGCCCATTTACCGTATTCGAGTGGCTGTACCCGTATATCTTTATGACTGCTTCGATTACATGCTCAGTGCAGCACAATATCAGCAAGCAGCCGTTGGCGCACGGGTGTTGGTGTCCTTTGGTCGGCAAAACTTGGTTGGGATTATTGTCGAAAAACTGGCGCTCGACACCCCAATTAACCCACGTTTTAAACTCAAAGCCATTACCGAACTGTTAGATGAACAAGCGATTTTAGACGCTAAAGTTTTAACTTTGTTGACATGGGCATCACAATATTACCAATTTCCCATTGGTGAAGTGATGCACAGCGCTTTGCCAAGTTTATTACGTCAAGCCAAGCCCTATAATTTGCTGGCTCGAACTTGGAAACTGCTAGATGCACAGGCCGAGGCTAAAATTAAACGCTCCGAGAAACAACAAGAAGCCTATAAAATTTTAAAGCTGCATCCAACGAGTACTTCTGAAAATATTTTAAATTTAGCAGGCATTGAAACCGCCACCCTAAAAGCCTTAGCAAGCAAAGAAATTTGTGAATGTGTTTTGGAAACCCAAGATTTCAGCCCAATGCCTGTCACTTTGGCACAAATGCCTTTAACGCCCAATCCCGATCAGAAAAAAGCCATCGACAGCGTACTTAAAGTACGGCAGCAATATAAAGCTTTTTTACTAGATGGCTTAACAGGCAGCGGCAAAACGGAAGTGTATTTGCACATCATGCATGAGGTACTAAAGCAGGGCAAACAAGTGCTGGTGTTAGTCCCAGAAATTGGACTGACCCCGCAAACTATCAGTCGTTTTCAGTCACGTTTTCACTGCCATATTGCCCTCTTACATTCAGGTTTAAATGATTCCAAACGTTTGCAGGCATGGCAGGCAGCACAAACAGGCAAAGCGTCTATTATTTTAGGCACACGCTCTGCGATTTATACTCCATTGCCAAATTTGGGCTTGATTATTTTAGATGAAGAACACGACCTGTCTTTTAAACAACAAGAAGGTTTTCGCTATCATGCCCGAGATGTCGCCCTTTACCGTGCCCATCTGGAAAATTGCCCTGTTATTTTAGGTTCAGCTACACCCAGTATTGACAGTTATGCCTTGGTCGATCAAGGCAAAATGCAATGTTTGGAGCTGAATCAACGGGCAGGCACCGCGCTTATGCCTAAAATCCACCTGATTGACTTAAAAATTGCAAAAAAACAGCATGGCATCAGTCAACAATTGATTGATGAAATGAAAAAACGTCTGGCAAAAAAAGAACAAGTCTTGGTGTTTTTAAACCGACGTGGCTATGCCCCAGTCCTGATTTGTGAAAATTGTGCATGGCAAGCCAAATGCCCACATTGTGATGCCAACTTTACCCTGCATCATCAACCTTATGTGCATTTACACTGCCACCATTGTGGGACAATTCACCGCAAACCTGAGCAATGCCCTGCCTGCAACCATGAAGAACTCAAACCTGTGGGCATGGGCACCGCCAAAGTGGAAGACAGTTTAAATGAACTGTTCCCAGATATAGATGTGATTCGGGTAGATCGTGACTCAACTAGTCGTGTCGGCAGCTGGCAAAAAATTTATGACCGTATTCAACGCAGTGAACCCCTAATTTTACTGGGCACACAAATGCTAGCCAAAGGACATCACTTTCCTTATGTAACCTTGGTGGCTATTTTAGATATCGATTCAGGCTTGCTCAGTGTTGATATTCGCGCACCTGAACGTACCGCCCAACTGATTGTGCAAGTGGCAGGACGTGCAGGGCGTGGTGAACATAAAGGCGATGTTTATTTGCAAAGTTTACGTCCTGATCATCCTTTACTCACCACCTTGGTCGAGGGAGATTACCGCAAGTTTGCCAAACAAAGTTTAAAAGAGCGCAAAGCCGCGCAACTGCCGCCATATCGTTATACTGCGCTGATTCGCTGTGAGTCCAAAAGTCAGGAATTAAACCAACAGTTTTTACAACAACATGCGCAATGGCTCAGGGAACATTCCGAACAATTAATTGATATTTGGGGGCCTATTCCTGCGCCAATGGAACGTAAGGCAGGTCGTTTCCAAGCGCACATGGTGCTATTGTCTAAAGATCGGGCGCGCTTACATTTTTATATCAGGAACTGGTGGCAAAATATGTTGCATGAAAAGCCATCCAGCATGAAACTAAGTTTAGATATAGATCCACAAGAATTTAGCTAACCCAGTAAATTGCTGTTTTGGCTGCAAAACCCTGTATTGCAATAATCCACCGCTTTAAACTTTGGATGCCCACATGTCCTTATTGTTACAAATGACCATTTTTTTGGGTGCTTCTTTGCTACTAGTGCCCTTACTAAAACGCTTTGGCATTGCCACAGTGCTGGGCTATTTGTTTACAGGCATCTTACTTGGCCCAAGTGTTTTCAATATTGCCAGCGACCCGGATGCCATTCAGGAATTGGCAGAGTACGGCGTGGTCTTCCTGATGTTTATTATTGGCTTGGAACTACGTCCACAACGACTATGGGATATGCGTAAACCCATTTTTGTTTTAGGCAGTTTACAGGTCGGCATTACAGGCGTTTTACTGGCTGTGTTGGCATTTTTTGCCTTACAGCAAGGCATTGCTGCAAGCGTGGTAATTGGTTTTGCATTAGCGCTGTCCTCCACCGCATTTGTGCTGCAAATGCTGCAAGAAAAGCAACAACTCAATAGCAGTTATGGGCAGCAATCCTTTTCAATCTTACTGTTTCAAGATATCGCCGCAATTCCTTTAATTGCCATGATTCCCATGCTGGCAGGTGCTGAATCTACCCACCATGGTATTGCCTACTTTGCAGCCATTATTGCCACCTTTAGCGGACTGTTTTTATTTAGCCGTTATCTAATGCGTCCCTTCTTCCGTTTTGTGGCCAAAAGTGGTGCACATGAACTGATCACGGCAGTAGGTCTATTCATTGTGCTCGGCGTGGTCAGCATTATGGATGTGCTGGGCATTAGCACCACTTTAGGCGCATTTTTAACGGGTGTCTTGTTGGCCGACTCTGAATTTCGTCATGAACTCGAAGCCAGCATTGCACCCTTTAAGGGTCTGTTACTGGGCCTATTCTTTATGACTGTAGGTATGAGCACCCAGCTTTCCTTGTTGGTGGAACAGCCATGGTTGATTATTGGCGGTGCGTTGGGCTTAATGCTCATCAAACTGCTAACCCTAACGGCCATTGCACGTTATTTTGAATATTCTTGGCGCAATAGTTTGCTCTTGGCAACGTGCTTGGCTCAAGGCGGTGAGTTTGCCTTTGTGGTGCTGAGCGTTGCGCAAAGTGAAAGTGTGCTCAGTCAAGCCATGCTGCAACCGCTGACTTTGATTGTGACGTTGTCGATGGTACTGACCCCAATTTTATATTGGTTGATGAGCAGTCAAATTATCCCGCGTTTGGAGCGGGAAAAAATACCTGTGTATGATGAGATTCCCGATGCGCATCCGCCTATGATCATTGCAGGATTTGGCCGTTTTGGACAAATCATTGCCCGTGTGGCGCATTTACAGCATCAGCACTTTACCGCAATTGACAGTAATATCGACAAAATTGATTTTGTGCGTAATTATGGCGGCAAAGTCTATTATGGCGATGCCACCCAACCTGAAATTTTACGTGCCGCAGGCATTCAACATGCCCAAATTTTTATTTTAGCCATTGATGATATTGAAGATTCAATGAATGTCGCACGACATATTCGCCTGAATTATCCTGAATTGAAATTATTGGTACGTGCCCGTGACCGCCATCACGTGCATTTATTACGTGATTTAGGCGTGACCCATATTTGGCGGGAAACCTATTTATCCTCCTTGGGCATGGCCTATCAGGCTTTGCGTGATTTGGGTATTAATGAAGATGATGCCTATAAAAGTATTGAATTGTTCCGTGATTATGATGAAAAGCTATTGGCACAGCAGCAACATATTTATACCGATGAACAAAAAATTTATGAAACCCATCGTAATGCCTTGGCCGAATTAGAACACCTGTTTGAAAGTGATGCACAAAACCGTGAAATGCCACTCGGGGTCGATTTAAAACGTGGCTTACATAGTGGTCATATTGATGTAACACGTGATGCAGCAAACTGACTTGTGTTTTACAATAATGCCACCATTAAAACAGGGTTATGGAGAATTTTATGTCTGATTTACGCCAACGCTTTTTTATTGAAGATAGCCCTGTTCGTGGTGAGGTAGTTCATCTCGAAGATGCTTTGCAAACCATTCTAAAACAACGTGACTATGTGCCAGCGGTACAAGTATTGTTGGGCGAAATGCTTTGCGCCACTGCATTGTTGGCCAGTACCCTAAAAATTAAGGGTCGCATCAGCCTACAAATTCAGGCATCTGGCACGTTTAAGTGGGCCATGGCTGAATGTAACCACTTGGGTGAAGTCCGTGCGTTGGCAGACTACGAACCAGATCCACACTTTTTAACTGCAGAAGACAGCAGCACCGTACTGAAAAGTCTGGTCAGCCCTGTGTTGTTTATTAACATTGAGCCAGAATTTGGTGAACGTTATCAAGGGATTGTACCGTTAGATAAAGCCAATTTAGCCGAATGTTTAATGCAGTATTATGACTTATCTGCACAAATTCCTACCCGTATTGTGTTAGCCAGCAATGCAGAACGTGCGGGCGGCTTACTAATTCAACTGTTGCCACGTAACAGTGAAGAAGAACAACAACGAGTTGATGAAGATTTATGGCCACGTGTGACTATGCTCACGGAAACCTTAAAGGCCGAAGAATTGACAGATTTAGAAGTCAATGAAATTCTGTACCGTTTATACAATGAAGAACAGGTGCGTTTACCTGAAGTAGAAGCACTGCGTTTTGGTTGTACCTGTTCTAAAGAACGCTGTGCTAATGCGTTAATTCAAATTGGTGTCGCTGCAGTACGTGAAACGCTAGAATATCAAAATCCAATTACTATGGATTGCCAATTCTGTAGCGCACAATATACCTTCAGTGCCGAAGAAGCACTTGGCTTATTTGGAGAACACTTAAGCTAAATTTTGTGATCCAAACCATGAAAACCATAAAAAATGAGCAGCCTTGACTGCTCATTTTTTATTTCTGCTTTGAGCATCGTTAAAAGCTATCATCCCTTTATTTTTCATGTGATTTATTTCACAAAACTTTCATGTAATTACTAGAAAATACCGCAAAAATTGGGTATAAATAATCCCATATTTTTTTTATGCCTTTATGTTTTGGCTGTCTTCATTGTTGGATGTTAATTTTATGAACACACTGTTCTTCTCTCGTTTAGCTTTCATAAGCGCAATCTGCTGTTCAAGTCTGGCTTATGCTGCCAATGCTGACCCCCTCTTGGGCAAATGGAAAACTTTAGATTACCGCACAGGTTTTTCATTGTCAGATGTTGTCATGAGCAAAGACAAACAAGGTGCTTATGCCGCCAAGATTGTAGAACTCCGTGCTGTACCTGGCGCACCACGTCTGGAAAGCTGCACACTGTGCACTGGTAAAAATAAAGATAAGCCACTTATGGGTTTTGTGCCATTAAGCCACTTAAAAGCAACACCAAGCAATCAAATTGAATTTTATGAAGGTGATTATTTAGACCCACGTACGGGTAAGCAATATAAAACGCGCGCACGCCTAAGCAGTAACGGCAAACATTTAACCCTCTACAATGTAGATATTTCTACCAATGCCAGCCGTAAAATGACTTGGATTAAATACTAATCGCTGTTCTTTCCCCATCTCTTTTTAAGCGATAAAAGTCTGAAATGATTGATATATCCTCAATTGGACTTTTATCGCACTCATCAAAACAATAGCTTCAAAAGCAAACCAAAGTTTTAATTTTCACGTTTTTCTTAGGTATTTCTTTCTAAATTTACCATGATCAATTTGCGTCATCAGTATTTTCTTGCTATAAAGCTCAAAATAGAATTTTTACTCTATTTTTAAGATTTTTAATACATTTGGGGACACATTGATGAAAAAAAATTATAAAGGGATTTTTGCAGGTCTGATTTTCGCCACACTTTCTAGTTTAAGTTTTGCTGAAAGTGATCCTCTAATTGGCAAATGGAAAACCATTGATGACCGTACAGGGTATTCACGTGCGGATGTAGAAATTCGCAAAAAAGCAGATGGTACCTATGAAGGTATTATTGTTGAAACCCGCAATGTTCCTGGCGCAGAAAAAATGGTGACCTGCACCAAATGTCCAGGCACACTCAAAAATAAACCTTTCCTTGGTTTACCTTTTATTTGGGGCTTTAAACAAGACCCGAAAAACCCACGTGAATTTAACCAAGGCCACGTGCTAGACCCAATTGGCGGTAAGGTTTATAAAGGCAAAGCTCGCTTAAGTGCAAATGGTAAACGCTTAACCTTACGTGGTTATGTTGGTGTTTCTGTAATTGGCCGAAGCGTGACTTGGGTGAAATACTAAGTTCCATCGCCATTCAGAATAAGCTGCTGATCCCAAAGACCCTTTCAAGGGTCTTTTTTATTGTCATACTTTGAAACAATAAGCTTAAACTTTAGGCTATCACTTCTGATGAAATGCTTGAATAATTAAACACATTGCACAAAAAATAATCTATATTGGTTGTGCATTTTAATTCTAAGCAGAATAACTCAACGGCATGGATAGGCCACAAATTCACCAAAGCAATACAAATAATAGACTCAATTGCATGCTATAGGCGCTAAATTAAAGGATCATCCACTTTGATATAAAGCAATCAGATGCAAATACAATCCCTCATTTCAGGTTGATGATTCAACTTGAAATAAACTAGAAGGAGTATGCTATGACCACTATTCTATATCGTGAAACTACTTTAGACGGACAACATACAGAACTCATAGAAGAGTTTACCCAACTTGATTTAAAAAATTTTGCTGCTGCCTGTGGGCAAAGCCCAGAATGGGTCTTACAACTTCTAGAATATGACATCTTGCCTTCCCGCCCTGCAGAACGTATCCATCAATTTTTTGGTGAAGATGTGACTCGCGCTCGTCAGGCCTATCGTCTACAACGCGATTTTGAAGCCAGCTTTTCAGCTGTAGCCTTGATGCTAGACCTGATTGATGAAGTTCAAAAATTACGCAAAGAAGTTAAACATCTGAATTTTCAACATAGCTAAGCCAACGCTCTAGCCAAGTCCATTTAAGCTTGCTAGAGCGTTTTTCTTTGTATGCCCTATTAATTGTTTCTTGAGAATGATTGCCACAATGAAGACCAAAGACTGCAACAAAAAGATTAAAAACATGTTCCCTGAATTTCGTGATTTAATTCAGGTATTACGTGACAGCAATCCACATTTTTCAAAAATTTTTGAAGACCATGAACAGCTTGATCGTGAGATTATCCAACTTGAGCTTGATCCTGTGCATCAAATTAATGATGACATTGAAGCGCTGAAGCGTAAGAAACTCAAGCTTAAAGATGAAATGTACCACTTGCTGCGTAATGCACAAAATGATCAATTGGCTTAAAAATACATACAAGTCTGAACTGCAAATCCTCATACGATCAAATGCAGGACACAGCAAGAAAAGACAAAAAGCAAAACAAGATGGCGTATTCAAGTCTGAAAACAGCATTCAAAAAACTGCCATCTTGAGCTAAGTGTCTGGCTATCTGGTTCAATCTGTGGATAAGCTTATCAGTCCTATGGATAACTTTTGAGGTCTGTGGACAACTTTTATCAACGAATTATCTTGTGACATATATTGGATGTGGAACTCAATTTATCACCACATCTGCAAGTCTATCTTCTGGATTATTTAATTTTAGTCAGTTTTTCGACTTCTTTAATGGTGCCTTTCACGGTTTGCTTAATGGGTTCATAGTCTAAAAACCAAAATAAATTCATGGGTTGGTCATTATGTTGCTGTGCCAACATATCAATCACACTTTTTTCACCCAGACCGACAAGGTGCCTACGATAAAAATAATACAGCAACAACAAAGTAGTCATCACCATTACCCCAAGCATGATCCAAAAGGCCTGTGCGTGTTTCAGCCCCGGCATAAACTCAAAGTTCATACCATACACCCCTGTAAATAAAGTCAAAGGTGCAAAAACTGCGGTAATGATGGCTAAAATCCGCATGTTTTCATTGGTCTGGTTGGCAATAGCAGAAAAATGCAGATCAATTGCGGTTTGCACTGCAGAGCGTAAGCGAATGGTATGCTTTTGAATTCGTTCAATGTGACTGGTCAAATCATCCAAACGTACCAAAATAATATCCTGCCGTTCACTACGTTTTTTGCCACGTAAATGTGGGTAGTTATCGACAATTTCATCACGCAATTCCTGCAAGGCTTCTATTTGCTCTTCACATAAATTTTCAACTTGCTGAAACGCCATATTTTCTTGCAGCAATTGATGCCAACGGGTAAAACGGCGATGTCCCTGCAACAACTCTTGTTGCCAATATTCCACACGGCGGGTTAGCGGCATGCGAATATCCAAGTAATCATCCGCTACCAAATTCAGTAAACGCAACGTTAAATCTAATGGTGTTGCTGCCAGTTTGCGTGCTTTATTCTGTTCTTCAATCGGGCGTTGTACCGCTGCTTCCACACGTGACAAATAGCTTTCCATGACTTTATTGCCCTGTTCCCGCACACTAATCAAAATCTGCGGTGTCATAATAAAGCTCATCGGCGTAGTGGCCAGTCCAAAAATCCGTTCATGTTTCTCCCCGACTTGTTGCCCTGTTGCAATACGGTCTTCGGGTGTGATCAGTTTACGGAAAATCAATAAGTCATAATCATCTAAAGTATCAAACGCACATGGATGCTCTATATTTAAAATATCGCGCACATGATATTCATTGAGCGATAATTGACTGTACTGAAAAATCTCTTGTTGCCACTGTTCTGCACGGTTAAGCACATCATCACGGGTGCAATCAATCCAGATAAATTCAGGCTCAAGCCCTTCAATTGGCTGTTTTTGCACATAAATATTGGTTTTATGATTAGTATGCAGATAAAAATAATAACTTTGCATAGAACGGGCACTCTATTTCAGTTTTCTTGTACGGTTTTTTGAGATTTTAAGATGTACTCAGTTTAAGCATGGATCAGGCTTCTTTTCAAATACATGCTGTAATTTATGCCGCTTTTCATACAACAAAGATGGTTTGTACGATGCAACAAAATTTTTAGCATAAAAAAACCCGCATTCAGATTGAATACGGGTTTTTTGACCATTTCAGATCATCAACACAGCATTACGCTTGTTCGATATCTTTCATAGTTAATTTGATACGACCACGGTTGTCTACATCAGCAACCTGTACTTTCACTTCCTGACCTTCTTTCAACACGTCTGCAACGTTGGCAATACGCTCATTTGAAATTTGAGAAATGTGAAGTAAACCGTCAGTACCCGGAAGGATATTTACGAACGCACCGAATTCAACAATACGGATGACTTTACCTGTGTAAATTGTACCTGGTTCAATTTCAGCAGTTAAAGCCTGAATTTTTGCAACAGCAGCTTGTGCAGCAGCTTTGGTTTCACCAAATACGCGTACTGTACCGTTGTCTTCAATATCAATTGCCGCTTTAGTTTCTTCAGTAATTTGGCGGATGGTAGCACCACCTTTACCAATCACGTCACGAATCTTGTCTGGGTTGATGTTAATCACTTGGAAAGTTGGTGCATGCATTGAAATTTCTGGACGCGCACGTGAAATCACTTGGTTCATTGCATTTAAGATATGCATACGACCTGCATAAGCTTGGTTTAATGCAACTTCCATGATTTCTTCAGTGATGCCTTCAATTTTGATGTCCATTTGCAATGCAGTAATACCGTTGGCAGAACCCGCAACTTTAAAGTCCATGTCGCCAAGGTGGTCTTCATCACCCAAAATGTCAGAAAGTACAGCGAAACGCTCGCCTTCTTTCACTAAGCCCATTGCGATACCCGCAACTGGTGCTTTCAATGGAACACCTGCATCCATAAGTGATAACGATGCACCACAAACAGACGCCATAGAAGATGAACCGTTCGATTCAGTGATGTCCGATACGATACGAATCACATACGGGAAGCGATCTGCTGCAGGAAGAACTGCTTGCACACCACGACGTGCCAAACGACCATGACCAATTTCACGACGTTTAGGGCCAGATTCACGACCTGTTTCACCTACTGAATATGCAGGGAAGTTGTAGTGCAACATGAAGTTGTCAGTTTTAGTACCCGATAAGGTATCAACCATCAAGGCATCACGTGTATTACCTAAAGTGGTGGTAACCAAAGCCTGAGTTTCACCACGGGTAAACAATGCAGAACCGTGCGCACGGTCTAGAACGCCAACCTGTACGTCAAGCGCACGAACGGTTTTGGTGTCACGACCATCAATACGTGGTTTACCAGACAAGATGTTGTCACGTACGGTACGGTATTTAAGATCTTCAAAGAGTTCGTTCAAGTCATCTGCAATGCCAGTTTCGTCATTTTCAGGAACGAATTGCGCAACTGCTTCTGCTTGAAGTGCATCTAATGCAGCATAACGGTCTTGTTTGATCGCAATGGTGTACGCTTCAGAAATTTTTGCTTCAAACGCTTCTTTTAGTTTTGCACGAAGGTCTTCGTTTTTCTCTGGAGCAGTCCAAGTTGACTCAGTTGCACCTGCAGCCGCAGCAAATTCTTTGATCGCTTGAATCGCGATTTGCATTTCGTCATGACCGTAAAGCACTGCGCCTAACATTTGGTCTTCTGAAAGTTCTTTTGCTTCAGACTCAACCATCAATACAGCAGATTCTGTACCTGCAACCACAAGGTCAAGGTCAGATTGCGCCATTTGCTCAAAGTTCGGGTTAAGCACGTATTCGCCGTTGATTAAACCCACACGCGCCGCACCAATTGGGCCACGGAACGGTGTACCTGCAATTGCAAGTGCAGCAGACGTACCTAACATTGCAGCAATGTCAGCTTCCATGGTTTTGTCAGAAGATACAACAGTCGCAGTAACTTGAATTTCGTTGTAGTAACCTTCTGGGAACAACGGACGAATTGGACGGTCAATTAAACGTGAAATTAAAGTTTCTGCTTCAGAAGCACGGCCTTCACGCTTACCATAACCACCTGGGATACGACCTGCAGCATATTGTTTTTCTTGATAGTTAACAGTCAGTGGGAAGAAATCTTGACCCGCTTTTGCTGTTGGTTGAGCAACCACTGCAACCAATACAGTCACGCCACCCATAGTAATCATTACCGTGTTGGCTTGACGCGCTACACGACCAGTTTCAAGTACAACTTGGTGCTGACCAAATTGGAATTCTTTACGAATAATATTAAACATCGACATGTTTTATTTTTTCCTAGTTCTTGTGAACAATTATTCTCGTGGAGACCCCTAAGGTTTGGCATTCACAATACAATTGTTTAGGTAAATGACAAAGCTTAGAAGCCGACCTCACTCGAATGAAACACGATTTTTAAACACAAAGAAGGAGCGAATCATTCGCCCCTTCCACTGATCTAGCCAAGGCTAGATATACTTTAGTTTTCAGTAATACAGCATTCAACATGCAATAGTCCGAAAATAAAAGCTTAAATCGAATTAACGACGTAAACCTAAAGCAGCAATCAATGCGCTGTAACGAGTCACATCTTTGCCTTTAAGGTAGTCAAGTAACTTACGACGTTGGTTAACCATACGGATTAGACCGCGACGGCTATGGTGGTCGTGTTTGTGCTCTTTGAAGTGACCTTGTAAGTCATTGATTTGAGCAGTTAAAAGCGCTACTTGAACTTCTGGTGAACCAGTGTCGTTTTCAGCACGAGCAAATTTAGCGATGATCTCTGCGCGATCTGCGTTTGTTAAAGCCATTCGATTTCTCCGAGATGCTTAATAAAAAGATTTGATACCGATCAACTGATTGCTCAATTGACTGCCGTGCATCACTACAGCAAGGGCATTATTTTAAGGCAAAAACGTGCCGATTGCAAAACAGAACGACAAACAAGCACTTTTAATTTTGAGATGTACCAATAAAAGTATGATTTATGCTAAGGGTATACACATCATGTTAGGTATAAAGTGTCTAAGGAAAATAAATATACAATTGTATATGATTGATAATATGTAATATTTTGCCAACTGCTTTTCATCCACTGGAATATTTTGCCGTTAAAATAAAACAGCCCGAGCATAGCTCGGGCTGTTTTTGCGCTGTAGTTTCTTGTCTTATTATTCTTATTGTTTTGTTTATTGTGGTTATTTGCGCGTTTTCGCGTCTTATTCTCTGAACATTCCTGTTCTTGCTTTCACATCCTTGTGTGGTAGATTTTGCCACAATACTAAAGTGAAAGAAGTCGTGTTTCTCGTATCTGTTTGTAAGCTTTTTCTTACAACAGGTAAGCATTGTCAGCATTTTGCAAATCACCCAAACTTACAGGCATAAAAAAGCCCTGTAGTCTCTCCCAAAACTACAAGGCTTAGCGGCTGTAAGTTTCCTCTTCTCACTCACGTCCTGTCAGTTCGCTGTCTTTCGACATTTATCGTTATTATTCTGCGATTATGCTCAACTATCCCTATTGAGCTTTTTATGTGAAGTCATCTTCTCAAAAAGATCTTGAAATCTCTATGCGCAAATTTCTCGAATCAATGTAAGCCATTTCGTACAAAACTGCTTCTTATTCAGTTTTTCTTAACAATCTAAAACGTCATTAATTCTGGCTAATAAACCACTGCTGCGGCGGGTACGAATCGTCAAGGCTTGCTGCAAAGCTTGCGCATCCACCAACAAACTTACAACTTTTTTAGCACGAGTAATGGCAGTGTAAATTAGCTCCTTGCTCAGCAAGTTTTTTGCCGAAGCATCTAACACCACAGCTGTATGCGTAAATTCAGAACCTTGCGATTTATGAATAGTAAGTGCAAATGCGGTTTCAATATTTTTAGGTAAGCGTGTTGCAGGCACCCACTTATTTAAACTTGGAAAATATACTTCAAACTGACGCTGATCATGCTGCTCTCGCATAAAACAGATGCCAATATCACCATTCGACAATCCCAGTTGATAATCGTTATAGGTCATCATGACGGGGCGTCCTGCATACCAATCGCCATGTTTGGTTTGTTTTAACTGTTGCAACAAGCGTTTTTCAATCTGCAAATTCAGTTGTTGCAAGCCCAAATGACCATGACGAATTGCGGTTAAAATACGGTAATCATCAAATACATTCACCACATTCTCAACATGCGCTTGAAATGCTGTACTGGATTGTTCCAAGCCTAAAGTATGTGCTTTTAATACCGCTACATAAGCCTGATAACCATACATCAGCTGATCATAATAATGTGCTAAATCTTCCGCTGAAATTTGCCCATTTTGCTGAGGTAAATATTGCAGTTGTAGGGCATCTATTTCGACTTGCTTAAATTGAATTGGCTTTAATTCGCCCGCTGCCACGACTTGCTGTTCAAACTCAGCCAAAACCTGTGCAGGAGAATGTTCTTGCTGAATAAACTTCGCCATTGCACCAATTTTTGCACCTTCGGCAAAACGGCGTGTAGTCACTAAATTGACACGGTTATTTGCCAACTCAGGCACTTGCTGTAAATCAGCCAATACCGTACCGACATCGACTGAAGCCAATTGATTAGCATCGCCCAACAGAATTAAACGCGCCTGCGCAGGAATAGCGGCCAATAACATCTGTGACAGGTTTAAATCCAGCATCGAAGCTTCATCGACCACAATCACGTCATAAGGTAGAGGTTGTTTAGCGTGAAAACGTGGCTTGCCTGTATTGCCCAGACCCAATAAACGATGCAACGTCACAGGTTGTAATTGACGCAAGGCATCGACATTAAACGCTTGTAAAGCTTGACTATTCAAAGCATTTTGCAAGGCTTCCTGCATCCGCTGTGCTGCCTTGCCTGTCGGTGCCGCCATCGCAATCCGAATATTTGGTAAAGCTTGATTGAGCACCGCAATAATATGCGCCAAAGTATAGGTTTTTCCTGTACCTGGCCCACCTGTGATAATGCTCAAACTTTGAGTTGCCGCAGTCTGTAACGCTTTTTGCTGCTGAGGATCTTGTAATAAATTAAGCTGTTCGGCTTGTAATTCAAAGGACAATGGCAGCTGCGCCTGAATCCGTAAAATATCGCTGGCGACCTGATGTTCCAGTTTCCAGTAGCGATACAAATACAAACGCTGCCCATCAAATACAAACGGTGCAATTTGTGGATCAGGATTTAAAGCGCTACGCTGCAAGTTCATGTGCAAATGTTGCAATGCCGCCACTTGTTCTGCGGTTGCAGGAATACAGCTATCCCCTTGCTGAATAGCATCGAGTACCTGTTGCATCAAAATTTGCGCTGAAGCATCAAAAGTGACATTGCTAAATGGCGGCTGACATAGGTAATCCATCCACGCCTGCATTGGCGTTTGAGCTGAATTTAAGTGAATATGCTTGTTTTCCACACAGTTATCCTCAAAGTTATCCACAGGATAAGCAATTGTTTTATTAAGTCGATAAGCTGACTTAGCGTTATTTTTTAAGTTCAAAGTAACCCAATATTTGATCTAGTTGCAGAATAAATTCCGCATCTGGCCGCCAATGACAAACCCCTTGCCCTGCTTGCCCCTGCATACCACGCAAATACAAATAACTGGCTCCACCCAAATGTTGCCGAATATCATAATCTTGCAAACGACTGCCCAAATAACGGTGCAACGCCACCAAATACAAGGCCGCTTGTAACCAATAACTCGATTGGGTCATGTTGTGTTCAAGGTTGGTTTTTTCATAATCGCGCTGATCGGCACCCAAATAATTACTCTTATAGTCGGCAATGTGATAACACTGCCCATCAAAATAAACCAAGTCAATTGAGCCTGTCAGATAACGCGCAGTAGCGGCTTCATTTAAATCTTGAATAGGATGTCCCGCATCTTCAAACAATTGCTGAATTGCTTGAATAAATAAGCGCTGATCTGCCAACGCCAAATAGAATGGAAACTCTGATAAATAATGTGCAGTAGATAAGGCGGAAAGCTGGAAAGTATCGTGCAAAGGAGTATTCAACACATCCTTCAGCCACTCGGTCATGTGCGCAAAAATATCTGGTTCCTGCACAGTCGCGCTGCCTTTGGCAGTGTCGAGTTTTGCCATCAAGTCTGCCAATAACACATCGGAATTAAACTCTTTGTCGTTATGAAAACGGCGTTTGACTTCTTCAAAAATGTCATCATGACTGGCTTGAAAGTCGATATATTCAAAGAGTTTATGTAAAAAACTCCCCGCTTGAGTACCACGCTGAAAATTAGCTTTGATCCATGCAATCGGTTGAGCCACCTGTACGATTTCCTGTTCCGTTTCGACAGGTTCCTGATTGATTTCGTCGGCAGCAGCAGCCTGCTCCTCGCTTGCCAATGCCAAAGTATCGCTACGCATGGCGGCAGGTAAATGTTGTGCCAAGCCACTAAAACTGGTTTTGGTTCGTGGATAAAAACGACGCTGCGGAAAATCTGCAGCTTCAATCTTAATTTCTTGCACTTGTTCAAGTTGTAATGCTGCCGCCAATTGTGTCAGAGGTGCTTCATCACAGCTCCATGCTGCTGCAATTTCTGCTGAACTTGGCGCTTGTAAACGCCAGACATTTAAACCAGCAGATTTTGGTGCAGCCTCTTTTTTACCTTCTTTTGCAGGCGTAGGCTGTTTTAGCATCGCATAGACCCTATAACTGGCACGGGTGAGTGCCACATACCAAAGCCGATTCAACTCTGCCAAACGGCGCTCACTGTGCTGCTGCGTTGCTGTGGCATCTATGTCTTTATGTTTAATAGCAATGACACGTTGCTCAATGCCTTGCTCTTCCTGCGTTGCAAACACCAAAGCAGACTTGTCAGATTTGGGGGACTGATCTACCGACATCAAAAACACGACTTTAAATTCTAAGCCTTTGGACTGGTGAATGCTCATCAGTTTCACGCCTGCCGCATTGGAAAGCTTTCGCTCAATTTCCCAGTCGCGTTTAGCAGGAGATTCGACTTGCTGTAAATACCAGTAATACAGCATATAAGCCCCTTGATGACGCTCACTTTGACGACTCAGTAATTCGGTTAAATGGCGTAAATTCACCACATGCCGTTCATTGTCAAAACTGCGTTTTGCCACCAAGTTTTCCCAAACTTTAAATAAGTTCAGGCAGTAATTCCATGCGGTTAAAAAGCCTTTATTCACCCACATTTCACGAATGCAATCGAAGTCATAAATAAACTGACCCAAACCTTGTTGCTCAAGCTCAATCAACTGTTGCAGGTTATAACCCAACAAACGTGTCAACAAGGCGCGTTTGACCTTGGCTTCATCATAAGGATGTAAAATTGCAGTTAAAATTGCTGCCACATCTTTGGCCAAAAAGCCTGTAAAAACACTGCGCTGGCTACTTCTATTGACCTGAACTCCAATTCGCTCAAGCTCATATTGGGCTTGATCAAGCTTTTGATGACTGGTCGATAAAATCGCAATATCATCGGCTTGTAAAGCGACTTTGCCTGAAGAGTGATCAAAATATAAATCGCCTGCAATGCCTTGATTTAATAACTCGCGAATTTTTCGTGCAATTTGAATGGACTCATCCTGATCATGTTCCACCGTTACCCAACGCAGCGGTGCGGGATTGGCCTGTTGCCGATCCATTAAAGCAGGATGAGGACGTGAACCTGCAATGACAGGTTCATAAATCACTTTCTCACCAAAAGCGGGTTGGCGTTGAAATAGCTCGTCCACCACACAGACCAACTCTTTCACTGAACGATGATTTTGTCTGAGTGAATAAATGCGACCTTGCTTTTTCAGCACGTCATCACGGGCATTGTTATAGGTCAGCATATCGCCACCGCGAAAACCATAAATCGCCTGCTTAGGATCGCCCACCATAATCATGCAACCGCGCGCATACCACTTCGGATTACGCCAAATTTGCGCCAGCATGTCGTCTTGATCTTGGTTGGTGTCCTGAAACTCATCCACCAAAATCAGTGGATAACGGGTATGCACAAACTGCGCAAAACGCTGCCCACGTTCGCCCTGCAACGCTTCGGCTAAGCTGCGAATTTGTTGGGCAAAAGTGGTTTCCCCTTTTTGCTGTAAAAGTTGCGGTAAACGCTGCTTGACGTGTTGTACCAAATAGAATTTTAAATTGGTCTCCACCAATTCAATTTGACGCTCAAAATTAAGTTTGGCATCCACCACTGCTTTGATTTTTCGGATCACAGGATGATCAAAAAAAGCATCTTGCACCTCTTGCGTACATGGTGCTTTCGCTTTGTTAAAAATTGATTTTCTGAGCTTACCGTCTTGGTTCAAATATAGTGCAAAGACCGCATTAAACAATGCGGCAAGATGTGAATTAAAATAATGTTCTAAAGGGCTGTGCTTAATTTTTTCAATCAGTTTTGGCAAAGTCACTGTAAATAGTGGCTGCAACCCCTTCTTATCACTCCCCGCGACATAATGGGAAAAATTAAAGCTATATTCACCATCATAATATTCTTTTAATTCTTCAATTTGCGTCATGGTGATACTGGCTAAATTCTGCAACGCCTCTGCTAAATCCTGAACCTCCAACTGTGCCTGATCTATGCCTTGAATCTCTGCCGATGCAAAATTTAAACTGGTATTGACCAAACCCTCATAATCGGCTGCCGATTTCAACCGCCCACATAACAGCATATAGTCCACAACATGCTGAGGCTGTGCCTGAATCCATTCACGCAGCACATCATGCACCAATTGTTCGGTATAGACCGATGCTTGGTCAGTAATATTGGCGCGCTCAATTTTGCCACTTTCAAAGGAAAATTCACGCAATAATTTTTGGCTAAAGCTATCTAATGTTCCTACAAATAGCTCATCCAGTTGCGCACTCACCAACTTCAAACGTGAACTGGCATAGTCCAGTTTTAAACGATATTTCTGCAAAATATGTTTGAGTAAAGGGTCTTGTAGTTGTGTAATTTTCTCTGCAAGGGCACGCTGATCTAAAGACTGGTTTAAACACTGATCGATATATTGTTGGGTTTCAAGCAAACGTGCACGAATACGACTTTTTAGCTCGGCTGCTGCGGCACGGGTAAATGTGGTCGCAATCACCTGATTAGGCAAATAATCTTTCAGGAAAATCCGCACCATCAAACTAGATAAAGTATAGGTTTTGCCTGTACCTGCCGATGCTTCAATCCAATGCAAGCCTTTAAATTGCATCTCTTGAATTGGGTCATAACAAATTGGGAATGGGCTAGATGAGTTCACGCAGATTCCCCTTGTTTTTGAAGATTTTTCGCAGATTCATAATTTTCAATGATGGGCTGATACAGTCGATGGCTATATTGCTGAAATGCCTCAATCAACAACGGTTCAGTTTCACTGTCTTGAAAAATAAATGACCAGTCTGGGTGATTTTTCTCACTTTCATCAATAAAGCTCCTCCTAGCACCGTCATGCCAATGTTTTACGAAGCTTTCCATATTCAAAACTTGATCGGACTGAGCTTCATCCCACTGAATTTCAAATTCTTTTTTATCTTTCATTTTTAAAACCAAAGCCGCAGGCAATAACACAGGATATTGCTGTGCGTGTTTCCAGAACTCAAACCACTGGGCTAAATACTCGTGTGCTTGCTGTGCATGGATATTGGCAAAATGAATCACCGCATCTTTACACACCACAATCCGCTCTAAATCTTGCTGTTCTGTGTTCTGATAAGCCACCCAGAACAGATATTCCAACCATACTTCGGCATATTTTTTTGGTCTGGCACTCGCTGCCACCACGCTACACCAAAGCTTTGTAGGCTGTTCAGGCACTTGAATACGGATATGCAAATGCGGATTCATTTTCCAAAGCTGTTGCGTTGTTGCGGTTGCCTCATCTGCAAACTGCTGCAGTATGTCACGTAAATATTGCTGTTCTTGCAGTCCCGTTTTAAACGTGGCATTTAAAGTTTTGCCCACAGGTAAAGTATCTTGCAACAAGCTTTCTGCATCTTGCGTGCCATGTTGGAGTAAAAAATCACGCACACTATATTTTTCCAAGCCATTTAAAATCAGTGGCTCATGGTTCATTGCAGCAGTGTCGGATTGTAAATTTTCGACTCCAATCGCTTTTAAATAGGCACGTGCAGGGAAACATACATCTCGAATCCATTGCATACTGTCGAGTACCACCACGTCTTGTGGCAATAATGGATATTCACCAAACCATGCTTCGCGTGGTGTGGTTTCTTGCTGCATTTGTTTGGCAACCCGATACCATTGATCTTTAAAGCGAACTTCACGGCTTTCGGCAAAACGCAGTTGATCAAAAGGTTGCAAACTATGTAAGTGATAAAGAGATTTCAATTGTGCGGGAATCTCGACACCATTCAAATTTAAGCGTGAATCGCTAGCTTCATCGGGATGTTTCACAATCAACTCCAAATGCTGCACAAATTCCTGCACCAGCACGGATGGATCGCGCACCTCGCCATCACTGACATCAAAACCGTTATAAAATAACCAAACACTGTCTTGCGCCAACAATAAACTATCTAAAAATGCCCCTTGATCATCCTCAATGCGTGAACGATCTCCGAGTTGTGGTTTTAATAATTGCATCAAATCAAAAGCCAATTGCTGGTCACGACTTGGGAACACGCCATTGTCCAAATTCAGCATCACAATCAGCTTATACGGCAGTGGACGAATTGCACCAATTTGGCTAAAGGTAATGGCGCCCGATGGACTGGCTTGTTCGAGTTGGGTTTCGAGCTGGGCTGAAATTTCTTGCAGAATATAATCCAGCGGTAAGCTTAAATGACGCAAATCTTGACCCGACTGCACATCAAAATAACTGGCTAAGGTCAGCATACGGTCATGTTTTTGCACCAAACTAAACACCGATGCCAACACATCTACCCCTGCATCCTGAAACTCACTCAGGTCTTGCATCAGTTGTTTAAGCCAATATTCCACCGTTTTGGCTTGCCCCAATTCATGCTGAATTAGCCAATCACGGCGCTGTGCAAAATCCTGATAAATTTGAACCAGTTTAAAAATCAATTCAAAATCGCTACTTTGCACATCGGCATAACTTAAAGTGTGCTGAACCACGCAATGCTCTGGCACTGCAACGCCCAAAGCCAAACGATCTAAAGCAAACTTTAAGCTGAACCGATAATCTTGATCATCTGCACTCAGGCTGCGTTTTAAATGCTCGGCATCTAAACCACGTTTAAAACCTGCATTGGCCAACAACTCATTCATGCGCTCAATATTGTTTAAATTCAAGGCATAACGCTGTTGTGTGGCAGCTAAACTCAACCAGTCACCAAACTCCTCAAAGCTAAAACGTCCTTGTACCAACGCTATACGCCCAACCACCGCACGCCAAGCATTGTGAATATCTAAAGAGCTGATACCTGCTATTTGAATAGGCAAATACACACTATCTTGACTGAGTTGATGCCCTAAAGTAGCTTGATTCTGCTGTGCTTTTTGTTGTCCTTTCTGATAGAGATCACGTTCACTTGGCGGTGCAGCAAATACGCTGCGAATTAAAGATTCTTGTTCTTTGAGTTTCGGACTCAACACCAAAATATCACTGGCTTGGCGGCTGTCATCTTGTCCTAGCCATGCAATTAAACGATCTTTAAGTACCTCAAGCTGACGTAAACTTGAATGACACACATGAATTTGCAATGACTCATCGGCAGGGTCTAAGTCATACGCTTGCGCGACTGGCTCAACCAAATTCAATACATCCGATTGAATTTTGCCAAGTAAATGTTGCGGCTCTTCTTCAGGGAAAAGATCATACCACTCGCCTTCATCACCACTCGACAACGCCGCCAATAAAGAAAAGTGATCACGTGCCTGTTTACCAAAGCGTGTCAGCAAGGGATGATGTGACTCGCGCATATCGGCATTAAATTCACCATTATATTTTTTGATATACGCAGCAATATCATCATCGCTTACAGTTTTATTTTGACTTTCCATCTCGCGAATAAAGCGACTTTTGATTCGCGCATCCATGTTTAATTTCCACTTAGGATCGACCATGTCTGCCCAATATTCTTGCGATGGGTTGTAATGCAGAATAAAAATATCCATATACTGCGCCAAACGGCGGATAAACAGCAACTGACTTGGCGGCAAATCCAATAAGGTAAAAATCACCAACTGTTTGGGTAATTTGTTAATACACGAATTTGGATTTTCAGGCTCGCCCAAAGCTTGCCAAAATTGCAGATCAATCTCCTGCATTTTTTCAAAATCTGCATGAAAAATATGCAACCACAACCAACTTTGCCATTGCTCTAATTCTTCGGCTTGCTCTTGAGTAAATGCGGCTATTTCCAATGCCGCTTGTTTTTCTTCTTCGCTCTCAAAGTTTTTAGGGATATAAATTTGCTGCTTTAAGTTCAGGCGTTTCTGCTGTCCCCAAACCGCTAACCAATTGCTTTGACATTGGCAGACACCCTCGCAGCCTTTTTGGCAAAAACCACGATAAACCATGTAATTGCTAAATAAACGTGAAACTTTATCTGCCACCCAATACAGCATGTTTTGCTTTTTGAGCTGCTTTTCTAAACCCTGTGACAATTGCTCTGCGCTGTCATAAATTCGCTGAATCAAACGATGTAAAGCATGCTCGGCAGGAAGTGGGTTTTGTTTGTGTTGTATCCACGGTTGTAAGTCATAAAACACACGCCATTGCATCACAATACGCGGAATATTTGCCTGACGCACCCGATCTTTATCGTCTAAAACTGCCTGATAAGCGGCCCATTGAAAGGCACGAATACGATGATGAAATTCAGTATTGGCACTAATGCCTTTTTGCTCGGCTATTTTTTCCGTCAGCCACTTTTCTACTGCCACTGAAGGCACAATAAAATGCTGGGTTTGTAGCACCTGAAGCGGATTCGATGTCGGTTGACGTATGGTTTTCAGCATTTCATTGACTAAAACTTCTATACGTTGGCTTTGTATGACATGAATCGCCATAAGGTATCCTTTAATTTATTTTGAATAAGAATGTATTAAATGTACTAGAAGGCCGTTGATCTATCATTTGCCTCAAGCACAACAAAAGAATAAAGATTATTGGCTATACACTTACAACGGTGTATGCCACTTTACAAGCATACTTTTATTGCCTACTTTATTCAAAAAGTGCTTTGAATAAAGTGGTTTAATTTACCAAACAGCATACGATTATCCGCCATTTTAAGGTTGTACTTATGATAAAAAGAGAGACAATTCCAGACAGTATTGATCCAAGCCTAGACTTGGAAATGATTCGTGCAGAATGCCTAAAACTGGTCAAAAAACGTGCCTATTTTTCTGCAGGTGCAGCCGTCATTCCTGTGCCGTTCTTAGACGTTGTCATTGATGTGGGCATCTTGTCGCAACTGATTCCAGAAATTAATGCACGTTTTGGCTTATCTCCTGAGGAAGTCAGCGTGTATGATCCTGAAACCCGAAAAGTCCACTGGAGCGAATTGCGTAAACGCGGTGTGGAATTTTCAGGCTTAGTCGTGGCGCGTACTGCAGTAAAAAAATCCCTGAATAATGTCGCAGCCAAGTACATCACCAAACAAGTCACCAAGTTTATTCCATTGGGTGGACAAATGGTGGCAGCAGGTTTGGGTTATTTTATTATGAAAAAAATTGCCGAAACGCATGTTGAAGAAAGCTATAAACTGGCAAAAAGCATTCAGCTTAAACAAGCCAAAGTTGTGAATGCTTAATTTTTAAACTAAACAGACTCAAATTCAGCTAACTTAACACGCAGTCTTTGCATCCTCGAGGCAGATTATTCTGCCTTGAGTTGTTTCAAGATGGTTCTTAAAATTTCCAAACGTGCTGCATTTTTATCATTACTCGGAATGATGTGCCACGGTGCATATTCGGTACTGGTACGTTGCAGCATATCTGCCGCTGCCACCAAATAATCATCCCAACGGCTACGGTTGCGCCAGTCTTCATCTGTAATTTTAAAACGCTTATGTGCGGTTTCCTGACGTGCTTTAAAACGCAGCTCCTGCTCATCTTTACTAATGGCTAACCAAAATTTGATGACGACAGTTTGATGATCATTTAAGTCTTTTTCAAAACGGTTGATTTCGTCATAAGAACGCTGCCATTCCAGTGGGCTAATCAAACCTTCTACACGTTCTACCAATACCCGACCATACCAAGAACGGTCAAAAATATTGATTTTTTCTTCAGGCAGAATTTTCGTCCAAAAACGCCACAAATAAGGACGACTGATTTCAAAGGCTTCAGGTGCACTAATGGTGTAAATTTCGTATTCACGCGGATCCAGTTTTTTTACAATCCGTTTAATCGCGCCGCCTTTGCCTGCTGCGTCCATTCCTTCAAAAACAATGCTGACATTACGGTTATCTAAACGCAGTGCATCTGCCACTTTTTTCGTGAGTTTCTTTAACTCTGCTTTATAGTCATCCTCATTGACTGATTCAGATACAGGATTAAGCAAAACTTCTGGAATTTCTGCAGCTTGCCAAGTGATGCCCGAACTGGTCGGATGCACAGGACAATGCTCTAAAGCACGTAAAATATGCTGTGCAAATTGTTGATCGCGGATGGTTTCATCTTCGCAATCAATCATAATCCAGTCATCGGTAAAGCGTTGGCGCAGCTTTTGCAAGCTGTCATATTGCTTTTTATTGCGCCAATCCAAGCCGTGCAATTTATGCCAATGCACTTCGCTCGGTTCCATATCATCTAGTCGTTTTTGTAGTGATTTCCACGATAAATCGAACCAGATTTTAATGACATCCACATGGTTATTTTTTAAGTCTTCTTCATAGGCACGCATTTTTTCGACATAGTTATCAAACATGGTGTCATCAATTTGTTTAGACACATGCATGGCTGTGCTTAATAAGTCACTATACCAATTGCCAAACATCACCATAATTTGACCTTCGGCAGGAATAAAACGTGCATAAGGCTGCCAAAGTGTCTGTTTGGGATTAAACGGGTGTGGCGCATCGGCTTTTACCCTTAAATAACGCGGATCGACCCATTCCCTAAGTTGTTTGACCGACTCTCCTTTCCCCGCCAATTCAATGCCGCTCACTAAAATCAGCAAACTTTTGGCATTTTTTTCACCTTTGGTATTTTTTAAAGCATATTGGGCTTCAATTAGCTCGACTGAAAGTTGTTCTTCTTCCATGAGTTTAAATTCAGTATGTGCTTGTGACATCATCTACCCTATTGTTGTGTTATTTAAGCTCTGCTGATCATTCGTCTATATTTACGATATTAGAATAAGCGACAGACTTTGATCAGTATACGAATATCGACCCATTTTTTAACAACTTTTCGCGTATTTTTGTAGATTAATCTCACACACTGACCTTTGCCGTTTGGAATTCTGTGTAATTTGTCATAGCGACGAGATCAAACTCACATTAAGATTTGCCCATTCAACTCAATAATGAGACACCCTATGTCTAAACTTGCTGCTTTAGATGAGCTGTTAGAACTGTATTATCAATTTAAATATCATAAAAATCCTATGCTTTTTGAACGCTTACAAGATGTTCAAGCATGGCAAAAACAGCGTATGCAACGCACCCATGCCACACAGTTTGCCGAAAAGCACAATGTCTTGATGGCTGAATATTTTTTAAACCGCTTATATGGCGGTCCAGATTTTGACGCTTTGGCAGGTCAAATTGCTCGCCTACTGAAATATGCACACAAAGCTGAAAAAATCATCCCTGAAAATGCAATAAAAACAGGGACTTCTGGGGTAAGTCTGGCGATTTTGGCAGTGCAGTTAGATGAACAAGTCGCGATACAATTGCTACAGGACTATCCTGAAAATATGCCTTTAAATGATGAGATGATGCGTCTGACTTATTTAAAGCTCGATCAGGGCGAAGCACGCTTAAAACAATTAAATATGTTGGATGAACTGGGTAAAAACCTAGATAAATATATGCGCTCTTTTGTGGTCTATACCGCTTTTAAAATGTGTAAAGGCGCGGCGCAAAAATACAGTTTTCAAATTATGTATGAGTTTATGCAAGATGGCTTTTTAGCCATGAAACCATTAAAGTCTGCAGAGAAATTTGTGAAGCAATTTACTACCACAGAACGGGAAATTATTGCCAAAGTACATGCAGGTGATTTACATCCATTTTCATAATCCCAATGTGTGAAATAACCAACACTTATTCAGCACACTTACGCTATCTTTGGTTTTTTCTGTATATTATTCATAACAATTGCATGATGATTACTGTACAAGTGCTTAGAATCTGTCATCATGCATACACTGCAGCCTTAAGCCTTTTTATCCTGAGGAGTGACTCCAATGTCGAATGAAAATCAAACGCCTACCGCTACTCCCGAGTCGGCACAACCAACAGACAAAGTGAGTCCATTCTTAACCGAAGCTCTACCACAAGGCGCTCCACAAGGTCAGCAACAATCTTTAGAACAAAAATTAACGGATACACCTGTTACGGGTTCAGTGCCAAAATATAATTTGCCGCGCGGTGCTAATACAGGCAATGTCGGTGCAACCACACACTTCGGCTATCAAACCGTTAGCAGTGAAGATAAAGCCCACAAAGTCGCTGAAGTCTTCCATTCGGTTGCAAGCAAATACGACATTATGAATGACTTAATGTCATTTGGTATTCACCGTTTATGGAAGCGTTTTGCAATTAATATGTCAGGCGTACGCCGTGGTCAGCGTGTACTGGACATTGCAGGCGGTACGGGTGACTTAGCCAAAGTCTTTAGCCGTGAAGTTGGCCCTACAGGTCATGTGGTACTGTCAGATATTAACGAATCTATGCTGAATGTTGGCCGTGACCGTCTAATTGATGCAGGCTGTACCAATGTCGATTTCGTGTTGGCGAATGCCGAAACTTTAGAACCATTTGAAGACAACAGCTTTGACTTACTGACTATTTCATTTGGTTTACGTAACGTGACCGATAAAGATGCAGCTTTGGCAGCGATGTACCGCGTACTCAAGCCGGGTGGTCGTTTATTGATTTTAGAATTTTCAAAACCAGTATTTGAACCGTTCTCAAAACTCTACGATTTATATTCATTCACAGCATTGCCATTGATGGGTAAAATTGTCGCAAACGACTCAGAAAGCTACAAATACTTGGCTGAATCTATTCGTATGCACCCAGATCAACGCACTTTAAAAGGCATGATGGAAAATGCCGGTTTCCAGAACTGTGACTACCACAATCTTACGGGTGGTATTGTGGCGGTTCACCGCGGCTTTAAACTTTAAGGTTTTATGCTATGTGGTCGATTCTGGCACTCGGTGCAGTTGAACGATTAATTCATCATATGATTGATCTGGATGCCATTACTCGCATTCAGATCAATGAATTGAAAGGCAAAATGTTGCGTGTGGTGATTGACTCTCCACAGCTCTCTGTCGATGTGTTTTTTGACGATGGCAAGGTTCGCCTGGAGCCGACGCCAACAGGACACACTGAAAGCGCATCCATCTTTGAACAACGCCCATTCGAGCAGCAGTCAAGCATGACTGAGCCAACGGCCACCTTGCATGTTAAAAATGTGGTTGAGCTGATCAAACTGCTATTGGCTGAAGATGTCGGTAATATCCCATTGCAAGGTGATTATCATCTTTTGCAAGATATACAGCGTATTATGCAGCAGGCTGAACCAGACTTGGCCGCACACTTGAGCCCGTGGATTGGCCCTGCTTTGGCGCATGAAATTGGCAAAATCCAGCTGGCACCGAAACATTTAAAACGTTCTTTAGAAAGTTATTTATTCTTTGCTGAAGATGCGTTAAAAGAAGATACTGGCTTATTTGCTCCACGCTGGCAAATGGATGATTTGCAGCAGGATACCCGAATTTTCAATCAAAATTTAGATCGTGCCGAAGCCAAAATTCAACAGCTACAAGCGCAACTTGATGCACAGCCAGATACCGCGTCTAACACCTTAAACTCCACTCAGCCCTAGGAATAAGTCTTTATGATTCCGCATGTTTCACGTTTACTCGAACTTTGGCGCATTGCCGCGCACTATAGACTCGATACGTTGTTTCCTGCGGAAGAACTACCAGAAAAAGCACGTCATGCGCTCAGTTTTATTCGCATGCACCCTGCCGCTTGGTCAAGTAAAGAACGTAAAAACCCGCTGAAGCTCAAAGAAGCTTTAGAGGAAATGGGACCATTGGCGATTAAGCTCGGGCAATTGCTGTCTACGCGTCGCGACCTGATTCCACCTGAGGTTTTACAGCAATTGGTGTTGCTACAAGACCGTGTCAAACCATTCGGTTCTGACGTGGCACAAATGCGAATTCAGCAATCGCTCAAGGCAGACATCAACACCCTGTTTGCCCGTTTTGATGAGCAACCTTTAGCAGCAGCCTCCATTGCGCAAGTCCATACCGCTGCCTTGCATGATGGTCGTGAAGTCGTCGTTAAAGTCACCCGTCCCGATATTCGCCAGCAAATTCTACAAGATTTTGAAATTCTGGAATGGCTCGGTGCAGCACTGGAAAAACGTCTGGAAGCGGCACGCGCTCTACATTTATCTGAAATTATTCAGGACTATCGTCAAATTATTCTCAACGAACTGGATTTGACCTTAGAAGCGGATAACACCCGCCGCATGCGTCACTACTTTACAGGCTCAAGCATGATGTACGTGCCTGAAGTCTATATGGACAGTAAAGATGTGATGGTGGCAGAGCGCATTACAGGTGTGCCAATTTCCGACACGGCAACCTTTGATCGTTTGGGGATGAATCGTGCCGATTTGGCAGAAAAAGGCCTCACGATTTTCTTTACCCAAGTGTTCCGTGACAACTTTTTCCATGCCGATATGCATCCTGGCAACGTCTTTGTGGAAACCATCAATCCGAATAATCCGCGTTTTATTGCGCTAGATTGTGCGATTATGGGCGAGCTGTCCAAGCATGACCAAATGACCGTAGCACGTATGTTGCTGGCGGTGATGAACAGCAACTTTATGCAGCTGATTCAAGTGGTGCACCAAGCAGGTTGGATTCCACCGGGCACAGATCAAGATGCTCTCGCCCGTGAAATGCGCCGTACTGTCGGGCCAATGGTGTCTAAACCGATGCACGAATTGGACTTTGCAGGCATTCTGATTCAGGTCATGGATATTGCACGTCGTTTCCATTTGGAAATTCCACCGCAATTGATGCTACTCCTGAAAACATTGGTGCATGTTGAAGGCTTGGGCACAGACTTATATCCAGAACTGGATATCTGGAAACTGGCAAAACCAATTTTAACGGATTGGATTAAAGCCAATATGAATCCAGTCAAAAATGTCAAAGAAATTGGGCAGCAAATTCCCGACCTGTTACTGGGTGCGCAAGACTTACCAAGTTTAATGATTGACAGTTTAAATGGTTTAAAAAACCAATCGGCTTGGCATTCCAAACAATTGCATGAATTACAAAGCATGCGTCTACAAATGGAACATCAGCAAAAACGCAGCTGGATTTTTGGCAGCATTATGGCCATTTTCCTCTCCATTGCGATTATTGCACCGTGGTATGTCTCTATTGTTTTAATCGCGTTGGCAAGTTTCTTGGCGATTTGGCGTATAGCCAAATAAAGCTACATTGCTTGATAACAAACTGATTAGACGATAAAAAAATTAGAAAGCCTGTTTTAAAGCAGGCTTTTTTATCACGCTGATTTTCTCTAACTCATCCTAAAAACTACCGCATGACTCATCAGTCACCAAGTGATGCCTCTCGCCATTGTTGTAAATATCACCACACCTACAATTAATGCACATTTGTAGCGTTATAGATCAAGCATGACTCAGATTTTGCATAAACGTGCCCCTGCACTCAATATTCGCGCAGGACATCTGGCACGCCAACTGATTGAACAAGAAGGCTTACATGCCCAACACGTCGATATTATTCCAGGTGCAGCAGGCGGCCCCAAAGGTATTGGCATTCAAGGCTTAGACCAAGCTATTTTTGGCGAGTTTTTTGCCCAAGCCCCAAAGCGTCGTACTGTGGTCGGTTCTTCAATTGGCAGTTGGCGCTTTGCCAGTATTTTGGCGTGGGGCGCAAAACAAGGCACTGAACGCCTGTCCGATTTATATACCAACTTGTATTTTCATAAAAAAATGTCGCGCCAAGAAGTCGCTGAGATTTGTCAAAATATGCTGTTTGAACTGATTCAGGGACAGCAACAACAACTGATTCAGCATCCTGACTATCACCTCACGGTCATTTCCGTCAAAGCTCAACATATTTTCCAAAGTGACCAAGCCTTGCCTTTGCTAGCATCTGTGGCTGGAATTATTGGCAGCAATGCCATTGCGCGCAAACACAACCGCTTATTTATGCAGCGTGTCATCAGCCAACCTGCGCAAGGTCAGCAGTTTATGGTAGAGGATGATTTTGTCACCCATTACCAAGCCCTGAATGAGCAGAATGTCGCACCGTGGCTGCTCGCCTCAGCGTCTATTCCCGGGGTGATGTCTGCTATTCGTGACATTCCTGATGCGCCCGTGGGCAGTTATCGGGATGGTGGCTTAATTGACTACCATCTAGATTTACCTTACCAAAGTCAGGGCATTGTGCTGTACCCACACTTTACCGACAGCATTACCCCTGGCTGGTTTGATAAAATGTTGAAGCATCGTAAAGCCAATCCTGAAAATCAGGCCCGGACACTCTTGCTATCACCTTCGGCAGAATATTTAAGCAGCTTGCCTTTAGGCCGTTTGCCCGATCGTAAAGACTTCACCTTAAAAGGTTTAGATCAGGCACAGCGCATTCGCTTATGGAAACAATCGGTGGCAGAAAGTCAGCGTTTGGGCGATGAATTTCTGGAAATGGTGGAAAAACAAAACTTCCCTCAATTTATGCAAACGCTTTGACAGTACAAATCTGGCAAGATAATTTAGGTAAATTGTCTTGAATCACGTACACTATAGGGACGATGCAAAATCGTGCGCTCAGAAAATAGCGTCCATACAATTTAAATTAATTTTGGTGAACAACTCATGAATAACTTGCAATGGCTCGATGAAGTAAAATTTAACGAACAAGGATTAGTGCCTGCCATTGCACAGCATCATCAAACAGGACGTGTGTTGATGGTGGCGTGGATGAACCGTGAAGCCTTGGCACTGACTGCCGAAAAAAATCAGGCGGTGTATTTTTCACGTTCACGCAATAAATTGTGGCACAAGGGTGAAGAATCTGGACACTTTCAAACTGTGCACGAGATTCGTCTAGACTGCGATGCCGATGTGATTATCCTGCAAATTGAACAACATGGTGGAATTGCTTGCCACACAGGGCGTGAATCTTGTTTCTATCGCAAACTCACCGCCAATGGTTGGGAAATTGTAGATGCACAGCTGAAAGACCCGAATCAAATTTATGGTGAACAAGCCGCCAATGCTCACACCTTAGCCATGAGCCAATCAAAAGCACAAGCTGAACAAGTTGAAGTTTTGGCTTATTTAGGGCAAATGATGAGCGAGCGCAAAACCGCTAATCCTGACTCATCTTATGTAGCCAAGCTATACCATAAAGGCTTGAATAAAATTTTGGAAAAAGTAGGTGAAGAAACCGTGGAAGCAATTATTGCCGCCAAAGATTTCAACACCGAAGCCAATGCCAACAACAAAAATGACCTGATTTATGAAGTGGCCGATTTATGGTTCCACAGCATTGTCATGTTGGGTTATTTCGATATTGAACCGCAAGTGGTACTGAATGAATTGGCTCGTCGTCAAGGTTTATCAGGCTTGGTTGAAAAAGCCAACCGTAGCCATTAACGTGAAAAGCTAACTCTGATCTGTGTCTGTAATCACCAAGCCTCGCCCGACCTATGAGCAAGCCACTGCTATAGATAATGCACGTTTGGGCAAATCTTTTAAAGTGATTGCCTATGCAGGCACAGGTAAAACCACGACTTTGCAAATGATCAGTGATGCCATGCCAGAACGGCGTGGCATGTACTTGGCATTTAACAAAGCCATTGCCGCAGAAGCACAAAGTAAATTTCATCGTCAGGTCGATTGTCGTACATTTCACTCGCTTGCATATCGCAGCGTTCCACGTGGAGTCACCGACAAATTACGCCTACCCCGTTTAAGTCCAAGTTTTATTGCCAAAGAGTATCGTTTAGAACCGATTACCCTTAGACGTATGATGGGCGGACGCTATGAAAAATATGTGTTGATGCCAAGTCGTTTAGCCAGTTTGGTGGCCAATGCCGTGAGTCATTTCTGCTCGACCAGTTCGCAATACCCTGCCCCACGACACTTACAAGCACCCAGTTGGTTGCATCCAGATGACATCGACACCTTACAAAAGCATCTTTATCCTGCGGTAGAACGACGCTGGTTGGAGTCAATTGACCCGAATCATCAGGCAGGCATTGGACACGATATTTATCTGAAACTTTGGGCCTTGTCTGAACCCAACATTCCTGCCGATTATGTGCTGTTTGACGAAGCTCAAGATGCCGACCCGCTCATGCTGGGCATTTTACTCAAGCAACGTAATACTCAAGTGATTTATGTGGGCGATGCGCATCAGCAAATCTATGCTTGGCGTGGTGCAATCAATGCCATGCAGCAATTACCTTTGCCTGAATCACGACTGACCACATCGTTCCGTTTTGGTGAAGAAATTGCCCTGACCGCCAATGCCATTTTAGGTGGGCTGAATGAAACCGTGCCACTCTTGGGCAATCCAGAATTACATTCCAAAGTGGTCAACAAACCCCATACCAAAATGCGTGATGCGATTTTATGCCGTACCAACGCCCGTGCCATGGAACTGCTACTGGCAGGTTTAGTGCATGGCGATAAAGTCAGTCTGCAAGCCGACCATGTGCGCTTAAACCGTTTTGTGGATGCTGCCGCGATGCTCAAACAAGGCAAACGTGTGACCGACGTTCCGGAACTGGCATGGTTTAACTCTTGGCATGATGTACATGAATATTGTGAAACCAACGATGGCAGCGACATTAAACCTTTGGTCAAACTGGTGGATGATCATGGTACTAATCCACTCAAACGGGCGTTGGCAAAAATCACCCCAATTGACCAAGCCGACTATATTATTTCGACAGCGCATAAAGCCAAAGGTTTAGAATGGAATCGGGTACATATTGAAGACGACTACCAATTTAAACTGAACGACAAAGAGCATAAAATTAGCGATGAAGAATTAAGATTACTGTACGTGGCATGCACACGTGCTAAAGTCAGTTTAAATATTCATCATATTTACGATTTGGTACAACAACTGAAAATAAAAATGCCGACATCGTTACGCAAAGCGGTGGGGTAATTGCAGCAGGTGCGCTATGAAAATTACATCGGTTCATTTCAGACACATCACCCATTTTGCAGACCTAAAACTCGAACTCAATTATCACGACCTGCCCATTACGCTTATTTTGGCAAACCAAAGCGCGGGTAAAACCTCGCTGTTACGATTTAGTTATCAAGCACTGACTTGGTTTGCCGCTCGCTATAAAGACTTACGCACTGCGGGTTTGGTGATGCAAGATCAAGATATTTTGTTCAACCGCTTGCAAGCTAAAATTGATGTTTGTGTGGAAATTCCAGCAGAAATAGGCAGTTTGGCAGAATCAAGCAACACGCAAATTGAAAGCACCCAACATTGTGACTGGCAATTATATAAAACCCTGAATAGTAGCGGCGTAGGAGTAAGCAAAGCAGAAACCGCCAAGCTTGAAAAAATGGTGCAGCTCTATCAACACGCCATTAAACATGACCCGATGCAAGGTCTACCGCTGATTGCCTACTACCCTGCAGAACGCTTCGTGAATGAAGTTAATTTACTCAATAAAAATAATCCGCTGATTTTACAACCTGGACATGCCTACGAAATTGCTGCGATTCCATTCACGACATTTACTCGTTTTTTTGAATGGTTGCGGGAAATTTCCGATATTGAAAATGCCCAAAGTGCGCAGCTTTTACACAAGCTATATCAGCAACAACAAAGCGAACTCGCACAAACCCTGAATCAGTCCTTATTGCATGCCTATACCCAAATGCATGCACCGAGTTTACAAGCACTGAAAGATGCCTTACAAATCGTGCTGCCTGAAATTGAAGACCTATATCTACAACATCTGCCTAAATTACAACTCATGGTGCGCTGTCAGGGCAAAGATATGCTGTATCAGCAATTGTCGAACAGTCAGCGCAACTGGATTGCTCTGGTAGGCGATATTGTACGTCGCCTCTGTTTGCTAAACCCAAACAGTTTGTATCCGTGTCGCGAGGGAGATGGTATTTTGTTGATTGACCAGATTGATCATCAGCTCGATCAACAACAGGCCGCACAAATACTGACCCGTTTACATCAAGCTTTTCCGCGCTTACAAATTATTGCCACAGGCAACCGCAGCGAACTTTTGGAACAAGCGGAACGCTTTCAATGTTTAAAACTGGAACATCAACAGCTGCATCCCATCGCATGGCAAAGTTTACAACCGCAGTTTGCAGAAATTTATGCTGATGTGCTAGAAACCACTCACACGACAGAAGACGTCAGCCTACAAGAACAAAATCCAACACAATTAGGCACGGCTGAAATTTTGCAGCAGATTCAAAACCATTTAACTGCCGAACAAAAACAGGAATTGCTGCAACGCTTACAGCAATTGGATAGTGAGCCAACACCTGATCAATTGCCTGAATCTTAATTGCCGAAGTCTTTCAAGGCATACTTGGGCAAAAAGCAAGGAAATACTTTATCCCGCATATAACAGACGGTATATAATGACTTTGCTGTATGCAAAAAAAATTGATGTTGTTTTATTCATGTAATAAAATCAGATTAATTTTGAACTTTTATAGTAAAATCCGATTTTGCTGTAGTTTTTAAAGTTGCGCAATACAACTTTTTTTATACCTTGAATAGTGTCTATTGACCTTTCAAACACGGTGAATGCTGTAAAAATGCAGCAGATGCAGATCAACTTCATCCATAGTTCAACTAGGTTGTAGATTGACGCATCTAAATATTTTTAACACAGCTTTAACCAAACCAAGCACAACCTTATTCGCTGCATCGTCAGCGAAAGATCAGCATATTTTTTGCTGCTTGAGCCGCCTAGCCATGTAAAATTATTTTTGCATGATCTTGTTTTGAGTTTAAGTTGCGACAATACGCTCATCAAAACAATAGACTACGTGTTTACTGACACGACTGATTGGCTTTCAAGATTGAATCTTTTGGATGGTGTGTTGCTGTCCTGTAATCCTTGGAAGATAAGATTCATCCTTTAGGTTTTCAACCTATTCACGACAATGGATATGAGTGTGCTACCGATTATTATATTGTTACCGTTAGTACTGGGCACAACCCTTGTCTCGTGGCTGAAACAATTTTCACGCGGGGTAACGGCTTTAGGGGCGATTGGCGTCAGTCTGAGCAGTCTTATTCTGCTCCTGACTCAAGCAAAAGCAGTCTTTAATGGCGAAACGATCATTCAAACATGGTCTTGGCTGCCACAGTTGGGGATTGATTTAAGCTTTCGTCTAGATGCGCTTGGTTTATTATTCTCCTTGCTGATCACGGGGATCGGCACACTCATTTTTATTTATGCCTATTATTATTTAAGTCCACAAAACTCGCTCAGTAAACTCTATGTTCTCCTCATGCTGTTTATGGCTGCCATGTTGGGAATTTCGCTCTCCAATAACCTGATTTTGTTGCTGACTTTTTGGGAACTGACCAGTATTTCCTCTTTCTTATTGGTGGGTTATTGGAGCAATTACGAGGCAGCACAACGCGGCTCACGTATGGCACTGACCATTACAGGCATGGGCGGACTCGCCATGCTCGGTGGTTTTGTGTTATTGGCGCAAATCACAGGCACCTATCAAATTGACCAAATCTTAATGATGACTGAACAAATTCAAAGTCATCATTTATTTGTACCAACTTTATTGCTGATTTTATTGGGTGCATTTACCAAAAGTGCGCAATTTCCGTTTCACTTCTGGCTACCCAATGCCATGGCTGCACCCACGCCTGTTTCTGCCTATCTACATTCGGCAACGATGGTCAAAGCAGGGATTTTCTTGCTGGCGCGCTTATTGCCAATTTTTGCAGGCGCAGCGTTATATCACAACCTAGTCACCTTTATTGGTCTATTTACCCTGTGTATGGCAGCATTCTTTGCCATTTTCAAAGAAGATTTAAAAGGCTTATTGGCGTATTCCACCATCAGTCATTTAGGTCTGATCATGTGCTTACTCGGCATTGGTTCACCGTTAGCAGTAGCTGCTGCAATTTTCCACATCATCAACCACGCCACCTTTAAAGCGGCCCTGTTTATGATTGCAGGAATTATCGACCACGAATCAGGCACACGTGATTTACGTAAACTTAGTGGCTTATGGCAACTATTACCCTTTACCGCCACCCTCACTATGATTACCGCGGCCTCTATGGCTGGCGTACCGTTGACCAACGGCTTTTTGTCCAAAGAAATGTTCTTCACTGAACTGGTAGCAAACTTATCTGGCCCTGTACTGTTGGTTTCTGCAATTGTTGCGACACTGGCGGGTATTTTTGCAGTGGCCTATTCAATACGTTTGGTACACGGCGTTTTCTTTGATGGTCCAATTGGTAAAGATGTCCCAAACAAAGAAGCTCACGAACCTCCGTTTGGCATGCGTGCACCCGCAACTTTATTGGCTGTTTTATGTATTTTAGTCGGCTTGATGCCTGCCTTATTGGTCGAGCATATTGTCAATAGCACGACTCGTGCCAGTACCCAACTGTCGCAGTTTGAAGGCACACATCTGGCAATTTGGCATGGCTTTAATCTTCCCCTGCTGATGAGTGTTATTGCACTGCTTGGCGGGATCATTTTCTATTTCTCGCTCGCCAAAGGTGGAAAAATCCGTGAAATTGACCTCGACCCACATTTAGGTCAATTCCAAGGCAAACTGCTGTTTGAATTATTCTTAAAACATTTGCTACAAGTTTCACGCAAAATCAAACGTAAAACCGAAAATGGTTCACTGCAAAGCTATTTGGTGTGGATCATTGCTTTTACGGTATTCATGGTCGCGCTACCATTATTCAATCAGGGATTAACAACTGGCACACGTGAACTCACACATGCGCCTATGATTGCCATTGTTTTATGGTTATTGCTGTTCTCTGCCTGTTGGATGATGCTGTGGTTCCACCATGAGCGCATCAAAGCTGTCTTAATCAGCGGTGCAGTTGGCTTGGTCGTCACCATGATGTTTGTCGGACTGTCTGCTCCCGACTTGGCACAAACTCAAATCACGGTTGATGTCGTCACCACTGTTTTATTGCTGATGAGTCTATCGCTGCTCCCACAATTGACCCCGTATGAATCTAGCCGTTCACGTCGTTGGCGAGATGCCTTCATTGCGATTGGTGGCGGCATTGGTATCGGCTGGATTGCGTGGCTGGTTATGACTCGCAACCACAATTCAATTTCATGGTTCTTTAATCAGCAATCCATTCCACTCGGTGGCGGAACCAACGTGGTCAACGTCATTTTGGTGGACTTCCGTGGTTTCGATACCTTTGGCGAAATTACCGTCTTGGGCATTGCCGCGATTGGTACGCTGTGTTTAATGGATGGTATGCGTGCTCACGGCACCATCATGACGCAGGGTTTAACTTATCGTTTTAATCCTTCACCGTTGATGTTACGTATTACCGCCTCATGGATTTTACCTATCGCCCTTGTGGTCAGTCTGTATATTTTCTTGCGCGGTCATAACTTACCAGGTGGTGGCTTTATTGCAGGCTTAATTACCGCAATGGCGCTGATTATCCAATACATTGCGCTTGGTCAAGACCAGACCGAACAAATGCTCAAAGCCAAATCTGGACGTTTATACGAAATTTGGATTGGTGTGGGTTTAAGTATTGCAGGTCTGACAGGACTTGCCGCATGGTTCTGGGGACGTCCATTCCTCACCAGTGCACATATTTATGTCAATCCTCCGATTATTGGTGAAATGCACCTCGCTTCGGCTGCCTTATTTGATGTAGGCGTGTATGTCACAGTGGTTGGCGCAGTAATGTTGATGATTTCTGTCTTGGGCGACTCACGTCACTCAGGCATGTCTGGCCCACTTCCAAAGGAGTAATGCAATGATTAGTATTGAGTTTTTAATTGCGTCTGCCATTGGAATGTTAGTCGCGACAGGAATCTATTTAATTTTACGTGCCCGTACCTTTCCTGTGGTTTTGGGCTTGGCGATGATTGGTTATGCCGTCAATATTTTCTTATTCAGCATGGGGCGTATTCAGCTCAATGCACCTGCAATTTTGACTGAAGCTTCAAAAGTCACCGACCCATTACCACAAGCCTTGGTATTAACCGCAATTGTGATTGGTTTTGCCACCACCGCATTTATTGTGCAATTGGCGCTGCGTAGCCGTTATGAAACAGGGACAGACCACGTCGATGCCAAAGAAGAACATCCACTGCTTGACCCACGTGAGGATGAGCCATAATGACTGATTTCCTCCAATTTTGGCTACAGCATTCACCTATTTTTAGCATCCTGATTCCAACCTTTACCGCATTTATTTTAGTGCTATTAGGCAATCCGGGCTTTGGTTCACTCTCACATGACTGGCGTCAGCCATGGCGTCGTGGCATTAGCTATCTTTCTGCCACACTCGGTTTAGTCACTGCAATTAGCTATTTAATTCAAGTCAGCAGTGGGCAAATTATTATTTATAATTTGAGCGAATGGGCCGCCCCGTTTGGCATTATTTTAGTGCTAGATCAACTGTCTGCCCTCATGTTGGTACTGACTTATTCACTTGCCTTGCCATTACTGTGGTTTTCCAGCAAAAAATGGGATGAACGTGGTCGCTATTTTCATACCATGGTGCATTTCCTACTCATGGGACTTTGCGGTGCATTCCTCACAGGCGACTTATTTAACCTGTTCGTATTTTTTGAAATCTTGTTGCTCGCCTCGTATGTGTTGTTATTGCACGGTCAAGGCAAAGCACGTTTTCAACTCGGGATTCATTACGTCACCATCAACCTGTTGGCCTCTGCCCTGTTCCTAATTGGTTTGGGGATGATTTACGGCAGTGTCGGCAGTTTAAACATGACCGATGTGGCGCGTCTGATTCCGCTACTCGATGCTGATGCACATAAAATTGCGGTGGCAGGTGGCTTACTGTTATTTGTGGTGTTTGGTATTAAAGCCGCCATGCTTCCTGTCGGTTTCTGGCTACCTAAAACCTATGCCGTGGCGACAACCCCTGTGGCAGCCTTATTCACTATCATGACCAAAGTCGGTGTGTATGCCATTTTGCGGGTCAATGGAACCGTATTTGATGATGCGCTGAGCCATAAAATCCTACAAGACTGGTTGCTGCCGATTGGTCTAATTACCTCACTGTATGGGGTCATTGGCGCAATTGGTGCAGAGCGCTTACGTCGTTTTGTCGGTTTTATGGTGCTGTCTTCGATTGGTACGATCCTGATCGCCATTTCGATGCTGAACACACAGGCATGGTCAGCCGCACTGTATTACTTAGTACACAGTACCTTAATTGCAGCGGCTTTCTATTTGCTGTGTGGCTGGATTACCTCACAACGTGGCGCATTTAAAGATCACTTCAATATTGCCCCGCAAATGAAGCAACACAAAGTACTGGCAATCACATACTTCATGATTGCCTTAATGATGGCAGGTTTGCCACCGTTTAGTGGCTTTTTGGGCAAGGTCTTTATTTTGCAAGCCACCGCCAATATGGCACATCAAGGCTGGATTATTGGCATTATTCTCTTGGTCAGCTTGCTGAGTATTATTGCATTCACCCGTGTCGGCTTTATTTTATTTTGGCGCGCGACCAAACCTGAAGATGATGCGCAAACTGAAGCCTATTATGAATATCAGGCACTACCTGCGATTGCACCGCCCCGTAATGACCGTGTCATTTATTTTCTCCTAACGGGTTTAGTGCTGTACGTGGTATTTGCCAATCCAATTCAACAATATATGCTGAATACTGCACAGCAGATTCAACATAATGCGGCCTATGAAGCACTGATTCTGAAAAAAGACCGTGCTGCAAATGTGATTAGCGTACAACCTTATGATCCATTGTACTTACCTGAAACCAAGTACGGTGGCGAAGCAATTGACACCAATGCACATTTAATTCCCTATGTGATTGATCCAAACACCTTGGAAGGCGAGCATATTTCTGACTATAAACAACGTCAGATTCAACAGCAAAATCGTGAGGAAGCACAGCAACCTAGCGATACTCAACTCAAACCTGCGGAGCCCTAAACATGCAAAAAACGAGACCAAAAACTTCGTTTTGGGATAACCTGCTGCCACACCCGTTTGTATCTGTCTTGGTGGCACTGAGTTGGCTGATGTTGGCGCATAGTGTTTCTGCAGGGAATCTGTTGATGGCACTGGTCTTGGCGCTCTTGATTCCCAAACTGATCCAGCCCTTTATTGCGCGTACACCAGACATCAACTGGACTGCAGCTATTCACCTATTTTTTGTGGTGCTATGGGATATTATTATTTCCAATGTACGCGTCGCAAAACTGGTACTTGGCCCGACAGACCGAATGCAGCCAAAATGGTTCCGTGTTCCATTGGAAACTCAACATGAGCAAGTCAACAGTATTCTGGCAATGATCATCACCACAACTCCTGGTACTGTTACCGCAGGTATCGATCAAGATCGTGGTGATATTTTGGTACATGCCCTGAGCACTGAAGATGAAAATGTGGATATTCAGGACATTAAAAACCGTTATGAAAAACCATTAATTGAAATTTTTGGTGCACAAACAGGAGAGAAGGTATGAGCATCCTACCCTATGCCCTTGGGATTTGTATGATTGCGATCACCATCTCAATGTTAATGTGCTTGTTCCGCCTGATTCTTGGCCCTTCAATTGTAGACCGACTCTTGGCATTAGATACCCTGTTTTTAAACGCAACCTGCTTGGTGGTGGTATTGGGCATTTATTGGAGCAGTACCTCATTATTCGAAGGTGCTTTATTGGTGGCGATGTTGGGCTTTGTATCGACAGCTGCACTTGCGCGCTACTTCACCAGTGGCCACGTGATTGATTAAGGAGAATACACATGCAATTACTCATGGAAATTTCGGTGTCATTCTTTTTAATTATTGGGGCGTTTTTTATGCTAGTCGGCGGCATTGGCATGGTGCGTCTGCCTGACTTATTCATGCGCTTACATGCACCAACCAAGTCCAGTACTTTAGGATTAGGGAGCTTTTTAATTGCCGCAATTATTTATGCAGCATTTGAAGGTCGTTTTGGTTTTGCTGAAGTGTTAATTACCCTATTTGCGTTTATTACCGCGCCTGTTTCTGCCAATTTAATGGCGCAGGCCGCACTTCATTTACGTTTACGTTCGATGAGTGGTAATGTGCCTGAAACCTTAGATCGTCCATTACCGTGGCAACGCCAACGTCGTAATTTACGTCGCTACGAAAAAAAATCTAATGATGATTTGGTGTAGAATATTAGTCAGGCATTAAAAAAAGCATCGTATCCGATATAACCTTGCTTACATTGCAAAAGCTCAAACATGATAGACAAAAAAATGCCACCCGAAGGTGGCATTTTTTATCATCACTGATTTATTCTTCATCTTGCTTAGGTGCTGCAGGAGGTAAATCTTTTACCGCTTCTGCAATCAAACCAAACATATAGTTACCATAGGCATTGGTTTTATCGTAGTGAAAACGCAAACGCGGGGTAATACGTGTCTTAATACGACGGCTTAACTCATGGCGCAAGAAGCCTGATGCTTTATTCAACACATCCAAGGTTTCTTTATTTGCCGTTTCGCTTTGCTCATCGCCTAATTCACGTCCCATGACGGTCACGTACACTTCCGCATATCCTAAGTCTGGGCTCACCTTCACTGCAGAGATGGTCACAAGACCACCTAAGCGTGGATCTTTCAGCTCTTGGCGAATCAGTTCTGACAGCTCACGCTGTACTGTATCCGCCATACGCTTCAGACGTTGACTACCCGCCATTAAAGACTCCGTTTAATCAATTGAACATCGTACACTTCAATCTTATCAAGTGGTTTGATGTCTTTATAGCCTTTTACTGCAAGACCACATTCCATACCTGCGCGAACTTCTTCCACCACGTCTTTATAACGACGAAGTGACTCAAGCTCACCTTGGAATACCACCACATCATCACGTAATACGCGAATTGGTTTGTTACGGTGAAGTACGCCTTCAAGTACCATACAACCTGCAGCTGCACCGAACTTACTTGAGTGGAACACTTCACGCACTTCTGCAACACCCAAAATAGTTTCACGGTGTTCAGGTGCAAGCTTACCGCTCATCGCATCTTTCACATCATCAATTAATTGATAGATGATGCTGTAGTAACGAATGTCAATACCATCGGCATCGGCTTTTTGACGCGCAGTATTGTCAGCACGTACGTTAAAGCCCAGTAATACAGCTTCTGAAGATTCTGCAAGCGTAACGTCAGACTCAGTGATCGCACCTACGCCTGAACCAATCACACGTACACGTACTTCATCGGTAGACAACTCGCCCAATGCAACAATCAAGGCTTCCAAAGTACCTCGTACATCGGTCTTCAATACCACATTGACAAATGGAACGTCTTTTTTGCCCATTGATGCCATGATGTTTTCAAGACGCATTGCGCTTTGACGCTCAAGACGTTTTTGACGCTCACGATCCATACGCGCATCGGCAACTTCACGTGCTTTCTTCTCGTCATTTACAACAAGAACTTCGTCACCTGCCATTGGCGCTTCAGGTAAACCTAAAATTTCAACTGGAATTGAAGGACCTGCAGATTTAATACGCTTACCGTTTTCATCAGTCATGGCACGTACGCGACCATAAGATGAACCTGCAAGTACCAAGTCACCTACATTCAAAGTACCGTTTTGTACCAGAATTGACGTCACTGCACCGCGACCTTTATCTACACGCGCTTCAATCACCACACCTTGCGCTGCACCTTCTTCAGATGCTTTCAATTCCATCATTTCTGCTTGAATTGAAATTAAGTCAAGAAGTTCATCAATACCTTGACCTGAATGCGCCGAAACCATTGCAACAGGTACGTCACCGCCCCATTGTTCAGGTACGATTTCTTTGGTGGTCAATTCATTCAATACGCGGTCTGGATCAGCCGATTCTTTGTCCATTTTGTTAATGGCAACAATAATTGGTGTACCCGCTGCACGCGCATGGTCAATGGCTTCTGCAGTTTGTGGCATCACACCATCATCTGCCGCAACGACCAATACCACGATATCTGTCGCTTTCGCACCACGTGAACGCATTGCAGTAAACGCTGCGTGTCCCGGTGTATCTAAGAAGGTGATAATGCCTTTATCGGTTTGTACGTGGTATGCACCAATGTGCTGGGTAATACCACCCGCTTCGCCTGCAGCCACTTTGGCACGACGAATACGGTCAAGTAATGATGTCTTACCATGGTCAACGTGACCCATGATGGTCACCACTGGTGGACGTGTCGTTTGAACACCACGTGCCTCTTCAGCCGCTTCGAGTAAGTTATCTTCAGCTTGCGTATCAGATACTAGAACTGGGTTGTGGCCCATTTCCTCAACTACAAGTGCTGCAACTTCTTGCTCAATCGCTTGGTTTTGCGTAACTAACTCACCCATTTTCATGAGTGATTTAATAACTTCGCGTACTTTAACTGCCATTTTTGCAGCCAAGTCCGCAACCACAATCGTTGCACCAATTTCAACATCATAAACTTGTTTTTTAACTGGTTTTTCAAAGCCGTGCTTGTTGGCTTGGCTCGTTTTCAAACCGCGTTTATGTGAGTTTTGGCTGAAAGACTGTTCTTCCTGACCACGACGACCACCTTTTTTCGGTGAACGTGTATTGGTGGTGCTGGTACCACGCTTGATTTCACGGTCTTCTTTGGCAAATGAATCTTCATAAGCCTGACCCACAAGACCAGCCGCCAATGGAGAATCATCTACCACACGAATGGTAGCGGTTGCATCTTCATTTGAGTATTTAGATGCCATCTGACGCATTTGCTCAAGCGTACGTTGCTGCGCTTCTTCAGCCGCTTTACGACGTGCTGCTTCTTCAGTCGCTTTCAACTGAGCTGCTTGCGCTTCACGTGCTTTCTTTTGCTCAGGCGTTTCAGTGACCTTCACTGCTTGCTTCACAATTGGCTTGTTGGTTGACTTACGTTTCACCACAACCGCAGCTTTCGCAACTTCTTGCTTGGCTGTTTCTTGCTTGGCTGCTGCACGCATTGCATCTAAAGCTTGTTTTGCTTTTGCTGCACCTGCTTGCGGCGCATCAGCTTTCGCTTGTACTTTTGCAGTCGCTTGCGATTGCTGTTCTGCACGAGCTTTTTCAGCCGCTTCAGCCTGTGCTTTTGCCAGTGCTTCCGCTTTAATTTGTTCAGGATCTGGCTTTACAAACGTATGTTTCTTACGAACTTCTACATTAATCGTTTTCGCCTTGCCCGAAGTACTTGCCACTTTAGCCGTACTGGTGGTTTTACGTTTCAACGTGATTTGTCCTGCATTACCCTCTTGACCGTGAACCTTTTTCAAGTGGTTCACTAGGGTATTTTGTTGTTCAGTGGAAATAATATCGTCAGCCTTACGCTGTGGTAAACCTGCGTCACGAACCTGTTCCAGGAGCTTCTCAACTGGACGACCTACACTGAGCGCTAACTCTTTAATCGACTTGTCCGTCATACATTACCTCCTAGTTAAACCATGATTCGCGCGCTTTCATAATCAATTGACCCGCTTTATCTGAACCTAAACCTTCAATATCTTCGATATCGTCAGTTGCTTGGTCAGCTAAATCATCAACTGTGATGACACCACGAGCGGCAAGCGCATAAGCGATCTCTTGTGTCATGCCTTCCATTGCCAGAAGTTCGTCACTCGGATCTTGAATATTTTCTTGCTGTTGCAATGCATCTGCCAATGCCACTTCTTTGGCACGGCTTTGTAGCATTTCAACGATTTCTTCATCTAAATCAATTTCGTCAAATGTTTCCGCAGGAACATACGCAATTTCTTCTAATGAAGTGAAGCCCATTTCAACCAAAGCCATTGCCAAGTCTTCAGCAATGTCTAAACGTGAAACAAATAAATCTAAGTACTGTTGTGCTTCGTTTTGCTGACGTGCGTGATACTCTTCTTCAAGCATCATATTCAGCTTATAACCTGTAAGTTCAGACGCTAAACGTACGTTTTGACCTTGTGAACCAATTGCACGTGCCAACTGATCGCTGGTTGCGAAAATAATGTCGGCAGTACGTTCTTCTTCATCAATCACAATACCCGATACATCGGCTGGCTCTAAAGCACTGGCGATATATTGTGCTGGATCATCAGACCACACCACAACATCAATACGCTCACCATTTAACTCTTGCTGTACCGCTTGGATACGTGTACCACGCATACCAATACATGCACCTACAGGGTCAATACGATGGTCGTTGGTTTTTACTGCAATTTTTGCACGTACACCTGGCTGACGCGCTGCTGCTTTAATTTCGATGATTTCTTCAGAAATTTCTGGAATTTCTTTTTTCATCAATGCAATCAGCATTTCAGGCTTGGCACGTGACAACAACAATTGTGCACCACGACCTTCACGGTTCACGCTGTACAAAATTGCATTCACACGCTGCTTAGGACGCAAAATTTCTTTGGCGATCATTTCTTCACGCGCCAAATATGCTTCTGCATTGTCGCCCAAATCAATAATAAAGCCATCTTTGGTTTGCTTTTTCACTTCACCGTAAATCAGCTCGCCTACTTTGGCTTCATAAGCATCTGCAACCAATGCGCGTTCTGCTTCACGAATTTTTTGCACAATCACTTGCTTGGCAATTTGCGCAGCAATACGACCGAAGTCAATTGACTCAACTTCAAGTTCGCGAATATCGCCAATTGACCACTTTGCAGGGTCTACATCAGAAATTGCATCTTGGCATGCAGGCATTTCATGATCTTCATCTGCCACCACTTCCCACTGACGGAAAGTGCTGTAGTCACCTGTTTTACGATCAATTTCCACACGTAAACGTGCTTCTTCTGAGTTTGTGCCTTCGTAGAATTTCTTTTTCGTCGCAGCAACAAGAGCCTGTTCAAGCGCCTCAAAAATTGCCTCACGACTTACACCTTTTTCGTTACTAACCGTTTCAACGACGGTAAGAATTTCACGTGCCATAAGTCACCTATTCGTTCAGATTCTTATTAATTTGATTAATCTTGGTAAATCAGGTTTGCTTTATCAATATTGTGACTGTCAATCTCCAATACCTGCTGTTTTTCCACTTCGACCTGAATGGTTTCATTTTCCAGATCTACAGCAACCAATTTCGCTTGAAATTTACGACGGTTTTCTACAGCACTGATTAAACGTAACGCAATGGTTTGCCCAATATATGCAGGCAATTGCTCTAATTGGAAAAATGGACGATCCCAACCCGGTGATGACACTTCAAGCGCATATTCACCTGAAATTGGATCATGCACATCAAGCATTGCACCAACTTGCTGGGTTACACGTACACAATCTTGTACACCAATACCGCGACCTTGCTCTAATTCGCCATCTTCATTTAAGACAGGTTCTGCATTTTCATCGACAGCTTTGTCGATATAAATACGTAACAAAGAACGCTTACCTTGTGGAATAAACTCGATTCCCCAAAGATCCACATCACATGCTTGCACTGCTGGCGCAATTAAGTCCTGAAGTGCTTGAGTTTTATTTGATAGCTTCATTTACTCTCGTCATTCTGCTGCGGTTCAATGGTCTTATTTGACCACTACACATTCATACAAACTATAGTAGTAGTGAAACATGACACTTTGACTTTAGGCCGCGCACGGCTTGTATCGACACTACACGATAGCCAATAAAAAAGGGCGTAATCGCCCCTATTCTTGCACAGTAAAACCAATATCCACTGTGCAAAAAGGCCCACCTAGTTGTGAGCCTCTTTAGAAACTTGGTTGCGGGGATTAGACTAAATCTAACCATCTTTGCTAGTTTATTATGCTGAATTCAATCAACTAAAACTAACGTACCACACCATTAGAAACTTGGTAGCGGGAGCTGGATTTGAACCAACGACCTTCGGGTTATGAGCCCGACGAGCTACCAGACTGCTCCATCCCGCATCAACGTGCAAAAATTATATACAAATATGAATAAGTTTTCAATCAAACTTAGCATTTTTGCCTGACTTAAGTTGCACCTTAGTCAGTATAAAGCGTAAAACTCATATTAGAGCATAATCACACTTTTAAAATATTGGTAGCGGGAGCTGGATTTGAACCAACGACCTTCGGGTTATGAGCCCGACGAGCTACCAGACTGCTCCATCCCGCAACAACATGTAAATACTTATCTCAACCTAAAATAATTTAAGTTGCCTACGCTTAATTCACGATAAGCTTAGGATTGATTGGTAGCGGGAGCTGGATTTGAACCAACGACCTTCGGGTTATGAGCCCGACGAGCTACCAGACTGCTCCATCCCGCATCAACAGATTTGCTGCTTAACACCAACTTATGTTTTCTGGATTATAAGTTGGTGCGGAAGGGGGGACTTGAACCCCCACGCCCGAAAGCACTACCACCTCAAGGTAGCGTGTCTACCAATTCCACCACCACCGCAGCTGTGACGCATTCTAGTCGCATCATGCGAAAAAAGAAAGTGCTAAATAAAATTATTCAGCGCTTTTAGGCGCAGTTGGTGAAGTTTCAGGCGATACTGGCTGTGCAGGTGCAGTCGTTTGTACAGTCTGCAAACTATATGCACCTGTGGTTTGTTTCTTGGCAAACACCGCTAAAGTTAAACTGGTTGCAAAAAACAATGCTGTTAAAATTGCCGTTAAACGGGTTAAAAAGTTACCTGAGCCTGACGCACCAAATACGGTTGCCGCACCACCGCCACCAAAAGAAGCGCCTGCATCTGCACCTTTACCATGCTGAACCAAAATTAGTCCAATCATTAAAATGGCTAAGATAATATGTACTACCAGCACAAATGTTTGCATGCTGAACTCCTCATTATTGTGTATTTGCAAAGGCTTGCGCAATTTGATGGAACGATGCCGCATTTAAGGATGCACCACCGACCAAAGCACCATTAATGTCTGGGCAGGCTGCTAACTCTACGGCATTTTCTGGTTTTACACTACCACCATATAAAATCGGTAGAGTCACCGCATAAGCGGTGATTTGGCTTAAACCTTCACGGATTTTTGCATGCATGGTTTGCGCATCTTCAGGTGATGCGGTCTTGCCTGTACCAATTGCCCAAATAGGTTCATACGCAATCACTATCTGTTGCCATTGCTCAGCGTCAACCACAGCAGCAATATCACAAATTTGTTGCAAAACAACTTGCTCTGCCTGACCGCTTTCACGTTGTTGCAGACTTTCACCCACACAATAAATAACTGTCAAACCTGCCTGCAAGGCATTTTTAACTTTTTCATTCAAAATGCTTGGTGTGTCTGCAAAAAGTTCACGACGTTCTGAATGCCCAACCAATACATAATCAATTTGACTGTCTTTTAGCAATTCTGCACTGACTTCGCCTGTATATGCACCCAAACCCGCAATACGGGAAAGGTCTTGTGCAACGGTATAGACAGGACGTACTGCTTCGCTCAATGCAGCTTGAATTTGAGTTAAAGCCAAAGTGACAGGTGCAATCCCCAAATGACACTTTTCAGCCTCTACAGGGCTGTCTTGTAATAATGTTTTAAATTCAGAAATAAGTTGCTGAGCATCGGCATGTATCGGATTCATCTTCCAATTGCCAACCACCCAAGGCTTAATCGTCGTAGCCGACATAGAATAACCTGCAAAAACAATTCATTTAATCGCGCACATTCTACACGCAAATCACATTTCTGCTGAGTTTTTTGTACAAGCTTTGCATCAAACTGCTGCATGAAGTATCTTTTCATGGCAGGACTTACAATTTTTTTAGCAGATTAATGTAACTGGTTCATGCTTTTAGGCGATACTTAGGTGGTGACAGCACTTTCAGATATGGTATTTTTGTGCAACAAAAGTATAATTTTAAGATACCAATTATAAACAATCTTGATTTTGAGGACGTTGGGGAATGTCAGTACAACAAGCTACACCTAGATTTACAGGTTTTATTCGACGTTTGGTCGAAGATGGGCTCGTTTCTGCTGAAAATATGCAAACTGCCATTAAAGCCGCACAAAAAGATAATGTTGATATTGTTCCCTATCTCATTCAAAACCTAAATATCGCGCCTTTAATCATTGCTGAAAAAATTTCTAATGAGTTTGGCGAACCTATTTTTGATTTAAGCGTGTATGACTCTGCGCTCATCGTGCGTGAAGGCATTGATGAAAAACTGTTCAGCAAATATTGCATATTGCCTATTTTTAAACGCAATCATCTGCTTTATGTTGCAACCAGTAACCCGACCAATATCGAAGCAATGGATGCCATTCGTTTCAACAGTAAAATGAATATTGAAGCCATTGTGGTCGAACACGATAAATTGGTAAAACTGATTGAACAAAACTTTGCGAGTGAGTCTGCTTTTGAATTTGAAGATGATGACTTCGATCTCAACTTTGAAGATGGTAACAGCGAACCAGAACAAGCTGCAGAAGATGAACCGCAGGGTGATGAATCCCCAATTGTTAAATACATCAACAAATTACTGATTGATGCAATTCGCATGGGTGCTTCGGACTTACACTTTGAACCGTATGAAAAAACCTATCGAGTGCGTTACCGTGTCGATGGTGTATTACGTCAAATTGCCACCCCACCCTTACAGTTAGCTAACCGCTTGGCATCACGTTTAAAAGTGATGTCCCAAATGGACATTTCTGAAAAGCGTGTCCCGCAAGATGGTCGTATTAAATTAAAACTATCTAAAAACAAGTCCATCGACTTCCGTGTGAACTCGTTGCCAACCTTGTTCGGTGAAAAAATTGTACTGCGTATTCTTGACCCATCTAGCGCGATGCTAGGAATTGACGCTTTGGGCTATGAACCAGAACAAAAAGAATTGTTCATGGAAGCCTTAGAAAAACCGCAAGGCATGTTACTGATTACAGGTCCAACGGGTTCGGGTAAAACGGTATCGCTATATACAGGCTTAAATATCTTAAACAGAGAAGATACCAACATTTCCACCGCCGAAGACCCTGTGGAAATTAACTTAGAAGGCATCAACCAGGTTAACGTCAACAATAAAGTGGGCTTAACCTTCGCTGCCGCTCTGAAATCTTTCTTACGTCAAGACCCTGATATTGTCATGGTGGGTGAGATTCGTGACCTTGAAACTGCAGAAATTGCAATTAAAGCAGCCCAAACAGGTCACATGGTTTTATCTACCCTCCACACCAACAGTGCGCCAGAAACTTTAACGCGTTTACGCAATATGGGCGTTCCTTCCTTTAACATCGCAACTTCGGTAAACCTCGTCATTGCACAGCGTTTGGCACGACGCCTATGCCCGCATTGCAAAGCTCCTTCCGATATTCCAAAACAAAGCTTATTGGAAATGGGCTTTACTGAAGCCGATTTGAGCAATCCAGAATTTCAGGTCTATCAACCTGTAGGCTGTTCTGAATGCCGTGAAGGTTATAAAGGACGTGTTGGTGTTTATGAAGTGATGAAAGTCACACCAGAAATTTCTAGAATTATTATGGAGGATGGTAATGCCATCCAAATTGCTGATGCGTCAGCAAAATCGGGGTTTAACAATCTGCGTCGTTCGGGGTTACTTAAGGTCATGCAGGGGGTGACTTCATTGCAAGAAGTCAATCGTGTGACCAGTGAATAGTTGTAAAATTTAAAATAAGGATAAATACGCATGGCTGTCAAAAAAGCACAGATGATGCCCACCTTCGTTTATGAAGGGATTGACCGCAAAGGGGCTAAGTTAAAAGGGGAAATTCCAGCGCGTAATATGGCCTTGGCAAAGGTCACATTGCGTAAACAAGGGATTACCATCAAGACGATTCGCCAAAAGAAAAAGAATATTCTTGAAGGCTTAATGAAAAAACGGGTGTCGACCTTAGACATCACTATTTTCACGCGTCAGCTTGCCACTATGATGAAAGCAGGTGTGCCTTTGGTACAAAGCTTTGAGATTGTTGCCGAAGGTCTTGAAAACCCCGCCATGCGTGAAGTGGTTTTAGGCATTAAAGGTGAAGTGGAAGGCGGGAATACCTTTGCTGGCGCATTGCGTAAATATCCTCAATATTTTGACAACCTATTTTGTTCTTTGGTCGAATCTGGTGAACAATCGGGTGCCCTAGAAACCATGCTAGATCGTGTCGCGATCTATAAAGAAAAGAGTGAGTTACTCAAACAAAAAATTAAAAAAGCCATGAAATACCCTGCAACGGTCATTGTGGTGGCCGTGATTGTGACCATTATTTTGATGGTGAAAGTCGTACCTGTGTTTGAAGAGTTGTTTAGCTCTTTTGGTGCGGACTTGCCTGCCTTCACTAAAATGGTGGTGAACATGTCACAATGGATGCAGAAATACTGGTTTATTCTGATTATTGTGATTGGGGTCATCATTGCAGGTTTCTTGGAAACTAAAAAACGCAGTAAAAAATTCCGTGACTTCTTAGACAAAGCGGCACTGAAAGCGCCTATTTTTGGTGACTTGGTCTATAAAGCGATTATTGCACGTTATAGCCGTACTTTAGCCACTACTTTTGCTGCTGGTGTACCCTTAATTGATGCCTTGGAATCTACCGCTGGGGCAACCAATAATGTGGTCTATGAAGAAGCCGTGATGAAAATTCGTGATGATGTTGCGACAGGTCAACAGCTACAATTCGCCATGCGTGTCACCAATAAATTCCCGTCTATGGCAGTGCAAATGGTCGCCATTGGTGAAGAATCAGGTGCGCTAGATGCCATGCTAGATAAAGTCGCAACCCACTATGAAAACGAAGTCGACAACGCAGTAGATGGCTTAACCTCAATGATGGAGCCGTTGATTATGTCTGTCTTGGGTATTTTAGTGGGTGGTTTAGTTGTCGCCATGTACCTTCCAATCTTCCAAATGGGTTCTGTGGTTTAATGCAAGAATTAATCGCGTACTTTATCCAAAATCCAACTGCGCTTTATATCGCAGTTGGACTTTTTAGTTTATGTATTGGCAGTTTTGTGAATGTGGTGATTTACCGCACCCCAAAAATGATGGAACAGGAGTGGCGTAATGACTGCCAAATGTTATTACATCCTGAACAAGCCATTATTGATGAAAGTAAAATCACCCTGAGCAAACCTGCATCGACCTGCCCCAAATGTCACAACCCAATTCGTTGGTATCAAAATATTCCTGTGCTGAGTTGGTTGGTATTACGCGGTAAATGTGGCAACTGCCAAAACCTGATCAGCGTACGTTATCCAATGATTGAAGTATTAACCGCTGTTTGCGCCCTGATTGTGCTTGCGGTATTTGGCCCAACTGTACAAATGCTGTTTGGTTTGCTGCTCACTTATACCTTGATTGCACTCACCTTCATTGATTTTGATACACAACTCTTGCCAGACCGTTACACCCTGCCTTTGGCTGCACTGGGTTTGGCAGTCAACAGCTATGCCATCTATACCTCACCAACCTCGGCAATTTGGGGTTATGTAATTGGCTTCCTATGTCTATGGGTGGTGTATTACCTGTTTAAAATCGTCACAGGCAAAGAAGGCATGGGCTATGGTGACTTCAAGCTCCTTGCCGCTTTAGGTGCATGGATGGGGCCGATGATGTTACCCCTGATTGTGCTACTATCGTCCTTAGTTGGGGCGATTATTGGCATTATTCTGTTAAAAGTGCGTAAAGAAAACCAACCCTTTGCATTTGGTCCGTATATCGCCATTGCGGGCTGGATTGCCTTTTTATGGGGCGAGCAAATCATGAAAGTATATTTGGGACAATAAGGACAGCACATGCGTTTTGTTTTGGGTCTAACAGGAGGAATTGGCAGTGGCAAGTCTGCAGCCAGTGCGTGGTTCGAGACCCAAGGCATTGTTGTGGTCGATGCGGATGTTGTTGCACGTGAAGTGGTTGAAAAAGGACAGCCTACCTTAAAGCAAATTCAACAACACTTTGGCGATTGGGTTTTACTTGAAAATGGCGAACTAGATCGTCGCGCATTACGTGAACACATTTTCAAAGAACCAAGTGCACGACAAGCACTTGAAAAAATCACCCACCCTGCAATTCGTGAATCGATTATTCAACAATTAGATACTGCCGACAGTCCCTATGTGGTTTTGGTTTCACCACTCTTGTTTGAAACCAATCAACATCAATTGACCCGACATACATTATTGATTGATGCTACTGAAGCCCTACAAATTCACCGTGCTTCACAACGTGATGGTCAAACGGTTGAGCAAATTCATAAAATTATTCAAGCACAAATGCCACGTGCTGAAAAACAACGCCTAGCCGATGACATTGTGCTAAATGATGGGCATTTAGATCATTTGTATAGCAAACTTGAAGTATTGCATCAGCAGTATTTAAAGCGAGCGATGCAGTAAGCAAATTAATCTGACTGTTGTTTTTGCTGTTCAAGTTGAGCTTTTAAGCTGTCAGGTCGGGCCCACCAACGCCAAGGTTGCAAAGCACCAATCCCCATACCCACCAAGCCACATAAAATTGCTAAACTCAAAGGTTCACCCAATAAAGGGACAGCAAGAATCGCAGCGATAAACGGCGCCAAGGTCACAATACTGCCAGTTTTGAATGCTCCCAAACGCTTAATTGCCTCGACATAGCTAAGTGTTGCGATGATCACCACAAACACTCCATGAAAAATAGTTTGCAGCAATAAATGAATCGGTTCAGGTGTGCTGAGTTGTTTCGGGAAAAACAGTACGTAAATCGGGACATAGACGATTGCCGACCAAATTGCGACACCCGCCATAGCATGCCAAGCGGAAAGCTTCCATTGTCTTAATAAAACCGTAAACACACCCCACCAAATAGCGCTGATAAAAAACAGTCCATCCCCAAGTCCAAAGGCAACACCTGTTTCTTGATACATCAGCGCACTCATACCCGCAATGGCGGTCAGCATAATTACAATACTGATCCATGTATGGCGGTCAAAAGGCACTCGAAATAACATCCAAGCAGCAATGGCGGTACAAACAGGAATACAGCCATTCAAAAAAATGGCAGCATGCGCAGCAGGTACATAATGAAAAGCACTATACGCAGTCAGGCAATAGCCCACTCCACCAATCATTGCCAAAATAAAAGGCTCTTTTTTCCATAAAAATGCCGTATCTTTTTTCCAGATAAGAATCGGCATTAAAATACAAAAAGCCAAAGCAAAGCGTAAGGCGGTAATATCCCAAGCACTGATCTGCCATTGTGCATTCAGCCGAGCAGTTAGGGTAAAACCACCCCAAATGCACATGGTAACAAGCACCAAAGCATAACCTTGCTTTTGGGGAGATAGACGAATCACGGTGTTGAAAGCATCAATAAAATAGCAAATACAAAATCAGCAATTAAGCCTGACGCTGACGACAAGCTTCATACAAGGCCATACCTGTTGCAACACTGACATTCAGACTTTGCAGATTTCCTGCCATTGGAATAAATACGGTTTGATCACATTGTGACTGGGTAATTGGGCGTAAACCTGTATCTTCTGCGCCCATCACCACGCATACTGCTGTGCCTGTAAAGTCAAATTGCTGAATTGGCAAAGCTTTTTCATCCAGCATCGTACCCACCACACGCACATTAAACTCTTGTTTCAAATGCGCCAAAGTACGTGCCAAATTGGTCACTTGGATAAATTTGACTTTTTCTGCACCACCTGCAGCTACTTTGCGTGCAGTTGGGGTCAAACTTGCTGAACGATCACGCGGCACAATCACGGCAGTAACCCCCATCGCAGCGGCAGTACGGATACACGCACCCAAGTTATGCGGGTCGGTGACTTGGTCGAGCGCCAAAAGTAAAGGCTTGCTATCAGCCTGCAACAAGGCATCCAAGTCTTTTTCATTCAGAGTTGGATGTGGGCGTACTGCAGCCACCACTCCTTGGTGAAAAGGCAAACCTGCCAGTTTTTCCAAGCTGTCACGGCTGGCTTTTTGCACACTAATGCCAAATGGTTCGGCAAGTTCTAAAATCTTTTGTAAACGCTGATCATCACGCCCTTTTAAGGTAAAAAGAGTTAAGACGCGCTCTGGCTCAAGCTCCAATAATGACTCCACCGAGTGAACGCCATAATAATATTCAGGTTTTGCCATGAACGACCTCTAATTAATGCACCAATAAACCAGCGAAAACGAAAAATCCTGCAAAGCTGACTTTACAGGATTTCAATAAGATCTAGTTTAACCGATTCGGGTGAAAATTTCTTGATTCAATTCCGCTTGATTGGGTGCTCAAGCAGGAGAAAAATGAAATCTTAATTCAATACCCTATTATCGGCTGATTAGCCTTCTAAGTGGCACACGTAATCGAGCACTTCATCGGTTTCGATGCTGAAACGGCTATTGCCAGGCACATAGAACGATTGACCCGCGCGGAATAATTCACTTTCTTCGCTATCGGCAATTTTGACACGACATTCACCTGAAATAATTTCCATACGTTCAGGTACATGCGTTTCGAAAGTCAAGGCTTGTTCAGTCGGTAAAATTACCCCTAAGGTTTTTTTGGTACCGTCTTCAAATTGCACCGTGTGACTGATGCATTGCCCACCAAAATAGACATTCGACTTTTTCACAACTGATACATGATCAAACTGAGCTGACATGCGTATTCTCCAGGTAACGCGTTTTTATATTTTTGACTGATGTAGTTTAATTCTGTCCTCAGAACTAATCAATCTGTGTTTACAGTGGGCTTTGCGTAAATTGAACAATGTTTCAATACGCAGCATGCAACACGCTGACAGCACAGTCTAAGCCAATGCCAGAGGCATGCAAAGTACTCTGCTCTAGATTCTTCCCCACTAAAGTGCTAAATCTGAATGTGAAACAGATCACGAATAGTATCTATATCGTTTAAGTTCCACCATATCAAGCAGCACCGAAAACTCCCCAAGTGAATATACTGCAATTTAATGACCATCCAATGAAATGATCAAATGATCATGTGTTTTATATATGATGCTTATCGGGTACATTTTTTGTTGTTTGCGCTGCAATTTAAGCTAGAATTAAATAGAAGAAAATAACAGCCTTGTTATGGCATTTCCAAAACTTGACTCTCTTTCACTGACACTTTTCGCAGCTTGGATGCGTTTATGCTGACTCATTTAACACTGATTAACTTTGCTCTTGCCGACCACTTAGCACTGGATATTGAAACAGGTTTTAACGTTCTGACAGGGGAAACAGGTGCAGGTAAATCCTTACTTTTAGATGCGCTCTCTGCCTGTTTAGGTGAACGTACCGATACCAATTATGTACGTTTTGGCTCAGATAAAGCCGATGTGACCGCGAGTTTCAGTTATCAGGACAATAGCCCTGAAGCACAATGGCTAAAAGAACATGAATTAGATGATGAGTCTGGTGAAATCCATTTACGTCGGGTAATTTTTGCCACAGGGCGCAGCAAAGCATGGATTAATGGTCGTCCAAGCAGTTTGGCAGAGCTGAAAGAAATTGGACGCTTACTGGTGCAGTTATACAGTCAGCACAGTCAGCAACAATTGCTCGAACCGCCTTATCCAAAACACTGGCTTGATCGTTATTATAATTTTTATGCCCCTGCCCAAGCAGTACGTGATGCTTACAGTACCTGGCAAAAAAATATCCGACAGCATCAGGCAGCGCTGGATGCACAGGCAACCCGCAAGCAACGCATCGAAACCCTGAACTTACAGCTCGAAGAACTCGAAGAACTGGTACAAATCGATTATAAGGAGATTGAACAAGAGTTTGATCGCCTAAGCCATCATGAACATATCATGCAGGATTGCAGTTATAGCTTAAATGCCTTAGACGAAGCCGAGCAAAACATCACTCAGGAAATTGCTTCGATTATTCGCCGCTTGGAATCGCATGCGGGACGAAGTGAACAATTATCAGAAATTTATAACTCATTGTTAAATGCGCAAAGTGAATTAGATGATGCGACAGCCAATTTACGTCAGTTTATTGATCGTCAAAGCTTTGACCCTGAACGCATGGAAGAACTGAATCAAAAATTAGAAGTCTTTCATCGTTTAGCGCGTAAATACCGCACACAACCTGAATTATTAAAACAAGAATTTGATACTTGGCAAACTGAGCTCACTGCTTTACATGAACTTGAAGACCCTGAAACTTTGGCAGAACAAGTCGAAGTGGCACATCAGGACTTTTTAGCCAAAGCACAACATTTAGATGACATCCGTCGTGAAGCAGCCGCACCACTTGCCAAACAACTGACCGAGCAAGTCAAACAGTTGGCACTGCCTGAGGCACATTTTGAATTTAAGTTTGAACCTTTAGAGCAGGTTTCTGCGGAGGGGTTAAGTTTTATTCAACTACTGTTTACTGCCAACAAAGGTATTCCTGCTCAGCCATTAGCACGTGTGGCTTCTGGTGGCGAATTATCGCGGATTGCCTTGGTCATGCAAGTCATGAATGCCGAAAAAACCGAAGCTGAAGTTTTGGTTTTTGATGAAATTGATGTCGGGATTAGTGGTGGTACTGCTGAAATTGTGGGGCGTTTGCTCGCAGGTTTGGCGCAACACGTTCAAATTTTATGTATTACCCACCAAGCACAAGTAGCTGCACAGTCTGATCAGCACCTTTTGGTGAAAAAGCGTCAGACCGATCCTGCCAGCAGTACCATTGTTGAATTAGAAGAAGATGCGCGTATTTTAGAATTGGCACGCATGACAGGCGGTGTTGAAATTAATGACACTACCTTGCAACACGCCAAACAATTACGCCAATTGAAGTTTCAACAGGCTTAAAAAATAAATCCCCTGATTTTCAGGGGGATTTATTTAGGTCTAAAACAAGCTTAATCATTATTTACCATTTCACAGGTTGGTCACTTGAACCAGGTGTCATTTCATAACCTGGAGAGGTATCATAAAATTGACTGCTAGAAGATTGCACAGGTTGTAGTTTAAGACCCTGTAAAATTTCAGGATTTAAACTTTGCGCAATCTTATCTGCAGTACTATCATTTAAACTATTATTTAAAAGATTCTGTGTCATCAAGTTCGATAAGGTACGATTAAAAGTCCCTGCCGCAACTACCTTACTGGTATTCGCTTCAATCACTCGCCACGTTAAACGCACCTGCTCTGCACCAGCATTTAACCCATACATTTGTTGACCGCTAGCAACTGACAAATCGTTAATACGCCCCACGAGTAAATAATCAGCACCTACTTTTTGACCAATACGCGCTAACTCATGCGGTGCACCATCCCAATACAGGAAGTCATTTTCAAATTGCATTTCATCTATGTAATGACGATCAACAACACTTAACTGCCCTGACTGTGCCAAATAAGTACCTAAAGTATCTGATAATTCTTGACTAAACTCAGAAGCAGAAGCACCGCTGGCTAAGCGGTTATTTTTTTCTGCCATTTGAAATGGCAAGACTGCAATACGGCGCATGTGTTGATCTTGTACAGTAGATTCAAACTTCACCACATGTGCGCGAACTTTAGCGCGATAATTATTTTTAGCACCAGAAACACTCAAGACCTGAAACTTGGTGACAGAACCCGAACCTTGATTGGCTACACTAAATACAGGTGAAACTTTACCCGTATATGTCCAGCCCTGATTATTTACAGATAAAGAAACTGTTTCTTCATAATTCATTTGTGACGATACCGAAGCACCATTCACCGATTGAACTGCAATCAATAATGCTTCAGAAATAGCTTGGTGTTGTGTTGGACCACTACCCGTTGCCTCTTTAATCACTTCTTTAATCGCAGCAAAAGCAGGACTGCACAGTAATCCAGATAATAAGCCTGCAAATAATATTTTTTTCATGTTCTATTCTTCAACAGCAACTGCGCTTATCACAGCGCAGTTGCTTTCAGATTAAATTAAAGACCAAAAGTTGAGCGCTTTGCTGCCTTACGGATTTCTTTTTCGCCTGTCCACTCTACAATGCCAGTTTGTAAGTTCTGCAATTTAAATGTGAACTTGTAATACACATCGCTCTTACCACCTGCATTTTTTACAATACTAGATAGATTGCCATTGAGCATATATTCAGCACCGATATGTCCACCAGTACGCACTGCAGTCGCTTGATTGACCATGCCGCTTTGCTTTTGATAGGCAAGTTGCTGCGCCATCGCATTGACAGATTTCATATCTACAAAACGAAACTTTCCTGAATTAATTAATTTGTTCTGAATCGTATCTGTAATAGATTCTGTATCGATATGTTCTTGTGTCTTGTTATGAATACGATCAAGCACAATGACTGGACGACGAGTTTGCGTCATTTGCACCACAGGTGGGAAGGTCAGCATATCATCCACCATCTTTGCAGCAATCATTTGTAGATCTGTCGATCCAAAATCTTTCGTTAAAGTTTCTACAGCTTGAGCATCACCATAACTCACTGCACTACCCGTTGTTGCACAACCTGTTGCCAAAACAGAAGTTGCTACCACAGCCATGATTAACTTTGCATTCATTGCTCTATCTCGCTTATTTCTTTAAATACACAACAACATCTACAGCCGATGGATTTGGTGCTAAAGATTGCACGCCCTTCACCTCTCGACCCGTTAACTGAATTGGTTTCCAAATCGCACCTTCAGGGTTCACTTCTGCCCCATGTGCATCGACCCATACGATTTTGTAGCTAAAATCTTTGTTATTGAAACGGCGGTTTTTAATGGCAATTGATGCCTTTTTTAAGTCGCCTGCCATAGACATTCCCACACGCTCAACAAATACCTCAGTGGTTAAGACTGGGTTATTGGTAATGGTGCGAATACTTACTTCGTTATTCGCATCTGTCTGTGTAGACAAAGCATTAGGGGCTGTACATCCAACCATCGCCGCAGCACTAAGACCGAGTAATGCGAGTTTTAACTGATTTTTCATAAAGTTCTCTTCAAAATTATTGGCGTGGAATACTACTTACACTTGCTGTAATTTTGTCATTTACATGATGTGCATAAACAAATACTGTCTCATTGGCTTTTACATCTAACTTCACAGAGGAGCTTGACAAATTACCTGACGATAACTGTAAGTTGTGTATCCCTGGCGTTAAGTTCAGACGTGCAATTTGCGTATTACTTGGCAAAGTTGTCCAAGCTCGTAAATCTGCTCGCTCGGTTGCCATATTGAGCACGTTACCTGCCAATTGCCCTAAAACACCAAATTGGTTACCAAGCTCTTTTTGAGCAGCATATTTGGCTGTGGCACGAATCACTTGGGTTGTTAAAGTTCCAACGACTTTTTCTTTTAAGTCTTTAACAGCCAATGCACCAATATCACTAATCACATAACTATCTTGCAAAACTCGGTTATTCAGCTTCACTTTCAGGCTTTTGGGTGCAACATAAGTGCTAGGTTCATAAGTCGCAAAAGCAATGTTGATAATGCCGCCCGGAGTCGGAATATCTAACTTATTTTCAATTTTCTGTGGAACGATACCTTGTTCAATAAATACAATAACAGGCACACTACTATTACTTTGTTTTGCAACCAATTGATCTAAACGCTTTACATCCTTAGCAATCTGCTCATCAGGCTGTAACTCATAAGCTTTTTTGTAATCCACCAAAGCATCGTTATATTCGCCTAAGGTTTCCCACAAGTTAGCTGCCATATAAAAAGCATAGGCATTTTGATAAGTATTCTTAATCTTGCCCGCAATTGGATCTAAGCCAACAAATGCCTCATCTAAAACATGCAATGCGGCATTTGAAGATGCATTTGCTTTTGTATTTTTCTCTTTTTTCTTTTCAAACTCAGCCTGATGTGCCAGTTCAATTTCACGCTGAATACCCTGTGCAACACGCATTTCTACTGCAGCAGCCTCAAGGTTTTTTAGAAAAATATAATTTTTGGCTTGAGAAATATGTGCCAATACCTGTTCATGAGGTGGTACCAAATAAGGCACCACCGAATCATTACTCACCATAGAAAGTGCTTTAAATCCGACCCGACTCAGACTAATTTTTGCACGACTTTTTTGTTTATCTAGCAATTCAAAAGCCTGCTTATAATGATTCAAACTTTCTTCATACTGATGATTGACTTGTAATAGACGTGCCTGCTCCAGTAAATATAGTACGCCGTCTTTTGAATCTACTTTATCTTTAAATTTAGCAACTAAATCTTCAGATAAATGATTATTCAAATGACTGCGAAATAAATTACCTTCATCATTATAAGTTCCAAAAATTGCTGCTTGAGAAAAAACTGAAGCTGAAAAAACAGCAGCAAACAAACTTCCCTTTATTAAATAATTCATATTAAACCATCAAAAAAAGCTATGAAAGATGAAAATTTCACCATCTTACAAACAATCATTTTTTGTTTCAATATGTATTTTATGTATATTTATTGAAACATATCAAGCTATAAAAAACACAAATTTTACACTAAAGTACAAAACTTACAAAAGAGATAAACAAACTTATAGATTTTTTATATTAAAAAACCACTACTCATTAGACAAACTTAATATTTAATAAAAGAGAATCTAAATGTAGTAAAACCGCCTATTTTGCAATTAAAAAACAGAAATCACATTAGTTAAAATTAAAAAAGTAGATTAAAAAATATACACTGAAACATTTAACAAACCCACCTCACAAAGATAATAAAGCAATCAATTATTATGTTCCTATATCTTCAACTTTGTAACTAAATAGATAAATTTAATGACATCATTTTTTCTAAATTTTAGATTTATTCTTTTATTTATTCTTTGTCTCACTTTTACCAAAGCAAAGTTGTCATCAGAGTGGTTTTATGGGATAAGTACAGCTAAGAAATGTATATTTGCATGATTTGGCTGTAACTCGTTTACGTTTCCAAGTCGGTTTACAGTTCTGTTTGCCACCACCTCAGATTAAGGAGAATTGCTTAGGTGACTAAACAATATCTGACGCATCGCTGTCTCATAGCCCCGCCCGATATGAATGATGAGTTTTTTGCAAACACCGTCATCTATTTGGCACGTCATGATGAAGACGGTGCGCAAGGCATTATTATCAACCGTCCATCGGGTATCCAAATCAAAGAATTACTCAATGATTTAGATATAGACGCAGATAATGTGCATCCTCACGAAGTTCTACAAGGTGGTCCATTACGACCTGAGGCAGGTTTTGTTTTACACACAGGGCAGCCAACTTGGCATTCATCTATCGCTGTTGGTGAAAATGTCTGTATCACCACCTCTAAAGATATTTTAGATGCGATTGCCCACAACGAAGGCGTTGGACGTTACCAAATTGCCTTGGGCTATGCCAGTTGGGGCAAACAGCAACTGGAACAAGAAATTGCCCGTGGCGATTGGCTCATTTGTGAATCGGACATGGACTTGATTTTCAATTTACCTTATGACGATCGTTGGGATGCCGCTTATCGTAAAATGGGCGTAGATCCAACATGGTTATCTTCAGAGATTGGTCATGCCTGAAACAACACAAGCCCAAACCATTATGGCATTTGACTTCGGTACGCAAAAAATGGGCATGGCTGTGGGGCAGGCACTAATTGAAAGTGCGACCCCACTCGCCCTCTTCCCCATGAAAGATGGCATTCCACAATGGGAAAACTTGCTGAAAATCATCAAGCAACATCAGCCACAATTATTTCTAGTGGGCTTACCTTTAAATATGGATGATAGCGAGTCGGAACTGTCTACCCGTGCACGTAAGTTTGCCAGACGCTTACGCCATCAAAGCAATATCAACACCCTAATGGTCGATGAGCGCCTAACCACACGTGAAGCACGTGATGAGCTTGATCATTATCAAGCTCAAGGGCGTGGCAAAAAGCTCGCAGCCGACAGTCTTGCCGCAGCACTATTGATTGAAAGCTGGTATCGTGAGCCTCACGGCATTCAGCCTTAAATCCTGTTTCTGAATAGATAACAACGACAAACGAAAGAATTGGGATATTGATCGTTAGAATGCCTAAGACCATCTTTAAAAAGTCTATTGGTCTGGCGATTTTTTGATATAAAGTGACACCATCCTTTTGGTGTGAATGGGTAAATCCGCATGGCACTGTCTAGCTTTGGCAAGATTCTCACAGTCTTAGACTTATTTTCAACCGCACGTCCTGTCATTAATGTAGATACCATTAGTGAGGAACTTGGTTTATCTAAGCCTACCAGTTACCGCTATTTAAAAGAGTTGGTTTCAGCAGAGTTGTTGCAGCGCATGAGTGGCACATCGGGAGATTACACCCTTGGGCCAAAAATTGCGGTATTGGATTTTATCTCTCGCACGACCGATCCTTTGGTCACCATCAGTATTCCGTTTATGAAAAAAATTGCGGAACGTACAGAATTTTGCTGTTTATTGACCCAACTCAATCAAGATTCCTGCATTGATGTGCATCACGAAATCTTTAAAGATACGCCTTTGCTGTCTTATGGTCGCGGCTGCCCACGTCCTGTTTATGTCGGCTCATCGCCAAAAATTATTATGGCGCATCTGCCTAAAGCTAAAATTTTAGACTATTACCAGCGTTTTTCTACCGAATTGGCACAAGTCAATTTTGCACAAGATGAAGATGACTTTTTGCAGCAAATGCGCAAAATCAAAAAACAAGGCTATTATTTTTCTAACGGCGAACTCGATGCAGAAATTGCAGGCTTATCTGTACTGATTCGTTTTTCATCGAAAGATGCGCCTTATGCCTTGACGCTGTTGGCATCTAAAAACCGTTTTGAATTTGTCAATTTGCAAAAACTGATTGAAATTTTGCAGGACAATGCAGAACAAATTGAAAAACAGGTGGAAGTACTGAATACCAGTTTTAGTATAGAACTCACTTAAAGATTTAGGTTGTTGATACCTTAAAGCACTGAATTTAAATACAATTAAAATTTATTCCTGAATAAGGATTTAGAGTGCTAAATCAAGTTTTATTCAATAGCCGTGTGAAAATAGCGAAAGGTCAGATTAATTCTGGGTTGTATAATTTTATTGGACTTCATTAAGGCATGTTTCCAATAGTGTTGTGTCGTGCCACGCATGACCAACAACTGACCGCTGTGCAACAGTAGCTCAACCTTGTTGGCGCGGTGTTTATGCTGAAAACAAAATTTACGGGTTGCCCCCAAACTCAAAGATGCAATGACAGCGTGTCTGCCTAAATTCGGCTCATCATCACTGTGCCAACCCAAGCCCTGCGTACCATCTTGATATAAATTGGCCAAACATGAATTAAAGGGATGCCCGACCCATTGTTCAATTTGCTGTTTCAGTCGCCACAAAGCAGGCCGCCATAGCTGTGCCTGCTTAACTGCTCCCGAATAACGATATTGATACTGCTCATCGCCATACCATACCACTTGGCGCTGTGTCCGATAATACTGACCAAAGAGCAGACCTTCATCAGGCTGCCATGCCAAATGTTGCAGAAAATACTGCAAATAACGCTCACTATGCTCCGCACTCAGCACCAAACCATAGTCCTGCACAATGCCGTCATAAGGCAGTACGTTGTCACAACGCTCAGGTGCAAACAATTCTAGATTCATGGTCATTCCTATGCTGAATAGCTTATTGTTTAATCTAAAACAAGGATCAGGACTGCTCACAAAATGACACAGCTTTTTGGCTTGTGAGTCGTGAAGTTCATCCTTAGACTTAAAATCATCGTTCTTATAACAATAATAGCTTATGAATTTATGGCATTTATTTCAAAAATTGCGTCCCTTCGTTCGACCTTATCAGCTCTTGGTGATTGCTACCTTAGTTTTAACGCTCATCGGCTCATTAACAGCTCAAGTCAATGCACTAACTTTACAATACGCTGTTGACCGTATTAACGCCTTAATTGAGGCAGGACAAGGTCTGTCTGCAGGCTGGCACATTTTAATCACCATTTCAGCCATTTTGCTGGGTAAAGAAATCATCAATGCCTTTGTGCAGTTTGGACAGAAGTTTTATGGTGAAAAACTACGCATTTTTGTGTCACAAGATTTGGCACAGGGCATTATTGAGAAATTTTTGCGTTATCGACTGGCCTTTTTTAATCAGGACAACAACCAAGCAGGTAAATTACAAACACGTATAGATCGTGGCATTGGTTCGCTCACCCGCTTAGTGCAAATTTTCTTTATTGATATTTTGCCACTCTTTACCAGTGCAATTGTGGCTTTGGGCTTAATGTATTATGCCAATTTTTATGTGGGCTTGGTCGCGACACTCATTGTGCCTATTTATTTTTGGCTGACCTATCAGCAGGCACAAAAACTAGGAAGCTGGCGACGTAATTTACGTGATGGACGTGAGAAAAAAAGCCAAGGGATTCTCAGCATCATCAACTCAATTACCGTGATTAAATCATTTAACAGAGAAAGCATCGAAGCAGAAAAACAACTCACCCTGCAGAAAAAACTGACCCACAATCAAATGCAGACCCGCCAAACCAGTTTTTTATTTGATGGTTTAAAAAGCTTTATTGAACAAATTGGCGTGGTGCTGATTATTATTTTAACTGCTTATTTTGTGTTAGATAGACAAATGAGCATCGGCATGATCATGTATCACGTGTTGCTGTTTGGCAATGTTTCTGCCCCAATTCGCTCATTGCATCGTATTTATGATGAAGTCAATGATGCAATGATCTATTCAGAAAGCTTCTTTCAAATTTTGGAAGCCGAGCATGAAATTGAGCCAAGTGGTACGCTTAAACCAGTTATTCGAGGGCAGTTTGATCTGCAACAGGTAAACTTTTTTTATCCGAATGGACATCATGCACTCAAAGACATTCAAATGCAGATTCAGCCTAATAAAATTACCGCATTGGTGGGATTATCGGGAGCAGGAAAATCTACCCTGATCAGTTTATTAGATAAATTCTATGAACCACAACAGGGAACAATTCAGCTCGATGGGATTGATATTAACCACATCGACACCCAATATTTACGTGACCATATCGGCTTAGTTTTGCAAAAAAATCATATTTTCCAAGGCTCTATTTTTGAAAATATTCGTTATGGCAAAACTGATGCTAGCTTGGAAGATGTGATTCTGGCAGCCCAAAAAGCCTGTATACACGAACAAATTTTGCAATTGCCTCAGGCTTATGACGCAGATGCCCTCATGCTTTCAGGCGGTCAACAACAACGGATTGCCCTTGCACGTATGTTCCTGAAAAATCCACCTATTATTTTTTTAGATGAACCGACTGCTAGTCTGGATGCCATTGCAACCGAACAAATCAAACAAAGCCTCGATGAAATTAAACAAGGGCGTACGGTCATCATCATTTCACATAGCTTATCGCAAATTATTGATGCCGATTACACCTATGTCATGAAAGATGGCAGGATTGCGGAACATGGCGAACATGATGCGCTTTATCATCAAAATGGGGTTTATAAAGAAATTTTTGATGCGATGGCAAAAAGTTTAAATATTGAAAAAATTGCCAAAACTTATGAGGATGATGCCGAGGAAGAAACCCATAGTTAATCAAAAAGTGCTTCAATCAGAAGCACTTTTTAATGAAGAATCACGATATTTAAGGTTGTTTCAAATATGGCCATGCCGCTTTTAAATAAATAAACATCGACCAAAGCGTTAGAATTACAGCAGTATAGAGCAACAAATAAGCCACCATTTCCAATGGTTGCCAGTTCAATAAGAACACTGAAATCGCAATCATTTGGAATGCTGTTTTATATTTCCCCACTGTAGACACCGCCACACTGGTACGTGCGCCGAGTTCAGCCATCCACTCTCGTAAGGCAGATACGGTAATTTCACGGGAAATAATTACAATCGCGGCAAAAGCCATAGAAATAGTCGGTTGCCATTGCACTAAAACAATCAATGCCGCAGCGACCATAAGTTTATCGGCCACAGGGTCTAAAAAGCGCCCAAATGCAGAGGTCTGATTCAAAGTACGTGCCAAATAGCCATCAAACCAGTCGGTCACAGCAGCAATCACAAAAATAGACGTCAAAATAATATGACGCGTCATGCCACCATCATAACCATTTACGCCCATTGCAGGCGGCCAATACGCCACCAACAAAAAAACAGGAATCAAGGCGATTCGAGCCAAAGTTAATATATTTGGAATGTTCAGGATACGACCTGTTGTCATAGACACCGCCAATGTTTCCCCTCTTTACGCTGCATATTCACAAGTTTTTTGAGGATTTGTCATTGTGAATAGGCTTCACTTTATACGAAATGCTAGTAGGTGTCACTAGGCAAACACGGTGATGGTCTGTCGGGCAATCGCTATTAGCCGATCCTGATCATCCCATAAGTGCGCATATTCTGTGGCATAACCACCGCTAGCATGATCGGTAAAAACTTTATATTTCATCCAATCTTGCAGCTGATTTTGCAAAGGATTGACGTAGGTCACATGCCAAGTCAGTGAACTGGCAGGAGCGAGCTGCTCAAACATCGGCAGTACTCCAGGCGGCCACATATCAAAAGCCACCATCAAATCGGCAATGGTCATGGCACGATTCGTATGCTGTTTTGGGTTAAAACGCATCCAGCCTGCAAAATCAGGTTTATGACTAGCAGTAAACGGATATTGTCCTTCAGACCAAACCAAATCCATCTGCTGAAAACATTCAGGTGCTAAAGGATGATGCTGTGTAACAGGCAATTCCGTTGCAGGTGGAAAATTGGGCGCAGTACGTTCTTGTTGCACCACAATGCTGGATTCACGTGCCGCACCAAAACTGGCAATTAAAATGCTTTGTACTGCATCATCCTGCCATAAACGAACTTCGACACTGGTCACAGATTTGCCTTCACGCAGAATTTCCGCCGTGAGCCGTGCCCGACCTTGTTGCACAGGTCCGACAAACGTGACACTGCTGCTTAGCAAGCGCTTTTTCGGATCGGCAATACAAAGCTGGGCTTTTTGCATCATCAAACCTGCCACCAATCCACCATAAATAGTGCGCCCCTGTAACCACCCAAGCGGGATGTCTATCCATTCTTGCTCGGCAATGGCTTGATAGGTCTGTAGCAACGACATAGCTTTTCCTTAAACAATGTTGTGGTTGATATTACAGGGTTTCGATCTGATGTGAATGTTCAATGACGACAGAGTCAATGCACTTTTTTGCTATTTACCTTTGTAGAAAATACTGCTTTTTATGCAGTAAATAGGGTCTGTTGACAATTCGTCTATGTTTGCGACGTGAGAGATATATCTCGCAAGATTTTTAGCTAATATAAGGCATGAGGCAGGAAATTTAGTCATTCATGCAGCACTTTATAAATCGTACGCGCCATTACTTCACCCAGTCCGGGTACTAAAGTCAACTCTTTTTCAGAAGCTTTCAGGACACCTTGTATGCCACCAAAATGGGTGAGTAAATCACGACGACGTTTTGGCCCTAAGCCCGGAATCACTTCAAGTATTGATGAGCCACGTTTTTTATCGCGCTTGGCACGGTGCTTGGTAATTGCAAATCGGTGTGCTTCATCACGTACCTGCTGAATCAAATGCAGCGCCTTATGATCTTCAGGCAGCTGAATTTTGCTGCCATCGGTAAAATGTAGCGTTTCTAGACCAGGTTTGCGTCCTTCGCCTTTGGACACCCCAATCATAAAGGCATCCAATCCTAACTCCTGCATGACCTCCATCGCCATATTCAACTGCCCTTTACCGCCATCAATCAGCAATAAATCGGGCAGCATGGCTTTTTTATAACGGCGCGTTAAAGCTTGGCGCATGGCAGCATAGTCATCTCCAGCCTGAATATCCTGAATTGAAAATTGTCGATAATCACGTTTGCGAATACCACCACTGTCAAATACCACGCAAGATGCCACAGTGTCTTCGCCCATAGTGTGCGAAATATCAAAACATTCAATCCGATCAATCGGGCGTCCAACCACTTGCTCTAACTGATGAAAACGCTCATTTAATTCAAAGTGATTGGCGAGTTTACCTTTAATGGCATGCTGCACATTCATTTGTGCCAATTCTTGCCACTCGGCACGGGTTTCACGCACTTTATGTTTAATTTGAATTTTTTTATCGAAGTGTTGCTGTAAGGCTTGTTCCAACTCTTTGCAATCTGCCACTTCCACATTAACAATCAATTCCGCTGGAATTTCATCGGCCACCTGAAAGTAAAAGTTGGCAATAAAATCGGCCAACATTTGCCCCAAATCATCGCCCAACATATCAGGAAAATAGCTTTTACCGCCCAGCATTTTGCCATTGCGCACATGCATAATTTGCACACAGGTCACACCTGCCTGATAAGCAATTGCGATAATATCGGCTTCGCCTTTGAGTTTATAAATGGCTTGCTGTGCCTGCACATCACGCAACAAAGCCATACGGTCACGGTAAAAGACTGCTTTTTCAAATTCCAACGCTTCGGCTGCAGCTTCCATTTTAGCAATCAATTGCTGATTCAGTTCTTTACTATCGCCCTGTAAAAATCGAATCGAATTATTAACATCTTCTTTATATTCTTCGGGCGAAATCAATCCTACACACGGTGCCGAACAGCGTTTGATCTGATATTGCAAACACGGACGCTGCCGTTGAGCAAAATAACTGTTTTCACACTGCCGCACATTAAACAGTTTTTGTAACACCACCAAAGTATCGCGGGCATTGTACGCACTCGGATAAGGCCCAAAAAACTTGCCTATCTGATGCTTGCCTTTGCCGCGTCCACTGGCAATACGCGGATAAGGCTGATCTGCCGACACAAAAATATAAACATAGGACTTATCATCGCGCAGCATAATATTGTACGGTGGACGATGCAGCTTAATCAGATTTTGTTCAAGCAATAACGCTTCAGTTTCGGAACGCACCACCAAAGTTTCAATATCATAAATACGCGCCACTAAAGCCTGCGTTTTAGGATGCTCGATGGTTTTGACAAAATAACTCGACACTCGGTTTTTTAATTTTTTGGCTTTGCCGACATATAACAACTCCCCGTCTTTACCCAACATACGGTAAACCCCTGGCAATTGGGTCATATTTGCCAAAATTTTCTCGATATGCTCACCTGCGTTTGGGTTCACGAGTCATCCTATTCTTGCTACATTCTTTACATGATGTGCTGCTTTATCTGATTTTTTCAAGCTTTATCCTGTGGCATAGCGCATGATCTATCCACTAAAACGATCAGCTCAGTGCTAAAAACGATCAGTCGGCAACACAAGATTTGCTATGCTCAGGCATCTTGTCAGCAGAAGGAAAGTGAAGGATGACGACCGCACCACACGGCATACCGACCATTCAATCCGCAACGTCCCAGCCGATCAGTACACATCAGTATGTATCCGCCAAAGACCGTTTGATTGGCAAGCCGCGCTTTCATTTTGAACCTACACAAGTCATGCAATTGTTACGTCAACGGATTATTGGACAAGATGCAGCGCTGAATGAAATCGAAAAAATGCTGTATGTGGTCAAGGCCGATTTCTCCAGCACAGAGCGACCACTTTCAGTGACTTTAATGCTTGGCCCGACAGGTGTTGGCAAGACCGAAACGGTGCGCCTGATTGCCGAAGCGATTTATGGTCGCCCCGATGCCTTCAGCCGCATTGATATGAATACCTTGGCGCAGGAACACTATGCGGCTGCACTCACAGGCGCGCCTCCTGGCTATGTCGGCTCTAAAGAAGGCCATAGTTTATTTGATGAAACTGCGATTGCAGGTTCGCACACCCGCCCAGGCATTATGCTGTTTGATGAACTGGAAAAAGCCTCAAGCGAAGTGATACGTGGCTTAATGAATGTGCTAGATACAGGCAAACTGACCCTGACTGCAGGCACCAAAACCATCGACTTTCGCAATTGCATGATTTTTATGACCAGCAATGTGGGTGCTCAAGCCGCACAACAATACTTAGATAAATTGAATCTGTTGCCGCAAAAAGTACAACAACTGTGCTTAAAACGCATGCCCACACAACGGATCATTGAAAAAGTCATGCAGCGTAAATTTGACCCTGAATTTTTAAATCGGATTGACCGTAGTTTGCATTATCAAGCGGTATCTGCTGATGCCCTGCCGCAATTGGTTGAAATTGAATTGGAAAAGTTAAACCATCGCCTGCAGCATCAACAACGCCAAGTCCAACTGACTGCAGCAGCTAAAGCCTATTTTTATCAGGGGCATGATATTCGTTACGGCGCGCGGCATTTGGGGCGTAAAATTCGTACCGAACTTGAGCCTATTTTAGCTTTGTATTTTTTAAGTCATCCCGAAAAATCGGAAATATGGGTAGATTGCAGTGCAAATCAATTGCACCTCAAAATAGAATAAACCCGCGACTTATACTGCGTGAATCTTGAGAATGCCACTCTGCTCATCCTCAAAGTTTTGATGCTTATTTTTGCTTAAAAAGCCTAGGGTCTGTTGACAATTCGTCTATGTTTGCGACGTGAGAGATATATCTCGCAAGGTTTTTTAGCTGATATAAGGCATGAGGCAGGAAATTTAGTCATTCTAAATGACTGACTCATAACGCAATAGCAGCAAAAAATATGCTCGTCCCCTTGCGCAGCAAACAAAGCAATGCTTTGTTCTCGCTCATGTGGCTAAAACTTTCTCAGATTGCGTTATGAAACTTGGCAATAGTCTCGCTATTCCCTGCGTTTCATGCCTGATCTGCTCAGTTTTAGCCTACAGCGCAAGCCATTTATGAAATGTCAACAGACCCTAGGGATTAGTCGGTAATTTCCATTCCCAAGGCTTGACTAAATTTGGTCTGATCTTTAGGTGAAACCAATACAAATTTTGGCTGCCCCGCTAGAAGATAATCAATTTTTAAACGCTTCAGCGACAAAGCAGGTGACGCTACCGAATTATTGGTTTTAGATATTTTTTGAATACTGTCGCGTGGAATGTCCCATTTTAAAAACATGCAACGGATCTGCAAGCGTTCTGCATCGACCTGATAACGCGTATTGAACACAGGCCACCACAACACAAAAATGGTAATGAAATACACCCCTGTGTGCAAAGGAAATGCTGGCATCGTGCCTTTGGCGTACATGGTCAGCAATAACTGAATCAATAGACCAGACATACAAATCACAAAAGCCAAAACCCACCAATCTTTTTTAGAACGAAACGTTTGCATAAAAATTCCCCTATTTACTTCATTCTATACATAAAAGTAGGTCTGGATTAAAGCTCGTTGCTGAAATTGCTCAAAAATGTCATAAAAAAACGCCCCGAAAGGCGTTGTGATACTCTAAAACACATAAGGGCGAATAAAAATTAAGAAGAAAATCCCGAGCATTAAAAACCATTTTAAGAAATAGTACACACGACTATTTTTAGCTTTTAAAGCCTTGGCTTTTAAACGCACTTGATAGACATAGCCAAAGACTTTATTTAAGCCACCCGTCTGATCGCCTGCTTCATTCGGAGAGCTTGCTGCGGTCATCACATTTTTGCCAAACCAGTGATTAAACTTTTGCATCCAGCGAGATTTTAACGGACGCTCGACATCGGCAAAGAAAATAATACGGTTTTGAGAAGTGCCATTTTCAGCATAGTGAATATAGGTTTCATCAAACACCACACTTTCACCATCACGCCATGAATACCGCTCACCATCGACATCAATAAAACAACGGTCATCATTTGGTGTCATCAATCCCAAGTGGTAACGCAATGAACCTGCATACGGGTCGCGATGACGCACTAAACGACTGTCGGGCGCTAGTTCAGTAAACATCGCCGCCTTAATGCTAGGCAAAGTTTTTAATAATGCTGTGGTTTTTGGACATAATTCTGCTGCTGATGGATGCGCGGAGTCATACCATTTTAAGTAAAAGCGCTTCCAGCCTGTTTTAAAGAATGAGTTAAAACCCAAATCATCGTAAGTACTTGAAGCTTTAATACCACCCTGTTCATATAAAGCTTTGGCTTCATCACGAATCATTTCCCAATTGTCATCCAAAACCTTTAAATCTTGAAAGTGCTGGGTGTCGATATACGGTTGATTTGGTACTTTAGAGAACAAATACATTAAATAGTTGATCGGTGTGAGGATGGTAGAGTGGTCAAAAAACTGACGATAAAAACTATGACGCACCTTGCCGCGCTGTTGAATATACAGCGCTGAAGCGATAAAAATCGCCAAAATAATCCACTTCAACATAGAACAACCTAAATTGCTGAAAACAGCTAAAATTCAAAATGTCGCATATTCTACTCAATTTCAGCGCATGAGGTCATAGCAGAAAATAGAACACAGCATTGCAAATCGCTATCCCCCCTATCCAGCTTCACGCTTTAAAACATCACCATCCAAACGATGGATTTACTTTTCTGTCCCAAACAACCCACTGATAACATCTATTTATCAAGCTTTTCTAAATCATAAAACAATACAACCTGATTAAAAATAAAAGAGAAAACAATCACTTTCATCTTTCTTTAAACATAGGATTTTAAAATCGGGTCAAAAAGCAATTCCGAGCTATGAGAAAAATCATGACCCTTGCGTCACGGCTTGATACAACTTGCTATATTTTTTTTCGATATAGTTATCGTAAGATTAGCGAGGCATATATGTGTGCAGGACTATCGCACACGCTTCATAACATCAACTTAGAAGTCCTCCAAAATAAAGGAGATCAGGCATGATCCACGCTGGCAATGCCATTACCGTCCAAATGCTTTCGGACGGAATTGCAGAATTCCGCTTTGACTTACAAGGTGAGTCGGTCAACAAATTTAACCGTGCAACGATTGAAGACTTTAAAGCTGCGATTGAGGCTGTTAAAGCAAACAATGAAGTGAAAGGTTTAATCGTCACTTCTGCGAAATCAACCTTTATCGTGGGTGCAGACATCACCGAATTTGGCGCAAACTTCGCTCAAGGCGAACAAGCCATTGTGGATTGGGCATTGCCTGTTCACGACATCTTCAATGCTTTTGAAGATTTAGAAATTCCTAAAGTTGCTGCAATCAATGGTATGGCATTGGGCGGTGGCTTTGAAATGTGTTTGGTATGTGACTACCGTGTCATGTCAGACCAAGCACAAGTGGGCTTACCAGAAATCAAACTCGGTATTTTCCCAGGCTTTGGTGGTACGGTTCGTTTAAGCCGCGTTATTGGTATCGACAATGCGGTTGAATGGATGGCAATGGCCAACCCTAAACGTCCTGATGCTGCACTTAAAGACGGTGCTGTAGATGCTGTAGTTGCTGCAGATCAATTACAAGCGGCTGCGCTTGATTTGGTTAAACAAGCCATTGCAGGTCGTTTGGACTGGAAAGCAAAACGCCAAGAAAAATTAGACCCAGTGAAATTGAACCCACTTGAACAAATGATGGCGTTCAACACTGCAAAAGGTGCGGTATTAGCCAAAGCGAATCCTGCACAATACCCTGCACCAAAACTCATGCTTGATTCTTTACAAGCAGGTGCAAGCTTGCCACGTAATGACGCACTCAAAGCGGAAGCGGAAGGCTTTGCTAAAGCTGCGGTAACGCCACAAGCAGGCGCGTTGATTGGCTTGTTCATCAACGACCAAGTGGTGAAGAAGACCTCGAAAAAATATGAAAAAGGTGCGCATCCTGTTAACCAAGCGGCTGTACTCGGCGCGGGTATCATGGGTGGCGGTATTGCTTACCAAGCGGCAAGCAAAGGCACACCAATTATCATGAAAGACATTGGCAATCCACAATTGGCATTGGGGATGTCTGAAGCAAACAAATTGCTGACCAAACAAGTTGAACGTAAAAAAATGACACCTGCCAAAATGGGTGAAACTTTGGCACGTATCCGCCCAACTTTAAGCTATGACGAGTTTAAAGAAGTAGATATCGTGATTGAAGCCGTGACTGAGAATCCGAAAGTCAAAGGCATTGTGTTGGCTGAAACTGAAAAATCAGTACGTGAAAACACCATTATCGCGTCAAACACATCAACCATTTCGATTACACGTTTGGCAGAAAACCTACAACGTCCAGAAAACTTTGTCGGCATGCACTTCTTTAACCCAGTGCACATGATGCCATTGGTAGAAGTGATTCGTGGTGAAAAAACTTCACCTGAAGCGATTGCGACTACTGTGGTGCTTGCTCAGAAAATGGGTAAAACACCAATCGTAGTGAATGACTGCCCAGGCTTCTTGGTGAACCGCGTATTGTTCCCTTACTTTGGTGCATTCGACTTGTTACTTAAAGATGGCGCAGACTTCCAGCAAGTTGACAAAGTCATGGAAAAATTCGGCTGGCCAATGGGCCCTGCTTACCTGATGGACGTTGTTGGTATCGACACGGGCGTTCACGGTGCAGAAGTCATGGCAGAAGGTTTCCCAGACCGCATGAAGCCAGACTATAAAGGCTCAATCCAAGTCATGTACGAAAACAAACGTCTTGGTCAAAAGAATGACGTAGGTTTCTACAAATATGAATTGGATCGTAAAGGCAAGAAAGCCAAAGTGGTCGACCCAACTGCGTATGAGCTTGTAGCATCTGTCGCAACATCTGAAAAGCACGAATTTGGTGCACAAGAAATCATTGACCGTATGATGTTGGCTTTCTGTAATGAAACAGTACGTTGCTTAGAAGACAACATCGTGGCGACACCATCTGAAGCAGATATGGCGATGATTATGGGCGTAGGTTTCCCTCCATTCCGTGGTGGTCCATGCCGTTACATCGACCAAACAGGTGTTGCTGAATATGTTGCGCTTTGCGACAAGTATGCACACTTAGGAAAAGCTTATGAAGCGCCACAAATGTTGCGTGACATGGCTGCTAACAACAAAAAATTCTACGGTTAAGGAGCAACGTGAATGGCTACTTTAAATCCACGTGACGTTGTCATCGTTGATGGCGTACGTTCTGCAATGGGTAAAACCAAAAACGGTATGTTCCGCAATGTACGTGCTGACAGTCTATCGGCTGAATTGGTTCGTGCTTTAGTTGCTCGTAACCAGTTTGATGTCAACGAAGTTGAAGATGTGATCTGGGGCTGTGTTAACCAAACCCTAGAACAAGGTATGAACATTGGTCGTAATATTGCTTTATTGGCTGATCTTCCAAAAACAGTAGCGGGTCAAACTGTAAACCGTCTGTGTGGTTCTTCAATGCAAGCGATCCACACCGCTGCGGCACAAATTGCAACCAATCAGGGTGATATTTTCATCATTGGTGGTGTAGAGCACATGGGCCACGTGGGCATGATGCACGGTATCGACATCAACCCTGCTGCATCGAAGCACTATGCCAAAGCCTCAAACATGATGGGCTTAACTGCTGAAATGTTGGGTCGCATGAACGGTATTTCTCGTGAAGAGCAAGATGCCTTTGGTGTGGAATCACACCGTCGTGCATGGGCTGCAACGCAAGAAGGCCGTTTTAAAAACGAAATCATTGGCATTGAAGGTCATGATGCAAACGGCTTTAAACAACTATGCGACATCGACGAAGTGATTCGTCCAGATGCTAACCTTGAAGCATTCCAAGCTTTACGTCCTGTATTTGATCCGAAAGGCGGTACCGTAACTGCGGCGACATCTTCAGCATTGTCTGATGGTGCTTCTGCTATGTTGCTTATGTCTGCTGAACGTGCACAAGCATTAGGTTTGAAACCACGTGCGGTGATTCGCTCTATGGCCGTTGCAGGCTGTGATGCAGCAATCATGGGTTATGGCCCAGTACCTGCAACGCAAAAAGCACTTAAACGTGCGGGCTTGTCAATTGCAGACATTCAAACCTTTGAATTAAACGAAGCGTTTGCTGCACAAGGTCTATCTGTTCTAAAAGGCTTAGGCATTTATGATCAGCAAGATCGTGTGAACTTGAACGGTGGTGCAATTGCACTCGGTCACCCATTGGGTTGTTCAGGTGCGCGTATCACCACCACGTTGTTGAACGTGATGGAACAACAAGACACGCAAATTGGTCTTGCGACCATGTGTATCGGTCTTGGTCAAGGTATCGCGACAATTATTGAGCGTGTGTAAAAAGTCTTCGTAATAAAAAAATCCTCGCATCATGCGGGGATTTTTTATTTTGTTGTTTTGAGCTGTTCTAATTTTTAAATTTTATTCTTTTGCATTGTTATCTTGAAGACTAGATGGCTGATCAGTTGTGATTTACCTGCACGGCTTAAACCAACAACTCCCCCATCAACCATGTCATATAGCGTTCTTTATCCATAAAGTCTGGGGCGCTGCCTGTATCCAAGCAATAATATTGTTGATTAAATTCAATCACAATTTGTTCAGTCTGATGCCAATCTTCAACCAAACGAAAGTGCTGATTAAAGAAGTAACGGCTCTTGCCCCAATTATTTAAATTTTCGAGTTTCGGGTAGTTTTTATTTTCTAAGAATTGCAAATACAGTTGTTGAATATCATCAAAGACTTGAATGCTGTTCATATTGGACCTGCCTAGCTGAGCAATTAAATCAACAGGCACAGTTTAGGCAAGAGATTTGAACGGCAGATGACATTCTTTTGACAATTTGATGTAAGGATTTGCCAGACCTTACAACTTGCTTTCCAGTGCCCGCTGATGCTGCTGAGTGATCTCTTGCATTTGCGTATTGAGCTGCACCATCTCTTGATATACCGCATTAAATTCTTTCAAGGCTGCATCTTCATAGAACATGAAGGTATTGTTTTTGAGCTCCCATTTATTGTTTTTTAAAATTGCAAACAACACATACGCCTTACCCAAATTTTTCTTTTCCAATTCAAATAATGCGTGTCCTTGGTCATTATGGCGGCTTTCTAGCAAAGATTCTGCTAAATGACGGCGCAAATTATGATTGATTTCAAGATTCTCAATCTGCTCCAAAGCCATCGCTTCATGCTGTTCTAAATGTTCCTGATACAGCTCTACCATGGCACGTACTTGCACCAACATGGCTTCGGTATCGGCATAGTCTTGTTTTTTATCTGCAGCAAGTCGTTGAGGATCTAAAAACTGATCCCAATTCAAGGCTTTTAATTCACGTAAATAGCTATTGCGCGCTTCGGCACTTTGCACCATGTGACTCAAGACAAAACTCGCCATAATTTGATAGTCGCCATCTAAACGATTATCTTTTAAGTCAATTTGAATCGGCTTAGACCAATCCTGTGCCTGTACAAAAATTTGTTCGGCTTTTTCATAAATCACATTTTGATAAGCATGCAATTGAGTGACTTGTTTTTGCTGCTGTTGATATTGATAAAACATCCCGCCAAAAATCAGCAGCGTTGCACATCCTATAATTAGCACTATACGTCGCATGCGTGCCCTCTTATTTTTAGTATTTGCAATATCTTAGCGTGAAGCCTGTCACATTTGTATAGCATTTTATGCTTATTTTCTAATGCAGCCATTAGAATATAGTGAAATAAATCAATTCATTTATGCCTTTATATGATTCTGTATCCATGACGCTATTTGACCAGATGCTCAAAAATAAGTTTAGCATCGCTTTATGCTTTAAATTTTATGTAACATCCCCATCTTAGTAAAAAACAGAATTTGAGATTGTTCATGCGCGTTGATATTTGGTCAGATATTGTTTGCCCGTTTTGCTATATCGGCAAAAAACGTTTAGAGGCTGCTGCTGAAGAAGCAGGTGTAGAATTAGAAGTGCATTGGCACAGTTTTGAACTCGATCCAGATGCGCCACCGCGTCAGGAAGTGTCCAATTCAGAGCGTTTGGCACAAAAATATGGGCGCAGCCTTGCCGAAGTAGAAGACATGCAGCGTAATATTGCCGAAATGGCAAAAGCTGAAGGCATTGACTTTCAATGGGAAAATGCCAATTCAGGCAATACCTTTAATGCCCATCGTTTGGTGCATTTGGCGCAAAGTAAAGGCTTGGGCAGCGAAGCCAAAGAAGCTTTTTTCTATAGCTATATGACTCAAGGTTTGGCAATTGGCGAGCGTGAAACACTAGAAGATGTTGCATCACGTATTGGGCTGAACCCTGTAGAAGTGGATGATGTTTTGGATTCTGACGAATATGCCGACTTTGTAAAATTTGACCAAGAAGTTGCACGTGAACAATTAAACGTCACTGGCGTACCGTTCTTCGTATTTGATCAGCGTATTGCTTTAGCAGGTGCGCAGCCACGCGAAGTTTTTGTGCAAGTTCTGCAAAAAGCCCTTGAAACAGCAAGCGAGCTAGAGCTTGAAGATGCAGCAAGCTGCGATGCAGAACAATGCGATGTGTCTGAACCAAAGCTTAAGATTGAAATACAGACAAGGCTGAATAGTGTTCTTCCAGCTGATTAGACGCACAAAAAAATCCCATTACGGGATTTTTTGTGCTTTTAAAATGGGTCAAAGTTCCAGCTTTGGCCCGCAACCATGCTTCGGTTAGTTGTCATCTTACTATGCTTCGTTAACGAAGCGAGGTGTTATTCAACCAAGAAACTGATTTTTAAATTGACCCGATACTCCGTGATTTGATTGTCTTTAACCACCACTTTTTGTTCGTTAATCCACGCCCCTTGGACATTTTTAATTGTTTCTGTCACTTTAGCGATTCCAGTCTGAATCGCGTCTTCAAAACTTTTTGTACTGCTTGAATTAACTTCAACTACTTTTGCAATTGCCATGATTTTCTCACTGTCCTTTATCGTTATTGGAATTCCATCATAGATTAAAAAAACCGCATTTTTAGACTGTTTAACCAATCACAGCCTAAACATTACATGATTTCACACTGTCAAAAACTGTCACCATTCACCCGCATTTCAGACTTATCTAAATACAAATTTTGCAGACATCTCAACCATTTAAGCCTACACAAAAAACTAGAGCTAAAACTCTAATATATTGTTTTATATTGCTATTTTTAAAATAATTGCCGAAATGATCATTTTGTAAATTTTAAACTTTGTTATGATTCATGTGAATTTTTTATTTCGTTTGATCTCCCTACGATGTCTATTCTTCTGCCTAGACATTAACACTTTGGATGGATATTCCCATGAATATGTTTAAATCTGTTTTGATGGTTTCACTTTTAGCAATTGCTGCAAATGTATCTGCTCAAATTGTGCATGTACCTGATTTTCCAACTCAAAAAGTGAATACAGAATCGGCTGCATCTGAAGCTGTTGTAAATGAACCAACTTCGCAAAAAGCCGCCTAAGTTTCTCGTTTTATCCACTAATTTTAGCTGTATTAATCTCTCCCATTTCTCTCCCCAAACAGCAGTCTAAAGCAGGCTGCTGTTTGTTTTTCTAATGCTAAATTTGCTTTAAATCGTCCATGCAACATCTAAAAACTGTGTTCTACCCAATTGCTAATACTTTTTTGGCACTGCGATTTAAATTTTTTTGATTATTTTTCATATAAAAAGCGCATTTTTTGTCAATAATGTCTAAAAAAGCACAAAAGCTGACAATTTTTAGCATGTATTTTTTAATTAAACCCATATAATTAAAGTGATTTTTTTCATTGCTATAGCAGATGCCTATGCAACAACTTCAAGCACTTATACAAAGAAAAATTCCACCTCAAGCGATTGAGGTCAACCATTTAATAGAATTAGCCAAACACTATCCTCAACCACAATCGGCAGAATATAAATTGATTGAATTGGCTCTGAATATTGTCTTGGCAGATTATTTGGAAAAAGCACAACAACATATTTAAGTATGCATCAATGAATACACTAGAAAAATCACTGTTGATTAAAGAATTACACGACTTGATTGATGCTTTAACGCATAAAAGACTCAGTCTGTATGAAACAGCCAAAGCCAAAGCACGCATTAAAGAAATTTTTATGCTGTGCGATAAACCGATTTTTCAAAAACAGTTGCTCACATTTAAAGCCTCACAAAATCCAATTCAAACTGCGGTAACTTTTGCAGAACAAAGTTTATATGCACAATCTTTTCGTGGCTTATTTACACAACTTGAAGCACTTGAAACAGTACTTTATCAACAGCCTGAAGCAGGTTGGGCGATTTTGTATCAACCGAGAGCAGGTTGGCAAATTTGGTTAATTCCTGCTGCTGACCGCACTGCTTTACTAAGTGAGTTTCAAGATTTAGAGCAGGTCTATCGCTGGATGTTGGAACAGCAGCAACAATATCACTGCCTTCAAACCGATGCAGAACTCAAGCAAGCTGCTGTGCTAGAAGCTGCTCAAACTGTAACGATAGAAGCAGCACAAACTCAACCAATTTTTGCCACTGTAGACCCAGAAGAAAATAAAGCTGCAGATCCGCCAATTCAATTTGACTTTATTAGAGACCACATCGCTACAGAAGAAGTTGCCTCGTCTGATACTCAAGTTTTGGACGTGGCTAAAGATGAACTTACAATTGAACCGACAGCAGACCAAACGATCATTTCCAATGCAACATTGGATATAACTCAGCCTGATGCAACGACAATAGATACTGCCCAGATGACGGCTGGCACGCAAAAACCAAGCGTCAACCCAGCTTATAATCTATTGTTAAGCCAATATAGTTGCCCCATTTCTGCGCTCAATCTTAGCCAAAATGAGTCAGCACAGTTGTATCGGGTCTTTTTGCCTGAAGCGCCAGAAGTCACGCAATATGCCGATGTATTGGTGCATTTGTCTGATCCCGAAGAAGATCAGCAACAGGTGTTGGCGCGTGCGGTATATTTGGCAGAACAAACCAATACGCAAGGACGCTTTATTAAATATGTGGTACTGCTTGGCGCATTAGATCAAATGCAAGCGATTCGTTTGACTCAAAACTTTTGCCAACAGTTTGAACATGAAATTGCAGCAATACGTGAAATTTCTTGGGAAAAATTACAAGAACATTTATTTGATTTCGATCAGCTTTTTCAATGCTATAGTCATGATGCTCAAATCGTGTGGCAGCAAGAGCATTATTTTCCTTTCATTCCAATACAGCACATTCAAACTACTAAGTTTATTCAGTTTGAAGAAAGTGAAGCACAGAGTCATACCCCTTTGATTTTACTGAAAGAACGACAAAAAATTCGTGTGATTCATGGTCAAAAGCGCTTACAACTGTCCCGTACTGAACAAGCTGTACCGCACATTTTATTAGATCGACAACAAGGTATTAGTTGGCAAATGATTCAAAAAGTCATCTCCCAATTACAGCAACCGATTGATGCTTTGCAGTTATGCCAAGCACTTCAAATGTATCAAGAAAAAGAGGTTTCTGCCTAAAAACTGCCGTTTATATTATGATTTTGTAGCCAAGTCTTGCTTTTATCTCATAGATTTTCAACACTAACAAAAATGGCTTAAAGATCAGTAAATAATGTCAAGAATAAAGCACACATCGCCTTTTATATTAAGCTGTCTCTTAAGTGGGGTCGCAGGCATCACTTTTGCACAAGAATCAACTCAAGCAGTGGATCAAGCCCATACGTCACTGCCACCTTATGAATTGCCTGTCGCTCCGCCAAGTGCAGTAGATAAAAGCAGTTTTTATTACACGATTCCACGTTGGATTGATGCCACACCGACGGTGTTACCCGAACAATCCAATGAACCCATTGTACCTGCCACCGCAGAAACGGAACATTTAACTTGGTTCGATCAACGTCAAAAAAATATTCGCAACTGGGCAGATAAAACAGCACATAAACTGGATAACTGGTTTGGTGAACCAAGTCCTGAACAGCCTGCCTCAGCCACTTTGCGGGTTTTGGTCGATAGCAGTTGGGATAAGCATAATGAATATGAAGTCAAACCTCGTATTCGCGGGAAAATCAAACTGCCTACGCTTGAAAATAAACTCAGTGTGGTCTTTGGTGATGACTCGCTCGATAACGAATTGCAAAATAACGTCGCCATTACCAACGAAAACCCAGCGCATGATGCAGACAAAACTGTAGACAGCAAACGTAGCCGTGAAGACAACAGTTCTCTGGCATTACGTTGGTCGAACTTTGCCGAGCGTCTACCTTTTGAAACAGATGTCGATTTAGGGGTACGTTCTGGCGATGATATTTATCTGCGTTTAAAAGCCTCTAAAGACTGGACTTTGGAAAATGATTTCTCTTTTCATGCCGAACAAATTTATCGTTATGGCATCGACAGTGAAAATTATCTCAGAACCAACTTGGAGCTCACGCACGCACGCCCCAATCAGGCTTTCTTGTCCAATCAATTTAGCCTGACCTATGCCGATGAACAAGATGATGATTTGGTTTGGGACAACTACACCTTTAGACAACATCAATTCTTTGCAGGCAACCGCTTTAACTATGGCATTTATACAGGCGGTTATTATCACGATGATGACTTACGTTTAAATCGTTGGGGGCCATTTGTCTCTTGGCGTCAACCATTTTTACGTGAATGGTTCTTTATTCAGGGCGATGTCAATTATTTAAATGATGATCGCGCAGATCGTAATCATTATCTCGGTGCTTTAGTGCGTTTAGAAGCCATTTTCTAAACAGGTAACATCTACAATCAAGCCAAATTAAAAAACCAAGTCTTGCGAACAGGACTTGGTTTTTTTGCAAGATGATCTTGCAAGATGACGATGCATTATTTGTACAACGCATCATCGATCATGTTCATGCGAAAGCAGACTTACTTTAACAGTAAGCTATTAATACGTTTCACATATTCCGCTGGGTCTTCAGGCAAGCCACCTTCAGCAATCACAGCTTGATCAAAAATCACATGCGCCAAATCATCAAATTGATTGGAGTCCTGTAATTTTTTCACCAAAGGATGCTCTGGGTTGATTTCCAAAATTGGCTTCATATCAGGTACAGCTTGCCCTGCATCCTTCAACATACGAATCAATTGTGGTGACAGTTCACCTTCACCTGTTACCAAACAAGCAGGGGAATCAACCAAACGTGTAGTCACACGCACTTCTTTGGTTTTACCGCTTAAAGATGCAGACAATTGCTCAACCACAGGTTTAAATTGTTCTGCAGCCGCGTCTAAAGCTTTCTTCTCTTCAGCATCTTGTAGATCGCCTAAATCAACCGCACCTTTAGATACGTTTTGCATTCGCGTGCCATCAAACTCCTGCACAAAGTTCATCGCCCACTCGTCTACGCGTTCTGCCATCAACAACACTTCAATGCCTTTTTTCTTAAACAACTCCAACTGTGGAGAATGCTTTGCTGCGTTCAAGTTGTCTGCCGTAACGTAGTAAATGGCTTTCTGACCTTCTTTCATTCGCGCTTTATAGTCCGCCAATGAGGTACTGATGTCATCATTACTTGAAGTAGCGTAGCGTAATAATTTCAGGATACGTTCACGGTTGCCAAAGTCTTCGCCTAAGCCTTCTTTTAAAACTGAACCAAATTCTTGATAGAATTGCTTAAATTTTTCTTGGTCTTTTTCATCTTCAGACTTGGCTAAATTGTCCAACATGGTCAACACACGACGGGTATTGCCTTCGCGGATGGTTTTCACATCACGGCTTTCTTGCAATAACTCACGGCTCACGTTCAATGGCAAATCGGCGCTATCCACCACACCTTGTACAAAACGTAGATAGTTCGGGATCAGGTTGTCTGCCTCATCCATAATAAATACGCGCTTCACATACAATTTAATCCCCGCTTTGGCTTCACGAGTAAAAATGTTGTGCGGTGCTTTACTTGGCACATACAACAACTGAGTGTATTCAGTACTGCCTTCAACACGGTTATGCGCCCATGCCAATGGTGCGTCAAAATCGTGGCTAAGGTTTTTATAAAACTCAATGTACTGTTCTGCACTAATTTCGTTTTTATTGCGCGTCCACAACGCACTGGCCGAGTTAATTGCTTCCCACTCATCAGTTTTCACATACTGACCTGCTTTCGGTGTTTCACCTTCAGCTGCTTCTTCTTGCTGCCATACTTCTTTCTGCATTTGAATTGGCAAACTGATGTGATCAGAGTATTTATTGATGATCTGCTTAACTTTGTAGCTTTCTAAATAATCCAGCGCATCTTCACGCAAGTGCAGAATAATATCGGTACCCCGTTCTGCTTTGTGAATTTGCTCGACATCAAACTCGCCAGTACCCGCACTGCTCCAACGCACGGCTTCATCTGCAGCCAATCCTGCACGGCGTGATTCCACAGTAATTTTATCTGCCACGATAAAACCTGAATAGAAACCCACACCAAATTGACCAATCAATTGCGCATCGGCTTTTTGATCGCCCGTCAATTTTGACATAAAGTCTTTGGTGCCCGATTTGGCAATGGTACCCAAATGCTCAATCGCATCCTGCTGACTTAAACCAATGCCATTGTCTGAAATGGTCAGGGTTTTCTTGTCTTGATCTAAGCGGATACGCACACGTAAATCTGGATCATTTTCATAATATTCAGGATGGTTGATGCCTTCAAAACGTAATTTGTCGCAGGCATCCGATGCGTTAGAAATCAGTTCACGCAAGAAAATTTCAGGGTTGGAATAAAGAGAATGGGTCACCAAATGTAATAACTGCGCCACTTCGGCTTGGAAACTGTGTTTTTGGCTGTGCTCGCTCATTCATCACTCCTTAAATTCATAAACATGGTTATTGTTGGATGTGTTTATGAATTGGAGTGATTGCCTAATTTTTCAAGCCTAAACCCAGAAAAATTTAAAAAGGTGCACGTTGATAGACCTGATTTAAATGATCCTCTAATTTCTGCTGACGCAAATTATACACTTGGGTTAAACAATCGACGGAAGCGCCACAACGATCACGCAATTCTAACCAACGAAATTGTTCATCACGAATTTGTGAACGCGTCCCCATAGCGACCAAACGGCTAACAATACGATAGGTGGTTGCCATTTTCACATCGGCATCATTGACCGCACGATGTTCACAAATGGCATGTTCTGTTGGTGTTCTGGCTTTCTCACAAGAAAAACTCGCCGCATGCCCCGCGACACTCAGCATTAAACCAAGACACACTAACCAACCATATTTGATCGACATGAATGAATTCCTTATTTATTGTTCTTTACTTTATCTTTCAGACTGTAAATGAACATGGCATATGCTCTCAATTTTTTCGTTCACTACATTTGTTATTTTTTGCAATAAAAAAAACCCCACCCTAAAGATGGGGTTGCGCTGATTTTTATTATTATAAAGAGCTACATTTTATAATTAGAATTTGTAGCTATAACCGATGGTGTACACCATTGGGTCGATGTCTAAATCAAACTTTTTAATTCCTAATGCTGCAGCAGTATCATCAGTTAACGTAACTTCAGGACTTAATTGTGCATAACGTGCATCAAAGAATACACCCCAATTTTTCGCATCGGCAGGTTGGAAGTTAAAACCGATTTGACCTGCAAAACCAAAGTCTTCTTTTACATCTTTAACAACACCTTCTTCATCCCAAGCAACAAATGCCGTACCACCTACACCAATGTATGGTGTAAAACCAGTTGAATTTTTAAAGTGGTATTTAGCAGTTAACGTTGGCGGCAAATGCTTAATCTTCGCACCATTTTCACCATTCACGAGTACATCATGACTAATTGGTGTAGCCAACAATAGTTCTGCAGAGATATTGTCATTAAAGAAATATTCTACCGATGGTGTAAATGCATATTCATGATCAGCTTCTACATTCACTGCGCCATTTAGAATATCTGTATCTTGAGTTGGAGAAATAACCGAGCCACCAACTTTAACTTGCCATTGACCTGCCATAGCAGAAGCAGATATTCCCATTAATGCTATTAGAGCAACTTGCTTTAACATTTCAAAACCACCTTTAGAATAAAAATCTTAACGCTTAATTAATATTAAACACGACCACTATTAATATGCAACACATATTAAACACAATATTTAAATTATTTTATAAGCTATTCATTATTATATAAATTTATTTTAAATAGACTAAATTACTTGGTTTTAAAACCCGAGTTAATTAATAGAGTTTATATTATTATTTCCCGACTATATTACTCAATTTTATTTAAAAAATATATTAAAAGGTTTATTTAAAATACATCTTATATTTATTTAAAAATTAAAACAAATTTATTTTAAATAGATTAATTCACTCGGTTTTTATATTTTCAAAAAACAAAAAACCAATAAAAATTATTTAAATTAAATAAAGAGAATTAAAATCATCTTCATTCTAATATTAGAAGTTAATTACAACGAAAATGAATCATTCTGTTTGAAGATTTTAAATCGTGTATTGAGATTCAATCGGCAGATGCAAGGATGAATTTGAGAAAGATTCTTCTTGTCGTTTTAGCACGATGCTGCAACGTGCCCAACCTATTCTGAACACGTGCGCTTACACATTTTGGTGATGATTTACAGCACCATCGCAGCAATCCAACCAAAAATGATCAATGGGATATTAAAGTGAATAAAAGTCGGTACTACACTGTCCTTCATGTGGTCGTGCTGCCCATCCATATTTAAGCCCGAAGTTGGCCCTAATGTTGAATCCGATGCTGGAGAACCCGCATCTCCCAAGGCTGCTGCTGTGCCAATAATTGCAATGGTCGCTGCAGGACTAAAACCGAACTGCAAACATAAAGGCACATAAATAATTGCTAAAATAGGCACGGTAGAGAAAGATGAGCCAATCCCCAAGGTGATTAACAAACCAATCAATAACATTAAAAATGCAGCCAAAGCTTTGCTATTGCCAATCCATTCCACCGACGCTTCTACCAAAGCAGGCACTTGATTAGTCGCTTCAATCACTGAAGCGAAACCTTGTGCAGCAATCATAATAAAGCCGATGAGTGCCATCATACGCATACCTGTAATGATCACATCATCTGCTTCTTTCCATTTGAAAATTCCCGCACAGCTTAAAATGGCAACACCCACCAAACCTGCCAGAATCATCGAATCTGAATACAATTGCACCGCCAAGGTTGCAATAATCGCAAACACTGCCATCCACAAGGTAAATTTTGCAATCTGAGGCGCTTGTAGGGTTGGCGCGGTGGTATTTGCATTGAGCTCACTCGAAATGCTTTGGGTACGCTCTATTTGCACATCTTGATAATGTCGAGGCTTACGATAGCTCACAAATAACGCAAACAATAGACCAATAAACATCCCAAACACAGGAATAAACATGGCAGCAGGAATATCTTCATTTTGAATGGCAAAACCATACGGAGCACCAAAGGTGTTGATATTGTGCGCCAAAATATCATTCAGAAAGATTGCACCGAAACCCACAGGAACAAACATATAAGTGGCAACCAAACCAAAAGTCAGCAAACAAACCACTGCACGACGGTCTAGGTTTAAATGATTGAAAACACTTAATAAAGGTGGAATCAATACAGGAATAAATGCAATATGTACAGGGATTAAGTTTTGTGAGAAGACCGCTGCCAAAGCCACAGTAAAATAAATCAGATATTTAACGCGGTTCTGTACCTTAGTATTACTGCTACCTGTTAAAGTGCGAATCAGTTTGTAGGCCAATAAGTCAGGCAAACCTGAACGTGCCAAAGCCAAAGCAAATGCACCTAAAATACCGTAAGCAAGGGCAATTTTAGCGCCACCACCTAAGCCATTATTAAACGCATCTAAAGTGCCTTGTAAGCCTAAACCAGCCAGTAAACCACCTGAAACTGCACCAATAACCAAGGCAAAAACCACAGGCACACGAGCCAACGACAATCCGAACATGATTGCAATGGCAGCAAGAATTGCGAACATAAGAGATGAAAATTCAAAAAAGAAGCTATTTTATCAGAGATTATGCAGATTGGAGTTGACCAAACATTCAACTCCGACAAGCGTTTCTGATTTAAATTGCTGCAGCATGTGAATTTGCATGACCTAAAGCAAAATCACGGATGGCAGTAGCAACCGCTTGCGGCTGACTAAGAATCGCCCAGTGATTAGCAGCCAACTCCACACGTTGAAAATCATCTACCCAATGCGACATTTCATCAATCAATTCAGCACCTACAAATTGATCATATTTCAAGACAATAGCCTGCACAGGGCAAATTGCGTAACGCTGCCGCGGCTTCAATAAACGTGGCATAAAATTAGCGCGATATAAATTGACGCCATATCGCCCATCTTTACTGATATTAGGATTGACCGGAATATCTTGATCACGTTCTAAACGCATCACTACCTGACGCCACTGCTTTGGTTGAAAGAACTGCCAAACTGCAGGCGCAAGTGCAGGAAGTTGGAAAGCAGCAATATACCAAGATTTACGCATTTGTTTGAAAAATTTAATTTTATTTTCAGAAAACTGCTTACGCATCCAAAACGCTGCATGATCCAAACATGGGCCTGAAATAGTACTGTAAGATAAAATTCGTCCTTTTAAATCTGGATCAGTTACAGCTTCCCAAGACTGAATTGAACCCCAGTCATGAGCTGCCAAGTGAAATGCACGCTGCCCCAAAACGGCATTAGCAACAGCCATTAAATCTGCAGCCAATTGAGCCAAGCTATAGGCACGAATGGATTTGGGAATGGAGGATTGTCCCGCACCACGTACATCGTAACTCACCACATAAAAATCTTGTACCAACACGGCAATCACGCGTTTCCAGACTTCTTGGTTATCTGGATAGCCATGCAGCAAAATCAATGCAGGTGCCGTTTTTTCCCCCCAAGTTTTGACATAGAGCTGTTGACGATCAGAGGTTTCAACCCATAGCGTTTGCGCTTGCATAAACATCTTTTTTATTTTTATTCACCTTTGTTGCACTCAGCATAACAAAACATGCCATATTGATGCCTAAATTTTAGACTAATATAAGGCATCCAGACTTGAAAGATATAGTTAAAATCATATGAATCTGCTTAAAAAACTACAAAGTATTCCACTTATTTCTAAATATTTTTTAAATCGTTATGCACCCTATCGCGGTGCAGGTATTGAAATTGATCAAATCGATTTAGCCAACCACCATGTCCGTGTCAAAATGCCACTCACCCGCAAAAATCAAAATATTGTCGGCGTACATTTTGGCGGCAGCCTCTATTCCATGGTCGATCCTTTCTATATGCTCATTCTGATGCATCACTTGGGTTCAACATATATTGTTTGGGATAAAGCGGCAACGATTCATTTCCTCGCCCCAGGACGCAGTACGGTGTATGCCGATATTCGCCTGAGTGCCGCTGAAGTCGAGGAAATCAAACAGATCGCAGAAGACTATGCGCCTCTGACACGTCAATATACGCTCAATATTGTCGATGAATCAGGTGTACGAATTGCAGAAGTGCATAAAACGTTATATATCCGACGTAAAAAGCCCAAAGCCGTAGCAACGTAATTTTTAGCTCACATAAAAACGCAGAATCTAATGATTCTGCATTGTTGGTAATATTATTTTAATCAAAAGACAAAAAGATCAATGTCACCGACAAACTTCTCTACTCTTTTTAAGCAGGTATGAATCAATTAACGTATTACTGTTGATACATCAGTGGATCATAAAAATTATAAACATTGATAATATTTAAAATTAAAGGATTATTAAAATGAAAAAAAATCTTGTGCCAATCTTTTCCCTACTTTGTTTCTATTCATCGACATCGCTCCATGCTTTGGAGCCGAATACATTTACCAAAGTGCAGACTTTGAAAAATGTGGCTTATGGATCTCATCCTCAACAAGTGATGGATGTCTATTTCCCTGCCAAAGTACTCACAGATCAAACACCAGCCCCGCTCATGATGATGGTCCATGGCGGTGCTTGGAAAATGGGTGATAAAAATCATGCTGCTGTGGTCAAAAATAAGCTGAGTTACTGGACCAAGCAAAACTGGATTTTTGTGTCTATCAACTATAGATTAGTTCCGGATGTGACCGTACAGCAGCAAACTCAGGATATCGCCCAAGCGCTTATTTATATCCAAAATCAGGCACCGCATTGGCATGCTGACTCAAAACGCTTGGTGCTGATGGGACATTCTGCGGGCGCACACCTGGTCAGTCTATTAACCGTTCGCCCCCATTGGCTGGCACCCCAGCCACAGCCTTGGCGTGCTACAGTTGCTTTAGATAGCGCGACTTATGATATAGAAAAGATAATGCAAACACGTCATGCACGTTTTTATGATCAAGCCTTTGGTGATCAACCTTCCAACTGGAAAGCCCTTTCTCCGATAGCTCAGCTACATCAAGCTTTACCTGCATTTCTCGCGGTGTGCTCAACCATCCGTGCAGATCAACCCTGTACTCAAGCTCGACAATTTATTCAACAAGCACAGAAATTCGGAACTCAAACCCAGTTATTGCCTGTCCGACTTTCACATGCTGAAATCAACAAGTCATTGGGACAAAATAATGCTTATACTCAAGCAGTCAATCAATTTATCCAAACGCATTAATTTTTCAGCTAGCGCATAAAAAACGCAGAATCATAAGACTCTGCGTTGGATGTACTGAAATATAAATACTTCAGTAGGATGGCATGGCTGTTCGTATTCAGATTAACGCTTTTGCTCGATGGCTGCACCAGCACCACCACCAACAGCACCACCGATTGCAGCGCCTGCATTACCACCTATCACTTCTTTACCTAAAATTGAACCAATCGCACCGCCAATTCCACTATAGGTTGCGTTACGGTTAGAACCATCTTGGGTTTTACTTCCAACTGCTGCACCTGCACCTGCGCCTGCTGCTGCACCAACACTACCACCTACGCTGTTACCCGCTGCGCCACCAACGGCACCGCCTAATGCTGCTGCACCAATACGTTGGTCATTTGAACTCATGCTCTCACAACCCGCCATTAACATGGTCGATACAGTTGCAACTGCCAATACGCTAAATACTTTTTTCATCGCGATGTCTCCCCGCTGTTGTTGATTTTAAGTGTAGTGCATCTTGCGGCATCAACTTTGAAAAATCTGTTACCAAGCACAGTAAGATATGAGTATTTCTGTAAAATGCTTAAGGCATCATAAAGGATTCTGTACCCTCTTCTTCAAGTACCACCACATCACGTGTGGTTTTACCATCTTCAGTAAACACAGCATGAGAAACTGTTTCTTTGCTTTCAGGCGTTTTGACCCGATCCAGTTTTAATGTGCGATGAATTGGCGCCTGCCCCTGCTTATATTCCATGCCTTCTGCATCAATCGTTTTCACTTCAGAAATGACTTTACCATCCTGCTTTAGGGTTTTATTCAACTCAATTTTTGAGGTTGGTACAATCACCCCACCTTTTTGAATCACAGGAATACCCAATTGTTTCTCTGAAAACTGTGCTTGATCATCATCAAAAACAACTTCCTTTGCCACAATATCTTTACCCTGATTGCTCACTTCAAAAATCGTGGCTTCTACATGGCGTATAGGCTTTTCACCTGTCACTGTACGAATCACTTCAGTTTTTAGAATAGGCACAATGGCTTTGTCTTTCACCACAATGCTGTTTGGCATTGGTGCAGCCGAAACAGACACACTCAGTAGCATTGTCGATAAACACAGTGTCAGTCCTCTAAATTGCATAAGCTATCCCCTTAGTTTTCTTGATATTTTTAAATTGTTCTTAATTCACTATATGCAATATTGCGGCTTTATTAAAGCAAAATATGCAACTAAAACGTTGGCAAAAAAAAGACGCCTCGAAAGGCGTCTTTAAATGATGCTTTAAAACGAATTAGAGATCGTTAAATTCATCGCTAAATGCTTGGCTTAATGCTTGATCTACATCAGAGAAATCATTCACTAATGCCAATTCAGCAGCTTCAGCTTCTTGACGACGACGCTCTAAGTGGTAAGCAAGACCCGTACCTGCTGGGATCAAACGACCCACAACAACGTTCTCTTTCAAGCCACGTAAATCATCTTCTTTACCTGTTACAGCCGCTTCAGTTAACACACGTGTAGTTTCCTGGAACGATGCAGCAGAAATGAACGAGTCTGTTGAAAGCGATGCTTTGGTGATACCCATCAATTGACGTTCAAACTTCGCTGGGAACTTGTTTTGTGCAAGTACAGCTTGGTTTTCTTGTACCACGCGAATGTAATCCACTTGTTCGCCTTTGATGAAGCTCGTATCGCCACCATCAGTGATTTCAACTTTACGCAACATTTGACGCACGATGACTTCAATGTGCTTATCGTTAATTTTTACACCTTGTAAGCGGTAAACGTCTTGAACTTCGTTCACGATGTAGTTGGTTAATGCCACTTCACCTTTCAAGCGTAAGATGTCATGTGGGTTTTGTGGACCATCAGAAATGGTTTCACCACGGTTCACATGCTCACCTTCAAACACGTTGATGTTACGCCATTTTGGAATCAACTCTTCGTAAATCTCAGAGCCATCATCTGGTGTAATCACTAAACGGTTCTTACCTTTGGTTTCTTTACCAAAGCTCACGATACCTGACACTTCTGCAAGAATCGCATGCTCTTTTGGTTTACGTGCTTCAAATAAGTCTGCAACGCGTGGTAAACCACCGGTAATATCACGAGTACGTGAAGATTCTTGTGGTACACGACCAATAACGTCACCCACACCGATATTTTCGCCATCACGGACAGAAAGAATCGTGTTCTGTGGCAAGAAGTAGAACTGTTCGCCACCATCCACAGTGTCTAATACCACAGCAGGACGTAAGTCTTTACCTGACGCAGGACGTGAAGTCACTGGCAAGATTTCAACTGTGGTCATACCTGTTGCATCATCAGTTTTCGAGGTTGCAGTCACGCCATCAGCAATTTGGCTGAAACGGATTTTACCCGCAACTTCGGTCACAAGTGGATGCGTGTGTGGATCCCAAGTCGCCACAATACCGCCAGCTTCTACCGCTTCGCCATCTTTGAGCAAGATTGACGCACCGTATGGCAGTTTATAACGCTCACGCTCACGACCTAACTCATCGGCAATACCAATTTCACCTGAACGTGAAACAGATACCAAGTGACCTTTAGCGTGTTGTACAGTTTTCACGTTATGGAAACGTACTGAACCTTTGTTACGCACTTGTACGCTATTGGCTGCAGAAGTTCGGCTTGCCGCACCACCCACGTGGAATGTACGCATGGTTAACTGTGTACCTGGCTCACCAATCGATTGAGCAGCCATTACACCCACCGATTCACCTGGATTCACCAAGTGACCACGTGCTAGGTCACGACCATAACACTTCGCACATACACCAAAGGTCGATTCACAAGATACCACTGAACGTACTTTTACTTCATCGACACCTTGCTCTTCTAAGAAGTTAGCAAGTTTTTCATCAATGAGTGTGTTACGTGGCAGAATAACTTCGTCTGAACCCGCTTTCTTCACATCTTCTGCAGTTACACGACCTAATACACGCGTACCAAGGTTTTCAATGACATCACCACCTTGAATGAATGGTGTCATCACTAAACCGCCATAAGTACCGCAATCTGGCTCAGTAATTACCAAGTCTTGTGCAACGTCAACCAAACGACGTGTCAAGTAACCTGAGTTCGCTGTTTTCAATGCGGTATCGGCCAAACCTTTACGCGCACCGTGAGTTGAAATGAAGTACTGAAGTACCGTCAAACCTTCACGGAAGTTCGCTTTAATTGGCGTTTCAATGATCGAACCATCTGGTTTCGCCATCAAACCACGCATACCCGCCAACTGACGAATCTGTGCCGCACTACCACGCGCACCTGAATCCGACATCATGTAGATCGAGTTGAATGATTTTTGCTTCTCGTCTTCACCCTGTTTGTTTTTAACAGTGGTAAATGACAAGTTGTCCATCATCGCTTTAGCAACTTGGTCGTTGGTACGTGCCCAAATATCGACCACTTTGTTATAACGCTCACCCGCAGTTACGAAGCCTTGCTCGAACTGTTGTTCAATTTCACGAACTTCAGTTTCTGCTTTTTCAATAATTGCTTGTTTTTGTGGTGGAATAACCATGTCTTCCATACCCACAGAAACACCTGAACGTGTCGCTTGACGGAAGCCCAAGTACATCAATTGGTCTGCAAAAATAACCGTGTCTTTTAGACCTAATTTACGGTAGCAAGAGTTGATTAACTTTGAGATGTTCTTTTTGTTCATCTCTAGGTTAATTTGCTCGAAGCTTAAACCTTCAGGCACAACTTCCCAAAGCAAGCAGCGACCTGGTGTCGTATCTACAACAATAGTTTGTTGCTCACGCTCACCATTTTCATTGATTACGGTTTGGTGTACACGTGCTTTTACGCGAGCGTGTAAGTCAACTTGACCCGTTGCAAGTGCACGGTTTACTTCGTGCGTATCTGCAAACACCATGTCTTCACCTTTGGCATTGATTGCATCACGCGTGATGTAATACAAGCCCAAGACAACGTCCTGAGATGGTACGATGATTGGCTCACCGTTCGCAGGAGACAAGATGTTGTTGGTCGACATCATTAACGCACGCGCTTCTAATTGCGCTTCAAGTGTTAATGGTACGTGTACCGCCATTTGGTCACCGTCGAAGTCAGCGTTGAACGCAGCACAAACGAGTGGGTGTAAACGGATGGCTTTACCTTCAATCAGGATCGGTTCAAATGCTTGAAGACCTAAACGGTGAAGTGTAGGCGCACGGTTCAACATCACTGGGTGTTGACGAATGACAGATGCAAGAACGTCCCAAACTTCTGGCGTTTCACGCTCAACCATTTTCTTCGCAGCTTTAATGGTGGTTGCTTGACCTGAAGCTTGTAATTTTGCAAAGATGAATGGCTTGAACAGTTCAAGTGCCATTTTCTTCGGAAGACCACACTGGTGTAAACGTAGGTTTGGACCAACGGTAATCACCGAACGACCTGAATAGTCAACACGCTTACCAAGTAAGTTTTGACGGAAACGACCTTGCTTACCTTTGATCATATCTGCCAAAGATTTAAGCGGACGCTTGTTTGAACCTGTGATTGCACGACCACGACGACCGTTATCTAACAAGGCATCAACAGACTCTTGTAACATACGTTTTTCGTTACGTACGATGATGTCTGGCGCTGCAAGGTCAAGAAGACGCTTCAAACGGTTGTTACGGTTAATCACACGACGATAAAGATCGTTCAAGTCAGAAGTCGCAAAACGACCACCTTCAAGTGGAACCAACGGGCGAAGATCTGGTGGAAGTACAGGCAGTACATTCATCACCATCCATTCAGGCTTGTTGTTCGACTCTTTGAACGCTTCCATCAACTTCAAACGCTTAGAGGCTTTTTTCAGCTTAGTTTCTGAAGTTGTTTGTGGAATTTCTTCACGTAAACGAGCAATTTCAGCTTCAAGATCGATGTCTTTTAACAAGTCTTGAACTGCTTCAGCACCCATTTTCGCAGTGAATTCATCACCATGCTCTTCTAGAGCATTGAAGTATTCTTCGTCATTGAGAAGTTGATATTTCTCAAATGGCGTCATACCTGGGTCAGTAACCACATAAGATTCGAAATACAATACGCGCTCGATATCACGTAAAGTCATATCAAGTAATAAACCAATACGGCTTGGTAATGATTTCAAGAACCAAATGTGTGCAACTGGAGAAGCTAGTTCGATGTGACCCATACGCTCACGACGAACTTTTGCAGTCGTTACTTCTACGCCACATTTTTCACAAATGACGCCTTTGTATTTCATACGCTTGTATTTACCACACAAGCATTCGTAATCTTTTACTGGACCAAAAATTTTGGCACAGAATAAACCATCACGTTCTGGTTTGAACGTACGATAGTTAATGGTTTCTGGCTTTTTAACTTCACCGTGAGACCATGACTTAATCATTTCTGGTGACGCAAGACCAATACGGATGCGATCAAACTCTACTGGAGCATGACCGTCTGAATCCGTCTTTTTGCGCATGATATCGAGCAAGTCTTTCAATTTTTTTCTCCGTGTGCTGGGCGCTTGGTTTTCACAGCCCAACTGGGTCACAAATATTGTTTTTTAACTGAATCATCCACCCTTGCCCATTTAAAACGGTGAGAAGCTTGGCTTCGCAAGGGGGATGCAATGGTTACTTAGTCACCATTTTTCAGTTCAATGTTGATACCTAAAGAACGGATCTCTTTGGTCAATACGTTAAATGATTCAGGCATGCCCGGATCCATATAATGGTTGCCATCTACAATGTTCTTATAGATGCGGGTACGACCTTCAACGTCATCCGACTTCACAGTGAGCATTTCTTGCAGCGTATAAGCAGCACCGTATGCTTCAAGTGCCCAGACTTCCATCTCACCGAAACGCTGACCACCGAATTGTGCCTTACCACCTAACGGCTGTTGCGTTACAAGTGAGTAAGAACCTGTAGAACGTGCGTGCATCTTGTCATCCACCAAGTGGTTGAGTTTGAGCATGTACATATAACCTACAGTCACAGGACGGTCGAATTTCTCGCCTGTACGTCCATCATACAATACGGTCTGACCAGAACGTGGTAATTCAGCAAGTTCAAGCAATTCTTTGATTTGACCTTCTTCAGCACCATCAAATACTGGAGTAGCCAACGGAACACCTGCACGTAAGTTGCCAGCCAATACCAAGATTTCATCATCAGTTAAGCTGTCAAGATCTTCTTGCTCGCCACCAACTTTGTTATAAATCTTGTCTAGGAACTCACGTAGTTCAGCAATTTCACGTTGTTGTTTGAGCATTTTATCAATTTGCTCACCCAAACCTTTGGCTGCCATACCCAAGTGTGTTTCAAGAATCTGACCCACGTTCATACGCGATGGTACGCCTAGTGGGTTCAATACGATATCTACTGGTACACCGTTAGCATCGTGCGGCATGTCTTCTACAGGCAAGATGTTTGATACAACACCTTTGTTACCGTGACGACCCGCCATCTTGTCACCCGGTTGGATGCGACGCTTAACAGCAAGATAAACTTTAACAACTTTCAACACGCCTGTAGTGAGCTCATCGCCTGTAGAAAGTTTACGTTTCTTCTCAGCAAATTTCTCATCAATTTCAAAGCTCTTCTCTTTCAAGAAGGTTTGAATTTGCGTTAAGCGTTCAGCAATCGCTTCATCACTTGGTTGAATTTCAAGTAAATCCACTAAAGCCAAGCCTGACAACATATCTTCAGAAAGCTTGTCGCCACGTTTGGTTGTACCGCCACCGTTAGACTCTTGACCTTTTAATAAGCGGATAATACGTTCACGCGCTGCTTCTTCAAAGATTTTGTATTCTTCTTTCAAGTCTTTGCGGTATGCATCAAGTTGTGCTTTTTCAATCGCTTGTGCACGTTCGTCTTTTTCTAGACCATCACGGGTAAAGACTTGAACGTCAATCACAGTACCTTTAGTACCTGATGGAACGCGCAATGATGAATCTTTCACATCTGCGGCTTTTTCACCGAAGATTGCACGAAGCAATTTTTCTTCAGGCGTTAACTGAGTTTCACCCTTAGGCGTTACTTTACCAACAAGAATGTCGCCTGCAGTCACTTCAGCACCAATGTAAACGATACCAGACTCGTCTAGTTTAGACAGTGCAGCTTCGCCCACGTTTGGAATATCAGCTGTGATTTCTTCCGCACCCAATTTGGTATCACGTGCAACACATGACAATTCTTGAATGTGAATCGAAGTTAAACGGTCTTCTTGAAGTACACGCTCAGAAAGCAAGATCGAGTCTTCGTAGTTATAGCCATTCCAAGTCATGAACGCGACACGCATGTTCTGACCGAGTGCAAGCTCACCGCCATCTGTAGATGGACCGTCAGCCAATACATCACCACGACCTACCTTATCACCCATCTTCACCAAAACTTTTTGGTTAATACAAGTGTTTTGGTTTGAACGTGTGTATTTGATCAGGTTGTAGATATCTACACCTGCTTCACCCGCGATCATTTCTTCTTCGTTCACACGAATGACTACACGTGAAGCATCGACATATTCAATACGACCACCACGGTTTGCAATCACACATACACCTGAGTCATGTGCTACGTTCGCTTCCATCCCTGTACCCACAAGTGGTTTATCAGCGATAAGCGTCGGAACAGCCTGACGTTGCATGTTCGATCCCATCAAGGCACGGTTGGCGTCATCGTGCTCAAGGAATGGAATCAGTGATGCTGCTACAGATACAACCTGCTGTGCAGAAACGTCCATGTGCGTCACGCGCTCTGGCGGCATACGCACGAAGTCACCTTGGTGACGTACAGATACGAATTCTTCTGTTAAATTGCCATCTTGGTCTACGCTTGAGTCCGCTTGCGCAATGATCGTGCCCACTTCTTCAATTGCAGATAAATACTCAACCTCATCGGTTACACGACCATCAACCACTTTACGGTATGGCGTTTCCAAGAAGCCAAAATTATTACATTTTGCATAAACAGAAAGCGAGTTGATCAAACCAATGTTTGGACCTTCAGGCGTTTCAATTGGACACACACGACCATAGTGAGTTTGGTGTACGTCACGTACCTCAAAGCCTGCACGTTCACGTGTCAAACCACCTGGACCAAGCGCAGATACGCGACGCTTGTGGGTAATTTCAGACAACGGGTTGTTTTGGTCCATGAACTGAGACAATTGGCTTGAACCAAAGAATTCTTTGATTGCAGCAGCCACTGGCTTCGCATTGATTAAATCTTGCGGAGACAGGTTGTCTGTTTCAGCTTGTGACAAACGCTCTTTTACAGCACGCTCAACACGTACCAAACCAACACGGAATTGGTTTTCAGTCATCTCGCCCACTGAACGTACGCGACGGTTACCCAAGTGGTCGATATCGTCGACTTCACCTTTACCGTTACGGATTTCGATCAATGTTTTAAGTACATCGGTAATGTCTTCGTTAGACAAAATACCTTCAACTTCACGTGATTTCTGATCTGTACCCACTTCGTAAGGACGACCCAAACGACGGTTGAACTTCATACGACCTACTGGCGATAAATCATAACGCTCAGAAGAGAAGAACAAGTTATTGAACAGATTTTCAGCGGCTTCTTTCGTCGGTGGCTCACCTGGACGCATCACTTTGTAGATTTCTACCAAAGCATCTTCACGACCAACAGTTGTATCTGCACGTAAGGTGTCCGCAATGAACGAACCACGGTCGATGTCATTGGTGAATAGGATGTTAAATTGTTTAACACCACCTTCTGCAAGTTTCACCATGATTTCATGGCTTAACAAGGTGTTTGCAGCAATCACATCGCCATCTTTTAGCTGGATGTCTTCTGCAGTAATACGTTCGTACAAGTACTCATCAGGAACTGAAAGCTTCTCAAGACCAGCTGCTTCCATTTGACGTACGTGACGCGCATTAATGCGTTTACCTTGCTCAACAATCACTTTGCCGTCAGTATCAGTGATGTCAAATTGTGCCATTTCGCCACGTAAGCGTTCTGGGACAAGGTCAATTTGGTAGCTACCCATGTCTAAATAGACAGGTACTTTCTCAAAGAACAAGTCTAGGATTTGTTCATTGCTATAGCCCAATGCACGCAACACTACAGTCGCAAGCAATTTACGACGACGGTCAATACGCACATAAACGAGGTCTTTGGCATCGAATTCAAAGTCTAACCATGAGCCACGGTAAGGAATAATGCGTGCTGAATACAACACTTTACCGCTCGAGTGGGTCTTACCTTTATCATGGTCAAAGAACACGCCTGGTGAACGGTGTAATTGAGAAACAATTACACGCTCAGTACCGTTAATCACAAAGGTACCGTTATCCGTCATCAATGGCATTTCGCCCATGTAGACTTCTTGCTCACGCACATCTTTGATTGATTTCGTTTCACGATCTTTAATGATCAAACGAATTTTTACGCGCATTGGTGCCGCATAAGTTGAGCCGCGAAGAATACACTCACGTACATCAAACTCTGGCTTACCAAGACTATACTCAACAAATTCTAAAGCAGCATTGCCAGAATAACTTTCTATAGGAAAAACTGAACGAAATGCGGCTTGGAGACCGATATCTTCGCGGCTTTTTGGAGTTTTGCCATCTTGAAGGAAAGTACGGTACGAGTCGACTTGAATCGAAAGCAAGTACGGTGCATCCATTACTTGGGGCAATTTACCAAAATTCTTACGGATCCGTTTCTTTTCGGTATATGAGTATGCCATCTGGAGTCCTCGGAAAGTAAACTAAACCCGCCTGCAGAACGGGTTTAGAAGGAATTACGCAGGCCGATATGGCCACCACTCTTTACAAATGCTGCAATTTTTAGTGGTATTAAAACGCTTAACAATATTTTTAAATGTGGAAAAATATTGGTAAGCGTTTGATTTTATTGATTTATATTGTTTTCGATGGTTTTCCCATCATTCAAACAAAAATCGAGCCGATAATTGTAACGCAAAAAGGCTGATGACCCAAGAGCCATCAGCCATTTTTTGGAGTCGATTATAAAAAAATCGACTCCCCTTAAGATTACTTAAGTGTAACTGTAGCACCAGCTTCTTCAAGTTTCTTCTTAAGCTCTTCACCTTCTTCTTTAGAAACAGCTTCTTTGATCACTGAAGGAGCGCCTTCAACGATGTCTTTAGCTTCTTTAAGACCAAGGCCAGTAGCTTCACGAACTGCTTTAATTACAGCAACTTTGTTCGCACCGAAAGAAGTCAACTCAACGTTGAATTCAGATTGCTCTTCTGCAGCAGCAGCGCCAGCGCCTGGAGCAGCAGCAACAGCAACAGCAGCAGCTGATACATTGAATTTCTCTTCAAAAGCAGAGATAAGTTCAACAAGTTCAAGAACAGTTTTTTCAGCAACTGCGTTTAAGATTTCTTCGTTAGTTAAAGCCATGAGAATAACTCCAAATGGAAATTGAATGGTGTGGAAATAAATTTAAGCTTATGCAGCTTCTGACTCGTTTTTCTCTTTGAGCGCAGTAATAAGGCGACCCAATTTCGAAATAGGAGCTTGAAGAACGTTTGCAAGCATAGTAAGCGCTTTTTCTTGGTTCGGAAGATTCGCAATTACGCTAACTTCAGCACCTTGATAAAGTTTGCCGTCAAATGCAGCAGCTTTAAGTTCAAATGCTTTATTCGTTTTAGCGAATTCTTCGAACAAGCGTGCAGCTGCACCCATGTCGTCTTCAGAAGTTGAGAAAGCTAAAATTGTTGGGCCAACAAGGTTGTCGTTCAAGATCGTGAATTGCGTATCTTGAAAAGCACGTTTAGCCAAAGTATTACGTACAACACGTGTAGTAACACCTAATTTACGCGCTTCAACACGTAGAGCCGTTAATTGCTCAACGCTCATACCTTGATAGTCAGCAACAACAGCAGAGAACGCTTTAGAAGCAACTTCGTTAACTTCTGCTACGATCTGTTTTTTGTCTTCGATAAGAAGAGCCATTGTAAAACCTCCTAACGGTGATTTATGTGCTTACGTGAAGCACACTCCCAATTCGTAAATTCATTGCTGAACTTACACGCGGAGGAGGAATAAATCACACCACCGCGTCTACCCAGGCTGGAAGATTAAGAAAGCAGCATAAAACTACTCTCGCCTGAGGTCTTTGACGCTGATAAATTCTCATTTACCAATTCAAAGTCCGCCTGAATGTCCCCCTCTCCTGCTAGGAGAGGGTTAGGGAGAGGGTTAACCCTCATCCCGACCTTCTCCCAGAGGGAGAAGGAGACTTTTCAGGACTTTAAAATTCTTTCTAAGTCAGACTTAGTTAGAAACGTTCTGTACATCAATAACAAGACCAGGACCCATAGTAGAGCTCAAAGTGATCTTTTTGATGTATACGCCTTTAGAAGTTGCAGGCTTTAACTTTTTCAAGTCAGCAACTAAGGTTTCAACGTTTGAACGAACTGCTTCAGCAGTAAAGCCAACTTGACCAATCGCAGCGTGGATAATACCCGCTTTGTCTACACGGTAACGCGCTTGACCTGCTTTTGCATTTTTAACTGCAGTCGCAACGTCAGGAGTTACAGTACCCACTTTAGGGTTTGGCATTAAGCCACGTGGACCAAGAATCGTACCCAACTTACCTACTACGCGCATTGCATCCGGAGCTGCAATCACAACGTCAAAGTCAAGGTTACCCGCTTGAATGCTTTCAGCTAAGTCGTCGAAACCAACTACGTCTGCGCCTTCAGCTTTAGCAGCTTCTGCAGCAGCACCTTGAGCGAAAACAGCTACACGTACAGTTTTACCAGTACCTGCAGGAAGTGTAGTCGCACCACGAACAACCTGATCAGATTTACGTGGGTCAACACCTAGGTTTACCGCAACATCCAAAGATTCTTTGAATTTAGCAGCAGGAAGGTTGTTTAGAACTTCAACTGCTTCTTCCAAAGTGTAAACTTTGTTTGCTTCTACAGCAGCAGCAATGGCTTTTTGACGTTTAGTTAACTTTGCCATGTCTTATAGCTCCACATCCAAGCCCATAGAACGTGCAGAACCAGCAATGGTACGCACACGTGCTTCTAAATCAGCACCAGTTAAATCTGGTTCTTTAGTAGTCGCGATTTCTTCTAATTGAGCACGAGTCAACTTACCAACTTTGTTTTTGTTAGGTACAGCTGAACCCTTTTGAATGCCTGCAGCTTTCTTAAGAAGAATTGCAGCAGGAGGAGTTTTCATGATGAATGTGAACGACTTGTCGTTGTACACAGTGATCACTACAGGAATTGGCAAACCCGGTTCAACTTTTTGTGTAGCAGCATTGAATTCTTTACAGAATGCCATGATGTTAACACCACGTTGACCTAATGCAGGACCAATTGGTGGAGATGGATTCGCTTTACCAGCTGGAACTTGCAGCTTGATATAGCCGTCAATCTTCTTAGCCATTTCAAATTACCTCTGGGTACAAACGCCGCTAGGCTCCCCAATATTTTAAGTAACGATACCGTTACAACAACAATGCCCGATTCATCATAAATCGGGCGTTTTCCAACCACTCAAACTTAAACGGATTTTTCGACTTGACGAAATTCCAGCTCAACCTGAGTAGGTCGATTAAATACATTAATTGTCAACGTTAAACGTGACTTCTCGTATTGAACTTCTTCCACCACGCCTTTAAAGTCGGTGAATGGACCATCAATCACAAGTAATTCTTCGCCTGGTTCAAACATCGTCTTCGGACGAGGTGCTTCACCAGTATTGCGTACACGTGCAAGAATCGCGTCAGCTTCTTTTTGCGTAATTGGGGCAGGCTTTTCTGCTGTACCACCAATAAAACCTAAAACTTTTGGACACTCTTTAACAATGTGCCAAGTTTCATCGTTCATTTCCATTTCAACCAATACATAGCCTGGAAAGAACTTACGCTCTGACTTACGTTTCTTACCATCCTTCATTTCTACCACTTCTTCGGTAGGAACAAGGACTTCACCAAAGCTATCGGCAACAGCGCTACGCTGGATTCGATCATTAAGCGAACGCATCACTTGTTTTTCATAACCTGAGTAGGCATGAATAATGTACCAACGTTTCATAGCTCTTTTACCCGATAATTAACTTGATTGCCCAGCCTAACAAATAGTCAAAACACCACAATACAATTGAAGTGACTACAACAACAATCAATACATGCCATGACGTTGTTACAGTTTCCTGTTTAGTAGGCCAAGTGACTCGACGTAACTCAATACGTGAATCTTTAAGCAAACGAACAAAGCCTTTGCCTTGATGGGTGGCGTATAATAAACCTAAAGCCACAACGATACAAGCCAAAATTACCCCAACACGCACCCAAATATCATTGGCTGGTGCCCAATACGCAGGAAGATGCTGATTCACCATCATCGAAGCGATGAATAAAATCAAAGCGATACCCCACAACACGTAGTCTAATGGAGAACTCGATTGAACAACTTCAGCAGAATTATTTCTTTGAGGGATTGGCGCGTCGCTTAATGCGTCACGCGATTTATCATTCGACATTTTTGTACTCGTCGTAGAATTCGCGACTTATTATATGACTAGATTAGCCGACATCAAGCTTTTTTAAAAAAAGTGGCAGGCCAGGAGGGACTCGAACCCCCAACATTCGGTTTTGGAGACCGACGCTCTACCAATTGAACTACTGACCTACAAAACAGAACGAGAGCCAAAGCTCTCGACCTGTTTAACACATTCTATAATTATGCTGTTACTTTAGCAACAACACCCGCACCTACAGTACGACCACCTTCACGGATCGCAAAACGTAGACCTGGGTCCATTGCGATTGGGTGGATTAATTCTACTGACATTTCAACGTTGTCACCTGGCATTACCATTTCAACGCCTTCTTTCAACTGGATTGCACCAGTTACGTCAGTTGTACGGAAATAGAATTGTGGACGGTAACCGTTAAGGAATGGAGTGTGACGACCACCCTCTTCTTTAGAAAGTACGTATACTTCCGCATCGAATTTAGTGTGTGGCTTGATTGTACCTGGTTTAGCAAGTACTTGACCACGTTGTACGTCTTCACGCTTAGTACCACGTAAAAGAACACCACAGTTCTCGCCCGCACGACCTTCGTCAAGAAGTTTACGGAACATTTCTACGCCAGTTACAGTTGTTTTAACTGTGTCTTTGATACCAACGATTTCAACTTCTTCGCCTACTTTCACGATACCAGTTTCTACACGGCCAGTTACTACTGTACCACGACCAGAAATAGAGAATACGTCTTCGATTGGCATTAAGAATGCTTGATCGATTGCACGTACTGGCTCTGGGATGTAAGTATCAAGCGCTTCAACAAGAGCAACTACAGCATCTTCGCCATATTGACCTGATTCACCGTTAAGTGCAGCAAGTGCTGAACCACGGATTACTGGAGTGTCGTCGCCCGGGAAGTCGTAAGTAGAAAGAAGTTCACGAACTTCCATTTCAACTAATTCGATTAACTCTTCGTCATCTACGATATCGCATTTGTTTAAGAATACGATGATGTAAGGTACACCTACCTGACGAGAAAGAAGGATGTGTTCACGAGTTTGTGGCATTGGACCATCAGTCGCTGAACAAACAAGGATCGCACCATCCATCTGAGCAGCACCAGTGATCATGTTTTTAACATAGTCGGCGTGACCTGGGCAGTCTACGTGCGCGTAGTGACGAGTTGGAGAGTCGTATTCTACGTGAGAAGTATTAATTGTAATACCACGTGCTTTTTCTTCTGGTGCAGAGTCGATAGCAGCGTAATCTTTCGCTTCACCACCAAACTTACGTGCACATACTGTAGCAATCGCAGCTGTTAAAGTTGTTTTACCATGGTCAACGTGACCGATTGTGCCCACGTTAACGTGTGGCTTATTACGTTCAAACTTAGCCTTAGCCATGTTCATCTTCCTCGTTTACGTCGAACACAATGCTGAGTAAAACTCTGCCCCGACATATCGCCTAAAAAACTAGACACCTAATACTTGAAAAGCAGACTAATAAGCCTGCTTTTTGAAAATCTTGTGCGAATAATCGCTAAACTGTATCTGGAGCTCTTATCGAGATTTGAACTCGAGACCTCTCCCTTACCAAGGGAGTGCTCTACCACTGAGCTATAAGAGCGACAAATCCTTCGATGGAGCGGGAGACGAGGATCGAACTCGCGACATGCAGCTTGGAAGGCTGCCGCTCTACCAACTGAGCTACTCCCGCATCTATGTTGGTAATTACCACTTCTATCGAAGTTAATGGTGGTGGGAGAAGGATTCGAACCTTCGAAGCTTACGCGGCAGAGTTACAGTCTGCTCCCTTTGACCGCTCGGGAATCCCACCATTTTCACACTTACTCAGTGTTCGTTCTTTACTTAACAACTCAAACTCCCTAAGATGGTGCCGGCACACGGATTCGAACTGTGGACCTACTGATTACAAGTCAGTTGCTCTACCAACTGAGCTATGCCGGCGTCTCTTAGTGTTTCGTACGTTTCGTATCGGAACGGTGTGCAGTTTAGCAAAACTTGAAATCCGTGCAAGTGTTTTTTTCAAAAAAAACGCTAAAAACTCATAAAATCAATCCATTTGATGATAATTCAACCGCTTTGATCACTGCGCGAGCTTTTATTTGGGTTTCATTCCATTCAGATTCAGGATTTGAGTCCGCAACTAGACCTGCGCCTGCCTGCACATAGACCTTATTTTGACGAATAACACAGGTACGAATCGCAATCGACATGTCCATTTCGCCATGCCAGCCTAAATAACCAACAGCACCACCAAAAACACCACGTTTTACAGGCTCAACTTCATCAATAATTTCCATGGCACGAATTTTTGGTGCACCCGAAAGTGTCCCTGCAGGGAAAGTTGCCTGAAAAACATCCAAAGCATCGACATCGTCACGCACTTCACCTTGCACATTGGACACAATATGCATGACATGCGAATAACGCTCGATCACCATTTGATCAGTCACTTGTACTTTACCAATTTTGGCGATACGCCCGACATCATTACGCCCCAAGTCAATCAGCATTAAGTGTTCGGCAATTTCTTTTTCATCCGACAACAAATCTTGCTCAAGTGCCAAATCTTCTTCTTTGGTTTTACCGCGCGGGCGTGTACCTGCTAAAGGACGCACAGTGGCAATACCATTTTCCAAACGCGATAAAATTTCAGGTGATGAGCCGACAATATGAAACGGCTGATCATCGCCCAAAGTTTTGCCTTGTACCAAGAATAAGTACGGCGATGGGTTGAGATGGCGCAAAGCACGATAAACCTGTAACGGCTCACCATCAAAATCTGACACCATGCGATGTCCAGGCACCACTTGCATAACATCGCCTGCACGAATGTATTCTTTGACGGTATCAATGGTCGCCAAGAATTTTTCTTTGCCTGTAAGCGATTCAAAATGTGGTGGCGTATGTTTTTCTGCTTTTAGACTAATCGGGGTTGCTAAAATTTCTTCTAGTGCATCGAGTTGTTGTTGTGCCTTGTCATAAGCATCTGCCTGCGCTGCATCGGCATGCACAATTAAGAACAAGGTATCTTTTAAGTTATCAAACACGATGACTGTTTTAGACAACATCATCCAAATATCAGGCAAACCGACTGGATCTGCTGCAGGCACGTTTTTTAAACGCGGTTCGATATAACGCACTGCATCGTAACCAAAATAACCCACCAAACCACCTGTAAAGCTTGGCAATTCAGGCAAGTCAGCTTGCGTAGGCACTTTAAATTGCGCTTGAAAATCGCGGATATACTGAAACGGCTGTGCACAAGTTTGTTTTTCGATTGAACCGTCAGCATGTTGGATGGTGAGTTCACCCGCATTACAGGAGAAAACTGTAGATTCACCCAAACCAATAATTGAATAACGTGCCCAGTTTTCACCACCTTCTACAGACTCAAACAAATAGGCTTGTTGATGCTGCTTCAAACGTGCAAATACCGACAATGGAGTTTCGGTATCGGCCAAACGCTGGCGATATACAGGAATGAGGTTGTAGCCTGCTGCTTTAAGTTGTTCAAATTGAGTCAGAGTGGTCATGTGAAGCTCTCTATATTTCGATGTAGCAATGTTTTCGATAAGACGAAGTGAAGGACGGTTGTAGATTGACTAGCGTCGCCATCGAAATATGGGCATTACAGCCTGACTCATATTGATATCCTTTATAGCAATTAGCGTAAAATTATTTGATTTTTGAATCTTAAATATTTAACAATTCAGTTAAATTATCCACAATTTGTTGCGGCTGACAATTGGCAATCGGCTCACCATGATTATAGCCGTAGCTGACCACAATACAATCAATCCCCGCTCGACGCGCGGCTTCAACATCATTAGAAGAATCACCAATCATCAAGACTTGAGACTTCTCCACTTGATAATGTTCAACACAATGCAGCAATTGACGCGGGTGTGGTTTACGCTCCTCAAAGCGATCTCCACCAATCACATCAGCAAAATAGTGTTGCATCTCTAATGCTTCAACAATGGCACGAGCAGGTAGTTCAGGTTTATTGGTCACACAAACTAAGGTTTTTTGTTGTGCTTTTGCCCAGTCCAAAAATTCAATAATGCCCGGGAATGGTTGTGTGTCGATACACGGATCGGCATTATAAATTTCTAAGAAGGTGTTCAGTAGCTGTTGTTGCTGTTCAGGATGAACTTCGCCCATTAAGTGCGATAAGACACTATTGCAAAATACCGCAGTTCCCTTCCCCACCCAAGTTCGCACTTGTTCCAGTGTTACCAAAGGCAGTTGCAGTGCATTTAAACTCATGTTCATGGCGCGGTATAAATCTGTCGCAGAATCGACCAAAGTGCCATCTAAATCAAATAAAATGACTTGACGTGTATCAAGCTGAGCAATAGACATTCTTCCCCCTAAATGAACAAAGGCATGCGATCGCATGCCTTGATTGTAAAGCAAAGGCTGCTTATTTAAACAATAGCCAAGCCAAAACTGCCAAAATCACCAAGACAATCAGTGAAATCAAGCCAACAGAAGCATTTTTTTGCTGTTCTTTCTCTTGTTCCACACGAGAAACAGGCTGCTCGACAGACACAGGTGTTGGCTCTGCTGGAACTGCATGAATATCCACGCCTTCTGGAATAGGTGCTGGTTTTGGTACTGCCACGCCTTGCGGCATACCATCACGGTTTAATTGCACAGAACTGTCACGTTGATTCAATTCAGGCATTCCCTGCTCGTTCATTTGCTGTGCAGGTGTTTTTTCTGTTTGTGCTGTGACTTTTTCAGCAGTTTCGGCGACATCTGCCGCATGTTCCAATTCAACCGCAGGCGCAAATACTGAAAACTTTAAGCTGGCAAATTGGACGATATCACCTTCTTTAAGTAAGGTTTCATCGGCAATGCGTAAATCATTTACAAAAGTGCCGTTGGAAGAATTTAAATCTTGCACATACAGCGCTTGTTCTTTAAGTAAAAAAGCCGCATGTTTACGTGAAATTTCTGCCGATTGCAGCACCAAATCTGCACTTTGATGACGCCCCACCAACATATCACGGTCGATACTAATTTCTTGGCCAGTAAATTCACCGCTAATTGCTTGTATTTTCCAAGTCATAAATAACTTCTCTCGTGTGATTTGGCGACATCATAACATGCCCTCAACCACAATCTGCGCAGGATACGATTAAGGTGTAGCGCGAATTGTGGTCGTAGTGACTGTATTTTTAGTTTTGCTGACTTCCTGCTGCGGCAAAACTACGTTTTGGCGCTGTACCGCAGGCTCAATCGCAACAGGGGTGCTCACCACCGTTGCTGTGCGGTTTGCAGACACTGCTGATGGTAAGGTTTGATAAGTTCCTGTTTGCGGCGCCACTCGAGATACAGGCAAACGCTGCTGATAAACATCGCTAACATTCTCAGGCAGTTTAGCAAAGCTACCATCGGCATCCATTGCCAACTGAAGGCTATACAATTGGCTATAACGCTGCTGCGAAATACGGCGAATATCCTGACTATCTCCCACAATGGTTGGGTGAATAAAAATCAATAAATTACGTTTTTGATTAGATTGACCATCGGAACGGAATAAACGCCCCAACCCTGGAATAGCACCCAAACCTGGCACAGCCTGACGACTATAAACCGAGTTATCAGAAATTAAGCCACCTAAGACAATGGTTTGTCCGTGCTCGGCCAAAATAGAAGTTTTAATTGCGCGTTTGCTGGTGACTAAATCCTGCGCCTGACCTTTATTGGCTTTGACATCTGACACTTCTTGTTCAACTTCCAAGCGTAGTGTTCCGCCTTCACCAATATGTGGCACGACTTTTAAAGTAACCCCGACATCTTTACGTTCAATAGTGGTATACGGATTTGCCACACCACCATTGGTAGATAATGAACCTGTTACAAAAGGAACGTTTTCACCAACCACAATATAGGCTTCTTCATTGTCCATGGTCACAATAGATGGCGTAGACAATAAATTGGATTTGGTTTTTTCCTTCAAGGCCTGAATCATCGCACCATATAGCTTGCGTGAACCATCACGACCTTCACGATAATCACCCAACACCAATGACGTACCTGCACCAATCGCACTGCCTGCGCCTGCTGCACCACCAGTTAAATAGCCTGCAGCAACATTTTTTAAACTTGCACCAATATTGTCAAAATTAATTAGACCGATACCGCTGCTTAAATCGCCCAATGCCCACTGCACACCCAATTGGTCGGCATCGGTACCTTCCACTTCTATAATAGCAGCTTCAATCAACACTTGTTGACGACGGGTATCTAGTTGCTGAATGGCCGATTCAATTTCACGCATCAACTGCGGATCGGCTTTGACCACCAAAGCATTTTGCGAGCCATCGGCAATAATACTGACACCATTACCATTAAAACTGGTGATGTTGTTTTGATTGTTGCTATTCGAGCTGCCACCCAAATTAATACTTGGGGTGGAAATAGTCGATGAATTACCTGTGTTGTTATTGGTGCTGCTTAAATTACTAGCACTGTTGTTGTTACTGTTGCTATTTGCATTAGAGCTGCTGCTCACCGCCTGTCCTGAAACCAGACCTTGCAATATTTCTGCTAAATTCTGTGCACTGGCATATTTCAAGCGAAAAACCTTCAAACCACCCAAACGATCTGCCGCAGGCACATCCATCATTTCAATCATTTGACGAATGCGTTTACGTGTTGCGGTATCGCCTTTGATGATAATACGATTGGTACGGTTGTCCGCCACAATACGCACACGCGAACCTTTAACATCTTTCGCTGCCCCTGTCGAACTCATCGACTCAAGCAAGCCAATGACTTCTTCAGCTTGACTGGATTGCAGGCTAATCGCTTCAATGTCATTTTGCCCCGTACCATCTAAATTACGGATAATGCTTTCTAACTGGTAAATATTACTGGCACGATCTGACACGATTAAGGCATTGGTGCCCCCTACCGCTGATAAGTGTGCAAATTGTGGCATGAGCGGACGTAAAGCAGGAATCAGGTCATTGGCATTGGTATTTTCTAGCCAAATCACTCGCGTTACAATTTGGTCACCACGCGCATTTTGACGACCATCATAGGGAATGCCTGAGCTTTTTACATTGCTGTCAGGTACAAGGCGAATGGTATTGCCTGATGGTATTGCCACCACACCATTCACATTCAATACGCCTAAAAACAGGTCATAGACTTCATTTTTATTCAGGGCTTTGTTGGAAATCACCGTGACATTGCCACGCACACGCGGATCGACTGCAAAGTTCTTGCCCGTAATATCGGCCACTTCATTAATAAATGCAGTCAAGTCCGCATCACGTAAATTAATTTTCCAAGTTTGCGCATGACTTGCAGTACTCACCATTGCAACAAGCGGTGCAGCAGCCAGTAATGCCCAAAATGGACGCTCATGATTCAATAAAGCCATAATCTACTGTGTTTCCTAACCCTAAATATGCCTCTGCATTGTTCAACATGCCGATTCATTTAAAAATTTTGTTGTATGGTCATCACCTGATCACCACGTTTTATTTCTAATTTCACCTGACCTTCACGACGCGCCTGTTCCAATAACTGTGCATCGTTTTGCCCTTGCCCAACACTCTGCCCATTTAAAGACAAAATACGGTCACCTGGTTGTAAGCCTAGTTTATTTCTTAACGCTGCGGGAGTCCGTGTGGTTACCTCATAACCGTTGCCTGTATTGGTCTCAACTCCCATTTCTTTTAAATATTGTTCACGGTCTTCCTGAATTCGCTGCACTGCTTGTCCAATTGCATTATTCGGTTGTGCAGGCGCTGTTGGGGCAACCATTGCGGGCGCATTGCCACTGGAAATCAATGGGGCAATGGGTTGATTTAAACCATTTTCGATCCCTTTAAACAATATCTCACGCGTGGCACCACTACTATGACGTAATATCACCCGATCCCAATACACTTCTGCCAATTGATACTGACTAGAGTCAATCACATCTCCCACACGGTAACGCTCAGCGACATCATTCACTTTAATTACGGCCGATGAGAACTGACTCGGTTGTCCGACAACAACACCTTGCAAAGTCATATTTAATTGATCGTCTACTGTAGCGGTACGCCCAGCCTCATGAAATAGTGCAAATGATGAAATATTTGGAATCTGTGGTTGCTGTGAGCCCAATTCTACCCGATCTACCTGCATAGCCTGCGGCGGTGCAAGCACCAGCCAAAATAAACTCGCCAGTTTCCAGCACAAATACAAAATGAGCAGGGTTAATAATACAGGCGCAACACGGTCTACTTGCTTCCAATCTAAGTTTGCCCAACGCTCTGAAAAATCACGCATCAAAAGCCTCCTTTCAGTAAAGGCTGACGGGTACTGATGACATAAGTATCTAGCCCTGCCTTACCTTCATAAGAAGCAATATTCATCAACAAACGTTGGGTGAGTTGCACATCCAGCATCAAATTCTGATCCAGTGCAATATTCACCATTTTCTGTTCACGTTGATCTCGAATATCGAAGATCAATTTACCATTTTCGTCAGACAAACTGCCTTTTAAAGCAGGAATATTCATACGATCTTGGCGCTGTGCAAAACGATACAGCAACTCACCCCCTGCCCACTGTATTTGTCCTTCTGACTTTGCAAAACCTTGTTGTTTTTTGAAATTTAAATGAACGTCTTTAAGTTGAATCGCATTGCTCGGCCATTGCCAGTCCACAACACTTTTTAAAGTCTCAGGCGCAATTTGACCTTCGAGTGATTGCAGTAAAATCGTGCCAAAACGATAAGCAACTATGCCTTCCAATTGTGTATTGCCGCTGTGCACTTCTACGTCGGCAGCAACACGCAATAGTACCAAATTTAAAGGGCGCGTATTCCAGTTTAAAGTGCCACGTAATTGTCCTTTTTGCCAGTCGGCTTGCCCCTGCCAAATGTTGCCACTGACATTATGTAAAGTCTGGTTGTTTTTATAAAATTTTGAAATCAACCACGCTGCAGGAATTTGTAATAACACAAAAATCAAAAATGCAATGAGGGCGAAAATCCACCACGTGATGTATTTGGGTTTCTTTATCATGCCACCACGACCAACCTTACTAATTTTTCTATGAATGACTTTTTATAACACTCACACATTATGCACACTTTTTCGGCGTCGCCAATTGATACAGATAAAAAAACCAAGCCGTATTGCTTGGTTTTTGAACTCTAAGTCAAATCAATGACAAATTGATGAAGCTTAGATTAGAAAATCTTCAAGTTTTGCGCCTTTTTCTAATTCAGCGACTAACCAGCGTGGTTTTTTACCACGACCAGTCCAAGTATCTGTAGGATTTGTTTTGCTACGATAACGTGGCGCTACTGTTTTACGCGGGCTTTTCTTACGCTTGCTTTCGCCAACTTCCAAAATCTGCTCAATGCTTAAACCCAAATTGTCTGCAATCGCTAAAATTTGATTATAGGCATCTTCAATTGCTTGATCTTTTTTCGTGGCAATTAATGCTTCCGCTTCAGCTTGTAAACGCTTTAACTGTTCTACAGACAAATTGCTAATATCAGGCATCATACTTACTCCAAAAACTATGCTTTTTATATTCAGTTATTAAATTAAGCAGATTCATTCTATTTTTATCAAACCGAAGCGTCAATAAAAAATCTACTACTCTACATATAAATAACAGTCGGACATATTATGAACTGATTATTAAGATTTAATCAAGAATATGCTGTACGGTTTTTTCTATTTTATGAATACCCGCGCGTACATTTTCAGGGATTAAGGTTTTTTGCATATTGACGCGATCTACACATACAATCACCGCATCTGCCTCTGCCACCACCATTTGCTGTGCTTCACTGTGGATTAAATAATGCATACGCATGGCACTATTACGCAATTCTTCTACCCGAACGCCAATTTTTAAAATATCAGGATAAACCACAGGACGTATATATTTGCACTGATTTGAGGCAATCACAGTCAAAACATCTTGCTGTAAAATTTTTAAATGGTCTAAATAATATAAACGCGCACTTTCAATATAACGGTAATAGATCACATTATTGACATGCCCAAAAGCATCCATATCTCCCCATGCAACACGCTGCTCAAAAACAATTGGATAATCTGCTAGTGTTAACACAACTCACCCTTAAATTTTAATTTCGACAAAATTAGAATTATTTTCAAAGATTAAATTTAACTGTTTTAATAATTCAGGCTGATCTTTTAAATTAGATTTAACTCTTAAATAACTCATTAATACGTGTTCAGGATATAAATCCAGTAATTGCTCGGCTTCTGAATAACGCGCTGTTGCTGTAAAAATATGCCATTTGGCAAAACTAAATACAGGTAATGCAGGGTATTTCTGTTCCCACAGATTTATTTGCTTTTCAATTTTGGCATAATCAGGTTGTTGTTTTAACAACTGCTGTTGGAACCATAAATAAAACACTTCCTGATTAAACTGTTCACTCAACATCTGTACCGCAAGACGTTCATGTTGTGCGGCCAAATCAGGCAGACGCGACAATAACTTCAACCACAACACCTGAATGGCATAAGACTGACTGAAAATCTGCTCACTTAAATCACTATAACGCTGCTGCAAAGCCTGTAAATTTTCTGCATCAGCCTGCTCAAATTGGGTTAATAACTCAGTCAGCCACTTTTGCTTGGTGTCTGCATCTAAATGCCCGTATTTGGTCGAACGTAAATAATGCCAAGGATATTGCGTGGCAAATTCGCCCCACAAGGCAATTAAACGTTTTTGATAAGCCGTTTTGACTTTAAATAACCACGGCGATAATTCGTGCTGATTCAAAAACTCTAAATGCGTCAAAGCTTGTTCAGGTTGTTGCTGCGCTAAATAAATTTCAATACGCTGTATTTCTGCCAACTCAAACGCCATGGCACTGCTTTGATTTAAGGCAGCCAACGCTTGCGGATATTGCTGTTGGATGGAGTGCATACATGCTTCCATCACTCCTTTGAGCAAACCTGACTGGGCAAACACCTGTCGAATAAACTGGTGTTGATCTTCTGCAGCATCTAGCAACCAAATGACCGCCAATTGCTCATATGGATGCAGATTTTTAAAGTTAAATACTGTTTCAACCTTACGCTGTTCACGGCTAAAATAGCGCTTTAACAACAACCATAAAATTTGTAGCGAAACACTAATCGACAAGAAAAAGAACAACAACAACCAAATATTGGTTTGCAATTGCCATTCGCGCCAATACACATAAACATAGCCTGAACCATACCCATAACTCAGTACGCTCAGCAAAGCGACCAGTACAATACTGACCACCACATAGGCGAGTAAAATCTGTTTCATTTATACCGCCCCCAATAAAGCACGTGTTTTTAAACTCGGCGTTGGAACGATATTTAAGTTTTTAATTTTTTCTAATTGCTGAACCAATTGTTGTGCTTTCTGATCAGGCAATTGTTGTAATAACTGAATAATGTCATTCACTTCTTGTTGGTATTGCACATATTGACCTTGCATAAAGACTTGTCGAGCCAGCAATAGACGCAATTGTGCTTCTTTTAAAATAATCTGGCGCTGCATCAACTGTGTCGCAGGTTGCTTGGCAGATTCAATACTCAGCCATTTTTGCCAAAAAAAACGATCATCGACATCGGCAGGGTTCAGCTCAGGTTGTTGAGCTTGCTGTTTTAATTGTTGATCTAACTGTTGTAACAACTGACTTACTTGTTGATATTGCGCATCACGTGTTGTTATAAATTGTTGAATTTGTTTCTGATCTTGCTGAATAACTTGGTGCAAACTTTGTTTCAAAGCAGGGGCTAACGCATATTCGTTTAACTCACGGTCTAAATTTGCCAGTTTTTCAGTCGCATAGTGAAATTGTTGTTGCTGTAAGGAAAATTCCACCAAATCCAATTGCTGCGCCACCATATCTACTGGTTGAATCGCATCTTCTTGCTGCACAGCGCTAGATACTGCGGGCTGTTCTGGTGCATCTTGGGTGTAATTACGGCGCTGCAAAGCCACCAACTGATCATTTAAATTGGCATTGGTTTTTTCTGCAAGATGCAAACTTTGACTGAGTTGCTGTTGTTGCGCTGAAATTTGCATCACATCAAAACTTAATTTGACGATCCAGACCAAAGCGATCAACACCACTATCACAACCAGTTTTTTCATAGTTTTCCTTGCATGCGCATCATTTGCTGCAATATTAATTCTGTTTTTAAATGGGTCAACTTGAATACGTTATATTTTGTATGATGCTGCGTTTGATAATCGAGCAAAATTTTCTCTAAACGATCACCCAATACCCAATAATGACCTTTGTTCAGTAGATCGAAATCCCGCTGAATTAAGCTTAGCCAGTTTAACCAACTGGCTTCACTGCTGATCATCATGATAAATTCTGAAGATTGTATTAAACGTGCGCGTACTGCCTGCATTTTTTCAATAGAACTGGCAGGACACTCCCGCCGATACAATACAAAATTATGGATCTGCATCCCCTGATCAAGCAGTGTTTGCATCATAAATTGCCGTCCGCCCTCGCCACGCCAAAAGGCAATGTGTGTGCCGACTTTCAAATTTTGCAAACACGGCAAACTCAGCATCCCTTCGGAAGTTTCAACCTGCGGGACTTCGCTGTAAAGACCATATCCACTTAAAACTTCTGCAGTTTTTTCGCCCACAGCCACCCAACGTATATGCTGCAAGTCCTGCAATGATATTTGGCTTTGGGCTAAATATTGCATCCCAATATCGACAGCAGTCGGACTGACCACCACAATAATATGCGTGTTGGGCAACTGGGCGTATAAATTAGCCAATTGCTCCGACCACGGCTGTGCAGAAAGCTGCAACAAAGGTAAATCAATGACCTCAATGTGCTGTTGTTGCAAAGCCTGAGTTAAGATCTCTGCACGATCTTGAGGTCGGGTATTAATGAAGAGCATGGGCTTCTGGCGCAATATGGACTATTGATACAAGGCTTTGAGCAATTCACCCGCACCTTGTGCCAATAAAGCTTTTGCCAATTCTTCACCTAGCATTTCAGCCTGTTCAGGTGCGCCAAATTGCACAGCTTTAAGAATGGTTTGCCCATCGACACTACCAACACGACCTTCAATCTGCAACTGACCATTCTGCAAAGTTGCGTAGCCTGCAATTGGCACCTGACAACCGCCTTCCAAGTAGGCATTAAAAGCACGTTCGGCACGTACACAGACATTGGTTTCGGCATGCATTAACGGCAAAATTAAATCCAACACCGCCTGATCTTGGCTACGACATTCCAGACCCAAAGCCCCTTGCCCAACGGCAGGTAAGCTCACATCAGGCTGAATGGTATGACGAATACGCTCTGCCAAGCCCAAACGCTTTAATCCTGCACTGGCTAAAATAATCGCGTCATACTGACCATCATCTAGCTTAGACAAGCGCGTACCCACATTGCCACGTAAATCAATAATCTCTAAATCTGGACGTGCTTTTAAAATTTGGCATTTACGGCGCAAGCTTGAGGTTCCAACTTTAGCGCCCTGTGGTAAATCTGCAAAACTGGCATAGTGATTCGACACAAAGGCATCGAGCGGGTCTTCACGTTCACAAATGACCGCCAAACTTAAGCCCTCAGGCAGTGCCATCGGCACGTCTTTCATGGAGTGCACCGCCAAGTCGGCACGACCATCCATCAAAGCAGCTTCTAATTCCTTAACAAACAGTCCCTTGCCCCCAATTTTTGCCAATGGGGTATCTAAAATTTTATCGCCCTGCGTGACAAAGGTCACCAACTCAACGGTTAAATCGGCATGCAGTGCTTCCAAGCGGGCACGAATATGTTCTGCCTGCCATAACGCAAGCGGGCTTTGTCGAGTTGCAATTTTCAGGGTTTTCATCATAGTGACTAAGCAAGATCAATTTTGTTCATCTAAACTTAACCTGATCCCCTAAAAATGCAAGTCTATTTCTCTACCGATTGCTTGATCCACTTACAAAAAATGCTGGATTCTGCACAAAAATTAGAGTTTTTGGATGCGTTCTCTCAGCAACGGCAGGTGTCTGCGGCTGACGGCTAAACGCTCATCCAGCTCACGGCAACGTACCTGATATTGTCCTGAATTGACCACTTCTAGCCCCTCCAAAAACTGAATCGACACTAAGGCATTTCGGTGAATCCGAATAAACTGATCACCAAACTCGGTTTCTAAATCTTTCAGCGTTTCATCAATCAGGACACTGCCATTTTTATGACGCACAGTGACATACTTCTGATCGGCTAAAAAATAGTAGATATTTTCTATTGGCACCAACTCTACACCGCGATAAGTTTTCGCCGCGATTTGGTGACGTTTTATTTTTAATTCGTCCATATTTTCTTTTTGTTTTAAATGACTCATCTGCGCTTGCGTGAGTTTTGTTAAATGATCTAAAACCTGTTGCAATTCCTGTTGCATTATCGGTTTTAACAAATAGCCTTCTGCATTGGATTTGAACGCATCAAGTGCGTGTTCATCATAAGCGGTACAAAACACAATGGCTGGCATAGGGTCAAGCTCACGTAAATGCTGAGCACAACTTAGACCATCCATTCCCGGCATTTGAATATCTAATAATATGACATCCGGCTGATGTTCATCCGCCAGTTCAATCGCCTGTTGCCCATGAGCTGCCGTTGCCACCACATGATGCCCCAGTTGAGTGACCAAACGTGATAATCGCTCTCTAGCTAGAGGCTCATCATCACAAATAAGGATGTCCATTTTTCCTCCTTTTTAAGTCAATAACTTTATTTTTATCAAGTCTAGAAAAATCAGAGCAATCACAGCTTATTTTATTTATAACGGTATTGCAGCACCGTGGTGTACATACCATCCCCCGCATAATTTTTGAAAGTAACACTGCGTCCATAATACGCTTTTAAGCGCTGTTCCACGTTTTGCAGTGCAATCCCATGTCCAGATCTTAAATTTATTTTATCGCTGACATACGGATTTGTAATGACAATATTGACTTGGTTTTGCAATATTTCGATCAATATACTTATCGTACTCTTTGCTAAAACTTTTTCAACTCCATGAAAAATACTATTTTCTAGCAAGGGTTGTAAAGTTAATAACGGAATTTGTACCTGACTGAGCAGTTGCGGTTGTTCAATTTTCCATTCTACCGCCAGCCGATCACCCAAACGAATTTGCTCAATCTGTAAATATCGTTGGCAAAGTTCGATCTCATCTTTCAGGCTCACCAGTTTTAATTCCTGCAAACTGGCACGGAATAAACGAGATAAATTCAGCAGCATCTGCTCGGCTTTATCAGGGTCAATTGCAATTAGACTGATCACATTATTTAAGCTGTTAAACAAAAAGTGTGGATGAATACGAGCCTGCATAGCATGCACCCGCGCTTGCAATTCACTATGCCGCTGCTGAATGGCTTGTTCTCGCACATAAATATAACGAAAACAAAATGCACCCAAAATCACACCATAACTCAAATGCAATCCAATCCCATGCATCAATTCAGCCAGATTAAACTGCTGTAAATGAAAATTTTGCCCAAAATGCAATAAGGTATTTAAACTGAGTGTTGTGACCAATACGATGGCTTGCAGCAAGATAAAACTCACCATAAACGACAGCGCCAAGCCCATGCGTAAAAAACGTGCCTGAAAAAATTCAACCAAAGCCGCAAAACACAACACCACCCAGTTGATATACAAAATATATTGCAGCACCCGAGTAAAACTTAAACCTTGCCAGCCCTGTGCTTCAGCCAAAGCCAAAACCATTGCCAAAGCATTACTGCCAATAAATAGTTCAATTAGATATTGCCAACGCCCTATTTTCGTAAAAAAATACACATAATTCTGTTCTGCCTGCGTATCAGCAAAAGTTTGATTGGCTTGTTCTTCGGCAAGTGAATCTGAATTTGTTATACTCTTGTCCAAATTACCGCTTTTTACTTTATTGAGCCGATATGACCACATCTTCTAATTCCTCAAATCCGTCACAAGCCCAAACTTCGGGTATGTGGGGCGGTCGTTTCTCTGAAGCTACTGACGCATTTGTTGCTGAATTTACAGCATCTGTTCAATTTGACCAACGCTTTTATAAACAAGATATTGCAGGCTCAATTGCACATGCCACCATGTTGGCAAAAGTGGGCGTACTCACCAGCGAAGAGCGTGATGACATTGTTCAGGGCTTAAACACCATTCAGGCCGAAATTGAAGCAGGTCAATTTGAATGGCGCATTGATCTTGAAGATGTGCACATGAACATTGAATCACGTTTAACTCAGCGTATTGGCATTACAGGTAAAAAACTACACACTGGTCGTAGCCGTAATGACCAAGTGGCAACCGATATTCGTCTCTATGTCCGTGATGAAATTGATGCCATTTTAGAATTATTAAAAAAACTACAACACGGTATTTTGACACTGGCTGCAAAAAATACTGACACTATTATGCCTGGTTTTACTCACTTGCAAACCGCACAGCCTGTGACCTTTGGTCACCATCTGATGGCGTGGTTTGAAATGTTAGTACGTGACTCAGAGCGTTTAATTGACTGTCGTAAACGTGTCAACCGCATGCCATTGGGTTCTGCTGCATTAGCAGGCACGACTTACCCAATTGACCGAGCTTATACCGCAGAACTACTTGGCTTTGAAGCTATATCTGAAAACTCGCTAGATGCAGTATCAGACCGTGATTTTGGGATCGAATTTAATGCCGCTGCATCGTTAATTATGATGCACTTGTCACGCATGTCTGAAGAGCTGATTTTATGGACATCGGCACAATTTAAGTTTGTGAATATTCCAGACCGTTTCTGCACAGGCTCATCCATTATGCCGCAGAAGAAAAACCCAGACGTACCTGAATTGGTGCGCGGCAAAACAGGTCGTGTCTATGGCGATTTAATGAGCCTATTAACCCTGATGAAAGGTCAGCCTTTGGCTTACAACAAAGACAACCAAGAAGACAAAGAACCTTTATTTGATGCAATTGATACCGTACGTGGCTCACTCATGGCATTTGCCGATATGATTCCTGCTTTAGTACCAAATATTGCAGAAATGCGTGAAGCAGCATTGCGTGGTTTCTCTACCGCAACCGACCTTGCCGATTACTTGGTGAAAAATGGCGTGGCCTTCCGTGATGCGCATGAAATTGTAGGTAAAGCCGTAGCCTTGGGTGTTCAAGAAGGTAAAGACCTGTCTGAACTGAGCTTAGCGCAATTACAACAATTCTCTGATTTGATTCAAGCCGATGTATTTGAAAAAGCCTTAACCCTTGAGGCTTCTGTAAATGCACGTGATCATATTGGTGGCACTGCACCTGCACAAGTCGCTGCAGCAATTGAACGTGCTCAAGCACGTCTTGCCCAACTTTATGCCTAACCGGGAAGTCGCTATGTCTAAACAAGTGTTTTGTCGTAAATATGAAAAGGAAATGGATGCGATGGATTTTGCGCCATTTCCAGGTGCAAAAGGTCAGGAACTGTTTGAAACCGTGTCTAAGCAGGCATGGCAAGAATGGCTCAAACACCAAACTACACTCATTAACGAAAAGCGTTTAAATGTGTTTGAAGCCGATGCGAAAAAGTTTTTGGAAGAACAACGCGAGAAGTTTCTCAACAATGATGCCAGCTTGGAAGTCGCAGAAGGCTTAAAACCTCAAAACTAATCCAAGTACTGTTTTTCATTTTAGAAAATTCAAACCTTGTTCGCATTATCATTAAAAGAGTCTTTACGAAGGCTCTTTTTTTATAATCTTATTTATGATGAATTACAACAACAGTACTTTAAATAAATGAAAATAGATTCAAAAAATTAAGCTAATTTCCTATTTTTATTTCTCGATTGAAGCGTATATTTTATAGTCACAACAAAACACTTAACAATAGATTAATTATTGATTTCAAAAAGAATAATTTAAAAAAATAATCACACTAAAAATAATGTAATTTAAAAATACATTTGCATATAAAACGCTACATTCCACTACAATAAACCACATGATTCTTGAGTGTGATTTCCCTATACTTATTTTCAAGGAGATAAGCAATTATCTCTCACTATAATAAATATCCCCGATTTCAATCTCAGATTTCCCCCAAAGTCTGAGATTTTTTTTATCCAAAATTCAGGTTATTTCAAAATCTTAAAGATCAGCAAAAATCAAAAAGACTCATTCAAGCCATAAAAAAAAGCCCCATCATTAGATGAGGCTGAATATTCAAAAAAAAAGCTGAACTTAGCGTTCCTGTACTTTTTCTTCAATTTCTTTGACGCTGGTATGACGTACGTCAAAACCTTTGACCATATAAATCACTTGTTCTGAAATATTTCGTGCGTGGTCACCAATACGCTCTAATGAACGTAACACCCACATCACATTAATCACACGTGAAATATGACGCGGATCTTCAATCATATACGTCATAAGAGTACGTGTTGCAGATTGATATTCACGGTCAATATCGGCATCGGCAAGTAAAACACGCAGTGCTTGATCGACATCTAAACGCGCAAAAGCATCGAGTGCATCGTGAATCATGACGCGCACTTGGTTACCAATATGACGTGTTTCCATATAGCCGCGTGGCGAACCACCTTCTTCACATAAGTTTTGGGCAATACGGGCAATTTTTGCAGCTTCATCACCAATACGCTCTAAGTCAGTATTGGCTTTAGACATGGCAATCACCATACGCAAATCAATTGCGGCTGGATGACGACGCGCCAAAATCAAAGTTAAGGCTTCATCAATTTCGGTTTCCATGCGATTGACAACGTTGTCTTGGAACTGAACTTCTACCGCCAAGGCTGCATCGGTATCCAAGAGTGCGTGAATCGAGTTGGCAACCTGCTGCTCTACCAAACCACCCATGGCCATAAATTTGGTATTTACATCCTGCAAATCTTCATTGAACTGAGAAGAAATATGGTGACTTAACACAGGATTATTCGTACTCAAGGAATACACTCCACAACAAAAGGATAGACTGACGCAATGATTGAATATTAAAGCACAGCAATGATGACGTTTTTATGACATTTTCTCACCAAACTCTCAAGTCTGATCGTTTCTGTCTTTAAACAGCATAAGCCATTCAGATGACAAAATGACTTGGGTCTGTTGACATTTCGTCTATGTTTGCGGCAACGCATATTTTTTAGCTGATATAAGGCATGGGACAGGAAATTTAGTCATTCTAAATGACTGACTCATAAAGCAATAGTAGCAAAAATATGCTCGCCCCCTTGCGCAGCAAACAAAGCAACGCTTTGTTCTTGCTCATGTGGCTAAAACTTTCTCAGATTGCGTTATGAAACTTGGCAATAGTCTCGCTATTCCCTGCGTTTCATGCCTGATCTGCTCAGTTTTAGCCTACAGCGCAAGCCATTTATGAAATGTCAACAGACCCTATATGGCTTTCCGAATCAACCAAGCATTCATTTCCTGCACATCTTGTTCAGTCAATTGCCCAACGGCTGCTTTCAACTGTAACACATGCTTCAAATAGTCATACTGTGCATTGAGATAATCCTGCTTGGCAGAAAAGGCGTTACGCTGTGCCAACAGTACATCCACCATGGTTTTTAAACCTTCCTGATATTGCGCTTTGGATGCTCGTGCCACTAAATCTGCTGAATTCATTGCAGCCTGTCGCGCCTGCAATTTGGCTTGATCAGTTTCGACTTGTAAATATGCCTGTTTCACATCGGTATTGGCTTTACGGATTGCTGCATCTAGCTCGGCTTCAGATTTCTGTACCAAAACCACTGCTTTTTGCACATTTTTATTGACCCGCCCACCGCTAAACACATTCCAGTTCATTTCAATCCCGACCTGGTCGAACTGACCATCGGGCGACATGATACTTTCAGGGCTTTGTTTGGCATAACCATAACTGCCCACAGCTTCTACCTGCGGATAACGTGCTGCTTGTTCAACCCGACGTGCATCTTCGGCATATTGTCGCTGCAAACGTGCCTGTTGAATAGCCAAATTTTGAGTTTGTGCCAATTGCGACCATGCCTCTAAACTTTCAGGCACAGGTTTTTGAAATTGAAAGTCATCTCGCAAAACTGCCAAACTTTCTTGATATGGCCCAATCAATTGTGCCAACTGCTCTTGTGCCAAAACCAACTGCACATGTGTTCCAATCCTGTTCGCTCGTGCATTTTGATATTGCGCATTGGCTTCACTGACTTCACTTTTAGCCACCAAACCTTCACGCAGTTTGGCATTCATCATATTGAGCTGTTCCAACAAAGCTTTTTCTTCTTGTAAATATGCTGTTGTTAAAGACTGCTGTCTCAGCACATTAAAATACGCTTCTGATACATTCAAAATATGTTGCTGTTGTTGTAAACGTAAGGTGACTTCACTCAGGCTTAACGAGGTTTTGACTTGTTTCAGGGCTTGCCAAGCATCCCAACGAAATAAAGGCTGACGTGCTGTTAACGCGACTTGACGTGAAGTTGAAGATGAACTGCTTAAAAGCTCTGGCGAGGAACTGGCAATATTGACTCGACTCATTTCCTGACTTTTACGGGTGATATTGCCCGACAGAGTCACAGTTGGCAGTAAATTGCCTTGCGCAAGCCCTAAATTTAATTGATCGGCCTGATATTGTAATTGCTGTGCGCGCCAAGTCGGATCGCTATTTTGAGCACGCTGATAGGCTTGCATTAAATCCAAAGCAAAAGCGCTTGAACTCATCCAACATAAGCATGTTACTAACATCATTTTTTTCATTATTTTTCGATCAACCCACTCTGTAATTTCGTCAATCCTACTGCAATGTATTTTTACACCGCCCATACTAAAGCGAATTTGCATTTTTTTCGTATGACTTTCATTAATTTTGATAATTTTTCATATTATTTCAATTCATTGCAATAATTAAGCAAAGCCATACACGTGCTAACAATCGCTGCATAAAGTGGTACTTACTCACAGGCATGTAACCAAACTCTAGCAGAATACTACAATTTACTCCGTGGCTTTGACTTTACAATGCAAGCTCTCCCCTCGTCCTTCGACCCAAGCTTCTAAAACCGTGTGCCTCACAGCGGATATTTTAAATTTAGAATTTTGGTATGAATGACTCATTTTGAATTTTTGGAATCCATAGTGCCTAAATGAAGGCACTAGATGATGAATGAATACTCATGTTGAATTGCTGTAATGGTTAAATTTCTTCGCGCCAGTAAACTTGCCCTACTGCTTGGCAGTTGTCTGTATTTGCTCGCCTGCCAAAATTCAGATACACCTCCCGTAGCTGAACCACCAAAGGTACAGGCCAGTGCCAGCGAGCCTGTGGATTTGACCCAAATGTGTGAAAATATTCAGCACAATATGCAGCAAATTGACAATACCCGCACCACGTTTGCGCTAGAACAAATTAATCAGGATTTAAAAGTCTGCCTACCCTTGCTGCCTTTGAATGAGCAATTAAATTTGCTCAATCTTTCGACCCAAATGTATCAACGCTTTTTGCATGTAGAACGCAGCGCTGCAGAACAAGCTGCCTTTGACCAACACGCTTTTGATATGGCACAGCATCCGACCATTCAGCAAAGTCATTTTGAAAACTTTGCCTTGCGTGATCAATATTTATTGAAACATAAGGGACAAGCCTATTTAGAGCTATACGATGCAGGTGAAGCACAGTTGGTTTATCGTCGAAGCCCGCAATACTTAGCCATTATTTTTGCGCCTTACATGCCCGATGCCGAGCAGATTTTTATTGAAAGAATGGCCAATGACAATATGCAGCACAGCCTGCGTGATGGTGGACTCACCCTTGATGCTGCCGATTTGACTGAACGCGCCTTATTTTGGGAAGATTACGTGCAGCGTTATCCTAAAAGTCACTTTATACGGGATGCACGTTATCTAGCCGAAGTGTATGCCTTGCTGCTGTTTAAAGGCACAGTCAACAGTCCTGTTTCTCAGGATTATGTCGATGAATACAGTATCCAACCTGCCGTATTATTTGAAATTAAAAAACTGGCAAAGTTGCAAAAATCTCCCTTAGCACAGCAAGCGCGTAAATTCCTTGCCTTTTTACACATGAGCAGTGAACAACGACTCACTGAAATTGCAGCACAGCCCACTGCACGTGAACAGCGTGAATATGGCGATGATGCTTTAGTACATGCACAGTTGCATCAATATTTAAATTTAAAGAACATCTCCATCCATGCAAAACGCGATTGTTTTAGTGATGCCGTTTGTATTACTCGCTAATTATCCAAAGTCGCTTAAAGCTCAAATACTTGTCATTAGGCATCAAAGAATAAAAGCCGCGCGAAGCCTGCTTTTATACCAACAACGTGCTACTATTTATACAGCTTGACGGAGCGCGAGTAATTCCTCGCTGAGATTGTGTCCATTCTTTGTTGTTTGCCCAAAGGTCTGCAACACAGATTTAAACCCAAGTACCGTTGAACCTGATCAGGTTAAAACCTGCGTAGGAATCAAGCCACCTAAAAACCCCGCCACACGGTTAATGTTGAACTATTAAAGTTTCAACAACTCAATTGCAATGTTTTTGGTCGTGCTTGATTCGTTGATTTCATTCTTCAGGATCATTGCAATGAACCAATTAACGAATCTATCCCCTGCTGACATTTCTGCTCAACACGAGCAAGATGCCAAAGATTTAACCCGCATTTTGCCTGCATCGAAAAAAGTCTATATTCAAGGCTCACGCCCAGACATTCAGGTGCCAATGCGTGAAATTGAACTGACCGACACTCCAACAGGTTTAGGCGGTGAGCACAATCCACCGCTCATGGTGTATGACACTTCAGGTGTATATACCGACCCAAATGTTGAAATTGACTTAAACAAAGGCTTACCAAATATTCGTGACAGCTGGATTGAAGAACGCCAAGACACCGAAAAACTAGAAACTCTGAGCTCTGCATTTGGTCAAGAACGCTTACGTGACATTCGCACCGCTGAAATTCGTTTTGCGCATATTCAAAAGCCACGTCGTGCCAAAGCGGGCAAAAACGTAACCCAAATGCACTATGCCAAACAAGGCATCATCACCCCAGAAATGGAATATATCGCGATTCGTGAAAACCAGCGTCAGCGCGAAGGGGTCGATATGCGTCAGCACCCAGGTCAAAACTTCGGGGCTAAAAATCTAACCGAAATCACGCCAGAATTTGTACGTCAGGAAGTGGCTGAAGGCCGTGCAATTATCCCTGCCAACATTAACCACCCAGAATGTGAACCGATGATTATTGGCCGTAACTTCTTGGTGAAAATCAATGCCAATATTGGTAACTCGGCACTAGGTTCCAGTATTGATGAAGAAGTCGCAAAAATGACTTGGGCAACCCGTTGGGGTGCAGACACCATCATGGACTTATCGACAGGTAAGAACATCCATGAAACCCGTGAATGGATTATCCGTAACTCACCTGTGCCAATTGGTACTGTTCCTATTTATCAAGCCTTAGAAAAAGTAAATGGCATTGCCGAAGACCTCACTTGGGAAATCTTTAAAGACACGCTGATTGAACAGGCTGAACAAGGTGTGGATTACTTCACCATTCACGCAGGCGTGTTATTGCGTTATGTACCCCTCACGGCCAATCGCTTAACAGGTATTGTATCGCGTGGCGGTTCAATCATGGCGCAATGGTGTTTGGCGCATCATGAAGAAAACTTCCTTTACACACACTTTGATGAAATCTGCGAAATCATGAAAGCTTACGATGTATCGTTCAGCTTAGGTGATGGTTTACGTCCGGGTTGTATTCAAGATGCCAACGATGAAGCACAGTTCAGCGAGCTGCGTACTTTGGGCGAATTGACCCACCGTGCTTGGGAACATGATGTGCAAGTGATGATTGAAGGCCCAGGACACGTGCCAATGCACATGGTCAAAGAAAATATGGACTTGCAACTTGAGGTCTGTAAAGAAGCACCATTCTATACACTTGGCCCATTAACCACTGATATTGCTCCAGGCTACGACCACATTACCTCTGCCATTGGTGCAGCGATGATTGGCTGGTACGGTACAGCAATGCTGTGCTATGTGACACCAAAAGAGCATTTGGGCTTACCAAACAAAAAAGACGTCAAAGACGGCATCATCACCTATAAGATTGCAGCCCACGCGGCTGACCTTGCCAAAGGTCACCCAGGTGCACAAGCCCGTGACAATGCGCTGTCTAAAGCACGTTTTGAATTCCGCTGGGAAGATCAGTTCAACCTGAGCCTTGACCCAGACACCGCACGCAGCATGCATGATGAAACCATGCCAAAAGAAGCGCATAAGTCTGCACACTTCTGTTCAATGTGCGGACCAAAGTTCTGCTCCATGAAAATCACCCAAAACGTGAGAGATTATGCACAAAATCAAAATGCTGCGAACAAAACAGAGCAAGTAGATGCAGAGGTAGAATCAGGTCTCAAAGCCATGAAAACCGCTTATCAGGAACATGGTCAAAAATTGTACCATAAGCTATAAATTGTTTAAAAAGCGTTTGTATTCAATCAAATCTCAGTTAGGATGAAATCATGCTTTGCTCATCCTGATGAGAGTTTATGAAGATTATTCAACAAGCAACTTATGGACAACACGATGCACAGATTCACCAACGTGAATACCTGTATCGTGGTTTTATTCAGGTTGAAAAAGTCAGCCTGAGCCATCGCTTGTTTAATCAAACTACATATACCCCAGTCCTTCAGCGTGAACTCATTCAACGCCCTGAAGCGGCTGGGGTACTCATTTATGATGCACCACAACAAAAATTTGCCCTGATTGAACAATTCCGTATTGGTGCAATTGATGATTGCGACTCGCCTTGGCAACTCGAAGTGATTGCAGGCGTGCTAGATGGCAATGAATCACCTGAAAGTTGCATTCGTCGTGAAGCTTTGGAAGAATCGGGCTGTGAATTAAAAGAATTACAACATTTATTCAGTTTTTATCCATCTGCGGGTGCATGCGCAGAATTGTTCCACTTATATAGTGCGAGCACCACGTTACCACAGGAAGGTGGCGTGTTTGGTATGCCAGATGAAGGAGAGAATATTCAATTACACATTCTTGATTATCAGGAAATTCCAAACTTGCTGACCAATGGTCGGCTAAAAAACGCCCCTGTCATCATGGCATTGCAATGGTTACAACAACAAATTAAAACCGTGAAGGATGTCTAAGGGGTCAGGCATGACTTTATTCTCAAACAATCACCAGCAACGCTGGACAATTGTACAAATTTCAGATACGCACCTCATGAATCAGGAAGATTTAGAGTTTGTGCACATGAATCCTGAACGCAGCTTTCACGCGGTAATGCACGATATTCAACAGCAATATCCGCAGCTCGATGCTATTTTCCATACAGGCGATTTAGCACAAATCCCTGTTGCTGAAACCTATCAGCGTTATTTGCAGTTTATGCAGACTTTGAATACGCCGCATTTCCAGATTCCGGGCAATCATGATGATGCCGCGGTTTTTCCATTCCATTTACAGTCCAATCAAGTTCATGCAATTGAGTTGGGCAATTGGAGTGTCATTTTACTGAATACTGCGGTTAAAGGTCGGATTGATGGCTGGATGGACGCAGCACAATTACAGCAGTTAGATCAGCTTTTACAGCAACATGCGCAGCAGCAGGTGATTATTGCCTGTCATCACCATCCTTTTGATATGCAATCGCACTGGATAGATCAGCACAAACTTAAAAATACCGAAGCCTTAATTGATGTATTGGCACGCCACAACAATGTCAAATTGGTGCTGTGTGGGCATGTGCATCAAGACTCATTAAATGAATGGCAAGGGATTCAATTTTACTCTACGCCTTCGACCTGCGTGCAATTTAAACCACATAGCCAGCACTTTGCGCTTGGGCCTGAGGCACCGGGTTACCGTGTGTTACATTTGAATGCAGATGGCAGTTTTAGCACCCAAGTGCATCGGGTTGAGCATGTCACACAACAAATAAATTTTGAAATTTCAGGTTATTAACTTTCCATTTTATTTTTTTTGCTTTACTTTATGCCTTCAACGAAAAAATGCGATAACACATCCAAACATCAAAGACTATCCATAATCAAAAAAAGTCTATATGATGACGTCCCCCGAAGAGAGAATTCTTTCTGAGGGAGTGGATACAAACACTTGCATATCACCATATTTTTCGCGTATGAATCTTACGCATATGATGAGGAATGCCCTACATGGCGAATGACAACCAAAATCAAGTCTTGGACGAACAAACAGATCTTGTAGAAGAAAAAGCTACAAAACGCGTGCGTAAGGCAAAGCCAAAGGCTTTAGAGGGTGGTTCTACAGCTAGCTTATTTGGTATTGCACCTTATCAGCCGAAAAAGAATGAAGAATACATGTCTGAAGGACAACTCGAACATTTCCGTCAAATTTTAATGGCGTGGAAAGAAGAGTTAATGTCAGAAGTAGATCGTACACTCAACACCATGCAAGACGAAAATACCGCTTTGCCTGATGTGAATGACCGCGCGACACAAGAAGAAGAATTTGCGATTGAATTACGTACCCGTGACCGTGAACGTAAATTGATTCGTAAAATTGAACAATCCATTGAAGCGATTAAAAACGATGACTATGGTTTCTGTGAAACTTGTGGTATCGAAATTGGTCTGCGTCGTTTAGAAGCACGCCCAACGGCAACGTTATGTATTGACTGCAAAACTTTGGCAGAGATCAAAGAGAAGCAAAATAACGGTTAATTGTGACTGTTGAAAATTCTTTAGCGGAGCATGCTCCCCATGCGCAGCAGCGAGATCATATTTCGCTGACGCGCTACTCAGGTCGGTTTGCGCCATCGCCAACCGGCCCTTTGCATTTTGGCTCTCTCATTACTGCCGTTGCCAGTTATTGCGATGCCAAAGCCCAGCACGGCACTTGGCTGGTACGTATTGAAGATACTGACATCCCACGCATTTACCCTGGCAGTGAAAATCATATCTTGCGTTGTATTGATGCCTTTCAATTTGAGCCAGATGCCGAAATTATTTTCCAGAAAGATCGCCTCGATCTCTATGCAGCCGTGTTGCAACAATTGCAGCAACGCGACTTGGTCTATGCCTGTCAATGCACCCGCAAAATGCTTGGCTCCAATCATATTTATGCAGGGACTTGCCGCAATTTAGGTTTAGATTTTGCCAATCAAGCGATTCGAGTCAAAGTCACAGACCAAGAGATTTGCTTTCAAGACCGCCTGCAAGACAAACAATGTTCCAACCTTGCGCAGGACTTGGGCGATTTTGTCCTAAAACGGCGTGATGGCATTATCAATTATCAACTGGCAGTGGTGGTGGATGATTATTTGCAAGACATTACCCATGTGGTTCGCGGCGCAGATTTACTCGACAACACCGCACGGCAAATCTATTTGGGGCAACTGTTAGGCTACCCTAAACTCAGCTACACGCACCTGCCTTTAGCCATGAATGCACAAGGGCAAAAACTGTCTAAACAGAACTTGGCACAAGCTTTAGATTTAGCCCAAGCACCGAAGCTGCTACAAGCCGCTTTAACTGCCTTAAATCAAGCCACTGTCGAATTAGACACCCCTGCACGCATGCTTACGCAAGCCATTCAGCAATGGGATCTTTCACGTATTCCTGCAGGCACAGCTTTACACGGCTATTATTTATAAAATTTAAAATTCAGTTATGCTCAAATTGAAATGGATCATTTGAGGTTGTGTCATGTTTTTTATTTTTGGTGTTGGACCGAAAACCAAAGTGGTCGAGAAAAGTCAATTTAGCTGCCCCGTTTGCCGCACTCGCAGTAGCTATGAACTCAGACAGCAACGACAATATTTTTCCTTATTTTTTATTCCCTTGTTTCCTATGTCTAAACAAAAAAATACTACAGTCAAGTGCTTACACTGCGGAACAGTCATGCCAAGCATGGTCTTGCACCATGCTCAGCCAGAAGCGAAATAGAAGGATAAATTCTAGAAGCTGGATTCTTCACGGCTAGGGTTAATCTCATGCGTGCTGGCTTCAATTTTCAGAATCAAACTCACCATCACTGCACACATAATTAACGATGAACCACCATAACTAATAAAAGGTAGAGTCAAACCTTTGGTAGGCAACATACCCATATTCATGCCTGCATTCACCATAATCTGTAATAAGAAGATAATGCTGATGCCATAAGCCAAATATCCTGCACGTAAGTACTGGTTTTTCAGGGCGCGATGACCAATTTTAATGCAGGCAATCAGCATAGCAAAAGACAAGCTCAACACCACAAAAATGCCTAAAAAGCCAAACTCTTCACCTAAGACAGCCAACATAAAGTCCGTATGTGCTTCAGGTAAATAGGACATTTTCTGGATACTATGCCCCAAGCCTACGCCTGCCCATTCACCGCGTCCAAATGCCATTAAGGCGTTAGACAACTGATAACCGACACCCAAAGGGTCATTCCACGGGTTTGAGAACGACATTAAACGCTCAAAACGATAAGGCTCAAATACCACCAAAAACACAAAGGCGGCAATAATCGCGCCAAAGGCAATACCAAACTGAATTAATGGCGCACCAGCTAAAAAGAAGACCCCTAACATGGTCAAGGCAATCACCACGGTCGCCCCCAAGTCAGGCTCTGCAATCACCAAACCTACCGTGACTGCCATAATCACTGCAAGACGAATCAGACCTTTAATGTTATTACGCACTTCTTCGGCACGGCGCACCACATAGTCAGCGGTAAAAATGGCCATCATCACTTTAGCGACTTCGGAAGCTTGCAGGGTAAAACCTGCGACCCGAATCCAGCGTTTAGAACCATTGACTTCAGTACCCACCAGCAACACTGCAGCCAACAAGGCAATGGTCACAATCCACAGAAAGAAGGTGTTGTTAAACCAGGTATTCAGCGGCACTCTATAGGCAATCACGGCAGCGATTAATGCCACCACAATAGAAATGCCATGACGCAATACATAGTGAAAGGCATTTTCATGCATGCGCTCGGCATAAGGCATAGAAGCCGATGCCACCATGATTGAACCAATACATAACAGCGCCAGTACGCTAAAAATCAGCACATTGCGTACATTCACTTCCGCTGGCAGTTTGGGTAACCAGCGATCATAGACCTGATTGAGTTTATTGATTGTTGTCTGAGCAAAGCCAGCCATATCTCACACCTTATTGTTGTTATACCAGTGCGTTGACATAAGCAACGAACTTGTGACCACGTTCTGGATAGCCCGAGAACATATCAAAACTTGCACATGCAGGTGACAATAACACCACATCATGCGCTTGTGTATGTTGTTGGCAGATTTCAACTGCTTGTTGCAAGGTATCTGCAGTTAAGAGTTGGGTTGTTCCCGCAACTGCTGTTTCAATTTTCGTAGCATCCTCACCAATCAACACTGCCAGTTTGGCATATTGTTGCAATGATTGGCGCAGCGCAGTGAAGTCCTGCCCTTTGCCTTGCCCACCTAAAATAATCGCAACCTTACCGCCTTGTGCCTGAATTGCTGCACCCAAGCCATCTAAAGCTGCCAAAGTTGCACCGATGTTGGTTCCTTTGGAGTCATTATAATAACGCACCCCATGTAATTCTTTGACGAATTCACAACGATGCTCCAAACCTTTAAAGGTTTTCAGCGTTTCCAGCATGCTGTGCATAGATAAACCAATGGCTTCACCCAATGCCAAACACGCTAATGCATTAGCAATATTGTGTGTGCCTTGAATATACATCTCGGTGCTTTTTAATAAACGCTCACGCCCACGTGCCAACCACATGCTGCCATCATCATCTTTTAATAAGCCGTATTGGTTTAGGTCAGGCGCATTTAAGCCAAAACTTTGCATAGGAGTCTGATCTGGCACCAACGGACGACTCAAAGCATCATCACGGTTAAACACCACTTTTTTCACACCCTGAAAAATACGATGTTTGGCGGTGTGATAACCGAACATATCGCCATGACGGTCTAAATGGTCTTCACTCATGTTCAGCACTACCGCCACTTCTGCATTTAAATTCGAGGTGGTTTCTAGCTGAAAACTGGAGAGTTCTAAAATATACAGTTCAGGATCATCTTTGATCAGATCCAGCGCAGGGCGTCCCAAATTGCCACCTACCGCGACTTTTTTGCCTGCCTGCTCTGCCATTAAACCAATCAGTGTGGTAACGGTACTTTTCGCATTAGACCCTGTAATTGCCACAATAGGTTTGTCGGTCGCACGACGTAAAATCTGAATTTCACTCACCACAGGAATGCCCTGCGCCATCGCAGCCTGAATTTCAGGGAGTTTTGGATCTAGCCCTGGGCTAATCACAATTTCTTCTGCAGACAACAATAAATCCTGATCAAACTGACCAAAACGGGTTTCCACTTCGGCAGGAATTTGGTCATGCCCTGGGGGTGTGGGGCGAGAATCTGTCACAGCAACGCGGTAACCCTGATGATGTAAAAAATTAACGGCTGCAACACCAGAAATACCAAGTCCTGCAACGACTTTTAATCCACCACGTTGTATTAACATTTTTGCCCCATTTTGTGCGCTAATTTTGAAACAGACAAAATAGTAGCACTTTGCTGTTTTGAATGCTTTTTCTGTTTGCAGTTCCTGCAGTTTTTTTGTGTCAGTGCGTAAAAAAACCGTCATATTGCAGACGGTTTTTAAAAAGAATATTGCTAAAGTGAATAAACAAGTCTATTTCCACTTCACCGCTTGAACTTCAACTTTCTTTTCTGCGGGTTGATCTTGAGAATCACAACCACAACTGCCACCACAGCCTGCCGCGGCTGCAGGTTTTAGCCATTTGGCCAAGCCATGCCAGCCTTTTTCAGTACAGAAATTGGAGAGTTTTAGAAAAACTGCGCCAGAAGTCTTGGGAAAGACTTTTTTAAAGACTACTACAGCACTCCACAGTACCAATGCAGCAACAATTAAAATTTCAACCATGTTCATCTACTCCTGTAGGTCAGGCATGTGCCTTAACCCAACAAATACGATGCCGTTTGATAAGTCAGGAATGACATGAAATAAGCCAAACCAAATAGATAGCAGGTCATAATACTGACCGTACGCCATGATCCTGTTTCGCGTTTTACCGTTGCTAAAGTTGCCAAACAATGCGGTGCATAAATAAACCACACCAATAACGATAAACCCGTTGCCAATGACCAGCCCAGTTCACCACCACCACTAATTAAAGCAGCCAAACCTTGGGACATGGCATCTTCATCCACTGCAGATAAGGCATAGACTGTGCCTAATGCAGCCACCACCACTTCACGCGCTGCCATCGCAGGAATCAAGGCAATCACGATCTGCCAGTTAAAGCCCACAGGAGCAAAAATTGGCTGTAATACATGCCCCAGCATCCCTGCAAAACTATAGTCAATTGCAGGCATGGTCGCGCCTTCAGGCGGCTGCGGGAACGTACACAAGAACCACAATAAAATCGACAGTGCAAAAATAATGCCACCGACACGCTTTAAGAAAATTTTGGCGCGATCTAGCAAACCAATCCAAACACTTTTTAGGTCTGGAAAACGGTAACTTGGTAGTTCCATCAACAAGACATGCTCAGATTTATCTTTTTGCAAAAATTTAAGCACAAAAGATACGCCCAAGGCACTCACAATGCCTGCCATATACAGACCGAACAAGACCAGACCTTGTAAATTAAACATGCCCCATACGGTTTGATTGGGAATGAATGCTGCGATGAGTAAGGCATATACAGGCAAGCGCGCAGAACAAGTCATTAACGGCGCAACCATAATCGTGGTTAAACGATCACGTGGGTCAGCAATACTACGCGTTGCCATAATGCCCGGCACTGCACAGGCAAAACTAGACAGCAATGGAATAAAGGCACGACCACTCAAACCTGCGCTAAACATCAGCTTATCGAGCAAGAATGCGGCACGTGGCAAATAACCCGATTCCTCTAAAATTAAAATAAACAGGAACAGAATTAAAATTTGCGGCAAGAACACCACCACACCGCCTGCGCCCGCAATAATGCCATCCACAATCAAGCTGTTCAGCAAGGGATGGCTAATGTTTTCGCCAATCACTTCACCTAGCCAGCCAAATAAACTTTCGATGCCATCCATAAACGGTGCAGCCCAAGCAAATACCGCTTGGAAGACAACAAACATCATCACCGCAAGGCTGACTAAACCGAATACAGGATGTAAAAAAATTTTATCGAGGAAGTCGGAGCGTTTGTCTTCTTGATCTACAAAGTGCACCACATCATACAAAATGGTTTGAATCCGTTGATGCTGACTGCCTGTTAAGCCTGTCAATTCTGTCTGCGGAACAGCAAATTTGCCCTGATCTAAGGCATGCATTAAGTTTTGAATACCTGAATCACGCACTGCCACGGTTTCCACCACAGGTACACCCAAACGCTCAGACAATTTTTGCGTGTTGATTTGCATGCCACGACGACGCGCCTCATCCATCATGTTGAGTACCAACAAAATCGGACGACCCAGTGCAATCATTTCCAAAACCAAGCCCAAATGCAATTTCAGGTTGGTGGCATCCACGACACAAAGAAAGGCATCTTGCTGACCTTCTTCGGCTATTTTGCCCTGTACTACATCACGGGTAATGGCTTCGTCGGGACTGGTGGCTTCTAAACTATAAGTTCCGGGCAAATCCAACACCCGCACCGCCTGTCCCGAAGGCAAGGTGAATTGCCCGACTTTACGCTCCACGGTCACGCCTGCGTAGTTGCCAACTTTTTGACGTGTCCCTGTCAAATGGTTAAATAAAGATGTTTTACCGCAGTTTGGATTCCCTACAAGTGCGATACGTAAGGCATCGCTCATGCGGACACCCCTTGTTCAATTTCAATGCGTTCAGCTTCTACTTTGCGCAAAGCAAAACGGGTAAACCCCACTTGAATCAGGATTGGATCACCACCAAAAATACCTTTGGTAATCACCTGCACCTGCGTACCCGGCACAAAACCCAGTGTTTCTAAGCGGTTTGCCACCAAGTCACTAAGGGATGTTCCACCATCGGCGGTACGTAATACCTGACGGATGATGGCTGTTTGTTTTGCTTTAAGTTCTGACAAACGCACCGTGAAATTCCTATACCATTTTGCATATTATAACATGCAAATGAGAACAATTAACAAATAAGGTCGACTTACATTTAAATGCTTTATATCACATCGACAGCCTTGCTGAATTGGATTAGAGTAGAAAATAACGCTGCTTATTATCGAATTTCTCAATTAATTTTGTGATTTCGTCTGTGATTCCTATGCTGAACAAAAAACCTCGTATTCCTGCTGCAATACAAATTCCAGAAGCTTTGAGCTTTTTGGAAGGCTATCGCAACGATTTAATCGCGCAAAGTGTCAGCCCGCATACCCGCAATGCCTATCTGTCCGATTTAATTCAATGCAGTGACTATGTCAGCAAACCCATGCCTGAATGGAATCATGACGATATTTCAGATGTACTCATCGAACTCACCAAACAACAAAAAAGCCCCCGCTCTATTGCACGCTGCCTGTCTGCACTACGTTCTTTTTATAAATTTTTAAGAGAGCACAAACTGCGCTCTGACAACCCTGTTGCTGCGCATAAAACCCCAAAATTAGGTCGTGCCTTACCCAAAGATTTATCTGAAGCCGATGTTGAAGCCTTAATTCACGCTCCTGACATCAACACTGCACTCGGATTACGAGATCGTGCCATGCTTGAAGTCTTATATGCTTGCGGTTTACGAGTGACGGAATTGCTGAATTTACGTTTAGAATTAATCAACCTAAAACAAGGCTATTTACGAATTGTAGGTAAAGGCAATAAAGAGCGTTTGGTGCCTATGGGACAAGTCGCTTGTGAATGGATAGAAAAATATTTAACCGAGTCGCGTCCGCAACTGTATAAAAGTGCTACCGATTATCTATTTTTAACAGTTCATGGCGGCATTATGAGCCGACAAAATTTTTGGTATGCCATTAAACGCTATGCCCTGCAAGCAGGCATTCAAGCCGAGTTATCGCCACACACGTTAAGACATGCCTTTGCCACACACTTACTCAATCATGGGGCAGATTTACGCGTGGTACAAATGCTGCTCGGGCACAGTGATTTATCCACCACACAAATCTACACCCACGTCGCACAAATCCGTATGCAGCAATTGCATGCCCAGCATCATCCACGGGCTTAAAAAAACAAAAACGACGTAGAAGCATAGGGTCTGTTGACACTTCATCTATGAACGTAAGCCATTTATGAAATGGCAACAGACCCTAACGATCACGAATATTTTTTGTTATGCTAACGCTCTATTTTTTATGCCAACAAGAAAGGGTTGTTTATGACATTTACCCGCTCGACACTTTTGATTGCCTGTTCACTGGCAAGTGCTTTTGCAATCACCGCATGTTCAAATGCAAACAATGAAGATAAAAAGCAAACCACACTCACCGCCAGTGCGCCTGCAACGGGTGAAGCATCAACCCTAATTGAACGCAATGCACAACAGCGTTTAAGTACAACCTTGCAGCAACATTTTAAAACTGCAGGTATCAACGCCAAAATTACCGACATTAAAGCCACGGAAGTTCCAAATTTATTTTGGGTGAGTCTTGAAGGCATGTCATCGGTCTATGCCACCAGTGATGGCAAATACATTATTCAGGGCGATGTGATCCGTTTAGGTGACAAAGAACTACATAACGTCAGTGAAAACCTGCAAGCAGGCGTGAACAAGAAAATTTTTGCTGAATTAAAACAGGAAGATTTATTGGTATTCCCTGCCAAAGGCAAAACCAAACACGTCATTTATGTATTTACCGATGTCAGCTGTCCATATTGCCATCGTCTACATGAACAAATGGATGAAATGAATGGTAAAGGCATTGAAGTCCGTTACATTGCTTGGCCGCGTGGTGAACAGCACATGCCTGCTATGGAAGCAATTTGGTGTAGCGAAGATCGTCACGCTGCCTTTAATCAGGTCATGAATGGCGCACAAATTGCACCTGCCAACTGTAAAAACCCTGTTCGTGCTCAGTATCAATTGGGCTTAAATATGGGCGTCAATGGCACACCTGCGATTTATAATGCCGAAGGCGTATATTTAGGCGGCTATCTGTCTACCGCTGAATTGATCAAGCGCTTAGACAAATAAAAATAGCGGATCTGTGGATGCTGCATCATCCCAATACACCAAGACGTAGCATCTATGAAGCCAATATAAATAACGATTTTTTATGCGTTATTTTACTTTTTTTTATACTGTGAAGATAAGTGAGATCTGCCCTAGAGTCAGCGCGTTTTTTTAGCTATGATCTAGGCTTGCTTAAAGTTATTAAAATATGGAGTGTGACGTGAAACCAGTTCGTCTGGCAATCCTCGGTCTTGGTACTGTGGGTGGTGGTGCCCTTAAACTATTAAAAGAAAATGCTGCTGAGATTAGACGTCGCACCGGTCGTGAAATTGAAATCACTTATGTGGGAACACGTCGTCCGCGTCCTGACCTAAACTTGCCTGAATCGGTCAAGCAAAGCTCCGACTTGATGGACATTGTCCGTCAACCCGATGTAGACGTGGTGGTTGAAGTGATGGGCGGTATTCACCCTGCTTATGACGTGATCATGGAAGCCATGAAGCACGGCAAACAAGTAGTGACAGCCAACAAAGCCCTACTTGCAGAACACGGCAATGAGCTATTTAAAGCAGCTGAAGACAATGCCGTACAAATTGCCTATGAAGCTGCGGTTGCAGGTGGTATTCCAATTATTAAAGTCATCCGTGAAGGTTTGGCTGCCAACAAAATTGAATGGTTGGCAGGCATCATCAACGGTACAGGCAACTTCATTTTAAGTGAAATGCGTGAAAAAGGTCGTGCATTTGAAGATGTACTGAAAGAAGCGCAAGAGTTAGGCTATGCCGAAGCCGATCCGACTTTTGACGTCGAAGGTATTGATGCTGCACACAAACTGACTATTTTGGCTTCATGTGCATTTGGTATTCCACTACAGTTTGACAAAGTCTTTACCGAAGGTATTGGCAAAGTGACCGCACAAGATGTGAAATATGCCGAAGAACTCGGTTTCCGCATCAAACACTTGGGGATTGCCCGTCGTACCGATAAAGGTATTGAATTGCGTGTTCACCCAACTTTAATTCCTGAAGAAGAATTGATTGCCAATGTTAATGGCGTGAAAAACGCGGTCTTGGTACAAGCCAATGCGGTTGGTCCAACGCTCTATTATGGCGCAGGTGCAGGTGCAGGCCCAACAGCCTCTGCAGTAGTTGCAGATGTCGTTGATATTGTCCGTGACATTTCTTATACCGAAGATGGCGCAGGTACAATTCCGCAATTGGCATTTGAAGCCTTAACCGACTTGCCAATTTTAAGCCGTGAAGAAATGACCACGGGTTACTACATTCGCATTAATGCCGAAGACCAAACTGGCGTACTTGCTGATGTGACCACTATTTTAAGCCGCGCGGGAATCAGTATTGATGCCATCATGCAGCAATCACGCTTGAAAGACCTTATTCCTATCGTGATTCTGACTGACCCAGTCCTAGAATCAAAAATGGATGAAGCGTTACAACAAATTCAAGCATTGCCAACCATTCATGGCGAAATTGTACGAATTCGTTTAGAATCGCTTGATAATTAATCGGGTGAAGGGGAGTATTTCCCCTTGCCAAGCTCTACACACAATTGGAACATCATCATGTCGAATGCCAATCGTTATACTGGTTTAGTTGACCGTTATCGTGACCGTTTACCAGTGTCTGCAACCACACGTGCAATCTCTCTAGGCGAAGGAAACACGCCACTGATTAAGCTTGAGAATATTCCACGCATTATTGGTAAAGATGTTGAAATTTATGTGAAGTATGAAGGCTTAAACCCGACAGGTTCATTTAAAGACCGTGGTATGACCATGGCAGTTACTAAAGCAGTTGAAGAAGGTTCAAAAGCCATTATCTGTGCATCTACAGGTAACACTTCTGCTGCGGCTGCTGCCTATGCTGCACGTGCAGGTATCAAAGCATTCGTTTTAATTCCTGAAGGCAAAATTGCCATGGGTAAAATGGCACAAGCGATGATGTACGGTGCCATCACCATGCAAATTCGCGGTAACTTTGACGATGGTATGCGTCTAGTTAAAGAAGTTGCTGACCAAGCGCCTGTAACTATTGTGAACTCGATCAACCCTTACCGTCTACAAGGTCAAAAGACCATTGCGTATGAAATTGTAGATGAGTTAGGTCGTGCACCAGATTACCACTGCTTACCTGTAGGTAACGCAGGAAACATTACTGCACACTGGATGGGTTATACCGAAGCGGTTGCCAACCAACCTGCCGATCAATTCGAGCAAGTGGTTTATGACGCAGCAACGGACAAATTCACAGGTCCAAACCCTGAAGGTCGCCCAATCATGGTGGGTTATCAAGCATCTGGCGCTGCACCATTCTTACGTGGTGCGCCTGTAGAAAACCCTGAAACTGTTGCAACTGCAATTCGTATTGGTAACCCACAAAGCTGGAATCATGCTAAAGCCGTTGTACGCGATTCAGAAGGTTGGTTTGATGAGCTAACTGATGCTGAAATCTTAGAAGCACAACGCATGCTTTCAATGTATGAAGGCGTATTTGTTGAGCCTGCATCTGCTGCGTCTATTGGTGGTGCAATGCGCGACATCAAAGCAGGTAAAATCAAAGAAGGTTCTGTGATTGTATGTACCGTAACAGGTAACGGTCTGAAAGATCCTGACACTGCAATGAAACAATGTGCAGATGCGGTGATGCTCTCTATTGATGCTACAATGCAACAAGTAAAAGACTCTATCCTTTCAAACATGTAAGTTTTGAATCGTGATCAAAAAAACCTGCATTAGCAGGTTTTTTTGTATTTGGAATCATGCAACTTTAACGGAAGTTGAGTCATACGATTGATAACTCAACGCTCCAAGCTGAATGTGCTCTTAAATACGTTTAGGTAACTGGCTTGCCCAACTCATTAAGCGAGTTGCATCATTGGTACGTGCTTGTGAAGTATCTGCACCCAAAAGCACCACCACTGCAGGACGGTTATTCAAAGTGGTATGCATCACCACACAACGCCCTGCTTCATTGATATAGCCTGTTTTAGACAGATTAATATTCCAACCACCATTACGTACCAGTGCATTGGTATTGTTAGATTTTAAAACACGATAACCCAAGTTAAAGTCATAGGTTGGCGTGGTTGAGAATTGGCGAATCAAACCATATTGCGAAGCGGTACTGACCAAAATACCCAAATCACGCGCAGAAGATACATTACGTGGGTCTAAGCCTGTTGCTTCGGTAAAACGGGTAGAATGCATGCCCAATTCACGCGCTTTAGCATTCATTGCGGCTACAAAGGCATTTTTCCCACCTGGATAAGTACGTGCCAACGCTGCTGCTGCAGGATTTTCAGATTTCATTAATGCAAACAGTAACGCTTCGGCACGGTTTAACTTGTCGCCCACACGCAAAGTTGAGCTTGAGTTTTTACCTGCTGCACCTGCAAAATCAATCGATTGCAAAGTGATTTGTTCAGACATATTCAAACGTGCATCAGAAGTCACCACGGCAGTCATCACCTTGGTCACAGATGCAATAGGTAATGCCACATTGGTATTTTTGCTATACAGCACTTCACCTGTTTGCGCATCCATCACCAAAGCCGCACGTGCATTAACTGATGGTTGGTTGCTATAAGCAGAGGTATCTAAAATACGGACTGTTTTAGGCGCAGTGGAAGCAGGTGCAACACCATTGCTACTACGCACTGTAGTGGTAATTTTCGTTGAACCTGGCGGAGTAGGTTCAGCAACATAGCTCTCTGGCGCAGCCTGAGCGCTCGCACTGGTACTTTCCAGATCACCATTTAAGAATTGATCGGCTTGCTCCGAAGACCAACTTAAGGTCGCCTGACCGTCGCTCCCAGAGGAAGGATTGATGACAAGTTCAGCAAAACTGACAGAACTTAGGCTGAACATCATAGATGCGACCAGCACATGCATGAACGACTTCTTAGAATTTTTCACGACTGCTTACTCAACTCAGGGAGGTAAGATACATTTGCGTATTACCTCAAATATGCCTTACATTTAAAAATACAACAATGAATCGTTTTTGACACCATATTGTGCAGAACTTTTCATTCTAGATTAAGAATAGCATTGCTAATTTTGTCGTTTCATTGCAAGCTAATTTTGCTTTATGTAACAAAAAAGATGATTTTTTCAAAGGGAGAGTGTAGGTGATCACAGTTTTAGTAGTCGACGATCATGAATTGGTACGTACTGGGATTTGCCGTATGCTCGAAGACCATACCGATGTGCAGGTGATTGGACAAGCTGAATCGGGTGAAGAAGCGATTACCTTAGTGCGTCAGCATCATCCCAATGTGGTGTTGTTAGATGTGAACATGCCTGGGATTGGAGGCGTAGAAACCACACGTCGTCTATTGCAAACTGCACCAGACACTAAGGTCTTGGCGGTGAGTGGTTTGGCAGAAGAACCCTACCCTTCTTTATTGCTGAAAGCAGGTGCAAAAGGCTATATCACCAAAGGCGCACCTGTCAGTGAAATGGTACGTGCCATTAAAAAAGTCATGCAGGGCGGTAAATACTTCAGTGCCGACATTGCCGAACAACTGGCAAGTTCATACTTATCTGACACACAACAATCGCCTTTTGATAGTCTTTCAGAACGTGAAATGCAAGTGGCGATGATGGTGGTGAATTGTATTAGCGCACAGGAAATTGCCGATAAGTTGTTTGTCAGTGTAAAAACCGTAAATACCTATCGTTACCGTATTTTTGAAAAATTAAATATTGATAGTGATGTCAAACTGACTCACCTTGCCATTCGTTATGGACTGATTAAACCCTAAATTTTCAACGCTGTTGATGCACAAATAAGACCTTTACGATATGCCAGATTTAAAACAACATTCTGAGTTAAATCAGTATCATCTTGGCATGTGGTATGGTACTTACCGACTGCTGATTGCCTTTTGTTTGCTGCTGATTACCCTACTCACCTTTCAGCAGCTTGGCACACAATATCAGCACCCGGGTTTATATCTATACACCTTGGTCTGCTATTTTATTTTTAGCTGCCTGCAACTGATCAGCTATAAATATATTCCTTTTAAAAGCACGCAACAACTGACCCTGTTTTTTGCAGTCGATATTATCGCGCTCAGTAGCCTGACTTTTGCCAGCGATGGCCCTAATTTATATTTAAGTCTGCTGTTTGCGATCACGATTTTTGCAGCATCACTCTTGCTGCAAAATCGTAAAGCCTTAGCCATTACCCTCATCGCGATGATTATGGTGATTTACCAACACTTTGTTGGGAGTTTGCTGGACTTTTCATCGCTAAATAATATTGGTCAAAGTGCGCTATTGGCATTTTTATTTTGGGTGGTTTATGGCAGTGGACGTATTGCAGTACGGCGTTTCCAAATTTTAGAAAATCTAAATTTTTCGCAATCTTTGGAATTAAACCGCCTACAAAATATCAACCGTTATATTTTAGAACAAACCGAAATGGGCTATTTGGTTTTAGATGAAAATTGCTATGTCGTCCTCAGCAACCCTGCAGCCTGTCATCTGTTGGGGATTCATCCTAAATATGCGCACGCGACCTATCCATTGTATAAAATTCAGCCCGATTTATTTGATCTGTTCAAATTTGATCAATTGCAAGATGGAGAAAAATTTCAATTCGAGTCGCAACTGAGTCATTTTCATGTGCATATTCAGGTACAAAAACTCAAAGTGCCACATCAAACGCTGACTTTATTGGCGCTGCAGGATGGACGTAAAATCAATCAGCAAGTCCAGCAACTCAAATTAGCCGCCTTAGGACAACTCTCTGCCAGTATTGCGCACGAAATTCGCAACCCGTTGGCAGCCATTGTACAAGCCAACAATTTATTTACAGGCAGTGATGCTGCACAGCAACAATTGCTGTCGGACATGATCAGCAAACAAGCGACACGGATTGATAAGATTATTCACGACACGCTGAGTATGGTCAAAAATAAACAAACCACGCCTGTCGCGATTCAGCTCAATCAATTTTTGCCACAATTCATTCAGGAAGATTTACCTGATGCAGCGAGTCAAATTCAGCTTACACTGACCGAACCACTGAGCATCCAGTTTGATGAATCACAGTTTCGCCAAGTGCTGATTAACCTGATTCGTAACGCCATTCGACACAATGCTGCACAGCAGCCCATTGAGATTACGGTCTACCCGCAAACAACTTATATTTATATTGATGTGCGGGATTTTGGTGCAGGTGTCGCCAGTCAAGATCTCCTCTATCTGTTCCAGCCATTTTTCAGTACCGAAATCAATGGAACTGGTTTAGGATTGTATCTATCGCATAGTTTTTGCGAGGCGAATCAAGCCAAGCTGAGCTATGTAGAACAAGAACAAGGCGCATGTTTCAGGATGAAATGTCTACGTGCCATTGAATAAACGCGATTGATATTGGATCAATCTTGTTGCTGTGGTTTTGATTTAATTTTGTGTGGTTTTGGGGAAAATATGCACGCTGTTCAACCTTTGGTTTTATTGGTCGATGACGAAGAAGACCTTTGTACCCTCATGCAGATGACTTTGGCACGTATGGGGATTCAAACCCATGTCGCGTATCGTTTGGTGCAAGCCAAGCAGTTATTGGCAGAACATCAGTACGATGCTTGCTTAACCGACTTAAACCTGCCCGATGGCAATGGCTTGCAACTGGTTGAATGGATTTCCGAACAATATCCGAATGTGCCTGTTGCCGTATTGACCGCTTACGGCAATATGGATATTGCGATTGCTGCTTTAAAAGCAGGTGCATTTGACTTTGTCAGCAAGCCTGTCAATCAAATACATTTACAGCAACTCCTTGAAAAAGCACTGAATAAACCTTTCGACACCACCGATCATCACAGCCAAGATCAGCTTGAATATAAAATGTTGATTGGGCAATCTTTGCCTATTCAGCAATTACGCAGCACCATCAAAAAAATTGCGCGCTCGCAAGCGCCTGTGTTTATTACAGGCGAATCAGGTACGGGAAAGGAAGTTGTCGCCAATTTGGCTCACCGCTTAAGCAACCGCAACGAAGGACCATTTATTGCAATTAACTGCGGCGCGATTCCCACCGATCTCATGGAAAGCGAGCTATTTGGACACAAAAAAGGTAGCTTTACAGGAGCGACTCAAGACAAACAAGGTCTGATTCAATCTGCACATGGTGGCAGCTTATTTTTAGATGAAATTGCCGAACTGCCACTGAGCATGCAAGTCAAACTGCTGCGTGCCGTTCAGGAAAAGCGCATCCGTCCTGTGGGTTCAGATAGTGAAATTGATGTCGATTTTCGAGTGATCAGCGCCAGTCATCAGGACTTAGAAAGTTTGGTTCAGCAAGGACGTTTCCGTCAGGATTTATTCTTCCGAATTCACGTGATGGATTTGGTCTTGCCTGCCCTGCGTGAACGTGGACAAGATATTCTATTATTGGCAGACCACTTCATTCAAAAAGTTGCACAAGAATGGGATATTCCTGCCAAACAACTGACGCCACGCGCCCAGCAATTTTTATTAGAGCAATACTATCCGGGCAATGTGCGTGAATTACGCAATATAATTGAACGTGCCATTACCCTGAGTGATGAGGATGTTATTGATCTCAAACACTTACAAACTGCACCCTTACGCCAATTCAGCATAAGCAATATAGCAACCGCTGAACCGCAACCCGCAGCAGAAACACCACAGCAGATCGTGACAGATGTATTGCTGACAGGACGCAAACTGCCTGAAGAAGGTTTAGAAGCCTACTTGGAAAAAGTAGAAAAAGACATTTTACTGAATGCGCTGCACCTGACCCACTGGAACCGTACGTTGGCAGCAAAAAAATTGGGCATGTCTTTCCGTTCTTTGCGCTATCGTCTGAAAAAGTTTGGATTAGATACTGAAGATGAGTAAACGCTAAACAATGAAGACTGTCTAAAAATACGTGTTACTCAGATGAGACTTAACGGCGGCTCAGCAGTAAATCTGCCACATGCTCAAGATAAGCCTCTTCTTTCATTTCAGGACTTTGAATATATTGCTGATTCGGCTGAATCCCAACCCCTTCAATCATTTGCTCGCGTGGGGTGTAATAATGCGAAACCGTCATTTGTAAGGCAGCACCATCGCTAAGTGGGAACAGTTTTTGCACCACCCCCTTGCCATAACTTTTTTCGCCCATCACCCAAGCGCGTGAATGGTCTTTTAAAGCACCGGTAAAGACTTCTGCCGCAGATGCAGAGCGATGATTAATCAGTACTCCGACTTTTAAATTTTGAAATTCAAAGCTAGGTAACGCCTGAAATTGTTGATCGCCTTCAGAACGACTTTTGGTCGATACAATCACACCCTGATTTAAAAATAAATCGGCAGATTCCACCGCAGCAGACAGTAAGCCTCCTGGGTTATTACGCAGATCAATCAATACGGCTTTTAAGCGTGGCGTGCTATGTTCTTCAATTAAGCGTTTAATTTCATTGGCGGTGTCTTGCTGAAACACACGTACTTTTAACAACAAGACCTGATTAGAAAGCATCTGCGCCTGAATATCGGTTTCTACTTTTTTGTTGCGTACCAACATAATTTCAGGCTGATTGGCTGCATGTTGTACGCTTACAGTCGATCCCACTGAGCCTGTGAGCAGGTTATTGACCTGATCTGCACTCAGCTTTTTCAGTTCTTGGTTATCAATTTTAAATAGGCTGTCGCCATTCTTCAGCCCTTGTTTAGCCGAGTCGGCATTGGCACTTAAATTTTGAATGACCCAATGTTGCTGGGCAGCGTCATAGCGCAAAGTAAAATCAACCGAGGCCAAGTCGCCTTCGGTATATTGTAAAAGTTGTTTATATTCTTCAGCAGTTAAATAGCGTGAATAACGATCTAAACCGCTCACCAAGCCACGAATGGCTTGCTGAAACAAGGCATCATCACTTTTTTCAGTCACATAGTTGTCTTTGACAATGCCATAGATTTGTACAAATTCCTGTATCGACTCTACAGGCACATCGACATAGTCCTGTTGTAGTGTAGGGCCATCTAACTCCAAATCTGGTGCAGCCCAAACACTCGAATGACTGGCACACAACACGCTTGCCAACACAACCGCATAAATTTTGTGAGCCGTCATTCCATCATCTACCTGTATCGAGGGTTATGCCTGTAAGCGAATTAAGTTGCGACCTTGCATATCTGCTGGCACTGGCAATTGCATCAAATTCAATAAAGTTGGTGCAACATCTGCCAACACACCACCTTCCAAAATGGTGGCCTGAGTTGGGCCTACATAAATGAATGGCACTAATTCAGTGGTGTGCTGAGTATGTACCTGACCACTGTCATAGTCTTGCATTTGCTCGACGTTACCATGATCAGCTGTAATAATCATGTGACCTTGTTTCGCCATCACCGCTTCATAAACGCGACCTAAGCAGGTATCTACCGCTTCAACTGCTTTGACAGCTGCATCAAACACACCAGTATGACCGACCATATCGCCATTGGCATAGTTCACCACCAACAAGTCATATTCACCTGAGTTAATGGCTGCAACCAGTTCATCAGTCACTTCATAAGCGCTCATTTCAGGTTTTAAGTCATAGGTTGCTACATTTGGCGATGGGATCAGGATGCGTTTTTCACCCGGATATTCATCTTCACGGCCACCACTAAAGAAGAACGTCACGTGTGCGTATTTTTCAGTTTCAGCAATACGCAATTGCGTTTTGCCCAAGTCTGATAAATATTCACCAATGGAGTTTTTCAAATCTTCTGGCATGTACGCCACTGGTGCAGCAATGCTGGCTTGATAACGGGTTAGCATCACAAATTTAGACAATTGCGGCACAACTTTACGTTCAAAACCAGCAAAGTCTTGTTCCACAAAAGCTTTGGTCAATTCACGCGCACGGTCAGCACGGAAGTTCATAAACACCACGCTGTCGCCATCTTGAATTTTGGCAATTTCACCAATACGGGTGGCTTTCACAAACTCATCACTTTCCTCTGCCGCATAAGCCGCTGCCAAGCCTTCTACCGCGGTTGCCGCAGTACGTACTGCCTCACCTTCGGTAAGTAAACGATAGGCTTGTTCTACACGATCCCAACGGTTGTCACGATCCATCGCATAGTAACGACCAATCAGGCTGGCAATACGACCTTGATTTGGATATTGTGCAAATAATGCGTCCAATTTTTCCAAAGAAGGCTGCGCGCTTTTGGGTGGCGTATCACGGCCATCTAAAAAGGCATGTAGATAAACTTTTGCACCACGTTTTAATGCCAATTCTGCCATCGCCACGATATGATCTTCATGCGAATGCACACCGCCTTCAGACAATAAACCAAGCAGATGCACTGCACCGTTGGCTGCTTTGGCTTTTTCTACCGCATCGACCAACACTTCATGTTCAAAGAAAGCGCCTGTACGAATGTCTTTGGTAATACGGGTAAAGTCTTGGTACAACACACGTCCTGCACCCAAGTTCATGTGACCAACTTCAGAGTTACCCATTTGACCATCTGGCAAGCCCACATCTTCACCTGAACCAGAGATCAAACCATGCGGATGCTTTTCCTGCATAGCAGTCAAATTTGGTCGTTTCGCTGCTAAAAACGCGTTGTCTTCGACCGCTTCGCGATGACCCACACCATCCATAATCACCAATACGTGAGGGATTTTGCCAGCAGTTGCATCCGCCATAATCAATACTCTTTTTCGTCTACAAATTAATCATGCTATCTTAACGAATTTTGCGTCAAGACTCTATGTTCAGAAGATGGTTTCCGCCACTGATTCAGATAGGTTTACCCAATCATACGGAAAAAGCAGCAGCATCGGCCCGCACTTAACGCGCACGATGCAGTAAGTAACCGCCGATGACAAACATCAGAATAATAGGAATAAATACGAACCACGCAGGCGATGGTGCATAGACCAAGCTGGCATAGCCCAAGAAATCCTGTAAATAAAAGAAGGTTAAGCCGACAAATAAAGCAATCACCAAACGGAAACCCATAGATTGCTGACGTAACGGCCCAAAAATAAAGGAGCAAGCAATCACCACCAAAGCAATCAGCGCAAAGGGTGCACCAAGTTTTTGCCAGAACGCCAGTTGGTAGGTTTTGGGTACTTGGCTGTATTCATGCATATAACTCATGAAACTGACCAATTGACTTGGGGATAAATCTTCAGGGTCGATGGTGACCATGTGCACATATTTCGGTTGCAATGCTAAAGCCAAAGCCTGTTCGCTGTTTTTAGCTAAAGTCGCGTTGCCCGCCTGCAAAATATCCATCTGTTCAGTTTGATTGAGCAACCAACTACCGTCTTTAACAAACTGTCCCTGATCTGCAGACAATGTACCACGCAAGCGATAGTTATCATCAAAATCGACCACTTGTACATTTTTGAGCTGCCCTTGGGCATTGGCGTAGTCAATATAAATAAAACGATTGCCTTCGCGCGACCAATAGCCACGAACTTCACCCAGCTCAGCGACGCTACGGTGACTTTTAACACTTTTGGCTTGTTCATTGGTGTATGGAATCACCCATTCACTGAGCACAAAAGACAGCAGTACCAATACCATGGCGGAACGAATCACCCATCCCACAATACGCCACAGGCTAATCCCTGCAGAACGCATCACAATCAATTCGCTGTTGGATGCCAACGTACCCAAGCCTAACACTGCGCCAATCAAGGCAGAAATCGGCAAAATTTCATAGAGATAATTTGGCGCACCCCACAATACATACAGCAATGCCTGCCATGCACTATAGTTTTCATTGAGTGAACCCAATTCGCCTAAATAGGTAAACAACACCTGCAAACCAGACAAAATTGCCGTTGCACCAAACATAGCCAGTGCAGTGGTCTTGGTGACGTGTTTTGCAACTATACGACGTGCCAACATCTTAAGACCTCACTCGCTGAATTTGCTGCTTAATTTTAGGTGCTAGTTTTTGTTTACGTGAGAACAAGGCTGCCGCAATCGCATAAGCCAACAACACCAACGGATAAGCAATCATGCCCATTTCTTGTTTGCTGATACGGGTTTTAACCGCCATGAGCGCCACAATCAAACTGGCGAAAATTAACAAGGCAGGAAACAGTTTTAAATAACGCCCCTGACGCGGACTAACTTCTGACAATGCCACGGCTAAAAACAACGCCACCACAATCGCAAAAGGCACAAAAATACGCCATCCCAGTTCACTTGCGACCACAGGGTCTGCACGGTTTTTCCAAAGTTGCGAGGTGGTTAAGGCTTCTACTTCGGCACTTTCAAATTTAGCTTCTTTGTCATTCTCTAAACGTAAACGATAACTTTGGAATTCTGCCTGTGAATATTTGGCTGTGCCCGGAAATATTTCATAACGACGCCCTTCGACCAAATCCACCACATTGGCAGGATCATTTTCCAGCTCTACCCGTGTCGCTTCTTTTGCCAGAATCATGACATCAGGACGACCTGCTTTTTCTGCACGTTGATAAAAGAAAATATCTTTCAGGTTTTTACGATCTTCGGACAGATCGCCTGCGTAAATGGTATATGGCCCTGAAGAAATAAATTCTTTGGGTCGCACCAAATCAAAACCTGTGCGTACTGCCTGACTGGTGGTCAATGCTTCAAACTGACGCAGTCCCCACGGTGATGCCCACAGCATTAAAAAGCCTTGGACAATTAGAAATACCAGCGTCATTGGCACCAATAAACGTGCCAATTGATGCCGACTCACGCCACTGCTGTTGAGCACTGCCATTTCATGGTCGACATATAAACGACCAAATACCAGCATCAAACCAATAAAGAAACCCAAAGGTAAGATCAGCGTCAAAAATTCAGGCAAGCGATAGCCAATGATGCTGAATAAAATACTCGCATCCAAACGCCCTTGTGCCGCCACGCCAAAATACTTGATCAAGCGACCACCCATCATGATCAAAGTCAGTAAGGCAATCACAACCAAGGATGTCGACACAACTTGCTTGACCAAATAACGCCGAATAATCAAATTATTTCTTCCAAAATGTGAGGGAATCCAATTCGCGTTAGTTTACCTGAATGTTGAAAATATAAAACCTATCGCCTTGTTATACATTGAAACTCGACGCATAAAAATGTTTCAATGGTTGCATAGTTTGCACATTTAGATAGGCATAAAATCCAGTGATTAAATTTAGCTTAAGTCCCGCATTCCAAGAACACAGCGCGAGTGAATCTTTGTCAATTTTAGTGGCTGCAGAACAGGTGCCACAGGCAACTGCTGCTTATCAAATCAAGGATTTAGACAGCATTATTCAAGCGACACAATTTAAAGCAGGCTTTAATGAAAGTTTAAGTTTGGTGGCTAGCGTTGCTGAATGCGCCAATAGCAACCTGATCGGTTTGGGTAAAACCGAAGAATTACCAGCCGCAAAGCTGGCAAAAATTGCACAAAGCATTATCAAATCTTCACAAAAAAAATTTAAACAGATCAGCATTGACTTGTCTGCCCTGCCTAGCGAGCTGCATTATGTATTTGCACTCAGCCTGACCCAAGCAGCCTATGCTTTTGATGAATACAAAAGCAAAAAGAATGAGTTTCAGCTTGAACAAATCCATTTCATTGCCAATAACAGCCCACTCAGCGCAGATCAACTTCAATTGATTGAAGCCATGCAATCGGGGCAAAACATGGCACGCGACTTGGGCAACCGTCCGGGCAACATTTGTTTCCCTGAATATTTGGCAGAACAAGCCCAAGCACTTGCGGCAGAATATCCAGACCTACTCAAAGTCACCATTTTAGATGAAGCAGAAATAGCGGAATTGGGCATGGGTGCTTTCCTTGCAGTCAGTCAGGGTTCAGACCGTCCAGGACGCATCATTAGCCTCGAATACCAAGCACAGCGTGATGAAGCACCTGTGGTATTGGTTGGTAAAGGCATCACTTTTGATACAGGCGGCATTTCACTCAAACCTGGCTTAGGGATGGATGAAATGAAATTTGATATGTGTGGTTCTGCTTCAGTCTTAGGCACCATGCGCGCGCTATGTGAAGCACGTTTACCTATCCATGTGGTCGGTACGATTGCTGCAGCAGAAAACATGCCATCAGGCAAAGCTACTCGCCCGGGTGATATTGTGACCAGTATGAGCGGTCAAACCATCGAAATTTTAAATACCGATGCCGAAGGTCGTTTGGTGCTGTGCGATACCCTAACCTATGTGAAACGCTTCAACCCTGCTTTGGTGATTGATATTGCGACTTTAACAGGCGCTTGCGTGGTTGCACTCGGTTCGGTACTGACAGGCATGTTTACCCCAGATGATGAGCTTGCGGCGGAATTAGATGCTGCGGGACTCACCGCATTTGACCGTGTATGGCGTATGCCCGTGATTGACGATTACCAAGAACAACTGGATTCACCATTTGCCGATATTGGCAATATTGGTGGTCCTAAAGCAGGTTCAGTTACCGCAGCGTGCTTCTTGCAACGCTTTACTCGTGACTACCGCTGGGCACACTTAGATATTGCAGGCACTGCATGGAATTCAGGCAGCAATAAAGGCGCAACAGGTCGTCCTGTACCGTTATTGATGCAGTTCCTCGCACAACGTGCAGGCAATAATGGCTAAAGTCAGCTTTTATTTGTTTGAAAAAAGTCCTGAACGGCAAGTGGAAAGCACTTGCCGTTTATGCCGCAAAATACTGCGGCAGCAGGCGCGCATTTGGTTGCATTGCCCTGACCCAGAGTTACAGCAAACATTGGATGAGCGTCTGTGGAGTTTTGATGCCAGCAGTTTTATTCCGCATGGCATTAACCAAACACAGGCCAGCGTATGTATTTCTGCCGAATTACCGCAGCAATCGGACTGGATTGTGTTTAATTTTAACAGTCAGGCACTTGAAGCCTATGCAAAATTTAGTCACATTATTGAGATTATTGAAAATCACGAAGCAGCTAAAGTGCTTGGACGTGAAAAATTTAAACAATATCGACGTTTGGGCATAGAACCACAGACGTTTAAGCTTTAATTTTAAAACGTTTTTTTAAAAATACTGCTCAAAATAAGGAGAGATGCGGTGACTTTAAATGTCGGCTCAGATTTTAAACAGCGCTGGTTAACCGCGCCTCAGGCTGTGCGCCAGACATTTATGGATGATCTGCATCGAATTTGTGAGGTCTTGCAACCTGAAACGCAATTACACAACTGGATTGCAGAAGATCAGCGCGCTCAGCAACAATCACAGGAAAAAATTGAACAAGCCTATGCTGACCTGAAAGCACGTTTGATTGAAGAAGCACGGCAACGTCGCCAATTGGCACTCGAACTCAAATTAGAACAGCAACGTGCAGAACAAGCCGCTTATGCTGCACAGCTACAGCAAGATGAAGCGCAACGCTTTGCAGAACAAACTCAAGCACTTGAGTTGATGCGTCAAAGTCTGGATCAGGAAATTTCAAACTATACTGCACGTTATGAGCAAAATCCTGAATTACCTGCAGTGACTTTTAATCAAGCCGCAACTGCGGTAAGTGATGATCAAATTGTTTCTGAACTTGAAAGTGTACGTTTGCGTTTAGAGCTAGAAGCCGAAACTCAAATTGAGCAGGCGGTAACGATCTTTCGTGCGCGACTACATGCTGCAGCCCAAGAAGAAATTGACTATATCTTAAAAAATTCAAATTTTTCTAAAGAATAATTTTACTTTTTATCCCCAATTAGCCCAAAGTCTTAAACCCAATGTCATCAAAATGAAATAATTTTGTCACATGATAATCATCCAGAAAAAGTTGAATTCTCAACTTTTATCTCCTTTAAATGACTTTTGTAATCATGGGTTTCAAATGGATATCTTGACGAAAATTTCAGGCAAAATCGACCATCTTAATGCGGGCGAACAGTGGAGTATTCGTGCTCAGGATTTATGGATCAGTCGTGCAGATTTCCAATCATTAAGCATGTACTTGTCTAAAGAAGCGGAAAAGGGTGAGTTTTCAATTCAAAGTAACGATACTTTTAGCCCGCGCTTGGGTGGCACAGAATTAATTGTCACCAAACACTAAAACTGAACAATATCAAAAGTCCACACGGTGGGCTTTTTTTGTGGCCATCAATCCACTTTTTTAGTTATCGCGGTGGATTTAGAAGAAGAAAATAGAAAAAATGAGGAATTTAAATCCAATCACCCAACCAAGACAAAATATTACCCAAGCCATAACCTATTGCCATTAAAGAAAAAATCCATACGGCAGCACCCACCACATTATAAAAACTAAAGGTCGCCAAAGGCATGTGCCCTGACCCTGCAGCAAATGGTGCAAATGAGCGTACAAACGGTATAAAACGCGCCATTAAAATAGTTTTGCCACCATGTTTCATAAAATAATGGTTGGTTTTGACAATATATTCAGGTTTGAAATAACGTGAATGTTGATGAAAATACTTCACCCCTAGAATTCGTCCAGTGTAATAGTTGACGCTATATCCCAAGACTGCCGCGACAAAAAGCAAAATCCCCATATAGTGCAAATGCACCACATCGGTGGTGGAACACAAGGCACCAATTGCGATCAGCAAACTATCGCCTGGTAAAAAGAACATGAACACAGAACCTGTTTCTGCAAAAATAATCAGAAACAAAATGGCATAGATCCACAGACCATAATTATCGAGTAATAATGGCAGCCAGTGTTCCAAATTCATTAAAAAATCAATCATCTACATTAAACCAAAGGGGTGTTTATGATAAAAAAAACATCTTTATCTTTTTAATTATCCCTAAAAACAAAAAAACAGTCTAATTTTTCAATCAGACTGTTTAAATTTCATTCGGCTCTGTGCTTATTTTAAAAAGCCATTTTCAGCCAAGAATTCCATGCTAATTTTAGATTGCTGCGTAGTTTCTGCAGCTTTATCACCCAAGAGCAAACGCTCAATATAACGCGCCAAGACATCCACTTCTAAATTGACCTTGCTGCCAACTTTCCATGTGCCAATATTGGTACGCTCTGCCGTGTGTGGAATTAAATTCAGACTGATAACACTGCCGCGTAAATGGTTAATGGTCAGGCTGATGCCATCGACGGTCACCGAACCTTTTTCTGCCAAATATTTGGCAATTTCTGCAGGTGCAGTCACTTCATAGTAAATTGAACGTGCATCTTCACGTACCAGCGTAATTTCACCGACTGCATCAACATGGCCACTTACGATATGTCCACCAAAACGTGTGGTCGGCAACATGGCTTTTTCGACATTGACAGGCTGACCCACTTTCCATGTGCCTAAAGTGGTACGGTTCAAACTTTCACGGGACACATCTGCGGCATACCAATTGTCGCCCCACTCGATCACAGTCAGGCAAATACCATTGGTGGCAATTGAATCCCCCAAATGCACATCCGACATATCCAAATCGGTCTGAATACGCAAACGTACATCACCGCCCACACTTTGCAGGCTTTCTACTTTACCTAAACTTTCAATAATGCCTGTAAACATAATCTTTTCTCTCATTCACTGAGGATTTGTGGATTTACCACAACGCCAATTGGGTACTCACACCTGAGGTATCTACACCACCCAATTCTGCAAAATGGTAAAGTTGCCCTAACAACTGGCGAATAGGTGGGCCTGACTTGGCATGCGTATCGGTAATCACAATAAATTCCAGCACGCGCGCACGCTCGGACTGACGCTGTTTACTCACGCGATAACGCGGAACATCTTGCGTCAATAACGTCACTCGACCGCGTTTTAAATTGGCTTGCAACAAGTCTGTGGCACTAATATTACCATCGGTAGAATAACTGGTCAGAATAAAACGTGCATTAATGGTGTCCAATAAGGTTTCATACGCCTCTTTGGCGTACTTAGATGAGTTGTATGGACTTGGACGTTCTTTGCGCCATGCACGGTCAATACCACTTTTAAAGCCTTTGGTGTCTGGGGTTGGTAAATCGACCTGATCCCACAAGGTTAAGGCATTTAAGACATGATAGTTACTGCTATAAGCATGTTGATTATACGGTGGGTCTAAATAAGCCACATCCACCTCAAAACCACTCATTTGATTGGCAAGATGCTGTGCATCGACACACCACATTTCTGCAGCAGGTTTATTTGGTTCACCAATGTCACAAAAACGACTTGGAGTGAGCCACAATAATGATTCAATTCGTTCGAGTGCAGTTTGGGTTTTGCCGCCCCAGCCGTGGTGGAAGCTTTTAAACACCCCGCTGGTATTGCTGACAAAACTGGCAGAGTACAACAACGGCGCCAACAATGCCGACATCTCGACATCATCAATGGCACCCTGCGCTTGCCACGTGGCAATTTGCTGACGAATCGCATCTATGCGCATGCCGTTACGACGTTTAAAGAATAAACGGTCACGACTTGGGTCATAAATTTCGTCATTGCGCGGGCACAAGTTATGCGTCACCCAGCCTTTGACTTCAGGCAAACGGTTCAAATAATCAATGGCTTTTTGATAGCCACCTAATTCTTTAAACGCAGGTGCTTCAGTGCAGGCCAAAATCGCATGGTTTAAGGCATGGCTGTACGGTTCCCAGTCATTGGCAATCACCCGATAACCATTTTGGCGCGCCAAACGTGATACCACTCCTGAACCTGCAAAAAAATCGGCAAAAATTGGCGCACGACCATTTTTAGGATGCAGCGTTCCTGTCTGTTCAAGTGCTTCTAAAATCAGATGCAGTAAACGGCGTTTATTGCCCAAATAAGGCACTAACTGATGGAATAAGTATTCATCAGTGGTGCGTGCCGCATGGCGACGTTTGTGATAAACCGTTGACTCTGAACTCATAGTGTCTCTTGAGAAGGAATTAACCTAAGGCGCACGTCATCACCCAATTGAGTGACATCGCAAAGTTTAAATCGAAGTTGCTCTGCCATCTGTTCAAATTCTGCATTAAACATGGCACGAGCCGAGCGCCCTAACAATGTAGGTGCCACATAGCTGATCACTTCATCGACCCAACCTTCCTGTAAGAAAGCGGTCGATAAGGTTGCTCCCGCTTCAACCAATACATCATAAATTTGATGTTGCTGTACCAATTGGGCAAGTAAGGTGGCTAAAGGTTGCGATTCCAATTGTAACACGCCCAAAGCAGCCAACTCTGCACGATACGGTCCCATCACCATCACCGTTTCAGGCTGCTGCAAAATTTGTGCGCTCAAAGGCAAACGACCTTGGCGATCTAAAATAATCCGTTTAGGTTGTACTACGCTGTGGATGTCATCTACACCCTCTAAATGGCGTACATTAAGCAGACAGTCATCGGCCAGTACCGTGTCGATCCCCGTTAATACTGCAGCAGAAATTGCCCGCCAATGCTGCACATCGGCACGGGCAGCCGTGCCTGTGATCCACTTGGACTCACCTGAAGCCATTGCCGTGCGACCATCCAAACTCGAAGCTACTTTTAAACGCACATAGGGCACGCCCGTAGCCATGGCTTTTAAAAAGCCTAAATTTAACTGACGCGCTTCGGCTTCTGCCACACCGACATCAACCTGAATACCCGCATCTTTTAAAATTTGAACACCTTTACCTGCCACCAATGGATTTGGGTCTGGACAAGCCACAACCACTTTGGCCACGCCTGCATCGACCAAGGCTTTGGCACATGGTGGTGTGCGCCCATAGTGTGCACAAGGTTCCAAAGTCACATAAGCAGTTGCACCCTGCGCTTGTTCAGCGGCCTGACGCAAAGCAAAGACTTCGGCATGTGGCTGTCCTGCACGAGGATGGAAACCTTCGCCCAATAATTGGGCATCTTTAACAATAACGCAGCCCACGTTCGGATTTGGCTTGGTGCTGTATTGCCCCAAACGTGCCAGTTCAATGGCACGACGCATCCAAAAAAGATCATCAGGTTGCGCGTCAGTATTGAGTTCAGTCATGGATGATGGATGCTGTGGAATAGATGCTGGCATTGCGCTTTATTGCTCACGCGACTGCATTTGTTCAATTTGGCGACGGAATGCTTCGACATCCTGAAAGTCTTGATACACCGAGGCAAAACGTACATAAGCAACATGATCCAATGCAAATAAAGCCTGCATAACAACCTCACCAATGGTACGTGATTTCACATCACGCTCTCCCAAACGGCGAATTTGCAGTTGGATGTCACTGAGTACCGTTTCAATTTGCTCTTGGGTCACGGGACGTTTTTGCAAAGCATGCATTAACGAACGACGTAACTTGGCTTCATCGAAAGGCTCACTTTTACCATCGGATTTAATCACCCGTGGCATAACCACTTCATAACTTTCAAAGGTGGTAAAGCGTTCACCACAGCCAATACACTCACGACGTCGGCGAATTTGGCAGCCTTCTGCCGCCAAACGTGAGTCAATCACTTTACTGTCTGCAGTGTTGCAAAATGGACAATGCATAGCGGTTTAATTGCACAAATTTGAATGAAAATGCAGTGTAGCAAAAATTCCAAACTTTGTAGAGTTTTACGCAACATATAGAAAAAAAACAGCCCCGAAGGGCTGTTTTACACAATATATTGATTATGTACTGTCTAGATTATTCTACACGTTCACCATGTTGGCTTAAGTCGAGTCCCATACGCTCATCTTCTGCAGCCACACGAATACCAATGGTTAGATCAATTACTTTTAAGATGATGAAAGTCAGTACAGCAGAGTAAGCAATGGTCGCTAACACACCTTCAACTTGCACCCAAAGTTGGCTCATCAAGTTGCTTGGTGCAGCATCGCCCATAATAAACTCGCTGGCAAAGAAGGCTGTTAAAATTGCACCAACAATACCACCTACACCATGTAGTCCAAAGGCATCTAGAGAGTCATCAGCTTTCAGGGCGCGTTTTAAGGCAGTAATACCCCAGAAACATACCACACCACCAATTAAACCCATCGCTAATGCACCACCAACAGTCACAAAACCTGCTGCTGGAGTAATCACCACCAAACCTGCTACAGCACCCGATGCAGCACCTAATACAGAACCTTTACCACGTACCAGTTTTTCTGCTACAAGCCATGCAATTGCTGCGGCTGCGGCTGCCACTTGAGTCACAACTAAGGCATAACCCGCTGCACCATTGGCACCTAAAGCAGAACCACCGTTGAAACCAAACCAGCCCACCCAGAGTAAACTTGCACCCAGTACAGTCAAAGTCAGGTTGTGCGGAGCCATAGATTCACGGCCCAAGCCTATACGTTTGCCCAACATGTATGCAGCAACTAAACCTGCAACACCCGAGTTAATATGAACAACAGTACCACCAGCAAAGTCGAGAGCACCATCATTGCCTAACCAACCACCACCCCATACCCAGTGGGTAATTGGTGCGTAGACCACGACCACCCAAATCGCGATAAAGGCAACAAAGGCACCAAACTTCATTCGTTCTGCAATTGAACCACTGATAATTGCCACAGTAATGATGGCAAAGGTCATTTGAAATATCACAAATAGAATTTCAGGAATACTGCCACTGAGCGCATCGGTACCAATGCCTGCCAGCATGACTTTGTCTAGACCACCAATAAAGGCATTACCTTCACCAAAAGCCAAACTATAGCCCACTGCCACCCAGGCAATACTGACCACGGCTGCTGCTACAAAGCTATAAGCCATAGTATTGAGTACGTTTTTCTTGCGTACCATACCGCCATAAAATAGTGCCAAACCAGGAATGGTCATGAGTAAAACTAAAGCAGTCGAAACTAAAATCCAAGCGGTATCGCCTGTATCTAATACAGCTTCAGGTTCAGCAGCTTCGGGCGTGCTGACTTCTGCTACAGCTGCAACTTCTGTTGCATTTGTTGTTTCGATAGGAGATGTTTCGGCAGTTTCAAGCACTGCAACATCTGAAGTTGGTGCGGTGGCTGTTACGGCTTCTTCAGCCCAAGCAACAGAACCACCAAGAAGTGCGCCTGATAGACTCAGCGCGAGTAGCATTTTTTTCATTTGTGTCCCCCGACCTTTGTTTTTGTGAGTTATTAGGTACTCAGCAAACTTCGTGCCATTTTCTTAAACAGCGTCTGCACCCGTTTCACCTGTACGAATACGGATGACTTGTTCGAGGTTAGTCACAAAGATTTTGCCATCACCAATCTTGCCTGTACTAGCAACACGAGTGATTGACTCAATCACCGAATCCACCATTTCATCGCTAATTGCGATTTCAATTTTAACTTTAGGCAAAAAGTCAACGACGTATTCAGCGCCACGATAAAGTTCGGTATGACCTTTTTGGCGACCGAAGCCTTTGACTTCTGTTACGGTGATCCCTTGAACACCAATTTCAGATAATGCTTCACGCACATCATCTAATTTAAAGGGTTTTACAATTGCAGTTACGAGCTTCATGTGTGTTTTCCTTCGGCTTAATTCACCAGTAAGGTTTTATGTTCAAATTCCATGCCAAAGTTCTAAGGTCGGGGGAAATTAGAAACCGTGACATGAGTTTTCTTTATACCTTATTTTATACATTTATATGGTTGTGATCTTCAAAAAATAGACATATTTACTAGAAGATTTACGATTTTACTCATCGAATAAATCCATATTTCGTCTGAAATGCTATAGTCTATTCAAGACCAGTGCTACACTGCCTCCATTTTCTCCATCTTTGTGGAAACAACAATGATTGAAACTTTATTACAAGCCATTTTGGAACAAGTTGAACAACCTAAAAAAGATTTAGAACATAATTTACGTGCTTTGCTCAATGAAGCGGTCACCAAAATGGATTTGGTCTCGCAAGATGAGCTAGACCGCCAACGTACTGCGCTCAATAATGCCAACTTACGTTTAAATGAATTGTTAAAACAGGTTGAAGCACTGGAACAGAAAATTCAACTCAAAAAATAAGCACCAATTGAGTGCATAAAAACAAAAAACAAACATTATAAAAATAACGCACCAAAACGGATCATCATAAAAATGTCTTTTGCCAAAGTGTATACGCGGGGGCTGCTCGGCTTGCACGCCCCTGCAATTGAAGTTGAAGTCCATCTGAGTCAAGGTTTACCTTCTTTAACCATTGTCGGTCTAGCCGAAGCTGCCGTGCGTGAAAGTAAAGATCGGGTACGCTCTGCCATTATTAATAGTGGTTTTCAATTTCCGACCAAACGTCTGACCATTAATTTAGCACCTGCCGACTTGCCCAAAGATGGTTCGCGTTTGGACTTAGCCATTGCTTTAGGCATTTTAATTGCTTCGGGACAGTTGCCCGAACAAAGCACTGAAGGTTTAGAGTTTATTGGAGAATTGGCTTTAGATGGTCAATTGCGCCCCACCACAGGCACACTCAGTATTGCGATTGCCTGCCAACAGGCACAGCATTGTTTGGTTTTACCTGAACAAAATGCACAAGAAGCTGCTCAATTGCCTGACTTTGAAGTCTTTGCCGCCACACATTTAAAACAAGTTTGCGAACATTTGGCACAAAGCCAGCCTTTAGATAAAGTCACCGCGACTGCCCAACCACAGTTATCACATTCCGCCTTTGATTTAGTCGATGTTAAAGGACAGTTGCGCCCACGACGTGCTTTGGAAATTGCGGCTGCAGGTGGACATTCATTGCTATTCAAAGGCCCACCTGGTACAGGCAAAACCTTATTGGCATCTAGGCTTTCCAGTATTTTACCGCCATTGAATATGCAGGAAAATTTAGAGGTTGCCAGTATCTATTCAGTGGCCAATAGCCCGCATACGTTTGGACAGCGTCCTTTTCGCGCCCCACATCATACCGCTTCTGCTGTGGCCTTGGTCGGTGGAGGCTCATATCCCAAACCCGGTGAAATTACCTTGGCGCATTTAGGCGTTTTATTTTTAGATGAATTGCCTGAATTTGATAAAAAAGTGTTAGAAGTGCTGCGCCAACCTTTAGAGTCCAAAGAAATTGTGATTTCCCGCGCCTCTCGGCAAATTACCTTTCCAGCCAACTTTCAACTGATTGCTGCCATGAATCCCTGCCCTTGTGGTTATGCTTTTAATCAAGATGTGCGCTGTCAGTGTTCTGCAGAAAGTATTAAACGCTATCAAAACCGTATTTCAGGACCGTTGTTGGATCGTATCGACTTACACATTGATGTACCACCTCTGCAAGCACATGAATTACAGGATACCCGACCAGTGGAAAATTCTGAAACCGTGCGAAGCCGTGTCATTCAAGCATATACACGACAATTGCAACGCCAAGAGTGTTTAAACATGGCGCTCAGTCCCAAACAATTAGAACTATTTGCACACTTAGATAATACTGCCCAAAATATTTTAGCCATTGCGCAGCAGCGTTTGAACTTATCGGCGCGTGCGTATCATCGGGTGTTACGAGTGGCACGCACCATTGCAGATTTAGCCCAAAGTGAACAGATTCAAAGTCCACATTTGAGTGAAGCACTGTCTTATCGTGCCCATGAAGCCTGATTGAAAGTCTAATTAAGAGTTCGATTAAGAATCTGATTAAAAGTCTAAGAGATGAAAATAGCCCATTGCCATGCCTGTACAATGGGCGAGTTGTTTTTATTGTTTTAAGTTTCACTCCTAACTGGAGCTTTTATTTATCGTCGTAGCCGTATCTTTAGAAGGCTTTAGTTAAAGTAAATACAGCTCCTGTTTCAACGCCACGCTTTGCCGCATGCGAAAAACCATCGGTATCAATATCAGTTCCTACAGCAGCCAATTCAGCAGATAAACCTTCAACTGAAGCAAAGTTATAGCTTACACCGACTTTCCAATCTACATAGCTGTCTTTTCCACCGCCAAAATCAAAGTCATCTGCTTGGGTGTAACCTAATCCAGCAACCCCAGAAAAGCCGGTACTTCCAATGGGTGCGGTATAAGTGGCATTGAAATACCAAGCATCGGTGTCACCACCTAAGAAATCATTACTGTAGTTAATGGCTGTTAATAAGCTGGCATCTTTAAACAAAACATCACTAAAACCTAATTTTGCATAAGCTTCGAGCCAGTTTAAATCGCTCTCACTTGGGTAGGCGTAATACCAAAAACCCACATCCAAAATGGGTTTGCTGGCAAAATAATCTAGGCTTGTGGTATAGCCCATATAAGGGTCAAGCTCTAAATGTGCCGTACCACCAAAATCGACATTGGAACCCCACACGCCTGCATACACGCCAGAATCATGGCTGAGAGCAAAACCTGCTTGCACTGCGGGATCATTAAAGGTTTGAGTTAAACCACGATAGCGATAATCACTGGTTAAGGCTGCTGTCCCGCTAAACGACATGCCTGTCGCATTTTCTGCAGCAAAGCTGAGACTTGATGTGGCTGCGAACATCGCCAAAGAAAGTGTTTGAAGTACGAATTTCATTTTAGATTCCCCCTGCATCGGATGAGATGCCTTTGTCTATTTTTTTTGACTCAATGAAGGAATTGCAAACTCTATGCCAACGATGAAATTCAGAACAGCAATTTTACGTTTAAAAGCAATAGATATAAATTTAAACTATTGTTATACATCAATTATTTTTAGTGTGTTTTTTGTTTTGATTGGAATGAATTTTGATTTGCATCAATACTCGTCTTATAACCACTGCACTTTAAACATGAATTTACACAGTGCTATGATTATTTTTTGCATCCTTGCATAGCAATAAAGCTAAATCACATACCTAAAAAAGTGCAGTCAAGAATCACAAGCCTATCCTGATCAAAAAATAGAAAGTCATGCCTATCCTCTGTTCATCCTTACGCCATCAACTATCAAAACTCAGTGAACAGACAGAAATCCTGTCCTAAACTGCACTAGATTTCTGCACCAAAATTTGACATCAATATACGACGCGACACTTCAATCTTCACATCAAAAATAATTCAATGACCAAAACGATAGATCAATTTTAATTTTCGCAAGCCAACGACCATATAAAAGTTATGTATAAAATATCTGCTTAAACAGTTCTGTTTTCATCGTAATGCCAAAACTAAACACCGATGTTTCACATGAAATCCGTAATAGCCAAAAGCTATTACTCAAAGCTTAAATAAAATGTAATTTTTATACTCTTAATTCAAATAAAGATTCATAAATTTATTTCCCCACTTATCTCTTGCCCAAAATTCGACTTCATAGATAACCATTTCACAGGAAAAACTTCACCCTATTTTAAAATTTATGCTGTGCCTTATGCGCTTTGATCACACACCAAGCTGTTGAAAAATTGAATAAACTGTATTTTTAATGTACAAGTTGCAGATGCGCTGTATTTGGCTATGTTTCAGTGACTCAGTAAGTTTTAAATATGTTTATGTTTTTACTAAAAAATAAAATATTTATTCAACTTTTGAAAAGTCGATATTTTTAATGACCCCACAGTTTATCGAAAAAATGCTTAACTTTAGTGTCATAAGTGCTTTAAAAGTGATATTTTCGCGCATAAATAGCGATACAATTCGGCTACGTTTCAACTACACATTTACTGCATGAGGCTCTCTCCCAATGCTGCAATCTAAAAAATTAACACTTGCGTTATTGATCAACGCAGCGCTTGTTTCAACTGCATTTGCTAGCGAACAAAGTGAATCTAAAGGCTTTGTAGAAGACGCAAACGGTTCGGTTTTATTCCGTACAGGTTATTTAACTCGTGATTATAAAGATGTAAAACCTGGTACAGATACAAGTTCATTTGCGCAAACTGCAATTGTCAAATTAGATTCTGGCTTTACCAAAGGTGTAGTCGGTTTTGGCGTGGGCGTGATTGGTGATGCTTCATTCAAGCTAGGTGAAAATGGTCATACGGGCAATGGTATGATTCCAACGCATAGCAAGAATAATGCAGATCGTACGAAAGATGCTTATGACCATTGGGCGCGTGGTGGTGCTTATGTCAAAGCACGTATCTCGAATACTACAGCAACTTACGGTACACAAGTTTTAGATTTACCTGTACTGGCTAGCAACACTGCCCGTTTAGTGCCTGAATATTTCGAAGGTGTTTTAGTGACTAGCCGTGAAATTGATGGTCTAGAGTTAACTGCTGGTAAATTCACTAAAAATCAATATTCTGATCAAATTAACTCAGATGGTAATCAATTAGATCGTGCTGTTGTCTGGGGTGCAAAATATAAAGTCAATGATGCAATCAATACTGCTTATTATGGTACAGACATCAAAGACCGTTTAGAGCGCCACTATGTAAATGCTAACTTTAAGCAAGCGCTTGCGAACAATAGTGCTTTAACATACGATTTCAGCGGCTATCACACTAAGTGGGATGCAGCTGCAGATGGTAGTGCTTATACTTACTCACATACATCAAATGATTTTGATAATTTAAGTAACAGTATTTGGGCACTTTCCGCTACATATAACACTGGTCCACACAACCTTATGGTGGCATACCAACAAAATACTGGTAACACTGGTTATGACTATGGTTTAGGCAAAGGTGTCGGTGACGGTCATCAAACTGTTTATATGCCTAACTCATATTTATCTGATTTTATTGGTAATGATGAGAAGTCTGCACAAATTCAATATACCTATGATTTTGGCGCAATGAATATTCCAGGCCTAACTTGGACAACTGCTTTTGTTTATGGTTGGGATATTGACGTTCCTGCTGACTACAAAGGTAATCGCTCAATCTTAGCAACGAATGATGCTCAAGAACGTGAATTCTTTAACCAGGTGAAATACACCGTTCAATCAGGTTTTGCAAAAGATGCAAGCTTACGTCTACGTCATTCATACTACCGTGCAAGTGATGACTATCAAGCCGGTTATATTGGTGATACCAACGAATGGCGTATCTGGTTAGACATTCCTGTGAAATTATTCTAATTCACTCGAAGTTCAAGCCATAAAAAAACCTGCACAATGTGCAGGTTTTTTCAATTTAAGCTTTAAAAATTTAAAATCTTAAACTAACGCAAAGCAATTATTTGTTTGCTTCTGCATATGCAGCAATTGAGTCCAGTACTTCTTGTTTCGCAACATCAGCACCTTCCCAACCGCTTAACTTAACCCATTTGCCTGGCTCTAAGTCTTTATAGTGCTGGAAGAAGTGTTCAATTTGGCTGATCAATAATGGTGGAAGATCCGTATATTCTTGAACATCTTTATAAATTGGGGTTAATTTTTCGTGCGGAACGGCAACCAATTTCGCATCAATACCACCATCATCTTCCATGTTCAATTTACCCACTGGGCGGCAACGAATCACAGAACCTGGCTCTACTGGGTGTGGAGTCACAACCAATACGTCTAGCGGATCACCATCCAATGAAAGTGTATTTGGTACATAACCGTAGTTCGCTGGGTAGAACATTGCTGTACCCATGAAACGGTCTACAAATAATGCATCAGAATCTTTGTCAATTTCGTATTTGATTGGCGCTGCATTGGCAGGAATTTCAATGATCACATAGATGTCATTTGGTGCATCTTTACCCGCAGGGATATTGCTGTAGCTCATAGCATCACTCTTAAACAAGTTAAATCTTTTTAAAACCGCGTCAATTATAACGGTTTTCTGTCCTGAATTACTGCGCGATTATACATCTGCAAGGCAAAAATACATATTTTCAGACATGACTTGATCAGGTCAGTTTAATCACCATCAGCAAAATACAAATTGGACAAAGTAAAGACAGCATCCAAACAATTGAACGCAGCGTCGCCCAATTGGCTAAATAACAAATTCCATAAATAATGCGCAGCACAATATAAGCAATACCAAACATCATCACCACCACTTGTGGGATGACCATATATTCCGCCATGAGCACTGCAGCAATAAATAAAGGCAGGCTTTCAAAACTGTTTTGCTGTACGGCGTTAGCACGTGCAGCCAAACCTGTGGTTTTGGCTAAAAATTCACGTGGATTTTGGTTATCTTCGCGTTTAAAGCCGCCTGCCATTTTTGCGACAACAGCAAAGACATACGGCAATAAGCAAGCAATTATAATTAGATAAACAATTCCACTTATGCTTTGCATCAATTTTTTCTCATAAACTGTATTGAGAACTTATCATAACATGGCATTTCTTGAATAAATTTTGTTAAATAGCATGTTTTAAGCAATTGTATAAAGGATCCATTATGGTCAGCCCAGATCAAAAGGAAATGCTAGATGTACTTGAAAAGCAACGCCAACATCAACTGCGAGTGGATCGTGTTTTAAAAATTGTGTTGCCTATTGTGGCATTTTTATTGACGGTAATTTGTGCCAACATGAACGTATGGTCGACCATTTTTAGTTTTGTTGTGCTTTGGGTGGCGTTTTATGCGGTGGGGATTAAGCGTTTACCGTTATGGCACTGGATTATCGTGATTGTGGTGTACTGCTTAATTGATAATATTTTAAGTTATGGCAGTTTTAATCAATCAGGTTTTAGTCGCCAATTTGGTGCGATGTTTATTTTCTTGGGTATTGTGGGTGTTGGGCGTCGCTACTTTGACCGTTGGTTGATGAAAGAATAAGGTCTGGTGACACTTCGTCTGTATTGAACAAGAAGCAATCAATTTTCTAAGCATATAAAAAAACGCCCCTGAATTTTCGGGGGCGTTTTTATTTCAAAGCAGAATGAATTACGCAGTTTTACGCAAATCTTTACGCAAGATTTTGCCTACGTTCGATTTTGGCAATTCATCCATAAACTCCACATAACGCGGGCGTTTATAGCCAGTTAAGTTCTCTTTAGCGAATGCTAATACTTCTTCTGTGGTTAATGATGGATCTTTTTTCACCACAAACAGTTTTGGCACTTCACCTGATTTTTCATCTGGTACACCAATGGCTGCCACTTCCAATACTTTCGGATGCTTCGCAATCACTTCTTCAATTTCAGATGGATACACGTTAAAGCCTGATACCAAAATCATGTCTTTTTTACGGTCTACAATTTTCACATAGCCACGTGAATCCATGACACCAATGTCACCTGTACGGAAGAAACCATTAATCATCACTTTATCGGTTTCATCTGGACGGTTCCAATAGCCTTTCATGACTTGTGGACCACGGATTGAAATTTCACCTTGCTCACCCAGTGCAACTTCATTGCCGTCATCATCCAAAATAGCCACTTCAGTTAATGGTAATGGAATACCAATTGTGCCAGTGAATTCTTCAGATGCAGGCGGGTTTGCCGTTGCAACTGGCGAAGTTTCAGACAAGCCATAACCTTCAATGATGTTAGTGCCTGTCACTTTTTTCCATGCTTCAGCAGTCGATGGTAATACGGCCATACCCCCGCCCATCGCCATTTTCAATTTGCTGTGATCAAGCTGTTTAAACTCTTCATTGTTCACAAGCGCATTGAATAAAGTATTCACCGCAGGGAAGAAAGTTGGTTGATATTTGCGTAATTCTTTCATCACCGCAGGTAAGTCACGCGGGTTTGGAATTAAGACGTTTGCCTGACCTTTGTACATGCCGTAAAGCGCACACACCATGAATGCAAAGATGTGATACAGCGGCAATGCACAGAAAATACGGTCATCTGGCTGACCATCTTTCGCACCGAATTTACTTTGGAAAATACCATCACATTGCAGCATGTTTGCCACAAGGTTGCGATGCGTTAATTCTGCACCTTTAGATACACCTGTTGTACCACCTGTGTATTGCAACACAGCAGTATCACTTAAAGTTAAGTTAGGACGTTTGTAGTTGCTTGGGCTCACTTTAGATATTGCCGCATTAAATTTAATGTGACCCGGAATGTTCCATGCTGGAATCTGCTTACGCACTGAACGTAAAACAAAATTCACCAAGGTACCTTTTAATGCACCTAACATATCGCCCACAGAAGCAACAACCACATGCTTCACAGGAGTTTTACCAATAATTGCCTGATAAACCGATGCAAAGTTTTCGATAATCACTAAAACTTCAGAACCAGAGTCATTTAATTGATGCTCTAACTCACGCGAAGTATAAAGTGGATTCACGTTCACCAAAACTAAACCTGCGCGGAACACCCCCAGTGCAACCACAGGATATTGAAGTACGTTCGGCATCATCACCGCAACACGCGAGCCAGGTGCCAAACCTAAACTTTGTAAATAAGTTGCAAATTTACGGCTAGCTTCTTCTAGTTCACTAAAGCTTAAAACCTTATCCATAAAGATAAAGGCATCACGTGAACCAAATTTTTGGAAATTACGTTCAAAAATGTCTACGAGTGACGTATTTTCTGCAGGCAGTTCTACAGTTTCTGGAATCCCTGTCTTTTGGTATTCAGCAAACCAAATCTTTTCCATAATGCCAATTTCTCCAATCAATAATCCTTAGTTTTAAACTGTTTTTCTCAATACAGGACGTCGTTCTTTGCTTGTTTATGTCCCGTATTGCATCCATTTTCACGAATACAAACCATATATAACGTATTTTGCTTAAAAAACGCTAGTATTATCTTTGAATTAACAGTTTATTTGCTTTTTGGTAACCGCGTGGTAAGAGATGACCTTTCGTGCCGCGCTTCGCCACATACTTCAGCAAATCGTCGCCTTTGAGTTTGAGTTGTTGCTGTCCTGCAAATACTTGAATTGCTTCATCTAAATTTAAAGGTAACATAGACACCAACTGATCTTTTTCTTCAAGTTGTATCAATTTATTACCTTTACCTTTATTCAAAATTGGCAATTCTGACAGCTCAATCACCAGTAAACGCCCTGCTGAACTGAGCAGTGCAACATGACTCGCGTGTTCAATCATTTGCAAGTTCATCACTGTCGATTGTTCAGGCAAAGACAGGAATGCTTTACCTGCTTTGGCACTGGTATCTAACTGTTTGGCCTGCGTTTTAAAGCCGTAACCTTTGCTGCTGGCTGCTAGAATTTCAGTCTCATCATCGGCAATCAGCAATTGTTTAAAGCCAACACCACTGGCAGGAGCAAGTTTTGAACTTAATGGTTCGCCCAAGCCACGTGCCGAAGGCAGGCTATTAATTGGCAACGCATAACTGCGTCCCGTATCATCTAAAATATAGACGCGCTGATTGGATTTGCCTTGTGCATGACTGAGATATTGATCACCCGCACGGAAATTTAGATTTTCCGCATCGACCTCATGCCCTTTGGCACAACGAATCCAGCCTGCTTCAGACAACACCACCGTCACAGGGTCGGCAGGTAGCATATCTTGTTCATTAATTGCAGTCGCTTCGGCACGCAATACAATCGGTGAACGACGATCATCACCAAATTTTTTCGCGTCTTCTTTCAACTCACTGATAATTAAGTTTTTCAATGATTCAGGATTCGCCAATTGTTCACGAATAATGGCAGCACGTGCTTCTAATTCTTCTTGTTCACGGCGAATTTCCATTTCTTCAAGCTTGGCTAAATGGCGTAGCTTTAACTCCAAAATGGCTTCGGCCTGAATTTCATCAATACCAAAATGCGCCATCAACTCGGCTTTAGGATGATCTTCTTCACGAATAATCCGAATCACGGTATCAATATCTAAATAGGCAATCAGCAAACCTGCCAAAATGTGCAGTCGCTTTTCGATTTTATTAAGATGATATTGCAAACGACGTGTGACGGTATTTTTACGAATCTCAATCCATTCCAGCAAAATACGACGAATCGATTTCACCTGTGGACGACCATCTGCGCCAATCATGTTCATATTGACACGATAGCTCGATTCTAAATCGGTCGTGGCAAACAAGTGACTCATCACCGCTTCGGCATCAATACGGTTGGAACGGAGTACAATCACCAAACGGGTTGGGTTTTGATGGTCAGATTCATCACGCACATCGCTCACCAACGGCAGTTTTTTCGCCTGCATTTGATCGGCAATTTGGGTAATGATTTTTGAACCCGAAACCTGATACGGCAATTCGGTAATCACGATTTCATTTTTTTCGATGCTGTACACCGCACGCATACGGTAACTACCACGACCTGTACTTTGCATTTTCAGCAATTCTTCAGGTGGGGTAATAATTTCAGCTTTAGTCGGTAAATCTGGTGCAGGAATATATTCTGCAACTTTTTCATCGGTTAAATTTGGGTTGCGAATCAGGGCAATTGTGCCTTTCACCACTTCACGCAAGTTATGCGGTGGAATATCGGTCGCCATCCCCACGGCAATACCTGTGGTGCCGTTAAGCAAAATATTCGGTACACGCGCAGGCAAATTGACAGGTTCTTTTAATGAGCCATCAAAGTTATCTTGCCAATCACAAGTACCTTGCCCCAATTCCGCCAAAAGTACTTCACTATATTGCGATAGTTTGGCTTCGGTATAACGCATGGCGGCAAAGGATTTAGGATCATCGGGTGACCCCCAGTTGCCCTGCCCTTCAATAAATGGGTAACGATAACTGAACGGCTGCGCCATCAACACCATAGCTTCATAACAAGCATAATCACCATGTGGATGGTATTTACCCAATACATCCCCTACGGTACGGGCCGATTTTTTCGGTTTGCCGCTGTGCTTGAGTCCAAGCTCACTCATGGCGTACACAATACGGCGTTGTACAGGTTTCAAACCATCGCTGATATGGGGTAATGCACGATCCATAATCACGTACATGGCATAGTTAAGGTATGCACGTTCAGTAAATTCTGCTACGGAACGGTTTTCTGTTGCATGATGCGCAAGGCTTGTCATAAAACCTGTCGTCCTAAATCATTTGTTTTTGTATCAATCGGCTTATGCTATGCCGCAGCAGCATCCTGCACAAGGGCTAGTAAGGATGCTCTGCGACAATTTGTGTCTTATGCCGTAAAAATATTCATTTTATAAAAAACAGCAATGCAAAATATACGATGGCTGGTGGTTATTTTACAAACCTATCGACTCTAAAGTTCTGCCTTTGGTTTCTTCACCCAACACTACAATCACCAAAGCAACGGCCAATAAAACCGCTGTAAACATCATAAAGACATAACTAAAGCCATTTTGCATGACCATCATGTGTGTGACCACCATTGGGGCGATAATACCGCCCATACGCCCAATCGCCGAGGCCCAACCTGAACCAAAAGCACGAATATTGGTTGGATATTGTTCAGGAGTATAAGTGTATAGCACACCCCATGCGCCCAAGTTGAAGAACGACATCAAACAACCCCAGAACATGATCATCGCTACACTGTCGGCCTGACCAAAGAAATAAGCCGATACGGCACACATGCCAATAAAACCAGCTAGTGTGGCTTTGCGCCCTAATTTTTCGACCAGCCAAGCAGCTGCAATATAACCGGGCAATTGCGCCAAAATCATGCCCAACACATATTCAAATGACTGTACGATGCTGTAGCCTTGCTGCACCAACAGACTAGGCAACCAAGTGAAAATGCCATAATAGGAATAGACAATGCCAAACCAAATCAGCCACAGCATTAAACTACGGCGTGCAAATGGCCCCGACCACAGTTGGGTAAAAGAGATATGCTGTTTAGCGGCAACAGGCTGAACTTCAATCTGTTCAATGACTTCTACCCCACATTGACGCTCAAACTTTTGTACCAGTGCATGTGCTTCGGCAATACGACCACGATTGATCAGATATGGGATAGATTCAGGGACTTTTTTCCAGATAACCAAGGCATATAAGGCAGGCAAACCACCGATTAAAAATGCTGTATGCCAATCAAATTTTGGAATCACAAAATAAGAAACCAATGCCGCACATAACCACCCCAAGCCCCAAAAACTTTCCAGCAATACAATAAAACGCCCACGCACATGCGCAGGAATGTATTCACTGACCAAAGTCACCGCTACGGGAAGCTGCCCGCCCAAACCTAAACCGACAATAAAGCGAAAGACCAGTAACCAAGTTAAATTCGGCGCAAAGGCACAAGCGGCAGTAGCTAGACTGTAAATCACCAAGGTGGTGGCAAATACAGTTTTACGTCCAATTTTATCGGCCAGACCACCTGAAAAGACTGCCCCAATGGCCATTCCGACAAAGCCAATTGACACCACCATGCCTTTTTCGGCAGGGGTCATGCTCCAGTCTTCTGCCATTTTTGCCAAAATAAAGGAGATCAGTCCTGTATCCATGGCATCAAACATCCAGCCCAAACCAATCACCACCAGTAGGCTATAGTGGAATTTTCCAATGGGTAGACGTTGCACACGCGAAACTAAATCCATAACACACTCTTTAAGTTGGCTAAAAGGATATGGGCTAAAACACAACTGCTGTTGTATTTTTATACTATGAATTGACAGGATGTGGATAGCATTAAAAAACCGATCTAGTGATCGGTTCGCTTCTATTTAGATATTCAATACAATTCTTATAACCAATTAGGTTTCATCTTTAGAGGATGCTGAATGTTCATCATCGTCCTGATAAATAAATTTAGGCATTTCTAAGCCAAAATAAATCGCAATCAAACGCAAGGTAAAACCAAAAATAAGTGTTGTGATCACAGTTAATTCAAGTGATAAACCGATTTTGATACACAACCAATAGCAAATCACGGACACAAAAGAAATACTGGCATATAGCTCACGGCGGAACACCAAAGGCACATCATTACACAGAATATCACGCAGAATCCCGCCTGACACACCTGTTAAGACGCCTGCAACGGCAGACACCACAAAGCCATGCCCCATTTCCAAAGCAATTTGACAACCAATAATAGTGAAACCAATTAAGCCTAAAGCATCGAGCACCAAGAAAATGGAACGTAAATGACGCATCCATTTGGCAATTAAAATGGTGATAAAAGCTGCAATACAGGTCAGCACCAAATATTCAGGATGTTTGACCCAAGTCAGCGGATAATGCCCCAACAATACATCTCGCACCGAACCACCGCCCAATGCGGTGACACAGGCAATTAAGGTGACACCAAACCAGTCCATGCTGCGACGCCCTGCAGACAATGCGCCTGTCATCGCTTCTGCGGTAATCGCGATTAAGTAAATGACCAACAACAACATGGACTTGCCCTTCTTTCACTAGGCCAATAGATGTGCGTTATCATAAGCGAAAAACCAAGATAAAGTTATAAAAATTGCGCACAACATTGCTTAAATTTTTTACCCGAACCACAAATACACGGCTGTTTCATGGTCGGCTGTTGCCCTGTGGTCGGATCTAGAAAATACCAGCGTGCCTGATGTTGCACAAAATGGGAAATTTCATGGTGAATTTGCGCCTGCTTAGCATCATGGTAATGGGCTTTAAATTCAACTTGGGCATGGCTTTTATCTAACTTTTCATTGCTATTCAGCACTTCGAGCTTTAACCATTGATTCGACTTGCTCCAATCTGCAATTGCGCCAACATCCAGACTTGCCTGTTGTCCTAGCGCAGTGGTTTGCACAATATAATCAATTTGTTGTAAGGCAAAAGCACTATAGCGTGAACGCATGAGTTGGCTTGCAGTTTCCGCATGTGCCTGCCCTACGTGTAAAGGTTGGCAGCAGTGTTGATAATCGCCCTGCCCGCACGGACATGCCAAGTGATGCATAGAAAGTTCCAATCAATAATAAAAAACAGCCTGACAACGCAGGCTATTTTAGCGGAAGCACAAGACTGAAATACAGTCTAGCATTCAGTTTATGATGCGCTTGAAGATTCCTGTTGAATCAAATGCACTTTTTCAATTTTATGTCCATCCATGGTCACAATTTCAAAAATATACCCATCCGAAAGTAGCTTCTCACCGTTTTCAGGCAAACGTCCCAAATGGAATAAAATATAACCAGATAAGGTTGAATATTGCTCGCTTTCATCCACCAAATCACGACCCAATAATAAAGATACGTGGCGAATATCGGTGGAACCATCTAGCAATAATGTGCCATCTTCCAAACTTTCAGCACTGGCTTCGAGTGCATCTTCATCTGGAAATTCGCCCGCAATTGCTTCCAAAATATCAATAGGTGTGGCAACGCCTTCAATCGAGCCGTATTCGTTCAACACAATTGCCATTTGCAGCGGTGCTTGACGCAATTGCTCCATCACCATCAAGACTTGGGCATTTTCATGCACAATCACGGGTTCACGCAAATGTGTTTCAAAATCCAGCACCCCTGTTTCAATGTATTGATTCATAACTTTGTGGGTTAAGACAATACCTGAAATATTATCCAGTTCACCGCGCGCCACAATCACCCGTGAATGGGTCATGCTTAATAACTGGCTACGAATTGAGGCTTCATCTTCGTCTAAATCAATCCATTCGAGTTCAGGGCGTGGCGTCATGACCGACTTTACAGGACGTTCAGATAAACCCAATACCCCTTGCACCATCACACTGTGATAGACCCCATTTTCTTCGTCAAAGACTTCATCAGCAAAGGCGCGGGTAGCCAAAACATCTTCGTTGATATGACTGCTTTCTGTCGTATTTTGACTTTTGCCACCTAACATCCGCATCACAGCCGAAGCAGTACGGTAGCGTAAATCGGTGGTGGTCACGGTTTTTTCCTGATTTCTGCGGATGGTTTGGTTCAGGAATTCAATCATCACCGAGAAGCCGATGGCGGCATATAAATAGCCTTTTGGAATGTGATAGCCAAAGCCTTCCACCACCAATGAGAAACCAATCATCATCAGGAAGCACAAGCATAAAATCACGACAGTCGGATGCTTATTGACAAAGTCCATGAGCGCTTTAGAGGCCCACAACATAATGCCAATGGCGATAATCACCGCAATCATCATGACCGATAAATGCTGCACCATGCCCACAGCGGTAATCACGCTGTCGAGTGAGAACACCGCATCTAGCACCACAATCTGCACAATCACCATCCAGAAAGTCGCGTGCACAGGGTTTTCTTCTTTTAGTGCAGGTTTTCCTTCAATACGTTCGCGCAGTTCCATCGTGCCTTTAAACAATAGGAATACACCACCAAACAGTAAAATTAGGTCACGTCCAGAGAAAGGATGTTCAAAAATATGGAACAGTGGTTGGGTCAGGGTGACCACCCACGCAATAGAAGCGAGTAATATCAGGCGCATGCCTAAGGCAAGAATCAAGCCCACGACCCGTGCAGTATTGCGTTGTTCTGGCGGTAGTTTTTCTGCCAAAATGGCAATAAACACCAAGTTATCAATGCCCAGTACAATTTCAAGCACGATCAGCGTTAATAGCCCCACCCAAGCTGCAGGGTCAGACATCCATTCAAAGATCATCTGTTCTTCTCCTGAATATCTAAAGCGGAATACGCAAAAAACATATCCTGTATTAAAACCAACTTGGCTGGCCCTTGCAGGTTTGACATCACATTAAAAAATATTCGTTCGGTGCGACAACTGCCACTGTCCATGACGATTCTATAGTTGTAAGACAAGCCTTGAGTATAGGAAAGTTTGCGCTCAGATTCATCCCCTTTTTGCGACATCGTCCACGCCAATGCAGCACTTTCACAAATCTTTGCAAATTGAACACTGCATATTGACGGGTTTGTCATATTTGGGCACTAAGCTAGAGCCAACAAAAAGAACATGCTATGGTGAACAAAATAAATGAATAGCGTATCAAGAATGACTCAATCAACTTCTATTAATCATCCCTCTCCCCTTACCACCCAACCTTTGGTAGCACTGTACTGTGGTTCGCGTGCTGGCAATAACCCGATTTATCAGGAAAAAGCAGTACAACTGGCAAGAAAACTAGCTGAACAAGGCTTTGGCATGGTTTACGGTGGTGCGAGTATTGGTTTAATGGGTTTGGTTGCCGACACCATGGTGCAACACGGTGGTCAAGCTGTAGGAGTGATACCTGAATTTATGCTCGATTATGAAATTGCCCACAGTAATTTAACCGAATTACACGTAGTCAAAAGTATGCATGAACGTAAAGCGATGATGGCAGAACGTGCTAGCGCCTTTGTCGCTTTACCAGGTGGTTTGGGCACGTTTGAAGAGATTTTGGAGATAGCCACTTGGGGTCAATTAAATCAGCACCAAAAACCCATGATTTTATATAATGTAAATGGCTTTTATGATTCGCTGATTCAGCAGTTAGACCATGCAGTGCACGAAGGTTTTTTACCACCGCAACACCGGGCTAAATTAATTGTGTGTAACCACTCCCATAAAATTATTAATGCTTTAAAGAATTTGGATGCTCCACCTCATTTTGTGGGTTAAACTTTTTAGGTACATGAAATAGCAATAGAAAATAGCAGAGAAAGCGAGTCGGTGACTCGCTTTTTTTATTTACTGTTCATTGGTTTTACAGCATAAAAAAAGAGCACCGAAGTGCTCTCTTTAATGGGTCATACGTTTTTAACTTTCATACACTTCCAGTATTTGAAATACTGTTAGTTAAGCTTGATTTGGTACACAGCAGTAGTTCCGCTGACTTCATTACCCACAACCAAAAGTGGCTTGCCGTTAGGTGAGTCTTTGGCTGCAATAAAGATTAAACCTTCAGGGCCGAGATTTGAATTTTCAACTTTAACCGCATTACCTTCTGCATCGAACGATGTACGGGTTTCACCAAACTTACGATCATTAAAATATTCAACAAAGAAAGGCTGGGTTGGTTGGGTAATGTCATACACCATAATGCCACCCATACGCTCCAACCCAATGAAGGCAAAGGTTTTTTGACCAATTTTACCTAAAGTAATACCTTCAGGTTCAGGTCCTTTATTGTCACTACGATCATCGACTTTTAATTCATCATGATTAGTATTAAAGTATTCTGGAAATAATTCAGCAGTTATGTGCTCAAAGTCATTTTTCGAGTCCCAAACAATTTGTTTGGTTTTAGGATCTACAATACTAAATGAACGACCACCATAGGCATAAAGTTTGTCATAGGTCATTAAACCATCGCTATCTAGTACAGGCTCACCATTTGCATCTTTTTTATAACCTTGCGTCCAAGTAATCGTTAAACGACCCAATTGTGAATCTTTAATTAAATTATCTGCGCAGACTTCATTGGCATCGGTAGTGGTACATGCTTTAAATACGCTTGAATCAAGTTTTGCGCCTTTAATCCCTGACTTTAATCGACGTAAATGCGCAGCATAATCGCCATTGCTACGGAAGCCTTTATTATTAAATAAGTGTTTAACACGAATTTCTTCTGCATAACCTTGAGTTAAATCATCTGTACCAAAATATAAGTCTTCATCAACCAACCATTCACGCGCATCGCCTTCATTGGCAGTAACCAAATAGCTTTGTCCATTGGCTTGATATTGCGCAATTGCATCTGGCATATACATGCCGTATAAACCAGGCCAAGCTTGAATATTGATCATCCCCTCATCTTTAGCACAGGCTGTAATCGTTTTACCGTTATAGTCTTGTTTACCCACAACACAATCACGATCACCAGCATCTAAAGCATTTTCAGTCAAGCCAAAGTCTTTATAACCCAATGGGAAAATATCGACCACTTGGTCTTGAGTCAAATCAATCACAGCAATGGCGTTGTTTTCTTGTAGACTTGCCCAAGCGGTTTTACCATCGTCACTCACCGCAATATATTCAGGCTCTAAATCTTGTGCGACAGTCGCATTTGGCCCAAAAATACGCACGCCCGCATCTAACAATTCCTGTTTACGTTCATTCCATGCCTGAAAATCTGCAGTTTTTACAGTAGGCTTGTTAATATCACTCAGATTAATAATACTGATCGAACCTTCTGGATCAATCGCATAGCCTTCATTTGGCTCACCTTCATTGGCAACCAAAACTTTTTTACCATCTGGGGTAAAAGTCAACATATCAGGCAATGCACCGACTTCAACTTTGCTGATAAAGCTCAGGTCTTTGGCTTTAAAAAATGCCACGATGCCTTTATCAGTTTTAGGTGTTGCCTGAACAGCTAAAGCGACAATACCTTGATGTACCGCAACACTATTGACTTCAGAATTCGCTAAATGAGTCTTGGCATCCAAGCTGTTCAGCTTAACAGGTGCACTTGGGTTGCTTAAATCCAGTACATCGACCACGCCATTTTTCGCATTGACTACAAATAAACGTTTGCTTTCAGCATCATAAGCAGGAATTTCCGCAGCACTCGCACCAAAAACTTGTGCATCGTATTCCCCTAAACGCTCCAAACTAATTGTTGTAGGTGTTGCTTCAACAACTTCTTCTTTTACAGGAATAGGATCATTATTATCATTACAGCCCACCATCCCCACAGACAACAAAGTCAACATTAATGCAGAAATTTTCGTTTTCATAAATTACTCATCATTTTTCTAAATGCACCCAACTTACAAACTCAAAGTGAATAATCGGTGACAAATAGATGACAATTTCATGGCATTTACTTGAATTTTCAAACACTTTTCATACTTTTGCAGATGCAGTCCGCTAGATTGCAAAATGGTTTAAACTAGACCAAATGTCCATTTTGCCGAGTTATGAACCAAACACCGACCCATCAAGCCCTGCATCCTGAATACCGTCTTTTGGTATTTCTGGTTTCAATTGGCTTTTTTATGCAGGCGCTCGACACCACCATTGTGAATACAGCAATCCCTGCAATGGCACATAGCCTGCAGGAAGACCCGCTACGGATGCACAGTGTGGTAGTGGCGTATGTGCTCTCGGTGGCAGCGTGTATTCCATTAAGTGGATGGTTGGCAGATCGTTTTGGGGTACGCAATACCTATTTTGCAGCGATTATCATTTTTACCCTTGCCTCTTTGGGTTGTGCTGCAGCAGCGAGTCTGAATGAATTACTGTTTTATCGGGTGATTCAAGGTATTGGTGGCGCATTGCTCTTGCCTGTCGGGCGCTTGGCGATGTTAAAAATCATTCCACGTACCCAGTTTTTATCTGCCATGAGCCTGATGAGTCTGGCAGGGTTGATTGGCCCCTTAATTGGCCCAACTCTGGGTGGCTGGTTGGTCGAAGTCGCCACGTGGCACTGGATTTTTCTGATCAACATTCCTATGGGCATCTTGGGCTGTTGGATTTGTATTAAAGCCATGCCGAATGTGACTGAAACTGAAGTTAAAAACTTTGATTTTCTCGGGTTTATCCTATTAGTTGTGGCGATGGCGGGCTTATCTTTAGGCATCGAAAATTTTGCCAACCCACAACATAATCTGCTTTGGAATTTAGCGTTAATCTTGGCTGGCGGTATTGCCGCAGCATGCTATGCCCGCCATGCCCATACTCATCAAAATGCCTTATTTCGCAGCGATTTATTTAAAAATCGCTTATATGCCATTGGTATTTTAGGTAACTTTTTTGCCCGCTTCGGGGGCAATGCCATGCCTTTTATCATGCCAATCATGCTACAGGTGGCTTTTGGTTTTGAACCGTTTCTCACGGGTTTGATGATGATTCCGACTGTGCTCGGTTCTTTGGTATCTAAACCAATTATTCGGCCTTTAATTCAACGTTTTGGCTATCGGCAGTTTTTACTGACCAATACGTTATTGGTCGGGGCGTGTATTGCTAGTTTTGCGCTGACCACTGCTGAAACTGCGACTTGGTTACGTGCCTTGCATTTTTTTATATTTGGGGTGCTTAATTCATTGCAGTTTGTGGGTATGAATACCTTTACACTCAAAGATTTACCTCAACAAGATGCCAGCAGCGGCAATAGTTTTTTATCCATGATTATGATGCTGTCGATGAGTATTGGCGTGGCATTGGCAGGTACTTTGGTGAATATGTTTAGTGCCTATTACGGCGCAGGACAGTTAGTCAGTGCTTTTCATGCCACTTTAATTTGTTTGGGTGTATTAAATATTTTGGCATTTTTAGTGTTTTGGAAAATTCCGAGACATACTGCGGTTTGAAGAGCCTTACTGACATCATTAGATTACTCTCAAATACTAAAAAGTCACAGCACTTAAAGAATCCAAAAAAGAATAATTTTGCACAGGCAGAATTACATAACCAATTGAATTAAAATAAATTTTAAATAATGTTACTTATAAGCTATATTTTATTAATTTTAGAAAACTTTAAATTAACTGATAATAATGATTTATATTACGTTCAGTTATAGAATATGCCAATTTTCTGATTTACTATAAAATTCTTATGCAATTTAGATACGATATAAACGGACTACGTGCAATTGCTGTGCTTGCTGTAGTTTTTTTTCATTTTAATCCACAATGGCTACCGGGTGGATTTGCTGGGGTTGATGTTTTTTTTGTAATTTCTGGCTTTTTAATGACATCGATTATTTTTAATGGTGTAGAAAAAAATAACTTTAATATCTTCAAATTCTATAATGCTCGTGCAAATCGAATAATACCTGTATTAGCTGTAATGTCTGCTGTTTTACTCATATTTGGGTGGTTCTATTTAATTCCAAGTGACTATCGTGATCTAGGACGACAAGTTGAGAAAAGTTCTTTATTTATCTCCAACCTTTTATTTGCAAAAGGTGGTGGTTACTTCGATACAGCAGAGCATACAAAATGGTTGCTACATACATGGTCTTTATCTATTGAATGGCAATTTTATATCTTCTTCCCTATACTCATAATTATTCTTAAGAAATTCTTCAGCTTCAAAAAGCTAAAACTTGTTGTGATGAGTCTCTTTCTAGCAAGTTTAATTTACTGTGTATATGCAACGTACAAAGATAGTAAAACTGCATATTTCCTACTGACAAGTCGAGCATGGGAGATGCTACTCGGTGGATTAGCATTTTTATATCCTTGGTCACTCCAAAGTCAAATCAAAAAAATTAGCGTTCAATCAATAGGTATTGTTCTTATTATTACAGCTTACTTCTTAATGTCAAAAGATACATTATGGCCAGGTTATATGGCTCTAATCCCTGTGTTTGGTGCATATTTAATTATTGTAAGCAATTATCAAAATAATTTAATCATTAATAATCCTATTTTTAGCCATATTGGTAAGTGGTCTTACTCTATCTACGTCTGGCACTGGCCTTTAGTTGTTTTTGGATTTTATTTTACATTTGAAAATTGGTGGATTTACGGTATCCCACTTTCAATACTACTTGGATTCTTAAGTTATCAATTTATTGAAACTATCAACTTCCCACGATATTCATCTTGGAAAGAGATATATAAGGTTAAACCTTTTTATATATTTTTAGTCATTTTAGTTTGTGGCTACGCTATAAAAGAAACAAATGGTGTGATTTCAAGACTTCCTGTAGTTGCGAAAATCGCTGAGAATGAAATTAGTAATTCAAACCCTTACAAATGTGATTCAAGCTTAAGAAATCGTGATGTAGAAGAGTGTAAAATTGGTAATACGAATAATATAAAAGCTGTAATTATTGGGGATAGTCATGCTGATGCACTAACCACTGCTGTTGCTTCAGCATTTGACTTAAAAAATGAAGGAGTAATTTCTATCGCAGCTTCAAGTTGCCCATTTTTTCTGAATGCAAATATACAAGATCACAAAAATAATGATGATTGTCATAGCATTAATATTAAACGCCTCCAATTAATTGAATCTAAAAGATATGAAAATATTCCAATCATTTTAATATCTAGACTCCCTGCATATATTGAAGGTCAAAATGATGTTGAACGTGTAAAAAATGAAGGAAATAATCCTTCTATATATTTTTCTAATGATAAAAAAATGTCAAAGGATACACTTTATAAATTAATTTCTAAAGATTTAACAGAAACATTATGCAAGATTTCTAAGAGTAATCCAACATATATTACTTATCCCGTTCCAGAATTCCCTATGAGTATACCTAAAACTATTACTAAAAATGCATTTTTTAACAGGCCTATCACTTTAACTATGTCTTATGAAAGTTACTTAAAACGCTCATCTAAAGTAAGAGATATTATTCAAAATAGTGCAAAAGTATGTAGAGTAACGACAATAGATCCAGCAAAAATATTATGTCCTGCTAATCAGTGTATATCCACTTATAACGACAGACCTATCTATCGTGACGGAGATCATTTAAGTGAATACGGGAATAAATTATTAACTCCTATTTTTAAAGAATATCTATCTAAATAAACACTAAAGTCAGATTTTCTACCTAGATAGAAAATCTGATTAGCTATCGAAATCACATAGTACGGAGCCATCCTGCGGGTTATGATAGAACTTTACTCAGCCTAAATCTGAATATGCGTAAACCGTCTCGTCAACACACAAGCTCCAAGTTTACGCCGCACTATCGCATTGCAATTGGCGTAATAGGTAGTGCAATTTTGGCGGTATTCATATATTTTGGTATTCTGCGACAGCCCCCTGCTGCTGCACAGGACTATCCTATTCAGGGTTTTGATGTATCCCATCATCAAGGGGAAATACAGTGGCATAAAATCTCGCCACAAAAATATGCCTTTGTCTATTTAAAAGCCACCGAAGGCGGTGACTTTAAAGACCGAAAATTTCAGCACAACTGGCTCAAAGCCCGTGAGCGTGGTTTTTTGGTCGGTGCCTATCATTTTTATCGCTTATGCCGTGATGGCACAATTCAGGCAGAAAACTTTATTGCAACTGTTCCCAAAAAAACCGACAGTTTGCCCCCCGTGATTGACTTGGAGTATGACAGCAACTGCATTAATACCTATAGCAAAGAACAGTTACTGCACCAAATTCAAATCATGCATGATGCGCTATATCAACATTATGAAAAACAACCGATTTTTTATGTATCCAAAGCCTTTTACAATATGGTATTGACTGAAAGCTTTAAGCAAACACCACTTTGGGTCAGAGAATATCAGGGTAAACCACAACTGGCAGGTCAGCCAAAATGGTTATTTTGGCAACATACCAATCAGGGTCAAATAAAAGGTATTCACAGCCCTGTTGACCTGAATGTTTTTTATGGCAATAGCAAACAATGGCAGCGTTTTTTAACAGACAACGCGATTCAACCCGCAAGACTTGAACTGAGCCAGAAAAAATAACAAGATAGCCGCATCACAATAAAAAAGTACCGTCATGAAAATTATTAAAGGACTGCTTTGGGCTGCGCTTACGCTCAGCATTTGTGCAGGATTCGCACTGTTTTACCTATTACACCCCGCAGGCAAACTAGAACAATTTTCCGCATGGCAATATCCAGTAAAAACCACAAATGCCAACTTAAAAGTACATTATTTTGGCGTATCTACCCTGTTGTTTGATGATGGTGAAAACCAAATTCTGATTGATGGATTTTTTAGTCGCCCCTCTCTTGCACAAGTCATGTGGAACAAGTTAGACAGCCAACCAGCCTTATTGCACAAGTTGATTCAACAGCATCAATTACAACGCACACGTGCGATTTTGATCACCCATTCGCATTATGATCACACGCTAGATTTGCCATTTTTGGCGCAGCAACTCAAACACAGTCAAATCATCGGTTCAGAAAGTAGTTTGAACATTGCCCGTGGTGCCGCAATTCCTGAATCTCGATTAAGCCTTGTCAATCCTGCCCAACCAATACAGATTGGAAAGTTTAAGATTACGGCTATTCCATCACAGCATACCCCTGCCACCACTGTGAATAATGATTTAGGTGAACAAATTCAACAACCATTGTCCTTACCTGCCCGTTTTTATGAATTTAAAGAAGGCGGCAGTTTTGATTATTACATTCAGCATCCTGAACAGAACATTTTAGTCAAAGCCAGTACAGGCGCGATTTCTAAACAATTACAACACTTGCAGGTAGATACTTTATTTTTAGGGATTGCACAGCTCTCTAAACAATCGGTTGCTTTTCAACAGCATTATTTAGATGAAACTGTGGGAACGTTGCGCCCTCGTGTCGTGATTCCAATTCATTGGGATAATTTTTTCCAGCCTTTAGCGCGCCCTTTAGAGTTTTTGCCCCGCATTGCCGACCATAGCCCACGGAGTTTACAGCGTTTGATCGACTATGCAGAACAGCAATCGACACAGGTGATTTTGCTGAATAGCAACACGCCTTATCCGCTTGCTCCGATGCTACAACCGACTTCCTAAACATGCGATACTGTTGAAATCTAAACGCTTCATCTAGTTTGTGCCATGCGGAAAATCATTCATATTGATATGGATGCCTTTTATGCCTCTGTTGAGCTGCGCAGTCGTCCTGAATTGCAGCATTTACCTGTGGTGATTGCTTCGCATCATCCTCGTGCTGTGATTGCCGCGGCATCTTACCCTGCGCGTGAGTTTGGTTTACGTTCTGCCATGTCGATGGCACAAGCCCGCAAACGCTGCCCGCAGGTGGTGGTACTCGAGCCTAATTTTGCACTCTATCGTGAGGTTTCCACACAAATTCATCAGATTTTTCAGCGTTATACACCACTTATTGAACCCTTGTCTTTAGATGAAGCTTATTTAGATGTCACCGAAAATTTACAAGGTATTCCAAGTGCAACTGAAGTCGCAATGCGGATTCGGGCAGATATTTTTCAAAGTACAGGTTTAACGGCCTCGGCAGGTGTCGCACCGAATAAATTTTTAGCCAAAATTGCTTCGGACTGGCATAAACCCAATGGCATTTGCGTGATTAAACCCAGTCAAGTGCAGCAGTTTATTCAGGACTTACCCTTAAAGAAAATTCCAGGCGTAGGTAAAGTCACGCAGGAAAAATTAAAAAGCTTGAATTTAAATACCTTAGGCGATTTGCAACACATTGAAGAAAATATTCTGATTCATCATTTTGGCAAATACGGTCAGCGTCTGTTTTTGTTTGCACAAGGTATAGATGAACGTCCTATACAAGCAGAACGTGAGCGCCAGCAAATTTCCAAAGAAATCACCTTTGATGATGACTTAAACTTAGCCGAATGTGCAGCTTACTGGTCTAGCTTGATTGATCAGGTTTGGCATAGTTTAGTGAAAAAACAATATGTTGCACGTGGCGTATCGGCCAAATTGAAACTCAAAAATTTTCAGGTCTTACAACATAGCAAAAGTTTTAAACAGCCACTTGAGAGCAAAAACGATCTTGAAAAAGTCCTGCAACTTTTGCTTCACGAAATGCATATTCCCGCACAGGATCAATTCCGTTTAATTGGGGTCGGTCTGTATCAACTCAGCTCTGCCGATGAACAAGCACAACTGTCTTTACTGTAAATATCACGACTCGTAAATATCACAGATATTAAAGCTATAAACTCGCAGCACGGCATGACAGCCTGCCAAAGCAATGCTTACCGATGAATACTAAAGCTATTTTTGTATAAATTTCAGCCAAAAGAATAAAAATAAGACAATTTACCCTTCACAGTTGTGCTTTTTAGAGTAATCTATGCGCGCGATGTATTTATCCGTACATACGCTGAGATGTCAAAAATCACCATTACTTTTGGCATACTTGTCCTGTGATTGGCGTGACGATCAAATCCGAAGATTACAGGACAACTCTGCGCTTGGCACTTCGCCGCTTTGATACACCGTCTCTCTTTTCCTCGTATTTTCCATTCAACTACTTTTTATTTTAAGTAGACTGCTGCCTGCATATTTTCCACGTGCTTGCCTGCCTCTATAATACCTCACGCTTTTTATACCCAATCGCTTGGCGCGAGGATCACACCCAATGGCTGTTCAACGTCTACATATCCAAAAACGTTATTCTGAAATTGCAATTTCGGGAAATTTAGTCCATTTGGCAGGGCAACTGGCAGAAGACACACAACAAGATATTGAGGGGCAAACCCAACAAACACTTGCCCTGATTGATCGTTTATTGGCAGATGCGGGTACAGATAAAAGCCACATCATGTCGGTAATGATTTTTCTAAAAGACATTGAGCGCGATTATGCCGCAATGAATCAAGTTTGGGATGCTTGGGTGGCAGATATACAAACTTTACCGCGTACCTGCGTAGAAGCCAAGTTATATCATCCTGACGTTTTAGTTGAGATGACTGTGGTTGCAGTCAAACCTGAAGAGCAACCCAACGTATAACAGATGTGATTGGATCAGGAACATACCCAAAAAAATCAGCATGTCATGGCGACATGCTGATTCATGTTGTCTATCTAGTGACTTTAGCGGCAAGCGTTTAGCCCAATACCTTCACTTTATGGCGTACAGAATGCGCTAAAAAATCATACTTTTTTAAGGCAGTATCCAAATCTTCTAAATCTGCATAAGATGACGATGATTGCCCAAAAGCTTCGCGTAATTCGTGATATTCAGGCACATCTTCATAACGCAGCACTTTATAACCCGCCAAACGCAACAATTCATCTTGGTATTGCGCATTGCGGCTACGTTTCAGCATCAACAAATCATCTAAGGCTACAATTGCAACAACTTGATGATTGGCATCCAACACCACAAAATCGGCCATCATATTGCGGTATTTATGTCGAGTACGTGAAAATTTCGTGGTCAGCAAGGCATCAAAAGACACATGCGCCAAGATGATATGTTGAGGTAAAATTTCCTGCAAACGTGTATACGTCAGCTGTTCATTTAAGTTAAAAATTGCACGTTGCTTTAGTGCACTGTCCTGAGGTTTTTCTCTATTTTCCAAGCCCTTAACCGCCATCAAGAGAAAGAAAATCAGTATCAAAACCCCAATCAAAATATAAATGGTCATTATTCAATCCTTAAAATCATTTTTATAGTTGTTTCGGCTTCATGCCGATTTTTTCATCAAATCAGTATATAACACGCTTTTATATTTAAACGTTCCATTTAAGAAACTACATGAAACATTGACAAAACCATCATAGAAACAGAAATTTTGTTTCACAAGCCAGCCTTTTGTCTAAGTGCTGTAGCATCTAAGCGTGTTTTTATCATTAGATACGAATACTGTATAGCATGCAAAAAAATAACAAAGCAATGCTTAACAGATTCGATTGTCGGACAATTCCGATGAAATGAAAAGCAAACAAAAAAGGCGCTGCAGCGCCTTTTGATGGATCTTAACTTCAAGTACTAAGCTTTCGATTTTGGCTTAGATTTTTTGTGTGAAAATGGACGTTTTTCACCTGTTTCACGTGGCGGCAAACCTGTGTGCTGAGTCAATATCTGCCCTTTCTTCGGACGATTACTGTTCTGAGCACGATTACCACTTTGCCCCGTACGTTTTTGTGAATCACCCGCGACAGTCGAGTTTTTCTTACGTGCCGTTTGATACTGTCCATCTGTGCCTTGCGGCTGATAGGTTGGAATCAGGTGCTGTTTAGAGTTCCCGATTAAATCTGCACGTCCCATTTCTTTTAAGGCTTCACGCAACAACGGCCAGTTGTTTAGATCATGGTAACGTAAGAAAGCTTTATGCAAACGACGACGTTTTTCGCCTTTGACAATATCCACATTTTCGGTATAACGCGCCACTTTGGCCAGTGGGTTTTTACCTGTGTAATACATGGTCGAAGCGGTCGCCATTGGCGATGGATAGAAAGTCTGTACCTGATCGGCACGGAAACCATTCTTTTTCAGCCACAACGCCAAATTCATCATGTCGTAATCGGTCGTTCCTGGGTGCGCAGCAATAAAGTACGGAATCAGATATTGCTCTTTGCCCGCCTCTTTACTGAAACGATCAAACATTTGTTTAAAACGGTCATACGTACCAATACCTGGTTTCATCATCTTAGATAATGGGCCTTTTTCGGTATGCTCAGGTGCAATTTTTAAATAACCGCCCACATGATGCGTCACCAATTCACGTACATATTCAGGGTTCAACACTGCCAAGTCATAACGTAAACCTGAACCAATCAGAATTTTTTTAATACCTTTCAGTTCACGCGCTTTACGATATAGCTGAGTTAAAGGTGCATGATCGGTATGCAAGTTTTGACATACGCCTGGGAATACACAGGAAGGTTTACGACAGTTCTTTTCAATTTCAGGGTCTTTGCAATGCAAACGGTACATATTTGCAGTCGGACCGCCCAAGTCTGAAATAATGCCGGTAAAGCCAGGTGCAGTATCCCGAATTTTTTCCACTTCACGCAAAATGGATTCTTCAGAACGGTTTTGGATAATTCGTCCTTCGTGTTCGGTAATTGAACAGAAAGTACAACCACCAAAACAACCACGCATGATATTGACCGAAAACTTGATCATGTCAAAAGCAGGGAAACGTGCATTGCCATAAGATGGATGCGGCAAACGTGCATACGGTAAATCGAATACATAGTCCATTTCTTCCGTAGTCAACGGAATAGGCGGTGCATTCAACCACACATCACGTTCACCATGCTTTTGCACCAAAGCACGCGCATTGCCCGGGTTAGTTTCTAAATGCAAAATACGGTTAGCATGCGCATACAGCACAGGATCATTCGCCACTTCCTCAAAAGAAGGCAAACGAATCACTGCCAATTCACGTGGGGGTAATTTGTGTTTAATTGCTTTTGAAGCAGGCTGCAATTGCACAATCTGGGTATCCGCATCTAGCTGATCACCTTCACGCACAATTGGATTGCTGACCACATCTTTCTGGAAATTTTGATATTGCGCGAGGTTGTTGCCCTTGTCTTTTTCAATCTCACAACCGTCTAAATCTTCGGTCATCACATAAGGGTTGATGATTGGATCGACACGGCCCACGCTGTCTACATCATTAGATGCAATTTCAACAAATTTGGATTTAGACGCGCGGTTATGTTTATTAATAATAAATGCTGTACCACGTACATCTGTAATTTCGTGGATTTTTTCACCTTTGGCCAAACGGTGCATCACTTCAATAATCGAACGCTCACCATTGCCGTACATCAATAAGTCGGCTTTAGAATCCATTAAAATTGAGCGACGAACTTTGTCAGACCAATAGTCATAATGTGCAATACGACGCAACGAGCCTTCAATCCCGCCAAGTAAAACAGGCACATCTGGAAAGGCTTCACGACAACGCTGACAATATACCGTAGCCGCACGGTCAGGACGTTTATTCGGCTGATTGTCTGGTGAATAAGCATCATCAGAACGGATTTTACGGTCTGCAGTATAGCGGTTGATCATCGAGTCCATATTGCCTGCGGTGACGCCCCAAGCGATGGTCGGCCTCCCTAAAACCCGAAAAGATTCCACATTGGTCCAGTCTGGCTGGGCGATGATCCCGACACGAAAGCCCTGCGCCTCAAGCACACGACCAATCACGCCCGATACAAAAGAGGGATGATCAATATAAGCATCACCACAAACTAGAATAAAATCACAGGCATCCCAACCGAGCTGATCCATTTCTTCGCGTGACATCGGCAAAAATGGCGCAGGCTCAAAACATGACGCCCAATATTTGTCATAATCAAACAACGCTTTGGGTGCGGTCTGAGCAGTATAAGCAGTAGACATGGCTTGCAATTCTCGGCTGGGAAGTGGAAGATCAAAAGTCGATCAAAGATGAAAGCCGACTATTTTAGCATGAATTCCATTCATCTTGCTTGATTAAAAAACACACAAAATCAATAGGGTCTGTTGACACTTCATCTATGTTTGCGACAACGCATATTTTTTAGCTGATATAAGGCATGAGGCAGAAAATTTAGTCATTCTAAATGACTGACTCATAACGCAATAGCAGCAAAAAATATGCTTGTCCTGAAAGGCTGTGGCTAAAACTTTCTCAGATTGCGTTATGAAACTTGGAAATAGACCCACTATTCCCTGCGTTTCATGCCTGATCTGCTCAGTTTTAGCCGACAGCGCAAGCCATTTATGAAATGGCATCAGACCCTAAGCTATTTTTATGCCTTAAATACTTTTGTATCTTAATAAGAAAAGCATAAACGGATCCGCTGAAAGCAATAATCCTGAACGCTTATCGTATCTCCACTGGTTTGAGCTTTAAGCGCCACGCGCCATAAAGCGCCACACCCAAGACCGCAGTCATCACCCATGTCAGACCAGACCATCCCCATTGTTCCCAAATCAATCCGCTACCACTGCCGAGCAAACTTGAACCCATGTAGTAGCTAAATAAATATAATGATGATCCCACTGCACGATACTGCAGGGCTTGAATCGACACCCAACTACTGGCAGTAGAATGTGCAGCAAAAAAGGCAAAGGTAAATAACACTAAGGCAGCCAATACAACAGCTAAATGTGCAATCGACATCAACCACAATGCAATCAACATTAGGACAATCACCATAGGCAACACACGTTCACGCCCCATACGATTGCCCCAGCTTGCTGCACGCGGCGAACTATAAATACCCGCCAAATAGGCAATTGAAATCACCCCAATCCAGACTTGAGAAAGCTCAAATGGTTTAGCCAATAAATAATAGCTGATGTAATTGAAAATACTAACGAAACAACCCATCAGCAAAAAGCCCTGCAAAAACAGGATTCTTAATTTACGGTCTGCTAAATTAGCAACAAAAGCGTCTCTAAACCGCGAGAAGCGAATCGGATACGCTGTAAAATTTTTCGATGCAGGAAGTAACATATAAAAGGTGATTGCAATTAGTAAATTCAAACCACCAATAATTAGGGTTGCCGCTTGCCAAGATATAAAATCGACCAAGACCCCAGCAATTAAACGTCCACCCATGCCACCAATGGCCGTACCCGAAATATACAGCCCCATAGCAAAACCAATGTCTTGCTGTCGAATTTCTTCACCAATATAGGTCATGGCGACCGCAGCAACACCGCTCACAGCAATGCCAATAAAAATTCGTGTGGTTAAAAAGAATGACCAGATTGGAAGTAAGGCACTCAGAATTAATAAAATGGCAGCTAAAAATAAAGCCAAAACCATAATAGGTTTACGCCCAAAACGATCTGAAATAAAGCCTGTGAAAAGCAAACCTATCGCCAAAGCCACAGTAGAAAATGACAGCGGGAAACTACTTTGGGTTGGTGTAACCGTAAAAAAATCGGCCAAAATAGGCATCATCGGTTGCACACAGTACAAAGTCGAAAAAGAAGCAAAACCCGCTAGAAACAACGAAAAAAGAATGGCTTTAAATGGCTTGGTACCATACTGAACATGAGATGCTACAGCTAAATCAGACATATTTACTCCAATCACGCGATCAGTATACGCCTGTTTATGGACAAAAATAAGCTCGGTATTTTATCGTTTGCTCAAAAACAGCGTCAGTATCATTCATCACTTTGTCAGTTTTTGCTTACATGCACTGAAGCAAAATGAGGCTAGGCAGTATTTTGAGCTTACGGTATTCTTTGAAGCATAAGGAGACAGGATGTTTCCCAAACAGAAAACAACAATAATAGGTTTGAGCACCAGGATCGTGAGGTACGACAGGAGTTATACCTAAACACGAAATACAAAGAAACCCCGTCAGGATGATGGGGTTTCTTTTTATCTGTGTCTTGAGTATATAACTTTATCTATCATCACTTTCTATTTACACACCCCATAATCAAAAAGTCCCCAAACAAGGTTGAGGACTTTTGAACTTAGCACATTACAAGTTTAAGCTTTGGCAGCAACTGCTTTGCCTGCTTTAATTTGCTCAGCTTCATCTTCACTCATAATCAAGGCAACCGCAATTGCAGTGATCAACACTGGCAAACCTACTGCCATAAAGTTGAAGTGTGCAGGTAAATTCATACCCAATAAGCCGCCAATTAAAATTGGACCCACAATCGCACCCATACGACCAATGGCAGATGACCAGCCAATACCTGTTGAGCGTACCGCAAGTGGGTAATATTGTGCCACATAGCTATACAACAACATTTGTGAACCAATAGATGCTGCACCCGCCAAGAATACTAAGATGTAAAGTAAGAATTGATTAGATTGGAAGCCCATGAGGCTCATCACCAATGCACCCATGATTCCCAAGAACATCAATACAGGTTTTAAGTGGAAACGGTCTGCTAAAATACCACCACCCACGATACCAACGACTGCACCTACGTTCATCACCATCATGAACATTAAGCTGTTGTCCATAGAATAGCCTGCCGCCATCATCAGTTTTGGCAACCAGCTGCTGAGTGCATACATGGTTAATAGACAAGTAAAGAACGCTAACCAGAACAATAAAGTATTCACTGCACGACCGCGTTTGAACAAGCTCACCACGTTAGCAGCTTCAGGCACACCAACCTGATACAATTCAAAAGTGGTGTCTTCGGTAATTTTTAAATCTGGTGCTAAACGCGCTACGATTGGACGGGCTTGATCTTGCTTATTTTCTTTGACAATAAAAGTTAAAGATTCTGGCAAGAATTTCCAAATCACAGGCAATAAAAACAATGGGATACCTGCAATAAAGAACATGATTTCCCAGCCAAAACTTGGGGTAAACCATGAGCCAAGTAAGGCTGCCATTACACCACCTACAGCATAACCACTAAACATAGTAGTCACTAAGGTGCTACGCATGGTTTTAGGTGCATATTCAGAAGTTAAGGCCACAAGGTTTGGCATTACACCACCAATGCCTAAACCCGCCAAGAAACGTAAAATCGCAAACTCAGTTGGATTAGAGGCGAAGCCACCTGCAAAGGTTAAACCACTAAACAGAACGATACAGATCATGATGACTTTCTTACGACCAATTTTATCGGCTAAAGAACCAAAAATCATCGCGCCAAACATCATACCTGCCAATGCAGTACTCGCGAGCATCCCCGCCTGAACAGCACTCAAGCCCCACTCATCCATCAATAAGGGTAAAACGACCCCATTAATTGCCAAGTCATAGCCATCAAATAAAATGATCAGTAGACACCATGCCACGACATTGAAATGAAATGGTTTGAATTTTGCGTGATCGATGACATCATTCACGTTAATTGCTTGATGTGCCATTCCTCACCTCCTGTGAGTTTGTGTTTCAGTAAGCTTGAATAGCAATTTTTACAGTGAAGACTTTCATTTTTATCAGTCATCCATGTCCACTTTTGCTATTCAAGTAGATTGTGTAACTTTCACACAAAACACAAAAAATAAAAATTCAACATTAGTCTAAAACATTTTATTAATTATGGGTTTATTGTTATTTTAAACACAATAAAATGTGATTATTCTTCTTAATATTTTCTTTCTCCCATAAAAAAACACCCTCAACGCTAGTTGAGGGTGTTTAGAATAATGAGCTGGCGATGACTTACTCTCACATGGGTAACCCCACACTACCATCAGCGCGAAGAGGTTTCACTTCTGAGTTCGGGAAGGGATCAGGTGGTTCACTCTTGCTATGGTCGCCAGCACAACTGTTTACGGAGACTTGCATTGGTCTTATTCACGATGGTGATGCACTGCGTTTTCCGAATCTGTAACAGATTGGGCTGTATTGGGTCTGAATTTTATTGTTTAGCGTTAACTAAATCAAGATCAGTCTGAATTGACTGATTGGATTTGAATCGATTGAGCATACAACCCCAACTGTTTGGGTGTTGTATAGTCAAGCCTCACGAGCAATTAGTATTGGTCAGCTTCACATATCGCTATGCTTCCACATCCAACCTATCAACGTCGTAGTCTTCAACGGCTCTTTAGGAGGCATAAAGCCTCGGGGAAATCTTATCTTGAGGTAGGCTTCCCGCTTAGATGCTTTCAGCGGTTATCCCTTCCGAACATAGCTACCCGGCGATGCGACTGGCGTCACAACCGGTACACCAGAGGTTCGTCCACTCTGGTCCTCTCGTACTAGGAGCAGATCCTCTCAAATTTCCAGCGCCCACGGTAGATAGGGACCGAACTGTCTCACGACGTTCTAAACCCAGCTCGCGTACCTCTTTAAATGGCGAACAGCCATACCCTTGGGACCTGCTTCAGCCCCAGGATGAGATGAGCCGACATCGAGGTGCCAAACACCGCCGTCGATATGAACTCTTGGGCGGTATCAGCCTGTTATCCCCAGAGTACCTTTTATCCGTTGAGCGATGGCCCTTCCATACAGAACCACCGGATCACTAAGACCTACTTTCGTACCTGCTCGACTTGTGGGTCTCGCAGTTAAGCGCGCTTTTGCCTTTATACTCTACGCGTGATTTCCGACCACGCTGAGCGCACCTTCGTACTCCTCCGTTACTCTTTAGGAGGAGACCGCCCCAGTCAAACTACCCACCAGACATGGTCCTCGTCCCGGATAACGGGACAGAGTTAGAACCTCAACATTACCAGGGTGGTATTTCAAGGACGGCTCCACTCGAACTAGCGTCCGAGTTTCAAAGCCTCCCACCTATCCTACACAAGTAAGGTCAAAGTTCAATGTCAAGCTGCAGTAAAGGTTCACGGGGTCTTTCCGTCTAGCCGCGGGTACACCGCATCTTCACGGCGAATTCGATTTCACTGAGCCTCTGCTGGAGACAGCGCCGCCATCATTATGCCATTCGTGCAGGTCGGAACTTACCCGACAAGGAATTTCGCTACCTTAGGACCGTTATAGTTACGGCCGCCGTTTACTGGGGCTTCGATCAAGAGCTTCGCTTACGCTAACCCCATCAATTAACCTTCCAGCACCGGGCAGGCATCACACCCTATACGTCCACTTTCGTGTTTGCAGAGTGCTATGTTTTTAATAAACAGTTGCAGCGGCCTGGTTTCTGAGGCTGTCGACAGCTCAAGGAGCGAGTCCTATCACCATCAACAGCGTACCTTCTCCCGAAGTTACGGTACCATTTTGCCTAGTTCCTTCAGCAGAGTTCTCTCAAGCGCTTTGGTCTACTCGACCTGACCACCTGTGTCGGTTTCGGGTACGATTCCAGTGTAACTGAAGCTTAGAGACTTTTCCTGGAAGCAGGGTATCAGCCACTTCACTGTACAAGTACAGCTTGCTATCAGATCTCAGCATAGAGCACCCCGGATTTGCCTAAGATGCATGCCTACTTCCTTTCACCTGGACAACCAACGCCAGGCTGACTTAACCTTCTCCGTCCTCTCATCGCATTACACTGAAGTATTGGAATATTAACCAATTTCCCATCGACTACGCCTCTCGGCCTCGCCTTAGGGGTCGACTCACCCAGCCCCGATTAACGTTGGACTGGAACCCTTGGTCTTTCAGCGAACGGGTTTTTCACCCGTTTTGTCGTTACTCACGTCAGCATTCGCACTTCTGATACCTCCAGCAGACTTCTCAATCCACCTTCTTCGGCTTACAGAACGCTCCCCTACCACGCATAATAAATTATGCATCCGCAGCTTCGGCACATAGTTTTAGCCCCGTTACATCTTCCGCGCAGGCCGACTCGACTAGTGAGCTATTACGCTTTCTTTAAAGGGTGGCTGCTTCTAAGCCAACCTCCTAGCTGTCTATGCCTTCCCACATCGTTTCCCACTTAACTATGATTTTGGGGCCTTAGCTGGCGGTCTGGATTGTTTTCCTCTTGACTACGGACGTTAGCACCCGCAGTCTGTCTCCCGGATAGTACTCATTGGTATTCGGAGTTTGCATCGGTTTGGTAAGTCGGGATGACCCCCTAGCCGAAACAGTGCTCTACCCCCAATGGTATTCGTCCGAGGCGCTACCTAAATAGCTTTCGGGGAGAACCAGCTATCACCGAGTTTGATTAGCCTTTCACCCCTATCCACAAGTCATCCCCTGGCTTTTCAACGACAGTGGGTTCGGTCCTCCAGTTAGTGTTACCCAACCTTCAACCTGCTCATGGATAGATCACCCGGTTTCGGGTCTATACCCAGCAACTATACGCCCTATTAAGACTCGATTTCTCTACGGCTCCCCTATTCGGTTAACCTCGCTACTGAATATAAGTCGCTGACCCATTATACAAAAGGTACGCAGTCACCAAACAAGTTGGCTCCCACTGCTTGTATGCATGCGGTTTCAGGATCTATTTCACTCCCCTCACAGGGGTTCTTTTCGCCTTTCCCTCACGGTACTGGTTCACTATCGGTCAGTCAGGAGTATTTAGCCTTGGAGGATGGTCCCCCCATATTCAGACAAGGTTTCACGTGCCTCGCCCTACTCGTCATCATTATGTGTGCCCTTTCGTGTACAGGACTATCACCCACTATGGTTGCACTTCCCAGAGCATTCCACTAAAACACACATAACTTAATGGGCTTTTCCCCTTTCGCTCGCCGCTACTGAGGGAATCTCAATTGATTTCTTTTCCTACGGGTACTGAGATGTTTCACTTCCCCGCGTTCGCTTCGTATGACTATGTATTCATCATACGATACCTACCTTAAGGTAGGTGGGTTTCCCCATTCAGAAATCTCCGGATCAAAGGATATTTGCCGCCTCCCCGGAGCTTTTCGCAGGCTATCACGTCTTTCTTCGCCTCTGACTGCCAAGGCATCCACCACATGCACTTAATTACTTGACTATACAACCCCAAACAGTCGTTAACCCCTACAAGTAGGGTTAAGACAATTAAATAAATATAAAATATTTATTTAATTCACAGTTTGACGTCTTGTGCACTTAAGCACTGTACAGCTTCAATTAGATTCATATACCAAAACGCTTGATTCAGTTAATTTGCTAGTTCTCATTTCAATTCGTAATTAAAATGTAACACCGAAGTATTACTGTCAATCTTGAATTAAATGAGTTGAACAATTTATTTCAGACTCAATTTTGCCAATCTGTTAATGATTTCCTACCGCCTCGTCAGCGAGTAGTTCACTGTGATAAATCACAGAATTTAATAAATCATTAAATCTTTACGATTTAACCTATTTACTAAATTCTGTAATCTTTAGCTTATCCCGTACTTAAAAAGTACGTGGTGGAGACTAGGAGAGTCGAACTCCTGACCTCCTGCGTGCAAAGCAGGCGCTCTACCAACTAAGCTAAGTCCCCAGCTTATCAATAAGTCAATGTTTCTGATTTCCGTTTACTCTGCAATCTCTTGCGTCGTCAGTAGTGGTGGGTCTGACAAGACTTGAACTTGTGACCCCACGCTTATCAAGCGTGTGCTCTAACCAACTGAGCTACAGACCCTCAGATACATCAATGAAGAACAACTTGTTGTGGATTCTTACCAATCGTCAATCTTTCGTTAAGGAGGTGATCCAGCCGCAGGTTCCCCTACGGCTACCTTGTTACGACTTCACCCCAGTCATCGGCCACACCGTGGTAAGCGTCCTCCTTGCGGTTAGACTACCTACTTCTGGTGCAACAAACTCCCATGGTGTGACGGGCGGTGTGTACAAGGCCCGGGAACGTATTCACCGCGGCATTCTGATCCGCGATTACTAGCGATTCCGACTTCACGCAGTCGAGTTGCAGACTGCGATCCGGACTACGATCGGCTTTTTGAGATTAGCATCACATCGCTGTGTAGCAACCCTTTGTACCGACCATTGTAGCACGTGTGTAGCCCTGGCCGTAAGGGCCATGATGACTTGACGTCGTCCCCGCCTTCCTCCAGTTTGTCACTGGCAGTATCCTTAAAGTTCCCATCCGAAATGCTGGCAAGTAAGGAAAAGGGTTGCGCTCGTTGCGGGACTTAACCCAACATCTCACGACACGAGCTGACGACAGCCATGCAGCACCTGTATGTAGATTCCCGAAGGCACCTTTCCATCTCTGGAAAGTTTCTACTATGTCAAGGCCAGGTAAGGTTCTTCGCGTTGCATCGAATTAAACCACATGCTCCACCGCTTGTGCGGGCCCCCGTCAATTCATTTGAGTTTTAGTCTTGCGACCGTACTCCCCAGGCGGTCTACTTATCGCGTTAGCTGCGCCACTAAAGGATCAAATCCCCCAACGGCTAGTAGACATCGTTTACGGCATGGACTACCAGGGTATCTAATCCTGTTTGCTCCCCATGCTTTCGCACCTCAGTGTCAGTATTAGGCCAGATGGCTGCCTTCGCCATCGGTATTCCTCCAGATCTCTACGCATTTCACCGCTACACCTGGAATTCTACCATCCTCTCCCATACTCTAGCTAACCAGTATCGAATGCAATTCCCAAGTTAAGCTCGGGGATTTCACATTTGACTTAATTAACCACCTACGCGCGCTTTACGCCCAGTAAATCCGATTAACGCTCGCACCCTCTGTATTACCGCGGCTGCTGGCACAGAGTTAGCCGGTGCTTATTCTGTGGGTAACGTCCACTTAGCCCAGGTATTAACCAGGTAAGCCTCCTCCCCACTTAAAGTGCTTTACAACCAAAAGGCCTTCTTCACACACGCGGCATGGCTGGATCAGGGTTCCCCCCATTGTCCAATATTCCCCACTGCTGCCTCCCGTAGGAGTCTGGGCCGTGTCTCAGTCCCAGTGTGGCGGATCATCCTCTCAGACCCGCTACAGATCGTCGCCTTGGTAGGCCTTTACCCCACCAACTAGCTAATCCGACTTAGGCTCATCTATTAGCGCAAGGTCATAAAGAGCCCCTGCTTTCTCCCGTAGGACGTATGCGGTATTAGCATCCCTTTCGGAATGTTGTCCCCCACTAATAGGCAGATTCCTAAGCATTACTCACCCGTCCGCCGCTAGCTCAGTTACCGAAGCAACCTCGCCCGCTCGACTTGCATGTGTTAAGCCTGCCGCCAGCGTTCAATCTGAGCCATGATCAAACTCTTCAGTTAAAATCATTTTGAAGTTTTAATCTAAACTTCCAAATCTGGCTCATCAATTTTCTGACTTAAATTTCGCTCAAATAAACTTCGAGTAATTTAAACCAATCAATCAATGAAATATTTTCGATCAATCAATCAGTAAAAATCCACACAAGTTGTTCTTCATAATCTCTTAACGATCTTCTCGATGCTTCGTCAGCATCAAGCTAGGTCGGCTATACTACTCTCTATTTCCAGAAAGTCAACATGCAATGTTGATTTTATTTTCAAACCTATCTACTCAAAACAAACTCAATTAATCTTAAACCAATCAACCAAGCTATTGTTTTTCAACAAGTTTTTATCAACATCGCCGCCGATGGATGTGCATTATAGGCCAAATATTTTGCCATGCAAGGCTTTTTGTAAAAGAAATATTTCGAGTGTTTATTTTATAAACCCAAAAATAGATAAGATACTGTTTTATCTCATAAATTTATTTTAATAAAAATCTGTGCAATTCTTCAAAATACAATCACAAGATTTAATCTATTGTTTTATATGAAATTGTTCTAATAAAAAAGTAAAAAGCAGAGCCTAAACCCTGCTTTTGGTTTAAATAAAGTTCAAATTAGAACTTCATACTGATACGCGCCCAATAGTTACGACCACTATTGTTAAACTGAACTTTTGCTGCACTACCAGTCCCATTTAAACCTAGTTTATTTAAATGTTCGCTATACGTTTTATCCAAAACGTTATCAACACCCACAGACACATCAACACTTTTATTGAGGTTATAGCTGCCATTTAAAGACAACACGCCAAAGCCACTGCTCTCTTTGAGGTCGTAACCTACGATATTACCTTCATCTTTACTTATACGACTTTGACCATCAACAACACGTAATAATGCACCTAAAATATATTTATCCTGAACATAGCGCAGGTTTAAACGCCCTTCCAAAGGTGAAATTTGTGGCAACGGCGTATTGTCTGTGGTGTTTTCACCCCACGCATACATGGCACTCACATCAGCTTGCAAAGCATCGGTAAATTGATAACCCATACCAACTTCTGCCCCAGCAATGGTTGCATCCACATTGCGCGTATGCGCATCTGTCATACTCGTATATTTAGTTAGAATATAGTCATTAATCAAACCCGCATAAGCCGATGCCCAAGAACTAAATGCACCATGCTCATGTTGATAGCCAAAATCCAGTTGAAGTGTTTTTTCAGTATCAATATTTTTAAATGTATTTGGATTACCATTTCCTGATTTTGGTGTAAATAATTCCCAATAATCAGGCATACGCTCTACATAACCCAAACCGACATACGTTTTTGCATCATGGTGTGGATGCTGATTTTCCAAACGGATAAAGCCACTTGGCAAAGTTTCTTTACGTTGTTGAGCTGTTTGTACTGCGTCTACTTCGATCTGATCAACACGTATACCTGTAACCAACTTATTATGATCATTCAGTTCATAACTCAGCTCACCAAAACCACCATAGGATTGAAATTCCATATCGGTTGTTACAGGGAAATTCATTTTCGGCATTGTGGCTGAATACATGCCTTTACCATGCTTATTCTGTTGACTATCAATACCTGTAATAAACTGCAATTTATCCCACTCATGTGTCACCGCCATACGCGCATTTAAAGTACGGCGAGTCACATTCATGGCAGATTTAGCTTCCACAAGTTCTTTAGTCATGTGGTGTTCTGCCATTCCCACTTTACGCAGACTATAATTGTCCATCACATGATCATTAAAACTATAGTTCACCTGTGCTTCAATTTTCTTAATCACATCGGTGATATTTTTCTTTTCTACACGTAAACCCAAACTTTCGCGGTCAAATTCAGAACCATCCATCATGCGGCCTGCATAAACCACTTCGGCATCACCACGACCACCTGTCAGCTCAAGCCAAGTATTTTCATCGGGTGTCCAACCTAAAGCCACATCGGCATTCCAACGCTCCCAATCTGAAGGAACAGTTGTACCATTGCCATCTTTATAGCTGTCTGCCACAGAACGGTTGGCGTTTAAACGGATGTATTTATGCTCATCACCCGCAGCCGCTTCAACATTATGATCCAAACGACCAAATGAACCCATCAAAACACTGGCTTGTCCACGATAGTTTTGACCTTCACCAAATTGTTCAGGCTTACGCTCAAACAACACCGTTGCTGCCGAACCCGTGTTGGCATATTGCACCGTTTGCGGGCCTTTAATCACGGTAATTTCATCAAAACTTTCTGGTGAAATATAAGAAGTTGGCGAATCCATACGACTCGGACATGCGCCCAAGTTTTCAGAACCATCGGTTAAAATTTTAATACGCGAACCAAACATGCCACGGAAGGTCACATCACCATTGGTACCCGCGCCACTGTTCACTGCACTAAAACCGACAATACTTTGTAAATAATCTGCACCATCTGTAGCTGGAATAGGCTGAATAGGTTGTTTAGGATTGGCACGTACCACCAGACCGTTGGCATCATTACCCTGCTGTGCAGTCGCAACAATTGGGGCAAGACTGTGCGCATTGGCAGTCAAAACGGTTTGATCAGCAAACGCACTTGCAGAATAGCAGGCAACACAAACGGCAGCCGCAACAGGCTGTAATAAAAATTTAGGCTGAGCCATTTTATTTCTCACTTAAAACATAAATACAGTTAGGGTCAAAATAGACCCGAAAAAATCTTGAATTTATGCAAAGTGAGGCGGAGCACGTCCTTGCGGAAGTAAAAAGAGTTGCTGAAGTGCAAACCAAACGTGTTGGAAACGTTTTTGGAATGCCAAAAGGCGCACTTGAATACGATCAAGCACTTCTTTCAGCTCTAATTCAGGTGGTAGGACTAAATTGCCATATACCGTACAGTACTGACATTGATGTGAAGCATCGTGATGATGATGTTCGTTTTGTGTCGTAACTTGTTGTTGATCTGCATGTAGATGTGAGCTGTGCACATCATGCCCCACAGCAGTCATTGTTTTGTGTGGCAATAAAAGTGCACGCGTGATGGTTTCACAGACTGGCGCAACTTGATATTGCTCAGGCAGCAAAGGCTGTAAAAAAACAGCAATCTGTAAAAAAACTGCGATAAATGAAAGCAGTAAACCACTACGCAACAACAAAAACATCTATCCTGAATTTGTGTGGCACAAGTATAACAAAGCCCAATCGAAATTGGGCTGATTTTTAGGCTTTGGTCTAAACTTGCGCGTCTAGTCTTCTTGATTGTTCTACGTCTTAACGCTTGACCGCGACTTTTTCTTTCTGACGCTGGCGCACTACTTTTTCGACTTTTTCACGGGCACGCTGACGCTTGAGCGGCGATAAATAATCGACAAATAATTTGCCATTTAAGTGATCCATTTCATGTTGGATACAAACAGCGAGAAGTTCATCCGCTTCTAGCGCAAAGGATTGGCCCTCAAGGTTAATCGCTTCAATTTTTACACGTGACGGACGCTCAACTTTGTCGTATATTTGAGGCACTGACAAACACCCTTCTTCATACGGTTGGGTCTCTTCAGTCAATGCGGTAACTTTGGGGTTAATGAAGACCATGGGTTGATCTTTATTTTCAGATAAATCCATGACAATGAGCTGAATATGATGATCGACCTGTGTGGCTGCCAGACCAATTCCGGGTGCGGCATACATCGTTTCAAACATATCTGCAGCCAGCTGACGAATTTCGTCGGTGACTTCTTCGACGGGTTTGGCAATGGTACGCAAACGGGGATCCGGGAAACTTAAAATAGGTAATAAGGCCATAGGACGTCCTCACTGATATGCCATTGATCAAAAAACCGAATGAAGGAATGCTTCATCAAAAAAATGTGTGTAAGATCGTTATTATAACGCAACTACATACATAATTTTAGGAATTATGATAATGAAAAAGGTTTTGACAGACACATCCTCTTTTCGTGTCTTGGGGTTTAAAAAGCAAGTTTTAGCACTCGCGGTATGTCTCACAGTGGGACTTGGTGCGATCAGTGTGGCTGAAGCAGCACCTGCACGAAACATCAATCCGCCTGCCTTAAAAGCCAGCGCACCAAATGTGTATGTGGTAAAAAAAGGCGATACCTTATGGGATATTTCCAAAAAATTCCTGAACAACCCATTACGTTGGCCTGAAATTTGGGCAAGTAACCGTCACGTAAAAAATCCACACTGGATTTTCCCAGGTGACCGTTTGTTGATGTGTACCTACGAAGGTCGCCCTATTATTGGTAAAGATGAAGGCGATGGCTGTGAAGGCATTATTCGTCGTTATGCAGGCAAGAGCACCAATTTACAGCCGCAAATTCGCGTGGAGTCTTTAAATAATACCATTCCTGTGATTCCACTTGACTACATCAAACACTGGTTAGAGCGCAGCAGCATTATTGCCGCAGATGCGTTACAAGGCACACCATATATTTTAGGTACTTCTGATCAACGTGTTTTAGCTGCTAAAGGTCAAAGTGTGTATGCACGTGGTGCAGGTCTGGAAGTAGGTCAACGCTACGGTGTATATCGTGAAGGCGAACCGTACATGCTGACCGATGCCAATGGTCAAAAATTCAATGCAGGCATTGAACTCACTCAAGTTGCTGCAGGTATTGCAGTACGTGGTGAAAATGACATCACCACACTTGAATTGACCGATACCTACAATGCCGAAGTGCGTCGTGGTGATCGCGTCTTACCAATTTATGACCCAATGCTGCCAACCTTGTTCTACCCAACGCATGCTGAAAATGTCAGCACAGGTGGTCAGGTGCTACGTGTGATGGGTTCGATTGGTACTGCAGCAAAACACAGTGTTGTGGCAATTGATCGCGGTACATTACATGGCGTGCAATCTGGTCATGTGTTTAGCGTAGCGCAAAAAGGCGAAGTGGTCACCGACCCGAAAACCAAAGAACGTGTTCAGCTTCCGGGCGAACGTATTGGCAATATCATGGTCTTCAAGAGCTTTGACCACATTAGCTATGCCTATGTTTTAGACAGTGAATTACCAATTAAAGTCGGTGCGAGCTTACAAGCACCACGAATGGACGACTAAAACGGTTTAAGATGGTGATGTTGAATTCATTCAGCCCACAGCAAATCAACTACATTTTGTTGTGGTATTTGGTTCAACATTCACTGTCTAGTTTTTCCAAACTCGTACAACATTATGGTTCCGTGGCTGCCGCAGTGCAGCCCGAACACCTCCTCACATGGTCAGATGTGCGCATTCATGCCAACCATCTACAACGCGCCAAAGAATATCTCAGCCCAACAGGGCAACTCGCCTTTGAACAATGTCTGAATCAACTGCAACAGCAGTGCGATTTTATTCTAACTTTGGACGATGCGGACTATCCCAATCAGTTACGACCCTATTCCAACAAGCCACCCATTTTATTTGGGCAAGGCAATGCACAGGCTTTGTTGCAAGCGCAAATTGCGATTGTCGGCAGTCGCAAAGCCAGCCCGCATGGTCGGCAAGTGGCTTATGATTTTGCTTATTATTTAAGTGAACAAGGGTTCTTTATCAATAGTGGTTTGGCACAAGGTATTGATGAAGCCGCACATCAAGGTGCTTTGCAACATCAACGTACCATTGCAGTCATGGGCACAGGTTTGGACAGCACTTATCCAAGTGCACATCACAGCCTGCGCCAACAGATTGTGGAATGTGGTGGTGCCGTGATTACGGAGTTTTTACCACAGACTAAGCCCTTACAGCAACATTTTCCACGACGTAACCGTATTGTCAGTGGACTAAGTTTAGGCGTGATTGTTGCTGAAGCCAGTTTAAATAGTGGCTCGCTGATTACCGCGAAACTGGCAGCAGAGCAAGGCAAATTAATTTTTGCCATTCCAGGACATATTTACAGTGAATTTCATCAAGGTTGCCACCAATTGATTCGTGAAGGTGCAATTTTAGTGGATCATCCTGAACAAGTGATTGAAGATTTAGCCCTACCCACCCAATGGCAATATCAACAAAACCAAATAGCATCAAGCCAAAATCAGACTACAGCAGCTTCAACAAAAGCAAAATTATCTACACCACCGACTGAAGCAATACTTCAAACCACCACAACAAAAACAGCAGATACAAGTACACCGCATATTCCCGAGCATTTATTGGCACTGTATCAACAACTGGATTGGGTCGGACAAAGCATCGATCACTTGGCACAGCAACTGAATTTAGATATTGCCACACTCACCAGCGCATTAATGGAACTGGAACTCATGGGCTTCTGTTTACAACAATCAGGTTTATATCTGCGTTGTCGTCCACTCAAATAAGGTTCACAATAAGCGCCTATTTCACGTTTCTGTTTAGGTAAAACTCCCATGATTACAACTTCTGTCACCGAAGCCGCTGCATGTCTACAACAAGGACAGGTACTGGCCTATCCTACAGAGGCGGTTTGGGGATTGGGATGTGATCCATATAATCAACAGGCATTTTTGGAAATTTTGCGTCTGAAACAGCGTCCGATTGAAAAAGGTGTGATTTTACTGGCAGGACATCTGTCACAAGTAGAGCATTTGCTGCAGGATTTAAACCCCGAAATGCGAGATCGCGTAATTGCGTCATGGACGAATACTTATCCCACAGATCGAGCAACCACCTGGCTATTACCCAGCACAGCCGCAATTCCAGAGTGGATTACAGGTCAACACCCCAAAGTAGCGGTGCGCGTAACCAATCATCCTTTATGTATGGCGTTATGCCATGCCTTTGATGGCTTTATTGTATCGACCAGTGCCAATCCTGCGGGACTTGCCCCTGCACGCTCTTTGCAAGAGACAACGCAATATTTCCATCAACAATTGCACTACTTAAATGGTGATTTGGGTTTAAGCCAGCAACCTAGCCGTATTTTAGATGCAGAGAGTGGGGCAGTGATTCGCGCCTAGCTTTAGACAAATTTTAGTTGACATCCTCCCCGACCTAAAGGACGGAGATTCCTACTGCTAGACGCTCATGTCCGAGCGCAAGAATATTCAGTGCGGAATTTACATCCCGATCATGGAGCGTACCGCACTCCACACACTGCCACTCTCTTATTCCAAGTCCTGCTCTACCTTTCGGACTACTATAGCGTGAGCCACAGCACGAACAAATTTGGGTGGTATAGGCTTCATTGACTTCTTCATAACATACCCCTGCGTTCTCGCATTTATACTTGAGCATGGTTCTTAGTGTTGTCCAACTGGCATCTAGCACTGATTTAGCCAATCTGGTTTGTGCTAATGCTTTGGCATTCACATTGCCAACGAAGATGGCTGCATGTTCATTCACCAGTTTTCGGCTGAATTGATGCAGCATGTTTTGTCTTACATTTTTAATCTTGGCATGGATGGCTTTGACACGTTTCTTATTTTTTGCACGTTGAGCAATACCAAGTTTTTGTTCATATTGCCGATAGATTTGAGGTGCTTTAAGTTTTACGCCATCTGAACAAGTCGCTAAATCTTTTAAACCTAAATCTATGCCAATTGAGGTTTTAGCGTTGTTTTTTCTATTTTGACTGCATCAACTACAAGACAAACATACCAACGTCCACGACTATCTTCTACGAATGTGCCTGTTTTGATATTGTATTGACTTAATCCGTAACTATCCCATAGTTTAAATTGATGCTTGCCATATTCAACATAGCCATCAGCATATTTGATTGCAACCTTTTTAAACGGTATCCAACCCAGTGAACGTATAGCTGATTTTTTATTACTGACACGCCATTTTAGTTTTGCTTTTTTGAACTGCTTGCGTCTTGTGACCAATTCTTCTGTCACTGCCTGAATAGTTTGACTGTGCAAGTTGCATTCTTTCGATGTGCCTTTCGTGTATTTTGCAAGGTCGTATGCTGAAAAGAATTGTTGTTTACGTTGCAGATGCTTAAAACACAAATCATTGACATAATTCCAGACAAAATTTACTTCGGATGCTAACTGATTTAGCACCTTGCAATGTTTGTCTTTTATGCGTAATTTGAGTGTCTTCATCCAATTATTTTAACAGTATTTTTCTTAATAGTGACTATATTACAAGTATTTAAAACGACATTTCGTGTCGTTCATATGGTTTACTCCAGTCGCTTATATCCTCATGCTGAACCACGAGGTTTTACGCTCCAGTGGATAAAAAAAAGCTCAACCATATAGGGATGGTTGAGCATAAAAAGGATGTGTATAAAAGCACATCCAGAGGGTTTGAAAATTTTGCTGCAAATGATATTTCACTGATTATTGAATACTGTGGATCATTTTCAGTACGTGAATTATGGAGTAATTTAGTCGACTATACAAATAGATTTTTCCTATTAATCCAAGACAAATATTCAATGAAAGATTCATCTTTTTTTCTTAACAATTTAAATTATCTTACTATTTTTACAATTATTTTAGAAAAATTAAAAAAACTGTCATAATTCATAACACTCAATACTGTATAAATTTTGAATAAAAGGCATTTTAAATACATCTTTATGTGATCAAAAAAACACCAATTAAACTCAACTTTTTGCTTGAATGTGTACGCGTGCTTTCATTTGTGCCAACACAATACCCGTTAAAATAATCAATCCACCGATACTGTGATAACTCCCCCACACTTCTGCCAACCAAAAATATGCAATGATAGCCGTGAAAACAGGCATCAAATTCATAAAAATACTGGTGCGATTTGGCCCTAAATATTGAACGGCCAACATCCATACCAAAGGTGCAATAATTGAAGGAAATATACCTGCATACAGCACACTTAAACCATTTTGGCTATTTAAATGATCCAAGCCGAACCACAAAATAAATGGCAGATGGTAAAGTAAGGCGAATATAATTTGCACATAAAGACTCAGCATGAGCGGCAATTTTAAATTCCATTTCTTTAAAAACACCCCATAAAAGGCGTAAAAAAATACCGCCAAAACCATGAGCATATCACCCGCATGCCCTGTCAGTTGACTGAGTTGACGTAAATCTCCTTGTGCAATTACATACAACAAGCCCAAAAATGAAATCATGCAGCCTAAAACAGCAAATCGTGTGGGAATCTCTTTTAAGATCAGCAACGAAACCAAGACCGTAAACATGGGAATAAACGCATTAATAATGCCCATATTGGTTGCAGTGGTGTAATTGGCTGCGGTATAGCTGAGACCTTGATACAGCACCAAACCAAATGCACTGAGCACTGCCAACTGTTTCAAATGTGGGCGAATCAACTCACGCTGCTGCCAAACTCTTGGCAATATCCATGGTGTCAAAATCAGAAAAGCAATCAACCAACGATAAAAACTGATACTGACGGGTGAAATATACTCCGCCACATACCTCGTTACTGCAATATTTAAAGACCAAATCAATACCGCAATCAATGGCAATAAAATTGCCCAAAATACGCCTTTATCTGACCGTATCATGTATTCATCATCCTTGTTGTACCAAACAGCATACCTGCTGTGAAACCCTTTTCTATAACTGACTTGTGATGCAAAGTGCTAAAAACCCAGTGTCTATTTATGGCACTTTTCGCTCGATTTATCCATCAATAAAATAAAATGCAGATACGAATTACATTTTTCTGCGCAATATCACGGCTATGCGGGATTCCATCAGTGTCGTAAATTTCTTTGCTATAAAACTTGCTGTACCCAAAAATTACAGTTACAACAGTAGCGGTAAAATACAGATTCTAGGAAGCAACTATGCGCACTTCAGTTTATGACATTGCAGTAAAAACCAATCAGGGTACGGAAACCACATTAAATCAATATGCAGGAAAAGTGTTGTTGATCGTGAACGTGGCATCAAAATGTGGCTTAACCCCGCAATACGAAGGCTTACAGCAACTCTACGCAGCAAAACAGGCACAAGGCTTAGAAATTTTAGCCTTTCCATCGAATGATTTCTTGGCACAAGAACCGGGCAGCGATACAGAAATTCAGGAATTTTGCTCACTGAATTATCAGGTGAGTTTTCCATTGTTTGCTAAAATTCCAGTCGTGGGTGCAGAAAAACATCCTCTCTACACGGCTTTAACGCAAGCAATTCCTGAACGTATTGGTGAAGGCCCATGGTGGAAAGATTTGGTTGATTACGGCTTAACCCCAAATGAACCACCTGAAGTATTGTGGAACTTTGAAAAGTTTTTGGTGAATAAACAAGGTGAAGTGGTGGCGCGTTTTGCCCCAGATTTAACCGCAGATGACCCGCGCATTGTAGAAGCGATTGAGGCTGAATTGGCTAAATAATTTTTTATTCAGCAAGTTAAAGAGTTCTTTCATAAATTCTCTTTAAATCAATAATTCAGCTCCCCCATCCTCTTGCGGAATATATTCCTCATCCTGAGCCATATATGGCGCAAGAGAAGGGACTATCAATATCAATTCGACATCAATTCGACGCATTACTTATGATCATTTTTCTTTTATGAAAGAAGTGTAATTCATAGGAGTTTCTTTAAAACTCCTATTTTTTTTGATTTAGACAAAAAAATTAAGATTTGTTATTGCTTTGCAACAATCTGTTTTTTATTCATATTTTCGTTTTATATTCATTCTCAATGAGTACCAAAAATCACATGAATATGAAAAATGTATCTTCGAAGACACTACTTCCGTTTGCACTATTGAGTTCTGCCTTGCTACTCAGCGCCTGTGATCAAATGAACACGCCGCAAACGCAAACAACTAATCAAGATGATTCCAGCGCATCATCCAACAGCAATACAAACCCAACCAACGCTCCATTAAGCAGTGGCAATATGTTCTATATTGTGCGCGATGTGGCTGATCTACAGCTCAAAGCAGGTCAATATGTCGAACAACTGAATCAAACCAAGTCTGAATTGCAAACCGCTGTAGATGCGCAAGATCCACAACAATTACAAATTGCAGCGACTCAATTACAACAGCAGTTACAAGGCTTCAATCAAACACTAAGCAGCCTAGACTTAAAAACACAGGAAATTGATACCATCCGTCAAAACTTATTGGCTGCCAATCAGCAAGTTTTGGCTTCACCATTTTTAAATGGACAAATCGATTTAAGCAAAGTGGACTTTAAAAAACTGGAACAGCAAATGGGGAGTATTCAAGCTGAAATGCTAAAGCTGGCGGGGATGATTTTACAGGGCGAATCGAATCAACCTACTGATACCACCAATATGGCATCCTAAGCAAAGATAAGACTTCAATTATAAACAGTATAAAAAAAGCCACTCTTTCGAATGGCTTCTTTCAATCTTAAACCGACAATTAAAGTGCGCGGTTTTTGATTTTGCGGATGGTTTCCAACTGTGCAGCAGTTTCTGCCAAAGCAGCCAAAGCAGCAGCAGAGTCCAAATCGCTCTTTTGATTTGCCAACAATTGTTCAGCGTGTTTACGCGCTTCAATAATTGCCGCTTCATCTAAGTTTTCTGCACGAACTGCAGTATCTGCAAGAATCGTAACAACATGCGGTTGAACTTCTAGAACGCCACCAGATACATAGATTAATTCTTCTGTACCATTTTCCAGCAGAACGCGGATTGCACCCGGCTGAAGCAAAGTTACCAGTGGTGCGTGACCCGGCATAATACCGAGTTCACCGCCAGCACCTTTTGCAATTAGCATAGTCACAGTGCCCGAGTACAAAGACTCTTTTACACTTACAACATCACATTGCATAGTCGCCATGAGAATCTCCTAAATTAGAGCTGCTAATTAAAGTTTCTCGGCTTTAGCAATCACTTCGTCAATACCACCAACCATATAGAACGCTTGTTCTGGGATATGATCGTATTCACCAGCTAGAAGACCTTTAAAGCCACGAATTGTATCTTTAAGCGGTACAAGTTTACCAGGCGCGCCAGTAAATACTTCAGCTACGTGGAACGGTTGAGAGAAGAAACGTTGGATCTTACGTGCACGGTATACAGTAAGTTTGTCTTCTTCTGACAATTCGTCCATACCAAGAATTGCGATAATGTCTTTCAATTCTTTATAACGTTGAAGAACGTTTTGAACTGAACGAGCAATTTCGTAATGCTCAGTACCAACAACTAATGGATCTAACTGACGTGAAGTTGAGTCTAGTGGATCGATCGCAGGGTAAATACCTTGAGATGCAATATCACGGCTCAATACTACAGTTGCGTCTAAGTGCGCGAACGTTGTAGCAGGTGATGGGTCAGTCAAGTCATCGGCAGGTACGTATACAGCTTGAATAGATGTAATCGAACCAGACTTAGTTGAAGTAATACGTTCTTGAAGAACACCCATCTCTTCTGCAAGTGTAGGCTGATAACCTACTGCAGATGGCATACGACCTAGAAGTGCTGATACTTCAGTACCTGCTAGTGTATAACGGTAGATGTTGTCTACGAACAATAATACGTCACGACCTTTACCGTTCTCATCTTTTTGATCACGGAAGTACTCAGCCATAGTCAAACCAGTTAACGCTACGCGTAAACGGTTACCAGGCGGCTCGTTCATCTGACCGTAGACCATTGCTACTTTGTCAAGAACGTTAGAGTCTTTCATTTCGTGATAGAAGTCGTTACCTTCACGAGTACGCTCACCAACACCAGCGAATACAGATAAACCTGAGTGCGCTTTAGCGATGTTGTTGATCAACTCCATCATGTTTACGGTTTTACCAACACCCGCACCACCGAACAGACCAACTTTACCACCTTTTGCGAACGGGCAAAGTAAGTCAATGACTTTAATACCTGTTTCTAGAAGGTCAGTAGAAGCCGCTTGTTCTGCATAAGAAGGCGCTTGACGGTGAATTGGTAAACGCTCTTCAGTTGCAACTGGACCAGCTTCGTCGATAGGGCGACCAAGAACGTCCATGATACGACCAAGAGTCGCTGTACCTACAGGTACAGAGATTGGAGCGTTAGTGTTAGTTACGTTCAAACCACGCTTAAGGCCTTCAGTAGAACCCATTGCAATAGTACGAACTACGCCATCACCAAGTTGTTGCTGAACTTCTAATGTAGTTTCAGTACCGTCAACTTGGAGAGCGTCATAGATCTTAGGAACGCTGTTGCGTTCAAACTCGACGTCGATAACCGCGCCGATGATCTGAATGATACGACCGCCACTCATTGCTGTCTCCTCAATTCAAACTAATAATGTTAAACGGCAGCGGCACCACCAACGATTTCAGAAATTTCCTGAGTAATCGCGGCTTGACGCAGCTTGTTATAAATAAGTTGTAGGCTCTTGATCAGTTCACCTGCGTTATCTGTTGCAGCTTTCATTGCAACCATACGCGCAGACTGTTCACATGCGATGTTTTCAATCACACCTTGATAAACCATAGACTCGATGTAACGAACCAATAAACCATTTAACAGCTCTTCAGCTTCTGGTTCATAGATATAATCCCAACCGTATTGACGGTTAAGAGTCTTGTTTTCTTCAGCAGATGCTAAAGGAACAAGTTGTTCGATTTTCTGATCTTGAGTCATGGCATTGACAAAGCCGTTTGACACGAGGTAAATGCGATCTAACTCGCCTTTATCGTACGCATCTAACATCACTTGCACAGAGCCAGATAACTGTTCAAGACTTGGCGCGTCACCTACGTTTGTAGTTGCACCAAGCACTTTACCGCCGTAGTTTTTAAAAAACGAAACCGCTTTTTGACCAATTAAAGCAAACTGAACTTCAATTGACTGCTCTTGTTGTTGCTGTACATGCTTTACAACTTTCTTGAACAAGTTAATGTTCAAGCCACCTGCCAAACCACGATCTGAAGAAACAATGATATAACCCACGCGTTTTACAGGGCGTTCGATCATATAACGGTGTTTGTATTCAGGGTTCGCCTGTACCAAATGAGCAATTACACGGTGCATATTTTCGGCATACGGACGGCCTTGAGCCATGCGCTCTTGCGCACGACGCATCTTAGAAGCAGCAACCATTTGCATCGCGCGAGTAATCTTTTGCGTGCTCTTGATACTAGCAACTTTGGCGCGAATTTCTTTTAAATTTGCCATACGCTTAACCTAGTATTCGAAAGCCCTTTCAGGCTTCCGAAGGTTGATTCCGTGAACCAAACCCCTAACTAGCCAATGCTAAATTAGTAAGTTTGAGTCGCTTTAAAGCTTTCAATACCTGCTTTGATTGCAGCTTCGATGTCTTTGTTGAAATCACCAGTTTCATCGATTTGTTGCATTAACGCAGCATTTTCTGAACGGAAGTAAGAAATTAACGCAGCATCAAAGTCTACGATTTTCTTCACTTCTACGTCAGCCATGTAGCCTTCGTTAGATGCATAAACTGAAACAGCTTGGTCAGCAATTGAGTATGGTGCATATTGTTTCTGCTTCATTAACTCAGTTACACGTTGACCATGTTCAAGTTGCTTACGAGTTGCTTCGTCAAGGTCAGAAGCGAACTGAGCAAACGCTGCCAATTCACGGTATTGCGCCAAAGCGGTACGGATACCACCAGACAATTTTTTGATGATCTTAGTTTGAGCAGAACCACCAACACGCGATACAGAAATACCCGCGTTCACAGCAGGACGAATACCCGCGTTGAATAATGATGTTTCTAAGAAGATCTGACCATCTGTAATCGAAATTACGTTGGTTGGTACGAATGCAGATACGTCACCTGCTTGAGTTTCAATAATCGGCAATGCAGTTAAAGAACCAGTTTGACCTTTAACTTCACCGTTAGTGAATTTCTCAACATAGTCAGCAGATACACGAGAAGCACGCTCAAGTAGACGCGAGTGTAGATAGAACACGTCACCTGGATACGCTTCACGACCTGGTGGACGACGTAAAAGCAATGAAATTTGACGATACGCAACAGCTTGCTTAGACAAGTCATCATAAATGATAAGCGCGTCTTCACCACGGTCACGGAAGTATTCACCCATTGTACAGCCAGAGTACGGAGCAAGATACAACATTGCTGCTGGATCTGCCGCTGCTGCTGCAACAACAGTTGTATACGCCATAGCGCCAGTTTCTTCTAGCTTGCGTACTACGTTTGCGATAGTCGATTGTTTTTGACCAATTGCTACGTATACACACTTAATGCCAGAGTTTTTCTGAGCGATGATCGCATCGATCGCCATTGCTGTTTTACCAGTTTGACGGTCACCAATGATCAACTCACGTTGACCACGGCCTACAGGGATCATGGTATCAACTGATTTATAACCAGTTTGAACAGGTTGATCCACTGATTGACGCCAAATTACGCCTGGTGCTACTTTTTCTACAGCATCAGTTAATTTTGCATCAATAGGGCCTTTACCATCAATTGGGTTACCCAAAGCATCTACTACACGGCCTAAAAGTTCTGGACCAACCGGAACTTCTAATACACGACCTGTGCAACGTGCTTTTTGACCTTCTTGAAGGCTTAAGTAGTTACCTAAAACAACGACGCCCACTGAATCCTGTTCTAGGTTCAGTGCCATACCAAATAAGCCGCCGTCGAATTCGATCATTTCACCGTACATTGCATCAGCAAGGCCGTGAATGCGCACAATACCGTCGGATACCATAACAATGGTACCTTCGTTTTTAGCGGTCGCGCTGGTGTCCAGATCGCCGATACGCTGTTTAATGAGCGCACTGATCTCGGATGGATTCAGTTGTTGCATTGCGCTATACCTCAATCTTTTATTAGTTCAGTCTTCGCAATTAAGCTAAAAGACGTGTCCGCATTTTTTCAAGCTTGTTAAGCGCAGAATCATCTATCACTTGGTCGCCTGCACGAATAACCACACCCGCAATTAACGCTGGGTTCACTTCTACAGAAACATTTACTGCCGCAGCGAAACGTTTTTCTAACGCTTGAGCAAGAATTTGTTCTTGTACAGAAGTCAATGGGAATGCTGATTCAATCACAACATCCACAGTATTGTTATTCTGTGATTTGAGCTGTTCGTATTCTGCTTGAATTTCAGGAAGCAAAGCCAAACGGTTGTTTTCAGCAAGCAATGTCAAAAAGTTTGACACTGCTGCAGTTTGGTCTTCACCTAAAACTTTGGCAAAAATACTCACCTGCTCAGCAGGCGTAAGCTCAGGGCGATTTAAGTAAGCTGAAAATGCTTCGTCTTGCACCGCAGCACTGAGCAAGTTAAGTGCTGTTGACCAAGTGTCAGTTGCACCTTGCTCAGAAGCGTAAGCAAATGCTGCTTTAGCGTATGGGCGTGCCAACGTCAAGAGTTCAGCCATAATCTGCCTCTCTTAAAGTTTAGCAGCCAGCTGAGTCAGCATGGCATTGTGAGCTTCTGCGTCAACTTGCTGGCTAAGAATTTTCTCAGCACCAGTTACTGCAAGTGCAGCCACTTGTTGACGTAATTCTTCGCGAGCAGAATTGATTTCTGTATCAACAGCTTCTTTCGCTTGTTGACGAATACGCTCACCTTCAGCAGATGCTTGGGTACGCGCTTCTTCTACCAATTGTGCTGCACGACGATTCGCTTGTTCGATCAATTGAGCCGCTTGTGCTTTAGCTGCATCTAATTCAGCTTTCACTTGAGCTTGCGCATCGGCAAGATCAGCTTTTGCTTTTTCAGCTGCATTTAAGCCGTCAGCAATACGACGCTGACGCTCACTAATCGCATTGATTAGTGGTGGCCATACAAACTTCATGCAGAATGCGACGAAAATCGCAAATGCAATCGCTTGGCCAAACAATGTGAGGTTGATATTCATTGCAAATTCCTCAAATAGTGAATTTCGGAATTAAGCTGATTAACCTACAAATGGATTAGCGAAGATGAAGAACAAGCCAATACCAACACCGATCATAGGCACAGCATCAAGAAGACCTGCGATTAAGAACATACGAGTTTGAAGTTGTGGAGCCAATTCTGGTTGACGAGCAACAGCTTCAAGGAAGCGACCGCCTAAAAGACCAAAACCAATCGCAGTACCTAAAGCACCGAAAGCGATCAAGATAGCAGATGCAATTGCAACTAGACCTAAAGTGAGTTCCATGATAATTCCTCAGAGGTTAGGTTTTATACCAAATTAAGTTAAAAAATTGTGTGCCCAACCGCCCGATGACAGTTAGGCCATACCATTAATGCTTTTCGCTTGCCATGCTCATGTACACGATAGTCAACATCATGAAAATGAATGCTTGTAGCGTAATAATCAAAATGTGGAAAATCGCCCAAGGCACAGACAATGCCCACTGGATCCAGAACGGTAATAACGCGATAAGAATGAAGATTAACTCACCCGCATACATGTTACCGAACAGTCGTAGAGCCAATGAAACTGGTCGCGCCAAGAAAGTAGTCAATTCCAACAATAAGTTGAATGGAATTAAAAGCACTTTAGCAACTGGATTACTTGGGTTGAATGGGTTAAGTGCCAACTCACCAACGAAGCCGCCAACACCTTTCTCACGAATACTATAGAAAATAATTAAGAAGAATACAGAAATAGACATACCTAAGGTAATGTTTGGATCTGTAGTCGGAACAATTTTAAAGTAAACCTGATGAGGGTCCACACCCAGCATAGATGCAATCGCCTGTTGAGCTACATAAGGAATAAAGTCAACAGGGATTAAATCCATCAAGTTCATGAGGAAAATCCACACGAAAATGGTTAATGCTAAGGGTGCAATTAATCGAGACTTCCCATGGAAGGTATCACGTACACTTGAATCCACAAACTCGATAATCACTTCAATTACTGACTGGAATTTACCAGGCACGCCTGAATTTGCAGCTTTCGCAACAATCCAGAACAATAAACAGAAGATCAGACCAAGTCCGATAGACCAACCCATTGAATCCAAGTGAATAGCAGTGAACCCCATCTGTTGAGCTTCTTCAGCAGACTCAGCCAACTTCCATGAACCGTCTGGCATTTTGCCATAGGTCATATTGGTCAAGTGATGCTTGATATACTCGGTCGAAGTAAGGGCATGTTCTTCAGCAGCCATAAATCACACCTGGTCAATGTAAAAAAACTAATAGAACAAACGAACATCGCGTGCTGCTTGATATCTCGCCTATTCCTGAAAAACTTTTCAATTTTTGCTGCGTTTAGACTCGTTTTTGTAATCGTGACACCCAAAATGGCGCAACCCACGACATGCTTTGAACGAGCATAAAACCACAAAACAATGCCACCGGGGATAACGGCTGTACATTGCTTAAAATTAAAATGAATCCTACGATCACGATTGCAAACTTACCGAGCATTCCTCTATACATGTTCGAAAGAACCTGTCTGGACGCTCGTGCACCTGCTGCTCGAAACGACTGCCATGAAAAATAACAACTTGCCAACCAACAAACACTAGCACCAAGTGCAGCGCTTAAGGCAGCCGTTGAGTCTTTCAAGACCCACGCTATCAGGGCTGAAACTGGAATCATGAATGCTTGTAAGAAGACCAAAGCTTTAGCTAATCGTCGGTCAATCAAGCGACTAGTTCGGCTCATTTTTTTATCCACTCACAGCATTAATGCTTGACAAGTTCAACTGATGATCGTTTTTTATCGCAGGCATTATAGAGTTAGCCCCCTGAACATGCAATCGTTTCCCGACCTTAGTCGTGTTTTTTTGCATGTTTGTCTCGGAATTGTCATATTTCAATTTTGCTTAAAAAACGCATCATTTTCGTGCATTTAATACACAAGCCTTGGTTTGCTTGGCTAATTGCTGCCACGCTTGCACAAAATCATCTGCACCGCGCATGCTTTCATCGACCTTTTGAAACACAATTGGATTCAATTTCATATACTGATTTTTACTGGCATGTCCTTCTGCAAGTAGGCACATTTTTGGATTTGGTCGGTGATCGTTCAAATATTTAATTTGTGCGACTGTTGGCGCAATATGCGGATCATTGGTCATCGACCCAGAAAATTCTAAATTTAAGGCACGTTCTAAATATTGATAGGCATCGTGATAAGCCCAATATGGCTGTACTGCAGTTTGAGTCTGAAACTGACTTGCACTTTTGAATAAACTCTGTGCGAAGGCACGTGCGTTGTTCCAATAAGCATCGCGATGTTCAGGCATTTGCTGAGAACGTAACGCGGCAATAAAGAAGCCGATACGCACCGCATTGTTTGGGTCTAGCCAGACATGGCTGTCTACTGTATTTTTTAATGCTGCACCACGTTCTGAACGCTGCGGCAAAGTTTTCATAATGCCCGTATCTAATAAAGCAATCGCTTTAGGATTTTGATGTAATACACGTTCTAGCGGTGCTTCATGCGCCTTACCTAGCCAAATAATTAAATCCGCATCTTGGATGATTTTTCGATGTGCAGGCGTGAGCGATACATCATGCCCTGTTTGATCTGCCAGTAATAACGTGGGTGTTTCGATATTTTGCGTGACTTTTTGGGCAATCAAATAGATAGGATGGGTAGACACCACCAAAGCCTGCGCCATGCTGACAGTACTGCATAACGCTAAAAGACAGAAACTAAATAAACGAAACATTGCGGCATATCACGAAAAATCGACAAATGTTATAATATAACAAATTTATAAAAATACCTACGTATAATCGAAACTAATAACGCTTCATGCTAAGATTTACTGTCGTTTTTCTTTTAAAGTTCAACTGGGGTGGCTATGAGCTTATGTTCGCACGAGCATCACAATGCATTACATGGCGTTCACGACCATCACAATGTCGATCAACGTCTTGCCGAAGCTGAAAGTTTATGTGCGGCAACAGGTGCTCGTTTAACACCGCTACGTAAAGAAGTGTTGGAACTCATTCTCAAGGCATCTGCACCAATGGGTGCTTATGATTTATTGGCGAAAATTAAAAGTGAGTCTGATCGTCCTGCAGCACCGCCAACGGTGTACCGTACTTTGGATTTTTTACTGGAAAAAGGACTAATTCACCGTTTGACTTCAATCAATGCCTATATTCCTTGCTGTCATCCACGTGAAGGACACCAAGCGGCTTTTTTGATCTGTACTGAATGTAAAGTCGTTAAAGAAGCTTCAGCGCAAGGTTTATTAGAGCAATTAGATCAGTTGGCAGCCTCTGACCGCTTTAGCCCGCATCACAGCATTATTGAGATTTCTGGAAAATGTCAGCAGTGCAACAGCAAATAACCACTGCACCGCTCATCGCCTTGCACAATATTCAGGTGCGAATAGATGAGCGCGATATTTTAAAAAATGTCGATTTTGAATTACATGCACGTGAAATTGTCACGCTAATTGGCCCCAATGGCGCAGGAAAGTCGACTCTAATTAAAGTCTTGCTTGGCATTGTCAAACCAAATGCAGGCAAGCTCGTAAATGCTCGCAAGCTGACCTTTTCTTATGTACCGCAAAAGTTTAATCCTTCTCACAGCTTGCCTTTAAGAGTGAAAGATTTACTGGCTTTAGAAAAATGCCCAGACGCAATTAAAGCAGAAATTATCCGCGATACTGGGATTGCCAAACTGCAAGATTCGAAAGTACAACAACTGTCTGGTGGTGAGCGACAGCGGGTTTTACTGGCACGTGCTTTATTGCGTCAACCCGATGTTTTGGTACTGGATGAGCCGATGCAAGGACTGGATATTCAGTCCGAAGCTGAACTGTATGACTATGTGCGCAACTTACCGCACAAATATGGCTGTGCGGTGTTGATGGTGTCGCATGATTTGCAATGGGTCATGCAAGGTACGCACCGTGTGGTCTGTTTAAACAAACATATTTGCTGCAGCGGTTTGCCCGAGAATGTACAACAACATCCTGAATATCAAGCTATTTTTGGAACCAATCGGGTGTTTTATCAACATCACCATGAACACTGTGCACATGGAGATCATGCCGAGCCTTGTCAGCATGATTCACGTCCTCATATTCACCCTGAACCGGAAGCTTAACCCATGATGGATTGGCTACAATTGCTGTTACCTGCATGGATCATGGGCAGTTTGTTGGTATTTTTGACAGCCCCACTGGGCTGTTTAATGCTGTGGCGACGCATGTCCTTTTTTGCCGATACGATGGCACATGGTACGTTATTGGGTGTGGCGATTGCAGGGGCGTTGAGTTTGCCTCTGTGGATGGGCGTGACATTCTTGGCATTATTATTGGTGGGTGTTTTGTGGATTTTACATGATCCACGGTTGCCAAGTGATGCATTATTGGCGCTCTGCTCTGCAACCTTGCTCTGTTCAGGGTTGCTCTTTATTCAGCATATTCCAAGTTTGCGTCCTGAATTGCTGAGCTATTTATTTGGCGATTTACTCACCATTTCATGGGCAGATTTACCTGTATTTGCCCTAGTGATTATTGTTGCTTTAGCGGTGCTGTATAAATTTTGGCAGGCACAAATTCAAATTGCAATTGACCCTGATATTGCGGTCAGTGAAGGCGTGAATGCCCAATGGCAACGCCTGATTTTTATGTTGTTGTTGGCATTATTTACCGTATTGGCTTTACGTGCAGTCGGATCTTTATTGATGGGCGCATTGTTGGTGATTCCTGCTTTAACCGCACGTTTATTGGCTCACTCGCCTAAACAAATGGTGATTTGGGCATTTATTGTAGCGCAAATTGCAGTCAGCGTAGGTTTATGGTCAAGTGCGGGCTTAAATATTTCGACAGGTTTAAGTATTGTGATGACTATGGCGATCATTTTTGCGGTAATTTTTAGCGTTCAAAAAGTGAGAACGATGGCTTAGTTTTTTGTTCATGAGTATCTATATTTTTTTATTGCAGCAATGAGCATTACGACCAAAAGTGGCAGCATATACACTATCCACAGTGCCATATCACTGTGAATCACTTGCTGTAAAAGACTCAATTGCTGCTGACCTTCTGATACAGCATTCCAATCTATTGTTTGTAGATAAAACATTGCATGAATGGCAATCAACAACACAGCTGTGATATTAATCAATACCACACTTTGCCACACCGAATGTTTAAAATAAGTTTGAAAAGCGGCAAATACAAAAGAAAAAATTAAATTGATACTCAAGTGTGCCATCAAAGCAATTGGCCAAAACACGCGATCTACTGAAAAGTGAATCGCTAATCCAATTGCAATTAAAGTTGAAAAACTCAAAAGCAACATGCTAATCCACCAATGTTGCCAATAACGTGCTCGCGGAATACCTTTCATTTTCAACGTATATCTCAATCTATTTTTTTTATAATTACAGCATACACTTTTGTGTAATTGAGGCCATTACTGATGCACCAAACTCAACAAAAAAGCAGCGCCTGCAAACAATGCAGCAAAAGTACGATTCATGACTTTTTGCTGCTTCGATGATCTTAACAAACGTAAAACTTTAGCGGCCAAGCCCGTATAGCCCGCCATCACAATCAAATCAATACTAATCATGGTCAACGCCATAATTGCATATTGCGTCCATTGTGGTTTAGATAAATCTAAAAATTGCGGTAAAACTGCCAATAAAAACACAATTGCTTTGGGATTGCTCATATTGACTAGAAAGCCGTACATCACTAATTTTCCAGCAGATTTTCGCGTCAGCTCATGCTGAATTTCAATCGACTGTGCAGGCGCTGCCCATTGCAAATACGCCAAATATAACAAATATGCCACACCAAACCATTTCACAATTAGAAATGCCCAAGGCGTTGTCGCAAATAATACCCCTGCCCCTGCGGCTACAATCGCAATTTGCAATAATAAAGCCAGTTGTAGACCAATCGCATTCCAATAACCATGTCGAAAACCATAATTCAAACCACTCGACATAGATGCTATTGCACCCGCGCCAGGTGAAACACTAATCACCCAACAGGCCAACATAAACGCAATCCAAACTTGATAAGACATATATCGCCGCTTTTCACAAGACAGTGCATTATATGATATTTCACTTAATCTCATGACTAAAAACGTGGAATAAAAATCGGGTTGAGGCTATTAAGCCTACATACAATCAGGCACAATAAAGTCAACTTTATAGAAAACAACAAATTTTCAGGAGCTATACATGACTGCCCAATCTGTAATTTTGCCACTACCTTCAGATCATGCTCGCTTTCTTGTACTTCGTTTAAAAGACTTAAGCATTACTGAGTTAAAAGAAAAATTGGCTGACTTGTTTAGCACACGGGATCGTTTGATTACCCAACATCCACATGCCCAAATTAAAACTGGCGTTGCTTTTGGTCCTGAACTTTGGGCACAACTCTATGAGCAATCTCCAGATGGTTTTAAACAATTACAACCGATTCAAGGGGCGTACCCAATGCCTGTCGTGCCTGCCGATGTGATTATTCATCTCGCGAGTGCCCGTTCAGATATTTGCTTTGCGCTCAGTCAGGCCTTTTTTGAGGGGATCCAAGACAAAATTGAAGTGTTGGATGAACGGGTCTGTTTCCGTTATTTTGATGGACGCGACATGACGGGATTTATTGATGGTACCGAAAACCCACAATTTCCAGATGATCGTGCCGAAGTTGCACTTTTAGGGGAAGATGCAGGCGTGTTTGCCGATGGTTCTTTTATTTTTGCACAGCGCTATTGTCACGATTTAGAAAAATGGAAAAAGCTCAAAGTCGATGCCCAAGAACACGTGATTGGACGCACCAAACTTGAATCGATTGAATTAGACGAAGATGTACAACCTGAAAATTCGCACGTTTCACGTACAGTCGTTGAAGATGATGCAGGCGATGAAATGGAAATTTTGCGCCACTCTTTACCTTATGGTGATGGCAAGGGCGATCAGGGTTTATTCTTTATTGCTTATACCAAAGATTTGAGCATTATTGATGCCATGTTAGAACGTATGTTTGGTACTTCAGGTGATGGCATCCATGACCGTTTATTGCACTTTGTGACTGCTCTAGACGGTGCATATTACTTTGCCCCAAGTGAAGAGTTATTAGAAGAAGTGATGGAAGGTTGATCAAAGCTATCATGAAGTTGCTACAAAGCGACTTCATGAGGATTATCCTATACATCAAATAACATCGGACAGCATAATATATGCCTTTACCACTCCATTTTTTTTACTAATATAATCAATACTTAGGAAAAAATTATCTTTGTTTTTTGCAATATGGTTTATTTTGACTCGATCCCCTTGGATGAGATAAGACTTTTTCCGAATAAAATAACGATCAAACAAGAATGCTTTAGGAGAAGTTATCATCAGATTTTGAATCTCTCTTCCTAAGTCATCTTTAAGCACATAAACTTTATAACCATTTAAAAAATAAGTACTTATATTTATGTTTGGAGCCAAAGATTTCCATTCCTCTTGTCTTGAATAGCTTCCAGACTTTAATGTATAGATTCTTTTGTAGCTGATTGCTCCATCTTTGAACCTTTCAATAATCTGATTATTTATAAATTCAGGATCATACAAAGGACTTAAATAAAATTCTTTTGCCTTCAGGGAAGAAATTTCAAATATTCGATACTGCCCACTTGGATTACAGTCTTCAGTATAATTGACCACTACATATTTTTTTAAAGGAATACCAAAATACTCTACTGAAAAAGCATCTTTATCAAAACAATAGTCTTTTTTATTAAATAATAAGAAATTTTCTCCGTTTTCATTATAATAAATACTATTTTTTTCTTTAATCAATATTTCTTCTGCCGATACATAACAAGTAAAAAGCAATAAAAAAAATAGATAAAATTTATTTAAACCCATCTCTTTTCTCAACCTCTTTTAATATTTTTATAAATAATTTTTTTCTTTCAGCCATACCATTATTTCCACCGTTTATTCTCCTACTAACAGATTCAACAACTTTTAAATGATAGTTATCACTATAAGTGCCATTTAAATCTTTATATCCTTTGTGAATTAAACTATCAGCATTTTTAAATACATTAAAAGCCCAGACTGAGCTATCTACAGCATGAAATAAATCATCACAGAGTAATTCCGGATTATTAACCACGTCAATTCCAGAATAGCTTTTATATTTTTTATACGCACTTTTCCAAGTTAGCTGAATTAAGCCTCGCCCTTTGTATTTAGGGCCATCTCCTAAAGATGAGTTTCCTTCAGCCAAAATTTGTTTTCTTCTTCTACATGCTCGGCTTTTTTTTATATCACAAACAGATGGTGGAAAATTTGAAATATCATAATCCTTACCGCTCGCATACTCAATCAATGTATTAAAATGATCACACTCATGATAAATTTGTGCTAAAAAATGACATAACATTAATTTGTCTTTAAGATTATGCTTAATTAGGCTTTTGTTTAACTCTATAACAAATTTTTCAGGTGGAGTATTATGTGTCGATCGCCCTTTCATTACACGATGAGAAAATAGTTTATTAGAGCCATAAACAGCTTTAAAAAAACTTAATGAAACTATCTCCTCTAAATTATACTTGATACTTTTCTCAATACTCGGCCTACCCTCTGCCGTGATACCTTTAACAACCTCCACATCCAAACGCAATTCAACCGCATCTGCACGCATTCTTTTTGCACTATAAGTCACAGGGCTTAAAGCATCCCCATTCGGCTTTAATACTCTAAATTGCAAACGCTGCCCCACCATACTGAACAATGGAGTACTGCCATTTAAAATGGTAATTATCTGTTTTTTACCCGTATCCAACATCAACATTTCAATATCAGTTGGAGTTTCAATTAACTGCTCACCTGTTCTATCTTTTAGTTTTAATTCAGATCGGCTTTTGAAATTACTATATGGTTCATCGAGTTGTATTAAAATCGGCTGCTGTGAGCCATTTTTAGAATTTACCTCACATTTCACGACAAATTGATCATTTGAAGTTAACACCAAAATTTCAATATCACGCTGTGGTGATGACAATACCTCCACGATCCCATTTTCATTGGTATATCGTTCATAAGCATTTTTCCGCCCTCTAGGTCTTGATTGAATAGGAAAATTTGAAACCACTTTCCCAGCACAATCTACCACTTTAAAAGTAGTTGTAACAATTCTAGCTTTGGTTTCACCTAATTCTTTTTGTTTATATTCTTCAATTGTTTTAGGTAACTGAATTTTTATTGGATCTTGTGATGATGAACCAATAGATGTATGAATGACCTTAAAAACAGTAAAATCTTTTTGATTGGGTGGTTTTGCCAGTATTTCTACTGTTCTTTGTGGAGATGCCTGAAATACAAACTGCCCATGAAGATCAGTTTTCTGAAGATTTTCACGTTTTGAACCTTGGTATCTAGACATAACATTTAAGTTGATCACCCGACGCCCTGAACGATCATAAAATTTTGATGTAATTGTGACTAAATTACTCATTAGCCTAAATCCTCTTCTGCATAAACTTCATCTTCTTCTAATTCTGTTTCTTCTTCTATTTCAACCCATAATTCATCAATATTATTATCTTGTACAGCCGACTGAGTTAAATAGACATAGGATGAATTAAACCCTAACGCAACGAATTCAGTTTTTTCTGACGTATAAAATCTTAATGAACTGACACTCTGATTTGCATCTTGTATATTTTTATTCGTGTTAATGAGCCTTCCATCTTGCTTTCCGACAACAAAAATCTCTTTCTCATCTTCAGTTGCAACATCCCACTGATAATCAATTTGATGACTATATTCAGTCTCAGCTTGAGGCAAACTGTATTGGACGCTTGCCACCCGTTCCCCACCCTCAAAACAATGCTGCCCCGCCTTACATTCAAATTTCCCACCTGTTGTATTCAACACACCTTTTGAATTTATTTTGATTTGTGAACCGCCTGCCGTTAGCACAATTTCTTTCGGACTGCTGATTTCAATGCGCCCCTCAGTTGAAATAATTTGAATCCCTTCCCGTGCAAAAAAATCTACACCATCATCTTGTGCCTGAATTTCGACTTTTCCCTTGGCTGCAAAAGCACTTATACCTTGCTCTGCAGCAAATAAACTGACTTTGTCACGTGCATGTGTAATCACAGATTTCTGGGTTGAAAAATTGATACCGCCTGCAGCACTTTGATAAATCTGTTGATCTGCCGAAAGATGGATATCCTGATGCGTTGACAAGGCAATTGAATGCGGTGCGCATAGCAGCATCAACGCCTGTTTAAACGTAGCAGCTTTACTCTGATCTTCTTGTTCTATCTGATTTATAAATGCCTTGAGATGATCCAGTGTTTGTAACGGATCAGCTCGCTGCTTTTGTGCCAACTCACTTAATTTCTGACTTGCAGCAAAACTATTATCTAATTGTGTTTTTGCAGCACTAACATCCAAATGATGAGCCTGTGCCTGTTCTTGTGAATGCGTTGAAAGCAGTAAGCCCTGACCTGCTCTAACTGCACCAAAAGCATCTGTGCGCAACTCAAAGCCTTCTCCTCGATCGGTCAACTGTTCATGCTGCTGCGGATGGGTTAATGCCCCCAAATTGAGCTGGCTCACCGCATGACTGCTTTGTAATTGAGCACTCAGCTGTCCTGTGCTGTCATTAAAACGGAGCTGATTAAAGCCTGTGCCCTGCATTTCCTGTGAACGAATACCACTCAAACTTTTGCTATCGGGCAAGCTGCCCAACATATCAAACTGGGTCGGTATTCGTTCTGCCTCATGTAAACGTCCAACCACAAACGGACGGTCAATATCACCTTCAAAAAAATCCACCACCACAATTTCACCAATACGTGGATGAAATCTGGCACCATAACCCTCACCCGCCCAAGGCGTGAGTACATCTACCCAAGCAGAATCGCTCTCATTGTCATTGGCACCCGCACCGCCATCATGTTGATGATCATCATTACGAGTAAACAAAAATCGTACTTTAATGCGTCCCCATGCATCTACATGTACCTCTTCATGCGCTGGTCCAACCACTCGTGCACGCTGTGGATAGGCAACAGGGCGATGCTGCAAAGGATTAAATTCAGGCACCACTGCAATATGCCTGCGTATCAGAGTCAAATCACAAAATTGTTTAGGCTGATTTGCAACAGGCAATTCAAAAGACCACTGGCTTTGTTGCAGTAGACCTGCCAACTGTACGTGCACATCCTGCGCCAAGTTGTTTTGGTTATAAAACCGTTTCGATAAAATTAAAAACTCACGCTCTGTTTGTTGATGCGTGTCTATTTCGGCATGCCCCTGTAATTCAAACCAATATCCGACCTGAGCATCTCTTAAATTACTTTGAGCAGAAAAATATTTCGACTGTAAGGTATGGTATTGGGTTTGCTGTTGTCCCCATTGATTGAGCTGCGCTGTACCAGTAACAGCAGCCTGATCTTGGTCAGTTGTATCCTGCATATAGGATGAACTTAAATTCCATACCTGCTCCAAACTTAAATCTGCTTGGCTTTGCGTTGCACTTTGAACATTTGATGAAAACACGACTGAGTGCTGATCTTGCGCTAAAAGATCAGGCTGCCAACGTTGTAACTGTACTTCGCTCGGTTGCAAGCTACGCTGTGCCATCCAAGCGTAAATACTATCCCTGCGCTCAACCCCACTAGAACGCTGAAAGGCAATCTGTCGACGTTTTAAAGACTGAAAATGACTATTTTGTTCAATCAGTCTTAATTTTTGTGGGACGATTGGACTGAGATAATCTGCAACCCTCGGCTGACTTTCATCAATTAACCAGTTGATTCCTTCACTCCGCCACAAGCGGGTTAAAAAATCATAATCAGTTTCGTTAGATTGAATGATCAGTGGCCGCGTTATATAACGATCACTGACACCACTTAAATCTAGACTCAAACTCGCAGCAAATAAATGGCTACGGCTTTGCCATTCTTTAAAAAAAATTTCACTGACTTCCAGCACCGTTTTATTCATAAATACCCGACTATTGCGACGTTTATGCCAAAGTGCGGTTGCATCCTGAATCTGTAATTTATATAAGCTCAACGCACCCTCACTATGGCCTTGTGCTGCAGCAGTAATGATGCCGCTGTGCCGAAAAATCTCGCCTTGGTCAGTCCGTTGATCCACTGCCACGGCACAACCTATAAATTGCTTTAAGGGTACATGTGCATGAGATGCAAGACACAAGGCTTCAATCTGTAAGCCTTGATTAATGGCATGCTGGCCATTTAAGCATTGTAAAAAAACCTGATGATTTAAGGCTGAATTAGAAAACTGGATATGAATGGTGCGGTGTTGAGGGCTTAAGCCAAATTTTTCTAATACAGCAAAGAGTGAACTTTGCATTGTTATTATCGTTGCTATTTTTATAGTGGCGCTATTCTAATCAGCAACTTGGCAATTATCTAGAGCGTAAAATGGATAAAGCGATAAACGGAATTTGCAGTTAAGACCATCTCCATCGCCAATTTTGATAATCCTCAATCCCTCTATTGATGAAAAATCAACAAACATGACACATTGCGTTACTCTGCAGTCAAGACAATCTTCAATCGCTATGCTACAACTGAGTTATGCCGTCAAAAAAGGAGAGGTGAAGAAATTTATTGTTTTTTATCAAAACCTTTTTTTATTTTTATTTCGTCATCTCAGCTTTCTACATAAAAGGGTCATCATTAAGCTTTAGCATAATAAAAGCATGCAAATGCCTTACATATATAACTGCTATTCGGGAGCGAACATGAATAACAGCCAAAATTATGTCAAACAAATTAAAAATGCTAAACGTGGAGGATATACGCCTACCATCGCCAAAGACATCAACAAACATAAGATTCAAAAAGCCATTCGCCTAATTGAACAATGGAGAACGCTCGCAAATGAACTCAAACCACAAATGCAACTTGATATGGCCTTTACCTTAGAAGAATGTGCACAGGATTTAGATCGCATCTTAAGAAATAAATAATCGCTTTTCACACTTCATTTCAAGTTATTTTCTTCAATGAGCCCACCCGCTGGGCTCATTTCATACAAAACCTTCTATGTGATTTCCTCGTTTGTAACGCGCCAAAATACTGTGTACAAAATCTTCAAAAACTCTATGCCCTGCATTAAACGGTTACTTTTTGGCTTGCGCACACGTAAAAATTCTGTAAAATTCTCTACACAACGCCGGCATAGCTCAGTTGGTAGAGCAACTGACTTGTAATCAGTAGGTCCACAGTTCGAATCCGTGTGCCGGCACCATATTAAACCTCATAAGTTTTTAATTTATGAGGTTTTTTGTTTCTATAAACGTATATTTTTATCTTCCTCATGCTGCTCGAATCTCCAATTTATTTAGGGCTTCGATGTATCTGCAAAACTTCAATTGCAATACAAGATTGTGACTTTTCACTTGTTAAATGTATTTTATGATTTAGAATGCTGTACACATATTTCAGATCGTATTTTTATATTGATGGTCTATTTTGTTGATGTTTCATCCATATAAACTGACATTTAAAAATATTTTTGTGAATTAAAATAAAAATTTAAAATTATAAGTCTTAGAAAATTGAGTATAAAAAACAATGCTTCTCTAAAGTTTTCTAGTTTAAGGAATACCTCATGGCTCAAAGCTTTGCAACGCATCATTCCATGACCAATCATGGTGGAATCATCCTTGCCAACCAAATGCGTGTTTCTCAAATGGGAAATTTATTTTTAGTGGCGGGTGATGGACATTTCTGCCCTCAGTGCCAACGTTGGTCCACGATTATAAAAAGTCACGATCATATTCTTTTTGATGATAAAGCCGTGGCTTATGTCGGAGATCAATTGACGTGTGGCGCAAAAATTTTACCGAAGCAGTTTCATGTGGTGGGTAGGATTTAAAGCTAAGCATGGACAACTAAACACCGAAAAATCCCATCATCTAACAGCTCATTACAATAGATTAAGCTTTTTCCGCACTCACCTGCACATATTTAATCCAGCCATCTGCATAGAGCTTGGCACATAAACGTGCGGTCATGGCAATTTTAAACCAGTCTGCATCTCGCGTTTGAATTTGATGCTTGAGATGCTGATGCACATAATCAGCAAAACCCGCCAAAACCTGTGCCGACAAATCTTCCACCTGAATCTGTTTAAATTCAAACTGTGCCAAGACCGCTCGAAGCTGACTTTCGGACATTAGATCTTTAAAATTGACATCGGCAGATTTTAATAAGGCACGATATTGCAGCTGTTTGAATGCATGTGGTGGCGCTTGTTCTGCCCAAATTAAATAATGAAAGCCCAAACGTCCGTTTGAATTCAAAACTGCATTGACCTGACTTAAAAATGAATTCAAATGACTGTGATATGCCGCATCAATACAGAACACCACATCAAAACGTGGTTGTGGAAAAAGTGCTTTTAAATTTAAAAATGAAGCAGCGTGAATTTTAATATTTGAATTTAAATGTTGTCGAATCGACTGCACATGATGATCTTGTAGCTCAACAGCTTCAAGTCGTTGTATTTGATAGTGTTCCAACCAATATTTAAGACTGGCACCTTGCCCACAGCCTAAATCCAGTACAACATCTTTTGAATTTAAATGCACTGCTGCGGCCAAATGCGCTGCTAAATTTTGACATGCAGCGGGATAATCAGATCCCACTGCATCTGACCAATAACCTAAATTGCTCCACGGCAGTGCGGAAGTATCTCCCAAATATGCCGCTTGAATGGCATATTTATGTTTTGGAAAATGCTGTCGTATCGCCTGTTGCCATTTCATACTGACTCAGTCTAATTCAAAAAAGAGGGGCTGTTGATAATTCATCTATGTTTGCGACAACGCATATTTTTTAGCTGATATAAGGCATGAGGCAGGAAATTTAGTCATTCTAAATGACTGACTCATAACGCAATAGCAGCAAAAAATATGCTTGTCCTGAAAGGCTGTGGCTAAAACTTTCTCAGATTGCGTTATGAAACTTGGCAATAGTCTCGCTATTCCCTGCGTTTCATGCCTGATCTGCTCAGTTTTAGCCTACAGCACAAACCATTTATGAAATATCAACAGACCCTAAACTTAATAACCTAATTGCGGCGCAACCTCAACTTGTGGTTTTAAATCAATAAACGGTAATGGTGCACCAAAAATTTCTGCAATATGCATAGCGGAAGTCACTGCAGATTCTAAAATTGGTAAACCATCGCACGACCATGAACCGCAGAAGAACACTTTACGATTGTCTTGGTGATGGCGCTGCTGCAACTCTTTGTTTAATGCCACTGTCTTTGAATCCACCACAGCGCGGGTTAAAGTTACCGTTGAAATGATCTTTTTCGGATCAATTGGTGTAACTGGACGCCATGTTTGGAACACTGGCGATTTACCGACCAAAGTTGGTTCGATCGAGTTAAGCCATACCGTAAATTGCTGACGAGTAAATTTACGATCCATCATATAACTTAAAACAGACCAATCTTTACGTTTTGGCGGCATCACCGTTTGATCAGTGTGAATCACCAAATCACCCTGCTCGAATTTGAACTGTTTAAGCAATTCAATATCTTCTGCAAATTGTTGATTGTCCAAGAAGTCTTGGACTTTAGTGGTTGGCGTTGCAATCACCACACGGTCAAATGTTTGCGACTGACCCTCAGAATTTTCAACAATTACACCATCTTCTTGTTGATGAACACGAGTAATCGCTGCACCACTTTGAATATTAATACCTTCAATCAACTTATCAACCAATGCAGGCGTGCCACCTTGTAAACGCAATAATGCATCACCATCAGTCAATTGGCGTAAAAATACCAACAATGGTTTTGCTGGCCATTCACCAATGGTTTTAGGGTCACAAGTACAAATGGTGTAAAGCACTGGCATCACTGCACCATGCCAAAACACTTCTTCAATTTCGTTACGGTTGATAAATTCCGCAAGGGTAATGTCTTGGTTTTTAGATTTGAAAAATTTAGCGATGGCTGTTTTTAACTGCAACATGCCTTTTACCAAACGCCAGCCGTATTGTTGTATGCCTTTACGGTTGTTAATGATTGGGAAATTACCAATACGGGTACGGCTTGTGGTCAGCCAAGTTTCGGTACGATCTTCAAATAACCAACTGCACGCCATATAAGTACGCACAGGATAAGTTTTAATGCCTAAATGTGTGGCCAAGCTGAGGGTGTTTTTCCACAAATGTGGGTTCATGACCCGTAACGGCGCATCAATTAAACCATCCTCAAATTCGATGCTATGACTGTCCATTCCACGACCAGGCAGCGCCTCAAAAATTGTAATGTTATGCCCTGCATCTTTAAGAATTCTTGCGGTAGCCAGTCCAGCCATACCACTACCGATCACTGCGATATCCAAACCGATCATCCATCTTTTTACATACTTTATGAAATTATGAACCATGCCTAAGGAAAATGAGCTATTAAAAACTACCAGATTGTGTACTTTTCACAGAGAAACAACACAAAGTACATTGGCAATATGATTACATTTTTTAACAATCAGAAAGTGCTTAAATAAGCCTTAGAATTTATTCATATTATTTCTTTAATACTATAAATAGTGTTCTAAACCATGTAGATAAATTCACCAATTTTATAATTTTCGTTTTACAAATAAATCTCTAAACGCTATGATACCAAGCACAAAAATGATAACTACATCACATATAATTATCATAAGGAATATGATCAATCCGCTAAAACTAGAAATTTGACAGCGCCAGAACAACAAAAGCCTCGGTCGGGACATCGACATGAGGCTTTTTTCTTGGCTAAGATTTTTTAAAGCTTAACCCGCTTGATGTTGAATCGGAATTTCACCAAACTTGCCTTGATTAAAATCTTCAAAAGCTTGAATGATTTCCTGCTTGGTATTCATGACAAATGGACCATAGCCTTGAATAGGTTCATTTAATGGCTTGCCTGTCAGCACTAAAAATTGCGTATCTTGCAGTGTTTCAAGCTGAATTAACGCTTCGCCATCTTGAGCAAATAACACCACTGAGTGATCTTGCACAAGTTGACTGCCATTGACCCGCACTTCACCTGCCAACACCACCAATAAAGTATTGTGATCTACTGGCACATGCAGCGCTTGGGTCTGTGCAGCTTTCAATTGTCCATCCCAAACATTGACAGGGCTAAAGGTGCTGGCAGGCCCAGATTGCTCTGCATATTGACCTGCGATAATACGTAAATGCCCCGCCTGATTTTCAAACTCAATTGTCGGAATATGTTGAGATTCAATGGCTTGATAACGTGGTGTCGTCATTTTGTCTGCAGCAGGCAAATTGACCCAAAGCTGTACCATTTCAAACAACCCGCCTTGTGCTGCATAGTCTTTGGAGTGAAATTCCTCATGCACCACACCCGCACCTGCTGTCATCCACTGCACATCGCCTGTTTTGATGGTGCCACCACCACCTGCCGAATCTTTATGCGTCACTTCGCCCCGATAGGCAAGCGTCACCGTTTCAAAACCGCGATGTGGATGCGAACCAACACCATGTTGTGCGGTAGTCGCATCAAAATGATACGGCGCTGCATAATCCAAGAGTAAAAATGGACTGATCGCCTACCCTAAACGGTCATAAGAAAATAGATTTTTGACTGGAAAACCATCGCCCACCCAATGCATGTTTTGGTTGCGATATAAACCGATTATTTTTTTCATGTGTTACACCTATTGCTAGGAGAATAGATGTTTTGATCTTAATCGCTCATCGCACCACAACCTAGTGCAAATTTGGCATACAGCATTGCAAGAATGGAATAATCTTGCTGAAACTTATACATGGTTAAACAAATCATGAGCATAAAAAATCCAGAAGCGAGGTTCTGGATTTTTAAAATTGAGTGCGATGATTCGATTAGATTTTACCCACCAAATCAATAGATGGTGCTAGGGTTGCATCGCCTTCTTTCCACTTGGCAGGGCAAACTTCGCTAGGGTGTGCATGCACATATTGCGCTGCTTTTACTTTACGCAACAACTCTTGCGCGTCACGACCAATACCGCCTGCATTGATTTCTACAATTTGGATTTTACCTTCAGGGTCAATCACGAAAGTACCACGATCTGCCAAACCTTCTGCTTCAATCAGCACCTCAAAGTTTTTAGACAATGTCCAAGTTGGGTCGCCAATCATTGGATATTGAATCTTTTTAATTTCTTCTGAGGTGTCGTGCCATGCTTTATGGGTAAAGTGTGTGTCTGTAGATACTGAGTAAATTTCCACACCCATTTTTTGGAATTCAGCATATTGATCGGCTAAATCGGCAAGTTCAGTTGGGCAAACAAAGGTGAAATCTGCAGGGTAGAAAAACACCACTGACCATTTACCAATAAAGTCTTGCTCAGATACGTCAATAAATTGACCATTGTGGTAAGCGGTTGCGTTAAATGCTTTGACTTGGGTATTGATTAAACTCATGGATAATTCCTCATTTCATTTCAGGGATTGCTTATCTTGTTTAGCTAGAATACGAAAAACCAAGTAATCGGTAAAACAGTACTTTTTTATAAAAATAATCGGATTTACAAATTAACAATCCTATCATAGTTTGAAATTTAATCGAGAAAATAGATATTTGCTGAATATCTGCATAAAAAAACCCTTTGTCGAAACAAAGGGTTTGGATGATAATTTCCATTTTAATCAAATGGTTAGTCTAAAATGGCAAGTCATCATCTAAATCTGCTGGTGCAGTTGCAGGCGCAGCTTGTGGCTTCGGTGCAAAACCACTCGGGTTATTGTTGGCATAGCCGCCACCCTGATTTTGGTTAAAACCGCCTTGATTTTGATTCGCATAACCTGTGGCTGGAGCTTGGTTATTGTTAAAACGTGGTTGTGCAAACCCACCATCTTGCTGGTCAGATTGTCCACGGTTCGAAGAATCGAGCATTTGCATTTGATCACCACGAATTTCAGTGGTGTAACGCTCTTGACCATTTTGATCGGTCCACTGACGCGTACGCAATGAACCTTCAATATATACTTTAGAACCTTTGCGTAAATATTGCTGTGCAATCTCGCCTAAACGGTTATGTAAAACAATGCGATGCCACTCTGTTTGCTCTTTACGCTCACCTGTGTTTTTGTCTGTCCAGACATCACTGGTTGCGATAGAAAATTGAGTGAGAGAACCACCATTTGGGAAAGTTTTTGTTTCAGGATCACGACCTAAAGTACCCACTAAAATGACTTTATTTACACCACGCATTAGACGTTTTCTTCCTATTTGTTTCTATTATTTACTTTATAAGAGTTATGCTTAAATGGCTACCTCTTTCCCAAACAAGTGCGTTAATTGTTGTCGCGCAGCATCATCAATTTGCTGTTTATCCACTTTCACATAAGCCACTTGCTGGTCAGACATCACCACGACCTCTTCAATACCACGAATTGCCAAAAGTTGAGAAGTCCATTCATCTGTTTCTCGGTTCTCAGGCAAACGCAACACCAAAGACGAAAGATAGCGCGGCTGCGCCAATCCAAAACTAACGAATAGCCAAATTATAGCAATCGCGGTCAAAATACTCCAACCCATTGCGGTGTGGTTGAGCATCAACAACTGCCCACCAATCATCCCACCAAAGAATGCACCCAAAAACTGACTGCTGGCATTTACACCCATCGCGGTGGCTTTAGATTGAATTGGTGCAGCCTTTGACAACCACGAAGGTAATAAGGCTTCCATAACGTTAAAGGCAATAAAGAATAAACCCAAACCCAATAAAAGGATGTATTTCGATTCAAACCCGAAAATCAGCACCAACAGCCCTAAAATAATACCTGCAATCGCGGTCAGGAAAATGCCACGCATTTTGCGATATTTTTCTGCCAAAACAATGCTTGGAAATGCCACGAACAGACTGACCAACAACAATGGCAAATACACCCAACCATGATGCTGCAAAGGAATATCGGCAAATTGGATTAATTGCGAAGGCACATAAATAAACATGGCAGTCAGCAATAAATGTAGGGTAAATACCGATACATGCAGACGGTTTAAATCGCCCATTTTCAGGACTTGCTTTAACTGAGTGATATAGCCTTGCTGAAAATTACGATGATGACGCGTGACTTTAGGCACCAATAACAACATGAGAATCGCTGCTAGTCCCATCACTGTGGTGACCCAAAATAACCCTGAAATACCAACCCAGCCCGTAAGCCATGGCCCTAAACTAAAGGCCACCACAAAGGACATACCGATACTCATCCCCATCACCGCCATGGCTTTCATGCGGTTTTCTTCGCGGGTCACATCGGCCAGTAATGCCATCACCACGGCAGATACTGCGCCACCACCTGCAATGGCACGACCAATAATCACGCCATAAATGGTGTCAGACATGGCTGCAATTGCACCACCCAAAGCAAACAGTAATAAGCCAAAAACCACCAATGGCTTACGGCTATAACGGTCTGCAATTAAGCTAAACGGAATTTGTAAAATGGCTTGGGTGAGTCCATAAACACCAACGGCAAGACCAATCAGTGCAGGAGTTGAGTATTGATATGACTGCCCTGCTACTGAAAATACAGGAATAATCATGAACAGACCCAACATGCGCAATGCAAAAATACTGCTTAAAGCAAAGGTCGAGCGGCGTTCTAAGGCATTCATCATATCAATCGACTAAAACTAAATAATTTTGAATTTGCAGATATCCTACAACATTCAGCTTAAGGATGCTGATTTTTCCCGATGTTTATTCAACAGACCCTACTTTTTCAATAAAAAAGGGCGCAACGTTGTGCACCCAAATTTATATTTTATACAGTCTTCATCACCGTATTGCTCTGTAATTTCGCGGCAATACAGCAACGGGCATCACCATAGCATTAACCCGCTTTTGCCTGACGTTTTTTAAATTGAATAGATGCAATCACCGCCCAAACAATAAAGGCAACACCAATTAAACCTGTCACCACTTCTGGCACATGCAAGCCTGTACCGCTGGCAATCATAATAAAGGCCAACGCACCAATCGCATAGTGCGCACCGTGTTCAAGGTAAATATAGGCATCCAACGTGCCTTTTTCGACTAAATAAATCGTCATCGAACGCACGAAAATTGCACCAATCGCCAAGCCTAACATGATGATCACCACATCAGAGGTGATTGCAAATGCACCAATGACACCATCAAAACTGAACGAGGCATCTAGCACTTCCAGATATAAAAAGCCCCCAATACCCGCTTTCACCACGCCTGTCGGTACGCCATTTTCGTCATGACGCACAGCATTGCCCTGTTCATCGACCTCTGGTTCACCGCCCAACATGTGACTCAGCACTTGTACGCCAATATAAATCACGATGCCCCAAATACCCGCCATCGTCACCACAAGGCGCTTATCTTCCACCACATTGGCCGCCATGATTAACAAAGTCACTAAGGCCAAAAATACCGACATGGCAGGCACGCTTGCCAGATTGCTCAAACGACGCTCAAACCATCTAAACCAGTGCGTGTCTTTTTCATCATCCAAGAAAAAGTTTAGGAAAACCATCAACAAGAATGCGCCACCAAAAGCAGCAATTTCAGGGTGATGTGCCATCAGTTTAGCCGAATATTGCTTCGGATCATTCAATGCCAGTTGCACCACTTCCATCATGCCCATATCGGCAGTGACCGCCACAATGACCACAGGGAAAATTAAACGCATACCAAAAACTGCAATGATAATCCCCACGGTTAAAAACAGCATTTTCCAGAAATGATCCCAACCGCGCAGCACTGACGCATTCACCACCGCGTTATCAAACGACAACGACACTTCCATAATCGCCAAAATTGCGGTAATGGTTAGTGCGGTAAGCATGGTTTGCACACCTGCTTCTGGGCCATGGGTATAGCCCCAGTATGCAGATAGCGCAAGACACACAATCGAAAATACGATTGAGAAACCAAAATGTTTCATCATGAGAAACGACCTATCACTATATTTTGATCTGAACTTTTCATCTGCCGAATCTGTACCATCAACGCAAAGTACAGTTTTGATTAAGCTTTAACAGATACAAAAATTCTGAAAATTGAATTGCCCGAATTTTAAATCGGACAAAAACTGAGAATGTAAAATTTTATGCTGCAATTATGACGCTTTTTCCTCAACTTCGGCAAAATTCTTCGTATGATTTTTGGTTTCCCGATCAGATACCGTGAAAACCGTGTTTTTCATTCCCAAACTGCTATAGTGAAATGCAACGACATATTAGGAATTTAGGATGCGCTTTTCTCAAGACGCTTGGCAACGTAACCTTGCCCTTTATCACAAGACGCTCGCTTTACCATTTAATCAGGAGTTGGCACAAGGCACCTTAAGTAAAGCTGCTTTTGCACATTATGTGATTCAAGATTCACATTACTTAATTGCCTACGGGCGTGCACTGGCAGTCTGTGCGGCTAAAGCTTTTGATGCAGATGATATTATTCAGTTCGCAGATGCCGCCAAAATCGCAATTGTGGTGGAACGTACCTTACATGACAGCTTTATGCAGGAGTTTGATATTTCCAAACAGGAATTTGGAAGTACTCCGCTGACCCTTGCCTGTCATCACTACACTTCTTATTTAGTCGCAACCGCATGGTCAGAAAGCTATCCTGTGGTATTGGCATCACTACTGCCATGTTTCTGGATTTATGCCGAAGTTGGTAAAGATATCGTCAATAATTCTGCACCGAATAATCCGTATCAGGCATGGGTCGATACCTATTCGGGCGAGGAATTCCACACCGCAGTCAATAATGTGATTCAAACCATAGACCGTGTTGCTGCGCGCTGTGATGCCGATACCCTTGAAAAAATGCACCACGCCTACACCAAAGCTGCAGAACTGGAATGGTTATTCTGGGATAGCGCCTATCATCAACGTCAGTGGCCGGGTTTAGATCAAGCTTAACGGCCGCCCTCACGCACCGTATGGGGATCACTCCATACAGTGCGACAAGCCATGACCGATAAAGCATGAAAAATAACACTTGAACAATTTTCATGCGCTATCATATATAGGTTTTTCATTTGCAAAATATCGAGAAGTTTTTATGAGCCAAAGTCATATCCGTATTCGAGGTGCACGTACCCATAACCTAAAAAACGTGAACCTTGATATTCCACGCGATAAATTTGTGGTAATTACGGGTTTATCTGGTTCAGGAAAATCTTCACTGGCGTTTGATACCCTTTATGCCGAAGGACAGCGTCGTTATGTCGAATCGCTTTCTGCATACGCACGCCAGTTTTTATCGCAAATGGAAAAACCTGAAGTCGACTCGATTGAAGGTCTAAGTCCCGCAATTGCCATTGAACAGAAATCGACCAGCCATAACCCGCGTTCAACCGTGGGTACCATTACCGAAATTTACGACTATTTGCGTTTACTGTATGCACGTGTCGGCACACCTTACTGTCCTGAACATGATTTACCAATGGTGGCGCAAACTGTTTCAGAAATGGTCGATGCTGTAAAAGCACTGGAAGAAGGCACTGCCTTAATGCTACTCGCGCCTGTGATTCGTGAGCGTAAAGGCGAATATGTGCATCTGTTTGAACAGCTACAAAGTCAGGGTTTTGTACGCGCCCGAGTTGATGGCGAAGTCATGGACATTGACCCACCACCAGAACTCGATAAAAAGAAAAAACATACCATTGAAGTGGTGGTAGACCGTTTTAAAGTCCGAGATGATTTGGGCAACCGTATTGCCGAAAGCTTTGAAACTGCACTGCGTTTAGGTGGCGATTTAGCCATTTTATCGTGGATGAATGCGGAACAACCTGATCGTATTTTTTCGGCCAAGCACTCTTGCCCGCAATGTGACCGTGCCGTGGCAGAACTTGAACCGCGCCTGTTCTCATTTAACAACCCTTTTGGCGCTTGTCCAACTTGTGATGGTTTGGGGACACGTAGCCATTTCAGTGCGGAAAAATTGATTCCAAACCCTGAACTGTCGATTAGTCAGGGCGCAATTCGCGGCTGGGACAGACAGCGTCCGTATTATTACAGCATGCTGGAAAAAGTCGCGGCACATTATGAACTCTCACTCGATACGGCATGGAATCAGCTGGACAGCGTGACACAAAAGAAATTCCTGTATGGCACAGGTAAAGATAAAATTGACCTGAGCTATACTGATGAACGTGGACGCCACCATAAACGTGTGATTGCGTTTGAAGGCGTGTTACCGCATTTAGAACGTCGTTACCGTGAAACCGAAAGTAATTATGTACGTGATGATTTGGCGCAGTATTTATCTAATGCTGCCTGTGATGCCTGCGGTGGTTCACGTTTAAATGAAATCTCTCGTAATGTCCGCGTGAAAGACAAAACCATTGCTCAAATTACCCAAATGTCGATTGGCGATGCCGAAGACTACTATCAAGGCTTAAATCTTGAAGGGGCCAAAGGTGAAGTCGCAGATAAAATCTTTAAAGAAATTCGTGAACGTCTGCACTTTTTAGTGTCGGTGGGTTTGAATTATTTAAGTCTGTCACGCTCCGCCGAAACTCTTTCAGGCGGTGAAGCACAACGTATCCGCTTGGCATCTCAAATTGGTGCGGGGCTTATGGGCGTGATGTATGTGCTAGATGAACCTTCAATTGGCTTGCACCAGCGTGACAATGATCGCCTGTTGGAAACCCTGATTCGTTTACGTGACTTGGGTAACACGGTGTTGGTGGTAGAACACGATGAAGATGCGATTCGCGCTGCCGACCATATTATTGATATTGGCCCAGGTGCAGGTGTGCATGGTGGACATATTATTGCCGAAGGCACCTATGCAGAACTGGCCGAACATGCAGACTCCCTAACAGGGCAGTATTTATCGGGCAAATTAAAAATTGAAGTGCCGAAAACGCGCACCCAACCGCCACATCCCGAACAACAAATTAAGCTAATGGGCGCAGCAGGACATAACCTGAAAAAAGTGGATCTCACTTTGCCTTTAGGGGTAATGACTTGTATCACAGGCGTGTCGGGTTCAGGAAAATCCACCCTAATTAACCGTACTTTGTTGCCTTTGGCTGCAACACAATTAAATGGCGCAACTACATTAACCGCAGAAAAATTCGACTCGATTGATGGTTTGCAATATTTAGATAAAGTGGTGGATATTGACCAAAGCCCGATTGGGCGAACGCCACGCTCGAACCCCGCGACCTATACAGGCTTGTTCACTCCAATTCGTGAGCTGTTTGCGCAAACCCCTGAAGCTAAAGCACGTGGCTATGCAGCAGGACGCTTCTCCTTTAACGTTAAAGGTGGACGCTGCGAAGCTTGTGAGGGTGATGGCATGATTAAAGTTGCCATGCACTTCTTGCCAGATATGTACGTGCCTTGCGATGCCTGTCATGGTAAGCGCTATAACCGCGAAACATTGGAAGTCAGTTATAAAGGCCGTAATATTTCTGATGTTTTGGAAATGACTGTTGAAGATGCCATGCATTTCTTTGATGCGATTCCTGTGATTCATCGTCGTTTGGAAACGTTAAATCAGGTGGGCTTGGGTTATATTCGCCTTGGACAATCAGCTACCACTTTGTCAGGCGGTGAAGCACAGCGCGTAAAACTGGCGCGTGAACTGGCCAAACGAGATACAGGAAAAACCTTGTATGTACTGGATGAACCGACCACTGGTTTGCATTTCCATGACATTGCCAAATTGCTCGACATCCTGCATGAGCTACGCAATAAGGGTAATACCATTGTGGTGATTGAACATAACTTGGATGTGATTAAAACTGCAGACTGGATTGTCGATTTAGGGCCTGAAGGTGGCGCAGGTGGTGGACAAATTATTGCCAAAGGCACCCCTGAAGATGTAGCGAAATCAAAAGTTTCACACACTGCTAAGTTCTTAAAACCAATGTTAAAAGCTTAGACGCGTAAATAAGTGAAATCATTTTAACCTGAACCAAGTTGTACATCATCTTGTTGATTTTAGAGATGATGTGCAACTTAGCCCTCGACCGCATTACGTCCACGAGCTTTGGCTCTAAACAAATGCTTATCGGCTTTTTCTAGCAAGCTACTCCATGAAGTAGCACCTACAGCAACGCCCGCACTAATAGAAATTTTAATATAATCATTAATTTCTGGAATATAAATTTCGTCTTTGACAATTTGACAACGTAACTTATCTGCCAAATAAAGCGCTTCAGTAAATTCAATATTATCAATGACCACTAAAAACTCATCACCGCCATAACGCACCACTAAATCTGAAGAGCGCACATTAGCTTTTAACGTTTTGGCAATCAATTTTAAGGCTTGGTCACCAACAATATGACCAAAGGTGTCATTCACATGCTTGAACTTATCCACGTCCATAATAATTAAACCTGTTTTGGTCAACTTTTCAGGTTTATGCTCCAAAAATTTTAAATATTCTTCCAAAGCCATACGGTTTGAAACACCGGTTAGGGCGTCTGTATTGGCAATATTGCGTAATTGAAACTCTAAAATATCACGCTGCTCTAAGCATTGTTTTAATTTTTGAATGGCCTCTAAGAGCGTTACCTTGTCTGGATTTTGCGTCCCTTGAGCTTCATCATCATAAGCTGCCAAGCGTAAAATTTGGCTGCGTGCCTGAATTAAAGGAATAAAGACCTTTGAGCGCGCATAGACCATGGTGAAAATAGCAGCCAATAACGAAATAATTGACGCTACTAGGGTTAAAATGAAAATACGCTGAGCTTGATGATAATCTTTGTGCGCAACCTGCAAACTGTGCGCTAATATAAATGACTGCAAACTGACCACAGTGTTGAATTTATCCACCAATTTTTGGGTGAGTTCAGTGCCTGTCAATGAATAGGGTTGCCCATCAATACTTTGCTGAATCAATTGATTGACGATAGGAATTCCCTCATCCAGAAACTCCTTTTTTAATTGATCATGCAAAATATTATATTCAGGAATTTTATGTGCTTCAGGCAAAATGGTATGGATTAAATCCCACAAATAATAAGCTTGGCGTTGGGTTTGCAAAGAGCTCGCCAAATTGGTTTCAGGAATTTTTTCAGCAAACGTTACCGCGGCAATAATATTGGATGCCACCCTTCCCGCTTGATCACGCAAATCTGAAAGAACAAAAATCACACTATAATAGGTCGATACCGATGAGTCTTTTGCCACTGAATCGAGCATGACGTGTTTCAGCACATGCTGAGAACTGTCCCATGCCGCAAACATTTTTTGAATCGCATGATCCATCTGTTGAGAGCTACGCAAATGCTGTGGAGTTGCTGCATATTCATCGACCGCCTGACGCCCTTGTTCTAAAGCGGTCTTTAATTGATGCGATAAATGATGCGCATGGATAATAAAACCTTCTTTTCTTAAAATATTGATGGTCTGTTCTACTTGTTGATCCACGCCAGCACGGTACGCTTTCAGTTCTTGTAAATTTTGCTGAAATTCAGCTGCTGAACTCGACATGACTTTATTCGCAGGCGCTCGTTCACGCGAAATACTATTGGTCAGTTCAGCCACTTTGCCTAATACGGAAATTTCAATTAAAGCACGTTTTGTTTTTTGATAACTCTGATAACTATTCACCATCAGAGGAACGCAAATAAAAAGCAATGACACGATAATAATGATCATCGAGATCAACAGTCGCTGACTGATATGCTCTGTGCGCAATTTCATCATCATGCTAAGTTTCACCTACGTCATTATAACTGTGCAAAATCGTGGACTTGATCACTTAATCGGCGACTATATTACATGAGCAATCTTTAAATTACTTACAAAAAAGATAATTAATTCACTTATATTTTAAAGCCGTCTAACTAAGTCATCTCATTCAAGAAAATTTCTAAAAGCATGCCCTGCGCCGACTTACCTAAAACAACAAATACAAAAAATAATGTTTCAGCATGCAGAAAATATTTTACAGATGCAACATTTGGGTGCATAATGCACCTCATTAGGGCGAGTTTAGTTTTTCCTCAGCAGTAAACTAAATTTACCCGCAAATTTTGGCGAAAAATCCCAGTTTTTGAAAGAAAACTGGGATTTTTTTATGGGTTTTGATCATATCACACCCTCATACTGCACCATATCGGTGCAATTTTCGCAAAACCATTTGCGTTTTCACATGCAAAAAAAAACCCAACCTTGGGGAAAGTTGGGCAGATAAAAAGCAAACAATTATGGAGAATCAGATCGCACTACTGGATGAACCAAGCTTAGGATTTGATGGTTAAATTATGAGATAAGTCACATAATTTACAAACCCGACTTAAGTAATAGGACTTCATGGTGGAATTATAAAATAAATCACAGTTTATGTAAAGCCTAGTCAACCAGTCTGATTTATTTTTATACAAATAGTCAAAATTAATGTGATTAAATTCACATTATGCCGACTATTCCACTCAAATTTATTCTGAACAGACCTTATTTTTAGTTTGTTTTTTATCCAAAAATCATGATTTCACCCTAAAACAGGTGAATTTTTCCGTTATTCTTCACTCTCCAAGAATTATTATTACAGATAATTTCAATTAAATTTATCGATTAATCCAATTAATGCTTTGCTTATTATTTCTACTTTTGTTGCAAAAACGAACATATCGACTTGTTATCCATACAGTTTTTAGGTTGACAGCAAAAATTTTATTTGAATATTTTTTAAACACCAAAGTCAATTGGACTTAATTCTTAAATAAAGTCCTTTTAGTTCATTGACTTAATAATTTGTTACACTAAAATGATCAATGTTTCATCCATTTTTAACAAAACTGGTAACTATCATGAAAAAACTCGGTTTAGCCACTGCATTATTATTAGCCATGACCGGTGCTCAAGCGTACCAATTCGAAGTTCAAGGTCAATCAGAATTTCTAGACACTACTGAAAACAACCAAAACTTCACTGGTGCTGTTCAAGGTACTTACTACTTCAAAAATGTTGATGCGACTAAAGGTCCATTGGCTGAAGCTGCATTCTTAAACCAAGCATCTAACGTTGCTTTAGCTTACCAATATGCTCAATACGATGCTCCGCGTGATGAAGGTCGTTCTGATGTAGAATCTCACGTTTATGGTGCTAAAGCTGAAGCGTATGTACCAACACAATTGGTTCCAGCATATGCAAGCGTTGCTTACAGCCACACACACAACGATGGCAAAAATGCTGCGACTGCTGATGACAATGGCGATCGTTACGCTTTAGAACTTGGTGCAGTAGTAGCGCCTAACTTCTTAGTTGCAGTAGGTTATACAAGCATTGCAGACACTATGGCTGTTGATTCATTTGGTATTCTTGCAAATGGTGCAGTTAAAGCAGTTGGTGAAGCTTTAACAATCAATGAAGATCAAGATGCAATCACTGCACGTACAAAATACGTAGGCGCAATTGACGGCACCAATATGGCTGTTGGTTTTGAAGCTGGTTTAGTTTACGGTGAAAGCACTGCTTATAACTTAAAAACAGATCTTTACTTAACACCAGCGCTTAGCGTAGGTGCTTCTTATGCAGAAACTAGTGCTGACGTTGCTATCGACTCTGCTTGGGGTGCAAACGTAAACTACTTCATCACTCCTGCAATTGCAGTAGGTGCTAGCTATGTAAATGCGAATGCTGTAGGCGAAGCTGTTGACACTCAAACTGTTGGTGTTAACGCTAAATTCCGTTTCTAATTTCACATTAGACACTGAAGTTAAAAAAGACGCTCATCTGAGCGTCTTTTTTTATGCCTGAAATATGTCATGAAAAATTTACACGCTGTTTTACTCAGATGAATCATCATGGTGATGATGCGGTAGGTGGCGAATGTACTGCAATGCGATTAAACGTGACACGATCAATGCCAAATACATTACTCCACAGAACATTTGCAACATGGCAATCACCCGTGCTTCGGGACTGATCGGTATAAGGTCGGATAAGCCTGTCGCGGACTGCAAACTAAAACTTAAAAACAGTAAATCAAGCCAGCTTTGCAAACCTGCAGCATTTGGGTTCTGAAAACTTTGCGGAATCAAAATTTGACAGATGCTATATAAAAAGGCAAAACCCCAAGCGATTAAGGTAAACACCGCTGCAGCAGCAAACAGCTCATCTTTGGTTAAATAGCGATCATGAAACATATAGCGCAATAAACCATAAGCAGCACTAAAATATGCAGCCGCTTCGCAGGCATGACTCAGTACCAATACCAGCGGATGCCGCACCCCCAATAAAATCAATACTGAAAAAAATAGTGCAGCATATACAAAACTTAGTCCCAGCACACTCAGCATAGGAGTCTGACGAATAACTTTAGCAATCAATAACAAGACCAGTACGCCGACCATCCATGTTATGACTTTATAGGGCATGTTGTGATGTGCAAAAAGTGATAGCAGCAAAATCACAAATTGCAAGAACAACAGCCATGCCGAAGGTAATATCCGAAAACCTTTCCATACATTTTGTAGTGCTTGCATACGCCTCGGCTGCCTTTTTATTGTTTTGATTTCTAACATAACATGCTGCCAGATCACTGCATGCATGGACTCTGTATCAAAATTGCATATATAAAACCTCTCTCTATGCTTTAGATGAAATAGCCCTCCTAGATGCTAGATAGATCATCCACAAAATTTCAGCCATAAAAAAAGTCCCATTGCTGGGACTTTTTTGAGGTGTTTCAGACCTTAGTGGTCAGATGCACCAGAGATACCAATACCAGTTTGTGAGCGTACGAACTGTGCATCGAATGCTTTACGTTCAGCTTGTGCTTGCGCAGAGTTGTCAGTGATAGAGAACAACCAGCAGCAGAAGAATGAAAGTGGCATTGCAAAGATCGCAGGACCGTTAAATGGGTTGATTGGTGTGTCAGAAATTTGAAGCGTATCTACCCAAACTGCTTTAGACAATATAATTAAGGTTACTGCTGAAGCTAAGCCTGCTACACCACCAATCACTGCACCGCGAGTCGTTAAGCCTCTCCAGAACATAGACAATACAAGTACTGGGAAGTTTGCACATGCTGCTACAGAGAATGCTAAACCGACCATGAACGCAACGTTTTGTTTCTCGAAAAGAATACCCAAGATCATTGCGAAGATTGCTAAGCCTAAAGTTGCAATTTTAGACATGCGAAGTTCAGATTCAGGAGTCGTTTGACCTTTCTTGAATACGTTAGCGTACAAGTCGTGAGAGATTGCTGAAGCACCAGACAATGTCAAACCAGCTACAACCGCAAGAATTGTTGCGAATGCTACCGCTGAAATGAAGCCCATGAACAAGTCACCGCCAACTGCATCAGACAAGTGCACCGCAGCCATGTTGTTACCACCAACAAGTTCTAACTTGCCAGTCACTGCCATTTTCGCAACATCAAGGAATTGTGGGTTGTTGGATACATAAAGGATCGCACCAAAACCAATGATGAACGTTAATAGGTAGAAGTAACCAATGAAACCTGTAGCAACTACAACTGATTTACGCGCTTCTTTTGCATCTTTTACAGTAAAGAAACGCATCAAGATGTGTGGTAAACCTGCAGTACCGAACATTAATGCAAGACCAAGTGAGATTGCATCAATTGGGTTAGAAGCTAGCTTACCAGGACCCATAATGTTTGCAGCATCTGCCAAGCTCAAGTCATGTACTTTAGAGAATACTTGGATTGATTGCTCGAACATGTTAGTGAAGCTGAAGCCCACACCTTTCATTACCATGAAGGCCATGAAAGTTGCACCTGAAAGTAACATCACCGCTTTGATGATCTGTACCCAAGTTGTTGCCAACATACCACCGAACATTACGTAAGCCATCATGAGTAGACCCACGATTACTACAGCAATATTATAGTTCAAACCAAAGAGTAGTTTGATTAACTGACCCGCACCTACCATCTGTGCAATCAGATAGAACGCAACTACAACAAGTGAACTGAATGCTGCAAGGGTACGTACTGGCTTTTCAGCTAGACGGAACGATACCACGTCAGAAAGGTTATATTTACCTAAGTTACGTAAACGTTCAGCGATCAAGAACAATACAATTGGCCAGCCCACCATGAAGCCCAGTGAATATAGCAAGCCATCAAAGCCTGACATAAACACCATTGCGGAAATACCGAGGAACGATGCTGCTGACATATAGTCACCTGCAATCGCTAGACCATTTTGGAAACCAGAAATACCACCGCCTGCGGTATAGAAGTCCTTAGTGCTCGTAGTTTGCTTCGCTGCCCATTTAGTAATGAACAAAGTTGCGCCAACGAAAATTAAGAACATAATAATTGCTGGCCAGTTGGTTGGCTGCTGTTCTGCTGCACCTAAATCTGGTCCTGCAAATGCCATACCTGACATTAATACAGTAGACGCAGCCAGTGCTTTCAATGAATTCCATTTCATCTTAGTGCGGTCCTTTCTCATGTGTAATTGCTTCAACTTCACGCATCGCTTCTTCATTCAACTGGTCAAGTTTGCCATTCGCAATTGATGAGTAAACTGCACATAAAATGAAAGATAAAACGATAATGCCCAGACCCAGTGGAATACCCCAAGTCGTCACACCACCTGAAATTGAACTCAATAAGAATTCTTTGTTATAGCCCACTAAAAGCATAAAACCTACGTACACAAACAACATGATTGCTGTTAATGTCCAGCTTAGGTTACTTTTTCTGCGAACCATTTCTTTGAATTTTGGGTTTTGTAGAATACGATCTACTTGTACCTCATCCATAACCTGCTCCTTAAAGCGCCCTGCCTTAGGCGCAAATTTTTAATTCGAATTATTTCGAACTTAAAATTAACAATGTTGAAGCCGATTTGCAATTTAGACTTTGGTCGCTAAAAAAATGATCAACCTCAGCGCAAAGGCAATGGAATACGCTATCATAGCCCTATTGTCGATACTTTTAAGGCATCATGAACAGCTGGCTCATTATGGGGGTTTTAGCCCTCTATATCGCATTACTTTTTATTTGTGCTTTCTATGGGGAAAAACACGCCAGTCGTTTAAGCACGCGTGGGCGCATGCTCATGTTCAGCTTAACTTTAGGGGTGTATTGTTCATCATGGACTTTTTATGGCGCAACGGGCGCAGCCGTTCGTGAAGGGATCATCTTTTTACCGATTTATTTAGGGCCATTGTTGTTTGTCGCAATTGGTTATGATATTTGGCGACGTTTAGGTCGAGTACGGCAACACCACGCCATTTCATCGATTGCGGACTTTGTCGCTGCGCGTTACGGTAAAAGCGGCCCCTTGGCATCACTGGTCACCATTTTAGCGGTAATAGCAATTATTCCCTATCTGGCCTTGCAGTTACGAGCCATTGCGCTGAGTGCTGCCGTCATTCTCGATCAAAGCACCAATGTGGAAAGTACCACCAATGCGGTGTTGTTCCTGACAGGTTTATTGGCTATTTTGGCGATGCTGTTTGGTACTCGACAAATTGCCAATACCGAACAACACGGCGGCTTAATGCTTGCGGTTGCCTTTGAGTCCTTTGTCAAACTATTTGCCTTGCTGGCTGTGGCCTTCTTCTTTGTATTTGAAGCGCCTGACAATATTCATCAAATTGCCAATGATGTTTCAATTACCTTCCATGAAGTACAGCTGTTTGGTGTGCCTGAAACCTTTTGGGTGCAAACCTTATTGGCGGCATTAGCGATTATTTGTTTGCCACGTCAGTTTCACGTTGCTGTGGTCGAACTGCGCGATGAAAAACATATTCGGGGTGCGCGTCGCTGGTTTGCCGTTTATCTGATTTTAACCACCATCGCGATTGTTCCAATTGCCAGTTGGGCCTTGCACGCAGCTCCGCAATATTTAGCCATCCCAGATGTAGCGGTTTTGTCTTTGCCACTCAGTTATAACCAAGACTGGTTGACGCTGTTGGCGTTCTTGGGAGGATTCTCCGCCTCAACAGGCATGCTATTGGTATCTTCAGTAGCACTGTCGATCATGCTGAGTAATGACCTGATCATGCCTGCCTTGTGGCGCATGGGCATTTTCTCACGCCATGACAAGCGCTTGCCTTTGGTACTGAAATTCACCCGACGCATTTGTATTTTAGCGGTGATGCTGCTCGGCTTCCTGTTCTTCAACTTCTTTAACGATATTGATCAACTTTCTGTGTTTGGCTTGTTGGCCTTTAGTGCAGTGGCACAGTTCTCCCCTGCCCTGATTGGGGGGTTATATTGGCGTGGTGGCAGTAAACAGGGCGTTTATGCAGGCTTAATTGTTGGATTTGCGATGTGGGCCTATACCCTGCTACTTCCGACTATTTTACGCAGCCTGCCAAGTCAGTTCAGCGAGTTTACCCGTGAATTTTTATTGCTGGGACCTTTAGGCATCAACTGGTTACGCCCTGAAGCCTTGCTTGGCTTTGAATCTTTTGCCCCGCTCACACATGGGGTGGTTTGGGCGCTCGGTTTAAATATTTTGTTATATGTTTGGGTGTCACGTATTTTCCGCCCAAGTGTGGCAGAACAGATTCAGGCCGAAAGTTTCTTTTATTATGAAACCAAGCCTTTGCCAACTCAGAACATGAGCAACGAGGTCAGCTATTCACATCAGGATGTAGCGCGTTTAAAAGTAGGCGATTTAATCACACTGGCAAAACGCATTACAGGCGAATCTCCAACCCGACAAGCCTTTGAGCAGTTTAGTCAGCAAAATAATGTGGTGCTGAATGAAAATGCCAATGCCAACGGCATGTGGTGGCGTTTTACCGAACAATATTTGGCAGGCACCATTGGTGCAGCATCTGCGCGTACTTTGCTCACCACTGCCATGGTCAATAACGGACTCGCTTTAGGGCAAGTTGCGAATATTCTTGACCAAGCCTCACAATGGCAACGCTTTAACCAAAACCTAATCATGACCATGATTGACCACATGACCCAAGGCGTGAGTGTGGTAGATGAAAATATGTGTTTGGTAGCATGGAATAATCAATATCTCAAACTATTTGATTATCCTAAAGATATTGTCTATGTCGGGTGCCCAATTGCCGATTTGATTCGCTATAACGCAGAACGTGGTGAATGTGGCCCGGGCTCAATTGAAGAACACGTGCGTAAACGTATTCACTGGATGAAAATGGGCAGTGCACACGAGTTTGAACGCATCCGTAAAGATGGTCGTGTAATTCAAATGCGTGGTAATCCAATTGAAGGCGGTGGTTTCGTGACCACCTTTGCCGATATTACCGCTTTCCGTGAAAACGAAGCCGTACTTGAAGCACGGGTACAAGATCGCACACAACAATTGGCCGATGCTTTGGCAGAACAGCAATTGGCACGTGAACAAGCCGACAAAGCCAATATGTCCAAAAGCCGCTTTATTGCCGCTGCCAGTCATGACTTATTACAGCCAATGCATGCAGCGCGCTTATTCAGTACGGCTTTAGAGCAAAGTATTCAGTCCGATGAAGACCATAAAACCCTGCAACAACTGGATCGTGCCCTGCATGGTGCAGAAAGTATGCTCTCGGCCTTGTTGGATATTGCCCGTTTGGAAGGCGGTACGATTCAGCCGAAACGTCAGGCTTATCCACTGCATGACTTACTCAGCGATTTAAGCCTGCAATTTAAATCCATTGCGGCACAACGTGGCATTGAATTCCGTGTGCATGACGTACAGTTCTGGATTGATACCGACCCACAATGGATTCGTCGTATTATTCAAAACTTTGTCAGCAATGCGCTGCGCTATACCGCCAAAGGGCGTGTGGTCGTGGGCGTGTTACGTTCTGCAGAACATCCACAACATATTAGAATTGGGGTGTGGGATACAGGTCCGGGTATTGCCGAAGAACAACGTATTAAACTGTTTCAGGAATTTGAGCGTTGCGGACATACGTCGCCTTGGGGTGAGCAAGGTCTAGGTCTTGGGTTAGCGATTGTGCAGCGTATGACCAGTTTGCTGAACTACCCTGTGCATGTCTATTCGGAATTGGGCAAAGGCTCGTGCTTTATGATTGAAGTGCCGATTGTCGAAGCTCCAAAAGTAGTGGCTGCACCTGTGCAAGTGGTGCCGTTGAAAACCAAAGCCTATAAAATTTTGTGTTTAGACAATGATGAAACCATTTTGGAAGGCATGGCGACCCTGCTGAGTAAATGGGGCTATCACGTATTTAAAGCCACCGAACCTGAACAAGCAATTGAGTTGATTCAACGTGAGCACATTCAAGTTTGGTTGGTCGATCAGCACTTAAATGACGATAAAATCGGTTTAGATTTTATTCTGGAACATCGTCAAGCCGATGTACCTGTGGCGTTAATTACTGCTGACTCTGATCCAGAACTACCGCAACGCTTAAAAGAACTCAACATCGTCTTGCTGAAAAAACCATTAAAACCAGCATCGCTACGTTCTTGGTTATCGGGTCTGAAAATTTCGGAGACTTGATTCACATACCTAACTTTGGCTAATTTGGGGCGCTCATCCCACAGAGATAAAGCTGAGATGAACGCACCGACCTTGTTACATTTTCTGGTTTGGTTACATTTGTTAGTCTGATGACCAAGCTTCACTTTACATAGCGAAATATGGCCACAATGAAAATCCAACACATTTGCTGTCAATATTGACAGCGATTGACCTGATGCAGCACACCAATTGACCAAACTTTTCAAAAACACTGCCTTTTGATGCGCTACAATTCACATTAAATATCATGGTCAGATTCGCTATGGCAAAGTCTGACAAGATCGTAAGCAAATACACCCAAACTTGCTTACAATTTCTTTAATTGCCGAGTTTGTAAAGGCTTTTCTGAGCACATTGCAATACATTAGACTTTAGTCTTATACATCTATTGACTATCTGCGCGCATAACTAAGTACAAGAAATGATCAGCGCATTCATCTTCAAGCCACATCCAAACAAATTTCCTGCCCTATTAAGCGTTGATCGACCTGTTTCCACGTTTTAGGAAGAATCTCATGAATACCGTGAACCATGAACAGCAGCTCGCAGAACAAACACAGCAGCTACAGCGTCAATATGGCGTAAATGCGCTATTGCCCGAAATTCACTGGGATCGTCTGTTTCAAAACAGCAAACTCAAAGCTCCTCATCTACAAGCGCTGAATACCCTGTATCAAACCGCAGTACCCTTAGCCCTACAAGTCTTTGAAGAACTCAATTTTGATGTGTTTCGCCCTGCGGCGTATCAACCACAAGGTTTAGGTCTGTTCAACAAACTTTCAGCACAGGAGGAGCAATTACTGGATGTTTTGGAACAAGAAGCGCAAGGCTTAGATCAAAGCACCCGCCAGCATATTTGGAGTATGTTATTACGTGGTGGTGCGGTACTGGTCTTTAAAGCATGGTTAGGCAAAGTCAAAACAGATGAGGCACAACTCGATACAGCTCAATTTGATGAGCTGTCCGATTTACTGTTTATTAAAACCCCACCCTTTGAATTGGCAGAACGCTTGAATATTAATGCACATGCCCCTGCCGAACATATTTTTCTGTTATATGGCAATGACGTGTATTTAGACCGTTTTAACAGTCTTGAAACGGCAGCCTTATTTGTCGATTTAGGCGTGTACGATGCTGCGTTTATAAGCCTGAGAGATGACCACGTTGCAAAATACCTGATTGGACAAGGCTATGTCAGCCAGCAACAAATTGATGAATTGCAATGTGCCTTAAATCCTTTGAATTGTGCCGATTTAAATCTGAAACAGAATTATATTGCCTAGGGTTTGTTGAGCATTGCATTAAAAAAACAAGGCGTGCAACAACACGCCTTGTGGCTTATTTCATTAACAATACACGAATGAATTTTGCTTAAAACGTCACACGTTTATAATCACGATATTCAGGCTTCCAGAAATTAGCCTCAATTGCCTCTCGTAATGCCTCATCACTCATGACAGCTGCAACGCCTGCATCCATTGCTGCTTTTGCGACTCTAAATGCAATAAATTTAGACACCTGCTGAATTTCATTTAAATCAGGCAATAAATCTGCATTTGGATCCTGCAACAATGGTGAGCAGTCCGCCAGCGCATTACTGGATGCAATTAACATACTGTCTGTCACACGTGTTGCCCCTGCAGCGATTACCCCTAAGCCAATACCTGGGAAAATATACGAGTTATTGCATTGGGAAATATTATAAAGTTTGCCCTGATAGTTCACTGGCTCAAATGGGCTACCTGTTGCAATTAAGGCCTTGCCTTCAGTCCACTCCAAAATATCGGCAGGAAATGCTTCAACTTGTGAGGTTGGGTTTGACAATGGCAACACAATTGGACGCTCGCAATTGGCAGCCAAGGTTTTAATCACCTCTTCAGTAAATAAACCCGGTTGCCCCGAAACCCCAATCAATACCGTTGGCTTGGCGTTTTGAATGACGTCCAACAGAGAAATCACACCTTCAGGATTGCCCCAATGTGCAACACGGTCAGGACTTTGTGCCAATTTACGTTGGAAATCGAGCAAGTTTGGCTGATTGCTGGTGAATAAGCCAAAACGATCCACCATATACACACGAGCACGTGCTTCAGCATCGCTTAAGCCTTCCACCACCATTTGCGCCACAATTTGCTCGGCAATACCACATCCTGCAGAACCCGCGCCCAAAAAGGCAATGGTTTGATCTTTCAGCTGCTTGCCTGCCGCACGTGATGCAGCAATTAAACTGCCCACAGATACAGCAGCAGTGCCCTGAATATCATCATTAAAACAGCAAATCTGATCACGATATTTATTCAGCAAGGGCATGGCATTTTTCTGAGCAAAATCTTCAAACTGAATCAATGCCTTTGGCCAACGGCGTTTCACCGCATCAATCACCTGATCGACAAATTGATAGTATTCCTCACCACTAATACGTGGCTGATTCCAGCCCATATAGATCGGATCATTCAGTAATTGTGGGTTATTGGTGCCTACATCTAAGGTAATGGGTAAGGTATAGGCAGGACTAATACCGCCACATGCTGTATATAAAGACAGTTTTCCAATTGGAATACCCATGCCGCCAATGCCCTGATCACCCAAGCCTAAAATACGCTCACCATCGGTAATCACAATGACTTTGACATTCTTTTTATTGATGTTTTGTACAATATCATCAATATGGGCACGGTCTGGATAGGAAATAAAAATACCCCGATGACGGCGGTAAATATCGGAAAAACGCTGACATGCCTCGCCTACAGTTGGGGTGTAAATAATAGGCATCATTTCACTCAAATGCTGTTCAATCAGGTGATAAAACAGGGTTTCATTGGTGTCCTGAATGTTGCGCAAATAAATATGCTTGTTGATGGCATCGCTAAAAGCAGAATATTGCTGATACGAACGCTGGCTTTGTTCTTCAATATTTTCAATTGCATGTGGAATTAAGCCATGCAAGTTAAAACGGGTGCGTTCTTCTTCTGAAAATGCAGAACCTTTATTTAATAAAGGCAATTCTAAAAGGCCGTTGCCCGCATAGGGAATATATAAAGGACGTTTCTGCTGCAAATTTGCGGTTGTCATTGTTCATCTCATTCTAATCGGTTGCTGATGGCGCATGGATTGAGATGCACCATCTGACATCTGACTAGCTTAGCCCCTTTTGCAGCAAAGGGGGCATTTAGAAGTTTGATAGCCAAATCTGAATGATTTTTATTTCTGATAACCGTATATTTTTGAGTGCTACGCTCTTTGAATCAACCTAAACAGAGAACAATACAATCACGATTATTTCGGTGGCTGTAAAGCTGACATATCTACAATCAGGCTGGTGAACTTACGCACCATCGGCAAAACAAACAGCACCACTGGAAAAGCAAAGGCCCAAGAAATCATCCAGTTATGCAACCACAGGGTAAAAAATCCCTCAATCCAGCCCAAATTTCGGATCATATTAATCAACGAAATGATGCCACTCATCAAACATGATAAAAAGAAAGGCATTACCACCGTGGCCCATTTCATGGGTAATTTGGGTACATTGCCAAAAATCATTGCACGTTGTTTCATGCTCTAGCCTTTTCGCCTCACTGAATGCCGCATACTATGCCATGAATTGCTTGCTTAAAGGATGATTTTTCAGGCAATTTGTTCATGCTTAGCTACAATCTCTGAAATTCGATAAAGCATACAATTGCACTCCCCTAAAGCCCCTGAAATTTGCTATATTTAGCGTTTTTCTGCACATCTATTTTTCGACTAAATATGAATACGGCAATACAAGCAGCGCTCGATCATGCAGTGCAATCCCTTCAAGCTGAAGGTGTACTCCCATCTGACTGGAACAATACGAGTAATTTAACCCGTACCAAAGACCGCAGCCACGGTGATTTCGCATCAAATATTGCCATGATTGCCTCTAAAGCCGCTGGCATGAAGCCACGCGATTTAGCCGAAAAAATTCTTGCTGCTCTGCCTGAAGTTGCAGACATCAGTAAAGCAGAGATTGCAGGCCCTGGTTTTATTAACTTCTTTTTAAATGCCGACCAGCGTTTTAGTGTTTTAGATCAAATTCAAGCACAAAAACAACAATTTGGACGCAGCCAAATCAATGCAGAAAAACGCATTCAGGTCGAGTTCGTTTCTGCTAACCCAACCTCAAGCCTACACGTGGGTCATGGTCGTGGTGCTGCTTATGGTATGACAGTTGCCAATTTACTTGAAGCCACAGGTGCTAAAGTTGACCGTGAATACTATGTCAATGATGCTGGCCGTCAAATGGATATTTTGGCGACTTCAACTTACTTGCGTTATTTGGAACTGGCAGGTCAAACGCTGGTGTTCCCCAAAAATGCGTATCAGGGTGACTACGTTAAAGACATCGCACAAAGCATTTTAAAACAGGATGGTGAACGCCATGTACGCCCTGTTGCAGATGTATATAACAATGTGCCTGAAGATGTGCAATATGCGGCAGAACTCGATGCCGATGGCAACAAAGTGGTCTTGTCGGGCGACAAAGAAAAACACATTGATGGTTTGATTTTCAATTCACAAACGCTCTTGGGTGATGATTACCGCGTGTTCCATCAGGCTGCGCTGAATGCTATTTTGGCCGACATTAAAGATGACTTGGGCGAGTTTGGTGTCACCTTTAACCAATGGTTTAGCGAAGCGTCATTGACTGAAAAAATTGATGAAGCTCTGCAAACACTAGATCAACGTGGTTATCTATACGAACAAGACGGCAATATCTGGTTTAAATCGACCGCATTTGGCGATGAAAAAGACCGTGTGGTGAAACGCCGCAATGGTCAAACCACTTACTTTGCTTCAGACATTGCTTATCACCTGAATAAATTACAACGTGGCTACACAGACCTAATTGATATTTGGGGTTCAGATCACCACGGTTATATTTCACGTGTGAAAGCGGCCATTGATGCACTAGGCTACGACTCGAAAAAATTAACGGTACTGTTAGTGCAGTTCGTGAGCTTATGGCGTGGTGGTGAAATGGTACAAATGTCATCCCGTTCAGGTCAGTACGTGACCTTGCGTGATTTGCGTAAAGAAGTCGGCAACGATGCTGCACGTTTCTATTACGTCATGCGCAAATCTGAACAGCACATTGACTTTGACCTAGATTTGGCCGTTTCACAAAGTAAAGACAATGCGGTCTACTATATTCAATATGCTCATGCACGTATTTGTCGTATGCTCGAAAAAGCTGCTGCTACGCAATTGAATTTTAATGCGACAACTGCACGTCAGTTTGCCGCTAAACTTGAGCTAGATGCTGAAACTGAAATTTTAGCCAAACTGGCTGCGTATCCTGAAATTTTAGTACGTGCTGCCAACAGCCACGAACCGCATCAGGTAGGTAACTATTTGAAAGAATTAGCAGCATTGTTCCACGGTTGGTACAATGAGCATAAAGTTCTGAATGATGATGCAGCCTTGACTCAAGCACGCTTATTGCTTTCAGTAAACGTACAACAAGTCTTGCGTAATGGTTTAGAATTATTAGGTGTCTCTGCACCAGAAACAATGTAAAAGCCAAATAAAAGCATAACAAGAGGAAGTCCACGTGTTTGGAAAAACGCAACGCGGTGTATCTGAACGACCGAATAAGCCCAAAAAACCACTAATTCCAACGTGGTTAGGCACACTCGTGGTGATTTTAATCGTGTTGTGTTTTGCTGTAGCATTAATGCTATGGAAACCGTGGGCACCTGTACAGCCTAAAGGGCAAATCAATTCTGAGCATTATCAGGAAGATACCAACAAAGACTATCGTTTTTATGATTTGCTGCCACAGCAACAGGTTACCCCAATTCCTGAGCAAGCGGTGCCTGAAACACAGCAACAGAATACCGTAGTCATTGTTGAAGCGCCTGCTGCTGTAGAGGCGCCAGCGGCCAGCGAAGCCAATGTTGGTCTGACAGAAATGCCTGCCCCTGTGGTACAAGCCAGCTATATTCTACAAGTGCGTAGCTATACCGACCCAGATGCTGCAGATGCACGTCGTGCCGAAATTATTTTGAATGGTTTATCGGCAGATGTGGTGAAAAGTGTAGAAGCTGGTGAAACTTGGTATCGGGTGATTTCAGGCCCTTATGATTCAGCCGATGCTGCAGTGATTGCTCAGCAAACTTTGCAGCATAGTGGAATTGATTCAATTGTCGTGAAACGCTAAGCCTCATTGTTATCAATCGACCAAAATCAATTAAAAAAAAGATGCCTCGGCATCTTTTTTTAGGTCTATAGAACGATGTACTCACAAAAATCATCGCTAGATTTACATTAACTGCTGCTCACGTTCGCGTGCACGCTGAAATGCAGGACGCTGTTCCACGCGGGCCAAATAAGCCGCAATCTGTGGATAATGATGTCCTGTACGGCTTTGCAATGCTTGGAGCGGGAAACCCATTTGAATATCGGCAAAAGAAAAATCCCCTGCAAAATAATCATGTTTGGCCAAATAATCTTCTAAATAAGCAATATGATCTTTTAAACGAGGCTGAATAAATCCTGCTTTAATACCTGCACTAATTTTGTTTGCCACTGGTCGAACTAACCATGGCACTTGCTGTGGCACTTTGGTCAATACCAACTGCATCACTAACAATGGCATTAATGAACCTTCGGCATAATGCATCCAGTATTGATAGGCTTGCTGTGCTGAAGCCTGCTGCAGTTTAAACTGCCTTTGCGTATCATAATGCTGCTGCAAGTACTCCAAAATGACAGCAGATTCTGCGATGGTCTGCTCTGCATCAGTTAAAATTGGCGCTTTACCCAATGGGTGAATCAGCTTTAATTCATTGGGCGCACTAAAATTGGGCTGACGGTGATAAAACTTGATATCATAGTCTAAGCCCAGCTCTTCAAGGGCCCACAAAATGCGGAAAGAGCGGGATTGATCAAGGTGGTGTAAAGTAATCATAAACGTCCTATTTTGTTTTATTGCCTATGTTTTTGAGTGATTGTATATCTTCCATTTTACTCAACATTATAAAAAAGATCTGTCCTAGAGGGCTATTTATAAGAGATGGATTCAACCTCTGTTTAACCAAATTCAGTACGAATTTCCATACTGCGTAGCAGCGTTTTGGTGACAGGGGTTTTTTGGCAGATATTCAGTACTTTTTGCTGTAATTCTACATCCAATACCACTTCAGTTTGCACACGGCGTTCAATCCACTCCTGCCCTTCCTGATTGGTAAAGAAGTCCGCCTCGACCTGAATTTTGCCAAAATCCAAACCCTTATGCTGTGCATACATACGCAAGGTAATCATGGTGCAAGCGACCAAACTGCTACATAACAGATCATAAGGTGCAGGACCTGCATCTTGACCACCTAACTTTTCAGGCTCATCTACCTTCCATTGGTGCTGACCACTTTGGATCTGACCTTGCCATGCCGTGTCTAAACTGCGTACCTGTGCTGTGCCAATCTTGGCCATAAGATGCTCCCTATAGATTGATATTCCATCATTTATTTTGATGCACGCATTTTTGCGGGGAAAGTCGGTGCTTCTAAACGTGGTCCATCGTAGTCTGGTATTGTGCCAAAACGAGGATCATGATTGATCCATTGCTCACGTGCAATGCTTAACTCTTCTTGGGTACGACCGACGAGATTCCACCACAACAAAATTGGCGACTCAAAAGGTAATCCGCCCAATAGCAACAGACGCGCACCCGCATGTAAATCTAGCTGAATTTCGGTTAAGCCCGGTTCAAGCACCAGCATATTTTCATCGTTTAATTCATGCCCATGCACAGTGGCTGTGCCTTCCAGCATCATCAAACCATATTCAAACTTAGGATTCAGCGGCAAACGGGTTGTCGTGCTAGTTTCACTATAAATATCCACCCCTAACAACTCACTATGTACCAATACTGGCGAAGTGGTATTTAAAAACTCACCGACTAAAATGGTAAATTCCACTCCATCTTGCTGAACCACAGGCAGGTCAGGGTAATGATCAAAACGTGGCGCCATATTGCGCTGATCATCAGGTAAAGCAATCCACAATTGCGCTGTATGCATGTGTGTTTCGGTGTCAGGAGCAACTTCGGTATGTGAAATACCATAACCTGCAGTCATTAAATTAACCTGTTTGGGACGAATCAATTGCTTAGTACCCAAGCTGTCAGTATGCATAATGCTGCCTTCAATCATCCAGGTGAATGTTTGCAAACCAATATGTGGATGCGGCCCGACGTCTAAGCCTTCACCTTGTGGAAAATTGACAGGGCCTGCGTGATCTAGAAAACACCATGCCCCAATCATGCGTTTATGCCGACTCGGTAAAGCACGTTTAATTAAAGTTCCCTGCCCAATTTCAGCACTACGCAGTGGAAATTTCTGTATAAATTGCTTGACGTACTTATCACAATCGTCTGAATTGGAAAGCTCGGTATAATTGCTGTTGCTCATCCTATACCTCTTATATTTCTGTAAATTCCTTGACTATTAAATATAGTAAATCACTAACGAAGAGCAAGATGAAATTTGTTGTTCTGATTTTTATGGTTCAAACTTGAAATGCACCTTAAAATATATGGCATAATTTTGACCAAAATTTTAAAAAAATAGAGAAAATACCCAAATTTAGGGAGGTTATTTTTTCTGCATTTTGCGCATAATCCTCACTATAAGTTGTCAATTTGAGTAAATATCGCTATGTCTGTAAAAGCTCGAATGGGGGAACAGACCCGTTCGAAGATTTTAAGCAATCAGGAAGCCTCAGAAAAACTTTTAAAAACAACTGAGTGTGATCTTGAAAACCGACAAGCAATTGAAAAAGCATTGCAGCACCCTGCTGCGCAACTCCCGCCGCAATTTGAAACACATTTTTATCAACACCAGAATTTACATCAGCGTCGTTATTTACGCCAAGTCAATTACATTGGGCAAATGACGTTCCTGCTGTATTTCTTTATCGATTATTTCATCATTCCAGATGTCACTACACTCTCGGCCACACTCCGTCTCAGTGCTGTTGTATTGGCGCTGATTGGCAATTATTTCTGCTTTAAATTGATCAAAGATATTCGCCTGCTAGATTTAATTTTACCGGTCAGCGCCACACTGTGTTGCGGTGTCTGGTTTTATATTTTGTCGCAATCACACAGTCCGTGGGTCGGCTATTATCTTTACGCTTCAGTTATTTTTGTGGTGATGGCTAATCTGTGTATTCAGGTACGTTTCCGACCTGCTCTGTATAACTCATTGCTCATGAGTGTGCTGATTTTTTTAAGTGCCATCTCCTTAACAACCCTACAAGATGCACTCATTTTTATGGTGGTCTATATCCCCATGTGGCTACTCAGTTTGTATATTAGCTGGAGCAATACCCTCAATGCACGCCACCACTTTTTGCGCAGTTTGCTGGATGACTGGAATTTCCATACCCTACAAGCCTTAGCCCATACCGATGAACTGACGCAACTGAATAACCGTCGGCAATTTGTGCACATGGCAGAACATAAAATTCACGAATGGCCTAAATCGAATTCGATCTGTTTATTAATGTTGGATGTAGATTTCTTTAAACAAATTAATGATACTTATGGGCACGATATTGGAGATCGGGTCTTACAAAATATTGCAGACATTGCTCGTAAAGAAATGCGCCGCAAGGATATTTTGGCACGCTTTGGCGGTGAAGAGTTTATCGCTCTGCTTAGTGAAACCAGCTTAGATGAAGCACTGATGATTTCAGAACGCTTAAGACAAAAAATTGCTCAGCATGAAATGTGCATTGATAAAAAATGTTTTAATTTCACTGTCTCCATTGGAGTATCCAGTTTAAAACCACAACAAACCGACTTACAGACCCTAATTAAAGAAGCCGATTTGGCCTTATACCAAGCCAAACAAAGCGGACGTAACTGCGTGATCAGTTATGATGTGGGAATGTCTGAGCCACCCGAACCGATTTTAAAAAAAGAAGTTAAATCTTGGATGATCTAAAGATATAAAAAAATGAGCACATTACGTGCTCATTTTTTGGGTTTTTGGCTAGAGTATGTTTAAAAAACCCTAGCTGCTGCGCGCATCTTGCGCCCATTTTAAATAGCGGTGTTTTAAAATAGGCTCATGGCGTAAAACTGGCAAGCAGCAGTGCTGCTTGAAACCCCGACTGCCGCGCGCATAGCGCTTGGCGTAATTCAGGCACGAAGCAGTGCTTCGTGAAATCCCTGAATTACTCCCATTCAATTGTTGCAGGTGGTTTAGACGATACGTCGTAAGTGACACGTGAAACGTCTGCAATTTCATTCATGATGCGGGTAGAGATTTTGTCGACTAAATCGTACGGTAAATGTGCGAAACGTGCTGTCATAAAGTCCACTGTTTCTACAGCACGAAGTGCAATTACCCATGCATAACGACGACCATCGCCGACGACACCAACAGATTTCACAGGCTGGAATACCGCAAACGCTTGTGCTGTTTTGTCATACCAACCACTTGCACGCAGTTCCTGCATGAAAATGTCATCGGCTAAACGTAAAATGTCTGCATATTCTTTTTTCACTTCACCCAAAATACGCACGCCCAAACCTGGACCTGGGAATGGATGACGGTAAATCATGCTGTGTGGCAAGCCTAGAGTCGTGCCGAGTTTACGCACTTCATCTTTAAATAAATCACGTAAAGGTTCAACCAATTCAAAGGCTAAATCTTCTGGTAAACCACCCACGTTGTGGTGTGATTTAATCACGTGTGCCTTGCCTTGTTTGCTGGCTGCAGATTCAATCACGTCTGGGTAAATCGTACCTTGTGCCAAGAATTTCACGCCATCTAATTTACGCGCTTCTTCGGCAAAGACTTCAATAAATTCACGACCAATGATTTTACGTTTTTTCTCAGGATCAACTTCACCTGCCAACGCGCTCAAGAAGCGTTGTTCTGCATCGGCACGAATCACGCGAATACCCATGTTTTCTGCAAACATTTGCATCACTTGATCGCCTTCGTTCAAGCGCAACAAACCATTGTCTACAAATACACACGTTAATTGATCGCCAATGGCTTTATGCAACAATGCCGCAACCACAGAAGAATCCACACCGCCCGACAAACCAAGCAATACTTTTTCATCGCCAATTTGCTGACGTAATTGCTCTACGCGCAGGTCGATGATGTGTTCTGGTGTCCATAAACCGCGACATCCACAAATTTGATGGACGAAGTTAGACAATAACTCTGCACCTTTTGCAGTGTGTGTCACTTCTGGGTGGAACTGAATCCCATAGAAACGGCGAGTTTCATCAGAAATCATTGCCACAGGGCAGCTTGGCGTGCTTGCAGTAATTTGGAAGCCTTCTGGAATACGTGCCACTTTATCGCCATGGCTCATCCAAACGTGCAATTGGTTTTCACGGTCTTGCAAGTTACCAATCAGTTTGTCACGTACCAAAATATCGACTTCGGCATAACCGAATTCATGTACTGAACCCGCTTCAACTTTACCGCCCAGTTGTTCTGACATGGTTTGTAAACCATAGCAGATACCCAGTACAGGTACGCCTAAGTTAAATACAATTTCAGGTGCGCGTGGACTACCCGCTTGGTGAACACTTTCAGGTCCACCCGATAAGATAATACCGTTTGGATTAAATGCACGAATGTCTTCTTCCGACATATCGTAGGCATACATTTCAGAATATACGCCCGCTTCACGAACACGACGTGCGATCAGCTGACTATATTGCGAACCGAAATCCAGAATCAGGATACGATCTTCAGTAATTTGAGTATTGGTAGTCATGACAAACAACTATAGAAAGGCAAACGAATTAAGCGCGCTATTCTAGCATTTTTCCACGCCTTGCGCACACTATTCAGACAATCCTAAAAATGGCTATTTTTCTTCGTGATATTGCAGTGACCACATACTCTAAGTTTTAAAAGACTATGCATTTTCTATGGCATAAAAAAAGCAACCTTCTTGAAGATTGCTTAAATTGTTGAGCTGATGTGGAAATCAATGACTTACTTTTTTGCTTCCAAAAGATGGTCTAGACTTATTTTGCCTGCACCGTAAAGCATGATGTAGAAGAAACCGCCAGCCAAACCAATATTTTTCATAAAATTCAGCGCATCTTCTGGTGCAGCATGGAATAAAAATGCAGTTAAAAGACTAAAAACACTTAAACCCAAACCCACGACACGTGCTTGTAAACCGAATAGAATTGCCAAACCACCACCAAGTTCTAGCAAAATCACCAAAGGTAGCAATGAACCTGAAACACCCATAGCTTGCATATAGCCCACTGTTGCATCATAGCCTGCAATTTTTCCCCAACCAGATACAATAAATAAATACGCTAAAAAAGCACGTGCAAATAAACTTACAATGGCTTGCACACTTGCTTTTTCGACCACACTTTTTAACACAACATTTGGATTAAACATCAGATCACCTATATTTTTGATTCATTCTTGAAGACAAATACATCTTAGTTTTTTCAAAATTCAGGATAAATACGCATTTAAAAGACATGTTGTTGCATCTATGCAACGAAAAAGAACCGATGTGGCTGGTCTAGCATCCCTAAAATCACTGTGAAAATTATTTACCTTTTCATACTGACTTTCCGCCTGTGGACTGCTAGGATTTGAGCACACTTTCGCTTGTTTTTCCCCATGGAACTGATTGATTTTATCTTACACGTCGATGAGCATTTGCTCGAATTCATCACCCAATATGGGGTATGGATTTACGCTATTTTATTCCTGATTATTTTTGTAGAAACAGGCTTGGTGGTCATGCCGTTTTTACCTGGCGATAGTTTGCTGTTTGCAGCAGGCGCACTGGCTGCATCGACAGGGGTAATGGATCCGTGGATTTTGGGTATTTTATTGTTTACTGCTGCGGTACTCGGTGACACCCTGAATTACCATATTGGTAAATATATTGGTCCACGGGTTTTTGAACTGGAATCACGTTTTATCAATAAAAAACATTTGATCGAAACCCAGAAGTTTTTTGAGCGACACGGCGGAAAAACCATTATTTTTGCCCGCTTTGTGCCTTTTGCACGTACCTTTGCGCCCTTTGTGGCGGGTGCAGGCAGCATGAATTATAAATACTTTCTGACCTATAACGTGGTTGGGGCATTTTGTTGGATTGCTTCGTTTATTACCCTAGGCTACTTATTTGGAAATATGCCAATTGTGAAAGACAATTTTACCTATTTAATTTTCGGTATTATTATTCTGAGTGTTTTGCCAGGGGTGATTGGTTTTATTCGCCAAAAACTCAAGAAAAAGCCTGCTTAAATATACGCATATTGGAAAAATTCAAGCGTTGAATACTCGACCTACAAGGATGCACTACGCATCCTTGGTTTGATCTTTACGTCGATTCTGTCTTTGAACCCTTAAAAGAACCGTGCCACCACAGGCAACATACATACCACTAAAAGTAAGGCCGAACCTTTATAGAGCAAATCGGCTGTGACTTTTTTAGTTTCTCTGGCCAAAATCACCCGTCCAAATGACATCCAAAATAATGCGGTAGGTAACAACACCAAACTAAATAGCACGTAGACCACCGCTACATTGGTCGGGTTATTCCATGTTTCTACCGGAAAAATACCCGCAGCAAATAACAAGGCTTTTGGATTTTTAAAGGTGGAGAAAAATAATTGCGCAGGGCGAATGGTTGGATACTTCTGACTGTGCTGCTCTAAATGTGACTGCTTCCATAAATGAAAGGCCATCCAAAATACATAGCCCGCACTCAAAATATGTAAAATATCAATAAAATACGGCCAAATTGGGGCGCTTAAATGAATCAGCAGAGCCCATAAGCTAATTGCATAAGCATAGCCAAATAATTCTGCAGGAATCAGCATACTGGTTTTCGCAATGCCCTGTTGATGCGCTGAACTCGCCAATAATGCATTGGTCGGTCCAGGAATCATCAAGACCGCGATCATGGCCAAGACAAACCACCAACTTTCAATCATAAACACCAAAGTACGCCAGTCAAACAGGAGCACACCTTATATGAAAGCCATAAAAAAAGACAAGTTTTTCTAATACGCCAATACTGACCCGAGCGTATAAATATAACGACAATTCAATCTAAGTTTTTGTTTTTATATGCTTCATTTTAGGGAAACCCTGAAACATTTTGCTAAAAAATTTTCAGCTATGGCTGTGCCATATAGGCACAACCATAGTGTTTTTTCTTAAGATGTCGCAGGTTTAAGCTTCACAATAATCGGGCAGGCTTTAAATTTTGCAGCCTGCACAATTGCTTCTTGCTCACCCAATAAACGTGCTAATTCGGTATTTTTGGTATTGGATGACTGTCCCATATTCACCGAAACACTTGGTCCAATGCCCCAACCACCTCGGCTACCCCAGCCACCACCTAAGCCCACACCTACACCAACGCCTGTACGTTTGGGTGCCTGCACACCACTTTCAATATATTGTTGAATGCGGTTATATTCACTTTGTAATTGCTGGCAATTCAAGGCCTGATAATGCGTAGGTGACACATAAGTCGGCTTGACTGTAGTCGCACACGCACCTAACAACACACTACTGACCGCCAAAAAACCGATTGCAAATGTTTTCATGTTCACCTCTGTGTATCACACTTGCTCAATTTCATTGAACAACGATTGATAGGCCTGCGTCAATTTATGATCTGTTGCCAAATGAATTAATGGCAAATTTTTATGATGCGATTCTTTCATCAGCACTGAAGGCGGCAACATGCTGTTCAAGACAGGCAAGCCCTCATCTTTGAGTTGCTGAACCACTTCACGCGGCAACTTGGCCTGCGCCTGAAACTGATTCACCACAATCCCTTCAATTTCCAGATGCGGATTATGATCATCTTGGGTTTCCAAAACATTTTCAATCAAGCTTTGTAAGGCACGTTTAGAAAATACATCACAGTCAAAAGGAATGAGCACCCGATCTGCCGCAATTAAGGCAGAGAGCGTAAAAAAGTTAAATGCAGGTGGGGTATCAATAAATACACGGTCATATTGATCGGACAATTGTTGCAAGGCATCACGTAGTTTGTAAATTTTATGTTTAGATTCTAAGGCATGTGCCAAACCACCTAATTGCGGGCTAGCAGGAATCACATCCAGATTCTTAAACGGTGACTGATGCACATAAGCTTCTAAACCTTTGCTGCGGTTTTTTAAAATAGAGCCTAGCGCATTGCCCAATAAACCTTTGGACTGATTGCCCCCCAAAACCTCTTCAAAATAATTTTCAATATTGGGTTCAAGTGCAGGTTTATCGGCAGAATAGGTCGCATCATCACCCAGTAAATATTGACTGGAGTTGGCTTGCGGGTCGAGATCAATTACCAGTGTTTTTAGCCCTTGATGAGCACTGATTGCTGCCAAATTCACGGTAATACTGGACTTTCCAACACCACCTTTCTGATTAAACACCACACGTGTGCGCATTGTCGCCCCTCGTTGAATGACTTCAGTTCTTGTTATATGTTCAGTTTAACCGACCCGCTATGATTGTTGGCGCATAGTGTCTAACAATCCTTAAACTTGCCCTAGCCAAAACTTGGTTTAAGCATAACCAAACCTAAAATGGCAATGAAAGCAATCAGGGCCAGTCCCCAGCCAACACGGCGCTGCACCAGCAAAATACGCTCATCTTTTTTATACGCTTTAATCAAAGAAGAAAGCATCACAAAAAATAAAATAATTTTGGCATAAAACCAAGCTTCGACCTGAAAATCCTTCAGAAATAAGGCAATGACTCCTGTCACCACAATCAGCGTGAGTGCCGAATGCTGCAAAGCTACAAAGACTTTCCATGCTTTAGGGTTTGGAGAGTGGTTCAATGTACCTTTAAATAAAGTCATGGCACGCACCACAATCACCAACAGCAACAAAGCCACTGCAGCAACGTGAATATTGTTCAGCATTGATAAATTTTCCATCTATAGCCTTCCCTTACGCATCTTTTGGTGCATGTGCACATTCAGGGCTTGACGTATCTTGGCCTTGCCACTCAGAGGCAACAAAGGCATGAATCGCAAGCGCATGAATTTTATTTGGCGCGAGTAGATCACCCACAGCGGCATAAATTTTTTGATGACGTTGTACCGAACGTAAGCCCTGAAAAACATCACTGACCATCACCACTTTAAAATGGGATTCTTTTCCTGGGAAATAACCGCCATGCCCTGCAGATTCATTCACAACTTCTAAATGACTTGGATTTAAAGCAGCTAAGCGTTGCAACAATTGTTGTTCTAAACTCATGATTGTATTTCCCAAAATGGTTTAAAGGCTGCCTAGCAGTATAACTGCGTTCTATACAATTCTCAGCACTTTGGCAGAATCATTCGTGCTTGGTGCTGTTACAGCGTGTTTTTCTACTTAAATTTGGCGATCTCATCGCCAGTTGTTCTAAAAATGTCGTTTATTTATGCAATTAAGCTAATTTTTTGCATAAATGGATTGACCCTATTTTTGCATAATGTATTATAAACCGCATGCGGGAATAGCTCAGTTGGTAGAGCACAACCTTGCCAAGGTTGGGGTCGCGAGTTCGAGTCTCGTTTCCCGCTCCAGATTCTAAAAGCCTCAGTTGAATGACTGGGGCTTTTTTATTGTTGTTTTATTCAATATTTTACTTCATAAGAAATTTTTATACTTAAAAAAGTAAGTTTACAAAAGTGCTCTTTCAAAACTGTGAACAAAAAACCGTGTAGATGATGCTCCAGAGTATCAATCATACAAGATAAAAAAAACTCCAAAACAAAAGATAGTATTAGCTACTACTAAGTGGCTTATGTTAAACAAGATCAGCTTGCCTAGATCCTAAATATTGATGCCGCGGAGCCTGTTAATAATTTCTGTCATTGCTTCTTAATAAAAAAGCAACTAATATGCTTCTTACACCACCAAAAAGCAATAAATATGTCTACACTAAATAAGTCTTTACTACAGCAAGTCAAAAAAAGACGAACCCTATTGGGTTTAAAGCAAGTTGATATGCAATCACGTACAGGCATTTCAAGACAGCAGTACCAAAAACTGGAAAGTCAAGGCAATCCTCGATTAGATACCTTAGAAATTATTGCGGCAGGACTAAATGCTCAACTGATGCTCATCCCAGATGATAAGGTTCATTTGATTAGACAATTATTGAATGATGAAATTAAAGTCACTATTGAAGATCAAGATGACTTAATGTCTAACCCATGGAAAGGTCTTCTCGGAGGAGAGTAACAGTGGAAAAAATTGCATCCAGACTTTCAGATACTTACAGATGATTAGGGTAATCTGAAACCAAACTAAAATTTCTCAAACAAGTTCATCACGTCATTTTCCGTCAGTTTCGCTTCGCCCTCATGATCGGTACTTAGAATAGAGTGTGCCAGTTCTGCTTTATTTTGCTGTAAGGCAAGAATTTTTTCTTCTATGCTTTTATTGGTAATCAGCTTATACACAAATACTGGCTTGTCCTGTCCAATCCGCCATGCACGATCTGAAGCTTGATCTTCAGCAGCAGGGTTCCACCATGGATCATAGTGAATGACCGTATCTGCGGCAGTTAGATTCAAACCGACCCCTCCTGCTTTCAGACTGATTAAAAATACCGGCACTTGTCCAGACTGAAACGCTGTAATGACTTCATCTCGCTTTTTGGTCTTTCCAGTCAGCTTCACATAGCCAATTTCTGCGTGATGGAACTGTTGTTCAATCAGTTCCAACATTGAGGTAAACTGAGAGAAGATAAGAATTTTTCGCCCCTCTTCCACCATTGGAACGACCATATCCATCAACTGTTCAAGTTTGGCAGAATGCGCCTGCCCAATTTTCACTGAATCCAGCTTTAGTAAGCTAGGATGGCAGCACACCTGACGTAGCTTCAGTAAGGCATCTAAAATTTGAATTTGACTACGTTTAAAGCCTTTTTCTGCCACAATTTTCTGAATGCTTGCCTGCATCGTGGCACGAACAGCCTCATATAACTTGGATTGCTGGTCATTCATATCAATATTGACTTCAATCGTGGTTTTTTCTGGCAACTCTTTGGCTACGTCAGTTTTCAAGCGACGTAAAATGAAGGGCTTAATCCGGTTGACCAACTTTTGTCTTAACTGCTCATCACCGCGCTTTTCAATCGGATGACGGTACTTTTTATTAAAAATTTCTTGTGAATATAAAAATCCTGGCATCAGGAAATAAAATAGTGCCCACAGCTCACCCAAATGATTTTCCATAGGTGTACCGGTTAGACATAGACGATGTCGCGCTGTTAATTGCCGTACTACCTGTGCAGCTTTGGCGCGCGGATTTTTGATATTCTGCGCCTCATCCAAAATGAGTTGATGATATTCATATTGCTTTAGTTGCTCTTCATCTCTCGCCAGAAGCGGATAGGTGGTTAACACAATATCATAGTGCGGAATCTGCTCAAAATACTGATGGCGATCGGGCCCCTGTAGCAGCAATACCTTGAGCTCTGGGGTAAATTTCTCCGCTTCTTTGAACCAGTTATGCATCAGCGATGTGGGTGCAACAATTAAGGCGGGACTATCCTGCAAATATCCAGCCTGCTTTTCCATGAGTAAATGGGCTAAAGTTTGTGCTGTTTTCCCCAAGCCCATATCATCTGCCAGAATCCCGCCATGCTGGGTTTCCCTTAAAAACTGTAACCAGCCTAAGCCCTGCTGCTGGTATAGACGCAACTCCCCCTGAAAACCTTGTGGTGTTGGCAGTTGTTGCTGATAGCCTTGTTTGAATTTATGTACAAATTTCTGCAGGCGATCACTGACCTGCCATGTCATCCCAAGATTATGCTGCAATTCTAATAATTGACTCGCATCATAGCGATCAATACTGCGCTCTTCTTGCTGTAAAATGCTCTGCAGATGCAATAATACCGGCTTAATATCCCTAGCGGATAGCGCCAAATCAGGTTGATCAACTGCAGTTTTCACGGTGAAAATTTGACTGTCATGCAGATGAATAAAAGTCCGCGGATCAAGTAAATCAGGATTTACTCGCACCAAAGCTACGAGCGCATCAAGTAAATTATAAGAATTGCCTGCACTGTCTTGAACCGTCGCCCCGATATTGAACCAGTCCTGCTGGCCTTCAGATTCAGTGATAGAAATATTTAAATTTTCAACATATTGCAGGTTAAAGGGGCTGTTTTCCAGATGCTCTATCTGCCAGCCCATCAACTCAATTTGATTGATGGGCATCAGCTGTTTGATCCAGTCTCCATAGAAAGCAAAAACCATAGAATCGAGACGTTGTTTATCCAGTTTTAATTGCTGGTCATAACTAAGATCTTTCACCCACTTCAGTGATTCGACCAATAGCTGTAAACGCTGGATTGACTGTTGTTCCTGAACTAAGTCCCGAAGCTGTCGCACCATTTTGTCATGCTGCTCACCAATGAAACTGTCACCTGATGTACCTGCTTTAATTCGCCCGCCTGCATAGGAGAATTCAATTTCAGCACAAACAGACTCCTCCCATTTCCAATCAAATTTATCTAAAACACCGAAGCGTAAAATTGGCTGGGGATTACCCTGTAAGACTTCAATCTCTTGAAGAAACCCAGGTTTCGGCAAGTTATGTATCGTTGTAGATTGATGGGTAAGCTGCTCAAACTCAGTCAAAACCGTCGCAGGCATCTCTGGCATCCGCCAAAGGTAGTACAGTAAATCCGATGTATATTCACTATAGAGTTGCCCTACCGTATTCTTGTGAATATCGATATAACAAAGTGGCTGACTTACAAGAATTTGAAGATGTGGATTCGATTTTAAATTGAGTCGAACATTTCCATTGACCAACTCAAAATCTAAGTGCTCAGTCTGTTTTTCAATGCTCTTTTGCCAAGAAAATTCAAGCTGATAGCTTTGTTCTGACCATGTAAGTGGAGCATCACTTTTTTGTTTCCAATAGACATCACCACTCTGAATGAAAGATTTAAAATGCTCTAAGACAATGCCTGATATATCAAGACTATTTCCATAAGAAAACTCATTCTGATTGAGCTTGGCATAATAATAAATTTGATTAAATAATTGTCGCTTCCCATCAGGCAAAGACAGACGTTTTTTTAGAATATTGCCATATTCAGTATAAGAACTGACACCTGTGATCGTCCCACTTTTATTACGTCTACCTTTGCGAACCTCAAGTTTTAACCCGAATAGACCTAAAGGCTGATCTAAATAATAAAGTAAATAATTACTCGTTGTCTTTTGCTGCTCTAACTGGGTATGTTGTAAATACTGCTTAAACTCACTTAACCAGCGTTGTGCTTGATTAATTGCAACCCGATCTTTTTGAGTGTGAGATGATGACTGAGAGTCAACATAGCTCTTCAGATATCCTTCTCGATATTCTTGATAAAATAATTTGGCTAAAGCAGCAGCATGTTTACAGTTATATCCAACCGGACAAGTGCAGTCGTCATCAATTAAACGGTCCTTTTTAAGATTATAGGTAATTGCAGTATCGTAATAATCTGTCCCTTCAATTTGGGCATACATCGTGACATCGTCATTTTCCTCAAAGAACTCAATCGTTTTCCTATCAATGTGTTTAGCATAGCTCTGGCTGCGCTGAAGAGTTGCAGTACTAAAGCGAGATAGAAAATTGATCAATGAGGACATAATTACCAGACACTAAAAATGTTTATACAATTATAACGGACAAAGCTGTCATTTCAGAATAGTAGGGCTTTGTTGCACAAAGATTTATAATTTGAAGCATCCCCCCAACTCACTCAAATTTAAATTATAACTCGCTATCTGGTAGTGAACTTTGGTGTTTTTTCTATTGGCTGGCGTAAATACTTTTAAGCTGCCTGAGGTATCAGCAAAGGCAGAGCCCTGCCCATCGACCCCATTGCTTCAGACTACTGGGGCCAGATATTCCAGATTGAACTGATAGCAAATCCCGGTTCCTCGTGACACCATGCAAAATTAATAGAGCTTAAAGCAAGTTGTTAGACTCTATTAGATTGTAAATATCTAATTAGACTTCTTTAATTTAATAGTATCTTCAGTCGGCTCTGTTGTATAAGTATGTAAGCATCTGATTTAAATAAATTTAATTTTGGATCAAAAAAATAATCAAAACTTTTAAAATCATATAGTTATGAAATCTTTATGCAACAAAGCCTATTTGATATAAAACTGTTACACAAAATTGACAACATGTACAGAATTCTGTACATTTTAGATTGTAAAGTTCGATCACTATCATCTAGTCAGTAGCGTTTTAACACAGCTTACTTTATGAGGGAGAAATATATGCATGTATTTACATATACAGACGCACGTAACAACTTAAAATCTGTTTTAGATAAAGTTATTGATGATGCAGATGTCGCTTTCATTACAAGAAAAGAAGGCGGTCATGCTGTAGTAATGGGACAAGATCATTACGACAGTTTAATGGAAACGTTGTATCTCCTTTCATCTCCAAATAATACCACTCGTTTAAACGAATCAATTGCTCAATTACGCGCAGGTAAAACCAAACAAAGAGAGTTGATTATAGATGACGAGTCGTAATGTCGAATGGACTGAAAATGCCTGGGATGAATATATCTATTGGCAAACACAGGATAAAAAGATACTCAAACGTATCAATACCTTAATCAGAGAATGTCAAAGAACACCCTTTGAAGGAACTGGAAAACCAGAACCTTTAAAAGCAAATCTTTCAGGATTCTGGAGCCGTAGAATTGATGAGAAGCATAGATTAGTTTATGAAGTGACGGATGAACGAATTTCCATTATTCAATGTCGGTTCCATTACTAATAATATTCCCTATTCTTAGTATGGGAGTAATTAACTATAACTAAAAATATAGACAAATATTTGCATAAGTGCTCATTTTGTCTATGTCGATTCAGTAGTGGCAAGGTGGGTATTTATTAGAGATTTAAATGATTATCTTTTGTATTTTAGGTGAGTGTCTTGGTATATTAGCATCCATATCTATTGATTATCCAATCCCTTAACCTAGGCATGACTTTGTGAAATTAACACGCATTCATCACTGTAAAAACTTGAATGTGCAAAAGTACAAACAGCTTGAGAAACAAGCTGTTTTACTTGGTCGTATTCGTAGCGAGGTGTGGGCTAAATATGGTGCTATTTCAGGTTTGAATATCAGTGACAGAGCTATTCGTGATGCGTGGATGAAAGAAAGTCGTGACTTTGGTGTTTCTGCAAATGCGTGGAAAGAAACGCTACGTGATTGCATAGGTGATATTAAAGCCTATCGAGAAGCATCAAAAGACAAAGTAAAGCAGGCGATCCGAAAACGCACCTCCTGTAATAATGAACAAAAAAGACTATACACCTTGCTTAAAAAAGATGAATGGATGACTGATAATTTCCTCCATCGTCAAATGCGTAATCACTTTAAGCATGGTGTTAATCACACACATAATCAAATTATTGTTCGTGCGGATATGTGTAAAACTTTTGAGTTAAATGGTCAATGTTGGCTTAAAGTGCCGAGTCTAGTCCCTCGACAAACCATTAAAATTCCACTAAACACCACTGTTGATTTTGCGCCACAAGGCACACTTAGAATCATTCTAAAAAATGGCAATATTGAAGTTCACTCAACTTATGATGCAGTTGAAACACAGGATTGTGGTCAGGAAACCGTAGGTGTTGATAAAGGTTATTCAGAAGCCTTTGTGGATTCTGATGGTGAAGTATATGGCAATGGTTTAGGTAAATTGATCTCAAGTGAATCAGACTACCTAAATCAAAAGTACAAACGTAGAAATAAGCTCAGAGCGATTTCTAAAGCCAAACCGCACAAGAAACAGAAAATTGAGTTAAATAATCTAGGTCGAAAAAAACTAGATAAGCGACAAGATACTCAAAAAGCAAAGCTCAAAACATTAATATTTACAGCAACTCACAAGTTGGTTGATAAAGCCAAAGTGATTGTTGCGGAAGATTTAACATCCCCAATTCAAAGTAAACGCAACTATGGCAAAAACACCAATAGACGCTTAAATACATGGGCTAAAGGTTTGTTAGCTAATGCCCTAACAGGTATATCTCACCGTAGAGGTTCTACGGTGCATCTAGTCAATTCTGCATATACTTCGCAAAGTGATTCTTTCTTGCATGGCCTTTTAATAGGTACACGTAAGGGAGATCGTTTTCACCGTTTCAATGGGGAAGTTGTGCAAGCTGATTGGAATGCTGCGAGAAACGTGCTTGCAAGATTAAACGACAATGAGATAAGTCGTTATACGCCTTACAAAACTGTAAAGCGTATATTGCAAGAACGGACTGACCGCTACAAGTCGGAACTGACCGACTCAGGCTCTAGTTACACGCTTGACAACAAGACATTAACAGAGTGCGAATTAGTCCTTGACTATGTTTGAATACATTTTAAGGAACAGACAAAGCTAAAGGTTTTAACATATGTTCAAATTCCATGAAAAATTAATGCAAGCTAACTTCATGCAATCCCAATGCCAATCTGGTACATACCCCACCATAAATATTCAAAATTTAATCATTTGATCGATCTCCACTTCTTTAAATAAATTTCAATAGGCTTTGTTGCATAAAGATTTTAAAGATAGAGCTTTCCTAAGTTGTTCAAATTTAAGTGGCAACTTGGGTGTGCGGTAGATTTTGTGTGTAGGCTTCTTCATTTGGAAATTATATTGTCGAAGAAGCTCTTCAGAACAGCTTTGTGCAACAAAGCCGGTGAGAGTTATCGTTTGAAGGATAAAAAAAGAATAGGGATTCAGCCACAGGTTAAAACTTAATACGAGGTCAAAGGGGTCAATTTTACTTTGCCATTTGTAAGGTAAAAGGGGGCAATTTAAGAATGCCGTTGACAATGATTACTACGGTGGCTTTGAAGGCTTAAGTCGCAAAATTGAAATTACATGTTTTTGCATAGACCCAAGTGTTAAATCATCATTACGATTCTTGCGTACCACACCATGGGCACGTGAAAAAGTAGAAAGCTTATATTTGTACGTCTTACGCCAAAAGGCCAAACAGAAACCGTAGCCTCAGGCAACACCTCTCTCATCACAAAATTATACCAGTCAGTAAAATACCCTTAGATTAAGCATATGCATGTTGGTTATTATTGTTGATTATCACAATAAATTAGTGACCATAAATCAAAGTACCCCACCCCACCTTAAATTACGTCACACAAAATAAAAACTCTATATAACTGTTATATATAGAGTTTATTAAGGTACCAATTATGTTATTTAGTGTATTTTATGTCGGTGACTCTTGCCAAGGTTGGGGTCGCGAGTTCGAGTCTCGTTTCCCGCTCCACATTCTAAAAGCCCCCATCGAAAGATGAGGGTTTTTTTTTATTAAAAAAACTCAACCTCTCCTTCACCAACATCACGCGATAGGGTGAAAACATGTTGATTACGGAGTCTGGCGGCATGGGCTACTGACATAGATGTTCCAAGCCCAAGCTTCGCTTTATTCCAGAACCAAACCTCAGTATGTCTACATCATCACAGCATGCATTTCCCACACATATTGACTGCGCATCAATTGTTTTAATTGTTTAAGGTCTTGATATTTTTCCAGTATCTCTTGCGCTCGAGCTAATTTTTGTTGAACATGTCGATAGTCTTGCTCATATTTTCGATACAAATCCTGCACTTTAATTTTACGGTTAGAATATAAAAACTGACTCCAATTAAAAGAGTAAATAATGTCATCTACTTGCATTTGCAAAGTTTCTAACTGTTCTTCTAAAAGCAGGTTATACGCTTTTAATTGTTGATTGGCGAAAGATAGATTGTGCTGCTGACCCAACTGAATTTGCAAATTTAACAATGTCAATAAATCATTGGCTTCATAAGCCTGATTGGCTTGCTGCATCAATACGGTTTTTTCTTGTTTTTTCTGCTCATCTTGCTCACGATCTGGGTGAATCCACGCTGTAATTTTTAAGTAAATCGCTTTAATGGACTGATTTGCTAGTTTCTTTGCTTCTTCACGCTGTTGCTGTTTTTTTGCTGCTTTGGCTTTTTCACGGGCAATTTGCTGTTCGGCAAAAGCTTTTTGCGCACTACTCAACTGACTTAAAAAATCCAGCTCCTCTTGTTCTTGCATTTTTTGTTCAAATTTTTCTATAAAATCATCTAAATCTAATGGATCATGCTGAAAATCAAAAAAATCTAGATCTAGGTCATATTCTTCACAGAGAAAATGTTTCAAACTGTCCAACTTGAGCTGTGCTAGTCGTTCTTGTTCAGAAGCATCATCTTCAAAGCCACCTTGCTCAAAGTTTTCTTCTGCGAACTCAGACTCAGTTTTAGCCTCTAACATCTCATCTAGATCATCTAAGTCTGGCCGCTCAAAATCATAGCCATAATGATTCAGCAATTCTGTTAAAAACTGAACTTGTTCGGCAGACATCTGCTGCGATTCTAAAAGCTGCAAACTGAGTTGCTCAATTTTTTGAGCAAGTTTAGTTTGTTGGGCTGCCGTCATTTTTTGTTGTTTTTGCTGAAGCAATTGTTGAATTTGCTGAAATATAATTTCACGCAATTGCGTATAGGTTGGTAAAATTTCTCGGCTGGCACGTGCCTGAATATCGGCTTGTGCGGTCTGCCATTCATTCAAGCGTACTTGTTCCTGCTCAATTTTTTGACATAATTTCTGAAATTTTTTCTGTGGCGCAGAAAGTTTCTGCTCTGGCTCTAAAGTACTTTTCTGTAATTTCATCTTCAATCATATCGAACACATAAGTCTGAGCCGTATTTTAACCAACTTCACTCAATAAAAAACACCCTTGCCATCACAACACCTTTTCTCATCCATGGTCTTTGACCTGCTCCATCTTGCAACAGCCCCACACACGGTTAATGACCTGAAACATCTTCAAGCAATTGATCTTCTATTCTGTACAGCACATTGCACATAGTTCGATTATCATAGGCAGCAATACGACTTTTCCAAATATTCAGGATAATACATGAGCAAACTCACTTGTTTTAAAGCCTATGACATTCGCGGAAAATTGGGCACAGAACTCAATGAAGAGATTGCCTATAAAATTGGTCGTGCTTACGGACAAATTTACCAACCCAAAACCGTTGCAATTGGCTGCGATATCCGTCTCAGCTGCGAAAGCTTAAAGCAAGCCACCATTCGTGGGTTAAATGATGCAGGGGTCAATGTGCTAGATTTAGGCATGACAGGTACAGAAGAAGTCTATTTCGCAGCCTTTCATTTAGACGTGCAAGGTGGCATTGAAGTGACTGCTAGCCATAACCCCATGGACTACAACGGCATGAAACTGGTACGTGAAAATGCACGTCCGATTAGTGCCGATACAGGTTTAAAAGACATTCAGGCTTTGGCAGAATCGGGCGAATTTACCCCAGTTGAGCACAAAGGCAGCACTCAAAGCTACAATATTTTGCCTGAATTTATTGACCATTTAATGACTTATATCGAGCCTAGCAAAATTCGCCCAATGAAACTGGTCATGAATGCAGGCAATGGCGCTGCAGGACATGTGGTCGATGCAATTGAGCAAAAATTCAAAGCTCTGAATATCCCTGTTGAGTTTGTCAAAATTCACAATGATGCCGATGGTACTTTCCCCAATGGTATCCCGAACCCAATTTTAGTGGAAAACCGTGATAGCACCCGCAATGCCGTATTAGAGCATCAAGCCGACATGGGCATTGCGTGGGATGGTGACTTTGACCGCTGTTTCTTGTTCGATGAAAAAGGCCAGTTTATTGAAGGCTATTATATTGTCGGCTTATTGGCACAGGCGTTTTTGCTCAAACAAGCAGGCGAAAAAATCGTGCATGACCCACGCTTGGTTTGGAATACCTTTGATGTAGTCGCGCAATATCAGGGTGAAGCGATTCAATCTAAATCTGGACATGCCTTTATTAAAGATGTAATGCGTGAGCACAATGCCGTTTACGGCGGTGAAATGAGTGCACACCACTATTTCCGTGATTTCGCCTATTGTGACAGCGGCATGATTCCATGGTTATTGGTAGTTTCGGTATTGTCTGAAACAGGACAATCACTATCCAGTCTGGTCGAAGAAATGATTGCCAAGTTCCCATGTTCGGGCGAAATTAACTTTAAAGTGGCCGATACTCAAGCCACCATCCAAAAAATCTTTGAGCATTATGCCAGCCAAAACCCAACAATTGACCAAACCGATGGCGTGAGTCTTGACTTTGGGGCATGGCGTTTTAATGTGCGCGCTTCAAATACTGAGCCTTTATTGCGCTTAAATATTGAAAGCCGTCGTGATCAAAACCCACGTCCGATGCAGGACTATGTGGATGAGTTGACGCAATTGATTCAAGCTTAATCTAAAAAATCAAAGCAATATAAAAATGGGATTCAAAACTGATTCCCATTTTTTATGCTCTAAACTTTGTGGCTGAATGTATAGCTGGAATCATTCATCTTGACGATAACCATTCGGATTCTGCTTTTGCCAGTTCCAGCTATCGGCCAACATATCCTCTAAAGCATATTGTGGTGTCCAGCCCAGTTCTTGCAAGGCGCGGCTATTATCTGCAAAAGAGGTCGCCACATCACCTTCACGACGTGGTGCAAACTCAAATGGAATCTGCACACCATTGACCTGTTCAAAAGTATTCTTCACTTGCAGCACCGAAATTCCATTACCCGTACCAATATTCCAAGCACGGCAACCCTGTGCAGTCAAACGGTTATTCAAGGCACATAAATGCGCATTGGCCAAATCGACTACATGAATATAATCGCGCACGCCTGTACCATCTGGCGTAGCATAATCCTGCCCAAAAATTGACAGTTTTTCACGACGTCCCACCGCTACTTGGGTGACATAAGGCATTAAATTATTTGGAATACCTTGTGGGTCTTCGCCAATGCAGCCACTTTTGTGCGCCCCCACAGGGTTAAAATAACGCAATAACGCAATTGACCAACGTGCATCGGCAAGGGCTGCTTTTTGTAAGAGCTGTTCCACAATCAGTTTGGTATAGCCATAGTTATTGCTTGGCATGCCCGTTGGCATCTCTTCATGCAAGGGCGAAATATTGGCTTCATCATATACTGTAGCCGATGAACTAAACACCAGTTTAAACACATGCGCGCGTTGCATCGCCTGCATCAAGCTAATTGAACCCGCAATATTATTGTCAAAATAGCTCAGTGGAATTTGTTGGCTTTCTCCCACTGCTTTAAGTCCTGCAAAATGAATCACCGCATCAATTTGATGTGCAGCAAACACAGCATCCAAAGCAGCAGCATCACGAATATCACCCTGAATAAACTCTAAGGTTTTGCCCGTCAGTTGCTGCACCCGCGCCAATGACTCTGCCGAGCTATTGGACAAATTATCTAGCACCACCACGCTGTGCCCTGCATTCAGCAACTCAACACAGGTATGTGAACCGATATAGCCCGCACCGCCTGTTACTAAAACATTAGCCATCTATTTTTCCTAATAAAATTTTTAATAAACCTTGAGTCGATGCATCGAGTGCCGATAAATCCTGTTGCTGCCCATTCAAAATAGGCAAGAGCTGATTGGCAATTTCCTTACCTTTTTCTACGCCCCATTGGTCAAAAGGATTGATATTCCACAGCACCGATTGCACAAAGACTTTGTGTTCATACAGGGCAATCAACATGCCCAAGCTATACGGATTGAGTTCTTGCAATAAAATACTGCTACTTGGCTGATTACCACTGTACTGCTTATATGCCGCTAAGCCATCTAATTCCTGCTGATCTAAGGCCTGATTACCAAAGGCCAAAAGCCGCGACTGCGCCAAGCAGTTGGACAAGGCCAAATGATGCTGCTCCACCAAAGCCTCGGCATTTTCCGCATAGGTAAATTGATTGGCATTATAACGCTGCACAGGGGCAATAAAATCACAGCTGACCGCATGTGTCCCTTGGTGCAACAATTGATAGAACGCATGCTGTGCATTCGGCCCAACCTCACCCCAAACAATCGGGCAGGTATCCAAGCTAACCGCCTCGCCATTACGCTGAATCGACTTGCCATTAGATTCCATTTCTAATTGCTGTAAATACGAAGCGAAGTATTTTAAACGTCCATCATAAGGCAACACCGCATGAGTCTGAATATTCAGGAAATTATTATTCCACACCCCCAGCAAGCCCATCAGCACTGGGATGTTCTGATCAAATGCAGCCGTTTGAAAATGCTGATCAACCGCATGTGCACCTGCTAAAAACTGTTGAAAACCCGCAACGCCAATGGTCAGGGCAATCGGTAAGCCAATACACGACCATAGCGAATAGCGACCACCCACCCAATCCCAAAGCAAGAGCTGATTTTCAGGACAAATGCCCCAAGCGGTCATTTTATCTGCTTTGGTGGATACCCCAATAAAGTGATGTTTCAGAATTTGCGCATGTGTACCCAAGGCCTTTTCTAGCCATTGTTTCACCGTTTGCGCATTGGATAAGGTATCAATGGTGCCAAAAGACTTGGACGAAATAATAAATAAAGTAGTTTCAGGACGCAGACGATGCAGCAATTCAGATAGCTGGCTGCCATCCATGGTGGACACAAAATGTACATTCAGTGGTTTTTCAGTTGCCACTTTAAAATCAGATAAGGCTTGGGTCACCATCAATGGGCCTAAATCTGAGCCACCCACACCAATATTGACCACATCCTGAATCACTTCACCCGTGGCACCACGGTATTGGCCTGCATGGATTTTTTCCACCAAGGCATACATACGCTCAAGCTGGGTATGGACTTGCTCAGTCAATGCAGCGTAGGCATCGGTCTGTTCGGAAGCACTTGATGCTGGGCTGGTCGCAGGCAAACGCAAGGCCCAATGCATCGCATCGCGCTGTTCGGTATAGTTGATTTTCTCTGAGCCCGTTGCCGTTGAAAATAAACGTCCAATCCACTCAGCAAGCTGACTCTGCTGTGCAAACTGAACCAGAGTCTGCAACACCTTGGCATCAATCCGATGCTTGCTATAGTCAAACAGCACACTGTCCAAAGCCACCGAGAAACGCTGAAAACGCTGCGGATCTTGAGCAAAGAGCTGATTTAAATGCAGCTGCTGAAACTGCTGCTGCAATTGTTGTAACTGCGGCAAGGCATTGTCATTTGGGGAGATCGAGCTTTGCGTCTGTGGCATTGTGCTACGAATCATTAGCGACCGACTCCCATATAAGCAAAACCTTGTGCCTTCACAAATTCAGGATCATAAATATTGCGACCATCCAAAATCAGTGGATGCTGCATCTGCTGCAACAAAGTTGGATAATCCAAACTCCAATATTGTTTCCACGCGGTCAGCACACATAATGCCGATGCACCTTCGACGGCTTGATATTGGTCTGTACATAAAATTAGATCATCGCGCTGACCATACTGTGCCACAATTTCAGGCAAGGCTTGTGGGTCGTGCAATTTGACCGTCACACCCTGCGCCCACAACGCAGGCAACATCACATGAATGGCAGAATGTTGCACCCGTGCAGTATTTTCTTTAAAGGCTGCGCCCCAAATCGCCACAGTTTTGCCGTTTAAATCGCCCTGATAATAATTCCACAACTTTCTAAACATGAGTTCTTTTTGTTGTTCGTTAATGTCCCAGACCTGCGCCAACAGCTGACTTTTCACCCCTGTGGTGGATACGGTACTGGCAAGCGTCAAAATATCATGGCTAAAGTTTTCACCACCAAACCCCGCACCAGGATACATATATGATGCACCAATACGGCTATCTGCCGCCATACCCTGTCGCACATGTTCAATATCAATCCCGAGTTTTTCTGCCACCACTGCCAAGTCATTGATATAACTGATACGAGTCGCCAACATGCCGGAAATACTCAGTTTGGTAAATTCTGCATCCAACACGGGCATAAACAGGTATTGCTGTGCACGGGGAAATAAAGGGCGGAGTAATTCTTTGAGTTTGACTTGTGCACGTTCATTTTCACAACCCACCGTGAGTTGCTGTGCACGGGTCATACTTTGAATGGCATTACCCTCTTGAATCATGTCGGGCAAATACATCCAGTCATCTTGTGGCAAGATTTTTTGCAGGCGCTGTGTGCCATTTAAACCCAAAGTCGAGGCATTGATCATCAATTTAGGGTGAATGATCGGACGTTGTTGCAACTGCCCCAAAACGGTTAAGGCGTGTGCTTCTTCAGTCGGGTTCAAACTGAGTAGATACACATCAACGTCTAAAGGCAATGCAGCAAAATCACAATAGTGTAAAAAGCCCTTGCTGCATTGTTGTTGTAATAACAGGCTCAAGGCTTGGTCTTGAAAGCTGAGATGTTGCTGTTCGAGTGGATGGGCAGCATCCTGAAAGATATCGCACCAATAGACTTGATGCCCACATTCTGCCAAGAGTGCAGACATCACGCCTGCATAGAGGGTTTTTCCAAAGACTGCGACTTTCAAAATGTGTTCCTATGCATTGGTTGATGCTGTTTATTTCACAAGGTTCCTCCCTGAGCAAGAGTTTAAGCACTGCTTTAAATTCTTGCGTAAGAAGGGAGTCTAGGAGAGATTTTCTAATCTTCCCCCCCCCATTAATCACCTTTATGATTCAAGCTTTAACTCTTGAATCAAAGCTTTAAAATCATCACCTAATTTTGGATGATCGAGTCCATAATGCAACACTGCTTTTAAGTAACCCAACTTGCTGCCACAGTCAAAAGTCTGACCTTGCATACGGTAAGCTTCGACCACACTATTTTGCTGCAACATGGCAATGGCATCGGTCAATTGAATTTCATTGCCTGCTCCTTTAGGGGTATTTTCGAGCAAAGTCATAATTTCTGCAGGCAAGACATAACGCCCCACCACCGATAAATTAGAAGGTGCCGTGCCCACTGCAGGTTTTTCAACAATGCCCTGCATCACTGTACTTTCACCTTCAGCCGGTGCAGTGGCTACATCGACAATACCGTATTGATCGACCAGATGATTTGGCACTGCTTCGACCATAATCTGTGCAGCGTTGCTTTGCTCAAAACGCTGAATCATGCGTGCCAAGTCATTTTGTGCAGCATCATCTTTAACCAATACATCGGGTAACAGCACTGCAAAGGCGTCATTGCCCACTACAGATTGAGCACATAAAACCGCATGCCCTAATCCTAAAGGTTGTGGCTGACGTACACTCACGACACTGACATGCGCAGGTAAAATTTCGGTAATTTCTTTGAGCAAATCCATTTTTTGTTTTTGTTCCAAAGTGGTTTCTAGCTCAAAGTTACGGTCAAAATAGTTTTCAATGGAGGCTTTAGAAGAATGGGTCACCAAAATAATTTGCTCAATCCCTGCTGCAACTGCCTCGCGCACTACATATTCAATCGCAGGACGATCGACCACGGTGACCATTTCTTTAGGGATAGATTTACTGGCAGGTAAAAAGCGGGTGCCTAAACCAGCAACGGGTAAAATGGCTTTTTTAATCATCTTAGATACCTAATTTCAAACAAATTTTTTAGTTAAATTTTACTCATCAGCAAGTTGAACTGACTTACTTCAACTTAGTTTTTGAAATTTAGTTCACCTTAATTTCTGTCCCACGGGCATAACCATCCACATAGTGTTCAAGCTGTGCTAAAGCCCAGTCGATATCACTTTGAATTGCGGTTAAGTCATGCATACGCTCAAACACCATCAGCAATTCATCCAACGGATACATTTTTTCATAAGAACGTAAAATACGACTGTGCTGGGTCACTTCGGTATTATCGGCATCAATCAACAATTCTTCGTAAAGTTTTTCGCCTGGGCGTAAGCCTGAATATTGAATTTCAATATCACCTTCCTGGCTGCCTGTTTCCCGTACTTTTAACCCACTCAGTGCAATCATTTGACGGGCCAAGTCCTGAATGCGTACAGGTTCCCCCATATCCAGCAGGAATACATCGCCCCCCTGACCTAAAGCACCCGCCTGAATCACCAATTGCGAGGCTTCTGGAATGGTCATAAAGTAACGGGTGACTTCAGGATGAGTCACGGTAATAGGCCCACCTTTGGCAATTTGCTGTTTAAACAACGGCACCACCGAACCCGATGAACCCAAAACATTCCCAAAACGAACAATGCTGATTTGGGTCTGATCTTGCGCTTCTGCCATCGCCTGACAATACAATTCTGCCATACGTTTAGACGCCCCCATGACATTGGTGGGGCGCACGGCTTTATCGGTAGAAATGAGTACAAAGGTTTCTACACCTGTTTTGACCGCTGCATTTAAGCTAAATGCTGTACCAATGGCGTTGTTTTTCAAACCTGCCAATGGGTTACATTCTACCAACGGCACGTGTTTGTAAGCAGCCGCATGGTACACGGTTTGAACCCTATACTGTTCCATCACTCGCTCTAGTTTGGCCTGATCGAGCACTGAACCTAAAATCGGGATAATCGTGACATCGCTATTTAAGCGTAATTCTTTGTCAATGCTATACAACGCAAATTCGGTCAGTTCATAAATTACCAAAGCTTTGGGTTTATTTTTGACAATTTGGCGACACAATTCAGAACCAATGGAACCACCCGCGCCTGTGACCAAGACCATTTTGTCTTGAATATTTTTAGCCAACAGTTCGGGTACTGGCGGCACAGGGTCACGCCCGAGCAAGTCAATAATATCGACTTCCTGAATATCCGATACGTGAATTTCACCATCGACCAGTTTGGTCAGTCCTGGAATTTCGGTAATTTTAATATGTGCAGGTTCTAAAAATTTGACAATCTCGCTTTTACGCATGCGTCCGACAGAAGGCAACGCAATCAAAATTTCATCAATATGCTTTTTCGGCATGACTTTTAATGCTGTTTCTGCATCATAGACTTTTAAACGTCCCAACTGTTGCCCAGTGAGTGACGGATCATCATCTATAAATAATACGGGTAAGTGTTCATCGGAATTGTAGAGTGCTCCTGCAATTTGCTGACCTGCATTGCCTGCACCATAAATCGCCACACGTTTTTTTTGTACATCGGCCTGTAAATAAGAACGCACGATAAAGCGAATAAAACCGCGGCTAAACCAAACCCAAGCGAACATGAGAAAGCCGAACATGAGCGGAATAGAAGTGGGGATAAAGGCATCGGTAAAGTAAGCCAACGCATACAACCCTGCCACAGCCAAAGATGTACCGAGCCCTAGCTTGACCATAAACAGTTCGCTGTAGGTGCGCACAATAAAGCGATACACCCCAAAAATAAACAGCGATACAACGGCAATCACACTTGCCCATACCGAACCAAAAGCCAAGTTGGGCACCACTTCTGCGCCTAAATCAAACTGGCGAATGGCATAACATAGCCACAGTAATACAGGAAATACACAGAAATCCAGCACAACTAAAAATGCGAGTTTGGCAGCGCGTGGGGATTCTACAGCAGGTTCGATAATGGATTTCACGGGATGAGGCTTCTCAATTTTTTTACTGAGGATGTTTTGGATGAGACATCTTAAAACAACCCTCAGTTCACACTATTTTTATCAAAGTAAAATATATCATTTACATATTTTACTCTATTTTCGGTTTAAAGATTAGGTAACTCTATCGCATGTAATAGTCTAGTGATGTAAATGCACCAACTCATCTGACGCAGCCCTTTAAGCCCTATCACAAGATGAAGATCACCACCAGAAGACTGCATCATCAGTATGGCTTAGCCTGCCATCTGTTGTATCACCTGCTGAATCGCCGCAATAGTTTTTGTGATACTGTCATCACTTAAGTTTGGATGGACCAAGAACATTAAACTGGTTTCGCCCAATTGCTGTGCATTTGCTAAACGCTGTGCAGGTCGCCATGTTGTACTATCAAAGGCGTGTTCCAAATATACTTCTGAACATGAGCCACTAAAACAAGGGACATTTTGGGCATTAATTTCCTGCATGATACGATCACGTGACCAATCTGCAGGTAACTGTTCGCTATTGACCTGCACATAGCACTTGTAGTTGGCATGTACATAGTCACTGTCTGGATAGTGCACAGTAAAATATGGACTGTCCTGAAAGGCTGCCAAAATGCGCTGTGCATGCTCGGTACGTTTTTGTGTCCATTTTGGCATGCGCTGTAATTGTATACGTCCAATCACAGCTTGCATTTCCATCATGCGCCAGTTGGTGCCAAAGGAGTCATGTAACCAGCGAAACCCTGGTGGATGCTGTTTGTTATAAATGCTGTCGTAATTTTTACCATGGTCTTTATATGACCACATTTTTTTCCAGAGCTGTTCATCATTGGTGGTGACCATGCCACCTTCGCCACCGGTGGTCATAATTTTGTCCTGACAGAAGGACCAGGCACCAATATGGCCAATTGATCCGGCAGGCTTGCCTTTGTACATGGCACCATGTGCCTGTGCACAGTCTTCAATAACATACAGGCCTTTGTCCTGCGCCAGTTGCATAATCGGATCCATATCACACATCCAGCCCGCTAAATGCACGCAAATAATCGCTTTGGTATTTGGGGTCAGTGCTGCTTCTATAGTACGGGCAGAAATATTTTGCGAGTCGAGTTCTACATCGGCAAAAACTGGATTGGCCCCGGCAGTCACAATCGAGCTGGCAGATGCCAAAAAGGTGCGTGAAGTGACAATCACGTCATCACCCGCGTCAATATTCAGGGCTTTTAGTGCAACATCCAAAGCGACAGTACCGTTGGCAAGTGCCACGGCATATTGGGTTTTCGCAAATTGGGCAAATTCTTTTTCAAATTCGCGGCATTCTTGCCCTGTCCAGTAGTTAACTTTGTTGGACAGTAAAACTTGAGATACGGCATCTGCCTCTTGTTGAGTAAAGCTTGGCCATGGTTCAAATGCAGTATTTAACATGCTTTATCCTAAAATATTAATCGTATTCGTCTTAAAAATTAGTTCTTTTTCAACAATCGCGCAGGGTTACCAACAACGGTCACACCTGCAGGTACACTTTTAGTCACTACTGCGCCCATACCAACCACCGCCCCCCGACCAATAATTAAAGGTTGGTCTGGCGTACCTTGTTTTATCACCGCACCCGCACCAATATAGGCATGGTCATGAATGTGAATATTGCCATTACACTGAACCCCTGGGGCAAAAGTCACAAAGTCACCAATCACACAATCATGTTCTACATAGCTATATAAGTTGGCATGAAAGCATTTACCAATTTTTATATTTGAGGTAATGCTCACAAAAGGGCTGAGTGCTGCACCTGCGGCAATTTCAACCTCATCCATCAGTACGACATTATCTGCCTGAACACTCCAGAGCTCAATTGCATCTTGTTCAAGTTGTCTTGAAATTTTTTCACGTACTTGACTATTGGCAATCGCAATCAACACCTGTTTTTGAGTCGCTGGGTGTGCTTTAAATGCTGCATAATTCATGGCACGATGCGAATTGATTATAGTTTCTACAACTAAGCTATCATCTATAAATACAATTTCAGCAGGATTGCCCAAACGCTTTAATTGGGCTCTTGCCACTGGCATTAAACTACGCCCACACCCTGAAGCACCATAGATTGCATACAGTTCAGTCATGCTGTTGATCCGACTGTGTACCTGTAAATTTAGTCATAGTCGCTTCGCCTGCTTCGTTAATATCATCTTTGGCGAGCACTTTTTTAACCGTTTTCAGCATAATTTTAAAATCTAACCAAACCGATTGATTTTCTACATACCACGTATCGAGTTTAAATTTTTCTTCCCAACTAATGGCATTACGTCCATTGACCTGTGCATGCCCTGTCATACCTGGGCGGACTAAATGGCGTTTGGCTTGTTCTTGGTTATATAATGGTAAGTATTCCATGAGTAGTGGGCGTGGTCCGACGATGCTCATATCGCCCTTAATGACGTTCCATAATTCTGGCATTTCATCCAGACTACTAGAACGCAGCATTTTGCCAAAAGGGGTTAGTCGCTCACTGTCTGGTAGGGGTTTGCCTTGTGCATCTACCGCGTCTTTCATGCTGCGAAATTTAATCATTTCAAAAGGTTTGCCGTGTAAACCCGGGCGTACCTGACGGAATAGAACTGGTGAACCTAGATTTTTTTTCACTTTATGTGCCACATAAAAATACAACGGTGACAGTAAAATCAGGGCAATAGAAGCAATAATAATATCGAGGAGGCGTTTTAGCATTATATTAAACCCATTTCTTGCATCATATGTCGGTTCACTTGATGTACATCATATTTATTTAAAGCTATTTCTCTAGATCGCTGCCCCATTTGCTCAATTAATTCAGGCTTATTTATAAACTCTTGCATCGCATCGACTAGACTCGTCACAGATTTTACTTCAACTAAAAAGCCATTTTCGCCCTGAATTACAGTTTCTCGACAGCCAGGAGCATCTGTGGTAATAATTGCACGTCCCATTGCCATCGCTTCCAAAACTGTACGCGGTGTTCCTTCTCTATAAGAAGGTAAAACATAAACTGAACTTTCTGCAATAGCGGGTCGTACATCTGAAAGCTTACCCCAATATTTCAGTCTTGCATCAGTAACCCAAGTATCCAATTCTGATTGTTGGATTGCTGCAGGGTTTTCATCAATCCAACCCACCAAGTTGAATTCAACTTCTGAGTGCTGTTGTTTAATTAGCTTCGCTGCTTCTGCATATTCTCGTACACCTTTATCACCCAATAACCGAGCAATGAGTAAAAATGAAAGTTTAGGATTATTTTGTGCATTCACAGGAAAAGGTAATACATTAAAGTCCGTAACATTCACCCCTGAACCATTCACCACCACTGTAGGCAAATTGAGTTGCAAAAGTTTTAAATCTTGAAAAAGTTTTAAGTCATCAGGATTTTGGAAAAAGACTTTATTGCTATGTGAAAGGGCTTGCTGATATAAACCATGTACTATTTTTTGGAAGAAACTACGCTTGCTGCCGTGTTCGACATTTTGAAAGGCATAACCTAAACCTGTAATCAGTGCAAAACGATAGGGTACTTTAGCTAACCATGCAGCCAGTGTACCGTAAATTACGGGCTTAATGGTATAAGACAGTACATAGTCTGGTTTGATTTTTTTTATTATATTATACATTGCCCACAATGTTTTTAGGTCTGCGATGGGGTTTGTACCTGTACGTTGCATAGGTACTTCATGTATATAATAGCCCAAACCTTCAAGTTTTTGCTGCTCTGCTTTAAATAACGCAACCTCAGGGGCAATAATATGGATTTCATAGCCTTGCTGATGGATCGCTTCGAGTAGTTTTCCTCTGAAGTTAAGCACAGAGGGGAGAAAGCTGGAAATCATTAAAAATTTCATAAATTATTTCGCTTTCTAAAAGAGAGTTTATTGGATGCAAGATTATCCCCTTTATTCATTTTTCTTTCTTTACCAATCAGTGAGATCAATAAGAAAATTAGAATCGGTGTAAACATCCATTTTTGTCTGATTGCAATTCCCAAGTTGGCTGTAGTCGAAGCCAATATAAACCACGCCAATAAAGAATAAATCCATAAAAACATTCTATTATGTTCTAATAAATGAATAGGTAAAGGTTTTTTAATTACGGCTTTAAAACCGATAACGAACAAATAAAGTAAAATTAAATTATCTATAGCTGCTAATAAAGAAAAAATACTCCTTGCCTCAAAAATAATAGGGCGAAACAAATAAGTAAATAATTGCATTGGAAGACTCATATTGGCAATATCAACACTTGAACCACCAGATAAATTTTCAGCTTGTCGGCCTTCAATATAAGTCATTACTTCTTCTGCACCAGCATTATCTCCAATCCCAGTATAGTTTAGAGCAAAAGGCACTAACATAACTGTTGAAACCAAAGCAATAGAACCAAAAAAAATACGCTGCAAAGTAGGAATGTTAGATTGAAAAACAAATGAGCCGGCTAAAGCAATTACCATCATTGCCGCTATATGCGGTCTAACAAATAACATAACTAATATAGCAACAGCCATAGTGGCAATACGCTTATTAAGCTTTAAAGCAGCCCATAATGCTAAACCAGTTGCCATAAAGGATAAAGAATCCTTACCTATAGCAGCTGACCAAAAACTAATTGATGGTAAAAAAACTATCAAACTTGCAAGCTGGCGGGTTTTTTTTGTTTTATTCTTTGTAACCTCTCTTAAAGCTGCATCAAAAGCCAATAAACCAATAAAACCAAAAATTTGAAAGACAAAAAAAGTACCTAGAAGAGATAGCCCTAAACCTTGGCTAAAAAATGATGTAAAGAACTCTATACCACGTGTTCCGAACGCAAAACTTGTTCCATCTAATAAGCTATTATTATAGTATCTAGTTGCATCTCCCCCTTTATTTACAACATAAATTGCATAGACTATTGAAAAAAAAGCATGCCAACAATAAAGAGCTAATGTGCGAACAGGATTACAATAAAACAAACGTCTTATACTAAGAGCAATTAATGCCCCTAACAAGAAAACAAAAAATATCCCAACTAAATGCCATGCTGTTGAAAATAGTGCCATGAATACCACTTATTATTAATGAGATCCGTATTAAAATAAGAATAATACGAATAATCAAGGTTAAATAGGATGTGTTTTTAACAGGAATGATCACTTATAGTAAATTGAATTAAACAAATCAATATATTAACATTCAGAATAAGATATTTAAAAAACATCACAAACTATACTATTCATAACTGATATTTACTTTAGTTATGTAAGATTAAGTTTCAAACATATGATTTGATTCAATCACTACATTTCATGATCGTGCTGAATAAACCGACAACCATTTTTCTGTCGCTGCCTCTAATCCATAGTGTTGCACAATCCTAAATCGTGCAGTTTCACCTAATTTTTTTCGCTCCTCAAGGTTTAATTTCAAAGCTTGATCCAGTCCAGAAGCAAGAGCTTTAGAATCTTTGGGCGTGACCAGAAAGCCTGCTTCACCAACTATTTCATTTACGCCACCACAATCTGTTGCAACTACTATACGTTTACAAGCCATAGCTTCAGCAACAACTAGACCAAACCCTTCCCAAGCTGAAGGTAAAACAAATATATCAGCTGCAGACAATAACTCAGGGATATCCTTTCTAATACCTAGTAATGTAATATAACCACCTAAATTTCTTTCTAAAATTACTTTTTCTATGGTATTACGGAGTTCTCCATCACCCACTATTAACAAATGAATATTAATATGTGTTTTTAGGAGTATATCAAATGCATTGAGTAAATTAGGATAATCTTTAGCCTCATGAAACCGACCAACTGCAATAAATACTTTTTTGTTTTGCAAGTTATATTCTGTTCTTAGTTGTTTCCTAGAGTTTTCGTTAAATTTAAAATAATTAATATCAACACCATTATAGATAGAAATCATTTTATTTTTATGTACAGCCTTTTTAGCTTCAAATGAAGCTATAGTACTTTGACTAACACCGGTAAATATATCAGTCAAGGAATTAGTTATTCTATAAGCAAACATACGCAGTTTGTTACCTTCATTATTGCTATGAGTAGTACCTATTAAATGAGGAATGGAAATAAAAATTCTCGCTAAACGTGACAAAATATTGGAGTGAAACATATGGCTATGTACAACATCCGGCTTATATTTTTTGATAATTTTTACTAAACAAAAAAAAGCACTGAATATAGAGAGTAATGATTTACCCCCCCCCAACCAAATTAAATCAATTTTTTCCGATTTAGGTTTTACGATTACAGGCTTCAACAAATAAGCAATTTTAACACTGTGACCGCGGGACGTTAGGTCATCTGCTAAGTTACACACCTGATGCTCAGCCCCGCCCATCCCTAACCCGGTTATGATCATTAGAATTTTCATTTAAATCACTCTTTGGTATTTTTCAAAAGGGACTCAATACCAGCACTGATTTTCCCTAATACTTTTTCCTCACTAAATAGCTTCGCTTTGCTAATACAGGCATCGTGGTAATCTTGAGCATTATCAATCAACACAAGTACCTTCTTTTGAAATTCGGTATCTGCCACATCTTCAGGAATAAAAGACTGTCCGGTGACTCCACCCAAATTCTCTAAGAATTCAGCACAATAACCTGCACTCTTGGTCGTTATTGCTGGCACTCCTCTTGCGTGAGCTTCAAGTAAAGTAGTCGCAAACCCCTCATGATGACTGGTAATCGCAAAACACTTGATACTATCGTAAATAGCAGGTAAGTCTTTTCGATCTGCCCAATCACGTAACTCAATATTATCTTGGAGATTTAGAGTCTCAATCTCTTTTTGGATTGTTTCTCGTTCACTTCCTTTACCAAGAATCAATGCTTTAATCGGCTTGCTACTTATTGTATTTAATTGGGCAACCAATTTTATAAATAAAGGAATATTCTTTTCTCTTGAAAGCCTTGAGATAATCGCTATATCATATTTTTTAGGCTGAATAGGTGAACTAAAAAACCACGGAGAGATAAAATTCCCTACAAATTCCATATCTTTAGGGAATACCCTCATATTTTCCTTATTAACAGTAAATATTTTATTACAGAAGAAACTGGAAAATTTTAATAAATAATATTCTATAGTTCCATGACCTAAACCCGCAGAATTTTGCTTCTGTAAATATATATGTAAGAGTGAAACCACTTTTAAACCATATAATCGAAATATAGGTGCCAACCAAAGCGATGAAAGATCATTCAGTACTATAATCTTAATACCGTGATTCTTGAGTGACCTCGCTAAAGAAAATGATGTAGATAATCGTTTAATTTTAGAGGAAACTGCTGGCATAGATATAGTTGGACAAGAAAAAGTCTCTGGCTCTGATGTTGAAATAACTGTAGGCAAGCCATTCTCATTCATATAACGACATAAGTTTTCTATATAAATCTGCCCCCCACCCCATATATTCGAACTTGGGGAATAAATACATATCATTTTAAATCGCCTATATTTAATTTATAAATCATTGATAGTTTTCAAATGATGGTGGAGGTAAATTTTTTAGTACTTTAGAGGAGTGTTTTAATATAATGGGAGCGAGAATATCACCTAACAAGTAACTCCATGGAACTGGGTACTGGGAAACAACTCCATCATAAACAAGTCCCATACGCTCTTTTGGATATTTAGCAGGATGTGCTAATAACTTATCATGTACTTTATCCAACCGAGAATTGAGTTCATTCCACCATTCCTGAGTAATAGGGGTTTGTGGCTTAAAAATAAAAGCCCCGTTGCCAATAAGCTTTTTGTAATTCAACTGCAAGAATCGCCACTTCACATAATAATAAAACTTATTAAATATCCCATCTTCATTTAGCAAAATTGCATTTTGGTAACAATTTCCGACTCCCCAACGACCGACTTCTGGGTATCCAGCAGCAAGTAGGGTATTACTGTTTTCTAATTCTTGAAAAACATCTAACCACGAACTTGTTAATGGCTTGATATCACAATATGCACCACCAAAGTGATGCATAAAGTAAGCTCTTAAGTAGTCTGCCCTATGTGCTAAATTCAAAGCATAATATGCTGGGTGAAGTTTGTCTTCTGGGATAAATTCATGAAGGTTATGATTAGTGACTAAGCATACCATAAGCCCAGAGTCGGCAAGGGACTCAACACATCTTCTTCTAATCTCTGGGATTTCATTATCACCGGTCCAAAAACAAAATATTTTACGCTGTATCATATTATCATCTCTTCTTATTCCTTAAAAATTGTACTAATTTTACACCAGCTTTTAAAAAAAAGGTCGGGGTATAAGAGAAGATAAAAAGCAAGGTGTATAACAAATTCAACTGAGGTAGTGCTAATTTAGAGACACTCTTTGCATTCAAATATTCATTTTTAAACAAACTTGCCTTTACTCCATTAAAAAGGCGACTATTGATATATCGACGAATACTTTGATTATGGAGAATAGAGGAATCTCTTTTACTTTGTTGAACCAACATATTTACTGAAGGAGAAATATCTGACAAAGTCGTTACTGGTTTTGTAGCCTTTTTAGCAGCAAGTGATTGCATCACGCCTCCCGTATCTCTGAAATAACAACATGTTATTTTATTAGATATTGCAACATTATACTTTAGTGCAATTCTTGCCCAACACTCTAGATCCGCACCAGCTTTAAATTGATTAAATCCACCAACATCTAAAAAAACACACTTATTTATAGCTAATGATGTAGAGTTAATAATGCCTATTTTTATAGAGGCTTCATAAAAATAATCAATCTCTCTAATATGACTGTTTAAAGAATTTTTTACATTAAATTTTTCATTACTGTCTTCAATTTGAGCACATGATGTTGAAAGCATTTTAGCGTTAGGATGCTTATTAATTATATTACTTAATTCATCCAAATGATCAGGGAGCCATGCATCATCTGCATCCAAAAAAGCAATCCATTCTCTATTAGCTACTTGTATACCAGCATTTCTTGCAGGTCCCTCACCTTGGTTTTTTTGCTGGATTATTCGCAACCTTGGATCAAAAATGCTGTTTATTTGGCTTACACTTGCGTCGGTTGAACCATCATCCACCACTATTAGTTCAAAGTCTTGATAGGTTTGAGCTAATACGCTTTCGACAGCACGGCCTATGTACTTTTCCTTATTATATAAGGGTATTACCACACTAAACATTTAGACTATCCTACATTAAATTGAGTACTCAACCAAATTTCCAATTATTTAGTTAAAGTTTTTTCTTTACAATTTATTTATGAAAAATTTCAATAATTTGTGATCCTGTTTTTTCAATCAAAGAACGACGCTTAATTTCTGAGTTATCGTTTTTTAATGAAATATAAATTTTTTCTGCATGTTGAGAACTTATATTGAATAATACTGTACTATATGCTGATATTATACGCACTTTTGACTCACCTGCATTTTTAAAGATTGCATCTTCAGCAATCATACCCTCTTTATTCAATAATTTAACTTCTAACAATGGCGTTGTTTCTCGAGGATGCATAACGTAATAATCTATTGACTGCCCAATCAACCAGGATTTTAATTTACTTATTTCACTTAAAGCTAAATATTCATGAAATGGTTGCCCAATAAAATAAGTTATCTCTTTCTCATTTCTTGGGTTTAATCTTATACTATCAAATAAATTTAAAAAACAAAGTTTATCTTCTGAAACAATATTACAAAAATCTGAATAGATAGTATAATGCATCAATATTCTAGATTTAATATCATTAATGCTTGATATTCCAAATAACTTATTATAAAAACAAATTTTTCCCGATTCATTTACATTATGATATGAACTGGATTGAGTAATATTTGCTGTACCATCATCAAAACCATAAATTGAAGCCTGAGGATTTTTTTTAATAATAAACCTAAATAACAAACTATCTATACTAGCTATATAGATATTCAGATAGTTTTTTTCAAAGCCTTCCTTGCTAAAATTCCAAACAGAAATAATATGATTAATAATATCTTTTTTTTGTTTTTTAACAAAAATATAAGCAGACTTATTTGCTCTTCTTGAAATTTCTAAAAAATACCTTTTATCTGACTCGCTATTATTTTGAGTAAAATAAATAAAATCAAACTCAATGATTTTATTATTTTTTATAATCTCCAAACAGATTCGTGCTTGCAAAGGTGTTCTGCATAGAAAAACTGTTTCAACTGGTTTAAAATACATAGCGAATAGGGTTGCCTTTTAAAACTATAAAATAAATAAAGTGTAAAAATTTCAAGAAATCAGTTGGTTTAAAAATATACATAAATAATAGACTTCTTGCGTTAGTCAAATTTTAAGCAGCCAAAAGCTATATTTTATGAGGCTTTAGCCAATTCAAAAATTAGATAAAACTATACTTTCGCAAGAGGTCCAATGCAAATTATTTAATAAATCTTTGAGATACAGGTGTATTAGCTTCAATCGACTGAAGCACTTTTTTACCCATCAGCTCATCATAATATTTTGGCGGTAAACCAAAACCTGGACGTACACTACGGATACAAGTTTCATCAATAACATCACCAGCTTTCATATCTTTCACAAAATAAAGTGAACGTCTAAATTGTGCATTGCCTTGCTCACTAGATTTACGACCATAATCTACCTGACCCAAAGCCTGCCATGCAGTTTTGGCACCATTACACAATTGTTTCAAATCTTCAGGTTCTAATGAAAAACTATCATCAGGCCCACCGCCATTACGATCTAAAGTAAAATGCTTTTCTATAATAGAAGCACCCAATACAACGGAGGCAATAGCAGTTGTATTATCTAAAGTATGATCAGACAAACCAACAGGAATATTAAAACTTGAAGCCATATCCTGAATCGTTCTTAAATTATAATCTTCTGCTGGTGCAGGATAACCACTCACACAATGTAAAATTGCCAACTCTTTACATCCACCATCATAGGCGGCTTGTACTGCTTCTGCAATTTCTTCTTTATCTGCCATACCTGTAGAAATAATCATTGGCTTACCTGTAGCAGCCACATATTTAATTAAAGGCAAATCTACAGCTTCAAAAGAAGCAATTTTATATGCAGGAGCATTTAAGTCTTCCAGTAAATCTACCGCTGTTCGGTCAAAAGGAGAACTAAAAATAGTAATATCTAGGTCACGAGCATAATCAAACAAAGGCTTATGCCACTCCCAAGGCATATGTGCCTTTTGATAAAGCTCATATAATGACTGGCCATCCCATAGCCCTCCACGAATCATAAATTCTTCATTTTTACTATTTAGGGTAATAGTGTCTGCCTTATAGGTTTGTAACTTAATAGCGTCAGCACCACAGATTTTTGCCTGTTCTATAATTTTTAATGCTGTTTCTAAACGACCATTATGATTGGCGGACAATTCAGCAATAATATAAGGAGGAAAATCAGTTCCAATATCTCGACCATTGATCTGTATTTTCTTATTCACTCTTATCTCTCCAACCATTCAGATTGGAACAATCCAAACTGAAAAATATCAAATTCACCACGCTCATCTTTAAAATGCTTTCTTAAAATACCTTCTTGAAAAAAGCCTAGATTTTGATGAAATTTTATCGATTTCTGATTAAATGAAAGCACTTGACCAAATATTTTACCAATATTCAAGTGTCTAAATGCAAATGCCAAACTCACCTCACCCAATAGAAAACCCATACCCTTTTGAGTATTCGGTTTTATATAAAATCCCCACTCATAAGCTTTACTATTTTCAATTTTTTGGAAAGATATATAACCTTCCTGTTGCTCCATATATTCAAAAACAAAAAAATGTCTATCTGTACGGTTTTGATTGCGAATAAACCACTTTAAATGATCATCGTAAGAAATAATTGACGTATTCACCATCCATTTGCGAATATCATCATGATTGCGCCATTCTAAAATGGTACTCAAATCTTTATTTTCTAATTTTCTAAGCTTAGCTTTAGTGTGATCTAGCATAAGTCTGACTCACTATTAATATAACTTAGCAATATTTTCACACCTAAGCCTTTCGTAACTTGTAATGCTTTACATTGCATATGTTTTAGCTGAGAAGTCGATAACTGATTCAGAATAAATGGCAAATTGTGCTCTATCTCTTTCTGCTGAATCGAAATAGCGGCCCCCCAATTATGTAAATCTTTTGCAATCAAATTCTGATTATCAGCCAATACGACCATGATAGAAGGAAGCCCTAAACAGCACCGCTCCCAAGAAGTAGAACCAGCAGCGCCTATAGCTAAATCACTTTTTGCCATTAACTCAGCCATATTATTTACACCCACCACAACTTCGGTTGTCCAAGGCATATCTTGAGCTTGTTGGCGCACCTCTTTAATCCATGGTGCAGTCCCACCCATCACCACTGTAATTTTTAATTCAGAAGGTAAAGCGCATTGCTTAAGTGCTATAAGTATTTGGGTCGTGATATTGTCTTTATCCACCCCACCTAAATTAATGAGCAGATGTTTAAGTTGACTGTTTTCTCTACGTTCAAGACTATACTCACGCCACTGAGAAAACTCAGGACGTAATAAAGCATATTCAGCACCACACAAAATTTCACAAGAGACTGGAACTCGTGCTATGTAATCCTTTAAATCTCGCCCAAATGTCTGATCTAACAGCAAGTCACAGTCATGTTCACGGTCGGCTAGATCATCAATAACCATTACTCGTTTGCAATATGGCCGCAATACTTGTTCCCAGCGTATATCCAAAGCGTAATGATCAACAATCAACCAATCTGGCTTTAATGCTTCCATAATAGGAATACATAAACTCGCATCTGCTTTTTGTGTTGCGCCTAGCCAAGCAGCATGCGCAAGATCAGCATTATGGTTTTGCAACTTATCTTCTTGAGATAAATCCATATAAGGCAATGCATCAACATGATAGCCTCGTTGGGTAATTAGACCAATCAAGTTGCCAGGGTGCTCACGACAAATAAAATAGCATTCTGCCCCCCGATTCTTCAAAGCATCAGCTAAAGTCAAACACCGCATGACATGCCCTGTACCCATTTGAATAGAGGCATCTACCCGAAAGACAACGTTCATTGCTGTATTGCTTTGAATAACCATTCAGCACGATCCCAGTCTTCTTGTGTGTCTATATCTTGTACTCTAAAACGCGGTAACTCTACAACACTAGATTGAGTGGAAAAAATCATCTCTTTATTAAACCAAGCTCCCGCAGTACCCCAGTAGAACTGCCCAGCATCATGCCAAGATTCTTCTAAATCTTGAGAGCGAACATTAAAATATTGTGGTGAAAACATTTCTACTGTGTCATTTTCATTCAATTTGATTGCACGTTGAATTGGGAATGGGTAAGTTGTTGCACTAAATACATAATTCAAATTACTATTATTTTTAATCTTTTCTAGCCCCTGCACCAAATCTGCTTTGGTCACAAACGGAGCAGTCGCATATAAGCAGCAAATATAATCTGGTAAAGCATGATTTATCTTGCCAAATTCCTCTACTGCATGTGACATTACATCTGCAGTGGTTGCAAAATCATCCGACAAATGTACAGGTCTTAAAAAAGGCACCTTCGCACCATAAACTTGTGCAACTTCCGCAATTTCTTCATCGTCTGTAGATACCCAAACCTCATCAAAACAACCACTCTCTATAGCTGCTTGAATTGACCATGCAATCATAGGTTGGCCATGAAACATCTTTATATTTTTACGTGGTATTCTTTTACTTCCACCACGTGCAGGAATCACAGCCAACTGCATTGTTATACCAAAACCTCTTTCAGTGACTCATACACATATTGAATCTGAGCATCTGTCAAATCAGGGTACATTGGTAAGCTGATCGCTGAATCATAATAGGCTTCAGCTACAGGAAAATCTCCCAATTTAAAACCTAGATTTTCATAGTAGGGCTGCGTATGTACAGGAATATAGTGAACATTTACACCAATACCTTTGGCGCGTAATGCTTCAAAAACTTGTTTACGCGAAGCTTTTAGTTCATCTAACTTCAGACGAATTACATATAAGTGCAAACCTGAATAACTTTCAGGAATCTGGTACGGTAAAATGACAGGTAAATCTTTCAAAATTTCATTATATTTATTTGAAATTATATGACGTTTTTCTACAAATTGAGTTAATCGATGCATTTGAGAAACGCCCAAAGCCGCCTGTAACTCTGTCATACGATAATTAAAACCCAACTCTACCTGTTGATAATACCACGGTCCTTCTGTCTCTTTATTCATTAATGCCGTATTACGGGTAACCCCATGACTTCTAAGCAAGTCCATCTTCTGTGCCAAGGTTGCATTATTGGTTAATGCCATCCCACCTTCAGCAGTAGTCACAATCTTGACTGGATGAAAACTAAAAACTGTAATATCAGAATATTTACATGCACCTACATAGGCTGATTGATACTTTCCTCCAATCGCGTGAGATGCATCTTCAATAATACGAAAGCCATATTCTTTAGACAGCGCATGAATTTTTTCCATATCGCATGACTGTCCACACAAATGCACAGGTATCACTATTTTAGGTAATTTATTTTCCAACTTAGCCTGTACTAGTTTTTTCTGTAGTGCATCTACAGACAAATTATAAGTTTGTGGATCAATATCTACAAAATCGATGTCTGCACCGCAATAAAGAGCGCAATTCGCAGAAGCCACAAAAGTAATAGGAGACGTCCACAATACATCTCCTTTTTGCAATCCCAATGCCAAGCAAGCAATATGCAAAGCAGAAGTTGCACTATTCACCGCCAATGCATATTCTGCTCCAACGTATTCCGCGACAGTTTTTTCAAATAAAGGAACTTGTGGACCTTGCGTAAGAAAATCTGACTGCAGCACTTGAATAACAGCATCAATATCTTGCTGATTAATATTTTGCTTGCCATATGGGATAAACATATTAAATATTTCCTATTTTCTCACGGTTAGCTTCTATCCAAGTTTGCAATTCAACATCGCTCATCCATTCGGTATTGTTATCACTTGCATATACAAAACCTTCTGGTACTTTTTTGCCATCTTTAATACGCGCTGGATCTGTTGCCCACTTATTAATTGTCGGTAAAATTTTAAAATGCTCTGGGTATTCATAAGTATAATAAGCATCTTCCGCACTAATCATTTGCTCATGCAGTTTTTCGCCAGGGCGAATACCAATAACTTCTTGCTTAGCTTCAGGTGCAACCACACGAGCTAAGTCCGTCATTTTCATTGATGGAATTTTCTTAACGTAGATTTCACCACCAATCATGTCTTCAAATGCATGCCAGACTAGCCCAACTCCGTCCTCTAAAGAAATCATAAAGCGCGTCATACGCTCATCGGTAATAGGTAATACACCACTATCTTTAATAGACAAAAAGAATGGAATGACCGAACCACGCGAACCCATGACGTTCCCATAACGCACAACAGAAAACTTAGTGCCATGCTCGCCAGAATAGGAGTTACCTGCTACAAACAATTTATCTGATGCAAGCTTCGTCGCACCATACAAGTTAATTGGGCTGCTTGCTTTATCTGTTGAAAGTGCAACGACACCTTTTACACCTTTATCAATACAGGCATCAATCAAGTTCATCGCACCATTAATATTTGTTTTCACACATTCAAATGGGTTGTATTCGGCCGTAGGTACAATTTTTGTGGCAGCCGCATGAACTACATAATCCACCCCATCTAAAGCACGGTACAAACGCTCTTTATCACGGACATCACCTATAAAGAAACGAACTCTGTCATCTCCTTGATATTTTTTGGCCATGTCCCATTGCTTCATTTCATCGCGTGAGAAAATAATAATTTTTTTAGGATTATATTTTGCAAGTGTCATCGGCACAAAGGTGTTACCAAATGAACCCGTACCTCCGGTAATAAGAATTGTACTATTACTTAACATTAAGTTTACCTTCTTGAATTTTAACTTTCACTCTTAAGTCCTGATGGTTTAACAGGCTATACATTAAGCATGCTCAGCCATTTCTTTAAATTTTGGGTTAGTTTCTAACAAATGCTGATAAGTCCCCTGATCAACAATTTTACCCTGTTCCATCATGAAAATAACGTCACATTTACGCACTGTCTTTAGTCGATGGGCAATCATAATAATCGTTTTTTTACCACTAAAATCATGAATCGCATCCATAATAATTTTTTCAGTAATTCCATCTAAAGCACTAGTTGCCTCATCAAAGATAAGCACATTTGCTTCATGATAAAGTGCTCTTGCGATACCAATACGTTGGCGTTGCCCCCCGGAGAGTTGTACACCTCGCTCCCCCACTTTCGTATTTATACCATTAGGCAATTGCTTTACTAATTCGGTTAAGTTAGCTAACTCAATAGCTTTCTGTACTTGATCTAGATTAATATCTTTGGCTGGTAAACCAAATGCAATGTTTTCTGCAATTGTACCTTCACTTAAATATATACTTTGTGGAACGAAACCTATTGTATTTTGCCATGTACGTATATTAGTTTCAGTGATACGTATATTATCAATATATATTTCACCTTGCTGTGGTGTAAGCAAACCCAATAACAAATCTATTGTTGTTGACTTTCCAGAACCCGATGACCCCACAACACCTACAACACTGTTCACAGGTATTACCATATTTAAGTCATGTACTGCGGGTTTAGATTTACCAGGATAGCTAAAAGTTACATTTTGTAATCTGATTTTTTCTTTAAGTAGTAATTGTTGTAATTTATGATTTACTGCTGATGACTCTGACTTTTTCAATGTCATTGCAAGATCTTTTTTAATTGATTCAAATGCAGCAGCATTACCCTTTATTTGAGTAATACTCGAATAAATTTGCTGTAATGCAGGAAGTAGCTTGAATGCAGCCAAAGCATATACTGCCAATACTGGAAGTACCTCGCCTAGATTCCCCTGATGTAATTTAAGTAATAGCAATACCAAGCCAATCATCGCACCAAAAGCAATTAACTCCATAAAGTAACGGGGTACTTGACTTATTGAAATATTACCACCTTGAGCATAGGCTAATATTTTCCCAGACTTTTGAAACCGCTCGATAAAATCATAGTGACGATTTAGCAACAGAACATCTTTGATCCCTCCAAAACCTTCATTCATCAAACGAAAGCGTTCAATAGATACATCAGATAGGTTTTGTCCATTTTTTTGTAAGCGTTTTTTTACCAATTTGTATAATAAAATATATGCGCTTACAAATATCATCAATCCCGTGAGAGCAATTACTGGATCAAGCATGAGTAATGTAATCGTAATAAAGATAACTAATACTACTTTTGCATTTATTTGCATTAAGGGTTGGATTATACCACTGGTAACTCTCATTGTTTCTATGGAAATCTGTTTTGTCAATTGAGCACTACTTCCACCTGCATGAAACAACCAATTCTGCTGCATATAATGCTCATATAATTGATCTGCAATCTCTACTCCAACTTTTGCACCAAATAAAGACAATCGCCAAATAGTAAACATAGAAATAATTGTCGAAAATGCAAGAGTAAATAGTACAAATAAACCAGAATAGAATAAAAAATCTGCCGGATTTTCAATGCCCGATAATTGATAGAGTTTGGAATATACACCCTCTTTTTCAAGCAAACTTATGTCACCAACCAATGCCATAAATGGTGCAATAGAAGCAATCCCAATTAACTCAGTGAATGCCATAATTACAATCAGTATTTGCAAAATGTAAAACTGTTTCCGCTGGCGGGCACTAAGGAGAGAGAATAGCTCTCGAATCATTTTCAACATTCTACAACTCTATTTTAAAATAACTAAATTATTAATAACACACATACATTCTTTAAATACATAAATTAGACTTCTTGCGTTAGTCAAATTTTAATCAGTCAAAAGCTATATTTTATAAGGTTTTAGCCAATTCAAAATTAGATAAAACTATACTTTCGCAAAAGGTCTATTAAGATATCAAAGCTAAAATGGTTGTTATTTGAACATGGAATCATAATAGCCAGCTATATAAAAATGAGTTATAGAACAAATACAACTCTTTTACTTTGTTCCTAAAAACTGTATATACCAAGGCATTGCTTCCTCTATACCATGAGAAATCAAAAACTCAGGTTCATAACCTAATAAGGTTTTAATTTTGTTAATACTAGCTTGCGAATGCCGTACATCTCCTGCCCGAAATTCACGATATATTGGTTCTTTTGCATAAATCACACCATTTTCATTGAGCGCTGCTTTTATCGCATTGAATAAATCATTTAATGTTGTTCTGTCACCCACTGCCACATTATAAACTTGGTTTTTCGCTTCTTCATTTTGTGTGGCAGCAGCTAAAATATTGGCTTGAACGGTATTTTCAATAAAACAAAAATCTCGACTGGTTTCACCATCACCATTAATAAAAACATCATCACCTGCAATCATGGCAGCCGTCCATTTAGGAATCACCGCTGCATATGCACCGTTCGGGTCTTGACGCTTTCCAAACACATTAAAGTAACGTAAACCAATGGCCTTAAAACTATATGTGCGTGCAAATACATCTGCATACAACTCATTTACATATTTGGTAACAGCGTAAGGTGAAAGTGGGTTACCAATGTTTTCTTCCACTTTTGGCAATGCAGGATGATCACCATAGGTAGAACTACTGGCAGCATAAGTAAAGCTAGATACATTTGCATCACGGGCTGCCACCAACATATTTAAAAAACCCGTAATATTGGCAGCATTTGTAGTAATTGGGTCTGCAATAGAACGTGGTACAGAACCCAAAGCTGCTTGGTGCAATACATAGTCCACATTTGCACAGGCTTTTTGGCAATCTTCTAGGTTACGAATATCACCCTCATAGAACTTAAAGTTTGCCCATTGCTCTGCACTTACCAAGTTTTGTACTTCATCTAAATTATGCTGGTGACCTGTCGCGAAGTTATCTAAACCCACAACTTTCTGATTCAGCTTAAGTAAAGTTTCTAACAAATTTGAGCCAATAAAACCTGCCACGCCTGTCACTAACCAAGTTTTTGGTGCTTGTTGTAATTGCTCACATACTGTTCGATATTGGCTCATTAACTTATCATTCCTTATTCTTTATTTATTTGCACTTTACTTAAAGTCGAATATCGGCTTCTTTCGCATCTAGCACATATTTTAAATCATATAGCACGTGCGCTTGTTTACCCAAAGCACGAATTTGCGCTGCACCCATCTGTTTAAACTGCTCATGTGCCACCGCTAAAATAATCGCATCATAGCTATTGTCACTCACTGACTGTACAGGGCTGATGCCATATTCATGCTCGGCTTCCTGCATATCCACCCAAGGGTCATGCACATCTACATCTATTTGATATTCTTTCAGTTCAGTCACAATATCAATAATTTTTGTATTGCGAATATCGGGGCAGTTTTCTTTAAAACTTAAGCCTAAGACTAAAACTTTAGCACCTTCTACCTGAATTTTCTTTTTAATCATCCCTTTGACTAACTGAGTCACCACATAAGCGCCCATACCATCATTTAAACGACGACCCGCTAAAATAATTTCAGGATGATAACCAATAGACTGTGCTTTATGGGTTAAATAATATGGATCCACCCCAATACAGTGCCCACCGACTAAACCTGGACGGAAAGGTAAAAAATTCCACTTGGTTCCCGCAGCCTGCAATACCGCTTCAGTATCTATACCCAACTTATTAAAAATAACGGCCAATTCATTAATTAAAGCAATATTCACATCACGCTGGGTATTTTCAATGACCTTGGCTGCTTCAGCCACTTTTATACTCGCGGCTTTATGTGTACCTGCTTCAATCACCAAGTTATAAACCTGATCTACAAAATCTGCTACTTCTGGAGTAGAGCCTGAAGTGATTTTTAAAATATTGGTGACTCGGTGTAGCTTATCGCCTGGGTTAATCCGTTCTGGGCTATAGCCTGCAAAAAAATCCTGATTAAATTTTAAGCCTGACACTTGTTCCAAAACTGGAATACAGGCTTCTTCAGTTGCACCTGGGTATACCGTAGACTCGTACACCACCACATCGCCTTTTTTAAGTACTTTCCCAATACTGGTAGAGGCTTTAATAAGTGGGGTTAAATCAGGTTGTTTATAGTCATCAATGGGCGTAGGAACCGTTACAATAAAAAAGTTGCAGCTTTTTAAGTCTTCTAAATTGGCTGAATAAGAGAGCTGAGTCGCCTGTTGTAGCTCTTCTGGCGACACTTCTAAAGTGTGATCTTGCCCACTTTGTAATTCTTGTATACGTTTTTGTTGAATATCAAAACCCACCACTGGCAATTTTTTTCCGAATTCAACTGCCAAGGGTAAACCGACATAGCCTAAACCAATAACGGCAATTTTTAGCTCAGAGAGTTGTAGCATTTTAGCGCCTTTAAATTTATATCTGTATTTTATGAAGAATGAATCTTTCGGCAGGGATACTAGCAGAAATTTATGAAATTTCTATTATGATTTGTGCTCAAATTAGGTGTTTAGTCCCAGATTTTAATGGTGCAATATGGCTTTGTTGCACAAAGATTTAAAAAATAGAACTACTCTAAGCGACTCAAATTTAAGTGACAACTTGGGTATGAGCTCGGCCTAATTCCATAAATTTATTTAATACTGCCACACGTGCATGAATCTCATTCACCTGGCTTTGAAAACTCCGTGCACTGAGTTTATCTCCCAATAATTTGATGCAATGCATCTTGGTTTCTACCAAGCTTCAGCGATGATACCCAGACCACTTTTTCCAAATTGCTCTTCCTAGGCATTTAACCGTTTTCAACAATTCATTTCTTTCTAAAGATCTCAGCTTTTTGTCTTTCCAGGGCTTCGCATTTTTTCTTGGCGGAATCACCGCATGTGCCTGTCGATCTGAAATGACTTTTCTGCAGTGTTTCGTGTCATAAGCACCATCTGTATAGACAGAATCAATCTGCTCATCAAGTGGAATTTGATCAAGTAAATCCTCGAGTACTTGTGAATCACTGACATTGTTTGTCGTGAGCTGAACAGCCCGTATTTGCAGCGTTTCAGCATCTATACCAATGTGAAGTTTACGCCATTGGCGACGATATTCAGGCTGATGTTTCTTACGTTTCCATTCACCTTCACCTAAAACTTCAAGCCAGTAGAGTCGACGAGTAGGTGGAAACCATCACGACTTTTTTGATAGCGAATTGCAATATCAATATGCTTTTGTCTTCTACAAATAGTCGAATACGAATATCACTGATATTCGGGGCTGCTCAGCCGCAAAGTTTAATGAGGCTCTGAACAAAGCCAGTGACCATGCGTAAAGCGAGTCGAAATAGTGATTTGATCATAAGGCAGCATTGAATAGCCGCATCAGAATAAGTTTGATTTCTACCATGTTTGCCTTTTGGTTGTGCATACCATTGAGTAGTCGGGTCAAACCAGATCAAGATATTTCCTCGATTCACCAAAGCTCAGTTGTAAGAAGACCAATTGGTTGTGCGATAGGTTTTAGGTGCGGGCTTATTCATTAAAGAATTATATTGCTAGATAAGCCTTTACAGATAGGTTTGTGCAACAAAGCCAAGTATTTTAATAATTTTTTGAATTCGTCAATGCATAAGTCCTAGATTATCTTGTTTTGCTTTAAAGTTGTGACTAAATCTACAAAATGATTACAAATTGCTATGTACCTATTTGACAAGTTCGGTAAAATGGCAGCAATTGATTTAAAATATTTTAAAAAATTAATAATGGAATTTCGCGTGCGACACTTTGAACTGGCTGTTTTATTGGCATGTGGCATTGCCACTACGGGGTGCGCTGTCACCTCTGGCTTACAAACTTATGACTTACCAAATGAAGGAGTCTATACCACCGACTTGGGCACCGCAGTCAATGTTATTAAACTCACCCAAGACTCAATGCTTACGGTGCAGCCTGCAGTTCACAATATTCAACAAGACTATGCGCATTTATTTCATACACCACAGCGTCAATACACCTTAAGTTCAGGCGATATTATTTCTATTTATTTATGGGCATATCCTGAAATTTCGGGAAGTAATTCTGACGCTAAAAATAGTTATCAAATTGACCAAAGCGGCTATATTCAGTTTCCGATTATTGGCCGCTATAAAGCTGCTGGTAAATCTTTAAGCCAAGTTAACCGTGAACTTCGTGGTCAGTTATCCCGTTATTTAAAAACCCCAGATGTGATTGCTCGAGTTTCCTCTTATCAAGGACAACGCTACTCAGTTCAAGGGAATATTGGGCAGAGTGGTGTATATTATTTAACAGACCAGCCTGTCAGTATATATAATGCTTTAGGTATGGCGGGTGGTATTAATGCCCAACAAGGTGACAATGCTTCGATTACTCTAATTCGTGACGGAAGAAGTTACATCCTTAACAGTATCGAATTAGAAAGGGCTGGATATTCTTTACATAATCTACTTATTCAGGCTAACGATACCATTTACGTCAATGCCAGAGAAGATCAAAAAGTATACGTGATGGGTGAGGCTGGAAAAAACCACGCTTTAGCGATGCGTACAGGAGGTATGAGTTTAGGCGATGTTTTGGGTGAAAGTTTAGGTGTCAATCCTTTTACTGCAAGCCGCAGTAAAATTTATGTAGTACGCTACCAACCAAACAATCAAATAACCGAAATTTATAATCTTGACTTGACCAGTATAGGAGACTTTGGTCTTGCCAATCAATTTAAAATGCGCAGCAATGATATTGTTTACGTTGATCCGACAGGTTTAGTCCGCTGGCAACGTATTATTAATCAAATTGTCCCATTCTCTAATGCTATTTCTGGTTTTGAACGCTTGGGGAATTAATGAAAATTAATCACATTTTGGTGGTGTGTATTGGCAATATTTGCCGTAGCCCCATGGCAGAATACTTTTTAAAACAGCAATATCCACACTTACAGATTGAATCTGCGGGCATTTCAGGCTTGGTGGGCAATTCAGCCGATGACAAAGCACGTTTATGTATGCAACGTCACGGTATAGACATGAGTCCACACGTAGCCAAAAAACTCAATGCAGAACTGATTAAAAAAGCCGATTTGATTTTGGTGATGAGCCAAAATCAACAAAAGCATGTGGAACAAACTTGGCCCTTTGCCAAGGGCAAAACCTTTAGATTAGGGCACTGGCAAAGTAAAAACGTGGCTGACCCGTATCGGTCCGATCAAGCCGTATTTGATGAAACCTGTCAGTTGATTAAAACCTATATTGCGGACTGGAAAAAATATATCTAATTTTTGATATTCCAACTTTTTTAAAATTCTACTTTTTTGATGTTTAAACTATGAGCCAAACCGCCAACACCGAAGACAGCATTGATTTAAAGGAATTATTTTTTTCCTTAATTGCGCAATGGAAACTGATTACCCTTTGCGCTCTACTCAGTATCTTCTGCGCTTTACTGTATTTAAGAACCACACCAAATATCTATCAGGTTGATGCTCTCATTCAAGTTGAAAGCAATAAAGGTGCTTCCTCAGTCCTATCAGCAAATTTAGCCACAGCGATTGATCAAGCATCGCCAGCTCAAGCAGAGATTGAAATTTTAAAATCACGTTTGGTGTTGGGTAACGTGATTGACCATCTGAATTTAAATATCCGCGTTTCGGGTACAGAAGACAGTTTCTGGAATCGTTTAATTGCCAAGCATGAATATGACATTGAATATTCATCTCAGTCAGTGCTATTTAAAGACAATCAAAAAAGTTTTGATATTCGTCAGTTCGATATCCCGCAATATTTTCAAGATAAAAACTTAATTTTAAAATTTGCACAAGGCAAATACAGCCTAACCGATGCAGCAACCGAAAAGGTGGTTTTTTCTGCACCTTTAAACCAAGCCAATCAATTACAGTCTGAATTTGGGCTGTGGAAAGTGGCTATTTTTAGTCAAGACCATTTTGATACAAGTTATAATATATCTAAGCAAAGCTTGCCTGCTGCTGTTAGATCTTTGTTATCTCAATACCAAGTTTCAGAAAAAGGGAATGGGGCAGGTATTGTTAGTTTAACCTATCAAGGTGTTGATAAAAAACATATTACTCAGGTACTCAATGCTATTCTAACAACCTATACTCAACAAAATATTGAACGTCGTACTGCAGAAACGGCACAAACCTTAAAGTTTTTGGAAGATCAACTCCCTGAACTGCAACAACAGTTAGATGTGGCAGAACGTGAATTTAACCGATTCCGCCAACAATATAATACGGTCGATGTTACACAAGAATCAAATCTCTATATTTCTCAAAGTATTAGCCTTGAAACCACAAAAGCGTCTCTTGAACAACAAATCGCAGAAACTTCAGCTAAATACACTAATGAACACCCAGCTATGCAGCAAATGAATGCACAATTGGATGTGATTAATAAACGTATTGCAGAATTAGATGGCACCCTTAAACGCTTGCCAGAATTACAACGCCAATATTTACAACTATTCCGTGAAGTAGAAGTCAAACAACAGCTGTATACAGGCTTGCTTAACTCTTACCAACAACTGCGCATTGTAAAAGCAGGTGAAATTGGTAACGTAAGAATTGTAGACCAAGCTGTTGAACCTATTGCACCTATTAAACCTCAAAAAATGAGAGTTCTCGTTATCTCATTATTTATGGGAACGTTTATTGGCCTTTTATTTGCACTTATGCGTAATATGTTGCGCTCAGGTATTAAAGACTCGAATCAAATTGAAAATGAACTGGATTTACCTGTTTATGCCACTGTGCCACATTCATCTGTGCAAAAAAGCCGTATTAAAAATCTGAAAAAGAAGAAGAATATTCCTATTCTTGCAGTGAAAAACAGTGATGATATTGCGATTGAAAGTCTACGCAGCATGCGTACTGCGATTCACTTTGCTTTAAGCAGTGCCAAAAACAATATCATTATGATTTCTGGTCCTGCACCCGAATTAGGTAAATCTTTTATTTCGACCAACTTAGCGACCATTTTGGCGCAAAGTGATAAGCGCGTATTACTGATTGAAGCCGATTTACGTCGTGGTTATATGCACAAATACTTTAATTACGACCCTAAGCCTGGCTTAACCGAATACCTGAATGGTCAACAAGAGTTAGGCAGTGTTGTGCACGATACTGAAGTTGAAAATTTAAGCTTCATCAGCCGTGGTAAAAGTCCTGCTAATCCATCAGAATTGTTAAGCACGCAAAAATTTGCAGACATGCTCACGCACTTGTCGAGCCAGTTTGACCATATTCTGATTGATACCCCGCCAGTTCTTGCCGTCACCGATGGGATTATTATTTCACAATATGCGGGTGTGAATTTGGTGGTGGCACGTTATGCCAAGACTCAAATGAAAGAGCTTGAACTGACTGTCAACCGTTTTGAACAAGCTGGTGTGAAAGTAAATGGCTTTATTTTGAATGATATTCAACGTGAAGCGGGTGGTTATGGCTATGGTTATAACTATGCTTATGCCTATAAAGCCAATAAGGATGATGATTAAACTATTTACTCAACCTCCCTTTTTGCTAGGCTTCCTTCTTTGTCAAAGATGAGCCATGTATGGCGCAAAGAGGGGGATTTTTACTAAGGGTGAATAATATATGATGCAAGCCACAAAAGTTAAAAATCCCTCCTAACCTCCCTTTCTTACGCAAGAGTTTAAAGCTGTGCTTAAACTCTTCCTCAGGGATGAGCTCCATTACAAAGTTTATGCTTGTGCTAACCTCTCCCCCCCTTTTACAGAAGAATTTTCTGTTGAAATTTACAACAATACTCAACAATTCACATTGCAAAAATCCACTCAAAAACCTATCTTGGTTACAGTTTATAAACGCTGAGAATATATAAGCATGTTTCCACCCAAAGCGCTGTTGGCGACACTGGCATTAAGCTCATCCTTAACCTTTGCCCAAGGCATTGTCTTAAATGACCAAAACCTTCGTACCGATTTAAACTGGCTAAATCAGCAAGGCGTGATTCAAATTAGTACTTCAACTTGGCCTATGAGTGGTGATGAAATTCAACGTGCACTTTCTCAAGCCAAAGTCAGCAACAACAATCAACAAAAAGTCATCGATGCAGTGGTGGCACATTTAAATGCCAATAACCAAGTGTTCAAAGCCTCGCTTTTTGCAGAAACTGATCAAAAAAATATTCCACAAGCGTTTGGCGACCAACAAAAAGCGCAATATCAAGCAGGCTTGGAACTCAATGCAGGCAATCAACACTGGGATGCTAAAATTCGGGTCAATGCAGAAAAAGACCCACAAATTGATAACGATCAAGATGTCAATATTGAAGGTTCCTATATTGCAGCCAAGCTTTGGAATCAATGGCTCATTGCAGGGCAAATTCCAACCTACTGGGGGCCTGCACATGACGGCAGTTTAATTCGTGGCGATGCTAGCCGCCCAGTTTACGGCGTAACCATGCAACGTGCTGAACAACAAGCTTTCAGCAACAAATGGTTGTCATGGATTGGTCCATGGCAATATCAAGCCTTTGCAGGTCAGTTGCATGATTATGATACTGTACCCGATGCCAAATTGATTGGTTTACGTGTCACTGCACAACCGCTACCTTATTTGGAATTGGGTGCTTCACGTGCCTTTCAATGGGGGGGTGAAGATCGTCCAGAAAGCTTGAACTCACTTTGGGATGCTTTTGTTGGCAATAAAGACAACGGCGGCACAGGCGAACCCGACCCATCTAACCAAATTGCAGGCTTTGATGCGCGTTTGAACCTACAGCCCTTGCTACAATTTCCAATGGCTGTCTATGCACAATATGCAGGTGAAGATGAAGCGGGTGGCTTACCCGCTAAAAAAATGTATCTAGCTGGGGTAGATTACTCATCAAGCTATCAAGATATGCCGTTCCAACTCTATACCGAATGGGCAGATACCCGTACTAACGGTAAAGCACAAGGTATCACTTATAATCATAGCACCTATAAAGGTGGCTTCTACCAACATGGCTATCCTTTAGCGCATGCCATGGGCGGTGATGGACAAATGATTTCAGTGGGTGGGGATATACGTTTTGATCGTATCAACCGCGTGAATGCACGTATGCTGTTTGCCAAATTGAATGAATCAAACCGCACAACCAACCAAGCTTTCCCTGAAAAAGATGAGTTAAAGGCTTTAGATTTAACTTGGACGCATTATTTACGCCCAGATATTCCACTTAAACTGAATGGCTGGATCAGCGATTCAGATATTCATGACAATGATGGTGGTGCGTCTATTGGTATTGAGTTTCCTTTAGAAAAAGGGCTGTTTTCATATTAAGCCTACCCGCTAGACCGAAATACTTCATGGATGAGATCGGCACCGATTTCATCCATTTTTTCTAAGATTACAAATTCAGCGTAACTCAAATATTCATTGACGCAAAATTTCAGGCAATGTCTTATAACTACCGCTTTTGCTTAATTCAATTTTCATTTTCTGCAGCATTTGATACGGTTGCTGCTGCACAAACATATTCACAAAACTTAAAGGAATCGAGCCTTCAGGGTTGGCATAGCCATAGGTACTGACTTTGACTTTGTGATTGCCCAGTTTCTGAAAGGTCCAGTCGCCTTCGTAGTCCTGAATACGCACATAATCTGGGTTCAATGGATAGCCACCCTCAATGGCTTTATTTTGAATACTAATCATACCTTGCGCATCTTTACTCATTTTGCCTTTGACCACCAAATCACGATCTTTTAGTGGAAAAGGAAAATCCAGCACCATATACAGCAAGAACTCACCTTTTTGGTCATCGCGTGACAAGACTTTGACACTGCCCACATAAGGCACCCATTTCACGGCATGATCGACATCTAAAATTAAGGCAGCGGCTTTTTCTAAAGGCACATTAAAGGTCGTTTCTGCCCTGTATAAGAATACAGGGCTAGACTGCTGTTGAAAGGTCCAGACTTTAATATTGTTTTTATGTATGCTCAGTTTGGCATGTTCAATATTTTGCGCAGAAGCTGCACAAATACAGGTGCTTAACCCAAGCATGAGCAGAGATTTTTTCATTTTATTTTACATCTTATTTTAGTTTTAGATCGGGTCTGATGCTTTATCATCCATGACATCAGACCCTAGTTTTAGCGGTAGATTAAAAATTGTTCAAGTAATTTTTATCTATTTCGTATTACTGCGCAGTTTTAAATCTGTATATCGCTAAATCCAAGGACATCTTTCATATCGTATTTACGCGCTTCGCGTCCCACCACCCACGCTGCAGCACGGACTGCACCTGCAGCAAAGTTCATGCGGTTGGTAGCTTTGTGGGTAATTTCCACACGCTCGCCATCGGCAATAAACATCGCGGTATGTTCACCCACAATGTCGCCACCACGAATGGTTTGGAAACCAATACTTTTACGTTCACGTGGCCCTGTGTGTCCTTCGCGGCAGTAAACAGCATCGTGTTTTAAATCACGACCTAAGGTTGCTGCAATGGCCTCGCCCATCATTAATGCCGTGCCTGATGGTGCATCGACTTTATGACGATGATGCGCTTCAATCACTTCAATATCTACACTATCACCAAAGACTTTGGCTGCCAATTCCAGCAGTTTAATAGATACGTTTACACCAACTGAATAGTTGGCGGCATACACCACTGGCGTCTGTTGAGCCGATTCTTCTAAGAATGCTTTTTGTTCATCATTCATGCCTGTGGTGCCAATCACAATCGCCACGCCTGCTTCACGACAAAGCTTTAAGTGCTGTGCAGTGGCGGCTGGTGCGGTAAAGTCGATCACGACATCGCAGTCAGCTAATACTTGTTCTAGGCTGCCCACGACTTTCACACCGAGTGTACCTACACCTGCCAACTCTCCTGCATCTGCACCCAATAAGCTGCTTTCTGGACGTTCTACTGCGGCTGCCAACTGGTAACCTGCTTCTTGAACGGCTTGAATTAAGATGCGTCCCATACGGCCGCCTGCGCCTAATACACCAATGCGTGGAGTTGCTGACATAGCATATTCCTAAAATAGATTCTAAATTGTGCTTACTATAGCAAAACTCGCTGCCTAGACTAAGTTTGTCTGCCAAGTTTCTGGGTTTATTTTTATCGGAAAATTACTGTCTTTGGGGGAGTAAGTCAGACTTTAGATCATACTGGCTAATTTTTAGGAGATTTCCATTAAAAATTTAGCAGCAAAAAGCTGTTTTTTATGTGAATTTCCTCTGTACACGACAAAAATAGATAACTCATTGAAATAATGTCACAATAATTGTTTTCTAACGACGAATGGCTTTGTTGCACAAAGATTTGAAATGCAAAGCGCCCCTAATTGAGCCAAATTTAAGGCGTAACTTGGGTAAGTGGTCGACCTAATTCCGTAAATCTGTTGAGGACTGCTACAGGTGCATGAATTTCATTCACCTGACTAGGAAAGCTTCTTGCCATTAATTTATCGCCTAATAATTTGATGCAATGCATCTTGGTTTCCACCAAACTGCGGCGATGATAGCCTGACCATTTTTTCCATAGTGTCCTGCCTAAACGTTTAACTGTTCGAAGTAATTCATTTCGCGCTAGCGAGCTACTCTTTGTATCTTTCCATGGTTTCGCATTTTTTCTAGGTGGAATCACCGCATGTGCTTGCCGATCTGCAATGACCTGACGGCATTGCTTGGTGTCATAAGCTCCATCGGTATAAACAGAGTCAATCTGCTCATCTTGAGGAATCTGATCGAGTAAATCACCAAGTACTTGTGAATCACTCACATTATTTGTAGTGAGTTGAATAGCGAGTATTTGAAGGGTTTTGGCATCTATACCAATATGTAGTTTACGCCATTGGCGACGATATTCAGCTCCATGTTTCTTGCGTTTCCATTCGCCCTCACCTAGAAACTTCATGCCTGTAGAGTCTACGAGTAGATGCAGCCCATCGCTACTTTTTGGGTAGCTGATTGCAATATCAATATGCTTTTGTCTTCTACAAAGCGTACTGTAATCTGGTGCGGTCCAATTTAATCCGCAAAGTTTAATCAGACTTTGCACAAAGCCAGTGACCAGACGTAAAGATAGACGGAATAAGGATTTAATCATTAAGCAGCATTGGATAGCTGCGTCGGAGTAGGTTTGATTTCGCCCTTGTTTGCCTTTTGATGGAGCATACCATTGCGTAGCAGGATCAAACCAAATGGCAATATTTCCGCGACTCATGAGTGCTCGGTTATATGCGGGCCAATTGGTTGTGCGGTAGATTTTGTGTGTAGGCTTCTTCATTTGAAAATTATATCGCTGAAAAAGCCTTTACAGATAGGTTTGTGCAACAAAGCCACGACGAATACTATGACACATCTCAATGAGTTATATCTTATCTTAAACAAATCTCTAAAATGGAACAAGTCACATTTAAAGTGCTTTGCGCTCATCATGCTTGTGATCATTTTAAAGCAAACATGTAATCTTTCTTCTGCATCTAAAGCCTTGCCCATCAAGTGCTTACCACAATCATTTTATCGACGTATGCAGCGCTTCTTTGCAGGTCAGTATTTTGATTATCGTCAAATTTCTCAGTTGATTTTCAATATTTTTTCATTCGACAAAGTGAACCGTACCGGGTTTGTCGGAGACTTTTTTATTTAAGTTAGGCCACCAGACCTAATAACGGGTTAATCTTATCATAGTACATTGCTTCAAACTCAAAAGGCGATACATAACCCAGTGCACTGTGTACACACTTTTTATTGAACCAATCTACCCAGTTTAGTGTCGGAAGTTGTACATCTGCTAAACCTTGCCAATCTGCTTTTAAATATTCAATCACCTCTGTTTTGTATAAGCCATTCACTGTTTCAGCCAGAGCATTATCGTATGAATCACCAGTTGTACCGACTGATGCTCTAATTTGAAGTTTTCCTACAATTAACATAATACACCTTATGCGAAGTCAAAATGTAACTCCAAAATAGAAATGTCCGGTTTCTCCAAAGTAAAAATGTCCGCTTTTAGAATATGCACTTTTGCAATTTCGTTAGCGGACGGTTTGATATGTTGGTGTCTATGTCGGATAAAGAACTTAAACGATTGTCGGTCTTGCAGGAAATCTGCGATCAACGCATAACTCAATCCCAGGCTGCTCAGCTACTTCATATTTCAGAACGTCAGATCAGACGCTTACTGCAGAAATACAAAGCTCAAGGTCCCGCTGCATTAGCCCATGCCGGTCGTGGCCAAATCAGCAATTCCAAACTTCCTGAAGAACTCAGACTCAAGTGCCTCAATATTGTTTCTGACCAACTCCATGGTTTCGGACCCACTTTAGCGCATGAAAAGCTCACCACCGTACATGGATTCGATCTTTCAGTAGAAACCCTGCGTTCCTGGATGACTGCAGCTGACTTATGGATTCCTCGATCCAAGCGCCTGAAACGCCCGTATCAGCCTAGTTACAACCGGGATTGCTTTGGTGAACTGATCCAAATTGATGGCTCATATCATGACTGGTTTGAAGGACGCGCTGCTAAATGCTGTCTGCTGGTGTTTATCGATGATGCTACAGGAAAATTGCAGCATTTACGCTTCTGTGAATCAGAATCAGCCTTTGACTATATGATTTCAACACGCTTGTATGTTGAGCAGCATGGTAAGCCGTTGGCATTTTACAGCGACAAACATTCAGTCTTCAGGGTGAATCAAAGCAGCAAGAAAGACACCAAGATTACCCAGTTTGGACGCGTACTCAGTACCCTGAATATCGATATCATCTTCGCCAATTCACCACAGGCCAAAGGCCGTGTGGAACGTGCCAACAGAACCCTTCAGGACCGTCTGATCAAGGAGATGCGTCTGGAAGGTATCAGCTCGATTGAGCAAGCTAATGCCTGGCTACCCTGCTGCATTGAGCAGTTCAATCAGAAGTTCGCCAAGATGGCTTTTAATCCTAAGGATCTACATCGGCCTATCACTGAAACAGCCGAAGAATTAGATGATATTTTTACTTGGCGTGAACCCCGCAGAGTCACGAATAGCCTGACGATTACTTATGATAAATGCGTATATCTCCTGGAAAACACCGAAGAAAATCAAAGGTTGATCGGTAAGTATCTTGAGTTCCTGGAATACCCGGATGGTACTGTAGCCCTCATGCATGATGGCCGAAAGATCAATTACAGCCTCTTCGATAAATTAAGTCAGCTGAATCAGCGAGAGATTGTTGAGAATAAACGGTTGGGTGCTGTTCTGAATCATATCCAGCAACAGCATGAAGAACTGGAACAACAAAACAAACGCAATCGTTCTCAAAAGATGCCAAGCAGACGTGCACAGAAAATAGCAATCAAAGAACGAAATCTAAATCCTGTGCTTGACTTGGAATTGTCCATATAGGACATTTCTACTTAGGAATAACACAAAAATTGCGTATAACCGCCATTATGTTAAGTAGGTTTATTACAAATCTCCGCAGAGTAAAACTTGAAGTGCGACATAAACCACCTAATTAATTTAAAAATAGAAGCAAATTGCTTCCATTTTTATCGTAATAGATTAGACCTCTTGCGAAAGTATCGTTTTACCTAATTTTTGAATTGGATAAAACCTTATAAAATGTAGCTTTGGGCTGTTTAAATTTTGACTAACGCAAGAAGTCTATTATTTATCTAGTAAACCAACTCATATACTCTTAATTTATATGGAGAACTCGGATCCGAAAATAATCCAATAAATTTTAATTTGTTATTTAAAACAATTGGATCATTCGAAATAACATATTTAATGTTCATATTTTTAGCGGCTTCAAAGTCAATTGGTAAGTAAACGAATTTTGTGTTAATTGATCTATGTGGTTTATAATCTGAATCCTTTGAAAAAATATAAGCTCGACCACCCCAATTATCAAAATATGCTTTATATTTTTCAGATTGATCTAGTCCAGGCTTAATCAAGCCTCTAAATTCATTTTTATATTTTTGGTAATATGCATTGTGGTATCCATCCATAGTATAAAAACCATTATAAGTAAGAACACTTGGATGAAATCCAAAAGCTATAACTCTTTCATCTTTATTATATTTTATTGTGTTTTTGATTTTATCAAATAAATTAATGCTATAAAATTCATTGTACGAGAATTGATTCTCGCACTTCGATAGGTAGTTGCATTTAATTGTCCTATAAAAATCATTTCCATATGTTGGATACACGATGGTAAGTACTAATTGAGCAAATAGAAAAAATAATATTATAAATTTATTAGAGCTTTTGTGTAGGTATGAGATTAATGATAATGTTGCCAAGCACCAAAAGAAAGAATTAAACCATATAAATCTAGAAAAGTTCCAACCAGATAGCGGTGAAACATATTCCCATACTAGATACTTAACATCAGTTGTGGTATACACTGCATATATGAAACAGTTAACAATTATTAGTCCGAAAAGCAGATAAATTGGTGTTGGTAGTTTAATATCTTGTTTTATTTTTATAAAAATAAGATACAGCGTGAAAGGTATAAAAACAAAAGTTAAATTTGAAAAATGATATTGTCCAGAGACTATCGATTTAATAAATACTTTTAATAAATTACCTTCTTTTAGCAATATCATTGTTTTTCTGATCGTATCTTCACTAGATAAAACCATACTAAATATTAGTCTGTATTCTACTAAAAGGTATCCTAAAGATAAGAAAATCAAGGATAAAAAACTATATTTATATCGAGAATCTTTTTTATATATTAAATATATAAAATGGAATCCCATGTAAACCAAAATAAACATTCCAAATCTTGTTAACTCAGAGAGTATTGGGTATGCAAGTATTAAAATTAAAAAAACTATACTTTGTTTATTAATATATTTTAAGTATAAATATAAAATCAGTGGTACAGAAGCCTGAGCTATATACAAGTTTTCATTACCAGGCATTAATGCAAATGAAATAGCAATTAAACATACATAGATTGTTGGAATATTTTTGTTGCTAAAAAGATAATTTGCTAGAATTAAAAATGAAAAAAAACCAATTGTAAATTTGGTAACTATAAGAACACAATGTGCAAGTAATGGATCCAAATATATAAATATGAAGTTAACAAGTTGTGTTTCTGGTAAGAGAATACCTCTTTCAGTTTCCCCCATATATGGCAATAAATAGTTATTTTTAGAAAACCATGCATTATTGTCTGATAGTAGTTTATACCAACCAAAATGCTGATCTAAATTATCATGTATCTCAATAAAAAGGTTTGAGTAATTTAAGCTAAAAAATAGTATTAAAATAAATACACTAAAAAAGTAAAAATATAGTTCTAGCTTATATTTCATTTTTAAAATCTCTTTTTAAAATATATCTTGGTCTATTCTTAGTTTCTATATAGATTCTACCTATGTATTCACCTAAAACACCTATTCCTATTAGTTGAATTCCCCCTAGAAATAAGATTGAAACTAGTAATGATGGATATCCTTTTACATCATTTCCCCAAATAATTGTTTCTATAATTAACCAAGAACCGTATAAAAATGATAAGGTTGCAATTAGAAGTCCAACATACGTCCAAATTCTTAATGGTATGGTTGAAAAACTTGTTACACCCTCTAACGCAAGATTCCAAAGTTTCCATCCATTAAATTTGGTTTGACCAGCACTTCTTGTAGGACGGACATATTCAACAACCTCAATTTTTCCGCCAACCCACGAAAGAATTCCTTTCATAAAAAGATTTATTTCAGGAAGCCTCTTAATATTTTCCACAATTTCCCGAGACATTAACCTAAAGTCACCAACATTTTCTTCAATTTTCGGCGAGCTAATTTTGTTGTGTAATCGATAAAATGCCAAAGCTGTCGATCTTTTTAAATAGCTATCAGTACTTCTGTCACTTCGTTTAGCTAAAACCATATCAGCTCCGGCCTGCCACTTTTCAATCAATAGTGGAATAACTTCAATGGGATCCTGAAGATCAACATCAATTGGAATTACAGCTTCACCCGTTGCATGCTCTATCCCTGCAAATAAAGCCGGTTCTTTTCCAAAGTTTCTAGTAAAACTTAATACCTTAACTAGATTATCTGTAGTTGATAGTTTGTGAATAATTGATTCTGTTAGATCTTTACTACCATCATTAATAAAAATGATTTCCACATCATATTTTTGTAAACCTTCATAATTTCTTACTGACTCATAAAAAATAGGAATAGCTTCTTCCTCATTAAAAACAGGAACAACTAACGAAATTTTCATTTTTTATCTCTAAATACAAAAAAATTAGAATAAATAAAACCAAGAAACAAACTTATCATAGAGAAAGTCATTAAAGTAACTAAGGCCGGTAAATTCAATTTATCTGCAATATATCCTAAAGTTACTGCCATAGTCCCCATAAAAATTACAAAACTAAAATAACGGAATAAAGTTACATCAGATTTAAATGTCCATTTGGAGTTTGCAAAAAAACTGAATGTAGCAGCAACAGAAAATGCTAAAAGGTTAGCAATCATTTGTGAAATATCTAAAGAGACTACTAAAAGGAGAAAAACTATCCAATGAAGAGATGTGTTTAGTATACCAATCGAAAAATATCGACTAAATAGTTTAAACATTTGTTTCAATTATTTATTGTAAATAAAGTCGCAATTATTACATATAATTCATGTCTCTGTACACGACAAATTTCACAGAACCCTTATCCTATCAGGATTCTGCTTTCTTAAAATTGCCAAAATTTCCTTAAACTCTTCTTTTTTCCCAAAACCAATTAAACGCTGAATCGCCATTTGAACATAGTCTAAACCATAGCGAAATAAACTCATTGAGAGTCGTCCATGCTTCTTTATTTTTATCGCTTTTTTTTGATTATGTTGCCATTCACCCGTTAAGTAACACCAACAGAAGATTATAGCTAACACCGCAATCAATTTTTTCACTCGTCTAGGGTCTGTCAAGCGCGTATTTTCAAGATTAAACCCGCGTCCTTTGAGACAACTGAATAAGGTTTCAATTTCCCAGCGTAATGCATAATCCTGAATAGCATTGGCATTAAACTGAGGAGAAACGACGAGTAAAAGCTCTCCATTTTCTAACTGTAGTGCACTTATATATAGTTTCACCCGACCAACCAAAATCCGTCGTTTACGACATTCAATTTGACCAACTTTAAGATGGCGAAATAAATCACTAATTTTATGATTCTTTCCTAAATGATTGGTGACAATGAAGTTTTTTTAACACGAATGCAGAAGTTGATGTCTTGTTCAATTAACCATGTAAACCACTGCTCACCGATAAACTCTCTGTCTGCGAACACATTCACAATACGGTCTTTACCAAAAATGGCTATAAAGCGTTGAATCAAAGCAATACGCTCTTTCGTATCTGAATTTCCACGTTTATTAAGCAATGTCCAAAGGATAGGTATCGCTATTCCACGATAAACGATTGCGAGCATCAGGATATTAATATTTCGTTTTCCCCATTTCCAATTGGTTCTATCTAAAGTCAGTTGCACTTGGTCGAATGAAAACATATTGAAAATCAACTGAGAAATTTGACGATAATCAAAATACTGACCTGCAAAGAAGCGCTGTATACGTCGATAAAATGATTGTGGTAAGCACTTGATGGGCAAGGCTTTAGATGCAGAAGAAAGATTACATGTTTGCTTTAAAATAATCACAAGCATGATGAGCGCAAAGCACTTTAAATGTGACTTGTTCCATTTTAGAGATTTGTTTAAGGTAAGCGTCCGCTGAATCTCATGCCTATTTTTTAATTTTGGTCGGATTTCCAGCGGTGTGGCAGTAATTCTTCTATTTGGGTCACTTTATGTGTCGGCAACCTTTTCAGAACATCACTTAAATAGGCATACGGATCCAGCCCATTCAGCTTTGCTGACTGGATTAATGTCATGATATTGGCTGCTCGCTGACCGCTGCGCAGCGAACCTGCAAATAGCCAATTCTTACGTCCCAACGCCCAAGGTCGCATCTGGTTGTCGGGTAGTCAGACGCAGTTACCTACGTCCAACCCCCTAAGAACCGTGCATGCGAGTTTCCCAGCACACGGCTCAAGCCTCTGCTAAGGCGCCATTCGGCACCCGGTTATACATCGTTGACATTGGCAAACTGAACACTCCTCGGACAATACAGATGGTAAATCTCAAGATTAGCAACTGCATCCGTTCCACCATGACTTAGCTTCACAATATGACGGCTGTGCCATGGTGTATCTTTGGTGACTGGTTTAAGACAGGCGCAGCAGCGACCACCTTGTTTTAGCCACACCCGATACAGCTTGGCTCGCCCCTTTGCGGAGACCAGCATTCTTTTACCCCATAGGGATTCGAAGTACTCATCCCATGCGGGGTCATGAGGGTTAGCAGCAGCCTTGATCTTGATATGTCGCACAATTGGCGTGTCCGAGGCAGACACTAATGTGTATTGTCGCTTCCGACCATCGGCGGACTGTTCATCACATGAGAACACCCATCGACGCGCTCCTTGTACTTTGAAATACCGATCTTTGACCCATCGGAGTGTCTTGCGAGGGTGGCGACGTACAGCCCATCGCCAGAGCATTTCCCACACTGCGTTGTCTACCTGGTTGAAAACCTTCTTGGCAACGACATGACTATGATAGTTGGCCCAACCCCTTAGAATCGGGTTGAGCAAACCGATCAAAGTGGCCTGTCGTGTCGCTTTGTTTGCATTGATTAATGCTCGCAGCTTGTCAAGATGAGCGCTGATGTTTGCCTTTGACGGCTTGATCAGTAGCTTGCCGTTGTACTTACGTACGTTCCAGCCAAGAAAATCGAACCCGTTCCCTATGTGCGTGATTTTGGTCTTTTCCTGAGAGAGCACGAGACCGCGCTGCGCCAGAAATTCAACCACGGCAGGACGAACTTCATTTTCGAGCCACTCTTTAGAATACCCCGTGATGATGAAATCATCCGCATACCGTACCAGTTGCAGCTTTTTGCCTGTCCATTTGGCGTTAGAGAACCTCTTAGCCAGCATCGTTTCCAGTCCGTCCAAGGTCATGTTGGCCAGCACCGGGGAGATAATACCTCCTTGCGGTGTTCCGGAAAGACTGGGAAACAGCTTGCTTTGGTAGACGTAACCGGCTTTGAGCCATTTCCGTAGAATCACCTTGTCCATTGGGAGGTTGGCGATCATCCATTCATGGCTGATATTGTCGAAACAGCCTTGAATGTCACCCTCTAGCACCCACTCCGCACTTACTTTTCTTGACAGCACACCAAAGCACTGTGCTGCAGCATCCGCGGTTGAGCGTTGCGGTCTGAACCCATAAGAGTTCCGATCAGCGATGGTCTCCGCGATGGGTTCCAAAGCCAGCAGATGGAGCGCCTGCATGGCCCGGCATTTCATCGTGGGTATCCCGAGAGGTCTCATCTTGCCATTTTTCTTCGGAATAAGGACTCTCCGAAGCGGAAGGGGCGTGTAACCTCGCCTCTTCAACGACATCATCGCACCGGTCTTGGCCTTGGGTGTATTCCAAGTCACCTTGTCGACCCCAGCCGTGTTTTTGCCTTTGTTTTCAGACACTCGTTTGACGGCCAATGCTTTGCCACTAAACGAGTGAGTCAGCAGCCATTGCAAAGCTTTCGCCTTGTTATGCCTGCCGTCTTGTACCGCCTTCACAATACGCGCTTGCAGCCCTCTGACATGACGCTGTACAGCAATCCAATCGATGCTGTCCCACGATGTGCTGGAAGGTGCACACGCTGATACTGCTGCATTCATTTGCTCTCCCTCCATTAAAAGGGTTCTACACACTCTCTTGTGATGAGAGACCATAAGGACGTCAGCCCGCTTTCGCGTGGGGTAATGTTTCAACCTCTATCCAACCCATTACAGACTGGCATTCGCTTTTTCCTCGTTCCTTCGCCCGCATCACCATGGGCAGTTTTTGCAAACTGCTTTCCCAATGGGGGTAATACGGGATTTCCACGTTCCGCTTACTGAAGTACATCGGCTTAGGTGCCTGCTATCGACCGGGAGGCGTATGGGTCACGAATGCGTAGTAGAAAGACGCGATTCCCACCTCCATTACCGTTTTGGTTCGAGCGTATTAGCCATTTCCGCTCGTTCAATTTAACGATCGTTGCGCAGATTCACATGTGTTCACCATACCGATTATCTAGCCCTTGTCCGGCTATGGCTGCCAGAAGAGTACGCCTCTCACGATTGATACCCCGCACCTTACGGTGCCTCGTTACATTGTCGAAGGCGCTCTTTATTCAGCCTTCTAGATTCACCCGGTGACACGGGTGGTTCCCGCAGGGGGAACAACTTCATTAAGCGACTTCGTGTCGCACTTCCACCCAATTATTATCTATAGGTAGATTGCCATCATCCAGATAGCGGCTTAAAGCTGGCCAACGCTTCAGAGTGTAATTGATCGCCTTGGCGGTGGGAGAACTCGATGGCACTGTCAGATGATGTTGGTTGAGCCATTCATATAGTTGTTGCATCACTGGTTGACTATGCTGTTGTCGGTATTCGCGGCGGTCTTCCGCTGTACCATCGGTCTTTTTCCTGAGCTCTGCTTCTATCGCATACAGTTTCTGAATCAGCACTAATGCCTGTTCAGCGACCTGACTTTTCCCAGTTACATGCAGTTCATGGAATTTACGACGTGCATGGGCCATGCAGCCCACCTCTATGACCTGGCCTGATTTAAAGCGTGCTTTATAACCACTGTAATCATCACAGACCAGATGGCCCTGCCAGCCTTTCAAGAACTCTGCAGCATGCTGGCCTGAACGACTATCCTGAAAGTCATAGATCACCGCCTGAACTGGATTGTACTGTGTAGTGGCATAGGCCCAGACATAACCTTTCTTCGGTTTTTTATCATTCTCACCCATCCGCATGATGGTAACCGGTGTTTCATCTGCATGCAGCACCTGCTGTTGTAGTACCACCTCTTTTAAGGCATTGGCCAGAGGTTCCAGTTCTACACCGCAGCGACCTATCCAGTCAGATAAAGTTGATCTAGAAAGTTCGATTCCCGCCCGCTGATAGATCAGGCGTTGACGGTACAGCGGCAAATGATCGGCATATTTCGATACCAGCACATGGCTGAGCAGTTCAGGTGAAGCAATGCCTTTATCAATCACATAGGCAGGCATCGCTTGCTGAGTCAGGGTGTCACACTGATCACAGACCCATTTGCCACGGACATGCTGTTCCTTGTAGAACTGTGCCGGTCTGAAATGCAGTTTTTCACTGATATCTTCGCCGATACGACGTAACTGGCAGCCACAACTGCATTGGGTTGATGCAGGTTCATGCTCAATACGGATGGTGTGTAGATGATCGGGCAGTGGTCGACGTTTAGGTTTATTGGTTTTGGCTTTGTGTGTCACTGCATCGGTTTTATCTGCATTTAGCCGTTCCAGTTCTAGATCAACCGCGGCAATATCTTCTTCAACCGCTTCATCCCACAGGTGGATTTGTTTTGCAGTGAGATGTTCGTTTTTACTGCCGAATTTGTGCTGTTTAAATAGTGCGAGTTCATGCTCGTATTTTTGATTGAGAATAGAAAGATGTTGAACTTTAGAATCTAATTGCTGATTGGTGACTTCAAGATGTTGAACTCTGGCATCTAATTGCTGGTTTGATTTTTCTAATTCTTGATTTGATTGTGCCAGAGACTGATGCTGCATCGCCAACTGCCTGGTGAATTCCAGCAGTTGTTCATGGGTCAGTTGGCTTAAGTCAGGCAGCGTATTCATGACCGCAGTATGCCTGAGGTCATGAGAAGAATGAAATAGAACGTTTGGAGAATAGCAGAATGGAACAGCCTGGTTTAAAGCATCGTCACCACCTGCTGTCGTCCAATGCGCTGCCAGGGCAAACCTTGGATCAGTGCCTGTAACTGTTCCGGGCTGAGGGCCACGGTTTCACCTTGGTGAACTTGAGCCCAGTGAAATTTGCCCTGTTCCAGCCGCCGGGCACACAGCCAGATGCCCAGTCCATCATGTACCAGTACTTTCATGCGATGGCCACGTTTATTACAGAACAGGTAAGCACAATGCGGTTTGATGTAGCCAAAGGCTCTCACCACCTGAGCCATGGTCGTATCCATACCTGCACGCATGTCCATGGGCTGAGTAGACAACCAGATTTCATCAATGCGGATCATGTTGCAAGTACCTTGAGTAATTCTGCTAAAGCAGATATTTTCGATACTTGCCATTTCAAGCCAATTTTTGCTTTTGAGTGGGGTAAAGTAATTTGAACTTTTAACATGTCAGTAGGAGTAGGATCTAATGGTGCAGAGCAAGATAAGGCAATAAATGCAGGTTTATTCGGTAGTGGTGAGCGATCACTCCCTGGCTTAGCATCAATTAAGCGAATCCATTTGGATACAAGATTTGTATTCAATCCATGTTGCAAAGCGACTGAAGCAATTGAAACGTCCGGTGCTTTACAAGCCTGAACGATCTGCTGTTTAAATTCAGCACTGTATGTTCTTCGTTTTTTCGCAAGAGATGCGATGGATGTCTGATTATTTGTAGTCATAAATTTAAGTCCCCACTTGTTTCTAAGTGGGGACTAAATTAAGGCTTATAGGATGAATTCAGAAGGTGTGTTCAGCGGACGCTTACTGTTTAAGATAAGATATAACTCATTGAGATGTGTCATAGTATTCGTCGTTAGAGAACAATTATTGTGACATTATTTCAATGAGTTATCTATTTTTGTCGTGTACAGAGGTGAATTTCACAAATTTGCAAACTTGTATGCGCAGACTAGCCTGCACGCATGAGAACAATTGCAAAAATGAAAGGGGATTTACATGCATTCAAAGAAAATGGTCGCAGCATTACTGCTCAGTATGACCGCAGGACACGTTTTGGCAGAACCAGCAATTCAAGCAGGCGATACACTAGAAAGCCTATCTAAAGTCCGTATTAGCGTAACGCTACAAGAACCGTTAGCAGTTGATGTGGATGCACCTGAGCTTGAAACAGAAGCAGCGCAAACTGTAAATGTTGTAGCGCCTGAAAATACAGCTCAGCCACAAACTGCCGTTGAAACTGCAAGCTCAGAAAATGCAGATGTTTTAGAAATAGATGTACCTGAAGTCGAATAAGAGTACAGCAGATACAACAAAGGCGATCTTCAAGATCGCCTTTATTTTTGAGTTTAGATCAGGTCGTGCTTTGACATACCTAACCTAGGTTTCCTTAATCAAACAAACGATCAAAGAAAGACTTTTTCTTTGGTGATGACTGACTGCCCTCACCTTCCATCGTCGTCTGTAACTCTTTTAACAATTCACGCTGACGTGCCGTTAAATTCACAGGTGTTTCCACCACAATACGGCAGAGTAAATCGCCCTGCATACTGGTACGCACAGGTTTTACCCCTTTACCACGCAAACGGAACAATTTACCCGTTTGTGTTCCCTCAGGTACTTTCAGGCTCACGCGACCATCTAGAGTCGGAATTTCAATTTCCTTACCTAAAGCAGCATCGGCAATGCTAACAGGCACATCCATATACAGATCAGCACCATCACGCTGGAAGATTTCGTGCTCACGCACCACCACTTCTACATATAGGTCGCCCGATTGACCATCACGAATGGCTTCACCTTTACCTGTTAAGCGTACGCGGTCGCCGTTGTCCACCCCTGCAGGAATGGTCACTTCAAGAGTTTGCTGACGGTCTGACACCCCCGAACCATGACATTTTTTACATGGATTCTTGATGATTTTGCCCTGACCACGACAGGTACTACAAGTTTGCTGTACCGAGAAGAACCCTTGTTGCATGCGTACTTGACCCGCACCATGACAGGTTGGACAAGTTTCAACATCATTTGGATTTTCTGAGCCTTTACCATCACAAGCTTCACATGGCGCAGGTGCTGTAAAGGTGATGGTTTTCTTAACGCCTTTGACTGCTTCTTCAAGCGTCAATTCCATCACATAGCGTAAGTCTGAACCACGGCGTTGACGTTGCTGGCCACGCCCCCCCCCACCAAAGGCTCCACCGAAAATATCCCCAAACTGGCTGAAAATATCTTCCGCACTGAAACCACCGAAGCCGCCAGCACCACCGCCCATACCACCTTCAAAGGCTTGATGGCCCATACGGTCGTACATGCTGCGTTTTTCGCTGTCTGACAGAACTTCATACGCTTCTGAAGCTTCTTTAAACTTCTCTTCAGCTTCAGGATTGTCCGGGTTACGGTCTGGATGATATTTCATCGCCAACTTACGGTAGGCTTTTTTAATTTCATCATCACTAGCGGTTTTAGAGACGCCCAAAACCTCATAATAATCACGTTTAGCCATGTCTGGCGATGCTCCTCACGGAATTCTATTTAAAACTTAACTGAAGTCTGAAATTGGGGTCAAACTGAGTTTTACAAGGGAAAGCTGTTAAAAATTTTAGCTGAAGTGCTTTAGATGAAGTTCAAGCCATTAGAACACAGCTTTATTTTTCAAAAATTTGGATAGCCCTTTAATCCAAGCATTGATTAAAAATAAGAAGGCAATCACGGCAAAGACCACACCTGCTACGGTGCAGGCTTTGACCCATAAAAAGGCATCCCAAGGAAAGAAGGCCAATGGAATAAACCACAATGCAGCAAACAATGCCAATACACTGTAAATCACCACATTACGCATGATCCATAAAGCCTGTGCCTGTAACCAGACTTCAGTGCTATCGACCACAATCACTTTTCGTGCATACCAATACGCCAATGCACCACTCACCACAGTAAATAAAGCAAAAAACATAAACACGTAAGAGATCGCGACAGACCGGCGAAACTTTACCAAGTTATCTTGCTTCATAATGTGATTTAACCCCATCTGTGCCATGCTTTATTTTTTAATCTGGCGCATGCTGTAACGTATGCAAAGGCTGAAAATATAAGGTGCTACTATATTGAAATTTTCCAAGTTTCGCACCCGTTATTATGTCACTTTTACAGATTATGTGGATTTTTTTTCACTTTAAACCACTGGGCGTATAACGCAGGTAAAAAGAACAGGGTTAATAGGGTCGCGACAATTAATCCGCCCATAATCGCCACAGCCATCGGGCCAAAGAAAATACTGCGAGAAAGTGGAATCATGGCCAATACTGCCGCCAAAGCGGTCAGTACAATTGGACGACAACGGCGCACCGTAGCGTTAATAATCGCGTCCCACTGCGATTCCCCAGCCCGAATATCCTGCTCAATCTGATCAATTAAAATCAAAGAATTGCGCATGATCATGCCCGATAAGGCAATGGTGCCGAGCATCGCCACAAAACCAAAGGGTTTGTTAAACAGCAACAGGAACAATACCACGCCAATAATGCCGAGCGGTGCAGTTAAAAACACGATGAATGCACGGGACATGCTACGCAGCTGAATCATCAACAAAGTCATCACCACGGCAAGGAAAAATGGCATGCCTGCATTGACTGACTTTTGCCCACGTGCCGATTCTTCAACCGTGCCACCCACTTCAATTAAATAGCCACTTGGCAACTTTTCACGCAGGGCCGCCATCGGTTCAGACAGTTCTGCCACCACCGTTGCAGGTTGCAAATTGCTACGAATATCACCACGTACGGTAATGGTCGGCAAGCGGTTACGATGCCAAATTAAGCCTTCTTCAAAACGGTATTCAATTTGTGCAATTTGCGCCAACGGCACCGATGTTCCACGTGAAGTCGGTATAGCCAAACTGCTTAAAGATGCGACATCTAGGCGCTCGGTTTGATCACCACGTAAACGGATTTCAATCAGTTCACGTTTTTCACGATACTGGTTAATAGCCGCGCCACTGATAGAGCTATTAAGGAAGTTAGCTAAATCCAGACTCGACACCCCCATTTGACGGGCACGGTCTTGATCAATCTGCAATTGAATGACTTTGCTCGGCTCACCCCAATCTAAATGCACATTGGTACTGTTTGGATTGGCACTGATGGTGGCTGCGACTTGCTGTGCCCATTGTCGCACTTGTGCCAAGTCTTCTCCTGACACGCGGAATTGCAATGGATAACCCACTGGTGGGCCATTTTCCAATAATGACACGCGAGTACGCACCTCTGGCAATAACAAGCGAATTTGTTCAGATAAATTACGGCGAATTTCATTGCGGTCTTCTAAAGACGATACCAATACCACAAATTGGGCAAAACTGGCCTGCGGTAATTGCTGATCTAAAGGCAAATAGAAACGCGGCGAACCTGTGCCAACATAGGCTACATAATTGTCGATGCCTTGTTGTTGCGCCAAGAACTTTTCAACTTTTTTAACGGCTGCTTCTGTGGCTGTTAAAGACGCACCTTCTTCAAGTTTTAAATCGACTAAAATTTCTGCCCGATTGGAAGGTGGGAAAAATTGCTGTGGTACCAATTTAAACATCGCAATTGACAGTACAAATATGCCAACTGTGATTGCAATGACGGTTTTTCGATAGCGCACACAAGTATTAACCCATCCACGAAACACTTGATAAAAGCGGGTTTGATATGGGTCGTGTAATTCACCTGCGTGCTGTAGCACAGGCTGCGGTTCAGCTTGTTTGCGTACACGCGCCCAAAGACGTTGATACCACGGCGCTCGCTGTGCATGGCGCTGAAAATCTGGCAATAATTTATCGCCCAGATAGGGTACAAACAGCACGGCAGCAAACCATGACACCACCAAAGCAATGGTCACCACTTGGAAAATTGAACGGGTATATTCCCCTGTACTTGAGGCTGCCGTGGCAATGGGTAAAAAACCTGCTGCGGTAATCAATGTCCCAGTCAGCATAGGGAAAGCAGTCGTTCGCCACGCATGACCTGCGGCTTGCAAGCGGCTATAGCCCTGCTCCATCTTAATTGCCATCATTTCAATGGCGATAATGGCATCATCCACCAACAATCCGAGGGCTAGAATAAGCGCACCAAGTGAAATCTTATGCAGCCCGACATCAAACAAATGCATACCTGCAAAAGTCATCGCCAAGACCAGTGGAATGGAAAATGCCACCACCAAACCTGTGCGAAAACCCAGTGAAAAGAAGCTGACCAGCAATACAATAATCACTGCTTCGGCCAAGACTTTCATAAACTCATTCACACTGTGTTTGACCGCAACAGGTTGATCAGACACTTTTTGCAACTGCATCCCTAAAGGCAAAGTCTTCTGCAAACGAGCAAATTCAGCTTCCAGATTTTCACCTAAAGCCAGAATGTCACCGCCTTTACGCATAGACACGGCAATGCCGATGCCATTTTCGCCCATAAAGCGCATACGTGGCTGAGCCGGCTCGCTAAACCCACGATAGACCTCGGCAACATCGCCCAGTTGAATAGTGGTGCCATTCACCAACAATGGCATTTGTTTCAGTTCATCAACACTATGCAATGCCCCGCTGACCCGCACCTGAATACGGTCAGACTCCGTTTCAAAAAAACCTGCGCTTGCCATGCTGTTTTGTTGTTGTAAGGCTTGCTGAATGGCGGTAACAGGAATGCCGAGTTGTGCGGCTTTGGTATTAGACAACTCAATCCAGATTTTTTGGTCTTGCAAACCGACCAAATTGACTTTGGCCACATCTTTGACCCGCTGCAATTGTAGTTGCAAACGGTCGGCATATTCTTTGAGGGTGGCGTAATCATAGTCTGCGCCTGTCAGCACATAAATATTACCAAAAGTGTCGCCAAATTCATCATTAAAAAATGGGCCTTGTACCCCTTGTGGCAATTCATGGCGAATGTCATTGACCTTTTTACGCACCTTATACCAGACATCTGGAATTTGGCTGGAACGCATGGAATCTTTGGCAATAAAAGTCACCATGGACTCGCCCGGACGCGAATAGGCCATGATGCGTTCATAATCGCCCGTGCTCATCAATTCTTTTTCAATACGGTCAGTGACTTGTAAGGATACCTCTTTGGCACTCGCTCCTGGCCAATAGGTTTGAATCACCATCACTTTAAAGGTAAATGGCGGATCTTCACTTTGTGCCAATTTGGAATAGGAAAAAATCCCGACAATACCCAACAGCAACATCAAGTAGACCACTAGACCTTTATTTTTCAGCGCCCATTCGGATAAGTTAAAATTCATATTTTAACGCTCCGTCTGTGTAGCAGCAGGAGCTGCCTGAGCAGTTGGATTGACTGCCTGTACAGCTTGATTGTCACGGTTAATCGGGCGGATTTTTTGTCGATCACGCAGTAAATGTACCCCACCCATCACCACATAATCTTGCGGCTGCAAGCCACTGAGTACAGGCACGCTGTCCCGTCCATAAGCGCCCAAGGTAACAGGAACTTGGCGCACGGTTGAATCCGTCTGCAAAACCAAAACAAAAGCTTGTTGCCCCGTTGCCGATACGCTTGATAAAGGTACATATAAACCCTGATTGGCTTGGCGAGTCAGAAATACCCGCGCACTTTGCCCCAATTGAATCTGTGCATTGCCTTCGCGTAAAGCCACTTTGACTTTAAAAGTACGCGACTGATCTGCCGCAGGGGAAATTTCTCGAACCTTACCTGTAAAACGGCTATCAGGTTGTGACCATAAACTGACAGTTGCCTCTTGCCCGACCCGAATATCAGCAACTGCTTGTTCAGGCACGCCAATCACGACTTCACGTTCTCCATCAATCGCCAATTGATAAGCGACCTGCCCTGCCGCTAAAACCTGCCCAACTTCAATATTGCGTTCAGTAATCACGCCATTTTTTGTGGCACGTAACTGGTTATAATCGGTTTGATTACTGCTAACCGCATAATTGGACTGCGCCTGTTTCAACTGCGCCATGGCATGTTGATACTGGTTTTTGACTGCATCATATTGCGAGCGGCTGACTGCGTTCATGGGTAACAATTGCTGAAAACGTTGCAATTCATCACTGGCAACTTTTGCAGCAGATTGCGCACTTTCGAGTTGCGCACGTGCGGCATTGAGCTGTAATGTTGCATCTTGCACATCCAGGGTTGCTAAGACTTGCCCAACCTTAACCCGATCTCCCACATCAGCAAAACGCTGTGTAACTTGCCCTGCAACCCGAAATGCCAAAGCAGTTTGCTGACGTGCTTGTACCTCGCCTGCATAGCTTTTTTGTTCTGTATGCAAACTGCTCGGTTGCGTCACCATCACTAAAGGGACTTCCTGTTCAACCTCGGTTTTTTGCTTGCTGCATCCCATTAGGGTGATACAGCACAGCAGCATCAGGCTGGCAATGGCATTCTGAATTATGTTCATCAGGTTCGCTCTTATTTAAAATTCATTTTTAGGGCAGAATACGATAGGGGCTGCTGACACTTCGTCTATGTTTGCGACGACGCATATTTTTTAGCTGATTTAAGACATGAGGTAGGAAATTTAGTCATTCTAAATGACTGGCTCATAACACAATAGCAGCAAAAATATGCTCGTCCTGAAAGGCTGTGGCTAAAACTTTCTCAGATTACGTTATGAAACTTGGCAATAGTCTCGCTATTCCCTGCGTTTCATGCCTGATCTGCTCAGTTTTAGCCTACAGCGCAAATCATTTATGAAATATCAGCAGGCCCTATATTAAATTGATTAGTTTTTAATTAATATACCACTGGGTACACTAATTAAAAACTGCAGCGTCATTTCAAGATTTACAGGTGTAAATTAGGATCAACTAGTGCAGCTTAATGTCGGACGACCAAAAGATTTAGAAAAACGCCAACGTATTTTAATGTCGGCAAAACACTTGTTTTTAAAGTTGGGCTTTCATGGTTCGAGTATGAATCAGATTGCACGTGAAGCAGGCGTGACCAAATTAACGGTCTATAATCACTTTCAAGACAAAGCCACCTTATTTTCCTGCGCCATTGAAGAAACCTGTGAAAGCCTGCTTAATGCCCAGCCCTCGCACTTAAGCGCAAATAGCGATTTTAGGCAAGCGTTATACCAAGCCTGTGAACTGTCCTTAACTTTGGTGAATATGCCTGAGGCAATTAAGCTAGAACACTTATTGATGGAACTGGCCTCTGAGCAAAATCCGTTGGCATTACAGTTTTACAATGCCTCACATGCCAAACTCAGAGCCATGTGGGAAAACTTCTTCCGCCAAGCCGTTGCATTGCAGTTTATTGAAGCAGATGCGCCCAAAACTCAAACTGAACTGATTGTGTCGCTCCTGCATGGTTTACGCCACCATGAAGTCTTACTTGGTGTAAGAGCCGTACCCAATCCAACAGAATGTCAGCACATTATTAATCACGCCATTGAAATTTTTATGCTGCGTTATGCTCTAAAAGCCTAATCTCCCACCCTGTATTTCTCTCCTAAATACTGCTGCTTGGTACTATAAGCTCAGATGCGCAAAATCCATGCAACTTTTGTAGATAGCCCGCTTGGATTGTAGATAAATCGGGGTATAGTCTTTTTAGAGTAGAAAAACACAGAACATGGAGAACAACGAATGATTCAACAAATTGATGCTCCTCTACGCGATGACGTACGCTTACTTGGGAACTTGCTGGGCGAAACCCTCAAGTTACACGCAGGACAAGATTTGTTTAATCAGGTCGAACAAATTCGAGCATTATCTAAAGGCGCACGTGATGGACAAGCCGAAGCAGAAAAACAGCTCGAACAACTATTTTTAAGCCTCGAAGATGATGAAATCTTACCGCTGACCCGTGCCTTTACCCACTTCCTGAACTTTGCCAACATTGCCGAGCAATACCATGTGGTGCGCAGCCGTCGCCAAAGCGAATTTGATGAAAATGGCGTTTCTCCAAACCCGCTAGATCACTTATTTATCAAGTTTAAAGACAACCAAATTTCTGCAGAAACACTCTTTCAACAAGTCTGCGAGCTAAAAATTGAGTTGGTTTTAACTGCGCATCCGACTGAAGTCAGCCGTCGTACCCTCATTCAAAAATATGACGATATTAATGACTGCTTGTTTAAAATGGATCAGCAAAAACTGACACCACGTGAACGTCAGGCAGTTTTGGCAGATTTAAAACAGCTGATCAGCTCGGCTTGGCAAACCGATGAAATTCGCCAACATCGCCCGACCCCTGTCGATGAAGCCAAATGGGGCTTTACCACCATCGAACAAACCCTGTGGAATGCGGTACCTAAATTCATGCGTGAATTAGACAGCATTGTGCAGGAACATTGTGGGCAAAGCCTGCCGCTGAATGTTGCGCCTGTGCGTTTTGCCTCTTGGATGGGCGGTGACCGCGATGGTAACCCGAATGTCACTCATAAAGTTACTCAAGAAGTGCTGTGGCTGTCACGCTGGAAAGCAGCAGAACTGTATTTACGTGATATTGAAAACCTGCGTTGGGAACTTTCCATTCAGCAATGCAGCCCAGAATTGGCAGATGCTTTGGGACATTTTCATGCCGAGCCGTACCGTGAATATTTACGCGACACCCGCGAACGCCTAAAAGCCACCCGCGACTGGTTAGCAGCGAAACTGCAAGGCAAAGATGCAGATGACAGTTTGGTCATCAAAAGCAAAGATGAGTTGTTACAGCCTTTATTGCTGTGTTATCGCTCGCTGACGGCTTGCCAATTATCAGACATTGCGAACGGCAAATTGTTGGATCTGATTCATCGGGTCAACTGTTTTGGTATTGAATTGCTAAAACTGGATATTCGCCAAGAGTCAGGACGTCATCGCCAAGCCATTTCTGCCATTACCGAATATTTAGGTTTGGGCAATTTTGAAACATGGACTGAACAAGCACGTCAGAACTTTTTGCTTCAAGAGCTGCAAAGCAAACGTCCGTTATTGCCAAAATTCATGCAGGAACCTGCACAAAGCCTGATTCAACATCCCGATGTGCAAGAAGTATTTGCCACCATGCGCACTCTGGCTGCACAGCCGCAGGAAAGTTTGGGTGCTTATATTATTTCCATGGCGGAATATCCAAGTGATGTGTTGGCGGTATTATTGTTGCAAAAAGAAGCAGGCATTCAGCATCCTTTACGTGTGGTGCCACTGTTTGAAACCCTGAAAGACTTGGATGGGGCTGCTCAGACCATGAATACCCTATTTAATATGCATTGGTACAAGCAGCATATTCAGGGCAAACATGAGGTGATGATTGGCTACTCAGACTCCGCCAAAGATGCAGGTTTCATGTCTGCCAACTGGGCACAGTACCGCGCGCAGGAAGAACTGACTGCGGTAGCGCAGCAACATGCTGTGCAGCTGACTTTATTCCATGGTCGTGGTGGTTCCATCAGCCGTGGCGGTGCGCCAACGCAACAAGCATTGTTCTCACAACCACCGGGTTCTATTTCAGGTGCAATCCGCGTCACCGAACAAGGTGAAATGATTCGTTTTAAATTTGGACTTGAAGGGGTTGCCTTACAAAATCTGGAAGTCTACACCGCTGCAACCTTAGAAGCGACGCTGATGCCACCACCTGTGCCGAAGGCTGAATGGCGCGAGCTCATGCATAACATGACCGAACTTTCGGTACAGGTCTACCGTCAAACTGTGCGTGAAAACCCTCATTTTGTGAAATATTTACGCACCGTTACGCCAGAGCTGGAATTGCAAATGTTGCCGCTCGGTTCACGTCCTGCAAAACGTAAAGTCAGCGGCGGAATTGAATCCTTGCGTGCCATTCCGTGGGTGTTTGCATGGACGCAAATCCGTCTGATGCTACCTGCTTGGTTAGGGACAGGCGCGGCAATTAACCAAACAATCGATCAGGGACAAAAAGCCACTTTAGATGAAATGCTTAGCGATTGGCCTTATTTCCAGACTTTAATTGATATGTTGGAAATGGTGTTGTCTAAAGCCGACAGCAATATTGCATTGTATTATGAGTCACACCTGACCGATGACGAAGACCTGAAAGAACTCGGTGAGCAACTCCGTCAACGTCTGCGTGATGCCGTGACGACTTTACTGACCCTTAAAGGTGAATCACAATTGCTCAGCAGTAATGATGTGCTCGATCAATCGATGCGGGTGCGTAAACCGTATTTATTGCCACTGCATTTGCTACAGGCAGAATTGATGAAACGTCGTCGTTTGTATTTGGCAGAACAGCATGCCGAACATACCCCTGTCGATCATGCCCTCATGGTAAGCATTGCAGGGATTGCAGCAGGCTTACGAAATACAGGTTAAGCCTCTATGAATAGCACAACAAGCAGAGTCATACTCTGCTTGTGGCTCATTCACTCACTTAAACATGATTTGGGACGGATGACTACATATTAGGCTAAGTAGAAAAAATCATAAAAAAACATGATAACTGGCATTTTTTATGATTTCTGTCTCAACTTATTTGAATTATGCTTAGATTAGACAATAAATAAGAGTTTGGACTTGCCTATGCCAGAAAGCTCTACAATGACGACTTTATTAAAGCTAAAAATTTTTAATTTTTTCAAGGGTATAAAAATCTCCTCAGTTTAAATAACATCCAAAAATCACGTGTCGTCAGTGGCTTGGTTTTTTTCTTTCATTTACTCTTTTTAGTGGTACTTTGGCTCAGTCAAAGCCAACCCCTGTTTACCCCATACATGCTGCCATGGGTATTGGGTTGTTTAATATTGTATTTGCTGATTGCCTTGGTCTTTATATGTCATCAGCTATCGTATTACTGAAAATCAGACCACACTCTATTATTTTCCAATTCTGTGTTTAGGCTTTTATAGCAGCTCACTCATGAGTATTGGCTATTTTCTGGGTCAAATGACGGTACTCACAGGCGTATTTACCATTGGCTCCATTTTTACAGGCTTATTGTTGTTTAAACGCAGCATTATCTTTTGGGGCACCATTCCCTGCTTGGTGGTATTTTACGGTGGTTCTTTGCTGACCTTGCGCAATATTATCCCCTATGCGCCCGTTTTTCAGCCCTATACGTTTACCAGTGCGGAATTCCAAAATTTCATGCTCATCAATAACTTGATTGGCAGCACCATCATTGGTGTTCTGTTGGCCATTTTATTTAATACTTTTTTGGGACGCTGGATGATTCATGAAGAACATCAGCAACAACTAATTCTGCTTGATCCACTCACCCAAACTCTCAACCGACGCGGTTTAAGCATAAAATTCAACCAACTGGTGAATCAAAAACAATTGGCGGGGCAAAACAAAGAACACATCTGCCTTGCCCTGCTCGATTTAGACTGGTTTAAGCAAGTAAATGATCGCTATGGACACGATGGAGGGGATCAGGTACTCAAGCAAATTCCAAAAATTTTGCAAAAAAATCTACGCAGTGAAGATATTATCGGACGTTTTGGTGGCGAAGAATTTATGATTATTTTCTCCAATACCTCACCGCAAATTGCCCAAAATGTACTGGAACGCTGCAGAATTGCCATTGAACAACATCGTATTGCCTATGCAGAACATGAGATTCAAATTACCGCAAGTTTTGGTTTAAGTGCCTTATATATTTATCATGCAGATCAACATGAATTAATTCAGCGTACTGATGCTGCGCTGTATAAAGCCAAGCAAAGTGGACGTAATAATGTGCAGCAAGATATTGAATCATGAATATTAATTTTGTATAAAATACAAACAAAAATCGCAGGTCATACAATTTTTTTTAAACTGCGACTATCACTAAGTGACTGCAATACATTCTTTAAATTTATAAATAAAATTACTTATTTATATTAAATGTAAATTTTATCAAATAGTAAAATTTAATCCTAAAAATAAACAGCTGATCTGTTTTCTGGCAAAATTTTTAAAAAATTTAGGCAATACAAGAGTATGATGTGCTCAATTTAGCTTTTGAGTGCTTACTTTATGTCCAATTGGTTTCCCAAATGGCGCCCTTATGAAGGCAGCATTGATGCACGTCCTGTAGGTACCAATGAGTATCTACCGCCTGCACAAACCGTTGTATTGGGGATACAACACGCATTTGCCATGTTTGGTGCCACTGTACTTGCACCTTTTTTAATGGGCTTTGATCCGAACCTTGCCATTTTAATGTCAGGGATTTGTACCATCCTGTTCTTTTTCATGACAGGTGGGCGTGTTCCAAGTTATTTAGGCTCAAGCTTTGCCTTTATTGGGGTGGTGATTGCTGCCACAGGCTATGCAGGCGCAGCAGGCGGTTTAAATGCCAATATTGGGGTTGCGGCAGGCGGGATTATTGCCTGCGGTATTTTATATGCCCTGATTGGCTTTTTGGTGATGGCTACTGGCACCCGCTGGATTGAAAAATTAATGCCACCTGTGGTGACAGGTGCGGTGGTGATGATCATTGGTTTAAACCTTGCTACTGTCACGGTCAAAGCGGTTGCAGGCAATCCATTTAATATGTGGATGGCCTTGGTGACTGTGCTATGTATGGGCATGATTGCCGTATTTACCAAAGGTTTACTGCAACGCCTCTTGCTCCTGATTGGCTTGCTCATATCGTATCTGATCTATTTTGTAGTCACCAATGTCATGGGTTGGGGGACGCCAATTAACTTCGCACCGATTCAGCAAGCCGCTTGGTTTGGCGTACCAGACTTTCATGCGCCTGTATTTGATGTGAATGCCATGCTGATTATTGCCCCAATTGCCTTCATTTTGGTGGCAGAGAACTTGGGACACATTAAAGCAGTAGGTGCCATGACTGGTGAAAACCTCGATCCACACATTGGTAAAGCCTTTGTAGCCGATGGTGTTGCCACAACCCTTGCAGGTGGTGTCGGTGCACCGGGTATGACTACCTATGGTGAAAACATTGGGGTGATGGCTGTTACCCGCGTGTATTCCACGATTATTTTTGTGGTGGCGGGGGTCTTTGCTATTTTCCTTGGCTTATCACCAAAATTTGGGGCAATCATCCATACCATTCCTACCGCCATTTTAACGGGCGCTTCGATTGTGGTATTTGGTTTGATTACCATTGCTGGCGCGAAAATCTGGATTGAAAACAAAGTCGATTTTTCTAAAAACAAAAATCTGATGGTGGCTGCCGTGACCATTATTTTAGGAACGGGTGACTTTGCGTTGCAATTGGGCAGCTTTAACTTGGGCGGGATTGGGACAGCAACTTTTGCAGCCTTGTTCCTGAACTGGTTCTTTAGTTTGCGTGATCCCTCTTAATCAGAACTTGCGGTCATTTGCTTGAACCTAAGCAAATGCCGAAACAATGCAAAAAGACCGAACAACAGTGATTGTTCGGTCTTTTTTTACCTCAAACGGTCTGTCTAGAATGAACCGTTTTTAAGAGATAATGCTTTTACTTGGCTTATTTCTGTTTTTTAAGCTCTTGCTTAAGTTGCTTCAATTTGCCTTTATGTTTTGAAATCTTTTTCAAACGTGCTTTGATTTGTTGCTTCAAAGATTTAACTTGCTTAGCCATGGTATTACTCCTTAGTAAGGCTATTCGTTGCCATTGTGTTGTTTCACAAAACTACGAATAAATTTTCTTAATTCACGAGCAGCACTAGTATCAAGTTCTTCACATAAACGAATAAATTCATCACGTTCAGTACTATTAATACGAATTAAAAGTTGTCCATCTTTCTTGCCTGTCTTTATTTTTTTGATTTGCTCGTTCATTGCTGATCTCTCCAAAATAAAGACTGCTTTGCAAAAGATGTATATACAATATATATACTTTTTAAAATAAAGCAAACTTACAATGTTAAAAAATGTAATAAAATCATATTCTTTTTTTTACCAATACTTTTTAAAAACCCAGCAAAGCCAAGACAGGCAAGGCTTTGCGCTTAAAACCACCTTCAGAAAAAATAAGCAAATTATTTTTAAAAATTATGCTTTGAATACCAAGATGGCATATAAATACGCGTTTTTACCACAAAAACGCAAAGTTTGGGCTGCGTTTGAAGCATCGCCCAAACTTAGGGATAGATCAATTAAGGACGGAATTCTTTTAATTCACGCTGAATAAAATGCTGAATCATATCGTGATACAAACGCTCGACCATGTCAGGATCGACTGCATGTTGCACAGCCAAAGTACGGACTTTTTCAATCACTTCTTTCACGCGCTGCGGTGACTGTACATCTTCCACAGTCTGTTTATGGCGCATGGCCTGATCGACATAAAACTGACGCGATGCAATCAGTTCAATTAAAGCCACATCAATTTGGTCTATTTTGTCACGTGCTTGTTGTAATGAGTTTACTTTTTCATTGTTCATGGGCTTGGGCTACACTTTCAGTTTCGGTTTCGTTTTCACTGTTCCTTAAAATGTATTCAAACATACTCAAGGACTAATTCGCACTCTGTTAATGTCTTGTTGCCAAGCGTGTAACTAGAGCCTGAGTCGGTCAGTTCCGACTTGTAGCGGTCAGTCCGTTCTTGCAATATACGCTTTACAGTTTTGTAAGGCGTATAACGACTTATCTCATTGTCGTTTAATCTTGCAAGCACGTTTCTCGCAGCATTCCAATCAGCTTGCACAACTTCCCCATTGAAACGGTGAAAACGATCTCCCTTACGTGTACCTATTAAAAGGCCATGCAAGAAAGAATCACTTTGCGAAGTATATGCAGAATTGACTAGATGCACCGTAGAACCTCTACGGTGAGATATACCTGTTAGGGCATTAGCTAACAAACCTTTAGCCCATGTATTTAAGCGTCTATTGGTGTTTTTGCCATAGTTGCGTTTACTTTGAATTGGGGATGTTAAATCTTCCGCAACAATCACTTTGGCTTTATCAACCAACTTGTGAGTTGCTGTAAATATTAATGTTTTGAGCTTTGCTTTTTGAGTATCTTGTCGCTTATCTAGTTTTTTTCGACCTAGATTATTTAACTCAATTTTCTGTTTCTTGTGTGGTTTAGCTTTAGCAATCGCTCTGAGCTTGTTTCTGTGCTTGTACTTTTGATTTAAATAATCTGATTCACTTGAGATCAGCTTGCCTAGACCACTCCCATATACATCGCCATCAGAGTCCACAAAAGCTTCTGAGTACCCTTTATCAACACCTACTGTTTCCTGACCACAATCTTGTGTTTCAACTGCATCATAGGTTGAATGAACTTCAATATTGCCATTTTTTAGAATAATTCTTAATGTGCCTTGCGGTGCAAAATCAACAGTCGTATTTAATGGGATTTTAATGGTTTGTCGAGGGATTAGGCTTGGTACTTTAAGCCAACATTGACCATTTAACTCAAAGGTTTTACACATATCCGCACGAACAATAATTTGATTATGTGTGTGATTAACACCATGCTTAAAGTGATTACGCATTTGACGATGGAGGAAATTATCAGTCATCCATTCATCTTTTTTAAGCAAGGTGTATAGTCTTTTTTGTTCATTATTACAGGAGGTGCGTTTTCGGATCGCCTGCTTTACTTTGTCTTTTGATGCTTCTCGATAGGCTTTAATATCACCCATACAGTCACGCAGGGTTTCTTTCCACGCATTTGCAGAAACACCAAAGTCACGACTTTCTTTCATCCACGCATCACGAATAGCTCTGTCACTGATATTCAAACCTGAAATAGCACCATATTTAGCCCACACCTCGCTACGAATACGACCAAGTAAAACAGCTTGTTTCTCAAGCTGTTTGTACTTTTGCACATTCAAGTTTTTACAGTGATGAATGCGTGTTAATTTCACAAAGTCATGCCTAGGTTAAGGGATTGGATAATCAATAGATATGGATGCTAATATACCAAGACACTCACCTAAAATACAAAAGATAATCATTTAAATCTCTAATAAATACCCACCTTGCCACTACTGAATCGACATAGACAAAATGAGCACTTATGCAAATATTTGTCTATATTTTTAGTTATAGTTAATTACTCTTATACTTTTCTTCTAACACATTACTGAAAATACTTTCAATCATCCACACCCGATATAAGCTGTTAAACACGTAGCTTTGCCCATCTATGCGCAATTCCAACACAGGAAAATCGGGCTGAGATTTCATTTCACACAGCATATCGTTTTCTTTGAGCAACTCGGTCACATCGGCTGTGGTCAGTTGATCTAACTCCAGTTCACGCTGCATACGCTCAAAATGCGCTTTAAAGGATAAATCCTGTCCCCTCGTCCATACCGCCTGCAAAATGCGATACATGGCATCCACACGCTGTTCTTCAGGCGCACTGTAATACAGTTGTGCCATTTGATAAGTCGCCTGCTCAGTCGGGCGGCAAAACGGCGTAAACGCAACATCAGTACGTTTAGATAAACGTGTTGCCAAACTCCAGTCAAACCAGTCGCGTCCATGATAAGACAAGGGATACACATTCAAATGGATATTGTAATAGGCAGCTAATTCTTCTTTGATATACGCCAATAACAACCAAGAAATCGGGTCTTCCAGTGCAATATACAAATCCAGTTCAGGGTCGAGTGCCTGAATTTCATTGAGTTCTTCGGCATCACTAATTAAATGTTCTCGCCATTCAATGTGATTGATCAAGAAAATAGGATTATCGGTGAGTAATTTTTGTTGTTTTAAACGGCGTGTCAAACGCAATAAATCATCGACCGCATGATATTTACGTCCACCAAACTCAAAATAACTGGCCAATACAGGTGCATCATCAAAAACCCGTTCAGGAAAATCCTGAATTTGATGATGACGGCTGGACATGGCATATAAAGTGCGTAATTTACCCGACTGCTTTTGCCACAGCATGTGGAACACATCTTCGAGTAAATACAAAAAATCCTGACCACGTAACGGCGTATGCCGCAAAATGGTTTCTGCCTGCATTAAGGCTTCTGCAGTCGGTGATTCAGGGGTATCGTGAAAACTAAACCGATGTTGTTTGGCAAGAATTTGTGCATCTTGAATACAGTAATTTTGCCATTCTGCAGCCGACATTTGATTCGGTGCATCGCCACTTTGCCGCGAAATCACCACGGTTAAAGGTTTTAATTCATCGGCCAGAATATCTTCTAATTGCGGCAACTCCTGTACCGCCAAATAGCTATATACATCATCTAGACGCAAATGCACACTCAGTCCGTGTTCCGTGGGCAACACCGCTTGCCGAGATGGTTTTTGATAAAACCAACTCGATCTGATCGGATCGAACCAACGGCGTAACAGTGACATGAGATCAGCCTCTAAAAAGAAAATCCTTGTGGTTTGGGGACAAGCCACATGCAAATCATGTGCGCTCGTCCTTCAATAGTACACAAGGATTTATATCAATTCATATAAAAATGATCAATTAGACCTCTAAATTCAGATCAGTCACTGCACCTTTTTCTGCGCCCGATGCCAATTTAGCAAATTTCGCCAATGCACCATGGGTATAGTTTGGCTTTGGTTTGACCCATGCCGCTTTACGTGCTGCCATTTCCTCTTCCGACACATGCCAAGTCATTTCACGGGTTTCGGCATTAATCGAAATTTTATCGCCATTTTTCACCAGACCAATTGGCCCGCCTTCATACGCTTCTGGGGTCACATGCCCAATCACAAAACCGTGACTGCCACCCGAAAAACGTCCATCGGTAATTAACGCGACTGAATTACCCAAACCTTTGCCAATAATTGCAGAAGTTGGTTTCAGCATTTCTGGCATACCCGGGCCACCTTTAGGGCCTTCACCACGAATCACCACCACTTCACCTTCTTGCACTTCGCCATCTAAAATACCGCGCATCGCGCCAATTTCACCTTCAAAAACGCGTGCAGGGCCTTCAAAATACAAGCCTTCTTTGCCTGTAATTTTTGCCACTGCGCCCGTAGGTGATAAGTTGCCTTTTAAAACCACCAAGTGCGAATCTTTTTTGATTGGTGCATCAAACGGTAAAATAATTTGCTGACCTTCAGGATAATCGGCAACATCGGCCAAGTTTTCTGCCAAAGTTTTACCTGTAACCGTTAAGCAAGAACCATCGAGCATGCCTGCATCTAACATACGTTTCATCAATGGTTGAATTCCGCCAATGGCAATCAGCTCCGACATTAAATACTTGCCCGATGGACGTACATCGGCCACCACTGGGGTTTCCTGACCAATACGCACGAAATCATCCAGTGTCAGTTCAACCCCTGCAGAATGTGCCATGGCAATTAAATGCAGTACACCATTGGTCGATCCACCCAAAGCAATCAGCACTTTAATGGCATTTTCAAAGGCAGATTTGGTCATAATGTCACGTGGTTTAATATCCAGACGTAACAGATTCATGACTGCTTCGCCTGCACGTTGGCAGTCATCCATTTTATCTTGAGAAACAGCTTCTTGTGCCGAAGACCCTGGTAAACTCATGCCCAATGCTTCAATGGCCGATGCCATAGAGTTCGCGGTGTACATGCCACCACAAGAGCCTGCACCTGGCAAAGCCACTTCTTCAATTTGTTTGACCTGAATTTCGTTAATTTCACCTTTGGCATGCTGACCCACGGCTTCAAACACCGAAATAATATCGGTATGTCCTGCACCCGGTTTAATAGTGCCGCCATAAACAAACAAGCCCGGACGGTTTAAACGCGCCAGTCCCATAATGCAGCCCGGCATGTTTTTATCGCAGCCACCAATTGCAATCACACCATCATAGGCCTGACAGCCCACCACCGCTTCAATTGAGTCGGCAATGATTTCACGTGAAACCAATGAATATTTCATGCCTTCGGTGCCGTTTGAAATACCATCTGAAATGGTGATGGTATTGAAAATAATGCCTTTACCACCCGCCTGATTCACGCCTGTTTCTGCTTCGCGCGCCAAGCCATCAATATGCATATTACATGGTGTGACATTGGCCCAAGTCGATGCAATGCCAATAAATGGACGAGTAAAATCTTCATCCTTAAAACCGACCGCGCGCATCATGGAGCGTGCAGGTGCATTTTCAATGCCTTCATAGACTTCGGCTGAATGTTCGCGGATATTCTGTTTACTCATGGCTGATTCCTTAGCAAGATGGGTGAAATGACGTGCTCATCATGACGATTTATTTTATTTTTCATTGTATCGAAAGCGGGCAGGATGTAAACGAAAATGCCTGTCTAATTTCATTGCTCAAATTTGCTGCGATACTGACATTGCTCATTGGCAGGCTCATAAAAAAGCACCCCAATTTTGGAGTGCTTTTTTGTGGCAGCTTAAATTGCTAAGTACTGCTTAGATTTCACGTACCGCACCTTTTGCCGCACTGGTAGTGTGCATAGCATAGGCTTTCAACGCTTTAGAAATTTTACGTGGACGTTCTTCTGCAGGATGCCAGCCTTTAGCTTCTTGCGCTTCACGACGTGCCGCCATGGTTGCGTCATCTATCGCCAAGTGAATGCTGCGGTTTGGAATATCAATTTCGATACGGTCACCATCTTCAACTAGACCAATCGCACCACCTTCAGCCGCTTCTGGAGAAACGTGACCAATTGAAAGACCTGAAGAACCGCCCGAGAAACGACCATCAGTCAGTAAGGCACATTCTTTACCTAAACCTTTCGATTTCAAATAGCTGGTTGGATAGAGCATTTCTTGCATACCTGGGCCACCACGTGGGCCTTCGTAGCGAATCACCACCACATCACCCGCTGTGATTTTACCGCCCAAAATCGCGTCTACTGCAGCATCCTGACTTTCAAAAACACGTGCTGTGCCGTTGAATTTCAAAATGGAATCATCTACCCCTGCAGTTTTGACAATACAGCCATCCAAAGCAATGTTGCCGTAAAGTACCGCCAAACCACCATCTTTAGAGAAGGCGTGTTCTGCATTACGAATCACACCATTGTCACGGTCACCATCTAAACGTGAATAGTAACGGTCTTGTGAGAATGCTGTTTGGGTGGGTACGCCGCCCGGTGCAGAACGGAAGAACTGGTAAACGTCTTCATTTTCGGTACGGATGATGTCCCATTTATCCAAAGCATCTTTTAAAGTCGCTTCGTGAACTGTGCCTACTGAAGTGTCCAATAAACCTGCGCGATCCAGCTCACCTAAAATAGACATAATACCGCCCGCCCGGTGTACATCTTCCATGTGAACGTCTTGTTTTGCAGGTGCAACTTTACACAAAACAGGTACTTTGCGTGATAAACGGTCAATATCATCCATGGTGAAATCCACACCTGCTTCATTGGCAGCCGCCAACAAGTGCAATACGGTGTTGGTTGAACCGCCCATGGCAATGTCCAACGTCATAGCATTTTCATAAGATGCTTTGGTTGCAATTGAACGTGGCAATACGCTGTAATCGTCTTGTTCATAATGGCGTTTCGCCAATTCCACAATCAACTGACCTGCTTTATCAAACAGTTTTTTACGGTTGGCGTGAGTTGCTAGAATTGAGCCGTTGCCCGGTAAAGATAAACCTAGAGCTTCTGTTAAGCAGTTCATTGAGTTTGCAGTGAACATCCCTGAGCATGAACCACAAGTTGGACATGCAGAACGCTCATATTCAGCAACTTCTTCATCCGTATAGTTGTCATCTGCCGCCACAATCATCGCGTCAATCAAGTCAATCGCGTGTTCATTGCCACGAATTTTGACTTTACCTGCTTCCATTGGGCCGCCAGACACAAACACCACTGGAATGTTCAGACGCATAGCAGCCATCAGCATCCCTGGGGTAATTTTGTCACAGTTGGATATACACACCATTGCATCGGCGCAGTGTGCGCTGACCATGTATTCTACCGAGTCGGCAATCAAGTCACGCGATGGCAATGAATACAACATGCCGTCATGACCCATGGCAATCCCGTCATCTACAGCAATGGTGTTAAATTCTTTGGCAACACCACCTGCCGCCTGAATTTGCTCTGCCACCATTTGACCGAGGTCTTTTAAATGCACATGGCCAGGTACAAATTGGGTAAATGAGTTGACCACCGCAATAATCGGCTTACCGAAATCTTCGTCTTTCATACCCGTTGCACGCCATAAGCCGCGTGCACCCGCCATATTTCTTCCGTGTGTCGATGTTTTTGAACGATAGTCAGGCATTATAAAGTTCCAACTTGGTTGTGCTGAAATGAATCTGAAATTCATTCTGGCGAAATAATACTGTTTGCAAGATCTGTATCACTGCAAAATAGTTTAAGAGTCTTTCTATTTTACTACAGCTTGAGGTAGTAAGGCTGCTGCTTTACCAACTTTATGATGGATAAAAAGTGACGAGAACCCACAGCACCTTGTTGATCATACTGAATGCAATACAAAACTTTCATGAATAATTTTTAAATTTTGCATTACTAATTTTTATCATAATAATTTATAGCACAGCGACAAGGTGGATTTGTTACAACCCGTTCCGACCTTTGAGCCGCAATTTGTTATAATTGCCGCGTCATCTAAAACTATGGGTTGATTTCCATTGAAAATCGTTTTTGCAGGTACGCCTGAATTTGCTGCAAGCGCTTTGGCAGCACTCCTGAACACCGAACATGAGATTGTCGCGGTTTACACCCAGCCTGACCGTAAAGCAGGACGCGGACAAAAACTCACAGCATCTGCGGTGAAGCAATTGGCACTACAACACGATCTTCCTGTCTATCAACCTTTGCATTTTAAATCATCTACTGAAGAAGGTCTGGCGGCCCAACAAGAATTGGCTGCATTGAATGCCGATGTGATGGTGGTTGCGGCCTATGGTTTAATCTTGCCGCAAGTGGTTTTAGATACTCCTAAATATGGCTGCTTGAATATTCACGGTTCGTTATTGCCACGTTGGCGTGGTGCAGCGCCGATTCAGCGCGCGATTGCCACAGGTGATACCGAAACAGGCATCACCATTATGAAAATGGCTGCAGGCTTAGATACGGGCGATATGATGTATAAAACCCTATGCCCAATTACTGCCACAGACACCTCTGCCACTTTACATGACAAACTGGCGCAGCAAGGTGCCAAAGCAATTGTTGAAGTACTGGCTTCAGAACAAAAATTGCAAGACTATTTAGCCGCGCGTGAAGTGCAAGATGAAGCCTTGACGGTCTATGCACACAAATTGACCAAAGCCGAAGCACAAATTGACTGGTCACAAACTGCAGCCGAAATTGACCGTAATATCCGTGCCTTTAACCCGTGGCCGGTGGCGTTTATCCCTTTAGATGAAACACAAAACTTGCGCGTTTGGGGTTCAGCATTATCGGATGAATCTGCACAAGGCAAAGCTGCAGGCACAATTTTAAAACTGGACAAACAAGGCGTACACGTCGCTTGTGGCGATCAACAAGCGGTATGCTTAAGCTCGTTGCAATGGTCAGGCGCTAAACCGCTGAATCCTGTGCAAATCATTCAAACTCAAAAACTTCAAACAGGACAAGTTCTCGCATGAGCCATTCTGAATCAGGCAACTCACATTTGAACTTGCGTGCCCAAGTCATCCGTACGCTATTGGCTGTACAACAAGGGCAATCATTGGCGAGCGTTTTACCTGCACATTTAAGTAAAGTCGCAGAACGTGACCGCGCCTTGTTTCATGAACTGGTTTTGGGCACTTTGCGTCAATGGTATGCCCTAAAAAGCATTACTTTGCCGCTGTTGGTGAAACCACTCAACAATGAAACTGTTGAAACCTGTTTATATGTCGGCTTATATCAAGTGCTTTGTACTCGTGTAGCCAGTCATGCCGCAATTTCTGAAACCGTAACTGCAGCCAAACAATTGGGCTATCAAGCACTCAGCGGTGTGGTGAATGCAATTCTGCGTCGTGTTTCACGTGAAACATCGGAATTTCAAAAGGCTTTGGCGCAGGCACATGGTTTGCCAAGTTGGTTGTATAAACGTCTGAAAAAAGATTGGCCTGAACAACAAGAACAACTGACGCAAACTTTAAAGCAAACCGCGCCTCTGACTTTAAGAGTCAATACACGCCAAATCAGCCGTGATGACTATTTAGAAATTTTGCAGGAACAAGAGATTGCTGCAGAAGCTTGCACCGTGTCTGAAGTCGGTATTGTGATGCTGCAAAATGTGCACATTCCAGACTTGCCTGGTTTTGATGAAGGCGTATTTTCCGTACAGGACGAACATGCCCAACTGTGTGCAACGCTCTTGCCAAATTTAGATGGCAAAGTGGTAGTCGATGCCTGCGCAGCACCCGGTGGTAAAACAGCGCATCTGCTTGAAAAATTTCAGCCTAAAAAATTGATTGCCATAGATCAGGATACCAAACGTCTGTTACGTGTCAGCGAAAATCTAGAACGTCTGCAACTGAATCAAGAAGCGCAAGTTGAAATTTTGGCTGCCGATGCAACCACATGGAATGCCAGTGAAGCAGTGGACTGTATTGTATTGGATGCACCGTGTTCTGCAATTGGAGTCTTGCGTCGCCATCCAGATATTCGTTTGCTGCGTCAATCTAGCGATATTCAGCAAACGGTGGCATTACAGCAACAGATTTTGCAGCAGATGTGGCAGCAACTCAAAGTTGGTGGCACCTTGCTTTACATTACCTGCTCGGTTTTAAAAGCCGAAAATGAACAGCAAATGCAGCAATTCTTTGCCGAACATCAAAATGCCAAAGAAGTCAAAATTGATGCAGATTGGGGCATTCCACAACTGTATGGACGCCAATTATTGCCGCAACAAGGACGCGGGGATGGTTTTTATTATTGTCGTATTGAAAAAACCGCCTAAGCTGTTTCTGTTTTAACGATTCTTCTCATTTAATAGCCTTTCCAAAAAATTAACCCTTGAATCAATCAAGGGTTAATTTAGTTAGCCAGTGCAATGCTTTACAGCATCGCACCCGTTTCAGCAAAATGCTTAGTCTTCGAGTTCATCTGGGTTTTTGATCAGGTGAATCATCGCCAAAACTAAACCACCCCAAAGTACCACTGTTGAAATAATCAACATCACCAATGCAGATGTATTCATCTTATTTCTCCGCTGCGTCGTGATCTTTTAAGCGGCTAAGCAATACCGCGCCAATAATAAAGAGCACTACGGTACCACCACCCACGGTGAGTAAAATGTGTAATGGATAACCACCATAGCCTTCTGCAAAAATAGATTTCAGGGTTAAGCCTAAAGCCACGAGCAATGAAAGCGGAGTCACGATGGTTAATAGGAAATTCCAGCCCCAACCCAATTTAATGCTTGAGTATTGGTTAACGTGTTGCTGCAATTCTTTGAGCAATGGACGACGGAACCAAGTCACCAAAATGATCGACAATAAACCACCACCAACAATACCAATGTTGTTGGCAAAGTAGTCAATGATGTCGACAAAAGTGATCGCGCTGTGGGTAGAGAATAAAATGGTTGAAACAATAGCTGAACCACCCGCAATAATGGTTACTGCACGCTTACGCGACCAACCCAGCTTGTCTTGGAACGCAGCAATGGGTACTTGCAGAATACTCACCATTGAGGTCACCCCTGCAACCGTCAATGAGGCGAAGAATAAGAAACCAAATAAATCGCCACCTGCACCCAAGCTTGAAATGATTTTCGGGAATGCAATAAAAGCTAAACCAATACCGCCCGAAACCACTTCATCTACCGATGAACCTGCGCTGTACGCCATGAAACCAAGCGCAGCAAAAATACCAATACCCGCTAAAATTTCAAAAGATGAGTTTGCAAGTGCAACCACCAAGCCTGAACCAGTCAAGTTGGTTTTACGTTTTAGGTAAGATGAGTAGGTCAACATAATCCCGAAACCCACTGAAAGTGAGAAGAAGATATGACCAAAGGCAGCTAACCATACTTTATAGTTCGCCATCGCTTCCCAGTTAGGCGTAAAGAAAGCATTTAAGCCATCGACTGCACCCGGTAAACGTAACGCTTGAACCACGAGAATAGAGAACAAAATCAGCAAAAGTGGTATAAAGATTTTATTTGACAGCTCAACCCCTTTTTTCACCCCGCCGTATAAAATGAACATCACCACCGTCCATACGATGACTAGACCAATAAATAAGGTTGGTACAAAACCAAAGGCTAAGCCTTCACCATTTTGTAAGTAGCTTGTGAAAAAGAATTTTTCAGTGTCTGTTCCCCATTGCTGACCAATGGAATAGAACATATAACTGCCTGCCCAAGACAATACGCTGGCATAGTAAATACCAATCAGCAAAGTCACCATCACCTGCCACCAGCCCAATGCTTCACTGTTCATGAGCTTTTTATAAGCGGTTGGTGGTGCTTTACGGTATTTATGCCCAACTGCATAGTCCAAAAACAGCAATGGCAAACCTGCGGCAAAGATCGCAATTAAATAAGGGATTAAAAATGCGCCGCCGCCATTTTCATAGGCAACATAAGGGAAACGCCAAATATTGCCCAACCCGACCGCAGAACCAATGGCTGCGATAATAAAGCCTGATCGCGCGGACCAACTCTCACGAGAATCTGTCATAGAACACCTAAACTTCAGGTTATTTTTTGCTGCTTGTTTTTTAATTCTGACCTTTTATATAAATAACTTGCTTTTTCATTAGCTTAAATTTACTTTATATAACGGTACTTTAGCGCACGCAAAAAATATCCTGCAAAAAATGAAAATCTGGGTGTTTGCTTTAGAGTCACACCTTTTGAGCATCAAATTCTAAAGGTCAAACAGCGAAATATTCGGAAAATCTTGCTTAAAGTCTTTGCCCAATATTGCGCTTTTGTATGGCTTAACAATACTCATTTTTGAACAATTTTTCTGTAAATTCTGCTTAGAAAGATGCTTTTTGTATGCATTTTTTTAATCAAACGTTCAAATTCCACTCCATTTTGACTTGATTTTTTGGTTATAAATCATATAACTATTTGGAATGTAATGTTGGTGCTATTTGAGTTGTTTTACTTTTCATCTATTATAGCAGCGCTGTAGCTTATTATTCACCAAACCACAGCGCTGTAATCAATCATCTCAAAATTCAGAGTTAACTCATCCTTTCTCTTTATTTATAACGATGCATCATTAGATCAGATACTTAACGCTTAATTACCAATAAACGCTCTTCCTGCATATCCCGAATAGCAGATTGAATCCCTTCTCGCCCTAAACCCGAATCTTTCACGCCACCATAAGGCATATTGTCCACACGGAACGATGGAATATCATTAATAATCACCCCACCAACTTGTAACTGATCCCATGCATACAGCATTTTTTCCAAGCTTTGTGTATAAATACCCGCCTGTAAACCAAAACGACTTTGGTTGATACGTGCAATCCCTTGCTCAAAAGATGAATATTTTTCCAAAATGGCAACAGGGCCAAAAACTTCATCTTTATAAACTTCCAAGTTTGGATCGACCTGTTCCAATAAAGTCGGTTCAAACATCACACCTTTCAGCTCGCCACCTGCCAATATTTTTGCGCCTTTTTTCACCGCTTTATCAATCCACTTTTTCAAGCGCTGCGCTTCAGCTTCCTTAATCATTGGCCCGACCAAAGTGCTGTCTAAATCAGGATCTGCTGCTTTAATTTTCTTAAGCTGACTCACAAGTTTCTTTTTCAGTTCAGCATACACGTCGTCATGCGCCAAAATACGTTGCACACTAATACACACCTGTCCTGCATGATTATACGCCCCACTAATTAAGCGATGAATCAATGCATCATTCAGTTCAGTATCGGGTTCAATCATCACCGCTGCATTGCCGCCCAACTCTAGCGTTACTTTTTTTCGTCCTGCGCGGGCTTTCATATCCCAACCCACCACATCTGAACCGGTAAAACTGAGCAGTTTAAAACGGTCATCAGTCACTAAAACATCGGCTTGCTCACGCTCACAAGGTAATACTGAAAACGCACCTTTAGGTAAATCTGTTTCAGCCAACACTTCTGCAATTTTCAATGCTGAAATAGGCGTGGCGCTGGCAGGTTTTAATACAAAAGGGCAACCTGCAGCAATCGCGGGCGCAATTTTATGTGCAGTTAAATTCAACGGAAAATTAAAAGGGCTGATCAAAGACACAGCACCAATGGGTACATGCTTAACCATCCCTTGATAATTCGCAGCAGCAGCCGTCACCGCCAACGGTAAAATTCGTCCTTCATCTACTTGAGACACTGCATCTGCAGCAATTTGGAAGGTATTAATTAAACGTTCAACTTCTGCCATCGCGGCCAAACGTGGCTTTCCACCTTCAGCAATTAAAATCTCGACCAATTCTTCACGCATGTTTTGAAAACGCTGCACACAATGCAACAGAATTTTTTGTTTTTGAAAGGGCTGTAATTTTGCCATTTCAGCTTCTGCTTTTACGGCTGCACGAATGGCCTTTTCAATACTTTTTTCATCGGCAAGTGCAACACGCGCATATACTTTTTGAGAATATTTATGCTGAACGGCTAACCATTGCCCTGTTTCTACGGCTTTATTGGCAAGATAGAGCGGGTAATCGACAGGTGGATGGGTATTTTGCATACTGAAATCCTCTATTTTTGGCGCGAATTAGGCTATATTTTTACAAGAATTTTGATTCAAGAAAATGTATGATGCGCTAAGTTGGACAATATTTCACATGATTTTTTGTCACGAGAACATCACAACACTAAACCATTCATCCCAAATGATGATGAAAAATACTAGGGTTGATATGCTTACATTACAACGTTTTGCTTTAGCATGCAGCTTAATTGGTTGTTCAGCGGTTCATGCCGATATTATTGGGGTAAAAGCCAGCGTAGATTATTGGAAATATAGCGCAGACTGGAATCAGGCTCAGTTATCACCAAACTTGGATGATGATTTTGCCTTACCCTTCAGTCTAGCAGTAGAGCATCCAGTACCATTTTTACCCAATGCTAAAATTAAACATGCCAATTTGCAGGCCGAAAGCGAGCAAAGCGCTGCTGGTGTAAAAATCAATCAACTAGATTTAGATTACTCAGACTTCATTTTATATTATGAAATTTTAGATAACATTGTTGCCGCAGATGTTGGATTTGGTGCCAAAGTACTTGAAGGCGACTTAAGATCGAATTTGTTTTCGACACAAGACGTCAGTGAAACTTTACCTATGCTGTATGCAGAAGCAGCGGTCAAATTACCATTTACAGGTTTAAGTGCCAAAGCTGAAGCTAACTATGCCAAAAATAGCGACAATGAAGTTCGTGATGCTCAGGCAGAAATTAAATATAACTTTATAGATGCCATTTTAGTCAATGTTGGTTTAAAAGCAGGTTATCGCATTTTAGATATTAAGCTCAATCAAGATTCCAATCAGGAAACTCAATTAGAGTTTAAAGGCCCATATTTAGGTTTAGAAGCACATTTCTAAGCATCTGATATTTATATAAGTTTAAAACCCTTAAATTATATTTAAGGGTTTTTTTATTCCTCTTAATACTTTCTTTCTACATAAAAAAACACCCCCAACGCTAGTTGAGGGTGTTTAGAATAATGAGCTGGCGATGACTTACTCTCACATGGGTAACCCCACACTACCATCAGCGCGAAGAGGTTTCACTTCTGAGTTCGGGAAGGGATCAGGTGGTTCACTCTTGCTATGGTCGCCAGCACAACTGTTTACGGAGACTTGCATTGGTCTTATTCACGATGGTGATGCACTGCGTTTTCCGAATCTGTAACAGATTGGGCTGTATTGGGTCTGAATTTTATTGTTTAGCGTTAACTAAATCAAGATCAGTCTGAATTGACTGATTGGATTTGAATCGATTGAGCATACAACCCCAACTGTTTGGGTGTTGTATAGTCAAGCCTCACGAGCAATTAGTATTGGTCAGCTTCACATATCGCTATGCTTCCACATCCAACCTATCAACGTCGTAGTCTTCAACGGCTCTTTAGGAGGCATAAAGCCTCGGGGAAATCTTATCTTGAGGTAGGCTTCCCGCTTAGATGCTTTCAGCGGTTATCCCTTCCGAACATAGCTACCCGGCGATGCGACTGGCGTCACAACCGGTACACCAGAGGTTCGTCCACTCTGGTCCTCTCGTACTAGGAGCAGATCCTCTCAAATTTCCAGCGCCCACGGTAGATAGGGACCGAACTGTCTCACGACGTTCTAAACCCAGCTCGCGTACCTCTTTAAATGGCGAACAGCCATACCCTTGGGACCTGCTTCAGCCCCAGGATGAGATGAGCCGACATCGAGGTGCCAAACACCGCCGTCGATATGAACTCTTGGGCGGTATCAGCCTGTTATCCCCAGAGTACCTTTTATCCGTTGAGCGATGGCCCTTCCATACAGAACCACCGGATCACTAAGACCTACTTTCGTACCTGCTCGACTTGTGGGTCTCGCAGTTAAGCGCGCTTTTGCCTTTATACTCTACGCGTGATTTCCGACCACGCTGAGCGCACCTTCGTACTCCTCCGTTACTCTTTAGGAGGAGACCGCCCCAGTCAAACTACCCACCAGACATGGTCCTCGTCCCGGATAACGGGACAGAGTTAGAACCTCAACATTACCAGGGTGGTATTTCAAGGACGGCTCCACTCGAACTAGCGTCCGAGTTTCAAAGCCTCCCACCTATCCTACACAAGTAAGGTCAAAGTTCAATGTCAAGCTGCAGTAAAGGTTCACGGGGTCTTTCCGTCTAGCCGCGGGTACACCGCATCTTCACGGCGAATTCGATTTCACTGAGCCTCTGCTGGAGACAGCGCCGCCATCATTATGCCATTCGTGCAGGTCGGAACTTACCCGACAAGGAATTTCGCTACCTTAGGACCGTTATAGTTACGGCCGCCGTTTACTGGGGCTTCGATCAAGAGCTTCGCTTACGCTAACCCCATCAATTAACCTTCCAGCACCGGGCAGGCATCACACCCTATACGTCCACTTTCGTGTTTGCAGAGTGCTATGTTTTTAATAAACAGTTGCAGCGGCCTGGTTTCTGAGGCTGTCGACAGCTCAAGGAGCGAGTCCTATCACCATCAACAGCGTACCTTCTCCCGAAGTTACGGTACCATTTTGCCTAGTTCCTTCAGCAGAGTTCTCTCAAGCGCTTTGGTCTACTCGACCTGACCACCTGTGTCGGTTTCGGGTACGATTCCAGTGTAACTGAAGCTTAGAGACTTTTCCTGGAAGCAGGGTATCAGCCACTTCACTGTACAAGTACAGCTTGCTATCAGATCTCAGCATAGAGCACCCCGGATTTGCCTAAGATGCATGCCTACTTCCTTTCACCTGGACAACCAACGCCAGGCTGACTTAACCTTCTCCGTCCTCTCATCGCATTACACTGAAGTATTGGAATATTAACCAATTTCCCATCGACTACGCCTCTCGGCCTCGCCTTAGGGGTCGACTCACCCAGCCCCGATTAACGTTGGACTGGAACCCTTGGTCTTTCAGCGAACGGGTTTTTCACCCGTTTTGTCGTTACTCACGTCAGCATTCGCACTTCTGATACCTCCAGCAGACTTCTCAATCCACCTTCTTCGGCTTACAGAACGCTCCCCTACCACGCATAATAAATTATGCATCCGCAGCTTCGGCACATAGTTTTAGCCCCGTTACATCTTCCGCGCAGGCCGACTCGACTAGTGAGCTATTACGCTTTCTTTAAAGGGTGGCTGCTTCTAAGCCAACCTCCTAGCTGTCTATGCCTTCCCACATCGTTTCCCACTTAACTATGATTTTGGGGCCTTAGCTGGCGGTCTGGATTGTTTTCCTCTTGACTACGGACGTTAGCACCCGCAGTCTGTCTCCCGGATAGTACTCATTGGTATTCGGAGTTTGCATCGGTTTGGTAAGTCGGGATGACCCCCTAGCCGAAACAGTGCTCTACCCCCAATGGTATTCGTCCGAGGCGCTACCTAAATAGCTTTCGGGGAGAACCAGCTATCACCGAGTTTGATTAGCCTTTCACCCCTATCCACAAGTCATCCCCTGGCTTTTCAACGACAGTGGGTTCGGTCCTCCAGTTAGTGTTACCCAACCTTCAACCTGCTCATGGATAGATCACCCGGTTTCGGGTCTATACCCAGCAACTATACGCCCTATTAAGACTCGATTTCTCTACGGCTCCCCTATTCGGTTAACCTCGCTACTGAATATAAGTCGCTGACCCATTATACAAAAGGTACGCAGTCACCAAACAAGTTGGCTCCCACTGCTTGTATGCATGCGGTTTCAGGATCTATTTCACTCCCCTCACAGGGGTTCTTTTCGCCTTTCCCTCACGGTACTGGTTCACTATCGGTCAGTCAGGAGTATTTAGCCTTGGAGGATGGTCCCCCCATATTCAGACAAGGTTTCACGTGCCTCGCCCTACTCGTCATCATTATGTGTGCCCTTTCGTGTACAGGACTATCACCCACTATGGTTGCACTTCCCAGAGCATTCCACTAAAACACACATAACTTAATGGGCTTTTCCCCTTTCGCTCGCCGCTACTGAGGGAATCTCAATTGATTTCTTTTCCTACGGGTACTGAGATGTTTCACTTCCCCGCGTTCGCTTCGTATGACTATGTATTCATCATACGATACCTACCTTAAGGTAGGTGGGTTTCCCCATTCAGAAATCTCCGGATCAAAGGATATTTGCCGCCTCCCCGGAGCTTTTCGCAGGCTATCACGTCTTTCTTCGCCTCTGACTGCCAAGGCATCCACCACATGCACTTAATTACTTGACTATACAACCCCAAACAGTCGTTAACCCCTACAAGTAGGATTAAGACAATTAAATAAATATAAAATATTTATTTAATTCACAGTTTGATGTCTTGTGCACTTAAGCACTGTACAGCTTCAATTAGATTCATATACCAAAACGCTTGATTCAGTTAATTTGCTAGTTCTCATTTCAATTCGTAATTAAAACGTAACACCGAAGTATTACTGTCAATCTTGAATTAAATGAGTTGTACAATTTATTTCAGACTCAATTTTTGCCAATCTGTTAATGATTTCCTACCGCCTCGTCAGCGAGTAGTTCACTGTGATAAATCACAGAATTTAATAAATCATTAAATCTTTACGATTTAACCTATTTACTAAATTCTGTAATCTTTAGCTTATCCCGTACTTAAAAAGTACGTGGTGGAGACTAGGAGAGTCGAACTCCTGACCTCCTGCGTGCAAAGCAGGCGCTCTACCAACTAAGCTAAGTCCCCAGCTTATCATCTGTGATTCGATGTATCTTCTTCTGCATAATTGCTTCGTCAGTAGTGGTGGGTCTGACAAGACTTGAACTTGTGACCCCACGCTTATCAAGCGTGTGCTCTAACCAACTGAGCTACAGACCCTCAGATACATCGTCATGAAGAACAACTTGTTGTGGATTCTTACCAATCGTCAATCTTTCGTTAAGGAGGTGATCCAGCCGCAGGTTCCCCTACGGCTACCTTGTTACGACTTCACCCCAGTCATCGGCCACACCGTGGTAAGCGTCCTCCTTGCGGTTAGACTACCTACTTCTGGTGCAACAAACTCCCATGGTGTGACGGGCGGTGTGTACAAGGCCCGGGAACGTATTCACCGCGGCATTCTGATCCGCGATTACTAGCGATTCCGACTTCACGCAGTCGAGTTGCAGACTGCGATCCGGACTACGATCGGCTTTTTGAGATTAGCATCACATCGCTGTGTAGCAACCCTTTGTACCGACCATTGTAGCACGTGTGTAGCCCTGGCCGTAAGGGCCATGATGACTTGACGTCGTCCCCGCCTTCCTCCAGTTTGTCACTGGCAGTATCCTTAAAGTTCCCATCCGAAATGCTGGCAAGTAAGGAAAAGGGTTGCGCTCGTTGCGGGACTTAACCCAACATCTCACGACACGAGCTGACGACAGCCATGCAGCACCTGTATGTAGATTCCCGAAGGCACCTTTCCATCTCTGGAAAGTTTCTACTATGTCAAGGCCAGGTAAGGTTCTTCGCGTTGCATCGAATTAAACCACATGCTCCACCGCTTGTGCGGGCCCCCGTCAATTCATTTGAGTTTTAGTCTTGCGACCGTACTCCCCAGGCGGTCTACTTATCGCGTTAGCTGCGCCACTAAAGGATCAAATCCCCCAACGGCTAGTAGACATCGTTTACGGCATGGACTACCAGGGTATCTAATCCTGTTTGCTCCCCATGCTTTCGCACCTCAGTGTCAGTATTAGGCCAGATGGCTGCCTTCGCCATCGGTATTCCTCCAGATCTCTACGCATTTCACCGCTACACCTGGAATTCTACCATCCTCTCCCATACTCTAGCTAACCAGTATCGAATGCAATTCCCAAGTTAAGCTCGGGGATTTCACATTTGACTTAATTAACCACCTACGCGCGCTTTACGCCCAGTAAATCCGATTAACGCTCGCACCCTCTGTATTACCGCGGCTGCTGGCACAGAGTTAGCCGGTGCTTATTCTGTGGGTAACGTCCACTTAGCCCAGGTATTAACCAGGTAAGCCTCCTCCCCACTTAAAGTGCTTTACAACCAAAAGGCCTTCTTCACACACGCGGCATGGCTGGATCAGGGTTCCCCCCATTGTCCAATATTCCCCACTGCTGCCTCCCGTAGGAGTCTGGGCCGTGTCTCAGTCCCAGTGTGGCGGATCATCCTCTCAGACCCGCTACAGATCGTCGCCTTGGTAGGCCTTTACCCCACCAACTAGCTAATCCGACTTAGGCTCATCTATTAGCGCAAGGTCATAAAGAGCCCCTGCTTTCTCCCGTAGGACGTATGCGGTATTAGCATCCCTTTCGGAATGTTGTCCCCCACTAATAGGCAGATTCCTAAGCATTACTCACCCGTCCGCCGCTAGCTCAGTTACCGAAGCAACCTCGCCCGCTCGACTTGCATGTGTTAAGCCTGCCGCCAGCGTTCAATCTGAGCCATGATCAAACTCTTCAGTTAAAATCATTTTGAAGTTTTAATCTAAACTTCCAAATCTGGCTCATCAATTTTCTGACTTAAATTTCGCTCAAATAAACTTCGAGTAATTTAAACCAATCAATCAATGAAATATTTTCGATCAATCAATCAGTAAAAATCCACACAAGTTGTTCTTCATAATCTCTTAATGATCTCAATTTCTGCCTCGTCAGCAGAAATTTTAACGCAAAACACTTCTAACAACTTAACCCTGTAAGCTAAGTTCGTAGGCTGTTTCGCGTCGGGATGTGTGCATTATAGGGCAATTTCCTACACGTGCAAGTGCTTTTAACTGCTTGTTTTCACGAGTGTTGGATTTTTACGCACCATTTTGGTTCAAAAACACACAAAACTCGCACTAACCCTATAATTTTAAATTAAAAATATGTTTTTCATATTTTTGCAATCTAAATCCGCTTATTTTGTTGGGGCAGCCTCTTTCACTTTCACACTGAGTATTTTTACCGCTTGTTTCGGTACATTTTGATGCATGCCATAGTTGCCTGTTGGTACTTTTACAATTTTATCGACAACATCCATACCTTTAGTGACTTGACCAAATACCGCATAGCCTGCGTTACGTGGACTTCGATTTAAGAAATCGTTATCTACCACATTAATAAAGAATTGGCTGCTGGCAGAATCAGGATGATTCATACGTGCCATTGCCAAGGTACCACGGGTATTTTTCAATCCATTACTTGATTCATTACGAATGGTCGCTTTGGTTGGCTTTTCTTGCATATTGGCATCCATACCACCGCCTTGCACCATAAAGCCTGGGATAACACGATGGAAGATCGTACCGTTATAGAAGTTTGACTTGGCATAGTTTTCAAAGTTCTTTGCAGAAACTGGGGCTTTGTCATTAAACAGTTCGATTTCAATATTGCCCATGCTGGTTGTCATTTCTACCACGGTGTTGGCTGCCATCGTATTGAAGCTGATAAGCATTGCTGCCATGGTAAACACACTTTGTTTTAACATTTGCTGACCAATCCATCTGTGTTGTATTTGCATTGCATCTATATTAATAAGATTATGCGAATAAATCAGTGGTTATTTTTTATCACGCTGGAAAACTTATGTATAAAAATAATTCAGATCAGAGCCGACTGTGTCCAGCACCTTGGCAACTTCAAGGTGAAGCCTATATTTTAAATTATTGGCTCAGCCCACAATTTTTAAAACAGGCACAACCTTTTGGCTTAACACCTTCTTTTTTAGGACGTCTTGTTCAAGTCATGTGGGTGCGTTATCACGCTAGCCCCATTGGTGCTTACGATGAGCTGCTGATTTTAGATCATCCTTTATTTAGGCAGCGTCGTTTATCTACTATTCCTAAAATTTTCGTTTCAACCGAGTCTTCTGTGCAACACGGACAACAACTTTGGGGCATTCCTAAACAACTGGCAAGCTTTGATTGGAATATTCAAGATCGACAGATAAGTTGCAAAATACAACACGCAGATTTGCAACTCGCCATTCAACTTGAAAAATGTAATAAGCAACACGGCTTTTATATTGATAGTCGCTACATCCCTGCTGCACTTTTAAAAATTCAGCAAACATGGCAAGGGAAATCCTATCAATTTAATCCTTCTTTTCGCGGCAGATTAATTCCACTCAAATATACATCTTGGCAATCGAATCCAAGTTTGTTTCCTGATTTTAATCAGACACGCTTCATCAACGGTTTTTACGTGCCTGAATTCGAGCTGACTTTTCCTGAAGCCGAAATCTCTACTCTGGTTTAATTGTTCCACGTGAAACAGATGAACAAAACCAACCTAAGATTTAGCTACGTGGTCGATCCCAAAATTTTCTAAAGTTTTTACACATTTCAATGCTGATTTTTTTGGCGCGACGCGACGCAAAGGTCATGCTAATAAAACCATGTGTTTGATCTAAATATTCTACATATTTTACCGTGACAGCATGCTGACGTAATTTATGTGCATAAATTTCTGCTTCATCATGCAGAACGTCATGTCCTGCTGTGACCACAAAGGCAGGTGCCAGTTTTTTCAATTTGCCAAAAGTTGGCGAAATAATTGGATCATCCAAAGCGACCTGATGCTGTGTGACATAGTGCTGTGTGACAAAATCAATATCTTGCCCCGTCAGCACCAAACCATCTTTATAAGCAAAGAATGAAGGATGGCGACTCTTAAAATCTAAGGCTGGATAAATTAAAAATTGTGCGTCAGGTGCATAGGCTGAATGAGCACTACGCTGTGCAACCACCGCTGCAATATTACCACCCGCACTATCGCCTGCCACCGCTATGCGATTTTTTAAAATTTTCATTTCTCGACGATGTTGATATGCCCATGCCAAAGCATCTTCACAGACTTGAATAATCTGCTGTGGACTAGCTTCAGGCGCGAGTGGATATTCCACACTCAACACTTGTGCATGGGCATGTACCGCCATTAAGCGGCAAAATTCGTCATGACTGTCTAAACCACCCACCACAAAACCACCACCATGATAAAACACGATTAAAGGCAATTTTTTATGTGGTGCAGGATGATAATAACGCGCTGCGATATTGCCACTGGCTAAGTTTAAACGGATTTCTTCAACTCGTTTGACCGCAGTTGGAGTACTCAGAATAGATTGCATTTGTCGATCAAATGCCTGTCTAGACTGTACAGGGTCAGCACCAATAAAACCAATTTTCCCTTGTTTTAATTGTGCCGCCATCATGCATTTAATAAATGGATCAAGGTCTGGATAATGATACGGATAACCCAAAGCTTGAGCCAAAGTATGATGTACTCGACTTGGTAACTTATTTAATGCACGTGCAGCAGCACCTTGTCCTTTGTGCAATTTATTTTTGAGAGATGAATTCAAAATTTGCATGCCTGTTCCTTTTTATATGTCTGCATGATTTGCCTAAACGCTTCATAATTTCTTCATGATCAACAGCACAGTGACCATTTTGTTATACAAGTGCTTCAATCGTTATACACATTCAAATTACCTATACGCTACCCTGCTTTTATGACGCTGTCATTGACACTATTGCGGTCTATGATTGATGTTTCAGACAAATTTACCTCATCGGCTCAGGAGGCAGAGCATGACAAAAAAATTGATCTTACTTTCGTGCGCAACTGCCATTTTAGCCGTAGGTTGCGTGGTCGTGCCTGACGAAGGTTACTACGATGGACGATATGAGCCACGCTATGACCGTCGCTATGATGATGATCATCGACGTTATGACAATGATCGGCAGCGTTGGGAATATCAACAAGGTAAAAATCGGGTTGAGTTAGAGCGTCGTAAACGTGAACTAGAACGTCGTGAATGGGAACAAAAACGACAACAGCAATTACAGCAACAACGCTATGAACAAGAGCGACAACGTTTAGCAGAGCAGCGTAAACGCTTATCGGAACAGCAGCGTAAACGCTTATCGGAACAGCAGCGTAAACTGCTTGAGCAAAAGCGTAAGCAGCAAATTGAAGCTGAACAAAAAAAGCGTGAGGAAGCACGTAAACGCTGGCAACAACAACGTGATGCACAACAAAAGCGCTGGCAGGAAAACCGTAAAGACCGTGAACAACGACGTGATCGTGATTGAGTCTTGCAGCAAAGCAAAACAAATGAGGTAAAAAAAGGGCTTATTCAGAAGTTAGATAAGCCCCGAAAACACATTTAGCAATACACAAGAAACTACAGCGATATAGCATCTATGCGCAAAGAATAAGCAGTGTTAGGTTTTGTGTAAAATATATAATTACTCTCGATTAAGTTGTTTTAGCGATTAATCAACCAAAACTTAAAAACTCTAATCATACGCATGCACAATATAGTGAACAAACACCCAGTCGAATCCTGTTGATAAAACAGTGTTTTTAGCTATCTCCGTAATAAAAGCACTGGTTTAGCTGAATAATCAGCTCCCTATTACCATACTTTTTTAAACAAAAAAATATTATAAGTTTCAAAGTTTAATTTGCTTCATTCATCCGCCGACATCTTGATTCAAAATGTATTGTTTTGACCAAATTTCATGGCAATGAAAATTAATCTACTGGCACGCTTGAATTTTGCCAGCCCTGCCCCGATTTCTTAGCTAATTACGAACTTCTCTAACCATGGCAGTTCAGCAATAACGCAGTTAGCACTGACGCCAAAGGACTGTACATGTTTAAAAACCCATTTAAACGGAGTAAATCAATGGCAACTGAGCAGAACGAACAAACTCAAGACCTTGAGCAAGAGCAGACGGAACAACAAACAGCGCAAGATACTGAGCAAGCAGAAGTTTCCGTTGAGTCTTTACAAGAACAACTGAGCAAACTTGAAGAAAACCTAAAATTGGAAAAAGCACGTACTGCCAATGCAGTTTACGAAGCGGAAAAAACCAAAGAGCGTTTAGAACGTGAAGCAGATACAGCTAAAAAGTTTGCTTTAGAAAAGTTTGCTAAAGAATTATTGGATTCTGTAGACAACCTTGAGCGTGCTATTGCCGCCAATGGTGATGAAAAAACTGCCTTGTCTGAAGGTGTGGAACTGACCTTGAAATCATTACTGACCACTTTAGAAAAGTTTGGTGTGGTGGTGATTGATACAGCCAATGGTTTCAATGCAGACCTGCATCAAGCCGTAGGGATTGATCCAAATGCAAAAGCCAATGAAATTGGCAACGTATTACAAAAAGGCTACACCTTACATGGTCGCTTACTCCGCCCTGCAATGGTGATGGTTGGCGCTTAAGCCTTATAAAATCGAGAGTTGATAAAAAATTTTCATCTAAACAACTTGAAAAATTTTGATTGGCTCTCATATCGAATAACAAGTGAAAACATTGCAAAAGAATTTTTGAGGAAACATCCAAATGGCTAAAATCATTGGTATTGACTTAGGTACAACTAACTCATGTGTAGCGGTACTTGAAGGCGACAAAGTTAAAGTAATTGAAAACGCAGAAGGCGCACGTACAACTCCATCTATTATTGCTTATAAAGATGGCGAAATTCTTGTAGGTCAATCTGCAAAGCGTCAGGCTGTAACTAACCCGAAAAACACATTATTCGCAATTAAGCGTTTGATTGGTCGTCGTTATGAAGACCAAGCGGTACAAAAAGACATTGGTCTTGTGCCTTACAAAATCATCAAAGCAGACAATGGCGATGCTTGGGTTGAAGTGAATGACAAGAAACTTGCACCACAGCAAATTTCTGCAGAAACTTTGAAAAAGATGAAAAAGACTGCCGAAGATTATTTGGGCGAAACAGTTACTGAAGCCGTGATTACTGTACCTGCGTACTTTAACGATGCACAGCGCCAAGCAACCAAAGATGCGGGTAAAATTGCAGGCTTAGAAGTTAAACGTATCATCAACGAACCAACTGCTGCTGCGCTTGCATTTGGTATGGACAAGAAAGAAGGCGACCGTAAAGTTGCTGTATATGACTTGGGTGGTGGTACTTTTGACGTATCGATCATTGAAATTGCAGACCTTGATGGCGACCAACAAATTGAAGTGTTATCAACCAACGGTGATACCTTCCTTGGTGGTGAAGACTTTGACAATGCCTTGATCGAATACTTGGTTGAAGAGTTCAAAAAAGAGCAAAACTTCAACTTGAAACAAGATCCATTGGCATTACAACGTCTGAAAGAAGCGGCTGAGAAAGCAAAAATCGAGCTTTCATCTTCAAATGCGACTGAAATCAACTTGCCATATATCACTGCAGACGCAACAGGTCCGAAGCACTTGGTGATGAACGTGACTCGCGCCAAACTTGAAGGTTTGGTTGCTGATTTAGTCGCTCGTACCATTGAGCCATGTAAAGTTGCGCTACAAGATGCAGGACTTTCAACTTCTGACATCTCTGACGTGATTTTGGTGGGTGGTCAATCACGTATGCCACTTGTACAACAAAAAGTACAAGAATTCTTTGGCAAAGAGCCACGTAAAGACGTAAACCCAGACGAAGCTGTTGCAATTGGTGCAGCAATTCAGGGTGCCGTATTGTCTGGTGACAAAACTGACGTATTGCTTCTAGATGTAACTCCGTTAACGCTTGGTATTGAAACTATGGGTGGCGTGTTGACGCCAATCATTGAGAAAAACACCACGATTCCTGCGAAGAAATCTCAAGTGTTCTCAACAGCGGCAGACAACCAGCCTGCAGTAGACATTTCAGTTTACCAAGGTGAGCGTAAAATGGCTCAACAAAACAAATTGTTGGGTAACTTCCAATTAGGTGACATTCCACCAGCGCCACGCGGTGTGCCACAAATTGAAGTTTCGTTCGACATTAACGCTGACGGTATCTTGAAAGTGTCTGCAAAAGACAAGAGCACAGGCAAAGAACAATCGATTCAAATTAAAGCAAACTCTGGTTTGAGCGATGCTGAAATTGAAGCGATGATTAAAGATGCTGAAGCAAATGCTGAAGAAGACCGTAAGTTTGAAGAACTTGCAAAAGCACGTAACGAAGCGGATGCTTTAGTTTCTTCTGCTCAAAAAGCAGTAAAAGACCTTGGTGAACAAGTGACTGCCGATGAAAAAACTGCGATTGAAACAGCAGTGACTGAGCTTGAAGCCAGCACTAAAGAAAATGATGTAGATGCGATCAAAGCGAAAACTGAAGCGCTTCAAAACATCATCATGCCAATTACGCAACGTGCGTATGAAGCTGCACAAGGTCAAGGCGGTGCACAAGGTTTTGACCCGAATGCATTCCAAGGCGATGCAGGTCAAAAAGCCGATGATGGCGTAGTCGATGCTGAATTCACTGAAGTCAAAGATGATAAAAAATAATTTGTCGCTTTAACGCACATCAAAAACCGCGCTGCAAGCAATTGCAGCGCGGTTTTTCTTTTCGATATCCATACACTGACTTCAAGATTTAAATGAAAGAGCACAGACAATTGGACGCTCAACCGAGTACAATAGATAAAATGATGCTCTAACTGCAAATAGATTGAGTTTCTGCCCTACTTTCGGCTACAGTAAACCCAAAAAAGGATGCCGCTAGCAATGCGTTTGTTTCTATTGGGTGCAATCATACTGTTTTCTATCTTGCTGATTTATCAAAATATTCAACATCCTCATACACGACACAATACTGCACTAGATCATTTAAAACATCCTTTAGATACTCGCTTACGTTATCGTATTGCTGAAGTCGATCCGCGTTTTGGCTTAAGCCATGCCGATTTACTACAACTGAGTCAGGAAGCCACCCATATTTGGAAACAAGGGACGGGACAAGATTATTTTGTATATGACCCGAACGCCAAGCTCGCCATTCACTTGATTTATGATCAACGTCAAGATGAATCAAACCAACGCCAACAACAACTTACAGCCATTGAACAACGCCAACAACACTGGAACAATCAAAACCAAAATATTCAAGCACTAAAACAAGAAATTGCAGATAAAAATCAACAACTTGATGCAAAAAAAATGCTATTTGAACAACAACTTGAACAATACAATCGTCAAGTACAGCAAATTAACCAAAGTGGTGGGCTACATCCTTCGCAACAGGAAATTTTTGCAGCCAAAAAACAAGAAATCCAGCAACACATGTGGAGTTTAGAACACGAAATAGCGCAATTTAATCAGCAAATTAACCAGCTCAATCAACAAGTCGATGCCCTCAATCAACTTAATCAAGACATTGATGTATCCATCCAGCAATTTAATGCACGTTTTCAACCACGTTTATTTGATAAAGGCAGCTTTGATGGTCAGGCCATTCGGATTTATGAGTTTCAATCTAAAGATGATTTACGTCTAACTTTGGCGCATGAATTTGGTCATGCTTTGGGTTTAGCACACCATAACGACCCTTATGCCTTAATGTATCCAATGCTAAAAGATCAGCAGTTGCAGAATTTCCAACTGCGCCCTGCCGATCTCGATTTACTCCATGCACGGCATTGAGCAATCTGGCAAACTGAAGTGACTAAAACACAAAACTCCCCTCACCCTGTACGATAGTTGCATATCCATTACACGTGCAAAGGCAGCAAATTTACTCATTTCATGTTATTGTGAAGGCTCTGTATAACCCTGAACGATCTGTGGAGATTCATGTGAGTTACTACCATATCCTGATTGAAGTAAATGACCACATCAGCACGATTGAACAAAGCCGTGATATCGAAATTTTTGATATTGTTGAGCTTCAACCTTGTCTCCACTCGATTTTATTGCCGTATTTTAATGAGCAAGTGATTGAACTTGAAGATGAAAATATTGAATACAAAGATATTTTGCATCTTGAGGTTAGACAGACCTTATTACCAATTGAACACCTGATTGAAGAAGAACAGCGTTTGCTGCCAAGTGATACCGACATCACCATTTCAGCTTATGAAATTTTTAATAACAAAGAATTAAGCCAAGATGTCACGACTGTGATTTTTGATTTGCTTGAAGCAGTGAAAATTGAACCTTAATCCCCTGTTTTAAGACAAAAATTAAAAAGGTCTGCACATTTGCAGACCTTTTTTATGCAATAGCAACAACTTATTGCATCATTTGTTTGGCCGCTTCATTACGAAACGCTCTTAAAATTTGCTGCCCTGCCCGACCTGTTGCAGCCAAGCCGAGTCGAGTCTGTTCCTGACGAATCGCTTGACGGTTTTTGTCGCCAATTAAACCATCCACTTCACCAATGTCATAACCACGACTTAACAAAAAGCGTTGAATTTCACGGCGTTCTGCGCGGGATGTACCTGCATCATCGGTTGGCCAAGCGGTGCGGAATGCAGACTGCCCCATTAAACGATCTGATAAATGCGCAATCGCTAAGGCATAACTTTCTGCTGCGTTATAGCTATAAATGGCATCGAAGTTTCTAAACACTAAGAATACAGGGCCATTCGCACCTGCAGGTGCCATCAAGCCTGCCTGACTACTGCCCGATAAATTGCCCTGAATTAATGCCGAACCATCTGCACGAGTCAACCCACGATTAACCCAACTGCTGAGGGATTTTTTATTGCGTCGCCCTTCACCACTCAAAGACATGCCTGCAGGCACTTTGACTTCAAAGCCCCACGGCTGCCCTGTTTGCCAGCCGCGACGTTTTAAAAAGTTAGCGGTGGAAGCCAAAGCATCTGGAATACTAGATACTAAGTCACGGCGACCATCACCATCAAAATCGACCGCCAACTCATCATAGGTCGATGGCATAAACTGAGTATGCCCAAACGCCCCTGCCCATGAGCCTTTTAATTGTGATTCAGTGACATCACCACGTTGCAATAAACGCATGGTGGTAAAAAACTCACCTCGGAAATAGCTTTGACGGCGTCCTTCACAGCTCAAGGTACCTAGCGCTTGCAATAATGGATAGGATCCTGAAATCGCACCAAAGTTACTTTCTACACCCCAAACCGCCACTACGGTTTCTGCAGGTACGCCATAGGCTGCTGCAACACGATTGAGCACATCACGGTGCTGTGCCAATTTCTGCTGTCCTGCCTGCACGCGCTCATCATCGACCAAGCCTGAGAGATAATCCCAGATTGGCGTAGAAAATTCAGGTTGGTAATTTAAACGCTCAATGACTGAATAATCTGGACTGAGATTTTGAGTATAGCGATCATAACTGCTACCACTCACCCCTTTGGCAATGGCTTGGCTGCGTAAATTGGCCAAACAACTTTGAAAATGGTTTTGTGGTTGAAAATTTGCAGATGTACTGACCGTTGGTGTTACGGTGACAGATTTTCCATTGATAATTAGTTCTGCCTGAACCTGAGTAGCTGCCATTGCAGCTGTCGCAAAAATCACAGCGAAACGATGCATAATACCCTTTGATGTGTTTTGAATTTAAATCTTGGCTTTACCATAACACCTTCAGCCACAGAGATCAGATGAAAATCTGTAACTTTAAATTCATTTACACAGTTTTAAATTCATTTTCTCATTTTAAATTTAAAACACTTATCCACAAGTACAGCATCTCACATTTTTAAATTCAAAATCACAACACATGATAAGACTTTTAAATTTAAAAGTTTAAATTCAAATTAAACCAACCCAAGTTACCCACAAAACACGACATTCACTGCATATTTACGATGTATTGCTTTGAATTTAAAAGTAGCTTTTTAAATTTAAAGATCAAAAGAGCCGCTACTTTATTTAAATTCAAAACTGCAGATCTATCTTTAAATTCATTTCTGATATTTAAATTCAAAGTTGAAGCATCGCTTTAAATTTAAAACGCGCTATTTGAATTTAAAGTTTTGAATTCATAATTATCATCTGTTTCCCATCAGACTTGTGCGCATTTTTATTTTAAGTATTGCTTTGCTACGGTGATGGTTGCTTATTCAGCCTGATCTATCTTAATCAACCTAAAATTACAGCGTCAATCCTAGACAGATTAACGGTAGAACACCTTAAAAATAGGCAGAATAAAAACGTGAAAGTATAAAAAAGCGCTCATCGTGATGAGCGCTTTGGTGTCATTTTTAAATTTACAAGCTCATATCAGCACTGAGCGCCAATGGATTTGGTAAAATTTTTGCCAATTGGCGGCATAAATCTGTCAATTCAGCGGCATCATTCGGCATTAAAGTAATATGCCCAATTTTACGGCCTTCACGCTCAGTTTTATTGTACAAATGCAAATGTGCGCCATTCAATGCCAACACATCTTCAGTTTTGGGATGCTGACCAATAATATTGACCATCACCGTTGGACGTACCACTTCAGTTGAGCCTAACGGTAAACCTGCTACAGCACGAATATGGTTCTCAAACTGCGAACACACCGCGCCTTCAATTGACCAGTGACCTGAGTTATGCACACGAGGTGCCATCTCATTGGCATACAAGCCCTTGTCAGTGACAAATAGCTCTAGCGTTAATACACCAACATAATTTAAGTGATTGAGCAGGCGAGTGATGTAGTCTTGCGCCACAGGCTGTAAGTCTGCGCTGTTTGGTGCTGGTACAATCGAATGCGATAAAATACCGTTGTGATGATGGTTTTCTGCCAATGGCCAAGTTTTTACTTCACCATTTTGACCACGCACCGCAATAATAGATACTTCACGTGAAAAAGTAACAAAACTTTCTGCAATCAAGCTGCCTGCAGGGCCAAGTTCTGCCCATGCTTGTTCAATCTGATCTGCACTGCGCAAGACAAACTGACCTTTGCCATCATAGCCGCCTGTTGCGGTTTTTAGCACAATTGGCAGACCGAGTTCAGCTACAGCAGCCTGTAAACTTTCCAGCGAGTTGACGGCTTGGTACGGCGCAACAGGAATCGCCAATTCATCAAATAAGCCTTTTTCCAGCAAGCGGTTTTGGGCAATTGCCAAAGCCTGACGTGGTGGATGCAAGTCTTTGTGCTTAATCAATACATCAACATCAGCCAACGGAGTATTTTCAAACTCAAGGCTGAATACATCGGCACTGTGTATAAAATCTTGTAGGCTATTTTCGCTTTTGCTGGCAAAAACCTGACCCAAGGTTGCCGCTGGGCAATCTGGACTGGCTTCAAAAAAGGTACATTGAATATTTAAGGGTAAAGCCGCTTGTGCCATCATGCGACCCAATTGACCGCCACCAAAAATACCGATGGTCTTATCCATAGTAATTGTCCCGCTTAAGCCTGACCTGGAATATTGTTGCTTGAAACTTTCTCAGTTTGCGCGGCACGGAAATTGACAACATTTTGTGCAATCTCTGGACGGGTTAAACCTAAAATTTGGGCTGCCATAATTGCCGCATTGGTTGCTCCCGCAGGACCAATAGCCAATGTACCTACCGCAATACCCGCAGGCATTTGCACAATTGAAAGTAATGAATCGACACCATTTAAAATTGAAGATTTCACTGGCACACCTAAAACAGGTAAATCAGTTTTAGCTGCACACATACCTGGTAAGTGTGCGGCACCACCAGCGCCTGCAATAATCACCTGAATGCCACGATCACGCGCTTGTTCAGCATATTCAAATAAGCGATCTGGGGTACGGTGTGCAGAAACGACTTCCGCTTCAAATGGGACACCAAGCTGCTTCAGCATATTGGCAGTGTGTTCGAGAGTTGCCCAATCCGATTGAGAACCCATGATAATTCCAACGAGAGGAGCGTCTTGTGCAGCGGCCGCGTTCATTACAAATATTCCAGAAACGAAACTAAGGAAAGAGAAATTCAGGCGAGAAAGCCAAGCTTGAATAAGAACTCCACATTATAGACTGATTTTTCGACTTGTTAAAATTGAACACGGCGACTCAACCGACTTTTTTGATTATTTTTATCGGGTTATTTTAAAGAATTGAAAACAGTTAAACAAAATAGGTGAACCTAAAGCTATTCAAGCGAGCTAAAACTCGTCTTTAAGGCGCACGAAATACAAAATACACGCAACCACATAAACATAAGGCTGCCCATAAATAATCTAGTTTAAAAGGTTGCTTAAACAGAAAAATCATAAACGGTACAAACACCAATAAAGTCACAACTTCTTGGGTAATTTTCATTTGACCTACCGCCCAGCCATGCTGCGCCAGCAAACGGGTAGCAGGAATCATCAAACTGTATTCAAATAGGGCGATCACCCAACTGAATAAAATTGCCTGCCACAGCGGCGCATCATGTGGTAAAAACTTGAGATGACCATACCACGCCAAGGTCATAAAACAGTTTGCAATCACCAAAAGTAAAAGTGCTGAAGACATTGTGTCGTACTATCTTAAAAATTCAGTTTTATTTTACGAGCTATTTGCCATAAAAAATGCAAGAGCAGCAATTTTTTACATCCTTTGGCGCAGATTCAGCGCTGAAAAATCCCTGAAATGAGATACAAGAATCACTATCTTTTCGCCAAAACCCTTGCTATCGTTGCTTCAAATCAAATTAATCACGACAACAGCACAAAAATACGTGATGTGTCTATAAAAGCAGTGGAGTAAGGCGGAATGCATCTGCATATTTTGGGTATTTGTGGCACATTTATGGGCTCTTTGGCACTTTTGGCCCGCGATTTAGGACATACCGTCACAGGTTCAGACCAAAACGTCTATCCACCGATGTCGACTCAACTGGAAAATGCAGGCATTACCTTAATGCAAGGTTATGACCGCAGCCATTTACAACCGCATCCAGATTTAGTGATTGTGGGCAATGCCATGAAACGTGGGATTGATGCGGTTGAATACATGCTGAATGCAGGTTTACCGTATATTTCTGGCCCGCAATTTTTGGCCGATCATGTCTTGCAAGGCAAACACGTACTGGGCGTTGCAGGCACGCACGGCAAAACCACCACCACCACCATGTTGGCGTGGGTATTGGATCAGGCAGGCTTAGAACCGGGCTTTTTAATTGGCGGCGTTCCGTTAGGCTTTAGTGAAAGTGCACGTTTGGGTGCAGGCAAGTATTTCTGTGTCGAAGCCGATGAATACGACTCTGCGTTTTTTGATAAACGCTCCAAGTTCGTACATTACCATCCTAAAACCGCCATTTTAAATAACCTTGAATTTGACCATGCCGATATTTTTGATGATTTGGCCGCAATTCAAAAACAATTCCATCATTTGGTGCGTACCATCCCAAGTGAAGGGCGCATTATTGCCCCAATTACAGAAACCCATATTGATGAAGTGTTAGAAATGGGTTGCTGGACACCTGTGCTACGTACTTCGCTCAATACAGATCCACAAGCGGAACTGTATGCAGAACAACTTGCAGCAGATGGTTCACATTTTAAAGTTCTGAAAAATGGTGTGCTACAAGGTGAAGTGCGCTGGAATATGACAGGGCAACACAGTGTCGCCAATGCCTTGGCAACCATCGCCGCAGCAGAGCATGTTGGGGTTGCAATTGAAACCGCATGTGCAGCGCTGTCCAATTTTGGTGGGGTGAAACGCCGTATGGAGTTATTAGGCACCATACGCGGCATTGAAGTCTATGATGACTTTGCCCACCATCCAACCGCAATTGAAACCACACTGGACGGCGCACGTAAGCGTTTGGGTGAGCGTAAGCTTTGGGCGATTATTGAACCACGTTCCAACACCATGCGCATGGGCAGTCATAAAGAGGGCTTGGCAGATTCAGCACGTTTAGCGGATGCTGTGATTTGGTATCAACCTGAAGGTTTAGACTGGGATTTACAGCCTGTGGTTGCGGCTGCTCGCAATCATGCAGTGGTGGCCAATACTTTGGATGAAATTATTCAAAAAATCGTGAGCCAAGCAGGTGAGGGCGATGCAGTGGTGATTATGTCAAATGGTGGATTTGGTGGTTTACATCAAAAACTCATTCAAGCGTTGCAACACACGGCTTAAAATCGCTTAAACTGATTTAAAACTCTTTCAAAAAAAATCCCCTGTTTTTGGCAAAAAATAGGGGATTTTTATATTAATTATAAACTTATATATTATAATTATTAAAAGCAACAATACTGCTCATGAACTTGTCATCTTGACCTGTTACTTTAAAAAGATTACATCCTGCGAGCATGACGGTTGCTACAGGTTGGCTGCTGGATGTCTTTCATCATCATTACTAAGAAGGATGGTCACAATGTCAAAAACAATGAAAGCCATGGTCTACCACGGCGCCAATGATATTCGTTTTGAAGAACGCCCACGTCCAGAAATTTTACAACCAACAGATGCCGTGATTCGTCTCACCAAAACTACAATTTGCGGTACTGACTTAGGTATTTGGAAAGGTAAAAACCCAGAAATTCAAGACACTGCAGTTGCCAAGACAGGGCAATTTGATGGCCGTATTTTAGGTCACGAAGGCATCGGGATTGTTGAAGAAGTCGGTTCGGCAGTCAAAAATTTCAAAAAAGGCGACAAGGTGATTATTTCTTGTGTCAGCCGTTGTGGTACTTGTGAAAACTGTCAAAAACAACTCTATGCACACTGCCAAAATGAAGGCGGTTGGATCATGGGATATATGATTGATGGTACTCATGCTGAATATGTCCGTACTCCATTTGCAGACACTTCTTTATATTTGCTGCCTGAAGGTTTAAATGAAGAAGTTGCGGTTTTCTTGTCTGATGTATTGCCAACTTCACATGAAATTGGTGTGCAATACGGCAATGTTAAACCTGGTGATACCATTGCAATTGTGGGTACAGGTCCAATTGGCATGGGTTGTCTGCTTACCGCACAGTTCTATTCTCCTGCACAAATTATCGCAGTCGATATGGACGATAACCGCTTGGCGATGGCAAAAGAGTTGGGTGCAACCTATACCATTAACTCTGCCAAAGAAGATGCGGTACAACGTATTTTAGAGATTACAGGTGGTCGCGGGGTAGACTGTGCCATGGAAGCTGTAGGTGTCGAAGCCACTTGGGATATTTGCCAAAATGTCGTGAAAGAGGGCGGACATATTGCCAATGTGGGCGTACATGGTAAGTCGGTAAATTTTGAGTTAAACAAACTCTGGATTAAAAACCTAACCATCACTACGGGTTTGGTGAATGCCAATACGACAGGCATGCTGTTAAAAACCTGCTGTTCAGGCAAATTGCCTTTAGAAAAACTGGCAACGCACCATTTTAAATTCTCTGAATTTGAAAAAGCCTATGATGTGTTTAAACATGCTTCAGATGAAAATGCCATGAAAGTGATGATTAATTACGAATAATCTTGGCTTTATGCATGATAAAAAAGCCATCTGTATACTTTAGATTGGCTTTTTAATATTTAAACCGTTTTCAATAGAGAGAGGCAAATGACCCTAATACCCTACAAACTAAATTTAGAAAAAGTTTGAATAACCTCTATTTTTATAACCCCGTTGAGATTTTTCAGGCAAGATGGTTTGTTCTAAATCCAAAAGTAAAGCTAAAAATTGCTGTACCGTCTTTTCATCCAAACGATGTGGTAGAAAAACATCAAAGCCGAGCTTTTTAAATAAACTCGAAATTTGACTATGTCTATGCACATATTTCATAGACCATTCTGAAAAATGGACATGCTCAAGTATTTGGTCAGGGAAGCGAAAGACATCACGATGGCGCGGGTCCTGTTGAATACGCTCAAATAATTGCTCGAGCTGCTGTTGTTCACCTTCTAAACACTGAAAAAAATGACCCTCAGCATAATAAAGTACCCCATTAATGTGTTGTGCAGCATTAAATTGACGAGCTGTTGCCAAAATATCACTGATTTCTTGGAGTAAATCATTTTGATGCTCCGCTCGGGTACTGGCATAACACAACCTGATTAACATATCACACTCTTGTTAATGTAAAAGTAGTCATGAAATTAAGATAATAGACTCAAATAATCACTCATTATTTTGTGGTTTTGTTTATTTTTTAATCAATTGTAATTTATGACTGACAATTCAACCTTACGTTTACCACTATGGTGTATGTGTAGCATCTTTTAACATACATTACATTGAAAGTACGGTTTTGGTTTAGTTTTGGAGAAAGTCATGCTCAAAGACGTGCTTACCACATCATTTTTATTAATTGTTTATTTTTGCATGCTGATTGGCTTTCACCGTTTAGGTCTAAATGAAGAAACAAATATACTCATTTCATCTTTTGTATTAGGGCTAAGTTTAAAGCAGTGGGTGAGCTCATTTTTTTTCCACTGGTTTTGTATTGCGCTTATCAGTGGTTTATGTATTGCACTGAATGATTCGGTGATGCTCAAATTCTTCTTATTCAGCATGCTGATTGGAATGCATGCAATACCTTACCTGTTGATCTACTTTAAAAAAGTGTTTGTAGAAAAACAGGTAAGCTCAACTATAGCGATTAAAAAATAATATTTTTTAAGCCACGACATCGGCATATTGTGTATCTGTTTCAAAAGCCGTCTCAATATAAGAGCACACGGGTACAATTTTTAGCTGCTTTTCACGTGCAAAGGCGACCAAAATATCTAATAGCTGACGGGCAACCCCTTGACCCCGTAATGTCAGATCGACCCAAGTGTGATCTGCTAAAATAGTGTGATCATCTTGATATTGATAAGTAATTTCAGCGATATGCCGACCATCTCGTTCAATAAAAAACTCGCCACCGCGTTGGGTTTCTTGATGTTGAATTTGCATAAGTCCACCTATCAAACTAAATCTATTTTTTCAATTTGCCACACTCTTTACGAAATATTGTGCTGAATTTGTACAAATTAAAGTGATTTACCATACAGAATAAATTGCACAACACTTAAAATTATGTAATTCTTTACGCAGATTTAGGCAGCGTCCTAATCCCAAATTATGTTGAACAAGGGGAGTAGCCTCCTCCAAGCGTTAAAATATAACTTTAACGTGTCAGCGTTTCGTCATTACACTTTGCAAAAAGTCGGACGCTGAGCATAGTGCACATACTTGTTGATACAAGTCCGCTCTATGTAGGCAAGACCTTGATCATGTTGTTACAGATGTTTGAAATCATCTGACAACAGGTCAAGGTTTTTTTGTGGCCAGTTGTTGGATGTGGAGATTGTATGGAATCCATCGGCAATTTATGGCTATATCTGGTCTTTTTTGCAATTGTTGCAGTCATGCTCGCCATTGACTTCTTAGGCTTTAAACAAAAAGCAGGCGAATCGGTCAAAGTCAAAACCGCTGCGTATTGGAGTATCGCCTGGGTCAGTGTGGCAGCTTTATTTGGTGGCGGTTTATGGCTGTATCTTAAACACAGCGTTGGGCTAGAAGTCGCCAACACCAAAGTCATGGAATACTTTGCGGGTTATTTGCTGGAAAAATCACTGGCGATTGATAATGTATTCGTTTGGTTGATGATCTTCGCCGCATTCGCCATCCCACCGGGCTTACAGCGTAAAATTTTACTCTACGGCGTACTGGGCGCAATTATTCTCAGAACCATTTTTATTTTTATTGGAGCTTGGTTTGTACAAGAATTCTCCTGGATTTTGTATATTTTTGGCGCATTTTTGGTCTACACAGGCTTTAAATTCTTAAAAGGTCCAGAGCAAGAAGCCAGCAATATTGAAGATATGGCGTTGTTGAAATGGCTACGCAAACACATGCGTATTACCCCAACACTGGAAAAAGATCAGTTTTTTGTGCGCCAAAATGGTGTACTTTGGGCAACGCCATTATTTTTAGTTTTAATTTTGGTCGAAGCATCTGACGTTATTTTTGCCGTGGATTCTATCCCTGCAATTTTTGCCGTGACTACCGATCCGTTTATTGTACTCACTGCAAATCTTATGGCTATTTTGGGCTTACGTGCCATGTTTTTCTTGCTCTCAGGCGCAGCCACTAAAATGCATTATTTACCGTATGGACTGGGTTTAATTTTACTATTTATTGGCTTTAAAATGCTGATGTTAGATGTATTCCACATGCCTATCTGGATTTCACTCGGCTTTATTGTACTCGTACTGACAATCACTGCGTGGTTATCAATTCGACATAGTCGAAAACACCATGAAACCACATTATAAAATTTAACAGTCCTCATCATCGTTGCAAGCCTTCTTTCGAGAGGGCTTTTTTATATCAATTGAGCTAAGTTTTAATTTACCGTACGATAAATTTTATCATACTGCTACAAGCCACATTTAAGGTACAATCTCTTGAAAAAATGAAAAATGTAGGTTGTTTTATGCCATCTCCTGTACAACGCACCGCAATTCGTGGTCGCTTTCTTGATTTCAAAAACTGTACCAGCCAAGCTGATCAAATTTCAGAACAAGTCCGTTATGTAGACGATGGCTTATTAATTTGTGAACAAGGCAAAATTCAGTGGTTTGGTTCATGGCAAGAAGGGCAGGTACAGCTAAACGCCAACACAGAGTTCCAACATTATCCTGACCATCTCATTGTGCCTGGCTTCATCGACACCCATATTCATTTTCCACAGACCGAAATGATTGGCGCGTATGGTGAACAATTACTGGAATGGCTAAATACTTATACTTTTCCGACTGAACTGCAATTTGCAGATAAAGCCTATGCCGATCAGATTGCACATTTTTTTGTGCAGGAATTACTGAAAAATGGCACCACCACAGCTTTGGTGTTTTGTACGGTACATCCTGAATCGGTAGATGCGTTGTTTGAAGCGGCAGCACAACATCAAATGCGTTTAATTGCAGGTAAAGTGCTGATGGATCGGCATGCACCTGAAGCATTGTGTGACAGTGCAGACTCAGGCTATACAGACTCTAAAGCGTTGATTGAAAAATGGCATGGAAAAGGACGTAATCTCTACGCGATTACGCCACGTTTTGCACCGACTTCTAGCCCTGAGCAACTGGCGCGGGCAGGGCAACTTAAAGCCGAATATCCCGATGTTTATGTACATACCCATTTAAGTGAAAATCACAATGAAATTGCGTGGGTGAAACAATTATTTCCAGAGCAAAATGGATATTTAGATGTTTATCATCACTATGGTTTAACAGGTTCACGTTCGGTTTTTGCGCATTGTGTGCATTTAGAAGAACATGAATGGCAATGTCTGCATCATACCGATTCTGCAATTGCCTTTTGTCCAAGCTCCAATTTATTTTTGGGCAGCGGTTTATTTCCGCTGCATAAAACTTGGGAGCGACAGGTGAAGGTCGGTTTAGGTACAGATATTGGCGCAGGCACCACGTTTAATGTACTGCATATCCTCAATGAAGCCTATAAAGTACAACAACTGCAAGGGGCAAAACTCTCTGCTTTTGAAGCGTTGTATCACGCCACATTAGGTGCTGCCAAAGCTTTGGACTTAGACGATAAGCTGGGGAATTTTAAGGTAGGCAAAGAAGCCGATTTTGTGGTGCTGGATTTAAATGCCACCGCTTTACAACGCTTACGACAACAACGTTCCAAACATCTTGAAGATGCATTATTTGCCCTCATTACTTTAGCAGATGACCGTAATATTCATGCGACCTATATTTATGGACAACGTGCCTACTACCAACCCAATCAAAACTCAGCAGCAGGTGGCTAAACCTGCGCAATCCTCGTATATAAAACCCATCGGATGGGCAATGCTGATACTCGGTTGTGCTTTGTTGTTACGCTCAGATTCTCACTCAGCACAAAAATGATGCTATTTTAACCATGCAAGCACGTGCAACATCGCGCAAGATATATTAAAATTAGCGCATATTTTGGGGTGTTGCAGGTCAACACCTTTTTTATTTTTGCTTTTTAGGTATCTACCCATGACAGTTGAAATGCAGGTTTTGATTTCTGCAGAAGAAATCCAAACAAAAGTTCAGGAACTTGGTCAAAAAATTAATGCTCACTATGCCAATAGCGACAAAGAGTTGGTTTTAATTGGCTTATTACGTGGTTCTGTATTGTTCATGGCAGATTTATGCCGCACCATTCAAAAGCCGCATGAACTGGATTTTATGACTGTATCCAGCTACGGCGGAGGTACTGTGTCATCGCGTGATGTGAAAATTTTAAAAGATTTGGATGGTGAAATTCGCGGTAAAGATGTCTTGGTGGTTGAAGATATTATCGACTCGGGCAACACCCTAAATAAAGTGATGGAAATTTTGCAAACCCGTGAGCCAAATTCAATTGAGCTGTGTACCTTAATTAGCAAGCCATCACGCCGTGAAATTGAGCTTGAAGTTAAATTTATGGGCTTTGAAATTGAAGATAAGTTTATTGTCGGTTATGGCTTGGATTATGACCAAAAATATCGTCATATTCCGTTTATTGGCGAAATTGGCTTATAAAACAAATACGCCTCGCTTTAAAAAAGTGATCGTTTCAGATTACTTTTTTTTATGGCTGAAATTTGCATTTCATCTATCTAACAGGACAAAAACACTACATGCTGTAGCATTATTCGACTATTTTCCTTGGGATTTTTCGGCAAAGATAAGTCTGAAACATGATGTAAAACATAAACAAAGATAACAAGGAGCTGCTCATGTGGTCATTAATTGTCGCAATTGTGGTGGGTTTTATTGCAGGTCTAATCGCCCGCGCGATTCATCCTGGAGATGATAAAGCAGGGTTTATTGTCACCACCTTACTTGGGATTGCAGGGTCTTTATTGGCAACCTATGCAGGGCGTATGATGGGATTGTACGGTGATGGTTCTGCCGCAGGCTTTATTGCCTCCATCATTGGTGCGCTGATTATTCTATTTATTTATAATACGTTCATGAAAAAATCGCGTGCTTAAATCCTGTATTAACGACTGTAATTTTTCAGTCAAACATCTTCTCTCTCAATAAAAAAACCGCCTAAAAATTGAGGCGGTTTTTTTATATCTACTTCGCAATCACAAATTTCAGGTTTGCTCCGATACACACTACACAATTTTAGTTGCCAATATCAGATAAAAAATTAGCCGTTCTTAAAGACCAAATTCTTTAAAAATCTGTTCAATTTGTGCCGCAGGATATGCTCCCATAACTTTAAAGCCATTCGAGAAAATAATCGCAGGCGTACCGTTTACACCTAAACGATGCGCTAAAACAATGTTGCGCTCCACAGGGTTGGCACAACTGCTTTGACTTGTAGGCAATTGTGCTTTTGTGATCAGGTTTTCCCAAGCAAGAGCAGGGTTTTTCTCACAATACACCTGTTTAGATGGCGCAACAGATTGCGCTTTTAACGGCAAAATAAAGGTATAGATTGTAATGTTGTCCAGCTTTTTCAGTTCAGCCTCAAGCTGTTTACAATATGGGCAATTTGGGTCAGAAAAGATCGCAATCTGACGTTTTCCCGTACCTCGCACACTTTTGATCGCATCTTGTAACGGTAACTTTTTCCAATCCACACTGTTTTGTTGGATCAATAAATCTTTGGTTAAGTTATGCTGATCCTTTAAACGAATCATTGAACCCGCCAAAATATGTTGCGCATCTTCATTCAAATACACCACTTGACCATCCATAGAGGCGCTATAAATACCTTTCATTTCTGTGGCTTGAATATTATCTAATTTCAGTTGCGGATGCTGTTGTTTGACATTTTTACTAACCGTTGCAACATCGGCCATGCTCACGGCGCTGCATAATCCCATTAAGGCAGCTAAACTCAATTGTTTAATCATGTGTTTCATCTAAAAGTAAATTTAGCCTGATTCTAAGCTGAAAGCTGCACAGAATTCAGTATTTTTAAGCCAGAATTACGCAATTGCTACAACTCGTTTTTGCTATGCAACGCTTTAGGTTTCACGTGGAACATTCAAGCCTGATGGCGGATTAATTTCTACTGAAATATGCACAATTTCTTCATGAATGGCGAGGGCGGTGCGGACTTGATCTGCGTCTAAATCGTGTGCGGTTTCCAATGCCAAAATACAGGAAAATTTACCCTGTCCGACTTTCCAAACATGCAAGTCTGTGATCATCACACTGACTGGTAACTCTGCAATCACTTCACGAATTTCATCCACCACAGGATGATCCATTTCTGCATCCAGCAATGTTTTCCCTGTTTCCTGCATCAAACCTATCGCCCAACGCGCCACTAAAATTGAACCAACAATACCTAACAGTGCATCTAGAAAATCCCAGCCCCAATATTTACCCGCAATTAAAGCAATAATCGCAAAAATTGAAGTCACCGCATCTGCCACCACATGCATAAAGGCGGCTTTTTGATTCAGGTCATGGCTGTCATGCGTATGCTCATGATGGTGATGGTGATGGTGATCATCTTCATGTAATAACCATGCACAAATCAAATTGATCAATAACCCTAAAATTGCAATTGGAATAGCTTGGTTATACTGAATATCGACAGGAAAAAATAAACGCTCGATAGAGTGAATTGCCATAAATGCAGCCACCACCACCAATAAAATGGCACTGCTATAGCCAGCTAAAATTTCAATTTTCCATGTACCAAAACTAAACCGCGTATCGGCTGCATAATGACGTGCTGCCCGATAGGCAAAATAAGCCAAACCTAGCGCCAGCATGTGTGAACTCATGTGCCAGCCATCTGCCAGCAAAGCCATGGAATGAAAAATCCAGCCACCCAAGATTTCCAAGAACATCATGACAGCCGTCAGCAAAGCCGCATATAATATTTTATTCTGCGCCAGCGGATTGCCTTGATCGAATTGATGTGGATGGATACGATGAGAGTGTTGCTGACGCATAATGGGAAATCATTGTTAAATATACTCTCCTAGAGTATATAGAAATTGAGGTGATGTGTTGGGTCATTTACATACAGATAAGAAAATTTTAAATCGCGTCAAACGTCTACAAGGGCAAATTGGGGCAGTGGAACAAGCACTTCACAATCCTGATCATGGCTGTATTGAAGTTTTACAACAAGTCGCAGCCATTAAAGGTGCGGTCAATGGTTTGATGAATGAGTTAATCGAATCGCATTTACGCCATCATGTGATTGGTGATCAATGCGCGATTGATGAACATGAACTGGAAGAGTTTATGAAACTGCTAAAACGCTATGCTTAAACACAAATAGGCTTGACCAGATTCAAGGCTTGTCTTTACACTGAGTGACATTTCTCACTATATGAGACTAAACTCAACAGTTTAGCCATCAATCGAGTTTTTTATGACTCAATCTCAATCTTGGCATCCTTTCGTGATGATCAGCCTCGCCCTGATTATTGGCACCATGGGCACGGCACTTGCAAGCCCGCTGTATCCAATTTATCAGGAATTGTGGCAGCTTTTACCCAGCCATATCACCTTTATTTTTGTGGCGTATATGCTCGGTTGTTTGGCTACCTTGCTCTTTTTAGGGCGTACCAGCAACAGTATCGGCTTCTTAAAAACCTTAGAATTGGGTTTAGTGATCATCACCCTCGGACTGATTCTGTCTATGTTTGCCACCAATGCACTTTGGCTTGCTTTGGGGCGTTTTGTGATTGGAATTGCTTCAGGTCTTATGACTACATCGGCGTTAATTGGCTTAATGTGGAGTATCCCCGAATCACATAAAGCACATGCGCCACAGCTCAGTTCAGTCATTACCGCAGTCGGGTTTGGCTTAGGTCCTTTGCTCGGTGGTGGTGTGGCACAATTTTCAGCAGCGCCTTTGTTTAGTCCATATATTCCTGTCATTTTGGGTGCAGTACTGTGTTTTATTGGATTGTTACGTTTAGCACCGCCTGAATTTACGCCACAAGCCTTCTCGATTGCCCCAAAATTAGAACGCCCAGAACCACGCTTTCATGCAGAATTTTATATTACAGGTTTAACCGCATTCTGTGCCTTTGCTGCCTTTAGTTTATTTGCTTCGCTCTCTCCCTCTTTTGTGCAAGTGATTATTCCGTGGCACGGGCCTTTGGTCAGTGGTTTGGCCATCACCTGTATTTTGCTGATTTCAGCGCTGGTGCAGTATTTTTCTAAAGCCATTCCTGCACAAAAATGTCTAAATTATGGGCTGTATTTGCTGTTATTGAGTTTATTGGTACTCGGTTTATGCATGTATTTACACTGGAGTTTTCTATTTTTTGTGAGTGATGTGCTGCTAGGCATAGGACACGGGTTGGCATTGATTGGCGCTTTTGGTTTAATTCATGCCATGACCAATCTGCAGAATCGTGCTGCAGTGATGTCGACCTATTTATTTGTGGGCTATTTAGGCACGATTCTGCCAATTATTGCAGTCGGTTATCTGGCCGATCATTTCGGTTTAACCACCGCCGTACTTAGCTTTTGTGCAGCCATCTGCTTACTGTGTGGCTACATCATTATTTGGTATCGCCAATTGCAGAACAAACCTGTTTTAGGATGAAGTTTCATCTAAACGACAAACTAAAATCAGGACAAGGTTTGGATCAGCTGAGTTTATTCAAATATTCAAACTTTGTAGATGACTAGGACTATGTCTTCTGTTTGATCTCAAACTCAGCAGCCATTATTTTTCATTGATGGTTTGATGCTCTACCTCTTTGATCAAAAAATAATTCTAAAAAGTCCGAATGACAGCAATGATCGCCAATTTAATCTTGATCTACCTTAGTGGCTAAAATGTCTGCAGCCAACTGAAATTCAAGCGACGTCGCAAGCCAATCCCCAAAACATTAACGTGCAGTACGCCCTGATTTTAACTGAACCAACACCAATAAAGTTTTAAGTAGACCAATCATCACACAAATCACAGAAATGGCTTCAAGTGACAATTGCAGAAAATGAACCGAAGAAATGAGTATTTCACGTAAAAATACCAGTTCAAACATCCAAAAATCTCCATCAGAGATTTCATCTCGTGCGTTTAGGATTTTATTGAGCGCCAATCTTTAATTATTTTCTCATCATAGCTTCAAATGCTGCGGTTTAAAAAGTCTTGAGTGATTTGAACCAACGCTTGTGACTAAAATGATACTAAAACAATTTACAAAGTGCTTTTTTAAAAAAAATTATAGTAAATACCAGAAAAATAAAAAAAGCACTAAGCTATTAAAAGTTAATGCTATTTTTTTTATATTAATACTTACTTGAGTGTATTGGAATATGGGCTAAAAGTGAGATTACTTTCCTATGCAGAAGGATCCAAAAATTTTTCCCAACAAATCATCTGCAGAGAAGTCGCCAGTGATTTCACCCAAAGCATTCTGCGCAAGACGTAACGACTCGGCCACTAATTCCCCCGCATGAAAGACCACCAATTGCTCACGTGCCTCAGCCAAATACTGCTGGGTGCGCTTCATTGCGTCTAAATGACGGGTACGTGCAATAAAGGTATCTTCTTCAGGCTGAAAGCCTGCATGCGCTGTAATCGCCTCTATGAGCGATTGAACACCTGTTTCTTGTTTGGCCGACACAGTAATATGTCTAAACCCTTTAAAATCTGAAATTGTAGCTTGTACACCAGTTAAATCACATTTATTGCCAATCAACATCAAACGCTTCGGTTCAATATGTTCCGCAAAATAATGCTGTGCCAATTGCAACGGATCTTCGTTTTGGCTCAAGTCATAGACCAATAACAATAAATCTGCCTGTTCAATTTCTTTAATCGCACGGCGAATCCCTTCCTGTTCCACAATATCCCCTGTTTCACGTAAACCTGCGGTATCGGTCAGGGTAATTGGTAAGCCATTCAGGGTAATTTTTTCATGCAATACGTCACGAGTAGTCCCTGCAATATCGGTCACAATCGCACGTTCAATACCCGCCAAGGCATTGAGTAAGGAAGATTTACCTGCATTCGGTTTGCCCGCAATCACCACCTGCAGACCTTCACGCAACAATTGTCCCTGACGCGCAGATTGTTGCACAGCAGTCACTGAAGTAGCCACTTCATCTAGCAAATTAAGGATTTTCCCATCGGCCAAAAAGTCAATTTCTTCTTCAGGAAAATCAATAGCAGCTTCAACATGCAAACGTAAATGAATTAACTGTTCTAGCACAGTATTCACTTTGGTGGAAAAAGCCCCTTGAAGGGAACGCACTGCAGAACGCGCAGCGGCTTGTGAAGTGGCATCAATTAAATCGGCAATGGCTTCGGCCTGTACCAAATCCAGCTTGCCATTTTCAAAGGCGCGCATCGAAAATTCACCCGCTTTGGCAGCTGTTGCACCGAGTTCCAGTAAACGTGCCAATAAAGCATTTTGAATCACTGGGCCACCATGCCCTTGTAGTTCCACCACATCTTCGCCAGTAAATGAATGAGGATTTGGGAAACAAATCACCAAACCTTCATCCATGACTTCATTGGCTGCATCGTAAAACTGGCGAAAACCTGCGTAACGTGCTTTGGGTAAGTCTTTTTGGGTCAAGGCTGCGGCAATCGCATAGGCTTTGGATCCCGACAGGCGAATCACCCCCACACCACCACGGCCAGGTGGAGTCGCGATTGCGGCAATGGTGCTGCGGTTATACATAAAATTCACCTAAAACTTTCAAAATATATGCAAAGAAAAATCCGCCTAAGATTACCATCTTAAGCGGATTTATTCAGCAGCTCAGCCATACTTAATTGACTGGAGTTGCCTCTTCTCGTTTAGCGCGGTCTTTTTCAACACTTTTGTTGATCAAGCTTTGCTGCAAAATCGTAATCAAGTTGTTGACAATCCAGTACAGAACTAGACCTGCAGGGAAGAACAATAAGAATACGGTAAATACCACAGGCATAATGCGGAAGATTTTTGCCTGCATTGGATCTGTTGGCTGTGGGTTCAACATTTGTTGAACATACATGGTCACACCCATCAACAATGGCAAGATAAACCAAGGGTCCATTGCCGATAAGTCTTGAATCCAACCTAACCACGGTGCATGGCGTAACTCTACCGATTCCATCAATACCCAGTACAAGGCAAGGAAAATTGGCATTTGTAGTAACAATGGCAAACAACCTGACAGTGGATTCACTTGTTCACGTTTATAAAGTGCCATCATTTCTTGCGAGAAACGCATACGGTCTTCGCCAAATTCTTCTTTCATGCGCTGCATTTCTGGTGCAATCACACGCATTTTCGCCATAGAACGATAGCTCTTAGACGATAACGGCCAAAGAATCAGTTTGACAAGAACGGTTAATAAGATGATTGACCAACCCCAGTTGCCCACTAAACCATGGAAGAATTGCAAACCAATAAACAATAATTTTGCAATTGGCCATAACCAGCCATAATCCACAGTTTGGTTCAAACCTGTCGCCAAATCTTTCAATTCAGACTGAATTTTTGGACCAGAGTAGAAGGTCGCATCAACTTCTGCCACCGTACCTGCAGGGACATTAATGGTTGGCGAGGTAAAACCAATGATGTTCATTTCATCGCTAGATTTACGTGATTCCAACTTCGCTGCATACGGTTGACCATCGGCCTGCGTCAATTTTAACTGCCCCGGAACCCATGCACTCACGAAATAGTGCTGAACCACGGCCACCCAACCACCTGTTGCATCGACATTCAATTTTTCGTCATTAAAATTGTCAAATTTCAACTTGTTGTAGTGTTCTTCAGGTGTTCCCCATGCGCCGCCAAGGAAAGTACCCAAGGTAAAAATACCTTGATCTGACTTGCCTGGATCATCTGAATTATCACGTTTCAACTGACCAAACATCTGACCTTGCCAGTTTTGGCTGCTGCGGTTAATCACTTTGTGATTCACCAGCACAGGATATTCACCTTCAGTAAAACTAAAGGTTTTAATGATTTCTACACCATCGGCAGTTTTATATACCATTGGGACAGTTAAAGTTTTAACTGTTTCACCCGCTTTATTTTTGCTTTCTTTGGCATCGGCTAAGCTATAAGTCGATTTTTCAATTTCATAGCTTGGGCGGCCATTACGGCTACTGTCTGGACCATTCAGCCCGATTAACCCAGATTGCGCGACATAGGTGCGCTTAGCATCGCTTTCCAGCATGACGAAAGGATCGTCACTGTCTTTATTTTTGTCATGATTGAGTAATTCAACACGAACAATATCACCACCTTTCGGATTGATCCAAAGATGATAAAGGTCAGTTTGTACTGAAATAAGCTGCTGACTTACAGGTGCTGTGGCATCAGTTGTTTGCTGTGCAGGAATATTTGCTTGCGGTACATCAGAAGCTGCTGTAGCCGTTTGGGCATTCGGCAAATCTGCAGACACTTCATGTGAAACAACGGCAGTTTTTTGCTGCGGTGCTGTTTCAGCATTTCCATAATCTTTTTGCCACGCCAAAATGAGCAAATATGCGACGACAAACATGGCCCCGAGAATTGCAAACCTGGCCCATTGTTGCATATCTATTACCCCAAGTGGTTAGAGTGATTTTGGTTCAATAAACGATCACGAAAGGGTACAGTAATGTGATGCGTTTGAGAATCTATTTGCTGAAATGAAATAAAACGAATGACTTTTGGCGGCACCGGATCATAGCCCGAACCACCCCACGGATGACAACGACAAATACGTTTTGTAGCCAGCCACACACCACGTACAGCACCATGCGTATGGACTGCTTCCAAAGAATATTGAGAACATGTTGGAATATAGCGACAGCGTGGTCCCAATAAAGGACTAATCGCGATCTGATAGAAACGTATCAACCAATGCAGTAAAAGTACCATTGGCCATCTCTACTTTTGTGGGGAGGGAGCTATTTTTGAATGCTTTTTGGCGAGACGTTGTAACTTCTGCCAAGCAAATTGTAATTGCTGATGCAATTCCGCATTAGATACCGTATCTACCCCAACTTTGGGCATTACCACAATATCTAAGTCATTTAATTGCTGTTGGTGTAAGCGAAAACTTTCGCGAGCAAGTCGTTTTACTCGATTTCGTTCGTGTGCACGACGCACTTTCTTTTTTGCAACGACAAGACCCAAACGGCTATTCGGCAGTTCGGAATGTTTTGCAAGAAATAAGAAATGGGGTTGATGCACTTTAAAAAGCGCACCATCAAACACACCTTTATAATCGGCAGCACAGCGTAATCTCAACTCTGTGCTGAAGCTATAAAGTGTTGTCATAACACCCAAGAGTCGGTTCAGCGTGACTGTATTAAACAGTTAAGCTGTGACGACCTTTTGCACGACGGCGAGCCAATACTTGACGACCAGCTTTAGTAGCCATACGAGCACGGAAACCATGAACGCGCTTACGCTTTAATTCAGATGGTTGAAATGTACGTTTCATATCGAAACTCCAAAAATGATCTTTCTATAAAGGTCCGCGATTTTAGTGCTCATTGCTTGAGCTGTCAATGAAAAACACGGTTTCTTGCAAAATAAGCCTAAATTTTTCTTTTTAACAAGTTTTCGCTCAATTGACTGGTTGATCATACAAATTAAAGTATACACAAGATAAGTAATTGTTTATGCTTGACTAATAAGTTATTAACAGTATTATTCACATAATTATCCACAAGCTTATTCTGTTTAATTTTAAAATTTTCGGTTTTGAATTTAAATTTAAACTCAGATTGAATTATCCACAGTTGCAACGTTTCTTATAAATAAATTCAAATTTATAAATTTAAATTTATTACTATTAGGGACGCATTTTTCTGTTGAAAACCCACTTTTTCTATTATAAAACAAAATTTTGAATTGTGGATATCTGTGTTTCTATAATTTTAATACTATGTGGATAACTTTGTGCTATATTTTATCCACACCTTGCGGATAAACTTATCCACACCACGTTTCAAATTTAAATTCAGGTTTAATGATTCCTTTTTTGAGCAATTTTGCTGATTTTGTCATGACAGATGTGGATAACTTGGTTAGAATGGCGACCCGCTCAGGCGGTCGAGAGAAGTTTTAAATTTAAAAATGGATTAGATAGGGGTTTCACATGCTTTGGACGGACTGCTTAAATCGCTTGCGACAAGAGCTCTCTGGAAATGTCTTTACAATGTGGATTCGCCCATTGGTGGCAGAAGAAGTTGAAGATACATTAAAACTTTATGCGCCTAATCCTTATTGGACGCGTTACATTCAAGAACATCATCTGGAATTGATTACTATTTTGGCAGAGCAGTTGTCTGAGGGACGCGTGCGTAAGGTCGAAATTTTAGTCGATTCGCGTCCAGGTGCAATTTTATCGGCCAGTGAACAACCTGCTACCACTACTGCTGCGCTGGAATCTAGCCCTGCGCCTGTGGCCAAGCCTAAACGTGAAAAAGAAGAAAGTTCTGCAAAAAGCCGTAAACGCCAACTCAATCCGTTATTTACCTTTTCCTTATTTGTGGAAGGTCGTTCTAACCAAATGGCTGCGGAAACCTGTCGCAAGGTATTGACCCAATTGGGGGCTTCACAGCACAACCCATTATTTTTGTATGGCCCAACAGGTTTGGGTAAAACTCACTTGATGCAAGCGGTGGGCAATGCTTTGTTGCAAGCCAAACCGAATGCACGGGTGATGTACATGACTGCAGAAAGTTTTGTGCAGGATTTTGTCAGCTCTTTGCAGCAGGGCAAGGTTGAAGAATTTAAGAAAAACTGCCGCTCTTTAGATTTGTTATTGGTGGATGACATTCACTTATTGGCAGGTAAAGAAGCCAGTTTGGTCGAGTTTTTCTATACCTTTAACGCTTTATTGGATGAATCTAAACAGATTATTTTGACTTCAGACCGTTATCCAAAAGAATTAACCGAATTGGATGCACGTTTGGTGTCACGTTTTTCTTGGGGCTTATCAGTCGGGGTAGAACCGCCAGATATTGAAACCCGAATTGAAATTTTATTAAAGAAAGCTGAAAGCAGCGCCGTAGATTTACCACGTAACTGTGCTTTATTTATTGCCCAGCAAGTGGTGGCCAATGTGCGTGAACTTGAAGGTGCACTCAATAAAGTGGTGGCAATTTCCCGTTTTAAAGGCACCCCAATCGATCTAGATGTGGTACGTGAATCTTTAAAAGATGTCTTGGCAATTCGCGCACGTACCATCAGTACCGAAAATATTCAGCGAGTCGTGAGTGAATATTTCCGTATTCCGCTCAAAGAATTGGTGGGGCCAAAACGTACCCGTATTTATGCGCGTCCACGTCAGTTGGCAATGGGCTTGGCACGTGAGCTGACAGGCGACAGTTTCCCTGAAATTGGTATGGCATTTGGTGGGCGAGATCACAGTACCGTGATGCATGCCTGCGAAAAAGTACAAAGCCTGCGCGAAGAAGATCCGATCTTTAACGAAGACTATAAAAACCTGCAACGATTGTTGCAAAGTTGACCGAATTTGCTCAAATTCTGTTCTTGCCATGCGGCAGCTTTTGCCGCATAGTACACTGCTAAAAAACCTATTTTATACTCCAATCTTCAGTTGTTAGAGGAATGTACCGTGCGTTTAAAAATCGCGAAAGAAAGCTTACTGAATGTTCTGTCACATGTCGTAGGAGCGGTTGAACGTCGCCATACCTTAAATATTTTATCCAATGTCAAAGTTCAGGTGACTGAGCAAGCCTTAACCATTACTGGTTCGGACTTGGAAGTGGAATTGGTTGCCAGTACGAATCTGACTGAAGGGGCATGTTTACAGGCAGGGGAAACCACAGTGCCTGCACGTAAACTGATGGATATTTGTAAATCTTTACCAAGCGCAGCTTTGATTGATTTGCAAATCACTGAAGATCAGCGCTGTATTTTAAAATCGGGCAATAGCCGCTTTGTATTAGGTACTTTGCCTGCGGAAGATTATCCATTATTGGCTACAGAAAATGCTCAAGGTACGCAAGTGACGGTTACTGAGCGTGAGCTGAAGCGTTTGTTTGAAAAAACTGCGTTTGCGATGGCAGTGCAGGATGTACGCTTTTATTTAACGGGTACTTTGTTAGAAATTGATGAAAACCAATTGCGTGCTGTGACCACAGATGGTCACCGTTTGGCCTTGTGTGAAACAGCGGCATCTTCGACAGCTACTCAATTAATTCAAGCCATTGTGCCGCGTAAAGCTGTGGCTGAATTGCAGCGTTTGCTGAGCATTGAAGATGAACAACTGGCACTTTTAATTGGGCGTGAATTGCTGAATGTGACCATTCGCACCCCAAGCCGTGACAAAGAACAAGCAGAAATTACCGTGCGTTTTACCACTAAATTAATTGATGGTAAGTTCCCAGATTATCGCCGTGTGATTCCACGTGGTGGTGATAAAAACGTGCTGATCGCGCATGATGTATTTAAACAATCTTTACAGCGTGTGGCGATTTTAAGTAATGAAAAATTGCGTGGCGTATTCCTGAATTTTAGTGCGGACACCTTGCAATTACGTGCCAATAACCCAGAACAAGATGAAGCAATTGAAGATTTAGCGATTCAATATGCCGATTCACCGTTAGAAATGTCATTTAACGCACAGTATTTATTGGACGTATTAGGGGCATTGGATGGCGATGATGTATCGATGACCATGACCGAAGCCAATCAATCGGTATTGGTACAAGATCCAGCACATCAAGATCAAACCTATGTTGTGATGCCAATGCGTGTTTAAGTGAGCGGTTTATTTCAAGATTAAATCTAGCTGAATCATGCATATTACGCGTTTACATATCGAGCGTGTTCGGAACTTAAAAGCGGTTGCACTTCATGAGTTGCAGCCGTTTAACGTCTTTTATGGGCAAAATGGTTCGGGTAAAACCTCGATTTTAGAAGCGATTCATTTATTGGCGACAGGGCGTTCTTTTCGCACCCATATTCCTAAAAATTACATTCAGAACAGTAGCCAAGATGCGATTGTATTTGCTCAGTCATTGACTGAAAAAATTGGCATGCAAAAAATGGCATCGGGTGAGCAGTTGATTAAGGTCAATGGCGACCCTGTTGCGACCCAAGGGCAATTGGCTAAAATTCTGCCTTTACAACATATTGATCCACTCAGTACCGATATTATTGACCATGGTGCAAAACCACGACGGCAACTGTTGGACTGGTTGATGTTCCACGTGGAACCAGAGTTTTATCACGCTTGGCAATATTATTCACGTGCCTTAAAACAACGTAATAGTTTGCTTAAATCACAGCGACATTTAAGTCTGTCGGACTTGGAACCGTGGAACAAAATGCTCAGTGATTATGGTGAGATTTTGCATCGGCAGCGTTTGGGAACGGTGGAACAATGGCAGCAATTTTTTGCACAAGATTTACAGTATTTATTGCCTGATTTACACATTAGTCTGGAATACAGCGCAGGCTTTCATACCGAAACAGGCTTGTTGAATGATCTGTGCAATTATCATCAAAAAGATGTGGAACGTCGCTATACCGAATATGGGCCACACCGCGCCGATTTACGCTTAAAAACCCCAATGGGTGATGCCGATGTGGTGCTGTCACGTGGGCAGAAAAAGCTATTGATTATGGCATTAAAACTGTCACAGATTGCAATGCTGCATGCGTCTAATAAGGAAACTGTGGTATTATTAGATGATCTGACAGCAGAATTAGATTTAAGCGCACAACAACGTTTAATTGAACGATTAAGCCAATTGGGTAGTCAAGTTTTTATTACCACTTTAGATCATCAATCCGTGCAACAACACTTACAAGCGTTGTCGATTCCTTATCGCTTATTTCAGGTCGATCACGGAACGGTGCAGGCTGTTGAGCAATAATTTTTTTATCTTTGGATAGACCTATTTTTCACTAGGGAGAAACCATGAGTTCAGAAGATCAATCTGTCTCTACTACAGAACAAACCAATGAAAAGGCTTATGATTCCTCTAGTATCAAAGTATTGCGTGGCCTAGATGCTGTTCGTAAACGCCCAGGCATGTATATCGGTGATACAGATGATGGTACAGGTTTGCATCACATGGTGTTCGAGGTAGTCGATAACGCTATTGATGAAGCTTTGGCGGGTCATTGTGATGAAATTTTGGTGACTATCCATGAAGATGAATCTGTCAGCGTATCTGACAATGGTCGTGGTATCCCAACCGATATTCACCCTGAAGAAGGTGTCTCTGCAGCAGAGGTCATTCTGACCATTCTGCACGCAGGTGGTAAGTTTGATGACAACAGTTATAAAGTGTCGGGCGGTTTGCACGGCGTTGGTGTGTCGGTGGTCAATGCTTTATCGAGTAAACTTGAATTAACGATTAAACGCGCGGGTCAAATTCACCAACAGGAATACCGCCATGGTGATCCACAATATCCTTTAAAAGTAGTGGGCGACACTGAGCAATCAGGTACGACTGTGCGTTTTTGGCCAAGTGCTGAAACCTTTAGCCAAACCATTTTTAATGTGGATATTTTGGCACGCCGATTGCGTGAATTGTCTTTCTTAAACGCGGGCGTGCGTATTGTATTGCGTGATGAACGTGTTAATTTAGAACATATTTTTGACTATGAAGGTGGTTTGTCTGAATTTGTGAAATATATCAATGCAGGCAAAACCCATCTGAATGAAATTTTCCATTTCACGACACAGGCTGAAAACGGAATTACCGTAGAAGTTGCTTTGCAGTGGAATGATTCCTATCAGGAAAACGTACGTTGCTTTACCAATAACATTCCACAAAAAGACGGTGGAACGCACTTGGCAGGCTTCCGTGCTGCGCTAACCCGTGGGTTAAACAACTACATGGAAAGCGAAAATATCCTGAAAAAAGAAAAAGTCGTGGTGTCGGGTGATGATGCACGTGAAGGTTTAACCGCGATTGTGTCGGTCAAAGTGCCAGATCCAAAATTCTCATCACAGACCAAAGAAAAATTGGTATCGAGTGAAGTGAAACCTGCTGTTGAGCAGGCCATGAATAAATCTTTCTCTGAATATTTATTGGAAAATCCACAAGCGGCAAAATCCATTGCGGGTAAAATTATTGATGCAGCGCGTGCCCGTGATGCGGCGCGTAAAGCCCGTGAAATGACGCGCCGCAAGAGTGCTTTGGATATTGCAGGTTTGCCTGGTAAATTGGCTGACTGTCAGGAAAAAGACCCTGCATTATCTGAATTATATCTAGTCGAGGGTGACTCTGCAGGTGGTTCGGCTAAACAAGGTCGTAACCGTAAAATGCAGGCAATTTTGCCACTGAAAGGTAAAATCCTGAACGTGGAACGTGCCCGTTTTGACAAGATGATTTCATCGGCAGACGTAGGTACTTTAATTACCGCTTTGGGCTGTGGTATTGGTCGTGAAGAATATAACCCAGACAAACTGCGTTATCACAAAATCATCATCATGACCGATGCTGACGTAGATGGTTCACACATTCGTACCTTGCTATTGACCTTCTTCTTCCGTCAAATGCCAGAATTGGTTGAGCGTGGTCATATTTATATCGCACAGCCACCATTGTATAAGCTGAAAAAAGGCAAGCAGGAACAATACATCAAAGATAACGATGCTTTAGAAACCTATTTAATTTCTAATGCGATTGATGAATTGGAGCTGCATGTGAGTGCTGATGCACCTGCAATTCGTGGTGAGGCTTTAGCCAAAGTCATTGCTGATTATCAAACTTCACAAAAGAGTTTGAGCCGTTTAACGCTGCGTTATCCTGCAAGTCTGTTGGATGGTTTATTAGAATTAGATGCCTTTAAAATTGATCAAGCAGCAGATCAGGCGTATGTACAACAATGGGGCGAGCAATTACGTCAAAGCATTGAACGATTACAGCCAGGTTTGCGTCCTGAATTAAGCATCGAACAGTTTGAAAAAGAAGATGCGGATGGTCAAAAATCTGCAACGTATTGGCCACGAATCACGGTATATGTGCACAACTTGCCCCATACTTATTTACTAGATACAGGTTTGCTGGGTTCAGCTGAATATGCACGTTTGCTGAAAAATTCAAAAAGCTGGTTTACGCTGCTTGAAGAAGGTGCGTATTTGGAAAAAGGCGAACGTAAAATTACGGTCAACAATTTCCATCAAGTGTGGCAACACATTTTGCAGGACTCGCGTCGCGGCATGATGATTCAGCGCTATAAAGGTTTGGGTGAGATGAATGCGGAACAACTTTGGGAAACCACGATGGACCCAGAAAACCGCAATATGTTGCAAGTCACCATTGATGATGCCATTGAAGCAGACCGCATGTTCTCTTGCTTAATGGGCGATGATGTAGAACCACGTCGTGCCTTTATTGAAGAAAATGCCTTAAATGCAGATATTGACGCTTAATTCGTCCAAATCATCCGCATAACCATAAGCACTCTACGGAGTGCTTTTTTATGTTTGGCTTTTGTTGTTGTCGTGATTCATCCAAATAACTTTTATAAAACTGACTTATTGTTCTGTCATGCTGAGCTACATTAAGCCAAAAATATAGGAGAATCATTAAGATGGATAATCAATTAGAACAAGCACGTGATGCATGGGTGAATGCTTTTTTTACTGGCAATGTGGAGCTGTTAGCACACTATGAAGATGACGATTTTAAAGTCGTTTATACGGCAGAATCACGTGTGGAAAATCGTGAAACACGTTATGCCACAATTCAGCATGCAATTAAAAATGGGGTATGGAAGCCACAAAAACCCAATGTCGATTCTGAAGAATATGCATTTGACCGTGAGCAGGTTAACTGTCGGATTCAAATTGGTTTGGCGGATGATCAAGGGTATATTCAAGAAATCTGGCGCTATATTCAGGGCTGGAAAATACAAGAATTATGTATTAGCAAAGCAAAAATTACTGCCGAGTAGCAGCGATTTTCTGTGAATCACTGAGATTCAATGACTCAAAATAACCATGAAAGAATGGATTGATTTGGCTTTAATTAGAGTTTTGAATTTAAAATAACAGTTAGTTTGAGTTGTGGATAACTAAGTTTTTTGCTTTTAAATTTAAATTGTAGATTTTGAATTTAAAAATCACACTGAGTTTTAAATTCAAAACTTCTTGCTTGGTAGCTATGCTGTCTTACTTTTATTCAGGGTGGGGGTGTCATACAACTATGCTGTGGTGCAAGATTGATAAGTAAAAATAAACAAACGCAGAGAGTGACTTAAATTTCTTTGCGTGGTTATTGTGAAGATAAACTAAAGATTAAAACTATTACGAATGTGTCTTATAAGTATGGAACATACACAATGCATATTCTACGAAATATGATGAGATTTAACCCTATTTAGCATAGCGTTAAAATCTCATCGGTATGGCTATTCAAAGCTACTTTCGAGTTCTTCCAATTCCATCATCAATTCAAGCATTTGTTCTTCTGCCTGCGCCAATTTGGTTTTCAGATCATTTTGCTCATTCATGAGTTTGAGCAAATCATCTTTACGGTTGGCATCGTAAAGGGCAGGATCTGCCAGTTCGGTTTCAATTTCAGTCAGACGCGGTTGAATTTTTTCAATTTGCGCTTCGTATTTTTCAATATTTTTACGAATAGGGCGAGTTTGTTCACGGCGTTGTGCTGCCAGTTTGCGTTGAGCTTCTTTATCTACTTTGACTAGGTTAGTTTTGTTCTCAACCACTGGACTTGGATTGGATGGAGCTGTGTTGGATGTACCTTGCTTAAGCATGTCTGCACGAGCTTGGCGTAACCATTGGGCATAATCTTGTAAATCGCCTTCAAATTCTGTGCATTGTCCTGCATGAACCAAGAGTAAGTCATCGCAGACACTGGCAATTAATTGACGTTCATGTGACACCAATACCACTGCACCTTCATAATCCTGTAATGCCATGGTTAAGGCATGTCGCATATCTAAGTCTAAATGGTTGGTCGGTTCGTCCAGAATCAGTACGTTAGGACGTTGCCAGACAATTAAAGCCAAAGCCAAACGTGCACGTTCACCTCCTGAAAAACTTTCACAAGGCGTGTCCATACGTTCGCCACTAAAACCAAAACTGCCTAAAAAGGCGCGTAAAGTGGCTTCGCTGATTTTTTTATCGGCAATGCGTGCCAGTTGTAGCATCGGGCTGGCGCTATCATCCAAAGCATCCATTTGATGCTGTGCAAAATAGCCAATATTGAGTAATTCTGAGGCTTTGCGAGTACCTGCCAATAACGCCAATTCACCCACTAAGGATTTAATTAAGGTCGATTTACCTGCGCCGTTCATCCCCAATAAACCAATACGACTGGTCGGGGTAATTTGTAGGTTAATTTTGCTGGCAATCACTTTGTCTGCATAACCAATGCTGACTTGTTCCAAGGTCAGTAAGGGTGAGCTCATTTTGGTCGGTTCACGGAAACTAAAGGTAAATGGTGTATCTACATGCGCAGGGGCAAGCAATTGCATGCGTTCCAATTGCTTGATACGGCTTTGTGCCTGCCGTGCTTTGGTGGCTTTGGCTTTAAAACGATCAATATATTTTTGTAAATGTGCACGGGTTTCTAATTGTTTTTCATACGCTTGTTGATGTTGTGCCAAGCGTTCACTGCGTGTGGTTTCAAAGGTTGAATAATTGCCTGTATATAAAGTCAGTTCACTATTTTCAATATGTAAAATATGATCGGTAATGGCATCTAAAAAATCACGGTCATGGGAAATCAGCACCAAAGTTCCCGCATAGGCTTTAAGCCAGTCTTCTAACCATAAAATTGCATCTAAGTCTAAGTGGTTGGTTGGTTCGTCCAGTAATAATAATTCGGAGCGACTCATTAAGGTACGCGCCAAATTTAAACGCATGCGCCATCCACCAGAAAAACTACTGACCGCCAAGCTGTTTTGATGTTCCATAAAACCTAAACCTGCCATCAGTTGTGCGGCTTTGGCGGGTGCGGTATAGCCATGAATTTCATCAAAACGACCATGCAAATGTGCAAGTTGGTCATTATTTAATTGTTCAGGATGTTGCAGTTGTTGTTGAATGTTCCAGTATTCTTCATCACCCGACAGCACAAAATCAATCGCAGGCAAATCCAATGCTTTAACTTCCTGTGCCATGTGCGCCACAGTCCAGCCTTGCGGACGGCTCAACGTACCTTCGTCTGGGGTTAAACTACCTAAAAGCGCAGCAAATAAACTGGATTTTCCTGCACCATTGACACCTGTAAGACCGACTTTCCAGCCTGGATGGATTTGCATAGACGCTTTTTGAAATAAAACACGTCCACCGCGGCGTAAAGAAACTTGGTCAAGTTGAATCATGGTGTTTACTGGTCACAACAAAAGTTGGGCATATTCTAATGGAAGCCCACCAGAAAACAAAAATAAGCCCAGTTTTATTTGTGATTTGCGAAAAATCTCTCTTGTGATGTTTAAAAATTATGATCTAACAACAGGCTTTTTTTATGACTTTGTAAACAAGCACAAAATACGTGCATGTTGGAAATGATCTTTATTTTGATCTAAATCTATAAAATATAAGTGAATTATGAAATAAAAATGATCGCTTAAATAAGGCAGTATAAGGTTTTGGCAGAATTGACAGATGAAATTCGAGTAAATGCTCTATTTTTTTAATTTGAACTTGCTTAATATTTGTTTCGTGTACGGACACTCAAAAATAAAAAAATCTGTAGAAGGATCGAAACAATGAAAAAAATATGGGTCAGCGCAACATTGACAGCATTCGCAGCGATCGGTTTCAGTGCTCAGGCGCAAGCAGCAAAAGTAGATGTATGTGTCTTTGACTTACTGGGTAAGTCAGGTGAATCTTTTCAGATGGCACAAGAGTGGGCGCTAGCAGCAAAAGGCTGGGGTGCAGAAGTCAATTTAATTCCACGTCAGGATGAAGCTGTCGCAGACAATGATTTTAAAGCAGGCAAATGTGATGGGGTATTTATGACCGCCATGCGTGCTCGCCAATACAATAAATTTGCAGGCTCGATTGATGCTTTAGGTGGTGCGCCAAGTAATGCGATTGCACAACGTGCCATCAGCTTTGCTTTAGATCAACGTAATGCAGCGAAAATGGTTACCAATTTAGGTGGCAAGAAATATGAAGTTGCGGGTATTTCACCTTTAGGTTCGGCCTTTATTTTTGTGCGCGACAAGAACATCAGCTCGATTGAAAAAGCAGCAGGGAAAAAGTTTGCGGTATTGGGCTATGACGATGCACAAAAAATTATGGTGCAGCGTGTAGGCGCGCAAGCCGTCATTTCTGATGTATCTAACTTTGTGGCGAAGTTTAACAATGGTCAGGTCGATATGGTCGGTGCGCCTGCCTATGCGTACAAACCTTTAGAAATCTACAAAGGTTTAGGCAATAACGGGGCAATGTTTAATTTCCCTGTATTACAAGTGACCGCAGACTTTGTGATTCGTCCTGAACAATTCCCTGCGGGCTTTGGGCAAAAATCACGAGATTGGTTTGTAAAAAATCTGCCTAAAGCGATGAGTATGATTAATCGTTTGGAAGGTGAGATTCCAGCCAAATATAAAATGAACTTGAGCGCAGAAGATAAAACCAAATATCAAAAAATGCTGCGTGATGGACGTATGGATATGACCAAACGCGGCATTTATGACCCTGCCATGATGAGTGTGTTAAAACGCGCTCGTTGTTCTGTCGAAAAAACCAATTTTGAATGTTCACTAGGTGGTGAATAGATTGATTTTTAATAAAAAAGCCTAGATCTCTAGGTTTTTTATAATGAAAGATTCGTCAATTGAGCCATATCAGCCAAAAAATCAAAATTCGCTAATCTGAGCTTGATAAAAGAACAGTGATACTAAATTGAAGGTTTGGATCAACTGTGCGCAGAAAAACAAAAAATGGAAGGAACTAGAAATGAAACAATGGACGCAAGCTTTATTATTTGGCGCAGGCTTATCTTTAGTCGCTAGTGCAGCGCAGGCCAAACAAGTGGTCTGTGTATTCGATTTGGTCGGTAAAAACGGTGATGTCTATAACTTAATGCAAGACTATCAATTGGCGGCCAAAAACTGGGGTGCAGAGATTGAGTTACGCGTAGGTCAAAACGAAGGCGTGATTGCAGAAGATTTTAAAGCAGGAAAATGTGATGGTATTAGTGTGACGGGCATGCGTGGTCGTCAATTTAACCATTTTACAGGCTCATTGGATGCAATTGGCGCGATTCCAGATTTAAAACTGGCAGTCAAAGTCATGCAAGGTTTGGCAAGTCCTGCTTTCGCTAAATATATGCGCAATGGTCAGTATGAAGTTGCAGGTGTCATTCCTGTGGGCGATGCCTTTTTGATGGTGAATGACCGCAGTATTAATAGTGTCGCCAAAGCCGCGGGGAAAAAAATTGCTGTTTTAGATTATGACCAAGCGCAAAAAATTATGGTACAGCAAATTGGTGCGCAAGCAGTCAGTGCCGATGTCACCAATTTTGGCAGTAAATTTAACAATGGTCAGGTCGATATTATTGGTGCGCCTGCTGCAGTATTCCGTCCTTTGGAACTACATAAAGGCTTAGGCACTAAAGGCGCGATTGTGAATTATCCAATTTTACAGGTCACGGGCAATATTATTATCCGCCCAGATAAATTCCCTGCAGGTTTTGGGCAAAAATCACGTGAATGGGTGAAAGGGCAGTTACCACGTGCCTTTGGTATTTTAGGCAAAATGAAAGCCGATATTCCTGCAAAATATTGGATGCAAGTGCCTGCAGCAGATCAACCGGGTTATCAAAAAATGATGCGTGAATCGCGGATTGATTTAACTAAACGTGGTGTTTATGACAAACGCATGATGAAATTATTGTGGCAATTCCGCTGTAAAGAAGCGCCAACCAATTTTGAATGTGGCTTGCAGGACGAAAATTACAAATAATTGGAGAATCTTGAGGTAATTACTCAGAATTCACTTTAATTCTGCATCACCGTCCCAATATTGAGTATGCTATACTTGATAAGTGGTCTTTTTGCAGAAAAGACATCTGAATTGTACCTGAGGAAAATCCATCATGAATGCCCAAGCACTTGAGCTCACCGACAACGCTGCTAAAAAAGTTCGCCAATTGCGTGACAGTGAAGGTAATCAAGACTTAATGCTACGTGTATATGTGACAGGTGGCGGTTGTTCAGGATTTTCTTATGGCTTTAACTTTGCGGAAAGCCAAAATGAAGATGATGCAGAATTTGTGAATGGCGATGTAAAAATGCTGGTCGATTCACTCAGCTATCAATATTTAGTTGGCTCGGTAGTGGACTATATTGAAAGCTTGGAAGGTTCGCGTTTTGTGGTACAAAACCCGAATGCAACCACGACTTGTGGTTGTGGTTCTTCATTCTCAATCTAAGTATGATTTAAATATTTTTGAGTATCAGCATCTGAAAAAGTAGATTGATGCACTCAAAATGATCAAAGCCTTTCCTATATAGAAGAGGAAAGGCTTTTTTGTTGCTACTGATCTGGTTTAAAAGTGCATCCTTAAACCAAAGTCATGGTACCTAAAATGCGATCACCTTTAGCCCCTGTGACCGCAGGTAAATTGCCACTTAATTGCTGACAAAAACGCATTGCCAACCAAGCAAAGGCGGTGGCTTCGACCCATGTTGGGTTTAGCCCTAAATCGGCTGTACTTTGTACAGTCCATTGATGTTTGCGCAAACGCCAGCGCAATTGCTCTAGCAAATAAGAATTATAGGCACCACCGCCACAGACATAGACTTCACCTGTATCCATGCCTGAACGATAAATGGCTTTTTTAATCGCGCGGGTGGTGAGCTTTAATAAAGTCGCTTGAATATTTTCAGGATTATCTTCCAGCTCGTCATATTCCACATCATTGCGCCAATCGGCAACCTGTTCATCTAGCCATTCCAAGTTAAAGTCTTCGCGCCCTGTACTTTTGGGTGGTTCTTTAGAGAAAAAAGCATGGGCTTGTAAACGATCTAACAAGCTGCGAATCGGATGTCCATACGCAGCCCAATTGCCATTTTCATCATAAGGTTGTCCTGTGTAACGCTCACACCAAGCATCCATTAAAATATTGGCAGGCCCTGTATCAAAACCCGATACTGCTTCGGGCTGTCCTGCAGGCAACAAACTGACATTGGCAATGCCGCCTAAATTTAAAATTACCCGATGAATACTCGGATGTTGGAATAAGTTTTGATGGAAAGCGGGCACTAACGGTGCGCCTTGTCCGCCTGCAGCCATGTCACGACGACGAAAATCTGAAATTACAGGAATTTGGGTGATTTCGGTGATGATGTTCGGATCACCAATTTGTAAAGTAAAAGCATGTTCAGGACGATGACGAATGGTCTGGCCATGCGAACCAATCGCTTTAATTTGAGATTTATCCAGTTTATTTTTTTCAATCAGGCTGTTAATACCATGTCCAATCATGGTGGCTAAAGCCACATCTGCTTTGCCCATGCGGTCAATTTCATTGTCACCTGGCAAAGTCAGTGCCATGAGTTCGTCACGTAAATCGGGATCAAACGGCAAAGTCAGGGTCGCGTGGAGTTGCAGTGGATCAAAAGAAGCAGCAACAAGATCGACACCATCCATACTTGTGCCCGTCATTACCCCAATATAGATCGCTGTCATGGTTATTCTATAGCCTGCAATATGCTGAAAAAGTGTTAGTATATCGCACAAATTGAATAACTGATGTGTTTGGATTTCGTGATGTCAAATTTCCTGCCGGCTGAAGAACAACTTGCTCTCATTCAACGAGGCACGCATGAAATTATTTCTGAAGAAGATCTTCTAAAGAAATTAAAAGAGAATCGTCCTTTAAAAATTAAGGCGGGGTTTGACCCGACTGCACCTGATTTACACTTGGGGCATACGGTATTAATCAATAAATTAAAAGTATTCCAAGACTTAGGTCACGAAGTATTTTTCTTGATTGGCGATTACACTGCCATGATTGGTGACCCAACAGGTAAAAGTGCTACACGTCCGCCGTTGTCACGTGAAAAAGTCTTGGAAAATGCCAAAACGTATCAGGAACAAGTTTTTAAAATTCTTGATCCAAATAAAACCAAAGTGGTGTTTAACTCTGAATGGTTTGCAACAAAAACTGCAGCAGACTTAATTCAGTTGGCATCGCAGCAAACCGTAGCGCGTATGTTGGAACGTGATGACTTCACCAAGCGTTATAACAACCAGCAACCGATTGCGATTCACGAATTTTTGTATCCGTTGGTACAAGGTTATGACTCGGTGGCATTACAAGCCGATGTAGAATTGGGCGGTACAGACCAGACCTTTAACTTGTTGATGGGACGTACCTTGCAAGGTCGTTATGATCAGGAAGCGCAAGTTTGTATTACTGTGCCAATTCTTGAAGGTTTAGATGGCGTGAATAAAATGTCTAAATCTTTAGGCAACTATATTGGCGTATTTGATGCACCGGGTGCGATGTATCAAAAAGTCTTGTCGATGCCTGATAGTCTGATTGAGCGCTATTTTGAGTTACTCAGCTTCAAGTCGATGGATGAAATTGAAATTTTGCTTAAAGAAATGGCAGAAGGTCGTAATCCGCAAGAAATCAAAAAGATTTTGGCACTCGAATTGGTTGAGCGTTTCCACGGCAGCGAAGCCGCAGCCAATGCCCATAAAGGTGCGGGTAATATTATTACCGAAGGTGAATTACCTGAAGGTACGCCAGAAGTAACGATTTCACGTGCTGAATTTGGTGGCGAATTATTTATTGCTTCTATTGTACGTGCTGCAGGTTTAACTAAAAATGCTGCGCAAGCCAAAGATGCTGTGGCACGTGGCGCAGTGAAAGTAGATTGGAATGTGGTCGATGCGGGTTTCTCGGTCAAAGAAAACGCAACACACATTATTCAGGCGGGCAAAAAAGCCATTGCCAAAGTCACATTTACGGACTAGGTCCATTCTAAGTGATTGAAATAAAAGCAGGCTTCGGTCTGCTTTTATTTTCTGTTTGGTATATTAATTATATGAATAAGTAAATTCAAAAAAAACCTTATAAAAACAACACTTAAATTTTGCCAAGTAGCTTGCATTTTTGCTCAGTTATGTATAAGATTTACCCATCTAGACACAGTGTACAAAACAGATCTAGAGGGTACTTATAACTATAGCTCCACAATTTACAAGTCCCTTCCCCAAGGGACTCTTTTTTTCGTATAACTATAATAATGATATATGGATCGCATATAGATTCAACTCCGAGGGAGAGATTTTGGGAGAGATCTCTTTCTTTTTTTTGCCTCTAGTTTTGTTGTGGTTTATATCTAAAGGTAAAATGTAAGATTACTTCTCTTTGTTTTATAAAAATATTCTTAAAACTTTAAGACCTAATTCAAATTTCAAAGCTACTTATATATGGTAAAACATCTTGTAAGTAGTGCATGTGGATGGCGCGATCTAAACTTGCCGAATAGAAGAGTAGGTTTGTCAACTTGAAGTCGGTAATGCAAATGCTAAGCATCAACTTTGAATTAACGGACAAAACCACCAAGCTGACATGAAATCAATGCTAGATGTACGCCGTATGTAGGAATATTATTTTGGATAATGCAAAAGCATTTTTAACTGAGATGTAAAATTTTTTAGATGTCGTAAGATGAAACGAATCATATACATTGGCAATCGTTGATTGCAGTCTTCAAAACTTGACCGATTTGAACCCATAAAAGTATGGATAAAAAAAGTCCTCTCTGCATTGTAGAGGAGAGTTTTTATTTAAATTTGATGAAAAAATAGCTAAAAAATTAAAAAACCAAGCATTTTTGTAGAAAAAAAATACATACGTGAAAAATATTCTAATTTGGGGCTTGCAAAGATTTTGAAATCCCCTAGAATGCACCCATCCCGACGCGAAACAGCCTACGAACTTAGCTTACAGGGTTAAGTTGTTAGAAGTGTTTTGCGTTAAAATTTCTGCTGACGAGGCAGAAATTGAGATCATTAAGAGATTATGAAGAACAACTTGTGTGGATTTTTACTGATTGATTGATCGAAGATATTTCATTGATCGATTGGTTTAAATTACTCGAAGTTTATTTGAGCGAAATTTAAGTCAGAAAATTGATGAGCCAGATTTGGAAGTTTAGATTAAAACTTCAAAATGATTTTAACTGAAGAGTTTGATCATGGCTCAGATTGAACGCTGGCGGCAGGCTTAACACATGCAAGTCGAGCGGGCGAGGTTACTTCGGTAACTGAGCTAGCGGCGGACGGGTGAGTAATGCTTAGGAATCTGCCTATTAGTGGGGGACAACATTCCGAAAGGGATGCTAATACCGCATACGTCCTACGGGAGAAAGCAGGGGCTCTTTATGACCTTGCGCTAATAGATGAGCCTAAGTCGGATTAGCTAGTTGGTGGGGTAAAGGCCTACCAAGGCGACGATCTGTAGCGGGTCTGAGAGGATGATCCGCCACACTGGGACTGAGACACGGCCCAGACTCCTACGGGAGGCAGCAGTGGGGAATATTGGACAATGGGGGGAACCCTGATCCAGCCATGCCGCGTGTGTGAAGAAGGCCTTTTGGTTGTAAAGCACTTTAAGCGAGGAGGAGGCTCTCTTGGTTAATACCTGAGAAGAGTGGACGTTACTCGCAGAATAAGCACCGGCTAACTCTGTGCCAGCAGCCGCGGTAATACAGAGGGTGCGAGCGTTAATCGGATTTACTGGGCGTAAAGCGCGCGTAGGTGGTTAATTAAGTCAAATGTGAAATCCCCGAGCTTAACTTGGGAATTGCATTCGATACTGGTTAGCTAGAGTATGGGAGAGGATGGTAGAATTCCAGGTGTAGCGGTGAAATGCGTAGAGATCTGGAGGAATACCGATGGCGAAGGCAGCCATCTGGCCTAATACTGACACTGAGGTGCGAAAGCATGGGGAGCAAACAGGATTAGATACCCTGGTAGTCCATGCCGTAAACGATGTCTACTAGCCGTTGGGGGATTTGATCCTTTAGTGGCGCAGCTAACGCGATAAGTAGACCGCCTGGGGAGTACGGTCGCAAGACTAAAACTCAAATGAATTGACGGGGGCCCGCACAAGCGGTGGAGCATGTGGTTTAATTCGATGCAACGCGAAGAACCTTACCTGGCCTTGACATAGTAGAAACTTTCCAGAGATGGATTGGTGCCTTCGGGAATCTACATACAGGTGCTGCATGGCTGTCGTCAGCTCGTGTCGTGAGATGTTGGGTTAAGTCCCGCAACGAGCGCAACCCTTTTCCTTACTTGCCAGCATTTCGGATGGGAACTTTAAGGATACTGCCAGTGACAAACTGGAGGAAGGCGGGGACGACGTCAAGTCATCATGGCCCTTACGGCCAGGGCTACACACGTGCTACAATGGTCGGTACAAAGGGTTGCTACACAGCGATGTGATGCTAATCTCAAAAAGCCGATCGTAGTCCGGATCGCAGTCTGCAACTCGACTGCGTGAAGTCGGAATCGCTAGTAATCGCGGATCAGAATGCCGCGGTGAATACGTTCCCGGGCCTTGTACACACCGCCCGTCACACCATGGGAGTTTGTTGCACCAGAAGTAGGTAGTCTAACCGCAAGGAGGACGCTTACCACGGTGTGGCCGATGACTGGGGTGAAGTCGTAACAAGGTAGCCGTAGGGGAACCTGCGGCTGGATCACCTCCTTAACGAAAGATTGACGATTGGTAAGAATCCACAACAAGTTGTTCTTCATTGATGTATCTGAGGGTCTGTAGCTCAGTTGGTTAGAGCACACGCTTGATAAGCGTGGGGTCACAAGTTCAAGTCTTGTCAGACCCACCACTACTGACGACGCAAGAGATTGCAGAGTAAACGGAAATCAGAAACATTGACTTATTGATAAGCTGGGGACTTAGCTTAGTTGGTAGAGCGCCTGCTTTGCACGCAGGAGGTCAGGAGTTCGACTCTCCTAGTCTCCACCAAATTTTAAGATCAGAAAACTTAAAGCACTGCTTTAAGGCTTTTCCTTAAAATTTAAGCAAACAGCTATGCTGTGCGCAGGCACACATATACTGGAGCTTTAAGCTAAAGATTGCAGAACTTAATAAAAGATCGAATGATTAGATTTGATGGTTTATTAAGTTCTGTGATTTAAATATCACAGTATTTAGTGCGATCTGACGAAGACGCATTAATTCATTAACAGATTGGCAAAAATTGAGTCTGAAATAAATTGTTCAACTCATTTAATTCAAGATTGACAGTAATGCTTCGGTGTTACGGTTTAATTACGAATTGAAATGAGAACTAGCAAATTAACTGAATCAAGCGTTTTGGTATATGAATTTAGATTGAAGCTGTACAGTGCTTAAGTGCACGAGACTTTGAACTGTAGATTAAATAAATCATTGATTATTTATTTAATTGTCTTAATCCTACTTGTAGGGATTAACGACTGTTTGGGGTTGTATAGTCAAGTAATTAAGTGCATGTGGTGGATGCCTTGGCAGTCAGAGGCGAAGAAAGACGTGATAGCCTGCGAAAAGCTCCGGGGAGGCGGCAAATATCCTTTGATCCGGAGATTTCTGAATGGGGAAACCCACCTACCTTAAGGTAGGTATCGTATGATGAATACATAGTCATACGAAGCGAACGCGGGGAAGTGAAACATCTCAGTACCCGTAGGAAAAGAAATCAATTGAGATTCCCTCAGTAGCGGCGAGCGAAAGGGGAAAAGCCCATTAAGTTATGTGTGTTTTAGTGGAATGCTCTGGGAAGTGCAACCATAGTGGGTGATAGTCCTGTACACGAAAGGGCACACATAATGATGACGAGTAGGGCGAGGCACGTGAAACCTTGTCTGAATATGGGGGGACCATCCTCCAAGGCTAAATACTCCTGACTGACCGATAGTGAACCAGTACCGTGAGGGAAAGGCGAAAAGAACCCCTGTGAGGGGAGTGAAATAGATCCTGAAACCGCATGCATACAAGCAGTGGGAGCCAACTTGTTTGGTGACTGCGTACCTTTTGTATAATGGGTCAGCGACTTATATTCAGTAGCGAGGTTAACCGAATAGGGGAGCCGTAGAGAAATCGAGTCTTAATAGGGCGTATAGTTGCTGGGTATAGACCCGAAACCGGGTGATCTATCCATGAGCAGGTTGAAGGTTGGGTAACACTAACTGGAGGACCGAACCCACTGTCGTTGAAAAGCCAGGGGATGACTTGTGGATAGGGGTGAAAGGCTAATCAAACTCGGTGATAGCTGGTTCTCCCCGAAAGCTATTTAGGTAGCGCCTCGGACGAATACCATTGGGGGTAGAGCACTGTTTCGGCTAGGGGGTCATCCCGACTTACCAAACCGATGCAAACTCCGAATACCAATGAGTACTATCCGGGAGACAGACTGCGGGTGCTAACGTCCGTAGTCAAGAGGAAAACAATCCAGACCGCCAGCTAAGGCCCCAAAATCATAGTTAAGTGGGAAACGATGTGGGAAGGCATAGACAGCTAGGAGGTTGGCTTAGAAGCAGCCACCCTTTAAAGAAAGCGTAATAGCTCACTAGTCGAGTCGGCCTGCGCGGAAGATGTAACGGGGCTAAAACTATGTGCCGAAGCTGCGGATGCATAATTTATTATGCGTGGTAGGGGAGCGTTCTGTAAGCCGAAGAAGGTGGATTGAGAAGTCTGCTGGAGGTATCAGAAGTGCGAATGCTGACGTGAGTAACGACAAAACGGGTGAAAAACCCGTTCGCTGAAAGACCAAGGGTTCCAGTCCAACGTTAATCGGGGCTGGGTGAGTCGACCCCTAAGGCGAGGCCGAGAGGCGTAGTCGATGGGAAATTGGTTAATATTCCAATACTTCAGTGTAATGCGATGAGAGGACGGAGAAGGTTAAGTCAGCCTGGCGTTGGTTGTCCAGGTGAAAGGAAGTAGGCATGCATCTTAGGCAAATCCGGGGTGCTCTATGCTGAGATCTGATAGCAAGCTGTACTTGTACAGTGAAGTGGCTGATACCCTGCTTCCAGGAAAAGTCTCTAAGCTTCAGTTACACTGGAATCGTACCCGAAACCGACACAGGTGGTCAGGTCGAGTAGACCAAAGCGCTTGAGAGAACTCTGCTGAAGGAACTAGGCAAAATGGTACCGTAACTTCGGGAGAAGGTACGCTGTTGATGGTGATAGGACTCGCTCCTTGAGCTGTCGACAGCCTCAGAAACCAGGCCGCTGCAACTGTTTATTAAAAACATAGCACTCTGCAAACACGAAAGTGGACGTATAGGGTGTGATGCCTGCCCGGTGCTGGAAGGTTAATTGATGGGGTTAGCGTAAGCGAAGCTCTTGATCGAAGCCCCAGTAAACGGCGGCCGTAACTATAACGGTCCTAAGGTAGCGAAATTCCTTGTCGGGTAAGTTCCGACCTGCACGAATGGCATAATGATGGCGGCGCTGTCTCCAGCAGAGGCTCAGTGAAATCGAATTCGCCGTGAAGATGCGGTGTACCCGCGGCTAGACGGAAAGACCCCGTGAACCTTTACTGCAGCTTGACATTGAACTTTGACCTTACTTGTGTAGGATAGGTGGGAGGCTTTGAAACTTGGACGCTAGTCCGAGTGGAGCCGTCCTTGAAATACCACCCTGGTAATGTTGAGGTTCTAACTCTGTCCCGTTATCCGGGACGAGGACCATGTCTGGTGGGTAGTTTGACTGGGGCGGTCTCCTCCTAAAGAGTAACGGAGGAGTACGAAGGTGCGCTCAGCGTGGTCGGAAATCACGCGTAGAGTATAAAGGCAAAAGCGCGCTTAACTGCGAGACCCACAAGTCGAGCAGGTACGAAAGTAGGTCTTAGTGATCCGGTGGTTCTGTATGGAAGGGCCATCGCTCAACGGATAAAAGGTACTCTGGGGATAACAGGCTGATACCGCCCAAGAGTTCATATCGACGGCGGTGTTTGGCACCTCGATGTCGGCTCATCTCATCCTGGGGCTGAAGCAGGTCCCAAGGGTATGGCTGTTCGCCATTTAAAGAGGTACGCGAGCTGGGTTTAGAACGTCGTGAGACAGTTCGGTCCCTATCTACCGTGGGCGCTGGAAATTTGAGAGGATCTGCTCCTAGTACGAGAGGACCAGAGTGGACGAACCTCTGGTGTACCGGTTGTGACGCCAGTCGCATCGCCGGGTAGCTATGTTCGGAAGGGATAACCGCTGAAAGCATCTAAGCGGGAAGCCTACCTCAAGATAAGATTTCCCCGAGGCTTTATGCCTCCTAAAGAGCCGTTGAAGACTACGACGTTGATAGGTTGGATGTGGAAGCATAGCGATATGTGAAGCTGACCAATACTAATTGCTCGTGAGGCTTGACTATACAACACCCAAACAGTTGGGGTTGTATGCTCAATCGATTCAAATCCAATCAGTCAATTCAGACTGATCTTGATTTAGTTAACGCTAAACAATAAAATTCAGACCCAATACAGCCCAATCTGTTACAGATTCGGAAAACGCAGTGCATCACCATCGTGAATAAGACCAATGCAAGTCTCCGTAAACAGTTGTGCTGGCGACAATAGCAAGAGTGAACCACCTGATCCCTTCCCGAACTCAGAAGTGAAACCTCTTCGCGCTGATGGTAGTGTGGGGTTACCCATGTGAGAGTAAGTCATCGCCAGCTCATTATTCTAAACACCCTCAACTAGCGTTGGGGGTGTTTTTTTATGCAAAAAGAAAATATTAAGAAGAAAAGTAGAAGAAAGAAGTTTAAAACAATATATTTACAATAATAAATTATGTGAAAAATATAGCATATATCAAAATATCATAAATTACTGCAAGTCTATTTGGTCGAATTTATCTACAACTTTAGTCTAGGTTTTTAAGAAAATTAACCAGAGTTAAGTTTTTGCTGTAGACAAAAAGTGAATATTGATTCATTTTATATACAAAAGTGAATAACTATTCATTTTTTATAAAATAAAAAGCTCACAATTGGAGGTGAGGGAAAAATGACAGCAACAACAATGAATGTGAATGCTGTAGTGGATCAAGCAAAGTTTAAACCTTTTCATTTAAAAATTGTACTTTGGTGCGTATTTGTCGTTATTTTTGACGGTTATGATTTGGCGATTAACGGTGTGGCTTTACCACTACTGATGCAAGAATGGAATATGACGGCTGTACAGGCAGGTATGCTTGCGAGTACGGCACTGGCAGGCATGATGTTTGGCGCCATGCTGTTTGGCATGTTGGCAGACAAAATTGGCCGTAAAAATGTCATATTAATTTGTGTGACGTTATTTAGTGGCTTTACTTTTTGGGGCGGCTTTGCATCCAACCCAACAGAGTTTGGTATTTTACGTTTTATTGCAGGTTTAGGGATTGGCGGGGTATTGCCTAACCTCGTGGCTTTAACCTCTGAATATGCACCACAAAAAATGCGTAGTACCTTAGTTACCACCATGTTCAGCGGCTATGCCGTGGGCGGCATTATGGCAGCCTTACTTGGTGCATGGTTGACGCCTAGCTTTGGCTGGGAAGTGATGTTCTATATTGCGGGATTACCGTTACTTATTTTGCCTTTATTGTGGTTTTTCTTACCAGAATCTTTAACTTTTTTGGTGAAAAAACAGCAACATGAAAAAGCGCGTCACATCGTCCAGCAAATTAGCCCACAAGAAAATATCAGCCCACAAACACAATTTGTATTAAATGAAGTACAAACCGCAGATGCCTCAATTGCAGCCTTATTTAAAAATAACAGTGGCATGAGTACTTTGCTGTTTTGGTGCTGCTTCTTTATGTGTTTGTTGATGGTTTATGCTTTGGGCAGTTGGTTGCCAAAACTGATGATGGCAGCAGGTTATTCGCTGGGTAACAGTTTAATGTTCTTAATGGCGATGAACATTGGTGCTGTGATCGGAACCATCAGTGGCGGGATTTTAGCAGACCGTTTCCACTTAAAACCTGTGATTATTGGCATGTTTTTATTGGGCGCATTCTCTCTAGTGGGTCTAGGCTTTAATTCACCACAGCCTGTGATTTATTTATTGGTGGGCTTAGCAGGTGCTTCTGCCATTGGCAGCAGTATTTTATTATATAGCTTTGTTGCTCAGTATTATCCACTTACGATTCGTTCTACAGGTATCGGCTGTGCTTCTGCAGTGGGGCGTGTCGGTGCGATTGTAGGCCCTATTATTATTGGCGTACTTTTGGGCATGGATTTACCACATAAAATGAACTTTTTGGCGGTGGCGATTCCTGCAGTGATTGGTGCAATTGCAGTAGCACTGATTCGTTTACAAAGTACATCACAGGTGGTGAGTGAGCCAAGCGTGGTTAAAAAAGCCAGCCGATCTTATAGTTAATTGATCGTTAGTGTTTTGGGACTTTGAAATTAAGGAGCATTGCTCCTTAATTTTTTTGCCTATTCACTTTGTAGAAGATTTAAGTAAGAAAGTGTGTATCGCTACATTTCTACTGTGCACGAGGTACATTTCATTGATTATGATGTCTTGATTAGCACAAGCAAAGATTGAATGAATAGAGGAGCAATTAGGATGCTCAAGATAAATCGGCAATACTATGGATTTATATGTCTAGTTGTATTGGGTTTAACTACAGGGTGTAATGCGCAAGTTGAGCCGAAACAGAACACGGCTGCTTTAGAGTCAAAATCAACTTCTGCACAAAATTTACAACGCTATCAAATACAGCCAATTGCAGATTTTAATGAGCCGTGGGCATTGGCAGAATTACCCGATGGACGCCTATTAATTACAGAAAAAGCGGGGAAATTAAAACTTTTTGATCCAAAAACAGGTCAAAGCTTAGATGTTCAAGCTATCCCTGAAGTCGCCTATGGCGGACAAGGTGGTTTGGGTGATGTCATTTTAGATCCTGAATTTCAACAGAATCAGCAGATTTATTTAAGTTATGCCGAAGCGGGTGCGGGTGGTTACGGTGCAGTCGTGATTCGGGGCAAGCTTGTATTAGATGCCAAACCCACGCCAAAACTCACCCAAATTCAAAGAATCTGGCAGCAAGTGCCGAAAGTATCGGGACAGGGGCACTATGCGCATCGTATAAAGTTTGGTGCAGATGGCAAATTGTGGATAAGTTCTGGTGAGCGACAAAAGTTTGAACCTGCTCAGGATTTAAAATCTAATTTAGGCAAAATTTTGTGTCTAAATGCAGATGGCACAACCCCTTTAGACAATCCATTTCAAACACATGGAGAGATTGCCAAGCAAGTCTGGAGTTTGGGGCATCGCAACCCTTTAGGCATGGCATTCGATCCCGCAGGGCAGCTTTGGGTTGCAGAAATGGGACCTAAAGGTGGCGATGAGTTGAATCTGATTGTCAAGGGCGAAAACTATGGCTATCCACTGGTGTCGAATGGTGATCATTATAATGGGTTGCCCATTCCAGACCATGCAACTCGTCCTGAATTTACAGCCCCTGTTCTGGATTGGACGCCAGTCATCTCTTCCTCAAGTTTGATGTTTTATACGGGAGATGTATTCCCACATTGGAAGCATAAAGCGATTCTTGGTGGTTTATCTTCAAAAGCAATTATTGTGGTGGATACGCAAGCACAGTCTGTTCGGGAGTTACAGCGTATCGAGATGGGTCAGCGGATTCGTGGCGTACTTCAAGCACAGGATGGCAATATTTGGGTGATTGAAGATGGTCAATCTGCCAGATTGCTTAAATTGGTGGCTCCATAAAATAAATTTCTTCAGGTCTAAACTTATTTCAAAGTAGGACAAAAAACAAATAGAAAAAAGCCCCAACATCATGTCGGGGCTTTTTCAGATTTATGTTTAGGTATTACTCCTGTTATACCTTTCAGCGTCCTGCCGTTATATTATTTATTATTGTTATTCTTGCTTTTAGAAACATCCTGTTTCTGTATGTGTTAAATATAAAATGAAAGCTGATCTTTGCCTAGCGTCAATTTTCTGCAGTGCATGTAAGCTAAAACGTACAACGATATATCGGTAAAATATAGATCAATAAACTGGATTTATTTAATTTTAAGTATTTGATTATATTTAATAATTATCTTATTCAATAAAAAATCTCCCAAATTCATTTTCTTGTACTTGGGAGATTTGAACAGCAGAAAGATGCAGTAAGTATGCAAATTGATTACATCAACTTAATACCTTGTTGTCCTGCTGGGGTCACTCTAAAGATTTCAACTTCAAAGGTAATATTTTTACCCGCTAAAGGGTGGTTAAAGTCTACTTCAGTCACATCATCGTTGACAGATTTCACCACGCCATAGAGGCTTTGTTTGGCTTTATCTTCAAATTCAATCATGTGTCCTTCAACTGGATGTTGCTCAAATTTAACCGTATCAAAAGTTTGTACGTTTTCAGGATTCCATGGACCAAATGCTTCTTCAGGTGGAAGACTCACGGTACGACGGTCACCTGCACGTAAACCAAATAATGACTTTTCAAAACCAGGTAATAGGCTGCCATCGCCCATGACCAAACTTACAGGTTCAGCGCGGCTACGGGTGTTGTCAATTTCTACACCATTTTCAATGGCGACAGAAAAGTGCAATTCGACTTTTGAGCCATCTTCAATACGAGTTTCATCATTTGGATTAATAATTTCAGTCATGTTGCGCCTGCGCTCGTTCAATTCGGTGCTTTTCTAGGAAAAACGTATCAATTAACAGCAGAATGGTGCCAAGTGTGATGGCACTGTCTGCAATATTAAAGGCAGGGAAGTGGCTGTTGTTGTAGTACACGTGAATAAAATCGACCACGTAGCCAAGACTGACCCGATCAATTAAATTCCCAATCGCACCGCCTAAAATCAAGGCAATCGCCAAAGGCAGTACGATGACATTTTTTGGCATACGCATTAGCCAAAATACAAAAATTACAGACACTAAACCTGCCAGTGAGGTAAAGAAATAACGTTGCCATCCACCTGCATCGGACAAGAAACTAAAGGCAGCGCCATAGTTATGCAGTAAAGTCCAATTCAAAAAGGGCAATACAGGCACTGGATCTGCGTAATTCAGATGCGATACTGCAATCCATTTGGTCCATTGGTCGAGAATAATCGCGACAATGGACAAGCCCACCCACCATAAATTATGTGGATAGAACTGGAGTAAGCCCTTTTTGTGTTGTGGATTAGGCATATTTTCTCTCTTCGCCTTGACCTGTTGGAAGGTTGATAATACAACGTGAGCACAAACCTGGATGTGCAGAATGTGTATTCACATCAGGGAGTACATGCCAGCAACGTACGCATTTTTCGCCATCTGCTGCAGAAACTTTCACGTTCAAGCCATCTAAATCAGAGGCTTCGCCTTGTGCAGCATCAAAGCTATTCACAATCACTTGTGAAGTAATCAGAACAAAACGCAGCTCATCGCCTAGTTTATCCAATACGGCTTTGAGTTCGTCATTCGCCCAAAGCTCAACTTTAGCAGACAGGTTGGAACCAACGGTTTTGGCAGTACGTGCAGCTTCAATGAATTTATTGACGGCAGATTTAACTGCAATTAGGGTTTGCCATTCCGCTTCTGCCAAGATGTTGGCTTCAGAAGCCACTGGAATGTCATACCATTCTGCAGTGAAGACATATTTTTCTGATTGCTCAGGAATGAGTGGCCATGCTTCTTGTGCCGTAAAGCTTAAGATTGGTGCCATCCAGCGAACGAAAGCCTGAACCAAGTGATACAAAGCAGTTTGTGCAGAATGACGTGCTTGCGAGTCTGCTTTGGTGGTGTACTGACGGTCTTTGATGATATCGAGGTAGAAACCACCCAAGTCATTAATACAGAAGTTGGTCAGCGCACTGGTTACGATATGGAAGTTCATATCTTCATAGGCTTGCTGAATGGTTTTCTGTACTTCTGCGGCACGTTGCAGGATGTATTGATCCAGTGCAATCAACTGATCTACAGGCAGTGCATCTGTAGCGGGTTTGAAGCCATTTAAGTTGGCCAACAAGAAACGCAAGGTGTTACGGATACGACGATAACCGTCAGAGGCACGGCTAAAGATTTCCTTACCTGCGGTCATTTCATAGCGATAATCCGCCGATGCAATCCAGAAGCGTAGGCCGTCTGCACCCATGTCTTTAATAATGTCTTGTGGGGTAATAATGTTACCCAACGATTTCGACATTTTGCGACCTTTTTCATCCACCACAAAGCCGTGTGTTAACAAGCCTTTATATGGTGCGCGTTCATTGATTGCAATCGAGGTGAGTAATGAAGATTGGAACCAACCACGGTGTTGGTCTGAACCTTCAAGATATAAATCGGCTGGGTCTTGCAACTCTTCACGCTCACGTAGTACGGCGTAGTGGGTCGTGCCTGAGTCGAACCATACGTCTAATGTATCGCGTACTGCATTGTAGTGCTCGGCATCATCACCAATGAAGTCTTTGGCTTCACGGTTGTACCAGCCATCAATCCCTTCTTGCTCGATCAGTTTTGCAACGTCTTCAATCAATTCAGGTGTACGAGGGTGTAATTCGTTGGTGTCTTTGTGTACGAAGAATGGAATTGGCACACCCCAAGTACGTTGACGTGAAATACACCAGTCTGGACGGCCTTCAATCATGGCTTGAATACGGTTTTTACCCCAATCTGGCACGAAGCTGATCTCATTTTCGATCGCATTCAATGCACCTTGACGTAAACCTTGGTTATCCATGCTGATAAACCATTGTGGTGTCGCACGGAAAATAATTGGAGTTTTATGACGCCAGCAGTGTGGGTAGCTGTGTTTGATTGGGTGATGTGCCCACAGCTTATTGCTTTCTGCCAAAGCCGCAATAATTTGTGGGTTGGCTTTGTAAATGTGCTCGCCTGCAAAAATTGGTGCGGTTGGTAAATAAACACCATTGCCACCAACCGGATTATCGACTTTTAGGTTGTATTGTAAACCGACTTTATAGTCGTCCACACCGTGACCAGGTGCGGTATGTACTGCACCGGTACCGCTGGCAGCGGTGACGTGTTCACCTAAAATGACAGGTACTTGACGGTCTTGAATTAGTGGGTGTTGCAAGATCAGGTTTTCAAGTTTGTCACCAGTAAAGTCTGCCAACACTTCATAGCTGTTAAAGCCATAGCGTTCAGTTGCAGACTGTACTAATTCTTTGGCTAAAATAAAGTTTTGTGCTGCTTTTTCATCGCTACGTGCTTTTACCAATTGATATTCAATTTCGGCATGCAAGGCAACAGCTTGGTTAGCAGGCAATGTCCACGGTGTTGTGGTCCAAATCACGATATCTGTTGCATCGGTAATTTGAACGCCCAAACGTGCAGATAAATCGGCTAAATCAACAACAGCAAAACCGACATCAATCGCATCGGATTTTTTATCTTCATATTCAACTTCGGCTTCTGCCAGTGCAGAACCACAATCTAGACACCAATTCACAGGTTTTAGACCAGGTTCGATATGGCCTGCTTTAGCAATCGCACCGAGTGAACGTACGATGTCGGCTTCTTGCTTGAAGTTCATGGTGAGGTAAGGATTGTCCCAATCACCAAATACACCCATACGCACGAAGTCTTTTTTCTGTAATTCGACTTGGGTGTAAGCATATTCGCGACAGGCTTTACGGAAAGTCGAAGCATCGACTTTTACACCCACCTTACCCACTTTTTCTTCTACTTTAAGTTCAATTGGTAAACCGTGACAGTCCCAACCCGGAACGTAGGGTGCGTCAAAACCATCCATGACACGGCTTTTAATAATAATGTCTTTCAGGACTTTATTGACCGCGTGACCCAAGTGAATTTGACCATTGGCATACGGAGGGCCATCGTGAAGCACATATTTTTTCTTGCCAATACGCGATGCACGAATCTGCTGATAAATGTTGTCGGCATACCACTCTTCTAACCATTTCGCTTCACGTACTGCGAGATTTGCTTTCATTGCAAATTCAGTACCTGGGAGGTTTAGCGTGGCTTTATAATCCACTGCATTTTCAGGAGTTTGCTTATCGCTCATGCAAGTTGTCTTCCAGTTGAATCAGCCCATGGACTGACGCGTTTTACATTAAATATTTAGGGTAAATTAAAAAGGGAAATTTGGATGATCTTGTCGAAATTCAAGAAGTTTTTCAACATCATCATCAATTCCCGCTTTGAGTGCTTCAAGCGAAGGGTAATTTTTTTCGCCATGTAAATAGTTTAAAAATGTGACCCGCATTAATAAGCCATACAGATTAGCAGAAACATTGGGGAAATGTACTTCTAATCGCCATTCGGGCTGTACTTGTTGGATGGCTGGGCGCGTACCCACATGTCCTGCACCAAACAGACTGTTCGGGCTGTAGCCTGCAACACCCGTTTTATCGGGATGATCATGTTTGACTTTTTCACTTAAAGCGGTGGTTTCACACACCACTTCAACGCCATAAATGCCATTTAAGCAGGGTTTATGGCGGTTTAAGCGCACATTAATGGTTGGAAAATCAAGTGTGCGACCAATTTGATCGCCATATTGGACGCGCCCTGTAATGCTATATGGGCGTCCAAGCAGTTTGGCTGCCAGTGCCAAATCGCCTGCTTGTAAAGTTTGACGAATACGGGTTGAGCTAACACGCTCACCATTTAGTTCAATGGTGTTTAAATTGGTGACCTGAAAGCCATAGTTGCGCAAAAACTCGCTATTGCCTTGGCGGTTTTTACCAAAATGGAAGTCATCACCCAAGACCAAATGCGAGGCATTCAGGGTATCTTTTAAAAGTTTTGCAAAGGCTTCGGCGCTTAAACTGCGGAAATGATTGTCAAATTTCGCTACTGCAATGTAGTCGATGCCCAATTCAGTCAGATATTCGACTTTTTCCCGCAACGAGCTGATGCGTGGTGGAGCATCGTAACCTTTAAAAAATTCCAGTGGTTGAGGTTCAAACAGCATCACCACGGTTTTGAGTTGTTGCATAGCAGCAACTTCTTTGAGCTGTTGAATCATCGCCTGATGACCGACATGCACACCATCAAAATTGCCAATGGTCACGGCAGTTTGAGCTAAGTCGGTGGTAGAAGATAAAGCATTCAGGCGGAGCAGCTGCATGGTCGAATGAAAGTTGAAAATTTGTAAGAGCTATATATTGCCATATTCTCGCGCTTTCGTCTTGTTGTTGTGTTTTTAACCTGAAAAATTATCGAAAAATCAGGCAAAATCCGACAATTTAATCTGCAAATCGCAATCGGGTTTGCACCGCATTCAAATTTCTTTTCTAATGGGGCGGTTTTAATGAACTGCACGAGTAGATGGCTATGAATTCTGATTTTGCTTTAATTATGGCATTGCCCAGTGAGTCTAAAGGCTTGTTTGAGCAAGCTGGGATTCAGGTGCATTACAGTGGCATTGGTAAAGTGAATGCCGCATTTAAAGCCTTTGAAGTGATTCAGAAAACAGGCTGTAAAACCTTGCTCAATTTAGGCACTGCGGGCAGCTCCCATTTTGATGCGCATGCTTTGGTGGAAGTGAGTCAGTTTGTACAGCGAGATATGGATGTTTCACCGTTGGGTTTTCAGGTGGGGGTGACGCCTATGGATCAGGAGCATCCTGCAGAAATTGAGCTGGAACGCTATTTTGAGCATTTACCTAACGGAATTTGCGGTACAGGCGATAGTTTTGAAACGGGGACACCGAAAGTGCCGTGTCAGTTGGTTGACATGGAAGGCTATGCGATTGCCAAAGTCTGTAAAAAACTAGGCGTGCGCATGTTGTCGGTCAAATATATTACCGATGGTGCCAATGATACGGCACATTTAGACTGGGAAGAAAACTTGTTGCTAGGCGCACAAAAATTATTATCGTTATATCAAAGTGTTAAGTAATACAGTTGCCCAAAACGCCACGACCCGAGTAAAAACTAGGGTCGTGAGCTAAATTCGGATATTTGTTCAGGTTGGCGCGATTATTCTTGCGCTTCCTGTGCTGGTTCAGCCGTGACAACAGTTGCTTCTGTAGCATTGATTTCGTCCTGACGAGGCACAATACCGTACAACATCATGTGAACCGTGTGTTGTAAAACGCGTTGCAGCATACTGCGGTTACGCAAGGTTTTACCTGTGACCATTTCCATTTGTGTGGCAAAGTCAGCATAGTTTTGGGTAATGGCCCAAATATTCAAAATGAGCAGTTCAGGGTCAATCTGTTTCGACAGTTTGCCTTGTTCTTGCCACATGGTAATGACTTTGGCTTTGCGTTTTACCAGTTTTTTCAGAGGACCTTTTAAAATTTCCTGAATATGTGGCGCACCTTGAATCACTTCTAAAGCAAATAGACGTGATGCTTTCGGTTGAGTACGGGAAACCTCAATTTTCTGTAACAGATAATTGGTAATCGCTTCTTCTGGCTCAAGTTCGGCTTCAAGCATTTGTAAAGGCGCAAGCCATTTTTGTAGTACTGTGGTCAGTACTTCAACATAGAGCGCCTCTTTATTTTCATAATAATAGAAAATATTCGACTTATGCATTTCTGCAATTTGTGCGATTTCATCCAAACTTGCACCGCTAAACCCGTATAAGGAAAATACGTCGAGTGCAGCATTGAGAAGCTGATGGCGTTTTTGTGTACTCTTTTTTTGTTCCATTCGTAATTTTAAAACAATGAAAAAAGGGAATTATTAATTGTACGGCAAATCATCAGGCTTGTGCATCCTTTAAAGATGTATTTTTAAAATATTTTTAGTTTATTCTGTAGCTTAGCTATTAAATCCGTTAAAAGCATAGTTACAGAGGGGGAGTATCTTGCTTTTGTATTTTTTGACTGAATGAATAAGTTTTTTGAATTTTTTATATAAATGATAAAAGTAAAGTTTCTTCCTGCCTTGCATCAATTTTATTTAAAAAAACTAAACAGTGGTGTGAGTGCTGCCAATTTTGATCATCCCTACACTGTCGTGCTGACAGGTATAGGTGTGATGACCTGATTTAATCGGCAGCATGTTCCACGTGAAACATTTCTGGGTTTTGATTGTGCTGTGTCATTCAGCGTACCAAAAGTTTCGCTTAGAGCCGTTTTTTACACACAATTGAGTTGCGTTGATAGTTATATAAAGCCTGACGTGCATCGGGTAAATCATCGACACTGGCAGGTGCAAAGCCCTGTTCTAAAAACCAGTGTGCGGTGCGAGTGGTTAAAATAAATAATTGCTGAATACCCATGGTTTTGGCTTTATCTTCTAAATAATCCAGAATTTGGCGACCACGGTTGGATTTACGATAAGCAGGATGCACCGCGACACAGGCAATTTCGGCCGACTTGAGTTCATGACCTGTGGTCGGAATGGGGTACAAGGCGGCACAGGCGAGAATCATGCCGTCACGTTCAATCACTGCAAATTGTCCAATTTCATTTTCCAGACGCTCACGTGAACGATATACCAACACGCCTTCTTCTTCTAAAGGACGTAATAAACGAATCAAACCGCCTACATCCTGAATATTGGCCGTACGCACTTCTTCATAATGTGCATCACTCACCATCGTCCCTGAACCATCACGGGTAAACAGTTCTTCGAGTAAAGCACCATCGTAGGCATAGGAAATGAGATGTACCCGATGTACGCCGTTTAATGAGGCATCTTGGGCTGCATTTAAGTGTAAAGCCAATTCAGGATGATGTCGCTGAGCATCTTCAATATATGGATTTAAATGTTGCGGATGAACTTCACGTTGCAATTGACCTTCGGCATTCTGCAAACCGTGCTGCGCGCCTAAGAAAATCAGTTTGTCAGCTTTTAATTGAATGGCAGTTTTAGTTGCCACTTCTTCAGCCAACAAGTTAAACACTTCACCTGTGGTGGAATAACCTGTTGGACCGAGCAACACAATATTATGATTTTCTAAATGGCGTTGAATGGCATCGACATCTACAGTGCGGACTTCGCCAGTCAGTTGATAATCGACCCCATCACGAATGCCATACGGTTTGGCGGTGATAAAGTTACCCGACACCACATCAATCCGTGCGCCGTACATAGGGGAGTTAGCTAGCCCCATCGACAATAAGGCTTCAATTTGCAGGCGAATTGAACCGACAGCATTCATGACACACGATAAAGATTCACGAGTGGTGACACGACGTTGCAAATGAAACGGTGTATCAATTTGGCTGAATTTTAAGTTTTGATTAATTTGTGGACGCGCACCATGTACCAAAATCAAACGAATACCAAGCGAGTGTAGTAGGGCAATATCATGAATAATGTGCTGAAAGTTTTCATGCAAAACCGCTTCACCATCGAACATAATCACAAAGGTTTTATTGCGGTGGGCATTGATATAAGGCGCAGAATGTCTAAACCAATGCACATATTGTAAGGTTGTGCTGTGCGGGTTTTCAGTTGGAGTCATTCGTTGGCCTGCTGTAATGATCGATGGTGCTGTCTTTGATTCTAATCAAAAAATTCTGCAGCGGAAGACTAAATATAAAAAAACACCTGAATGGTGCTTCAGGTGTTGTGGAGAAATGCTATTTTTCAGCTCAGGCTGAACGGTTTTAGCCAATAATACGAATAATACGCTGGGTGCGCTCATTAATCAGCACATAGTCACCGTTGACTTTATACCACTGCTGATAACGACCTGTGTTGGGTAAACGACGTGCTTCACGATCACTGACTTTGTAGCGGTTCGCATCATATCCGCGTGGGAGGTTTTGACCTACACGCCAGTCACGACTTGGATTCACGCGTTTTTGATCATAACGCTTTTGTTCCCACTGTGCATGATGACGTGGATTGTCCCAACGCTTGTCGTGATGTTTATAGGTGGCACTCGCTTGATGACGACGATCATCATAACGATGGTCGGGTGCTGCCATGGCCGATGTTGCCATGATTGCGCTTAAAGACAGTGCTAAGGTGCTGAGTAATTTTTTCATGGGATTTACCTTCAGTTTTAAATATGGGTTGATGTGTCCAAATTAATCAAATACTCAAGATAAACGATGGTGGAAATTGAGGTGAATTGTGAATTTTATGGAGAAAACAAGGAGAGCCCGAGCGGGATATTTCACAGCAATGTGATGAGTGTGGGACATCACTCTATAAAAAAAGCCCAAAGTGGACTTTGGGCTATGGATTTAGAGCTTGTGTACGCGTAACAGTAGATCTATAAACCTGCGATACGCAAAATATGGTGGTTTTCGACATCGACCAAAATGTAGTCTTGGTTGATTTTATACCATTGTTGTTTGCGTTCAGGGCGGGGCAAGTTATGTTCCTGATAATCGACTTTATAACCATTGCCACGATAATGCTGCGGCATGACATAACCCGTTTGCCATTTATGTTGCTGTAGACGTTTTACACCACGTTCTTCACGCATGCGGCGTTTGTCTTGCATACGCTCTTCAGCATCGGCACGAAATTCACGTTTATTGTGTGCTTGGTGACGAGGATGGTCAGCAGAGTCTCGATCAAATTGAGGAGCGGCAGTTGCAAAATTGCTGCTTAGTAAAGCACTGAAAGACATTGCCAGAACTGTCAAAATCTTTTTCATGTAAACCCCTCATCTTTTATCTCTATTTCACAGTTCATACTTTAGCCATTAAATGCAGAGAAACTGTGAAGAAAGCACATGAATTTTTTAAATACGCATCTGCAGGATGCAGCGTGGCATTGATTCTATTATGCGACAAAATACGAAATTTGCAGCAAGCATTGCTCAGAAAATAGGGGCAGGATGCTTTTCGTTGTGCTAAGGAAAGGATGAGGCATCACCATAGCAGCGTACTGCTATGGTCTGCTCTAGTTCCAATGTTCAGTTAAGCCTTGTAATGTTTGCACAGCGATGGCAATACTTTCGGCTGTTTCACGATCATCTAAAGCCGCAATTAAATGCTGACCTAATTGTAAGCTTTCAATACTTTGAATCACGGCAGTTTTACGTTGAATATCATTCATCACAATTTACCTAATGCTTGTTGTGGAGATATATCAAGCATAGGTGATTTATATTGATTTGAAAAACCGTATAATTTTATGAAAACAATCTGATAAAACGATTTGTTCCGCCGTTGCCGTGATTTTTGCTTAATAGGCGTAGTTTAAATCGGTGTAGTCGGTCAGTGATTTTTGAATATGTGCATTGATAAATTCACGCACATCTTCAGTACTCATTGGTGTACCTTGTTTGGTAATCACGTGTTCAATTTCAGGTTGCCCTTCAATTTTAATACGATAAACAAAGTTTTTAACCACTTTGTAGGTATCGTCCAATTTTTCAATGCCTGTGACATAGTGGTAAGCATGTTCAAAATTAAGATCGGTATGTGAAAACACAAACTGATCAAACAGTTTGATTTTCTGACCGTTGTCGAGTGCCTGAATGTCATCTACGATGCTGGCTTCAAACTTCATGCCATATTTTTCAGAAATAGGCTGACCATCAATGAATAAAGACACCATACCATCTTCAAGTGGTGTCACGGTGATGTTGTTTAATTCAGTCATGTTGCTCTCTGCATCGTTGAGGTTGAATGGAAATGTGGAAGCATGGTAATCAGGCTTTGTGCTGTCAAAAATAGGCAGGATAAAAACCTCAAAATGCTTGTGTGATGCCATTTTATCGCAAATCAATGTGCAAAAATTGGCAATATGCTAGGTTAAGTCCATAAAAAAGGAAGCAAGCGCTTCCTTTCTTAGAATCAAATGACAGGACTAATCCTGTGCATCAATACTTTGACCATTCATGTGCAAACTGTCATCGCCCATTAAATATAAATAGGCCGGCATGATGGCATCGGGTGTAGGTAAAGTTTTTGGATCTTCATCAGGATAGGCTTTGGCGCGCATGGCCGTACGGGTCGCACCCGGGTTAATGCAGTTGTAGCGAATATTCGGATGCACGTTTTCTTTGGCAAATAATTGACTCACTGCTTCAATTGCAATTTTAGACACCGAATAAGCACCCCAGCGTTCACGTGATTCACGACCTACACCTGAACTGGCAAACACCACTGAAGCATGTTCCGATTTTGCTAAAAGCGGCAATAATTCCTGAGTAAGTACAAATGGCGCACGTAAATTCACGGCCATGACGTCATCCCAAACATCGGCAGGGTAATTCGCTAACTCAGTCCGTTCACCCAAAATGCCCGCATTATGCAAAATACCATCCAAACGTCCGAATTGTTTGTCTAGGGTATCGACTAGTAATTCATAATCTCGCGGTGAAGCACTCGAAAGCTGTAGTGGCAAAATTGCAGGTTGCGGTGCGCCTAAACTTTCAATTTCGTCATAAATCACTTCAAGTTTATTGAGAGTACGACCATGCAGTACCACGGTTGCTCCGTGTAGTGCATAACTGAGGGCAGCCGCTCGTCCAATACCATCACCCGCACCTGTAATGAGGATAATACGATCTTTGAGAAGATCGGGACGAGGTTGATATTCTGAATATTTCATGGGCTCCCTCCTGTTCATTTCTGATTGCTTATGGGTTGAGTTTCATGTCATCGCTTTGCAGAATAGATTCAAGCATTGGTGCTGCTGTTTTGCGTACTAACCTGTAACACCATTTTGTTTAAAACCGTATGTAATTCAGTCACTGAATCTACTATACAATCTGCTTGCCATGCTGTTAAGTTATCTTTGTGTTGTAACGGTAAATAACCGTAAGCGGCTAAAATCGTATACATATTGGCATGACGACCAGCATCTATATCACGTGGATGGTCGCCTACATAAATACAATGTTCTGGGGCAATTTCAATCTGTTTGGCCGCCAAATACATAGGTTCTGGGTCTGGTTTGGTACGGCTAACATCTTCAGGGCAGACCAAAACGGCACAGCGTTCAGTTAAATTCAGTGCTTTGAGCAGCGCTTCGCTAAGCCAACGCGGTTTATTGGTCACAATGCCCCACGGAATTTGACGCTGTTCTAACGCTTCAAGCAAGGGATACATGCCTTCAAACAGATCAGTTTCGACTGCAATATCTGCGCCGTACAGGTCTAAAAAGCGCTGTCGATGGGCCAAAAAAACAGGGTCATCTACCTCAAGTTCTGGGTAGACCAGTTTGACCATTGCCCGTGCACCTTCAGATACCTGTGTGCGAATGGCGTCTGCTGCCACTATTTCACAGCCTTTGTCGCGGCACATATCTTGAATGATGCGAATAAAATCTGCAGCGGTATCAATTAAGGTACCATCGAGGTCAAATAAAACCGCCTTCATTTTGTTGCCTCGTTGACCGTGTAGACCATGTAGTTCACATCCACATTTGGTGCTAACCAATAGCGCTTGGTGAGCGGGTTGTAGTGTAAGCCCGTCATATCTTTTAGTTTCAAACCTGCTTGGCGAATGTCATGTGCCAATTCAGAGGGTTTAATAAATTTATGATAATCGTGTGTGCCTTTGGCCAGCATGCGCAGCACGTATTCTGCCCCAATAATGGCAAATAGGTATGATTTAGGGTTGCGGTTAATGGTCGAGAAAAATACATGACCACCTGGCTTGACCAGTTTTTGACAGGCTTGAATAATTGAGGCAGGGTCGGGTACGTGCTCTAACATTTCCATGCAAGTCACCACGTCGTATTGACCAGCTTGCTCATTAGCCAGTTGTTCAACAGGAATTTGGAGATATTCAATATTGTGTACGCCTTCTTGTTCTGCATGCAGGCGTGCCACGTTTAAAGGTGCCTCGCCCATATCAATTCCAAGCACATTGGCACCGCGACGCGCCATGCTTTCAGCCAAAATACCACCACCGCAGCCGACATCTAGTACTTTTTTGCCTGCCAAGCCGCCTGCGTGTTCATCAATCCAGTTTAAGCGTAATGGATTAATCATGTGCAGAGGGCGGAACTCGGAATGCTGATCCCACCATATGGCAGCAAATGCTTCAAATTTGGCAATTTCTTGTGGATCAACATTCAAATGCGACATGGGTGTCACCTCAATTTAATCGTGATGATAGTAAAAATATGTATAAATCCTAGTGTAGCGTTAATTCTAAAAAAAGCGATAAAAGCTGTAAAAAAGTTCACAGAAGGAAAACGAAATCGGCATAATTGATTTATAGTGTTGCCATACACTAAACAGAATGATTTAGAGGATTATAAACGCAATGAAAAAATTCCTTTTAGGTAGTTTGGCAACTGCCATCTTTGCTATTTCTGGTAGCACTATGGCGGCAAATTTTGTAGCAGGTAAAGATTATAGCGTTGTCGCTAACCCAGGTAAGGTTGATGTACCGGGTAAAATTGAAGTGCGTGAGTTCTTTTGGTATGGCTGTGGTCACTGCTTTACTTTAGAACCATATATGCAAACATGGTTACGCCAGTTACCTAAAGATGTGAATTTTGTGCGTACCCCTGCGGCCATGAACCCTGTTTGGGAAATGAATGCACGTGGTTATTATGTGTCTGAAGCTTTGGGTGTGCGCAAGAAAACTCACTTGCCACTTTTCCATGCCATTCATGACAAAGGCCAGCAAATTTTTGACCAGCAATCACAGGCTAAATTCTTTGTGAAATATGGTGTACCTGAAGCGAAATTTAACAGTATGTTTAACTCGTTTGCGATCACCTCTAAAATTTCACAAGCTAAACAATTGGCGCGTCAGTACCAATTGACGGGTGTGCCTGCGGTAGTGGTAAATGGTAAATACATTGTGCAAGGCGATAACGGCAAAGTGATTCAAGTAGTCAACTACTTGGTTGATCAAGAGCGTAAAGCCAAGAAATAAGCAGATGCAATAACAAGATGATGTGATGCTGAATCGGCAGCGCATCGCTAAAAACCGCAATGATTGCAATGTCATTGCGGTTTTTTTAATGCAGGTTAAAAGCCTGTTGTATGTTTAATCTGTGACAGGCTGTGGACGTTGCCAGTGATAAACGCCACGAAATAATAAATGTACTTGGGTAATGGTTTGTTGAATAAAACGCTGCTGTTGTTTTACTAATTTTTCGGCTTCAAATTGGCGTTCTAAACCAATCCAGCTCATTGCCCAATTTAATAATAAATTAATTAAAATATTGGCCAGAATGTGCAAGTCTTCAGTATGCTGAAAATGTTGTACACTTTCGACCCGTTGTAATTCATTAGCTAAATCTTCAATTAAAAAATCAATTTCACGGGCAATGGCTTGCCGTAAAACAGCGGAACCGCCCCAGCGTTCGGAAATTAAAAAAATCCATTGTTGTGGGTGATGATCGACCGATTTAAAAAACAGGGTCAGTGCCGTTTCGGTCTGTGCATTGGGTTGGTACAAATAGTCTTGACCCAATTGATTTAAAATTCCTTTAATGTGCAAGGCAACCTGATCGACCAAATCTAGCCCCAATTCATCCATGTCTTGAAAATGCCGATAAAACGCGGTGGGCACGAGTCCAATCTGTCGTGAAATTTCTCTTAAGCTAATGCTACTAAATGCACGCCCTGCGCTGCTGAGGTGTAGCACTGCATCAAAAATTGCCTGACGACTTTGTTGTTTTCGTTCTTCCCGAATCGACATTGTATTTCCTGATTCTGCAAGTGCCACGCAGTCTAACAAAAACCTGTGTTTCAGGATAATACTAAAAGATGAATGAAGCCACCTTATAAAATACAGCTAAAATTTACCGAAACAGAACACGACAAGCTTTGGATAAGCGACCTGCGCGGTGGCATCTGTTATACTTGCGGGCAATTTATTTGAGTCAAAAATAGGACACATTATGCGTATTGACCAACGAGCTTTAGATCAATTACGTGAGGTAAAAATTACCCGTAACTATACTCGCTATGCTGAAGGTTCAGTGTTGGTAGAGTTTGGTCATACCAAAGTTTTGTGTACTGCAAGTATTGATAACTCTGTACCGCGTTTTTTAAAAGGGCAGGGACAAGGTTGGGTAACTGCAGAATATGGCATGTTGCCACGTTCAACGCATACCCGTAGTGACCGTGAAGCGGCACGTGGTAAACAAAGCGGGCGTACACAGGAAATTCAGCGCTTAATTGGTCGTAGCTTACGTGCTATGGTTGATTTGAAAAAACTGGGCGAAAACACCATTACTATTGACTGCGATGTGATTCAGGCCGATGGTGGTACGCGTACGGCAGCCATTACAGGTGCAGCAGTAGCGTTGATTGATGCCATGAATGTGTTGCTAGAAAAGAAAAAAATTAAGCATGATCCATTAAAGGGTTTAGTGGCTGCAATTTCTGTAGGTATATACCAAGACCAAGTGTTATTGGATTTGTGCTATGAAGAAGATTCCAATTGCCAGACCGATTTAAACGTGGTGATGACCCAAGCAGGTGAGTTTATTGAAATTCAGGGGACTGCTGAAGATAAGCCGTTTACTCGCGAGCAGTGTAATGCCATGTTAGAAATGGCAGAAAAAGGCATTCAGGAATTGGTGAAAAAACAGCAGCAGGCTTTGGGTTGGTAAGCCAAGTTTTCTAAGATTGCAGGACTGTTCAAAACGCATCTTCGGATGCGTTTTTTATGGATGACGCGTGGATTGGGATAGGAGGCATGAAGCAAAAAGCTACAATATTGCAGGATGAGTTCTTTTAAGATGGAAAACTGTATGAAAAGAGGAAGAAAGCATGAAGCTACTGATTATTGTAATGTCTGCCATGATGTTGTTTTTAACTGCATGTGATTCACGTACTGAACGTGAAAATGAAGACAATCGTAGTGTACTCGGTCAAGCTTCCGACAACGACAACGACAACGACAACGACAACGACAACGACAACGACAACGACAACGACAACGACAACGACAACGACAACGACAACGACAACGACAACGACAACGACAACGACAACGACAACGACAACAAGGACGATGATTAAATTCAAAATTGAGGCATAAAAAAGGAGGCTCATAGGCCTCCTCAAAATCAATTTTTGGTAAAATTAAGGGCGCAGATTGCACCCTTAAGTTTACAGTCTCTTTAAAAGCAATCGTTTACGCATTAAAACGCATTGATAAATCCACAGCTTTGACATCTTTGGTTAAAACACCCATCGAAATATAATCTACGCCTGTGCTGGCCACTTCACGTAAATTTTCAATGGTGATGTTGCCTGACGCTTCAAGTTTGCAACGACCAGCTACATGCTTGACCGCATCAATCATTTGTTGCTGGCTAAAGTTATCCAACATTACAATATCAGCATTGGCTTCAAGGGCTTGATTCAATTCATCCCAAGTTTCCACTTCAACTTCTACAGGTTTGCCCGGAGCAATTGCATGTGCTTTGGCAATTGCTTGAGTAATGCCACCTGCAGCCATAATATGATTTTCTTTAATCAAAAAGGCATCAAACAAACCTAAACGATGGTTTTGTCCCCCACCGACCGAGACAGCATATTTTTGTGCAATGCGTAAACCAGGTAAGGTTTTACGGGTATCTAGCAGTTTGGTGTTTAAGCCTTCAAGTTGTTGTACATAGGCTGCGGTTTTGGTCGCAACAGCAGACAGGGTTTGCACAAAATTCAGCGCAGGGCGTTCTACAGTTAACAGGCTGCGTGCAGAACCTGCCAATTTCAAAAAGGCTTCATTGGCAGCAACGTGGTCGCCATCATTTTTTAACCACGTGACTTGCACATTGGCATCGTATGCTTGGATTAAGGCATTGACCCACGGTTGACCTGCCAAAATCATATCTTCACGGCTTATAATCGTAGCAGTGGCCTGCTCATCTTCAGGGGTCAATAATGCGGTAATATCACCATCACCAATATCTTCTTGCAAGGCTTGCTGAATATTGATTTGGATGGATTGTTCAAGCAAAGCTGGAGAGATGCTCATAAGATTTTCCGTGTCGATCTTGCCCATGAAAATTGCGCGTTATATTAACACTGTTCTGCGTCTGGATGTGTTTTTTAGCCACGTTCGGGTGTAATTTAAGATGTTCATTGTCACGTGTTGGCATTAAACTGAAATTTCTGTTCTAGTTTTCTATTCTAATGATTTGGGGATTGCCTTATGCAGCATGTGCCGTCGTTTCAGGTGGTTGAGGGTCAATTATTGGGAGCAAGACAAGTCCCATCTCCGAATTTCAACGCCCGTCCGACAGACCAAGAGATTCAATTGCTGGTCATTCACAATATTAGTTTGCCGCCGTCACAATTTGGTGGTGGTTATATTGAGCAATTTTTTCAGAACCAACTGGATTGGTCGCAGCATCCTTATTTTCAGACCATTCACGGCATGCAGGTTTCGGCACATTTGCTAATTTTAAGAACAGGCGAGGTGCTGCAATTTGTTAATTTTGCAGATCGGGCGTGGCATGCGGGGCGTTCTAGTTATTTGGCGCAACCTGAATGTAATGATTATTCAATTGGGATAGAGTTAGAAGGCAGTGATGACTTGCCTTTTGAAACAGCGCAATATCAGAGTTTGGTGCAGGTGGTACACAGTTTGCAGCAGGCCTATCCGAGTATTCAGCAGCATATTGCAGGACATTCTGATATTGCGCCAGGACGCAAAACTGATCCAGGGCCGTATTTTGACTGGCCGTATTTTCGTGAACAGTTATCTCAACTTAAAGCTTCGACTTCACAGAAAAAATTGATCAATCAATAACAAAACTTTGTTGATGCTTTGATTACAATAGCGACTAATTTTTTGATTGGGTGGTAACGATGGCGCTTTGGCGATCGACCTTTATTGTCAGTGCAATGACCATGCTGTCACGGGTGCTAGGATTAGTCCGTGATGTGGTGTTGCTGAATGTGTTTGGTGCAGGTAAAGATTTCGATACCTTTGTGGTGGCGTTTCGCATTCCGAACTTTTTCAGGCGACTATTTGCCGAAGGGGCGTTTTCGCAGGCATTTATTCCTGTATTGACCGAATATAAAACCAGCCGCACTCATGCCGAAGTACAAATTTTAATTAGTCGGGTTTTTGGCTGTTTAATGACGGTAATGACAGGGCTAACCTTTACCGCCATGGTGGCTGCGCCTGCGGTGATGTATATCTACGCACCGGGTTTCCATAGCGACCCTGAAAAGTTTGCGCTAGCCACCGATATGTTCCGCCTGACCATTCCTTATTTGTTGTTTATGTCGCTGACGGCATTTGCCAGCAGTATTTTGAACAGCTATGGCTCATTTACCACGCCTGCCTTTGCGCCTGTATTGCTGAATGTGGCGATGATTGCAGGTGCATTATGGCTCACACCGTACATGGCAGAGCCGATTATGGCACTGGGTTGGGCGGTGATTATCGCGGGTGCTTTACAACTTGCGATTCAAATTCCAGAACTATGGCGTAAAAAGCTGCTGATTCCCCCTAAAGTTGATTTCAAGCATGAAGGGGTGGATCGGATTATGAAGCTGATGCTGCCTGCTTTATTTGGGGTATCGGTCACGCAAATTAACCTGCTACTCAACACCATTTGGGCATCTTTTATGCAGGATGGTTCGGTGTCGTGGTTGTATAGTGCGGAACGTATGACAGAGCTACCTTTGGGCTTAATTGGTGTAGCGATTGGGACGGTCATTTTACCGTCACTGTCTGCGCGTCATGCAGAACAAAATATGGATAAATTCCGCGGCATGATGGACTGGGCTGCACGGGTGATTATTTTGGTAGGTGTCCCTGCCAGTATTGCACTGTTTATGTTATCAACGCCTATTATCCAAGCCTTGTTTGAGCGTGGTCAGTTTAGTTTTAAAGATACGCAAATGACCGCTTTGGCCTTGCAATGTATGAGTGCAGGGGTGATTTCATTCATGCTGATTAAAGTCTTTGCACCGGGTTTTTATGCACAGCAAGACACCAAAACACCAGTACGTGTGGGTTTAATGGCTGTGGCTGCCAATGCGATTTTAAACGTGGTGTTTATTGGCTTCTTTAAACTGATTGACTGGCAAGCTGAACACATGGCATTGGCACTGGCATCATCAGGTTCGGCTTTGGTGAATGCAGGCATGTTGTATTTCTATTTGCATCAACGCAAGATTTTCCGTTTTGGTGCGCACTGGAAAAAACTCATGGTGCAGTTTGCAGTGGCAAATGCCGTGATGATTGCTGCGTTGTGGTATGCCTTAACTTGGTATAACGGTGATGTATCACAATGGATGCGTGTGGCAGAAGTCACTGCGCTGTGTGTGGTGGGCGTAGTGGCCTATGGGGTTGGATTGTTGGCAACGGGTTTTAGACCACGTCATTTAAAACCTTAATGAAGCGAAGTTGATCTGAAAAAATACCGCAATTTAAATTGCGGTATTTTTTTGTTTAAAGATGATGCGGCTTTGGATTATTTTACAATTTCTAAAAGTTCCACATCAAAAATAAGCGTGCTGTTTGGCTCAATTGCATCGCCTGAGCCAATTTGACCGTAGGCTAGAGCAGCAGGAATAAAGAAGCGATATTTGGCACCAACTTTCATGAGTTGTAAGCCTTCAGTCCAACCTTGAATGACTTGGCTGACCTGAAATTCTGCAGCTTGATCGCGGGCGATAGAACTGTCAAATACCGTACCATCAATTAAACGACCTTCATAATGGACTTTAACGGTAGAGGTGGCTTTGGGTGATTTGCCCGTACCTGCCTGTAAGACTTGATATTGCAAGCCAGACTTGGTGACTTTGACCCCTGCCTTTTTGGCATTATTGTTTAAAAAGGCTTGCCCAATTTTAGCATTGCTATCGGCTACTTTTTTAAGCTCAATCAGTTGTTTGGCTTCGGCTTGCTTTTTGAATTGAGTCAGCACTCGTGCCATTTCTTCATCGCTTAAACTGGCGGCTTGGTCTTGTGTTGCCATTTTTAAGCCAGCAATGAAGGCTTCGAGATCAATATCTTTTAAGGTTTCCGCATTGCTGCGCCCCATTAAATAACCAAAGCTATAACCAACCTGATCTGCAACAGGACTTTTATTGGTCACGGTTTTGGCAAAACTGCCACTGCTGAGCAGTGCGATACACACAAGGGCAAGGTGTTTTTTCATTCTTTTCGTCCTAAGACCATACAGGAGAGCCAAGCTCTCCTGAAAGGGTGATGTTGTTATTTCACTTCAATCAGTTCAACATCAAAAATTAAGGTGCTGTTGGCAGGAATCATGCCTGGTACACCTTGTTCGCCGTAGCCCAGTTTCGATGGAATATACAGCGTAGCTTTACCGCCTTCCTTCATGAGCTGTAAACCTTCAGTCCAGCCCGGAATGACTTGATTCAGTGGGAATTCAATTGGCTCACCACGTTGTACCGAGCTGTCAAATACTTTGCCATCGACCAGTTTACCCGTGTAGTGCACTTTGACCACAGAGCTTGCCGTTGGCTGTTTGCCTGTGCCTTCTTTAATCACTTGATATTGCAAGCCAGAAGCTGTGGTTTGTACGCCTGCTTTTTTGCCATTTTCAGTTAAGAATGAATCACTGGCTGTTTGTGCAGCTTGCGCTTGAGTGGCTTGTTTTTGTTGCAACTCTTGCTGGAATTGCTCATAGGCTTTTTGTAATTCTTCTTCGGTGTAGGCAGGTTGTTTACGCGCATGACCTTCACGCACACCTGTTACAAAGCTGTTGATGTCTAGCTCTGGTGGGGTTTGATGTGCCACTTCATAACCCAAAGCGTAGCTGATTTTTTCAACCGCAGAAGCATTTGCCGACGCTTTAGAGGTCGCCACTGCTGGGTTTTGAGAGGCATAATAAACAGGAACAAGTGCAGCACCGCCTAAAATTACAGCAACAGCGATGGGTAAGGCTTTACTCATAGGTTTTCTCAAATTCATTTTATAGTTAAAAAAGCAGCATTCATCTTAGCAGACTTTTTCACAGACTTTTCTAGTTTGGCACGTGGCTTTGCAGCCTGTGTCGATTCAACTTTTTAATATATGCTGCTTACGCAGTTTATTCTATAACAGACTGAATATCTAAAACATTTTTTATACATAAATCTTATCAATTCAGGACTAGATGTGGGTCATTTAAGAAAAGTCAGATTGCGTTTGGGCTGTAGGTAAATTTTTATTGTAATCGCATAAATGATCAAGACAGCGTCCTGATGGGTTGTTGTCCAATAATAGGATTAACCTTCGGTTCGACCCACTTTTGTTTCGGCAAAAGTGGGCAAAACCATTGTCATCCACAAAACCTGTTTAATTCTTGTATCTCATTCATTATTTCGCAGAAACAATAATGGTCTAATGCTACGCAGGTTGTGGATGACACTTCCGAGTATCCTCATGTGATCTAGGTTTTTAGATGAGCGGTTTTACCTAAATAAAGATAGAAATATATTTGACTATCATGACTTATCTTAAAAGTCAGTCAAAGTCGGCCTTTAACACAACCCGATAGCGTGCCTTGCCCTGATGCAAATGTTCAATTGCCTGATTGATCTGTGACATTGGAAAAACTTCGACTTGCGGGGCAATCTGTTTGCGTGCTGCAAATTGAAGTAATTGACGCAGAGCTTTGGGTGAACCTGTTGATGATCCCGTAACTGATTTTGCACCACCAATCAAGCTGCCTGCCTTAATGGGCATGGGTTCTAGCGTTAAACCTAGCATGTGAATAGTGCCATGCGGTGCCAGCGTGCTTAAATAGGCATTCCAGTCCAAGCTCACATTTACCGTACTTAAAATCAGGTCAAATTTGCCACGTTGGGTTTTAAGCGCAGCGGCATCACGGCTGTTCACCACATGATCTGCCCCCATGGCCAACAATTCTGCAGTTTTGTCGGGGTTGGTACTAAAGGCGGTAATTTCACAGCCCCATGCTTTTAAGAGTTTGATTGCAATGTGGCCTAAGCCACCAATACCAATCACGGCAACATGATGCACTGCTTGAATTTGGTGTTTCAAGATCGGATCAAATACGGTAATTCCACCACAGAGCAAAGGCCCTGCACTGACAGGATCGACCTCATCGGGTAATGGAATGACCCACTGCCAACCTGCACGGACTTTATCGGCAAAACCACCTGCATGTCCCACAATGGTTGCGGTGGTGCCATTGCTGCACAGCACTTGTTCGCCTGCAATACAGGCATCGCAGTGTTGGCAACTGTCTGCAGTCCAGCCAATGCCTACACGTTGCCCCACGGTTAAACCTTTGGCTTCACTGCCCAATTGAGTAATCGTGCCAATAATTTCATGTCCTGCCACCACAGGATATACTGAGGAATGCCAGTCATTTTGAATGACTGAAAGATCGGAATGGCATAAGCCACAATATTCGACTTTGACTTCTACCTGATGCGCCTGCAGTTCACCCGCATCAAATTGATAGGCTTGCAGGGCTTCACCTGCCTGCATTGCGGCATAGGCTCGAATGGTATTACTCATATTGCACCGTCCTTGTCATAAGGCTGACTGTATTGATTGGTGATCTTGCTATTATGGGTTGAGCAGTTTTGAATACTAAAGCTTGGATGTTGCTTTAAGATGTTGTTTTAAAGTGACAGTGATTTTCATGGTCATCGACCATGCCCACAGCCTGCATAAAAGCATAGCAGGTGGTCGGGCCTACAAATTTAAAACCATTTTTCTTTAGGGCTTTCGACATGGCAACACTAGCGTCGGTTTGTGCAGGCGCAAGACGATAGTCAGGTACATCATTCCTAATAGGTTGCTGTGCAACAAAACCCCAAAGCCATGTCACGACGTTTATATCGGCGTCTTTTAGTTTTTGCCATGCACGTGCGTTGTCACGAATTGCTTGTAATTTACCTCGATGTCGAATCAATCCAGCATCTTGTAATTTGAGCGCAATATCATCATCACTGAAGGCGGCAATTTCAGCAATGCTGTATTGAAAAAAATGCTGACGATACGCTTCACGTTTTTTTAATACAGTAATCCAAGACAAGCCTGCTTGCTGTCCCTCTAAACACAGCATTTCAAATAAATGCACTTCGGCAAATACAGCTTGTCCCCACTCTAAATCATGATAGGCAATATAGAGCGGATCATCGGAACACCAACCACAGCGTTGTATCGTCATGGGTCATGCTCCTTGTTGAATAGATAGCTGAATAGATGTGAATGGGACGGACTTAAAGCTGAAATGCTGCCCATTGGTCATGTTGGTTATCCCAATAATATAGTTCTGCCTGTTGCAGATCGTGAAAGGAAATCCAGTTGTCTTTACCAACTTTATCTGAATAACCTGTGCTGATGAGCAGGGCATCTTCAGTAATTTCCATGACCCAGCCTTGATGGACTTGTCCTGCCAATACAATTTTTTGTTGATTGCCAGATTCTGCAAATTCCACCAATCGATTTATCAAGGCTTCAGACATGAAATGTTCCTAACAAAATTAACGTAAATAAGGATAAGGATTGACCGCACCGCGTCCTTTACCATTTAAATAAAGTCCGTAATGCAAATGTGCGGCAGTGTGTCGGGCGTTGCCTGTATTGCCGACATAGCCAATATGCGTTCCTGCCTTGACATAATCGCCCACGTTTAAACCGCGTTTATGTCCATCCAAGTGTGCGTAGTAATGCCAAGTGCCTGCAGGCCCTAATATCCAAATTACTTTACCACCTAAGCGATTATCGCGTAAGTCTGCAATTAAACCTTCTGTAGCGCTATACACTTTGCTGCCTTTGGCGGCAAGAATATCAATGCCTTCATGCAAACGTCCGCTACTACGAGATGCACCCCAAGTGTCATTCAACTGATGCGCTTTAATGCCCTGCACAGGAATGGGCAAGCGAGTTTTTAAACTCATTTGATTGAGTTTTTGCACCAAGGCAGGCGGGAGTGGGGTACTAGGACGTTTCGGTGCACAACTACAGGCCGCAATCAATAAGGTAAAGAGTGACAGGCTTAAAACAGCAATCCATCGAAACATAAGACATCCTTGTAATGGCAGTGAAAGCAAAGATTTCATTCATCACGATGCTTGACTATGTCACAGATTGATTGCCGAGATCAATTTTTTCATGGCCGTCGGAATGCCCAAATCGCTGGCTTGTTGCGGACTATACCAATCTGCATTCAGTTCTATTGCCAAGTGTTCTTGTAGATCAGCATCGACCTGAAAACACAGTGCTTCAAGCTGCCAAGTGAAATGGGTAAAGCTATGTGAAATCTGTGCGCGTTGCTGTACCTGTTTAAGGCTCAAGCTTTGACACAGTTGCTCAAAAGCCTGTGCATCTTCAATGACAGGCAAACACCATAGTCCACCCCAAAGTCCTGTATTGGGACGTTGTTGCCATAACCACTGATCTGCGCATTGCAGTACTAAGACCTGTGCAGATTTAACGGGTACGGCTTTTTTCGGTTTTTTAAAGGGCAATTCCTGCTCTAAACCTTGTTGATGTGCTTTGCAGTGTTGTTGCATTGGGCAATATAAGCACAGTGGTTTTTTGGGGGTACAAATGGTGGCGCCCAAATCCATAATAGCCTGAGTATAGTCGTGATTACGCACTTCGGGGCAGAGTTGTTCTGCCAGTTGCCACATGGCACGTTCATGCACAGGTTTAGACAAATCGTCTTCAATAGCAAAAAAACGTGCCAACACCCGTTTGACGTTGCCATCCATAATCACGCCGTATTGGCGTAAACCCAGCGACATCATGGCACCGCCCGTAGAGCGACCAATGCCCGGCAAAGCCATCCACTGTTCTAGTGTGTTTGGAAAATATCCTTGTTGAGCCACAATGGCTGCTGCTTTGTGCAAGTTACGGGCGCGGGCGTAATAGCCTAAACCTGCCCAATATGGTGCAACTTCATCCCAAGTTGCGCGTCCTAAATCTTGCACTGTCGGAAAGCGCTGCAAAAAACGCTCAAAATATTGCAATACGGTTTTGACCTGAGTTTGTTGCAGCATGATTTCAGACACCCACACCGCATAGGGATCATCGGCGACTTGCCACGGCAGGTCATGGCGTCCGTGTTGATCGAACCACGTGAGGAGAGCATCGGAAAATGAAAAAGCAGTCATGCGAACCCAGTTTGTAAAGTAGCGGCTTAGTATAGCCAAACTGGCGTGGGAATTACGTGCATAAAAAAAGAAGATGAGCGTGCATCTTCTTCTTTAGGTTTGGTTTCACTTGGTTTGGGATAAAACGAGTCGTGGTTTAAATTTGACCGCTCATACCCCAACGGTTATCCAATTTTAAGGTCTGACCTTCATAGCGTGGAATAATGTGGATGTGTAAATGCTCAGATTTAGCATCAAACACATCGCCATCATTAAAACCCACATGGAAACCTGCAGGTTGATGACGCAAGTGCAACTCATTGCGCGCCAATTCTAATAAAGACATCAGGCTTTTACGCTCTTTGTCGGTGACTTCAAAAAAAGAACCCACATGACGTATTGGAATAATTACGCAATGTCCTTTAGATAGGGCATTGGGTTCAGGCAAAATGACCCCAAATTCATTTTTTGCCAAAACATCATAATCATCAAAATTGCAATAAGGGCATTGCTCAGTCATTGTTATATCCTCTTCTTTAAAATTTTCTTGGCTTGCGTTGAGTATATGTTGCGTAATGTGAACAGCAGATTAATCTGTTAAACGACGATTCAACACTTCGTACATTGCCGCTAAACCTTGCTGCTCTGCCGATGCGTTGTAGCCTAAATCGACCCCATTGGCTTTGGCACGTTCATCGGCTTGAGGGTTACTAAAACCGTGTTTGGCATCTTCAAAAATAATCACTTCATGCTCAACTTGAGCCGCGTGCATTTCTTCACGGAAACTTGCAACATCGTCTAAAGTCACCATGCTGTCTAGCTCACCATGCAACACCAAAATCTCGGCTTGCACCTGACCTTGTTGTGCAGGGGCTTTCGGGCTGAGGTTGGCGTGGAAGGTCACCACGGCTTTTAATGCTGCGCCAGAACGAGCCAAATCCAGAACGACTTTGCCGCCATAGCAGAAACCAATTGCAGCAAGTTTATCGCGATTTACTTCAGGTTGGGCAGCTAAAGTGTCCAAAGCTGCAGACGCACGAGTCACAATTGTGTCGGCATCTGCAAAAGTTTGCATCATCCATTCATTGGCTTGGGCTGCGGTAGTGGTGACTTTTTTATCGCCATACATATCAATTGCTAAGGCTGCAAAACCATGTTCAGCCAATTCACGCGCGCGTTGTTCGGTATATTCGTTACGTCCCCACCATTCAGGTGCGACAATCACCCCCGCGACAGCTTGTGCTGTTTCTGGTGCAGCAAAATAACCGATCAGTTTGCTGCCATCTGCAGCCGTATATTCAATTTCGCGAGTTTTGATTGCTAAAGCCATGCCTTATTCCTTATCGTTTTCAATGCCATGATTAAAGCATAATAATATGGCACGCATTTTTAAAAACAGGGTAAATACTGCCTATAAATGTGAGAAAATATTTTTAAAATAGCCAAATTGGCATTTGTTGCGTAAAAAGCGGACATAAAAAAAGAAGGAAAAATCCTTCTTTTTTATCTGATTTTTAGGAATTTATAGACGAGGTCACTAGATTTTTCCGCGAGAGAGGAAACCAACAATTGCCAAAATCACAGCAATCACCAATAAAATAATGGCAAAGTCTTTGGATAAACCAGCGACACCACCAAAACCAAGTAAACTCGCGATTAACGCAATCACTGCGAAGATTATAGCCCAACGAAACATAATTGTTCTCCATGTGTTTTTATTGCTTCTGAATTGAGTATAGGGAGATCAACGCAGTACAGTGTTTTGTTTTTGTGTATTAAATGTTCAGTTGTTTGAGTTAAGTGTTTGATTCATTTAAAGACTAAACAAAAGCAACAAGTTGAAACAAGGCTGTTATAATGACGCAGTTTTGTTATTTTCTGTGCGCTATGTCTGATCAATTACGACCTGAATTTTGGAAAAACTATCCGCTGAATGCCTTAAATACTGCGGAATGGGAAGCCTTGTGCGATGGTTGCGGTTTATGCTGTTTGGTCAAACTAGAAGATGAAGACACGCAGGAAGTGGCCTATACCAAAGTGGCATGCAAGTTACTGGATTGTAACACAGCACGTTGTTCAGATTATGCCAATCGCTTTGACTCTGTTCCCGATTGCATTCAACTCACCCCCGAAAAACTAGAAAAAATTCACTGGTTGCCGCCAAGTTGTGCCTATCGCCGTTTAAAAGAGGGTAAAAATTTGCCATCTTGGCATTATTTGAATACGGGTTCACGCCAAAGTGTGATTAAAGCCAAAAAATCTGCAGCAGGACGCTGTATTTCAGAATTGGATGTTGCAGAAGAAGACATAGAAGATTATGTGGTGCGTTGGGTGCGTTAATTCATATTGTAGAACAAACCGTGAATCGTGTTTTAGTGATAAATCGGTACGATTAGAAATACTCCAAAGCTTGAGATCATAGTAGACTAGGTTGAAGTCAAGTATAGAAATAACAAGATGTCAGAGAGTCATATTCCACTGCCTGAGCGTTTGCGTCCACGCGATTTATCGCAAATTATTGGTCAAGATCATCTTTTAGGTGAGCAAGCGCCGTTACGCCAAATGATTGATCAGGGGCATTTGCCTTCAATTATTTTCTGGGGGCCACCAGGGGTGGGGAAAACCACCATCGCTTTGCTGTTGGCGCAGGCGGTAGATCGTCCTTTTATCAGCCTTTCTGCCTTGAATACTGGGGTCAAAGAGCTGCGTGAAATTATTGCCGAAGGCGGCGATTTGCTCACACCAGTGGTGTTTATTGATGAAATTCATCGCTTTAATAAGTCGCAGCAAGATGCCTTATTAAATGCGGTGGAAAAGGGCAAAATCACCTTAATTGGTGCGACCACTGAAAATCCATCTTTTGAAGTCAATAGTGCGCTGCTTTCACGTTGTCAGGTCTATACCTTAAAGGCTTTAGATGCCGATTCGATTCAGACTTTGCTTACTCAAGCCATTCAGCAAGATCAATTCTTAAAAGACCGTTATATTCAGATTGAAGAATTTGATGCTCTGATTCAGTTTGCTGCAGGTGATGCACGCAAGGCTTTAAACCTACTGGACTTGGTGGCAAGCACCTTTGAACCCGAGGTGGAAAATATCATCACCAACGCGATTGTGGTCAAGGTTGCGCAACAAAACATTGCCCGTTATGACAAGTCAGGCGAGCAACATTATGATTTGGTATCGGCTTTTATTAAGTCAATTCGTGGCAGTGACCCCGATGCTGCATTGTATTGGATGGCGCGCATGCTCAAAGGCGGTGAAGACCCGAGCTTTATTGCGCGTCGCATGTTGATTGCTGCTTCGGAAGATATTGGCAATTCAAATCCGAATGCCTTGTTATTGGCAGGCGAGTGTTTCCGCTCGGTACAAGTGCTGGGTATGCCCGAAGCGCGGATTATTTTAGGACAATGTGCAGTATATTTGGCAACCAGTGCCAAAAGTAACAGTACTTATTTGGCAATTAATAAAGCCATGGATTTGGCTGAAAAAACCGCCAACTTACCTGTGCCACTGCATTTGCGTAATGCACCGACCAAACTGATGAAAGAACAAGGCTATGGCGTAGATTATTTGTATCCGCACAATTACCCAGAGCATTTTGTGCTACAGGACTATTTGCCGCCTGAACTGAAAGGCACAAAGTTGTATGAGTCGGCACGTAATAAACGTGAAGTGGAAGGTGAGCGTTTACAACAACGTCGTTGGCAGCAGACTCAATCCTAAGCGATTTGGTATAGCTGAAAAGATATTTGTAAAAGTATTGGCATAAAAAAAGCTCAAGAATCAACTTGAGCTTTTTTAGATTTGTTTGCAGCCTTGAGTGCTGCATTCAAAGGTTTAAAGCGGTTTGATGTTTACAGCATTCGGGCCTTTTTGACCTTGCGCAATGCTGAATTCAACTTGCTGACCTTCGTGTAAAGTCTTGAAGCCTGAGTGTGCGATTTCGCTGAAATGCGCAAACACATCTGGACCAGATTCTGGTTGAATAAAACCAAAACCTTTAGTTTCGTTAAACCACTTTACCGTGCCTTTCATTGTCGGATTTGACATAGGGAAATATCCTGCTGAATTTTAATATGTTGCAATCTAAAAAAGATTTGGAATAACTGGGAAAAAGATGCGACTTAAAATCTGAACAAACGAAGGATTACAAAATAAAACTACGGACTTAGACGATTAAAACGAACTTCATATTTTTCTAGTATGACAACAAGCATACACGGAATTGCAGAATACACAATTTAAATTCAGATAAATTTAAAAATAGGCAGACAGACTGGGCATTGTGGATGGGGCGATTTTTTCAAAGATTTGGTTTGTAAACCCTGTTTGGTCTACAGCAAAATACAAAAAACCGAGCAATGTTGCTCGGTTTTGGGAATTCAGCTTTTAAAATTGAAAAGCTTGAATTAGATATTGTCTAAGTCGATGCCTAAACGTGCAGCAACTTCTTCATAAGCTTCAACCACACCGCCTAAACCTTGACGGAAACGGTCTTTGTCGAGTTTCTTCTTGGTGTCTTTGTCCCATAAACGGCAACCGTCTGGAGAGAACTCATCACCCAACACAATACGGTCGTGGAATACACCAAACTCAAGTTTGAAGTCGACCAAAATCATGTTACCTGCATCAAACAATGCTTTTAATACATCGTTGACTTGGTAAGTTAATTCTTTCATTTTTGCCAATTGTTCAGCATTGGCCCAACCTAAAGCAATCGCTTGAGATTCGTTTACCATTGGGTCGCCAAGAGCGTCATCTTTAAAGAACAATTCAAATGTAGGTGGGGTCAGTTCTTTACCTTCTTCTACACCTAAACGACGGCAGAGTGAACCTGCAGCGTAGTTACGAATAACGCACTCTACAGGAATCATGTCTAACTTTTTCACCAATACTTCGTTTGGTGTAAGTAGTTTTTCAAAGTGAGTTTCGATACCCGCTTCAGCCAATTTTTCCATGATAAAGGCGTTAAAACGGTTGTTCACCTTACCTTTACGATCTAGTTGTTCGATTTTTTCGCCATTGAACGCAGAGGCATCATCACGAAAGACTAAAATCAGGTGGTCTGCACTGTCTGTGGTATAAACAGATTTTGCTTTACCAGTATAGAGCAAGGTTTGTTTTAACATGAGGGAACCTTTTTCAAAAAAAAATGCCTAGTACGGCTAGGCTGGCCAATTTTGGTAAATCTGGGCCAACAGATCTGCAGCTTTTTCTTGATCTGCAAAGCTGTTATCGGCATTGAATACAGCTAGGTTGTTGCTCGAACCGACAGAGGTCAATCTTAAGACATAAATCTGTTGATCGACCTTAATGGTTGCCTCGTAACGGTTCTTACTTTGACCAACAATGCTGTAATTCAGACTGCTGAGGGTGGCAAGTGTGTATTGCCAAATTGTAGCAGAATTTCCATCAATTTTGAGCAACGGATTTTGGTTTCCGTCAACTACGGGTTGAGGACGTCCAATTTGCGTACTGTCTTGAACTGTGTTGCTGCTGGCTTGCATGGCTTCAGGACGTGGCATCGCAAAACGGTTGCCACGTGCATTTTCAAGCTTAGGTGCATTTGCCGTTGCTAAAGGGTCAACGCTTGGTGCAGGATACAACGGTGTTGCAGGTCGAACCACAGAACCTTCTGGATATTGAAGTGGTGCTAAAGTAGCGGCGTCTTTATAGTCCAATGAACCATTATTGATGGCAAGAGAACTACAACCAGCCAAACTCAATACTGAAAGTGCGGCGATAAAACCAAAACGTAATTGCATCATACTAAGCTCTTTTATTGAATGACACCCGCAGCCTGAAGGGCTTCGCGTAACGGTGCACGATATTGTTCTGCAAGCGGAGTTAATGGCAGGCGAATTCCTGTACCAATTAATCCCATTTCATGAAGTGCCCATTTCACAGGAATTGGGTTCGATTCACAAAATAGAATATTGTGTAAATTTGCAATCGCACTGTTTTGTTGCTCTGCACCTGCAGCATCACCTGCGATTGCAGCCGCGCAAACTTGGCTCATGGCTTTTGGTGCAACATTGGCAGTTACAGAAATATTGCCTTTTGCACCGTGCAGCATCAATTGATATGCCGTAGCGTCATCGCCTGAATACACCACCATGTTTTTGCCTGTTAGGCCAGCCAATAATTGCTGACCACGTGGCACATCGCCCGTTGCATCTTTTACGCCCACAATATTTGGGATGTCTGCAAGACGGATGACCGTTTCATTTGACATATCTACACCAGTACGACCCGGTACATTATATAAAATGATAGGTAAATTAACTGCTTCTGCAATTGCTTTATAGTGCTGGTATAAACCTTCCTGAGTTGGCTTATTATAATAAGGCGTTACCAATAAGGCCGCATCTGCGCCCAATTGTTGTGCTTCTTTGGTCAGTTCGATGGCTTCATGCGTTGAGTTTGCACCAGTACCAGCAATGACAGGAATACGCTTATTTGCGACGCGAATAATTTCTGCGATCACTTTGGTGTGCTCTTCCATACTTAAGGTCGATGCTTCACCAGTTGTACCTACAGCAACAATACTGTTGGTACCTTGTTCTATGTGCCACTCAACGAGCTTCTCGAGACCTTTCCAATCTACGCTGCCATCTTCTAACATTGGGGTGACAATTGCGACAATTGAGCCTTGAATGGTCTGTGCTTGCTGAGTCATTTTTTAAAAAGATCCTATTTTTCCATCCACAGAGGTGTAGAAAAGGTAGATGTGGATGGTTGCAGTATTTTGATTTGGGTCAAAATTCAATCAAATTGATTAAATAATGCTTAGCCAAATTATGACTGATTCAGTGTGTCAGAACAATATGCTTTCGTCAAAGCAATCATAAACTTTGTTTAATTTAGTATTTTAGGATCAGCAGCTTGTTGTTCAAAATAAAAAAATAATAACCATCTCCTTTGTACCCAAATTTTCATTGGTATGGCACAACCCTCATCAGCACTTTTTTAGCCTCAAGTTTGAAATACAACGCTGAATATAGGGTCTGTTGACATTTCATAAATGGCTTGCGCTGTAGGCTAAAACTGAGCAGATCAGGCATGAAACGCAGGGAATAGCGAGACTATTGCCAAGTTTCATAACGCAATCTGAGAAAGTTTTAGCCACAGCCTTTCAGGGCGAGCATATTTTTTGCTGCTATTGCGTTATGTGCCAGTCATTTAGAATGACTAAATTTCCTGTCTCATGCCTTATATCAGCTAAAAAATCTTGCGAGATATATCTCTCACGTCGCAAACATAGATGAATTGTCAACAGACCCTAGATATTTATATAAAAAAACGCTCAATTCAGACCTTATAGCTCTTATATCTGACTGTTTTAATCTGGATATTTTGATTTTTGATTCTTAAGAATAATAGCTTTTAAGTCTACCTATGTTGTCGCTGACTTCTTAAATGGTGAGAAATCTTGCGCTGAATTTACTGCTTTAAGCGGGAAAATAGCGTGTAATTTGCCAGATTTATTGTTTTTTTCGCTATGTTTTTTTCTACATGCTGCGCAACACGTTTGCGCTGATCTGAAAAAATTCACTTTGGTCTAACACTTATTGATAGCTATTGCTGCAGTTTAAAACTGCGCAAGATGCAGGCTTTCACATGGCTATCTAATTCTAGTAGAGGGACCCAATGGATAGATCAACACAACATAGCGATCAGCGGCATGCGGTTATTACCGTCGCGATCTGCTTTTTAATTGCAGTGATTGAAGGTCTGGATATTCAGGCAGCAGGTATTGCTGCGGCAGGTATCCGTGAGCATTTTGGTTTAGACAGCTCGCAGCTTGGGGTATTTTTTAGTGCGGGTATTTTAGGTTTATTGCCAGGTGCTTTGGTTGGCGGACGTTTTGCAGACCGTATTGGTCGTAAAAAAGTATTAATCTGGTCTACAGCAGTCTTTGCTTTATTTACCTTATGTACGGTGTGGGTGAATAGCTTTGAAAGCCTATTGGCGGTGCGCTTCTTGGCAGGTGCGGGTTTAGGGGCAGCCATGCCAATTTTAATTACTTTGGCATCTGAAGCTGTTTCGCCACAAAACCGTGGTCGTGCTGTGGGCTTGATGTATTGTGGTATGCCTGTGGGTGCAGCCATTTTATCTTTAATTGCCAGTACAGATTTTGGCTCAAACTGGAAAAACATTTTCTATTTGGGTGGTTTGCTGCCATTTATTGTCATTCCATTGATGATGTGGTTATTGCCAGAATCACGTGAATTCTTAAAAGCACAAGCGGCAGGTAAAGATGTCACAGCACAAAATGCTGCGCCAAAAGCATCTTTTAAAGATTTGTTTAATTCACAAAACTTATTGCGTACCTTATTTATTTGGGTGAGTTACTTCTTTACCTTGATGGTGGTTTACATCATGTTGAGCTGGTTACCATCTTTATTTATGGAATTAGGTTTCTCGCGTAAAGAAGGCAGTACTGCACAGTTCTATTTCATGGTGAGTGCGACAGTCGGTACTGTAATTTTGGGCATGCTGACCGACCGTTGGAAAAAAGCCTACGTGATTTTATTGATGTATGGTGGTATTTTGGCAGGTTTATTTGCTCTAAATGCAGCGGGTTCACTCATGCAAATGTATATGGCTTCAGCTTTGGTCGGTGCTTTTGTGATTGGCTGTCAGAGCGTGTTATATGCTTTTGGTAGTATTGTCTACCCAACCGAAGTACGTGGTACTGGGGTCGGTGTTGCCTCTGCTGTTGGTCGTGTAGGCGCAATGCTTGGCCCTGCTATTGCAGGTCAGTTGTTGGCAGCAGGCTTTGGTGCGGCTGGGGTTATTTCAGCAGCCATTCCATGTATTATTATTTCAGCCATTTTCATGTTGTTATTGGTACGTCGTATTCAAACTGTTTAAAAGGATGAGAACAGTTGAAAGACCAAATAGCCTGCACCTGCAGGCTATTTTTTTGTATGTTGATCGCTGATTTTTGAGAGAAAATGCTCGAATGAAGTGTGACAAGTACTGTCGCAAAGCTGCCTGTTCTACTGGGTGGCAATGACGCAAGCAGGGTATAATAAGTCCTAAAAAACAGTAAATATAAGAGTATCATTTGAAGCAGAAAAAATTGATTGCAGAATTTCAGTTGGATCAACAGCAGTTTTCGCTGTATCTGATTGAATATGAATTTATTTTAGAACTGAAACGCCATTTTCGAGCAACACGGACTTCTCCAAAACAAAACGCGTGGCTGGCATTTGCCGATCAAGCTACTTATGAAGATGTCAACGCAGGTATTGATGCCTTTCAGGTGATACGTTTAACCCGACAGCATTTGGTCAATTATTTAACTCGGCATCCACTGCCTTATTTTTATTTTCATGCCGCGACTGCACGCAAAGCCAAAATCTATCCACGTTTTGTACGGCAATTATTGTTACAGCTACCGAACTATCAACATTGTGCCGAAAACGATTCTTTTTATTTTTATCAAAGCGATACAACTCAGACTTAAATTTCAGCTATGCTGAGGGTAGCGTTTAAGATGGGAAAGGAAACAGCATGCAGCAGCTGAATAATGCCTTGATTGTGGTTGATGTGCAAAATGGTTTTTGTCCAGGAGGTAATTTGGCGGTTGCAAATGCCGATCAAATTATTCCCTGCATTAATGCGTTGGGACGTGTGTTTCAGAACATTGTGATCACCCAAGACTGGCATCCTGCAACGCATGTGTCCTTTGCTGCCAACCATGCAGGCAAACAGGACTATGAGCAGATTCAGCTCAGTTATGGCGAGCAAGTGTTGTGGCCTGTGCATTGTGTGCAAGGCACAGCTGATGCTGAATTACACCCAGATTTAGATTTGCCTACAGCACAATTGATTATACGCAAAGGTTTTCACGAGCAAATAGACAGTTATTCTGCCTTCATGGAAGCAGACCGCAAAACCACCACAGGCTTGGCGGCCTATTTAAAAGCCCGTGAAATTGATACGGTTTATATTGTGGGCATTGCCACCGACTTTTGTGTGGCGTGGACGGCAATAGATGCCTGTGAGTTGGGTTTTAGCACCTATGTGATTGAAGATGCCACCAAAGCGATTGATTTAAATGGCTCTTTAGAACAAGCATGGCAACAGATGTTGGCACAAGGAGTACAGCGAGTACAAAGTCAGCACTTACTTGGCTAAAACTAGATAACGAACTGGCCGCGAAAGGGAAGGGCGAAATCTTCCTTTTTGCTATAAAAATAGATTAAATGTAAAATAAAATAAATAAAAATCAATTTTTTACATATACCCAATTTTGACGAAATGTTCTGCGATTGATTGTGGGTGTAACATGATTGTCATAATCTCTACCTACCATGCCTTGCACAGAGGCGAAATAAGCAGACTGTCTTAAAAACAGCATAGAGAAGATATGGAACACTTTCAGCATTCATCTGATACTTATTTTAATCGTGAACTCTCTTTAATTGAGTTTAACCGTCGGGTCTTGGCGCAAGCTTTAGACCCAGAGTTACCTATTTTAGAGCGACTCAATTTTTTAATTATTTTTTCACGTAATTTAGATGAGTTTTTTGAAATTCGCGTTGCAGGTTTAATGAAGCAACTCGATTTGAATGCCATTACCCGTACCCCAGATGCCATTCCGACTGAACAGGTCTTGGTAGAACTGTCTGATAAAGTGCATCAGGCGGTGAAGCAGCAATACGACACTTTAAATTATGCCATTTTGCCGCAGCTGCAAAGTTTAGGGATTCACTTTATTCAATACCATGACATTGTGGATAAACATAAAGCGTGGATTGCCGATTATTTTGCCCGTCAGGTACAGCCTGTTTTAACGCCAATTAGCCTAGACCCATCGCATCCATTTCCGCGTTTGGTCAATAAAAGTCTGAACTTTATTGTCAGTTTACAAGGCAAAGATGCTTTTGGACGTGAAATTGAAATGGCGATTGTGCCTGCGCCACGCTCTTTGCCACGTTTAATCAATTTGCCAAAAGAAGTGGCAGGTAGTGTGACTGAACATATTTTCTTGACTGCGATTATTCAGCAGCATATCAATGATCTGTTCCCAGGCATGAAAGCCACAGGTTGCTATGCGTTTCGAGTGACCCGCAATGCCGACCTGATTTTGGCCGAAGATGTCGATGATTTGGCAGTTGCCTTAAAAGATGAATTATCGTCACGTCGTTTTGGGCGTGCGGTACGTTTAGAAATTGAAGATGATTGCCCGCAAGATATTATTGATTATTTGCTCAGAGAGTTTGATTTAGATGAGCAGCAATTATATCGGATTAGCGGGCCGATTAACCTGTCGCGTCTGACCAGTAGTTTTGACCGACCTGAATTGAAATATCCACCTTTTGCACCTGTGATTCCAAAAATATTTCGGAAGCAAAAACCGATGTTTGAGATTCTGAAAAAGCAGGATGTGTTGCTACATCACCCATTTGACTCTTTTCAGCCGGTGATTAATTTACTCAAAGAAGCGGCGAAAGACCCAAATGTGTTGGCGATTAAGCAAACGCTGTATCGTAGTGGCCCAGATTCTGAAATTGTGCAGGTACTTGCAGAAGCCGCACGTAATGGCAAAGAAGTCACTGCCGTGATCGAGCTACGCGCACGTTTTGATGAAGAATCCAACATTATGGTCGCCAACGTCTTGCAAGAGGCAGGCGCAGTGGTGGTGTATGGCATTGTCGGCTATAAAACCCATGCCAAAATGATTTTGATTGTGCGTCGTGAGCAAGATCAGTTGGTGCGCTATGTGCATTTGGGTACAGGCAACTATCATGCGGGCAATGCACGTATGTACACCGACTATGGTTTGATGACCACACATCCTGATATTTGTGAAGATGTGCATCGGGTGTTTCAGGAACTCACAGGCATGGGCAGATCGGCAAAATTAAAAAACTTGCTGCATGCACCATTTACCTTGCACAGTGAATTGCTCAAACTGATTGAACAAGAAATCGGGTTTGCACAAGCAGGCAAAGCTGCCCGAATTATCATTAAAGTCAATGCATTGACTGAGCCTGAGTTAATTACGGCTTTGTACCGTGCTTCGCAGGCAGGGGTACAGGTCGATTTAATTATCCGCTCGATTTGTTGTTTGATTCCAAAAGTGAAAGGTATGTCTGAGCGTATTCATGTCCGTTCGATTGTGGGACGCTTTTTGGAACATACCCGCGTGTATTATTTTGAGCATGGTGGTGCAAAAAAATTGTACTGCGCCAGCGCAGACTGGATGGGGCGCAACTTATTTTCACGGGTGGAAACTTGCTTCCCTATTTTGGATGAGAAAATTAAACAGCGTATTGTAGAAGATGGCTTGCTGAGTTATTTGCATGACAATCAAAATGCGTGGGAGCTACAAGCCAATGGCGAATGGCAGAAAGCTGCTGTGGTGGGGCAGGCTGCTGTACACAATGCGCAAATGTATTTGGTCGAGCAGAAGCAGTTGAATGTGTAAATTGGGCTGCAGTAAATGGATGTGATCTAGCATCTGTGAGTATAAAAAACCTGAGTATGTGTGCATACTCAGGTTTTTATGCTTTTAAGGCATCTCATGGATTATTTTAAGAAGCTCTTGAATGTTTGCCTTTTAGAATTTCAGTTCGCAGGCTTTGCGCCAACTCAGCCGATTGGCTGTCCATGCCATTAACCATAAAGGCATGGCGCATCAGCACATTGGTCGGATTTGGCATACTCACCAATTCATAATGCGTAGACAGTTCATCTAGTAATTCATTCGGTAAATGCACTGCATTTTCACGAGCAGATAATTGATGCACCAAACGCTCTGCTGCCTGCACTGCAGATAACTGCATGGCTTCGACTGCGGTTGATAAACCACTGCGAGTTTGCAACACAAAACGCTTTTCTTCACGATAACGCTTATACAGCACTTCAGACAATAACTGGAACACCGTGCCAATCATGGCCATACAGGCTGCTGCATTTGGTGTATTGGCTGCAATACTGAGTGTTGCGCCATCTTCATGGAATGGTTGTACTGTTTGAATGTCGGAACGGTTTAACTTGTAGTGTTGTACGCACAGTTCAATGCTTTTGTTCAGGAAAATCTGACATAAGCTAAAATAAGGCACAGACACACTTTGCGTGACCGTGTCTAATAATTGTTTCGGGTCATAAAACTGAATATTCAGCGCAATGTTGTTTTGCTCTTGGCTTTGCTCAATGGCTTTGTTTGCTTTAGGCGTCATCACAGGTTTAGGCTGTTGCTGTGCCTGCGCAAGTGCCAAAGCCGTTTGATGTTTTTCTTGTTCAAGGGCTTGCGTCAATAATTGTAATTCGTGTTTAAGGCGAGATTCATTATTAATGCGTGCTAAATATTCACTACGACTTGGACGGGCAATCGCGCGATAAGCCAACCATAACAAGCCATGGACCAATAATGATAAAAGTGTCGCTAACCATTGGGTACGCAGAATTTCACCAATACTTGGCTGAATTAAGGTAATTTCAATGCTGCCGACTTTCTTTTCATTGATGATTGCATCGCGGACAAAGACTTCACCTTCACGGGTACGTGACTGTCCACCTGTCGCCAAAACCTGATTTTGCGCATCTAAAATACGAATAGAAGCAATGCTTGGATTGGTGGCATAACGATTCACCAATAATGCCAGTGATACTGTATTGGCAGGTTCCAACTCAGAAAGGCTGTCTGTGACCAGTTGGCTGGTCATTAACTGCCCCTGATTGGCGCGGTTTTCATTTAATTGGTGTGTTGTTGCAAGCACCAATAAAAAGGTGTGAAAAGCAAAACTTACAATCAATAGGCTAGCAAATAGCCCTTGTCTAGGCGCATTCAAGGTAAAACTTCCAAGGCATTTATATTCAATTTAGATTATGATTCTCACAATAGTTGTAGCTCAGACCCGAGTCAATTCATGCGAGAAATCATTCTTATATCATTTTTAGGACCTGACCAACCTAATCAGTTTACTCGATTAATGCAGGTATTGTCCGCTCATTCCTTACAAATCTTAGATGTTGGCCAAGCTGTTATTCATAATCAACTGACTTTAGGTATTGTTGTTGCATCAGAAGACCAGACTGCAACTGCTTTAGCCATGAAGGAGATTCTGATTTTAGCACATGATATTGGCTTAACTGTGCGTTTTAAACCAATCTCTGCAACTGAATATGAGCAATGGGTCAAAGAAGGCGGTCGTACCCGTTATATCGTGACTGCACTGGCACCAGAGCTGAATGCCTCACATTTACAGGCGGTCACGCATATTGTATCTAGCCAAGGTTTTAACATTGAAACTGTAACCCGTTTGTCGGGTCGCCCACAGCTTAATGTAGCCGAAGATGAACCTAAACGTGCTTGCATTCAGTTTGGATTAAGTGGACAAATGCTAGATGCAGTTGCCATGCGTGCTGCGTGTTTAAGCCTGTCGAATGAACTGAGTGTGGATGTCGCGGTACAAGAAGACAATGCCTACCGTCGTAACCGCCGTTTGGTGTGTTTTGACATGGACTCAACGCTCATTGAACAAGAAGTGATTGATGAGTTGGCGATTGAGGCAGGTGTGGGCGATCAGGTGGCGGACATTACCGAACGTGCCATGCAGGGTGAACTGGATTTTCAGCAAAGTTTCCGCGCGCGCGTAGCATTGCTCAAAGGTTTAGATGCTGCTGTGTTGCCTAAAATTGCCGAACGTCTGACCGTGACCGAAGGTGCTGAACGCCTGATTTCAACCTTGAAATCTTTGGGTTATCGCACCGCTATTTTGTCGGGCGGTTTCCAATATTTCGCAGAATATCTGCAGGAAAAATTGGGGATTGATGAAGTGCATGCCAACATTCTAGATGTGGAAAATGGCATGGTTACAGGCGAAGTAAAAGGTCACATTGTGGATGGTGCGCGTAAGGCATTATTGCTACGTGAACTGGCAGACAAAATGGGGATTTCTTTGGAACAAGCCATTGCGGTGGGTGATGGTGCGAACGACTTACCAATGCTTTCTATTGCAGGTTTAGGTGTGGCGTTCCGTGCTAAACCGTTGGTACGTCAAAACGCCAATCAAGCCATTTCAAGCGTGGGCTTAGATGGTGTGCTGTACTTATTGGGCGTGCATGACAAAGACTTGAACCGTGCCTAATATGACAATTCAATGAAAAAAACGCAGCAGTCATGCTGCGTTTTTTGTTTGTATAATCAGCAGATAACGATGAACGGTAAACAAAAACTGTCGATAAAAACCGCAACAGCATTGAATGAAAAAAATATTTTTTAAGGCAAAAAAATAAGGTGTTTTTTTGTAATGACACGCGAATAAAGAGCTAGCTTAGCTTCCCGAAAACTACAAAATTTAAAAAATGTAATGACAATATAATATTGCGACAAGGTGTGTCGCTTTATAAAAATACAAGTCTTTTTTTATCTAGAAAACGCAGCATAATGCAGACATAGAATTTAAATCGACATCCATTATTTATTTAAACGGTATTTGAAGTCGCAGACCAATTCAAAAAGAGGCTGCATCTTTAGACGGAGGTTTTTATGCTAACAGCGAATTTAGCGACCATTGTAGGCTTAAGCCTCGTCGCAGCTGCGTTGATTGCTGTTTTCTTTTCGCCTTATCGTCGCTGGTTAAACTTTATGTTGGCAGGTATGGTGTTTTGGGGTTTATTGGAAGTGGTGCGCTACAGTGTGCAAAGCGTATTTGAACTGCCAATTACCTACAGTTACTTGTCGGCAATTTTCTTGGCGATGACTTTGGTGACTTTATTATTATTACGAGAAGACCGTCGGGCAGAGCGTGCTTTGGCAAAACGTCGCTATATCGAACATACCCCAGTCTATGAAGACGATCAGCAGCAGTGCTCAAGCCGCTAAATCGTACAGACTAAATTCAAAAACTTTAAAAAGATGCAACTGGTTTGCATCTTTTTTGCTTTATCTGTACGGCAGTTTGCGCCATCCAAACAGCGACAAAATTTTAACACCCTCCTAAAGATTGTTATACAAAGCCTTGCAGCAAAAAGCGGGAGTTGTGATAGGATGAGTCTGTTCATTATCCAACAATTACAATAGGCTTCACTGTCATGAAACTTTCTGCAATTCCTGTGGTCAAACTTCCTTTGGTTGATGTCAGCACCGATCCACTTGACCTTCTCGTGGCAGGTTTGGCATTGCGTATGAAACAACTGGCACGTACCAGTCCAAAATTTATTGAGTTGGTGCATGAACGCCAGTTCCGTATTCAAATTGGCACAGACTTGGGTATGGCGCGTCAAATTATTGTCAACAATGGACATATTGACACTGTGGCAGGCGATGCAGAAAAAGCCGATTTTATTTTGCAGTTTGCAGACAGCGAGCAAGGCGTAAAAACCTTAATGAAAGGTGATCCAACTGCATTTATGACAGGCATGCAAAATGGCAGCATTAAAATGGAAGGTGATTTTGGCTTATTGGTGTGGTTTAACCAAGCAGCGAAATTGATTCCACCTAAACTACCAAAACCTGTAAAAGAAAAAATTAAAATGGCACGCCAGTTTATTAAACAAAAAACGGGTAAATAAGCTGCTCAGACCCAAACAAAAACCTCTGATCAATTTTTGACAGAGGTTTTTTTATATGTGATTTATTCGACTTCCAAACAAAAAGTCACAGGCCCGTCATTTACCAAATGCACTTTCATATCGGCAGAGAAAATACCTGTTTCCACCCTGTCAAACTGACTTTTGGCATAGTCCACCAATTGTTCATACAGCGCTTTGGCATCGTTTGGGGGCATCGCAGGGCCAAAATCAGGACGTAAACCTTTTTGAGTCTGTGCCATGAGGGTAAATTGTGAAACCAATAACACACCGCCGTTGGCCTGACTGACATTCCAACCCATTTTGCCTTGTTCATCATCAAAAAAACGATATTTTAAAATTTTATCAATCAGCTTTTTGCCTTTCTCAAAATTATCGTCTTTGCCTAAGCCCAAAAATACCAAAATACCCTGTTGAATCTCGCCAGTGATTTCACCATCGACCACGACTTTGGCTTCAAGAACTCGTTGTAATAATGCGCGCATGGGGGACTAATTTTCTCAGTGTGGGGGATGGCTGCAGATTGTAGCAAACTTAGGCACTTTGGCGTGCATTAACATCAATCACGAAAGCATCAGAACGGTAGCTGCCCGCAGAGAGGTAAAATATCTTGGGAAGGCTACACTTCAGCAAAGTTGTAACAAGATTGTCGATAAAAGCCCTTTTTTGCTGAATAAAGTATGCTTTAATGCAAGAAGTACCGCGAAATGATGATCCCTATGACCCCCATTATTCAATCTCTGCTCGATACTGATTTATATAAATTCACCATGTTACAGGTGGTGCTGCATAAATTTCCGCAAACGCACAGTGTGTATCAATTCCGCTGCCGTAATCTTGAAGATACCGCGTATCCACTGAGCGATATTTTAGCTGAGTTGAATGCGCAGCTTGATCATTTGTGTCAGTTGAAATTTAAAGAAGATGAATTGCAGTATTTGCGTAATTTACGCTTTATTAAAAGTGACTTTGTCGATTATTTAGAATTATTTCAGCTCAAGCGTCGTTTTATTCACGCCAGTATTGATGCGCAAGGTCGTTTGGATATTCGGGTAGAAGGCCCGATGGTACAGGCCATGATGTTCGAGATTTTTGTCCTGGCAATTGTCAATGAACTGTATTTTCAGCGCATCCGTAATGATGAGGTTTGGGCAGAAGGTGAGCGCCGTTTACAGCAAAAAATTGCCCTGATTCAAAGTTACCAACAGCAGCAACTGCCTGAAGATCCACCATTTTTGGTTTCAGATTTTGGTACGCGCCGCCGTTATAGTTTTGCATGGCAAAAGCACGTGATTGCGGCTTTTCATCAAGCTGTACCTGAAGTGTTTCGTGGTACTAGTAATGTACTGTTGGCTAAAGAATTAGGCATTACCCCAATTGGGACAATGGCACATGAGTTTTTACAGGCATTTCAGGCGCTAGATGTACGTTTACGTGACTTCCAAAAAGCCGCACTAGAAACTTGGGTGCAAGAATATCGGGGTGATTTAGGCATTGCCTTGACTGATGTGGTCGGGATGGATGCTTTCCTGCGTGACTTTGATTTGTATTTTGCCAAGTTATTTGATGGTTTGCGACATGACAGTGGTGACCCGTATGCGTGGGGCGATAAAGCCTATGCACATTATAAAAAGCTGAAAATTGACAGCAAAACTAAAATGCTGACCTTTAGTGATGGATTGAGTGTTGAAAAAGCATGGGCCTTGCATCAGTACTTTAAAGACCGTTTTCAGGTCAGTTTTGGGATTGGTACCAATTTGACCAATGACATGGGGCAAACGGCACTGAATATTGTGTTGAAGCTGGTCGAGTGTAATGGTCAGTCGGTGGCGAAATTGTCAGATAGTCCTGGTAAAACCATGACCGATAATGACACCTTCTTGGCATATTTGCGCCAAGTTTTTGATATTCAGGCACCAGTTTAAAGACCAACAAGCCTAAAAAACTGAAAAAAAGACCGAAGAAAATCTTCGGTTTTTTTCTAGATTAAAGCATGCGATTGTTAAAATTCTGAGAAAGTTATGAAAAAAACAGCATGCGCCCAAAAATGACCTATACTAAGTTAAAGTGGATTGCCAACCAGACTGAACAGCATAAAAATGAACGCTTCACCATTCGATTTTGGACTGCTGATTGAAGCAGAAGATTTAGTCCCCGTTTTAGGACATGACAAATTACGCATTGTCGATTTAAGCCGTAATTCGGTGTATGAGCAATTGCATCTGCCGCATGCCTTACAGGTCAAACCGAGCATGTTGTTACGTCAGGATGAAGATGCTTCAGGTCTATTGCCTGAACCTGAAGCCTTGCAGGAGCTGATTCAGTATTTGAATATCTCGCCTGAGCATCATGTGGTGGCTTATGATGATGAAGGCGGTGCATGGGCAGGGCGTCTGATTTGGAACTTGCACTGTTTGGGCTTTGAAAATACCAGTTTGCTCAATGGCGGTATTCATGCTTGGTTGGCCGCAGGTTTTCCGACCACTTCTGAAGTTGAATCACTGAAACCTGTCAGTACACTTGCTCCTGTTGTAGCGCAAAATCAGTATCGTATTCAATATGATGAATTGTTGCAGAAATGCCAAAACCAGTCGGTACAACTGTGGGATTGCCGTACTATAGATGAATATACAGGGCTGCGTTTGGCTGCACGACGCGGTGGTCACATACCTGGGGCATTGCATTTTGAATGGAGTACTGCCCTTAATCGTGAAAATCATTTAAAATTGCACCCCTTAGAACGCACACGACAGCGTCTGGAACAACTCGGATTTAATCTCAAAGAGCCTGTAGTGGTGTATTGTCAGTCACATCACCGTTCAGGTCTGGCCTATATTTTAGGAAGATTACTGGGTTGGCAAATTCAGGCCTACGATGGTGCGTGGAGTGAATGGGGCAACCGCCCTGACAGTCCTGTTATTACTGGAGAGTTGCCGTCTTGAGCCTCACATCACGTTTAAAAAAACAAATTTTCATTCAGGCACAACGCGTTGTGCCACAACATCAATTATCACGTGTTGTGGGTAAACTTGCAGCCAGTGAGCATCCTGTGCTCAAAAATGCGGTGATCACTGCATTCAAGGCGCAATACGGCATTGATATGTCTTTGGCAGAACAAAGCAATGCCTTGAAATATAAATCTTTTAATGAATTTTTTACCCGTTCTTTAAAGCAGGGTGTGCGGGAAATTGACAGCAATCCGAACAGCATTGTATCGCCTGCAGATGGGGCGATTTCACAGTTGGGTAAAATTGAAGATGGGGCAATTTTTCAGGCCAAAGGTCAGCAATTTACTGTTGAAAACTTAATTGCCGACCCGCAATTGGCTGAACCATTTAAAAATGGTCAATTTGCAACCGTGTATTTATCTCCGCGCGATTATCACCGTGTACACATGCCTTTTGCAGGCACACTCACCGAAACTTTATATGTGCCAGGTGAGTTGTTTTCTGTCAATCAAACCACAGCCGAAAATATTCCGGGTTTATTTGCCCGCAATGAGCGCATGGTGTGTTTGTTTGATACCGAATTGGGTCGTATGGCGGTTGTTTTGGTGGGTGCCATGATTGTAGCGGGCATTGAAACCGTGGCGACAGGCAAGGTCAAACCATCGGGGCGTTTGGAACTGAATCAACACCAATTATTCCTTGAAAAAGGTGCAGAATTAGGACGTTTTTATTTGGGTTCAACCGCGATTGTTTTGTTTGAAGAAAATAAAATGCAGTGGGATGCCGAATTCAAAGCCAACTCTGTGGTGGAAATGGGGAAAAAGTTAGGCTTTTTGCTTTAATTTTCAATTTATAACGTTACAATTATCCCTCAATATTAAATATCTGCCTATTTTGTAGGCAGATGCATTATAAAGTGAGGGTTTTATTTATGTGGTTATGGATTTTACTTGCCTTAATTGCAGCGATTATTTATTTGGTTCTTACTTCTTATAATTCGCTGCAGCGTAAGGCGCATGATATTAAAGAGTCTTTATCCAATATTTCTGTCTCAATTAGTAAAAAAGTTAATTTAATTAATCAGCTTATGGATGTTGTTCGAGGTTATCAAGAAAGTGAGCAATTGACACATTTAACAGTAGTTAAAGAAACAGGAATGAATGCTATCTATTCTAGTTATCAAGATAGTAATATGATGTTAACGAACTTACAGGGTATGGCTGAGAGATACCCTGATTTAAAGGCAGACCAACAATACCATCGCTTAATTACAAATATTGAGCAATGTGAACATGAAATTTCTCAATGGCGCAATGAATATAATGCTCGCGTGAAAGCTTATAACTCACATCGTTCATCTATCCCTACGATTTTTGTTGCTAACGGGATGGGTTTTTCTGAAGCACCATATCTTGATTTAACAATAGAAAATGCAGAACAAACTATTTTAAAAGATTTTAAAATGGATGATGGAGAGCGTTTGAATGCTTTATTTAAATCAGCAAAAGATAATATTGTAGATGGTTCTAAAGCCTTAGCCTCAACCTCTAAAGTTGTATTGGATAAAGCAGCAGATACAAGCAAAAAAATTGCGTCTAGTGAACAAGTACAAGGAATTGTAGATAAAGCAAATGTTTATATGGGGAAGCCAAGTACAACTAAATTCTTCTATTTATTATCTGATTCGACACCAAAAGGTCCTGTAAAAATAGAAGAAATTATTATGTTGGCTGAAGATCCAAATTGGGTTGAACAAGTCCGTTTATCAGAAGTCGGGACAGAACAGTGGATGAGCTTTGAAGAATGGACTACGCTTCATACACAACCAACACTGCAATTACAACAACGTGATATTTAACTTAAATAGACTCTCCCTTCTATTATAAGAGGGGAGAGTTTTCCTATTAAATCTCGTAATACAAACGCTCTTTCGGGAACACAGCTTTGAATATAGAGCCTTGATTTTCTTTAGATTCGACTTCTAAGTGTGCATTATGCTGCATCAAAACGTGCTTCACAATTGCTAAACCTAAACCTGTGCCGCCTGTTTGTCGGCTACGCGCGCTGTCTACACGATAAAAGCGTTCAGTTAAGCGTGGTAAGTGTTTCGGATCAATCCCGATGCCAGTATCTTCTACAGTAAAATAGCCTTGATTGCCATTATCATGCCAGCCAATGGTAATCGTCCCGCCTTTTGGGGTGTATTTAATTGCATTGGTGATTAGGTTGCTAAAGGCGCTGGCCAATTCTACATCTGAACCAATCAGATCATAATGACTGTCAATATTTAAGTTGAGTGTATGTCCATAATCGACGTTATAGGCATGTGCATCGTCAAATAATTGATTCATTAAACTTGGCATTTCAATGATTTGATTTTTGGCGATGGTTTTTTCATTTTCCAGACGTGACAGCAGCAGCAGGTCATTTACCAAAGCGTTCATGCGTCGGGTTTGTGACTGCATTTGCTCAAAAGCACGTTTCCAACGCGGGTTAATATCATCCTGATCGGTAAAGGTTTCGATATAACCACTCAGCACAGTTAGTGGGGTGCGCAATTCGTGCGAAATGTTATCGACAAAGTCTTTACGCATTTGCTCAAGGTTATGCATACGGGTCATGTCGTAGGCAAATAACAAACGGCTATCGCCACCAAATTGGGTCATTTTGACTTGCACATATTGCCCTTCATGCACGCTAGATTTCATTTTTAAACCGTCAGGTGCTTGATCAATATGATTAAAATATTCAATAAAACTAGGTTGGCGCAAAATAGTGAGGATGTTGCGTCCACGGTCTAAAGGCTGAATACCCAATAGCTTTTCAGCAGCAGGGTTCCACCATTCAATTTGATGATTTTCATCAATCAGCATCACGGCTTCATCCAACGCCACCAATGAAGACTGGGCGCGATCAATCAACCCGACCATTTCGGCCTGAACGATACGTTCCTGACGTTGTGAACGATAAACATTGAACAGTAATGCACCCCAAATACCATGCAGATTTGGCGGCACATCATAAGGACGATTGGAAATCCAATCATTAACTAAATAGAGGGAGCGCATTTGCTGAAGAAAAAACAGCAAAAAGGCGAGGCTAATACAAATCCAAAAATACCCAATCCCAAAACCAATCAAGCTTGCAATAATTAGGAAAAAGGCCAATAAACGAAAATCTTGTTTGGCAAAAGTCCATAAACTGCTGTAACGAACTTGTTTGAGGTCACGGGCGAGTTCAGGGACTGGGTAAGGTTCGTACATAAAATAATTTTAGCCTAAAGCAACATCCGCACGTGTCGAGAAGCGATAGCCTGTACCACGTACCGTTTGTACAAAACGGTCTACGCCATACGGTTCTAAAACTTTACGTAAACGACGAATATGCACATCAATAGTTCGGTCTTCAATATATACATTGCCGCCCCAGACTTGGTCAAGCAATTGCGCTCGGGTGTAAGCGCGCTCTGGGTGCGTCATAAAGAACGCCAATAGACGATATTCGGTTGGGCCCATTTCTAAAATATTGTCACCAAAACTGACACGCTGGCTGACTGGGTCCAAAATTAAACCGTTGGCATCAATAGTTTTTTCACCGCTTAAGGCATTGGCACGACGTAAGACCGCTTTAATACGTGACACCAGTTCACGGGTCGAGAACGGCTTAGTCATGTAGTCGTCCGCGCCAGCATCTAAACCTTGAACTTTGTGATCTTCTTCGCCACGTGCAGTGAGCATAATCACAGGAATTTCGGCAAGGTTGTCATCGCGTTTTAGGCGACGGCACAAGTCTACACCGCTGACACCGCCTGGCATCATCCAATCAAGCAAGATAAGCGCTGGACGTTGATCGACAATCATCTGATGAGCTTGTTTTGCATCTTCTGCTTGTAAGCACTGAAAGCCTGCCATATCTAAAGAGGTATGGATCATCTCCCGAATTGGAAGTTCGTCATCGACGATTAAAATGTAGTCATCTTTCACAACGCAATATCCTATAGATGTTAACGGTGGGCCGTTTTATTTATGACAGGCTTATTACAAAGATTAATTATGACAGTATCATTGCAGAAAGGGTTGAATGGGCTATTTTTGCAATAATTTGTGACAAAGTAGTGTCGATTTGATGAAAAAACTGAACAGATTCAGTCAAAGTAAATAGGGTCTGCTGACACTTCGTCTATGTTTGCGACGTGAGAGATATATCTCGCAAGATTTTTTAGCTGATATAAGGCATGAGGCAGGAAATTTAGTTATTCTAAGTGACTGACTCATAATGCAATAGCGGCAAAAAAAAACATGCTCGTTCCGAAGGACTGTAGCTAAAACTTTCTCAGATTGCGTTATGAAACTTGGCAATAGACCCACTATTCCCTGCCTGATCTGCTCAGTTTTAGTCTACAGCGCAAGCCATTTATGAAATGTCAGCAGACCCCTCTGAATTTGAAAAATATTATGAATATTTTTCGATTTTATGACAATGTCGAAGAATCTTTCACAAAAGCTTGCTCTTTTTCCGAAAAGGTCTGTAATAACGATAAAAATACAATACGGCAAGAAGACAAGACATCTTCCATGGATTGTTTGAAATCGCTCATCACCCAGCGAATCGCAATTTGGGTGACATAACCATTTAAGCCTGTCGCTACCAGTGAAATTTCTCGGTTGGGGCGGTCTAAATGCGGCATCATCAGCATGACAAAGGCCTGAATCATGCGGTCAAAACGCGACATAGTTTCGTGAATGGTGGCTTGGTTATGTAGTTCTTGCACCAGCATGGCATCAATATAAATAATACGTGCCATTTGCGGGTTATTTTTTAGCGTGGTCAGTAAAGCAGTCAGTCCTGCATCAATCATTTTTTTAGGATCAGCCGAGGCTTGCATAATGGCTTGCATGACATTTTGCTGTAATTCATCAATCAATTTTAAAAAAATGGTCTGAAACAGTTCTTCGCTTTTTTTAAAGGATTCGTAGAAATAGCGCTCGGTTAGTTTGGCTTCGGTACAAATATCTTTTACGGTCACGGCAAAAAAACCATGCGTGCCATAGGCTTGAATACCTGCCTCAATCAGTTTTTCACGACGCGCCTGTTTGCGCTCAGTTAAAGACAAGCCTTTAAACTGACGTTCTTTTTGTTGTTTCTGGGTGGTTTTTTCTGTTTCTGCAGTCACGGGCAGTTGTTCTGTCATGTTCAGTTAAGCCAAATAAGAACCGTAATTAGGCTTTATACTAGCAATAATTATCTGTTAAACCTATGTTTTCAGATTCATTTGCGATATTCGTACTGGCTTATATTGACAATACTTATTGTCAAAATTATATTTAAACCACAGCGCATCGCACAGCCCTACAAAACAACAAGCAGGTCTGAACTGTGCACGCCACATACTCAAGGAAATCACATGAAAAATTTTAAAAATAAAGTTGCCGCAATTACAGGCGCAGGCTCGGGTATTGGGCAGCAATTGGCTGTTCTATTGGCGAAGCAAGGCTGTCATTTATCGCTCAGTGATGTGAATGAACAAGGTTTGACACAGACGGTAGATTTGCTCAAAGACAGTAATGTGCGCGTGACCATTAAAAAGGTGGATGTTTCTAAATTAGAACAAATGCGCGAATGGGCAGCTGAAACTGTGCGAGACCACGGCTCGGTCAATATGATTTTTAATAATGCAGGCGTGGCGTTGGGTTCTACCGTAGAAGGTGCAAGTTACGAAGAGTTGGAGTGGATTGTTGGTATTAATTTCTGGGGTGTGGTCTATGGCACCAAAGAATTTTTGCCTTTAATCAAACAAACGGGAGATGGTCATATCATTAACATTTCCAGTTTATTTGGTTTAACTGCACAGCCAACGCAGTCGGCTTATAACGCAACCAAATTTGCGGTGCGCGGTTTTACCGAGTCTTTGCGTCAGGAATTGGATTTGGAAAATTGTGGTGTGAGTGCGTTGAGCGTGCATCCAGGCGGGATTCGTACCAATATTGCCAACAATGCTAAAATGAACGACAGCATGCGCACTTTGGGCATGAATCCTGAAAAATCGGCACGTGCTTTTAATAAATTATTGCGTTGCCCGCCTGAAGAAGCGGCGCGCCAAATTTTAGAAGCGGTACAAAAAGACAAGCGCCGTTTATTGATTGGTAATGATGCCAAAACTTTGGATTTAATCCAGCGTATTGTTCCAACGGGTTATCAGAAAGTTACCGCATGGGCGACTAAGTTGGGCAAGAAACGCGGTTAATCTAACTTACAAATATAACAGACCATTCAGACCAAAACCTGAATGGTTTTTTTCTTCCAGACAAATTGATAATACGCACCTTGACCGATGCACAGACTCACAAATGCCAAGGCATAGGCATACCAAATTCCTTGCAAACCCCACCACTGACTGAAGAAATAAGCACACGGTACTTCAATTAAAACAATCGCTAAAATATTGATGATCATTGGCACATTGACTGTGCCACTGGCGCGCATAATAGAGGCAAAAATTGCACTGGCACCAAAAAATAAAATGGCCCATAACACAATAAATAAGAGTTGCTGACCCAGTACCACCACTGCAGGATCGGTAATAAACAGCGCCATCAGATATTTAGAAAATAAATAACCCAAGGTGACTAAAATACCTGTAATTAGCAGATTCATGCCCAAGGCTGTGCGGGTAACTTTAGCCAGTAATTCGGCTTTGCCTGCACCAATGGCTTGTGCTGCAAAAATTGAAGCAGCTATGGCAATCGATAGCGCAGGAAATTGAATATAGTTCAACACCTGATTGACAGCACCATAGGCGGCAGTGGCCGCAGCACCATGCCGATTGACCAAACCGACAATCACCAAACCTGCCATAGAGGTAGTGACCATTTGTAAGCCTGTGGGAATCCCTAAGCGTAAAATCACCTTGCTTAAATTGGGTTGATGCCGAATTTGACGTAGTAGATGCACATCCATTTTTAAGGGATGATTCTTTTTATTCAGGTAAATCACCAAAAAAATTAAAACAGCCAGATAGCCCAGAATGGTGGCAATTGCAGGGGCAATAATGCCCAAGCGAGGAAAGCCAAAATAACCTGCAATCAGGATGGGGGTAATCACCAATCCCATTAAACTAGTCAAACTCAGGGCAATGAGTGGCGTAAGGCTATCGCCCACTCCACGTAAAATAGAGGTATAAATAATATAAACAAACAGCAGTGGGCTGCCTGCCAACATCCATTGCACATACGGCAGGGATAGATGCATCACTTTAGGGTCTGTGCCTAATAATATTAAAATTTGTTCGGCAAAAATCACCCCCAAACAGGCAATGAAACTGCCGCCAATTAGGGTCATAAATAAAGTCGAACCGACAATACAACGCACTTTTTCGACATTTTGTGCGCCCCACGCTTGCCCGACCAACACGGTCGATCCTGCCGAAAGCCCAATCACAAAGGCCATCAGGCAAAAAATAATGGGAAAAAATACCGACACCGCAGCAATGGCTTCCACACCGAGCATTTGCCCGACAAAAATCGTGTTAATGGTGCCCGAAAGATTTTGCAAAATATTGGTGGCAATCAGTGGCAATAGAAACACCAAAAAGGTTTTCCAAAGCTGAGGGTGATCGACCAGTGCCTGAGGTCTTGCCATGCCAAATCCTGCGCTTCAATATGCGGTTGTTTGAAATTTCACCCTAGCATGATTTGGTCATAAAAAGCCTTAGCTTTTCAGTAACTCAGTGACATTTCAGTGGAGCTTCATCGCTTAAATTGCCGATAAAATTTCACCTGCACGCAACAGGGTTTCGGTTTTTTTAGCAAAGCAGAAACGGATTAAACGTAAATCATCGGGTGGGGTTTGATAAAATGCAGACACAGGAATACCGACAATGCCGTGCTGCTCGGCTAGAAAATGGCACATATCGACAGCATTTAAGCCGGGACGGATATTGCTGTAATCTAAATTTTGAAAATAAGTGCCTTGTGCAGGGCTGAATTGAAAGCGTGAATTGGCAATGCCTTGATTAAACAAATCACGTTTGTCCTGATAAAACTTTGCCAGTTCTGCAATATGTTCAGGGTGCTGCTGCATATAATTTGCCAAAGCCACTTGCACAGCGCTAACTCCGCAGAAATTAATAAATTGATAGGCTTGGCGAAAGAGCTGCATTAAGGCAGGTGCAGCCGCACAGTAGCCTGTTTTCCAGCCTGTGACATGAAAAGTTTTACCAAAGGAACCCACGACAAAACTGCGTTCCCTAAGCTCAGGAAAAGACAGTGCAGAGCGGTGTTGATGCGCATCAAAGACCAAATGTTCATAGACTTCATCGGACAGCACCACAATATTATGTTCCTGAATAACATCAATTAAATGCTGCCAATCTTGCGCTGACCATACTGTGCCTGTGGGGTTATGTGGTGTGTTGATGATGATCATGCGGGTTTTGGCATGAATCGCATCTTTGACCATATTCCAGTCCACCTGAAAATGTGGAGCCTGCAGCGGAATATGAACGGCTTTTGCACCCAACAATTTTACACAGGGTGCATAACTGTCATAACTTGGATCAAAAATAATGACTTCATCGCCTGCCTGCAGCACGGTTTGCATGATGCTAAAAATAGCCAGTGTTGCCCCTGGGGTGATGGTAATTTCACTGATCGGGTCAAGCATTAGCTGATCACGCTGTAAAAATTGCTGTGCCAGTTGTTCGCGTAGTGGCAAGTAACCATCGCCCGAAGGATATTGATTGAAGCCTGCGTGTGTGGCTTGGCTTAAAGCATCCAGTAATGCTGCAGGTGGGGGAAAGTCGGGAAAACCCTGCGATAAATTTAAGGCATTCAGTTGTTGTGCCAAGTTAGACATGGTACTAAAAATACTCAGACCTTGAGCAGGCAGTTTCGCGTGAATATCGAGCATAGTGGGGTTCTGGTTGTGGCAGCAGCTTGTTTTACATCGTAGCGTTTTCAGGAGTGAATGCAAATGGGGGATAGGTATTTTAGGGATTTAAAGATTCATAGACCAGTTTGTTAAATACCCAGAGATATTATCTGCAAGAACTAAAAATGGGAGTGCAATAACTCCCATTTTAGGGCGAATTCAAACATGAGGTGCGACAGTTTCAAAAGCCTTATGATAATCAACAAGCTGAGCAAACTTCTCTAATGGTGTAAGCCAATCTAACGCTTTTCTAGGACGAGTGTTCAGTGACATGGCAACTTGATTTAAATAATGCTGATCTGCCTGATTTAAATCAATCCCTTTAGGTAAATATTGCCTAATTAAACCATTCATATTTTCGCATGTGCCTTTTTGCCAGGGTGAATGTGGGTCACAGAAATATACATCTATGCCTAAATCTTCTTCGAGTATTTTATGTTCTGACATCTCACGTCCACGGTCATAGGTCAACGTTTTACGCAGTTCTGCAGGTAAATATTTCAGAGCTTCAGTTAAAGCCTTGCGCACTGATTCTGCCTTTGCATCAGGTAATGTTGCCAAGATACAGAGCCGTGTATTTCGTTCAATAAGTGTTGCTATCGAACTTTTATTGTCTTTACCTTTAATTAAATCGGCCTCCCAATGACCCGGTATTTTTCTTTCTTGAACTTCGGCTGGGCGCTCATGAATAGTTTTAATATCCTGTAATATAGAATCTTTTTTAGGTTCACCGTTAGCTTTTCGCTTTTTATTTTCATGACGCAGACAGGATAATAAGTCTTTTTTCAACTCACCCTTTGGTAATGCTCGTATAGTTGAGTAAATCGTTGTATGGCTTACATTCATTGTTTGATCCAAATCAGGAAATGTCTTTAAACGCTTCGATATTTGCTGAGGAGACCATAAACAACGGATCGCTTCAACAATAAATCTCCAAAGGATTGAGTCGATTTTGAGTTTTCTGTGACCACGTCTACGTCTAGCGAAGGTGTTATCAGAAGCATATCGAGCTTGATAAACGTCATTGATGCTATTTCTTTTAAGTTCACGATAGATCGTACTAGGATGTCTTTTAATAAGTTCAGCAAATTTTCTGGGTGAAAAGCCTTCTTTTCTTGACTCAAGCATTAATGCAGTACGATCTTCAAAGTTAAGATGATGGTATGACAATTTTATATACTCCATAAACCCTTTAAATTAATTAGGTGGTTTATGTCGCACTTCAAGTTTTACTCTGCCTAGATATTATAAATTGAGATACTAAATTAAATTTCTTCAAATAACTCTTGGGCAAGCTTTCGAGCTAAATCGTCTTTTTCTTTATTTAACTCAGGCAAATTTATAGCATACTGAATTGCTTCACGACCTGAAATTGCTATAGGCCCATAGTCGTCATAATCTTCTCCAGTGTAGGCATTGTAAGCTCTGAAGTCATCTTGAGTAAAATCAACATCACAATGTTGTGCTATATAGATGTATAGCCATGCTTCTTCATCAGTTTTGAACATTTTTTCGTAAAGAAAATATTCAATTGCATCAATATCACCACGATTACACAAGTATAGAACTTGTTTATAGACTGTTTCTGTATCGGCATCCCAATTAATTTCATCTAGATTTAGTGGTGAGTTTTGATTATAAGATTCAAAATATTCAGCTTGTTTTATATATTCTTCATACTGAGTGCATATTCCTGCATAAACCTACCACCTATTCCTATTCGTTCCCTACCACTAATTCCTGTTGCAAGTCTGCCACTTAGGGCTTTATTCAACAATAGAATTACAAGAAGAATGAACCTCATAAAAAGGCTCTAGTTCCTTTATTTTTCAAGTCAAGTTCTTATCCGCGATTCGGGTTACTATAGTCAATTTTCAATTAGTTTGGTCGAATATTCGTAGAAAAAACCGAGCTAAAGTTAACTCGGTTTTAGATAGCACAGGCTTATTTACCCACTCAAATTTTATTAAAAATTATATTTCCAAATAAATATAATTTTCCAAATCTGGGGATGATTTATTAAAATCAACCCATGCATTTAAAATTTCCATAAAACAATCTAAAGATAAATAAACATAGTATTCATCGTCATAGAGTGAATATAGCTTAACTCTACCATCAACATATTCACTCCCCCAAGCATCACGATCCCATATTGTAGAATTACAACTATTTCCACCTTCCTTAAATATTTCAACCCCTTTTTCTAGCCATGCGATTGAATTTATTCCTGCATCATCAGTTAATACACCATGCAAACAATTAATGGTCTTTTCATCTACACATTTAATTTCAACTGCAGGCATTAATTTATGTTGTTCTACACCATCAAAATACCAATAAAACTTTATCTTCATATATCGCTCCAATCTTCTATTGCATCGGCGGTTTTGGATAAACAGTAGTTTTAGGTTGTAAATAACCAGTAACTTCAACCCCACTTGGTGTTTTTCCTTGCCACATATTAGGTTTATTAGGAACAGGCTGACGATTCTTATAGGCAGCATCTACCTCAACCTTAAGCCTATCAGCAGACCAACTATCTGGGAACATAGTTGAAACACCACCTTATTTTTCTTAGTTTCGTCAGAATGGATATATTTTTGTTTATTGTTGTCCCATTGGCTTCCAAAATTTGAGCCAGAACGACCATAAGGTGCAATCTGATTAGCTAAATATCGGTAATAAGATCCGATTAAAGCATGAGCATCTACATTGTTTCGTTCTTTTGCATAAGAAAGTATTTTTTCGAAATGTTCTTCTATTTGTGAAAACTCAATATACTCGTCTTCAAATTCTAGATCAGTTACAGGCCCATTTTCAAAATTGATATAGCTTAACCCTTCTCTTAAGCTTCTAAAGTTAATGGCTTCTAAATTTAGCCATAAAAGTTCTCGATAGATAGTTTTAGAAATTGATAAATAAAGTTCTTCTGAAATATCGATTTTCAAGAGATTCTTAAGTTTTATGATAATTTCTGTAATATGCTCGAGTAATGAACGGCCTTCATAATCGTCCCAATGCAGTTCATCTTCGTTATAATTTGAATAATCTGTTTTAGGGGGATTGTTCAATATTTCTAAAGTTAGAGCATCAATTAATTCATGTTGATAATAATCTTCAGAATCATCGTATTCAGATCCGAGTAAAAGGTTTTGAGCAATAAATGCGTTGTAAGTTTTATAGCCTTGATCTAATGCTATTAATTCATAAATATGTGAACGACCAATCTTAACAGCATGTTGTTCTTGAACTTTTTTAGATAATTGAAATGCGAATTCTTGAATAGACATAATTTTCTCTATCTTCAACTCTAAACTCTTATTCAAAGAATTTTTTGGTGTCTTAAGACTTTTAGCAACGCATGTTTAAATGCTAAGAACCAAACGAGTTGATACTTAAGAAAATTAAATTTCAGACATAATTTGATGACTATAAATTTATAGTTTAAATCCCTTTTCTACTCATGCGTAAGTATGGTAGGCGACCTTATTTTTAAGATAATAAATTTTGCCTAAATTTACAACCCGAAAAATAGAAAATAACAAAGTTTAGCTGCCATTAACTCAGCAACCAGATCGTTTGCTCAAGCCAAAGTAATGGGGTGAAATAAAAGACTCGCCTCAAATCAACTCCACCAATGCCCGAATAACCCCCAATCCTAGACCAATAAATGCACCTACGACCACACCATTGACTCGAATCATGTGTAAATCACCACCCACTTCGTTTTCAATTTTGCCAATCATTTCGCGTGAGTCCCATTCATGAATACGCTCACTAATAAAACGAATCACTTTTTCACTATATTGATCAGACAAATTCACCGCAATCGTACTCATTTTTTCATTCAGTAACTGACGTACTGCGGTATTGGCAATAATATTTTCACCGACTTGCTGAATTGCAACACGCAGGTTTTGCGCAATTCCTGAATCAGGTTTTTGTAAATCTTCCTTAATCGCATTGCAGAGAATGACCACGGCACCACTGATAAAACTCAAGACTTGTGGGCTGTCTAACAGGGCATTTTTAGTGTCATTTAGGCGCAGACTGGCACTGCTGTTGTTATCTGCCAGTTGTAACATGAGTTGCTGCCCAGCCTCTTCAATTTTTTGTCGCCAAGGATGTTCAGGGTCTGCCAGCATGGATTCGACCCGTTGCAGTAAAGAATCTATAGTGCGTTGCTGCACATCAATTCCAATCCAGCTCGCACCTTTGGCCAGTTTCCACACGCCAAGTTCTTTAAATAATTGACGGGTCAATTCACGGCTTTTTTCAGGATGTTTCAGCATCCAGTCATGGGCAAGGTCTAAACCGTGTTGCAGCACATCCTGATGGAAGTCATTTTCCAAAACCGCACGCAGCATTTCACTGGCCAAGTGGTTGACCTGAGTATTGCGAACCCATTGCACACTGTTGCTTTGAATAAAGCGCCCAATTTGTTCTTGCCCGACAAATTCAAAAATTTTCGGTACAGTTTGCTGAATGACTTGGGTCACTTGCGCATTATTTTGCGGATTCGCCAACCATTTACCCACGGCTAAGGATAAGTCAGTGCTATGCAGGCTTTTTTGTACCACTTGGGGCGATAAAAAGTTTTCCTGCACAAAGCGCCCCATCGACTCGGCAATACGGTCTTTGTTGCGTGGAATAATTTCGGTGTGATCACGTAAGAATTTAGGAATTGGCATTTTGCCAAAAGGATTGCGAAACAGCACCGTAATCGCATACCAGTCTGCTAGCCCACCCACCACGCCTGCTTCGGCAGACAGCATTAGAATGTGAATCAACCACGTATATTCAGGCAGTAATTTTGCGGTCAGCATTAATGCCAGCCATGCCAGCACGGCAATCACTAAAGCAATGGTGGCAAAGCGTTTACTGCGTTGCAGGCTCGGAGAGCTATGCTGCGAGCTGCTCGCAAAAGTGTGGTCAGACGCTGTATTCATGCAGGCATCCTTATCTCATTAGGGCGCGGCAGGGGCAGAGGTTGGTGGGGGTAATGGTTGTCCTGTGGGACTTAAACCATATTTTGCCCCCAGTGATTGTAAAATTAGGCTCGCATCAAAGGCATCTTCAGGTGCAGATTTTTGATCTTTAAAACACTGAATGGTGTAAGACACTTGAGTCGGATCGAGGGTCACCACTTGCGGCATATCATAGAATGGGTCAGGCCAGAATGGTGCGCGACGATGATAATATCCATACGGCGAATAGCTATACGGATAGTAACTTGGTGCAGGGTAAACCACGGCTTGTCTAGGTGGTTTCTGGCTACGGTTACTCGGATCATCTAAAACTTTAAAAAAGCGAAAACCGTGTTGCAGCGTGGTTTGTGCTGCTTTCACCAAAGTAATTTCTTCTGCAGTGCCAAAACTCATGTTATGACCCGCTAAAAAACTAATCCGATAGGTTTGCGCATTCAGTGGTGTGGTGCTGTATTGCCCCAACTGCTCAAAGCTGAGCGGTTTAGAGGATGTCGTGGCACAGCCTGTAAACAGCAAACTGCTGGCAAGGGCAAGACCGAGTAGGGAATATTTCATGTGAAAGCTCCTGTACACATCAACCAGCCAAGACAAGCTCGCCAGTTAGAAACTGCTATTGGGTTGGGTTAAAAACTCAAGTTCTTCTGCACTCGAAGGACGTCCCAACACCTGATTCCGATGTGGATAACGTCCAAAACGGTCAATAATCACTTTATGTTTCAGTTCATAGCCCAACACGGTGGGGTCATTCAAACTTTCAAACAACGTTAATGCGACTTCGTGAATATGTTTGGATTCACTGTGCATAAACGGCATATATAGAAAACGACGTTCGGTTGGGTTTAAGTCCTGATCCAATTTTAAGTGAATCATTTCTTGTGCCAACACCAAGGCCATTCCATCTTGGGCAAAGGCACGCGAGTCATTACGGTATAAATTACGTGATAATTGATCTAAAACAATGATTTCAGCCAAACGACCTGCAGGTGTTTCGCGCCATGTCCATAATTCTCCTTGTGCCGCTTGTTGCAGTACATCGGTAAATTTTTCTGCGAGCAGGGCATCAAATTCTGCGCTTTTGACAAACCAGTTCGGTTCTGCAGCAGGAGAAAACCAAAAATCTAAAAAATCTTGATAATTCATACGCTTTATTATTTACCTCTGTTCTTTTGATTATAAAATCACAAATTTAGCATGTCTTATAGTGCAACTTTGTGATAAAAAATTGCCAAATTAAAATTTATTGACGTTGACCACTTTATAAAATGTCAGCATGCCCCAAAATCATCATTTTGTTAGAAAAAACAGCCCAAGCGCATGTGCTGATGCCAAATCAAGTTATACTTGAACGGTAGCAATTTCATCTCAGATCATCTGCATGATAGAGAAAATTGCCACCGACCCAAAATCAGCCTGTGGTTTATGTCGTATTTGTAGTGTATTGGATTAAGCGAGAGTGTAATGAGTCAACCCGAACCAAATGCGCAAGATGTTCTACCAACATGGGTAGACGCTGCGTTGCTTCAAGGGATGTTGCGCGGGATTGAACGCGAAAGTCTGCGTATGCAAAGCGATGGCTTCTTGTCGCAGCAAGCACATCCTCAAGCCTTGGGTTCGGCACTCATACATCCGCATATTACTACGGACTATTCCGAAGCGTTGATGGAGTTCATTACTCCACCGCAAAGCAGCATTCAACACGCGCTTGATTATTTGCGAGATATTCATAGCGTGGTGCATCAGCACTTAGGCGAAGGTGAAAAACTTTGGCCGCTGTCGATGCCATGTATGCTTGATGAAACCGATGACGGTATTCCACTGGCGCAATATGGCAGCTCCAATATTGGGCGCTTTAAAACTTTGTATCGCCGTGGTTTAGGTGTGCGCTATGGTCGCCGTATGCAGACTATTTCAGGGGTGCATTATAATTTATCCTTCCCTGAACATTTATTTGCCGCCTTGCAACAACATGAAAGTGATGAGCAGCTCAAAGCACTGAGTTTGCAAGATTATCGTAGTCATCGTTATTTAGGTTTAATTCGTAACTTTATTCGTTTAACACCATTGGTGATGTTTTTAGTCGGTGCAAGTCCATCGGTTTGTCAGTGTTTTATGACGGGGCGTGAACATCATTTGCTGCCGTTGTTAAGAGGCACGTTGTATTTACCGTATGCGACTGCATTGCGTATGGGTAACTTTGGCTATCAAAACTCGGCGCAGAAAAAACTTGGTATTCATTACAATGATTTAACGGGTTATTTGGATGGTTTGCAAAAAGCCGTAAAAACCCCGTACTTGCCATTTAGCCGCTTAGGTTTAGATGATGCCACGGGTGAGCCAATTCAAATTAATGACCATGTGCTGCAAATTGAAAATGAGTACTATAGTTTAGTGCGCCCAAAACAAGTGCCACAAGAGGGTGAAACCCCAGCTCAAGCACTTGCCAATCGTGGTATTGGTTATGTCGAATTACGCGCGGTAGATGTTAATCCGTATAGCCCAATTGGGATAGATGAACATACCGCAGGCTTTTTGGAAGTCTTGGCGCTGTATTGTTTACTGAGCGATAGCCCAGCCTTGTTTGATGCAGAACAAACGATTATTGAGCAAAATCAGGCCGAAGTGGTTAATCGTGGTCGTGCGCCAAATGCACAAATTCAGGAAGGTGAAGTCAAAACTCCAATTGAAGCGTGGGGGCAGCACTATGTCACTGCCATGCAACCTTTGGCTGCTTTACTTGACCAAAGTTATGACACCCAATTGTACTCGAACGCCTTAACACACATGATGGTGCGTTTACATGAGGTAGATGAAACGCTGTCTGCGCACATGATTACAGATACCATTCGTCATGGCGGAACGTGGGGCTTTGGTAGCTATATGGCGCAGCAACATGCGCATGTATATGAACAGCATCAACTCAGCCCAGAAACACAGGCTTATTTTGATGCTGCTGCGCTACAATCAATTCAGCAACAACAACAACTTGAACAAGAACATAGTCTGAGTTTTACAGACTATTTAGCAAAATATCGCTAATCATTCCGAGGCTCGAGCATGCAAATTAGTTATCGTCTGCTAAGTGGTTTTTTATTTTTAGCCAGTGTCGTGGGGATGGCATTTGCATTGTATTTGGAGCATGTGCAAGGTTTGGCACCGTGTCCATTGTGTGTGTTTCAGCGTGTTGGTTTAATTGCCTTGGGTGTAATGTCGTTGATTGCCTTTGTGCATAACCCACGCTCCAATGTGGTCAAACGCATATATGCCTTGTTGGGCAGTATTGGCATTTTATGGTCAGTGGGTGTGGCAGCACGGCATGTATGGTTGCAAAACCTGCCACCCGATCAAGTTCCAAGCTGTGGTCCGGGACTGGATTACTTGGTTGAGGCTTTGCCAATGAAGTCTGTGTTGCAGCAAGTGCTGTCGGGTTCAGGCGAATGTGCGGTAATTGATTGGACGTTCTTGGGGCAGTCTTTACCAGTATGGTCATTGCTGTTTTTTAGTGTGTTGGCCTTGGTCAGTTTATGGCAATTACTGCGTAACTATCCTTTTGTTGCGCCTGCTTCATTTGGCAAAATCAAGAAAAAATAAGTTCAGTCTATCTGGTATTGGATTTAAAAAAGCGCCATCTACAAAACTGAGATGGCGCTTTTTTTATATTTTTAGTTGGTGAGTCTTAAATTTTAAGTCAGGGCAATGCCTTCTAAACTTGACCAATCGCCAATAAATTCATGAATTTGCTGCTCTGGTACTTCTTCATGCGCAGGATAAAACCATTTCACCAATTGCTCTGCCACACTTGGATGATATTGTAACTGAAAGTGGTTCAGACCATAGAACACAGCTTTGTGCGATTCAGGCAGTTTTAATTGAAAACGTGGGTTAGGATGTTCCCCCAAAGCACTTTTTATACTGACTAAATAATCGCCAATGACTTTGCGGGTCAGGTTCTGCTTTTTCTCAAACTCAATGCTGCCTGCCACGAAATAAGCATTAATATGGGTCGGCAAAGGTGCAGGTTTGCGGTTGTCATCGACCTGTCCAATTCGTGCCTGATTATGTTCCCAGTCATCATCTCGCACACTGCCATAGCGCAAATCTAAAATGCCGTTGCTGCGAATGTTGACCAAATGCCCGACAATTTTCACAATAGGAAAGCGACCTAATTTTTCCTGTAAATGGAAACCAAAACGCTCCAAAACAGCCCCATGATGTGGTGAACCCAAGCAGACCAGATTTTCGACCAAGTGAATCCAGTGCTGCAAATTTTGCTTACCGTAAAACAGCGCACTGCGCGACACCAAGCCACCCATGCTGTGCCCAATTAAATCAATACTGGTAATTTGAGGATGACGCTGAATTAAATCATCTAAGGTATTGGCAAGACTGCGGCCATTGGCAGAAATGCGACGCCCTGTATTGTAATTTAGATATAGCATGGTGTTATGGTCACGTTGAGCCAGTAATTTTTCACCAAAGCCACCAAATTGATGTGTAGTCCAATCGAGGTGATTACGGCATAAACCGTGCACAAAAATTACCACACGCCCAGACAAATCGCCCTGTTGAACTTCGCCATAATGGTCATAGAGCACCATGGGTAAGGCGAGCGGATTTTGCTGTTCGAGTAGATAATCTCCCAGTATGCCATTCAGTGCGCCGACTAAAAAATGCAGGCTTGGTGTAAGTGCCTTGTCATGTAAGTTGGGAAATTGTGCAATAATTTTACGTAAACCAGGCGCAATAAAGTGATAGCCGTATTGTTGTAAGCTGTGGAATGTAAACTTATACAACTTTTGAAAAGTCGCAGTTTTTTGAAACTTTTGAGAGCGTTGTTCGCTCATGCCAAATACGCTGAGCAAAACTTCACGCTGAATGGTTTGAATCACTTCGCTCATCACGGCATTCAGGCGCGTGCTGACCAACTGTGCCAAGCCTTCTAAGATATCGGCCTGACTTGGAGGTGTACGGTCCCATCTACAATAGGTTTCATGCAGCGGTGTTAAACTTGGCATACTGTGTTGCCCCTTGTGTTCCCATATACCGAACGCTTTATTTTTACTTGGGTTCGCGGTATAAACTCAAGGGTCTGTTGGCATTTCATGAATTTACAGGACTGTAAATTTTTAGATGAATTGTCACCAAACCCGATACTTTTATTTTATCGTGTTCATCTTGAACTCCTTGTAAAATACCGATGAATGCCAAGATGTTCGCATCTTTTTGTCTAACAATTGCATTTTTCCATGAAAATTAAATTAAAAACGCAAAATAAGTGCTGTATCAGCCAAAAATTGAATGGTGTTACTTAGAAATGTCACGCATGAATTTAATTTATTTACATGGTTTTCAGAGCAGTCCTTTGTCCATGAAAGGGCAGCTATTGTATGCCTATGTGCAGCAGCATCGCCCTGATATTCAGATGCATTTGCCCGATTTAAATGCTCCACCTTTAGCGGTTTTGGCAAACGTATCGGCATTGATTCGACGTTTGCCCAATGTGGCATTGGTGGGCAGCAGTCTAGGCGGCTTTTATGCGACACAACTGGTCGCACAGCATCATGTGCCTGCTGTTGTGATTAACCCTGCTATGCGACCATGGCAATTGTTTCAGGACTTGTTTGGCGATGTGCTGCCCTATGTGGTACATCCGAACTGGAGCTTAACTGCAGCGCAATTGGATGACTTAGCAGACATTGCGTTGCCAGTTGCGCAAGATGCAGACAAAATATTGGTGTTATTGCAACAAGGCGATGAAGTTTTGGATTATCGTGAAGCGCAGCGTTATTATAGTGCTGCCTCACCTTCGGCCATGATCATGACTGAAGCGCACGGCAATCATGCCATGGATGATTTTGCAGACAAAATTCCGATGTTACTGCAATTTTTATCGGATTCCCTAGCTTAAGGAAACAGTACAACGTGTCTCAATATACCGCTCAATCTCTTGAAGTTTTATCTGGTCTAGATCCAGTACGTCGTCGCCCGGGCATGTATACCGACACCACACGTCCGAACCATTTGGCGCAAGAAGTTATTGATAATGCGGTGGATGAAGCACTTGCAGGGCATGCCAATAAAATTACCGTAAAAGTCTATAAAGATGGCTCTTTGTCGGTAGAAGACAATGGCCGTGGTATGCCTGTCGATATTCACCCAGAATACGGGCAAAGCGGGATCGAAATTATTCTGACCAAGCTGCATGCAGGCGGTAAGTTCAGCACCGACAACTACCAATTTTCGGGTGGTTTGCACGGGGTCGGTATTTCTGTAGTGAATGCCTTGTCCAGTCGGGTTGAAGTGACCGTACAGCGTCAGGGCAACCTGTATAAAATGGCTTTTGATCAGGGCGAAGCCGCTGCACCTTTAGAAGTCTTGGAAGGCAAAGCGCCAAAACGTGCTTCGGGTACGTTGGTACATTTCTGGCCTGAAGCTAAATATTTTGATTCGCCTAAATTTGCGCTTAAAGCCTTAAAACACAATTTAAAAGCCAAAGCTGTACTGGCTGCTGGTTTAGAAATTCATTACATTGATGAAATTAACGATGAAGAAATTGTCTGGCAGTTTGAAAATGGTCTAGTCGACTATTTGATGGATGAGTTGGAAGATCGAGAGATTGTACCTGCCCCTGCTTTTGTGGCGACAGGCGAGGCAGAACGTGCCAGTGCCGAATTTGCAATTTGCTGGAATGTAGAAGGCGGCGAGCAAATTCAGGAAAGTTATGTCAACTTGATTCCGACTGCGCAAGGCGGTACGCATGTCAATGGTCTGCGTTCTGGTGTGACCGATGCTTTACGCGAGTTTTGTGAATTACGCAATTTATTGCCGCGCAATTTAAAACTGTCTGCCGAAGATGTCTGGGATGGGGTCAACTACATTTTATCGTTAAAGTTCCAAGAACCGCAGTTTTCAGGGCAAACCAAAGAGCGTTTATCGAGCCGTGAAGCAGCAAGTATTATGCAGAATATCGCCAAAGATGCCTTTGCCTTGTGGTTGAACCAAAACTCTGACATTGCCATGCAACTGGCAGAAATGGCTATTTCCAAAGCAGGTCGTCGTTTAAAAGCGGCGAAAAAAGTAGAACGTAAAAAAATTGTTTCAGGCCCAGCCTTGCCAGGTAAACTGGCCGACTGCGTGGGGCAAACCCGTGAAGAATCGGAACTGTTTATTGTAGAAGGTGATTCTGCAGGGGGGTCTGCCAAACAAGCGCGCGATAAAAACTTTCAGGCGATCATGCCAATTCGCGGAAAAATTTTAAATACGTGGGAAGTATCTTCGGACGAGGTTTTGGCTTCACAGGTAGTACACGATATTGCAATTGCGATTGGGGTTGACCCAGGCAGTGATGACTTGTCTGAATTACGTTACGGCAAGGTTTGTATTTTGGCCGATGCCGACTCAGATGGTTTACACATTGCTACCTTGCTGTGTGCTTTATTCGTGAAACATTTCCCAAGCTTGGTGGAAGATGGGCATTTATACGTCGCCATGCCGCCATTATTCCGTATTGATGACGGTAAAGATGTGCATTATGCGCTAGATGAAGATGAGTTGGAAAATACGCTTAAAAAAGCCAAAACCAAAAATCCGCAAATTACCCGATTTAAAGGTTTGGGTGAAATGAATGCCAGTCAACTACGCGAAACCACGATGGATCCAAATACACGCCGTTTGGTGCAACTTGATTTAGATGACAGTCATTTTACTGCAGGTTTATTAGATAAATTGCTGGCCAAAAAGCGTTCTGCAGACCGTAAAGTATGGTTAGAGCAGAAAGGTAATTTAGCCGATTTGGCGGTTTAAGCTGATTTAATTTAGAAAAAGCATCCATTATTTCAAAAAAGTAATGGATGCTTTTTATTGTAATTTTGATTGGTGTTTATAATTCAATATTTTCAGGCCATAAAAAATATCCACCATATTGACTGGTTTTAAATTCTGCACCTACGTCTTTGCCTTGTTGAGTGAGTATGTGCTTTCCAGCATCATTGATATTTAATAAGCCTTTTTCGGTAAAATGAGCCAACAATTCATTGGTTTTCATTTTATGTTTTGCTGCAAGTTTAGATGATGTTAATTTACCAACATTATTGTCATTGGTTTCTTCAACAGATTCATTGGTTGGTTCGGCTTTCACTTCATCTAAACTAATTCTAACTTCATCACTAATACGAATAATACGTTGTGCTTCTTCATAAGCATCTTTAAAGACATCTTGATCTTCATATTTGCGAATCAAAATGCCCATTTCGTTATTATTAATTTGGCTAAATTCATAAAGATTTAGACTAGAAATAATACATTCAGATTCATTGAGATAGCATTTAGCATGTAAGTTTTTACAAAAACTGAGCCGAACAAAATCAAGTTTTTGCATCCATTTTATTTCATCAGGATGTAAATCACTTTTTCCATAAACGATTCGAATATCAATTTTGAGTCGATCTTTATCTTCAAGTAACTCTTTAATACGGTCATTTAAACGTAAATATGGGCTAATTAAAATTAACCTTTCTTTGGCATTTTTTATCAGTTCTTCTAAGAAAAAATTGGTCGCGCTCGTATTTAAAAACTTAGCCATTTAACCCTCCTCATTGTGTCTAAATTATTATGTCCTGAGTATAGCGAATTTATTTAGGTAATGATTTGATGATTAAAAATATTCTAAAATTGAGGCGAAAAAAATGGAGCATCTTGTGCTCCATTTTTTATTGATCCTTAACTAAAGAACCAATATACAAATAATGAAATAATAAATACGCACATGACGTTCAACACCATGCCCACACTCATCATTTCACTTTGTTTAATTTGACCTGTACCAAATACAATCGCATTTGGTGGCGTTGCCACAGGTAACATAAAGGCACACGATGCACCAATACCAATAATCACCACTAAAATTTCTTTTGGAATACCCATTTGGTCTGCAATTGCAGCAAATACAGGAACCAATAACGCAGCAGACGCTGTATTACTGGTAAATTCAGTTAAGAAAATAATGAAGATGGTCACCGCAAAAATCACTACCAATGGCGAAGTATCACCAAAGGTATTGGCAAGGGTTTGACCCAATACCAAAGATGCGCCTGAATCTTTTAAGATCGCACTTAAGGTTAAACCACCACCGAACAGTAATAACACGCCCCAATCGGTATTGTCAGATACTTGCTTCCACGTTGCAGTACCGAGCATGACCACCAAACATGCAGCAGCTAATGCAGTCCATGTATCGGGTTGGCTAATACCAAAGGTTTCGCTAAGTTTTTTACCAAAAATCCATGCCACTGCAGTACATGCGAATAAAATCATCGTTGCAACACGGGTTTTGGTCCATGGAATGACTTCAGTTTCAAAACGAATTTTCTGGTTTAAATTTGGACGCAATACCAAATATAAGCTGACCAACATGGCTGGCAGTAAAATCAGCACCATTGGTAGACCAATTTTCATCCAGTCAGCAAAGTCATAGTCTAAAGCTTTGGCTGCAATGGCGTTTGGCGGAGAGCCGACCAAAGTACCCAAACCACCTAAACTGGCAGAGTAGGCAATCCCCAATAAAATGAAAATGAAGGTTTTACGTTCTTTAGTGGCATCGAGGTGTGACAACAAGCCCAATGCCAGTGGTAACATCATCGCTGCAGTCGCGGTGTTGGAAATCCACATTGACAGTGCAGCAGTGACCGCAAAAATAGATAAAACCGAAATCCCCAAGTGACCGCCCGACATGGAAATAATCCACATCGCAATTTTACGATCCAGTTTTTGGATATGCAGCGCAGTTGCTAAGGCAAAACCACCAAAGAATAAGAAAATGACAGGGTCTGCAAAAGTTGCTAATGCTTGCTTGGTTGAAATTGGTACAAGTTCTTTGCTGGCATTTTCAAGTGGCATACCTAAAGCCACAGCAAGCACAGGTACTAACAGTGCTGTAATGGTAATGTGTACCGCTTCGGTGAGCCATAAAATACCAATAAAAAGCAACAGACTTAGACCCTTATTGGCGTTTTCATCATAGGGTAAGACGTTATACAAACCGAAAGAGAGCAGGGTCGCAAGAATAACAATGGCCCAAGTCTTGATCAGTTCTTTTCGCTTAATACTGGCTGGCACTTCTATATGGTTATTTTCCATAGAAGTTCGCTCCGTAAAAATGGAATAAAAGGAAAAGTTGGAAGATTGGTCGGTGCAAACGACCGAAGCAGTCTTAACAGACTGTTTTTTAAGCTAGTCTTAATTATAGGTGTAAAAAATTATTTAAGCCAAAAAAAATCTAAATAATTTTCCATTTGTTATGTTCATTTTATTGATTTATATCAACAATGCAGGCTGTTTTGTGATGATGGCTAATCCTTGAGCAATTGCGTAAATAGCCATGAAACTAAGTAAAGTAAAAACAATGTGCTTAAATACAGCCTGAGAAATATTTTTACGAATCAGACTGCCCTCATAAACCATTGCTACAGAAATTAGGCAAATTAGCGCCAAAACCTTAAATTGTGTGCTGCTAAATTGTTGAATTACTGGATATAACACTGCCAGTTGAATGAGTTTAGAGACAATAAAATTAAGATTACTAATCACCACAATATCGGTTTTACTGTGTTGGGTGCTGAGCAAATACATCATTAAAAACGGTGCCATGGCATTGGTGGCTCCACCAATCACACCTGCTAGAAAACCAAAAATCAGCATATTTTTGAGTGAGGCAGAAATTTGCAAAGGACGTTGTCGAAATTGATCGGCCACGTACAATAAAATCAGTACGCCCATTGCCAATTTTAAATAACCTTCGTTCAGAATGAGCAGCAAACTGACGCCCAAATAGCTGCCAATCAGCGCACTGAAGATTAAACCCCAATATTTTTTGCAGTAGCCATATAAACTGCTGAATATAGATTGTGTGGCATCGCCCCGCAGCATGTAGATATTGAGAAGCAAACAGGGAATCAGAACCAAAGCAACCGCAGTACTGAGTGGATATAACATCGCCACCGCAGCCGTACTGAGCATAGGAAAACCAAAACCGCTCATGCCATGCAAAATTGCAGCAATCGCACAAAACAGCAGAATAATGAAATCGGTTTTTTGCATGTGAAGTCACATTGCTTTTTATTTGAAATTTAAAGTAAATGTAGCGGAGTTTTGAGTAAAGTACAAATGAGTCGCATGCTAATTTTATACGCAAATATCAATAGAAAAATTTTAACGACCAATAAAAAAGCAAGACCGAAGTCTTGCTTTTTTGAATAGAGATGAAACTGGCTTAGAAGTGATATTTGACTAATGCGCTAACATTGTGTTCGTCTAAACCTTTAATGGCGTATTTGTTGTTCCAAACAGAATGTTCAATACCCACGTATAGTTTGGTATCAGGTGAAATGTGTTTACCCACATTCCATTTGTACTGAGATGTCCAGTTCAATTCACTTGCATGATTATTTTTTTCAGCCGTAGACCAATCAAGGAAACCATCTACTAAAAAGTCTTCAGCACCGACTTTAAATGGAAGACCGTAAGCAAACGTCATTTGATAATCATCTTGAGAGATATCTTTATCATTATCTGCTTTGTAGAAGTTCAATTGCGCATATTTGAAATATGGAAGCTCAAGATCAAAACCAATACCGTATAGGTAATTGTTAAAGCCTTCACCACCTTCCCAAGTCGTTGCAATCAAAACGTCTTTAATTGGGCCGACTGCCAGTTTTTGGCCTGAAACAGCACCCAAGCTTAAACGTGGTGCAACTTCAAAATAAGTTTCGTTGCCACTTAGATCATTATTGGTACGGTCAGCAAAGGCAAAAAAATCACCGTATTTCAATCCAGCAGCATATTCAGCAGTAATAGTGGTTTGCTCTAAATCATCAACCATGCCAACAGGATGAGCATAATTCTCACCATATAAACCTGTAATGCTAAAATCTTGCCAAACTGGCGCAGCTTGTGTGAATGTGGCAGCAGTAGAGAGAGCGCATAGCGCAGCAATATGTGTAAATTTCATAAAATAAGACCCCAAGAAAAGCGTTTCAAGGATACAGATTCTTAAGCAAAAATAAAGCAAAATTCGATTATTGACGGGTCATTTTTGGGTGTTTTTTATCAGTTTTTGGGTTGAGTGTTTTTTAAACGATTTAAAACCAATGGTCAAAATGCAAAGGCGAATATTGCAGATGTAACTAAACCCTTTAAAAGCATCAAGTTTCTTATTGGCAATAGATTGAACAACGTAGTGCTATCCAAATTGATCGCTTATTGAACATCTAAGCTGAAATTGGTGATAAAAGGGTTATTCTTTTGCTGCTTTTCTATAAATATTGCTTGCATATTTTTTAGATAGGCCCGATATTCAAGGTATAGGGACACAGTTCTGCAGAATTAAAAGTGTTCATCATTCAAACGGGAGGAAGTTATTCCAAACTAAGTTGAAGATGTACTTTATGCTGTAAAAACAGCACATTATAAACACGCTAAAACGTATATGTATAAAATTATATGTAAGATTTTGGCACAACAAGATTCAGAAATAACGAACGCAAGAGGATGAAATCATGAACATTGAAATCCGTACCGATAAAAACATTCAAAACAGTGATCGATTAATTAGTTACGTTCGTGAAGAACTGAATAATGAATTCCAACGCCACAGTGAGCGTATTACCCATTTTTCAGTGCATTTTAGTGATGAAAATGGTGAAAAAGGCGGTGATGACGACATTCGTTGTATGATTGAAGCACGTCCAGCAGGTTTAAAACCAGTGGTTGTGAATCATCGTGGTCATAATATTGATACAGCCATTCACGGTGCGATTGACCGTTTAAAACGCAGCCTAGAACATGCGTTTGAGAAAAATGAGAATCCTCGTGGTGCTCGCCCAGAATTTGTAGATACAGATGTTGGTGGCGACGACGAATAAGGATCAGACAGATTCCAAGAGCCTCGCAAATTTTGCGGGGCTTTTTTGTGTTTGCATGCAGCCAATGCACTAAATTCACGATTTGCTGACATTTATCTCATACAAATGTCGCTTTATTGGGCATAATAGTTCTAAATTAAACATTGAATAAGAGAGCTCTCTGCATGTTAACTGCGCAACAACAAGTCTTGGTGCAAGCAATAGAAGAATTAGACCTTGCCCAAGTGCAACGCCTATTGGCAGACGGTTTAGACCCTAACTTTATGGATGCCGAAAAAGGCCCTGTAATTTCAGTCTGGTCAGATGGTTTATTTCAATGGTGGGAAAAAGTCTGCGAAGCATATGAAGCAGGTCAGCCACTCACAGAGCAGCAAAAACAGCAAGATTTGCAAGTGCATTTAGATATTTTAGAGGCCTTGATTCAAGCCAAAGTGAATTTGCATTTATGGGATGCCGAAGAAATTTACGGCCCATTGTGGGATGCGGCTTCTGCAGCATGTGTTCCTGCGGTACAGCGTTTATTAGATGAAAAAGTCGATCCGAACAGCAAAGATGAAGATGGTTTAACGATTTTATCTTCAATTAGTGATTTATTGTTTGATTGTGATTTTGATGAAATTCAGTGGTCGGATGCTTTGCTAGAAGAACAGCAGACTTTAGAATTGTTGCGTCGTTATGGCGCAAAAATGAGCAAAGAATTGGCCTAAGAGCAGAGATAAAAATATGTCAGCATTAAAAACAGTTGGGTTAATCGTGGCGGCAGGCATCAGCATGCAGGTGAGCGCGGCAGATTTTGAGTTTGATCGTCCTGGTGCAGGAATGAGTACGGGTATTACACCTGTAGGGAAACTGGCTTGGGAACAGGCTTTGCCAAGTGCAAGTTATCAAGAAAGTAACGATGCTTCGGGCGAAAAAGTTAAAACTACTCGCCTTAATGCTGACATGCTGTTACGTACAGGTTTGGCGCAAGATTTAGAGTTACAGCTGGGCTGGCAAGGGCCTGCATGGAGCAAAAGCAAAACTGCAGGTCAATCGGTTGAAGATGATGGTTTGGGTGATGTCAGCATTGGTTTAAAACAAGCCATTGACTTAAATGATGACAAACTTTCTATGGCCGTGTTGTTGCAAGCGCTAATTGCCACAGGCAATGATGGCTTTAGCGAAGAAGATGATATTTATAGCTTGGGTACGGCAGTCAGCTATCAATACAGTGAGCTGTTAAAAACAGGCATCAACATGCGTTACGATGTACAAAATAGCGATTGGGCGGTTACAGCAATTCCCAATATTCAGTATCGTTTAAGCGATCAATGGTCAGGTTTTTCAGAATTGGTCTATCGTAAAGCAGAAAGTCAGGACAATGAATATGGTTTAACTTCGGGGGTGATTTACGCACTGAATGAACGCACTCAGCTGGATGCCAGTGTCGGTGTAGATTTAGACGGTGCAGATAAAAGTTACCATGCAGGTTTAGGTATGGCGTTCTTGTTCTAAGCCATTTAAACCATTTAAAGCTTTAAAATACGTTGTATGTTGCAGCAGGCTAAACTCATCAAGCTTGCTGCAGATTCGTTTTCATCCTAATAAAGTTCATGCCGAGGCGAGCAGAACATGAAGCAGTCCTTATTTCAGACCTTTTGGCAAGCTGCTGTTGATCTAATGGCTGATATTTTTCGCTATATGAATAGGGGCTTATCTTGTCTGCTCGCAAGTCTACTTTTATTGTGTTCGCTAAGCCTACACGCAGAAGCACCTTTACTCCCACCCGAACAAGCCTTTCAGTTTAGCGTTGAATCGGTCAATCCCCAACAAGCCGAACTGCGCTGGAACATGCCTGAACAGTATTATTTGTATCAGCATCAATTTAAGGTTGAGCATGGACAGCAAATACTGGCTTTAGAGTTGCCTCCCGCAGAAGATGTTTATGATGAAAACTATGGACATACTCAGGTTTATTATCAAAAAGTCAGTTTTAAAATTCCCACGCAGGCTGCACAGCGCTATCAAGTGAGCTGGCAAGGTTGTGCGCAAGATCGACTTTGTTATCCACCACAGCGCATTGAATTTCAGACAGACAGCACTGGTTTGGTGATTTTAGACAATCAAAGCGCAGCACAAAAAAATCTGTGGGGTGGACACAGTAACCCAACCCAGAATGTGTTTTCGACAACACCTGCCAACTCCACGCTAGCATCCTCAACAAGTGTTGCGACAGCGCAACCCATCACTGCACAAGATCAAATGTGGTCAGAAAAACTGGCACAGAGTTCATTTGCTTATGGCTTGCTACTGTTTTTTGGTTTAGGGGTTTTATTGGCCTTTACTCCATGTTCTTTGCCGATGTTGCCCATTTTGACCTCCTTGTTGGTGCGTGAACATAAAGGTGTCAAAGCGTGGACGATTACTCTGGTTTTTGTCTGTAGCATGGCAATGGTTTATGCCATATTGGGTTTAATTGCGTCATCCGCAGGTTTGAATTTTCAGCGTTGGTTACAACAACCTGCTACTTTAATTGCCTTTAGTTTACTGTTTGTGTTGTTTGCCTTAAATTTGTTTGGACTGTTTGAGATCAAGTTACCACGTGCTTGGGTCAATCGACTCGATCAGGCGCAATCTATGCAAAAAGGCGGCAATTTGGCAGGTGCTGCACTCATGGGCATGTTGTCGGCACTTTTGGTCGGCCCATGCATGACTGCGCCATTGGCAGGGGCGTTATTGTTTATTTCACAAACCCAAAGTCAGATGCAGGGGGCGTTGCTGCTATTTACGCTCGGGTTTGGCATGGGTACGCCGTTATTGTTGGCCAGTGTGCTTGGGGCAAAAGCTTTGCCACGCGCAGGTTTGTGGATGCATCAAGTCAAAGTGCTGTTTGCCTTTATTATGTTGGCATTGGCATTGTATTTTATTCGTCCGTTATTGGGTGAAGCATGGATGCAATGGCTTAGTTTGGCACTTGGAGTGGGTTTTGTCGGCTATGTGCTGCATCGTTTGAGTGGCTATCATGGTACGCTGCGGGCGATTTATCTGAGTGCGTTATTGGTGGTGGTGCCGTATCTGATTTATAACCAATATCAACACAGCCAGCGTTTTTGGCAGCAGGAAAACGATGCGGTTTTAGAATGGCACCGTGCAACGACTGCAACGGAATTACAACAGTTACTTGCCCAAGCTCCGAAAAATCAGCGCATGATTATAGATGTCTATGCCGATTGGTGTGTGGCGTGCCGTCCGATTGAGCAACAGGTATTGACATCTTCCACTGTAAAACAGGCACTTGCAGAATTTTATTTAATTAAACTCGATTTAAGCCATTACGATGCCAGTCATCAAGCTTTGCTGAATAAATGGGAAATTTTAGGGCCACCTACTTTTTTATTTTTGGATGCACAACAACAAGAAATTCGCAGCCTACGTTTAACGGGTGCATTTAACGAAAGCACTTTGTTAAATCAACTGCAGCAACTTCAAACCACACAGGAATCATCGCCATGATGCAGCTCTACATTGCCAATAAAAACTATTCGAGCTGGTCGATGCGCCCGTGGTTGGTACTGAAGGCGTTTGATTTGGCTTTTGAAGAAATACAACTGAACTTTCCATGCGAGCGTGGCGAGGGCGATTTTAAACAACGTGTCCTAGAAATTAACCCCAATGGTAAAGTGCCTGCCTTATTAGATCAGGGCATGTTGATTTGGGATTCTCTCGCCATTTGCGAATACTTGGCAGAGCAATATCCTGAACAGGCACTTTGGCCACGTGATGCACAGCAACGCGCTTGGGCGCGTAGCATCAGCGCAGAAATGCACAGCGGTTTTACCGATTTACGCAGTTTATGTGGCATGAATATTCGCGCCAATTTAGCAGAAGTGGGTACAAAATTATGGCAAGAACATTCGGGTTTAAGGCAGGATGTGGCACGCATTGAACACATTTGGTCGGCACGTCCTGCAGCAGATGGTTTCTTGTGTGGTGAATTTAGCATTGCCGATGCGTTTTATGCTCCTGTGGTGACGCGTTTTATGACTTATGCCTTGCCTGTAAGTGCCAACAGCCAACACTATATGCAGCGGGTGATGCAGCATCCTGCTATGCGCGCTTGGGTACACGCCGCATCACAAGAAGCAATGTGGGTCAATTATTTAGAGCCTTATCAAAAACCAGCAAAATGACTTGGAAAAAGCAGGATTAGGAAAAATACTGCGGAAGTTTTTGTGCGGTAAAGTGGTCTTTTTTGTTCCAAAAATAAAACATAGTGTCTTAGTTTTGCCAATTATTCTATTTACGCTGCACGATTAAAATAGCGTTATTAAATGAATACAAGATTGGAACATCCCCATGAAAATTTTACACATCGACTCGAGTATTTTAGGTGAAAACTCAGTTTCACGTCAGTTAAGCCAAGCGATTGTGCAACAATTGACTGCAAAAAATAGCAATGCACAGGTCGATTATTTAGATTTGGCACAACAGCCGATTCCGCACTTAACTGCCGAAATTTTAATGGGGCAGGATGCAGAACAAGCGGCTTTAGGTGAAAAAATCATCCAGCAATATATTGATGCCGATGTCGTGGTGGTGGGTGCAGCCATGTATAACTTTGGTTTGACTTCAACCTTAAAAGCATGGATTGACCGCATTAGCGTGGCGGGAAGAACCTTTAAATATACCGAGCAAGGGCCTGTAGGTTTGGCGGGTGAGAAAAAAGCCTATATCGCCAGCAGCCGTGGCGGTGTGTATGGTGATAATAGCCCTGCTGATTTTCAGGAAGATTTCTTGAAAACCATCTTCAACTTTACAGGGGTGAATGATGTAGAAATTATTCGCGCTGAAGGGGTGAGTATGTCGGAATTTAAAGACCAAGCTGTTGCCAATGCGATGCAAAAAATTCAGGCGATTTAACCCACTATTTCAATAAAAAAAGCTCAGTGCCTTGAGGGTGCTGAGCTTTTTTTATATAGATGGATCGGCTAAAAGGGTTGGTTAGCAAAGCCTTGTTATGGTTGAACTTAGCTCTGATCTTGCCGATGTGCAAACTCTGCTAAATCTGCCAATGCACGTTTGGCTTCTTCAAACCACGGTGAAAACATTTGAAAATTGTGCCACATACCCGTGTAGAGTTTGTAATGCACTTCTACGCCTGCCTGTTCGGCTTTTTCTTTAAAACGTGTTGCATCATCCAGCAAAATTTCTTTAGAGCCAATTTGTACTAAAACTGGTGGTAATTCATGTAAATCATCAAACAATGGCGAAATTTGCGGGTCTGCCCGATCAAGTTCAGGCGGTACATAGTAATCAATGCCTGTTTCCAGCATTTCAATTGACAGCAGGGCATCATGCTTGCTGTTATAACGCAAGGATTCACTGGTGAGGGTTAAATCTAAAAATGGTGACAGCAGCATTAAGCCACTCACTTGCGGCAATTGCTCATCACGTATTTTTAAAGCTAGCGCCAACGCTAAATTTGCACCGCAAGAATCTCCTGACAAAATAATATCTTTGGCGTGTATACCTTGCGCCAACAGACTTTGATAGACATCAAACACGGCTTCCAAAGCATGTGGAAAAGGATGCTCAGGTGCAAGCGGATAATCGACATGAATCACTTGCATTTGGGTGCGTGCCGCAACTTGACTCAAAAATGCTCGATGGGTATTTAACGAACCCAGAAAAAAAGCCCCGCCATGAATATGAAAAATGAGCTGTGTTGCAGCATTCTGTGGTTTTAATTCTTCGGCATGCAGACCTGCTAAACGCAGCGCGCGTACCTGCACCGACTTTTGCATGGGAAATAAACGGCACATTTGTTCTAGTGCAAAACGTACAGAATTGGGGGGTAAATTAAATTGGCTTGGTTTGCGAATGGTGGTTTTTAAAAACTGCTCTGTAATAATTTGTTTCCACATGGGGTTAATCTTCATGATTTTTCCATCTTGTTCTTTATTTGATCGGATATTTGTGTATTTACCAACATAATTTACAAGGGTACACTAAACGGTCACATTCAAAAATTGCAAATTTGTTGTGACTTTTTAATAATAAAGTTGTCTGATAGTAGACCAGGGAAACAAAACAATGAAAAAAATTGCACTTGCATTCGGGCTGTTAGGTTTAAGCGCTTTGGCCAATGCTGCAGATCCGCTTAACGGCACAGTTTGGAAAACAATTGACGACAAAACCAAACAACCCAAAGCCACGGTAAGATTTACTGAGCAAAAAAATGGAACTTTAACCGCAAGCATTCAGTCAATTTTAACGCCTGGTGAAGAAAATGCCTGTACAAAATGTGAAGGTCCGTATCACAACAAATCACTCAAAGGTTTGACCATTGTTCGCGGTCTGAAAAATACAGGCGGCACGAGCTACGATGGTGGTTCAATTCTTGACCCGCAAACAGGTAAAACCTACAAGCTAAAAGGTAAACTTGCCGATGGTGGTAAGAAACTGGAATTGCGTGGTTTCATTGGTGTAGCGGCATTGGGTCGTAACCAAACATGGATTCGTGCGAACTAAGCATGTATTCCACCTGTGCAGTTGAAATCATATTGCACAGGATATAAAAAAACCTGCTCCATGTGAGCAGGTTTTTTATTGGTATTTTTTTAAACTTAACCTAAAGCACGATAAGCCGCTTCATCAAAACCCGCAATAAAGCCTGATTCAGTTTTTAAGACAGGACGTTTAATTAAACTGGTGTGAGTGCAAAGTGCTTCAATTAAGTTGGCTTCACTGGCCAAAGCAGCTTGCTGTTCTGCTTCGCTGAGTTTGCGCCAAGTGGTGCCTTTTTTATTCAGTACTACATCTTGCCCAAGCGCATCTAACCAACTTTTGACAGTGTCGGCATCGATCCCTTGTTTTTTATAATCGTGAAACTCATAACTTAGCCCCAATTCATTGAGTAAATCGAAGGCTTTTTTCATTGAATTGCAGTTCTTAATCCCATAAATTTTTAACATATTTTTTTCACGTTAATATCATCAAACTGGCTATAGCCTAGCCCAAAACAGCGCTAAGTGCTAGAAACTTGCAGTGAACAATGATTGGCTGTTTAAATGGTATGTGTCATCAATACGTCATACCGATGTCACCAAATTGACACTTGATCGCTCTAAAATGGGACGCATAAACAGAATAAAATGAAAAACTTGATAAAAATAGACTCAAGTGAAAATAAAAAATACAGTGAAGAACAACAGTAATAGCGCAAAACAGAAAATAAGATGATAAAAAGAGAAAACCCGCATTTAATCATCCTGATTATGCGGGTCTCATTTTAACGTCCATTGTTACATCCTTGAAACTAACCAAAACCAGTTAGTTTACTTTCCATCCTTCGGCTTCCAATCCTTTTGTGTCATCCTGACTGTCCCTTTGCCGTGATGCAATAATGCGCTGAATCGACTTGAAGATAAATACACAAAGTCGACAGATTATGTGCGAATTGAACCTCAGTTGAGTGAACAACTGTTCACTCGTGTAGGCTGTGAAATTTGTGTGAATAAGGGACTATTGACAATTCGTCTATGTTTGCGACGACGCATATTTTTAGCTGATATAAGGCATGGGACAGGAAATTTAGCCATTCTAAATGACTGGCACATAACGCAATAGCAGCAAAAAAATATGCTCGTCCTTCGCTGCGCCTTGCGCTGCAAACAAAGCAGTGCTTGTTTTTGCTCAGGCTGTGGCTAAAACTTTCTCAGATTGCGTTATGAAACTTGGCAATAGACCCACTATTCCCTGCGTTTCATGCCTGATCTGCTCAGTTTTAGCCTACAGCGCAAACCATTTATGAAATGTCAATAGACCCTAAATCTTATAATCAATAATCACGGGAGCATGGTCACTAAACCATTCTTCTTTATACACCCAAGCATTGACAGTGCGTGCTTTCCAGTCGGGTGAACAGGCATGATAATCAATCCGCCAACCAACGTTCTTGGCACGGGCTTGCCCGCGATTTGACCACCAAGAATACAACTCTGCTTCATGGCGTACTTCACGGAAGGTATCGACATAGCCCAAGTCATTATAAATATGATCTAACCATGCACGTTCATGCGGTAAGCAACCTGAAGACTTTTGGTTACCTGACCAGTTTTTAATATCAATGCGCTTATGCACAATGTTGTAATCGCCACAGACAATGATCGATTTATTGTCTTCACGCCACTGTTTTAGAATTTTTTGATACTCTTCTAAAAAGTGATCTTTCCGCATTTGGGCTTCTTCACCTGAAGAGCCAGAAGGCAAATACAGTGAACAGATGTAAATTGGGTGATCCAGTCCTACATCAAATTCAGCACTGATAAAGCGACCCTGAGAATCGGCCAATTCAAAGCCTAAACCATTTTGCACAGAAACAAACGGCAAACGGCTATAAATAGCTGTCCCTGCGTAGCCTGCGCGTTCTGCAGGGAAAAGATGCGTGTGCCAGCCTTCTGGCTTAAATTTATCGGTCCATTGGGCGTGTGTGATGCGGCTTTCCTGCATGCAAATCACGTCTGCTTCAGACTTTTCCAACCATTCGAGTAAGCCTTTGCTTACCGATGAACGCAACCCATTGACGTTAATTGAAACCACTCGAAGAATTTTTTGATCACTCGGATAGCTACTCTTTGGTATCATGCTCAGGTCTTACCTCAATGTATTAATTTGGAGCACCTCATGACATCGCCAGCTCAATTTAACCCGCAAGCTTTTATCGAACTCGCCTTATCACGTGGTGTGCTTAAATTTGGTGAGTTTACTTTAAAATCGGGTCGTGTGAGTCCTTATTTTTTTAACGCAGGTTTGTTGAATGATGGCGAAGCTTTATCGCTATTGGCTTCGGGCTATGCAGATCAACTCATGCAATGCAAAAATGTAGATGTTATTTTCGGGCCTGCCTATAAAGGTATTCCATTTGTGGCAGCTACAGCAGTGGCTTTATCGCAAAATCATGGCGTAAGTGTGCCGTGGGGGTTTAACCGTAAAGAAGCCAAAGATCATGGCGAAGGCGGTGTGTTGGTGGGTGCTGCGGTTGAGGGCAAAAAAGTTTGGATTATTGATGATGTGATTACTGCGGGTACGGCTATTCGTGAAGTGGTGACTATTTTGAAAAATGCAGGCGCACAAATTGCGGGCGTATTGGTGGCTTTAGACCGTCAAGAAAAAGGTCAGGGCGATTTGTCTGCTATTCAGGAAGTGCAAAAAGAGTTGGAAATTCCTGTGCATGCTTTAATTACCATGAAAGATTTAATGAATTATTTGGATGCTAAAGGTGAAAAAGATGCCTTGGCGAAAATGGAAGCGTACCGTGTGAAGTATGGTATCTAAATCATTATTTTTTATATAAAATAGGGTGTTTTATCACCCTTTTTTTATTTTTATTATGTCTGAATTAGAAAAGTATGCGTATATACGTTGCCCGAAATGTGGACGTGATAACAGGTTAATCATCGACTCTCGAAAAACAGGTCTTTACCAATGTGGCGGTTGTCAATCTCATTTAATGTTTTATGGTACAGAAAAACAGCATAAGTATAAAAATTGGATTTGGGCTACATTAATAGGGTTGCCAGTAGCTTTTATGGGATATAAAAGTTTGGTAGATAATAATTCATGGACGGATAAAAATATTCAAAAATTTGAAAAAGCATGTGAGGCTAGAATATTCCAAACATCCAATTTAAGCTTGTTAGAAACAGAACAGTATTGTGAATGTGTGATAAATAAGCTTATTCAAATTGATTATGACAAAGTGGTGAAATCTACACAATATTATATGAATCGATCACAGGGGGAATGCCGAAGTGGTAGGCAGCAGTACAGAGGTTACCGATAAATTTAATACTCTTCTAGAGCAATGTTATAAAGGTAATTTAAGAGAATTTTGTTCTGAATTTGATGTGAAAAATCGAGGGGAAAGTTTTTACAAAAGAGTACAAAAAGCTAGACATCGCATGATGAATCAGAGTATCAGTCAGGAAACAATTGATGAGTTTAAAAAATATATTGTATTTATGGAATTTAAGTTATTAGAACAAGAGTGTTCTTGGGATGAAAAAAAAGCTCTTATGGAGTTTAAGAGCTTCTTCTAACTTTTTAATTAAAAGATTTTTTTATAACGATTGACAAATTTTTGAGAATCAAATTTTATTTGCTTTAATGCAGTTTCTGCTGAAACTTGCCATAATGGAGAACTATATTTATACCCACTCGTGTAACCATTTTGAAAAAAACGTCCTAGTGGATCAATCATTAAATATGATTCAGTCATGTCATTATTATTCTCTGAACTGATAATAGACTTGAAGCTTGAGTGTTTTTCAATAAATTGATGAAACTCTTGCTCTGTGATATCTAATTTATTTGAATAAACAGGTAAAAGTTTAAAAATTTTCCATTTATTAGGTTGGATTTGAGAAATAAAGTAGCTTAAATCCTCAGATGCGTTGAGCTTATTGACGACAGTATTAATTTTTATTTCTATCATAGGGTTATACTTTTTAATTTTATTGATAGCTGTTAAAACTTGAGACGGATTAAAGGTATTTTGCTTAGATGTACGTCCAATAGCTAAATTGGTGTATTCATTTATAGAATCTACACTAATACCTAATGACGAAAAATTCTGAGCAATAAACTTCATATCAATTTCATTGAATAGACTGCCATTAGTAATCGCAGAAAGCCTGAAATTATACTTTTTTGATAAATTGATAATATTTTTCAATTGTTTCATATAAAGAAAAGTCTCGCCTCCGACTAAATTGAGACGTAATTGATCAAAATAAACGGTTTGACTTGATTTGTTTAATATATGTCTAATGTTTTCAATTTGCTCAATTAGAGTTTCAATTTTTATTTGAGAGTGCAAAACCTCTTTACTATCGCTATCCCATTTTGCGAAGCAATAATCACACTTGTAGTTGCATGCTTCTGTAATATGCCAGTTTACTACGAGTTCTTTAGTTAATTTTGGCATTTCAGTTTCCCCTTTAAATTGTTTTGGATGTAACAAATTTAATTGAGAAATATTATTGTATCGGAGACACTAAGGAGACAGTGATTTAGATTGGTGTCTCCTCCTCACACTTCTTACACTCGAGCATCACCCCCAACTTTTCCTTGCGCCCTTGCTCTGTGATTACCCACGGGCGGTTTTGCCACGGCGGATTATGCCGCACATGCTGCCCGTGACCGCAGGCCAAATCTGCGACCCAATCATTTTCTTCATCTAAATGAAAACCAATAATCGCTTGTTGCATCGCATACTCCTAAGTGCATGATGATCGTGGATAAAGCGTTACGAAAATTGCAGCAAAACCAAAGCCAAACTCCGCTATACTTTTGCTTATTCAATTCTTCAAAAGAGCACCGAAATATGCGCGTACTTGTTGTGATGGATCCCATCGAAAGTGTCAATTTGAAAAAAGACTCAACCATGGCGATGTTATGGGCGGCAAGCCGTCGTGGGCATACCTTGGGCTATGCATTACAGCAAGACTTATATATTGATCAGGGCAAGGCATTTGGTCTGATTGCATCGCTCAAAGTCTTTGAAGATTATAACCATTATTACGAATTGGGCGAAAAACGCAAAGAATCCTTAGCTGATTATGATGTCATTCTCATGCGTAAAGACCCGCCTTTTGACATGAATTTCGTTTATACCACATATATTTTAGAGCAAGCTGAACGCGAAGGCGCATGGATCATCAACAAGCCGCAAAGCCTGCGTGACTGTAATGAAAAGCTGTTTGCGACTCAATTCCCAGAACTACAAGTTCCGACATTGGTCACTTCACAACAAAGCCTGATTCGTGAATTTATTCAGCAACATGGTGATGTGATCGTTAAACCGCTCGATGGCATGGGCGGCATGGGAATTTTCCGTTTGTACCAAGATGGGGTCAATATTGGCTCAACCATTGAAATTCTGACCAACAACGGCACTCAGCCAATCATGGCGCAGCGCTATATTCCAGAAATTGTAGATGGTGATAAACGCATCCTCATGGTTAATGGTGAGCCTGTGCCTTATTGTTTGGCACGAATTCCACAAAATGGCGAAGTGCGTGGCAACTTAGCTGCAGGTGGTTTAGGCGAAGCACGTCCATTGACTGAAAATGACAAAGCCATTGCCGCCAAAGTCGGACCATTTTTACGTGAAAAAGGCTTGATTTTTGTCGGATTGGATGTGATTGGCAACTATGTCACTGAAATCAACGTGACCAGTCCAACGTGTATTCGTGAAATTGACGCGCAGTTTGGTACATCGATTGCCGATGATTTATTTACCGTACTTGAAGCAGGTCGTCCAAACTAAGTTTGGGCTTTATGCTTACTGTATCAATGCAAAAGCCGTTTTCTATTTGAAGGCGGCTTTGTTTTTAGAGAAGTGGATACAAAAAACAACTTAAACACTTTGCAAAATAGGTCAAGCAAAGCAGGTAAAATTGAATCAAACTTAACATTTTCCGTAGATTAATAATAAAACTAGTTTAAACTTGAAAATCTGTAGAAAAAAACAATCAAGCACTTGGTGAAAAAAAGTAAATAACCTTTCAAGCCCATGCGTTTGTGATTACAATTGATAGCTTATACAAGATTTTTATTTGCCTTATTTTGAGTTGAAGAATTAAACCGTGACTGACGCACAGCAACAACAGCCTAAACATGTCATGATGATGGCCGCAGGTACAGGTGGACATGTTTTTCCCGCTTTGGCCGTCGCAAAACAATTACAGCAACAAGGGATTCAAGTGTCATGGTTGGCGACCCCAACGGGCATGGAAAATCGTCTGCTTAAAAATCATAATATCCCAATTTACCAAATTAATATTCAAGGTGTACGTGGCAACGGTTTGATCCGTAAACTGGCTGCACCATTTAAAATTTTAGGCGCAACGCTCAGTGCTGTGCGTTACATGAAGCAATTAAAAGTTGATGCTGTTGCAGGTTTTGGTGGTTATGTGGCAGGGCCGGGTGGCTTGGCAGCACGTGCTTTGGGTATTCCTGTGCTGATTCACGAACAAAATGCAGTTGCGGGTTTTACCAACACTCAATTGTCACGTGTGGCAAAAACCGTGTGTCAGGCTTTCCCAAATACCTTTCCAAACAGTAACAAAATTGTCACCACAGGCAACCCTGTTCGTGAAGAAATCACTGCGACCTTAAGCCCTGCATGGCGCTATCAGGAACGTGAAAAAGCAGGCTTGCCAATTCGTATTTTAATTGTGGGTGGTTCACTAGGTGCACAAGCCTTAAATGAATGTGTACCTGAAGCGTTAAAGCAACTAAATGTCGCTTTAGATGTTTATCATCAATGTGGGCAAAACCATGCCGATGCGACGCAGGCACGTTATGCACACAAGCCTGACCATTTACAGGTTGAGGTACAGCCTTTTATTGAAGATATGGCCAAAGCCTATAGTGATGCCGATTTAATTATTTGTCGTGCGGGCGCACTCACGGTAACCGAGGTCGCGACTGCAGGTGTTGCAGCAGTATTTGTACCATTGCCTAGTGCGGTGGATGATCACCAAACTGCCAATGCCAAATTTTTAGCCGATTTGGGTGCAGCAAAAATCTGTCCGCAAGCCAGTATGACTCCCGAAAGTTTAACAACATTATTAACCCCGTTAATGAATCGTCAATTGTTGTCTGAAATGGCGGTCAAAGCCCGTCAGCAGGCACAGCCAGATGCAACTCAGCACGTGGTTCGTCTTATTCAAGCATTGTTCGAGTAAAATATGTCTCCATCTACACCCGCTGATCAAGCGAAAAAATTAATCAAAGTGCCTGAAATGCGCCGTATCAAACACATTCATTTTGTGGGTATTGGTGGCGCGGGGATGTGTGGTATTGCCGAAGTCTTGAAAAACCAGGGCTATAAAGTATCGGGTTCAGACATCAAAGCCTCAAAAACCACAGCGCAATTAGAAGAAAACGGCATCAAGGTTTATATTGGGCATGCGGCAGACCATATTAAAGGCGCAAATGTTTTGGTGGTGTCTACTGCAATTGACCCAGAAAACCCAGAAATTAAAGCAGCAATTGACACCCGTATTCCTGTGGTGCGTCGTGCTGAAATGCTGGGCGAGTTGATGCGTTATCGTCATGGTATTGCAGTGGCGGGTACGCATGGTAAAACCACCACCACCAGTTTAATTACCTGTATGTTGGCCGAAGAAAACATGGATCCAACTTATGTGATTGGTGGCTTGCTAAACCGTACTGGGGTCAATGCAGCATTGGGTGCGAGCCGTTATATCGTGGCAGAAGCCGATGAATCTGATGCATCGTTTTTATTCTTAGAGCCCATGGCGGCTGTGGTGACTAATATTGATGCCGACCATATGGACACCTATGGTGGTAGTTTCGATACCTTAAAAGATACCTTTATTCAATTTTTGCACAAACTGCCATTCTACGGTTTGGCTGTGGTGTGTGGTGATGATGCCAATATTCGTGAAATCATGCCGCGTATCGGGCGCCCTGTATTGACCTATGGTTTTAATGAAGACAACGATATTCGTGCCATTGATGTCGATCAAGACGGCATGCGCACACACTTTACTGTACTGCGTAAAGACCGCGAACCGTTACGCGTGACGGTGAATCAACCGGGGCTGCATAACGTATTGAATGCCTTGGCTGCAATTGGAATTGCCACCGATGAAGGCGTTTCTGATGGTGCAATTTGCCGTGCTTTAGAAGGCTTTAGCGGTGTCGGTCGTCGTTTCCAAGTACAAGGTGAGTTTGAGGTAGCAGACGGCAATGTGAAATTGGTAGATGACTACGGACATCACCCGAAAGAAGTGGAAGCCACCATTAAAGCTGCGCGTCAAAGTCATCCTGATCGCCGTTTGGTGATGTTGTTCCAACCACACCGTTTTAGTCGCACCCGTGACTGTTTTGATGACTTTGTGGAAGTGTTGTCACAAGTCGATCAATTGTTATTGCTCGATGTTTATCCTGCGGGTGAAAAACCAATTGTTGGCGCAGATAGCCGTACTTTGGCACGCAGTATTCGTTTGCGTGGTCAGGTTGAGCCAATTTTGGTCGATCCAAATGACGGCAATCTACCGAATATTGTGAAACAAGTGTTACAGGCCAATGACTTGTTATTGACCCAAGGTGCAGGTAATGTGGGGGCGATTTCAATCGAGCTTGCACAAAACCATTTATATTTAAAATAATCACAACCTGTGATGTTTGAATTTGATCGACCAGTTTAAAGTTTAAGGATATAAACGTGTCAAATGCTTCAAAGTTCGGCAAAGTTGCCGTGTTATTGGGTGGAAAATCTGCTGAGCGTGAGGTTTCTCTAGACAGCGGTCAAGCAGTACTCGAAGCACTGCTACGTTCTGGGGTCAATGCAGAAGCATTTGATCCACAAACACGTAGCGTGACCGAATTGGTCAATTATGATCGTGCCTTTATTGTGTTACACGGGCGCGGTGGTGAAGATGGTCAAATTCAAGGTGTTTTGGAATGGTTGAATATTCCATACACCGGTACGGGCGTGCAAGGTTCAGCCATTGGCATGGACAAAGTGAAGACCAAGCAAATTTGGCAAGGTTCTGACTTGCCAACTGCGCCATATCGTATTGTTAGCAAAGATTCCAATATTGAAGACGTGGTTGTCGAATTGGGTTTACCACTCATCATCAAGCCTGTACATGAAGGTTCAAGTATTGGCATGAGCAAAGTCGAAAAAGTAGAAGACTTTGCCGATGCTGTAGCGAAAGCAACTGCACATGACGCTATTGTTATGGCTGAAAAATGGATTACAGGACGTGAATTTACCATCGTGCTGTTAAATGGTCAGGCTTTACCGATTATTCGTTTAGAACCACCGAAAGATGTGGCGTTCTATGATTATGAAGCCAAATATCAACGTAATGATGTGCAATACGGTATTCCGTGTGGTTTAAGCACTGCCGAAGAGCAACAGTTACAAGCTTTGGCATTACGTGCCTTCCAAGCCGTGGGTGCAAGTGGCTGGGGTCGTATTGATGCCATGCAAGATGAGAACGGCAATTTCTGGCTATTGGAAGTGAATACCGTGCCGGGAATGACCAGCCACTCTTTAGTTCCGAAAGCGGCAAATGCAGTCGGCTATAGTTTTGATGAGCTGTGTGTGGCAATTTTGGCACAAACCCTTACAGGTGAAGCACACTAAATATGGCTCAACTTCCTGCATCCTTGCGCCGTAAACGGGCAGCGATTACCTCGATTCATGACAAACCGCCAACAGCCAAAGAAAAGCTGATTCATTTTGGCGGTTGGGTAATGCTGTGCGTTGCGGTGCTCGTGTTGGCAGTGGGTGCGTACGGGCTATACAAAGTCATGACCGATGCACAAATTGCCAAGCTAGATGTAGTGGGTACACGTTCAGATGCGGAATACCGCCAAGTGATGACGCATGTGAACCCTGTAATGACCAAGAACTATTTCACCTCTGACCTAGAGCAAATCCGCGATACCGCTTTGGAGTTGTCTTGGGTAGATCGAGTGGTGGTTTCACGTGCGTGGCCGAATGCTATTCGTGTGCGGGTTATGCCGCGTCATCCAATTGCACGTTGGGGGACAGGTCGTTTGCTCAGTGACAGCGGTGAAGTCTTTACCGAGGTCACGCCACAAAATAATCAACATTTACCGTTATTACACGGGCCAACGCATCAATCTAAAATGATGATGCGTCGTTATAATGAAATTAACCAATTATTCTTACCCGTCAACGATCGTTTAAAAGAACTATATTTAACAGAACGTATGACGTGGTTTATGCAGTTTGATTCAGGTCTACGTGTTATTGTAGATAAAGATCAAACCATGAGTAAGCTGCAGCGCTTGGGGCATCTTGCACAAAGTGATTTGAAACCTGTATGGTCTAAAATATCCGCCATCGATTTGCGTTATCGCAATGGTTTAGCCATTCAATGGAAAAACTCAATTCCGCCAAAAATTGCAAATGGTCACTTTGTTGTAACGATTGATGACACAAGCATTGCAGAGGGAATAAGAGCAAAGCCATAATATTGGGCTTTAAAAAAATAGAGGCATTAAGCCATAAATTAAACATACTGGTAATGGTAGTGAATAAATGAGTGAAGCTGTTCCCTCGGTTGTTGCGATTGACATTGGGACGCACAAAGTTTCAGTTTTGATTGCTAAGGTCCATGCGCCAGACAATATCCAAGTCATTGGTATGGCCACCGCACGTAATCGAGGCATGAGTAAAGGAAAAATTGTCAGTCTCGATAAAGTGATTACTGCAATTAAAAATGCCGTGCAAGAAGCAGAAGATATGGCGGAATGCCGTGTGCATTCGGCATGGATTTCTATTCCTAGTGCAGAGCTAAAAAGCTTTTATGCTTCAGGTCGCACACCTATTGAAAGTAGTGATCACACCATTACCACCAGTGAAGTGGTACGCGCATTGGACTTGGCCAAAGCCAGTCACCTCACCTCAGACCATTATTTGGTGAGCGCAGTACCACTCGGTTTCGATTTAGATGATTCGGGTGAATGGGTACAAAACCCAATTCGTATGTCAGCACATAGCATGACGGGGCATTATCAATTGATGATGTTGCCTATTAGCACCATGCAGAATTTAGACCGTGCTTTAAAAGGTGCCAATATTGGTGTCGAAAAAATGGTGGTGTCAAATTTAGCCACTGCAGAAGCCAGTCTGCTTAAAGATGAAAAAGAATACGGTGTGTGTCTGGTAGATATTGGCGCAGGTACGACCAGTATTGCAGTTTATTTAGATGGACGTTTGGCCTTGGCACACACTTTGCAGCGTGGTGGTGAGCATGTCACCCGCGATATTGCAGCGGTGTTACAAACCACAACTGAAGAAGCTGAACGGATTAAGCTATTGTATGGCTGTGTAGATATGAAAGTGGTCAAACCTGATCACATGATTCAGATTCAGGGCATTGATGGGCCGCAAACCATTAGCCGTATTGAACTGGCGGAAATTATTATTGCGCGTTATGAAGAAATTTTTGCACAAATTCGTCAGGAACTCGAAAAGAGCGGTGCCATTCATGGTTTATATCATGGTGTGGTTTTGGCGGGTGATGCCTCACAAATTGAAGGCATGATCAGCTTGGTACGTCGTATGTTGGGTGTTTCGGCACACTTGGGGAATCATCCTTCACAAGTTTATGCCGATGAACCGCATCAGGCCGCCTTACGCCGTTCACAATATGCAACAGCTTCAGGCTTATTGCTTTATAGTCAAAACTATACTCAAGACACGATTGTAGAACATGAAGACCCTGAAACCTTATCGGTTTGGGGGCGTGTCGGACGGGCATGGTCTGGCTTGAACGAAAAGTTAAAATCTATTTTTTAGTTGAGTTTTTTGGGAATATTGTTAGGAAGTTGTACGGATCATCACTGGTACTTGACAAGCCAGAAGTTGAACAGCATTCTTAAAAATAATTTTTATGAAGATCAAGGCAGTATACGGGCTTAAGTGACTGCCAATAACGTATTAGGAAATCTAAAGGTCATGGCCTCATTTGAATTTATAGATGATCAAACCGATAGCAACGGTCAAGCCCGTTTCACTGTGTTTGGTGTGGGTGGTGCAGGTGGTAACGCTGTGCAGCACATGCTTGAGTCGGATATTCAGGGTGTAAAATTTGTTTGTGCCAATACGGACAAACAAGCATTGGATCGCATGAATTCGCAATTCAAAATCCAGCTAGGTGAGCAAAGCACACGTGGTTTAGGCGCGGGTGGCGATCCTCAAGTGGGTCAAACTGCAGCAGAAGAAAGCCGCGAGCTAATTTGTCAGCAACTTGAAGGTACAGACATGGTGTTTGTGACTGCAGGGATGGGTGGTGGCACAGGTACAGGTGCTGCGCCAGTAGTTGCTGAAATTGCCAAAGAAATGGGTATTTTGACCGTTGGTGTGGTGACTACGCCATTTAACTTTGAAGGTAAGCGTCGCTTACTTTCTGCGGAAAAAGGAATTGCGGCATTAGAGCAGCATGTAGACTCTTTAATCATTATTCCAAACCAGCGTTTAATGAAAGTTTACCGCGATATTTCAATGAAAGATGCGTATAAAAAAGCCGATGACGTTTTGTTGAACGGTGTACGCAGTATTTTTGATTTGGTGGTGCGTCCGGGTCACATCAACCTTGACTTTGCTGACTTGAAAACGGCAATGAGCACGCGTGGTTATGCGATGATGGGTGTTGGTTCAGGTCGTGGCGAAAACCGTGCGCGTCAAGCGGCTGAACAAGCGATTCGTAGCCCATTGCTCGATAGCGTAACCATTGCCAATGCCAAAGGCTTGTTGATTAACGTAACGGGTGGTGATGATGTGACCTTCGGTGAAATCGAAGAGATCATGGACGTGATTCATCAACTTTCAGATACCGAACAAACCCAAGTATTCTACGGTACGGTATTTGATCCTGAAGCGCGTGACGAAATTAGCGTGACTGTTATTGCTACTGGTTTAGCGCGTAACACAGGCGATACACCAGAGCCTGCAAAACGCACCGTGACACAAACCACTTCTGCAGCACCAACAGCGGCAGTAGAAGAAGATGATGTGCCTGCAATTCAGCGTCAGCAGGCAGAAACTGCGCCTGCAATTAGTGCGACAACAACATCAGGCTCTGCGCGTCCAACGCCGATGAGTATTCAAGACTATTTGAAAAATCAGCAGCGTAAATAAGCCAAGATCCTCAATTTCATTGTGTGATCGGGAAAAGGCAGTTTTAAACTGCCTTTTTTGTTTTTTATCAATGGCTAAATATGCTAACGTATAGCGGTTTTAAAATTTAGATGAATTGAGAACATGCTGAAACAACGTACCCTACAACGTGTCGTCAAGGCGAGCGGTATTGGTCTGCACAGTGGTCAAAAAGTATTGATCAACTTTGTGCCGCATCATGCCGATGGGGGAATTGTGTTTCGTCGTATCGATTTAAATCCGCCTGTCGATATTCCAGCCGATGCCATGCTGATTCAAGAAGCATTTATGTGCTCGAATTTGGTTCAGGATGATGCCAAAGTTGGCACCATCGAGCATGTCATGAGTGCAATTGCAGGGTTGGGCATTGATAACTTGATTATTGAAGTGTCTGCCTCTGAAGTGCCAATTATGGACGGTAGTGCAGGACCTTTTATTTATTTGTTGATGCAGGGCGGTTTAAAAGAACAGGATGCTGCGAAAAAGTTCATCAAAATTTTAAAACCTGTAGAAGCATTAATTGACGATAAACGTGCGGTGTTCAGTCCACACGAAGGTTTTCAGCTCAATTTCACCATCGACTTTGATCATCCTGCCTTTAAAAAAGAATATCAGTCTGCCACCATCGATTTTTCTACAGAAACCTTTGTCTATGAAGTCAGTGGCGCACGTACTTTTGGCTTTATGAAAGATTTGGACTATTTAAAAGCCAATAATTTGGCTTTGGGTGCGAGTTTAGATAATGCCATTGGGGTAGATGATACAGGCGTGGTCAATGAAGAAGGTTTGCGCTTCTCGGACGAGTTTGTACGGCATAAAATTTTAGATGCTGTGGGGGATTTGTACTTGCTTGGACATCAAATTATTGCCAAGTTTGATGGTTATAAATCAGGACATGCCTTAAATAATCAGTTATTACGCAATGTTCAGAGCGATCCAAGCAGTTATGAAATTGTAACATTTGATGACATAAATTCTTGCCCGATCACTTTTGTGCATGTGACATAAGTCATTGTCTTTTCTTACTACGTTATAATGTAACAACAATAATATGTGAATTTCATCACAAATTTGAGCACGAGTTTTTGGTGTTTTCTGCAAACAATTATTTTTTTTTGCTTGCCAAACGTAACAAAGCTTGGCTAAGCTTAGGGTCGCTCACAAAGTCAGCAGCACCTCGTAACATATCTTGAGTTTCTGGACTAAGTGTTCTTAAAGGCTTTTCGCTTTTTGGGGGCGTTTGAGATTCAACTCTTAAACGAACTTGAATTTTTTGTATGTCTTTCAGTTCATGCAGTTGTGACAGTTGAGTAATGTATTGCTTTTGCAAATAAGCAAGTTGACTGACCATCGCTTGATTCGTTCCAGTAATGGTTAAGACACCTTGTTGATAACAAACCACCTGCCATTGCTCTGGTTGCGGCAGTAAAGGTTGAATAAGTTTGCCAAGTTTCTGCCATGCAGCAACTTGGGTTGAGAGAAACGTTAGGTTTCCTGTTTTTATGTGTTTTCTTGTTTGTTGAAAGAGATTCACAGGTTCGGACATACATCATTCCTTCATGTTTATGCCCTAATCTTATGCGCTCCTTTCAGTAGATATCAAGGAAGAGATCACAAGGAACTTCAAGTAAGAACAGTTAAGAGGTTTTTTTATGCATTCGCGCCGTATTTTATTAGCGTTTTCACTGGCAGCTTCGGCAGCATCTGTCGCATTTGCTGATTTAGTTGAGTTAGATTCTCAAAATTCATCGACTGATCGTATTGAGCAATTAACCCGCACCTTGTCACAAGGTTCTTATACAGAAACACAAGACATTGATGTTCCTGCACAAACGCAGATGACCGTTAAGCTTCGTGAAAAGACTACAGAATTAAACAATGCGTCTTTAGCAAAAAAATACGGTACCAATACCAGCACCCGTTTTGCTTCTTCAAATCCTTATGCTTGGTTAGTGTCACATCCATTACCAAATGCACGTATTAGCTCGAACTATGGCGGTCGTGTCATGAGTGGTCGTGCTGAAAACCATTCAGGCTTAGACCTTGCTGCACCAAGCGGTACACCAATTTATGCGACTGGCCCAGGTATTGTGACTAAGTCAGGTTGGGGCACAGGTTATGGTCAATATGTAGAAATTAACCATGGCAATGGTTATATCACGCGCTATGCACACGCTTCACGCTTAATCGCACGTGTAGGTGACCGCGTTGAAGCAGGTGAACATATTGCCAACGTAGGTTGTACAGGTCGTTGTACAGGTCCTCACTTACATTATGAAGTAGTGAAAGATGGTCAACGTAAGAACCCTTCTACCTATTTAGCAATGTTGCCGTAATGTTTTGGCTAGAAATTCATGCTCTAGCCACACTCACTGTAAACTACACGCGAACTACAAATTAAAACATGAAATTAAAGCGGCAAAGGTCGCTTTTCTTTATACTCACGTTTTAGCTTTTAGCGAAATCTAGTGAGACATTTCAGACATCAACTTATCACCTAAAAAAATAATAACACGCAGTATCTGCTTTATTGTATAAAAAACCGCCTAAATTGGCGGTTTTTTGTTATTTGCTGTAAGAAAGTGTCAATCACTATTTATTTTCTAAATAGTATGCAGGATACGCATTTAAGATTAGCCATATCTACTAAAGTCTAAATTATGATACATATAAAGCATACGATTAGGCTTAGGAATAGTGAATTATGGCGTTTTACGGTGATACGGACTCACAAGAAACCCAAGAATGGCAAGACGCCTTTGATGCTGTGTTACAACATATGGGTACTGAACGGGCAGCATTTTTACTCGAAAAACTGTACCAACGTGCAATTGCAAAGCATGTACCCATTCAGCGATTAAATACTCCTTACCTCAATACCATTTCAGTGGAAGAACAACCTGCCATGCCGGGCGATCAGGATATGGAGCGTCGTATTCGCGCCCTGATTCGCTGGAATGCGTTGGCAATGGTATTGCGTGCCAATAAAACAGGTGATGATTTAGGTGGTCACCTTGCAAGTTTCGCATCTTCAGCCACATTATATGATGTTGGTTTTAACCATTTCTTCCGTGCCAATAGTGATCATTTTGGCGGTGATATGATCTACTACCAAGGTCACTGTGCACCCGGTATTTATGCCCGTTCATTTTTAGAAGGGCGTTTAACCGAAGATCAATTGAATAATTTCCGCCGTGAAGTGGGCGGTAACGGTTTACCTAGCTATCCACATCCTTATTTAATGCCTGACTATTGGCAGTTCCCAACGGTATCGATGGGTCTGGGTCCAATCATGTCAATTTATCAGGCACATATTCAAAAATATTTAATGAACCGCGGTTTAATTAAAGAAGAAGACCGTAAAGTCTGGGCATATCTAGGCGATGGTGAAATGGATGAGCCAGAAAGTTTGGGTGCAATTTCACTGGCAGGTCGTGAAAAGCTAGATAACCTGATTTGGGTGGTGAACTGTAACTTACAGCGTTTAGATGGCCCTGTACGCGGTAACGGTAAAATCATTCAAGAACTTGAGTCGTTATTCCGTGGCGCAGGTTGGCGCGTGATTAAAGTGGTCTGGGGGCGTCATTGGGATGCTTTATTGGACAAAGACGACACAGGTGCATTAAGAGCCATCATGGAAGAAGCGGTGGATGGCGATTATCAGCGCTTGCAAGTGAAAGGCGGTGCATACGCCCGTGAGAAATTCTTTGGTAAATATCCTGAAGCCAAAGAATTAGTCAAAGATTTAAGCGATGAAGATATTGATAATCTGAACCGTGGTGGTCACGACCCGTACAAAGTATTTGCGGCGTATGCAGAAGCGACCAAAGCTAAAGGTCAGCCAACGGTCATTTTAGCCAAAACTGTCAAAGGTTATGGTTTGTCTGATGAAATTGAAGCGGTGAACAAAACCCACCAAATCAAAAAAATGCAGTTGGATTCTTTAAAATATGTACGTGACCGCTTTAACTTGCCATTTAGCGATGAGCAACTTGAAGAAGTGCCGTTCTATCGTCCAAGTGAAAATTCGCCTGAATTGAAATATATGAAAGCGCGTCGCGAAGCGTTGGGTGGTTATTTGCCTGCGCGTCGTAAAGACAGCGAAGCTTTACAAATTCCTGAATTATCAGTTTTCGATTCAGTCTTGGCAGGTTCAGGTGGCAAAGAACAATCGACCACGATGGTGATGGTGCGTTTGATTTCTGCCCTGCTCAAAGAAAAAGCCATTAAAGACCGTGTGGTACCCATTGTACCCGATGAAGCACGTACTTTCGGTTTAGAAGGCATGTTCCGTCAACTGGGTATTTATGCCGCACATGGGCAAAAATACACCCCTGAAGACCAAGAACAATTGATGCATTATCGTGAAGCCAAAGACGGTCACATGCTGCAAGAAGGCATTAACGAAGCAGGTGCAATGAGTGCTTGGGCAGCTTTGGGTACCAGTTATTCGACCAATAACTTACCAATGATCCCAATGTATATGTATTACTCCATGTTTGGTTTCCAACGTATTGGGGATATTGCATGGGCGGCAGGTGATGCACAGGCGCAAGGTTTCTTGTTGGGTGCCACTGCAGGACGTACCACACTCAATGGTGAAGGCTTGCAACACCAAGATGGTCACTCGCATATTTTAGCCAATACTATTCCAAACTGTGTGTCCTATGACCCATGCTTTGGTTATGAGCTTGCCGTGATTGTGCATGATGGTTTGCAACGCATGTATGTCAATCAGGAGCGCGTGTTCTATTACCTCACCGTAATGAATGAAAACTACGAGCATCCTGAAATGCCACAAGGTGTGGAAGAAGGCATTAAGCGCGGCATGTATTTACTGCAGGAAGATGAAAAAGCCACGGTTCAATTGCTAGGTTCAGGTGTGATTTTGCGTGAAGTCATCAAAGCGGCGAAAATCTTGCGTGAAGAGTATCAAATCCACTCGAATGTCTACAGTGTGACCAGTTTTAATGAATTGGCGCGTGATGGTATGGCGTGTGAAGAATACAACCGTTTGCATCCATTGGCTGAAGAAAGCAAAGAGCCGTGGATCTCACAACAGTTACGTGGCAAAGATGGCATTGTCGTGTCTGCTACCGATCACATGCGCGCCTATAGCGAGCAAATTCGCGGTTACTTGCCAGACAATCGTCCATTTGTTGCCTTAGGTACCGATGGTTATGGTCGTTCCGATACCCGCGGTAACTTGCGTAGCTACTTTGGGGTCGATGCTGCACACATTGTGGTAGCCACCTTGAAAAAACTGGCTGATGAAGGCGAAGTCGATGCGCGTTTGGTCAAAGATGCAATCTCGACATTTGAGTTAGATACAGATCGTCCTGTCGCGTGGGCACCGCAAGCGGTTCCTGAAGTACAAGCGGTTGCTGACTACAAAGAGGAGCACTGATCATGCAAATTCAAACGCCTGATATTGGTGTCGATAAAGCCACTGTTGCAGATATTCTTGTCAAAGTTGGCGACACGATTGCAGTTGATGACAGCATTGTCCTATTGGAATCAGACAAAGCCTCTGTTGAAGTACCCAGCACCGTTGCAGGGGTGGTGAAAAGTATTTTGGTACAACAAGGCGATGAAGTGACTGAAGGTGCGGTGCTGATTGAGTTGGAAACTGAAGCTCAAACGGCAGCTGCTACAGAAGTTGCTGCACCGCAAGCCCAAGTAGATGCTGCACCGAAGCAAGATGCTGAACCAGTGATCGCTGCAGAACCAAGCTCAGCGACATCAAACACTGCGCAAGAAGTAGATGTACAAGTACCTGACATTGGTGTGGAAAAAGCTGTTGTTGGGGAAATTCTCGTAAAAGTCGGCGATGTGATTGATGTTGATCAAAGCCTTATTGTGGTGGAGTCAGACAAAGCCACGGTAGAAGTGCCGAGTACGGTGTCGGGTACAGTCACTGCCATCCAAATCAATACGGGTGATACCGTAAAAGAAGGTGTGGTAATTCTGAAAGTGAAAACCGCCACATCTAGCGCAGTTACACAGGTGGAAACACCTCAATCAGCACCAGCAGAAGCGGCTGCCGCGACAGTGAGCGCAGCAACTGCATCTCCACCACAAACAACTACAGCATCAGCTCAGGTTGAAGTTGCAGTACCTGATTTAGGGGTCGATAAAGCCACAGTTGCTGAAATTTTGGTACACGTAGGCGATACAGTTGCCGCTGACCAAAGTTTGATTGTGGTGGAGTCGGACAAAGCCACAGTTGAAGTGCCAAGTACTACTGCAGGCATGATTCAAGCCATCCACGTGGAATTAGGACAAAGTGTTGCGCAGGGCAATGCCATAGTGACGATAGTGACTGCAGATGCAGCTGCACCAACCGCAGTTGCAGCAGCCCAAGTTGCCTCTGCACCAAGTGCATCGGCAGCAGTCAGCGCTGCATCTACAGCACAAACCACGACAGTTGCAGCAAGCGTGCAAACGAATGTAGATAAACTGAGCAAGGCACAACATGAAGCCAATGCAAAAGTGTATGCAGGTCCTGCTGTGCGTAAACTGGCACGTGAGTTGGGTGTCGTTTTAGCCGATGTAAACGCCACTGGCCCACATGCACGTGTACTCAAAGAAGACTTGAAGGCTTATGTTAAAGCGCGTCTTACTGCGCCGCAGACGGCTCCTGTCGCTGCTACAACACAGCAAGTTACAGGTTTGCCAAAGCTGCCTGACTTTACTGCATTTGGTGGCGTGGAAGAAAAAGGTTTGACGCGCTTACAACAAGTGTCAATTCCGCAATTGTCCCTGAACAATTACATCCCACAAGTCACGCAATTTGATTTGGCCGATATTACTGAGCTAGAAGCGTGGCGCGGTGAATTGAAAGCCAACTTCAAAAAAGAAGGTGTCAGCCTGACCATTTTGGCGTTCATTGCCAAAGCTGTAGCGCATTTGCTGAAAGATGAGCCATATTTCGCTGCGCATTTGGCAGATGATCAAAAGTCTGTGCTGCTGCGTAAAGAAATCCACATGGGCATTGCCGTGGCAACCCCTGATGGTTTAACCGTGCCTGTGCTACGCAATCCAGATCAGAAATCGATTAAACAAATTGCGATTGAACTGGGTGAGTTGAGTCAAAAAGCGCGTGATAAAAAGTTGTCGCCTAAAGATTTACAAGGTGCAAACTTTACCATCACCAGTTTAGGTTCGATTGGCGGTACGGCATTTACGCCGTTGGTGAACTGGCCGCAGGTTGCGATTTTGGGTATTTCACCAGCGACCATGCAGCCTGTCTGGAATGGTGAAGGCTTTGATCCGCGCTTGATGTTGCCATTGTCATTGTCGTATGACCATCGGGTAATTAATGGCGCAGATGCAGCACGTTTTACCCATAAACTGACCCAGTTGTTGGCAGATATTCGTAGCTTGCTGCTCTAAACTCAGAAAAGCTTTATAAAACCCTGCTGCGGCAGGGTTTTTTGTCACTGCCGTTATTCGGCTAAATTTGCTTAACCGCAGTATTCCGTTTAGAATAGCTGTACTTCATTGGGGAGTAGCCGCTTTTTACTAATTTCTGTTTCAACTGAATGCAGTAAAAAGGTGATGGTCAACATATTTGTTCCACAGAACATGGTCATCATAGCAAAGAACCAAGTCTGCTTTTTCAAGCTTTCTTTTGTTGGCAAGACCTTTGATTTATCACTCTGCAGATTTTGGCTAGCAGGAGGGATAGGTCATTGGTATGTGTGCTAGCCAGAGAAAAACATCATGTATGAATTCCTCATCTCGACTGCCATTGTCGCCTTAGCCGAAATGGGTGATAAAACCCAACTATTGGCTTTATTACTCGCGGCACGTTTTCGTAAACCTGCTCCAATCTTGGTTGCTATTTTACTGGCAACACTCATTAACCACGGACTTTCTGCAGTTTTAGGGCAGTGGATTACCACGGTACTTAGCCCAGAAATTTTATTGTGGATTTTGTCTTTAGGTTTTATTGGCATGGCGATTTGGATGCTTATTCCAGACCAGCTAGATGATGAAACTGAAAGCATCAACAAGTGGCAAAAATACGGTGTATTTGGCGCGACCTTTGTATTGTTCTTTTTGGCAGAAATTGGCGATAAAACTCAAATTGCCACAGTGGCTTTAGCCGCACGTTATGACAGCGTGTTTTGGGTCATGCTTGGAACCACTTTGGGGATGATGCTGGCCAATGCACCTGCGGTATTTATTGGCAATAAATTAGCGACCCGATTGCCAATTGCTTTAATTCATAAAATTGGTGCACTGATTTTCCTAATTATTGGTGTGTCGACTTTGGCGCAACATTATTTATTCTAAATTATTCATTAAAATGCATAAATCCTGAGCAAACTGCTCAGGATTTATTTATGTGAATGGTACTGCAATTCACTGATATTTCAGATAATCTGAGCCATTTTATTTATTGTAACTTTCCATAAATAGCTATATGTTATTCAGTGATAGAAAATCTATTTTTAAAATGAAAAAATTGGGGATTGGTTATGGCATTTGACCGTACAACATCGCAGGTCTTATTTGATAATGGGACACATAAATGTATTAGTTTTACCAGTTTGGTCAAAGGTGAAGGTGTTCAGGCCAACCAATTTCTGATCATTGATAATAACCGTGCCGCAGTGCTAGACCCAGGTGGCGACCTGACCTATGTACCACTGACCATGGAATTAAACAAATATACCCGTTTGACCAATCTTGACTATGTCATGGCATCGCACCAAGACCCAGACATCATCACTTCAATGCCGCGTTGGTTGGTCTATACCGAAGCAAAAATCGTAGCATCAAAATTGTGGGCGCGTTTCTTGCCGCACTTAAGCTCATCTTTTATGAGCGACCGTATGAAAGGTAACTGGTTAGATCGTTTGGTGGAACTGCCAGATGAAGGTCAGGCAATTCCTTTGGGCGAGTCTAAAATTATTGCTGTGCCTGCGCATTTCTTACACTCTGTTGGTAATTTCCAGTTTTATGATCCTATCGCCAAAATTTTATTTTCTGGTGATATGGGTGCGTCAATGGTGGAAGATGCTTCAATTCCATTGACTGATTTTGCTGCGCATATTCCTGCGATGAAAGGCTTCCATCAGCGCTATATGTGTTCCAATAAAGTGATTCGCCTCTGGGTGAATATGGTACGCACCATGGACGTTGAAATGATTGTGCCGCAACACGGTACGCCATTTGTGGGCAAAGAACAGGTGAATCAATTCTTAGACTGGATTGAAACACTGGAATGTGGCGTCGATTTGATGGACGAACACGTTTTTAGCTGCCCTGAATAAGCGACAAAAAAAGCTGAAAAAACTGTAAAAAAAACTTGAGTGCAAAAACAACTTTTTTTAAGATTTTCGCCCAAAAACGATTTTTTTGATGACGAGAACTTAACGAATGTTGTCTCAAGTACCTACAGCAGATGCCTGCTTAAGCTGCGGCGCGTGTTGCGCTTATTTCCGTGTTTCATTTTATTGGGCTGAAGGCATGAATATGCCTGAGCACTACACGGAACCAGTAACAGCAGTCTATTCATGCATGTGTGGTACCAATCAGAGTCAGCCGCGTTGTGTCGCTTTAGAAGGTGAAGTTGGACAGCAAGTGAGCTGCGGGATTTATGAATTACGCAGCAGCTCTTGTAAAGAAGTGCAAATTGCCGATGATCAATGCAATAAAGCACGTCGTGCGCATAACATGATTCCATTTGTGCAAGTCGATCCAGCCATTTCTGTGAATGATGATGACTTCGATCAAGTGGTTTAATGGTGCTTTAAGTTGTTGATCGCAATCCAGATTGAAAAAGCAAAGCTGCGGCTTTGCTTTTTTTTACGGCTAATTTTGGATAAATAGCCAATCATGGTTCACATTGAAGCGGCTTTATCTGCCTGAAAAATGAAACATCACAAGTTTTAAACCTGCACGGCTAAAAAGCAAACTAAGGATGAAAACTTCAATTTTTAGATGAAAATTACCGATTTTTTCATGTCGCATCCCCCAGAAGGGCAGAATAAAAAATATTTCTTAGAGAACAAATGAAATTTGTGCCCAGATTTGTTTATAATGGCTCACGGAAATTACCAGTGAGACTGTTATGCTGACCATCGTTCAAGAAGCGTTAACCTTCGATGATGTCTTATTACTCCCTGCCTATTCTACTGTTCTCCCAAAAGATGTCTCCTTAAAGACACGTTTTACGCGCGGCATTGACCTGAATATTCCTTTGGTTTCAGCAGCAATGGATACGGTGACTGAATCTCGTATGGCAATTGCGATGGCGCAAAACGGTGGTATTGGTATTTTGCATAAAAACATGGACATCGTTGCGCAAGCAGCCGAAGTGCGCCGTGTGAAAAAATTTGAAGCGGGTATGGTGAAAGATCCAATTACCGTAACCCCAGAAACCACAGTACGTGAATTGATTGCGCTGACTCAAGCCAACAACATCAGCGGTGTGCCTGTGGTGAAAGATGGCAAAGTTGTCGGTATTGTGACAGGACGTGATACACGTTTTGAAACCAACCTTGAACAACCTGTCAGCAATATCATGACAGGTCAAGATCGTTTAGTGACAGTACGCGAAGACGAATCTAAAGAAAACATTCAAGCTTTATTGCAACAGCATCGTATTGAAAAAGTCTTGGTGGTGAATGACCAGCAGGAATTAAAAGGCTTAATTACGGTCACTGATTTCCGTAAAGCAGAATTGTATCCAAACAGCTGTAAAGATGACTTAGGTCGTTTACGTGTGGGTGCTGCAGTGGGTACAGGCGCAGAAACACCAAGCCGTGTAGAAGCATTGGTTGAAGCAGGTGTCGATGCGATTGTGGTTGATACTGCACACGGTCACTCTGCAGGCGTAATTGAGCGTGTACGTTGGGTAAAAGCTAACTATCCACAAGTTCAAGTAATTGGCGGTAACATTGCAACTGGCGATGCTGCTTTGGCATTGTTAGATGCAGGCGCAGACGCAGTGAAAGTGGGGATTGGCCCAGGTTCAATCTGTACCACACGTATTGTGGCAGGTATTGGTATGCCGCAAATCTCTGCAATTGACGCTGTTGCCAATGCATTGAAAGAACAGATTCCATTAATTGCCGATGGTGGTATTCGCTTCTCTGGTGATATGGCCAAAGCAATTGGTGCAGGTGCAAGTACCATTATGGTCGGTTCATTGCTTGCAGGTACTGAAGAAGCACCGGGCGAAGTTGAATTCTTCCAAGGTCGTTACTACAAAGCATACCGTGGTATGGGTTCATTGGGTGCAATGGCAGGTGCAACAGGTTCTGCAGACCGTTATTTCCAAGACTCGAAAGCAGGTGCAGAAAAACTTGTACCAGAAGGTATTGAAGGTCGTGTACCGTACAAAGGCCCAATGGGCAACATCGTGCATCAAATGATGGGTGGTTTACGTTCATCTATGGGTTATACAGGTTCTTCAACTATTGAAGATCTACGCCAAAATGCTAAATTCGTGAAAATTACTGCAGCAGGTATGCAGGAATCTCACGTGCATGATGTGACGATTACTAAAGAAGCGCCGAACTATCGCGTTGGTTAATATGAACTATCGCGTTGGTTGATATTTAGTAGCATTTTCAAATAAAAGCCGTCATCAATGTGACGGCTTTTTCATTTTTGGTGTAAAGTAACTCGCAGTAAAAAAGTGATGATAAAGATCACCCCTAAGAAGTGAGAACAATATGAGTTATTTTGGTACAGACGGCATTCGAGGGAAGTTTGGAGAGTTACCAATTACACCTGATTTTGCATTAAAACTAGGTTTTGCAGCAGGTAAAGTTTTAAAAAAACACACCAAAAAAAATAAACCTATTGTGGTATTGGGTAAAGATACACGTCTTTCAGGCTATATTTTAGAAGCAGCATTACAGGCGGGTTTAAATGCCGCAGGTGTCTATGTGCATTTGCTCGGTCCATTGCCTACGCCTGCTATTGCGCACTTAACCCGTGCCCTGCATGCCAGTTTAGGCATTGTGATTTCAGCATCGCATAATCCATATTTTGATAACGGGATTAAATTTTTCTCGGGCGAAGGTAAAAAGCTACCAGATGCCTTGCAAGAAGAAATTAACCAAGAATTGCAGCAAGAATTAAAAATTGAAGATACAGCCAACTTGGGTAAAAGTGTTCGTGTTAAAGATGCCAATGGGCGTTACATCGAGTTTTGTAAATCGACCTTTCCATATCATTTAGATTTAAATGACCTCACCATTGTGGTCGATTGCGCCAATGGTGCGGCCTACAATGTTGGTCCTGCGGTATTCCGTGAATTAGGCGCGAAAGTGATTGCTATTCACAATGAGCCGAATGGTTTAAACATCAACGAAAATTGCGGCTCAACCCATCCTGAAAGTTTGCAAAAAGCAGTGCTTGAACATCAGGCGGACTTGGGTGTTGCATTTGATGGTGATGCAGACCGTGTGATTTTGGTGGACAGTCAAGGCAAGCAAATTGATGGCGACCACATTTTATATATTCTTGCTACACAAGGCTCGAAAAAACCTGCAGGTATTGTCGGGACGTTAATGAGCAATATGGCATTGGAATTAGCGTTGGAAAAAGCCCAAGTACCATTACTGCGTGCCAATGTCGGTGACCGTTACGTGCTACAAGGTCTGGAAGAAAATGGCTGGGTGATTGGTGGTGAGCCATCGGGGCATATTTTGACTTTGGATAAGAGCACTACAGGTGATGCAATTATTGCGGCTTTGCAAGTGTTAACGGTGATGGTCGAACAAAATAAAGCCCTGCATGAATTGGTGGCAGATTTTAAACTGTTGCCAAACGTGCTGGAAAATGTGCGCTTAGCAAATATGTTTGACCCGTATACTGTTCCTGCCTTGGTGGAAGAGTTTGACCGTGCTACGGAACAGCTGAAAGGTCGTGGACGCTTATTGATTCGTAAATCGGGCACTGAACCTGTGATTCGTGTCATGGTGGAAGGTGATGATTTGGCTGAAGTGAAGGCAATGGCGAAAGATTTAGCCGATGCTGTACGTCGTCATGCCGTCTAAAAGGGGGGTAAATCGTGAGTGATTTAATTAAAGATTTAAGTGAGCTGCGTTTAAGTTACCAAAAAGGTGAATTGCTAGAAGCACAGGTCAGTGCCAATCCGCATATTCAGTTTTTGAATTGGTTTAACCATGCCTTAGAAGCCAAGCTGCATGAACCGTATGCGATGTCATTGGCGACTGCCAATGCGCAAGGTCGTCCGCATGTGCGTACTGTGTTGCTGCGTGGAGCTACCGAAGCAGGCTATGACTTTTATACCAATTATGACAGTCAAAAAGGGTTGGATTTAGCGGCCAATCCTTATGCTGAATTGTTATTTTACTGGCCTGAACTGGAACGTCAGATTCGTGTCAGCGGTTATGTCGAAAAAATTGATGAGCAAGAATCGACAGCGTATTATCACAAACGCCCACGTGACAACCAAATCGCTGCGCATATTAGCACTCCGCAAAGTGGTGTGATTGCCAGCCGTGAAGAACTACAGGCGCGTTTCCAAGACTTGCATGCCCGAGTGGGTGATCAATCTGAATTGCAAAAACCCGTATTTTGGGGTGGCTACCGCTTGCAGCCTGATTATTACGAATTTTGGCAAGGCCGTCCGAACCGTTTGCATGACCGCTTAGCTTATGAAAAAATTGAAGGTGACTGGAAACTACAACGCTTGATGCCTTAAATCACTGGAAACTATGTCAAAAATTCTAATAAAACAAAGACCTTTACTTACACGCCCTGAAAACTTTCAGGGCGTCTCTACATTTGTTGCTCAAATTTTAGCGCGCCGTGGCGTTGCGTCTGAGCAGGAGCTGGAACTTAAACTGAAGCACTTGCTTGCTCCAAGCATGAAAGGTCTACCAGAAGCAATTCAGCTGATGGATCAGGCGATTGATCAGCAGAAAAAAATTGTAATTGTGGGCGATTACGATGCCGATGGCGCGACCAGTACCACACTCATGATTTTGGCATTGCGCGAAATGGGCGCACACGTGCAGTATTTAGTACCTGACCGTTTTAAATATGGTTATGGCTTAACCCCCGCCATTGCCGATTTGGCTTTTGAGCGTTATGCACCTGATTTATTAATTACGGTAGATAACGGCATTTCCAGTCATGCAGGTGTGGAGCGTGCGCAAGCTTTGGGGATGCAGGTCATCATCACCGATCACCACCTCACTACAAAAGCCACTCCAAATGCAGAGGCTGTGGTGAATCCGAATCAATTGGGTTGTGATTTTCCAAGTAAAGCTTTGGCAGGTGTGGGCGTGGCATTTTATGTGTTGGCGAACTTATCCAGTCAGCGTAAAAAACAGGGTAAATCTGCTGCAAATTTAACGCAATATTTAGATTTGGTGGCCTTGGGCACCTATGCCGATGTCGCTAGTCTGGATTATAACAACCGTATTTTGGTGGATGCAGGCTTAAAACGGATACAGCAGAATTTATGTCGTCCTGGGATTAGCGCATTGCTGGATTTGGCAGGACGTGAACCCGCACAGCTTAAAGCGCAGGATTTGGGTTTTGTCTTGGGGCCACGCATTAATGCTGCAGGGCGCATGGAAACCATGGACATTGGAATTGAGTGTTTACTGGCAGCGGATATGCAAAGTGCCTATGCTTTGGCGCGTCAGTTAAATGCTTTGAATCAGGAACGTCGTCAGGTTGAAGGGCAAATTAAACAAGATGCGCTGGCAGAATTGGAAAAGCTGCAGTTAGATCAAAGTGATTTACCGCATGCCTTGATCATGTTTGAAGAACATTGGCACCAAGGTGTGATTGGAATTGTCGCAGGACGTTTAAAAGAACAGTTTCATCGCCCTGCGATTGTATTTGCTGCCGATGAAGATGGTGAGCATATTAAAGGCTCTGCCCGTTCAATTGAGGGGATTCACATACGTGACACCATTGAATTGGTTGCAGAGCAATATCCATATTTGGTCAGTCATTTTGGTGGACATGCGGCTGCGGCAGGTTTGACCATTAAAAAGGCGCACTTTGCAGAATTTAAACAGGTCTTTGAACAGATCATTGCGCAAATGGATGCAGATTTATTTCATGCCGTGCTGTGGACAGATGGTGAATTGCCGCAAGAAGCTTTTGATTTACACACGGTAGATTTATTGCAGCATTTAGCACCGTGGGGACAAAAGTTTCCGCAGCCTGTGTTTGAGGGACGGTTTAAAGTGGTTGATTTTAGATGGTTGAAGGACAGTCATTTAAAATTGCGTTTGGCATTGGACAATGGGCAAGTGGTTGATGCGATTGCGTTTGGTGCTAAAGATAAATTTGAATTTAACCCGATGCGGGATGATGTGCGTTTGGTTTATGAGTTAGAGCGCAATGTGTTTAATGGCAATGTGAGTTTGCAGTTGCAGATTGTGCATTTGGAGCAGTAATCCAAATAAAAAAATCCGCTCAAATTTGAGCGGATTTTTTTTCTTTTAATGTGAGGGATTAGAAGCGATATTTAGCTGCGACACCAAAGCGGTTGTAGTCAGCATTACCAACTTCACCAAAGCCTACACGACCTTCCAAGCTGACTTGTGGTGTAAAGAATTTACGTGCACTCACACCAAACTCATCATTATCGTTGATATCGTTGCTGTAATAATCGACACCTACACTTAGCGTTTTATCAATGAAGTAATCTGCAGCAAGATTGTATTCATCGAGATCACCAAAAGCAGCACCTGCTTCAAGGTTGATGTCTTTACCATTTGAAAGTGTAGTTACGTATTTAGCACGTAAAGTCGGGTCTACACCATCATCACGGTCATTATCCCAACCTTTAAGACCTGCTGCGATTAACAAGCCCGGTGCTGGTAAATAACCCACTTCTGCACCATAGGTGGTTAAATCATTGTTTAGGTCATCATTGTCTTTCAAGTCATGACCGCTCACATTACCACTTAAGTAAAAGTCTGAGTTCGGTACAAAGTACTCTGCACCTACGCCATAAGTATGCGCTTCATTGTCGCCAACTTCGTCATATTGGTATTTGGCATTTACGTTGCTAGCACGATCAAGGAACGCTGCTTCTGCCAAAGGTGCATTACGGGTTTGTACAGGGTTAAAGTAATAAGTACCATCTACACCGAATGAACCACTTGAGCTGCCGTTGTCTGGATCAATCAGTCCTGCTGATGCACCAATTTCAGCTTGGTATGCGTTCGCAGTACCAGTGATAGCCAAAGCTGAAAGTAGGGCTGATGCGATTGCTAATTTTTTCATGGAAAGTACCCCTCTGAAATCTGGTTAACAGTTAAATTTTTTGTTACAACTTTCAGTCTAGGCGAAAAAAAATCAGCGTCAATCACAGGAAAGTTGCCGCTTTGTTACAAGCGTAAATTTGTGTAATATTTTGAGTTTAAGTGATTGAAATATAAATGAAATAATTAAATGTTTTGTTTTATTAAAACTATGTGTATTTTGTGAATTTTACTAAAGTTGATCATTAAATAATCAAACTTGTTTCATCTTTGTTTTATTTTGGCGGGTTGAAGCAATTACCATACACCACTTTTAAGCATGTTTTCAGCTGAATGTGTCAGGCAAAAAATCAGGGCGATAGATCGGCCATTAAGATAAATATCCGTGTTAATCGTGCATGCTATTTTAGGTTGGATATCATCAGGCTTTCACTTTAAAAGTTTAAAGCGATCTTTATTTTTAACCATATTTAGCATTCAACTTATAAAAGCTGAAAAGTTATGCTGGAATTTGCAGCAGGGTAGAAATGCCAGAACAGGTCTGTGCTACAATTATCGGCTATTGAGCTTCATTGTTAATTGAGAGAATTTACGTGGAAATTAATCCTTATCTAAACCAATTAAAAGACTTGAACGAACGTGGTCAAACACTACGGGGGTATCTTTGACTACGATCTGAAAAAAGAGCGTTTAGAAGAGGTTCTCCGCGAGTTAGAAGATCCTGCAATCTGGAATGATCAAAGTCGTGCGCAAGCCATGGCCAAAGAAAAGGGCGAGCTTGAAAACGTGATTCATGTCCTAGAAGGTTTGGCGACACAGTTAGAAGATGCCCAAGCCATGTTGGACTTAGCCGTTGAAGCCGATGATGAAGATTTATTGGTGGATGTGCAGTCTGAATTGACTTCTGCTGAAGAAGAACTGGCGAAATTAGAATTCCGCCGTATGTTCAGCAATCCAATGGATCCAAACCCATGCTATGTCGAAATTCAGGCAGGTTCGGGTGGTACAGAAGCGCAAGACTGGGCATCGATGCTGTTGCGTATGTATATGCGCTGGATTGAACGTCACGGCTTTAAAGCAGAATTGATGGAAGAATCGGATGGTGATGTGGCAGGGATTAAATCTGCGACCATTCGCGTAGAAGGCGAATATGCCTATGGTTGGTTGCGCACTGAATCGGGTGTGCATCGTTTAGTGCGTAAATCGCCATTTGACTCAGGTAACCGTCGTCATACGTCATTTTCTGCAGTGTTTGTTTCACCAGAAGTGGATGACAATATTGAAATTGATATTAACCCTGCCGATGTTCGTACCGATACGTATCGTGCATCGGGTGCGGGTGGTCAGCACATTAACAAAACTGACTCTGCGGTACGTTTAACCCACGCACCTACAGGTATTGTGGTTGCTTGTCAGAACCAACGTTCGCAACACGCCAACCGTGACCATGCGTGGAAACAGTTACGTGCCAAGTTGTATGAACTGGAAATGAGTAAACGTAATGAGGCGGCTCAAGCACTGGAAGACTCGAAGTCTGATATTGGTTGGGGAAGCCAAATTCGCTCTTATGTATTGGATGATTCACGTATTAAAGACTTGCGTACAGGCGTGGAAACTTCAAATACAGGTGCAGTTTTAGATGGTGATTTAGATAAGTTTATTGAAGCCAGTTTAAAACAGGGTCTATAAGTTAGGGTCTGTAAGATCATAATGAGCCTGCCCAATTCAGTTGAGTTGCTTAAAAATTTATATAAATCGTAAAAAAACGATATTAATATCGAAAAAATACGATATATTAAAAGCAGCTGCTGAATTGGGCTTATATTTACGAATATGTGTCTGAATGATGGATGTCGATTTAATCTTTAAAGCCTTAGCCAATCCTACCCGTCGGCAAATTTTAGAATGGTTAAAAGCACCAGAACAATTTTTGTCGGTAGATGAGTGTGGCGACTTTAAGCGTGGCGTATGTGCAGGACACATTGAGCGTTTGGGCAACGTGTCGCAATCGACCATGTCAAATCATTTATCGGTACTGCAACAGGCAGGTCTTATTCGTGCAGAAAAATATGGACAATGGTCGTATTTTTCTCGTAATGAAGCACTCATTCAGCAATATGTCGAATATTTAAAACACTCACTTTAACTGTGAGATTAGAGGCAAAAATGGCTGAATTAGACTCTCCTTTAGTTTTGGGTGATCTGCATCTAAAAAACCGTGTGGTGATGGCACCTTTAACCCGTAGCCGCGCCAGCGATGACCGTGTTCCAACGCCAATGATGGCAGAATATTATGCACAGCGTGCCAGTGCAGGTTTGATTCTTTCAGAAGCAACGGTAATTTCTGAAGAAGCCAATGGTTATTTAAATACCCCAGGATTGTTTACCGATGCTCAAGTGCAGGGTTGGAAACTCGTTACCGATGCCGTGCATGCCAAAGGTGGTTTGATTGTGGCGCAACTGTGGCATGTAGGTCGTGTTTCACATCCAGATTTACTCAATGGTGCAACACCAGTATCGGCAAGTGCGGTACAACAAGCAGGTTATGTCAGTTTGTTGCGTCCTAAACGTGAATATGTGTTGCCACGTGCCTTAGAAATTGCAGAAATCCACACCATTACCGAGCAATATAAACAAGCCGCCATCCGTGCCAAAGAAGCAGGATTTGATGGGGTAGAGTTGCATGCAGCCAATGGTTATTTGATTGATCAATTCCTGCAAAGCAAAACCAACCAACGTGACGATGAATACGGTGGTTCGGTTGAAAATCGTGCGCGTTTCTTGTTAGAAGTGATGGACGCCTTAATTGAAGTCTGGGGCGCAGGTCGAGTCGGTGTGCATTTAGCACCACGTGGCGATGAGCACGACATGGGAGATGATGATCCACGTGAAACCTTTGGCTATGTCATGCAGCAATTGGGGCAGCGTAAAATCGCCTTTTTCTTTACCCGCGAATATTTAGCCGAAGACAGCATTTCCCAAGAAATGAAAGTACGTTCAGGCGGTGTGCCATATATCGCGAACATGCGTTTAAGTCGTGCTGATGCCGTGGAATTATTGGCTTCGGGCAAGGCCGATGCGGTGTCATTTGGTAAGGCGTATATTGCCAATCCAGACTTGTATGAGCGTTTATTGGCAGATGTACCTTTAAACGAACTCAAGCTGGAAAACATGATTGGTACAGCCGTTGCAGAAGGCTATATCGATTATCCAACTTTGGCGGAAACACAACACGCTGTAGAATAAAAGCCAGTATAGCGCCACATGCAATTAACATGCGCGTGTGGCTCTGTTATATTTTGCCGATAATCTTTCTTTGGGGCGCATCTTTTGGCTACTCCATTTTGGTATAACGCAGCCTTGGCGCTGTTAAAACCGATTTATCAGTCACGTATTCGTAAACGTGCCGAACATCCTGAGCAATTACAACAAGAACTGCTTGAGCGTTTTGGCCCATTTCAGCCTGCTAAAAATTTACATGCCATTTGGTTTCATGTGGTGTCGGTGGGGGAAACTAATGCCGCACAACCTTTAATTGAACATTATTTAAAAGTGGGACATCCCGTTTTAGTCACCAATACCACCAAAACGGGGCAGGCACGCGCCAAATCATTATTTTTAAAAGCACCGTATTTAGATTTATTTCAAGCTGTGTATTTACCTGCCGATCAGGTGCATTTAATTCGTGAGTTTTATCAGAAATATCAGCCTAAATTATTGGCACTGGTCGAAACAGAGTTATGGCCAAACTTGATTGATCAGGCGCAGCATTTTCAAGTCCCGTGTTTGTTGATTAATGCGCGGCTTTCGGAAAAATCGGCCAAAGGTTATGCCAAAGTTAAAGGATTAACTCGCGGCATGTTGCAAAAATTGCAGCAACTTTTGGCGCAAGACCCTGCCACACAGCAGCGTTTTATTGCATTGGGGATGCCTGCCGAGCGTACAAAAGTGGTGGGTAATATTAAATTTGATATTACTGCACCAGAAGATTTTGTAGAGCAAGCCGCGCAGTTGCAACAGACATGGCAATTGGTACATCGCAAAATTATTACCCTTGCCAGTACCCATGCGCCTGAAGAACAGCAATTATTGACTGCACTGAAACCTTATTTCGCACAGCATCCTGAACTGTTATGTATTGTTGTGCCGCGCCATCCAGAGCGTTTTGATGAAGTGGCTATGCAGGTGAAAAAACTGCAACTTAATATGCAGCGCCGTAGTTTGGCTGAAGCGATTCAACCCGAAACACAAGTGTATTTAGCCGATAGCATGGGTGAAATGTGGTTGTGGTACGCCTTAAGTCAGGCCTGTTATGTCGGTGGTTCGCTGAATGAACCTGGCGGTGGGCATAATATTTTAGAGCCTTTGGCCTTAAATGTCGCCACGGTATTGGGCAAAAATTATTTTAACTTTCAAAGTATTGTGGATGAGTTTGTTGCAGCAGAAGCCGTGTATGTGGTCGAAGATGCTGAACAAGCTGTAAATACGTTAACGCAATTGTTGTTTGAACCTGCGTTACGTGCACAGCTGAATCAAAATGCTCAAGTGATTATGTATAAAAATCGTGGCTCTTTAACTGAGCATATTCACGTGATGAATCAGTATCTTTAAATATGAATATCGTTTTGCTTGACCCGCGACAGACCACAAATGAAGTGTGGTCTATTAGCACCCAGCGGCAAGTGCAGCATTTGCATACGCATGTTGGTGTGCAAGTCGGTGACAGCTTGAAAGTCGGGATTCGTGGTGGCAAGCGTTATTTGACCGAAGTGGTGGAAGTCAGCGAGCAGCGAATTCAAGTCAAAGCCCTGCATGAAGAAGCTGTCCCAAAAAAACTGCCTGTGACCCTGATTGTGGCTTTGCCGCGCCCCAAAGTATTGCGTCGTTTAATTATGGATAGCGTGACGTTAGGTGTGGAAAAAATTATTTTACTGCACAGCTATCGGGTTGATAAAAGCTATTGGCAAACGCCATTTTTGCAGCAGCTCGATCAATATGTAACTTTGGGCTTGGAACAAGCAGGCGATACCATTGCACCTGAGATCCAACTTTATAAACGCTTTAAACCCTTTGTGGAAGATGTTTTGCCCGGTTTGATTTCTGCCGATTGTTCTGCTTATGTGGCGCATCCTTATACCGATCAAGCTATGCCACATGCCATCCAACATCCATGCAGTATTGTGATTGGCCCAGAAGGTGGATTTATTCCCTACGAAATTGATTTGCTCGAAAAAAACGGCTGCCAAGCGCGGCACTTGGGCAACCGTATTATTCGTACTGAAACTGTGATTGCTTATGTTTTAGGGCGTTTGTTTAGTGCGGGCTGAATCATCTTCATTGACTGCTGCATCACCACGATAAACTTTCACTTCCTGCACAGGATAAGGAATCGAAATGTGATGTTCGGCAAAAGCGGCAATTACCCGTTCTTGCACTTCACTGATGGATGCTGAAGTGGTGGTTTCCGTCGTATTTACCCACCAACGCACATTTAAATTAATCGAAAAATCGGCCAAGGCAGTGACATTGACGCTAAATGCAGGTTGGCTCAAGATTTTTATGTCACGGTCTAAAATGGCCAAAATAATATCTTTGGCTTTTTGTACGTCATCTTCATAACCAATACCGACCACAAACTCGCAACGACGACGGGTATAAGCCGTATTGACCGTCACGGCACTGGTATACACCGTAGCATTTGGAATCACGATGCGACGTCCATCGGGAGAGCGCAGGAAGGTGGCACGAATCTGAATATCTTCTACCGTACCTTCCATATTATTTACGATAATGTCATCACCAATTTTAAATGGCTCGCCAATCAAAATCAGCACACCCGATAATAAATTCTGGAAAATATCTTTAAAAGCAAAACCAATTGCAACAGAGCCTAGACCCAAAGCACTCATCAGTTGGCTTGGGGTAAAACCCGGAATTGCAATCACCATCGCAATCAGAAAACCAAAGAAAATAATTGCGGAACTACCGACCCGATTCAGCACCAAAACCAGATTTTGTCGGGTATAGGAACGATTGTTTAGGGTCTTGCGGACAAACCATTTAAACACACGGGCAAGCAGCCAAAACAGAATCAGCACCACGGCTGCAATCATTAAATACGGCACACGCTCCCAAAATCCTTCCATAATTTTGTCGATGGTGGAGTAGGCGTCATTGTACTTGGCCGTATGATTGATCACGGTTTGCGTGGTTTTTTCAGTGGCTTCCTGCAACAGCTGGCTGGTGTTTTCAGAAACTTCACTGAGTGAGGGTTTGGATTCTGCCACGATAATTCCGAATTCAAAATGAAGTGACTATTTTGCCTGAAAAACTCAATTTAGTTAATGAAGCAATGCTTATTTGCGAGTATTTTAGACAACTTGGAGAGAAGTGATGAGCGTACTATTTTTTGGCGCTTAAAATGCTAGTTGTATGTGGTTTTATCTGTAAGACAGGGTCGTTGGCATGGATGATTGGCTGCGTAAAAAAATGTTAATACTCGCGATTATTGGACGATATTTTCTTTAAAAATAATGCAATGCGCAGTACAGTGGAATGTAAACCTGAAAAGTATGAATGCAAGGACATGGCATTCGATCAACGATTTGGCATGCTCTTGTTTGTACAAAATTTATGCGACTAAAGCCGAATGGTGAGCCATAAAAAAGAAAGTTCATACTGTAAATGTGCAGAAATAATAATCAATAACGTGGCATACATCTCGTGAGAGATGCAAGAACATCAAGGAAGTAGCAGATGAAAGACGTATATCCTGTTCCAGATGAATTTAAAAAGACTGCCCGCACCACTGAGGCAGAATATTTTCAACGCTATCAACAATCTATAGATGACCCTGATACTTATTGGGCAGAGCAAGCCCAACGCTTAGATTGGATTAAACCTTTTACTCAAGTCAAAAATACCAACTTTGACCCCGAGCATTTTAAAATTGAATGGTTTGCCGATGGGCAACTGAATGTCAGTGCCAATTGCTTAGACCGTCATTTAAAAGAACATCCGCATAAACCTGCAATTATTTGGGAAGGAGATCATCCTTCTCGACATAAAGTGGTTTCTTTTGCTTCTTTGCATGATGAAACCTGCCGTTTTGCCAACGTACTGAAAAAGAACGGGGTGCAAAAAGGAGATCGGGTGGTGCTGTACATGCCGATGGTTTCCGAAGCTGCGATTGCCATGCTGGCCTGCGCGCGGATTGGTGCAGTGCATTGTGTGGTTTTTGGTGGTTTTTCTCCCGATGCTTTGGCTAGCCGAATTGAAGATTGTCAGGCCAAGTTAATTGTCACTGCCGACTCGGCCATGCGTGGTGGTAAGCCAATTTATTTAAAAGCCAATGTTGATGCCGCTCTAAAAGTAGCAGGTACTGACTGTGTGCAAAATGTGATTGTGGTGCATCGTACAGGCAATCCGATTGAGATGTTGCCTGAACGCGACTTGTGGTATCACATGGAAATTATGTCGGTGAATGATATCTGCCCACCCGAGCCGATGAATGCCGAAGATCCACTATTTATTTTATATACCTCGGGTTCGACTGGAAAACCCAAAGGTGTTTTGCATACCACAGGCGGTTATTTGACCTATGTGAATAGCACGTTTCGAGAAGTCTTTGACCTGAAACAGGATGATGTGTTTTGGTGTACCGCAGATGTAGGCTGGATTACAGGGCATTCTTATGTCTTATACGGGCCATTGTCGAATGGTACATCTACCGTGATGTTTGAAGGGGTGCCGAACTATCCAAGCTGGGCGCGCACAGGGCATATTGTCGATAAACACAACATCACCATTTTATATACCGCGCCGACTGCCATTCGCGCCATGATGCGAGAGGGAGATCGTTTTGTACGTGAAAGTGACCGCAGCAGCTTGCGTTTACTTGGTTCAGTCGGTGAGCCGATTAATCCTGAAGCATGGAACTGGTATTACAACGTAGTAGGTGAAGGACGTTGCCCAATTGTAGATACATGGTGGCAAACCGAAACTGGGGGCATATTAATTTCAGCATTGCCGGGTGCAACGCCACTGAAACCCGGTTCGGCAACCCGCCCATTATTTGGCGTGCAACCTGCTATTGTCGATGCCGAAGGTAATGAACTGGAAGGCGCGACCGAAGGCAATTTAATTATGAAAGATTCATGGCCAGGGCAAATGCGCGGTATTTGGGGCGACCCTGCACGTTTTATTGAAGCGTATTTTTCGACCTATCCGGGTGCGTATTTTACAGGAGATGGTGCACGCCGTGATGAAGATGGCTATTACTGGATTACAGGGCGTGTGGATGATGTCTTGAATATTTCGGGGCACCGTTTAGGTACTGCGGAAATTGAAAGTGCCCTAGTAGCGCATGAAGCTGTGGCTGAAGCGGCAGTGGTGGGTATGCCCCATGAGATTAAAGGACAGGGGATTTGCACCTTTGTAACTTTGCAAGTTGGTACACCCGAGTCAGAGGAATTGCGTGAAGAATTAGTCAATTGGGTTCGCAAAATTTTGGGGCCTGTGGCAACGCCTGATGCGCTGCATTGGGCACCTGCTTTACCTAAAACCCGCTCAGGTAAAATCATGCGCCGTATTTTGCGGAAAATTGCAGCGAATGAATTGGATAGTTTAGGAGATACTTCGACTTTGGCTGAGCCGCAAGTGGTGGAGCATTTGATTGCAACGGTGTATGGGGAGAGGTAGGTTAAGGTTACTGTCACTGTACACAAAGAAGTTAGATAAGGTTTGTTTTTTTATTTTTTTCGATGAAGTAAGGTGATTGTTTATATCATCTTACTTTATGCGACAACTCGTGTCGTCTTGCTTGGTAATTTGCTTGGGTGATTAAAAAATAACTGTAGAATAAATAACCATCATACAGATGATGTGGAATGGCATGAATATTCTAGGGTTACAGGCCAAGTATCGGCGTTTATATCATGAAAACTCAATTTGGAAATTATTAAGAGCAGATAACGCACCACATATTTTAGCGTTCATTGTTGACTTATTTGCAGAACAAAATGAAGTCCCTTATGGCCGTGCAAGAAATGTCTTGGATGAGTTGATTAAATCTAGTCGTGAGCAGGGTATTTGGCAGACAGAAAATAATGCAGCGCATTATTTAAATCATTGGATTCATTCAGGCTGGCTCAGAGAAATAGATGGCAAGCTGAGTAAAACGGATATTAGCGAAACCGTATTACGTTTTTGTCAGGGCTTGGATGAGCGAGCAACCCATACCACAGCATCACATTTAAGAATTGTGCTGGATGCGGTTCGTGATTTTGTGGTCGCATTGAGTGAAAATATTGAAGAACGAGTGGAGTTGCTCGAACAAAAAAAATTAGTGATTCAAAATGAAATAGATGCTTTGTTGGCGGGTGTTGTTACACAATTAGAAGAATCAGAACAAAAAGAAAGAATACGAGAAATTTATCAACTTGCTTCCATTCTTACAGGCGATTTTAGACGGGTCGAAGATGAGATTCGTCTACGAGATAAAGAGTTGCGTCTAGATATGATTAGTGGTGCTTATTCACGTGGAGAAGTATTGCTGAGCTTAATGGAAAAAGAGCAGTTGCTTGCCCAAAGTGATGCAGGCAGTGCTTTTGATGGGTTTTGTCAATTACTTCAGGATCAAGATCGTTCTACTGAGTTTAGAGAGCAGTTACGCAGTATTTTGAATCATCCTATTGCACAACAATTAAGCGAATCTCAACGTAAATATTTAGGTCAGTTAATGCGTGAGTTAGGACGCGAAAGTAGCCGAGTTTTCCAAGTCCGACGTCGTACAGAAGAAGGTTTGAGAGCTTATATTGAAAGTGGTGCAGCATTGGAAAACCGTTTGATTGATCAGTTGTTGTCGGAATTAGAAAAAAATGCAGTGGCATTGTTGGAATCGGAGTGTGATTTAAAAACAGAAGTACAAGTGGATTTAGCCGTGGGTTCCATCCAGCTGAATTCGCCTGAAAGTCTTGCTTTAAAAAGTCCCACAGAACATATGGATACACGTGAGGTCGAAGAGCAACAAAACAAGACTGAACCTAGTGATCAGATGCTGAAGTACTTAGACAATGTACGGGTTCGTGCTGTTGCTGAAAAAGTATATCAAACGCTCGCACAGAAAGGGGTGATGAGTATTGCCCACTTAACACATGAACATCCTTTACAAGCGGGGCTTGAAGAACTTGTTGCTTATTTGCGTATAGCAAAAGCCATTAAAGCACCACAAATGCAGCATACCGAGCAAGTTGAACTTAAGGATCGTTCAGGTGTGCATTTGCAGGCCAGTATTCCAGTGTATTACTTGAGTGCAGATTTATTTCCCAAAAATATAGATGAGCTGGCACTTTAAGGAGATCGAGATGCAATCAGAAAATAAGATACAACAACATGACAACTTCTTTGAAATGGTACGCAGACCATCTTCAAATTCAGAGAAAAATATAGAAATCCAAGCTAATCAGCCTGTAGAAGATTCGTTTCCTACAACTGGGGCAGAGGAACAACATGCAGATAATCAAACAGAGATGGAGCATGCTCAGGATCGTGATACAGATGCGCTTATGCCACATGCAGCCCGACGCGTATTGGTCTATCTCATGCGTCAAGGGGTTATTCTTGCAGCAGAAAACTTAAAACTTTTTGATTTATTGTGCCGATATGAAGCGGAAATTCGTAGACATTTGGCAGAGGTTTATATCCAGTTGGTTTTGGATGCCAAGAAAGGTGTAGCTTATATCATCAATCTCGAAAGTATTGAGGATGAACAGGAAGATGAGAACCAGCCTTTAGATGATTTTCCTGTACTGATACGAAAACGAACTTTGACTGTATATGACACCTTAATTTTACTTATTTTGCGGAAGTATTATCAGGAGCGGGAAACTGCGGGTGAGCAAAAAATTATTATTGATGTTGAGCGAATCCAGAGCAGTTTAATTCCATTTATTCCTTTAACGAATCATGACAGCAAAGATCGTAAAAAGCTAAATGCAGCATTAGAAAAATTTATTGAGAAAAAAGTATTAACGGGACTGCGTGGTGAAGAAGGGCGTTATGAAATTACGCCAATTATCCGGGCACTGTTGCAAATAGAGATTTGAGTCGATGAAGTTCCTTTTTAAAAGTGCTTAGAGACCGAAAACCCTGTTGATTAGACACACTTCACCTTGAGGCTGACCATAATAAAATGACGATGCTTGTCCTTTACGTAGTGCACGCATGACTTCAATACCTTTAATTGTGGCATAAGCCGTCTTCATAGATTTGAATCCTAATGTGGCCCTGATGATCCGCTTTAACTTACCATGATCACATTCAATGACATTATTTTTATACTTAATCTGCCTGTGCTCAATATCTACTGGACATTTTCCTTCTCGCTTTAACCGTGATAAAGCATGGCCATAGGTCGCTGCTTTATCTGTATTGATGACCCGTGGAATTTGCCATTTTTTCACCGTATTGAAGATCTTTCCTAAAAAACAATAGGCTGATTTACTGTTCCGTCTAGCGGAAAGGTAAAAGTCAATCGTATGACCACGTTGATCAACTGCACGATACAGGTAAGTCCATCGCCCCTTCACTTTGATATAAGTCTCATCCATATGCCATGAATGTAAATCTGTAGGATTACGCCAATACCTGCGTAAGCGTTTTTCCATTTCTGGAGCATAACGCTGAACCCAACGATAAATTGTGGTGTGGTCAACATTCACACCTCGTTCAGCGAGCATTTCTTGAAGTTCACGATAGCTGATGCCATATTTACAATACCAACGAACAGCCCAAAGAATGATTTCACCTTGAAAGTGCCGACCATGGAAGGGATTCATCTGCTGTATCTCGAAATAAATAAGATATTTAGCTTATCATGTCAGCCTATTTGCAACAGTGCCTATTGGGATTAGCAACTAAATTTAGTTTAACTTATAAAAATCATGAAACACTGTTCGAATTTTAAGCGTGGAACATGAATAATCAATAAAAAGCTGCTCTGGTGCCTTACTTCCTAGAGCGGCTTAATCTAATATACTGAAATTTAATGATAAATATAAAGTGTTTCATATAAGGTGTATTATGTTAATTTTAGAGAAACTACTAAATTATATTGAGTTGTAAATATTTGAAATTCCGTTAAGATATTTTGGATTAAATTCTATTCCTAGATAGCATTCGTGTTGACTCATCTCTCCAAAAAACTTTGGTTTTGTTTTCTTATGGTTTTTGCCATAGGATGGAGTAGTGTGTCTGTTGCATCAGTAAAGATAATGCATATCAATATGCAAACTGAAATGAGCCAAGATCATTGTTTAGATCAAGCACAGCAAGTCACTCAACATGGTATTAATCACGAAGTACAGACGAATACCGATTGCCATAATCATTTAGCTCTTAATCAGAATATAGATCACAAAAAGTGTCAGGAATGTTCTAGCTTATCCTGCCAGACACAGATCTCATGTCTTCATTCTTTGCAAAGCTCGCTAGATCCCCTAGATACCTTCTATTCTATAGATCAGCCTAATTTTTATTACCCCAACCAATATCTAAATGGGTATTGGCAAGAAATTTTACGTCCCCCTAAAGCTTAACCAATTTTTTTAAAATTTATTTATTTTTCAAAAATTAAGGTTAAGTTATGTCTCATAAAATTAGTTCGTACCTATTAGCAGGTATTTGTTTTGCATCGTCGCCTTTGGTTTTTGCCGAAGTGCGTGAATATCAGCTTGTTATTGATGAAGCAGTGGTCAGCCCAACTGGAAAGCCTGTAAAGCGCATTACCGTAAATGGTCAATTTCCTGCGCCTTTGCTTGAGTTTGAAGAGGGTGATGAAGCCATCATTCGCGTGAAAAATAATTTAAAAAACCAAGATTCTTCTATTCATTGGCACGGACTGTTGTTGCCGGGCATTATGGATGGTGTACCGGGATTTAATGGTTTTAACGGTATTAAGCCTCAAAGCGAGTATGTTTATAAATTCAAGATTCGCCAAAGCGGGACTTATTGGTATCACGCTCATTCTAAAGGACAGGAACAGGACGGCTTATATGGTTCTTTTGTGATTTATCCAAAAGGTAAAACACCATTGGCAGCACATGAAAAAGCTGAACGTGACTATGTGGTGATGTTGTCAGATTTTCATGAAAAAACCAGTGATCAAATTCAGAAAGATCTTAAAATTTCAGCTGAATATTATCAAGATCAGCGTGAAACCTTGGGTGATGTTTGGAAGCAGGTTAAACGTGATGGCATAAAAGCGACATGGTCTGACCGCAAAATGTGGAATCAGATGCGTATGCTAAAAACCGACATGTCGGATGTTACAGGTTATACCTTCCTCATTAATGGCAAAACACCTGAACAAAATTGGACAGGAATGTTTAAACCGAATGAAAAAATTCGCCTACGTTTTGTGAATGCATCTGCGATGTCTTTCTACGATGTCCGTATTCCTAACTTGAAAATGACTGTGGTCAGTGCTGATGGTCAGCCTGTAAAACCTGTTGCTGTGGATGAGTTTCGTATTGGCACAGCTGAAACTTATGATGTGATTGTGGAGCCAAAAGGCGGACATTATCAAATTGAAGCTGAGTCAATTGACCGTGCAGGCTATGCGATTGGTACACTGCACAATGAATTAAATCCTATGACACATGGCATTCATATGCCTGCACCACGTCCACGCTCACTTTTGACCATGGAAGATATGGGACATGGTGGCGGTGATCATGCAGGAATGGATCATTCGAAAATGAACCACGGCAATATGCAAGGCATGGATCACTCGAAAATGGATCATTCAAAAATGAACCATGGCGATATGCAAGGCATGGATCACTCGAAAATGGATCATTCACAGCATGGCACAGCAAAACCACAAGAAAATGATCAAGTGGTTTATGGTTGGGCAAATGCATCTACACCTGCGGGCAATAAAGCCTTGCAATATAGTGATTTAAAATCTTTAGAACCGCAAAAAGATACTCGTGAAGCTAGCAGTGAATTAGTAGTGCGTTTGGGCGGTACTATGGAGCGTTATATTTGGACGATTAACGGTAAAAAATTCAGCGATGCTGAGCCATTAAAAGTGAAGTATGGCGAGCGTATCCGTATCAAATTTATTAATGACAGTATGATGGCGCACCCCATGCATTTACATGGCATGTTTATGCAGTTGGAGAATGGTCAAGAGTCGGTAGATATGCCGAATAAACACACATTGATTGTACCACCGGGTAAAACAGTGACTGCTTTATTAACTGCGGATGAGTTGGGCGAATGGGCAATCCATTGTCATTTGTTGTATCACATGAGTGCAGGAATGATGAACAAGTTGATCGTGGCAAATGTTAGCGATGAACAAGTGTCTACAACGCCAATTCAAGGTACAAATTCGACTCAAACTCACCAAGTAACTGAGCAAAAAGGAGCTGGACATGCACATCACTAATTTTGTATTTAAAGCGTTTTTTTCTGTTGCGGTATTGAGTTTAACAAGCTTAAGTTTGGCGCACGAAGGGCATCATTCAACTGCTCAGACTGATGGAAAAAATGTACCATCAATGAATCATCAAGCGATGTCTGAGATGGATCATTCACAGCATTCTCCACAAGAGCATGCACAACACATGCAGATGATGGGGAAAATGAATCATGCTGCACATTCAGCACCGATGAACCATCAACATGCAGGTCATCAGCCAATGCATCACAAATCAACAGAGAAACAGCAAGATCAAAAAGTACAGAAAGGAGATCAACATGCGCACCATTAATCTTTTTTCTAAAACTGTTTTAGCAAGCTCTTTGTTGATGGTCAGTGCAGTGGGTTTGGCACATAATGGTGAAGATCATAGTGCGCCTGAAAAAATGACAGTTGCTACATCTTCTAGTCAAAATCAGCCGATGCAAATGGATCGCTCTCAAATGAACCATAGCCAAATGAATCAGGCACAACATCAGGCAACATCTACGGTTAATCATTTACATCATGTACCAGATGCGAATGCTCAGCAGAGTTCGCATTATGATCATCGCTCAGAACACGGTGCGCAAATTTATGCGATTACGACAGTGGACAATAAGTGGCTTGTCAATGAAGATGGCACAGGTGATTTAAAGTCAGAGTTTGAAACCCGTATTGGCACAGATGAAAATAAGGTTTTTATTAAAATTCATGCCGATAAAGAAGAATCGCATGATGCACATTATGATGCCAAACTTTTATATAGCCGTATGATTTCAGACTTTTGGGATGCACAGATTGGTGCACGTTATCGTAGTGAAAAAGTTGAACTCAATGATCATCGCAAAGACACCGAAGAAAATGTTGATGCGGTGATTGGCTTACATGGTATGGCGCCATATTTCTTTGAAACTGATGCTTATCTCTATGCGGGAGAAGACAATTATGCGGGCTTTAGCCTAGAAACGGAACGTGATTTTCTGATTACGCAAAAGTTGATTATTCAACCTTATTTAGAGTTGGATGCTATCTTTAGTGATGACTCTAAATATGCGAAAAAAACTGGTTTAAGCAGTGCAACCGCAGGGTTTGAAACTCGCTATGAAATCAGTAAAAAGATCATGCCGTATATCGACATTGCCTATGAGTATTCAAAAGGTAATGATGAAACGTCGTGGCAAATAGAATCAAACTCTGAGAAAGGTTGGTTATATGGAGCTGGTGTTAGATTTAGATTTTAATTAATTTAATGATTACTAAATAGCTTTATTTAAATAAAACTCTAGCTTAATGTGGCCGGAAGCAAAATGTTAACTTATTTTGCTTCCTTCCATTTAACATAATGGCTGTTATGCGAAGTCGACTTGTAATGCAATTTGCATTACAATATTCCTAGTACATTAAATACTTGGGAAATATGATGGCTACTGTTAACTTCAGGATCGATGAAGCCCTTAAAGAAAAATCTTATTCAATCCTTAAAGAGCAAGGTATTGCACCTACTGATTTCTTCACTAGTATTCTTGAGTATGTTGCTACGACTGGGAAACTGCCTGTCAAAAAAGCTTTGCTTTCGGAAGAAGATGAAGAATTATTAGCTCTTGTCCGTAAGCGCATTAATGATCCTAAAGAGATGTTTGAGGAAGTCACATTAGATGACTTATAAGCTTTTACGTCACAAGGACTTTACAGCAGAATGGGAAAAACTCCCTGTTGCTATACGAGATCAATTTAAAAAGAAACTAGCCAAAGTCATAGAGCAGCCACATATTCCAAAGAATATGCTTAGAGGCGATCTTGCAGGTTGCTATAAAATCAAATTATTAAAAGCTGGTGTCCGACTTGTCTATCAAGTTAAAGATGATCAGGTAGTTATCCTGCTCATTACCGTCGGAAAACGAGCTGATAGCATAGTTTATGACGAAGCGAAAAAGCGAATTAAAGACTAAAAATGGGAGCTTATAGCCATTGCTGTCCCACAATTTTTCACAAGAGGAAGCTCAAATGAGCTTCCTCTTGTTTTATGGGTATTTTATCGGGTGAAAATAAAGCTTTTAAAGTTCTTCTTTCAAACAAGTTCACTTGAATTATTCTGAGTAAACGTTGAACTGTCCAACCTGTTTTTCCTAAATGTTGAGCGAAACTCACCAATAAATAGGCGATCATCGCAATCCAGATTTGTGTCTGAATTGCGTTCCTGCTGCGGCCTAGAAACGCTTTTAATTTGAGATTCTGCTTAATCGCCTTAAAGAACAGCTCAACTTTCCAACGATCTTTATAAATCGCCGCAATGGTGGAGGCGGCTAAATGAAAGTTATTGCTGAGAAAGCTAAAGTGCTTGCCACTTTGCTGATCTCTATATTCAATTCTTCTTAACACTGGGGCTTTTCTTTTTAGGGCATGTGCGCTATTCAGCTGAATGGTTTCATCTTTTAGAATACCTTTGGATTCAAGCACTGGATGTTGCTGGATCACCTGATACACAGATTTAGGCCTAAAACGTGTGACAAATCCAATGTTTTGAGCAGTCAGATTTGCATACCATTGGTAATCGACATAGCCTTTATCAAAAACTACAATGCTGCCAGCAGGAAACTGGAATTTGCGGCCTTGTACCATGTCATTTTCTTTGCCATTTTCAACTGCAACAAACTCAGGAATATCATTGCTGTGATTCAATCCTATACTGAGTTTCATGCTGGCTTTTGAGTCGTGAACTTTGGCCCATTCACATAAGGAAAGCGACAGGTCAATATGACTGGCATCCAAGGAATACAAGGGATTCTTAAAGCGAAATTTATGAGCTACTTTTGAGTGTTCATAGTATTTAAGCAACTTGTAAAATAGCTGTTGATACAAGGCAGCAGGCTGCTGCTCATTGATTCGTGCCAGCGTGCTTCGGGGAATAGACTTTGCTCCGAGATGACTTAGCTTTTCCTGTTGGCACTCCAAATTGGATTGAATATCTCTCAGACTTTGCCTACAAGAGAATTGAGACATCAATATGGCAATAAACTGATCCCACCGGGAAGCCGCTCTAAATTTCTGTCCAACATGGTGTACTTTAGCAAGTTGTTCAAAATCCTGTCGCACAACAGGTTTAATTAGCTCATGAAATACGGTATTCTGATGGGACAAAACCTGAATCCTGGTCGTTAAAGTGTTTGTTTGCACTCATATTTTAACTGTTAGGACTCAGGTTTTTTTATTTAAAGCAAACTATGGGACAGCAGTGAGCTTATAGCTCCCATTTTTGCCTTCGTATAAGGTGTATTATGTTAATTTTAGGAAAGGCTCTAGACTAGCAGAATGATTATGTTAGTCTAGAGCCATATAATTAACATTATTGAAGTATTTTACATGGCAATTTTTCGACATTCTTCTGCACACTGACGGCAAGCCTCAGCACATTTTTTACAATAATCATGTGAATGTTTTTCACACTCTTCCGCACAATATTCACAGATCTTAGCACAAAGCTCACAAATCTCTTTGAGGAAAGGTGAGTTATGTTGTTGCATACGCACACATAACTGACAAATATCTGCACATTCTAGACAACGTTGAATACATTCACGCATCATCTCTAAATCTTTTTCTTTTAAACAAGAAGTTGCACATTCAGTACAAATAAGTGAACAGTTTGTACATGCAGAAATACACTTTGAAAATTCCGTATTAATCATTTTTTACTCTCAACTTATATAATCAAAGAAATAATTAAAACATAATTTTTTTCTACTAATTATTTTAAATTATTAGTAAATGTAATACATAATGTTAATTTATATGAATAATGTTAATTTTAACTAAATCTTATTTATATTCCAAATTATTAAAAAACAGTTTTTAATTAGGATAGATGATCAAGTATCAAAAGCAGCTATTCTTAAAATAACTGCAATAATTTTATCACTTTAAAAATAGATTTTCCCTCTATTTAACATAATGGGCGTTACGCGAAGTACACTTGTATATTAATCTAAATATCAACCACTTAATAAAAATAGAAAAATCCAAAAATGACCAAAAAGCCGATTTTGAAACAAGTCGGCTTTTTTTATGAGCGGTTTTGATACTTCTTGCCAATAAATTTGACTAAAAAATAGTCAGTTTTGAGGTTTTTCAAATTTTATCAATGCCTCAATGTCCAAAATTATCCACATTTTTTGTGGATAAAATTTAGGCTATTTTGTACGCCTGGGCTTACGTAAATTCCGGTTCTTTACGGCTGTCCAGGAAAGGTGAATTTTCCTATGATGAACTCATCGGGAACAGGAAGTTCCATACAAGAATAACAATAGATAAGCACAAGGACTGTAAGGTACGACAGGAGTTATACCGAGCGAACCAATACGAAAAACCCCGGCAGGATGCCGGGGTTTTTTATTGCCTATCCTTTCTCATTTGCAAAACAAACATAATGCCCCTAAAATATAGACTATAATCTATATTCTGGTTGTGGTATGTGGACAGTCATTACGACAGATCTATTTAATCAGTGGCTTGAACAGCAAGATGAACCTACACAAGAGAAGGTCCTAGCTGCCCTGGTTGTTCTACAGCAGCAGGGACCGAGTTTAGGCCGTCCTTTAGTAGATACTGTGTATGAGTCTAAATTTACCAATATGAAAGAACTGCGTGTTCAACATCGCGGTAGACCCTTAAGAGCTTTCTTCGCATTTGATCCCTTACGACAGGCTATTGTTCTATGTATTGCTGATAAAGGCGGTAAAAAGCGTTTTTATAAAGACATGCTGGATATTGCAGATGAACAATACCAACTTCATCTCACTACCCTAGGAGATAAATCTAATGGCTAAGACTCTGCAAGAATTGTTAGCTAGCCGCTCTCCAGAGAGCCAAGCCCGTATTCAAAAAATGGCTGATGAATTACTGCTAGAAAATCAGCTTCATCTTATTCGTGAAGAACTCGAAATTTCTCAAAAAGAGCTTGCTGAAACTTTGGGAATAAAACAGCCATCGCTTTCAGCAATAGAAAATCGTGGCAATGATCTTAAGATTTCAACCTTGAAAAAGTATGTTGAGGCAATGGGAGGGAAGCTCCGTATTGATGTAGAGCTTCCAACAGGAAAACATATAGGATTCAACGTTTAACAATAAAAATGGGAGCTATAGGCTCCCATTTTTAGATTCGTATAACGTTGAACCCAACGGTAAATAGTCGTGTGATCAACATTCACACCCCGTTCGGCCAGCATTTCCTGCAGTTCACGATAGCTAATGCCATATTTACAATACCAGCGCACAGCCCAAAGAATGATTTCGCCCTGAAAATGCCGACCATGGAAAGGATTCATATGCTGCACCTTTAGCTAAAACAGTCTTCAGCTTACCAGTCGTGGTTATTTGCAACAGTGCCGTCTAGATAATCAAGCTAGATTTTTTAGAACTCCACATTGGTCAATTGTACATAAGCCATCACAAGTACCTCTTAAATCAGATAATTGTTCAATAATCTTTTGTTGCTTGATTATATTTTCTCTGATAGCACTGACATGTAAGTCAATTAATTCATTCACATCTGAACAATTTTTCTTGGGATTATCTTTATAGGTGAGTAATTGACGAATTTCATTCAAACTCATATTTAAAGTTCGGCAATTCAAAATAAACTTAATTCGCTCAACATAGCCTATATCGTAAAGGCGGTAATTTCCTTCCGTTCTTTCGGGTTCCGGAATTAAACCTTCCTTTTCATAAAACCTAATTGTTAATACTGAACATGAGGTTTTTTTAGAGAGTTCACCAATTTTTAAATGCATTGAGTTGGTATTTCCAAAAAATCTTGACTCTATAGTAACTATAGGGATTCTAATATTCAAAGTTTATAAATTTTTTTAATGGGTATAATTATGAGTGGTTGTGGATGTAGTAAAGAAACACCATGCAAAGATAAGAAATCTCAACAAGAAAATCATCCATCAATTGCAGAAGCAAACAATTCAAAGAATTGTAATAATACGCTTAGCTGTTGTGGTGAAGAGGAAGAAGAAAAATCTTCATCTCCTTGCTGTAACACTTCAAACAGTTGTGAAGATACCGCTCAATCCTGTTGTGGTTCTGATCCCAAAGAAAATTTAAGCACTGAAGACGTTTTAAAAAATTCGCACTACATGAGTGAATACTTAGTTCCCAAAATGGATTGTTCTGCGGAAGAACAGATGGTTCGTATGGCGCTATCTTCAATTGATGGTGTTCAAAAACTCATCTTTGATTTACCTAACCGGTCTTTAAAGGTTCTACATAATCAAAAAGATGAAAATATAACTACCAAACTTGAAGCTTTGGGTTTTGGTGCAAAGCTTGTGAAGACTGAAACTTATATAAGCAATCAACAGGCTAAGCAAACAAGTACCTATACCATTCCTAAAATGGATTGCTCTGCTGAAGAGCAAATGGTCCGTATGGCTCTTGCAGATATTGAAGCAGTTAAAGGTCTTACTTTTGATCTTCCCAATCGAAAACTGAAAGTCTTCCATAATGAAGGGAGTCAGCAAATTACGGCCAAACTTGAAGGACTGGGTTTTGGGGCGAAACTTGATGAAACACAGCTTTCTTCAGGCGATATACCTAATGAACCTGATCCTGTGAGACAAGCTAAAGTACTTAAACTGTTATTAGGCATTAATGCTCTACTTTTCTTTATAGAATTCATCAGCGGAATTATTGCTGCGTCTACAGGATTGATTGCTGATTCTCTAGATATGTTTGCCGATGCAGCCGTTTATGGTATTGCGCTATATGCCGTCGGAAAAGCTGCGAAATATCAAGTGAAAGCAGCCCATTTCGCAGGTTGGATTCAGTTATTACTTGCTGTCATCGTGATTATTGATGTCATTAGACGATTCATGTTTGGAAGCGAGCCAGAATCAACGCTCATGATTGTTATTGGCCTGCTCGCACTTATAGCTAACGTGACATGCTTATATCTTATTTCTGGTCATCGAGAAGATGGCGCACATATGAAAGCCAGTTGGATTTTCTCGGCGAATGACGTTGTCGTAAATATGGGCGTTATATTTGCCGGTGTACTCGTGGCGTGGACGGGATCAGCTTATCCAGACTTAATCATTGGCATACTGGTTTCTTTATTCGTACTTAATGGTGCCCGAAAAATTTTGGCTTTGAAGTAAGGGCACTGTTGCAAATAACCACGAATGGTAAGCTGAAGACTGTTTTAGCTAAAGGTGCAGCATATGAATCCTTTCCATGGTCGGCATTTTCAGGGCGAAATCATTCTTTGGGCTGTGCGCTGGTATTGTAAATATGGCATTAGCTATCGTGAACTGCAGGAAATGCTGGCCGAACGGGGTGTGAATGTTGATCACACGACTATTTACCGTTGGGTTCAACGTTATGCTCCTGAAATAGAAAAACGTTTACGCTGGTATTGGCGTAATCCTACAGATCTGAGCTCGTGGCATATTGATGAAACCTATGTAAAAGTGAATGGACGATGGTCTTATCTGTATCGTGCAGTCGATCAACGTGGCGATACCATTGATTTTTATCTTTCTTCTAGACGTAATACCAAATCAGCATATTGTTTTCTTGGAAAAATTTTAAATAATGTGAAGAAGTGGCAAATTCCACAAGTGATCAACACGGATAAAGCACCCACATATGGACGTGCTTTATCACGGTTAAAACGGGAAGGTAAATGTCCACCAGACCTTGAGCACAGGCAGATTAAGTATAAAAATAACGTGATTGAATGTGATCATGGCAAGCTAAAGCGGATCATCAGGGCCACATTAGGATTCAAATCTATGAAGACGGCTTATGCCACAATTAAAGGTATTGAAGTCATGCGTGCACTACGTAAAGGACAAGCATCGTCATTTTATTATGGTCAGCCTCAGGGTGAAGTGTGTCTAATCAACAGGGTTTTCGGTCTCTAAGTACTTTTTAAAGGGAACATCATCGACTCAAATCTCTATTTGCAACAGTGCCATTATTAGTAACTTGCTACAGACTGACCGTCTGAATTAACCAGACAGTATAGCCGACGAAAAATAGTACTAAAGTAGTGCCAGAAGTACGACCGAATACACGCTTGGTTTTAAATGCAAATAGACACATCACAAACAGTAGTAAGGTTAAGAGACTCATCGCTAATATATCACGCGACAGAATAATGCTACTCGGAGTAATAGGCGCAATGAGTGCTGCTATACCTACGACTCCTAAAGTATTAAAAACGTTAGAGCCTATAATATTACCCAAAGCCATATCATGCTCACCTTTACGTGCGGCCGACAAGCTCGCAACTAATTCAGGCAGTGACGTACCGATAGCGACGATAGTGAGACCAATGATAAGCTCACTCAAGCCCCATAAAGTAGCAAGTTCAGTAGCGCCCCAAACGATAGCGCGCGAGCTTAGTATTAATACGAACAAACCAAGAAATAACCTACCTAAACCTTGTGCCATACTGTGTTCAGCCTTTGCAGTTTCTTCTACAGTATCGTCTTCATGTTCGTGGTTGCCTTCACGCAGGCTCAAGATGATTTGTATGCCTAAGACAACGACTAGAAGCACTATCAATACTATACCGTCGGTATTACCTAAGACACCATCGCTTAATTGCCAAGCAGCTACTGCCGTCACCAACAGTAGTAAAGGCATATCACGATTGATAATACTTTTTCGGATAATAATTGGACTTATTAATACCGTTGCGCCTAATACTAAGGCGATATTAACAATGTTAGAACCATAAGCATTACCCAATGCCAGCCCAGGGCTACCTTCTAAAGCAGCTAACATGGACACTATCATCTCTGGTGCTGAAGTGCCTAAACCTAGAATGATGACACCAATCAAAAAGCTGGGTACATTCAGCTTATTAGCTAAAGCGACGGCACCATCAATAAAAACATCAGCACTCCAAACCAAGATTGCTAGACCTACTACTACTACTGCTAGCATTGCTAACCACATCAGTGCGTTTCCTTATAAAAATTAGAGTAATCGTTAAGAAAAATGGGCATAAAAAATTGAGCAATAGAAGGCTCAGTTTTATAGTAGCATAAGCAACCAGCGCAATTATGAGGAAAGGTATTATTGTTTTTTATACTTTGAAGTCCTTAATGTCTCATTCAGTCTTGAAAGCATGATTAGTGCATTTGCGATTACCAATGATGTGATTTTCATCATATTAAGCCTTATAATTAATACCATCAAAAACCTTAAGATATCCATATGCTAAAGAAAACTGAGCAAAGATTAGAGAAAATCATATTTAATAGCCGTTGGCTACTAGCCCCATTTTATTTGGGATTAGTGCTCGGTATTATTTTATTATTTATCAAGTTTTTCCAAGAAATGTGGCATATGATCACCCATGTGCTCAGTGCGTCTGAAGCCGATGTGATCGTTGGTGCGTTAGCTCTTATCGACATGGCATTGGTCGCAAGTTTGTTACTCATCATTATATTCAGTGGTTACGAAATTTTTGTCTCAAAAATTGATACAGGGGGGCATGAGGATCGTCCTGAATGGATGGGAAAAACTAATTTCTCTGGCCTAAAACTTAAAGTCATTGGTGCTATTGTTGCCATTTCTGCTATCGATCTTCTTAAATCATTTATGGATATACCCAAAGATATGAGCGAGGGTGATGCTGATAGATTGATGTGGAAAGTGATTATTCATATGACGTTTGTACTTTCAGGCCTATTGTTTGCCTTGATGGACAAGATTGTTGGTGATACTAAAAAACATTAAAAAAAGCTCAATAGAAATCTATTTATTAATTTACGCAAATAGGCGCAAAGGAGCGTAGATGGCATGAGCTAGTTTATTAACCTTATTCGATGACATTAGTATGATGAGTGTTTATGTGACTTGTGCATTAAAATCCTGATGGTAATCTAATCAAGATCTATGAACGTCTAACAGAGATAGAGATTTTAACAAAACTTAAAAATAAGCAGCCAACCTTTTTAGTTTTTGACTGCGTATAACCACCATTATGTTAAATAGACTAAGACTTTGTTGAAATTTCTTTTATAATAAATGAAAATTTAGGGCATTTAATATAATGAAATTACTAAGCTTTATACTGTTATTCGTTAGTTGTAGTTGTTTTGCTTTATCTAGTGAAGAATTTGATAAACAGTATCAAAATTTAAATGGTGAACTCAATAAAGCCGTAATTAATAATATGATCTATTCGAAGGATTATGATGATAAAAAAATTCCATTGTCAGAAAAAATAGAATCTAAAAGTAAGTGGTGTGACTTAACCAAAACTAGAATAAATTTATTAGATTTTGTGATTCAGAATTTTTCTTCTTATAAAGAATGGGTGAAAAAAAACAATCTTGATGATGATTCTAGTTTGGATGATTTTAATAAATTCTATGAAAATCAACAAAAATCATATATTGGTTGTATGGCGGGTCTTGAAGAATTAAAGATGGGTCAAAAGATCGATTAAATTAGAAAAACTAAATTAACATAATACACCTTATACGCAATACTTTTTAAATTGTGTTATAATTCAATGTGTTGATTTCAGTTTTATAGCCCACTCACCCTCGAATGGGCTTTTTTTATGATTGTTCACGTTCCACGCCTATTCTTTGATCAATGTTCCACGGTTTTATTTAATGTTGCTGAACAATCAATGGATACCAGTAAAGCCCTTTAGGTCTTCTGTTGCTTCAAATATAAAGTCTATCGATGACATTTTCATTTTTCAAATAGCGATAGACAGCCTGTCTGCTAATACCAAAAGCTTTAGCTAAATCGACTTTCGATGGATATTTCCCTTCTTTCCAGGCGTGTCGTAAAGCTTCAGCCTGCTCTTGATTTAACTTATGGACTCGACCTTTATATTTACCTTGAGCCGCTGCAATCTTAATCCCTTCTTTTTGGCGCTCTAAAATAATCTCTCGTTCAAATTGGGCAAAAGCCCCCATAAGTTGCTGAGTATTCTTATGTAAACCTACCAGTTATTCTTATTCAAATCCTGCCACTCATTTTGGATAGTAGTAGGCCATTGATTTTCTATTCAAATAATTCAAAACAAAATATCCAAATTTGAATCTTGAAGCACAATCTTAATCTGCTATAATTTGTACATCAAATTGATGTACTTGTTGGGTGGGATATGACTAACTTAGCAACGGAACGAATTAATATTCGTTCAACAGTAGATGCAAAAAATGTAATTGAACAAGCTGCGAATTTATTGGGACTCAGTGTAAGTTCCTTTATGCTTCAATCCTCATTTGAAAGAGCAAAAGAATTACTTAAATCTAATTATGAGTTAAAAGTAAATAATGCTGATCGAGATATGTTAATGAACATACTTGAGAACCCACGCCCTGCAAATGATGAGATGAAAAAATTAATGAGTTTATTAGATGAAAATTGAGGTTTTACAAGCCCATCATCAGAAAAAATCATTTAATTGCGGGCAAGATGATTTAAATAAATTCATAAAACAGTATGCATCCCAACATCAGAAATCAGGAACAAGTAAAACGTATGTTGCTATTGATGATGATCTACAAGTGAGAGGGTTTTATTGTTTATCCAGCACATCCATAGGATTTGATGTAGTTGATACTGTGCTTACTAAACGATTACCTCGTTATCCGCTCCCTTGTGTAGTTGTAGGTCGCTTTGCCGTTGATCAAACCGTTCAGGGGCGAGGAATTGGGAAAGTGCTTTTAGCCCATGCTCTTAAACAAGTTTCAACAGTTGCTCAAATTATTGGTGTTAATTTTGTTGTAATACATGCTAAAGATAAAAAAGCGATGGAGTTTTATCAGCGTTTCGGCTTTATTTCATTAACATCAAATCCATTAACATTAATATACCCAGTGAGTGAAATACCTAGTTTCAATTGAAAGTGGTCTACTAGCAATAGGAGTGACTGGTAAACTGCTTACAGGAATTAGTGGCTGATTTATCCAATAATCTGCAAGTTGCAACATCAAATTATCCATCGGGGTGGCCTGAGCCGTAAATGTAATATTCTCTTTCACAAACTGAATAGCCACTCCCCTTTTTACAAGCTGATCAACCTCAGTCACTAAATCTTTAAGACTCCTAGCGAAGCGATCCATAGAGTGCACAACAATCATGTCACCTTCACGGACATAGCTGGGCACTGTTGCAAATAGAGATTTGAGTCGATGATGTTCCCTTTAAAAAGTACTTAGAGACCGAAAACCCTGTTGATTAGACACACTTCACCCTGAGGCTGACCATAATAAAATGACGATGCTTGTCCTTTACGTAGTGCACGCATGACTTCAATACCTTTAATTGTGGCATAAGCCGTCTTCATAGATTTGAATCCTAATGTGGCCCTGATGATCCGCTTTAGCTTGCCATGATCACATTCAATCACGTTATTTTTATACTTAATCTGCCTGTGCTCAAGGTCTGGTGGACATTTACCTTCCCGTTTTAACCGTGATAAAGCACGTCCATATGTGGGTGCTTTATCCGTGTTGATCACTTGTGGAATTTGCCACTTCTTCACATTATTTAAAATTTTTCCAAGAAAACAATATGCTGATTTGGTATTACGTCTAGAAGAAAGATAAAAATCAATGGTATCGCCACGTTGATCGACTGCACGATACAGATAAGACCATCGTCCATTCACTTTTACATAGGTTTCATCAATATGCCACGAGCTCAGATCTGTAGGATTACGCCAATACCAGCGTAAACGTTTTTCTATTTCAGGAGCATAACGTTGAACCCAACGGTAAATAGTCGTGTGATCAACATTCACACCCCGTTCGGCCAGCATTTCCTGCAGTTCACGATAGCTAATGCCATATTTACAATACCAGCGCACAGCCCAAAGAATGATTTCGCCCTGAAAATGCCGACCATGGAAAGGATTCATATGCTGCACCTTTAGCTAAAACAGTCTTCAGCTTACCATTCGTGGTTATTTGCAACAGTGCCGCTGACGCACACCATCGCCCACCGGGTGGGTCGCTATCTGGAACGGCAAGGCCTGCTGGAACGGGATGTCGAAAACAGCTATCTGGCCTCGGATGCGGTGGATGACGACCCGATGACACCCCTGCTGGGGCACTCGATCACTTACCGTATCGCTGTCGGTTCACAGGCGGGGCGAAAGGTGTTCACTTTGCAAACTCTGCCGACCAGTGGTGATCCGTTCGGTGACGGGATTGGCAAGGTAGCCGGGTCCAGCCTGCACGCCGGCGTGGCGGCCAGGGCCGATGAACGCAAGAAGCTCGAACGGCTGTGCCGGTACATCAGCCGCCCGGCGGTATCCGAGAAGCGGCTGTCGTTAACACGAGGCGGCAACGTGCGCTACCAGCTCAAGACGCCGTACCGGGACGGCACCACGCACGTCATTTTCGAACCATTGGATTTCATTGCAAGGCTGGCCGCCCTGGTACCGAAGCCCAGAGTCAACCTAACCCGCTTCCACGGGGTGTTCGCACCCAACAGTCGGCACCGGGCGTTGGTCACGCCGGCAAAACGGGGCAGGGGCAACAAGGTCAGGGTGGCTGATGAACCGGCAACACCAGCACAACGGCGAGCGTCGATGACATGGGCGCAACGGCTCAAGCGTGTTTTCAATATCGACATCGAGACCTGCAGCGGCTGCGGCGGCGCCATGAAAGTCATCGCCTGCATTGAAGACCCTATAGTGATCAAGCAGATCCTTGATCACCTGAAGCACAAAGCCGAAACCAGCGGGACCAGGGCGTTACCCGAAAGCCGGGCGCCACCGGCTGAGCTGCTCCTGGGTCTGTTTGACTGACGAGCCTGAAGGCCAACGATACCAATCAAAATGCTGCGTTCACAGCGCCGCGGCAGGGATCCGCCGTGCTGGTTGTCGGAAAAGGAGCCGCTAGTGGGAAAGAGGAGGGTAAATTTTCAGCGTTGCTGGCTCCCCGTCAGCCGGATTGGGTTGCATCGCAGGGGTGTCGAAAGAGTCAACTGCGGTCCAAAGCTGTTGGACTTGGGTGAAAAGGGCGTTTATTCTTCCTATACGTGCCGCGTTCCAGGCGGCGACTATGAGGGCTATGTCGATGCCCATGTGCGCCGGCTGGAGGCGCTACGCCGGGCCGGTATCGTCGAGCGGATCGACGCCGACCAATGGCGCATCCCCGATGATCTGGTCAGCCGTGCCGCCGCCCATGACGCCGGCCGAGACAGTCAGGCCAGCGTTCGCGTCCTTTCCCCGGTCGATCTGAACAAACAGATCGGATCGGACGGCGCGACCTGGCTGGACCGGCGGCTGATCCACGGCGAGACGGCCGACCTTGCGCCAACCGGCTTCGGGCAACAAGTCCGCGAAGCCATGGACCAGCGCCGCGAGCACCATATCGAACAGGGCGACGCCACCCGCAGCCGGGACAGCCGCGTCTTCTACCGGCGCAACCTTCTCGCCATCCTGCGGGAGCGCGAGGTAGCCGGCGTCGGATCGGATATGGCTTTGAGTAAGGGCCTGCCGTTCCGCGCCGCCACGGACGGCGAGAGCGTCAGCGGCAAGTTTACCGGAACCGTGCATCTATCGAGCGGCAAGTTCGCCGTGGTCGAGAAATCCCATGAGTTCACCCTTGTCCCGTGGCGGCCGATCATCGACCGCCAACTCGGCCGCGAGGTTATGGGCATCGTGCAGGGCGGGTCGGTGTCGTGGCAGTTAGGGCGGCAGAGGGGGCTGGAACGCTGAGTGCGCCCATGCCGCATTGCGAAGCAAAAGATAATCGGATAAAATGTAGCAATTCATATTCGTAAGCGTGGAGTAATCAGATGGGAAATTCCAAGTCAGCAGACAAGTAAGCCGCAACAACCAGTATTGTTGTTGCGGCGCTCTGTAAGGCTAGTCTCATCTGATTGCTGACGAGCAGACGTCGCCCGGTATTCCTTAATCGAGGGTTGATTCGTCATGACCACCACACGCCCCGCGTGGGCCTATACGCTGCCGGCAGCACTGCTGCTGATGGCTCCTTTCGACATCCTCGCTTCACTGGCGATGGATATTTATCTCCCTGTCGTTCCAGCGATGCCCGGCATCCTGAACACGACGCCCGCTATGATCCAACTCACGTTGAGCCTCTATATGGTGATGCTCGGCGTGGGCCAGGTGATTTTTGGTCCGCTCTCAGACAGAATCGGGCGACGGCCAATTCTACTTGCGGGCGCAACGGCTTTCGTCATTGCGTCTCTGGGAGCAGCTTGGTCTTCAACTGCACCGGCCTTTGTCGCTTTCCGTCTACTTCAAGCAGTGGGCGCGTCGGCCATGCTGGTGGCGACGTTCGCGACGGTTCGCGACGTTTATGCCAACCGTCCTGAGGGTGTCGTCATCTACGGCCTTTTCAGTTCGATGCTGGCGTTCGTGCCTGCGCTCGGCCCTATCGCCGGAGCATTGATCGGCGAGTTCTTGGGATGGCAGGCGATATTCATTACTTTGGCTATACTGGCGATGCTCGCACTCCTAAATGCGGGTTTCAGGTGGCACGAAACCCGCCCTCTGGATCAAGTCAAGACGCGCCGATCTGTCTTGCCGATCTTCGCGAGTCCGGCTTTTTGGGTTTACACTGTCGGCTTTAGCGCCGGTATGGGCACCTTCTTCGTCTTCTTCTCGACGGCTCCCCGTGTGCTCATAGGCCAAGCGGAATATTCCGAGATCGGATTCAGCTTTGCCTTCGCCACTGTCGCGCTTGTAATGATCGTGACAACCCGTTTCGCGAAGTCCTTTGTCGCCAGATGGGGCATCGCAGGATGCGTGGCGCGTGGGATGGCGTTGCTTGTTTGCGGAGCGGTCCTGTTGGGGATCGGCGAACTTTACGGCTCGCCGTCATTCCTCACCTTCATCCTACCGATGTGGGTTGTCGCGGTCGGTATTGTCTTCACGGTGTCCGTTACCGCGAACGGCGCTTTGGCAGAGTTCGACGACATCGCGGGATCAGCGGTCGCGTTCTACTTCTGCGTTCAAAGCCTGATAGTCAGCATTGTCGGGACATTGGCGGTGGCACTTTTAAACGGTGACACAGCGTGGCCCGTGATCTGTTACGCCACGGCGATGGCGGTACTGGTTTCGTTGGGGCTGGTGCTCCTTCGGCTCCGTGGGGCTGCCACCGAGAAGTCGCCAGTCGTCTAACCGACGACTGGTAGCAGGCCCGCTCCGATGCGGCGCACTAACCATCGAAACCTCGTGAATGTCGGTATCCTGTCTGGCAGGATACCGCTCATTTCCCTTGTTCAGTTCATCGCCGTCGCCGAGCATCTGAATTTTCGGCATGCGGCCAAGGCACTTGGTATCAGCCAGTCGAGCGTCAGCGCGCGTGTGAAAGCGCTGGAGGATAACCTTGGTGTCCTGCTATTTGAGCGCCATGCGCGGGGCGTTCGGCTAACAGACGCAGGCAGGCACTTCATGGAGCGTGTCACGGCGGGTGTCGATCAACTCGATCACGCAGTGAAGACCGCGGAGTGACGGGCACTGGCTGGCAATGTCTAGCAACGGCAGGCATTTCGGCTGAGGGTAAAAGAACTTTCCGCTAAGCGATAGACTGTATGTAAACACAGTATTGCAAGGACGCGGAACATGCCTCATGTGGCGGCCAGGACGGCCAGCCGGGATCGGGATACTGGTCGTTACCAGAGCCACCGACCCGAGCAAACCCTTCTCTATCAGATCGTTGACGAGTATTACCCGGCATTCGCTGCGCTTATGGCAGAGCAGGGAAAGGAATTGCCGGGCTATGTGCAACGGGAATTTGAAGAATTTCTCCAATGCGGGCGGCTGGAGCATGGCTTTCTACGGGTTCGCTGCGAGTCTTGCCACGCCGAGCACCTGGTCGCTTTCAGCTGTAAGCGTCGCGGTTTCTGCCCGAGCTGTGGGGCGCGGCGGATGGCCGAAAGTGCCGCCTTGCTGGTTGATGAAGTACTGCCTGAACAACCCATGCGTCAGTGGGTGTTGAGCTTCCCGTTTCAGCTGCGTTTCCTGTTTGCCAGCCGGCCCGAGATCATGGGGTGGGTGCTGGGCATCGTTTACCGCGTCATTGCCACGCACCTGGTCAAGAAAGCGGGCCATACCCACCAAGTGGCCAAGACGGGCGCGGTCACCCTGATCCAGCGTTTTGGATCGGCGCTCAATCTGAATGTTCACTTCCACATGCTGTTTCTCGACGGTGTGTATGTCGAGCAATCCCACGGCTCAGCGCGTTTCCGCTGGGTCAAGGCGCCGACCAGCCCAGAGCTCACCCAGCTGACGCACACCATCGCCCACCGGGTGGGTCGCTATCTGGAACGGCAAGGCCTGCTGGAACGGGATGTCGAAAACAGCTATCTGGCCTCGGATGCGGTGGATGACGACCCGATGACACCCCTGCTGGGGCACTCGATCACTTACCGTATCGCTGTCGGTTCACAGGCGGGGCGAAAGGTGTTCACTTTGCAAACTCTGCCGACCAGTGGTGATCCGTTCGGTGACGGGATTGGCAAGGTAGCCGGGTCCAGCCTGCACGCCGGCGTGGCGGCCAGGGCCGATGAACGCAAGAAGCTCGAACGGCTGTGCCGGTACATCAGCCGCCCGGCGGTATCCGAGAAGCGGCTGTCGTTAACACGAGGCGGCAACGTGCGCTACCAGCTCAAGACGCCGTGTCAACGGCAATTTAAAACTGACCCCTTTTACCTTAAAAACAGCAAAGTAAAATTGACCCCTTTGATGATTTATTAAGACTCAATTTGTGGTTGAATTCCTACTCTCTTTTTATCTTTTAGACGATAACTTTCCCCAGATATTTGTACAACATGACAATGATGTAATAAACGATCCAACATTGCTGCTGTCAAAGTAACATCATCTGCGAATGATTTAGACCACTGGCTAAATGGTAAATTACTGGTCAAAATCGTACTGCCTTTTTCATAGCGCTTGGCAATAACATTAAAAAATAAATTTGCTTCTTCACGACCAAATGGTAAATATCCTATTTCATCGATAATCAATAACTTTGGAGCAAGTACAACACGTTGCATGTAGTTTTTTAATTTACCTTGTTGATAAGCTAGGCTAAGTTGCAACATTAAATCAGCTGCAGTAATAAACTTAGTCTTAATATTATTCATAATTGCCTTATAGCCTAAAGCCATTGATAGATGTGTTTTCCCAACACCACTTGCACCAATAAATACAACATTTTCAGCTCTTGGAATAAAGCTTAAATTAAATAGTTCAAGCAACTGCGACTTTGGAGCACCTAAAGCATAATTAAAATCATAAGCCTCCAACGTTTTGATTTGAGTAAGACCTGAAAGTTGTAAAAGAATCTGTTGACTACGTTGCTGCTTGGCTGTGTATTCATGTAATAGCATAGCTTCAACGAAATCTGCATAACTGCTATCCTTTGCTAAGGTTTGTTGTGCATGATGTGACCATTGTGATGCCACTGTTTGTAGACCAAGCTGACGGCAAAGCTGTTCAATACGCTCATACTGTAAATTCATTAAGAAACCTCCAGTAATTCATCATAGATTGATAAGGGGTGTTGAACACTCTCATGAGGTATGAGTGATGATGGGCTAACATCATCAATTACAGATTTTTTAGAACCATCATTAAATAAAGGTAATGAAGAAAAATATTGTTGTTCTTCAAGCAAACGAGTACTTGGTTTTTCTTTAGTTGTTGCATGAATGCGTTGATTTGCTGTTTCACTAAGCCATCGACCAATATAGGCATTTGCCATATCAACATCTAAGCTAAGGTCAACCACCTTTAAACTTGCTTTTAATGGCACGATAAAACTTGATTTCAAATAACTATTAAAGCGTTCTACTTTACCTTTTGTTTGCGCACGATATGGCTTACAAACACGTGGTCGGAAGTTATATTTCTTAGCACAATCAAGTAATTTAGCATTCCAGCGATGTTGACCATCTTGATAAGCATCACGTTCAATGATAATGGCCTTAGCATTATCAAATAATACATCTTTAGGAACACCACCAAAGAACTGAAAAGCACTTTCTAAGCCATCAATCCATGCATCAGAACGTTCATGATCATAAAACTTAACAAAGGTTGCTCTAGAGTATCCCAAAGTTGCAACAAATGCTTTTAATGTGGTGTGATGACGTCGAATTGTTGTGAAATCAACCTGCATTTGTTGACCTGGTTGAGTCTCAAATCGCTTAATCGGCTCTGGTTGTTTAGTTGGCTTTAATGTATTGAGATAATTTTGTAGAGTTCTAATTTTCCCCGTGTAGCCTTTTTGCAAGATTTCTTGATACAACACTACAGCCGGTATCCATTCTGGATCGGCGGCATTTACACGTTTGATTAAATACGGTTTATAAGGCTCAAGAATACTCACTTTAGATTGTGTTCGTTGATATTTAGGTGTTACTTGAGATCGTAAATATTTACGCACAGTATTTCTAGAAATACCGAGTTCGCTGCTAATTGCCTTAATAGATTGACCTTGTTGATGAAGTATTTGGATTGTCACTGCTTGCTCCAAAGTTAACATGTTGAGCAGTCCAAAAAGACCACTATATTAACCAAGGGGGTCAATTTTCAAATGCTGTTGGGGGGTCATTTTTACATTGCCGCTAACAGCCGTACCGGGACGGCACCACGCACGTCATTTTCGAACCATTGGATTTCATTGCAAGGCTGGCCGCCCTGGTACCGAAGCCCAGAGTCAACCTAACCCGCTTCCACGGGGTGTTCGCACCCAACAGTCGGCACCGGGCGTTGGTCACGCCGGCAAAACGGGGCAGGGGCAACAAGGTCAGGGTGGCTGATGAACCGGCAACACCAGCACAACGGCGAGCGTCGATGACATGGGCGCAACGGCTCAAGCGTGTTTTCAATATCGACATCGAGACCTGCAGCGGCTGCGGCGGCGCCATGAAAGTCATCGCCTGCATTGAAGACCCTATAGTGATCAAGCAGATCCTTGATCACCTGAAGCACAAAGCCGAAACCAGCGGGACCAGGGCGTTACCCGAAAGCCGGGCGCCACCGGCTGAGCTGCTCCTGGGTCTGTTTGACTGACGAGCCTGAAGGCCAACGATACCAATCAAAATGCTGCGTTCACAGCGCCGCGGCAGGGATCCGCCGTGCTGGTTGTCGGAAAAGGAGCCGCTAGTGGGAAAGAGGAGGGTAAATTTTCAGCGTTGCTGGCTCCCCGTCAGCCGGATTGGGTTGCATCGCAGGGGTGTCGAAAGAGTCAACTGCGGTCCAAAGCTGTTGGACTTGGGTGAAAAGGGCGTTTATTCTTCCTATACGTTGTCGGCAGCGGGCCAAAAAGGAATACGTCCATGCCCATCGAGGTGAAACCGGCTGTGAGCGCGGGTTCAAGCATATAGCCCGACAGGCGCGTATCCTTGCCGATCACGACACGATGGCGGTGGTCACCGCGACGAAAGACACGGCCAGCCGCCATGCCGACGCGCAAGGCGGTTTCCGCCGTCATCGCGCCTTCGTTGGCTTTGCCACGAATACCGTCTGTGCCGAAATATTTGCGCACCATAAGGTCGATTATCCTGTCGTCGGGTCGCCCTCAAAGGGGACATGCCTGCTGAACCGCGAATATAGAGAAATATCCCGAATGTGCAGTTAACGAATTCTTGCGGTTTCTTTCAGCGCCGCCAATACCGCCAGCCCGTCGCGCAAGGGGCGCGGCTCGTGTGTGCGGATGAAGTCAGCTCCACCTGCGGCGGCGGCAAGCTCTGCAGCGAGTGTCGCGGCCCCGACATCCCCCGGACCACGGCCTGTGAGCGCGCGCAGAAAGGATTTGCGCGAAACAGACAGAAGCACCGGCAAATCGAAGCGCAGCCGCAATTCATCGAACCGCGCCAGCACCGAGAGCGAGGTTTCGGGAGCAGCCCCCAGAAAAAACCCCATGCCGGGATCAAGGACAAGGCGGTTGCGTTTGATACCGGCACCCGTCAGCGCCGCGATGCGCGCGTCAAAGAACGCCGCAATGTGATCCATGATGTCGCCAGCGGGTGCCTCGCGCCGATCTGCCTGCCCGTCTTGCACCGAATGCATAACGACGAGTTTGGCAGATGATTTCGCCAATTGCGGATAGAACGCAGCGTCTGGAAAACCGCGAATATCATTGAGATAGGCCACACCACGCGACAAGGCATAGGCTTGCGTCGCGGGTTGATAACTGTCGAGCGAGACGGGAATGCCATCTGCCTTGAGCGCGTCCAGCACCGGCGCGATACGCGCGATTTCTGTGTCGGACGAAACAGGCGCGGCGTCGGGATTGCTGGATGCCGGACCGAGGTCGATCACATCTGCCCCCTCGGCCATCAGCTTACGCGCCTGCGCAATGGCTGCGTCTGGCGCCAGATACCGGCCTCCATCGGAGAAACTGTCCGAGGTTATGTTGACGATGCCGAAAATGATGAGCGATTTATTCATGGGGGCTTCTATAATAATCTCTGTACACGACAAAAATAGATAACTCATTGAAATAATGTCACAATAATTGTTTTCTAACGACGAATACTATGACACATCTCAATGAGTTATATCTTATCTTAAACAAATCTCTAAAATGGAACAAGTCACATTTAAAGTGCTTTGCGCTCATCATGCTTGTGATTATTTTAAAGCAAACATGTAATCTTTCTTCTGCATCTAAAGCCTTGCCCATCAAGTGTTTACCACAATCATTTTATCGACGTATGCAGCGCTTCTTTGCAGGTCAGTATTTTGATTATCGTCAAATTTCTCAGTTGATTTTCAATATGTTTTCATTCGACCAAGTGCAACTGACTTTAGATAGAACCAATTGGAAATGGGGAAAACGAAATATTAATATCCTGATGCTCGCAATCGTTTATCGTGGAATAGCGGGCACTGTTGCAAATAGAGATTTGAGTCGATGAAGTTCCTTTTTAAAAGTGCTTAGAGACCGAAAACCCTGTTGATTAGACACACTTCACCTTGAGGCTGACCATAATAAAATGACGATGCTTGTCCTTTACGTAGTGCACGCATGACTTCAATACCTTTAATTGTGGCATAAGCCGTCTTCATAGATTTGAATCCTAATGTGGCCCTGATGATCCGCTTTAACTTACCATGATCACATTCAATGACATTATTTTTATACTTAATCTGCCTGTGCTCAATATCTACTGGACATTTTCCTTCTCGCTTTAACCGTGATAAAGCATGGCCATAGGTCGCTGCTTTATCTGTATTGATGACCCGTGGAATTTGCCATTTTTTCACCGTATTGAAGATTTTTCCTAAAAAACAATAGGCTGATTTACTGTTCCGTCTAGCGGAAAGGTAAAAGTCAATCGTATGACCACGTTGATCAACTGCACGATACAGGTAAGTCCATCGCCCCTTCACTTTGATATAAGTCTCATCCATATGCCATGAATGTAAATCTGTAGGATTACGCCAATACCAGCGTAAGCGTTTTTCCATTTCTGGAGCATAACGCTGAACCCAACGATAAATTGTGGTGTGGTCAACATTCACACCCCGTTCAGCGAGCATTTCTTGAAGTTCACGATAGCTGATGCCATATTTACAATACCAACGAACAGCCCAAAGAATGATTTCACCTTGAAAGTGCCGACCATGGAAGGGATTCATCTGCTGTATCTCGAAATAAATAAGATATTTAGCTTATCATGTCAGCCTATTTGCAACAGTGCCCGTCAATCTCGATTGACAACATGCCGGGCACCGACATGGGTGGCTATGCTGGTTTCAACGACAAGGTGAACAACCACTATGCCCGCATCTTCGGCAGTGGTTTGCTGTTGTCGGTCTTCTCGGCCGGTATCCAGCTCTCGCAGCCGCAAGCCAGCAACGGCGAGAACTACAGCAGTTCGCAAATCATCGCCGGTTCGCTGGGCCAGCAGATGGGCCAGATCGGTATGCAGATGGCACAGCGCAACATGAATATTCAGCCGACGCTCGAAATCCGTCCGGGTTACGAGTTCAACATCATGGTGACCAAGGACATCATCCTGCCGACGTGGGAAGGGCACCCGATGGCCGGTCAGTCCGGCAAAGGCTGCAACTGAGGGCGCGGCCGTTCGCGGCCGTATTCTTTTCTGACGTAAGGAGAACAACGTAATGGCGAATAACCAAGCCCCGAGCTGGAAAAACCCGACCCCTGCGCCGGGGGTCAAGATGATGCCCGAGGGTTCGCGCAAGGTGTGCGTGCTCAACGGCAGCCGCCAGATAGATCAGGTCATCAAAGGCGAGTGGACGACGCTCAAAGTGCTGCCGGAAAGCGGTCTGTCCAAGGGCATCTACCAGCTCGGCGAGGCCACCAAGGCCAGCAGCGGCAAAGATGCGTCTTTCACCGGGCAGGTGCTGTTCAGTGACAGCAAGGCGGTCTACCAGCTTTCCGGCAAGGGCGTGGTCGAACACCCGCGCTCGGCCTTCGCCGAGCTGGAAGCCAAGGGCGAGAAAATCGTAGACGGGCGCACCTACACGGTGGCTTACGCCAACGGCAGGGGCGTGGCCACCAACGCGCAGGCGGCGAACGTCGCCCCGGCGCGCACCGCGTCGAAAGGGCACGGTGCCTCGATGTGATCAACGGGCGGCCAACTGGCCGCCCTTTTTCCGATGAAGTGGGAGTGCATGACCATGGAAAGAAAAATCGCGTTTTGGGCTGTTGGTATGGTGGGGGTCGTTTGCGGGAAGGGGCGGAATCCTACGCTAAGGCTTTGGCCAGCGATATTCTCCGGTGAGATTGATGTGTTCCCAGGGGATAGGAGAAGTCGCTTGATATCTAGTATGACGTCTGTCGCACCTGCTTGATCGCGGCCGCGATAGCTAGATCGCGTTGCTCCTCTTCTCCATCCGCGTTCCAAGCTGCGGAAAGGCACCCATAAGCGTACGCCTGGTCGAGCAGGCGACGCGGATCGACGTCCAGCGCACGAGAGAATGCGTCCGCCATCTGTGCAATGCGTCTAGGATCGAGACAAAGGTCGTCTCTGTCAGCCGGATCGTAGAACATATTGGCGGCGCCAAAGCCCACTTCACCGACCAGACCGACGGGATCTATCACCAGCCAGCCGCGACTGGAGAACATGATGTTTTCATGATGCAGATCGCCATGTAGCCCACGCAGTTCCGAGGCATTGCTCATCATTTGATCGGCTATAATCGCCGCGTGGACGTAGTCAGTTTGACAACCTGCGTTTTGATCATCGCGCGCCCGCTGAAACAAAGCTGCAAAGCGATCCCGGATCGGGAGAAGGGCAGAAGGCAGGGGTTCCTCAGATGCGGCATACAGCTTCGCCATTAGTTCCGCTGCAATTTCGGTCGCCTGGTAGTCGCCGTGCTCGGCAACGATGTGAGAGAGCATTCGCTCCCCGGCATATTCGAGCAACATCAGATTGTTCTCACGACCGAGCAACCGGACTGCTCCCCTCCCATTGCGCCATACCAGATAGTCGGCCCCGCGCAGTTCATCAGCAATGTCTTCTATAGGTTTCAATCCCTTGACGATTGCAGGAGTCCCGTCTGGCAATGAAACTTTCCAAACGAGGCTGGAAAAGGTGTCCGCAATGAGAACAGGTTGCGAAACGTGCCAATGAGCAGGAAAAACAGGCGGCATGAACATCAACCCCAAGTCAGAGGGTCCAATCGCAGATAGAAGGCAAGGCGTTCGCGGTCGGGGGCTTCGATCCCCAATACATTGAATAGGACAGCGAAGGCGCGCTCTGCTTCATCTGGCGCTGCCCAGTTCTCTTCGGCGTTAGCAATCATGAGTGCCAAATCGGCATAGCGATCTGCTGTTCCGAGCCGCCCAAGGTCGATCAGACCCGTGCATTGAAGAGTTTTAGGGTCCACCATGAAGTTCGGCATGCAGGGATCACCATGGCAAACAACCATATCGGTGCGCTCTTGGTCGAGCCGCACCGGTAGCTCTCGTTCGACACGAGCCAAAAGATCGAGCTGCGGCGTACTCTTGTCCTCGTCCGGTAAGAAGTCGGGATTGACGGCATTGCGGGACACCACATCAACGGCGCGTCCGAACATTCGCGACAGCCTGCGCTCAAACGGACATTGATCAACCGATAGGCTGTGAACAGCGCCAAGTTGCTGCCCCATTGACGGCCACGCTTTGAGCAAATCCGCTCCAGACAGATCAGCCGCCGGTACTCCCGGAATTGCCGTTATCACCAAGCATGCACCCTCCTGTTCCTCCTGCCAGTTGATGACCTCGGGGCAAGCCACACCTCGACCTTTGAGCCAAATGAGGCGGTCACGCTCTCCAGCGAGCTCACCGCGGCGGGAAGCAGGTGCGATTTTCGCGAAGGCATGCCCGTCACCACGTCGAAAAACAAAATCACCAGATTCTCCGCCTCTGACAGGCAACCAGTCAGAATGCGATTCACCAAAAAAAATATTAGTTCGATTCAATGGAGGTTCCTTCAGTTTTCTGGGCACTGTTGCAAATAGAGATTTTAGTCGATGAAGTTCCTTTTTAAAAGTGCTTAGAGACCGAAAACCCTGTTGATTAGACACACTTCACCTTGAGGCTGACCATAATAAAATGACGATGCTTGTCCTTTACGTAGTGCACGCATGACTTCAATACCTTTAATTGTGGCATAAGCCGTCTTCATAGATTTGAATCCTAATGTGGCCCTGATGATCCGCTTTAACTTACCATGATCACATTCAATGACATTATTTTTATACTTAATCTGCCTGTGCTCAATATCTACTGGACATTTTCCTTCTCGCTTTAACCGTGATAAAGCATGGCCATAGGTCGCTGCTTTATCTGTATTGATGACCCGTGGAATTTGCCATTTTTTCACCGTATTGAAGATTTTTCCTAAAAAACAATAGGCTGATTTACTGTTCCGTCTAGCGGAAAGGTAAAAGTCAATCGTATGACCACGTTGATCAACTGCACGATACAGGTAAGTCCATCGCCCCTTCACTTTGATATAAGTCTCATCCATATGCCATGAATGTAAATCTGTAGGATTACGCCAATACCAGCGTAAGCGTTTTTCCATTTCTGGAGCATAACGCTGAACCCAACGATAAATTGTGGTGTGGTCAACATTCACACCCCGTTCAGCGAGCATTTCTTGAAGTTCACGATAGCTGATGCCATATTTACAATACCAACGAACAGCCCAAAGAATGATTTCACCTTGAAAGTGCCGACCATGGAAGGGATTCATCTGCTGTATCTCGAAATAAATAAGATATTTAGCTTATCATGTCAGCCTATTTGCAACAGTGCCTGAATTAGTTCTATACCTGTAGACTTATCCTGTGTGACATTGACCCAATTGCTCATATTTACTTAATTAGTCCTAATGGATTTAGCTTATCAAAAATTATCTAATGAAGAAATTCTAAAATTAACATAATACACCTTATACAAAATGCCCTTGTAAGCCCTTAATCAAGGGCATTTTTAGTCTCTACTTAACATAAAATTTTGGTGGTGCTTCAAAAAGTATGCTGCCTTTAAATGAAGCCATTATTGATGTAAAAGAAAAGAAGGCTAAATCAAAAGCTTTAAAATGGTTTTCAAGCTTTTTTGAAAAATTACAGCTTCTTCTGAAGCTACGCCTAATTCTATGCCTTATTTTGCAATTATTGCCTTCAATACCTACAGTAAAAAATTTACCAATACTTTGCTTACCATTTTTAAAAGCAGTGATGAAACTGTCCCAATGATCACTTGCAATTCGGGTGTAGTGAATATCTAATTGTTTAAGCTTTGTCTTCAATTGTTAGACTGTAGCTAAATCTCGTTTACCCCAAACATAAGCAACAATTTCACCTGTTTCTCGATGATAGGCGTAAATAAGCCATTGTTTATTCTTTTTATTTCCAACAAAATTCCAGAACTCATCTACTTCGAGAGATTCATAATGACTTTGCTGAGGCTGAATTTCATAGGTTGATTCAGTTAAAGTACGTAAAACTTTACCGATACTGATGCGCTCAACTTCAGCAATATCTCGTATACCGCTGCCTCTGACCATCAACTGTAATATTTTACGAGTAATACCTGACTTACATCCTAGATAGCTCAGTGCATGATCACCAATAAACTGACGTTTACAGTCTTTGCACTGATAGTTTTGTTTCCCATCTACTTTGATACCATTTTTCTTTATACTATCACTGAGGCAGGTTGGACATTTGATTGCTAGAGTTATTTGCATTTCTCTATTTTATCAAAATCCAATCGGCTTTTTCTTCAGCATACTTTTTGAAACACTACCAAAAATAGATTAACCTCAAACTTCTAATTCTTATAAATAATGAAAAACACCCAACTTATCTAGCACATCTAAAGACAATTGTTTACGTAGAGCAATATCATCACCAGCTTTCATTTGCATATTTAAAGCAAATGCCACCACTTGCCCATCTGCCTTTTCAACAAAACCCACATACCAACCCACTTGCGGGTCTACAGCCATTCCCCAGCCACTTTTAGCATATAGACGATTCTCCCCTCTGCGCTCTACATACAACATCTCTTTCACTTGTTGCTGAACTTCAGGTTTAAAAGGCAATTGCCCTTGGGCTAAATCATACACAAACTTTACTTCTTGTATAGGTGTAATTGTCAAAGGCCCTTTCAACCAAAATTGATCAACTTCCGTGCCTATTTGCATATTGCCATAACCAATACGTTGCAATTCACTTTGCATTAAGCTTGGACCAATACGACGTGCCAATTCTTGATATACAGGCACTGTAGATGCTTGCATGGCTTCGCCCAAAGTAAAATCTTTGTCCCATGCTTTAAAAAAACGTGGCTTTCCATCCCACTTAAATATTTCTGTAGATGTTGCTTTATGATTTTCTAAACCAATTAGTGCATTGGCAATTTTAAATGTAGATGCAGGAATATAAGCTGTTTTTGCTCGGTCTAAATGCGTGCCATATTTTTTAATATTTTGACCATCATATGTGACAAACACAGCATCAGCTGAGATTTCATTAAAAAGCGCTTGAACATTCTGATCGATGATTGAGTTATTCACTTGTGGAATTGTACTTGTTTTTGCTCGACTCATACTATGCTCAGCACAAGCCCCAATACTTATGCTTAAGCAAACTAAACTCAATATTTTTAATAATTTCATGATATACAACTTTAAAATTTGGTAGTGTTTCAAAAAGTATGCTGAAGAAAAAGCCGATTGGATTTTGATAAAATAGAGAAATGCAAATAACTCTAGCAATCAAATGTCCAACCTGCCTCAGTGATAGTATAAAGAAAAATGGTATCAAAGTAGATGGGAAACAAAACTATCAGTGCAAAGACTGTAAACGTCAGTTTATTGGTGATCATGCACTGAGCTATCTAGGATGTAAGTCAGGTATTACTCGTAAAATATTACAGTTGATGGTCAGAGGCAGCGGTATACGAGATATTGCTGAAGTTGAGCGCATCAGTATCGGTAAAGTTTTACGTACTTTAACTGAATCAACCTATGAAATTCAGCCTCAGCAAAGTCATTATGAATCTCTCGAAGTAGATGAGTTCTGGAATTTTGTTGGAAATAAAAAGAATAAACAATGGCTTATTTTTGTTCAAAAGTCATATTTTACCTCGGAGAAACCGGACATTTTTATTGGTGAGAATATAGACACTTTAAATGGGTTCTAACACTCTCGTTTCGTATAACAACCATTATGTTAAATGGAATCAAAAAACCTCCAATAAAATCGTTATAGTATTATTATTTATTGAGTAGATAAGAGAATTAAATTAGTGAAATACTCAAATGAAAAAATAGTAAAAGCTCTCTTACTTTCTCCTTTACCACTACTTTTTTTCACAGCAGTCCGGTTTATCGTAATGAATCAGGAATACAGCCTATACTCGATTTTAGTGGTTCTTGTAGGGCACGGTCTTGTCTACTTGGCTTATTGTATTTTGACTGTACCTTTCAGCTTCATATTCTCAATTCTTTTAAATCGTTATAACAGTCTTAATTTATTAACTATCTGTATTGCCTCTATAATTATTGCTACTCCATTTTTTATTCTTTTTGAATGGAGTCACACAGGAGAAATTTCGAAAGAGTGGTGGAAAATGTATACCAATACATGGACTATTTTTATGGCTCTCTTTCCTGGCTTATGTTATTGGCTGTTTTTAATTAATTTAAAAGATAAAGAATAGTTATGAAAAAAATATTATATTTTAATTTCTTAGCGATTATTTTGACTTATGTATCTTTGCTTTATCAAAAAAATATATTAGTTGCTCGCATAGTTGTAGATAAGCTTGAAAAAGTTGAAGTCATAGCTGGGGGATTTCCTCTACAGTTCCTTATAGATGGTGAAACCTCTCCAGTCGGAAGTATAAGTATCAATCCTTTATTTATTTTCATCGGCATGGATCAATTTGTTTTTCTCAATTTTTTTATTGATTATTTATTTTGGGTAAGTATTTTATTTGCTTTTTCTATGATTGTGAAAAAGTACAGAATTGTATAGATCTCCTAAAATTAACATAATACACCTTATACGAAATGCGTTATAATTCTCTTTAGAAACCAATGCTGTAGTTTCTAGTTGATAGCCCATCTTCCCCAAGGTGGGCTTTTTTTATGATTTTTCACGTTCCACGCTTATTATTTAATCAAAAGACCTCTTGCGAAAGTATAGTTTATCTAATTTTTGAATTGGCTAAAACCTCATAAAATATAGCTTTTGGCTGCTTAAAATTTGACTAACGCAAGAATTCTAAAGTTTCTCAACTTTGATTAGCTCAAATAAATACCATTTCTCTTTTTCTAGGTCTCTTTAAATCACGAATTATGTAACTATAGAGTATACCCTAAAGTAACACTTTAAAAGTTCGTAAAAATATGTATCATTTAAATGATTTTTAATCATATGTAACATGTAACATTGATATTTAAGGTCTATAATTTACGAAATTATTTATTTTTATCCAATTGGGGCATGAAAGAGTGAAAGGTCAAAAAGTAGGCTATGTCCGGGTGAGTTCAGTCGAGCAAAATACTGGACGTCAACTTGAGGGAATTGAAGTCGACCGGATTTTTGTTGACCGAGCTTCGGGTAAAAATACCGACCGGCCGAAATTTCAGGAAATGTTGAACTATCTCCGGGAAGGGGACAGGGTTGTTGTACATTCCATGGATCGTTTTGCACGAAGCCTAAAAGATTTGGTTACCGAAGTAGATAAACTGGTTAAAGGAGGGATCGCCATCCAGTTTGTAAAAGAAAATATTACTTTTACGGCCCAATCCACCCCGATGGATAATTTGATGCTGCAACTGATGGGGGCTTTTGCACAGTTTGAACGTGAGATTATTCTGGAGCGACAAAAGGAAGGAATTAAACTCGCCTCTGCTCAAGGGAAGTATAAAGGCCGGGTACACAAATTGAAACCTGATCAGGCCGAAGCTTTACGACAAGCATGGAAGGAAGGGAAGTACTCTTCAAAAATGGCATTAGGCCAAGCATTTGGAATTAGTCGCCAGGCGGTATATCGGTATTTAAAAGCAGGTGAGTAACTCAATTTGAATTGGCGACTATATTTAGTTGAGATTATGAAAGCCTTAGAACGTGATAAATCAATAAAAAATCCTATTAGAAATTGAATGGGATTTTACAAAGTATTATGTTGCTGATTTTTAAAATATAAATAAAATGTATTTTATATAGGCTGCATTGGGCTAATTTTAGGACAGCTTAAATAGAAACTATTTTTCATAAAATATAGAAATAACTTAAAAGAAATTCCTAAAGTTATAACGGCACTGTTGCAAATAGGGATCTGAGTCGATGATGTTCCCTTTAAAAAGTGCTTAGAGACCGAAAACTCTATTCACCAGATACACTTCACCCTGAGGCTGACCATAATAAAATGATGAAGCTTGTCCTTTACGTAGTGCACGCATGACTTCAATACCTTTAATTGTGGCATAAGCCGTTTTCATAGATTTGAATCCTAAGGTGGCCCTGATAATCCGCTTTAGCTTGCCATGATCACATTCGATCACGTTATTTTTGTACTTAACCTGCCTGTGCTCAAGGTCTGGTGGACATTTTCCTTCCCGTTTTAACCGTGATAAAGCACCTCCATATGTGGGTGCTTTATCCGTATTGATCACTTGTGGAATTTGCCACTTCTTCACATTATTTAAAATTTTTCCAAGAAAACAATATGCTGATTTGGTATTACGTCTAGAAGAAAGGTAAAAATCAATGGTAAAGCCACGTTGATCGACTGCACGATACAGATAAGACCATCTTCCATTCACTTTTACATAAGTTTCATCAATATGCCATGTGCCGAGATGTGTAGGATTACGCCAATACCAGCGTAAGCGTTTTTCTATTTCAGGAGCATAACGTTGAACCCAACGGTAAATAGTAGTGTGATTAACATTTACACCGGGTTCGGAAAGCATTTCCTGAAGTTCACGATAGCTGATGCCATATTTACAATACCAGCGTACAGCCCAAAGAATGATTTCGCCCTGAAAATGCCGACCATGGAAGGGATTCATACACTGAACCTTTAGCTAAAAAACTATTTAGCTTATCATCAATGGCTATTTGCAACAGTGCCGTGAAAGGTCGTTCACAACTTCCGGACATGGTTGAAGATGCAATGAAGGGGGAAATTCAACTTGAGCCTTTTGTGACCCATACCATGGGCTTGGACAACATTAATGAAGCTTTTGACCTCATGCACGAAGGTAAATCGATTCGTACAGTAATTCATTACGAATAATCATATTGATTAGTACAGTACTTATAAATGAAGTACTGTACTAACAATGAGTTATATTTTTTAGCTTAATTATAACTATAAGTAAGCTATGAGCCAATTATAACTACTGGCTTGATCGTTATGCCAGTTTTTGAATCTTCAAATGCTTGATTAATATCATTAAAATTATAAAATTTTACAAGCTTGTCGAAAGGAAATTTTCCTTCTTTATAATATTCAATGATTTTAGGAATATGTACTTGAGGAGTAGAGTCACCTTGTATCGTACCTACAATCGTTTTACCTTCCATCAAAATATCATTTGTAAAGTTTAAAGTTACATCTCCTCCCATACCGACAATCGAGATTTTTCCTGCTACTCTCAATGAATCTATTCCATTTTTAATGACAACAGGAACACCGGTCGTTTCAATTGCATAATGAACACCGCCATCTGTAATTTTTTTCACTTCTTCTACTACATTTAAACTTTGACTATTTAGAGCATGAGTAGCTCCAAGTTCTTTCGCTAACTCAAGACGATTTTCATGTATATCAATAACGATAATATTTTTTAGCCCTAAAAGATTAGCGGCCATCACTGCACTTAATCCAACTGCACCTGCTCCATAAATGGCAATAGAGCTTCCAGGTTCGGGTTTCAAGCTGTTCATCACCGTACCACTACCAGTTTGAATACCACATCCTAAAGGACCTAGTAATCTCAGATCTACATCATGATCCACTTTGACTATATTATTTATATTTGCTACAGCATAGGTGGCAAAAGACGACTGTCCAAAAAAGGTAGAGTAATTTTGACCATCCTTATGCAGTCGATAGGTTTGATCTTGTAGTTTTCCACCAAAATTAAGTTCAACAGTACGTATACATAAATTGTGGTGCCCTGTAAGACACTGGGAGCAAGAGTTACAGTATGAATAAGATAGGACGATATGATCACCCACTTTTAAATGAGTAACGTTTGAACCAACTCTTTCAATAATTCCTGAGCCTTCGTGTCCTAATACTGCTGGGAAAGGAGTTCCATTTCCTTTTATTGATTCTGCATCAGTATGACAAATACCAGATGCAACTATTTTTATTAGAACTTCATCTTCTTTAGGTTCTTCAATTTCGATTTCTTCAATAACTAATGGATAATTTTTTTCTTTCGCAAGTGCAGCTTTGATTTTCATACATTTTTCCTTAAATGTAAGTGTTATCTAGCTTTTCGCTAGATAACCTATAAATTAATATGGTCTAGATCTTCATTTAATAAGTCGAATAGAGTGGGGTTCTAGATATGATTTCAATGTTTCATTGATGTCTAATTCACGACCAATACCACTTTGCTTGATTCCACCAAATGGCATGCCGAGTTGTAAAGAGTCAAAACTATGACTATTAATAAATGTACTACCCGCCTCTATCTTTTGTGCAATATCATAGGCAAGCTCAATATTGTCAGACCAAACAGATGAACATAGACCTTGCTCATTATCATTTGCATATTCAATCGCTTGTTCTACAGTTTCATAACCGATCAGTGGAATAATGGGTCCGAATTGTTCCTGCTGAACAATCTCTAATGAGTTATCTAGGGTTTTCACGACGTGCGGTAGAACGTAGTATCCATTGTCCCATTGTTCTGGATTCAGTTTTTGACCTAACTCACGTACTTCACATTGATCCGAGGCTTTAGCATTTTCAATAAATTTCTGTACGATAGCCCACTGCTTTTTATTGTTGAGTGGGCCAAAATTGGCAGCTGAATTTAAGCCATGGCCAACTTTATATTTATCCACTTCTTCACAGAAAAGATCGAAATATTGATCAAGCTTATCTTTCGGCACATATATACGTTTAACTGCAAAACAAATTTGCCCACTACGTGTAAATACACCCTTTAATAATTTTGGTAGGATAGATTGGAAATCGATATCTTCTAAAATAATTGCCGCATCATTTCCACCTAATTCTAAAGTGACATCTTTAATTGTTTGCGCTGCACTTGCCATTACGGCTGCACCGGTGGCTGTGCCACCAGTAAATGCAACTTTACGAACTAGAGGGTGACTCGTTAAAATATTTCCTACATCTGCATCGCCATGTACGACGTTAATCACGCCTTTTGGAAATACGGCTGCTATTTTGGCAAGCAATTGAGTTAAAGCCAATGCTGAGAATGGAGAAGGCTTCAATACCACAGTATTACCTGCAAGTAATAAAGGACCTAACTTCATCATTGTTAATACAATAGGCATATTCCAAGGCACAATTGCAGAGATGACACCCTTAGGTCTTTTATGAATTCGTATCCAGCCTGTTTCTTCTGAAATTTCTTTAGGTATCAAAAGATCATCTGGAGCCTGAGCATACATACTCATTACGCCTGAACCCAAATAAAAATCAGTTTCTGCTTCCCAAAGCATGCCACCATGTTCAGAAATAAGCAGTTCTTTTAGTTCATCTTTTTTTTGAAAAATGAGATCGGCAGCCTGTTTTAAACAGTTTTGACGTTCAGCAATACTACTGTCTTTCCAGCTAAGAAAAGCTTGATGTGCAATATTAATAGCATTTTCGACATCATTTAAACTGGTATTACTAATAGAACCAATTTGATGGGTAAAATTCCCTGGATCATATACAGGCTGAGTCTGGGTGGCAATGGGTAAAAAATCGCCATTTATAAATCCTGAAATGTGAACTAGTGACATGTATTTCTCCTTGAAAGCACCCAGATTCATTCTGTAGTGTAAGAATAGATTCTCAGTATTTGAAAATTCAAAATAATGCATCCTTTATTTTGAATTTAGATAATATGAACTATATTTAAGAAGAAAAAATAGGCTAAAATGAGAGTTTAAGTTTCATAAAATGAAAGAATGAAAATTAGAGATAAAGTGAATGATCTAGAATTTTTTTTAAAAATTGTAGAGGCAGGTTCACTTACACGTGCTGCAGTCTTGTTGGAAAGCTCATTGCCATCAATGAGCCGTCGTCTATCTCAAATCGAACAGAGATTCGGCGTTAAGTTAATTGATCGAAATTCTCGACGTTTCAAGTTAACTGAAAAAGGGGAATATTTTTTAGAAAATACCCAGCATATTTTGTCCTTACTTGAAAAAATGGAAAATAACTTACAAGGTGAACAGGACTTTTTGACTGGACGATTACGAATTGGTTCACTCAATCAATTCGGGAAACAGCATTTAGCTGGTTGGATTGCAGAGTTTGCAAAACAATATCCTCATTTAAACATTGAATTATTATTGTCTGATTCAAAAGTAGATTTAATGGAACAGGAACTCGATTTCTCCTTTCAGATTGAAGTCCCTCTAGAGATTGATTACTGTTCTGTCCCGCTTATACAAGGTAAAAAAATTTATTGCGCATCTCCTGAATATTTTAAAAAGTTTGGAATACCCGATAATCCGTATAGTTTGGCGGATCATCACTGTCTCTGTTTGATCAGAAATCGGCATACATTTAGTGAGTGGCCGTTTATGGAGAATGGTAAAAATACAATAGTAAAAGTCTCACCTCAATTGTCTAGTAGTAGTAGTGAAATAGTTCATCAATGGGTATTAGCAGGCCAGGGCATTGCTTATAAATTGAATTGGGACATTCAAGCTGATTTATCATCAGGAAAAATAGTTGAATGTTTGACAGAGTTTAATCCACTGCATAGAAACTTATATATGGTTTATCGAGAAAATAATTCTACACAGCTAAAATACAAGTATTTCATTGATTTTATTAAAAATAAATTTTTAATATTAAGAAATAGTGTTTTGTGAAATTGATTAATCCAAAATTCTGATTCAGTTAAATCACCATCCTTATGAATCAGATATTTAATATCTTTTAATTAGATCATGTCCTTATAAATAATAAGTATCAAAAATTTAGATAGTTCAAGTTAAAAAATATAAATTGGATAAATTCTGAAAAATCGCTAATGATGGAAATCTAAGCAGTTTAGTAAGGAATGCTAAAAATGGACAAAAAGATTAAAGTTGCGGTGATTGGTGGTGGGATTGCAGGATTAGCACTTACTACACAATTGGTGAAAAATCAAAATTTAGATGTGCATCTTTATGAAGCAGCCCCGCAATTTTCTGAAATTGGTGCAGGAATTTCTTTTGGTGCAAATGCTGTAAAAGCAATTCACTTATTAGGCTTGGCGAACGAATATGAAAGTATCGCAGACAAAGTAAAAGCCCCTTTTACCGATATCTGGTTTCAATGGCGTAATGGTTATACCGATGAATACTTATCAGCTTCTATAGCTCCGAATGTGGGGCAATCTTCTGTACATCGCGCAGATTTTTTGGATACGCTGATTCCTTTGGTTCCGCATAAAAATGTGCATTTTAACAAACGAGTACAAGAAATTAAGGCTACAGATCATCAGGTTTCGATTCAATTTATAGATGGTCAGCGTGTTGAATGTGATTATCTGATTGGATGTGATGGTATCCATTCTGTAGTTCGTAACCATGTACTTGATTCTCACCAGCTGAAACGTGTAAGTCCGGAATTTTCTGGAACTTGGGCTTATCGTGGAATCATTAAATTTGAGGACTTTAAACAAGCCATTAAAGAGCTTGGTAATGATCCAGAACTAGCTGAAGTGCCTCAAATGTTGTTAGGTAAAGATAAACATATTTTAACCTTCCCAATTCGTCAGGGCGAAGAAATTAATATTGTTGCCTTTAAATCAGACCGTACCCAAACGACATTACCTGAAAATACGCCTTGGACTAAATCCGTTTCTAAACAAGAAATGTTAGATGACTTTGCGGATTGGAGTGAGAGTTGTCAGGCATTATTGAATCTGATTGAACAGCCGACGATTTGGGCATTACATGAAACACCACCTTTAACCACCTATAAAAATAAAACCCAAAATGTCATTGTGATTGGTGATGCAGCACATGCCATGTTACCGCATCAGGGTGCCGGCGCAGGGCAGGGCTTGGAAGACGCACTGATCTTGGCTAACTTATTGGCCAATCCACAGCTCACAGCAGAAAATATTAAATTGGTATCAAAAATTTATGAAGATATCCGTTTAGATCGCGCAGTTAAAGTTCAACATACCTCCCATGAGTCGGGGGAAATTTATGAACTTTATTCACCCGATTATCCAAGCTTTGAAGAAGTAGGCGCACATTTAGCACATCGATTTGATTGGTTATGGCAACACTCGCTTGAAAAGGATATTGAAGATGCTAACACAGCATTACAGCTGGACATTCAGCAGCATTTAAAACTGGTAGGTTGAAATTAGAAGTCAAATCGAAAAAGCAAAGGACGCTAAGTTTCTCACATGATGAGAGAAGCATGATTCACCAACAAATAAACATACTTAAGGAGCAATAGTATGAACCGTCAGGAAATTGACACTTTAGTTAAAAAAATGAATGTGGACACTGCAATAGGTCCAGTGGATGATCGCGTTCAACAAGTTGTGGTACGTTTAGTATCTGATCTATTCCAGGCGATTGAAGATCTTGACCTGACCCAGAGTGAAGTATGGAAAGGTCTTGAATATCTTACCGATGCTGGACAAGCTAATGAATTAGGATTATTGGCTGCAGGTCTTGGTCTTGAACATTTTCTAGACTTACGTGCGGATGAAGCTGATATTAAAGCAGGTATTACGAAAGGAACACCACGTACCATTGAAGGACCACTGTATGTCGCTGGTGCACCAGAATCTGTCGGCTTCGCTCGCATGGATGATGGTTCAGAATCTGATAAGGTCGACTTACTTTTTATTGAAGGTACTGTAACCGATACAGATGGTAATATTATTGAAGGTGCCAAAGTGGAAGTCTGGCATGCCAATAGCTTGGGTAACTACTCCTTTTTCGATAAATCACAATCTGATTTTAATCTTCGTCGTACTATTTTTACCGATCAAGATGGTCATTATACTGCTCAAACGACTATGCCGGTCGGTTATGGCTGTCCTCCCGAGGGTACTACACAGGCTTTACTCAACAAATTAGGCCGTCACGGTAATCGTCCTTCTCATGTTCATTACTTTGTTTCAGCACCAGGTTACCGAAAGCTCACGACTCAGTTCAATATTGAGGGTGATAAGTACTTATGGGATGACTTCGCGTTTGCAACACGTGAAGGTCTAGTGGCAACCGCGGTGGATGTAACTAATAAAGCTGAAATAGAACGCCGGAATGTAGATAAACCATTTAAACATATTCAATTTAATGTTGAGTTGGTGAAAGAACATGAATGTACTCCATCTTCTGATGTTGAACGTCGACGGGCTAGCGCATAATTTTTTAGGATGGATAGGTTGATCCTCTCCATCCTATAGACGTTTTACAAACTTCATGTAAAGACAAACTTAGAATTAATCCGAATTAGCATAAAAGATTTGTTAATCGTAACAATATACCGATAAGGAAATTATGGATCTGCGAAAGTACAGAAAATAAATACAGTGAGCATAGATATCTACTCGTTCTCACTTCAGTTATTACGTAGTGAATTATTAAAGTCTGTCAAATAAAATATTGCAATCTATATGACCAGGGAGGTCTGTAATGCAAAGTATTAATGCAAATGAAGTCATGGATCATGCTCCATTAAAAGCAATTCATTGGCGAGTGATTTTACTGAGCGCACTCATCATTATCTTCGATGGATATGATTTGGTTATTTATGGTGTGGCGCTGCCAAAGCTCATGGTGGAATGGCAAATTGATTCCATTACTGCAGGATTCCTGGGTAGTATCGCCTTATTTGGAATGATGTTTGGTGCGATAATTTTTGGTAGTCTGAGCGATAAATTAGAAGCTTACGGATTTAGCCGAAAAAAATTAATTATCTTATGTGTTTGTTTATTTAGTAGTTTCACACTTTTATGTGGCTATGCTTCGAATCCGCAAAGTTTTGGAATTTTCCGCTTTATTGCTGGCCTTGGTTTAGGTGGAGTAATGCCCAATGTTATTGCACTTATGACTGAATATGCCCCTAAAAAATTACGTGCTACGTTAGTCTCTTTAATGTTTAGTGGCTATGCAGTAGGAGGCATGTGTTCTGCCTTGTTAGGTATGTGGCTGGTTCCACAATATGGTTGGAAAATCATGTTTATTTTAGGAGGATTACCACTTCTATTATTACCTATGATTTGGTTACTACTCCCTGAATCGATTGATTATTTGGTACGCCGCAAAAAAACTGAACAAGCAATTCATATTCTCAAGCAAATTGACAGTAATATTACTTATACTACCCAAACGAGCATTAGCCTGCATCAAGCTAATCAAACTTCCTCTAAAACCCCAGTAAAAGATCTATTTACAGAAAATCGTGGTCCAATCACTCTTTTATTCTGGGGAAGTGTATTTATGGCCTTAGTTTTGGTATACGCCTTAGGAAACTGGTTGCCAAAACTGATGGTTGAAGCAGGTTATGATTTATCGACGAGCTTGTTTTTCCTTTTTGCTCTAAATATTGGGGGGATGTTAGGTGCAATTGGTGGTGGTTATTTCGCTGACCGTTTTAATCTAGCCAAAGTGTTATGTACACTCTTTATGAGTGGCGCTATTGCCTTATTTCTCCTCAGTTACAGTCTACCGACTTTTGTTCTTTATATTTGTATTGCAATTGCGGGAGCGGCTTCAATTGGTGGACAAATTTTATTACTGGCTTATATGTCTCAATTTTATTCATCTAATATACGTGCAACGGGTTTAGGCATGGCCTTAGGAATTGGACGTTTAGGAGCTATCCTAGGGCCAATTTTATGTGGCTGGTTACTGAGTTTAAGTTTACCGATCAAATATAATTTTATTGCTCTTGCAATTCCTTGTATCATTGCTGTTATCAGTGTATCGATGATCCACTTCCGCTTAAAGAAAACAAGATTGAAACGCACTGTAGTACAAGTCTAAAAGTGAATCAGGGAGGGGAATCCTCCCTAATATCATCGAGATATTCAAATTGATTGATCTAAGCCTTATTAAAGTTTTTATTATTGTTTATGAGACTAAAAATATCAGTCATGCTGCTGAGCGATTGAATTTAAGTCAGCCCTCTGTGACCTATAATCTAAATCGTTTACGTAAATTTCTAAATGATCCTTTATTTGAACGTGATAAGTTTGGAGTTAAGCCAACTAAACTAGCACAAAGCTTATATCCTAGCTTTAGCAAATCAATAGAAGAAATTGAAGTAGCAATTACTGCCTCTCAAAATTTCAATCCTAAAACTTCCACTCGAATATTTCGACTGGGTTTATCGGATTTGGGAGAAATATGTTTGCTACCATCTTTAATTCAGTATCTTTCAAAAGAAGCACCTTTTATTAAGATTGAAATCGAAGAAATCAGATCAAGTAAAGTTGAAGAATGGCTTGTTGATGGTTCTTTAGATGTTGCCGTGTTTAATAGTAGCTATACCGTTATGCCTAGAATTGAATCACGTAATGTATTTGAAGAGCGGTATATGTGTATAGCGCATAAACAACATCCCCGTATACAACAGCAGCCCAGTTTAAAACAATATTTACGGGAGAAACATGCTGCTATTAAATCTTCTACAGGGCATATTGAAATTGATCAAAGACTGAAAGAGTTAGGTTTAAAAAGAGAAATTATGCTAGAGCTACCACATTTTAGTGTCTTACAAGATGTAGTGAGCAGTTCTGAATTGTTGGTTACTTTACCCTCACGTGCTGCAAAAGTGTATGAACGAAACAGTGAGGTAAATGTTTTTGAATTACCCTTTGCCGTAAAACCCTTTAACGTCAGTGTTAATTGGTATAACCATCGAGATGATTTAGAAGCTCGAACTTGGTTTATCCAAACTTTACAAAATATTTTTAAGCTTCTTTAAACTCAAATATTGAATTATATAGGATAGTAGTCTTATATATTCTGAAAGAAATACTCGATAACCAAATACCTCTTTGAGGTTATTATTTGTTATGTGTTTCTTACTATAAATATATAAATTAATCTTAATAATTCAGCAAGACTATGATAAATAAAAGTCTTGCTGAAAATTATTTTTTAATTTCTAACCCAATTCATTTCTAATATTATTTGCAACAGTGCCTGAAGGACACATAAGTTGTCATAAAAAAGACAATTCGAGTAGAAGTGGGCTTTTCATAAAGTATTATGCTATTGATCTTAAAAGATTTGTAAGCGTCCGCTGAATCCCATACCTATTTTTTAATTCGATTTAGGTTTCCAGCAGTGTGGCAGTAACTCTTCAATCTGGGTCACTTTATGTGTCGGCAGCCTTTTCAGCACATCACTTAAATAGGCATACGGATCCAAGCCAGAGACTGTAAATAAAACTGTGTAAACGCTTAAACTATCGTTAAAAGTGTCATTCTAGGTATTCCATTAAATATGGTCATAGCTTATTTATGATTTCACAATCTTTATTTAATCGGCGAATTGATCTGATAAATTTTTTCGGGTCATCAATGCACAGCGGTTGTTCCTGACCATCACGTAAAATTATATACTCGTCTAATTTTTCATAATGCACAGCGGCAACTGGTACGCCTTTATTTTTTTTGTTGAACTCATGATGATTGCCAGGTACTAGTTCCGCATAGGTAAAAATAATCTTATCCGCAATACGAATATAGCTGGCGCTTGTTTTTGACATTCTTGACATATAAAAACCTCCATAGGTGTGAAATTAATATACAACTATTTTACAACTATTTCAAGGCTTTTTTAATCACTTAACATAATGGCGATTATAAGAAATTAATGGATGTCCATATAGATTACTTGCATATTGTATTCGATCGAATACAATATGGTGAGAAAACAAGGAATCCTCATGATTGAAATTAAACGTCTGCCAGAGTTTGATGAATGGTTGGATGGCATTAAAGACAATATGACCCGTATTCGCCTGAATCGTAGATTGGATAAGGTTCAACGTGGAAATTGGGGAGACATTAAGCCTCTTCAAGATGGCGTTTGGGAAATGAGAGAGTTCTTCGGTGCTGGATGGAGAATGTATTACATCCAACATGGTGACGTAGTGATTGTAATGCTTGGTGGAGGAGATAAATCGACTCAACAACAAGATATCGATCGTGCAGTCAAATTATCGAAAACATTGGAGGATTAAAATGGTTAAAGTCGCTGATTTACCAAGTTTTGATATGGCTGAGTCGCTCAAAACTGAAGAAGACATTGTGATGTATCTCAATATGGTTCTTGAAGAGAATGATCCAGCTGAATTAGCCCATGCACTTGGCGTTATTGCTAAAGCTCGTGGCATGACTCAAATCGCTAAAGAAGCAGGGATTGGACGTGAGGCACTCTACAAAGCCCTACGTCAGGATTCAGCACCACGTTTTGATACGATTAATCGTGTTGTGAATGCTTTAGGCCTAAAACTCACAGTACAACATGCCTAAGACTTTAAAAAATATAGTAAAAATGGGAGCTAAAGGCTCCCGTTTTTAGATTCGTATAACGTGTATTATGTTAATTTTAGAAAATTTTAAGAATTAACTCTCAAGTAACTGCCCTATTTCCAACCTACTATATCCTCGCTCTTTTAGAATCAAGACAATAGCTTTTCTATATTCATCAGAACTGGAGGTCTTATATTTTATGATTAATTGATTCTCTGAATTCAGTTCAAGGGCATTCTTATAGGTTAAGACTTCAGTAGAAATCTTATTAAAAATATTTAGATTAAACATACAGGTACTCTTCATCCTGTTATAGCGGCCCGACTACAACAAATACCTGCCTTAGCTTAGCTAGGCACCCTTGGCAGCAAGGATTACAAATTAAGAAAAGTTCTGCAAGTTTTCAAAAGCTATAAGGATGAATAATCAACTAAAATCAATGTTATTTAACATAATGGAGGTTATACGCAGTCAAAAATGGGAGCCTAAGCTCCCATTTTTATTGATGATTTTTTAATTCTTTAAGCATGGCATCCCGTAAAATTTTATTCATTCGTGTTTGATAGCCTTTGCCTTGGGCTTTTAGCCACTGCATGACATCTGCATCGATGCGAACCGTAGTTACTTGTTTAGTCGGCTTGTAAAATGGATTTTGCACTGCATTTTTCCAGAAGCTGTCATCAAGTTCAGGAATATCTGAAAAATCGATTTCACTGTCTGGACGTTTAGCTAATGCTTCCAGTCTTGCCTTTTGTTCTTCAGACAAAACAGGAGGATTATTCAAATCCATTTTGTAAGTAACGGTTTTGCTCATACTGTTTCCTCTCTTTTTTCTCTGCCTGTCGTGCCGAAATAATGCGGATATGATCCATCCCATTATGATCTTGTACAGTATGAGCCACCAATAAAACTGTCTGCCCGTGTACGAGACCTATCGCTTGCCAACGATATTCACCATTTTCAAAGCGATCCTGTTTGAAGACGGCATCAGCATCATAAAAAACTAAGATTGCATCTTCAAAAGCTACACCATGTTTTTTGAGGTTTGTTTCTGCTTTATGCTCATCCCATGAAAACTCAATTTCCATAGTTGCATCGCTTTTTGTTAATACAAAAATGTTAATACAAAATTGTAAATTTTGCAAAGTTGTTCCATTTTTTATTGGCAAAATATTACAGAATCGAACATAAAAAAGCCGACTTGTTTCAAAATCGGCTTTTTGGGCATTTTTACATTTTTATGGTTTTATTAAGTGTTTGATATTTATATTAATATACAAGTGTATTGCGTATAACCACCATTATGTTAAATAATTAAGGATAAAAGCTTTATTACTAAATAGAACAGTTGCTTAAAGCAGTATAGAGTTAAGTTTGCATTTTAATATCAAGTTGTCTTTCAGCACCGATAATCACCATACGAATCCCATTTTCAAAAATGTCATCCGCATTCATATTTTGTAAGGTATTCACTCCTTGGAGCATGAGTGGATATATAGTTGGATCGGCTTCGAATGGTGGGTCTGATCTTATTTCTTCTTGCTGCTCCTCAAGGACCCACCCAACAATAAACCTTCCTAATGTCATAAGTAATGCAACTGCTTCAACAGGAGAAAACCCAGCATGAGATAACAGCGCAACTTGGGCCTCAATCGTGTTGAAATGTCCTTGACTGGGGCTAGTTCTTGCATGTAGACGAGCACCATCACGGTAAGCTAGTAGTGCTCGACGAAAGCTTACAGAATTAGCGAGCAACCAATCTTGCCATGTCATCCCATCGATGGGTAAAGAAACTAAATGGTGTTCATTTATAATGGTTTCCGCCATTGCTTCCATTAACAAGGATTTATTCTTGAAATGCCAATATAGAGTTGGAGATTTAATACCCAATCGTTGAGCTAGCTTGCGTGTGGTTATTGAATCTATGCCTTCTTCATTCAACATATCCAATGCGGTACGCAGGACTATTTCACGTGTCAGACGTTGAGGTGCAATATCTTTTTTACTCATAAATCTATCACTGATAGGGAGTGTGTGAGAGAATATTAATTCTATCATTGCTAGAGAAGGCATTTGTGAAGAAATCATTGAGCGTGATTTTAATCACTATATTTCTGGATGCTGTTGGGATTGGTTTAATTATGCCGATCTTGCCTGAATTATTACGGTCATTGGCTGGAGCTGAAGCAGGCGGTGTTCACTATGGTGCTTTATTAGCTGTGTATGCTCTGATGCAGTTCATTTTTGCACCTATCCTTGGAGCGTTGAGTGACCGATTTGGACGTCGACCTGTATTAATTATTTCAATTGCTGGTGCAACGGCTGATTATCTCCTAATGGCTGCTGCTCCTTCTCTATTGTGGCTATATATTGGTCGTATTTTTGCGGGAATTACAGGTGCCAACATGGCTGTTGCAACAGCTTATGTTTCAGATATTACTCCAGCCCATGAGCGTGCAAAAAGGTTTGGTCTCCTTGGAGCTGTCTTTGGTATTGGGTTTATAGCGGGTCCGGTAATAGGTGGAGTTTTGGGTGAATGGAACTTACATGCACCGTTCTTTGCTGCTGCTTTTATGAATGGGATTCTTTTAATAATGACAGCAGTCTTATTAAAAGAATCAAAACACAGCAATAAAATGACTGAGAAGGTTCAGGAGCAATCAATATTAAAGAAATTATCCTATTTGATCACTCAACCTAATATGGCTCCATTGCTTGGTATCTTTTTAATTATCACATTGGTTTCACAAGTCCCCGCAACTTTATGGGTTATCTATGGGCAGGATCGTTATGGCTGGAGTATATTTATTGCAGGTGTTTCCCTTGCTAGTTATGGAATATGCCATTCTATTGCACAGGCTTTTGCTATCGCCCCTATGGTAAAGAGGTTTGGAGAGAAAAATACGTTGTTATGTGGAATAGCTTGCGATGCAATTGGTTTACTTCTTTTATCTATTGCTGTTGAAGAATGGGTGCCTTTTGCGTTGTTACCATTGTTTGCCCTTGGTGGAGTAGCCGTTCCTGCTTTGCAAGCAATGATGTCCAGAGGTATTAGTGATGAAAGACAAGGTGAATTACAAGGGCTATTAAGCAGTTTTAATAGTCTGGGGGCTATAATTGGTCCTGTATTAGTTACTAGCCTCTATTTTATGACTCAGGCATCAGCTCCTGGAATGGTATGGGCATTAGCTGCAATACTTTATGTAATCACCCTACCCTTATTGCTTAAGTATCGCCTGAATAAATATTCTGGAGTTCCATAAAATATTTAATTTATTGGTTTAAAAACTAATGGATTCTATAGTTTATCTAAAATTAACATAATACACGTTATACGAATTCCCAAGGCATGGCTTTTAGTCATGCTTTTTTTATCAAAAGACTATACCCGAATGATAAGGAAACAGTTAGTTACAACGAAATATCATTAGAGTTGTTATGTTGATTAAATGATAGCTGTATCATTGTAGTATATTAAATAATCTCAAATGATAAACCATGACGACTAGAATCTACTTAAGAGCTTCAACCAAAGATCAAGATGCACAGAGAGCACTAAACCAATTAGATGACTTAAACCAAAGGCTCGAGTTAGGTGAATCGGTTACCTATATTGAGAATTTCTCAGGGACGAAGTTGGATCGTCCTGAACTAAACAGGTTGCTCACAGAAGCAAACCAAGGCGACACGTTATTGGTAGAAAGCGTTGATCGTCTGTCCCGTCTAAGCCAAGCAGACTTCCAAGAACTTAAGCGTAGAATCCAAGAGAAGGGGCTTCGCTTAGTAGTTGCTGACCTTCCGACTACTCATCAACTAATCCAAACCAATGACAGTATTACAAGTTCGATCCTAGATCTCATCAACAATATGCTGATTGATCTACTTGCTACTATGGCTCGTTTGGATAACGAGAAACGTATAGAAAGGATCAAGCAAGGCTTAGAGCGTTCAGGGTACAAACCATCAGGTAAGAAACCAAATGAAGCCAAGCACAAAAGAATCAAGGAGTTGCTTGCTACAAATAACATGACTAAGCAGGAAATTGCGAAAGCTGTTGGTTGTGGGGTAGCTACTGTGTATCGAGTAATGAACCAAGGAGAAGATGCAGAGCTGAATCAGCTTGTCGAATCTCGTGCACAACAAGGCAGGATTCGAGTAGCCATTGAAGACCTTTAGTTGAAATGTTAGCCACTTTTTTGGTCCTAACCGGCATGACTTGCGATACATGAAGTGGCATTATTACTTCATAACCTATAGGTGTTTGCCTATAAGCCAAACTTTCTATAGTCTTTGACAATTACAATTCATAAAAACTAAGTATGCCTGATCAACAGCTTTCCCTCAGTGAATACCTCGAACAGTGAATACCTCGAAACAGTCCAAGAGATCGTAAAGATTGCCTTTGGTGATCCTGTATGGGTTAAAGCTGAAATTAGAAGCCTGAACACCAAGAGTGGTCACTGCTACCTAGAACTTGCTGAAAAAGAAGAGGGCACTGATAAAGTCATTGCATCTTGTAAAGGAACCATTTGGAAGTCCACTGCAGCTAAGCTTCTGTACAAGTTTCAGAACGAAAGTGGAATGGAGCTGTCAAAGGACCTGAATGTTCTGATTAAAGTCAAAGCCAGCTTTAGCCCACAATATGGGTTCTCAGTAAACCCCAACCTTGGCAAGGTCACCGAGATTTATTACATAAAACTGCTTTAACTTTAAATATATGATTTTAGTTGCTTTATTTTGTTTTTATATGGGGTAAAATTTCGATCAATTTGGGTGCTTTAATGTAATTTGGTCACTTTATTTTATAAATTTTAGTTTTAAAAATCCACCTATATTTTGATTATTGCTTTGATGAGAGATAATAACAATATATTATTTAATATAGTGATTTTTAATTCTCGTAAAAAAGTTTTTATATTCTTAGATCAGCATTTGAAGTGCAACACCATGTTGTTGCCATAATACCTGACTCGGACTTTTAAAGCCGAGTATTTTTCTTGGGCGATGATTCAGGCGTTGAGTGATTTCTGCAATATAAGCATCTGTATACAGATTCAAATCACTGCCTTTCTTAATATATTGCCTGATTAAACCATTCGTATTTTCATTTGTACCTCTTTGCCAAGCACTATAAGGATCAGCGAAATACCAGTCTATTTCTAATGCTTGAGCGGCATACTCATGCAAGCTGAAATCTTTACCATTATCTGCGGTAATCGTTTTGAGTTGATCTTTGATCGGCTTGAGAAGACTGATGGTTGTTTGGCAAATTTCTTCTGCCTTACGTGTTTGGCATTTCTTAAGCCATAAATAGCCAGTTTTACGATCAACGATAGAAACTAATGATTGCTGGTGGTGCTTACCTACAATCGTATCTATTTCTAAATCACCAAAGCGGGTGCGTTGCTCAACCACAATAGGCCTGTCATGAATACTCTTACGGTTATTCAGTTGACTACGGGTTTCAGGAATACCGTATTTTCTCTTTCTTTGATTTATGAAACTTAGATTAAGAAACAGTTTTCCACCTTTGCCTTTATCTTGCCGTATGAAACGATAAATTGAATGCAAACTGATAGAAACACATGAGGCGATCTGTTCAGGACTCCATTGAAGCTTGAGATAGAAATGACGCGAACCCACATTTCATGAGGGATTCTTTTAGGATTGTAGCAGTGACGTCTTTGGGTGAGTTGATGAGCATGTTTAGCAAAATAACCGTTTCTTGCTCGATTACGTTGAATTTCTCTAGAAATGGTTGAAGGTGAGCGATTCAGTCTGCAGGCGATATGACGCTTAGAAAAACTTTCACGTAACAAGGCATAAATCTGGTATCTTTCTTCTAGAGTGAGATGAGTATAGTTCATGAATGCAACTTTGACTTTGGTCGGTCGGAAGCAAAATGCTAGCTCATCTTGCTTCTTTCCAATAATTTAATCTCTGTTGCACTTCATTTGAGAGTCTAAGGTTCAAAAATAATCAAAATAGCCACTTTTTAGAAAGCTAATGGCTATTTAGAGATATTGGATAGAAACACAAAAAAATTGCATAGTAAGGATATATAAATATAGATCTAATAAAATTTTATGGAATAAATAGAGTAATAGTTATGGATGCAAATAATTTTGAACATGATTATGTGATAGGGCAAAAAAATAATAATTATAATGAGGTCATGGCCAAAATAGAAGAGATGAACTGTTTAGTGTTAATTAAAAAAGAATGGGAGAAAAATATTTCCTATGGATTCCATGAGCGAGAATGCTTCGATATTTGTTATTCATCAGGAAAAGCTAAGGCAATTTTAGTTTATTTGCATGCAGGTTATTGGCAGTCTAGAGGCAAAGACCAGTTCTATTTTATTGCTGATCATTTGTCAGAACTAGGGTACCATGTTGTACTTATGAATTATCCCTTATGTCCTGAAGTTAGTATTGAGAGTATAAGAACGTCTTTAAGTTATGGATTGTTAACAGTTAAAGCATTCTTACACAATGATAAAGAGGATGATCTACCTCTTTATCTCAGTGGACACTCTGCAGGAGCCCACCTGACTACTGAGCTAGTCTTGCATGCGAGTGAAAAAATTAAGAATATACTTAATCTCAAAGGAATTATTCCTATCAGCGGAATATATGAACTTAATCCTTTGCTAGACACCAGTTTAAATAAAAACCTGAAGCTTGATCAAAAAAATGCACTCAAAAACTCTCCAATTTATCGGATCACAAATAATTTAGTCCCAGCTGAATTTTTTGTAGGAGGAGAGGAAACTGCGGCATTTATTTATCAGACTAAAAATATGAGCGATCAATGGGAGTTGAAAGGAAATAGTTCAAACTTTAAAGTCTTAAAAACTGATGATCACTTCAGCATACTATTTCACTTTCTCGGCGATGGGGAGATTTTAAAGTCTATTGAGAGGCTTTATCGCCTCAGTCATTAAAAAAAAAACACCATTGGCTAGCTGGTGGTTGTGAGTATAAAGAGCAAGAAAAATAGAGCAAGAAGAATGTTGATTAAAGCTGAAGAAAGTAAGATAACTCTGTGTTTGAAAGCTCTATTTTTCTGAAGTTGGATTACTTCTCTAAAATTACTTAAAACTGATAAATAATGAATATTAACCAGTATAATAATAAAAACTGAAATAATGAATAACGGTTTTGTACTATTTAAAAACACTTTAAAAAGGGTAAAGTTTACGAGTAGATAAGAAAAAAAACTTCTTTCTAAAGATAGAAATGTTCGTTCTGGTTGTAGCCCATTATCAGGCTGTATAGGATCATTCTGCATAAACTATTTTAAGTAAAAATAAGTAAAAATAATAAGAATTAGACTGAAAATTGATAATAATGGAGCCATCCCAGGGTAAGGTAAAGATTGCTTGGTCCGAAGGGCATATTCTACTCGGTACCATCGAAAAATCGCGCTGATACTCAAAAGAATAGAAAGAAAAATTAGAGCAACAAAAATTTCAGTTGCAATTGGAGCGAGGAAAAATCCTTTATTAAGTGTATGTAAGGCAACAGCTCCTACTAGAACCGCAAGCGCAGTTCTGTTCCAGGCCAGAAAAGTTCGTTCATTGGCAAGAGTAAAGCGAGGGTCTGGGTCTTCACCATTTTTCAGTTTGATAATATTTAAAATGTTTTTCATAGATAATTGAAAATAATAAAACTTAAATATATAAGCTAGGCAGAGATTAGCTATGTATTTCTTGTGATTTATCTATCCACTAATAATTTTATTTTGAATATAATTTAATGAAAAAATGCATATCTCTAGGATAGAACCAGTGATTTAATAATAAAAAAAGGAGTTTGAAATGAATATGTTAAGTAACTTTAATCCAGCAAGTTTGCTTTTTACTGAAACACGATTAAAGCAGGATTTTGAGCGGATAAAGTGGAATGTGCTCGGTCATGTCTATGAGCCTATTTTAGGTGGAGATCAACAGTCAAGTTTTGCCTGGATTTCGAATGATCCACCTGGAACATTCGTTCCTCCTCATATGCATCCTGTACAAGATGAGCATGCCTTTATTTTGGAAGGAGAATATTCACTTTATTTGGATGGAGAATGGACTGTTGCCAAAGCAGGCGACTATTTATATTGGCCACGGGGTACGGTGCATGGGTATAAAGTAAGCTCAGAAACGCCAGCGAAAGGAATTTTCTGGGTCAGTCCAGGTAATGACTTGGCAAGTCTGTTTAGTGAGCTGCATAATTTAACAAATCCTGAAAAAGTAATTGAGGTTTCAGCTGCAAGAAATATTCGCTTCATAGCACCTGAACAATTGCCTAATTGTGATTTTTAAGGATCAAAATATTTAATTAATATTCTTTAACCCTTACTCTTTAAGCCTTCAATGAATTGAAGGCTTTTTTATATGTTAATATTGAAATAAAAAAATATAACAATAAGTGACTGATTAAAATAAATTAAGGATAGTGAATTTATAAAAACTGTATATTTCGAAAATAGTAGATTGAATATATTTAGGATGTGTCACCAAGATAATTTATAGGAAGGGAATATTCAATGAAAACTAATAATCAACAGGGAATGAAAATTATTGCTTTAGGTACAGGGGGTGGTCCGATTGTATCAAGCTCTAGAGCAGGTATCTCGACAGCGATCTGTGTTGATGGCGCCACCTATATTGTTGACTGTGGTATGGGAAGTATCAGAAATTATAGAAGTCACTCAACATGGGGAGAATTAAGAGGCATTTTTATTACCCATCACCATTCTGATCATATTTATGATTTAGGTTCGTATTTATTTACGGGCTGGCAAGTTCCGGGTGAATCATTTAGTCAACCAATTCAAATTTATGGTCCTGGGAAGCCACCTCGTAATCCTGCTCTATCTACGCACTCCCATCCAAAAATTGAAGGATGCTGTGGAGGTGATCATCCTATGGTGGGTACAGCAGCTATGGTAGATGCTCTAATCCATAATGTATTTGCATCTGATATTGCCATTCGTATGGCGGATGAGGGACGTTCAAGCCCAACGGAATGGATTAAAGCCTTTGATATTCAGATTCCTGAAAGTGCTCAAGCTGATCCTGTGCTCAATCGACATCCTGAGATGGAGCCGTTTACCATTTATGAAGATGAACTGGTGAAAGTGAGCACTATTTTGGTGGATCATCGTTTATGCTTTCCTGCTTTTGGCTTTAGATTTGATTCTAAATATGGCTCTGTCGTTATTTCAGGCGATACCACCTACTCGAAAAACTGTATCTTATTAGCTAAAGATGCGGATGTACTTATGCATGAGGTTATTGATCTTGATGCAATTTTAGAGACGTTTCCTGAAGGACCAACACGTAACGGGATTGCTGTTCACCTGGAAGAATCTCATACCTCCTATGAAAAAGTAGGCCTTGTAGCCCAAGAAGCAAATGCAAAATCGCTTATTTTGCATCATATTGTTCCGAATATTCCAGACTCGGCCGATATTCAAAAAATGATAAATACAGCTCAAAATGATTTTGATGGTCTAGTCTTTGCAGCAGAAGATAACGATACATTTAATGTTACCGACATTATTAAAGCCCATGGGGCAGGGCACGAAGCTCATGAGTTTATTCGGGAGATCAATACATGAAAACACAAACTAAGGTCCTCCCAAATACACTCATAGAGTCATTAGAGACTCAAAAAATTACCAATAGAGCCTGGATGATTACTGGCTTGCTGATTATTTTTCAAATGGTGAATTTTGCCGACAAGGCTGTACTTGGTCTTGTCGCTGAACCTGCAATGCGTGAACTTGGAATGTCGGGTAGCCAGTTCGGCTTTATTGGTAGCTCCTTTTTCTTTCTATTCGCTATTTCTTCTATTGTTGTTGGACTGTTGGCCGCAAAAATACAAACCCGCTGGATCATTCTCACCATGGGAATTGCATGGGCAGTATTACAGTTTCCGATGCTAATGGGTGGCGGGGTTACCCTGCTATTGGTGACACGGATTATTTTAGGCGCGGCTGAAGGTCCAGCAACACCTATTACCTTACAACATATCCATGGTTGGTATGAGCCAAAAGAGCGTGGTCTGCCAAGTAGTTTGGTGGCCATTGGATCAACATTAGGCCCTATTATTGCTGCACCAATTTTAGCGGCTATTATCGCACATCCTGATTATGGATGGCGATGGGCGTTTGGATTTCTGGGTTTTGTCGGACTTGGTTGGAGTTTGCTGTGGTTTCTGGTAGCTAGAGAGGGACCATATAGCCATATAAAGGCTAAACAACAGCTAAGTCAGCCTAAACCATTGGTACACCCTAATACCAGTTATATTAATAATAAAAGTATTGCTGACTTTTCAGACCAGTTAAAAATCGTACCATTATTCAAAGTTTTTTTCTCACCTATGTTTATCTCGGCATTTCTGTCAGGTGCAGGGTGCTTTTGGGCTATGGGTTTTTTAACGACCTGGTCTCCACGCTATCTTTCGGCAGTAGTCGACACCTCTCCACAAATGATCGGCATGATTTCTACCTTTCCATGGATATTTGGCGCCCTGACCTTATTGGTGGCAGGTTATTTATCCAAAATTTTGATGAAGAAGGGATGTTCTGTGCACCAGTCATTGGGTTGTATATTTGGTCTTTTGATTTTGCTATCAGGCTGTTTCTTCTTGCTGCTGCCGCATACCACTGGTATTGTTGCTGTCTGCGTCCTAACACTTGCCGCTGGTCTAGCCATGACTTTCCCTCTCGCTCCTATCACCTTGGCTTATAGTATTTGTTCTAAACAGCGAGCGGCTGTAATGGCAACAGTAACAGCCTTAGCATCTTTAGGTGGTATGATTTCACCGACTATGGTGGGTATGTTTATGGAGTCTGCTGGATATATTCAGCCGATGAAGGGTATGCTTCCAGATGCTGCTATGCTGAGCAAGCTGGTGATGGGAATGAATTTAAGTTTCTCCTATATTGGTGTTTATTTGTTGATCGTTGGCTTATTGGCTATGATTTTTCTTAATCCTGATAAGACAGCTAAAAAATTACAACAGAATCTGCCAGGAAGTAGTGAAACATAGAATTGAAGCATGTTGAATTAAAAAAAAGAGCACTTTTATATTAGGTGCTCTTTTTTCATTGTAGGTTATATTGCGAGTGCTGAAGACGTACATATTTATCCTTGGTAACAGATGCTTATGTCTGGCAAATTAAAGGTTATAAGTTATCAAATGATATACGTGCAGAGAATATTGTGCAGAGCACTACAGATGGCGATACAGCATGTGACGGATCGAGTGGCTAGAATGATACACTATTCAGACAGAGGCTCTCAGTATTGTTCTGAGCTATATCAATCGGCATTGCACCGTTATGGGATAGATCTTCCATGACAGATGGAGTCTTGCGAAACGGTGTTTCCCATACCAGAATGCATTCGTAGAGTGAATTAATGAGATATTAAAGCAGGGGGTTAACTACATGGTGTCAAACAATGAACGACTTAGATCACTTAATTGCGGAATCTATCATTATCTATAACTATTATAGACTATATTATTTAATGTTTAAGTATGAACCTCCCGAATTAGACGTATGAGCAAACTAAAACCGAGCTAATTGCTTAACTCGGTTTGAAATTGAATACCGTCAATCTATTTCAGGATAAGACAGGTATTATAAAAATTAGAGGGTTTTAGCCATTATACTTTTTTAAAGTTTCAGATGGAAGTTCTCCAAAGCGGTTTTTATATTCTTGTGAAAAACGTCCTAATTGTTGAAAACCACAATCCATAGCAATACTGGAAACATTTTCCCAAGGTTTTATGTTTTTTAAACGTTTATAGCTTTCTTCAAAACGCAGATTACGTAGATATGCAACTGGGGACTGACCATAATAAAGATTAAAATCATGATAGAGTTTTTCGCGTGAAACTCCGAGCATTTTTTCAAGTTCGTTTAGTGTGACCGGTTGAGCTAAGTTTTCTCTGAAAACAATTTCAAGATAATTTAAATAGGAGGGTTTTCCACTGAGTCTACGTTCGAGCTCGAGGCTATAATTATGTGGTTGGGAATTTAATAAAATAGAAATCAGGTTTTTTTCAAAACTATTCCAGATATTTTGAAAATCAAGAAAAGTATAATCATCTAATAAAAAATCCTGAAAACTCGTTGCCAAGTTAAACCATTTTTTAATTGCACCCTGCATAGGAGCTTGAATATCGAAAATTAAAGGTTGAGTCAATTTATAGCCCAATAACTGAGAAAGATGGCTTTCGACTTTTTCTTTGGAAAGTCGAATCATTCTCTTTTGACAAAGAGGCTCTAAAGTCATTGAAAAGGGTTGATTGGGTGAAAATATAGCTGCGACTTCATTAGTAGAATAGATAGTTGATGAATTGAGTTTAATTTCTTGAGTTCCCGAGAATGGTACATTAAAAATATAGCAATTTTTTAGATTATCAATTTTAATATTAGCTAGCGTAGCATATTGAATATTTCCAAAGGTGGTTTCACCGACCCTCACGCCTTCATGCAAAAAATCTAATTTTTTAGGGTCAGGTATATATAGATGATGTGGTCCGTTTACTTTTTTCATCCATGCTTGAATCTCATCTGGATACTTCAGGTTAGTAGAAAAATGTTTTGGTGAAATTTTTTCAAATTTATCTAAATTAATCATAGCTATATCCTTATATACTGATTAAAAATATTTTTTTCTAGAAACACTATTGTCTAGGTGATTTTCAATATATAGCAGATAATGATTTTTTTAAAAACATAATTTTAATTAATATTTATGCTTTTAAAGTATAATAAAATATGTAATTAGTATTCTATTGTTAAGTTGTTAATATGCTATATTATTTTTAATAAAGAAAATAGTAATATTTACCTTCAGTTAAATAATATTATAAGTTTATAAAAATTTTAAACTCTAAAATCCAGTAGATTGATTTTAATGGTCTTTACCTATTGGCTGAACATTATTAAAACTTTGTTGCTATGTCAGGAAGAATTATTCTGAATAGCTGAGACGATTCTCTAGTCAGCAGAAGCCACTATATTCAGTGAAAACCCATAATTTTATTCGGTTTCATGCTAGCGAGGAAATCAGTGCCGATACTCTGAAGGAATTATTAAGATCTTCTAAATCAAATACATATGAAGCATTTTAGACCTATTGCGATACCAGCTCTTTGTCCTATTTAAGGAGATATCGTTTGTATCAAGTCTATAAAGTGTTCTCATCCTCAAGTACCCATAAAAAACTTTGATTTCACAGCTAGCATTTCAATGGGGACTAAGCATTTAGGTCGATTCTCTCAAGAATATCATGAAGAATTTGGTTAAAAATCAAGAGAAACAAAAGTAAGTTTAAATAATCTGTGAATTAATGATTTTATGAGAAAAAGCCTGATCTAGATCAAGCTTTAGATAAAGAGTAGAGTTACATATGCTATTTTTTAATTTCTAATGGCTTTGTTGCACAAAGCTATTCTTGAAGGCTTCTTCAGTAATATAATTTCCAGATGAAGAAGCCTACACCTAAAATCTATCGTACAACCAATTGGTCCTCGTATAACCAAGCTTTAATCAAGCGAGGAAATATTTCAATCTGGTTTGATCCTAAGACGCAATGGTATGCACAACCACAAGGCAAGCAAGGACGAAATCAAACTTATTCCGATACAGCGATTCAATGCTGTTTAATGATCAAATCTCTATTCCGTCTTTCTTTACGTATGGTTACTGGCTTTGTTCAAAGCCTGATTAAACTCTGTGGCTTGAATTGGACAGCACCAGATTACTCCACCCTTTGTAGACGACAAAAGCATATTGATATTGCGATAAGCTATCAGAAAAGTCATGATGGGTTACACCTACTTGTCGACTCTACGGGTTTAAAGTTTTTAGGTGAAGGCGAATGGAAGCGTAAAAAACATCAGCCTGAATACCGTCGGCAATGGCGTAAACTGCATATTGGTATAGATGCTGAAACACTGCAAATACGTGCCGTTCAGCTTACTACAAATAATGTCAGTGATTCACAAGTACTAGGTGATTTACTGGATCAAATTCCACTAGATGAGCGAATAGATTCTGTCTATACCGATGGCGCGTACGACACGAAGTGCTGCAGAAAAGTGATTTCAGATCGTCAAGCACATGCAGTAATTCCACCCAGAAAGAATGCCAAGCCCTGGAAAGATTCTAAAATAAGTTCAATAGAACGAAATGAGTTACTTCAAACGGTTAAACATTTAGGTAGAACCCTATGGAAAAAATGGTCGGGTTATCACCGTCGTAGTTTGGTGGAAACCAAGATGCATTGCATCAAATTATTAGGTGATAGGCTGACGGCAAGACATTTTCAAAGTCAGGTCAATGAAATTCATGCGCGTGTGGCAGTTCTGAATAGATTTACGGAATTAGGTAGACCTCGCACCCAAGTTGTGTCTTAAATTTGAATGGATTGGGGAGAACTCAGCTTTTGAATGTTTATGCAACAAAGCCATTTCTAATTGGTCTTGAGATTTTGAGCATTCACTTAACACTTTTAAGCTCAGGCCAAAAATCAAAATTAGTGTTCCTAAAAAGCGCCTAGAATTGCTCCAATTCAACCAATTCTTTGTCTCCATGAATACCTACTGTGCGACAAGAAGGGTAGGAAATAGCAGCTAAAGGTAGCAATTGCGATCTGGACATCAATCAAGTAGATCGTAATTCCCCAAAAAGGTAGTCTAGCATTCAGAAAACCCACCACAAAAATAAGCTAAAGACAATCTGAAAAGAATAACGATAGTATTCATACTTAGTCCTCTTAGATTAGAATTTTTTACTGTAATTTATAAAGAAACGATTCTCTGTAAAATCTGTACCATGTTTAACGTTGTAATCAAGCAGGAGATATTGCAAAGACAGACCTTTTAAGTAAGGCTGCTGAAATGAATAACTACCTATTAAATTTGTTTCGCTTTCTTTATTTTCACGGCCATCGGCTGTTTTAAAGTCACGGCCAGCTACATATTTGACAGTGGTGTTTAATCCAGGAATGAAGTCTTTAAAATCATAGGAATAAATGAAGTGGTAGGATTTTTCATCTTTTTTAAAGAAGCCAGTTGCATTCCAGTTAATAAAATATGGTTCTGGTAAAAGGCCATCTAATAAAGGATAGGCGGAATCTCCTATAATTTGCTGGTAACCTAAGCCTATGCTGTGGTTGTTTATTTTTAGGGTTTCTAGCATGCCTATATTTTGTGCATCGATATTTAGTTCGTCATTTTCTTTTTGCGCATTAAAATATTTTAGTTTTGAAACTAAAGAAAAATCCTCAGCCTTCCATAGGTGTTCTACTCCTAAATAATGCTTATGGTACAGGTTTTCCAGATAACCAAAATAGTATTCTGTTTTAAGCTGGGGTGAGAATTGATAACGCAAGTCAATATAGTTCAGCGCATCGGAAGAGTAGGTAAGCCCGCCAGAAGTGTAAGAAAACTTACGGAAATCTTCCTCATTTCTTGGGGAAAACTTGGTGATATGTCCTAGTTCAAGTTGCAGTTGGTCATTTATCTGTGAACGTAGATTTCCCCCCCAATAAGAATTGAGCAATTGGCGGCTACCATCTACTGTGGTGAGTGGCAGATCTAACCACAGTTCTCCCAAACTCACTAAAGTCTCTTGATAGCCCAGTTTTAAAGTGGCACCATATTTAAAATAATCAGCAGCCTGTGTCTGAGTGACAGGGTCGAATGGCAGGATACCATCAGACACATGTTTGTCAGAACTGAGCCGGACTGCATATTGAGTTGAGGCATTAACACCGATGGTAACGGGATTACCATCAACGCTTACCGGTGTTTCTTTCATGTGAGAGGTATAGAAAAGGGAGGCAGATTGTGACCAACTCCCGCTATCTCTTACCACCTCAGAGTCAAAGTTCCGTTCAATATAAGCATTTTTAAATGTAAGCTTCCATTCTGGCTCTACGGGCTGTGCTTGCCCTGAGAGACTGACTCCACTTAAAAGACTAAGCATGGCAAATGTTTTTGTTAACGTGATATTTAACTTTTGTCTAGATGTTATCATCTGCATTCCTTTGCGAATCAAAAAATTTTGCTATTATTTTGAGTGAGCTTAAAAAAAATAGGCTTATCTCTAAGACTTATTGAATGCTTTCTGCTTTAAATAAACTATCCAGAAATTCCTAAAAATCATCCATTTTTTCCAAATTAGCTGGATAACAAACGGATCAAATCAAGTAAAAGGTCACTCTGTCTCACCTTAAGACAGACTAAAAAAGTAATGCTAATGAGTAGAATTAAGCTGCTTTTTTTAGGAAAGAAGTTTGTGACAGAGCTTCAGAGCGAATAATAAAAATGGAATAAATATAATTTTTCTTTTAAACTTAAACTAAAGATAGGAAAACAGAGTTTTCCTGTTAATAACAGATACTTGAATCAAGTAGTGTGCTTGATTCAAGTGAAAGATTAAAATTGCTTAAGCACAGAGGCGACGACGCTCTACCTCAGCTGGTGGGGCATTTTCAACATCTTTCAGCAGTTTGAAGTTAAAGCAAATAAATTTAAAGGGTTTGTTTAGACCACGACGCTGAATTTCAGCTGGATCAGTCACATCTACAGCGGTAGCTACCAAACCTTCTCGAGTGGCAAAAGCAAAGTCATCCCACAGATACTGGTCACCTTCGATATTAAATTGTGTGGTGAGTTTACGGTAACCCGGTGCTGACACAAAATAATGCACATGTGATGGACGATTGCCATGACGGCCAAGCTTGTTCAGCAGTGCCTGAGTGGTTCCTTCTGGTGGGCAACCATAGCCGACGGGCATGGTGGTTTGTGCGACATACTTGCCCACTTGGTCGGTAAAGATAGTACGACGCAAGTTAAACTCAGATTGTGACTTATCAAAAAAGGAATAATTACCCAGACCATTGGCATGCCAGATTTCCACCTTGGCATTTTCAATGAGCTGCCCCTCCGTGTCAGTTACCGTCCCCTCAATGATCAGTGTTTCTACATCTTCGGATTCAGAACCGTCATCCATCCGTGCAAAACCGACTGATTCTGGTGCGCCAGCAACATATAGCGGACCTTCAATAGTACGCGGAGTGCCGCCAGTAAGGCCCGCTTGTAAATCGATTTCATCAGCACGCAGGTCTAAAAAGTGCTCTAATCCTAGACCTGCGGCAAGCAAGCCTAACTCATTGGATTGTCCTGCATCGGTCAAATATTCTAAACCTTTCCATACTTCAGAGGGTTGAATATCCAGCTCATCAATCGCCTGAAATAGGTCTGTGACTAGACGCACAATAATCTTCTGTATACGTGTGTCGACGGGACCAGTGGCTGTGTCAACATTCATTTGCTTAACTAGATCACTAATTTGTTCTCGATTCATACTATGTTCCTTAAGTATAGATTTGATTAAATTTATAAAGCTGATGCTCTATCCATGAGGTGTTTTAAATTTCAGATACTGTTTTTGAAATATTAATGTTTTAAAGACGATTCACCGTATTACTTTGTAAGAACTTTTCACTATAAATGCGATAATCTTGTAAATCATGATCTTCTAACCAGTCTTTTACTGCTTCAATCATGGGGGGAGGGCCACACAGATACATATCAAATGCTTGTTCTGCAAGTTGGTCTCTATTTAAATGATCTTGAATATAGCCTGTTTTACCAGTCCAACTTTTTGAAGCCTGACTAATAATCGGCTGATAATTAAAATGAGGAATACGCGAGGAATACTCGAGCAATCGCTCTTGCTCGCATAAATCCATTTCCTGATTTACTCCATAATAAAGGTATACAGGAGGAGCATCAGGTTTCTCGGCAATATTATCTAGCATTCCCAAAAATGCAGATAAGCCGGTTCCACCAGCAATAAAGACCAAAGGACGCTTTACTTCACGTAAATAAAAACTACCTAAAGGGGCTTCCATGAAGATAGTTTGCCCAATCTTACAGTCTTGTCGTAAATAATTACTCATTACACCGTTTGGCAGTAGGCGAATTAAGAATTGTAGCTGATTAGTTGGATTGGGCCGATTGGCAAAAGAATAGGAACGCCAGTCCTGAGAATCAGGAATTTGCAAACGTGCATATTGACCTGGTAAAAAATTTAAGGGGTACTTATGACTGCTTGCATCAACATGCAGAACAGCAATGGTTTCAGAAATCAGTTCTATTGCGGTCACTGTGGTAGCTATTTTGAGTGATTTACTAGCATTGCATAAGGCTGAATCGTGATCAAAATAAAATACTGCATTCGAGCTAACCCGGGTTTGGCAGGCCAATATTTTACGTTCGTCCAATTCTCGTGTGCTTAATGCTTCTTCATCTACATACTCCTGTTGATAGGAGCCAATTTCGCACTGACCTTTACAAGTTCCACATACACCTTGACGGCAGTCCACAGGCAGGGTCAAACCCTGACGAATTGCTGCATCAAGCAGCAATTCGTCATCATGTACAGAAATGAAAAAGGTTTTACCATCCGCAAAATTGAGCGCCACTGAATGAGTCATACTTTTGATCCTTAAACATGATAAAAGTCTAAGACAGAGTCAATTTTGTCATTCAGCAAGATCGTATGCTGACGGCAGATACGGAAACTGTCTTCATTTCTACGTAAGGTATAGGTGGCATGACCATAAAAACTGCCTTCCAAACCTTGACGATTGTATAGGGTATGCCATGCCACTTTTGCTTCAATTAAGCCATCATCCAGTTCTTTGACCCGCACATTCTTAATCATGTGCAAAGTGCGTGGTAAAGGAGTTGCAGAGGCAGCCTTACCAGTACGAATACGAAATATTCGGTCTTCTAAGCCTGTACGATCCTCGTAATAAATGTAAGATAAGCCCTGATTGGGATCTTGGATATAGTTATGGTCATCGATCCACTGCGGAATATGGTATTCACTATCTTCATCATAAAGTTCAAGATAAGCATCCCAATCATAGGTATCACATAGCTCAGCTTTTTTAATTAAAAACTGAGAAACAGCGAAGTTAAGTTCAGCAGTCATGATTACACCTCTTCCTTGGCAATATCTTGCTCAAAAGTCACATCTTTCATTTTTAAGGCTTTTTTATTTAAACCGCTTAGCATCAAGCGTTGCCATTGACCGTGTTGGTTGACATATAAGCCTTCATGGGTGAATTCACGTCCAGTAATGACAGGTCTAATATTTAAATCTTGAGCATTTTTAGTGATACCGTATTCCCAAGTATGGTGACCTCGAGAAATATCACTCCAGCGTTCAAGACGTGCTTGAAAGCCTTTTTGTTGTTCACGGAATTCCACCAAATCATCTGGTGTACCTAAACCTGACACATTAAAAAAGTCTTCAAACTGGCGAATGCGGTTACGACGCGCTTCGGTAGACTCTCCTTTAACCCCAATACATTGGCTAATCACTTCTGTTTTATTCCATGCCACAGGACGGATGATTCGTAACTGAGAGCTGATTTGATCCATAAAGAATAGGCTAGGATACAAATTCAGATTTCTTAAACGATGCATGGCCCATTCCGCACGCTTTTTCCCATATTTTTCCAAAAGATAAGGCATTACTGTGCTATAACCTGGGCGGACGGTCGGGTTTGGCATATCACTGAAAAGAACACTGTGTCCATTTTTAAAACTAAACCAGCCATCATCAGTCTCAGAATCTCCAGCGCCAAGTTTACTGTAATCCAGCGTGTCTAAATCGGCTCCATTTTCCACATTCATTTGTTGGCGATGTTTCACTGTAGCGACATAGTTATAGTGCACAGTACTAACGTGATAACCATCTAGGCCATTTTCATTTTGTAGTTTCCAGTTGCCTGCAAAAGTATAGGTCGATTTACCTTGTAATACTTCAAGCTCACCTGTTGGTGACTGTTCTACCATTAAATCGAGAAAGACTTTAGCATCCCCCAAGAAATCTTCTAAAGAATCTGTCGCTTGGCTATCTAAACTGACAAATACAAAACCACGATAGCTGGAAACTCGACCTTGTTTAAGACCACGTGTGGTTTTATCAAAGTGCTCACAATATTCACCTGGAGCCTTGACTTTAATCAGGCGACCATCTGATTTATAGGTCCAGGCGTGAAAAGGACAGGTAAATGTAGCCTGATTTCCCTTACTTACACGTGTCAGGGTGGCACCGCGATGTTCACATGCATTAACCATCGCATGTAGCTCACCATTACTATCACGACTAATAATCAGAGGTTGGCGACCAATTTGAACTGTTACAAAATCATTATTATTGGGTATTTCACTTTCATGACAGGCGTAAATCCAGACTTTTTCAAAAATTTGCTCCATCTCTAAGTCAAATAGTTCAGCTTCAGTGAACATTTCTCTAGAGATGCGATACACGCCATCGTGGGGGCGAAAATCAAGACAATTTTTAATGAAGTCTTGCCATTCAGTAATACTGCGTGAGGTCATTGTTATATCCTCTAGTCCATTAGGGTATTGCCCCCATTGAAGCGAAAATTACCCTCAAGAACTATCCACATTCTTTAGAACTTTATTCATTTTTTATGGTTCTAATTAGTTTTGATAGAATTTCATTTTTAAAGAGCTTTTTAAAAGAAAATTAACTTTGAGGATACGAGCATTTCAGATGTTTATGACGGATAATCTATAAATTGGCTGCTATCATCTAAGAACGCAGGGTTTCTATCGAAATATCAAAACCATAAATGGTAGTCAGCTTTTCAGGTACTAAAGTGGGTCCAAAACCATGAAATTGCTCAGCAACCAGATAGAGACATTTAAGTCTGAGATCTTCAGGAAGTTAAGCAATATTGGTTTGGCCACGCGAGCAGACCTTGAGCTATATGTTTTTGCAATAAGCTTATGACCTGACGTTCTGAAATTGTAATAGCTGAGCAGTCTAGAACTAGGTTATGCGTTGAGTACAGATTTCCTACAAGATCGACAATTGTTTGTTCTTTACCCGACATAAACACCAACATCTCAAACCGCCTGCTAATAAAATGGCAAAAGTGTGTATTCTAAAATCGGACATTTTTACTTGGGAAAAATCGGAATTTCTATTTGGGGCTTACAATAAGTATATATTAATATAAAAACAGTAGCTTATGAGTGGTACTCTGGTTTACATATAGCTTTCTGTTACAGAGCTCTAAAGGTTGAAAATAATCATGAGATACATCAGTAGCTTAAATACACCTAGTGCCTTCGCATCTTTACACTTAAAACAAAAAATAATTCGTTGCTCATCTTTATTTAAGCTGAAGTTCTCTGCCTGAAGTGTTAAATCCTGTAATGTCTTTTGGAGCTTTGTCTTGCTCTGCTGAGACAGTTCTAAATGGAGATATTTTTTAGGAAATAAGCAGCTGATAAAAGTAAGAAATTTTTTCAGTTGCCATTTTTCATTCAGTTCAAAGATTAACTGGGGTGAATTGGGTTGCACTTTTTCAAGATAAATTGAGTAGATTGCATTGAGCTGTTTTTTATATTTACTTTGTGCACTTGCATAACGCTCCTGGACATAGTGAATGACCTTTTTTTCTTCTTGATTGGTTGGCAACGTGGTAATTAATGCAGCAGGATTTTTCCTTAAAAAGTCCGAGGTAAATAACCTTGATGATTTTTTTTGGTTTATACAGGAGGTTTTCAAATGCAGCGCTCTAGCACGTAATTCTTGTGCGATTTGCAACGGAATGGATTCAGGTAATTGAAGCTCCTCCTCTTTTTCTACTGCAAGAATGTGATGTAATAGTTCAAAAGTCATCTCTGAGTCATGAGCTCCCAGCATCAGCGAATCAGGAGTTTTTTGTTGTTCTGGTTGATATTGATGATCATGTCGCTTGTAGCGATCTTTAGTGAGCTGGTCAAATAAAAACTGTTTGATAGCACGTTGCTGAACAGGAAATTTAACGGAGTCATCGTGTTTTATGATATTAAAATAAGCTTCTTTAGCAAGAGGACTTTCAATTTGATTCAGCTGATAGCTAATTGCCAAGTGCATGAAATGTAAATAACTTGAGCATGTTGTTTCAGGTGTTAAATGTCCCGCAAAATGAGAAAATGCACACCAGGTTTGCTGAGTATTTTTGTTTCGTAACAGGGCATAGCGGATGCGCAACTGTTCACTTGGCGTATAGTCGGTAAACGCATCAGCAAGAGCTGAGTTTTTTAAAATCAGATAGAGATGATTAAATGCGGAATGGCGTAGACTATGATAAGTAAAATTATGCTCACCAAAAAATATCTGAACCAGATTTTTAAGTAGAGAATTCACTTCATTTTCATGAGTTTCTTCCAGTGATTGTTTTAAAAATAGTGGTTGTCCAACTGATTTACCTTGTTCTTTTAGCAGACGTTTTCTATTCAGGCTATATGCTTTGAATGCCTGTAATTCCTCAGTTTTGAGTAAGTGATGGAGAGGGATTTTACGATAGGCAGAATAGCTTTTTTGATTTTTATTACGATTGTTGCGAATAGTGAGTATCACTGCATCTTCAGTAATAAATAGATCGCGTACGAAAATATTCAGTGTTTCATTGATCCGTAATCCGGCTCTAAAGCCTAGGATGAATATTAATTTAAATATATTTTTATCTCGAATTGGAATATTTTGCGTCTGTTCGAGCTGCTGTAGCATCTTGTGGAAAAGATGCGGTGAGATTAATGCTGTTTTACATATTTTGGGTTGTATTAAATTATCTAGAGTGACAGCGGGTGCTTGAAAAAATACGGTCTGTTTGTGATGAAACTCACTTAGACGTTTCTGTAAAGTTGCTCGAACTATTTCTCCTTTTAGTAAAAGCATTTCTCCATAGAGATCTTCAAAATCAGCGCTGGTAAATGATGTAATCTCTTTACCTTGTGTTGCCTGCAGCCAATGGACGGCAAATTGTGAAAACATAGTCTTCAGAGAGCTTTGTTGGAGCGGCTGAAAATCTGCTCGCATAAGCTTGCGCTTAAATCGTTGCTGCTGCTCAATAATATGATTGAGATGCTCCAATTGGGGATTGGTTAATTTTGAGCGAAGAATGGTCCAGAACAATAGACGCTCCAAGTTAGGAGGTTGTTTCTTGGCATATAATTCTATGAGTTGATCGCTATAGTTTTTTGCGCGAATAGCATGACGTATTTCTCCTAAAATGTCTGTGACGTCTACTATCATGGAGGTTGTAGATTGCCCCTGAGGACTTTCATAAATATTCTGAATCGTATGGGGAGATATAGATTCAGGCTGATTAAAATAAGCTACTAATTGTTTTTCGAGAGGACTGGAACTGTAAATTTCATTTTTTAAGATACAAATGGACATTTGATCCAGCCCACTGTTTTTCAGAAATTGTGTATAGTAGAAACCGTATTTTAACAGGTCCTTACAACGAACTTTTTCTTCAGGAAAACATTCGACAATACAAGCATTAATCAGTTGTTCTGCGTTATCAATGTCCGAAAATAAATCAAATTTTTGGTGTTTTAATCTAAATATCCAGCATTTCACAATATCGTGCAGTACAAATGTTTTGGTATAGCTAACTGAAAATTCAGGGTTATTAATACGCTGATTACCAAAGTGCTGATTTGGGACTTCTAACGAAACAATATGATTCGAGTCTAAGAAGCTTTGAAATTTATTAGTTTTTAAAATAATTTTTAAAAATTTTTGCAATTCTTTATCGTTGTAAATGCCATTGAATAAGATGGAGCTAATCAAACAGAAGCCGAGTGACTGGGTTGGACTGAAGTTATTAGATTTTGCCCAATAATCAATCATATTTTTGACAAATTGAGTAACCTTTTTACCATATTTCAAGGTTTCAATATTTTGCTGTGGTGACGTTCTTTCATGTCTCACGGGTGCGGCCGGCACTGGATAATTTTGACTCGCTGACAGATTAAAGCGCTTGATATATTTAGCAAATTCTACACGTGCCATTTGATAGCTGCGGATATTGGATTTGCAGTGCTCTAAAAGCCGGTCATCAACTTGCCGGTAAACTTCAGGATAATTTTCAGGTGTCAGTTCTGAGCATTTTTCGCTAAATAGTTGCAGATGAAACGCTTTTTTTGCTCTATATTTCTTTAATCGTTTGAGCGAGTGAGGATGTTTGCTCATGTAATCATTATTCCCGTGAAATTTGACATGCTTTTAAGCGCTAAGGTTTTGACCAACTTATCTTGTGCTGCTCTAATTTGATCGTAATCCGTTGTCTGAAAAGCTGAATAGCGGTCAAACAGTTCTTGCATGGGCTCATCGTGACCAAAGATGCCCTTAACTACATCTTCATTACAGTATTGGGCAAAAAAATAACGAGTAAAATGACGGGTCCAATTACGTTGTAAGGCTATTTCTGTACAGTATTTTTGAATATCAGAGAGTTCCAGATTTCTGATATATTCTTTTGAGTCATAAAATAAGAGTAAGAGACGCTTGCCATCGAGGACCTCATGAATTGCTTGTACTTTTTCTTGATGTAGATAAGCTTTAGTGAGGGAGAGAAAGTGTTTTAAATATTTTAGGTAATACTGTATTTCATCACGAAGATAATCATTAAACGGTAGATATCGCCCAATGGTGCCCGAATAACGCTGCTCTTTATCTGCAACAGCCATCAATTGATTGTCGAGGTCAATATAATCTAGATTGGGTGGGAAAGATTCGCTTGGTCGTGCCGACGTGATGAGCATACAAACATGCCACAGCCAGAGTGAATAATGATTTAACGTCTGAAAGGGATTTGGATTATTCCGAACTTGATGGTCAAGCTGGTAAAAAAAGGACTGGACAAATGGAAGATCAGGTACTTGCTGACTGCCAAACGTAATTGGAGATTTAAATTCCTCAATATATTTATTGTCAAGCTGAGGAAAAACCAGATCAAGGGTTTGAATGTAGACATCTAGAATATCAGTAATTCTTATTGAGAAGTAATGGCATGGTGTGTAGTTGTTGACATTTTCTCCTGCCATTAATTTGCTTTCTAACTCATATCCTAGTTCATTCAGCGTAATATCACTGATTAAACGCGGAAGATTTTGAGCTGTTAACGGAAAAGTAAGATTATTACTGATTCTACGTAGATACTCCTGTACCTCAGAAGCAATATCGGCTTTATCCCACTTCTTTAGTCGAAGTATCTGATCCAAATAAACTTTAGGTAAGGGAATAGTAAAAGAATTACCAATATTGAGCATATATTCTTTTAAAAATGTATCTTTAAATTTAGAGCTATCAATACTTTGACGGAAAAAACAGTTTTCATGACTAAAGCGGATTTCTTTACTTTTTGAGTTTAGAAAGAAACGCGTTCGTAATACTAGTAGCTCTTCATAATGCGTGAAACTAAGTACTGAGAATAAAAGTAAGGCATGAATTGGAGAGTTTTCTGCTTGTTCAAATAAAATGCGCATAACATATTGTGCAGTAGGCAAATCGAAAACTCGGGGATTTGGCTTACTCATTAACTCATTCTTGTTTTTATGTAAAACCCTGTTCTTGAGATTATTAATTTGAGCTGTAATAGAGCATTGCTCTAGTGAGTTAAACTCAAAATTATGATCTTCAACAGTTTCTAGGATTTTCTCTTCAATAGGCAATTTTGCCACACCACGTTCAAAATGAGTTTGATAGGTTTTTTCATCGTCAAGCGTTATTTTTGATGTCTTTCTAACATCAGTTTGAGGTGGTTCTTGGGCGCTTGGACTGCTTTCCCGATGCCTTTTTTGACGATCTGATTGCGTATGCGCATAGGTATAAATAACGCGGATATTTGCCAGTTGACCTATTTGCTTTGTTGTTAAATTTGGTGTGGAGCGTTCAACTAACTCTTTATTCTCTGTTTCAGCTTTATTTAAAAACTCAAGCAGATCCTCTAACTCCATAGGGAGAGCTGGTAAGAAGTTATAAAGCCAATGATACTCCCGCTTTGTGCTGGCTAAACGAAAACGCATACAAAGATTAGCTACGGTGGTTGCATGTTCTTTGCTATCAAGCAATTCAATACATTGAGTATTGAAAATAGCCCATTTTAGGGCATTAGCTTGATATGCCGAAGGGGTGTTAATGACTGCGATAAGATAGTGAACTAGTGGATACTCACTGATTGATTTTTCTGCAAGTTTTTGATTTATTATATTGTGAAGTTCAATAATTTCAGGAGGTTTAATGAAGTCATTGAGTTTGATTGAATTTTGAAAATTTTCTAGCTTTGCTTCTGCAAGTGCTCTATAGAAGTTTCGAAACGGTTTAAGTTTTAATTCCAGAGTATCTTCTAAGTAACTATATCCATTCATGATAAAATTCCTGCTAGAATTTTATCTAATGATAGTGAGCCTGTATAATTTGAAACAGAACTGACGGGGCTTTTCGATTTTGGTAGTTCTGCTAATTCTCGTAGATGATTTATAGTTAAAATTCTCTGACCAAATACTTCTTGAAGATGTGCAGCTAAATATTGTTCATTCAGCCAGTCTGCAAATATATCTAAGCCTTGGATTGAGTGATGTAATCCAGAACACAGTAATGTCCTTACTTCACTTAAAGCCTGAATGGTGAATTCGTAGGAATTATTTTTTTCATAAGCTCTGAACTTAAATTCATTTTTATTCTTGTTGTAAAAATGGGCATAGATCCACCTAAAATGGCTGCTAAAAAAATAGAGATCAACTTTGTCTGTTGTAAAAATAGGAATTTCGACTTTTTGTTGAAAAGTTAAATCCAAGTGATAGTTTTTCTGTTTCTTATTAAGCTGGAAAAATAAAGAGATCCAGATTTGATACGCATGCATGCATTTTGGATAACACATTAATTGCATATTTTTTGTTGCAGTTATACGGTAATTTTTAATATTTTTCTCTTTTATAGACATAAATTATGTCTCCCCTGGATGTGCATAATGGCGAAGAGTAAAATAATATTAATATTATTCGATTTTATGTTTTTCAAAATTTAATTTTTATTTTGTTGTCAATTTGTAAAAATTATAATATATTGTTTTCTGATAATTTTTTGGTTTATTTTTCTATATTTTAAAAATATTTTTTATGAAGTATTTTTTATTGCTTGTGTACACTGGAATAATATGTTGTTATATTGATTTTATTCTTTTTATTTTTATTTAAAGCGAGAACTTGGGTTATTATGTAATCTAATTCGTAGATAAAAACTAGATTAAAAAGATGCTTGAAAACTCTCAGAGGGTTACAAGACAACCTAGACTTTCAGACACGTTACCTTGAAGAGAGATTGCTCTAAATTATTTTATGGATAGATTTAACTACGTTGCTTGTATATAAAAATCAGAAGATTTAGGGCTTTGTTGCACAAATCTCTGCTAAAGGCTTATTCAGCAATATAATTCCTAGATGAATAAGCCCGCACCTTAAATCTATCGTACAACCAACTGGTCCTTCTACAATCAAGCTTTAATTAATAGAGGAAATCTCTCGATCTGGTTTGATCCTAATACTCAGTGGTATACCCAATCACAAGGTAAACAAGGACGAAATCAAACCTATTCCGATAAAGCAATCCAATGCTGACTCATGATGAAATCTCTATTTCGACTCTCTTTGCGTATGGTCACAGGCTTTGTTCAAAGTCTTATTCAGCTCTGCGGTTTAAGTTGGACAGCACCCGATTATTCCACCCTTTGCAGAAGGCAAAAGCATATTGATATTGCAATTAGTTACCAGAAAAGTCGTGATGGACTACATCTATTCGTAGACTCTACTAGCTTAAAGTTTCTAGGTGAAGGTGAATGGAAGCGTAAGAAACATCAGCCTGAATACCGTCACCAATGGCGAAAACTGCATATTAGAATAGATGCCGAAACGCTGCAAATACAGGCTGTTCAGCTGACGACGAATAATGTCAGTGATTCACCGGTACTAGGGGATTTACTCGATCAGATCCCTAAAGATGAGCAAATTGATTCAGTCTATACGGATGGAGCTTATGATACAAAACGATGTAGACAAGTGATTGCCGATCGGCAGGCCTATGCGGTGATTCCTGCTAGAAAGAATGCCTGGCCCTGGAAAGATTCTAAAATCAGTTCAAGAGAACGAAATGCGTTACTTCAAACCGTTAAACATTTAGGCAGGAGCATATGGAAAAAATGGTCAGGCTATCATGGTCGAAGTTTGGTGGAAACCAAGATGCATTGCATCAAATTATTGGGAGAGAAACTCAGTGCACGGAAATTTGCAAAGCCAGGTCAATTAGATTCATGCACGTGTGGCAGTACTCAATCAGTTTACAGAATTAGGCAGACTTATCAATTAAATTTCAATGGTTTGAGGTAAATCCAGCTTGTGAATGTTCATGCAACAAAGTCGTCATTAAGTGAAAAAATTTTAAAATATAAAAGATCTTTAGTCCTATTGAATTGGATTAAAAATCATAAATTTATCATAATATGGTAGAAAGAAGTTCTAGCCTAAAAAATTAATGGCTAATGAAGAGTCTAAAGAGAAAACTATTCAGAAAATATGTCTTTATTAAGCATAAGTTTGTTTGAAAAACTTGAATATCATGTAGGGGGAGTTAAGTGCAATTCGTTGAGGCCTTAAGTGTTTTATCTAAATCATCATCCTTTGCTGTTTCTACTGAAAGCGATAGAGATCTAGAATTATCCAAAATCAAATCTGATCTTTATGTTGAGATGCCTATAGAAGAGGACTTTTTTTCGTTATTAGAGCAAATTGATGCGAATTCTAGATGCGTTATTTTTTTATGCGGTAGTAGTGGAGATGGAAAGTCTGAACTGATGCTGAGAGCCAAGCAGAAGTATGCGAAACCATTTATAAAATTTCATTTAGATGCGACACATAGTTTTGAACCTCATGACAATGCGACAGTCACCTTAAATAGAGTTTTTGAAGACTTTCTAAATGGTAACCATTCATTGGTCATTGGAATCAATATTGGAATGTTGGGAAATTATGCAGAAGATGCAGAACAACAAATTATAAAAAATAAATTAAAAAACTATTTAGAGAAAAATGAAAATACGGAAGATTTTAAATTTGTAAATTTTGAAGATTATCCAAAATTTGAAATTACTGAAGAGGGCTATAAAAGTGAGTTTATTACTAGAGTTTTGAGAAAAATAACTTCTCCTAGTTCTATGCTCTACAAGCTTTATATGAAAGATGAACTGCAAGGAGTAAGTAGCTCTGATCATTTTAAATTTGTAAATTATAAAATGTTATGTAATCTAAAAATTCAGGAAGTCCTCATTGAGTTATTGTTAAAAGTTAGATTATTTAGAAATCAATTTATTACATCAAGAACATTTCTTGATCTGATTTATGAGTTAATAACAAAGAAAGATTATCTTTTTAATAATCTATTTTCCTGTAATGAAAATGAAATTTTGGAAAAGGTAATTGAATTTGATCCTTCAAAATTAAGGACAAAGGCTATTGATCGATTTATTATAGCGTATGAGTTAAATAGTCTTTCTACTAAGTTTGAAGAGTTTAAGGGTGATTTAAAAAATGATTTAATGATCAGTGATTTAATTTGCTCTAATGCGTATATTAGACTGTTCTACATCTTAAAATTAGTGGATTTAGGGAATAATTATCACAAACAATTTTCTGATGATTTTGAAGAGAGTTTACTTATAGATTATTTAGAAATATATAGGCATCATATTTACTATGATACAGTTAGATCTCGCCCAGTACTTCGTAATTTTTATAATAAAGAATTAATTAGTGCAATTAGAGGTTATATTAATAAAAAAGCACCGTACTTAGATGATAATCAATTTCTTTTGGTCGAGTATGGTGATTATAAAGTTATTTCCAATCTAAAGTTGGCTCCAAATTTTTCTGAAATTCAGAAGAATAAATTTAAAAAGGGTAGAGGGTTCTTCGATGCGAATATTACTATTAAAGGATTTTCAGAAGATGGGAATGATCCTAATTTGAAATTTAATCTTGATATCAATCTCTACGAGTTGTTCAGTAAATTAAGAGCGGGTTATCGACCAAATAAAAATGATAGAAGTGTCGTAGTTGTATTGAATGAAATTGTAAATCGATTACTAGTTTTTGCAAATCAATCAAACCAAATTAGTTTTAAGTCAGCTTCTTCTGAAGTTAAATTTATTCGTGAAGAAGACTGTATAGAAGTAGGGTACTGAAAATGTATTTGAAAGTTGATCTAAAGCCAGCTAGTAACAGTATGGCAAGTTTTTATCCTATAAGTACTAACGAAAATAGTAATGATTTTGACTGGGAAGTCGTAACGACTTTATTCTTATGTGAACTTTACGGATTGCTCGCTGAAAAAAAGTTAAATAAATTGAAAGATAATCTTGATCAATTTTATAGAGACATAGAAGAGCAGTTTAAAGCAGATCTATTGAATGAAGAAGCTTGGGAGATGATTAATAATATTTATTTTAAAGAAAATAATATCGCTAAAATTTCACCAAAATTAAGAATATTTTCACTGACTGAAGAATCTCAAGGGATATCAGCTGAGAAAAGAATAGTCGCTCTGTTAAAAACACTTTTTAAAAATGAATTTATCTATAGTAATGATGTTGCGAATTTAAACTTCATAGAGAAAAAAATTTATGAAAAGTTTGAAAGTATCTTTCCAAGTAAGTATCCAAATTACGATGGTTTGATTACTTATCTACCGAAGTTATCTTCAATTTTCTCCGATGATTTAATTTTTCTTACTAATCATTCGAAATATTTTTTAGAGAATATACAATTATTTCTGGAAATGTATACATTTTTATATACCGCACAATTATCGATTGTGATAAATAGCTGGAAGGAAGCAAATGAGCCAGATATAAAAGACTGTTATTTTATATTAGATACGGAAAAAGCAAGTCGAGAAAGAGCTTCACTACAAAGAAGTGGGTATAAATTAGTAGAGAAAGGTTTAGATGCTATTTTTCCAACCTTGGCACTTTGTGAAAGTTTAGAAAGTAGTGAAGGTCATAAATATCCCTTATGGAAAGTAGTTACACTGTTACAAGATGATGATTTTCCAAATTTGGAAGCCTATTTTCATACTTTTATAGAAAATAGAAACTTGACAATAAACAGTGATAAATTCGACACAATTGATTCTATTTTAGAAGCTTTGCATCAGGTTTATAAAGCTCAATTTGCAAAAGGTGAAACAAGAGCAAGTCGTAATTCAAATGTTGTACGTACAGTAAAAAACATTATTTTAAAACCATTTACTCAAATTAGGGGTAGTGCAGGTACAGTTTTTGTACTTACCCAAGAATATTTATTGCTATTAACAAATCTTGTCATCGGTGAAAGAGATAAATTACGTCTGTATGAAGTAATCAAAGAATTTGAGCGAAGAGGAATTTTCTTTGATAAAGAAAGTAGAAAAGCTTTGGTTGGTTTTTACGAACGTTTAGGTAATGTGGAAAAAATGAGTGATAGTGGGGATGCGATCTATGTCAAAAAAACAATATGAAGATTTTTTAGTTGAGTTATTTTTTGATTGGGCGCAAAACAACTTAACGACTGGTGAAAAACTGCACTTCAAATCACCTGATGATGAAAATAGTTTAAAACTTTTCCAAGCTTTTTGCCGTAAATCTGAATTTTATTTTCTTTTACATGATGAGCAGATCAAGTATTTTGTTTTAAATGAACACAGGATTATCCCAGTCTTACATTCAGATACCGGCTCAGGATATTCAGAAAACTATATTTCATATTTACGAGATCAGGTGTCAAGCCAAATTGGCGAATTTAAAGATTCCATTTTGTTGATCATTCATAACTCATCTCTTGATACTTTAAATAATTCATCTAAAGATTTGACATTAACGGATAATATTTGGAGTCCTCAAGCTATTTATGATGCTTTATTGAGCTTCATCAATGAAAGTTCCTTTAAAGATCATGAGATTTCCAAGCAATTACTGAGCCATCAATTTGAGCTCATTTGTGCTGATGGCGCAACCATGTTTGGTTTTAGGGAGTTATTTAATGCCGTTCAGGACGGTACAATAGAATTCAATGAACTAGGTTATTTGAATGATACAGCATTACAAAATTGGCATCAGGCAAGCACTCCTCAAATTGAGAAAAGATTAGATGAGAACAAACGACTTAAAGAAGACATAGAGTATATTATTGAACAATTTCCAACTGAGTACGTTGAAAAGTTAATTGATTTAGATTTTAGTGAAAAATTCATCAATAAATTTTTTTCAGATAATGATTTAGATTCATGGAGAACAACGCTAGATTTTGGTGAGTGTCAGCAAGAGAGACAAAAAAATGCTGTAGATCTTATAGAGTTTTTTGACTTAAATACTTCAGCCAACCAATATTATCATCGTACGAAGGGAGTAGCTTCTCAAAAAGGCAGCTCCTCTAGTCGTGATCATCATTTAATACTGGAAGTTAGTCCAACTCAGACAATGATCGATCTGGAACTTATTTTTATTAAAGGACAATTATCTGAAGAAGAAATAAAAATCTCACCTAAATTTAGAAAGTTATTGAGTTATAAGGTGAATAATCGTTCCGCTAAAAAAACAACCTTAAGTTTAGAGACTGAGTTTAAAGGAATACCGAAATATCTTAATTTCGAGATTAAGAGATCAAAACCTAAAGAATGCTTTAAATTTAGAGTTCTATTGGTTCCACAGAATATTTTTCCTATACATTCATTTCAGGATAAGTTCTTATTGGTTCCTAATAAAGAATTTATTATTTTAGAAACTGATCAATCAGAATTTATTTTTAATACTACGAATGAGGCCACTTATACCTTATCTCAGTCTGGTGAAAAGGTTGATGCCTATCAGTTTGGGACTGTGGTTTATGAGCGTTTATTAAATACAGAAGAGCAGGTTAATTTCGTACTGAATGCAGGAGAGCATGCATTAAGATTTGAAATTCAAGGTATTCTTTCGGTCTCAAGCCTCAATCTACCAGTCATTTTTAATTTAGACTCTTATAAATATTTCTTTGATGATGAACTTTTCGGTATTTATAACAACAAGAGTTCTAGGATTTCATTCTTGGGTCGAGAATACAAATCAAAAGGTGAGTATAAGAAGTTACTGGAATTAGAAATCGATCTTATTTCAGAACAAATACTCTCAACTGAAACTGTACGTGGTGGAAAAATATATCTTAAGGATTTAGCACCCGCATATTCAAATCTCAGCCAAGCCTACACACAGCTTTATGATTATCTTAAGACGAGAAATACAGTGTTAAGTTTAGTCACATGGGGCTCAGAGTTTAGGGAAATTGTAAAAAATGTAGTGACTGAATATGTGAAGTGTATACATGAAATTCCTACAGAACGCTTACTTTCAAATGATGCAAAAAATCTTGTTAATTTAGGTTTTTGTAGTTTGGATGGAAAGGAATATATCTCACCATTTCATCCATTAAACCTTTCTTATTTCCTTAACTTAGTGAATGAGTATTTGGCTGATTCCTCCGGATCTTTTCAAACTCTACACAATACGACTTTACGTAGGTTAAGTGCAGAAGGACTCATTCCGTTTAATTGGCATGCTGATCATGACTTTAGCTATAGTCAAGCGGTATCCGAACATCCTATGTGGCTTCAGGTTATTCCTCAAAAACAAACACAATTAAATTATATAAGGCCTCTCGTTCGCCAAAAAACATCTGAATTTGTGGAAGCTTTTAAAATTCTCTTCCATCAAGGAGAACGAGATACTTTATTAATTAACTCTATTAATAATGGATTTAATCAGGAGGTATTCTTAGGTTTAGTTGGTTTTATACAAAAACTCAAACCGAACGAAGTTCCTAATATTCATGTCAATTTATATGATGATGAATTAATCACAACTTATTTTGATGAAGTTGCTGATACTGTTAGCCAAATGAAGCTCAAACAGTTATGCAAATTGTCTTTATTGGATAATAGCGCAGATCAGATTGCTGACCTGATTCGAAGAAGGGTGACGTACAGTAAATTTGAAACCAAAGATGATGAAAACTTCAAATATGCACATTTAACCTTTGTTCGAAATAATACGCCTGTTGAAGTTGCTAATGTGGATTTAAGAGCAGAAAAAACAGGAATCGCATGTAATGCCTTGTTAGCGGGTGAGACTTCTTACCATCAGCAAGATACATATTTTACGACTGCTGGTTTAAAGGGTATTCAGTGTGATAAACCTGTGCTTCAAATTGTCCAGAGGTATAGTGCTTTAAGTCATGCAGCATGGAAAAATCAGAATTTCTATGAGTCTAATGGTTTATCTCTGAAAGTCTCAAATCATTTACAGAGACTTCTTGATCATGCTTATGACGATAGTTTATGGACGGTAATCATAGATCCAAAAGTTACCTTGGACTTCTTTAAAACTCAACAAGATGTAGTTCTCATACATTACTCGGATAACTATACAAATTCTGCTCATTATGATGCGATTACAGTCACGAAGCGCCGCGATCTTTATGATCAGATTTTGAGCCAAGGTCAGTCGGGGAGAATTGATGAATTTAATGCCTTTAATGGAGAATGGCTGTTAAAAATGCTGACTCTTCCTGAGAAGGATCGTAGAGAAAAGAAAAGTATTATCGCAGCTTATAAATATGTGAATTCTCTCTTATATGAGAGTGATATTACTTGGGTTCCACTCAGTGTCGCCGAGATGATCCGTGTGTCTGGTAACGTTGGCCTTAAGATGAGCGAGTCTGATTTTAGTACATACTGCCAAGGCAAAAAATATGGTGTCATTTCTGATGATGTTTTATTTGTAGGATTTAAAGACCGGCAGATGTTTTTACTTCCTTTAGAGGTGAAAGTAGGCCAAAAACAAAAGCATGATAAAGGGATTCTTCAGGCACAAAAATTAAAAAGATACTTAGAAACATGTCTGTTTGGCCGTCAAGATTTAGTAGGGCATTTGTATCGAGGCTTATTCATTCGTCAAATTATGATGCAGGTTGAAAAGTATCAGCTTTATCAAACTTACCCGGATCATTATTTTGATCAATTACTTGATAATCGAGAGTGGTGGTTAGCTGGGCATTATCAGTTGGCAAATATCGAGAGGTACCCTAAAGGCTTTGTTTTAGCGTTTGTAGAAAGTGATACATTCTTCCAAGAAGACTTTACCCTAGAACAAGATATTCTAGTCATCAAACTTCCTGGTGCTTGCCAAAATAAGTTTATTTCTACGCCATTGAAAGATCTGTTTAAACAAGTGGATAGTAAAAATTTATTTAATATTCCTGAGCGATATATTTTAAATGGCGACACATCATATGTGGAGATCGATGCAAACGATACAACAGAAGAAGTTGATAAAGATCAGGATAAATGTGGCGAACAGACGGGGTTATTGGAGTTTATTCCCCAAGATCTTCAACCGACTTTATTTGACTTCAGTACGGATATGATTAAATCTGAGCAATCTGAGCAATCTGAGCAATCTGAGCAATCTGAGCAATCTGAGCAATCTGAGCAATCTGAGCAATCTGAGCAATCTGAGCAATCTGAGCAATCTGAGCAATCTGAGCAATCTGAGCAATCTGAGCAACCTGAATCAAATGTTGTGAGACCTCTGCAGATTCATTTTGGTGAGAATGCCATCACGCATGAGCAGCTATATTGGGAGCCAACGAATACTGCCAAGTTTATGAATACCAATACAGGGATTATTGGCACAATGGGTACAGGTAAAACTCAATTTACCAAGTCACTCATTACTCAGCTCATGCAGAATCAGTCGAGCAATGTGAATTCTGCATCTATAGGTATGTTAATTTTCGACTATAAGTCAGATTATGTTGATGATGAGTTTGTAGAGATCAATGCTGTAAAAAGACATAAACTTTATAAATTACCTTACAACCCATTAAGCTTATTTGGTGATACACCAATGTTGCCGGTACATACGGCACGTGGTTTTTCAGACACTATGGCGAAAGCATTCGGATTAGGTGTCAAACAGCAGGCAATCTTACGTAAATTAGTGCTAGATGTTTATGAGCATGCTGGAATTGATAAGGCCGATTCATCTACATGGCAATTACCAGCACCAACAATTAAAGATATTTGGAATTTATTTGAAGCAACAGACCCGTCGATCGATTCATTGTATGCGGCTCTTGAGAGCTTAAATGAACTAGAAATCTTTGAGTCAGATAATAGTCAATGTTCTAGTCTATATGACTTACTGGATGGGGTATTAGTCGTTGAGCTAGCTGGATACCCACCTCAAGTGCAAAATCTTGTCGTGGCATTGACACTGGATCTGTTCTATTCACAGATGCAGAAAAAAGGTAAACCACAGGTTCAAGGTGATTATAGACAGATTACAAAAATGATTCTCGTTGATGAAGCTGATAACTTTATGTCGCAAGACTTCCCAAGTTTACGTAAAGTTCTTAAAGAAGGGCGTGAGTATGGTGTAGGTGTAGTTTTATCCACGCAAGATATTACGCACTTTAAGACTGGGGAAAATAACTACTCAGCGTATATTTTGACTTGGGTAATACATCGGGTAGCACAGATTAGCAACGGTGATATTAAGGCGATTTTTAATATCGATGATAAATCAGAGCAAGAACATTTAATGGAAACTGTTCGTAAACTCGATAAGCATTATAGCTTGTATATTGATGGTCATAAGAAGCTAGTGAAGATGAAAGACAAAGCCTTTTGGGAGCTATGTCAACAGCTTGAAGTTTCTTAAAAGGTAATAGCAATGAGTAATGATGGATCTTTAATGAGTGAAGTCCAATTACGTAAACAGGAAATCTCTGCAGCTAAAAAAGCTGCAGAGATTTTGACACTACGTGAGTGGTACGATTCAACTCAGCATGGTTATGAACTAAAAGAATATTTTAAGCATTATTCTAATTTAGGGAGATTAGGGAGGGAGCTTCATAAACGTGGAGTGAAACGAGAAACAGAGCTACTTGAAGATAAAAAAGTGGGCTTTGTAGAAGCCACTTTTGTTAGACGAGAGCTTGACCTTTTGGGGCCTTTATGTGCAGTAGCATGTGTATTTGAGAAAATAAGAAAAGCCTGATTAATCAGGCTTCTATGGGTGAGATCTTTTCTTCAATAGCTTTTCGGATAATGCTTCTACCTGAGCCTGAGGCATTTTTAAATTTATCCTCAGTAAAGTTTAAATCTTTTGCTGGTGCTAGTTTTTGTATGAAGAAATTTATGCTTATATCTTTCTGAGCAAGTGCTTCAGGAAGAATCCGTCTTAATATATCAAATATTGCCTGTACGCCAACAGTTTTCGTAATAAATGAATTATGAATTGCATTTTTCCAAAAAGTTACATCACAAGCATTTAAATAATTTAAGACGATTGTATATATAAAAGTGTCATTACCTGATAAATAATATTCTCTGAGAACCGAATTATCCTTTCGTTGAGAATATTTTAAAATCTCTCTCCTTGAATTTTTATTACTTAGTAAGAAGTTTGAGTCACGTGTTGGATTTGAAGAAAATAATTTCATTATTCCTTCAACAATGACAGCAGTCGAGATAGACCATTTACCTTCTTCCATAATTGCTGACAATGCATTGTCAGTTTTAGGTGAAATTTTGATTCTGCCTTTTAGCGGAGATTCACTAAGAGTAGCTAACTTTCTTGTAAAAAAAACTGCTAATTTATCAGGAGTCCAATTTTCTGATTTTTCCTCTGAAATATTATAACCATATAGTTCATAAGTAAGACTTTTATCTACTGGTTTTTGCGTAGAGTTAATAGTCGCAAATAAATCAGCTTGATATGCTTTAGGTAAATCAAGATAAATTGAACATAACAGGTGCATTTCTAATCTATCAGAATTTTTTAGATAATCATTTGTGAATCCGAACAATCGATGTTGTCCATCAATTATAGCTGCAAGCTTTTCCTTCGAAGGAATAGTGAGATTATAGCTAATATTATTATTGCCATCTATTGACTGGTCTATAGACCATCTACCATTTAATAATTTTTGCTTTTCTAAATCTAATTCATTTTGATTTAAAGAGGGGTCATCTTTACTACTTAAATCAAGAAACTCATCGATTGTGAATCCAGAAGTATGAAAATTAGCTGCTAAAATAATAGCATTAGGAAATGCAGAGTCTTCCCTGTCAATATATTCGGCAATTTGTTGTAATCTATTATCTTTTTTGTCGCGCTGAGTTCCTTTTAGTTCATAACCGAATAAAGTTTTTTCAGCTCTCATTCGATCACTGAAACAGACCTCAAGTAATATTTTAGCAGGAAGGGAAACAGCAAAGAAATCCCCCATTGGTTGACTAACTTTTAGCGCTGGAACAGTAACTGGAAATTGCATTTTATTTTAATCCAAAATTATGATTTAAAGCCGTCTGGAATATCACCATTTAATGGTTTATCTAAATCTGTACCACCAATTGATGCTTGTTTGGGAGGGGTATCATATAAATCTGTATTAAGAGAGGATTGGATCCACGAGGCCCATAAAGTAAAAATTAGTATGAATATCATGGGTAGCCAAAATTTATAGCTACTAAATTGTGGGTCAAAGAATAATAAAAGAATACATGTTAAATTTACCAGGACAATAAAAATAATTAATGTTGACTTAGTATGAAGTTTTACGTCATTTTTGGATAAGCAAAGTTGAATTGCAGAAGTATTAATAATAGGTGGTGCAAATAATATTAATGCAGTCTTCATTGCACTCGAATCAGTTGCTTTGTTAGCTAAAAATTTTAAAAATTCGAACCAAAATCCCAAACCACCTAGAAGTAAAATGCCAAGAAATAAATACATCCAAAATGTAGATTGATCTGCAGGCTTTTTAGTTTGTTTCCAAATAAATTCCCAAGCTAAGACAAACCCATTTTGCTTTGGTGGTGGATTTTTATTCATAGTATTGATTTTCAAAAATTAAGTAAAAAATCTAATTATTTCAAAAGTATTGATTTGTTTGATTATAAATGTATTTCGTTGAAAATTGAAGACGCTTAAGAAAGCGGACCAATCAAATTAGTCCGCTTACATGATTAAATATTGCTAATGAGATTTTCTGGTGATTTATGCCGTACAGACATTGCGCCTACACCTCTATGAATATGCCCACGCATGCGGTCAAGTAGAACTTTATTTTCTAAGGGTTCTTCATGATTGTCTTCAACATATCTTAGAAGTGAGAAGAATAAGTCTGTATTTTCACCTGTAAGTGTATAGGCATTAAACTCAGAACCATCTTCATTAGGTAATGGAATATTACCTAAAGGCCCTTCTTCTAAAGACATCATTAGGGCAATGCGACAGAGTAAGTTTGGTGTCAGACCTGTACGTTGTTTTAGCATACGAAGACGAGTAGTTGCCTCAGATGAAATTTTAAGCTTGCTGTAATGCAATTCTCTTCTCCGTCGTATTGGTGCGTTTCAGATCAGTAAAGTAACCTGGCAATGCCTGAGTAGAACTTAACTCATGATTGTATTCAAGTAAGTAACTTTCAGAGATGAACTGATCTAATTGATTCACATATAAGTCATCAATTTCTGTGTCAGTCGAAAGAATAATGACTTGATGGCTGACATGAGGGAAGTAAAACTTCATCAGGTTATCACGATGTTCTCGGTCCAAACGGCCAAGTGGCGTGTCTACAATCATAGGTAGGTGACGACCACTTGTTTTTGCTAAAGACCACAACATGGCAATTGCATAGATCTGTTTTTCACCTGCAGATAAAGCAGATTTCTCAACGACTTTGCCATTGGTTTTAATTAAGCGAGTGTTAAAGCTTTTTGGATCAATCTGTAGGTCAGTGATGAAATTGCGTTTGCGTAGCAGAGAGTTGAAAATTTCAACAAAGTTATGACGGACTTGATTGATTTTTTGCTCAAGAAGCGCTGTCTCAAACTCAATGAGGGCTTTAATCCCTTTAGCTGCTAATGAGTTTTTGTGATTCTGCAAAGCAAACTCTGCCACTGCTTCACTCGCAGCTTTTAAGTTTCGTTCTGCTGTCACAACATCCCAATTAATTTTACGAACCTCTTCTTCCTTTTGATTAAGGATTAGATCAAGTTCGCCTAGCTTACGTTCTTTATGAAGTAATTCATCTAGATAAGCATTAGAGTCTTCAGCATTTTCAGCACGAGCAATAGAAAACTCCGTTGCCTCCTTTTCTTGGTTTAAGTGAGTAAAGCGTTCATAGATTGACTTAACTTGTTTCTTCACTTCAGCATCTAGGCTTAATAATTTAGCCAAAGCTTGCTGTGGTTCAGCCAGTTCGCCAAATGCGATATGAGAGCTATGTTTTGACTCTGTATTAAAATAACTTGAAAGGAAATCATTAAAATTTTGCCAATGTTCATCTTTCCAGAGTTCTTTTTTCTGAATAGGACTTGTTTGGAATGAGCTTAAAGCTTGTTCAACAAGTTTATAGTTAGCTGATTGATCAGCAGACGAACTTTTTAAATGATTTGTAAATTTAGAGATAAGCTTAGGTGCAAATAGGAACGGGAGTAACCCGTTCGCTAAATTTACCAATTCTTGCTTACAGGTATTGATCTCTTTGTTAAGTTGAGAGAGTTTGGTTTTGAGTTGATCATATTGCAACGCAATTGCACCACCTTCAGACACAAAGCGTAATCTTTTTTGTTCAATGTTTTTCAGTAAGGTCTGATGTTCGAACTTAAGCTGAGCATACTCATTCTTAATGTCATTTTCTTTAGATTTAAGCTCAGTTAACTGTTGGGTTAAAAGGGCTACATCATTCTGTTCAATATCATCAGATTTATTACGTGTTAAATATGAATGTAAGTCGAGACGTAACTTTTCAATTAAGTCGATCCCAAGAAGATTTTTAATCGCATCTGATAAAGAAGCATTATTATCTTCAGCAATATCCTGAATTTTTTCGCCGTCGAAGAAGAATAGCTGAGAAACCCCGATTGGAATGAGTTCTAAAAGGAAGTTTTCCCATTCTTGTTTTGGTACAGACGTAACAGTTGAACCATTCTTTTGGAGGTCCAAATTCTCACGGATATGACCATCTGCTGCTAAAGACCAAGAGCGACATATTTTGAATTCAGCAGGAATACTGCCTTCGGTATAGATGAAGGTCAGTTCTATACTTGAAGCACGTTCGAGATGATTCTGATTTGTCTTGTTTAATAAATATTGATGGTAATCTTTGGTGCTAATGCCAAGACCTAAAGCACGTTTACCATAAAGTGCCAAACGAACAGAATCTAAGAATGTCGTTTTACCAGCACCATTACGACCACCAATGAGTATGATTGGCTTATTGGTAATTGATGATTTTTTAGGTTCCAAAGAAAATTCGGTACGCTGACTATATAAACCAACATTATCTAAAATTAATGATTTGATAATCATGGATTAGCTCCAGCGTTATTGAGTAAATCTAGCTGACCTGAAGAGATTTCTTCAGCAAAAGATGCTTCTTCATCTTCTGTTTCAATGATGTCATCAATGGTTTGATCTGAGTTACGATCAGCAAGAATGGTTTTCAAATCCCGCCATTCTTCATTGAGTACTTTGCTAAGCTGATTATGAATATTATGACGTCGTTTGAGACCATGGGAGGCTTTTTCTACTCCAATGAGTTTAACCATAAGCTCGGTAGGAAGTTCATGTTCTTTGCAAATACGATCTAGCAAAGCAAAGTCTTGGGTGTTATAGAGAACGCTATCCTCAACTTCCCAATCGAGTTCAATCCCAAGGGTGTTTTTGACAATTTGAGGAACTGAGTCTGCCCAATCACCACTTTCAGAACGCCATAAACGACGAATTTCATGTAATTCTGCTGGATGAATAAGCACAGGTGCTTCACCGATAGGTGCTTCTACTTGTACTTGTTTTTGAATTTCCAAAAGCTTACCAAGGAGTTCTTTACGGAATTCTAGTTTGTAAGGGCCAGGAACCAATTTGCCGTTAGCATGGTTAAAAGCAACTTGACCATTACGGCGTTTAAATTCACGATAAATGAATTTTTTCTCAGGGTCCTGAGTTGACGACAGTAAGTCACGATATTCCAATAGTGGTTCTAGCCATTCTTCACCAGACTCAACCATTGCTTCCATCGATTTATCTTGCTGAACAACAGTACATACCCAGCAACCAAAACGTGAGTTACCACAGCTAGGTGTAGTTTTGTCGACGACAAGAGGACATTCACCAGCTTGAGCATTTCTATACATGGTGACTAATTCACGGTTGTCATTATTCCATGGAGATTTGTTTTGGAGTAAATAATTCCAAACATCGTCTGTTGTGAAAGCTTCAATTGGTGCAAAGACAAAGGCATTTAAAAGTGATGAGTGGCGAGCAAGCTTAGTACCTTTAATTTTGTGCATTGCGATTACTTGCGCACGTGTTGCACTTTCAGCAGAGCGCACACCTAAAACAACAACAACCTCACCAAACTCAGCTACGCGTTGCGTAATAAAATCATTTGCAGGTTCGATTTTTAAACGTTCTGTACACCAACGGAATTTATTACTTGGAGCAGGATAACCACGACCAATTAAGTTCACCCAAAACGAACGTTCAACACGCGGGCTTACCTTTTGTACAATAAACGGCATACCTTGTTCATCAGATTTTCTCTGAATGTTTTCAAGATTTTTATCGATATAGCGAACAATAATCGGCGTTTCAACTAACGTATCTGAGCTAATCACATACACTGGCTTCTGACGTTGTTCTGCTGGTAAAAGTGCTAGTGCATTCCAAACTAACTGTAATGCGCAGGTAGAATCTTTACCACCTGAGTAACCAACAACCCAAGGTCGTTGATCAGAAAGATAGACTTCTTGAATTGAGGCATGAATGCTTTTTAGTGAGTTGGTCTCAAAAAAACTCATTTAGACCATCTCCTTGATGTTTGAATAAGTATGGTGTTTAACTTGCTGTGTGTTGATGAATTGCTCTTCAACATTTTGTGACTCATCACTCAACGGGAGACCTAAAACTTTTTGAATATAGTTCGTGACTAACACCAAATTATTGCGGGATTTATTGATTTTACCAGCGACTAATGCTCTACCATCCCAAATCGCTAGATTTTTCCTTGACCATTCAACATGAATGAGTTTGCTAAGATGGTTTTGCCAATTTTCAGAATAATTTTGAAGCAACATGTTGCCTACTCTTGCTAGTGCTTGTAGTGCAATTCCATGAGCGTGAATATAGTTTTGGCGTAAATGAAATGATGAAGTTTTACCTTCCTGAAGATCAAGCCAACCTGGTATATATTGTATTACTTCTTGCCAAAATTGGCTCGCAATTTGAATGGATTCTTGAGTATTCAGTTTATTATTTTTATAGGAAAGTAATTCCTTAGTTGCTTGATGAATTGAGCTAAAGGTAAATATTTTTGTTGAGCGATTAGAAATACTAGATTTTTCAAAGTCAGTGAATTCAGAGAATAAAGGAATCGCTTCAATAACAGATTTGGTGATATGTGTCTGTTCATCTCTGTGGTTGAACAATAATTTAATAGATTGAGCAGGCTTTACAGCATGCATATTTAGATCTGCAAACATCTGTTGCGAGCGTTTAAGGCCCTGATCCGCATAAAGCACAACAGAGATTGTTTCTTCGCCGAGATGTGGGTTAACTTTTATCGCCTCTTCAATGGCTGCGCGGCGATGTTGGCCATCGTTGATTAATACCGTTGCATCCATAGAAATCTTGAGTTTACCCATATTGTTGGAGATCTCAGACGGCTCAAATTTCACTTCTCCATCAACACAGGCACACAAAGACGAAAGAATATATTCTTTTGGGTTTTCAGTGATATATCTACTAATTTGAGGTATTCGACTTTTATTTAAAGTTCGCTGTGCTCTTAAGGATGGGGGGAGTGAATTATCATCAAATTTAAAAAATTTAGGTACGAATTTCAAAGGTACCATAATGACAAAAAAAGCATTTCGAGCTTGGATACCTTGCATAGCGACAAATTCAAACCAATTACCATCCATAGATATTTCACGTATAAAAATCAAAATATTTGAAAGTATATCATAGTGTGGAAGTTTATTTTAATATTTTGGAAGTTTGTTTTTATGAATTATTCTACTGGATCTGGTTTTTTTGAAGTTTGAATTGAATTTCTAGGCTTTGACTGACATTTGATGGTTCATTAAATTCGGTAAAATTAAAAGGTATAAGACAGAATCGTATAAGTAATTAATAGGTTGAAGCATGGGATTGACTGTCTGGTATGAAAAGACTATTTCATAATTTTAAGACTATGATTATTATGATGAAGTATAGTGTTATCCTTCATTATCCAATTATTACTGCTAACATGTGAAAAGTTGTTCTCCTTAAATATGACGGAATTTTACACTTCTTCAACTTTTCAAGAGGGGATGGTCTAGTGGCTAATAAATCTTGTACGCAGATTTAAATATTTTTAACATCATAAGGACTAAGGCATAGCAATATTTCTGCTTAGAAGTTTATTTAGTCTTGATGCTTCTAAAGAGTTGTTCTATTCGAGCGCTATATTAACCAAGGAGGCAGTTTTAAAATGCCGTTAGGGGTTTTTTACACTGCTACTAACGCTGTATGATATAGCGTATTGCCGACAGGAATATCCCCCAATAGGTTTTTACGATGTTATTCTTTTCTTGGGTAAGGTAAGGCATTTAAAAAGTGACTACCGAAATAGTCACCTCGTCTCAATTATTGAAAATTTTCAATTAGCCTTTTACGTGCCTCGTTCAAAAGATCATTTTTGTGGATACAGTTTTCTTCATAAAGCTTTTGTACCCACAGACGTAAAGCTTGATGATCATCAAAGCACTTATTGATGTTCAGTATAAAAGCTAAGTTATGCAGTCTTGGAATTTGGTACTCTAAAATTAACTCACGGGCGACTGAGTCGGCTTCAATCGAAACAACTACACCACCTAAGAATGCTTTATTCATGGGTTAGCTCCATTTCATCCAGTTTTTCCAACATAAGCTCGAAAGCACTGCCATCACGACGAGTCATATTGGGAACATAACGGCTGTAGACACGGAATAACATTTCAGTGGTTGAATGTCCCAATTGCTTTGCAATCCACTCTGGGTTTTCTCCAGCTGAGAGCCACAATGTCGCTGCTGTATGTCGTGTTTGGTAAGCTCTACGACTTTGTAGACCTAAATATCTTAAAAGAGGGTGCCATACACGACGGTTCACCAAGCGATAGTCTAGGGGTTTGCCCTCACGTGTAGAGAAAACAAATTCGGAATGATTTTTGATCATGTTCTTTTGATCTAAAAGAGCTTGGTAAACTCGCTCAGACATTTGAATAACCCGATCAGAGCCATAGGTCTTAGTTTCACCAAGTTCGCCGTTGACCAATGCTTCTTTGATATAGATTTCACGACGTTGAAAATTGACGTTTTTCCATCGTAATCCATCAATTTCGCTGGTACGCATGCCAGTAAAGAAGCGAACCGTATAATAAGGTCTAAAATCTTCACGAACTGTCGATAAAATTCTTTGCACTTCTTGCAAAGTGAAAGGTGTAACATCTATTCGACTTTCCTTGAGATTCTTAATATTTTTATAAGGCGAAACAAAGTTGTATCGTTCCGCTGCTTCATTAAGTATCATACGTAAAGGTGTCATGATCTGATTGATTCGGGATGCCTTCAGGCTTGCTTGTTTTAAACCGTAATTCACTTTGCCGAGAGAGGAACGGAATTCAAGCAAGTCTGGCTTCTTTATCTGATCTAAGCACTGATGGCCTAATACAGGGATCAAATAATTATTTAAAATAATCAGTACCTTTTCCTGGTAGGAACTGCGCCATTCAATTTTTTTCTCATCAAACCAAATATGCGCAAAATCCTTAAATAGGGGTGTTGATGAGCTCAGTACAGCTTTACGTTGCTGTATCTCACTAAACTGTGCAACTCGTTTGCTTTTAGGAAAATACTTTGCATACTCGAAAGTCCCTAAAGTAATTTCTGCTTCAAGCTGTTCTAAACGTTTCTTTAAAAGTTTACGGTTTTGGGCCGTATCTTCGAGATTGGTTGTTTCTCTGCACCGTACACCTTGATAGCGGAAGTCGACAACGAGCTTTCCATAACGTTCTTGAATATTCGCCATATGCAGGACTCCTTATTGCAAAGTGGTTAGCCCTAGGCTGGTGAATTTCAACATATCTTCTTCGATACGTTCCCATACAAACAAAATTTTGCGTCCACCGAATGGGCGGATGTAATGAATGCCCTCAAGGAAAATACTGTCCTTAAGTTGGTTACGGATGGTACGTGGGTCGTAATGAATTTTTTCAGCCAACTGTTGGGCTGTCATATAGGTGTATGTCATAATGATATTCCTGTAAAACTTCATCGGATGTGGAGATAAATTACATCCTTGAAGATAAATTAACTCTAAAATTGCTCAAATGCAATGAAAAAGTAATCGGATTAGAGGAATTTATTGTGATTATTTGTAAACTTCCAACTCTTTTGGCTGAAAGAAGGATGAGGGTAGCAGATCTTATCCGTGGTACTGGTATTAATAAAACCACATTGCATAAGCTTTATAATGGAGATTTGACACGAATAGATTTTGATACTATTGATCGGGTATGTGATTTTTTAGATATACAGGTTGGGGAGTTATTTATATTTGAGCGGACTAATGATTTGTTAGCGCAGTCAAATAATAGAGATACCGATGATGAATAATAAAATAGATAATCAATAATTTTTTGTGTAATTACATGATAGGGGCTTGGTCATACAGATTCGGCCAACTTAGAAAGTAGCGCGTAAAAAAATAGAGTCACTTTTTGGTCACCATTTGGTCACCAATTTTAAATGTAATGTTCTGTTAACTTGCTTTTTTAAGTATCAGAAATTCTGATAGATAATAATACTATTTAAAATCAACAAAAAAAGCCCCAATCTTTCGACTGAGGCTTTTAAAATTCTGGAGCGGGAAACGAGACTCGAACTCGCGACCCCAACCTTGGCAAGGTTGTGCTCTACCAACTGAGCTATTCCCGCATGCGGTGTATAATACATGATGCAAAAATCGGGTCAATCATTTTTTGCATTCGTCTGTATTGTTTGCATAAATAAGCAACATTTTTAAAAATTCATTCTGCTATAGACTTTAAACTTGTATTTTGGGGATCGAGCAAACGGTATGAATCAGACAGGTTCTGAGTCTTGCGCTAAATGCACCTGTTTAGAAAAGATGGAGACATAAAAAATCCGCAGGCTGGTTTTTTAACAAGCAGGCTGCGGATTGAGATTGATTTAAAATTAATAAATTAAATTTAAATCATTAAATAATATGAATATTATTCTACAGTTACACTTTTTGCTAGGTTTCTAGGCTGGTCGACATCTGTACCACGTAACACTGCAACGTGGTAAGACAGCAACTGCACAGGAATACTATACACAATTGGCGCAAGCAACGTGCTGACCTGTGGTACATAAACCACATGCTGGCGTTCTTTATCTGCAGGAATGCCGCTGTGTTCATCTGCAAATACAAACAGCTCACCACCACGTGCCTGTACTTCTTCCATATTGGATTTCAGTTTATCTAGCATGTCATCTTGCGGTGCTAAAATTACCACAGGCATATCATTATCTACCAATGCCAATGGGCCGTGCTTTAATTCACCCGCAGCATAACCTTCTGCGTGAATATATGAAATTTCTTTCAGTTTCAAAGCACCTTCCAAGGCGATTGGGAATTGTGTGCCACGACCCAAGAACAAGCAGTGATTTTTCTCTACAAACAATTCAGACAAACGTAAAATTGCCGTATCATTTTGCAAAGTATCTAAAATCACTTTTGGTGTGTGCCATAAGCCTGCAATAATTTCAGCTGTTTCTGTCGCTGCAATTGCATTTTTCACCTGACCAATTTTGAGCACCAATAGCATTAATGCTGCCAATTGTGTCGTAAAGGCTTTGGTCGATGCCACACCAATTTCAGGGCCTGCGAGTGTCAACAAACTATGATTGGTTTCACGCACCATAGATGAAGTTGCCACGTTACAAATGGTCATGGTGCTAATATTTAAGCCTTTTGCAGCAGCACGTTTTTGCGTATCACGTAAAGCAGCTAAAGTATCTGCAGTTTCACCAGATTGTGAAATGCACACATACAATGTGTTATTCACAATGACTGGGGTGCGATAACGGTATTCGCTGGCAATTTCCACATGACATGGCAAGTTAATTAGCTGTTCAAACCAGTATTTTGCAATCATCCCTGCATGGTAGCTGGTACCGCAGGCAATAATCTGTACCTGTTGAATCTTGGCAAAATCAAGCTCGGCATCTTTCAGGAAATCTTCACGTAAAGCGTTGCCATTCAATGCTTGTGAAATGGTTTGTTGAATTGCTTCAGGCTGCTCATAAATTTCTTTGAGCATGTAGTGTTTATATTCACCCTTCGATGCATTGCTTACAGTTGCATCCAACTCTTTTACAGGGCGTTCAACCGTTTGACCGTTTACAAAAACTTCAATGCTGTCGCGAGTTAAGCGTGCGATATCACCTTCTTCCAAATACATAAAACGGTTGGTGATCGGCAATAACGCCAATTGGTCTGAACTGATAAAGTTTTCGCCAATACCGACACCAATCACCAAAGGAGAACCTTCACGTACCGTGATCAATTCATCTGGATAATCGGTATGGATAATTCCCAGAGCATAAGCACCTTTCAGTTGAGGCACGACTTGCTGTACCGCAACCAATAAATTCGGTGCAGTTTTAAGAGCATGGTTGACCAAGTGCGCAACCACTTCAGTATCCGTTTGAGAGCTGAACATATAGCCTAAAGCTTCTAGCTCATCTTTCAGTTCTTGATAATTTTCGATAATACCGTTGTGTACGACAGCAACATTGCCAGAAATATGCGGATGTGCATTGTTTTCTGTCGGTTTGCCATGTGTTGCCCAACGTGTATGGGCAATACCGAGTGAACCTGTGACTTGAGAATCTAGTACTGCTTGCTCAAGATTTGCTACTTTACCGACACGACGCTCACGCAAGACCTGACCTTGACTAATCAATGCCAAACCTGCGGAATCATAACCGCGATATTCTAAACGCTTTAAACCTTCAATGAGGATATTGGTAATACTACGTTCTGCAACGCCACCGACAATACCGCACATAGGAACTTCCTCTTATTTTTTCAATTTCTGTGGACGTTGATAATTTTCTTTAGTGAACTGTTTAGAACGTTCCACAGCTAAACACTGTTCTGCAACATCACGGGTAATGGTCGAGCCTGCGCCTACCGTTGCACCATTGGCAATGGTGACAGGTGCAACCAATGAACTATTTGAACCAATAAAGACTTGGTCACCAATAATGGTTTTAAATTTATTGGCACCATCATAATTGCAAGTAATCGTACCTGCACCAATATTGCTGCCTGCACCCACTTCGGCATCACCTAAGTAGGTAAAGTGGTTGGCTTTGGAGCCTAAACCAATTTGACTGTTTTTCACTTCAACAAAGTTGCCAATATGCACTTCATTGGCCAATACCGCACCCGGACGTAAACGTGAGAATGGACCAATTTGCGCAGCTTCACCTACAACCGCTTGGTCAAATACGCTATACGGCTGAACTTTAGTGCCCGCAGCAATTTTGGTGTTTTTGAGGATACAACCTGCACCAATTTCTACGCCATCACCCAGTTCGCAATCGCCTTCAATAATTACGTTAATATCAATGCGAACGTCTTTACCTGCAGTGAGATTACCACGTAAATCAAAACGGGTTGGGTCAATTAAATGCACACCTTGTTGCATGAGTTGCTTGGCTTGGAAGTTCTGGAACTCGCGTTCTAATGCAGCCAATTGCACACGGTCATTCACGCCTTCTACTTCAAAAGCCAGTTGAGGTTCTACCGATGCAACTTCTAAACCATCGGCAATTGCCATCGCCACAATATCGGTCAGGTAATATTCACCTTGGGCATTGTTATTGCTCAGTTGAGGTAGCCACTCGTGTAATTTGGCATTGCTGACGCAATAAATACCGGTGTTAATTTCCTGAATTTGACGCTGTGCTTCAGAGGCATCTTTATGTTCAACAATTGCTTGAATTTTACCGTTTTCACGTACAATACGACCATAGCCTGTTGCATCGGCAAGCGTGAGTGTGACTAAGCCAATTTGCGTTTCACGTGAAACGTCGAGCAGCTTTTGCAGAGTCTGCTCTGTAATACAAGGCACATCACCCGATAAAATCAGAGATACGCCGTCTTGTGGTAAAACAGGCAAGGTGACTTTTACTGCATGGCCTGTACCCAATTGTTCTGCTTGTTCAACCCATTGGATTTGTTCATGTGTAAAGGCATTTTGTACCAATGCGCCGCCGTGACCGTAAATGGTAATAATATGATCTGCTTGTAGTTTTTTCGCGGTTTCAATCACGTGACCTAATAGCGGGCGTCCTGCAAGGGGTTGTAATACTTTGGGTAAATTTGAACGCATGCGCGTACCTTTACCTGCTGCAAGAATAATCACGGTGGTAGACATATTGAATCCTAGTGATGGCTAAACCAAAATAAATGATAAATAAATATAAATACATAATGCGGCCCAAAGACCCGCAATAATATCGTCCAGCATGATGCCAAAACCGCCTTCGACTTTACGGTCAATCACGCGAATCGGCCATGGTTTCCACACATCAAATAGTCGGAACAGGGCAAATCCTGCAATCACCCAAACCCAGTTGATTTGATCAATAAAAATCAGGGGGAGGAAGGTGATGGATTGTCCTGCAAACTCATCCCAGACAATGCGCCCATCATCATGCACGCCCATGACTTGTGCGGTACGTCCACAGATATATATGCCAACTAGCGACATGATGGCAATGGCAAAAAGGCTTGGAATAAAACCAAGAAAGAACCAGATTGGAATAAACAGCAGGGCAAAGGCTGAGCCAAAAGTACCAGGCGCTTTAGGTAGTAGACCTGAACCGAAACCAACACCACAGCATACAATCAGTCGGTCAGTCCAAGACATGGCTTTGAAATTAATCGCGGGTTTGTGCAAAGTGTTGGTATCCATGAAAATGAAGTGAACGATCTACGCCATTCTGTTCAAAGCTTAAGCGGTCTTGATTGTTAATTTTACCGATAATATGAATAGGGGTATCTAAGGTTTGTTGCAAAAGTTGTTGATAATTTTGCGGGCTTATTGTAAAGCATAACTCATAGTCATCGCCACCTGCCAAAGCATATTGCCACTGCTTTTGTTGTGGTAATTCGGTTAAAGCAGGGTCTATAGGCAGTTGATCGAGTTCAATACATCCGCCCACCTGAGAGGCTTTCAGAATATGTCCCAAATCTTGAGCTAGGCCATCTGAAACATCAATCATGCTTGAAGCCAGTCCTTTGAGCTGTCGGCCAAGTTGGCAGCGTGGTGTTGGATAGTCCAAACGCTGTTTTAAAGGGTGTTCAAGATGGTCGAGCCCAAAGGCTGCATCACCAACTTGTCCACTGACACAAATGTAATCGCCCACTTGAGCACCTGAACGAGCAACGGCTTGCTCGTGTTCAATCCAGCCAAGTGCGGTAACAGTAATGGTTAGATGTGGACTCTGAGTCGTGTCGCCACCAATTAAGCGCACGCCAAATTGATCGCAACAATCGTGTAAACCCTGACTAAAGCCTTTTAGCCAGTCGTGATCAATTTGGGGTAGGCTCAAGGCCAATAAAATACTGTGCGGAGTTGCACCCATCGCCGCAATATCCGATAAATTTACTGCGACGGCTTTCCAGCCAATGGCATGCGGGGAGGTGTCGAGGGGAAAGTGTCGTCCTGCAATCAGCGTGTCAGCACAAATCACCAACTGTTGTTGGGGTGGAGGTGTAAGCAAGGCTGAGTCATCACCGACACCTAAATCGACAGCATCGGGATGCGGTCTGTTGAAATAGGTCTCAATAATAGAAAACTCAGCCATACAACAATCGACTCAATACTTTGAATTAGTTGCTTTGTTGCTTTTCTTCTGCACGCAAGCTGTTGGCAAGACGGTCTAATACACCATTGATGTATTTATGGCTGTCTGCACCGCCAAAGTGTTTGGCCAGTTCAATCGCTTCATCCAGTACGACACGGTATGGAATTTCCAGATGTTGTTCTAACTCATAAGCACCTAAACGTAAGGTGGCGAGTTCAACACCATCGAGTGCTTGAATGTCACGATCAAGAACAGGCACCAGTAATGCATCCAATGCTTCATGATTGGCAACCACTTGAGTCAACAATTCATGATAATAGCCGAGATCCACTTTGTGCATGGCATTTTCCACACGGGTACGTGCTTCAATTTCATGTACTGGATTGTGGCTCATCTGCCATTCATAAATACCTTGCACAGCAAAACGACGTGCTTTACGTTTTGCTGCATAAGTTGCTTGAAGTGTTTGCGACATAGCGTTAAATAGCCTTTAACAAGTTAACCATTTCAATTGCAGTTAAGGCAGCTTCACTTCCTTTATTACCTGCTTTTGTTCCAGAGCGTTCAATTGCTTGTTCAATACTATCCGTAGTCAATACACCGTTAATCACAGGTAAGCCAGTATCTAAACCAACCACACCTAAGCCTTTGGCACATTCGCCTGCAACAAAGTCAAAGTGTGGAGTGCTACCGCGAATCACTGCGCCGAGTGCAATAATGGCATCATAACCATTCGATGCAGCTAATTTTTTAGCCACAACAGGAAGTTCCCAAGCGCCTGGTGCATGAACAACGGTGATATTATCCTCTGATACGCCATGACGTTTCAATGTGTCAATTGCGCCATCAAGCAAATGCTCAACCACAAAACTATTAAAACGACCGACTAAAATCGCATAACGGCCTTCGCTAGCGAGATGTAATAAACCTTCAATACGGCGAATTGCCATAGCAACCTCGATTATTTCTCTGATGTTGGATCTGCGGTGATATATTCCACCACTTCTAAGTTAAAGCCTGATAAAGCATTGAAACGTAATGGTGAGCTGAGTAGCTTCATTTTTTCAACGCCTAAATCACGTAAAATTTGTGCACCCACGCCAATGGTTTGGTATTGCTGTGACAATGCAGCATTGGCTTTGCCTTGTTTCGGGGTTTTAAGGCTGTCTAGGGCAGGGCCCAAGTCTTGCAATTGAGCTTGACCAATCCAGACCAAAACACTACGTTCACTGTTGGCAATTTCTTTTAAAGCACGGTCTAAATTCCAAGTTGCCGAACCATCTGCTTTTTTCAGCTTCAGCAAATCACGGGTTGGATTAAAACCATGCACACGTACTGTGGTAACGCCTTCTTTCGGCTCGCCTTTGACCAATGCCAAGTGAATGTCTGGGTTCCCCAGTTCACGGTAGCGATATAAGTCAAAAGTACCATATTCGGTGTCGATGCTTTGCTGATCCAAACGCTCTACAGTTTGTTCATTGGTCATGCGATAGTGGATTAAATCGGCAATAGTACCAATTTTTAACCCGTGCTTTTCAGCAAAAATTTCTAAATCTGGACGACGCGCCATCGTGCCGTCTTCATTGATGATTTCACAAATTACCGATGCAGGCTCTAAACCTGCCAAACGGGCAAGATCACAACCTGCTTCGGTATGTCCTGCACGGTGCAATACACCACCTGGCTGTGCCATGAGTGGGAAAATATGCCCAGGCTGAACAATATCGGCAGGCTTGGCATGTGCAGCGACAGCGGTTTGAATGGTATGCGCACGTTCTGCGGCAGAAATACCCGTGGTAATGCCTTCAGCAGCTTCAATCGACAAAGTAAAGTTCGTACCGTGTTGTGCACCATTGGCATCAACCATTAACGGTAGGTTTAATTGCTGGCAACGGTCACGACTTAAGGTTAAGCAAACAAGACCACGCGCGTGTGTGATCATGAAGTTGATATCTTCAGGGCGAACGTGGGTTGCGGCAATGACTAAATCACCTTCATTTTCACGATCTTCATCATCCATGAGGATGACCATTTTTCCTGCACGGATATCTGCTACAAGCTCTTCGACAGTATTGAGCGGCATCAACCTTCACCTTCTTATTTGTCTGAAACGACATTGAATGAGAGAGATGCATAGTCTAACGGTTTTTTACCTGTTTTGCCTATGCTTATCATTTTCATTGCGTGACTTATGGTTATACACAGTGTCATCAGGCTTGGAAAGAGGTGAAAAGGAGGATTTGCTGCGTTGCTGTAGATTGTTTAGGCAATTAAGATGAAATGCAAAATCTGTGAAAAATAAAACTGTAGAGGGCATAGGATATTATCGCCCTCATTCTCGCCTTCACTTGAGCCCAGTTGGGTTTTGGGAGAAGGCAAGAATCAGAGATGAGATAATTCATTAAATTCAGGTATAAGCGAATTTCTGTTTAGCGCTCACGTAAGGCTTCTTTGGCTTTGTTGAATGGTTTGATCAGATAATCCAACACCGTTTTTTCACCCGTTTTAATATCGACTGTTGCGACCATGCCTGGGGTAATATCAAACGCTTGTCCTGCTTTGTTGCTGAGTTTGTCTGAATCGGTACGGATATAAACCCTTATCTTGGGATATTTTCTATTTCATATTACATCTTGTTTTGAGCGTTTTGGTTGTAAAATAAAACTGATTAAAAAATCCACAAAATGATCAACCTTTTTGACTGAGCGCTGAAAACATAAAAAATAAACGCTTTTCTGTGATTAATTGCACAATAAATGCAAAAAAGTCATGTCTTGCATATCCTTAATTGTCTTTGTATGGTTAGAATATAACAACTGTGCCCAAGATCTCTCACGTCTGTTATGAATATATTAATCGTTGATGATCATCCGCTGTTTCGCCATGCCTTAATTCAGGCGGTTCGTTATAGCTTACCGCAAGCTCAAATTCATGAAACTGCTGCAGTGAATGAATTGTACGAACGTTTGGAAAATGGACCTGAGCCTGATCTTGTTTTATTGGACTTGAATTTACCAGGGGCATCGGGCTTTTCTGCATTGGTGCATGTGCGTGCGCAATATCCATCTATCCCAATTATTGTGGTGTCCGCTCACGAAGAAGCATCGATTATTCAACGTTCAATTGCGCATGGGGCGATGGGTTATATCCCAAAATCGGCACATCCGAGCCATATTGGCGAAGCAATTCGTCAAGTTTTAGAAGGTGAGATTTGGTTGCCGCCAAACTTGGCTGCGAATGTTAACTTTGACCCTCGCGCTGCAGATGAAACAGCTTTGGCTGAACGTATTCAGTCTTTAACACCACAGCAATTCCGTGTATTGATGATGGTGGCAGAAGGTTTGTTGAATAAGCAAATTGCCTATGAATTAGATGTTTCTGAAGCGACGATTAAAGCGCATGTGACCGCAATTTTCCGTAAATTGGGTGTGCAAAATCGTACTCAGGCGGTATTGGCAATCAATGCGTTAAATATTGAAGAAAAGAAAATGTAAGATGTGACTGATCTGTAAAAGATGAGTTTAAAACCGCTGTGTTGATCTGGAAGATTGAGCAGTGGTTTTTTATTGGGTGTTTGGTTGATAATGACCTTTTTAGAAAGCTAATTCACTTTAGGATGTGACATTTAGCGTTCAGGTTGTTGATGTGCTTAAAACCTAAAAGGAATATTGTCTTATTCCTTTAGCTGTATGGCATAAACATATTCAGGCTTTCATGTCGATAAAACTGACAAAAATCGACATGAGAGAGTTGTCATGTCGATGACATAAACATATTCAGGTTGTCATGTCGATAAAATGGGTAAAAATCAACATGAGCTGAATAGCTATCAGTCTAATGCAGGCGATATGGTTCTTTCAGATTCTTAGGCTTTGATTGTATCTGTACCCATAAATCCAATAGTGTGAAGTTGTCCGCAGCGGGAAAACCCGCCACTAATAAGAAATACATAGAAGGACGAATATGTTTTAATAGTAATAGATGAATGGTGATTTGAATAAATCATACCTAAGTGAGTAGGGGGCTTTCCCCTATATGGGTTCAACTTTTAGAATTCACGATAACCAAGCCCGCCAGCCGTGATATGTGCTAGATTTCGATCATAGGTAATTATTTGGCTTTCTTTTCCGATGGTTTTATTTTTCTGACTTGAGCATCTGTAAGCATTGCAATGATTCCACAGAATTGGGGGTATAGTTTTGGGGGTAATTTATTATACCCCTAGTTATAACCCCAACTAGATCAAGCTTGCAATAGATAAAGTGGATTGCATTAAACATAAAAAAGGCCTAAACCCTTTAGATTCAAGCCCTTAAAACTACGGGATAATACCGTAAACAACTAATTTGGCGGTGAAAGAGGGATTCGAACCCTCGATACGCTATTAACGTATACACACTTTCCAGGCGTGCTCCTTCAGCCACTCGGACACTTCACCATAGGCGGTGGATAATAACCAAAAAATAGTACAAAGCCAAGTTGAAAAATTTGATTTAGAGAAAAACTTTCAGCGTAGTGCTATGATTCTCAAAAATACCGTCTAAATCGAAGACACCTATGCAAAGTACTGCAAAAAAAGCAGCCTTACCCGTCATTACCTTGGCTGCACTCGGAGTTGTATTTGGGGATATCGGAACCAGTCCTCTGTATGCCTTCAGACAAACTTTTTTAACGGCGCATCTTGCAATTACCCAAGCCAGTGTATTGGGAATTTTATCCCTAATTTTCTGGTGCATGATGCTCACCATCAGCTTCAAATACGTCACCATTATTATGCGTGCCGATAACAATGGCGAAGGCGGGATCATGTCATTATTGGCATTGAACCTGCGCACCACCCGTATTGCCGAAGACAAAAAAATCTTCCTGATCGCACTTGGCTTTATTGGTGCATCCCTGTTCTTTGGCGATGGCATTATCACCCCCGCCATTTCAGTATTGTCTGCCATTGAAGGACTAAGTATTGCCACGCCTATCTTTAATCAATGGCTCGTACCGCTCTCCATTGGTATTTTGGCAGGACTGTTCATTGTGCAGCGTCATGGTACAGGCACTATGGGCAAATTTTTTGGCCCACTGACTTTGCTGTGGTTTTTAGCAATTGGTGGCGCAGGGCTGTTCAGTATCATCCAAACCCCGTTTGTATTGGCCATGGTCAGTCCACACTGGGCGTTTAACTTTGTAGTAGAGCAACCCTTTGTTGCATTTCTCACCATGGGTGCGGTGATTTTGACCATGACTGGTGGCGAAGCACTCTATGCCGATATGGGGCATTTTGGGCGGATGCCTATTCGCCTCGCGTGGTTTTTGATTGTCTTACCTTGCTTGTTATTGAATTACGCAGGACAAGGGGCATTATTGCTACGTAACCCTGCAGCGATTGAAAATCCGTTCTATATGTTGGTGCCTGAATGGGGCTTGTACCCGATGATTGGTTTAGCCACAGCTGCAGCGGTGATCGCTTCTCAAGCGGTGATCACAGGGGTATTTTCAATGGTCAATCAGGCCATTCAATTGCGTTATTTACCACGCCTGACTGTACGTCACACGTCCGATGTTGAACGTGGTCAAATCTATTTGCCATTCATTAACTGGGCCTTATTTATTTCGGTGCTTATCTTAATTTTATTATTTGAAAATAGTGCCAGACTTGCCAGTGCTTATGGCGTGGCAGTGACCATGACCATGCTGTGTGGCACGATTTTAATTTCAGTGCTGGCCTATGGTTTTTGGCGTTGGCCGATGTGGAAAGTTGCCCTTTTTGCAGTGCCATTTTTAACCCTAGATTTAATTTTTGTGGCTTCGACCTCGCTCAAAATTGTGTCAGGGGGATGGGTGCCAATTTTAATTGGCGCCATCATGTATACCATTTTAATGACGTGGAAAGATGGTCGTGCATTGGTTTTCAATCGTTTGGAAAAAGATGCCTTGCCGATAGACCTATTCATTCACAGTATTAGTATGGGCAATGAAACCAAATTTGTCCCTGGCGATGCGATTTTCTTGACAGGTACGCCTAACATTGTGCCACATGCCATGTTGCATAATATTAAGCACAACAAGGTCTTACATGAACGCAATATCATGGTAACGGTCATCACGCGTGATATTCCATTTGTGGCGCAGCAAGATCGGATTCAAGTCGAAAAACTGGATGATCGTTTTTATCGAATTACCATGTATTACGGTTTTAAAGATCAGCCAAATATTCCAAATGCCTTGAAACAAGCCTATGAACAGCTTGAGTTTGAATTCGATATGATGCAAATGAGCTTCTTTATTTCGCGTGATCGAATTGTGCATACGGTGGGCGATGGCATGTCACCGTGGCGTGAAAAACTGTTTATTTCAATGCAGCGCAATACCAGTCCTGTGAGTGATTTCTATCAAATTCCAACCAACCGTGTGGTGGAATTGGGTAGTCAAATCGAAATTTAAAAACTGCTCAATAGATTTTAAAAAACCAGCATTATAAAGTGCTGGTTTTTTATTTTTAGCTCAAGATTGGTCTTAAACAGATCTTATTGTTCCGTATCACTTGGTTGTAGATGGCTTAAATCTATATCGTTTACATCTGCGCCCTGTGCCGCAGGTGCTGTGGTTTCAAGCCGTTCAGTCGTGGGCAGATTGACTGCTGCTTGTTCAGATGCAGCAGGGTTTTGTGGTGCAGCATTTAGCGCTTCTGCGGTGACATCCACATCATCGCCAGCATTTACAGGTAAATCGGCTGAAGATGACAATAATGGCGCAGAGGTGGCTTGTATGTGTTGTTCGCTCACTTGCTCTGCCTGCGCTGCGTGTTGCAGTTCGGATTCAGTCCCGACAGGCATCGTCATCGGTACATTGTCTTGAGCCAGATTGGCTTGTTCGGCTGAAATTTGGTTTGCAGGCTGTTGCGCTATATTTTCTGCTGGACTTGTTAAGTTTGTATCTGTACTCGGTACAATGCGTATCTGACCATTGGCGATTAATTCTTGTAGTGAGCCTGCTTGCCCATTAATCGTGGTGCTTATTTTGACTTTAGATAAACTTTCTAAAGTATCACCTGCTTGAATGGGTGGTTCGGCAAAGGCAGAAATGCTGATACTGCTACCAACCAAAGCACAAGCAAAAAGATGAAAACGCATGTATTTCTCCATCAAAAATCGCAAAAATAAAGTTAAAACCAATTTAAATCGTCAATGACATCCAGCTAGAGCAGCGCAATGCGCTTGGGTGTCGCTGAGCGATGTCTTTAAGGTGTATTTAGCTTGGCAGATTCGCTAAAACGGATGCAATCAAATCTACCAAACTTGATCTAGACTGATGTCAAAAGTGCTTAAAACTCAGGCTGTGTATGGCTTTTGTGGTGTTATGGCGCGGGTTTTGTTTAATTGTTAGACGAACAAGAGGTGCTTCATATACAAGCTGTGAGTGGATTGTTAAGCTCGGGCAAACTCTGCGGATTTAGAGCGAAGTCACAGTAACGGTTATGGCAAGAAAACGGCGCAATTCCAACAACATTTGGACTCAAATTTTCAATCAAAACAGCTTGAAAGTGCTACTCGGTGTAGTGGCAACAGGGAGTTTTGTGATTGCTTTTGGTCAAGAAAAAATTAGCCAGTGGACTTCACTGGTGCCGAGTTCAGGAAATAGTGCTTGCCTAACCCAGTTCTATCGAGAAACGCCGCCCTATTTACTGAAAAATAGCCTGCAAAAAGACAGCTATCCGCTGTGTTTTAATGACTTTAATGTGATGTATTCAGGGGTATCCAAAACCCCGTTATGGGTGGCAGAAGCCTTAACACCAGCGCGTTTGAGTCAGCGGATTCCACGTGAAGATAACTTTCACGAAGAACCGCGCGTCAAAGCCGAGCATCGTGCGACTTTGCTGGATTATCGTGGTTCGGGTTATGACCGTGGACACATGGCACCGAATGCCGACATGACCAACTTGGCAGCCCAGTTTGACAGTTTTTCTTTGGCAAATATGGTGCCGCAAGCCCCTAAAAATAATCAGCAGGTCTGGCGTGAACTTGAAGAAGCCACCCGAGCGGTGGTGACTAAGCAAAAGCAAGATGTGTATGTGATTACGGGGCCAAGTTTTAATGCCAAGCGTCTAAAAACCATTGGGCAGGGCGTTATTGTGCCGACTGCGGTGTATAAAGCTGTGTATATGCCCAAAACAGGCGCGATAGGGGCTTATTACGCGCCCAATAACGACTCGTTACAGGTGCAAGTGGTGAGTGTCTGCTATTTAGAAGAACAGTTGGGCATTAATTTATTCCCACAATTAAGTGAAGAACAAAAGCGCAATACCTATAAATTGCCTTTGACTGCAAATGCTGTAAAAGCCAATACACCGATTGCCTACTCACATTGGGATGCAGAAAGCCAGTGCGCAGAAGATGTATCTGCTGAGCAATTACAAGCCTTGCAAACCGAATTTAAACGCTCAGGCAGTAGTCCTGCATCGGGTGCTAGCATTGATGCAGATACCCAAGATGCAATTGTGAAGCAATTGATTGAAGCTTTATTGCAATATATTTTACAGTTGTTGAAATCTTAAACTGGGTTAAGATGATGGATATTGCATCCTTCATGCTAAGGTGAATTCAATGTTTAAACCGTTTCAAAATGGGACTGAATCACATGCGATTCATGACTTAACCTTAGAAAATGATTTAGATTGCATCAATGTGTATGGCAATTTGCAAATCAGCAAAGATCAGGCGGGTTTACAGGCAGCCAAAGCACTACAGGCTTTTTTGAATGAAGTTGTTGCAACTTTGGAGCAGACTCCGAATCTGCCTGAAAAGTTAGATCGTCCCGAAGCGGGTGAAATTGAAAATCCATTTTTATAATGGATGCCATCTCAAGATATTAAATCTACTTTAATCTGCTCATCTAAGCCATTAAAAAGCCCGCTCAAACGCTTGAACGGGCTTTGTTGTTTTGTGTGTTTTTAGATAAATCCCAGACATCTTGAAAAGCTGTGGATTTAAAGTTTTGAAGATCAGTCTTCAGCTTTTGCCATAGCGCGATACAGCACCGCACCAATCACCGCACCTACAATCGGTGCAACCCAGAAAGCCCAAAGCTGGCTGAGTGCTGCAGTTTCAGCAAAGAACGCCACACCTGTACTACGTGCAGGGTTCACGGAAGTATTGGTTACAGGAATACTGATCAGATGGATTAAGGTCAGTGCCAAACCAATTGCAATTGGAGCAAAACCTGCAGGTGCACGTTTGGCGGTTGCACCCATAATCACCATCAAAAAGCCAGCAGTGAGTACCACTTCAATCAATAATACTGAACTGAGGGCATATTTTCCTGGAGATAAATCACCATAACCGTTGGTCGCGAAACCGCCTGTGCCTGCAAAACCTGCCTGACCCTGTACAATCAGATACAACACCAGTGCGGCCAGAGTCGCACCAATAATTTGTGAAATAATATACGGTGCGAGTTCTTTGGCTTCAAAACGTCCACCTGCCCACAAACCAATACTGACTGCAGGGTTAAATTGACCACCTGAAATGTGCCCAAGTGCATAGGCCGCGGTTAATACGGTCAGACCGAACGCAAGGGATACTAAAACTCTGTAAATATGCACTATTCAGCTCCTACCCATCATGTCAGTGATTCACAGCTACTTGTACTTGGTGATTTACCTGATCAGATTCCACAAGATGAGCAGATTGATTCTATTTATACCGATGGAGCTTATGACACCAAGCAATGACCCCAGGTCATTGCAGATTGGCAAGCGCATGCGGTGATTCCACCTAGAAAAAATGCGAAAGCATACAAAGATACAAAGAGCAGCTCGCTAGAGCGAGATGAATGACTTCGAACAGTTAATCTCAGGTAGGACACTATGGAAAAATGATCAGGCTATCATCGGCGCAGTTGGGTTGAAACTAAGATGCATGCACGTGTAGCAGTCCTCAACAGATGTAAGCAATTAGGTAGAGCACTTACCCAAGTTACGCCTTAAATTTGGTTCATTTCTGGGTGCTTTATCTTTCAAATCTTTGTGCAACAAAGCCCATTTGGCTATAGATTAACTAAAAAAATAGAGAAAAAAACTATAAAAATATAAAATGTGAAATTTGCGCATTTGGTGGAAATTGGGTATTGTTTTGCTGGAATATTGACCAGTGTGTTTGGGCTGTCAAAGTTCTAAGTAGAGATAAAAATTTTAAAATAGAAAATCCAGAGGGCAGAATAGATGCAAAATAGAGCATTTGTAAAAATAATGATGGTCACGGGTGTCTTAGGTTTAACAGCATGTGGCGGTAGTGGCAGTGATGAAACAGGAAACTTACCAGTACCATCAGAGCCAGTTGCCGAGGCTATGGTTCAAAAAAGTGTAGAAGAGCTGACGCTGTTGGATGTGAATAACCTTACCTTAAATGCTGCGTCGATTCAGATTTTAAGTGACGAAGAGTGGAAGAAGGTACAAGCAGGCAGTCTGAAAACAGCAACAAATGCAAGTACAGCAGATGATTCTGAACAGCTATTTCCACCGATCAATAGTTTACCGACAGCGACTCATTTTAAAGGTCAAAGTTACCTTGCTAATGCTCAAGGCATCGTTAAACTGCCTAAATTGGCTGCAGGCACATATTATGTTTTGGTCACTAAAAATGGACAGTCTGCAGTTTCGGCATTCTTGATCCATCCTAAAAATACCAATAAGAGCATTGTGTTGAATGTGGTCCTCAACTGCTTAGACCAAGACTGTCAGACCTTAAGTGATGCACCTGTCAATGATGCAGTAGTCGGTACGTTGTCTGGTCAGGTCATTTATAAAGGAAAGCCTTTAGCGAATGCGCAAGTCGCATTATCTGGCGGTGCTGCGACCAATGGTGCATTTGTCAGTGCAATTACCGATGCTAATGGTTATTTCACGCTTTCATTTAACGTGTCCAATACGCTGCTTGAAGCATTGAAAAATGCCACGCTCACTATTAGCAGTGCAGGAACTAATACCATGACAAAAAAAGTTACGGTCATTGCTTCTTCTGCATCGGGCTATCAATTTGAAGTGCTGCCTGAAACGGCATCTGCAGATGCGGTATGGCGTGAAACTTTTGAAGCGGACTCTACTACTCGCAATGCATGGACAAGCTCACAGCCAAGTGTGGCGAATGTCGATTGGCAGCTGCTAAACAAAGGTCACAATATTCGTAATAATCAAGTGAATCAGCGTGTGCGCTTAGCGCCAAATGACCAAAGTCAAGGCAAGGTACCTGAGCCACTGCAAGGTAATACGGCATATTGGTATGGTGACAAAGTAAATGGTAACTTTATTGGTGCTTTAAGTGATTCATCTACGGCTCCAGAGTTTGATGGCGGCACCTCGCAGCATGACAATAGGGGAGAATTGATTTCACCTGTGATTAATCTAAGCCAGTATCAGGCGCCTTTGAGTTTAAGCTTTAAAACATGGTGGGAAATTGAGTCAGTCAATCCAAATAATCAGGGGTATGATTTGATGAATATTTTAGTTTCTACCGACGGCGGTAACAGTTTTAAGACTTTGGCTCGATTAAACCCGCTGGCAGATCCATCTTCTGAATATGAGCGCGCGCCTATTCCATACAGTAATTTAGGCTTTAACCTCGCACCGGCTGCTGTTCAGCAAGAAGCAATTTCATTAGATGAATATGCAGGCAAGGCCAATGTTCAGCTGAAATTCCAATTTAGAACGGTCGATGAACTTTATAATGGTTTCCGCGGCTGGATGATTGATGATGTGGTGATTCAGAAAAAAGCCGGAACTTTCCCATTATTTGAAGGTGCGAATTTTGATGAAAATTCAGATAGTTTCTCTCAGGACTATAGTGGCGTCGCTGCAAAACAAGCGGGCGTTTTGTTGAAAAGCACGAAGAGTTATGCACGGTGGGCTGACGAGCCACAGCGTAAATAAAGATTTACATGGCGGTGCAGTATGAATGAATAGAATAGGTTTAGACACATTGCATTCGCGATCAATCAACCATCAAGCGTGGTGAATACTAAAAACAGCTCTCTATTGAGGGCTGTTTATATTTAAAGGGGCAATTTATTCAGCCACTTCAGCATAGCGGTAACTAAAGCGTAAGCGTTCGCTGAACACAATCTTACGAATTCATCCTATAAGCCTTAATTCAATCCCCTTTAAAAAACAGGCGACTCAATTTTATGACTACAAATAACCAGACATTGATCGCATTTCTTGCCAAGAAACTAAGAACATACAGTGAATCATAGTGAGTTTGTCGAAGACGAGATTGTAAATAAAATTGCGTAATTGATTGAATTTTATATGTTCATAGTCACAACGAAGTCAGGCATCATGTTGGAAGAACAAAAATTAAATGACCTTATAGCAGAATTTGCTAAATCCATAAAAACAGAAGATGATCTAAATCCATTCAGCCGATTGTTGACTAAACTGACTATTTTAGCGGCTCTCAATGCCAGACTTACCCTACACCTCGGACATGAAAGAAAGCTCGTAAGCGCGGTTCTAATGCTCGCAATGGTCATTCAAGTAAGACCTTACGGATGATGGTGAGATTCAGATCACGACACCAGGAGATCGTGATGACACACTTCAGTCACAGCTGTTTAAAAAGAAAGAGAAGCACGACTTCGCAAGGCTATCACGCGAATGGATAGCCAGATTCTATCCCTTTATACCAAAGGCTCCCAGAGGGAAACTGGAATTTACAGCCTTGTACCCTGTCATTTTCTTCACCATTTTCAACTGCAATAAGCTTATGAGTATGATGACTGTGATTCAATCCTTTACTGAATTTCATGCTGGCTTTTTGAGTCCTGAACTTTGGCTCATCCAGATAAGGAAAACGTCAGCTCAATATTGACGGGTATCTATGGAACACAAGGGGTTCTTAAAGCGAAATATGGGACAGTAGTGGCATTCGGACTCTTTTTTTCTGCCTTTTTTGGGGGCTAAATAAAAAAGTGTAACCCGAAGATTACACTTTTAAAGCTCAAAAATTAAAGTCTAAAACAGTTTTGTTTTAGAAATTACAAACGCATTTCAATGCCTTGCGCTGCCAAATATTGTTTGGCTTCTGGAATAGTGTGCTGACCAAAGTGGAAAATTGAGGCAGCTAGTACCGCATCTGCACCGCCTTTTAAAATACCATCTGCCAAGTGCTGTAAATTACCTACACCGCCAGACGCAATGGTGGGTACAGTTACACGGTCATTGATGGCACGCATGAGCGCCAAGTCATAGCCTGCCTTGGTACCATCGGCATCCATTGAAGTGACCAATAGCTCGCCTGCGCCGTAGTCTGCCATTTTCACTGCCCATTCAATGGCATCAATACCTGTTGGTTTACGACCACCGTGGGTGAAAATTTCCCATTTGTTATCACCCGTTTTTTTCGCATCAATGGCAACTACAATACATTGCGCGCCAAAACGCTGTGAGGCTTCTTGCACAAATTCAGGGTTAAAGACGGCTGCAGAGTTAATGCTGACTTTATCTGCACCTGCGTTAAGTAACAGGCGGATGTCCTCAACCTTACGCACGCCACCACCAACGGTGAGGGGCACGAACACGGTTTCTGCCATACGTTCTACGGTACGATAAGTGGTATCACGACCATGATGGGTAGCGGTAATGTCTAAAAAGGTGATTTCATCGGCACCTTGTTCATTATAACGACGCGCCACTTCGACAGGGTCGCCCGCATCACGAATATCAAGGAATTGCACGCCCTTAACCACGCGACCATTATCTACGTCTAGGCAAGGAATAATACGTTTCGCTAGCATAAATTTTTCCAATTATTACAGCCGATTATGAAACTCACCCACACAAGCGCTACACCTTGGCAGATGGAGCGGGTATTCTATCAAACTTAGCTCAGGTTTTTTGCAGGTTTTCTATGTCGGTTTATACTCCTTTGACTTTAAAGGAAGTTCAGGTCTTTGCAGCGCCTTATGGATTGGAGGTGGTCGAGCTGATTCCCATTCAAGGGGGGATTCAAAATACCAATTATTTTTTGCGTTGCGACAATCAAAACGAGTACGTGCTGACCATTTTTGAAGAATTAGATCAGCAAGCGGCAGGCGAATTAATTCCTGTATTACAGCATTTGGGGCAAGCGGGTTTGCCTGTGGCAGTGCCTTTATCCTATTCGGGACAAGCCATTCACCAATTAAAAGAAAAACCTGCACAAATTGCACCGCGTTTAATTGGGCAGCATCCGACACTGGCAACAGTGGCGCAAGTGGAAGCGATTGCGATTGCACAAGCCAAAATGCATGTGGCCTTACAAAATTTTCCTTTGCAGCGCGATCATGTACGTGATCACGCTTATTGGGCAGGGGTCGCACGCCAATTAAAACCAAGCATGCATGTGGCCGATCAAGCCTTACTGTCCAAACTTTTGGGCTTGTATGAAGCCTTAACCGCAGTCTATCCGCAGCGTCCTAAAGGTTTTATTCACTCGGATTTATTCCGTGACAATACCTTGTTTGTAGATGATCAGTTGCAAGGCATTTTAGATTTTTATGAATTAAATCAAGATGAATTGCTGTTTGATATCGCGATTACGCTGAATGATTTTTGTACCGATTTTCCTGAGCTGAGCTTAAATGAAAGTAAGGCGATTGCATTTTTAAATGCCTACGAAACGGTGCGTCCTTTAACCCAAGACGAAAAAGCCTGTTTGGAACTGTATTTGGCAATGGCGGCAGGACGTTTTTGGTTAATGCGTTTGCAGGTGGCTGCTAAAAATGCGGCAGAAGGGCGGACAGGCGCAGATATTTTGCAGAAAAATCCAGATGAAATGCGGAATATGCTGATTGAACGCTTAAAGTTTGTGACAGCTTGAGGGATATAGAACATGCGTGATCAAGGGCGTTTAGTCGAATGGTTTGATGAGCAGGGTTATGGGTTTATTCAGCCGAATGACCACCAAAAAGATCGCGTGTTTTTACACATTAAGGACTTCGCCCGACAAGGTCCACGTCCAATTGTGGGCTGTGCCTTAGAATATACCGTGACTGTGGATGAGCGTGGACGTTACCGAGCGCAGCAAGCGGTGTATTTAAAAGCTTCGCAGACCAAGGCGGCAAAGGCATCTGCTGTGAGTGCGAAAACATCCAACATCACGCAAAAAATGCAGCCGATGCAAATATTATGTGTGGCTTATATTGTTGCTTTGGCTTTGCTGACGCTGTTGGGATTGCTCAGCGGCATGTTGTTATTATTCATCAGTTTGATGAATGCGCTGAGTTATTGGCTGTATGCACAAGATAAAGAAGCTGCACAGCAGGGTGGACGTCGTATTCCTGAAAATAACTTGCATATTGTGGCTTTTTTAGGGGGTTGGCCTGCAGCATGGTTAGCACAACAAAAATTACGCCATAAAACACAAAAACAACCCTTTGGTAAGATTTATTTTTGTACGATAGGCTTAAATATCTTTCTGATTTTATGGATGATTTCTCCGTTGAATCAGCTTAACATCTAATTGGGAATATTGTTCCAGTAACAGGCTTATCAGGTGCATTATGTCAGACGCAGAGCATTCATATTCAGTAGATCAAGACCCACATCGTTCATTGACCATGATTTTATATGTGCTGTATATCGTGGCGATTTTTTCTGCGGGGATATTGGCCGTGATTGCCTTAATCATCAACTATTTAAAACGTAGTGATGTACAAGGTTCAATTTTTGCCAGTCATTTTACTTGGCAAATTCGCAGCTTCTGGTGGTATCTGTTTTGGAATATTGTGGCCTTTGTGCCGTTCTTTTTGGTGTTCTTTAGTCCAGATGCGCAAAGCTTTGCCAGTATGACTTTGGCTGCGACACTTTTCTGTATCGCAGTGGTTGCTATTTCGTGGTTATGGATTGTTTACCGTGCTATACGCGGTTTAATTCGCGTGAATGATAATTTACCGATGTATCATTAAATTCACGTTCGTTCGTCTTTTTAAGATGTTTTGAGCGATCTTGCCTAGATGCTGTTCATTCAACTTTTTGGGATGATGTGTTTCGTTTTAAAAATTTTGGTCGCCATTCGCTGACCAGCACGCCTAAAACCACCAGTAGTCCACCGAACAACGCCAGAACTGCCAAGCGCTCGCCTGCCAAACGTCCAATCAATGCGGCCCAAACAGGCTCACCTGCATAAATAATAGCAGCTTGCGCAGGGTCTACTTGTCGTTGCGCCCAGTTCATCACCAATTGAATCACGGCACTGGCAATGCCTAAGCCGAGCAAAACAGCAAGGAGTGACCACTGAAATTCGGGCAATTGAGTTTCTCCAACCCATGGTGCAATCGCAAAACACAATAACGATGCACAACCCAGTTGGATGAGGGTAACGCGCTTTAAATTGACCCGATTGGCAAAATAGCTAATTAAAATAATTTCAAAGGCAATCGCAATTGAACCGATTAAAGTAATGGCTTGTCCAAAACTTAACTGAATTGCGCCTAAGCCATTGCCTGTTAAAAAGACCAAGCCTACAAATGCCAAAATAGCACCCAACCAAGTCATGACATGCGGACGTTGATCAAAGCATAACCACAGCAATAGCGGTACAAGCGGGACATACAGCGCCGTTAAAAAGGCCGATTCGCTACTGCTGATACTTTGTAAGCCAATGGTTTGAGTGACATAACCTAGCGCAATGACTGCGCCTATGGCAAAGCCTGCATAGAGTTCATCGATGCTAAAACCACGTAAGCTTCGCCATGAAATCAGCCCCACGGCCAACGTGGCTGCGGCAAAACGTAAGCCTACAAACAGTACTGGGCTGCTGAAGTTCAAACCGTATTGCACGGTAATGAAGGTTGCACCCCAAATTAGGGTAATCAAAATGAGCGCCAGTTGCGGGGCTTTACTGCGAAGCATTGGTGAAAGCTGAGACATAGAACCAGTGGGAGATGAAGAAAACTCAAAATGAGTAAAATAAAATCAAAATAAAAAAGAGGTCCGCAGACCTCTTTAAAAATACGCGGCAGAATTACAAAGATTGCTCATCTAAAAGCAACTGTGCCTCACGCAGGCTTAACGTGCCTTCGTAAATTGCACGACCTGTAATCGCACCTAAAATGCCAGGCTGCCCTTTTAGATTGCGTACGTCATCTAAATTGGTCACACCGCCAGAAGCAATCACGGGTAAGCCTGAATATTGCGCCAAGTTTACGGTTTGTTCTACGTTCACACCTTGCATCATGCCATCACGGGCAATATCGGTATAAACAATGCTAGATACACCTGCATCGGCAAAACGTTTGGCTAAATCAGTCGCTTTGACGTCAGTCACGTTGGCCCAGCCATCGGTTGCTACCATGCCATTCATGGCGTCAATTCCGACAATAATGTGTCCTGCAAACTTTTTGCATGCTTCTTCTACAAAAGCAGGCTCTTGCACGGCTTTAGTGCCAATAATCACAAAAGACACGCCAGCATCTAAATAGTGTTCAATGGTTTCGAGTGAACGAATACCACCACCAATTTGAATTGGAAGCTCAGGTTGTGATTTTGCAATGGCTTCGACCACAGGTTTATGGATTGGCGTACCTGCGAAAGCACCGTTTAAATCGACTAAATGCAAGCGACGCGCGCCTTCATTTACCCAGTGCTGTGCAGTCGCCACTGGATCGTCAGAAAATACAGTATCATCTTCCATACGACCTTGTTTTAAACGAACACACTTGCCATCTTTCAGGTCAATTGCAGGGATGATCAGCATGCTTTCGCTCCTTGCCAAAAACTTATTGAATTCAATCTGTGCATCTTAACAAAGTATTGTTAAATCTCTAAGCATCTGTTGCAGGTTTTGTTTTAGATGGGCGAATCCGCAATTTGAGTGAGCTGTTGGGAATGTGATCGGGCAATAAACCTAAACGCCCTAATTCTTCAAATACCAATACAGGTGCGTAGGCATCGGCTGCGGCATAGGCAATTTGCGCTTCGCTAAGTGATTGACGTGCCCAGTTTGAGGTGCTGATGCTTTTACTTTTGGGAAAATTCACATGAAATAACAGGGCCATGGCATTTTTGAGCCCCAATGGACTTTTAAAGCCAAAACTGCCAAAACACTTGGATAATTCAATCACGCTATTCAACTGCATGCCTTTTTTACGAAATAGATGGGCATCATTTTTAAGTCCAAAACCGACTTTAATTTGATCCCGATTGGCAAAAATCGGTTGTAAAAATTGCCAAATATCGGCATTAACCTGAAATAAATAGGCTTTTTCTAGCGTTGCCAGTTGAATTAAATGCGGGCCCGTAGACACTTCACCAACATTAAAGGTGGGTTTGGATTCGGAGTCAAAACCCAAAACGGCTGCGGTTTTTAATTCTGCTTCCACTTCAAGGAATTGTTCCAGCGTTTGAATCAGCATAATCTGCGTGCGGGGCAGATTTTCAAAGCGTGGTAATTGTTGAATTTGCTCAGGGCTTGGCAGGGTGCGCAAACGGGTTTGATCCATAATATTCAAAGCGGTAAAGAAGCCGTTTTAGCCTAAAGAATTTTGCAGAATTTGGCAAAGTCTAAAATATTGAAATATCTCTTTGCTTGAAAATTTTAAAAGTTAAAAAAATAGCCCAAGCGGTGTGGACTATTCTTAAACTTCAAATGGGTATGATTTAGGCTGTTATGCCATAAAGCCAGAAAATAAGCCGCCAAGGATTGCCAAAATAATCAGGACAATGAAAATCCAAGCCAGTACTTTTTCCCAACCTGCGGTTGGACGTGGCGCACCATAGCTATTCTGACGGTCATCGCCCGGGGCAAAGATCAGATATAAACCCAGAATAATATTGACCACAGGCACTAAAATCAGCAAAGACAACCAACCCGTATGATTGCGGTCATGTAGGCGGCGGATGGTAAAAATAAAGCTAAAGTAGAATGCAACGATATAAATAATAACAAGTAAGATCATGCCAATGCCCATAGAGCCTGAGCTTAGATCGACCAAAAGATTAGGTGCAATAATTGCAATGACTAAAATAAGTAGGGTCAGTGCGAAACTGAGTAAGCAGTTCCAAGCTAAAAAAGACATGCGACCAAAACGCCCCGTTGCACTCAGTGCAGAATCTTCTACATATTGACTCATTGTTGTAATTCCTTGGTTTTTAAATTGAGTTAAAATTTTTTTGAATTAAAGGTATAAAAAACGTGCTAATTTTAAACAATAAAATAGCAGATGAAAAGTGAAAAACATTCACGCAAAAATAAAGCCGAGATTCACTCGGCTTTAGAAAAAATTCAGTGCTTTGAAAAACTTAAATTTTCCATTCCACAAAATTTTTAAGTAGCTGTAAGCCCGCAGTATGGCTCTTTTCAGGGTGGAACTGCGTTGCAAACAAGTTATCTTGATGCAGTGCAGTACAGAAGGTCAGACCATAATCACAGGTTGCAGCCACAATGCTGTCATCTTGTGGTTCAACATAGAAACTGTGCACGAAGTAGAAACGCGCGTCTTGTTCAATGTTGTTCCACATTGGGTGGCTCGGGTCATGTTGATGTACCTGATTCCAACCCATGTGCGGTACTTTTAAACCTTCCACTTCTGGAAAGCGTTTAACAGTACCTGCAAAAATACCAAGCGCATCTGCACCGCCATTTTCTTCAGAACGTTGCATCAAGGCCTGCATACCCACACAAATAGCGAGTACAGGCTTATTAAAGACTGCGTTGCGTACTACCTCATCAATTCCTGCTTCATGCATGCCTTGCATACAGTCACGCATGGCACCCACACCTGGAAACACAATTTTATCGGCTTGTGCAATCAGTTTTGGGTCATTGGTCACATCTACCGTTGCACCCACATGCTCTAAAGCTTTCGCTGCAGAGTGTAAATTTCCCATGCCATAGTCAAGAAGGGCAATTCGGGTCATTAGAGTGTTCCTTTGGTTGATGCCACTGTATTTTCAGCACGCGGATCGACTTCACATGCCATGCGTAAAGCACGTGCAAATGCTTTAAATACGCTTTCAATTTGGTGGTGGCTGTTTTTACCTTTGAGGTTGTCGATGTGCAGTGTCATTAATGCATGGTTGACAAAGCCTTGGAAGAATTCTGAGAATAAATCCACATCAAAAGTACCAATACGTGCGCGGGTAAATGGAATATCCATAAATAAACCCGGACGACCCGATAAATCGACAATCACACGGCTTAAAGATTCATCAAGTGGTGCGTAAAAGTGACCGTAGCGTCGTAAACCTTTTTTATCGCCCAAAGCTTGAGCAAAAGCTTGTCCAAGCGTGATACCACAGTCTTCTACAGTGTGGTGATCATCAATTTCCAAGTCGCCATCACAATGAATATCAATATCAAACAAACCGTGTCGCTTGATTTGATCAATCATATGGTCTAAAAATGGAACTCCAGTGTTGAGTGTGCCTTGACCCGTACCGTCCAGATTCACACGAACTCGAATTTTAGTTTCGTTGGTATTTCTCACCACTTCACTGATACGTTGGGTCATAGACACGTTCCTCAAAAAACGTCAAAAATGATTGATGTAAAATGTTTTCGCTGTGACGAAGTCTCAGCATATTAGATTGCTCAGGAGGGTTAATCAATGCCTATTACCGTACATGCCTATACTTCACTGGAAAATACCGAAGTGCGCAGCCAGCTTGAGCGACTGTATGATACCAGCCCTGAATTTGGCGATGGGCAAGATGCGGTAAGCCAACTTGAGCAGAACTTGGCTCAGTATACCCTACTTTACACGGCAGAATTTAATACTAAAGTGATTGGTGCGATTTGGTGCACAGGGCAAGATGATCATCGTACGCTTGAATATATTGTGGTGCATCCTGCAAACCGTGGTCGAGGTGTGGCAGATCGTTTGGTGAGTGAGGTGTGCCGTATGGAAGAAGCCAAAGGTGTGCAGCACTTTCAGCCGGGTTGTGGTGCGATTCATCGTTGTTTGGCGCATTTGGGTAAGTTGTGAGTTTTTAAAAAGCTGACGTTGTGTCTGTCTTTTCAGTTTATCCGTATAGGTCAAAATTAAATTAGTATCGAAAATCCCTTCTCTTGCGCCATATATGGCTCAGGGATGAGGAATATCTTCCGTAAGAGGATGATGGGGGATTGAAGTATGGTTTTAATCGGATTTGTGAAAGAAGTTTATCTAAATCCTATATTGTTTTTTGTGCTTGCACAGCCACAATTTTTAGCTAAGGTTTAAATAGCTTTGCGTAGGCATCTTCCTACTTTGGCAAGACCCAAAGTAGGCAAAAGTCTTTTGTTACCCATACACGACATCCTTGTCGTGATGGGTAACGTGGGGCATCCGTGCCCCACATTCGCGTATCGGAAGTTTGTCAAAATTTAATTGGAAAAGAACTCATTTTTAAATTTTTGGGTGATATTTCAGCAGAAATAGAATGAGGTTGCTGTAAAAGTAAACATTTGCACTGAAAAGCGAAAAAGACTATTGACGATTTACAGCTGAAACTGTTTAATACGCGTCATTGGCGTGATAGCTCAGTCGGTAGAGCAACGGATTGAAAATCCGTGTGTCCCCAGTTCGATCCTGGGTCTCGCCACCATATTCAAAACGGTTAAACGTTTTCAATCCCTGATCCCATCAGGGATTTTTTTTGCATAAAATTTATGCGATCAAATAAAAAAGTGATGATTTTTATTGACTATTCAGCCGAGATACGGCTTAATACACGGCATTGGCGTGATAGCTCAGTCGGTAGAGCAACGGATTGAAAATCCGTGTGTCCCCAGTTCGATCCTGGGTCTCGCCACCATATTCAAAAAGCCTCAAACAATGTTTGGGGCTTTTTTATGCGCAAAATTTTTTATGTCTAAAATAAAATCTTGTATTCAAACCCGCTTTGCATCTTCATCTAAAGTCCACAATACGTATTAAACAAGCTGAATTAAAATCAAGCGATCATGGTCAGGGAATGGTGCCGGTTCGGGGCAGTTTACCCAGTTATTGGTACCACATTTTCAGCAGATTTTAGCCACAGATTTAAGTCAAGCACAGTTGGATTTGGCACCGCAGTGGGCAAATGTGAGTTATCGTACCTGCTTGGCGCAAGACAGCGGATTGGCAGATGCGAGTGTGGATTTAATTACCGTTGCACAAGCGATTCACTGGTTCAAGTTTGATGCCTTTTATGCCGAAGTGCATCGGGTGCTAAAACCCAGTGGTGTGTTTGCTGCGGTGGGCTACGGTCTGATTCAAGCTGTAGATCCTGAGGTGAATACCGCAATTCAACGCTTGTATTTTCAGACCTTAAAAGGTTGTTGGGATGCTGAACGTCGTTATATTGATGACTTATATCGCACGATTCCTTTCCCATTTCAAGAAATCGTGACACCCGAACTTTGCCTGAAATATCGTTGGTCGGCAGCTCAGTTGTTGGATTATTTAAATACTTGGTCGGGGCTGCAGCATTATTTAAAGCAGCATACAGAAACGCCTTTGCTTGAACTACAGCAATTGTTACGGCAGCAGCCTACTCAGGTGTTTGGTATTCAGTTCCCCGTGTTGCTGCGTTTAGGTCGTTTGGTATAAAAAGTCAATGTATTGAGTGATTTTTGAACTTAAAATATAAGTTGGTGAAAAAAGGATGTTTCTCCACAGGTGTAATTTACCTATGTGCGAGGTGTCCAATGTTAAAATTTTCTCTCCCTATTTTATTCAGTCTTGCGCAGAGTCTCCCTGCGACTGCTTTTGCCAATCTTGATCAGCCTTTACAGGTCTTGGATGATTGTGCATTAAGTGCAGAATATGGGCAATCCAACAGCTTAAATTTGCTGCATGATCAATACCGCTTTACCGCGCAAGATGTGGTGAATCAAGTTCGAGCTGAACAAAACCTAGACTTAGCAAGCAAATTTGCAACTTTGGGTTCTCGTTTTTATATCAACCCGCAAGGTCAAACCGTGCTGCAAATTCAACGTGATGTCGTGTCTTTAGGTGTGATTGAAACCACACTCAGTGTGGATGGTTTGCGTCAGTTAGGACAGCATTTTATAGATGAATTTAAAGCTTTGGCATTTGAGTAAAATGGAGTGCGTTGTCGCAAATGACCTTGTGACAATCTAAGACATAAAAACTTAAGACATAAAAAAACGCCCTGAAAAATCAGGGCGTTTTTTTATTGCACGCGAATTATGCTGGTTGCGCAGATTCTTGTTGTGCAGGAGTCAACATGTGACCGTGTTCTTCGAAGTTTGCATGCCAAGATAATGCTTCACGAAGTAGGTGAGGAGTGTGACCACCTTTTGCACATGCACGCTCAAAGTAATCATTCAATGCATTGCGGTACATTGGGTGTACACAGTTGTCGATAATCGCACGAGCGCGTTCACGTGGTGCAAGACCGCGTAAATCTGCTAAACCTTGCTCAGTAACCAAAATGTCAACGTCGTGTTCGTTGTGGTCTACGTGCGCAGCCATTGGAACGATAGATGAAATGTCACCGCCTTTCGCAATTGATTTAGTCACGAAAATCGCCAAGTGTGCGTTACGCGCGAAGTCACCTGAACCACCAATACCGTTCATCATTTTGGTACCGCATACGTGGGTTGAGTTCACGTTACCGTAAATATCAAACTCAAGTGCAGTGTTAATGCCAATGATGCCTAAACGACGTACTAACTCAGGGAAGTTAGAGATTTCTTGTGGACGTAAAATGAATTTGTCTTTGTAGTGTGCAAGATTACCAAATACGCGATCGCCACATTTTTCAGACAAAGTCATTGAACAGCCAGAAGCGAACTTCATTTTGCCTGCATCAATCAATTCAAACGTACAGTCTTGGAGTACTTCTGAGTACATCACCAAGTCTTCAAAGTTAGAGTGTTTGAAGCCTGTTAATACTGCATTTGCAATTGAACCGATACCTGCTTGTAAAGGTGCCAAGTTTTTCGGTAAACGACCTTGTGCTACTTCGTTTTCAAAGAATGCGATCAAGTGATCTGCAATGGCTTGAGTTTCGTCATCTGGATCGGTCACGTTAGATGGAGAGTCAAGCAAGGTATCGTTAAATACAATACCCACAACTTTTGCAGGGTCTAACTGAATACCTTTGGTTCCAATACGTTGTTCAACGTGAGTTAATGGCACTGGGCCACGTGTTGGACGTGCTTCAGGAATATAAATGTCGTGTAGGCCTTCAAATTCTGTGCTTACAGTGGTGTTGATTTCGATAATGACTTTATCTGCATATTCAACAAAGCTTGCAGAGTTACCTACAGAAGTTGTTGGAATAATTAAGCTGTCTTCAGTAATTGCAACTGCTTCAACAATCGCGATGTCTGGGCGTTTTAGCGTGTTGTTACGCATTTGCTCAACAGTTTCAGACAAGTGTTGGTCAATGAACATAACTTGACCTTGGTTAATTGCTTTACGCAAGGTGTTGTCTACTTGGAACGGCATACGACGAGCCAAAACACCTGCTTCAGTCAATTGCTTGTCTAAATCATTACCAAGACTTGCGCCAGTAATTAAGTCAATTTTTAAAGGGTTGGTTTTAGCGCGTGCCACCAATGCAAGTGGAACAGCTTTTGCTTCACCCGCACGAGTAAAGCCACTCATACCTACGGTCATACCATCTTGAACGAATTCAGCAGCTTGTTCTGCGCTGATTACTTTGTCGTGGAGGGAGGCTAAACGGATGCGATCTAAAGACATGGCGAACTCTCGTAAAATACTAGACTGATACCGATTGTACCGATCAAAAAAGGTATTTTGCATAGGTGTTAGGCTAAGGTCTAATTTTTTGCCTAAATGGTGGTATAAAAATATAAAATAATACATAAATAATTGAATTTAATCGTTTATTTATATATCAAAAGGTAAATATTACAATTTGTTTGATATATTTTTATACAATTTTGATATGCACCATCTGAATTTTTTACTTTGATCGTCCATCCGATTTGCTGTTGGTCTGAAATTGGTATATAGCAAGCCAGATAGAGATCAAAAGCGTCAGCCGTTTAGAAGTGTTCACTCAAACTTTGTTTGATTTTTTCCAGCGTGCCAACATTATTTTTTTCTTCAACGATTTCAGGTTGTAACGGCAGGGTAATGATGGCTTCAAGACCACCGTGTTCACGGTTTTGAATGGTGAGCTCGCCCTGATGAATATCGACAATACGTTTTACAATTGCCAAACCTAAGCCACTGCCTTGTACAGTACGTGCTTCATTGCCGCGTACAAAAGGCTGCATTAAATCGGCAATTTGGTCTTCTGGAATGCCTGTACCGTTGTCTGCCACGCTAATCCGAATGTGTTCATCCAGCACTTCTGCAGACAACTCAATTGGCTCTGCACCATAGCGTTTCGAGTTATTAATCAGGTTGCCAATCAGACGTTTCAGCGACAAACTGCGCGCCTGAATTAAAGGTAATTCTTGTGCGTTAAAGCGAATATCCAACGGTTTAAATTGAATAATCAATTCCTGCAGCAAAACATTTAAATCGGTTTCTTGTAATTCTTCATCGGAACCATCACGCATATAAGAAATGAATTGATTTAAAATCGCATCCATATCTTCTACATCGTAAATTAAGCCTTCTTTTAAAAAATCATCATCGGGCATCATTTCGGCACTTAAACGAATCCGTGTCAGTGGCGTGCGCAGGTCGTGTGAAATACCTGCCAACATGATACGACGGTCACGTTCAGTCTGTTCCAAGGTATAAATCATGTGATTAAAGGCTTGGTTGACCTCACGAATTTCCTGCGGACCGTGATTGGTTTCCAAATAAGGTGCTTTGCCTGTTTTACTGTAGCTATTGGCGGCATTTTGCAGACGACGCAAAGGACGATTCAGCTGACGTACTAGAGTTAAAATAATTGCTGCAGCTAACAGTGGAATACCCAAAAGCCAGCCAAAGACCAATTCAGGGCTGTAGTTGGCATAGGTTTTAAGGGGTTCACGTACCCAGTTGCCATTCATTTCTGGGGTTTGAATCCAAATACGCGGGCTTGGTTTGAACTGGAAATAGACCGTGACATCCTGCATTTTTAATTCAGTTGCCAGTTTCTTTTCTATTTGTTGGGTAAAAAACTCTGCAATGACTTTTTCCCGTACATTAGGAAACTCACGTGGATCGGTTACATATTCAATGCCGACCCGATTTTTAAGCCACGCATCGACATCGACTTCGGCTTCATTGTGAAAAATGCGCAAATCTGGATTGTTTAAAATTTCCAGTTCAACCGCTAAATAGCGGGCGTGTTGTTGAATTTCAGGTAAATACAAGGTGCGCCAAAAGAACCACAACGACATAAACAGGCTAAACAACACCACAAAAACCACCAGTACCGTGGTGCGCATGGCTGCAGAGCGTGGTTTGATTTTGTCCAGAAAACGCTCCCAGCGGGTACGTTTCTTTTCAGAATACGCCACATAGTCGGTAAATTCTTGTGGGTCGATGGGTTCGAGTTTCACATCTTGTCCTGTGGCAGAGGTTGTAAAGCGAATTTAGTAAGTGAAATTTTATGATGAATATACTTGTTATTGGAATGTCTGTTCTTTAAATCTAGCACAATGATCGGTGTGCATAAATGTTGATCATTGCATGAAGATGTGAGGCTGAAGCCTCACATCATTTTCAACTTATTCCGCACCATCTGGAACAAATACATAACCGACACCCCAAACCGTTTGAATATAACGTGCACGGGCAGGGTTTTCTTCAATTAAACGACGTAAACGTGAAACCTGAACATCAATCGAACGCTCCATCGCACCCCATTCACGACCACGCGCCAAATTCATTAACTTGTCACGGGTTAAAGGCTCACGAGGATGTTGTACCAACGCTTTGAGTACTGCAAATTCACCTGTAGTTAGGGTCACGACCTGACCTTCACGTGTCAAAGTACGGGTCGATAAATCTAGTGACCATGGGCCAAAACCAACCACTTCCATTTGCTGACTTGGTGCACCTGGTACCTCGCGCACTTGACGACGCAATACAGCACGAATACGCGCTAACAGCTCATTTGGATTAAACGGTTTTGGTAAATAATCATCTGCACCTGCTTCAAGTCCTGCAATACGGTCAGAGTCACTGCCGCGAGCCGTCAGCATAATAATTGGCGTGTCGATGTTAGATTGACGTAAACGACGGCAAATACTTAAACCATCTTCAACAGGCAGCATAAAATCAAGCACGATTAAAGAGAACAGTTCACGCTGTAACAAACGATCCATTTGTGTCGCATCGTGGGCAGTTTTGACCACAAAGCCCTTATCTTCCAAGAAACGCTGTAACAGGGTACGTAAACGCACATCATCATCGACAACGAGAATGCGTTCAACGCGGTCAGTTTCGCTGTGTACGGCATCTGTTTTTTCAGCAGGTACAACTAAACTCATGATGTGCTCCTTTATTCTTTATTGTCATCGTAAACAAAAAGTTGAGTTGGCTTTGAGTATACGATTCATTGGTATCTATTGCCTATGCTCTAAAGCAACAAATATTGCAGATAAAATCAAGACATAGATACCAAATATATACAGCATTCCCATGCGAAAAACTGACATATTTGTCCGTTTGAGTCTAACATAAGCCTGAATTTTATTTAGATTTATAAAATTTAGCCGAATTGGCAAAAATCGCCAAAAAACCACCATTTATAAAATTCATAAAACAATTGTGGATTTTATAGTCTTGGCCTTTATAATCATGGCTTTTAGTACTTATCCTTGTAGGATCACACACGATGACTGACTTAGTTCAGCAGTTAGCAAAAGAACTTGCCGTACGACCAAATCAAGTAGAAGCTGCCATCAAACTTATTGATGAAGGTGCTAGCGTTCCATTTATTGCACGTTACCGTAAAGAAGTGACGCAAGGTTTAGATGACACGCAGCTACGTCAGCTCGATACACGTTTATCGTATTTACGTGATTTATATGAGCGTCGCGAAAAAGTAATAGAATCACTCAAAGAACAAGATAAATTATCTGATGATTTATTGGCACGGGTTAACGCTGCTGAAACCAAAAATGCTTTAGAAGAAATTTACGCGCCTTACCGTCCAAAACGCACCAGTAAATCGTTTAAAGCTAAAGAAGCAGGTTTAGGCCCAATTGCAGCGCAAATTTTTGCAGAACAGGTTGAGCCAAGCGAAGCTTTAGCAGGCTTTAGTCATGCAGACTATCCTGATGCAGACAGTCAGCTAGATGCGGTACAACACATTCTGATTGATGAATGGGCACAAAATATTGCCTTAACCACAGAATTAAAAGAAATTTTTGCCAAAACAGCGGTATTAAAAAGCTTGGTTGCTTCTGAAGAGAAAAAAGAAGTGGGCAAAAAATTCCGTGATTACTTCGATTTTTCAGAAAACCTCAACAAAGTACCATCACATCGTCTATTGGCGATGTTGCGTGGTCGCCAAGAAAACGTCTTGGGCTTAAAAGTTGATGGTGAAGACAGTGCGCCTTTGGCACGTATTGAAACTGAATACAATTTAGATCAGATTCAGCCGCAAGCACGTCAGGACTTTTTAAAGCAAACGGCAAAATTGTTCTGGTTGGGCAAAGTGCGTCCACAAATCGAACATTCATTATTGACTGAAAAGCGTTTGGCTGCTGAAGCTGAAGCGATGGATGTCTTTGCAGAAAACTTGCGTCATTTATTGCTTTCTGCACCTGCAGGTGCGCGTTGTACGCTGGGCGTAGACCCTGGCATCCGTACAGGTGTCAAACTGGCTGTGGTGAACCAATCTGGCGATGTGGTTGCACATAGCACGGTTTATCCATTTGCACCTAAAGAAGACAAAGCAGGCGCGATTGAAGAACTTGCTCGTTTATGCCGTGAGCACAATGTTGATTTAATCGCGATTGGTAACGGGACTGCAAGCCGTGAAACTGAAGCGGTTGTGGCAGAAATGATGGCGGCGCACAGTGACTTGAAATTAACACGTGTGTCTGTATCTGAAGCGGGTGCATCTGTGTATTCAGCTTCTGAATTGGCATCGCAAGAGTTGCCAGAACTAGATGTGTCGATTCGTGGTGCAGTGTCGATTGCACGTCGTTTGCAAGACCCATTGGCAGAGTTGGTAAAAATTGATCCAAAATCAATCGGTGTGGGTCAGTATCAACATGACGTGAATCAGGCAGGTTTAGCAAAAACCTTAGAAGCTGTGGTAGAAGACTGTGTGAACTCGGTCGGTGTCGATGTCAACACGGCATCTTCAGCAATTTTGGGTTATATCGCAGGTTTGAATAAAGCCATTGCACAGCAAATTGTTGAATACCGTAAAGAACATGGCCGTTTTGACAATCGCCAAGCTTTGAAAAACGTACCGCGTTTAGGCGAACGTACCTTTGAACAAGCAGCAGGTTTCTTGCGTATTCAAGCCGGTTCTGAGCCTTTAGATGCCTCTGCTGTTCACCCAGAATCTTATGGTTTAGTGGAAAAAATCGTTGCAGCGAAAGCAACCACAGTCAAAGACATCATTGGCAATACTGAAATTATTCGTTCGGTGAATGCGGAAGAATTTGTAGATGAGCAAGTCGGTTTACCAACGATTCAGGATGTTTTGTCTGAATTGGAAAAACCAGGTCGTGACCCTCGTCCTGAATTCCGTACGGCTAAATTCCGTGAAGATATTACTGAAGTGGCGCAGTTGACTGAAGGCATGCAGCTTGAAGGTGTTGTAACCAACGTGACCAACTTTGGTGCTTTCGTGGATGTGGGCGTACATCAGGATGGTTTGGTGCATATTTCTGAGTTGGCCAATGAATTTGTGGCTGATCCGCATAAAGTGGTGAAACCAGGTCAAATTGTTCAAGTGCGTGTGTTGCAGGTTGATGTAGAGCGTAACCGTGTGAATTTATCGATGCGTCCTGAAGGTTCGGCTGCACCTGCAAAAGCAGCGCGTGCACCACGTCGTGATCAAGAACAGCGTACAGAGCGTAAGCCACAAGCGAAACGTCCACAGCAGTCACGTCCTCAGACTGAGCGTCCACAAGCGAAAAAACCACAAGCCGCTAAACCACAAGAAAATAAAATTGGTGGTTTAGGTGCATTGTTGTTACAAGCAGGGATTAAAGGTTCGAAGTAATTTTGAATTGCTCTAACAAAAAGCTCCCGAAATTCGGGAGCTTTTTGTTTTGCAGGAACATTTTTATATACAGATTTTTTGATGGATTTTAAATCAACGGTACAATCCAACTCACCAAAATCAGCATGATTCCCAAATGTCCAAGTTTACGAGTCACTGCGACTAGTTTTGACGGTGGTGCTTCAAGTTGGCGAGCATATTCCTGAAGATTTAAACCTTGTGAGGCTTTGCTGCTAAATAAAAATACGCCCAAATCAATACAAATTAAAATCGTGCCGACATCGGCAACAACCTCTAAAAGTTCATATTCTTGCTGATAAAGCGCCGTTGCAACCTGATAACTCAGAAACAAGGCAAAGGCAAAACAGCCATACTGTAAAATGAGGGCCAGTGCTCGCATAATCCATTCAAAATACTTAAAACAGCTGTGTTATAGCATAAAAATGCGGTGCAATTGAATGTTTTGTTATGGTTGAGATTGTGGATCTTAAATAAGCAATTAACGGATTAAGCCTTGCAGAACAAAACTTGTGGCAATACTGCCTGCTGCCAATTTAGACATGAAATAACTGTAATTAGAAGAGGCAGAAACTTCGGACATCGCACCAGATGAATGCGACATGGACACGGCAAGTTGGCTGCGATAGCCCAATTCGACTAACAAGACCACCAGGCCTGTCAGTGTCATCACTTGAAATGTGTCTACATGATTGCGCGTAAGCTCAGTATATAAGTGATAAAAACTTAAGCCCGCAGCAGAAAAACAAAATAGCTTAAACAGATACAGAGTTTTCATGTGTTGTACCTTTCATTATTGTAATGTCATTTTGAATGCTATTTCTTAAACCAATATTAAAATCACATGAAAAGTTGCGGCTGCACAATTTAAAAATTGTTGAAGTGATGTTGTATTGTTGTGCGCTGTTCAACCTAAGCTGTAAAAACAAATAGGCGACCCGTAGGTCGCCTAAAGCAAAACTTGAATTGTGTATAAATTACCAGTGTTCACCTGGGAACAAGCGCGCATACGCTTTTTGTACCCAGTTCAGTTTTTGCTGCTCGCCCACAGAAGCGGTAGAGCTTGGGAATAAGTTATAACCAATCGACATGAGTTTGTTGTTAATGTCTGGTGCAATCGCATAAGTGATTGAAGCCAAACGACCCAAATGTGTCGCAATTTTCTTCGGACGTTTCACAATCGCATAAGCAATTAAATCTGCCGCTTGCTCAGGTGAAAGGGTGGGCACGTACTTATAAATTTTGGTTGGTGCGATCATTGGGGTACGAACCAATGGCATATACACCGAAGTAATCGCAATTTTGTGTGTATGCGCTTCTGCAGATAGACAGCGACTAAACGCATCCAATGCGGCTTTAGATGCCACATAAGCCGAGAAACGCGTTGCGTTGGCTAATACACCAATCGAGCTGATGTTGATGATGTGACCATCTTTACGGTGCATCATCTGCGGCAAAATATTGAGTACCAAACGCACAGCACCAAAATAGTTGAGCTGCATGGTACGTTCAAAGTCGTGGAAACGATCAACCGACTCATGTACTGCACGACGGATTGAGCGGCCTGCGTTGTTAATTAAAATATCAATATGATCGACAGAGGCAAGAATTTGTTGCGATACAGCATCAATAGAGTCCATATCGTTTAGATCACAAGGGAAAACTGAAGCCTTGCCACCACGTGCTTCAATTTCAGCTTTGACTTGTTCGAGCGTTTCCTGAGTACGTGCCACCAAAAGCACATGCGCACCTGCATCGGCTAGCTTATGTGCCACGGTTAAACCAATACCACTCGATGCACCTGTAATAAGGGCAACTTTACCATTTACACGCTGTTGAAAAAGTTTCTCTAATTTTGGCTTCACGCTAATATTCCTGATTTAGATTCCTGAGTTGTCATTTTTATTGAGATTGACGATTCAAATTTCAGACTGAATTTGAACTGTTTTACTTGGCTTTATGATAGCCGATTGCACAAAAAAAGCTATGGAATAAGTGGTTGAATTTAAAAATGAATTTAGAGTAATTGCTCTATTTTTGTGAGCTGTATATCTTTATTTTTATCATGAAATAAAGCTAATGCAAAGACATACAAAGAAAAATTAAAATAAAAAAGCATCCTGTTAAAATTAATCAGCAGGATGCCAGTACAAAGTTTGAACTGATGAGTTTTTATACGGCTGCTAAAGCTTGCTCTAAATCGGCAATTAAGTCATCGGCATGTTCAATCCCGATGGATAAACGCACCATATCTTCACTCACACCAGCCGCTTTGAGTTCATCTGCACTCAACTGACGGTGAGTGGTGGTTGCAGGGTGGCAAGCCAGACTCTTGGCATCGCCAATATTGACCAAGCGTGTGAATAATTGCAGTGCATCAATAAAGCGGGTTCCGCCTTCACGGCCATCTTGCACACCAAAAGACAGAATTGCAGAAGGTTTGCCTTTCACATATTTTTGTGCCAACGCATGTTGCGGGTGATCTTTCAAACCTGCGTAATTGACCCATTTCACTTTTGGATGTGCCTGTAAATATTCCGCTACTTTTTGCGCGTTTTCAGTATGGCGTTCCATACGCAGGCTTAAGGTTTCTAAACCTTGTAAAATTAGGAATACGTTATGCGGGCTAATCGCTGCACCTGTATTGCGTAGTGGTACTACACGTGCACGTGCAATAAATGCTGCAGCGCCTAAGGCTTCTACATAGTTCACACCATGGTAACTTGGGTCAGGTGTATTTAAGGCTTTAAAACGCTCAGGATATTTGCCCCAAGGGAATTTACCGCTATCGACAATAATGCCGCCAATAGACGTACCGTGACCACCAATATATTTGGTCAGTGAGTGAATGATGATGTCTGCGCCAAAATCAAATGATTTTTGCAAGACAGGCGTGGCTACAGTGTTATCCACCACCACTGGAATGCCGTATTCGTGCGCAATTTTCGCAATCGCTTCAAGGTCAATAATATTGCCCAATGGGTTACCAATGGATTCTACAAAGACCAGTTTGGTTTTGTCATCAATCAGGTCGCGTAAGCTTTCAGGCTGTTGATAATCGAAGAAACGTACTTCAATGCCTTGTTTAGGCAAGGTGTGGGCAAATAAGTTGTAAGTACCGCCGTATAAAGTTGATACTGAAGCAATGTTATCGCCTGCTTCGGTAATGGTCTGAATTGCGTAGGTAATTGCAGCCATACCCGATGCTAAAGCCAATGCGCCAATCCCGCCTTCAAGTGCTGCAACACGTTGCTCCAATACTGCAGTGGTTGGGTTCATAATACGGGTGTAAATATTGCCTTGTACTTTTAAATCAAATAAATCGGCACCATGTTGCGTATTATCAAAGGCATAAGAAGTGGTTTGGTAAATAGGCACAGCCACGGCTTTGGTGGTTGGTTCTGGGCTATAGCCTGCATGAATGGCCAAAGTTTCGTCTTTATAGGTCATGTTTACTTCATCTTCGTGAGTTAAATTGGCTTGAGTCTAGCATTTTTAAATATGAAAGAAAGTGTAAAAATGCTGCATTATATAGCTGTAAATTTGATATAGCAGGCAAAAAGTCCTGTGCTTATCCGCTGATCGCTAGAGTTGTAACAAAGCATGCAAGATGTTTGTGGTGTCTTATTTTTTCTCCGTATTCAGGTATAATACCCGATTATTTTTTCGCTCATTAGAGCAGGGGCTGCTCATCTGAGCCCCAGATTTGGTTTTCTATTGAGGAGTCCTACGTGGCCCAATATATTTATACGATGAACCGAGTGTCGAAAATGGTTCCGCCTAAGCGCGAAATCTTGAAAGACATCTCCTTATCATTTTTCCCAGGTGCGAAAATTGGTGTGCTTGGTTTAAACGGTGCAGGTAAATCGACTTTGCTCCGTATTATGGCGGGCGTAGATAAAGATTTCTCTGGTGAAGCTCGTGCACAGCCAGGCATCAAAATTGGTTATCTTGAGCAAGAACCACCACTAGACCCGAGCAAAGATGTACGCGGCAACGTGGAAGATGGTGTGCGTGAAGCTTTAGATGCTTTAGAGCGTTTAGACCAAGTTTTTGCAGAATATGCAGATCCAGATGCAGATTTCGACAAACTTGCAAAAGAGCAAGAGAAGTTAGAAGCGATTATCCAAACTTGGGATGCACACAACCTGAACAATCAGCTTGAACAAGCAGCGGCAGCATTAAATTTGCCAGCTTGGGATGCTGATGTTAACAAATTATCGGGTGGTGAGCGTCGTCGTGTGGCTTTATGCCGTTTGTTATTGTCTAAACCAGACATGCTGCTTCTAGACGAGCCGACGAACCACTTGGATGCAGAATCTGTATCTTGGTTAGAGCGTTTCTTAAAAGACTTCCCGGGTACGATTGTGGCAATTACCCACGACCGTTACTTCTTGGATAACGTTGCAGAATGGATTTTAGAACTTGACCGTGGACATGGTATTCCATATCAAGGTAACTACTCTTCATGGTTAGAGCAGAAAAATAACCGTTTAGAGCAAGAACAGAAGCAAGAAGAATCTTTTGCTAAAGCCTTGAAAAAAGAATTGGAATGGGTACGTTCCAATGCGAAAGGCCAGCAAAAGAAAAACAAAGCGCGTATGGAGCGTTTTGAAGAGCTTAACTCGCGTGAATTCCAACAGCGTAACGAAACTTCTGAAATTTATATTCCACCTGGCCCACGTTTAGGGAACAAAGTGGTAGAAGTGGAAAACATCAGCAAGTCATTTGGTGATCGCTTACTTTACGAAAACCTTTCCTTTACTGTGCCGCCTGCAGCGATTGTGGGGATTGTCGGTCCAAACGGTGCGGGTAAAACGACTTTATTCCGTATGATGACTGGCGAGCAGCAACCTGATACGGGCAGCGTGACTTTAGGTGACTCGGTAAAAGTGGCTTATGTCGGTCAGATTCGTGATACTCTAGATGATGACAAAACTGTTTGGGAAGAAGTTTCTGGCGGTTTAGACATTTTGAAAGTGGGCGATTATGAAATTGCATCGCGTGCTTATATTGGTCGCTTTAACTTTAAAGGTCAGGATCAGCAAAAACGTGTTGGTGAATTGTCGGGTGGTGAGCGTAACCGTTTACAACTGGCAAAAATTCTACAGCAGGGCTCAAACGTGATCTTGCTGGATGAGCCATCAAACGACTTGGATATTGAAACTTTACGTGCACTGGAAGATGCAATTTTAGTCTTCCCAGGTACAGTGATGGTGGTATCGCACGACCGTTGGTTCCTAGACCGTATTGCAACGCACATCTTGTCATTCGAAGATGAGCAACCAGAATTCTTTACAGGTAACTATACTGAGTTTGAAGAATATCGCCGTAAGAAATATGGTGATGATCTGGCAACCAAACGTAGCAAATACCGTAAAATTGGCGCTTAAGTCTAAAAACTTGAGTTCTCATTAAAAAAACCAGCCGAGAAGGCTGGTTTTTTTATATTTGCTCGATGATGTGGTCTTGTGATCAACCTAGCAACATTTTTCTTAATCTAGATGTAGACCAGTGAGGTTTAAACTTCCCACTCATGTGCACATTCACGGCACTTCCATTTTTTTTGTGACTGCATAAAGGCTTGCATAGAAATTTTGAAATCAGGCAAATCACGATAAAACAAGAAACCTGCAATTACACACAGCACAAATACCGCCACAGTAATGCTTTGTAAGGTTGTGCCTGCACCATCACCAAAAATCCACATGGCGATACTGATCAAGACAAGAAGTAATAAGACAAATACCGCTGGAATAAGCATCACCAAGCTTTTTGGCACCACAGGACGCGGTGTTGTTTGACCTGCCTGCGCAACAGGCATGATTTTTGGGCTTTGACATTTAGGGCATCGGTATTGCATTACAACTCCAAAATTCTAATCTGATCGTTATTCTAACCAAATGTACGGCAAATCAAAAACAGTCTGTCAGAAAACAGGGCAATAAAAAAGCCCAAGTCATTGCTTGAGCTTTATTATAAGATGAAGATAAGTGAATCTATATTCATCTTGAATATGGCGTCCCTACGGGGATTCGAACCCCGGTTACCGCCGTGAAAGGGCGATGTCCTAGGCCTCTAGACGATAGGGACTTGATGAGGCAACACAGGTAAAGCCTTATTTAAACTTGGTGGAGTCAAGCGGGATCGAACCGCTGACCTCTACAATGCCATTGTAGCGCTCTACCAACTGAGCTATGACCCCAGTCTGTGTGAGCGCAATATTAGGGCTATTGCGCGCACACGTCAACAAAAAAATGAATTAAGCTGGATCAATTGCATCATTTTTCGGCAATTTGATGCTTTCATTCAGTTTTTCCCAGACTTTAACTTCTTTTTTGCTTGGTCCGCCAACCACTTCTAAGGCATGACGCAAACGCGCAAAGGTCAGGTCAGGACCAATGGTGACCATGGTTTGCATCACAGGTGTAGATGCGGTTGAACCTGCAATTGCAATAAAGAACGCAGGCATGAAATCACGCAATTTGATTTCCATTTGGTTGGCTAAATCCATTAGGGTTTGGCTCACCGTGTCGTTGTTCCAAGTAAATAGACTTTCTAAACGCCAAATTGCAAATTGTAGGCTTTGACGCACTTGTTCTTCAGACAGTTTTTTACTTTCAAACTGTTCCTTGCTCAAGCTTGGGAAATGGTTGAAGTAATGTGCAGACCAATTGACCGCTTCTGAGAGTAAATTAATACGCGGTTGAATCGCGGCAGCAATCTCTTCCAATTTGGCACGATCTGCTTTCCAAGCCAATAAGGTATCTAACAGCTCAGCAGGTGAAAGCGCTTTAATCCATTGACCATTCAGCCAATTGAGTTTTTCCACATCAAAGATAGGGCCGCCTAGTGAAACACGTTGAATATCAAAGTGTTCAATCATTTCGGCTAAGGTGAATTTTTCACTTTCATCTGGCATTGACCAACCCATGCGACCTAAATAGTTCAGCAAAGCTTCAGGTAATACGCCAATGTCTTTGTAGTAGTTGATTGAAGTTGGGTTTTTACGTTTAGATAATTTTGATTTGTCTGGGTTACGCAACAATGGCATGTGGCATAACACAGGCATATCCCAACCAAAATATTGATAAAGCAATTGGTGTTTCGGTGCCGATGGAATCCATTCTTCACCACGAATCACGTGAGTGATTTGCATCAAATGGTCATCGACCACGTTGGCCAAATGGTAAGTTGGCAAGCCATCTGTTTTCAGCAAAATTTGCATATCGACTTGCGCCCATGGAATTTCCACTTCACCGCGCAGCATGTCATTAAATTTACATACGCCTTCGGTTGGCACTTTCATACGAATAACATGCGCTTCGCCTGCCGCTAAACGACGCTGCACTTCATCTGCAGACAAGTTTAAACCACGACCATCGTAGCGCGGGCTTTCACCACGTGCTTGTTGTTCTGCACGCATTTGATCGAGTTCTTCGCTAGTAGCGAAGCAATAGAAAGCATGCCCTTGTTCAACCAATTGCAAGGCGTATTGCTTATAAATATCCATACGTTCAGATTGGCGATACGGTGCATGTGGGCCGCCGATATCTGGACCTTCTGCCCAATTTAAGCCTAACCAACGCAATGAATCCAAAATCATTTTTTCAGATTCAGGGGTTGAGCGCAGTTGGTCAGTATCTTCAATACGAAGAATAAATTCACCACCGTGTTGTTTGGCAAAACATAAGTTAAACAAGGCGATATACGCTGTTCCCACGTGCGGGAAACCAGTAGGAGAAGGCGCGATACGAGTACGAACAGTCATAAGCAAGAATTAATTCAAAATGTAAATTGCAACCATTATAACGAAAAAGCCCAAGTACTTAATGTTAAATTCAACATTCTGTACTTGGGCGTTTCAACTGCATTTGAAAAGGGGATCAAAGGCAGTGAGTTTGATGCAGACTTATGAGTTACCTTGCGGGAATAAGGCTTGTACGAAACGGCTAAAACGCTGATTTTGCAAGGCAAAGAAATTTTGAGTTGGGGCAAGATTAATTGAAGTCAGCACTTTTAAATCATTATTCGATTCAAACTTTTGCTTGTCTGCCTGTTTTTGCTGGGTAATGGCTTTTTCAATTAAAGAGCCTTTTGCCTCAGTTAAATTGGTTTTGCTTTCAGCAGATTTGATCACTGCACTGTGACCGACTGTACTTAAGCTGAGTAATACTGCGAACATGAGTTTAGATTTCATTTTGATTCCCCCTTTCCTTTATGAGTGAACTCACAATTTATAAATTGTTTTAATCACTTTAATATTTAATCACAAAAATCATAACAAAAGTAGATTTGCGTCACACTCTTAATAAGATCTTTATCATCATTTACTCACTATATACCGATTTTTCAGATGATCTTTGATTTAGAACATGTTGTAACAAACAACTGTGGAGATATCGTGAAGATTGTTACAAAAGTCACAATAAAATAGTTTTGAAGCGGGTTTGATTGCTGTGATGTCGCTTATTTTACCGTTGAGTCTAAAAACGGATCAAAGTTTTATTCACTTTTTATATATCTAATCCATAAAAAGGTATAAATTTGGAATAAACGCCGCATCTTGAATTAAATTGATTAAAAACAATTAATTAAAGCTAAATTATTTGAATTTAATCATTTTTTGCATGTTTTTTACAAATTGCGCAGCGCCTGAGCATTGCATATATTGAGCGACAGATTAAAGGTGATGTGTGCTGTAATGAAAACTCAATTGAAAGCTTTATTGGCTGCTGCGCTATTGGCAACAGGTTTTGCTGCAACGACTGCTCAGGCTGCAGATCGTCAGTTTTTAAATGTATCGTATGATGCGACCCGCGAATTTTATGATGAATTTAACAAGTCGTTTGGTCAGTACTGGAAAAAACGTACAGGTTTAGACGTCAACTTTAAACAATCACATGGTGGTTCAGGCAAGCAAGCGCGTTCTGTGGTCGATGGTTTAAAGGGCGATGTCGTAACTTTGGCATTGGCGAATGACATTGAAGAAATTGTAAAGTCAGGTCAAATCCAAGCAGGTTGGCAAAAAGAATTTCCTCATAACTCTGCGCCTTATACCTCGACCATCGTCTTTATGGTGCGTAAAGGCAATCCGAAAAACATTAAAGACTGGAATGACTTAACCAAACCAGGCGTACAAATTATTACCCCTAACCCGAAAACAGGTGGTTTGCCACGTTGGGTGTATTTATCGGCTTGGGGTTATGCAGAAAAGCAGCCGGGCGGCTCTAAGGCCAAAGCGCAAGAATTTGTGGGCAAGATGTACCACAATGTAAAAGTGATGGATTCGGCAGCACGTGCGTCGATGACTACATTTGCTGAACGTGGCATTGGTGATGTGTTGTTGACTTGGGAAAATGAAGCCCTTGTAACTTTAAAAACCTTAGGCAAAGACAAGTTTGATATTGTTTATCCATCTATTTCTATTTTGACTGAACCTTCGGTGGCAATCGTAGACCGCACAGTAGAAAAAAATGGCAATAAATGGTTAGCGACAGGCTATATCAACTATTTATATTCACCTTTAGGTCAGGAAATGGCGGCTAAGCATTTCTACCGTCCACGTAATGAAAAAGTCCTTGCAAAATATGCAGCACAATTCCCGAAATTAAAAACCTTCACGATTGATGAAGTGTTCGGTGGCTGGGAAAATGCACAAAAAACACATTTTGTGAATGGTGCGATTTTCGACCAAATTTATAATACTAAGCGTTAAACAGATATCCATTTTCGGCTAATCTTTTATTGGATTGGCACACAAAAAAATCTCTACGGAGATTTTTTTGTGCTTTAAAAAAGTCAAAAACGGTTTTCCCTATGGAAAGTAATATTTATCTACAAAAAGACGTTTGGAGCTTTGCCAAAACAAGGTAATAATGTGCAGTTACATTTTAGCTGTATTGATTGAACCTTATGTCGCATATTTCTGTATTACTTCATGAAACTGTTGATGCCGTGTTGGCAGATCGCAATACAGGAATTTATGTCGATGCCACCTTTGGACGAGGTGGACACACGCGTTTGTTGTTATCCAAATTGGATGCGCAGGCGCGAGTTTATGCCTTTGATAAAGATCCACAAGCTTTGGCCGTGGCAGCAGAATTGGGACAGCAAGATTCGCGATTTCAAATTATTCATGCCAGTTTTGCTGATATGCAGCAAGCGTTGAATGATTTGGGCGTCACTCAGGTCGATGGTGTGATGGCCGATTTAGGCGTGTCGTCACCACAGCTAGATCAGGCAGAACGCGGTTTTAGCTTTATGAAAGACGGCCCGCTTGATATGCGTATGGACAATTCACAAGGCCCGACTGCAGCAGAATGGCTGGTGGATATTGAAGAAGAAGCCTTAGCCAATGTGATTTTTCAATATGGTGAAGAACGTTATAGCCGCCGTATTGCCAAAGCCATTAAACAGGCGGGTTATATTGAAACCACCGCACAATTGGCTGAAATTGTAAAAGTTGCCCATCCGAAGTGGGAAAAAAACAAACACGCTGCAACGCGTACTTTTCAGGCAATTCGTATTGCGATTAATAAAGAATTAGAAGATATTGAAAACTTCTTACCGCAGGCGGTTGAGGTATTAAAACCCGAAGGTCGTTTGGCGGTAATTAGCTTCCACTCTTTGGAAGATCGTTTAATTAAACAGTTTATTCAAAAAGAATCGAGCCTGCCTGAAGATTCAGGTTGGGGCTTGCCACAACAGCAACAAGATACACGTCGATTGAAAAAAATCTCACGTGTGCGTGCCAGTGATGAAGAAGTCAAAGCCAATCCACGCTCACGCAGCGCATGGCTACGTGTTGCAGAACGATTAGCTTGAAAAGGCCAATAATGAAAACTGAAACCGTTGAAAAAAATCAATCTCAAGTGCGACTGAAAAAAATGGTCGCCTATTTTATTTTATTGGCGCTGGTATTTATCAGCGCGATTATGGTGGTGTTTCAAGTGTTTGAATATCGCCATGATTATCGTGAGCTGAGTTCTTATATGCGCGAGCGAGATGACTTAAATGCCGAATGGGGGCGTTTGTTAATTGAACAGCAGACCTTTGGTGCAACTGCACAAATTGGCACCCGTGCGGTGACGCAACTGCGTATGTATTCACCGCCCGCACCGCAAACTGTGGTGATTTCTTTGCCTACAACCTCAGAACAACAATAAGGCGAGTTGCACATGGTCGATACGCGTAAAAAGCAAACCCGAAAGAAACAGCAATCGGTAACTGGAAAAAATGCCATTCATGTAGAAATGTGGCGTTTTTACTTAATGTGGGCTGTGGTACTGCTGGTGTTCGTGGCACTGGTGGGACGTGCTTTTTATGTGCAAATTGTGAACCATGACTTTTTACAAAACAAAGCCAATGCCAATATTTTAAGAACAGAAAAGCTCAAAGCTATGCGCGGGGTGATTTATGATCGCCACGGTGTGCCTTTGGCAATTAGTACCCCTGTAATGAAAGTGGTGATTGATCCACGTGATTATTTTGACAATAAAAAACTGTTTGAAGAAATTACAGCCGAGTTGGAAAAAAATCCGACCAGTCGTAAATTGCAGCGTCAATTGCCAGATAAAAACTTGAATTTAGATGAACTTGCCGATGCAGTTGGGATGGATCGCCAAGAACTGAAAAATAAAATGAACGAGCGTCCGCGTTCACGTTATTTGGTTTTACAAAAAGAAGTGCCGCCGCAACAGGCAGAGCTGATTCTAAAACGTAATTTCCAAGGGGTATATACCGAGAAAAACTATAAGCGTTATTACCCGCAGCCACAGCCGAATGCACAAATTATTGGTTTGACCAATAGTGAAGGCACAGGCATTGAAGGCTTGGAAATGCAGCTAAATACCCGCTTGGCAGGCGTGGATGGCGAACAGCAAATCGTGCGCGATAAAAAGGGTAACCGTGTCAAAGACCCAGAAGTGGTGAGAGAGGTTGAACCGGGCGAAAATATTACCCTGAGTATCGACTCACGTTTGCAATACATTATGTATCGTGAATTGACTGCAGCAGGGGTGGCAAATAATGCCCGTTCAGCCACAGCAATTGCGGTAGATGTGAAAACGGGTGAAATTTTGGCGATGACCAGTTGGCCGTCGTATAACCCGAATGACAAAAAAAGTTTGTCCAATAAAGATGCCATGCGTAACCGTGGTGCGGTGGATTCTTTTGAACCGGGTTCGACCATGAAGCCTATGACGGTGGCAATGGCACTGGAAAGTGGCAAATATTCACCGAATACCGTGGTCAATTTAAGTGGTGGTTCAATGCGGGTGGGTAATCACACCATTCGTGATACCCACATTTATGGCTCACTGACTTTGGCGGGAATTATCCAAAAATCGTCAAACGTGGGTGTGGCGAAAATTGCTTTATCTTTACCGTATGCAACCTTACCGACTTTTTATAAGCGTTTAGGGTTTGGTGCGCGTTCTGCAGTGAAATTTCCGGGTGAAAGTGCAGGTTTAATTTTGCCGCCAAGCAAGTGGAATGTGTCGGAAGTGGCGACCATGTCTTATGGTTATGGTTTGAACGCCACTGTGCTGCAATTGGCAGATGCCTATGCCATGCTTGCCAATAAAGGCGTAAAAATGCCGCTGAGTTTATACAAATTAGAAGAACAGCCTAAAGGCGAACAAATTGTTGATGCTAAAATTGCCGATCAAGTTCTACTGATGATGGAAGCCGTAACGTTACCCGGTGGTACGGCACGTCAAGCCAATATTCCAGGCTATCGGGTTGCAGGTAAATCGGGAACAGCGCATAAACTTCGCGCAGACCGCAAAGGCTATTCACAGACTGAATATCGTGCCTTGTTTGCTGGGGTTGCACCGGTCAGTGATCCGCGTTTAGCCATGGTGGTCGTGGTGGAAAATCCAACAGGACAGTATTATGGTGGTTTGGTGGCAGCGCCTGTATTTGCTCGTGTGATGCAAGAATCTTTACGTTTAATGAACGTACCTTTAGATAAACCTTTAGAAACTCCCAACATCCAATAACAGGTGACGCATGTCTATCAGCTTTCAACATATTTATCGCAGTTCTCGCGTTGCAGATTGGATGACACAAGACTTTCAGGGCTTTCAACTTGACAGCCGCCATGTGACAGCAGGGCAAATTTTTATTGCCCTGACCAGTTTATCGCAGCCTGAAAAAACCGCACAATTTGCACAAGCAGCTTTAGATCAAGGTGCTTTGGCGGTGATTTCGGAAACTGAACTGGCAGTTGCCAATAATTTGGTGGTGCCAGATGTGCGTCAGCGCATGGGACAGTGGCAAAAACAATATTTACAAGCACGACAGCCTGTACCTTTAGCGCGTATGCTTGCAGTCACGGGCACCAATGGTAAAACCACGATTTCCCGCTTAATTGCTGAATTACTGGTGTTGCAAGATCAACCCTGTGCGGTCATGGGCACCACAGGCAACGGAATTTTGCCTAATTTGGAAGCTTCAACACATACCACTTTAGATGCCTTGCAACTGCAAAATGCTTTATACAGCTATGCACAACAGGGGGCAAAATTTGCCGCAATTGAAGCCAGTTCACATGGTTTGGAGCAAGGGCGCTTAAATGGCTGCGATATTGAAATTGCGGTATATAGCAACCTGAGCCGTGACCATTTGGATTATCACGGGACTTTAGAGGCGTATGCTGCAGCCAAAGCGATGCTGTTTCAGTTTTCAAGTTTAAAAGTTGCCATTATCAATTTAGATGATCAATATGCTGGGATCATGCTGCAAGCGGCGCAACAGAACCCTGCGCAACCGAAAATTTTGACTTATTCCACGCAGCAAGCGGCAGACTATCAAGTACAGCAGATTGAATACAGTCTGAATGGTGTACGTTTCCATCTACAAACTGCTACGGCAGAATATGTGGTGCAAAGTCCGTTGCTCGGACATTTTAATGTTGAAAACTTGGTCGCGAGTTTAATCGCAGCAGAGCAAGCAGGTTTTGCATTACAGGATTTAATACACACGACTGCACAACTCAAAGGCGCACCGGGGCGTATGCAAGTGTTGCGTGATGCAGAGCGTTTATTTGTGGTGGATTATGCACACACGCCAGATGCCCTAATTCAAGTGTTGCAAACCTTAAAACGCCATGTTAGCGCACAGCTTTGGGCGGTGTTTGGCTGCGGTGGAGATCGGGATCGTGGTAAACGCCCACTGATGACCCAAGCGGCATTGGACTATGCCAATGTTGTGCTTTTGACTTCTGATAACCCGCGTACAGAAGATCCTTTGCAAATTTTTGCCGATATGCAGACAGGTGTCGATTTGTCGGTGGCACAGAGCCATGAAATTCATGATCGTCGTGAAGCGATTAAATATGCAGTCAAACATGCACAGTCAGGCGATATTGTCTTGATTGCAGGCAAAGGTCATGAAAACTATCAAGAAATAGATGGGGTAAGACACTGGTTTGACGATGTGGTTGAAGTGCAATCTGCGATAGATGCACAGCATTGTTCACCTTCTGCTTATCCTGCCCAATAAGGAATTTGTATGCACACTTCCACCACCAGTACCGCAATTTTAGAACCTTGGACTGCCGAACAACTCAAACAGGCAACACAGGGTTATTGGTTCAATGGGCAAGCACCGCAAGGCGAGATTAAACGTATTTTAACCGATTCACGCCATGCTGAAGCAGGCGATGCCTTTTTGGCTTTAAAAGGTGAGCGTTTTGATGCGCATGATTTTGTGGCACAAGTAGCGACTCAGGGCTGTTCTATGGCAATTGTCAGCCAGCCTGTAGACGCAGATATTTGCCAATTGGTCGTGCCTGATACCCGTTTAGCTTTAGGACACTTGGGCGCATTTCGTCGTCAGCAACATCCTCAATTAAAAGTGATTGCGTTAACAGGCAGTAGCGGTAAAACCACCACTAAAGAAATGCTCGGTAGTATTTTGTCACGTTTGGCACCGACTTTAATTACCCGTGGCAACCTGAATAATGACTTGGGTGTGCCGATGATGTTGTTGGAGTTGAATGCAAGCCATCAATATGCAGTGATGGAATTAGGCGCCAGTCATCAAGGTGAAATCGATTACACCTCAAACTTGGTGCAGCCGCAGGTGGCAGGCATTATCAATATTGGTACTGCGCATTTGGGTGAGTTTGGTGGACGTGAGGGCATTTGTCGGGCTAAGTCTGAAATTTATGCACATATTGCCCCACAAGGCACGGCCATTGTCCCTGCTGCCGATGATTTTGCCGAACAGATTCAGCAAGCGGTTCAGTCAGAACAGCGTCTAAGTTTTGGTGCAGGCGGTGATGTGTTTGCGACAGACATTCAGTTGCAGCCACAATCGGCAAGTTTTTGTTTAAATACTGCCCAAGGTGTGCGTCAGATTCACTTGCCATTCGCGGGTGAACACAATGTTCAGAATGCTACGGCTGCTGCTACTTTTGCACTGGCAATTGGCGTAAGTTTAGATGATATTGTCGCAGGCTTAGAACAGGCGCAGGGGGCAAAAGGGCGCTTGAACTTTATTCAGCAAGGCAAACATTTGTTCATTGACGACACCTATAATGCCAATCCAACCTCTATGCGTGCTGCAGGCGAAGTCCTTGCACAGCAAACAGGTGTGCGAGTTATGGTCATTGGTGATATTGGTGAGCTGGGCAATAGTGCAGCACAACAGCACTATATGTTGGGGCGTGATTTGGTGTCTATTGGTGGCATCAACTTTGTGGTGGCGGTCGGTGAATTTGCACCTGCGACCCAAGAAGGTGCGCGCAGTACCCAATATGGAAAAAAATTACAGGCTTTTGTCACTCAAGAACAAGCCTTGCCGTTTTTAATTGATCTGGTAAAAACACATCAACCTCAGTCCATGAGTTTCCTATTTAAAGGTTCTCGTTATACCCATATGGAAACGTTGATGGCTGCATTGATGGAGAAAATTTAAATGCTGTTATGGTTATTTGAACAGCTGGCGGGCTATAACAGCTCGTTTCAAGTGGTTCGTTATTTAACATTACGTTCATTACTGAGTGTATTGACTGCACTTGGCATTGGCTTGGTGCTTGGCCCTGTGATGATTCGTAAACTGCAAGCATTGAAATACGGTCAAGCAGTCAGTTCTTATGCACCAGAAGGGCATGCTAAAAAGATGGGTACACCTACCATGGGTGGGGTATTAATCCTGCTCTCGATTGGTATTTCCACTTTGTTGTGGGCAGACTTATCTAACCCTTATGTCTGGATTGTACTTGCGGTCATGGTGATCTTTGGTGCAGTAGGTTGGGCGGATGACTGGATTAAAATCCGCTACAAAGACAATGCTGGCTTGCCGGCACGTAAGAAGTTTTTCTGGACTTCGGTGGCATCGTTAGGGGCGGGTATTGCGTTGTATGTGATTGCAACCCAACAGCCAAACCCTGCGCAAACTGCAGATATGCTGGATGTCTTGATTCCATTCTTTAAAGATTTCAGTATTCCTTTGTCACTAATTCCATTGGGTATTGGCTTTATTATCTTTACCTATTTAGTGATTAACGGTGCCTCGAATGCAGTTAACTTGACCGATGGTTTAGACGGTTTGGCGATTATGCCAATCGTGTTGGTGGCTGCAGGTTTGGGCGTATTTGCCTACTTGGCGGGGGATGTTCGCTTTGCCGATTATCTGCATATCCCTTATGTGAAATATGCATCTGAGTTGGTGGTGATTTGTGCCGCGATGATTGGTGCGGGCTTAGCCTTCCTGTGGTATAACGCGCATCCTGCACAAGTCTTTATGGGCGATGTCGGTGCACTGTCTTTGGGGGCAATGCTGGGTACGATTGCCGTGATGGTACGTCAGGAAATCGTGTTTGCGATTATGGGCGGAGTGTTTGTGGTTGAAGCGATTTCGGTATTCCTGCAAATTGGCTCACTACGTATGCGCAATAAACGGGTATTCTTAATGGCGCCGTTGCATCACCACTATGAAAAGAAAGGCTGGCGTGAAACTCAAGTGGTGATTCGTTTCTGGATTATCACAATTATGCTGGTGGTTTTAGGTTTAATGACTTTAAAATTACGTTAAGCCTATCCAACCGAAAATTTTAAAAGTCGGCACTCGCCGACTTTTTTATGTGGTTCACTCTGGAGAAAATGATGAATTTGCTGATGTGTCCTGTGTGTCGTCAGGTATTGCAACTGCATGATCGAACGTGGCGTTGTGCCAGCAATCACAGCTATGATGTTGCGAAACAAGGCTACGTCAATTTGCATGTGGTGCAGCATAAGCACAGTAAAAATCCGGGGGATACACCTGCTTCGGTGCAGGCACGTCGCGCATTTTTAAGTGCAGGGCATTATGCGCCCTTGCAACAGGTAGTGGTGCAAAAAATTCGCACCTTACGCATCGAAAATTTGTTGGATATTGGCTGTGGTGAAGGCTATTACACCGCTGCCATGCAAGGCGAAGTGTTGCAGTGTGTCGGGGTGGATATTGCCAAGAATGCCGTACAAGTGGCGGCGAAACTGAATCCCGCAGTGACTTGGGTGGTGGGGACAGGGGCAACTTTGCCTGTTTTAGAACATTGTATTGATTTATGTGCCAGCTTGTTTAGCCCAATTCCACAACAGGAAATTTTGCGGGTTTTAAAACCACAAGGCTATTTGTTGGTAGTAACGCCTGCGCCTGAGCATTTATTGGCGATGCGTCAAGCTTTGTTTGAAGAAGTGAAGCCGCATGAACCTGAAAAATTTATCGCTCAATTGCAAGATGACTTTGATTTAGTCGATGCTAGCGTGGTAGAAACGCCGTTACAGCTCAATCAAAACGATTTAAATCATTTAATTGCTATGACACCTTATGCTTACAAAGCCAAAGCAGAGCGTCGTCAGACCTTGGAACAACAAACCCAATTTGATGTGACAGCACAGCATCAAATTTATCTGTTTCAGAAAAAGTAAGTTTGAGTGCTTCTGTCAAACTCATACTTTTGAAAAACTGACTGTCAGTAAAGTTTAAGTTGTACCCATAAAAAAGCCCTTATTTTTGTAAATGAGGGCTTTTTTCTGACTGCTTATCTGCGGTTATAAGACTTCATCAATTAAGTTTTCTAATGCATCGGGAGCAGGTTTGGGGGCCGCATTAGGTTTGGCAGAGCTGTTGTTTGGCGCTTGCATGGCAGGCGGTGCAGCATTGTCAGGAATTAACACTTCCTCGCCTGGTAAGTCGTCAAAATCACGCTCAGGCGCGCGTACTGGTGCTGCAGGTGCAGGTCGATACAATGGTCGTGCCAATGGCGGTGAAGCACGATAATCCTGCTGTTGTTCTGCGCTCATTTGATTGAGTTCACGCTGTGGCGCTTTGGCTTTGCTGTCTAAACTGACCCATGCTTCAGGTGTGCCTTTGAGTGCATTACCCATAAAGTCTGTCCAAATTGGCAGCGCTGCGATACCACCGTATTCACGACGTCCTAAAGTGGTCGGTTGGTCAAAGCCGACCCAAGCTACGGTCACCAGTTTACCATTGAAACCTGCGAACCAAGCGTCTTTGGCATCGTTGGTGGTTCCTGTTTTACCGCCAATATCGCCACGACCAATTCTGAGCGCAGCACGTCCAGTACCGTGTTGAATTACGTCACGTAAAATATTGGACATATCATACGCCGAGCTAGATTTTAAAATACGCTGTGCCTGTTTGTACTGACTACGCTCTGCCAATAAGTTCGGATATTGTTCAGCTTGTGCCAGTTTTTTATTGGTGACTTCAATCACTTCATCATCTGGTGTAGTGGCTTCGGCACTTTCAAGCGTTTGTTCTTTGGCATTAATACAAGCAATACACGCATATTCAGGATTGGCTTGATAAATCACCTTGCCATAAGCATCTTCAATACGGTTAATGAAGTGCGGTTGAATACGGTAACCACCGTTGGCAAAAGTGGCATAGCCCGTTGCCATTTGAATAGGCAAAACTTGTGGTGTACCCAATGCAATGGTGTAGTTACGCGGAATCTGATCTTCCTGCAAACCAAAATCCATGAATAGTTGGCGGGTACGCTCAATACCGACTTCTTGTAATAAGCGTACCGAAACCGTGTTACGAGATAAATAGAGAGCACGACGTAACGGAATCATGCCTAAATGGCGACCATCGGAGTTACGTGGTGACCATTTACCAATGGTGATTGGACTGTCATTGACCATGGTGTGTGGCGTCATACCACGCTCTAAAGCCAGAGCATACACAAAAGGTTTAATGGTAGAACCAGGTTGACGCCAACCTTGTAAAGTACGGTTGAACTTAGATTGATAGAAATTATATCCACCGACCAACGCTTCAATGGCACCATTATTTGGGTTAATTGCGACCAATTGACCTTGCACTTTCGGTACTTGTACCAATGACCAAGCGGTTTTATTTTCATTTGGACGTAAACGGACAATATCTTTGACTTTTACAATCTGTGCCGCGCGACTTGGCGCATTGCCTACACTGTTGGCATTGCGATAGGGGCGTGCCCAAGACATACCTGACCACGGTACAGTAACCGTTGTGCCATCTTGCATTAACGCTTCAAAAGAATTATTCAGCACTTTGCTGACTTGCGCAGGGTAGGTGTTGGCATAAGCACGAAACTCGTTCAGCGGTTTGTCGTGTGCCTCTGCGCCACGCCAACCGTGGCGACGGTCATAGGCTTCTAAGCCTTCTTGAACCGCCTGTTCTGCATACATCTGACGTTTGCTGTCTACCGTCGTATAAACTTTATAGCCTGAATCAACAGCTTGTTCGCCAAATTTACTGACCAGTTCAGCACGTACCATTTCTCCAATATAGGGATGTTTATTGCTAATGCTACGGTCTGGCATATCTAAATTAATCGGTTCAGCAATGGCTTTTTGATATTCATTTTGATTGATATAGCCCAGTTGCAGCATGCGTCCTAAAATCCAGTTGCGACGCTCCAAAGCACGCTCAGGATTTACCACAGGATTGTAGCGTGAAGGTGCTTTAGGTAAGCCTGCAATCATCGCCATTTGTGCAATCGACAGTTCTTCTAAGCTTTTGTTGTAATAAATTTTGGCAGCTGCCGCGATACCATAAGCATTTTTACCCAAAAAGATTTTATTAACGTATAAGGTTAAAATTTCTTCTTTGCTCAGGTTTTGTTCAATTTTACGTGCTAAAAAAATTTCGGTCAGTTTGCGTTTCAGGGTGCGTTCAGGGCTTAAATAATAATTTTTTGCTACTTGCATGGTAATGGTAGAGCCACCAGTTTGCACGTTGGAGCCTGTTACCGCCTCGCTCACCGCGCGCCCTAAGCCTTTAAAGCTAATCCCACTGTGTTCAAAAAAGGCAGAATCTTCGGCTGCCAAGAACGCAAAAATGAATTTTTCAGGAATATGTTCATAATCGACAGGCACAGAAAGCTTGCCGCCATACTCGGCAATCAGCTCATTATCGGCACTATAAACCTGCAACGGTTTTAATAATGGCGCTTTTTTTAAGGTGGTCATTTCTGGCAAAGATGGGGCAATATAGAGATACATGCCATAGAAACCCATCGGTATTGCGACCAAAATTATAATTATGATCAAAAAAAATGGATGAACACGACCCGAACAAGATAGCTTTTTCATAACAAGTGCGTTTTAATAAGCGCTAATAGCAAACTAATTGCTGGTCAGTATAGCGAGTAGATTTACGGATTGTTAGATGAATTATTGTATCCGTAAAAAATTATAGACCAGCGCGGATTAGTAGGTTAAATTTTTTTGGGGATAAAAAAATAATAGGAATGGTATTATCGTGCGTAGGTTATATCGTAAGCCAAGTAAGGGGTTAATAGGTGTAGATATTAGTTCTACTTCTGTTAAGTTATTAGAACTCTCTGTTAAGAATGGGAGATATTGGGTCGAAAGCTATGCGCTGGTCCCACTTTCAGAAGGCAGTGTGGTTGAAAAAAACATTCTCAATCCAGAAGCAGTCGGGGATGCACTTGAGCGTGCATTGAACTTAGCAAACACGCAATCTACATCTGCAGCATTTGCAATTCCAACCTCAATGGTGATTACCAAAATCATTGAAATGGATGCAGATATGACCAGTGATGAGCGTGAAGTTCAAATTCGTATGGACGCCGAGCAATATATTCCATTCCCATTAGATGAAGTCAGCCTAGACTTTGAAGTCCAATCAGACCGTTTAGCCAATCCAAACCGCGTCAATGTGTTACTCGTTGCGACACGTTTAGAAAACGTCGAAGCACGAGTAGAAGCATTAGAGTTGGGTGGTTTGAAAGCCAAAATTGCCGATGTCGAAAGTTTTACCATCGAAAATGCCTTTAAAGTGTTCTCCGATACCCTGCCAATGGGTGTGAACACTATTGGTATTTTGGACATTGGTCATAGCATGACTACCTTGTCGGTGCTGCAAAATAACAAAATTATTTACACCCGCGAACAAACCTTTGGTGGTAAGCAGCTGACACAAGAAATTCAAAACCGTTATGGTTTGTCTTATGAAGAAGCAGGTCGCGCGAAAAAAAGCCGTACTTTGCCAGATGACTACGATGTAGAAGTGCTCGAACCGTTCTTAGAGGCGGTGGTGCAACAAGCTGCACGCTCACTGCAGTTTTTCTTTTCATCTTCACAATTTAACGAAATTGATCACATTTTATTGGCAGGGGGGAATGCCAATATTCCAGGTCTTGCGAAGTTGTTGCAGCAAAAACTGGGCTACCGTGTGACCATTGCCAATCCATTCTTGCAAATGGGCTTCTCTCCACAAATCGACATTAAAAGAATTGAAAGTGATGCACCATCTTTGATGGTGGCATGTGGTTTAGCAATGAGGAGTTTTGATTAATGGCAAAGATTAACTTACTCCCTTGGCGCGATGAGCTAAGAGAAAAACGTAAAAAAGAATTTATTGTATTTTGTATTGCAGCAGCTGCTGTAGGGGTGTTGGCCGTTGCATTGGCGTGGTTTTTCTACAATGCAAAATTGGCAGATCAAGAACAAGCCAATCAATTGGTCATCAGTACCAACCAAAACCTAGATGTACAATTAAAATCTTTGGAAGGCTTACAAGAACAGCGTAATGCAATTGTAGAGCGTATGAAGCTGATTCAGGGCTTACAAAGCCAACGTCCAATTGCAGTACGTTTGGTGGATGAGCTTGTGCGTGTGACACCAAGCAATATGTATTTGACTAAAGTGACGCGTACTGGCAATAAATTTACCTTTGAAGGCAAGGCAGAAAGTCCAAATACGGTTGCAGAATTCTTACGTAATTTGGAAGCATCGCCGTGGTATCGCAATGCATTTATGAATTCATTCTTAGCCAAAGAAGAAAATAAAGATAAAGCACCAAGTTCTGTAGTTCCTCGTGTTGAGGAAAGTTATGGCACATTTGTGGTGACTTCTGATTTAGAAGAAATCGCAATTCCAGTGACCGCTACAGATCCTAATTCAACATCAGCAGCGGGGGCAGCACAATGAGTCTCGATGAATTTGATGAAGTAAATCAGGAAGCTGCTGTTGCTCCGAAAAAGAAAATGACCGTTGAGAAGTTTTTTCAGCAGTTTAATACCCTTGATCCAAATAACTATGGTGGTTGGCCACTTTCGGTCAAAATTACCTGCTGGATTTTCATTATTTTCTTAATTGCGGCACTAGGTTACTTTGTTGTAATTAAGCCGAAGTTAGATGCCATTGCTGCAGCGCATGCACAAGAACAGAATTTATTAAACGAGTTCCGTGAAAAAGATTCTAAATTGCGTAATTTGCAACAATATCAAGCGCAATTACAAGAAATGGAAGCTAACTTTAACCAGCAGCTTGAGCAATTGCCGAAAGAAACTGAAATTCCAGGCTTGGTTGAAGACATCAACGTTACAGGTGTTAATTCAGGATTGAAGTTTAAAAACATTCGCTTAGAGAATGAGATCAAACAAGAGTTCTTTATTGAACAGCCAATTTCGATTGAAGCAACAGGTGACTATCACGCTTTTGGTTCTTTTGTAAGTGGTACTGCAGCATTGCCGCGTATTGTGACTATGCATGATTTTGAAATTGTGGCGACTGAAAATAAAGACAAGAAAACAGATATTCCACAAGTGACATATAAAGCGCAAGCGAAGACATATCGTTACGTGGGTAGTGCAGATACACAAACTGCGGCTAACACTGCTGGAGGGGCACAGTAATGAAAATTGAAAAGCTTTCGTTGGCTCTACTGGCAACTGTGTTAATGGTGGGTTGTGATTCTCGTATTGATGCAGTCAATGCACAAATGGCTGAAATCCGTAATCAGCCACCATTGCCGATTGAACCTGCCCCCGTGTTTGAGCCTGCGCCAACATTCAACTATGCAGCGCATCAGCTGAAAAGCCCATTTATGCCAAGTTCTTTGGCTGCTGAACTTAAAATTATGGCAGGGAAGCGTGTTTATCCGAACCTTGCTCGCCAGTTACAACCACTGGAAAACTACGCACTTGAATCACTGACCATGAAAGGCAGTATGCGTCAAAATGGTCAAATTTTGGCATTGATTCAAACACCAGATGGTGAAATTGAGCGTATCCAGCGTGGCAGTTATATGGGGGTAAATCATGGTCGTGTGGTGAACATTACACCAACGCAAATTGATTTAATCGAGATTATTCCAGATGGTCGTGAAGGTTATGTAGAACGTCCAAGAAGTTTGGTTTTAATTGGGCCTGCGCCATAAATTAAAGGAATAAAAATGAATAACAGTGTGAAAGATTTTATTTTTGGGGATGGTAATACAATGAACAATTTGTTCCGTCAGTTTTCAATGGGCGCAGTCGCAATGGCGGTGATGCAAGTGGCTAATGCCCAAGTGAGCATTACCAATATTGTACCAATGCAAATTCCAGGACAAGGCACGGAAATTCGTGTCATGTTCAATGGCTTACCACCACAGCCAGCGGCATATCAGTTGGAACAACCTGCGCGTTTGATTCTAGACTTTGATAAAGCACAACAAACGTTGAAACAAAACAGTATTGCAGTGGCGACCAAAGAAGCCAGTTCTGTAGAGGTCAGCTCAGATGCTCAGCGTTCACGTTTAACTGTGAACTTGGCTGATGCAGGTGCATTTACCACACGTGTTGAAGGTAATACCTTTATTTTAAAGATCAACTCAACTACAGCCACACCTGTTGCAGCAGTGACTGCACAACGTAGCGCACAAGGAATTTCCAATATTGGTTTCCAACGTGGTGGTGAAGGTGAAGGTCAGGTGGTGATTGACCTGTTGGGTAGCAACACACCTGTAGATGTACAGCAACAAGGCAGCAAAATTGTCGTACGTACTTTGGGCAATAAAGTCCCTGCGCATTTGGCTCGTCGCCTGAATGTGAATGACTTTGCAACCCCAGTATCAACCATTGATGCGCATAATGATGGTAGCAATGGCGTGATCACCATTCAGGCTGCAGGTAGCTATGAATATATGGCCTATCAGGCAGAAGACAAGCTCACCATCAGCTTAAAACGCCCAGTTGATAAAAACCCGTTTAAGCCACGTGCAGCACAAAGCTACACAGGTAAAAAGATTTCATTGGACTTCCAAGATATCGAAGTGCGTCGTGTATTACAGCTGTTGGCAGACTTTACAGGCATCAATATGGTGGCTGCAGATACAGTACAAGGTAATATCACCTTACGTTTAAAAGATGTGCCTTGGGATCAAGCCTTAGACATTATTCTGAAAACCAAAAATTTAGACAAGCGCCGTAATGGTAATGTGATCTGGATTGCGCCAGTTTCTGAGTTGATTAAGGCGGAAGAAGAAGAAGCCAAAGCGATTGCACAAAGTGTTAAATTGGCACCACTGCAAACTGAATATATTCAGTTGAACTATGCTAAAGCCGCAGATATTGAGAAGCTTATTACTGAAGGTAAAAATGCATCACGTAGTGGTAGTTCAAATACAGGTTCTGGAGCTGACCCATTAGGTGATAGCGTGGGGAGCTTGCTCAGCCCTCGCGGTACAGTGTCTGTAGATCCACGTACCAATACCTTAATTATTAATGATACTTCAGCAAAAATTGATCAGATTCGTCAGATGATAGATTTGCTTGATGTGTCTGTGAAGCAAGTGATGATTGAAGCACGTATCGTACGTGCAACCACAGATTTCACCAAAGAGATGGGTGTGAAGTGGGGCATCTTGTCTCAAGGGATCACTAACAATAATCACTTGTTGGTGGGTGGTAGTGATACCACTCTGTGGAACTTGCGTGAGCCAGAAAAAGATGATGATATGGGGGGGTGGAAGTATGAAATTGAACGTCCACAAAACCTGAATGTCGATTTAGGAGTGACCAGTCCAGGTGCCAGCCGTATTGCCTTTGGTTTAATCAGTTTGTCTGACTTTATGCTAGATTTGGAATTGTCTGCATTACAAGCCGATGGCTATGGTGAAGTGATTTCAACACCAAAAGTACTGACTGCAGATAAGCAAAATGCCAAAGTTGCATCGGGTACTCAAATTCCATACCAATCTTCTAAAGGTGGGGGCGCTAATGCTGTCTCGACCACACAATTTATTGATGCGACTTTAAGTTTGGATGTGACCCCAAGTATCACGCCTGATGGTAAAGTCCAAATGCAATTGAATATCACCAGTGACTCACCAGGTGCGCCTACACCAACCGGTCAGCTCACGATTAACAAGAACGCCGTGAATACCAACGTTTTGGTGGACAATGGTGAAACTGTAGTCTTGGGGGGTATTTTTGAGCAACAAACGGCTAACTCTCAAACCAAGGTTCCATTCTTGGGCGATATTCCTTATATCGGACGTTTATTCCGTAAAGATGTTAAGTCGGAAAACAAACGTGAGTTGCTGATTTTTGTTACACCACGAATTGTTAATGACAGTGTTTCAAGAAATCATTAATATATTTTCAATTTAAACAAAATTTATAGGTGACTCCTTGCTAAGCAAAGAGTTTGACACCCTACCAAATATCTATTTGGTAGGGCCGATGGGGGCAGGCAAGACCACTGTAGGACGCCATTTGGCGGAATTGTTAGGGCGTGAATTTCTAGACAGTGATCATGAAATTGAACGCAAAACTGGCGCTACGATTCCTTGGATCTTTGAAAAAGAAGGCGAACAAGGGTTTCGTAGTCGTGAAACAGCGGTTATTGATGAGTTAACCACACGGCATAAACTTGTACTTGCTACAGGTGGCGGTGCGGTGACTCAAGCCCCGAATCGAGACTTCTTAAAACAACGTGGTATTGTTGTTTATCTATATACCCCTGTCGAAATTCAACTTCAGCGAACCTATCGCGATAAAAACCGTCCTTTACTTCAAGTCGAAAACCCCGAACAAAGATTACGTGATTTGCTTGCAGTGCGTGATCCGTTGTATCGTGAGGTGGCACATTATATTATTGAAACCAATCAGGGTGCTGCGCGTGATTTGGCGCAAAAAATCTTAAATACGATTGTTTCATAGCAAATATCTTAGGTAGAAAGCGACTTTTTCATGCAGACTTTACACGTTGAACTTGGCGATCGCCGTTACCCAATTTTTATTGGCAGTGATCTTCAGCCCCAAGAATTACTTGCACCTTATATTAAAGGTCAGCAAGTCATGATTGTGACCAATACCACGGTTGCACCTTTGTATTTAAATCACTATGTGACGGCTGTTGAAGCACTGGGCAAGAAAGTGGCAACCTGTATTTTGCCTGATGGAGAAAAATACAAAGATATTCAGCATCTCACCCTTATTTTTGATGCCTTGCTGGAAGCTGGTTTTAACCGTGATTGTACGGTGCTGGCTTTGGGCGGTGGCGTGATTGGAGATATGGCAGGTTTTGCTTCGGCAAGCTTTCAGCGTGGGGTGTACTTCGTTCAAGTACCAACTACTTTACTGTCACAAGTCGATTCCAGTGTCGGTGGCAAAACAGGGATTAATCATCCGCTGGGTAAAAACATGATTGGTGCATTTCAGCAGCCCCAAGTGGTGCTGGCCGATATGTCGCAACTGAATACTTTACCTGAGCGTGAGTTGTCTGCAGGCCTAGCCGAAGTCATTAAATATGCGCTTTTGGGTGATGTCGAGTTTCTAGAATGGCTTGAAACGCACATGGAAGCATTAGTGGCGCGTGATCCTGCTGTACTGGCAGAAGCGGTATATCGTTCATGTGCACATAAAGCGCGTATTGTTGCCAATGATGAAAAAGAGCAAGGTGAACGCGCTTTATTGAATCTTGGGCATACTTTTGGGCACGCAATTGAATCTTATTTGGGTTATGGTGAATGGTTACACGGTGAAGCTGTTGCGACAGGGATGGTAATGGCAGCCGATTTATCACAGCGTATGGGCTGGATTTCTGCCGAAGATGTAGAGCGTACAAAAAATATCATTTCTCGCGCCAATTTACCGATAGTATGTCCGCAAATTCCACTGGACCAGTTTTTGGCTTATATGGCACACGATAAAAAAGTGCTGAATGGTCAATTACGTTTGGTGCTCATGAAGCAATTGGGTCAAGCCATCATCACCAAAGAGTTTGACTTAGAATTGATGAAACAGGCGATTTTAGCCAATCAAGCATAAAAGGCAGCATATGACAGCACTGCGTACACACTGGCAAAAAATTCAACAGTCAATTTGGTTGCTGGGCGCGGTGCTGTGTTTATTGGCGGCACTGATTTTTTGGGCGATGACTGACCGTGAAGAACTGGTTGAAATTGAAAAACAACCAGAGTCTGAAATTGAATTACAAATTCAACCCGAAAAGGTTGCTGCAACCACCTATTTGGGTGGTTTGCAAGAAGAAGTCCGCCCTTTGGAACTCACCACGCGTTTAACAGCTTCTGGTTTGCATGAGGCTGAATATCGCGGTACTAAATTTATTCAGGAACAAAAAAATAACAGCACGATTGAACTGTTTCGGGTCAATGATGAAAACATCATTAAAAGTTTTATTAAAAAGCAAACAGATCGGAGCAAGCTGTTTTATATTCGTTTAAGCGGTGAGGGGCAGGCTGAACAATATGTGATGTTATATGGCAGTTTTGGCAATAAACGCGAAGCCGCACAAACCTTGACCGCATTGCCATTTAAATTTCCTGAAACGATTCAGCCTGTTGTGGTACAATTTGCTGACTATCGTCCTTATGTCAATGATTTAGGTGCAGATGAAATGGGGCTGAGCACCAAGTTATATGCGGTAAATTTACGTCCTGCAGCTGTGCCTAAAATAGATGAAAGTGTTTTAGCGCGTCCACCTGCAACCACAACGACTGCACCGACTACGCAGGCTGTTGCCCTACAAAATAGTACCACCAGTACTACGATTACCCGCCGTGATCAGGAGGGTAATGTCGTGGATGTACAAAAATCACAAAGTGGTACTGCACCTGTTCAGCCAGATGCACCTGAACCTGAAGTGCGCGATCCTTTTAACTAATCATAAACATTTCCAATATTCTTTTAGCTTCATTTTAGTCATTCAAACCATCGCTTGCCTTTATTTGTTCTATTCTTTTTGTCTATGATTCGCATTGAGCTATTCTGGCTTAGTTGCACCAATTTGATCTAAAAATACTATTCTTCTCATACATAAATGCGTTCTAAAATGGCGCAGCATGGTGTATAAAAATAATGAAGTGCACAAAAACAGTGCGAATTTGACTTAAAAATGTGATTTTATTTTACATTTATGCGGTGAATGCTGAAATTTGGTTATGGTTGAATAAAAAAATAAAGTTGGCATTGTTTTTGCTTTTATTGGTGCGTGAATTGAGTTGTTGTCCCTATTTTGGCGCAAAAAATTCAATGATTGTGCGAAACTGTCAAATTTGCCTGCTACATTCAAGTGTAAAAGTTGCGTAAATGAGAGATAGGTCATTTACTCTAAGTTGATGTTTAGAGTTGTAAATTGAGTTAAATCGCAAAAACAGATTGTTTAATTGGCCCAATTGGGCAAGTAAAAGAAGGGTACGCTATGCACATGCCATCGCCTAATACTGTAGCTCCCACTCAAGGTTTATACCAACCAGATGAGTTTAAAGATAACTGTGGTTTCGGTTTAATCGCCCATATGCAGGGTGATGCAAGCCATGATCTCGTCAAGACTGCCATTCATAGTTTAAGTTGCATGACCCACCGTGGTGGTATTGCCGCAGACGGTAAAACGGGCGATGGATGTGGTTTGCTGTTGGCGATGCCAAAGCAATTTTTCCGCGAAGAAGCAAAACGCTTAAGTGACATTACCCTGAGCGAAATTTTTGCAGTGGGTACGGTCTTTCTGAACCTCGACCCTGCCTTAGCGACACATGCTAAAAATATCCTGACCAAAGAAATTGAAGCAGAAGGCTGTAAAGTATTGGCTTGGCGTGTGGTGCCAACCAATAATGAGGCATTGGGCGAAATCGCCATGCAGTCTTTGCCTGCTTTTGAGCAAATTATTGTCAATTGCCCATTGGGTGTGACTGAGGTTGAATTTAACCGCAAACTATTTTTGGCGCGTCGTCGTGCCGAGCAGCAATTGACTGCTGATCCATATTTTTATGTGACCACGTTATGCTCAACCGTGATCAGCTATAAAGGTTTGATGATGCCTGCAGCGATTGCAGACTTCTATACCGACCTTGCCGATGCGCGTTTGGCATCACATATTGTGGTGTTCCACCAGCGTTTCTCGACCAACACCTTGCCACGTTGGCCATTGGCGCAGCCGTTCCGTTATTTAGCACACAATGGTGAAATCAACACCATTACCGCCAACCGTAACTGGGCAATGGCACGTACTCCTAAATTTGAAAATCCATTATTACCGGGTTTGACTGAGCTTACGCCAATTGTAAACCGTACAGGTTCAGACTCATCTAGCTTGGACAATATGCTGGAAATTCTGGTGGGTGGCGGAATGGATTTATTCCGTGCCTTGCGCATGTTGGTTCCGCCTGCATGGCAGAACGTCGAAACCATTGATGCCGATTTACGCGCCTTCTATGAATTTAACTCGAAACACATGGAAGCGTGGGATGGCCCTGCTGGTTTGGTAATTCAAGATGGTCGTCATGCCATCTGTATGTTAGACCGTAATGGTTTGCGTCCTGCGCGTTGGGTGATCACTAAAAATGGCTACATTACTTTGGCCTCTGAAATTGGGGTGTGGGGTTATGAGCCTGAAGATGTAATTTCTAAAGGACGTGTTGGTCCTGGTCAAATTTTGGTGGTGGATACCTTTACTGGCAAAGTGCTCGATACGCAGGATGTAAATAACCATCTGAAAAGAATGCGTCCTTATCGTGAATGGTTACGTGAAAATTCAATCCGTTTACAAGGTAGCCCAGAGCTTGAAGAATATTTGTGTGATCAGGGTTTAAAAGGTGATGCCTTAAAAGCTGCACAAAAAATGTTTATGGTGACCTTTGAAGAGCGTGATCAATTATTGCGTCCAATCGCAGAAAGTGGTCAGGAAGCCGTGGGTTCCATGGGTGATGATACGCCAATGGCAGTATTGTCGCGCCAGGTACGCCATGTGTCGGATTATTTCCGTCAGCAGTTTGCGCAGGTGACCAATCCACCGATTGACCCATTGCGTGAATCGATCGTGATGTCTTTGGAAACCTGTTTAGGGCGTGAACAAAACGTATTTGAGCAAGGTCCAGAACATGCAGACCGCTTGATTATCTCAAGTCCTGTGTTGACCAATTCCAAAATGCACCAAATTCGCACTTTGGGTCGTAAAGGCTATGAAATTGCCGACATCGACCTGAACTATGCCGAAAATGAAGGTTTGCAAGCTGCGATTCAACGGATTTGTGAAACTGCTGCACAAGCGGTGCGTGAGGGTAAAACTTTATTGGTACTCACCGATAAAAAAATCCGTGAAGGTTACTTGCCTGCCAATGCAGTCATGGCGACTGGTGCGGTGCATCACTACTTAATTCAAGTCGGTTTACGTACCGATGCTAACATTATTGTGGAAACAGGTTTTGCCCGCGATCCTCACCAATTTGCAGTATTGCTCGGTTTTGGTGCAACTGCAGTGTACCCATATTTGGCTTATGATGTGATCAATGACTTGATTGCCAAAGGCGAGTTATTGGGCGATCCAGTTTATGCGCAAAGCAATTTCCGCAAAGGCATTGAAAAAGGCTTGCTCAAAGTCTTATCCAAAATGGGGATTTCAACTGTCGCATCTTACCGTGGTGGTCAGTTGTTTGAGGCAGTCGGCTTATCTGCCGAAGTGGTGAATACTTGCTTTATTGGTGTACCGAGTCGTATTCAGGGTGCAACTTTTGCCGATCTGGAAAATGATCAGAAAAAATTGGCAGATACTGCATGGAAATCGCGTAAGCCAATTGATCAGGGCGGTCTGCTGAAATTTGTATTTGGCAAGGAATACCATGCCTTTAACCCAGATGTGATCAATGCCTTACACAAAGCGGTGCGTTCAGGCAATTATGCAGATTTTAAAGAATATGCAGAAATCGTGAATAATCGCCCAATCGCAACCATTCGTGATCTATTCAAGTTAAAAACAGACAATTCCATTGCCTTAGATCAAGTGGAATCGGTTGAACAAATTTTACCGCGATTCGACTCTGCGGGCATGTCTTTGGGTGCGTTGTCACCAGAAGCGCATGAAGCCATTGCCATTGCCATGAACACCATTGGTGGACGTTCAAACTCAGGTGAGGGTGGTGAAGACCCTGCGCGTTACGGCACAATTCGTAACTCGAAAATCAAACAGATTGCTTCGGGACGTTTTGGGGTCACACCTGCTTACTTAACCTCTGCAGAAGTGTTGCAGATTAAAGTGGCACAGGGTGCAAAACCAGGCGAGGGTGGTCAGTTACCGGGTGGTAAAGTGAATGGCTTGATTGCCCGTTTACGTTACTCTGTGCCGGGTGTGACTTTGATTTCACCACCGCCACACCACGATATTTATTCGATTGAAGACTTGTCACAATTGATTTTTGATTTAAAACAAGTCAATCCACAAGCCATGGTATCGGTCAAGTTGGTATCTGAACCGGGTGTGGGGACCATTGCAGCAGGTGTCGCTAAAGCCTATGCCGACTTCATTACCATCTCAGGTTATGATGGTGGTACAGCAGCATCGCCGTTGTCATCTATTCACCATGCAGGTTCGCCATGGGAATTAGGTTTAAGCGAGGCGCACCAAGCTTTACGTGTGAATGATTTGCGTGGCAAAGTTCGTGTGCAAACCGATGGTGGTTTAAAAACTGGCCTAGATGTGGTTAAAGCTGCAATTTTAGGTGCAGAAAGCTTCGGTTTTGGTTCAACACCAATGATTGCTTTAGGCTGTAAATACTTGCGTATTTGCCACTTAAACAACTGTGCTACTGGTGTAGCAACGCAGCAAGATCATTTGCGTCAGGAACACTATATTGGTGAACCACAAATGCTGATCAACTTCTTCACATTTATTGCTGAAGAAACTCGTGAATGGTTAGCAGCATTGGGTGTGGCGAGCTTAAAAGACTTGATTGGTCGTACCGACTTACTGGAAATTTTACCGGGTGAAACTGAAAAACATGCACATCTTGATTTAAATGCCTTGTTAGAATCACACCCTGCAGCAGAAGGCAAAGCGCAATACTGCCAAGTTGAAGGCAATGCACCATTTGACAAAGGCGTTTTGGCTGAAAAAATGATTGCAGAGATGTTGCCTGCAATTGAAGCAGGTACGGGCGGCGAGTATTACTTTAACGTGAGCAACTGTGACCGTTCTATTGGTGCACGTATTTCAGGTGAAATTGCGCGTCGTTATGGTAACTTGAGCATGGAACATCATCCTGTCAAAGTGAATCTTATTGGTACTGCGGGACAATCTTTGGGTGTTTGGAATGCAGGTGGTTTGCATATCAAACTTGAAGGTGATGCCAATGACTATGTGGGTAAAGGCATGGCGGGTGGACGTATTTCCATCTTCCCACCAAAAGGTTCACCTTTCCAAACGCAGAATACTGCCATTATTGGTAATACCTGCCTCTATGGTGCAACCGGTGGTAAATTATTTGCTGCAGGTACGGCAGGTGAGCGTTTTGCGGTGCGCAACTCGGGCGCGTTTGCAGTCATTGAAGGCGCAGGCGACCATTGCTGTGAATACATGACAGGCGGTATTGTGACTGTATTGGGCAAAGTGGGTCATAACTTCGGTGCAGGTATGACCGGTGGTTTTGCTTATGTACTCGATTTAGATAATGACTTCGTTGACCATTACAACCACGAACTCATTGAATTGAACCGTATCTCAACTGAATCGATGGAAGAACATACAGAGTTCTTGTGCCGTATTTTAGATGAACATATTAAAGAAACAGGCAGTGCGTGGGCATACAAAATCCGCCATGAGTTTGATTTCTATAGCCGTAAATTCTGGTTGGTAAAACCAAAAGCTGCCAACTTGCAGACTTTGTTGAAAACCACCCAAGCAGATCCACAATAATCCACGACTCAGCATTCGGCAGATGTGGATAACTTTAGACTTATACCCAGTGTAAATGTCGCGTTATCCACATCCGCCTACGGAGAAAGACATGGCAGAACGCCTACATAATGACTTTCAATTTCTGGATGTAGCACGACAAGATCCAGAGAAAAAAGATCTCGATGTCCGCAAAAATGAGTTTGTGGAAATTTATAAACCATTTACAGCAGAAGTGGCGGCCAATCAGACCCATCGTTGTTTGGGCTGTGGTAACCCGTACTGTGAATGGAAATGCCCTGTGCATAACTACATTCCTAACTGGCTCAAACTAATTTCGGAAGGTCGTATTTTTCAGGCAGCAGAATTGTGTCATCAAACCAATACCTTGCCTGAAGTCTGTGGACGAGTTTGTCCACAAGATCGTTTGTGTGAAGGCGCATGTACCTTAAATGATGGTTTTGGTGCAGTGACCATTGGCAATGCCGAAAAGTACATTAACGATACTGCTTTTGCCTTGGGCTGGCGTCCAGACATGTCGCATGTGAAATGGACCGATAAAAAAGTTGCGATTATTGGTGCAGGCCCTGCAGGTTTAGGCTGTGCCGATATTTTGGTGCGTAATGGCGTCAAACCGGTAGTCTTTGACAAACGCCCTGAAATTGGTGGCTTGCTCACCTTTGGTATTCCAGAATTTAAAATGGAAAAAGACGTGATGAAACGCCGCCGAGAAATTTTTTCTGGCATGGGGGTTGAATTCCGTTTAAATACCGAAATTGGTACAGATATCACGATTGAACAATTGCTTGCAGATTACGATGCCGTGTTCATGGGCATGGGCACTTATACCTATATGAAAGGTGGATTTGCTGGTGAAGATTTAGATGGTGTTTATGATGCGCTGGATTTCTTGATTGCCAATGTCAACCGTTGCCAAGGCTGGGAAAAAGACCCTGCAGAATACATCAGTGTTGAAGGCAAAAAAGTGATTGTACTGGGTGGTGGGGATACTGCCATGGACTGTAACCGTACTTCTATTCGTCAAGGTGCGCAGGAAGTGACCTGTGCTTATCGTCGTGATGAAGCCAATATGCCAGGTTCACGTCGTGAAGTGACCAACGCCCGTGAAGAAGGGGTGAATTTCTTATTTAATCGTCAACCGATCGAAATCGTCGGGGAAAATGGCAAAGTCACAGGCGTTAAAGTGGTGACAACACAGTTGGGTGAGCCTGACAGCCGTGGTCGTCGTAGTCCTGAGCCTGTTCCAGGTTCAGAAGAAATTTTAGCTGCTGATGCGGTATTGCTTGCTTTTGGTTTCCGTGCCAGCCCTGCAGATTGGTTTGCCTCTGCCAATGTTGGGGTAGACGGTTCAGGTCGTGTAGTGGCAGCAGAACAGCAAACATTTAAGTTCCAAACGTCTAACCCTAAAATTTTTGCAGGGGGCGATATGGTGCGTGGTTCTGATTTGGTCGTGACTGCAATTTGGGAAGGTCGTCAGGCGGCAGAAGGTATTTTAGATTATTTAGAGATCTAAACGAATTTGTTTTGCTTAGATCTTAAAAGGGCTGAGTTTTAAGGAATTCAGTCCTTTTTTATTGGATATTTTATCCCGCTCATCTTCTTGTGGAATATATTGCCATCCCAGATTCTTATAAGGTTTAAGAGCTGAAACTTCAATATCAATTCAATCTGCTGTACAAGGTTATTGTTTGATGTAAACAGTTTGGTGATTCGCTCGATTAAACAAAATACACAAACAGGTCAGAATTTCACGTTAGAATGAAATCATTTCAAACAAATACAAAGAAAATTTAGAGGTTAATATATGAATTTCACAAAAAAAACCATGCTCGCGGTGGCTTTAACCAGTACTTTGACATTAAGCGGCTGCGGCTATAACACCTTACAAGTGAAAGATGAAGCCGTGACTGCTTCTTGGTCAGAAGTCCAAAACCAATATCAACGCCGTGCCGATTTAGTGCCAAACTTGGTGAATGTGGTCAAAGGCTATGCCAAACATGAAGAACAAGTCTTGACTGAAGTCACTCAGGCACGTGCCAATGTCGCAGGCTTAAAAGTGGATAAGTCGGTATTAGAAGACCCTGCGTTATTCCAGAAATATCAGGAAGCACAGGCGCAAATGACCAGTGCCTTATCACGTTTAATTGCGGTGTCTGAAAATTATCCAGACTTAAAAGCCAATGAGCAATTCCGTGATTTACAAGTACAACTAGAAGGCACAGAAAACCGTATTGCCGTGGCGCGTAACCGTTACATCAGCACAGTGCAAGACTTTAACAGCTATGCACGCCAGTTCCCACAAGTGATGACCGCTAAAGTGATTGGCATGGACACCAAACCAAACTTCAGTGCCGAGCAAAGCGCACAAACTGCACCGAAAGTTTCGTTTGAATAATGCATAGGGAGGATGACTGAATGCTGCTATCGTACAGCAAGACCCACATGAGTCTAGCGCAGATGCTGCCGCTCATGGCAGTTATGTGTTTCAGTTGCTTGGCAAATAGTGAAGTTGCTACAGCAACCGATGAAACTGCCGAAGCTGTGGTGCTAGGTAAAATTGTGCAGCAACAGTATCCTCAAACTGCCAACCCTATCCCTGATCTTGTAAATTCACGCCAGCCTACATCTGGCACTCAGCAAGCACCTGTAGAAACGCCTGTTCAGCAACCACAAATTGCGAGTGATATGGCAGAGGGTGAATCCATCCGTACTTTGCCGACGTTAAATCAGCCCGTGGTCGATCAAGCCAATTTGCTCACTGCCGCAGAAAAACAGCAAATCAGCCAGCGAATTTTAAATTTACATCAACACGCCAAAGCACAAATAGGCGTGGTGATTGTTCCAACTACAGGGCAGGAAGATATTTTTGATTTTGCCATGCGGGTCGCAGAACAATGGCAGCTCGGTTCTGCCAAGCAAGATAATGGTGTGTTGATGGCAATTGCGGTCAATGACCGCCGTATTCAGATTTTAACGGGTTACGGTTTAGAGGGCGTGCTGCCCGATATTGTAGTCAGTCGGATTATTAACCAACGCATTACACCGTATTTTAAACAAGCGCAATATGCACAAGGCATAGATGCAGGCTTGGCAGAAATTGAACGGATTTTAAACCTAGATCCAGAAGTTGCTGCACAAGCGGCGCAAGAACTGAAACAACGCCATGAACAAGCCTTGCAAGAACAACAGGCGCGTGAAAAAACCTTGAGCACTGCTTTATTTATTTTAATTGCAGGGGTAATTGGCTCACTGATTGTTGGAAAACGCTTAAGTGCTTCAACCGCTGCCGTGGCAGGTACAGTGGCAGGTTTGGTCAATGGTGCAGGCTTAATCACCAGTTTAATGATTGGTGCGGGGATTTTCTTTTTACTCATTACCGCCATTGCACAGACCATTTTCCAAATTTTCTTGTCCTCTGCGGGGCGTGGTGGTGGGCGTGGCGGTGGCGGTTTTGGTGGAGGAGGCGGCTATAGCGGCGGAGGCGGTGGCTTTGGTGGGGGAGGAGCATCAGGATCATGGTAACAACAACCGATACAACAGAAATTATTACCCAACCTAAAACAGAAATGGTGACGCGACCCTGTTTGAAGCGTTGGCTGAAGCATTTCTTTTATTTACCTGCCACCAAGCGTTTTTTTAATACGCAGGATCAACATGCAATTGCAGAAGCGGTGACTGCTGCCGAGCAGGGGCATGTGGGTGAAATTCAGGTGGTGATTGAAGGCTGTTTACCATCGCGTATGGCTTATTATGTCGATACGCATGCCCGCGCACGTCAGTTATTTGCAGAATTGGGTGTTTGGGATACTGAACTGAATAGCGGGGTTTTGCTGTACCTAAATTTGTGTGAGCGCAAAGTGGAAATTGTGATTGACCGTGGGATTAAAACTGCGACTACGCAACAGGTGTGGGATGACGTCTGTGCGCATATTGTGCAGGGTTTGGCACAGCAGCAGTATCGACAAGCGGTGATGACGGGTGTGCAAGAAATTGGTGAGATTTTGGATGCTTTTTATGACTGCCAGTGGGTAGATCGTGAGAATGAATTGAGCAATGCTCCGATTATTTTGGGGTGAGTGCTGTTAGCGTTCTTTTCTTTTTTAAATCCTCCTTCTTGCGCCATACATGGCTTAATTTTTTTAAATCCCCCTCAATCCCCCTTTTTTCAAAGGGGGAAGTTTGCACAAGTTTATTTGGCGATGTGCCAAAAAGTGAAAACTTGCGTATTTTTAATTTTTTTCACATGAAATCAATTTTATAATGAATGTTCCTCTCTTTTTTAAAGAGAGGCTAGGAGAGATTTTTAAATATTGGCAGCTTTCATTACATTTGACTCATTTTTTCAAAGTGGGAATTTGTATGAGTACAAAAGACAACCATTGCACACAAGCTAAATTTGCTGAAATTTAGATCAAATATTTGAATAAATGTGTGACAGGATTATTTTAAAAATTAAAAAACGTGAATTATTTATCTAAAATTGACAAAAATTGTTAAGTTTTCAATTTACGCCTGACAATAATTGTCACTTTTTAACAAAAATATACAGATGAATTTATAGTCTGAATTTTTTTATGTATAAGGTGCTGTTTTTCTGTGTAAATTGTCTATAATAAAAGCTGGCACGTTTAGTGCTAAGTATAAAATAGCTTACAAAGCTTATAACTAAATTAACAACATTTGTGGAGAATGTTATGAATACAATCCAGAAGGGCTTTACGCTCATCGAACTTATGATTGTCGTCGCTATTATCGGTATTTTGGCTGCAGTTGCGATTCCTGCTTATCAAAGCTACACTATTCGTGCAAAAGTAACTGAAGGTTTATCTTTGGCTGCTGCTGCCAAGACAGCAGTTGCTGAAACATTGTCTTCACGCAGTTCTGGTGGTGTTGCAGCTTATACAGGTACTGGCGCAGCAGCAAATGGTTCTTATGGCTTTGAGTTTACGGCAACAGAAAATGTAGCAAAAATTGAAATTGCTGAAGTTGCAGATGTTGCAACTCCAGCAGTAGGCGATGGCTTAATCACGATTACTTATGCTGGTCAAATTGCAGGTGCCATGACTGGTGATAAGGTTTATCTACAACCAGGTAGCGGTACTATTGCCAATGGTGCATTACCAACTGCTGCAATTTTACCAGGTCAACCAATTGTTTGGGGTTGTGCTGTAGCTGATGCTAAAGATTATAAATATGTACCATCTAACTGCCGTGTAACTAAATCTTAATGAAGTTTTAGTCTATAAAAACCGTGCTTTCTTCGGAAGGTACGGTTTCTCTTTGGAAAAAATAAAAATGAATATAATTATTTTATCAATCAAAAAAACGTAGTTTTTCTCACATATGTCTAAACCCCTAAAATTTTTTCTCAGTCATCTATCACTCTCTTTCCTAATCGCTTTATTCGTGGTTGGATTAGTCTTTTTTATTTGGTATCCATCGCCGCTCGCTACAGCAGTTGGTGTGACTCATATCTTTTTAATGCTATTGGTCATCGACGTAATTTTAGGACCACTTTTAGGCTTATTGGTCTATAAAGAAGGTAAAAAAACACTAAAATTTGACCTAAGTGTCATTATTCTAATTCAAATCGCAGCTTTATGTTATGGCATATTTAGCATTGAACAAGGTCGTCCCGCATGGTTGGTTTATAGTGTAGATCGTTTTGAATTGGTTAGAAAAAATGAATTGGTTGATAGTAATATTCAGCAAGCACAATCACAATTCCAAAAACCTTCATGGTTTAAACCACAATATGTCGCCACTGAATTTGCCAAAGACACACAACAACGCAATGATGAAATGTTTGCAGAGGTTTTTAGCGGTATTTCTATTGCGCAGCGCCCCGAACGCTATGTAGAGCTCACTCAAGCTAAAAACCAAATCCAACAACGCGCATTACCACTTGCAGAATTGGAACAGTACAATTCAAAAACTGAAGTTGAAAAAACTTTAGCAAAATATCCAAAAGCAGATGCTTGGCTACCCTTAAAAGCCAATGCCGTAGATATGGTGGTTTTAGTCAATAAAGAATCCGCATCTATCATCAAAATAGTAGATTTAAGACCGTGGAAATAATTTCGGTGGTGTTTCAAAAAGTATGCTGAAACAAAGCAGGTTGAATTTTGATAAAATAGAGAAATGCGAATAACTCTAGAAATCAAATGTCCAACCTGCCTCAGTGACAGTATAAAGAAAAATGGCATCAAAGTAGATGGGAAACAAAACTATCAGTGCAAACACTGTAAACGTCAGTTTATTGGTGACCATGCTCTGAGCTATCTAGGATGTAATTCAGGCATTACTCGAAAAATATTACAGTTGATGGTCAGAGGTAGTGGTATACGAGATATCGCTGAAGTTGAGCGAATCAGTATCGGTAAAGTTTTACGTACTTTAACCGAATCGACCTACCAAATTCAGCCTAAACAAAGTCATTATGAGTCTCTTGAAGTTGATGAGTTTTGGACTTTTGTGGGAAATAAAAATAATAAACAATGGCTTATTTACGCCTACCATCGAGAAACAGGTGAGATTGTTGCTTATGTTTGGGGTAAAAGAGACTTAGCTACAGTTCAACGATTGAAGACAAAGCTTAAACAATTAGGTATTCACTACACCCGAATTGCAAGTGATCATTGGGACAGTTTCATAACTGCTTTTAAAAACTGCGAGCAAAGTATTGGTAAATTTTTTACTGTAGGTATTGAAGGTAATAATTGCAAAATAAGGCATCGAATTAGGCGCGGTTTTAGAAGGAGTTGTAATTTTTCAAAAAAGATTGAAAACCATTTTAAAGCTTTCGACTTAACCTTTTTTTACATCAATAATGGCTTCATTTAATGTCAGCATACTTTTTGAAACACCACCATAATTTCTTAAGTTAAAAATGGGGAATTTAAGTATTTCCCGTGCAATTTTCTGTTTCCAATCTGCTGTAGAATAATTGTTGAAACATGAGTTGTTCCCTTGAAATTCATATTCAATTATAGAAAAGATAGCCTGTGACTGAATAAAACTATTTTTGTCTTTTATATTGTTATAATATATGCAAATTCCGCTTATAGAGTTCCAAAACAATGACAAAAGAAAGCTTAAAAGAATATGTTGTTCGGGAAACAAATTTGCACTGGCAACACCAGAAAACTCCTTTTTTATTGAGTTCTATTGGTAAGGATTATAGTAAACAGGAAATCAAGGAACAGACCCAAAGTCAAAGCATTATTTTTTGGATCAAACAAAATTTAGATGCAATGGGACTCAAGTTAATTGTACATCCCAACCAAAAAGCTAAAATTGGACTAATCCCTAAAACTGAACAGTTTACTTATGAAGAAGTCATTGAACAAAAAACTGAGCAGAAGGCTTCCGATAGAGAGCTAACATTAGCATTTATTGAATTATTACAAAAAAAATGTACCGCCAGTGAGTTAGAGCAAATTCATATTCCATTGAAAGTTCTTACAAAATTATTGTGATATTTCAATGCTCAAAATATTTAATTACTTCAAAAAATACCATTGTGAAATTTTGAGTAAATCGGAAAAATCATTTTTTCCTTCGGACTTAATGACTAAAATTTCCAATACATACGAAATTCAATATTTGTGCAAAGAGCAGTGTCCAGAATCAGTATTGTTGCAACGATTACACAAAGAAGCTGAAAATTTGGATTTTATTATCATCTTAAAAGATAGCAATATTTCATTAAACTCACATTTATATAAGTCAGTTTTTATTGCGGACTTAGATATGTCTGATCCACATACTTCAAATGCACATATAAGCTCACAAATTGCTAATAGAATCAAACAGTTCAATTTAGTCAAAATGAATTGTGTATATGCGGATGATGTAGAGTTATTGCGATTACCGTTAGAAAACTTTCGCTCAGGCGCGTTGCTTCGTTTAAAGCAGGTTATGCTTACGAAGGAAACAAATTTCAAAGAAGCTTTCGAAAGCTGTATTGCTACAATTCGAAAGCAGCATCGAAGACCTATGAAAAGATCGCAAGATAAGAAAAAGTATTATGTAGATGATCATGCGCTGTTTTTTAGTTTGGGAAAAGAAATTCATGCAAAACATGCAACAGGCGCACCACATCAAATTATTTGTGATTTAAATGCTAGGTTTCGTTTTGGTTGTGCTATTGACCCAGTCAAGCATTTTAATGTTGCGTATGAAAAAAGTAGTGTGAATTTAATCAGTTGCACATTAAAAAATTGTCATGGTGAGCTAGAAATAGTGAAAAAAAGAACGCATATTAATGTGTTTAGTAATGATTACATAGCATAAAGGACTACCGAAGTAGCCCTTTATGTCATATCTTATGCTAAATGTCTTATAAAGTTACAGATGGTAATTTTTACTAAGCCTTAGCATATCGTTACATTAGTATTCTATTTTTTGTTTGAGGCTAACCCTAAAAGACCATCTCGCAATCTTACAGAAACAACACTGCAATTAATTGAGGTTGCCCCTCTAAGACCATCTCGCAGAAATTCAGAATTAAACACTGCAAAATAAAATAAATACTAATTGCAAAACTTTTAGGAATTACGTCTCTAAAAGCCAGATAATTCGTGAGTATGATTCAAGATAGAATAATACATGGTTCAGAGTATAACACTTAAACAACTATTGCGACAAGTTTGAGTTTAAAGCAAGCACATCAAAGGTGGGGCTATTTTATTTAAATCAACTTCACTCAGAATGACGCCAAACGAACAAAAAAAATATAAGATAGAGCCAGTTTTTTGGTCTATTTTTCTTATGAAATCTGCATTGCTATTTTTGGCTGCCATCCTCATCTCCCTTGCATGGCTATTGCCCATACACTACCGCCCGTGGGTCACTTATACAGGCGAACTTTACGCATTTTTTGCTCTGTTTGCCCTTGCAGCCTGCCTATTCAAAGAAAAATTACAAATACCCAAAATCAGCCTGCCATTACTGGCACTGTGTAGTGTTCCCTTTATTCAGTGGGGCTTTGGCTTAGTCTATTTCTTTGATAAAGCCTTGCTCAGTAGCGTGTATATCTTTAGTTTTTGGCTGGCGATCATTTTTGGCTATAACCTCACTCAAAATAGCATCGAACGTGAACGCATCTTTACTGGTTTTAGTTATGTGCTATTGGGTGCGGGAAGTATTACCGCATTCATGGCGATTTGCCAGTGGCTCACATTCGATCAATACCTGCCTATTATGGTGGATATAAAAATTGGACAACGCCCATATGCCAACTTTGCACAACCAAATAATATGGCGACCTTTTTGGTGATGTCGCTTATGGCATGTCTGTATTTATACGAAAAACAAAAACTTAAAACTGTGTGGATTGTGATTGCCGCTGCCATGATTTTGGTCGGTGTGGTACTGAGTCAGTCGCGTACTTCATGGTTGGCATCGCTGTGCATCTTGACGTATTTGAGCTATCAACAATATCGTGGCGTGGTGCGGATAAAATGGCGCTATAGCTTACTGTGGTTTGCAGCATTTATCGGGCTTATTTTTATCACGCCTTCTTTCAGTCAATTGCTCTCGCAAAGTGCGGAACTTTCAGTGCAATCTCGTGATGTGGTACAACGCGCTACAGGCGATATGTCGCGTTTGGCGATTTGGCAGCAAATGCTCGCTGCAATTGAGCATCAACCGTGGTGGGGTTATGGCTGGCATCAAACCAGTGTGGCTTATGTAAGCATTAGTGAATTTGTACAAGGCCCTGTGTGGATTCGTAGCGCACACAATTTTATTTTGGACTTTGTACTTTGGAATGGTGTGATACTAGGCGTACCATTTTTGGCGTATTTGGGCTATTGGGGCTATCAGTTACATAAATATACCCAGTCGGCTGAATCGGTTGTGGGTATTTTGATGGTCGGTGCATTTAGTGTGCATGCCATGCTGGAATTTCCACAAAACTATGCCTACTTCTTGCTACCTGTAGGTTTTATTATCGGCATGGTTCAGTCACAACGTGTGGTAAAAAGCTTCACTTTATCTGCAATTTATTTACGCACGACTTTTGTGATTGGTGCATTGTTGTTGATGCTGATTTATCGTGATTATGAAGTGATGGTGCCTAAATTGAATCAGTCAGTACGCTATGAACAAACGCCTGAAAAAATTACCCATCAAGACCGTATTTTTGTACTGGAAGAATTTAACCGCCGCATTGAGTGGATTTGTTTAAATCCGTATAGCCTACAAACGCCTGAACAATTGCAGGATATTCATGAAATTGTGTTGAATTATCCAACCCGCTACGATTTATTGAAATATGCACGCGTATTAGCATTTAACGGTTATGAAGCAGAAGCCAAAAAGCAATTATGGTTGTTAAGCACTTTGTGGCAGGTCAATGTAGATTATGCGACTTTATTGGGTGAAGCGGAGCCGCGCTGATTTGTGTAGCGCAAGGAGGGCGATTTGAAAATAGTGAGCCAAATATGGTGAAAATTTTCAATGTTGAAAATCTCTCCCAACTTCTCTTTAAAAAGAGAGGGGGTATTCATTATAAAATTGATTTCATGTGCGAAAATTTAAAGAGATGCTGAACTTTTGTTCAGATAAAGGGAGTTGTGTTAGAATTGTATGATCTATTCAAACAATAAGGCATGCTGATGGCGAGAACTACAAGTGTAACAATTGGCCCACAACTCGATAACTTTGTGAGCAAACTGATTGAATCTGGACGTTATGGTTCAACCAGTGAAGTGATGCGATCTGCACTAAGATTATTGGAGCAGCAAGAAAATCAAACTGCAGCTTTAAAGCAAGCGATTGAAGCAGGTGAGAACAGTGGAGAAAGTACACTTAGCCTAAAAGATATTGCGGCTCAAGTGAAGCAGAAGCATCGTGTATAAGCTATCAAATTTAGCTGTCGACGACTTCACTGCTATTTATGAATACACCTTACTTAATTTTGGTGTAGCTCAAGCTGACCAATACACGCAACATTTGGAAAATACCTTTCATTTGTTAGTGAGTTCACCGCTGATTGGTTATGCATGTGTAGATATTGGCGAGGGAATACGCCGTCACGATCATCATCAACATGCTATTTTTTATAAAAAACAGGATTATGGAATTTTTATTATTCGGATATTGCATCAACAGATGCAACCCATGAAACATTTTTTTGCGTTATAAATACTTTTTTATAAATCCAAGAATTTAAAATGCGCATAAGTAAAATATATTGATATTGAGAGCTTCTTCATTAGAGATAGGCAAGATACTGAATTTTAGGTAAAGTGCCCCAAAAAACAAAAGACTGGAAAACCAGTCTTTTGTGCGATTGAAATGAGATGAATTTTAGAGTTGACTTTGAATATAGTTTTCAATACCCACAGTTTCAACCAAATCAAGTTGTGTCGTTGCCCAGTCTAAGTACTCTTCTTCTTTCTCTAGAATTTCCTGAACCAAATCACGGGTTACATAGTCCAGTTGTTGCTCTGCCAAAACCACCGCTTTTTGAATCGCTTCAATATTCTCTTTGACTTTGCGTACATCGCAATTCAGCACTTCAGCAGTGTGCTGACCAATATACAATTTACCCAAATGTTGTAAATTTGGCAGGCCTTCTAAAAACAGAATACGCTCAATAATTTTATCGGCATGTTTCATTTGACGAATCGATTCTTTATATTCAGCCGAACCCAGTTGTTCAATGCCCCAATCATTAAACATACGTGAATGTAAAAAATATTGATTAATTGCAGTCAGGTGATGATACAAAACTTGGTTGAGTTGATTAATCACATCACGATTGCCTTTCATTGCAGCACTCCATCAACAATTTCTGCCTTAAACCGCTTAAGGCAATCTATATTTCTATCTTAAACAAGACTGGGCAAAATGGCGAGTGATTTATAGAACGGCAAATGAAAATCGCAATCAAAAACAATTAGCTAGGTGGTGTGAAGAAATGTAAGACAAGAAAAACCCGCTGTAGTCGAAAGCGGGAGAGGAAACACCGAGTAAAAATTATAATACTGAAATGCGGGAGAGCAATAAAACGGCAGCTTTAGGCAGCAACGGCAAGACGAGACGCAATTTGTGCAATTTCATCGCTAATGATGGCGCGAGTTTCAGGCGCACAGCGACCACAACAGGTGCCCAAGTCAAACATATCGCGAATTTCACGATAGCTGTCTGCACCATTGGCAACGGCTTCTTTAATGTCTTGATCTGTAATACCACGGCATAAGCAAACGTACATGAATGCAACCACAATAATGAAATAAGATAAGTGTTATTATTGATAATTATTATCGTTTGTCAATAAAAATCATTTGAAAAGCCATTTATTGTAATTGGGTTTTTGAATTAAAAAATGCCACTTAATAGGTGGCATCGTTTATTTGTTTTTAAGTATTTGAATGATAATGACTTATGAATTGATAATCACAACGCCATCCATTTCAACTAAAGCACCTTTAGGTAAGCTGGCCACACCTAAGGCTGCACGCGCAGGGTAAGGTTGTGCAAAATATTCACCCATAATCTGATTGACCAATTGGAAGTGTGATAAATCCGTCAGGAAAATATTGAGCTTGGCAATATCGGCCAAAGAGCCACCCGCCGCTTCGCAAACGGCCTTTAAGTTATCAAATACGCGGCGAATTTGCGCTTCAATGCCTTCTACCAATTCCATGCTGTACGGGTCTAAACCAATTTGACCTGATAAATAAACAGTATTGCCCACTAAAATGGCTTGAGAGTAAGTACCAATTGCTGCAGGTGCATTTTCAGTATGGATGACTTGGCGAGACATTGATTTCTCCTAAAATAATGTACGAACATCATAGACCATCCGACTGCATTTCAGTAGTCTTATTGGTAACTAATGCGAAAAGTAGTGTCTGTACTGTGTAGGCAAATTGCCTTGCCAAGCCCTTAACAGGCTTTGGCTTCTTCGGCAATGCTAATTGGACGCGCTAAGCGGCTAATTCGTGGGAAACCGTAGTGCATACGCAAATCACGAATAATTTTGGCAATTTGCTTACGGTTATTCACCACAATATTCACGTGGGTTTTACCATCATGGCTGCGCACCATTTCTACTCCCGTTTTGGCCTTACGACATTGATAGATCAAATCGGAAATTTGTTCGTCATTCATATCCATATCAATGCTGAGGTAAGCGGTAAAACTCACGTCATCGACATCTTCTGAAGTCCATTGTAGTGGCATGATGTTTTCAGGATGTTGATGCTGCTCATGCAGTAAGTTGTTGCAGCGCGCACGATGCACAATCAAACCACGACGTGATAAGTTGCCTTGAATCGGATCGCCTAGCACAGGGTTGCAACAGTGCGCATATTTCACATCAATGCCTTCTGTGCCTTGAATCAGACGGTCAGAATGTTCGTTGCTGTCCTGATCGAGAGCGTAAATGTGGTTCGCCACCAACTGCGGTAATAAATCACCGACTGCAATTTGCTCAAATAAACGGTCTTTGGAGTCGATATGACGCCATTGCAACACATTTAACCAATCTGCTTCGGTCAAGTCTTGAATCGAGTGATTAAACAATTTCAGCGCACGGTTCAGGGCTTGCTGACCTACCAAACGCTGTTCTTCAATATCCTGATCACGCAGAATGTTTTGTAAGGCACGACGGGCCTTTTGGGTATTAATAAAACTTAGCCAGTCTGGGTTTGGTGTGGCTAACACATCGGTGATGATTTCGACCACTTGCCCGCTGATGAGTGGCGTCGAAAGCGGTTTACTTTCACCATTAATTTTTGTACCGACGGCGTGGTTACCTAAGAATAAACTGGCTGCATAGGCAAAATCAACCGCGGTGGCGCCTTGCGGCAATTCATGTAAATGTCCCTGCGGTGTATAAACATGAATTTTCTCTTGGTGCAGATAATCCAGTAAATCGCTAAATGTGGTTTTAGCGCATTCACCATCAATCAACACATTTAAGCTTTTCATAGAGGCTTGAATGGCAGAACGACAAGCTTGTGGTGCGTTTTCACCCAAGACCACACCAAAACGTGCGGCTTTACGCATCAGTTCAGTTTGAATGGTGAGTGATAGGGTGGTTTGCTCACCTTTTAGACGCATCATGAGTGACTGGTTACCACCTGGCAATGGACGACGGATATGGTCTTCATAATGCAAGACCTGAAAGCTGTCACGTAAAATATCGGCCAAACGGTCACAGTCAGCAATGCTTTGTAAAATAATTTCAAACGCATGGCTGTGGGTCAGTTCTTGTAGATCAATATCGTTTTTAACAAAGTGGCGCAGTAATTCTATATTGTTATTTTTCTTTTTAATCCGACCGGTAATTTGATTGTCTTGCAGCAGGTCGGCAAGGTTTTGTTCCCATTTAGATTGGTATTCGCAGCGTTTTGGCTTGGTGTGCAACAGGGCAGCTTGCACATCGTTATACATATCTAAATCAAGGTTTTGATAACACAAATGTTCAAGGTTATCTGCCATTTCATTCATACCCACGATACGTGCCATGGGTACAAATACATCAAAGGTTTCTTGAGCGATGCGTGCGCGTTTATCTGGTCGCAGCGCATCTAATGTGGTCATGTTGTGATAGCGGTCTGCCAGTTTCACAATAATGACACGTGGATCCTGTAAGGTCGCTTGCAGAATTTTACGGAACGATGCGGCTTTGTTGTATTCCTTGTCGCTAGAATGGCTGAGTTTGGTTACACCATCGACTAGTTCGGCAACGGTACGCCCGAATTTCTCCGTGATGTCATCTTTGCTGTAGTCAGTATCTTCAATGACGTCATGCAATAGGGCAGCAATGAGCGTGTCGGCATCCAAACGCATGTGCGCCAAAATACAACTGACCGCAATCGGGTGTAACACATACGGTTCACCACTTTTACGGGTAACGCCATCATGCGCATGCTCAGCATAATCGCAAGCCGTAAGCACCTGTTCGACTTCACTTACGCTAAGGTAAGGTTCGATCATGGCTTGAAGCTGTTGTTTGGCTTGGCTGACCATCGTGCCTGGCATATAACACCCTTTAAAATACAAGTGATAACGAATTTACAGTTAGACCTTATAATGAAAAGCATATTGCATGACTTGTCAATTTTTTTTATGCCAAAATAGTGATAAATTTGGCATTAATAAATAGGGTCTTAATCCTTATGTTATAACGGTTTTTAGCGCAAGATTAAAGTTCAGACAACAAAAAAGCCTAGTAAAAAACTAGGCTTTTTTAGAAAGTTGCTCTTATTGGAAAGAAAAACCATCTAAATTCAAATTATTTGCAGAAAGTGCAAGGTCAAGACTCGAAGTTTGATAGTCTTGGTCACGTTGTTTCAAAATGTCTTTAGAAACGTGACCTTCTGCAATTTCACGTAAAGCAACAACGGTAGGTTTGTCGTTGTCCCACTCAACGGTAGGTTCTATGCCTTGACGTGCCAATTGACGCGCGCGCTTGCTTGCCACTAGTACAAGCTCAAAGCGGTTGTCTACATGGTCTAAACAATCTTCAACGGTAACGCGTGCCATAAGAATTCTCGTTCGAATAATAAATTTAAACAGACTGTGCAGTATAAGGTGCTTTGCTTATAGACTCAAGTTTTAATCACGCGCTTGGCGGGCTAATTAACTTTTGAATCAAGGCTTGATGACGATGTGCCTGCTGCGCCATCACCAAACGATTGGCGGTAATCACAGATTCTAAATCGTGCAGGGCCTTATTAAAGTCATCATTAATAATCACATAGTCAAAATTGACATATTGTTGCATGTCTTCAACTGCGCAGCCTAGACGATGTTCAATCACATCGACAGCATCGGTGCCACGGTTAGACAAACGCTCGCGTAAATCAAACTGACTTGGTGGAAGAATAAAAATTTGCTTCGATTCAGGAAAAAGATTGCGTACTTGCTGAGCGCCTTGCCAGTCAATTTCAAGTAACACATCGTGACCTTTGGCTAACTGCTCTTTAACCGTCGCTTGCGCGGTGCCGTAATAATTGCCAAACACCTCTGCATACTCAATAAAACCGCCTTGTTCTACCAAGTCGATAAAATCTTGTTTTTGCGTGAAGTGATAATGCACACCATCGAGTTCGCCGGGACGTTGACCACGTGTTGTGTGAGAAACTGAAACGTGTAAATTATTCACACGCTCAAGCAGGGCTTTAACGAGGGATGTTTTGCCTGTTCCTGAAGCGGCAGAAACGACAAACAATAGACCCGACATGATATTTTTCCTGATATGATAAAATATCTTCTCTATTTTAGAGTAGACGCCCCTTAAACAAAATAGCCAAGATGGCTTTTGTTGGCATAAATTTTAAAACATCCCACCTATTTAACTTCAACATAGAGGGTTCTATGGAAATTGTATTGGCGAATCCACGTGGTTTTTGTGCAGGTGTAGACCGAGCAATTGCGATTGTAAATCGTGCCCTTGAGTGTTTTAACCCACCTATTTATGTGCGTCACGAAGTGGTTCACAACAAATTTGTGGTAGATGACTTGCGTCAGCGCGGTGCGATTTTTGTCGATGAGCTGGATGAAGTGCCAGATGACAATATCGTGATTTTTAGTGCACATGGCGTATCTAAAGCAGTGCAGCAAGAAGCGGAGCGTCGTGGCTTAAAAGTATTTGATGCGACTTGTCCGTTGGTCACCAAAGTACATATTGAAGTCACCAAATATGCGCGTGAAGGCACAGAGGCGATTTTAATTGGTCACGAAGGACACCCCGAAGTTGAAGGGACGATGGGTCAGTACGACAAGAAAAATGGCGGTGACATTTATTTGGTGGAAGATGAAGATGATGTGGCTGCACTTGCGGTTCAGCATCCAGATAAAGTGGCTTTTGTGACGCAAACTACTTTGTCGATTGATGATACTGCCAAAGTAATTGATGCCTTGCGCCAAAAATATCCGAATATTCAAGGACCACGTAAAGACGATATTTGTTATGCCACTCAAAACCGTCAGGACGCAGTGCGCGACTTAGCCAATCAATGTGATGTGGTGTTGGTGGTGGGTTCGCCAAATTCATCTAACTCTAACCGTTTACGAGAGTTGGCTGAACGTATGGGGAAACGCGCCTATTTGGTGGATAATGCAGACGAGTTGGAACAAGCATGGTTTCAACCGAATACAAAAATTGGTGTAACTGCGGGCGCATCTGCACCAGAAATTTTAATTAAACAAGTGATTCAGCGTTTGCAAGACTGGGGTGCAACTGCCCCTGAAGAGCTTGCAGGCCGTGAAGAAAATATTACCTTTAGTTTGCCAAAAGAGTTACGTATTCCTATAATACAGGCTTAAACTGCGAAGTACATAACACTTTAAAAAATTGATGAAAAATAGGCAGATAACTGTTGCATGACGGTTATCTGCTTTTTTATGCCTTTTATCCTGATTTGTGTTTGTTTTGTAATTTAATTAGATATTATTTTTAATAGGGTAAAGTTTGGCGCGCCTTGGGGGGACTATGCAGAAAAATAATGGGTTTACGTTAATTGAGTTGATGGTGACGATTGCTGTGATGGCGATTATTGCGACTTTGGCTGCGCCTTCATTTAACAATTTATTGATTAAAGAGAATCTAAAAACTACAGCTTTTAATATGCGAGATACTTTGAAAGAAGCCCGTAGTCGGGCATTACTGAACAGAGCCTCAACTGTTGTATGTACATCGTTGAGCAAATCTGCTTCTGCCGTTTCTCCGGATACATGTGGTGCAAATCTTGCGAATTATTCAACAACTATGTCATCTTCTTTAAAAAAAGATAGCGTTCTTATTGTGAATGTAGAAAAGAAAATTAATGTTAAAAGTACGTCGAATGATATTTTTGTATTTTCGGCTCGTGGAAACTTAACAGCTTCACAAACAATCACTTTTTGCTCTTCTGCTGGATCATATGTATTAACGGTTGGCATCCCCGGAACAGTTGAAATTACACAAGGAGGAGCCTGCTAATGATTGGTTTTTCTAGCCAAAAAGGTGTTGGGTTGATGGAGGTCCTGGTTGCGATGTTAATCCTTGCTATCGCAATCTTGGGCTATGCGGCGCTGCAAGTCAGAGCAACAGCAGCTACTGAAGAATCAATTAAAAGGGCAGATGCACTTATTTTGCTGAATGGGCTCGCAGAAAAAGTAAGGCTTAATCCGACAGGTGATTACAAGGCAGCTGTGCCGAGTTCTTTGCCTAACTGTGATAGCGGCTGTAATGCAGCGAATCAGGCGCTTTATGACTTAAAACAATACAGTGATGTTGCGGTATCAAAAGGGATGAAAGTTGGCGTAATGAATTGTTTAAATACTTCGGCAAGTCAGGAGAGATTATGTTTAATCGCGGCTTGGGGGGAGACTCAGCCAATTACTGATGCCAAAGCTACTCCAGATGCTCCCGCAGTTCAAAATGCATGTTTAAAAACAGATGGAAAATATGTCGATGATTCTAGTTGTTTGGTACTGGAGGCATATTAATGAAAACATTTAAACAGGCTGGTTTTACACTTATTGAGTTAATGATTGCAATCACATTGGGCCTGATATTGGTTGCTGTAGCAATTCAGATGCTTGTCAGTGGGCAGCAAAACTATCGGATTCAATCCTCTGCTGCGTCTTTGCAGGATAGCGGTTTATTTGGGATTAATTACGTCACGAAAAATATCCGCTTAGCAAACCATGGCAATGCCAGCATTATTAATGATGCATCATTGTATGGCGGTATTGTGTTAAGTAATCAAACAAGCAGTACTACCCCACCTGCGGATGGTAATTTAAAAGGTTTGAAATTTGGAACTGCGTTGCTGACGGGTAATAACTTAGAATCAGCAAGTGTGAATAATGACAGTGCATTTAGTACTTTTCCAAAAAGTGATCAGCTGGTGATTATGTATCAAGCACCTATGGATACTTTTACATGTGATGGTAAAAAAGTACGCGGGCCAATAAAAACAAGTACAACTTATGCCAAAGGCTGGTATGTCATTGAGCGTTATTACATTAGTAAGGATAGTTCTAAAAGTGAAGCAAACTTGAATTGCTCCTCAAGTATGTTTCTTGCAGATGGAGAAACTGTTCCACAAACTTATGAGTCTCAAACTATTAATGCTGTAAATACACTGACAGCAAATTATGCAGCAAATGCTGGTGAAATTATTGCAAAAAATATTGAATACATGAGAGTGCAATTGGTTGTTCGCAATACCAATGGTACTACACGCACTTTAGGTGTGAATGACTATAAAGCAATTACGACATTGCCGCGCCCAGCGGTAATTGGGGTGAATCTAGGCTGGCTTGTACGTTCTTCAGAAAAAGTCGCAATGGCTGAAAAAACAGAATTCAAAGTTTTAGATCAGACGATTACTGCGGCAAAAGACGGTTACATGCGTCAGGTTTACACCACAACAATTGCAATCCGTAATGGTGGATTGGGGGATATTTAATGATAAATCATTCTAAACACCAGCAGGGTGTAACCCTTATTACAGTATTGATTTTGTTGATATTGATTACTGTTGTTGGCTTGTATGCTATCCGCAACAGTATTTTTAGCTTAAAGCTCGCGACAAATGCTCAGGTACAAACCTTATTAATGCAAACTTCTGACGTGGCATTGGATCATTTAGAAAAAAACTTTAATGCCAATGAAAGCACGAATTTAGCGGGTACACCAATTGGACAAGTTTTATTAGATGGCAACCAAGGTAAGGAGCTGCAGTTTTGTTTTAAACCAACAGAAATAGAAAGCAGTGCGGCTAAAAATAACATGTTCTTTAATCTTGGCGACTTTCGAATTATTGAGCGTGCTTCGGCGACTGCCGCTACAGGTGTAAGCGCTGCACTTTCTGGAGATATTGATGCGGTTTGTAATCCAGCAACAATGTTTTCTATCAGCCGTAAAGCAATTGTGACGCAGGTTTCCGTTGTTAATCCAGATGATCCTGCAGTGGAAATGCGCAAATTTGAATTAACCAATAAAAATACAGATTTAAAAGCGGATGTAGATACCAAACGCATTCGTGTAGTTGCGACATCGTTTGCTCCAGCAATGGCGCCGTCGGTCACTCTTACAAAGATGGAAACTTGTTTGGAAGAGCGTGTAATGGATGATTTGCTATTAAAGAACCGTGCAAATAGTTCTACAGGCCAAGTGAAGGTAGAGACTTTGCATGAATGCCTAAATCAGCTGGGTGTGCCGCTGAATACGCAAGTTGCAGAATATGTAGTCCGCTTAACTGAAGCGAAAAATTAAGCACTGGAAGATTGGGAGAATAGAAATGAGATTAAAACCCCTTGTAATAATGATGGCTTTGCTTCCAGTGATGGCGGTGCCAACAAGTACGGCAGTCCTTGCGAGTGACTTGAGCCTGTATAGAGGAAATACGACTGGAAATATATCAATTTTACTGATGTTGGATACGTCAGGGAGTATGGGGATTAGCTCACTGGTTCTTCCGCGTAATAATAAATATGGTAGTCCTGGTGATATTAGTGGTACTTCATTATGTGACCGTGTTTCTATTCGAGAGACGGGTTCTCCAGCTGCAGACTACTATAGCTGGGCGTATAACTTAAGTGGATTTAATGCTGATGGTACGCCGATCAAAACAACAAGTAATTCGACAAATAGTACAGCAATTGAAAAATCAGTCGTCATAAACGGAACCACTATTACTTATCATTTGAGAGGGTGTACTAATGGCACTGCTTGGCAATATGACAGACTATCACGTTTGAAAGATGCAATTATTCCATTGTTGGCAGGAAATAAATTAAAAGACACTTATAAAATAGGATTGGGGCAATTTTCTACTAAAACAGATCTTAATATCTCTGGTTCCCCAATTAAATTAATTGATAGCCATTCAGGAGCTATTTTGGTTGAAAATGCTGCATTAAATTCAGCACAACGGATTAAGTTAGCCCAAAAAATTGCATCTTTTCAGTCACTAGATAATATTACCTATGGTAATGGTAAGCAAAATGTATCGATCGCTGCAAATAATCGAGAGTATGTTACAGGCACTGCGCTTGGTCCAATTAATGTCAAAAAATCGAGTACTACCTATCCATTAGGAACTGATCAGTATAAGACGGCGGGCGGTACGCCCACGGTTCAAGCTTATGCTGAAGCAGGCGCTTATATGATGGGTACAAATACAGGGATAAATAATAGCACTGCAACTAAAATTGACTGGATCTATGATGGATCTATGACAATGCAAAAAATAGGTGCAGACGAACAAGTTCATTTTATCTGTGTGGAATTAGGTACAAATGCTACAACGAGTTCAGATTTTATGCCCAGCGGCGTCTCAAAAGATGTAAAGCAATGTGTAAATAACTGGCCAAGTCGTGATGCAACTAAATTGAATATCAAGAAAGAAGAAATAGAATGGAATAGTCCTTTAATTTCTCAGAATACTATTAATGTTGGCGTATATCGAAGAGATGGAACTAAAGTAACGCAAGCTGAATTTAAAACCGAAGTCGGTGAAATGACGAGTGGATGGGATTTGTTTAGTAAATTGCCTGCAGGATGGCGTTATGGCGGATGGATGAAGGTAGAAAATGAACCTTTGGATATTGAGCCAATCGTTGGAAAAAGCTGGGGACCATACGGAAATGGCAGTGCGTACGGAATTGTTGCTTATCGAACGAACCCTTTTGCTTTGGTGGAAAAAGGGACAACCAATGCTGCTGACTCATATACAGACAATTTAGTCGGTGGCTTTAAATATTCCGTTGCAGCGAGTAAAAATACAGCTCAAACAAATTACATTGCGGGAGGGAGTACCAGTTCTTGTGATGGTAATGGTATTTACATGCTCACAGATGGAGCGCCTAACTCTACAAAAGATAATATTGCCCGTTCTGTATTGAACTATAGCTTGAGCCAGACTGCATATCAGTTTTCTGCTAAACCATCTGGAACAGGTGTATTAGCCTCTCCAACTTTAAAATCGAATTTATTTGTTGGTGAAACAGGTGGTTGGGAATATATAGGCGCATATGCTAAAAAATTAGCAGATACAACTACAAACCCAGCAGGAATGAAAATTAGAACAGCAGTTGTTGGCTTTGGTGCATCTTTTGAAGGCTTAACAAAAAAATCAGATGGCACCTATGATTGTGACTCGACGACTGATTTAGATATTAAAAATGCTTGTAAGTGGGGTAGTAGTGATTATGGAGATGGTGGTTTTTATCAAGCAACGAACTCGGATGACATTGCGAATAGTATTGTTGATTTTGTAAAAAAGGTAGAGGTGTCGTTTACACCTTCGAGTTTAGGTTCAATTTCCGTCCCGCGTGATCCTTTGGATCAGACAAAATCTATGACTGAAGGTTTTTTCCCAATGATTATGCCTATGGAAGATTCTACCTTTCGTACATGGGCGGGAAATTTAAAGAAATATAAAATTCTTGACGGTACGCTAAAAGACAGCAGTAATAATGCGATTTATAAAGTTGAAAACAATCAGCAGGTTATTAACTCATCTGCAAAAGATTTATGGTCTACCGCGGCTTCAGGCTCTGACCATTCATTAATTAATAGCGGTGGTGCATGGAATAAAATTCCTGTTCCATCTACAGCTTTGGCTGCAGCAGACTCAATCAGCAATGTAGATAGTGAGCGTAAAGTCTACATCTTAGATGGCAGTTCGTTAAAGAAAGTGACTAAGACAAATTTAGCAACGAATACTACTGGTACAGATGCATTGAGCGGGACTTACACAATTAACCAGCGCCTTGCTTTGTTGAATTATATGGGTTATCAAACTGTATTTCCTGCAGCCGCGACACAGACAACTTTAACTTCTACAGAAATTAATACGCTCGCAGTAAATCCGGCTAGCCCATATAGATTCCTTGGTGGGGTGGTGCATTCAACGCCGCTCATGGTAACAAAAGAGTCAACAGTAACTTCTAGTAATGTTGCGGATACACGTAAAGAATATACAGTTTATGGGTCAATGGATGGCGGCTTGCATATTGTGGATGCTTCGACAGGTAAAGAGCAGTCGGTATTTGTTCCGCCAGAAATTATAACGAATCAATATGATACGTTGGCTGGTAAAGATTCAAAAGGGGTGGGTAGCCTGTCGGGTATAGCTTATGGTGTAGATGCGCCATGGGTAGCGGACAATACATTTAAGGTGCAAATTACTAAGTCTGGTACAGTTTCAACCACAAAATATGTTGCCAATAAAATGAATATTTATGGCGGTTTACGTATGGGGGGAAGTGGGCTTTATGGATTGGATATACTTAATCCAGCAAGTCCGAAGCTATTATTCCAAATTAAACCGACATCAACAAATGAATTTCAGCGTATGGCTCAAATCTGGGCTAAACCGACTATTGCTGAAATTCGTGTCAAAGGCGAACGTAAAAAAGTCTTAATTTTTGGCGGCGGTTACGATGCTGATGTTTATGAAAAACCAGCGGCTACTTTTACAGAGCCGTCCTCAACTTATGGCAACGCTTTATATATAGTAGATGCTGCAAATGGTAACTTGATCTGGATGAGTAGCTCAAATGGCTCAGGAATTAGTGACAGTTATAAGAAAACGATTAATAGTGATATAAATTACAGTGTTGTAGGGCAGCCTGTGGTACGTGATTATGATGCCGATGGTCTTGCAGACATGATTTATTTTGCAGATTTAGGTGGACAGATTTTCCGTGTAGACTTGAATAACAATAATCAAATGTCTGCAACTGACAATACTAATATTGCGGTGCGTGTGCAAACCATAGCGAAGTTAAAAGATGGAACATTTGTACCGCGTTTCTATGACCGTTTATCTACGGCAGTTTTTGATGATGGGCAAAACCGCTTTGTACTTGTGACAGCAGGTTCAGGTAATCGCAGTTTTCCTTTGGAAGCGGAAGTCGGCGGAAAAAACAAAATCTACGGTTTAATTGACCGTGATGCAGCAGCCAATGGTTTGGAAAACTCGAGTTTTACATCTGCTGCGACTATTTTGCCAGCGAATTTGGCTAATTCAGGCATACTTGGCAAAACGGTTTCTAAGCAAATTTCTGCTGCTGATATCGCTAATATGAAATTAACAACTGGTAATACTATGCTTCGTGGTTGGAGTTTTGAACTACGTTCAGTTGATTCAGGAAATTATGCGCGTGCATTTGAAGATTCACAGCTTATTACTGGTGATTTATATGTCAGCCTGTATGATCCGAAAGCGACATTGACTGGAACTGTAAGTGGTTGTGGTGGTGGTGTGACAGGTATTTCTACGACTCACCGTATTTGCATGCCATATGGTGACTGTGCTGCATATGTTAAAACTAGCTATCAAGGTATTAATGGCCCTGCCTTTGGTGCTGTTTCCTCTACTGATCCAAGAACAACCATGTTGGTTGGACCTATTGCGGAGACACAAGAATCTTGTGTCGGAAATTGTAAGCCTGCAAATACAACTTTAACAGATCAAAATCTGTATAAATATAGCCAGGCACGTAAGATTAAGCCTGTCCGCTGGTTTGAGTGGTAAGGGAAGCATGTATGGATAAAATTAAAAATACTGCAGGCTTCACTTTGCTTGAATTGATGGTTGTTGTGGTGATAGTTGCAATTTTTGCAGCTATCGCTATACCCAGTTATCAAGCATATGTTGCTAGAGCGCATAAATCAAAAGCACAGTCAGAAATGCTCAAAATTGCTGAACGGTTGGAAAATTATAAAGGCAAGCAATTAAGTTATGCGGGCTATGTTCCAGATCATCAAACGGCTACGAAGGGTGAAATCAATATTCCATATGATTCAGGAACTGATTTTGATTATCAAATCAAATTAGTCGATATCAATGATTCGACCATTGCCTTGGAAGATTCTACTGTTGGGCAAGGGTGGAAAATGATTGCGGTTCCAAATCAATTAAAAGGAAATGCACTGAGGGCTTCTCAATATTTATTATTGGATTCGCGCGGCGTAAAATGCATGACTAAAGACGCTTTAACAGTTTCCAGCACCAGCTGCACAAATGGGGAAGATTGGAGATAGTATGAGAGGGTTTAAAGGATTCACTCTTTTAGAGTTGCTGATTATCGTTGTTATTATCGGAATATTAGCAGCAGTTGCATTGCCTTCATATCAAAGTTATGTGAAAAGAAAAAATCGTCTAGAGACTCAGAGTACAATGATGGAAATTGCACAAAGGTTGCAATCCTATAAGTTGACCAATGGAGATTATGGGGTAAGTAATTCTACGTCGAGTTATGCGACTAACCCATTAAAAAATCCAGCTATTTATGGGCAAACAGTATCACCAAGAAGTGGTCCTGCATTGTACAATTTAACGATAACAGCTTCTCCAAATGCATCTTGGACAATGACAGCAACACCTATATCAACAGGAATGCAGAAAAGTAACGGAGCTTTGACTTTGACACATTCCGGAACACAGTGTTGGTTCAAAAAAGATGATGCTACGGGCAATTGTTTAAGCTGGGCCGATAAATAAATTCAAAATTGTGGATAAACACTTTTTGATCTTTCATTCAGGGCAAATTTCACGTAAAATATTGCCCTCTATGAAAGGGGTTTGAAATGTATCGATGGTCGGTACAGGGATAATCCGTAAAAACTATAAGGTTGTATCATGGTAGTTATTCGTCTTACTCGTGGTGGTGCTAAAAAGCGTCCATTCTATCAAATCGTTGTAACTGACAGCCGCAATGCACGTGACGGTCGTTTCATCGAACGTATCGGTTTCTTTAACCCAACAGCTCAAGGTAAAGCAGAAAAACTTCGTTTAGATGCTGGCCGTTTTGCACACTGGGTTGCTCAAGGCGCTCAACCGTCTGAACGTGTTGCTTCTTTAGCTGCTCAAGCTAAAAAAGCTGCAGCTGCTGCATAATTTTTACAAATTAAGTCGTAGGTAGCCCATGACACCAACACAGAATGTGCCCGAAGATCGTATTCAGATTGGACAGCTACGTTCAGCTTATGGATTAAATGGGTGGCTCTGGGTCTATTCCAATACAGAACCCATGAGCAACATATTTGACTACCTGCCTTGGTACATTGAAACCAAAGCAGGTTGGCAAATGGTTGATGTAAAACGTTGGAAACCACATGGCAAAGGCTTGGTGGTCAGCTTAAAAGGTGTGAGTGATCGCACCGCAGCAGACAACTTGGTTGGCGCAAATATCTGGATTTCAAAAGCGCAACTGCCTCAACCAGGCGTGGACGAGTATTATTGGTCTGATTTAAAAGGTCTAACAGTGTTAGGTCTGGATGATGACGAACAGGAAATTAATCTCGGTCAAATCCATGAACTGTTTGAAACAGGTGCTAACGATGTGATGGTGGTTCGCGCAACTGCTGCCAGTGTCGATAGCGAAGAGCGCATGATTCCATGGCATAAAGATGTGGTACAGCGTGTTGATCTCGAAGCGGGTCGTATCTACGTAAATTGGGGCGTAGATTATTAATCCTTTCAGGATTCACATAGCAGGAAAATAGAGGAGTCTGCGGTGTTTTTTGCAGTCATTACGCTTTTTCCTGAAATGTTTGAAGCGATTACAGCTTACGGTATTAGCGGACGCGCAGCAAAACGCGATTTAATGCAAATTACTTGTATTAATCCACGTGATTTTGCACAGGGCAACTACAAACGGGTGGATGAACGTCCATTTGGTGGTGGTCCAGGTATGGTGATGATGGCGGAGCCGTTGGCGCAAGCAATCCACCATGCCAAAAACCTTGCACAGCAAGCGGGTGCAGTTCATGTGCCAGTGGTGTATATGTCACCACAAGGCAAAACCCTAAATGAAACTGCAGTACAGCAATTCGTTGAATATGATGGATTGATTGTATTGTGTGGTCGTTATGAGGGTGTCGATGAGCGTTTAATTCAGCATTATGTCGATCAGGAATGGTCGATTGGCGATTACGTTTTATCGGGCGGTGAACTACCAGCGATGGTGTTGTTAGACAGTATTATCCGGAGACTTCCGGGTGCGATGTCTGATGAACAATCACATGTGCAGGACTCTTTTGTGGATGGTCTTTTAGATTGCCCACAATATACCAAGCCAGACCATTTTGAAGGGTTGGATGTCCCTGAAGTACTAAAGTCGGGACACCATGCCAATATTGAAAAATGGCGGTTTTTGCAGCGTTATCAACGGACTTTAGAGCGTCGACCTGAGTTGATTGAAAAAGTTGAGTTGAGCAAGCAGCAAAAAAAATGGCTAAAAGATTCGCAAGGACAGACCTAGTAATCGGTTTGTCTAAGCAAAATTGCTACAGACAGTGTGTTTGTAGTTTTTAAATAGGCTCTTTATGCATTGAAGCGGTCAGGCATAAAGGGAAAGTCAATCGGGTCTATGCGCTTTAGCCTCTAGACCCAGTGGAAATCAGACCTCTTCTGACCCACACATATTGGAGATACCCCATGAGTGGTAAGCATCCTTTAGTACAAGCTGTTGAAAATGCACAGCTTAAGCAAGACATCCCAGCTTTTGCACCAGGCGATACAGTTATCGTTCAAGTAAAAGTAAAAGAAGGTGATCGTGAACGTCTTCAAGCATTTGAAGGTGTGGTAATTGCGAAGAAAAACCGTGGTTTGAACTCTGCGTTCACAGTACGTAAAATTTCTAGCGGTGTTGGTGTTGAGCGTGTTTTCCAAACTCACTCTCCAATCGTTGCGAAAATCGAAGTGAAACGTCGTGGTGACGTTCGTCGTGCTAAACTTTACTACCTACGCGAATTGTCTGGTAAAGCTGCACGTATTCGTGAGAAATTACCAGCACGTAAACAAGGTTAATTTTAACTTTGCTTTACAGCTAAAAAATGCGCCGTTTAGGCGCATTTTTTATGTCTGGTATTTGAGTTTATAAACCTTGTAGTTTTAAGCGATTGGCATGTTGACGATAGACATCAACAGGATCTGGTGCAAAAATACTTTTTAAACCCAGCAGTTGGTTTACTTCATCTAAATGATTCCAATAGTAATTGTCACGAATGGTTTTACCAAATTTGGCGCTGCAGCGTGATACCAAACCATCATTATCACGACCCGCATCAATCAATAAACTGGTTGCCAACATGGCTGAGTCTGGATCAAGTAAATTGGTGACAGCCGTATTGCCCGTAAATGAATAGAACTGGATGCCTTTTTCTTGATAAGCGCCCTCACCACAACTTGTCGTTGGCATACCCATTGGGAATTTGCTGTTAAATTGTGCTGAACCTGTGGTGCTCAAACTGTTGGCACCTGCCAATGAGTCATGTGGATAGCTATTTGGATCTAAACCTTGTGCCCAAGTAATGGTTTTAGACACTAAATTGACCATATCGATTAATGGTTTTTCTAAGGCCGAACCTTGGACTTTTAGAATAAAGTCGGCCACAGGTGAGCCTTTATTCGGTGCACCGACAGCAGTCAGCGATGCGACTTTAGATGGCATCACGCCTGCAACATAACGAATGGTTGGTCCACCATGTGAGTGACCAATTAAGTTGACCTTGCTTGCGCCTGTAATCGCAAGAATTTCATCGACTTGTTGTGCCAATTGTTCGCCACGAACTTCTGATGAGTTAAATGGAGATACGCGGGTTGCCCAAGCGTTAGCACCGTTACGTGCTAAATTGGGTAAAATTTGGTACCAATAATCGACACCTAACTGATCTCCACCAATATTGATAAAGCCTGCCATACCGTGAGTAAACACAATCGGATATTTGGTTTTGGCATAACTGGAGATCACGAAGTTAGATTTGACCTGTTCTGCATTGGATGCGTGCGCGGTACTGAAGGTACTAGCCGCAATTAAGCCTGCAATGAATAATCCATATTTCATATAACATCCTCTATTTTATTGTGCTTTCCTAGCATGACAATATCTATTGTCAAATATCATTATTCAGGAAATTTGCTAGATTGCAAGTTCTGAATGATTCATGGTTATTAAACTTCTTGCACTTGAGTTTCAAGCACAGGAAGATGGTTTTGCCAAGATTGAAATGAGCTTTACTATTACAAACCTTGTAATTTCAATCGGTTGGCATGTTGTCGATACAGTGCAACTGGGTCAGGTGCAAACAAGCCCGTTAAGCCAAACATCATGTTGGCAAGGTCGGTATGATTTAGTCGGTAGTTGTCACGAATGACGTGTCCAATGTGGGTACTACAACGTGCGACCATGCCATCGTTGTCTAAATTGCCATAAGACAGTGGGCCGAGTTGCATTAAAACAGTGTCAATATCCAGTAAATTGGTGGCTTGAGCGACACCTGTCCATGAATAGTAATGAATTCCGCGATCTACTTTGGCACCGCTGCTGCTGCAATTTGCGGCCAAGGCTGTGGTTGGAAAACGACGGTTAAAATCTGCAGACGCTGTTTCGGTTAAAGAAGCCATCGATGCATCAAAATCGACAGGCATGTCTGGCTGTTGCTGCGCCCAAGTAATGAGAGGCGCCACCATATAGTCGCCTAAAATATTAAACGCGGTGCGTGATAAACGATTATTTTGAATATCATCGGCAACTTTGGAGCCACGGAATGTACCTGCAACGCCCGTAATTGATGCCACATATTCAGGTTTGGTGGCAGCTACATAACGTACTGTTGGGCCACCATGTGAGTGACCAATTAAATTGACTTTGGATTTGCCAGTGATTGCCATGACTTCTTCGACTTGGGCAATCAGTTGCTCACCTCGAAATTCAGTACGGTGTGCAGGGGAGAGTTGTGCGGCAAATACGGTTGCGCCATTACGTGCCATATCTGGCAAAATTTGATACCAATAATCCATATTAAAGGTTTCATTGCCAATGCGTGACCATCCGAGCCAGCCGTGTACCATGAGCAATGGATATTTGGTTTTGGCATAGTCAGATTTGGCCTGTTCCTGAATAGGCAACACGCTTGGAGCAGCTTGAGCGACACCCATTGAACCGAGCAAGCAGCCAGTGACAGCCAATGTAATTGCCCGTATGTTAGAGATGATGGTCATAAAACAATCCTGTGTTCTTTATTTTTATTACTAGTGAAGTGGTGGCTTCGCTTCCCTCCTGAAAGCTCAGATATGCAAATTGCCGTTGGTTACGGCACATTATTGTGAGTCATCCTCGACTATTTTTTGTACGCTCAGGTATTTTTTCATGCGTAATTTAGAAAAAACATATCATTTGGGGACAGTTATTGCGCATTGTCCCAGAGATTTGTAAATCTACATGCATATTGATATCTATTAATATTTATAGACATTTGTATATTAAATCGTTGTGGTGAGTTTGTACTAAAACAGCTTTTCAGGCATAAAAATAGGGCATGTTGAATGCCCCAGTTTCCTATGTAGATATGTTAGTCAGCAAAAGGTAATTTTCCACCTTGATCATGTACCTGTTCAAAGGTTTCTAAACGCAATTGCTCTTGTGGATTTTGAAAATGCTGTCCGCGTAATTGTTTCACGGTTTGTTGCTTGGCTTGATCATTCATTCCACTTTGCATGATTTGATCACGCGTACTTAAATAATCCTCTACTCGTGATTTCCACTGACTGCGTTGCCCATCTAATTGTTCTAAACGCTGAGTTGCTTCAGGACCAACCAGATTTAAACGCATTTGGCGGATTTCAGCAGCAGAACCACCACGTGCTTTAATTGCCGCAGTCAAGCTGCGTAAATCTTGCAAGGTGTTCAGCTGTTCTAAATTTTCTTGCCAATCTTGAGGTAATTGTTTAAATAATTCCTGCAATTGTCGTGCTTTTTCAGCTTCAGATAATTTTTTATCATCCATGACTGCCATGCGCTTTAGGGTATATTCGTGATAGGCATCTTCCGTACCAAATAAACCTTCAATTTCATAATCAGAAAAATATTGTTTACGCAGATTTTGCATGCTGCTAAAAATGCTGCGGTAATATTGCGGATCTTCCTGATTTAAATTCGGTGCTTGCAGTTGTCCAAGCGCATTGCGATAGTCCAAATAACGCTGCCATAAATCTAAAATTTGCGATAAGGCAGGCTCTTTATGTCCTTGTTGAATATAGCTTTTAAAATCACCACGAATTTGTTCAATGCTTTTTTCGCCATATTGGGTAATAAAATATTCAAAACAGTTACGGGTTTGCTCATTCACAATCAGACGATTACTTGCATCCAGTTTAAGCTGACAATTGACTTCGGTGTCCTGCTGACTTGGGCTTAAAAAATTTGCAGCAGGTTGATTCTGCATGGCTTGCTGCATGCTCAAAGCTTGAGATGTTTCATCATTTGAGCTTTGCTGGGGTGATGTATCGGGGGAGTTTGATTGGGGCATCAGCCAATACACCAAAGCCGCAATCAGCAGTATCACTACGCCTAAAACAATCCATATTTTATGTTTCTGCATTTCAATGCACCTGTATATCCATTTTATTTTTTTAATCATAAGCGCTCAAATATGCCATAAAAGTAAATCGCTGTTCTAGAAATGTTGTCATTTATCGCGGCAGATTGTTACCATGGCGCAGTTTTGCTTTGACTTATGTGTGCTATGAAATCATCTGCGGCTAAAATCCAGCGTCGTGCCATTAGTGGTGTATTTTTATTGAATAAACCTTTGGGCATCAGCTCCAATGCAGCATTACAAAAAGTGCGCTGGTTATATCGGGCGCAAAAAGCAGGGCATACGGGGGCATTAGACCCATTAGCTTCGGGTTTACTGCCGATTTGTTTGGGCGAAGCGACCAAATTTTCGCACTATTTACTCGATTCGGTGAAACGCTATCAAACCACCATTCAATTGGGACATAGCACCACCACGGGAGATGTGGAGGGGGAAGTGTTGTTGCAGCAGGCTGTACCTGCATTAAGCCAAGAGCGCATTGAGCAGGTATTGGCACAATTTCAGGGCGATTTGATGCAAGTTCCGCCTATGTATTCTGCCTTAAAAAAAGAAGGTCGTCCGTTGTATGAATTGGCACGACAGGGCATTGAAATTCAACGTGAAGCACGTCCAGTCACCATTGATGCCATTGAGTTGCTCTCTTTGACTGAACAGAGCATCACTTTGGATGTGACTTGTTCTAAAGGCACGTATATTCGTGTTTTAGGTGAAGATATTGCCAAAGCCTTGGGCACTTATGGACATTTGACCTATTTACATCGGATTAAAACGGGGCATTTTGACCTGATTCCGAGCTATAGCATTGAATATTTAGAAAGTTTAAGTGAAGCAGAACGTGAGGCTTTATTGCTGCCTGCGTATGCACCTGTGCAGCATTTGCTACACATACAAGTCCCTGAAGGACGCGCTGAATATTTTAGTCGTGGCATGGAAAGTAATATTGACCATCCTGCAGCAGCGCAAGTGTTGGTCTTTGATGGTGAAAAGTGTTTAGGTTTGGCTGAAATTACAGATAAAAAGCGCTTGGTACCGAAAAGGGTTTTAAATCTCTAAATTTTGCTCAGATACATAACTTGAATAAAGTGGGTAAGTGAATTAAAGCTTTCTATACAAATAGTTGCAGGAATTTGGATTGATCCTCTATATAGTAGCTAGAGGATTAAAAAACGAAATCAAAACTGACTCCAAAACCGATGTGGATGTGCGAGTAGATTCTTATCAATCTGTTCGCCGCGCATGGGTTAAAAATAGAGGGCTGCACATGAATATTTTTGAAGCTTTACGCCAAAGTCACGACATCCAACGAGATTTAGCCCGCCAACTGACGCAAACTTCAGGTGATAGCCCTGAACGTAGAGCGGTATTTGAACAACTTAAAAATGAATTATTTGCGCATGCAGTGGCAGAAGATCGCTATTTTTATATTCCCTTAATGATGACTGATGCGGGTTTAAATATCACTCGCCATGCTTTGGCAGAGCATCATCAAATGGATGAATTACTCGAACAATTAACCGAAACGGAAATGAGCAACACGGGTTGGTTGGCCATTGCAAAGCAACTGTCAGATAAAGTGCATCATCATTTAAAAGAAGAAGAACATGGCTTTTTTCAGCAGGCAGGCAAAATTTTGTCTGAACAGCAAAAACAAAGTCTAGCCAAGCAATATTTGGCAGAGTATGAAAAATACCAACAGATGTCTAAAGACAGTTTGGTTTAAGCATTATTCTGATTTAAACATTCTGCGGCTGTTTGGATTTTTTTACTGCTCTAAAAGTAACGCCAACCGAAGCTAACATAATGCAGCATAAGGCAATCCATTGCAGTGAAGTGATTTTCTCACCCAACAACACCAAGCCTGTCAGTGCGGCTAAAGCAGGCGATAAACTGGAAAGTGTGCCATAACTCATTTTGCTCAGTTGTTTTAAGGCTTGTAAATCCAGCGCATAAGGAATGGCCGTGGCAAGTACTGCAATGGCAAGCGCCTTACCCCAATACTGGGTTTCAAACAGTGCGGGGGCATTGTTATACAGTCCGAAGGGAATCAAAGCCAAAGCTGAAATACTGATGGCGATGGTCAGCGCGTGCATGCCAATATTTTGTTGCACCACTTTTTGCCCAAAATAAATATAAAAAGCCCAGCACAATCCTGCACCTAGGGCACACGCTGCACCAAACAGACTAAAATGATCACCCTGCGCTTGTCCCCAAGGCACCATAAGAATAATGCCTAAAATCGCCAACAATACCCAGACATAATCTTTACGGTTTTGAATGGACAATAAAGCTAAGCCCAAAGGCCCGACAAACTCTAAACCCACCGCAATACCTTGCGGCAACTTGCCCAAAGACAGATAAAACAGAATATTCATTAAGCCCAAGGCTGCGCTATAGCACAATAAATCACGCCATTTTAAATGTGCGAGCCGCGACAGAATTTGCCATGAGCGAAACATGATTGCCACAATTACACTGGCAAAGCACAGTCGCAAAATCGTCACAGTAAGCGGGTCAAGCACCTGAAACAATTGTTTGGCAAAAGAAGCACTGATTTGATAGGAGATCATGGACAGAACCATGAACAACACCGCAGTGAGTTGGGCGTTTGGCATGAGGCAGAAAAATACTCAACAGTGTGGAAATGGGAAGGTCAGGTAGATTATAGCAAGTTTAAAAATACAGGGCTGTGGCAACTCAAGGTTACTCATAGATCAGGCATAAAAAACCACAGTGCTAAGACTGTGGTTTTTTGTAGCATCAGCGTGTGGTCTTAGAACAATACACGTACGCGAATTGTGCCTTCAACTTCATGCAAGGTATCAAGCGCTTCTTTAGATGCCGTTGCATCAACGTCCATTACTAAGTAACCGACGTCACCTTTGGTCATAAGTGACTGACCAGAGATGTTGATGCCGTGTTCAGCAAACAGGTTGTTGATTTTCGACAATACACCAGGGATATTTTGGTGAATGTGTAATAAACGGTGTTTACCTTCAGTTAATGGCAGTGCAATTTCTGGGAAGTTCACTGCAGATAAAGTCATACCTTTATCTGAATATGCAACGAATTTCTCTGCAACTTCTAAACCAATGTTCGCTTGTGCTTCCATAGTCGAACCACCCACGTGCGGTGTTAAAATCACGTTTGGCAGGTTGCGTAGTGGAGAAACAAACTCTTCACCATTGGCTTTTGGTTCTTTCGGGAACACGTCAACTGCAGCACCTGCAATATGACCAGACTTGATCGCATCTGCTAAATCTTCAATCACCACACAAGTACCACGTGCCGCGTTAATGAAAATTGCGCCTTCTTTCATTTGTGCAAATTGTTCTTTTGCCATGAAATTGCGGGTAGATGGTACATCTGGAACGTGTAAAGAAACCACGTCAGCATTTGCCAATAATTCGCCCATAGAGCCAACTTGACGTGCATTACCTAACGGTAACTTGGTCACAGCATCATAATAAATGACCTGCATACCCAAGCTTTCAGCCAATACTGAAAGTTGAGAACCGATTGAACCGTAACCCACGATACCTAAAGTTTTACCACGTGTTTCAAATGAACCTACAGCAGACTTGTTCCAGCCACCTGCATGTGTATCGGTTGATTTTTCAGGTACGCGACGTAGCAATAAAATTGCTTCAGCCAATACCAATTCTGCAACCGAACGGGTGTTTGAATAAGGGGCATTGAAAACTGGAATACCACGTTCCATTGCTGCAGTTAAGTTCACTTGGTTTGTACCAATACAGAAACAACCTACCGCAATTAGTTTGTTCGCAGCTTCAAAAACTTCTTCAGTTAGCTGTGTACGTGAACGAATTCCGATGAAATGCGCATCTTTAATCGCTTCTTTTAACGCATCGCCCTCAAGCGCCGTTTTACGATAATCGATGTTGGTATAACCCGCTGCATTTAACACGTCGATTGCGTTCTGGTGTACGCCTTCTAACAACAAGAAACGAATTTTATCTTTAGGTAGTGAAAGATGTTGGCTCATTACGGCTCCGCTACAAAGGCCAAATTTAGTGGCGGTATGATAACATAGGAGATGGGTCGATATACATTTCCTTTATGACCAAGAGTGCAGGTATTTTTTGTCAGATATAATCTCTTTCAGAAATATTGCCCAAAATTCCCCTGTTCTTACCACGTTATATTATCGGAATTGCCAATATTCACAGGTTTTTCAAAAAAATCGCTTATAATAAGCGGCACACATGAAAGCCAACCCACGCTGTTGCTTTGATGCACATATTTAGTCTGCAGTATCTTCAAATTGATCAAGATATGCAGACAGTCGCTTTTCTTCCTGTTTAATTCTTGCTAGGTCTGCAAACGATGAATGCTCCAGTCGCTTTAACCCCTGAGTTATTGACCCAATTAACGGCAATAGTCGGTGAAAACCGTATTAAAACGGATGCCGATAGCCTCCAAAACTGGGGTCGTGACCATACAAAGCATTTTGATCCGAACCCATCGGTCATCGTTTTCCCATCAAGCACAGAGCAAGTACAAGCCATTGTAAAACTGGCGAATCAGTTTAATGTGGCCATTACGCCATCGGGCGGACGTACAGGTTTATCTGCGGGTGCGGTGGCAGCCAATGGTGAAATTGTAGTCAGCATGGACAAGATGAACCAAATCTTGGAATTTTTCCCTGCAGACCGTATGGTACGTGTGCAAGCGGGTGTGGTGACTGAGCAACTACAAAACTATGCCGAAGAACAAGGCATGTATTATCCAGTCGATTTTGCATCTTCAGGTTCTTCACAAATTGGCGGTAATATTGGTACCAATGCGGGCGGTATTAAAGTCATTAAATACGGCATGACCCGTAACTGGGTGTTGGGTCTGACTGTGGTAACAGGCAAAGGAGATATCCTGCGTCTGAACAAAGGCATGATCAAAAACGCAACAGGTTATGCGCTGCAACATTTATTTATTGGCGGTGAAGGCACACTTGGCTTAGTGACCGAAGCTGAAATTAAGCTAGAACGCCAACCGCAAGATTTGCAAGTGATGGTGTTGGGCGTACCTGATTTTAATTCGGTGATGCCTGTATTACATGCTTTCCAAGCTAAAATTGATCTGACTGCATTTGAATTCTTTGGTGAATTGGCGATGCAAAAGGTCTTGGATCATGGTCATGTGCAACGTCCATTTGAAACCCAATGTCCATTCTACGTGTTACTTGAATTTGAAGCGCCATTTGAGCCAATTATGGACAAGGCGATGGAAATTTTTGAACACTGTATGGAACAAGGCTGGGTGATGGATGGCGTATTGAGCCAAAGCCTAGACCAAGTTGAAAGTTTATGGCGTTTGCGTGAAGACATTTCTGAGTCGATTGCACCGTTTATTCCATATAAAAACGATATTTCAGTATTGATTACTCATGTTCCTGCATTTATTCAGGAAATTGATGCAATTGTGGCAGAAAACTATCCTGACTTTGAAATTTGCTGGTTCGGCCATATTGGTGATGGTAACTTGCACCTGAACATTCTTAAACCTGCCGATTTAAGCAAAGACGAATTCTTTGCCAAATGTCAGGTGGTAAATAAGTATGTATTTGATACTGTGAAGAAATATGATGGTTCTATTTCTGCAGAACACGGTGTAGGCATGACCAAAAAACCATATTTGGAATATTCACGTTCAGCTGAAGAAATTGAATATATGAAAGCGTTGAAAAAGGTTTTTGACCCTCAAGGCATTATGAACCCAGGCAAATTATTTGATTTGTAATTCCTTTCGCCTTTCATTTATTTAAGTGAATTGAAAAACGCATCCTCGTGATGCGTTTTTTTATGCCGCTGTTTTAATTTTACATTTCTGTTCTAGCGTTTCTGCTCGAACAAGGCATCATAGAAGCATAAATAATAATCAACATTTTGGAGGAGTTATGTTGCGTTTAATCACGGTTTCCGCATTGGGTGTTGCGTTGTTGTCAGGTTGTGCGACCACGCAAAACATTATTTCACAAGTAACGCCTGCAGAAACACCATTGGCGCAGGTACTCAAACAACGTCCAGATTTGCGTAAAGAACTGGCTACCGTAGAGATTCGTCAATACTTTAACCGTGTCGAAGCACCAACTGCGGCAGAAGTGAAAATTACTGAAACAGGCTTAATGGATGATTCAGTCCGTTCTATTCGCAGCATCTACCACTTCAAAAATGTGAATGGACAATGGCAGCAGGGCGATGTGCAAACCGCTTATTTATGTGCACGTGGTAAAAATACCAAGACGTTCCAAAGCAAAAAATGTCCTTAAATTGCTGTAGGGCTTAGGTGAGTCCGCATCTGAACCCAGACAATTGGACTGTAATGGAATTTGAACGTTGTTCTAAAAATACAACAAAGCGTTTGTGGATAATACGCATGTTATCCACAGTTTTTATTTAGGATGACTCAATTCTATTCGAAAACGTGCGAGCGCAGCATGTGCATCAAAACTCTAGCATCTTTACACCGCAATGATCGCCCTTTTGCCGTGGGTGATTTTATCCTGTGCTTTCGAGATTTTCATATTATGAATTGGCCACCGTATCGCCTTAACCCGCTGAAGGAGGTGATGCCTAACTTGGTCTGATGTCACATCAAGTGCCGCAATTTATTTAACGGGCTTAAAAAAAGCGCCACAAATTTGCCATTCAACTCTGTTAAACTGCAGTTCAAATTTCTATTTTATGGGCTAAACGTGGCTGACTTGCATCGTTTAGTCCTTTACAACTCATGCCACAGCAGCAAAAAAATACCATTCAACGTGCCACACTCATGTTTCCCTTGGCTTTGGTCTTGTTTGAGTTCGCGGTTTATATTGGCAATGACTTGGTTCAACCTGCAATGTTGGCCATCACACAAGATTTTGGTGTCAGTAGTGCATGGGCAGCTTCGTCCATGTCATTTTATTTGCTTGGCGGTGCTTGTGTGGCGTGGTTATTGGGGCCACTCTCTGACCGTTTGGGACGCAAAAAAGTATTATTGGGCGGCGTGGCATTTTTTACCCTAACCTGTTTATTGATCTTATTGACTCAGAATATTGAAAGCTTCCTTGTTCTTCGTTTTTTTCAAGGTTTTGGTTTGTCAGTCATTAGTGCAGTCGGTTATGCGGCTATTCAGGAAAACTTTGCAGAACGTGATGCAATTAAAGTCATGGCGCTCATGGCGAACGTGTCTTTACTTGCTCCCTTGCTCGGCCCAGTCTTAGGTGCATTTATGATTGAGCATATTTGTTGGCATTGGGGTTTTATCGGCATAGCACTGTTGGCATTTTTGAGTTGGTTTGGACTGAAAGCCAAAATGCCTGAAAATCAGCAAAGTATTCCTAAACGTCCATTTCGAGATGTATGGGATGATTTTAAACAAGTTTTTCAAAATACCAGATTCTTAGGTTTGACATTGGCGCTGCCCTTATTGAGCATGCCTTTAATGTTGTGGATTGCGTTATCTCCTGTGATGTTGGTAGAAGAGTTAGGCTTTAGTAGTCTGCAATACGGTTTGGCGCAGTTTCCTGTTTTGGGTGGTTTGATTTTAGGCAATCTGGTACTGATGAAAGTCATAGACCGTTTACCTTTAGGAAAAACAGTCTTGATTGGTTTACCTTTAATGTTGTTGGGTAGTGTGCTGATCGTATTGGGGGCAATTTGGCAAAGCTATTTTGTTTGGTGTTTAGTGATTGGTATGAGCTTGATCAGTTTTGGTGAGGGAATGAGCTTCTCAGTCTTATACCGTTTCGCCTTAATGTCATCGGAAGTGTCTAAAGGTACTGTTGCTGCTAGTGTTTCAATGATATTGATGCTGTGCTTTTTTATTGTGATTGAACTGGTGCGTGTTTTATATATGCGGTTTGATATTTGGGCGTATAGTTTGGCTTGTTTGGTGCTGATAACGCTCTGGTTTAGTTTGCCACGCATGATGCTTAAACAGGTGATGCAGGAGCGAGTTGCTGCAGGGCAGTTTTAAGGGGTTAAATTTTTCAGCTGCATCATAAAACAAGGTGATGTGGCATCACCTTGCAAACATTTGATTTATAAATTAAAGTTGAGAAAATGTGTAATATGATGAAAGCTGAAAAGGACTTGCAGATTAAGCTTGTACTGGTTGTTCCATCTTTTTCAATTTAGCATCAAAAACAAATGGGCCAAAAGGTAAAATTGAAGCAATTAAGCCCAAAATAAACATTTTAAGAGACCATTTTTGTTTTTCACAAACCAGAAAAAGCACCACTAAAAATGCGATAAACAATACGCCGTGTCCCATACCTACATATTTCACTAAAATTGGGTTATCGAACATATATTTCATGGGCATAGCAATAAATAACAACAATAAGAATGAAATACCTTCTAGGAACCCAACCCAACGTAATGTTTTAATGTTCATGCCCAAATCTTTTTCATGTCGATAAAACAGCAGTGTAGCGCAAATAGTGACAATCGCAAAGACGAGCTGTTGGGAGCTCTGCACATTGATGAGCTAGATACGATGGCTGCAAAATTGAGCTAATTTTTTGCAAATTAGTAGCAAGTTATTCAAAAACGAGTAAGTGTGGTTATGAAAGACGACCGATATAAAGCAAGAAGACCTGCATTGAGCGTCGTTTGAGAATAATCCTCAAAAAGATAAATTTTACTTTTTGCGGATAAGTCGAAAGGCATGTGTATAACCCTTAACTTATCCACAATTGGTAATAAATGTTTTATTGAAAATGCATCATGCTCGCTTAAATAATCCCACAGGCAATTCGCTCACCGCCGCCGCCCAATGGTTTTGGATGGTCGGCATAGTTATCACCGCCTGCATGAATCATCAAGGCCAATCCTTCAACTTGTGCCAATGTTAAACGGGGTGCAATCACGGTCACTTTGGCTGTTCCGTCGTTTGCAACACTTAAAGCCGGTAAGTCCCCTAAATGTCCTGTCAGCGGTGTACCATGATTCGGGATATTTTTGGGATTAAAATGTCCGCCCGCTGCCAAAGCAGCAACCATTTTTCCATCTTTTTCTGCTGCTGCACATGAACCTTTTTCATGGATATGAAAACCTCGTTCCCCTGCAGGGAGTTGTTGGAGTTGGGTGTGAATGATTAAGCCTGCTGCACTGTCACGCAGTTCGACCGTACCTAATTCTTTGCTAATACCTTGTGCTGAAACAGCATGCATTTTCACTAATTTTGATTTTTCTTGTGTGGTTGCGGTGGTGCTGCAACCCATGAGTACTAGACCACTAAAAGCAGCAAGACTGGCAAATTGGAGTATTGAGCGCATAAAAGACATCCTGTTTGTTGTGCATAATATTGAGGGATGTCTTGATTGAAACAAAGTTAGCCACGTTACAATACAACATTTGCGTAGTGGAATGTATGTACTGTGTTGAGCTGATTTGTTCAGATCAACACAGCCATGTGAGCAATATGATCAGAAAGAAAGCTTAATCAAGCTTTGAATTGGATGATGAATCGTCTTCAGGGAGATCATGCGCAAGGGTAGCTTTGGGCATCATTAATCCTTCATTGTTGTTTTCATGCAACCACTCACGCCAAATAGCGAGTAAGACTGCCAAAATCACAGGGCCAATAAATAGACCAATCAGACCAAAACTGGCAATTCCACCTAAAACTCCAAACATGATCAACAGGAATGGAATTTGAGTGGCACCCGAAATCACCAAAGGACGAATCACGTTATCAGCAGTGCTGACCACACACACGCCCCACGCCATCACACCAATGGCTTCCATGGTATGCCCTTGGCTAAATAACCACAGCGACACCGAACCATAAGCCAGCGGTGGGCCAAAGGGAATCAGCGCAAATAAGAAGGTCACAATTGTCAGTACCATTGGGTTAGGTACATCGGCCACAAAATAACTTACACCTGCCAATAAGGCCTGTGCAATTGCCGTAAGACCAACCCCATACACCACGGCACGTGTGGTTTCAGAAATGGTATCTAAATAGTGGTGAATACGTGGCCCAATCACCATTTCTAAAGCCTTGCTGACTTGATGCAAGATGGTGTGACCATCACGATAGAAAAAGAAGAGCGATAACAGGGCAAAACCCAGTTTAATCAGATTTTTACTGACCTCATTAATGACCACTTTTCCGTAGTTTAAATGTCCCTGAATCCATAAAGAAATCGACTGCACAATACTGTTGGGATCGTGGTTAATTTCTTTGAGAGTGCGGGTGACTTCTTTACCAATAATAGGTAAATTGCGAATGAAATCAGGGACATTTAAGTGTCCGGAAAAGACCTGTTTTTGTAATTCGTAATATAAGTTGCGACCTTCATGTTGCAGGATAAAAATGGCAAAAGTGAGTGGAATGCCGACCACCAACGTGACCATCAGCATCATTAAGGCTGCGCTAAGCGTAGGACGATGACCGCATAAACGTAGCACCGACTGATATAGTGGCCAGCTCATATAGGCAATGATTGCTGCCCAAACAACAGGAACAATAAAATATTTGAGTATGTGAAAACCCAAAAAGATCAGGACAAAAAACAGTCCAAACAATAAAATTTTTTGTAATGTTGGCGCGTACTGTTGCACTGAATTCACTGAAACATTCCTAAGGTCATGTGCCATATTAACTGAAAAAAAAGCTCCCGAAAACGAGAGCTTGGTAAGTTCTGGTGAATAAGTTCTAAACTGTGGCGATTCTAGGCTTTAAAACCATTGAGCAGGGTCATCTACAATGGCATTCAGTACAGGCTGCCATTGATCTTGCATTTGCAGATAAGTTTTTTGGGTTTTATCAAAAATACTTAAACCTTGCATTGCCAATTGTCCGTAAGCGGCACGTTCTGAAATCCATGCCACAGGCTGTTGCTCGATTTTCTGGAAAAAATCCTGAATATCTTTAGAGCTGGCAGAGTTGGGTTTGACCCGATTGGCCAACAGCAAAATTTGGACTTTGCCTTTACGAATCCGCTTAATGTCTTGTAAGTGTTTTAAGAAGCGACGGGTGGAGTCAATGTCAAAAAATGAAGGCTGTAGAGGTGTGATAATGGCATGTGCTTCGCTAATCAGCTGCTCGGCATGCTCACCCGATAACGCACCAGGTGCATCAATAATTAAATATTCAATGTTTTTGGGTGCATCGCCAATCGACTTTTCATGACGCCAATCTAAACTTTGAATTGGAGCGGCTGTTTCTGGTCGTTGTTTTAACCATTGCAGCGCAGATTTTTGGTTGTCGGCATCAGCTAAGGCAACTTTATAGCCTTTTTGTGCAAGTGCAGATGCTAAACTAATAGCCGTAATGGTTTTACCACAGCCACCTTTTTGGTTGGCAATTAATATAGTTTTCATGACCCTCGAATCGATTTTACGCTGCTCACTCCTAGCATAGCATTGTTTTATGCTCGGAATATGACAGTTGACAAAAGTCGTAAAGAGAACTGAAAAAATTCAGGATTAGAAGGTTAAATGTCAATTTGGATGGCCATGCTGATTGGGGCATGTATAGGCGTAGTGTTGACCACGCTGATTTTGAGTAATAGCCGTAACGGGCGGATTAAAGCTGAGTATGAGCAATATATTGCAGAAATTGAACTGGCTCATCAGCAGGCGTTATTGCAGGCGCAAAAGCGCAGTGTAAATACCAGCCGTGCGGTGTTAAAAGGCAAAATGGCAGAGCAGCTGGCACCGATTATGCCTGAATTTCAGTATTTACCCAGTGACGCCAAATTTTTAGGTGATCCTGTCGATTATGTGGTGTTTGATGGTTATACCGATTATCGGGATGGCAACGGACGTGCCGAAGATATTGCCATTGTCTTAATTGATATTAAAAGTGGTGGTGCGCGTCTGACCAAAGGCCAGCAAGCCATCGCTCAGGCAATTCAGCAGGGTAAAATTCGTTTTGAAACCATCCGCATTGATTTTCAAGATGATGATTAAACATCATTCACGCTGCAACAACGTGACATGACGTCATCTTTGTGGGGTGCATGGTAATGTAAGAGGCATAATTGGCTTTAGCTATTGAAGCAAAGTCTTCGCATTTAGATTTTAAAGTGATGACTTCAATTTATCATTTAGGTTTATGCACCCGTGCCAATAACATACGCTGTGCAAGACTTGGAATGCCTGCAACATCGATATAGCGGACTTCGCCTAATTCAAAACCCGTTTCGAGTAGGGCGACTTCAATATCACGATTTAGATGGCAGCCATCTGCAACTTTCTTTTGAATAGGGGTGAGCAGGTGCTGTAAACGCTGAATACTTAGGCTTTGTCGGTTCAGCACATGCTCCACCACATGCAAAGTACCACCAGGTTGTAGTACTCGATAAATTTCCCGCAAACTTTGTGCCAAATCTGCGATGCTGCACAGCGTCCAAGTAGACACCACATGCTGTAGTTGTTCATCGGCAAAAGGGAGTTGTTCTGCACTTGCAGCAATGTGCTCAACTAAAAAGGGGACTGCGTCAATTCGTTCCTGTGCCAGTTGAAAGACGGCTGCATTGGGCTCTAAGGCATAAACCGTATCGACATTTTGATAAAAAGCTAAATTGATCCCTGTACCAAAGCCTATTTCCAACACTTCACCTGACACGCCCAATAAAAGTTCACGGCGCAAATCCATGAGCGATGGGGTTTGCATGACTTGATTGAGCAGGTGCGGAAAAATATGTTTTTGATAAAGTCGGTACAGCATATTTTAATCTAATCATTCCTTTTTATTGCCTTTGAGCTTAGCTGAAAAGTCTGTACTTTTGCTATGTCAGTACATGCCAAAGACTGCATTTTGTTACTAATTTCAACTATTGTATTCATGATCTGGCGCTAAGATAAAAAGCTGAATACATGAATTTGATGGGCTGCTGACCATGATGAAAAAGCATATTTCACTCAAACTGACCGCATTATTGCTGACTTTGGCTTTGCCATGTTCTGGCTATGCTTCGGTTGAGCGTAATATTGCCAAAGGCTTACCACCTGTGGTGAAAGGTCAGTCGATTGAAGTCTTACAACCTTTTAAAGGTGATTTTCGGATTTTGGGTTCTAAAACCTATCAACATGATGCCCAAGCCAAATTTTCCCCCATTGATTATGCGGTAAGTTGGGGCTTATTTGCTGAGCCTGAAATTGCCCGTCATATCACGGTCAATCAATATGACCGCTATTTAAACTGGAAAATAGATCGTTTGCCCGTACCTGCGGAACAAGCCATGCAAATGGTCTCCAATATGCACATCATTCCTGCCAACCCACAAATTGCCAAAGAAATTAAGAAGGTCAAACGTGGCGATTTGGTACGTTTAAAAGGGGAGTTGGTGGAAGTCAAAGATCAGGATTTGGTCTGGACATCATCGCTTACTCCTACCGATACGGGGGATGGTGCTTGTGAGGTATTTCGCGTCAGTTCAATTCAGTGGATTGAAAAGGTTAAAAGTTAGGACAGGGTGATGAATTGCTATTTGCGCATGTGTTTGAGTGGATGTGTTGTGGTATTGGGCTTAAGTGCATGCACAGGTATGAATTCAAGCATTGATGGACAAACTTTTAAATTTACGGCACAGCAGCAATGTCCCGCATTGTTAGAGATGGATGTCGGACAAACTTTAGAATTACAATTGAATGAAAACCTAAGTACAGGCTATCAATGGAGTTTGGTAGAGCTGCTGAAGCTATTTGATGTAGAAAGTATTTATCATACTGCTGAAGCTTCATCTTCTGCTCAAGTAGGACAAGGTGGACAAAAAATATTCTACTTTCAGGCAGTCAAGGCTGGTCAGGAATTGCTCCACGTGAAACATGCCCGTGCATGGGAAAAAACCGCAATACAAGAATGGCAATGTCTGGTGCGTATTTCTTGATATGTTTGATTATGCTAAACAGCTTGAATTGTTGTGAGATTTAGCAGCAAAAAATCTATAATTTTCTTAAAATAAAAAGCCGTGTGAGGCTGTTTATAATCAGTATCGCACGGCTTTCCTATCTAAATTTAAAACTAAAATACTCAAAATTATTTGGCGCTGAGTGCTTGTCCTTCAAATTTGATGCCATCCCAGCCATGTTGCATAAACTGGCGAATATTTTGGTGGTCACTGCCTGTCGGGTTTGCACGTACCGAGGCATAGTGTTCTGCAAACAAACTGAGGGTTTGTGCTTGATCTAAACTTTTTAACTGAGCAAAAGAAAACACTTTGGCGCTGCCCTGATTTTCAGTGGCAGCATTGTTTTGTTGTCCATTTTTAAATGCGGTTGGGGTGTGGTTATAGTGTGCTTCTATGAATGCAATCACATCGGCAAATGTTGCGTTACCTGCCTCAAGTTGAGCCAATAATTCTTTTGCCATGACATCCTCCACATGTGCCTAAATTGAAATAATATGCAGACTAGCGCAATTTAGTTTTGAGTGGAAAACTTTTTCGTGTATTTAACTTATGTTATTTAGGAAGATGTAAAATCTGAGCAAAGATATGGATGCTTCGGGCAAGAATATCTTGAAATACAGAGTGAGATCACGTGTGACTAAAAATTATGGCTGTGAGAAATACACGACATAGCCGCAAAAAGGACAGTAGAACAGATGAATTGGCTATTGGTGGCAATTGGCGGTGCATTGGGGGCAAGTTTACGTTATGCCGCAAGCTTGTATTTATTTAAATCGGCACAGCATTTTCCATGGGCAACGTGGTCGGTCAATCTGTTTGGCTGCTTTTTGGCGGGTGTATTTTTTGCATTGAGTCAGAAATATCCTGTGTTGCAGCAGGAAGCCCGCTTATTGCTGATGGTTGGAATTTTAGGTGGTTTTACCACATTTTCTAGTTTTGGGTTGGAAACTTGGCAATTGTTGCGACAGGGACAGCACGGTTTGGCTTTTGGCTATGCCATGTCGAGCGTGGTTTTGGGCGTAATTTTTCTGGCTGTAGGTTTTTATAGTATTCAACAAGTGTTAAAACATTAACTGCCTATATTTGCTTTTCAGATAAAAAGAAGCCCAAGCTGGAGGAGAGTGCCTGGGCTTTGAAGATAGAGAACTGCTCAGCTTGGCGCTAAGCAATTGGGCTATGATTAAACTATAAAATAGAAAACTTAACTGAATATGAAGTGATTGTGAGATTTTGCAATAAAACTCAAGCTTAGCGTTTGAAACGTGCAAAGCGTTTGTTGAAGCTTGCCACACGTCCTTCATTGCTGGTTTGACGTTGTTCGCCTGTGTAGAACGGATGCGATGCGCTTGAAATATCCAAAGTCACATAAGGATATACTTTGCCTTCATATTCTTTACTTTGGCTGCTTTGTAAGGTGCTGCCAATCACAAAATAGGCATTGGCGTTGGTGTCGTGAAATAAAACTTCACGATATTCTGGGTGGATATTCGGACGCATGAGATTTCTCCAAACTAAGTGTATATTTAAGTAAATGTTATAACATAACATTTGATTTGGCAAATAAAACCCACATGCATTCTTTCTAGTGAGTTTTACATAAAAATTATCCAATCTTTTTCTAAACCCGTTGTATAAGGGCTTTCATTGAGGGAATAGTGTCTGCACAGATTAAATAATTTTATCTATTTGAAGTGAAAAGGCATCGTAAGAACAAGTTTGACCCGTGCCATTTTAAGGCATAAAATGGCATTTAGTGGTGTAAATGGAGCATATGATGACAACATTGGTAAAAAAACGGGTTCAATACACGGTTGATCAGGCAATTATGGAATCAGCAGAATACATTATGACAAAAGTTGGTCTGACGCCTGCTACTGTAATGAGCATGGTTTATGCTGAAATTGCACGAACTGGCAAAATACCTGTCACGACTCAGGTGAGTGACGAGGATTTGAATACAGCAAGATTAATCGCGATGAGCCATAATGTTCCTAGTGTAAAAGTGTCTAGCGCTGCTGATGCTGCTGCTTTTTTAGAAGATGATGGCGGCTACTAATGACCCAACAACTCTATTGGGCTTATGTTGGCTTTACAGATATTGCCGAGGGTAAGACCAGACCTGTGTTGTATATTCGCCAAACGGACACCGACTATGTTGTATTCCGTTTAAGTAGTCAGTACGAAAATAAGTCTGCTTTTATTAAAAGCAAATATGTGGAAATTAAAAACTGGCAGCAGGCTGGTTTAAAAAAGCCATCGTGGATTGATACAGTACAAACATATCAGCTGCCTATCCAAAAAACACAACTCACTTAAATTGGACAACTGTCTGCCGATGATCTGGCACGCTTAATCAAACACCTTGAAATTCAATAAATTGAATTTCATCGTTTCAACTTGAATGAATCAGTTTGGATAACAAAAAATCCTCCTACATTTGGGAGGATTTTTTGTCTGGATTATAATTTTAGTTACGGAGCATAAAACAGATTGGGCTTTATTTTCAGCATCCTTTGCTGAGTCCAAAGTTGAGTCTAAGCTCGCGGTGGAACCAACTCCTCAAAAATATCATTTAAATTATCATGTACTTTTAAATGAATTAAATTCCAATAATGCCCTGAAACAGTTCGATTCACCATTAAGGTATCGGGAGAAGGCTTAAACACATCCCAATATTTCAATGAACTTTTGACCAACTCAACGCCATCATGATGGGCAGAATTTTCAGCAAAATCATAATGTGTGGTTAGCGGACGCATCAGCACTTCTAACCATTGCAAATATAAATCTTCAGGGAATTTACCCAATGCAGAAATTGCCTGCAGTGCATCTAGATGCTGTTCAATTTCGGCAATATCTTGCGCACGCGCAGCATGAATCAGTTGTCGAAAATGATGCACTACATCATTCGATAGAGTTTTGACGCCGCCGTAATCATAAATCACCACAGAACCATCTTGGCGGAACGCAAAGTTGCCCGGATGCGGGTCGCAATGAAAGCGTTTTAAATAAAAGATTTCTTGACCCATGGCACGCAATAAACGTCGTCCCAAAGTGTTGCGGGTACGCTGTGACCATGTGCTTGCCGTTTCTATATTTTCACCTTGTTCCAAACTTAAGGTGAGAATATGCCGCGAAGAATAGTCTTTAAACACTTGTGGGATAATAATTTTATCATCCAAAGCCGCGTGAAAGGTACGCGCTACTTCTAGGTTTTGTGCCTCAATCTGGTAGTTCAGCTCATTGTCTAAACTTTCCTGAATTTCCTGAAATAGACGGTCTTGTAATTTACGGTCTATTTTAAGTACACCCATTAAACGCAGTGCCAAACGGACTTGTTTCAGGTCACTTTCGCAGGCTTCATCGACCCCAGGATATTGCACTTTGACCACCACTTGCTCGCCATTGGGTAAAATGGCTTTATGCACTTGCCCAATAGATGCGGCTGCAAACGGAGTTTCATCAAAGTGTTTAAAAATTTTGTCGAGCGGTTTACCGAGTTCTTTTTCAACTTGTGCCTTAATTTCAGCAAAAGGCATGGCAGGTGCTTGGCGCTGTAATTTACTGATGGCTTTGGCAACTTCAGGCGGAAAAATATCTTTATATTGCGAGGCAATTTGCCCGACTTTCATCACCGCACCTTTCATTTCGCCTAAGGTATCAGCAATTTGGATACCAATATCCTGAAACAATTGGCTGCGTGCCGCATTTTTTTGTTCTTCATCTGCGGTGAGGTTTTTAATCGAGTTCGATACCGTTTTGGTTGCAATACTTGCTGTCATGCTCGCAAGTTTCATAAAGCGACGACCAGGTGTACGCGCCGTTTTTGCCATGCGATGTTCCTCAAGATCATCTTTACTATCTTTTGATCATAAGTGTTCGTGAGCAAAATGCCTACTTTTAATTGTTAAAGTATTTTTTGATCACAAGACCCACGTGCCAAAACGTATTTTGGCATGTAGGTGAGTAGGCTGAGGTTTATGCTGTAAATTGGCGTTCCAGTCGTTGATTGTTGAAATATAAACGGGTCAGAAGTAACACACAGGCAATGCTTAAACCGACAATCAGCCCGACCCAAACCCCTGCAGCGCCCATACTGCTGTAACGAGTTAAATACACGCCAATGGGGAAAGCCACAACCCAATAAGCAAGCATGGTAATCCACATTGGGCCCTGAGTGTCTTGCATGCCACGCAAACAACCTGCTGCGCTAATTTGCCATGCATCCATGAGTTGATAGGCAATCGCAAATAATAATAGAGACATCGTCACTTGCGCCACTTGCGGGTCGCGGGTGTAAATTGAAATGATTTCAGGACGGAAAAACCACATCAGCGTCATTGTAGAAAAGGCAAATACAGTTGCAGTTGCAAAGCCTAAGCCTTGTACTTTACGCATGGCGTGAATATTTTGTTCGCCATAATATGTGCCAATACGAATGGTCAGGGCAATTGCCAAAGACATGGGAATCATAAATAACTGAGATGTGACTGACATGGCAATTTGATGGGCTGCCAGTTTGGTTTCTCCCAAAGGACTGATTACAATGGCGGCAGTACTAAAAATACTCACTTCAAAGAAAATGGCTAAACCAATTGGTAGTCCTAATAGCAAAATGCGTTTAATCCAGACCGCATCAATCGCTTCCCATTGGCTAAATACCTGTGTGCTTTGATAGGCGCGACTTTTAAAAATATAAAATGCCAAAGTTATAAACATTAACCATTGCAAAATAGCAGTGGCAAAACCACAACCCGCACTGCCCAGTTCAGGCAGAGGCCCCCAACCATACATAAACATAAAGTTCAGTGGAACCAATAAAGCCAATGCCAACAGACTAATTACGGTCACAGGGCGTGGATAGCCCAGTGCTTCTGAATAACCGCGCAAAGCGGCATACATGGTCACGGCAGGCATCCCAAAACCGATGGCATGTAAAAATAAGCCTGCTTTGGGCTGTAAATTTTCAGGCACACCAAATAACGGTAATAGTGCAGGCATGAGCTGTAAAATCAGTCCTGCAATCACGCCTAAAATAAATGCAATCCATAAAGATTGACGGGCGATGGTGGCAATTTTTTCTGGGGTACGTGCGCCTTTGGCTTCGGCGACTAAGGGTGTGGTGGCAATCATAATGCCACTGAACAGCAGCATAATGGGCATCCATAAACCAACCCCAACGGCAATAGCAGCTAAGTCGGTGGCAGACATGTGACCTGCCATAATGGTATCAATCAGACCTAAACCTGCTTGCGCAAATTGTGTGACCAAAATTGGAATCATCAGTTGAAAAAGCTGTTTTAATTCAAAACGGGTCGTGGTCACAGAATGTATATTTGACACAAAAAATCTCAATGCCTGAGGTGCTTAGCGTTTGGGTATTAGCGTTGTAAAGTGAGAAGCACACCAATAAAAATCACCACGCTACCTAAAAGACGTTGCCAGTTGATAGCAACTTTTTCAGTGCCCAGGAACCCAAAATGATCAATCAGCATTGAGGTGACCATTTGTCCAAAAATAATCACCCCAGACAAAGTAAGCAAACTTAGTTTGGGAGCACTATAAATACTCATGCTGATAGCATAAACTCCTAAACATCCGCCAATCCATAAATACCAAGGAATGTTGAGCAAGGTGCTGAGGTTGGGTTTCTCGACTTGTTGAAAAAATACCAGTATGGCTAAAACTATTGTACCAACGAAAAAAGAGAAAAGGGCAGCTTGTAGCGGAGAATATAAATATTCACGCAATTGGCTGTTGATTGCAGTTTGAAATGCCATTGCAATCCCGATGCCCATCGCCAGTGGCAAAATTAAGAGTAATTGGCTGGATATTTTCATCATTTGCACATTTTTCTTATTTCATAGACTCTAGTCTAAAGCAAATTCTAGGGAATACATCAGTGTCCTGCTGTAGTCATGTTAAAATCTGTATCACTGTTTTGATTTTGCATTGAGTCTGTCTTTGAATCCACTTCAACCCATTGATATTCCTTTATCTTTATATATTCACATGCCGTGGTGCGTGCGTAAGTGTCCGTATTGTGATTTTAATTCACATGCTGTGCCTGACGGTAAGTTGAGTTTAGATTTAGAACAGGAATATCTACAGGCTTTGCTGGAAGATTTTAAAACTCAGACTCAGTTTGCGCAGGGTCGAAAAATCCACAGTGTCTTTATTGGCGGTGGTACACCTTCGCTGATTTCAGCACAGGGTTATCAATGGTTATTTACACAGCTGAAAGCCGTGCTTGCTTTTGAGGATGACTGCGAAATTACGCTGGAAGCCAATCCAGGTACAGTGGAGCATGATCCCTTTGCAGATTATTTGGCTGCAGGCATTAACCGTTTGTCGATTGGCGTGCAGAGTTTTAATACTGAGCATTTAAAAAAATTAGGGCGTATTCACTCCAATGATGATGCGATTGCCGCAATTGGCTTGGCGCGTGAAGCGGGCTTTCAGCGAATTAATGTCGATTTAATGCATGGCTTGCCTGAACAGACTTTGCAGCAAGCACTGCAGGATTTAAAACTGGCAGTGGAACATGGTGCAACGCATATTTCATGGTATCAATTGACTATTGAGCCTAATACTGTTTTTTTCCGCACTCAGCCAATTTTACCTGTAGATGATGTCTTGGAAGAAATTCAAGCGCAGGGTGAAGCCTATTTAACTGCGCAAGGTTTTGTGAATTATGAAGTGTCTGCATGGCGTAAAGAGTTGCCGTCTGCACATAATTTAAATTATTGGCAGTTTGGCGATTATTTGGCGATAGGTGCGGGGGCGCATGGCAAAGTGACTTTGCATGATGGTGTGTATCGCTTCCAAAAAACCCGTTTGCCGAAAGATTACTTAGCCAAAGTACCTGCGGAAAACTTGCAGTTTAAAGCAATTGCAGCCGATGAGTTGCCATTTGAATTTATGATGAATGCACTGCGCCTGAATGATGGGGGTGAGGCAAACTTGTATACTGCCCGCACAGGTTTAAACTTGGATGATTTGCAGGATATTTTAAATACATTGCGTCAGCGGCAATTGTTGCAGGATGATCCGAAGCGATTGGCATGTACTGCGCAAGGGCATGTGTTTTTAAATTCGGTGTTGGAAGCGTTTCTTTGATGCGTGGCCGAAAAAGATTCAGATCTGAGATATTGTGATGTAAATAAAAAAAGAGCGCATATTGCGCTCTTTTATTTGCTTCTATTTAGAAAATCTTAGTAATCAAAACTAAAATGTTCTGGTGCTAAAGCGGTCATGGTTTTAGATGGATTCACCATTGCTTCTGCATGACCTTGGGTGCGTGGCAATAAACGCTCAAAGTAGAAATCGGCAACTTTGATTTTGGCTTTATAGAATTCAGGTGTTTCCTGACCATTGCCTTCAGCCAATTTGGTCGAAGCCACAGCCGCTTGTTGCGCCCAGAAATAAGCCATCATCACATAGCCAGAGAACATCAAGAAATCAACCGAAGCACTAGAAACGATGTCACGGTCTTTACGTGCTGCCAACATAATACGCACGGTTAATGCATTCCATTGTGCACATAGCTTAGTCAAGTCCCATGCAAAACGACGCATGTATTTATTACGTGCGTGCTGACCACAGAATTTTAAAATTTCAGCAGTGTAGTCACGAATTACTTTGCCTTTAGAGCTTAATAAGACTTTACGACCAATCAAATCGAGTGCCTGAACACCAGTGGTACCTTCGTAAAGTGTTGAAATACGTGAGTCACGTACAATTTGCTCCATGCCCCATTCTTTAATATAGCCATGACCGCCATAGACTTGCATGCCGTGGTTGGCTGCTTCATAACCCATTTCAGTCAAGAAGCCTTTTAAGATAGGGGTATAGAAACCTAAATGGTCATCATGTGCTTCAAAGGCAGCGGTATCGCCACGCATTAAGGCATCATTCATTTTGTCTGCCAATTGTGCAGCATGATAAATCATGGCACGACCGCCTTCAGCTACTGCTTTTTGAGTCAACAGCATACGACGTACATCGGCATGGTGAATAATTGCATCAGCTGCTTTTTCAGGGTCCTTTTTACCTGAAAGTGCACGCATAGACATACGTTCTTTGGCATACGGTAAAGCACCTTGGAAAGCCAATTCTGCATGGCAAATCCCTTGGATTGCTGTACCAATACGCGCAGTATTCATAAAGGTAAACATGGCATGTAAGCCTTTGTTTGGTTCACCAATCAAATAACCCACCGCATTGTCAAAGTTTAAAACCGCAGTTGCAGAAGCACGGATCCCCATTTTGTGCTCAATAGAGCCACAAGTTACAGGGTTTCGTTCACCCACAGCGCCTTCTGCAGTCGGCAAGAACTTCGGTACGATAAATAACGAAATACCTTTCGTACCCGCAGGTGCATCTGGAAGACGTGCTAAAACAATGTGAATAATGTTTTCAGTCAGGTCGTGTTCACCTGCAGAAATAAAGATTTTGGTGCCTGAAATAGCATAGGTGCCATCGGCTTGAGGTTCAGCTTTAGTTTTGACCTGACCTAAGTCGGTACCACATTGTGGTTCAGTCAAACACATGGTGCCTGACCAAGTACCTGCAACCAAGTGCGGTAAATAGGTATCTTTTTGCGCGTCTGTACCAAATTGCATAATGGTGTTGATACAACCCACGCTTAAACCTGGATACATTTGGAATGACCAGTTTGCTGTACCCATCATTTCAGATTTGATGAGGTTTAGCGACATTGGCAGGTTTTGACCGCCGTATTGTTCAGGATAAGACAGACCTTGCCAGCCACCTTGCACAAATTGGTCATAGGCTTCTTTAAAGCCTTTCGGTGTGGTCACATTGCCATTTTCAAAATGACAGCCTTCTTCATCGCCTGATTGATTGAGTGGAGAAAGTACATTTTCACAGAAATCTGCTGCACCTTCCAAAATCATATCGACTGTATCTGCGTCCGCAAGTTCACCGTTAGAAAGATTTTTGTAATGGGTCGGGTAATCAAGCACTTCGTTCATTAAGAAACGAATATCGTGTAATGGGGCTTTATATGCTGGCATAGTCTTAATCCTAATTTAGAAATAGTTTTGGATTATCTGTATCGATATGTTGATTATTCACACTCATGATCAAAAAACATTGATAAGAATAGCGAATAAAAATGTCAGAAATGCGAATACTGAAAATTATTCACCTTACAAAAACGAATGAAGTGTTATGTTACAATGTATCATAATCTGTACGTTTGAACAGACCAATCTATAATGAATATAAGGTGTTTAGCAATGAAGATACAATTAAAATATTTATCTTTATGTCTTTTTAGTTTAGCTGCTACAGGTTGTTCGCAGCATGTCATTAAGACCAATTCCAATCAGACGGTAAGTATAGAACAAAAGGCAATTACGGGGTTAAATGCCATCTTTGAAACACCTAGTTATGATTTTCAGGGCAAATTACGGGTACAGAGCAATTTAGTTGAAGCAACACCAAAAGTAACGGATATTGCTCCTACCACACTTGATCCTGTACTTAAAAAGCAATTAGATCAGTATTTAAAACAGCAAAAAGTCCGTTTAAGTACACAAGAAAAACAAAACTTATATACGGCAATGGCTAAGGAACAAAACTCTGCTTCCTATGCTGCAGGGGCAATCGAAAAATCGAGTCCTTTTAATTTTCTGTTGAATGTATTGAATGATACTGAGTTTAGCTACGATGGCTCGGTGCATTATCGGCAAAAAATTGCTGCTTTGAATGTGGCAGCACGCTATGAAAAACCGACACTTTTGGTGCAAATGAAAGTACCGATGGTGGTCGATTTTAATGAATATAAGTTCTATACCAACTATTTTTCTTTGTTGCCTTATTTGGTGAATAAAGACAGTCAAAATGACTTTGCCTATATCGACTTTTCTAAATACAAAGCCGATTTTGAGCGGATTAAAGTGGCACAATTTGCCGAATACTTAAAAGCCATGAATGCGGTGCCGTATGTATTGGCAGATTCTAATCACATTCAAAAATTATCTTTAACTGCACAAGAACGTCAGCAAAAAATTAGTGAAAAAATACGTTTGAACAGTAGCTTGGAAGATATGTTGCTGCAGCTTGCCATGTTTGATCAGGTCAATGCACCGTATTTGCAACAGACTGTATTGGGGCAGGCGACCACAACCGAAGATGCTGCTGAACAAGCTGAAATTACGCAAGATACATCGGCCAAAGAAAGTGTTGAAGACTACTTGAAACACAATGAAACTGCTGAAGATTATGGCATGAGCCAAGAGGCTTTTGTGGCGTATCAAGCCACCCTTGCTTTACGTGATTTGGTCAGTCAGAAATTTTATGCAACTGAAACGACAGTGAGTAATGTGGCAGATTATTCAGCAGATGCCAGTGAAGATGCCATGATCGCAGCTGAACAAGCCGTTGAAGCGGCTGCTGAGCAGGCAGAAGATTCAGCAAGCACCGCAAGTATGCTAAGCGAACAAGACTGTCAGCGTTTGATCGAAACAGCAAAAACAGCCAAAGTTGGAGATTTAACCTACTGTGCTTATGCCTATGAATTAGAAGCATTTAGCCCAAGTCGTGCTGAGCAGGCACAATCGGTTTTAGATGAGCACTTTGCTTCACCGCAAGAAAAGCTAGCTAAAGTTTTTGAACCATACCGTTCGGAACAATTGGTCGATGCCGCCGCTTTTGCAGCTTTGTGGCAAAAACATCAGGCTGAAATTCAGCAGATTATGAACGCTACACCTAAAGATAAAAAAACACCGATTCAAATTGATGTGGCTTTAGATGATCAGGGGCGTGCTGCAAAAATTGATTATGCGTTGCAATTTAAACGCGAAAATTACGGCACAATTCATGTGTATAACGATGTCAGCATTGCGAATTATGGGCAAGCCAGCAAAATTGACCGTAGTGCGCTGCGTCAAGCCAAATCCATTCAAGAGGTCAGCAAAGACTCAATTTTAGAAAAATGGGTGACAAATTTAGGGCGGACTTTGGAGCAGGAAACTGCAGAAAATAAAGATAAGACCACTGTAAAACCTGCCTTAAGTTATGATGAAGAATTGGCGCAGTTGGCGCAAAAAACCTATCAACAAACAGAATCTTTTAGTCAGACTTATCAGACTTTATTTTTAGTGCACATGGCAGCAGAGCAAAGTACGTGGGTAAAAAATCTTAGTCCACAAACCTTGCAGGAAATGGCAGAAGTGTATGCCTATTGGTTCAGTGATGAGCGCTACTATGACCCGAAAGGTGCCGCGCTAAAACGGATTGAAGCTTTACAAGCCAAGCATCATTTAGAAGAAGATGAGCAATTCAATAATGCAATTGGTCGTCGTATCAATAATTTGACTGAAGATGCAGTCGATGAAAATAAAGTCGCACTTGAATGGCGTAAGCTGAAACAGCAATACAAGCAACCACAACAGATATTTGCTCAGCAATATTTAAAAGCCTATGAAGCAGCTTATGATTGGGATGTGCCTGACTTGGAGAATTTAAAGAAAACGGCACACATTTTGGGGCAGACGTATGTTGATCGTCAGCAGGGCAAATTGAGCCAAAATTCAATTCGCACTTTAACTGAAGATCAGGCTGAACAGATTGATTATGAGTTATATATGGATGTGTATGAAGATATGCAGAAATTTGTAAAATAAACCGTGGGTGAAAAATGGGCAATCAGCGTTCAACAAGATTGCCCAGTTTAAATAAAAAAATAGCCCTTTGCTGCTCAAGGGCTATTTTTATTTGGTGATGATTTAGAGGAAATCTTTTAATTCAGGTTTCACGCCATTCCAAATATAAAAAGATTCAATCGCCTGTCCGACCAGCATGCCAAAACCTTCCGATGTCGGTACGCCACGCGCTTTGGCTTGTTCTAAAAAGCTCGAAGGTTTGCCATAAGCCATTTCATAAGCAAAATTAAACTGCAAACACTCAGGCAAGGTGAGGGCATCTCCCGTTAAGCTGGCAGACGTCGCATTAATGGCTAAATCAAATTGACCTGTTAAATCGGTAAGTGCCATGGCTTGTAATTCTGCTTGCGGTACGGCAGCTTGTAGGTCAGCAACCAGTTGTTCAGCACGGGCAAGGGTGCGGTTGGCAATCACAATTTTTTTTGCGCCTGCTTGTACCAACGGATAAATTACCCCGCGGGTTGCACCACCAGCGCCAATAATCAAAATATCACTGTGCTCTAAATTCCAGCCCAAAGCACGAATGGCATCAACCAAACCCTGACCATCGGTATTGTCGCCATGCAAAACACCATCTTGCATCCACAAGGTATTGACTGCTTTGGCAATTTTGGCACGTTCGGTTAATACGCCACATTGGGCAAATGCTTGCTCTTTAAAAGGCACGGTTACATTCATGCCTACACCGCCCTGATTAAAAAAGTCTGCAACACTGTCTCTAAAACCATCAAGAGGGGCAAGGCGTTTGCTGTATTGCAGGTCAATGCCTGTTTTTTCTGCAAAGGCATGATGCAGTTCAGGAGAACGTGATTGTTCAATTGGGTTGCCAATCACGGCAAATTGTTTGCGCATTTGCCAAAATCCATGTGCTGAAATGTGCATCAATATACGTCAAATTCAGCGCGGACTAAAGCCTATGGTGGTATAAAACGGTGGGAGTCTTTGGACTTAAGGATTACAAATCTCTAAAACGGTTTCTAATACCAAAATAGTGGCAATCACGAACATGGCAATGCCCGCTAAAATGCTGCTACTAATGGCTAAGCCATCTGAAAGATGACTTTCAAAAATAAAGGTCATGCAAATTGAGCCAAGTAACATGGCAAAGGTTGCCCAAAATAAAAAGATTTTGTGTTTGAACAGCGGGCTAAACATGCGGATCTCCTGACAGATGTGGCGCAGTGTAACATAAGGCTTTGACAGTTTGATGAATTCGCCTTTGACTCATGGTTTGATGTATGGATAGTTAAATCCTATTTGTGCATGGTCGAATAGGGTGCGCGGTCACATCATCTATTAAAATCCATCCGCACTATCATGACAGTTAATTCATGCTGTGCATATTTATTGATTTGAAAATAAGCAATAAAGTTTGTAAGTAAAAAAGCGATTCGTGGAAGAGTCGCTTTTTTGAACCTTGAATGTGATCTTTTTTACACTGCGATGTACGCAAGGTTTCACCAGTCGCGAGCTTTAACTCGTCTTGAGATTTAACCAATCGCGTGGTTTTAAGTAATAGTCGGTGAGTTTTTTCTCTGCGGAATCTTCTGCCCATTCAGGACGGTACGACCATCCCGCCAAGTTCGGTAAGCTGACTAAAATGGACTCAATCCGTCCACCTGTCTGCAAGCCAAATAAAGTGCCACGGTCATAGACCAGATTGTATTCCACATAACGTCCACGACGGTAAAGCTGGAACTCACGTTGTGCTTCGGTATAGGCTTTGTCACGATTACGCTCAAAAATAGGCAGAATTGCAGCCAAATAACCGTTACCCACCGCCTGAATATAGTTGAAACAGGTGTCAAAGTCCCATTGATTCAGATCATCAAAAAATAAACCACCCACGCCACGCTGTTCATCACGGTGCTTTAAATAAAAATAGTCATCACACCATTGTTTATGTTCTGCATAGACTTGATCGCCAAAAGGCGCACATAAGTCATGTGCTGTTTGGTGCCATGCCAACACATCTTCATCATTTGGATAAAATGGTGTCAGGTCAAAACCACCACCAAACCACCAAATTGGCGGCTGTCCTTCAGGTTCAGCGACAAATAAACGCACATTGGCATGTGAAGTTGGCACATTCGGGTTTTTCGGGTGAATCACCAATGACACGCCCATCGCCTGCGCAGGTGCACCTGCAATATTTGGATGACGTTCAGTTGCAGAAGCAGGCAGTTTGGAAATATTGATGTGCGAAAACATCACCCCGCCTTTTTCAATCACCGTACCGTTTTGTAAGACACGGGAACGACCACCGCCACCTTCAGGACGTTGCCAGTCATCAATTTCAAACTGTGCGTTTCCGCCACCTGCTTGTTCTTGTTGTTCTAAAGCCGCACAAATTCGCGCCTGTAAATCGAGAAGAAATTCACGTACCCGCTGAATATCCGCGTGAGTAGGATGCGACATGACCACCTCAGCATAAAAATAAAATGGCTTACATCAAAACATAAAAGCCTCTAAAAATTAAGCGCTTTGTCTGAATTGTCTTAGCAAACTATTCTGTGAATGAGGTAAATAGAGCATTTTATCCAGAGTATTCCGAGCAAAAGACTAGGTTGATTTCCACTTACAAGCTCAGCACAATAGTTTGCAGGCCAAAGCAAATTTTGCAGGGCGCTAATTCACTGGATGAGGCAGATGGGATGACACAGCAGGCAAATTCTTTAATTCAAAAATACAATGTGCCTGGACCACGCTATACCAGTTATCCAACCGTGCCATATTGGGATGACGAAACATTCTCAGCAGAGGCATGGCAGCAAACCCTGAAGCGTTCTTTTGATGAATCCAATGCCAGTGAAGGTATCAGTCTGTATATTCATTTGCCATTTTGTGAAAGTTTATGTACGTTTTGTGGCTGTCATAAGCGGGTTACCAAGAGGCATGAGGTTGAACAGCCTTATATCCAGGCGGTATTAAAAGAATGGGACTTATATTGCCAATTACTCGAAAGCACTCCCATCATTAAAGAAATTCACTTGGGCGGTGGCACACCAACTTTCTTTTCAGTGGAACACCTGACGCAGTTGATTCAAGGCATTTTGGCTAAAGCCAAAGTGGCTGAGCAACACGAATTCAGTTTTGAAGGTCATCCCAATAACACCACCCGCGAACATTTACAGGCTTTATATGATTTGGGTTTTCGTCGGGTCAGTTATGGTGTGCAAGACTACAATGAAAAAGTACAACGTGCTATTCACCGACTGCAACCTTTTGAGCATGTACAACGTGTGACCGAGTGGGCGCGTGAAATTGGCTATGATTCTATTTCACATGATCTAGTGTTTGGTTTGCCATTTCAGAATTTAGATGATGTGTTGAATACCATTGAACAGACCCATCGTTTAATGCCAGATCGCTTGGCATTTTATAGCTATGCACATGTGCCTTGGATTAAAGGCAATGGTCAACGTGGTTTTAAAGATGAAGATGTGCCTAAAGATGAATTAAAACGTCAGTGCTATGAAGAGGGCAAAAATCGACTCTTGGCACATGGTTACCATGAAATTGGCATGGATCACTTTGCTTTAGCCAGTGATGGTATGTATAAGTCATTTAAAAATGGCAGTTTGCATCGTAACTTTATGGGGTATACCGCGTCTAAAACACAGGTCATGATTGGTTTAGGTGTTTCATCAATCAGCGACAGTTGGTATAGCTTTGCCCAAAATGAAAAAAGTATTGAAGATTATTACGCACGTTTAGAACGCAACGAGATTCCTGTGTTTAAAGGGCATGTGTTGAATCGGGAAGATTTGGTGATTCGTCAGCATATTTTGAATTTAATGTGCAGCTTTGAAACCTCTTGGGCTAATCCCGAACTGAACTTTGCAGAAATTGAGCAGGTATTACAGCAATTGCAAGAAATGCAAGAAGATGAATTGCTGTCGATTCAAGATCAGCGCATTCAAATTCTGGAAAAAGGCAAACCCTTTGTGCGCAATATTTGTATGGCCTTTGATTTGCGCTTAAAACGCCGTATGCCAAATAACCGTATTTTTTCGATGACGATTTAAGTAAATCAGGTCTAAATTGCGGCATCCCTAATTAAAAAAGGTGACTTAGAAGTCACCTTTATCATACATGTGCGCCATACGCTCATGCTTGGTTTGCAAATACTCCTCATTGAATGGATTCAAACCCACAGTGAGTGGTACGCGGTCTACTACAGTAATTCCTTGTTCTTGCAATGCTTGAATTTTCAACGGGTTATTGGTAATTAGGCGTACAGCCTTGACCTGCAAATGATCTAGCATAATGCTGCACATGTCATAGCGACGTGCATCGGCAGGTAAATTCAGCATCAAATTGGCATCGACGGTGTCATGTCCTTGATCTTGCAGGGCATAAGCACGAATTTTATTGGTCAAGCCAATGCCGCGGCCTTCTTGGCGTAAATATAAAATCACCCCTTGTCCTGCATCATTAATCAGGCGCTGAGTAGCTTGTAACTGCGGGCCACAATCGCACTTCAAAGACGCGAAAGCATCGCCAGTTAAACATTCTGAGTGGATGCGTACTAAAACAGGTTCGCTAGGTGCGGTGTCTAAACCTTTGGATAATGCCACATGTTCTTCGCCAGTTTCAGGATCTTGAAATACCGTAATCTTGAACTCACCAAATGCAGTCGGTAATCGTGAGGTTGCGACAAACTTAATCGGCACTGTTTAACTCGTGAATAGTCGATAAATTGTTTAAAGTATAGCGTAATGCTCAGACATTAGTAGAATAGCAAACACGAATTTATACAGAAGATTTTCTTTTTTGTATAAAGCACACGATAATGGTTGATAAATAGTTAGATTATTCAGGATAATCTACGCACCCAACGTGTGCCCAACTGAAATCATTGCTCAAAACTACACCGCTAGAAATGTGGCTGATTGAAGGTGATACCATTCGGTTATATGATCGAGTAATTCCCATTGACCTAGCTTAGGATTTGCCAGGCTTTAGAAGGCTTTGCCACATATGCTGTATACAGAAATTCCAACTCAACGCCCTGTAACACCATTGCTCGATGCGATTGACCATCCGCAGCAATTACGTTTACTCGCGCAAAGCCAGCTTCCACAAGTGGCGGATGAGTTACGTCAATTCATTTTGTATGCCGCAGGTCAAAGTGGAGGACACTTTGGCGCAAACTTAGGCGTGATCGAACTGACCGTTGCGCTGCATTATTGTTTTAATACCCCAAAAGACCGCCTGATTTGGGATGTCGGTCATCAGGCTTATCCGCATAAAGCATTGACAGGACGCCGCGAACAACTCACCACCATTCGCGCAAAAGATGGTTTAGCGGCATTTCCTGCACGTGAAGAATCTATATTCGATACCTTTGGTGTTGGTCACTCCTCAACAGCCATTTCTGCAGGTTTGGGGATGGCATTGGCACGTCGTTATCAGCAAAACCCATGTGAAGTGGTAGCAATTATTGGTGATGGCGCTATGACGGCAGGGATGGCCTTTGAAGCCATGAATGATGCAGTTGCGCATCAGGCCGATATGATGGTGGTGCTGAATGACAATGATATGTCTATTTCATGCAGCACAGGCGGCTTTGCCAAACACCTTGCTGCAATTTGGGAACGTGGTGAATCCGTTCATGTGAGTGAAACAGGTGAAGCCTACGTGCAGCCACATCCGAAGTGGACGTACAACTCACGTTTGCATTGTGCTGCTACCGAAGCTGCAGACAACTTATTTAAAGCCATCGGTTTTGATTATTTCGGCCCTTTCGATGGGCATGATGTTGAACAATTGGCGCAAGTTTTTAATGCCCTGAAAAAACGTAAAGGCCCACGTTTAATTCACGTTTACACAAAAAAAGGCAAAGGCTTTGTTCCGGCAGAAGCCGATCAAATTAAATATCACGCGATAACTAAAATCCATGCCAAAGCTGCGGCTGTTACAGCACCAAAATATTCCGATGTGTTTGGACAGTGGTTATGCGATCAGGCCGAACAGGATTCACGTTTGTTGGCCATTACGCCAGCCATGTGTGAAGGTTCGGGTATGGTACAGTTTGCCAAACAATTTCCTGAACGTTTTTTTGATGTTGCCATTGCCGAACAGCATGCAGTGACTTTGGCCGCAGGCATGGCCTGTGAAGGCTTAAAGCCCGTGGTCGCAATTTATTCGACCTTCTTACAGCGTGGTTATGACCAACTCATTCATGATGTGGCCTTACAAAATTTAGATGTGACCTTTGGTATTGACCGTGCAGGTTTGGTTGGTGAAGATGGCCCAACGCATGCGGGGGCATACGATTATGCCTATATGCGTACTGTGCCAAATATCGTCATTATGGCGCCAAAAGACGAAAATGAATGTCGTCAGATGCTGCATACAGCCTATTTATACAACGGTCCTGCAGCAGTGCGTTACCCACGTGGTAATGGCCTAGGTGTTGAAATTCAGCAACAAATGACCGCAATTCCATTAGGGCAAGCGGAAATTGTGGCACAGTTCAATACTCAGTATGATGACTATATTTCAGTGCTGGCTTTTGGTAGCCGTGTGCAAGCGGCAGTTGAGGCGGCAGAAGCATTTGCTCAGCAGCATGATGTCGCAGTACGTGTGGTGAATATGCGTTTTGTGAAGCCATTGGATGAAAAACTGTTAGCTGAGATTGCAGACAGCACTGCATTATTCGTCACTGTAGAAGAGCATGCGATTATGGGTGGTGCAGGCAGTGCCGTGAGTGAATACTTGGCGAAGGCCCAGATTGTCAAACCGATTATTCATTTAGGTTTAGAAGATAGCTTTATGCAACAAGCGACACATGGTCAAATGCTGCAACAGGCAGGTTTAGATGCACAAGGCATTGAAAAATCAATGCAAAATGCTTGGCAAAAACTGCATCAATCTATATTGAATTAATTTTTAGCAACACTTCTTCCCCAAAAGCCTCAATATTTGCTAAAATATTGGGGCTTTCATGCATTATTCTTTATCAAACTCTTCAAATTTGTAGTGGGTGTTCAATGGAACCTATGGTGGTGATGGCTGCGCGTGCGGCTCAAACAGTTGGTCAAGAGCTTTTAAAAGCGCATCAGAATCGTCATAAACTCGATCTACAAGTCGAAGAAAAAGGCATTGATGGTCCTGTAACGCGCGTAGATCGTTACCTCGAGCAATTGACCATTGATACATTACGCAAAAGTTATAAAAATCACAGCTTCCTGGGCGAAGAATTTGGCATGCAGGAAGGCAAAGGTCACGATGCCGACTGGTGTTGGGTGATTGATCCTTTAGATGGCACGCTAAACTTTGTTCACGGTTTCCCTCATTTCTGTATTTCGATTGCAGTGCAACACAAAGGTGTGACACAGCACGGTGTTATTTACGATCCTGTAAAAGATGAGTTGTTCTCTGCGAGCCGTGGCCGTGGTGCGATGATGAATCAACGTCGTATTCGTGTAAATGTAAAAGACAGTTTAGACAACACCTTCTTAGCCGTTGGGCATGCTTATCGTGCCAAGCGTGATGGTGAAATCATCTCTTATGCCAAAAACCATTTTGAAAGTTTATTGAATGTAACCGAAGCTGGCGCACAATACCGCCGCGCAGGTTCTGCTGCTTTAGACTTGGCTTATGTGGCTGCAGGCCGTTTAGATGGTTATTTTGAACTTGGCTTAAAACCGTGGGATATTGCTGCTGGTGAGCTGATTGTGAAAGAAGCGGGTGGTACAGTAGTCGATGCACGTGGTGGCAGCGACTCTATGGAAAATGGTCAAGTTTTGGCATGTTCAATGAAAATGTTAAAACCACTTATGAAAGCCGTTGTACCTGCTTGGGGTGAAGCGGCTAAATAATCAGATCACACCATCTACGCCATCGCAAAAATGATTAAAGCTCTCTATCTTGAGGGCTTTTCTTTTATCGACTGGTCTAAAATAGCTAATTTAAGACCCATTTTGATTGTGGGTATACTCGCTAAAAAGCAGGATATATCACGGGTTACACAAAAAAATGCAAAAGTAGATTAAATAAGGTGACTTTTAAAATAATCCTGCTATAATCCGCCCACGCACTTAATTTCTGTTCATTACCTGAACATTTCTCTTCTAATCATTGTGTATGCGCGTGCGGTCCAAAGAGAGGACGATATCTCGCGCCCCAATCGCTAAAGCGATTCCTTCAGGTTAAGCCGTAATCATGCGTGCGTTATATCACATCGTCGTTACTCGGATCGCCGCTGAATCTTAAATTGTCAGCGATAATTGCTGTACCGCTTTTTGCCGATGTCCATCTGACTTTATTTTAATGGAGCACCCATTTTCAGGGTGAAAATCTCTATGAGCAAAACTTTTGCTGATTTTTCTTTACACGAATCTTTACAACAAGCTTTAGAAGGCTTGAACTTTACTACGCCGACTCCTGTTCAAGAACAATCGATTCCAGCGGCACTTGAAGGTAAAGACTTATTGGTGTCTAGCCAAACAGGTTCTGGTAAAACTGCTGCGTTCTTACTCCCAACTTTAAACGCGCTTGCTAACCAAGATACTTTCGTTCCTTTTAAAGAACGCATGAAAGCCATTACTCAGCCATCTATTTTGGTACTTTGCCCAACACGTGAGTTGGCGCAACAAGTGAGCCAAGATGCGATTGCATTTGTACGTCACATGAAAGGTGTACGTATTGCAGCAATTATGGGTGGTATGCCTTTTGGTAAGCAAATCCAACAATTAAAAGGTGCACAAGTGGTTGTAGCGACTCCAGGTCGTTTACTTGACTTGGTGAACCGTCGTCAAATTAAGCTCGATAAAGTTGATGCTTTAATTGTAGACGAAGCTGACCGTATGCTTGACCTAGGTTTCTCTGAAGACCTAGAAGCCATTAGCGACTTGGCTGCTAACCGTAAACAAACACTAATGTTCTCTGCTACTTTTGCAAGCCGTATTATCACGCTTGCAGAACGTATGATGAATGAACCTGTGCGTATTGCAATTGAAACAGGTCACTCAACCAACATGGACATCACCCAGACTTTACACTGGACAGATGGCTTTGAGCACAAGAAAAAATTATTGTCACACTGGTTGTCTGATGAAGGTGTAGACCAAGCGGTTGTATTCGCATCGACTCAAGAAGATACCGACATGTTGGCTGAAGAATTGGCTGAAGCAGGTCACTCTGTCGTTGCTCTACACGGTGCAATGCCACAGACTGTACGTAACCGTCGTTTACGTAGCATTCGTGAAGGTCGTGCAAAAATTTTGGTTGCAACTGACGTAGCAGCACGTGGTTTAGACGTACCAACGATTTCTCACGTGATCAACTTTGGTTTACCAATGAAAAATGAAGACTATGTACACCGTATTGGTCGTACAGGTCGTGCGGGTCGTACCGGTAATGCCATTACTTTGGCAACTTACCGTGAGCGTGGCAAAATCCGTGCTTTGGAAGATTTCTTAGATGCACGTTTAAGTGTTTCTGAAATTGAAGGCTTAGAGCCATCTCCACCACCAGCACGTTCTGGTCGTGACGGTGGTCGTGGTCGTCGTGATGGCGGTCGCGGTGGTCGTGGCGGTTTTGGTGGCGGTCGTCGTTTTGAAGGCGAAAGCAACTTTAAACGTCGTGAAGGTGGTGATGATCGTCCACGTCGTAGCTTCGATGACAAACCACGTGGTGAACGTCCTGCATTTGGTGAAGATCGCCCACGTCGCGAGTTCAACTCAGATCGTCCACGCCGTGAAGGTGGTTTTGGTGACCGTCCACAACGTTCATTTGAAGACCGTCCACGCCGTGAATTTAATTCAGACCGTCCACGCCGTGAAGGTGGTTTCGGTGACCGTCCACAACGTTCATTTGAAGATCGTCCGCGTCGTGAATTTAATTCAGACCGTCCACGTCGCGAAGGTGGTTTCAACGATAAACCACGCTTTGATGCGACTGATGACAACCGTGGCAACCGCGTAGACTATAAACCACGTCGCGAAGGTGGTTTCGGTGACCGTCCAAAACGTGATTTTGGTGATCGTCCTGCACGTCGTGAAGGTGGTTTTGGTGACCGTCAACCACGTTCGTTTGATGATCGTCCTAAGCGTTCTTTTGGTGGTGAAGATCGTCCACGTCGCGAGTTCAATTCAGATCGTCCACGCCGTGAAGGTGGTTTTGATCGCCCACGTCGTAAATTTAACGACTAAGATCGCGATAGCAATTTGTATAAAGAAAAACCAGTGCTCAGCACTGGTTTTTTTATGTTAAATATTTTTGTTTTAGATAAATAAAATGTATAATAAGTCACGTTTTTAACTCTATTTGCTAATTATGAACATCAATAGCTTACGATTGCTCATGCAGACGAGAGAGGGAATGATGCCGTATATTGGTTTAGCACTCATCTTATGCAATTTAATGTATTATATTATTTCTTCTTACTTTTAAATTGTTGCTGTCCTAAAAGTGATTTAAATAACAATAATAAGACTGCTTGAACAATACGTGCACAGTTTTAAAAAATTTGCTAGATAACATTTTATGCTTCGATCCTTTATAGTATGCGTGCTGAAAAAATGCAGGAAGACCCTCAGCTATGAATAATCCAATGCCTCAACATGAGCCGTCATTGATTGAAGTCAATGAACTGAGCTTTAAACGAGGGAAACGTGTCATTTTTGAAAATGTCAGTTTAAAGATTCGCCGTGGGCAAATTACGGCCATTATGGGACCTTCTGGTACAGGTAAAACCACATTATTACGCTTGATTGGTGGTCAACTGGCACCCGATCATGGTGATATTTTACTGGATGGAAAAAACCTTGCAGATATGTCACGTCAGGAGTTGTTTGCTGCACGGGCACGTATGGGCATGTTATTCCAAAGCGGTGCGTTATTTACCGATATGAGCGTGTATGAAAATGTAGCATTTCCATTGCGTGCGCATACCAAGTTACCGGAGCATTTAATTGCAGAACTGGTGGCGTTGAAACTTGAAGCAGTGGGGTTACGTGGTACTGAACAACTCATGCCTGCAGAATTATCGGGCGGGATGAACCGTCGTGTGGCCTTAGCACGTGCGATTGCGTTAGACCCTGAATTGATCATGTACGATGAGCCATTTGCAGGCCAAGACCCGATTGTAAAAGGTGTACTGACTCGTTTAATTCGTTCTTTACGTGAAGCTTTGGATTTAACCACCATCATCGTCTCGCATGATGTAGGTGAAACGCTGTCGATTGCTGACTACATTTACATTATCGCAGAAGGCGTGATTCAGGGCGAGGGTACACCAGCGGAATTACAACAGCATGAATCGGCATTTGTACGTCAGTTCTTAACAGGCGCTGCCGAAGGGCCTGTCGATTATCAATTTAGCCATCGGGCTTATTTAAGTGATGAGGTGCGTTCATGAATGCTATTGCCGCATTAGGTCAACGCGTCATTGAGCGTGTTCGTGGCATTGGTGTCGCCACCCAAATGTTGTTGCAAATTCTATTTTCCATGCCAACTCTGCTTGGGGTGAAGCTGTTCATATACCAAATGTACCGTGTTGGCGTGATGTCATTATTGATTATTGCGGTGTCGGGTTTATTTATTGGTTTGGTATTGGGCTTACAAGGCTACTCTATTTTGGTCAATATTGGTTCAGAAGCCATGTTAGGCACCATGGTGTCTTTGACTTTATTGCGTGAACTGGCACCTGTAGTGGCTGCACTGTTATTTGCAGGACGTGCAGGCTCTGCCTTAACTGCAGAAATTGGTTTGATGAAAGCCACAGAACAATTGGCCAGTATGGAAATGATTGGGGTAGACCCACTCAAGCGTATTGTGTCACCACGTTTATGGGCAGGAATTGTCAGCCTGCCAATGCTCTCCATTATTTTTGCTGCGGTTGGCATTATGGGCGGCAAAATGGTTGGGGTCGATTTTCTAGGTGTCGATGAAGGTTCTTTCTGGAGCGGTATGCAAAGCAGCGTGCAGTTCTTTAAAGATATTTTTAATGGCACAATTATTAAAAGTTTTGTTTTTGCATTAATTTGTACTTGGATTGCAGTATATCAAGGCTATGCCTGTGTTCCAACATCGGAAGGCATTGCGACGTCGACCACACGAACCGTGGTGTATTCTTCATTATGTGTTTTAGGTTTTGATTTTGTGTTGACTGCGGTCATGTTCGGAGGTGTTTAATGAAATCACGTACAAGTGAGCTGGCCGTAGGTGTATTTGTCATTTTGACAGGCATTGCATTGTTTTTCTTGGCCATGAAAGTCAGTGGATTGGTGGGTACCAATTTGCGTGACAGTTACAATATGACAGCAACATTTGACAACGTGAATGGTTTAAAACCACGCGCCAAAGTTACTATGAGCGGTGTCACCATTGGTCGTGTCAATGATATTACTTTAGACCCTGTATCGCGTTTGGCTACAGTTGAATTTGAACTAGATGGCAAGTTGACCAGTTTTAATCCTGAACAACTAAAAACAGTGCAAAATTATGCGCTTGAAGAATTGCGCTACAGTGCAGAATACCAAGAAGCAAATCCTCAGCAACAAAAAGAAATGGAACAACAACTGTTGGGTAACATGAAATCCATCACCAGTATTGATGAAGATGCTTACATAATGGTAGCAACCAATGGTTTATTGGGTGAGAAATATCTCAAAGTGGTTCCAGGTGGTGGTTTGAACTTTGTGAAGCGTGGCGAAAGTATTGCCAACACGCAAGGCACCATGGATTTAGAAGATTTAATCAGTAAGTTTATTACTGGCGGTGCAGCGAAAACATCCAACGCAGCGTCAGACGCAGATAAAGACACAGCGACAGCTGAAACAACAGATGCAGAAGTGTCATTTGTTGAGTAATGAAGGAGATTGTCCGTGAAAACACTTTTAAAGCAAACTCTGGCGGTAAGTGTACTTTCAACCATGTTGGCAGGAACTGCATTTGCTGCACCTGCAGAAGCGCCACCAGCTTTTGTGAAAAAAGTTGCCGATAGCTTGATTGCACGTTTAAAAGCAGATCATGCTAAATTGCAGAACAATCCAGCATTGGTCAAAACGATTGTGCGTCAAAACCTTGATCCGTATGTAGATGCGCAGGCATTTACCCGTATTGTGATGGGGACTTATGCGACGAACCAATACAGTTCAGCAGCACAACGCGCGCAGTTTGAGAAAAACTTCCGTGAAACCTTAATTGAGAACTATGGCACAGCGTTTGCGAAATTTAGCAACCAAAGCTACACCATGCGTCCTTATAAGGCGACCAACAGCAAGAACCCAGTGGTGACCATTGATTTCTTGCATAATGGTGAAAAAATTCCTGTGTCATTCCAGTTGGCAGACAAAGGCAGCCAATGGAAAATCCGTAACATTAACGTGTCGGGTATTGATTTAGGTTTGCAATTCCGTAACCAGTTTGCAGCGAACGTGAAGCGTAATGGCGGCAATATTGATAAAGCCATTGCAACCTTTAAGCCAGATGCAGAAGCTGCGGTTGAAAAGAAAAAATAGGTTAGGTGTGGCGTGATTGAATTATCAAATCAGGAATTATGTGTTTCTGGAAAAATAGATTTCAGTAATGCAGAGCAATATTACCAAAAAGGTCTGCAGTTGATTCGTAAGCAGCAGTTGCCTTTGGTGGTTAATTTGGCGCAGCTAGAACACGAGAGTACTTTAGCTTTGGCCGTTTTGGTGCAATGGTTGCGTCAGACGCCTGAAGCCAAGGGCTTACAGTTTAAAGCGGTTCCTGAAAAAATGATGAAGATCATTCAAGCCTGTCATTTGCAAGATGATTTGCAGCTAATCGTCTAAAACTGAAAAAACCATCAAAAAAGCACCTTCTTGTAAGGTGCTTTTTTATTGCGTTTAGTTTCCCGCTTTATTCAAGTGAGGTAGGCTTGCAAAGCTCTCTAACCCGCTGCTAAAAGGAGAAGAAAGATTGCAAACCTTTCTAACCCGCTTCTAAAAGGAGAGAAAAAAGATTGCAAACCTCTCCCTAACCCTCTCCTAAACCTAAAAAGAGAGGGAATAAAAGGCATCAAATCCATTTTTTCCATCTAAAGTAAATTAATGGGCCAATAAAGAAGCCAATTAAAATAATACTGACCACTATAAAACTGGTGGTGCCTTTGGCAAAAGGTAACACGTCGGTGTTCATACCATAAACACTGGCAACTAACATCGGTGGCGCTAACATACTCGGCAAAATCGAGAATCGACGAATCGTGTCGTTCTGTTCGGTGTTAATGAAGCCTGAAGTGGTATCGAGCAAGAAGCGCACTTTTTGGAATAAGAAGGCATCGTGTTCGACCAGTGAGCGTACATCTTCACTGAGTTCTCGAATGTCGGCATCGTAAATATGACTACCCAACGCACGCGGACGTGCCAAAAAGGTCAGGACACGACGTAAATCAATCAAACACAGTTGTGCTTTTCCAAGCATGTCTTCTAATTGTGCCAGTCGGGTAATCATGTCATCGAGGTCTAAAATTTGCTCACGATGGCGGTTATTCAGAACTTCTGTGGAATACTTTTCCAAGTCCTTGTGGATATCTTCCAAGATATCCGCAAGTTCGTCCAGTTTGGCTTCAAGCAAGCCCAAAAGTACCCAAGTCGGGTCTTTATAGTCAATTTCGTAGTCGTTACGTCGTGCACGCGCCCGAAATGCCCGAAACGCCACTAATTTTTCACCACGTAGGGTAAACAAGTGTTCTTTATGTAAAATAAAGGCGACGGTTTGCACAGTGGCTAAAATACTGGAATTGTCTTCAGTTTCGCCATCGACTTGATAGTTTTTATTTTTAGTTAAAAAATAGGTACTAATGTGTAAAATACCGTCATCATCACGGTAGAATCGCGCTGAAGATGAAATATCTTCCAAAGATTTTAAGGTTGGTAAATTTTGTGAGTATGCGTCTAGTACCCATTGCTGTTCTTCTTGTGAAGGGGCAATCAGGTCAATCCAGACCAGATCTGGATGCAAATCAAAACCACCGTTAATGGTGGCATCTTCCAGACTACCGCGCTCTGTGGCATAAAAGGCTTCAAGCATTCGTCTTTTCTCCTTGCGCAGTATGGGTTTTGTGGATGGGTGTATTTTAGACAAGGATCTTACTAAATACACTGCTCAGAATGCTATTTTATTTAAAAATCTCCCTGAAGTTTAATTTTATGGCATGACAGCCAGATAACATGGTGAAAAAATGATGTCGTCAATTGCTATTTTCTGTGGTTCTGCCCCAGGAAAAGATTCAGTTTTTGTTGAAAATGCACGAAAAGTGGGTGAAACATTGGCTGCACAAGGCAAAACTTTAATTTATGGCGGTGGACGCTCAGGCTTAATGGGTGTGGTGGCAGATAGTACTTTGGCCGCAGGTGGGCGTGCAATTGGTGTCATGCCTGAAAGTTTGGCAGAGCATGAATTGGCGCATCCGCATTTGACCGAATTACACATCGTAGAAAACATGCATGCCCGCAAAATAAAAATGTCAGAATTGGCCGAGGGCTTTATTGCTTTGCCGGGTGGTTCTGGAACTTTAGAAGAAATTTTTGAGCAATGGACGTGGGCACAATTAGGAATTCACTCAAAACCCTGTGCCTTTTTTAATGTAGCTGGCTTTTATGATGATTTGCTGAAGTTTTTAAGACAGACCTCTGAAAAAGGTTTTACTCAGCCACGTTTTTGTGAGGCATTGATTGTATCGAATTGTATTGACAATATTTTGCAGCAATTTGAACAATACCGTGTTCCTGAAATGAAATGGGAAGTGCCTGAGCTAGAGTGGGTGCAGCAGGAACTGGCGAAATAAAATGGCTGAGATCAACAACATCATTACCGTTGCAGCTGCAATTATTTTAAATGTCAAACAGCAGTTATTGGTGGTGCGTAAACAGCATACCGCGTGTTTTATGCAGGTCGGTGGCAAATTAGAACCCAATGAAGCGCCTGAAACGACCATGTTGCGAGAAATTGCCGAAGAAATTGGCTGTCAGGCGCAAATTCAACAATTTATTGGACGCTATGAAACAGCAACGGCCAATGAGCCCGACTGCCGTTTGGTCAGTTATGTGTATTGGGTTCAGCTTGATCAGGCACCAAAAATTGCTGCTGAAATTGCCGAAATGAAGTGGGTAGATTTGGATGATCAAGATACTTTGTTGGCACCGCTGACCCGTGAAGTGGTGATGCCGTGGTTAAAACAATATTTACAACAAAATTAAGAGCAGTTGATCATTCTTCTATATTTTAAGTTCAACTTTTTAATGCGTTGAGCATATTCAACCGAATAGTTTTTTTATTCAGCACTGGCCAGACAAACCGCCTCGACTTTTTGACAGCCGAGCTTGAGCAACTGCTGTTTGAGTGCATGAATTGAACTGCCCGTCGTGACCACATCATCCACAATTAAAACCCGACGAAAACGGATTTTAGGCGCATTCTGAATTTGAAATTGCTGTTGGATGTCTTCCAATCTTTCTAAGCGACTTAAGCCTTTTTGCGCGTGCTGTTGTAAGCGGGTCACAGGTTGCCAAATCGGGACATTTAAATGCCGCGCTAGTCCTTTTGCTAACAATAAAGATTGATTGTAGCCGCGTTCAGTCAAGCGGGCAGTGGAAATTGGCATCGGTACAATGGCTTGGATTTTAGGATAAGACAGTTGTTTTAGCGCGCCTACTAAAAGCAGTTGGTAATGTAACTGCTGTTCATATTTAAATTGTTGAATGATGCGATTAATTGGATAGTGATAATCAAAGGCGACTTGAATCTGTATTTCTTGTCGTTGTACCGCTTGGCTACGCCACGGTAATTGTTGCCAACAGGTTTGACAGACTGAATGTTGCCATTGCGTGTCGCTATGGCAGAGCTGACACGGTTGCAGTTGGCGCAGCCATTGTATGCCGCATTGTAGTAGATTGATCGGCTGAGTCATCTTAGGACTGCAATCCGTTTAAACATAGGCATAACGTGGTGCCTCAGGCAGCCAGCGTTTTAGCAAAGCTTCGGCATGTGTAGGATAATCGTTTAAAATTTGCTGTGCCACATGATGCGCCTGTGCCAGCAAATGATCATCCCGTTCTAATTTAGCCACCCGAAAGCCCATATCTCCCGTTTGTTTGGTTCCCAAGAGTTCACCTGGGCCGCGCAGTTCTAAATCTTTTTCTGCAATCACAAAACCATCGTTGGTTTCCCGCATAATCCGCAAGCGTTCTTGTCCATTTTGCGAAAGTGGATTTTTATACAACAGGGCACAAAAACTGGCTTTGGCACCCCGTCCGACTCGTCCACGTAGCTGATGTAGCTGTGAAAGTCCTAAACGCTCGGCATTTTCGATCACCATAATTGAAGCATTCGGTACATCGACCCCGACCTCAATTACTGTGGTGGCAATCAGCAACTGTAATTGATTGTCTTTAAATTGCTGCATGACGGCTTGTTTTTCATCGGCTTTCATTTTGCCGTGTACCAGCCCAATATTCAGTTCAGGAAAGCGTTCTTTAATTTCAGCAAAAGTCGCCTCGGCAGCTTGCGCATCTAAGGTTTCCGACTGTTCCACCAAGGTACAGACCCAATAGGCTTGTTTGCCTTCGGCACAATTGCTGGCAATGCGTTGTAAGACTTCTTCACGCCGATCTAGCGGAATAGTCACCGTTTGAATAGGTGTACGTCCTGGCGGTAGTTCATCAATCACCGAAGTGTCCAAATCGCCATAGGCGGACATGGCTAAAGTTCGCGGAATAGGCGTTGCAGTCATCACCAATTGATGCGGTGTAGTGTGATTGGCACCTTTATTGCGCAAAGCCAGACGTTGATCGACCCCAAAACGGTGTTGTTCATCAATAATCACCAAACCTAATTTGGCAAATTGCACATTGTCCTGAAATAACGCATGTGTCCCAACCACCAAATTGGCGCTACCATCTTGAATGCTCAGTTCAGCCGCTGCGCGTGCTTTGCCTTTTTGTTTGCCAGACAACCACGCCACTGTTAAGCCCAACGGCTCAAACCATTTTTGAAAGTTCAGATAATGTTGTTCTGCCAAAATTTCAGTGGGTGCCATCAGCGCGACTTGCCAGCCTTCTTCTAGGGCATGACAAGCTGCGACTGCAGCGACCAAGGTTTTACCTGCACCTACATCACCTTGTACCAAGCGCAGCATGGGTTTATTACCCTGCAAATCCTGCATGATTTCTTGCGAAACCCGTTGCTGTGCGCCTGTCATTTGAAAAGGCATGTTGCCGAGTAACGCAGGCGCTAGTTTTTGACTTGGGGAAAATGCAGGTGAGGAAATTTGCTGAATATAAGCCCGTCGGGTTAGCAAGCTGACTTGATGCGCCACCAACTCTTCAAAAATCAAGCGTTGCTGTGCAGGGTGAGAGCCTTGTGCCAATTGCAGCATATTGGCATTTAAAGGTGGATGGTGAATATAATCTAGCGCCTGTTTGAGTGCATAACCATTGGTCATTTTTTCAGGCAAGAGTTCAGGTAAATCATCACTATGCTGTGCCAAAGCTTGTTTGACATATTCACGTAATTTGGCTTGGGTCAGCCCATCGGTGCTTGGGTAAATAGCGGTCAGTTGGGTTTTAGGCAGTGCAGTATGTTCAGTAATGAGTTGTAATTCGGGATGATACATTTCCAGACCACGCGCTCCAACCCGTACTTCGCCAAATACTCTTAAACGATTGCCGAGTTTGGCACGATCTGTAATGCCTTTATAAATATGATAAAAACGTAAGGTGATTTTGCCAAATTCATCTTCTAAATTGACCGCCATTGACTTGCGTTTACCCGGTGGAAAATCGACCCCTTTAACCACACCTTCGAGTAAATAGCTGCGTCCCACATTTAATTGGTTCATGGGAATGATCGTGCTACGATCTTCATAGTCACGCGGTAGATGAAACAACAAGTCATCTGTGGTGAAAATATTTAGTTTTTCGAGTAATGCAGCAGAGGCAGAGCCTACCCCTTGCAACTGATGGACTGCAGCCATGTCCCCTCAACTTCAAATGCTATGATTAGGTGCTGAATGCATATTCTATTTATTGGTTATGGTAAAACATCGCAGCGTGTTGCAAAACAACTATTTACGCTCGGTCATCAAATTACCACAATTAGCCGCAGTCTGAAAACAGATCCTGATATGACGCATCTGCTTCAAGATATTCAACAGCTCGATTTATCACAGACTCAACCTGTTGATGCCGTTTATGTATTACTTGCACCATCTCGGAATACGGTTTTGAGTTCTGTAGAAGCGTATCAACAGACTTATGTAGATTCTGTGCAGCCGATTGTCGCTGCATTAAAAGATCATCCTGTAAAGCGAATTATTGTGGTTTCATCTACACGGGTTTATGGCGAAAACGCAGGTGAATGTATTGATGATGATACTGTGCCTAAGCCGAATGATGTACAAGGGCAGTTGTTGTTGCAGATGGAACACTTGTGGCAACAGGCTTATCCTGAACAATGTGTGATCGTACGTCCTTCGGGTATTTATGGCACTTCGACTGCACGCATGCTCAAACTTGCGGAAAGCACACAAAGTTACCCGAATATACATTGGTCAAATCGGATTCATATTGATGATTTGGCAGGTTTTTTGGCACATTTACTTCACGTGGAACATCCAGAACCATCATATATTTGCAGCAATAACCAAGCTCAGCCTTTGCATGAAATGATTTTAAAGATTCAGCGCGCATGTGCTTTAGCTGAGTTGGTGCTGGAAAGTGAGCGTGAAACAGGGAAAAGGATTTTTGCTACGCGGATGGAGAAAATAGGATTTCAGTTAGAATATGTAGATTGCTTGGAGGATTATGCAAAGTTATTCGCAGAAATAGAATAATAAAAACTCCTTCTCTTGCGCCATATAGGGTGCAAGAGAAGGAACTTTAAAAACTATTTCTTTTTACGTTTCAAACGTTTCTTCGCTTGTTGTGCAGCCAGTGCATCTAAGGCTTCACGTAACTCTTCATCACTGAAGGTGGTGATGTGTTGTAACATTTGCAAAGTCACATCATCTAAAACCAAGTTGGCATATTGCGCGACATTTTTAAAGTTGTCGTCAAACACAATCGCATTGTCGCTATTGGTGCTGATATAACCCTGTTGCGTCAGCACTTTAATAAAGCTTTGGAATAAAGCTTTATCAAAGAACTCAGGTGAGTTGAATTCATATAGAACTGATAAACGCTGACCGACCAAATGGCTCAATTCTTCGACCTGACGTGCCGAAATATTGCCTGAACCACGTTGTGTGATTAAAGCCAAGGTCATGTAATAACGTTCTAAACTCTGCATTACAGGTGCAGCTAAGACCACCAACTGGTTATGATCTTCACTGTTTGGTGCAGGAGAAATTAAATTGCCTTCAGCATCTTCAGAAATCAATTTGGCCTGAATTAGAGCTTCTACATAGGCACAAATTTTTTCTTTAAGCTCTTGATCTTGCCATTTTAAGAACAATTCAGCTTTCAAGAATGGATATAAAGTACGAATGACATTGATGAGATCGCCACGACGAATCGAACCGTTGTGTTCTACCAACGCCGCAATTAATGATGGCAAAACAAAGGCATGCAAAATGTTGTTGCGGAAGTAGGTGAGCAGTACCGCCTGATTATCTGCAATTGCAATAATATCACCCAATACGTGCTGTACGCGTTTAATCAGTTTGAGTTTTAAGCCGTAGGCAATAATTTCTTTACCTGATAATGGTGTGACTTGAGTGCGCTCATCATAAGGCAGGGCAGTGAGCAGATTACGGTAAGTGTCTAACTGCTTCACACAAATTTCTTCATCCAAGGTATGTTTTGGTGTTGCCAGTAAAATCAGCGATAACAAAGATACCGGGTTAATTACCGCAGCACGGTTAATGTTTTCCAAAATCGCATGTGCTGAAGTATTCACTGCATCTGACACTTGTGGTGGAATAGGATCATCATTTTTTTCAATGCTGATGTGTTCGGCATCGTGTTGTTTTAGAACATCATCTAAAAACACAGGTTCGCCAAAATTGACATGCACCTTGCCAAAAATCCGTTCAATCTTGCGCATGGTTTTTAAAATGCCCATTAGCGATTCAGATTCTTTTGGCTTGCCTTGCATTTCACCGACATAGGTTGAACCTTCCATCAGGCGTTCATAACCAATATAAGTTGGCACAAAAGCAATCGGTTTAGCACGACCACGCAAATGACTGTGAATGGTCATGGCGAGCATGCCTGTTTTTGGTGGCAACAAGCGGCCTGTACGTGAACGTCCACCTTCAATAAAGTATTCAAGCGGCGTGTTACGCGACAAAATACTGAATAAATATTCTTTAAAGACGGTTGTGTATAAGCCGTTGCCACGGAAAGTACGACGGATAAAAAACGCACCGCCACCACGAAGCAATTGACCTACAAATGGCATATTCAGGTTATCGCCCGCAGCAATGTACGGCACCATCATGCCGCGTTTGTAAATCACATAAGACAGCAATAAATAGTCGATATGACTGCGGTGACATGGGGTATAGATAATTTCATAGTCTTTGGCCAGTTCGCGCACGGTACTAAAATTATGCACTTCCACGCCATCGTACAATTGTGTCCATAAGCGGGTCAGTGCCATATCGGCAAAGCGTACCGCTGCATGAGAGTAGTCCGACACGATTTCATTTAAATAACCAATCGCACGACGCTCGGCTTCAATCACGCTAATTTTACTGCGTAAACTTTCACGACGAATGGCATCTTGCACATCGGGAGATTTAATCAGACTGAGCATGACATTGCGGCGGTCAGACAAGTCTGGGCCAAGTACGACTTCACGTTGTCCATCTAAGTAATTATTTAGAGTGTTAACAATAAAGGTCGCAGGCGACAGGTTCGGATGCTCAGTTTTGGCATGTTCAATTAAAGCGCGTAATGATTGTGGCTCGTGAAATTCCAAATAAGACTGACGACCATGCACCCCAATATTCATTAACTGCTTGACTGTGCCAGGCGTTGCCCACGTATCGGTAAACAGTAGTTTAAACCACGAATCCTCTTTGTCTGGAGAACGTCCCCACAACACGGTCACAGGTACCAATTCAATATCAAGTTCTGGGTGTTGTTCTAATTGTTCAATTAAACGTAACAAGCGTGGCGGAAAAGCATAAGGTGGTGGATTGAGTAGGTTGTTCTCATCGTGATGCTGTAAAAACAGAATCGAGGCTTTTTCTTTATGTGAACCCATCACCAATGGATCAAGCGCAGGCGTGAGTTTTAAGCGACGTGTTTCGCCATCGACCACCAAGGCATTGCTGCGTGAGTGATTTTGCAATACGTAGCAAGTTATCTTGGTGCGAGTGGCATTTGAGTCTACACTTTGCGCATCCTTGACAGGGACTTCACCCAAAACATGCGGTGTCACCACAAGGTCAAGCAGCTTACCAGAAAGCTGACGATACATTTGACCAAAACCACGCTTGGACATACTCACTCCTACTTCATCACCTAAGTCCCTAGCCAGTAGGGAATTTATTTTGCGTCATTGTATCTAATAATCGCGCTGCATTTTTAGATAATTTGCATGAATATTGTTAGATTTTATCGTTAAAAATCGTATTTTTAGCAAAATTGATCGGCTAAGTTGTGACACAGCGGTCAGTCTTTGATGGGTAAAAGATGCAGAATCTATGGCAAAATAGCAGGCTTAAAATAGTCAGTTTATTTTGACGATTTATTTTTTCATCGACTTCGATCCCGCATCCCCAATTTCCGCCATACATAGGTTAGTTATGAACGCACTCACACAAGAGCTGGTTGAACTTCTTTGTTTAGAAAAGTTAGAAGAAAATATCTACCGAGGTATCAGTCGTAACTTGGTGGGTAAACGTGTTTTTGGTGGACAGGTTTTGGGACAGGCTTTACGTGCTGCATCTTATACCACTGATCGTCCTGCGCACTCATTGCATGCCTATTTCTTGTTTGGTGGCGATGTCAACGCACCTATTATTTATGAAGTTGACCGTTTGCGTGATGGTAAAAGTTTTTCTAGCCGTCAAGTACGTGCCATTCAGCATGGGCGTACCATTTTTACTGCGATGGTGTCCTTTGCGCCGTTGGAAGACGGTCTGAATTATCAAATTTCAGAGCCAAACTATCCTGCAGCAGAAGCTTTAAAAAACGAAGCGGAACTCAAACAGCATATTGTCGAGTTTGTACCTGAAAATGTGCGTGCCAGTTTTATGCGTGATCGCTTGGTGGAGATTCGCCCGATTAATCCGAGCAATCCATTTTTACCGCAGCCTGAAGCACCTGCTTATGCACACTACATTCGTACCCATGACAGCATTTCACCAGAGGTGGATGAAGTGTCTTTGCATCAGGCAATTGCGGCATTTTATTCAGACTTCACGTTAATGACCACAGCACTGCGTCCGCATGGTTTGAGCTATTTATCACCAAGTTTGCAGTGTGCCAGTATTGACCATGCCATGTATTTCCATAAACCGTTCCGTGTGGATGACTGGATGCTGTACGACATGGAAGCCACCATTAGCACTAGTTCGCGTGGTTTGAACTTTGGGCGCATGTGGCAAAATGGTGAATTGGTGTGTAGCACCAGTCAGGAAGGCTTGATTCGTTTACGTGAAATCGAAACGCAATAAAATATAGCCTTTAAAATCTACATTCATCAGCCGACATTCATGTCGGCTTTTTTACATCCTGAAGCACGATCTGAACCTAATCAAAGTGCGCTAGAAAAATAATACTCGATTCAATTTCAGCCACATGGCATAGTCCACACATCACATTAAAAAACTCAATTGCGTATGAGCCTCAATACACAAATTCTAATTGCCGCAATTTTGGGTGTGGTGTTTGGTTTTATTCTGAATCTATTTCCAGACAGCACATTTTTTAGCGCCAGTTTGTATGGCATTGGTTTAATGAGCAGTATTTTTATTGGTTTACTGAAAATGCTGCTGATCCCACTAATTTTTAGCTCAATTGTGGTCGGTGTGTCGAACTTACAGGCTGTAGGGCAATTGAGTCGAGTCTGGAAAATTACGTTGGCGTGTTGTGTCACCACCACGACTTTGGCTTTAATTTTAGGTTTGGCGTGTGCGCATTTATTTGCAGTGGGTAAAGGCGTAGATATTGTGATGTTTCAAGATGCTATGGCGCAGCATCAAAGCCCAGACACGCTTACGCCGTCTTCGTTTTTTACCAATTTCATTCAAAACACCTTAATCAATCCGTTTAAAGCTTTTGCCGAGGGTAATGTTTTGGCAGTGGTGATATTTGCCTTATTGGTGGGTGTGACGCTGGTCAAAGGCGGGGAGCACTTTAAAACGGTACGTAAACTCAGTCAGCAATTTTTTGAAATTATGATGTTGATGATTGGCTGGGTAATGAAACTGGCACCTTTGGGGATTTTTGCTTTATTGGCTAAGTTGGTTGCAACCGAAGATATTTCAGTCCTGAGTCGTTTGGCAGAGTTTGCTGCAGTGGTCACGGGCACCACGATTTTTCATGGTGTGGTGGTCTTGCCTTTGCTGTTGTGGATATTTGGCAAAATGGATCCGATCACCTTTTTTAAAGGCACACGTGCTGCCTTAATTACGGCTTTTGCCACCAGTTCCAGTTCTGCCACTATGCCACTTTCGATGAAATGTGCGCAGGAAAATTTAGGTGTGCGTCCGCAAACTGCAGGCTTTGTGATCCCGTTAGGTACACAACTGAATATGGATGGAACGGCATTGTATGAAGCTGCAGCGGCTTTGTTTGTTGCCAATTTAATGGGGCTGGATTTAAGTTTAGGACAGCAATTAATTGTCTGTGCCACAGCCATGATCGCTTCTTTGGGCGCGCCTGGTATTCCAAGCGCAGGTATGGTGACGATGATTATGGTATTACAATCGGTGGGCTTGCCTGCAGAAGCGATTGCGATTTTATTGCCGATCGACCGTTTGTTGGATACTGTGCGTACTGTGGTCAATGTGCAGGGCGATATGATGATTAGTGTGGTGGTCGATCGGCATACTCGTGATGACCCTGCACTGCATTCCTGATAATGGGTTTAAAATCGAATCAAGTTTTCAGCATCATCCTGTTTTATTGTGCTATGTAAAGACATGAGCCAAAGCAGATTAATCCCAACATGGGCTGTAGGCCACTTCCCAAATATGACCATCTAAGTCCTGAAAATAACCTGCATAACCGCCGTAAAAGGTGCTCTGTGCAGGTTTTAAAATTTTCGCACCTGCATTTTTTGCTTGTTTCAATACCTGATCGACCTCAAGTGGGCTATGAACATTATGTCCTAAAGTGATTTGTGCAGCACTGCTGGCTGTACCTGCTAAGCCTGTATCTTGTTGCAAACTTTGTTTAGACCATAAAGCCAGTTTTAAGCCTGCTTGCAGTTCAAAAAAGACCACCGCACCTGGTTCAAATTCCTGTCCAATAATGCCTTCAGTTACAAGTCCTAAGCCGTCGCGGTAAAAATCGAGTGCACGTTGTAAATCTTCTACCGCTAAGGTAATCACTGAAATGTGTGCCTGCATGTTTGATCTCCTTATCTTATGTAATTGTTTAAACGTTTAATTGTTATGATCTTGACAGTAGGGCATTTCTGGCTGCGTTGTAAAGTGCAACTTTGGTGGAGAGGGAGATTGTGATTACGGCGTAAAACTGAAAGTGGACATACAAATAAAAAGTCCTATTCGAGATTGAGCGAATAGGACTTTATGTTATAGACCAATAGTCAGTAATTTAACGGACTATTTGGTTTCGGTATCAGATGCGGTTAAATCGTCAGTTTCTAAAAATTCAGGCTGATCAACATCAACATCAACATCAACATCATCGCCAGTCGCTTCTGGAATGCTGTCTAAATCAAATTGATGCGCTTGTTCTAAGGTAAAGTTCAAACGTCCGCCCATCACACTCGCAAGTTCTTCCAAACCTTGCTTATTGAGTGATGAAAACAATTGAATCGAGAAATCTAGTTTCATCTTTTTCAACTGCTGTTTGACTTCAAGCAATACTTTATTGGCAGGGCCGCGGTTGAGTTTGTCCGATTTGGTGAGCAATACATGCACGAACAATTTACGCGAATACGCCCATTCCAGCATCATCACATCAAAGTGCTGTAAGGGATGGCGAATATCCATCAGTAACACCAAGCCTTGTAAACTTTTACGATGAATCAAATAATTTTCGAGTTCTTTTTGCCACACAATTTTCATGGCTTCAGGTACGGCTGCATAACCATAACCGGGTAAATCGACCAAACGCTGTTCGGGGTTGCCCAAACTAAAGAAGTTGATCATTTGGGTGCGCCCCGGTTTTTTAGAAGCACGTGCCAATTGTTTTTGATTAGTTAGGGCATTAATTGCACTGGACTTACCTGCATTGGAACGTCCTGCAAAAGCCACTTCGTAGCCAGTATCTTCTACACATAAATTTAGTTTAGGCGCACTCATTAAAAACTCGGCTTTACGCAGCCAGTTTAAGGCGCGAACAGAGTATTCAGTAATGGCAGGATCTACTTTTTTCTCGTAGCTAATTTTCTGCCGTGGCTGTGCTGCTGCCTTACTGTTTTTCGATTTTCCTCTGCTATGGTGCATAACTTAACTTCAATTCATGGTCTACAAACAGGCATTATAAAGCAAGTCATACAGGCAAGCGACCTTTGCGCTCTGAATGTCCGAAAAAAGCAACATCTAGGATGATGTTGCTTTAGCGGTTTAAGCTGCTTTAAAGATGAATCAGTGGGATTGGAGATTGTGTACTGAACTGTAAATTGGGTACAGGCTGTAATACTTCACCCAAGCTGTATTGATCTAAGCTTTGATAAAACTGTTCCATGGCCTGATTGAGAATGCCTTTTAGTCCACATTGCGCACGCAGCACGCAGGGCGGGGTATTACATTCTACAATTTGATTTTCACCTTGCAGGATTCTCACCACATGACCTAAACGCAAAGGCAATGCTTCAGGATGCAAGCGAATCCCGCCACCTTTACCACGAGTGGTAATTAGCCATCCTTGCTTACCCATAAAGTGAACGATTTTTACCAGATGGTTCTGGGAAACATGCAAATCCTGTGCAATTTCCGCAATGGTATAGGGTACATCTCGAGGACGCGAGATATACATTAAAATACGCAGCGCATAGTCGGTGAATTTATTTAATTGCATGATCGCACAGATGTTTTTTTAAAATACAAATAAATTAAGGCTAGTCTAGCATAACTAGACTAGCCTTACCTATTAGCTTTTAACGCTTTAGATTAGTGGCGAACACCACCTGTACCAAACGCTTCGCTATGGATTTGCTCATCTTTGATGCCACGCGCAAGTAAAGCTTTACGCTGTTCTGCCATGAATGGCATTGGACCACATAAGTAGTAATCTGCATCGGCTGGTAACAGCGCTGCATCTACAGTGCTGAGGTCTAAACGACCTGCAACATCGTAATCTTGACCCAGTACATCACCTTCGTTCGGGAACTCATACGCAGTCAACGTATGAATACGTGGACATTTCGCAGTTAAGTCTTGTAGATGCTGTTTCATGGCATGTACTTGTTTGCTACGACATGCGTGAATGAATGTCACAGGTTGTGGTACATCTAAAGTCACCAATTGGTTCAACATCGCAATCATTGGGGTTAAGCCAACGCCGCCGCTAATGAAGACATTACGTTTGTTGCTGTCGATGAGGAAGAAGTTGCCTGTTGGTGCAGATACTTCAACTTCAGAACCTTCTGGTAATTGGTGCAATACGTTCGATACCCAACCTGCAACCTTATCTGCACCATTGCCTGGCTCACGTTTTACAGAAATACGTAAGTAATCTTGTTGTGGGCTAGTCGATAGCGTGTATTGACGTGGTTGCTTCAAGCCAAGTTCAGGTACAAATACGCGTACTGAAATATATTGACCTGCTTCGTATTTTGGTAAATCGCCACCATCTACTGGCTCGAAGTAGATTGAAGTGATTTCGTCACTTTCTACAACTTTCTTGGCAATTTTGAAATTACGCCAGCCTAACCAGCTGCCTTTAGTTTGTTCGTGTTGTTCGTAGATTGCACGTTCAGCATTAATAAACACTTCTGCTAACTGACCATAAGCAGCTGCCCATGCATCAATTAGAGGATCTTCCATCGAAATATTCAACACTTCACTAATAGAATGCAGCAGGTTTTCGCCCACAATATTATAGTCAGGTGCTTGAATGTTTAAGCTCACGTGTTTGTGGGCAATCAGCTCAATGACAGGTGCAAGTACAGATGGATCTTCAATATTTTCAGCATAAGCCAATACAGCACCTGCAAGCGCTTGAGCCTGCGCACCACTACGTTGGTGACCCATGTTAAAGGTTTCTTTTAGATCAGGATTATTCCCCAACATGCGATTATAGAAATAACCTGTGAGTGCGACACCATTTTCACGCAGTACAGGAACAGTTGCTTTTACAAGGTCAATTTGCTGTGGAGTCATGTTCGATCTCTCATGGCTGTTATTTATAAGATGTATTTAAAATATATCTTATAAATAAGGATTGCAACCAATTTTTGGAAAAACCTTAAAAAAATTATGTATTATAAGAATATCCCATAATTTTTAAAGTTTTTATGGAGTTTGTAGATGTGACAGCGAGAGGTTTTTAAGTGTTCATTCAGGTTTTGGGTGGTGCATCCATGAATGAAATTTATACAAACCTCATCGTTTATAACATGCTATTTCTTACCAAATAATGACCCTAACAAACCTCGTACAATTTTCTGCCCAGTAGAACCGCCTAAGCTACGTGCTGCACTTTTGGCAAAGGTTCCCACAATATCCTGAGTCAGTTTTTCACGCTGTTTGGCAGCGCGTTCTACTTCTTTTTGCTGTTCACGGGCTAGACGCTCTTGCTCGCGCGCTTGTTGTTTGGCGAGTGCTTCGGCTTCTTTAGTCTCTTGCTTGGCGCGAGCTTCAGCTTCCTTGGCTTCAATTTTTGCTTGTTCTGCTGCTGCCGCTTGTTGCTGACGTTGCTCAACTTTTTGTTGCAGCATTTCATAAGCACTTTCACGATCTAGCTGCTGCTCATACACGCCTGCAATGACACTTTGGCTGATACAGGCTTGTCGTTCTTCTGTGCTGATTGGGCTAAACGATGAGTAGGGCGGCATTACCCAAGCACGTTCTACAATTTGCGGTGTGCCTTGTTCATCTAAGCAGCTAATTAAGGCTTCACCTACCGCAAGTTCGGTAATGGCTTGTTCAACTTTAAAATCTGGGTTAGCGCGGAATGTATCTGCGGCAGTTTTTACTGCTTTTTGGTCTTTGGGTGTAAAAGCACGTAAGGCATGCTGAACGCGGTTACCCAATTGTCCCAATACGCTTTCAGGCAAGTCCAGCGGGTTTTGGGTCACAAAATAAATCCCCACGCCTTTAGAGCGAATCAGGCGTACCACTTGCTCAATTTTTTCTTGCAGGGCTTTGCTGGCATTGTCAAATAACAAGTGTGCTTCATCAAAAAAGAACACCAGTTTTGGCTTGTCCATATCGCCCACTTCAGGCAATTGTTCAAACAGTTCCGATAACATCCATAATAAAAAGGTGGCGTACAGTTTTGGTGTGTTCATGAGTTTGTCTGCAGCCAAGACATTAATATTGCCGCGTCCCTGACTATCGGTCTGAATAAAATCCAAAATATCCAAACTCGGCTCACCAAAGAATTTGTCACCGCCCTGATCGGCTAAAGCCAGTAAATTACGCTGAATTGCACCTAAACTGGCTGGAGAAAGATTGCCATACTCGGCTTTAAATTCACTGGCATGTTCACTGACATAGGTCAGCATGGCTTTTAAATCTTTAAAATCGATCAGCAATAAACCCTGATCATCGGCAATACGGAATACCGCAGACAACACACCCTCTTGGGTGTCATTCAAGTTCAGCATTTGCGCCAATAATAATGGGCCAATTTCAGAAATGGTGGTGCGAATCGGGTGGCCTTGTTCGGCAAATAAGTCCCAAAACACTACAGGTGATGCAGCAAATGGAATACTTTCAATGCCTAAGCTTTGAATACGTGCTTCAAACTTAGGACTGCTGCTACCTGCTTTGGCAAGACTAGATACATCACCTTTAGCATCGGCCAAAAATACAGGCACGCCAATGCGGGAAAAGTTTTCTGCTAAGACTTTAAGCGTGACAGTTTTACCTGTACCTGTTGCCCCTGCAATTAACCCATGGCGGTTGGCAAATTGAGAATGTAAAACCACATCTTGTTGAACATCGGCAGTTTTTTTAGCAATGACGATGGCTGTACTCATATTTTATCCTTAATCTGTCACTATTATTAAAATTGAAAGTATTGACGTCAGACCTAATTTTTAGGGATTGGGCAAATGCTGCAAGGCTTGCTGAATATCTTGAATTAAATCTGCAGGATGTTCTAGCCCAATACAAAAACGCACTAATAATCCCTCAGCCAAGTGAGAGTGCGCTAGGGTACGCATGGAATTGAGACCGTAAAGCATCACCAAGCTTACAGGGCCGCCCCAGCTAAAGCCGAGCTTAAATAAAGATAAAGCATCGCAGAATTGACGTACAGCGGCTAAATCATATTCAGGCTTAAAAATTACGCTAACCAAACCTGCACTGTGCCCATCGCGACAAATTTCTTTCCAATACACATGCCCTGCAGATGTGGCATCGGCAGGATGCAACACCTGAGCAAATTGCGGTTGTACTTTTAGCCAGTTGAGTAAATCAATCGTACTTTTTGCTTGGTGCTCATAACGTAGTTGCATAGATGCCAGACTGCGCTGAACTTGTGCAACATCATCGCCCGACACACAAATGCCTTGAATTGCATGCATACGGAATAATTGATGATGCAAATGCTGATCGCGTGTCACCACCGACCCCATTAAAATATCGCCACCACCACTTGGGTATTTGGTCAAGGCATGCACGCTGATATCGATACTTAAATGTTCATCACCAAAGTCGAAAGCATTAAATGCTAAGCCCGCACCCCAGGTATTATCTAAAGCGGTGAGGATATTCTGTGCCTTGGCTTTTTTGACTAAAGCGGTGAGGTCAGGAAACTCCAGTGTGACGGAGCCTGCTGCTTCCAGCCAAATGAGTTTGGCTTTTTCAGAGGGTTGAAAGCTTGTGGCATCAATCGGGTTATACACCTGAACTGTAATGCCGTAACGCTGCTCTAAATTACGCAAATGCTCCATGTTAGGGCCGTAAATATTGTCGGCCACCCAAACTTCATCGCCATAACTTAAAAAACAGGAATTGACCAAATTGATTGCAGACAAGCCGCTAGGCGCCAGTAAGCAATATTGCCCGCCTTCTATTTGTGCAATCTGATCACCAAGCGTAAAGGTGGTGGGTGTGCCATGCGTACCATAACTATAGTCATAAGCGTCGGTCCAATGGCGGTTAAATAAGGCATCGGTGTTTTCAAAAATAATGGTCGATGCACGAAATAGGGGAGGTTGTACACTCGAAATATATTGTGGGGCACGTCTTGGTGCATGAATTAAAGCAGTTTGAGCATTTTTTTTCACAGGTTCACTCAGGTAAATCAGTCTGTATTGGCTTTAGCTTAAGAGAAACACAGACTTTAGGCTATAAAAAAGCGGAACTGTTTAAAAATACAACATGACTGTTGAAGTTGGCGCTATTTTTGCAGAAGCTCAGGGGTAGACATGAGAAAGGGTGAGTAAAATGCAAGCGCCATTAAGAGTGCATTATTTTCAGCACATTGCTGGAGAAGGGTTCGGAAGTTGCTATTCCTATTTAAAGCAGATGCAGGCACAAATCAGTGCAACAGAATTTTTTGCCTTGCCGCCAGAACAAAATATCGAAATTGAAGCCTTGCCACGGGTAGAAGATGTCGATTTGTTGATAGTGATGGGTGGTGCCATGAGTGTAAACGATGAGGCCAATTTCCCATGGTTGAAAATAGAAAAACGCTGGATTCGTCGCTATTTGTCTTTGGGTAAGCCTGCAATTGGCTTGTGTCTGGGGGGACAATTAATTGCCAACGCACTTGGCGCAGCAGTCAGTCGTAATCCTGAACAAGAACGTGGTTGGCATGATGTGTATAAGGTCAGCGATGTACCTGCTTCCTGTTTTGAGTTGCCTGACCAAATTAAGGTGATGCAATGGCACGGTGAAACCTTTGAACTGCCTAAAGGTGCTATACGCTTAGCAACTAACCCCGTTTGTACCAATCAGCTCTATCAAATAGGCAACCATGTCCTCGGTTTTCAGTTCCATCCTGAAATCACCCCACAGGTACTGCAACTGTTTTTAGATAATGATGCGGAGAAAAATATCTTTTCTGGCGCGTATGTACAAGCGGCCGATGAATTGAAACGCAGCACAAGTCGTCAGTTTCAGCCGGGTAATCAATTACTAAATCGAGCAATTGATTATTTACTCGCACAAACAAACACTTGAGAGCTAATGGCTGGAATTGATCTATCATTAAATTGGTAGAACATGAAAAATAAAGCAATAAAGGCTAAAAGGGATTTGCTTATGCATTAAACAATCGTTATAATGGGCGACCCTTTATGCAAGGGGGTTAACTGCGAAGAAAGTAGTTAACATCGTGACAGTCGTGGCATCGATCATGACCTTAGTGATAATTCACTGCCTTTGACACTTGCCTTAAATTAGTGGGGTGAGATGCGTCAAGGGTGATTCTTTATATATTTGGCTTGGAGTTAACTGGTATGTCTAACCAGAGAATTCGTATCCGTTTGAAGTCTTTTGATCATCGTCTGATCGATCAATCTGCTCAAGAAATCGTAGAAACCGCTAAGCGTACTGGCGCACAAGTTTGTGGTCCAATCCCGATGCCAACTCGCATCGAACGCTTCAACGTTTTAACATCACCACACGTAAACAAAGATGCGCGCGACCAGTATGAAATCCGTACTTACAAGCGTTTGATCGACATCGTTCAACCTACAGATAAAACTGTTGATGCGTTGATGAAATTAGATCTAGCAGCTGGTGTTGATGTTCAGATTGCATTGGGTTAAGGCTTTCGGTTAATTAACACTCTAAGTTAATTAGGCCGCTTTTTTAGAGGTTTATGCACATGGCTATTGGTTTAGTCGGTCGCAAGTGCGGTATGACCCGTATCTTTACAGATGCTGGTGTTTCTGTACCTGTTACAGTGATTGAGGTTGATCCTAACCGCATCACTCAAATCAAAACGCTTGAAACAGATGGTTATCAAGCAATTCAGGTTACTACTGGTGAACGTCGCGAATCTCGCGTAACTAACGCTCAGAAAGGTCACTTCGCTAAAGCGGGTGTTGCTGCTGGTCGTTTAGTTCAAGAATTTCGTGCTACAGAAGCTGACCTTGAAGGTCGTGAAGTTGGCGGAACTATCGGTGTAGATTTGTTCACAGTAGGTCAGATCGTTGACGTTACTGGTCAGTCTAAAGGTAAGGGTTTCCAAGGTGGTGTTAAGCGTTGGAACTTCCGTACTCAAGACGCTACTCACGGTAACTCTGTTTCTCACCGTGTTCTAGGTTCTACAGGTCAAAACCAGACTCCTGGTCGCGTATTCAAAGGCAAAAAAATGGCTGGCCATTTAGGTGCTGAACGCGTAACTGTACAGGGTCTTGAAATTGTATCTATCGACACAGAGCGTTCAGTTCTTGTTGTTAAAGGTGCGATTCCTGGTGCGACTGGTGGTGACGTAACTGTACGTCCTACGATCAAGGCTTGAGGGGAAATAACGTGAATTTAAATACTGTTTCCGGCTCTGCTGTTGAGTTATCTGAAGTTGCGTTCGGTCGTGAATTCAATGAAGCACTTGTACACCAAGTTGTTACAGCTTACTTAGCTGGTGGTCGTCAAGGCTCTAAAGCTCAGAAATCACGTGCAGACGTTTCTGGCGGTGGTAAAAAACCATTCCGTCAAAAAGGTACTGGCCGCGCTCGTGCTGGTTCTATTCGTAGCCCAATCTGGGTTGGTGGTGGTAAAACTTTTGCTGCTCGTCCACAAGATTGGTCTCAAAAAGTTAACCGCAAAATGTACCGCGGTGCAATGCAATGTATCTTAGCTGAACTTGTTCGCCAAGATCGTCTTGTATTGGTTGAAGAGTTTGCTGTTGAAGCTCCTAAAACTAAAGAGTTGCTTGCAAAACTTAACGACTTGAATGCAACTCGCGCATTGATCGTAACTGAAGCTGTAGATGAGAATCTATATCTTGCAGCGCGTAACCTTCCACACGTTGATGTGGTTGATGCTACTGCAATCGATCCTGTTAGCTTGATCGCGTTCGACAAAGTTGTCATGTCTGTTGCTGCTGCTAAGAAAATTGAGGTAGAACTCGGATGAACAACGAACGTTTATATCAAGTCCTACAAGGACCTGTATTTTCAGAAAAAGCACAAGTTTTAGGTGAAACTGCTGGTGTTCAAGTATTCAAAGTTGCATTAAATGCAAACAAACTTGAAATCAAAAAAGCAGTTGAGCAATTATTTGGTGTGGAAGTTGTTAAAGTTAACACGACTATCACTAAAGGTAAGACTAAGCGCTTTGGTCGTACATTGGGACGCCGTTCTGATGTTAAAAAAGCATACGTCACCCTGAAAGCTGGCCAAGATGTTGAAATGGCTGACTTGGGCGATACCGCTGAAAGCGCAGCGGAATAAGGACGAAATTTATGCCGATTCAAAAATGTAAGCCAACGTCTCCAGGACGTCGCTTTGTAGAGAAAGTCGTTCACGACCATCTTCACAAAGGTGCGCCTTATGCGCCGTTGGTAGAAGCTAAAAAACGTACTGGTGGTCGTAACAACAACGGTCACATTACTACACGTCACGTTGGTGGTGGTCATAAGCAACACTACCGTATCGTAGACTTCAAACGTAACAAAGATGGCATTCCTGCTGTTGTAGAGCGTATTGAATACGATCCAAACCGTACTGCACACATCGCATTGTTGAAGTATGCTGACGGTGAACGTCGTTATATCATTGCGCCTAAAGGTTTACGTGCTGGTGATCAAGTTCAATCTGGTAACGATGCTCCAATTCGTCCAGGTAACTGCTTACCACTTCGTAACATGCCTATCGGTGCTACTCTTCACAACATCGAACTTAAAATCGGTAAAGGCGCGCAATTAGCTCGTTCTGCTGGTACTTCAGTTCAATTGTTGGGTCGTGACGGTTCATACGCAATCGTTCGTCTACGTTCAGGCGAAATGCGTAAAGTGCACGTTGAATGCCGCGCTGTGTTAGGTGAAGTATCTAACTCAGAAAGCAACCTACGTTCACTTGGTAAAGCAGGTGCTTCGCGCTGGCGTGGTGTTCGTCCTACCGTTCGTGGTATGGCGATGAACCCGGTTGATCACCCACACGGTGGTGGTGAAGGGCGTACTAAAGGTATTCAACCTGTAAGCCCATGGGGTCAAAAAGCTAAAGGGTACAAGACACGTACCAACAAGCGTACGACTAAGATGATTATTCGCGACCGTCGCGTTAAGTAACAAGTAAAGGAATCTGACAATGCCTCGTTCTCTGAAAAAAGGCCCATTCGTCGATGCGCACTTGTTCGCTAAGGTTGAAGCGGCAATCGCGGCTAATAACCGTAAGCCGATCAAAACTTGGTCGCGTCGTTCGATGATCCTCCCAGATTTTGTTGGTTTAACAATTTCTGTTCACAATGGTCGTAACCATGTTCCAGTGATTATCTCTGAACATATGGTTGGTCATAAACTCGGTGAATTCGCGCCAACTCGTACCTATCGTGGTCACGGTGTTGACAAGAAGTCTAAACGTTAATAGGTGCTATGATGGAAGTAACTGCTAAATTACGCGGTGCCGCTATCTCGGCACAAAAAGCACGTTTGGTTGCAGATCTTATCCGCGGCAAATCTGTTGCGCATGCACTTAACATTTTAAACTTCAGCAACAAAAAAGCTGCTGTTTTAGTTAAGAAAGCATTGGAATCTGCAATTGCAAATGCTGAACACAATAACAGTTTAGATGTAGACGATTTGAAAGTATCTACGATTTACGTTGATGAAGGCATGAGCCTTAAACGTATTATGCCACGTGCGAAAGGCCGTGCAGATCGTATTACTAAGCGTACTTGTCACATCACCGTTAAGGTAGGGGTTTGATATGGGTCAGAAGGTTCATCCAATCGGTATCCGCCTAGGTGTTGTGAAACGTCATAACGCTAACTGGTATGCGAATCCGAAACAATACGCTGAATACTTGCTTAAAGACCTTCAAGTTCGTGAGTTTTTAACTAAAAAACTTAAGAACGCAATGGTAAGCAATATTCTTATCGAACGTCCAACGGGTGCTGCTAAAGTAACAATTAGCACTGCGCGTCCTGGTATCGTAATCGGTAAAAAAGGCGAAGACATTGAGAAATTACAACGCGAATTAACATCTATTATGGGTGTTCCTGCGCAAGTAAGCATCAACGAAATTGACCGTCCAGACTTAGATGCTCGTTTAGTTGCTGAAGCAATCGCTTCTCAATTAGAAAAGCGTGTAATGTTCCGTCGTGCTATGAAGCGTGCGGTACAGAACTCTATGCGTGCTGGTGCTAAAGGTATCAAAGTTGAAGTTTCTGGTCGTTTAGGTGGTGCAGAGATTGCACGTACTGAATGGTATCGTGAAGGTCGTGTACCTTTGCATACACTTCGTGCGGACATCGACTATGCAACTATGCGTGCTGAAACTACTTACGGTACGATTGGCGTTAAAGTTTGGGTATTCCGTGGTGAAATCTTGGGTGGCATGAAACAAGTCATGAACCCAGCACCTGCTGAAGAACGTCCAGCTAAACGCGGTCGCGGTCGTGGTGAAGGTCAAGAGCGTCGTGGTCGTCGCAATGATCGTTCTGCTGAAAAAGGAGAATAATCCATGTTGCAACCTAAACGTACTAAATTCCGTAAGGTGCAAAAAGGCCGTAACACTGGCTTAGCGCACCGTGGTAGCTCAGTATCTTTCGGTACTATCGCTCTTAAATCAGTTGAACGTGGTCAAATGACTGCGCGTCAAATTGAAGCGGCACGTCGTACAATCAGCCGTCGTATTAAGCGTGGTGGTAAGATCTTTATCCGTGTATTCCCAGACAAACCAATTACTTCTAAGCCTCTTGAAGTGCGTATGGGTAAAGGTAAAGGTTCTGTGGAATATTGGGTTTGTCAAATCAAACCAGGTAAAGTCTTGTACGAAATTGATGGTGTGAACGAAGAATTGGCACGTGAAGCATTTACGCTTGCTGCTGCTAAACTTCCGTTTAAAACCACTATCGTGACTCGGACGGTAATGTAATGAAAACTAAAGATCTACGTGAAAAGTCGGTAGAAGAGTTGACAGCTTTGCTTGATGAGCAACAGCTTAACCAATTCCGTCTTCGTATGGCGAAAGCAACTGGTCAATTGGGTAAATCGCATGAAGTTGCGCTTACTCGTAAAACTATTGCACGCATCAAGACCCTCCTTACCGAAAAACAGGGGAACGGGCAATGAGTCAAAATACAGTCCGCACGTTAACTGGCAAAGTTGTAAGCGACAAAATGGAAAAATCTATTGTTGTCCTTATTGAACGCCAAGTTCAACACCCGTTGTATGGCAAATTGATTCGCCGTTCAACCAAATTACACGCTCATGATGAGAACAATACCGCCAAGATTGGTGATGTTGTAACCATCAAAGAAAGCCGCCCAATGTCTAAAACTAAGTCATGGACTTTAGTTGAAGTTGTTGAAGCTGCTGCTGAGTAATTAACGTTCTTGTTGCATCATCGGTCAATTTCGAGTACTCTTTGAGCCTTTCGAAATTGTGACCGGTGATGCTCGGTTTTGGAGTAGGGCAATGATTCAAACCGAAACGATGCTTGACGTAGCTGACAACAGTGGTGCTCGCCGCGTACAATGTATTAAAGTACTAGGTGGTTCACATCGTCGTTATGCTTCTGTTGGCGACATTATTAAAGTTACTGTAAAAGAAGCTATTCCACGCGCACGTGTTAAAAAAGGTGACGTGATGAATGCTGTTGTTGTACGTACAAAGTTCGGTATTCGTCGTCCAGACGGTTCTGTGATCCGTTTTGATGATAACGCTGCTGTTATTTTGAATAACAACAAAGCACCGATTGCAACTCGTATTTTCGGACCAGTGACTCGTGAACTTCGTACTGAACAGTTCATGAAAATCATTTCATTGGCTCCTGAAGTTCTATAAGAGGCAATCATGGCTAAGATTAAAAAAGGCGATCAAGTAATTGTGATCGCAGGTAAAGAAAAAGGCAAACAGGGTACTGTTCTGTCAGTTTCTAATGACCGTGTTAAGGTCGAAGGTCTTAACTTGGTTAAGAAGCACCAGAAGCCAAACCGTGCTACGGGCGCTGAAGGCGGTATCGTAACGCAGGAAGCTTCGCTTCATATCTCAAACGTGGCAATTTTTAATGCTACAACCCAAAAGGCTGACCGTGTTGGTTACCAAACGATTGATGGCGTGAAAACTCGCGTTTATAAATCGAATGGTGAATCAGTGGCGGTGGCGAAGTAATAGGTTGAAATAGGCAATGGCCAGACTTAAAACACGTTACAACGACGAACTTAAGGCTCAATTACAAGAACAATTGGGCGTTAAGAATGTGATGGAGATCCCTCGCATCACTAAAATTACCATCAACATGGGTGTTGGTGCTGCAGCTGCTGACAAGAAATTGTTAGATGGCGCTCTTTCTGATATGCAAGCTATTGCTGGTCAAAAACCAGTTTTAACATTAGCTCGTAAATCAATCGCTGGTTTTAAAATCCGTGATGGTTGGCCGATTGGTTGTAAAGTTACTTTACGCGGCGAACGTATGTACGAATTCTTAGACCGTTTGATCTCTATCGCGATCCCTCGTATCCGTGACTTCCGTGGTTTCTCTTCGAAATCATTCGATGGTCGTGGTAACTACTCTATGGGTCTCAAGGAACAAATCATGTTCCCTGAAATCGATTTCGATAAGATTGATCAAATTCGTGGTATGGACATCACCATCACTACGACTGCTCGCACCGATGACGAAGGCCGTGCGCTTATGCGTGCATTCGGCTTCCCGTTCAAATAAGAGGTCGATATGGCTAAGAAAGGTATGATTAATCGCGAATTGAAACGCGAAGCTACTGTTGCGAAATACGCTGCAAAACGTGCTGAATTAAAAGCAACGATTGCAAACGTAAATGCAAGCGACGAAGAGCGTTTCGAAGCGATGATGAAGTTACAAGCATTACCACGTAATGCGTCTCCAGTACGTCTTCGTAACCGTTGTGGTTTAACTGGTCGTCCTCATGGTTACTTCCGTAAGTTCGGTTTAAGCCGTAACAAATTACGTGACACAGTAATGCAAGGTGATGTACCGGGCGTTGTTAAGGCAAGCTGGTAAGGAGCACTATAAATGAGTATGCAAGATACCGTTGCCGACATGCTAACGCGTGTTCGTAACGCCCAAATGGCAAAGAAACAAACTGTTTCTATGCCTAATTCTAAGTTGAAGGTTGCTATTGCAAACGTACTTCAACAAGAAGGTTATATTGCAAATGTAGAAGTGGCTGACAACGAAGGCAAACCTACATTAACGATTACTTTAAAATACTATGAAGGCAAACCAGTTATCGAAACTGTGAAACGCGTAAGCCGTCCAGGTCTACGTCAGTATCGCGGTAAAGATGCACTTCCAAGCGTTAAGCAAGGTTTAGGTATTGCAATCGTTTCTACAAGCAAAGGCATCATGACTGATCGCGCTGCACGTGCTGCAGGTATCGGTGGTGAAGTTATTGCTTTTGTTTCTTAATAATAGGTGATTCCTCATGTCTCGTGTGGCTAAAGCCCCAGTAACTGTACCTAACGGTGTTACAGTTACTCAGAACGGCCGGCAGGTCGAAGTGAAAGGCAGCAAAGGTACATTGTCTTTCAACCTGCATGCGCTGGTCGAGCTAAAACAGGAAGACGGTATTTTAGCTATTGCTCCTAAAGCTGAGTCGAAAGACGCTTGGATGCAAGCTGGTACTGCTCGCGCTGTGCTTAACAACCTTGTAAAAGGTGTGAGCGAAGGCTTCGAACGTAAGTTGCAATTGATTGGTGTTGGTTATAAAGCTGCGGTAAAAGGTAACGTTGTTAACCTTAACCTTGGTTTTTCACACCCAATCGATTACACCCTTCCTGAAGGTGTGACTGCAGAAACTCCAACTGCAACTGAAATTATCCTTAAATCTGCTGATAAAGCAGCTTTAGGTCAAGTTGCTGCGGATATCCGTGGATACCGTCCACCAGAGCCATATAAAGGTAAAGGTGTTCGTTATTCGGATGAAGTTGTTCTTCGTAAAGAAGCTAAGAAGAAATAAGGCGCGAGGTTCTTATGAACGAAAAGAAACAATCCCGTTTGCGTCGTGCGAAAAGCACACGCTTGCACATCCGTGCATTGGGTGCGACTCGTTTGTGTGTAAACCGCACGCCGCGTCACATCTATGCTCAAGTTATTTCAGCAGATGGTGGCAAAGTTTTAGCGCAAGCTTCAACTTTAGATGCTACTTTACGTGCTGGTACAACTGGTAACGTTGAAGCAGCTCAAAAAGTAGGTGCTTTAATTGCAGAACGCGCGAAAGCAGCTGGCGTAACTAAAGTTGCGTTTGACCGTTCTGGTTTTAAATATCATGGTCGTATCAAAGCCTTGGCTGATGCTGCTCGTGAAAACGGCTTGGAGTTCTAATCATGGCTAAAGTTGAACAAAACGAAGGTCTTGTTGAAAAGCTGGTTGCCGTTGATCGCGTAGCCAAAGTTGTTAAAGGTGGTCGTATCTTCTCTTTCACAGCATTAACTGTTGTGGGTGATGGTAATGGTCGCGTGGGTTTTGGTCGTGGTAAAGCACGTGAAGTTCCAGCTGCTATTTCTAAAGCACTTGAAGCTGCACGTCGTAACATGATCACTATCGAATTGGCAGATGGTACTTTACAACACCCGATTCATGCGCGTCATGGTGCAAGCCGTGTTTACATGCAACCAGCATCTGAAGGTACTGGTGTAATTGCGGGTGGTTCTATGCGTGCAGTTTTAGAAGCTGCAGGTGTACGTAACGTATTGACTAAATGCCGTGGTTCTACTAACGCTGCAAACGTAGTGAACGCAACTTTTAACGGTTTGCGTGACATGACAACTCCTGAAAAGGTTGCTGCGAAACGTGGTCTTTCAGTAGAACAAATTCAAGGGTAATCAATCATGAAAACGATTAAAGTTACCCAGACTAAATCTGCATCGCACCGCTTGAAAAATCACAAGCTTAGCCTTAAAGGTTTAGGTCTGCGTCGTATTGGTCATACTGTAGAAGTGCAAGATACGCCTTCTAACCGTGGTATGATCAACCAAGTCTACTATATGGTTAGTGTAGAGGAATAAGCCATGACTCTGCGTTTAAATGAACTTGCACCTGCAGAAGGTGCTAAGCGTGAAGCCCGTCGTCTAGGCCGTGGTATCGGTTCTGGCGTTGGTAAGACTGGTGGTCGTGGTATCAAAGGTCAAAACTCACGTAAGAGCGGTGGTACACGTCCTGGATTCGAAGGTGGTCAAACTGCGTTATATCGTCGTTTACCTAAATTCGGTTTCACTAGCCAAATCGCTTTGAAAACTGCTGAAGTACGTTTATCTGAGCTTGCTAAAGTGGAAGGCGACATCGTTAGCCTTGAAACTTTAAAAGCAGCGAACGTTGTACGTAAAGATATGGCTCGTGCTCGTATCGTACTTTCTGGTGAAATTACTCGCGCATTCACTATTCAAGGTGTTGCTGTGACTAAAGGCGCTAAAGCTGCTGTTGAAGCGGCTGGCGGTAAAGTCGAGGAGTAATCCCCAGTGTCTATGTCTCCTAGTTCTTCAGGTCATGTTCACATGATGAAAGGCCAACCATTTCACGTGAAATACCGTGAAATTATACGCCGAATGATGTTTCTCATTGGTGCGTTATTGGTATTTCGACTAGGAGCGCATATTCCAGTACCAGGCATTAATAATGCCGCACTTGAACAATTGTTTAATGCAAACCAAGGTACAATCCTTGGTTTGTTTAACATGTTTTCGGGTGGTGCATTAGAGCGGATGTCGATTCTTGCTTTAGGGATCATGCCATACATTTCTGCTTCGATTATCGTACAGTTGATGTCTACCGTGGTTCCTTCGCTTGAAGCTTTGAAAAAAGAAGGCGAGCAAGGTAAACGCAAAATTAATCAATATACGCGCCAAGGCACATTGTTTCTTGCACTTGTGCAAGCGATTGGGATGTGTGCAGGTCTGATTGGTCAAGGTATTACCTTAACGTCAGGTCTGGCTTTTTACGTTCCAGCTGTTACCTCTTTGGTTGCAGGCACAATGTTCCTAATGTGGTTGGGTGAACAAATTACCGAACGCGGAGTGGGCAATGGTATTTCCATGATCATTTTCGCAGGTATTGTTGCAGGCTTGCCTAATTTAATTATGCAATCCTTCACATCTATTGATAGTGGCCAGTCAAGCCTGATTGGTTTGGCAATTTTTGGTTTATTGTCTTTGGGTGTACTTGCAGCAATTGTGTTTATTGAGAAGGCGCAGCGTCGTATTCCAGTAAACTATGCCCAAAAACAACAAGGTCGTCGTGTATTTACTGCTCAGCAAACGCATTTGCCATTAAAAATTAATATGGCAGGTGTGATTCCAGCAATTTTTGCCAGTTCATTGCTTTTGTTCCCAGCGAGCTTAGGTCAATGGGTCGGCAGTGCGGACCCTAATGCTGGATTAATCAAGCGTAGTCTACAAGACTTGGCATTGGTATTGTCGCCTGGACAACCGTTGTATTTGGTGCTCTTTGGTGCGTTAATTATCTTTTTCTGTTACTTCTACACTGCGCTGGTTTTCAGCCCTAAAGAAGTTTCGGAAAACTTGAAACGCAGCGGAGCTTATGTGCCTGGTATTCGCCCAGGTGAGCAAACTGCTCGTTACTTAGATCATATTCTCAGTCGTTTGACCTTTATTGGCGCGATTTACATCACTGTAGTCTGCTTAATGCCGATGATTCTACAAAGCTCATTTGGAATTCCATTTAGCTTAGGTGGTACATCATTATTAATCGTTGTAGTGGTTGTGATGGACTTTATGGCTCAGCTTCAAGCACATCTCACCTCGCACCAGTACGATAATCAAACGTTAATGAGAAAAACGACTGCTCATCCTAAGGGATAAGCGCACTTAGAGGTTTCATCATGAAAGTACAAGCTTCTGTAAAGAAAATTTGTGGTAGCTGCAAAGTTATCCGTCGTAATGGGGTTATTCGCGTAATTTGCAGCGCAGAACCTCGTCATAAGCAGCGTCAAGGTTAATTTGATTAAGACCTGTTGATTTCAGTAGGCTAATTAGGTTATTATCCGCCCCTCAAGATTTTTGTGGGGCGGTTGATTATCTTAACTGCCTTTTTGGAGAAAATTGAATGGCTCGTATTGCCGGTGTAAACATTCCGGATAACAAGCACGCTGTTATCTCTCTCACTTATATCTTTGGTATTGGTCGCCACACTGCTAAGACTATCTTAGCTGCTGCTGGTATCGCACCAACAACAAAGATCCGTGAATTAGATGACGCTCAGCTTGATGCGATTCGTGCAGAAGTTGCTAAGGTTCCGACCGAAGGTGACTTACGTCGCGAAATTTCCATGAACATTAAACGTTTAATGGATTTAGGCTGCTACCGCGGTCTTCGTCATCGTCGCAGCTTGCCTGTCCGTGGTCAACGCACCAAAACTAACGCACGTACCCGTAAAGGTCCGCGCAAACCGATTAAGAAATAAGATTTCTGGAAGCTAAAAGATGGCTAAAGATACTCGCACACGCAAGAAGGTCACTCGTACCGTCTCTGAGGGTGTTGCACACATTCACGCTTCTTTTAATAACACCATTGTGACCATTACCGATCGTCAAGGTAATGCACTGGCTTGGGCTACCTCAGGTGGACAAGGCTTCCGTGGATCACGTAAATCAACTCCGTTCGCTGCTCAGGTAGCTGCTGAAGTTGCTGGTAAAGCTGCTTTAGATTACGGTTTGAAAAACTTGGACGTCCTTGTTAAAGGTCCTGGTCCAGGTCGTGAGTCTGCGGTTCGTGCATTAGGTGCAGTGGGTTATAAAATTAACAGCATTACCGATGTGACTCCAATCCCTCACAACGGTTGCCGTCCACCTAAAAAACGTCGCGTGTAAGGAGAAACATTCATGGCTCGTTATATTGGTCCAAAATGCAAACTCTCTCGCCGCGAAGGGACAGACCTGCAACTAAAATCTGGCGTTAAACCATTTGACGTCAAAACTAAAAAACACGCTAAAGCTCCTGGCCAACATGGCGGGGCTCGTGGTGGTAAGCAATCTGAGTACTCACTACAATTACGTGAAAAACAAAAAGTACGTCGTATGTACGGTGTTTTAGAGCGTCAATTTAGTAACTACTATAAAGAAGCTGCTCGTGTGAAAGGCGCAACAGGTGAGAACTTGTTGAAATTGCTCGAAAGCCGTCTTGATAACGTTGTTTATCGCATGGGTTTTGGTTCTACACGTGCAGAAGCTCGTCAGCTTGTATCTCACCGTAGCATTACTTTAAATGGTCGTCGTGTTAACATTGCGTCTATTCAAGTTAAAGCTGGTGATGTAATTGCAGTTCACGAAGGTGCAAAACAACAATTACGTATTAAAAACGCAATTGAATTGGCTGCTCAACGTGGTATCCCTTCATGGATGGAAGTTGACCATTCTAAATTTGAAGGTACGTTTAAAGCTGCACCAGATCGTTCTGATTTACCTGCTGAAATCAACGAAAGCTTGATTGTAGAATTGTATTCTAAATAATCCTTGAGGTAGCAATAATGACGCGTACTGCAAATGAGTTTCTTACTCCGCAAGCGATCAAGGTCGAAGCGGCAAGCGGGACCTCGGCAAAAGTTATTCTAGAACCATTAGAGCGTGGCTTTGGTCACACTCTTGGTAATGCTTTACGTCGCATCCTTCTTTCTTCTTTACCTGGCGCAGCTGTGGTAGAAGTTGAAATTGAAGGTGTCGAGCACGAGTACAGTACTTTGGAAGGCTTGCAGCAGGACATCGTCGAGCTCTTGCTGAACCTGAAAGGATTGTCTATTAAGCTGTTCGATCAAAATGAAGCTTATTTGACATTGGAAAAACAAGGTCCAGGCGATGTAACTGCTGCAGACCTTCGTTTACCGCATAATGTTGAAGTGGTTAACCCTGAACACTTGATTGGCACTTTAAGTGCTACAGGCAATTTAAAAATGCGCCTGAAAGTTGCTCAAGGTCGTGGTTATGAAACATCTGATTCACGTTTCCCAGAAGGCGAAACTCGCCCTGTAGGTCGTTTGCAGTTAGATGCTTCTTATAGCCCAATCAAACGTGTGTCTTACATCGTAGAAAATGCGCGTGTAGAACAACGTACTGACCTTGACAAGTTGATCATTGATCTTGAAACCAATGGTACAGTTGATCCAGAAGAAGCGATCCGCAAAGCGGCAACAATCTTGCAACAACAAATTGCAATTTTTGTTGATCTTCAGAAAGATCAAGCTCCTGTTGCTCAAGAGCCTCGTGAAGAAGTTGACCCAATCTTGCTTCGTCCAGTAGATGATCTAGAGCTTACTGTTCGTTCTGCTAACTGTTTGAAAGCAGAAAATATTTACTACATTGGTGATCTTGTACAGCGTACTGAGGTTGAGCTACTTAAAACGCCTAACTTGGGTAAAAAATCGCTTACAGAGATCAAAGATGTTCTGGCTTCTAAAGGCTTACAGCTCGGCATGCGTTTAGAGAACTGGCCACCGGCTAGTCTCCGTATGGACGATCGTTTCGCCTATCGTAGCCGTTAATTAAGTAGGACTATCACCATGCGTCATCGTAATAGTGGTGTGAAATTAGGCCGTACAAGCAGCCATCGCAAAGCGATGTTCCAAAACTTGGCTAATTCTTTGTTCGAACACGAGTTAATCAAAACAACTGTTCCTAAAGCAAAAGAATTACGTCGTGTTGCTGAGCCTTTAATCACTTTAGCTAAAAACGATACAGTAGCAAACCGTCGTTTAGCGTTTGCTCGTACTCGTTCAGCAGCAACTGTTGGTAAATTATTTACCGTTCTTGGCCCTCGTTACAAAGAGCGTAACGGCGGTTATCTACGTGTTCTTAAAGCGGGCTTCCGTGCGGGTGATGCTGCACCGATGGCTTACGTTGAGCTTGTAGATCGCGAAGTTAAATAATTTCGCCAAGAATAACGCACGTTGTTCAGAAAAAGACCGGTTTTACCGGTCTTTTTTTATGAAAAAAATATATTGAATCTCAATAAATGATGAAATTGTCCCGAATTGATATAAATTTTAGTAACTTTTGCTAAACTTGACATTGTGTATTGTCAAATTTATGCTTTAATAAAAAACATCATTCAAGCTGGACAATAAAACATGGATAAGCAGGTTGATATATTAATTATTGGGGCAGGGATTTCGGGCATTGGTGTAGCAGCACATTTAAGTCAAAACTGCCCACAGCGTTCTTTTGAAATTATTGAGCGTCGTCAAAGTTTTGGTGGCACTTGGGATTTATTCCAATATCCGGGCATTCGTTCAGATTCGGATATGTCGACTTTTGGTTATAATTTTAAGCCTTGGAAAAAAACCAATGTACTTGCCGATGGCGCATCTATCAAAGACTATCTAGAAGAAGTCATTCAAGAAAAAGCCTTACACTCAAAAATTCATTTTCAGCATCGTGTGTTATCTGCCAATTATGACTCTCAAACACGTAAGTGGACGTTACGTATAGAAAATGCAGTGCAACAGATTGAAACTTGGGTGGCTAATTTTGTTTTAGGTTGCACAGGCTATTACAATTACGATCAAGGTTTTCAGCCTGACTTTCCGAATCAGCAGGCGTTTAAAGGCACATTTATCCACCCTCAGCATTGGCCTGAAAATTTAGATTATCGTGGTAAAAAGGTCTTAATTATTGGTAGTGGTGCAACCGCCATTACCTTAGTCCCTGCCATGTCGAAAGGTGGTGCAGCGCATGTCACCATGCTGCAACGCTCACCGACATATATTGCTTCAGTGCCTGCAATGGATTTTGTTTATCAGCAAATGCGTAAAGTTTTGCCTGAAGATGTTGCTTACAAAATCACGCGCGCACGTAATATTGGCATGCAACGCGCAATTTATGCTTTAGCACAAAAACAGCCGAAATTACTGCGGACTTTGTTGCTGAAATCTATCCAAATGCAGCTCAAAGGCAAGGTGGATATGAAGCATTTCACGCCACATTATAATCCGTGGGATCAGCGTTTATGTGTTGTGCCTGATGGTGATTTATTTAAGATTTTACGCGAAGGGCATGCCTCGATTGAAACTGATCAAATTGCAAGTTTTACTGAAACAGGTGTGCAATTAAAATCAGGTAAGCATCTGGATGCCGATATTATTGTCTCTGCCACTGGTTTGAATATTCAGATTCTAGGTGGTATTCAAGCCACAATTGATGGTGTGCCTTTAGACACTTCGAAGCACATGCTATATCAAGGTGTGATGATCAGCGATGTACCGAATATGGCGATGATTATTGGCTATATTAATGCCTCTTGGACGCTTAAAGTGGATGTGGCTGCGGATTATATTTGTCGTTTGCTCAATTATATGGATCGACAAGGTTATGACGAGGTAATTCCTCAAGGTGACAAAACAGAGTTATTGGAAGATACGGTGATGGGCAGTTTGAGTTCGGGCTATATCGCGCGTGCTGCTGATGTGATGCCAAAGCAAGGCAAACATGCGCCATGGCGAGTGACCAACAATTACTTAGAAGATCGCAAAACTTTAAAACAAGCAAGTTTTGAAGATGGTATTTTAAAATTCAAACAAGCTGTGCCTGCACAGCAGCGTAAACCTAAATTAGTGTCTTAAATCGTTGGGTGCAAAAATAATATGGCACAAGAAATTTAAAATTGCTTGCGCCATTTACATGTTGAGGTGGAAATTTTATAAAGAACGTGAAATCAGCTCTTTCATAATTTCATTGGTGCCTGCATAAATACGATTGGCCCGATTGTCTAAGTAAGCACGTGCAATTGGATACTCAAGCATATAGCCATAACCACCATGCAGTTGTAGACATTCATCCACCACTTTGGAGTACATCTCTGAAATTTTATATTTGGCGGCCGCTGCAGCTTCAACACTGAGCTGATCTTGAAGTTGTAACTGCATACATTGATCTAAAAAAGCTCGACAGAAATCAATTTCGGTGCGTAATTCTGCCAGTTTAAAGCGCGTATTTTGAAAGCTATGAATACTTTTGCCAAAGGCTTGACGTTGCTGAGTATATTGCAGTGTATGTGCAAAAGCAGCTTCTGCACCTGCTTGGCAAATAATCGCGACAATTAAGCGTTCCCAAGCCAGTTCTTTCATCAGCATGATAAAGCCCATGCCTTCTGCACCCAATAAATTGCTGCGAGGCACGCGGACATTATCAAAAAATAATTCGCAAGTGTCCTGACCTTTCATACCAATTTTATTCAGTGGTTTGCCTTTGCTAAATCCCGCACGGTCTGCTTCTACCAATATTAAAGACAGATTGGCTGAACCTTTGTCTGTGTTCGCTGTTTTACATACCACAATCGCCATGTCGCACAAATAGCCGTTGGTAATAAAAATTTTAGAACCATTAATCACGTATTCATCGCCATCCAATACCGCAGAGGTACGCACAGCTTGTAAGTCTGAACCTGTACCAGGTTCGGTCATGGCAATCGCGGTTATCACTTCGCCTGTGGCCATGCGGGGTAACCAGTGTTGTTTTTGTTCAGTTGTGCCAAAGTTATTAATGTAATTGGCGACAATATCTGAATGCAGTGAAAAACCGGTAGCACTGTCACCTGCATAGGCTTGTTCTTCAATCAAAATCATGCTGTATAAGCGGTCTACCCCTGAACCTGCATATTCTTCAGGCATGGTGCTACACAGCAAACCCAAAGTACCTGCTTTACGCCATAGCTCACGGTCTACATGCTGCTGCGCTTCAAATTTTTCAGTATGGGGGATGACTTCCTGCAAATAGAATTTTCGTACCAAATCACGAAAACTGTCGTGTTCAGCACTGAATAAGGTGCGCGGTAACATATTGGCAATGGGGCGAATTGCGGCAGATTGCATGGTTTTATCTTCCTGATGTTGTTATTTTGAATTCACCTTAGAAGAATTTATAGGGGGCAACAAGGTGCAAAGGTTTCAATTGCAAATGAAAGATGATGCTTTTGGTCAATGCTGCATAAAAGTCATCGAAACTTTAAAAGGGGTCGGTTAAACTAGCCTGAGTTTAATTTTAATGGGGAAACCGCATGAGTGATGACATCAGCTTAGAAGAACGCAAAGTGATTTACCGTGCCCGTCGTGGTTTAAAGGAAATTGATGTCTATTTTGACCCGTATGTGAAAAATCATTATTTGACTGCCAGTGCGGAAGAAAAACAAATGTTTGCCGATTTGGTTGAGCAGGAAGACCCAGATTTATTGGATTGGTTTATGGAAGTGTCTGAGCCACCACGTCCTGAGTTGAAAGATTTTATCCGTAAACTAAAGCATTATGTGCATGGCTAAGCAGCAGTTTCAGCTGAAACCTAGTGTCATCGCAATAGTGTTTCAGCTGATGATCGCTCTACTCATCGTTTGGCTTTTACTACAAGTGTTAAAGCCATGGCTTAGCGTTGTATGTATTGTCATTATGGGCTGGACATATTTTAAATTTGTTCGTGCAAACCGAATTGTTGGTTTAGATCAATTAGATGACCGTGAATGGTCAATTTCCTATCTCGCGCCTCGTGTAGTATCACAACAGATTAAAAGCACAGCTCGCCAAATTGAAATTCAGCGTGTGCAACTGCGTCAAGTGATAGATCATCAAATTTATATCGTCATGGAATTTCAGCAAGCCTTTAAACCTCTGGTGATTTGGTGTGATCAGGTTTCCAAGGCGGAATGGAAGGCTCTAAAAGTATTGGCGAAAATGCTCTAATTTACAGACAGCTGTATATTTTTATAATAATAAAAAACTATAAGTATCATAAAGATAAAATTATCATCTATTTTTCGCGTCCTGATCAGTCATTTTATATTGGCATAAAAGATTACACATATCCCTATTTTCAGTTATATTCATTCCAGACAAGTGTAGATCAATACAAATCAGATTCCTGAAATGTGCAGATTTAAATTTAGTCGAAAGATTTTTTAAGATAAGCCCGAATTGGGCATCAGTTAATAAGTAGCATGTGCTGAACCGTCGCAATGCTACTTTTTTTTGCCTAAATTTTGTCGGATGACAGATTTCAGTCAATTTTAGTCACTTTAAAACATGGCAAAGTTATCCATCTGAAGCAGCAAGTAGACGCTTTTATTCAGATATTGCTTCTGCTATGTTTGTTGCAATGGACATAAACACAATTATAGAGGACAGGAAAATGTCGCAAGTCCAAAAAATAGGCCAGGGTGTGGCCGTATTTGCAATCACAAGTTTATTATTATCAGGTTGTTCACAAGTGATCAAAACAGGTGCCAATGTCGCACTTGGATTTACTGAAAAACATATTGTGCCGCCAATTTTAGCGATGGAAGATGCTGAAATGGTGTGTAATTCTGGTAATTCCTTAACCCCTGCCATTATGGCGACTAAAGATATGGGCGCAGACCCAACCCGTGTTGCGGTACTAATGTATTCGGCTGCGGGTATTTGTGCCGAAGAAAAAGCTTTGGATGCTGAATTGCGTTATTTACGTGCAGCAAAAGCAGGGCAAGTAGGCGAAGCGCAAGATGCGCGGATTCAACAAAAGCGTTGGGCGGCTTTGGCTGCACAGCGTCAATACACAGGCTATCAACTGTTTCAGCATCGTTGGGAAAAGAAATATCGGAAACCTTTGGGCGAAGGTTGTCCAAAAATGAACAGTGATATTGACCAAACCGTGTATATGTTGGGGATGTTGAGCGGCTTGCAAGCCATGACCAATGATATTAATTCAGGCGGGGCAGTGCATGTGCCTAAAGACATTGCTGCGATTGTTGAACGTGGCATGACCTGTTTAAATAATGAAAAATTCTGGGGTGCACCAGAGGCAACACGTGCCGTAATTTGGACTTTGCTTCCGGGTGCGGGAGATGGCAAACCTGATCCGTATCAAACCTTAAAGCAGTCGATGCAAATTGGTGAAAATAAAGGGGTGCGTTTATCACACGCTTTATATGCGGTTGCTGCCCAAGCCAGTGGTGAAGATGCCAAAATCCGCGATGCACTCAAAGCCTTTTCTAATGCACGCAGTGACGAAAAACCTGTAAATCCACAATTTAAATTGATTGATGCCATGGCAGGAAGCATGGTACAAGGAATTTCAGACCGTTACTGGACTGAACATACAGGTGTGCGTACTGGTGATCAGCAACGTTTCTGGGATGAACAAGATGATTCATCTGAATTAGATGATTTATTTAATGAGGATACGGCAGCTCAATTGTAAAAATATCAAGATTGCCCAATTCAATATAGACAAGAAGTTTTAGGATTGGGCAATCCGTTTGCCGAAGCACATAACAAGAATAATTTGGAGGATGCAAGCGCCTATGCAATATTCATCTCAATTTCTCAGTCGAAAAATTGTGTTTATTGCGGCATGTATGTCGGTTTCGGCATGTTTGCAGATTTTTGCAGAGCATTTTATTTATTGGTCTACACATTTATTGGATGAATTTTGGCGCTTATGGACAGGGCATTGGGTGCATGTGGGCTGGATTCATTATTTACTCAATATGATCGCGTTTGCCTGTTTACCTTTTATTTTTCCGCATGCCAAAGTATGGCACTTTGTGGCGCTTTTGTTGGTACTACCGCCAGCGATTAGTCTGAGTTTCTATTACTTCCTTGCCGATATTGATGCCTATGCAGGACTTTCTGGGGTGTTGCATGGTGCTTATGTGGCGGTGGCATGTGTGCATTTGCTTTATAAAAAAGAACGTGGCTTTGCCACATTGGTCTTGCTGCTTATTTTATCTAAACTGATTTGGGAAAATACCGTGGGCAGTTTGGGTACAGCAGAATTAATCGGGAGTCCTGTATTAGTTGAGGCACATTTATTGGGGGTGATTTGGGGAGTAATTTTTGCACTGGCTTATATTATTTGGGCCTATTGCATTGATCCGCATTAAAATTACATCAAAATGATGGCAAAAAGGGCTCACATAAAATCTCACAATTGACCATTTTTACTTAAAAGAAAATCTATATTGTCATTTTAAAAATAACGACGCTCATGCACATTTAAACTGAATACAAAAATGCTCAATGGAAGATGGACATTCCGTTGAATAAGGATAGACAGAAATTCGAGAGTCTCGGTTTCTGCGCAGAATAAAAACAGGAAAATATATGCACAATAACGGACAACGCAGGTCTGGCTTGGCTTTGCTCAGACATATATGGACAGAATGGATTTCTACATTCGTTATTTTGATCTTGTTGTTACTGACCCTCATTATTGGTACAGGTGAAATGGTACATGGTCAGTTGTTGCGCATGGGTGAACGCCTATATGGTGACCCTGCAACAGGTATGCAATATTCATTTTTACGTGCCGAACCCACTGCACCTGACTGTGAACGCAACCCCGATGTCGATGCGCAAGTACATGCCCAAATGCAAGCCAATGCTGCTGATGAGTTTGCCGATATTTTTGGCACCGCCTCTGAGTCAGATGTCCGCGCTTCAATTTTGGCAGCCAAACAAATTTGTGAAGAAAAATTTCAATTTCATGATCAGGCGATTCAGCATATTCAAGCTCATCCAAGCTTGAAAATGTATCGAACCATTGAAACCTCTTTCTTTGGCATTTTTAAATTTGGTACTGAAAACCGTGCCATTTTATTGGTGTTGATGGTGGTCTTTGCCGCAATCAGTGCCACTTTAAAAACCCATCACATTGGTTTACGTGGCCCTGCGACCAAAATTGACTTCAAGGTGTACTCGACCTTAATGGTGGTGGCGAATGGTTTCTTAACCTCGTCAAGTATCAGTCAATATCGTTCAGTACTCGATTCGGGCGTACCGATGAGTGGCGAAACACAGGTCATTTACTGGATGTGGATGATTCTGTTTGCAACTCTGACTTTGATTAGTTTATTCCAGCTCATTAAGCCACCCGCACCAACCCGTGAAGGCGGTAGTTTAGGTCTTGCTTTCCTGAGTGTGCCTTTGTATGCCTATATGGCAATTAGTACAGGTTTCTCCTTTACCATCCTGATGGATTATCCAATGGGGCAAGGGATTTACTTGGGGCAACTGGTCGAATTCTCCAGTATTTTCCTGAACTTGGCATTGTTTATTTGGGCGGGGATGTTGCTCAAACAAACCCGAATTGTGGATTTGTTCCTGAATATTCTGCGTCCGTGGAATTTGGCACCTGAAACCTTAACCTGGCTGATTCTGATTGCTGCTGCATTACCAACGGCTTATACCGGTGCATCGGGGATTTTTGTCATTGCTGCAGGTGCGATCATTTATAAAGAAGTTTGGAATGCGGGTGGACGACGTCAGTTTGCACTGGCGGCAACAGCTATGTCGGGTTCAATGGGGGTCGTGCTTCGTCCATGCCTATTGATTGTTGTGGTGGCATCGCTGAATAAAGAAGTCACAACGGACATGCTGTATCACTATGGTTTGTATGTGTTCCTACTGACTTCAACCCTATTTTTAGTGATTTCGTTGTTCTTTGCTGAAAATAAATTCCGCATTGCTGCACCGAACATAGCTGCGCCATTGTCCTTACGTGCTTTTGGCCCTGTACTACCATATATCCTCATTTTTGTGTTGATTTGGTTGTTCTATAAATATGCTTTAGACACCAATATGAATGAATTTACTGCACCTGTAATGATGCCGGTTATTTTATTGATGATGGTGTTGTTTGATAAATTGCGCCATGAACCTGCGCCTATTCCAGCGATGGGGCAGTGGGATCAGACTTTAGATCACAAGCCTGTAGCACAACAGACAGCAGCTTCATCTGAGCGCTCATTATTGACTGCACCTGATTCACCATTGCGTCAGTATGGTTTCTTCAAAGCTCTGCATTTATCGACCAGTGAAACGGTGGGACATATTGGGGCATTGGTAATTTTGATGGCGCTTTCAGTCAGTGTAGGTGGCTATTTAGAACGCATTGAAATTATGGAAGCGTTCCCAACCGACATTAGCAGCATCTTTATTGTGATTAGCCTGATTGTTGCCTTGATGATTTTTGTGGGCATGATTATGGATCCATTCGGTGCGGTGATTCTAATTTCTGCAACGGTTGCGCCTGTAGCTTATCAATATGGGATACATCCTGCGCATTTCTGGATGATTACCCTAATTGGTTTTGAATTAGGCTATGTGACGCCACCTGTAGCGCTGAATCACTTATTGGCAAGGCAGTCGATTGGAGATGAAGAAGTCGCTGCAGCCGATGCAGAAGTTCGTCATAAATCGTTCTATTATCGTTATGAGCGTTGGATTTTGCCTATGATTGTGATGCTTCCTGCGATGTTGATTATTGCCTATGCACCGTATGCGTTCAAGCTATTCGGCTGGTATGAATAAGCACATGGATACTTAATCACTGTCATCTTATTATTTAAAAACACCCTGTGGTTCACTACGGGGTGTTTTTTTAATAGGTTGATATGCAGGGAATACAAAGCAGCATTATGAATGCGGGGAGTGGTGATTTAGGTGTTTTTGTAATAGTGGACTGCACAAAATAATGGCAAGTAAAATTAGGGCAAAGCCAATTAAACTAAATAAGTCTGGTGTTTCATGCCAAAAGCTAAAGCCCCAAATCCCTGCAAAAATAATCGCAATGTAATTCACAGGGCCAATTTGTCCTGCAGGGGCAAGACGGTAGGCATTGGACATAAAGATCTGACTGATATTGGCCAGTAATCCTGCGCCAATTAAAAAACTCAACTCTTTTAAGTTGTAGGGGCGCCATGACCAAAACATCGGTACAACAGAAATGAGTGTACCAATCATGCAAAAATAAAACACAATGCGTTCAGGCGGTTCTGTTTGAGTCAGGGCGCGTACTGTGACAAAAGCCATCGCTGCTAAAAAACTGGCACTGAGTCCAATCGCGGACATACTATTAAACATACCCGCATCGGGTTTGGCGACAAATAACACGCCAAATAAACCAATGAACGCAGCCAATAGCATCGGTTTGGTGATTTTTTCTTTAAGGAATAGCCATGCAATTAAGGGAATAAAAATAGGCGATGAATAGGTAAAGACCATCGCATTGGACAGTTTTAGATTGGCAATCGCGTAGAAAAAACCATACATGGCGGTTAAGCCGACCACCGAACGCCAAGTGTGCATACATAACTTTTCAGTTTTAAAAAAGCCCAAGCCTTTATTGAAAATGAGCGGGATAAAAATAAACAAACCAATGAAATTACGGAAAAATACCACTGTGGCATTATCTACCGTTTCTGATGCGTAACGAACGCACACTCCCATGAGTGAAAACAGAAAGGCAGAGCAGGTCAACAGCATAATTGCTTTGAGCAAATTTTGTTGGGCAGAACCAGAAGATGTCATACAAATAAAGCCAGAATAACCTCTGGCTATTCTAGCTTAAATTGGCTACAACACTGACCCTTTATCGTATTTTAAAATGACTGATGTGAAGCAGAGGAGGCTTACTGTGCCAGTTGGGCTTCCAGTATTTTGATTTGTTCTTCTTTCAGTTTAATCAATTCATCGGCATCGTTATGTTGCTGTTTTAATAAGGCACGTTGATCATTCAGCTGATTTTGAATGTCATCTAATTTAGCCACTTCTTCTTTGGCAAGCGCTGCATTCTCAGATACAGGTGCTTTGAGTAAATCTTCTGTGACCAACTGTTTTGGTGCTGCTTCATCTTCTTGCAATGGCGTTGCTTCAGCAGGTACAGCTTTCGCTACAGACGCCGTAGTTGGGGCAGTTTCTATAGGCGCAGTATTGTCGCTATCGCCCATCCATTGAAAGATAAATACGGCAATAATGACAATAATTAACCCACCCGTAATCGCCCATAAAAGCTTAGGGTTATGTCGTTGATCTTCAGTCATGCGTTGTTGAACCTTATTGTTTTACTTTGACTGACGCGGCTTAAACTGGATCACCCCAATTTCATCTGAAACCTCTGGGATTTCAGGTTCATCAATATGTGTTGGACGGTTTTCCGTATAATCACACTCGATGCATTCGATCCATTCAGCTTCGCCAGCGGTGAGCATGACAACCCGATCCATCGCCTGACATTTTGGACATTTTGCGCCTGCAATGAAACGACGTTTAATGGTCATCACGACTCCCCCTAACTTTATCTAAAGTTCTTAGTTTAAGCATTTTTGACTGTGTTCGTCCAACCTTGATGACGTAATAGTGCGTCAATTTTTGGCTCGCGTCCGCGGAAATTGATAAATGCGTCAAGCGCTGAATCTTTTCCGCCAACTGCTAGAATAAGCTGTCTAAACTGCTTGCCAGTTTCGGTGTTAAATAGCCCTTCATTTTCAAAGCGATCAAAGGCATCACTGGCCAAAACCTCTGCCCATTTGTATGAGTAATATCCTGCAGCATAACCGCCTGCGAAAATATGGCTGAAGCTGTGCTGGAAGCGGTTATAAGCTGTAGTTGGTGCAACGGCATAGTTTTGACGAATATCATCTAGCATCGCTTGAATCTGTTCCGCATTTAAAGCAGGGTTGCTGCGGTGAATACTTAAGTCAAATAGGGCAAATTCAATTTGGCGTAGGCTTTGCATTCCCGATTGGAAGAAACGTGCATCTAACAGCGCTTTAAGCAGATGTTCAGGCAGGGTGTCTTGGGTTTCAATATGCGCACTCAGCATATCTAAACTGTCTTGATCCCAAGTCCAGAATTCCATGAATTGGCTTGGTAACTCCACCGCATCCCAAGCGACACCGTGTGTACCTGCCACAGCAATATTATCTACTTCAGTTAGCATGTGATGTAAGCCATGTCCATATTCATGGAATAGGGTGATGACTTCATCATGCGTTAAAAGCGCGGGTTGGTCTGCAACAGGTGGGGTAAAGTTACACACCATATAGCAAATTGGTTTTTGTAAACCTTGTGCCAATTGCATGCGTGAACGGAAACCACTCATCCATGCGCCGCCGCGTTTGCCTGTACGGGCATATAGATCAAAGTAAAAACCACCAATCACTTGACCTTGATCTTCAAGTTCAAAATAACGTGCATCAGGATGCCAAACAGGGGCAGCGCGCTCAATAATATCGACATCGTATAAACGCTTGACGATGCTAAATAGACCTTCAACCACTTTCGGTGCAGGGAAATATGGTTTTAACATTTCTTGTGAAAGGTTAAATTGCTGTAATTTTAATTTTTCAGAATAGTAGCCTGTATCCCACGGTTGTAAGGTATCAATCCCATCTTGGGCGGCAATGGCTTTGAGTTCGGCAATTTCTTGTTCTGCAGGTGCACGAGCATGTTCTGCCAGTTCACGCAGGAATTGATCGACTGCTTCGACACTTGGTGCCATTTTGCTGGCAAGGGATAATTCTGCATAGTTGTTAAAACCGAGCAATTGCGCCATTTCTTGACGTAAACGCAAGATTTCTTCCATGATCGGGGTGTTGTCAAATTCAGACTGGGCTGATTGATCGGACGCGCGAGTAGTGTATGCCTGATACAAGGTTTCGCGCAAAGCACGATCATCGGCATAGGTCATAATGGCTAAATAGGCAGGAATATCCAGTGTTGCCACAGCTTGTTCCAATTCGCGTTGCTGACCATATTGTTTCAGCAATTCAACGCTGCTTGGCGGTAAACCTTTGAGCTGATCTTCGGACAATACTTTGTAATAGGCTTGGGTGGCATCCAACACATGATTGGAAAAGTCTGATGACAGTTGCGATAAACGCGCTGAAATTTCAGCATAGCGTTTTTTAGCTTCACCTTCTAAGGCCACACCTGACAGTTTAAAGTCGCGCAATGCCAGTTGAATTGCGCTTTGTTGTGCAGCAGGCAAATCTTTAAAGGTGTTGGCGTCGTGAATATGTTGATAGCTTTGATACAACACCGTGTGCTGACCCAATTGAGTGTAGTAGTCGCTTAAACTTGGTAACAGCGCCTGATACACTTCACGGGTTTCAGGGTTATTCATGACGGCATTTAAATGTGACAGTACACCCCATGCCTCACTCATATTATTTTCGAGCTGGTCAATCTGTTCCAAAATCTGCAGTTGCGCCGTGGTATTGTCAGGTACAGCCGTAAGCGTATTTAAAAACTGCTGCCCTTGCTGAATGGCGTGTTCAATTTTTTGTTTTAAATCTGCCAGGGTAATTTGATCAAACTGTGGAACAGGTAAAGTTGCTTGCTGTAATTTCATTTTTTGAGTGCCATCTAAATTTCTTTCATGATTTATAGATGTAGGGCTTTTGAGGGCTGAAATCAAGGTGTGCACACAGATTTAGCCGCTTAGACTGATGAATCAGGCACAATAATGTAGTTAAGCTGTTCTGAACCGCTGAAAAAACAAAAAGAGCCGTAGCTCTTTTTGAAGTTTCAAGAAAACAGTACACGCTAATCTAATTTAGACTTGGCATTGGCTTTTTTCTTTTTGACTTTGGTCTTTTTCTTCACTTTGTCTTTAGGCTTGCTTTCAGACTTGGCCGAAGATTTTTTACTGTATGAGCTAGGTTTGCTCTTGGCTTTTTTCTTTGGTACAGGTTGTTCACCGTTTTCACTTAAAGTCGCTTTGCTTGGACGTTCAGAAAAGACTTGTTCAGTGGCTTCACGGCTGATTGGCTTTGCTACACGTGGTGCACGCATACGAACTGCACGGCCTGCATGGGTAAGCTGCTGCATCAATTCAAAATCAATTTTACGGTCTTCTAAATTGACTGCTGCGACTTTAATTTTGACTTCATCGCCCAAGCTAAAGCTTTGACCTCGTGCTTGTCCAATCAGACTTTGGCTGGCTTGGTCAAAGACAAAGAAGTCATCGCCCAATTGGCTAACGTGAATCATGCCATCTACATAAAGGTCTTTAAGCGTTACAAACAGACCAAACTCAGCTACTGCAGAAATGACTCCTACAAACTCTTCACCTAAATGCTGCTGCATATAGTGACATTTTAGCCATGTGGTGACTGAGCGTGAGGCTTCGTCGGCACGACGCTCGGTTGCAGAATAGTGTTCGCCTGCATCATCTAAGGCAGCACCAGACAGTGGAGATGGCTTTTGCTTCAAATGCGCTTTAATGGCACGGTGTAACAATAGGTCAGGGTAGCGACGGATTGGTGAAGTGAAATGCGTGTAGGCATCGTAAGCTAAACCATAGTGACCTGAATTATTGGCGCCATAATAGGCTTGCATCATTGAGCGTAATAACACCGCGTGAATACTTGGTGCATCAATACGATCTTTAGTGGCTTCAATCACCGCTTGATAGTCGGCCTGAGTGGGTTGTTCTGGAAAATGTAGCCCAAGTAATTTGACAAAATCACGGACTTTTTGAATACGTGAAAACTCTGGCGGTTCATGCACACGGTACAGCATCGGCACATCATGTTTGAGTGCATATTCTGCTGCTGCGACGTTGGCGAGTAACATACATTCTTCAATCAGTTTATGCGCATCGTTACGGCTGCGCGGCAAAATTTCTTTAATTCCACCTAACTCATCAAAGATCATGTAGGTTTCAACGGTTTCAAACTCCATGGCATGACGTTCAGCACGTAAACCTTTCAGCACTTGATACAGTTGGAACAGAGTATTTAATGATTTGCGCACCTCCCGATCTTCTGGAATTGCCGCACTATCACCCTCAAAATATTGTGCCACTTGAGTATAGGTTAAACGTGCTTTGGAATGCATGACCGATGGATAAAATTCAAAACCTGTGACACGACCTGCGCGTGACAGTTTTAAATCGCAGACCATACACAAACGGTCAACCTGTGGATTGAGCGAACATAAGCCATTCGATAAAGCTTCAGGCAACATCGGCAATACAAAATGCGGGAAATAGACTGAAGTCCCACGTTCCTGAGCTTCATCATCCAGAGGTTTGCCTGTGCGGACGTAATGGCTGACATCGGCAATTGCGACCACGACACGGTAACCACCGCCTGGACGTTTTTCTGCATATACTGCATCGTCAAAGTCGCGGGCATCTTCACCATCAATAGTCACTAAGGCTAAATCGCGTAAATCAACACGTCCATCACGGTCTTGGGCAGTCGCTTCTTGAAAGCTTTCAGCTTCTTGAATGACATCTTCAGGAAATTCATACGGCAGACCAAATTCTAAAATGGTTTGCGGAATAATAATTTCAGTATCGGCTTTGTCTGCCATCGACTGAATAATATGTCCTGTGGCAAATTCTTCGCGGGTTGGATAGTCGTCAATCGCAATGCGCACAGAATCGCCCAATTTAACTTGGGCATGTTCAATTAATTCTTTTTCAAGGGTAATGGGTTGATGGCTATTTGGCTGGGCAGGCTGAATAAAATATTCACCATCGTATTCTGACAATTTACCAATGATTTGTTTGACACGACGCTGGGTGACTTCGGTAATAAACCCCCATGCCTTGCCTTTACGATCTACCGATGTCTGGCGGACTTTGACTTGATCGCCATTAAACACCAAACGTAGTTCGCGTTCAGGCAATAAAATATCTTCATGACCTGCAATATTGGCTGTGCCTAAACCTTTACTGTTGATGTAAACCGTGGCGTCATGAGTCGGTTGTTCTGCAGCCAGCTGGAACTTGAATCCATCTTTCATGAGCTGACCATCACGTACCATGGCAATTAAACGATGGCTCAGGGCATCAATACTTTTTTGATCGGCAATCGCAAAATGCTCTACCAAGTCTGCATGTGACTGTGCTGCCTGCAAGGTTTCAATGGTTTCTAAGATTAAGGTACGGCTTGGAATAGGATTTTCGTAGCGTTCGGCTTCAGCTTTCGCTTCAGGATCGACCCAATTTTTCATCATGGAATAAACTTCATGTCAGAAGATAGGTTTAGCATAAGTCATGTACGGAAAGACTGCACGTAAATGATTGCAATAATGTGTTTTCTGTCGTTATTTTACGATGTTTCTAGTTTTTGTGCAGCGATTGCCAAAAGTTCAGGCGTAATTCTGGTGATGAATCCTGAAAATTGTTTAAAAAATATTTAATTGAGCAAAAATATGCAAAAATTGTGGTATCGAAGCTTGCAGTGCTAGCACTTAATTTGTATTATGGCGGCACGTTACGGTGAGATGGGTGAGTGGCTGAAACCACGTCCCTGCTAAGGACGCATACGGGTAACTGTATCGAGGGTTCGAATCCCTCTCTCACCGCCACGCTTTACTTATGTCGCGCTCATAGCTCAGCTGGATAGAGCACTTGGCTACGAACTAAGGGGTCGGGAGTTCGAATCTCTCTGAGCGCACCAATAAGTAAACCGAACAGTAACGTATCGCCTAAATTGGCACACAAGTAATGCGCTCATAGCTCAGCTGGATAGAGCACTTGGCTACGAACTAAGGGGTCGGGAGTTCGAATCTCTCTGAGCGCACCAACTTGAACAATCAACCGCTTAAATGCGGTTTTTTTGTGCCTGAAATTTAGTAAACTCAAACAATAATCAGTTTATTAAAAAGAATAGCGTACTCATGGTTTTACGTTAAAATTCTTTTGAATCGTCCAATATCTGTGCATTTGATTGCAAAATGATGAATTAATACTTAACAGCCAGAAAAAAACACGTATAATGCACCCCATCAAGTCGTCGCGCTCATAGCTCAGCTGGATAGAGCACTTGGCTACGAACTAAGGGGTCGGGAGTTCGAATCTCTCTGAGCGCACCAACTTGAAATAAAAAACCGCACTTTTGATGCGGTTTTTTTGCATCTACACTATCTAAAAATGATGAAATTTCTGTGTCAAAAGCATGACCATTGTTTTACGTCTGGCTTTGAGCGAATAAACACGAAAAAAATAAGGAAAGTGCTCAATCTAGTGTAAGATTTAGCTCAATTTGAATGACTTGATGATGAGCTTATGTCTGACACGCAGCCAGCATTGTCTTTGCGCTATTTTTTAAATTTAGAAGAATCTCAAGACGGCTTTGCCCTTGCGACTTTTGGTAAAAAACAATTCACTCGTTTTATTACACCGCTGATTAGTGTGGCGATTATTGCTTGGGGCTTTTATTTGGGCTTCGATGGGGTAGGTCGCTATTATGTTGCACTCGGTGCTTTCTTTTTAATCTTGCAAACTTTAATGCGTTATTGGTTTTTGCCAATGATGTTTAAACGCCAGTTTGTAAAATACCAATTTGGAAAAAGCGAGCAAGGCATTGATTTATTTCAGGACTATGCCGAGCTGTATGCCAATGGTCGTAAACAGGTATTTCATTATAACGAGGTGCAAAATTTCGCTGTGGGTAAACTCACCTATATGCTGGAATTAAAAAATCGTACAGTGGTGATTGTACCGAAACGTGCATTTAATCTGCCTGCAGAACAAACGGTTTTTGAAAATACTTTTAAAAAGTAAGTTCTAATTTTCCCAATTTACGAGTTATTTGAGGATGATCATGAGTACACGTCCATCTAAAATTGTCTGTGTCGGTCGCAGTTATGCAGACCATGCCAAAGAATTAGGTAATGCTGTACCTGATCATCCTGTGTTATTTATTAAACCGCCAAGCAGTTTACGCAGTTTAAGTGATGGTATTTCTTGGAATAAAGTCTGGGGCAATTGTCATTATGAGTGTGAGCTGAGTTTACGTATTGATCAGCCATTAAATGCAGAAACAGACCCTGCCAAAGTGCTAGATGCTGTAGGTGCAATGACTTTGGGCTTGGATTTAACCTTGCGTGAATTGCAGGATGAACTCAAGAAAAAAGGTCAGCCGTGGGAACGTGCTAAGGCCTTTGATGGTTCTTGTGTGTTGGCAGACTGGGTGGATGTATCAGAAATTCAGGACTGGAAAAACGTGCATTATAGTTTAGACATAAATGATGAGCTACGTCAGCAAGGTGACACCAGTTTATTGATTTTTGATATTGCTACGTTGTTGGCAGATATTAACCAAGTGTTTAGTTTAGAGCCTGGAGATGTGGTGATGACAGGCACACCCGCAGGAGTGGCAGCATTACAGTCGGGCGATCAGTTGAAGATGACCTTACAAGGACGTACTCAGGCATTTGTCTGGACGACTTTTGTAAAATAAATAGTGGTGTAAACGGTGATGTCATCAAAAGATGAGTATCACCGTTTTGTACTTGCTTTTAAATCCAATGGTTATACTTTCAGTAAATGCTGAAATTTACTGCGTAATTTATTCAGTTTCGGTGGAATGGAAAAATTGCAGTAGCCCTGATTTGGATTTTTGGCAAAGAAATTCTGATGATAGTCTTCTGCAGGGTAAAATTCAGGTGCTGCACTGAGTTCAGTCACAACATTCACACCTTCAGCTTGTAAGGCTGCAATCATCTCGGCGGCAGCTTGTTGCTGTGTAGCATCTAAATAATAAATCACAGAGCGGTATTGTGTGCCGACATCATTGCCCTGACGGTTTAATGTGGTTGGGTCGTGTGTGGCAAAAAACACCTCAAGTAATTGTGAATAGCTGATCTGCTGCTCATCAAAATCAATCAAAATGACTTCTGCATGTCCGCTGTCGCCACGGCAAATATCTTCATAGCTTGGGTTTAAGGTATGTCCGCCTGCATAACCGCTGGTGACTTTTTCTACGCCTTGCAGTTGTAAAAATACGGCTTCGACACACCAGAAACATCCGCCACCAAACAATGCTTGTTGCATGATTTTGTCCTTATATTTTATGAATCAACCATTTTAAGCATATTTATGGTTAGACTTAGACATTAACGTACAGCCGTTGGTGTTTCAAATTGAATGAGTAAATTTCCATGACGATCTAGCAATTTTAGAGTTTTGCCATAGACCTGATAATGTGTCACTTTATTCAGGGCTTCATGAAATTTCTGATCTAAGTTGTTGTTATTTAAGCAAGCCATTCGCGTGGTCGCCAATTGACCCAATTGTAGGGTGTCACGTCCTGCGGTATAGCTAGCGTTGATTCGGTTACAACTATCTGAACCTGAGACTGTTTGTGTGGTGGCATCAAAGTTTAAATATGGCAAGTTTTGGCGGTTTGCTGCAGTATTTAACATACTGTTGCCCAATTGCGTAGCCGTCCATGTACGTTGTACCAAGTTAGCTTGATTGATTGCGGTAATTTGGCTGGTGCTCGTTTGAGTTGGCATATTTTCACATCCAGAGAAAAGCATGACTGAAGCAAATATTGCGATACCAAAAGATTTTTTGAACATGGGATGCTCACTTATTTTTAGGAAATTGTTGCTATCTAAACAAATTATGCATGATTGCTCTAGTTGAATTTGTAGCTTTGCTGCAATTTTGTTGAGGATACTTGGCATTCTATGGTTGTGCTGATGTTAGCAGAACCAAATGACCAAAATAGGTCAAGGCATTACTTTGGTTTGATAGGTCGGGTAGTGATAGGTGGTTGCCTGCTTTGGCACAGCATCAAGCTGTACACCTTCGCGAATCAGACTGGAAAAGTCCTGACTGTGGATATCTTTTAAGTTTTCCACACGTGGATTAATATGCGCCTGTTGATACCAAGTTGGCATATCCCAGCGATGATCTAATGCCTGTAAGTCGTACAGATAATTAGGTAAATAGCCCGAAGCAAACAGACGGTAGTCGGCAGGGAAGCGCTTTTGGGATACGGCCTGAATCATATCAAACAACAGTGTGGTGCAATTACTGGTCAAAGTGTTGTACCAACGTGGCTTAGCTGCCAAAGCATCGGCTTTACGCAGATATTCCTGAAACAAAGCCTGCGCTTCTTGAGGGGTCATCTGAATTGGGAAAAAGTAAACTTGCTCACCCCGAATATTACTGCGGGTGTAGATAATATCTTTTTCATCGGCAGCGACTAGACTCAGTTCATATTGTCGAAAAAAGCCACCAATTGCAGAAAACTCTTCGTGTTTTTCTTTACGAATTTCAATGGAAAAAGTCAGAGGTGCTTGATTTTCAAAGTCGAAGCTGACAAGGGTGTGGGCAATTTTAGGTCCCATCCAATATGAAGTGATAATATTCACCCCAGTAATCTGTTTGAGATTAAATTGGCGGGTTTCCCAGTGTTCGGTATAGCTGCCATCGGCATGCCAGTCAAAATTACGGACATTGTGCAGCGTGACCTGATCTTGTACTTGTTCATAATGCAGCATACGTGCGACTTCAGGGTTCCAGTCACGGTCTTGCTTGGCATCCATCCCAAAATACCAGAACAGCCCCAAAGCAAAACCCAATAGATAAACCAGAATATCTTGATTGCGGCTTAGTAAATGTTGAGTGATATAAATGCCCAAAATGCTGAGCGTAAAAGCCAGCCAAGTTCCAATCAGCACACGGGTCATCAGCCAACCCAAAGGCTGATGAATCCATAAGGCCATACTCAGCCAAATAGAAGAAAGAATGACACCTAGACTGAAGATGAAATGCAGCATCCGCCATTCCTGAGGCAAGTTAAATTCCGTTTAAGTCATCATAATCAAAGATTGCCAAAGCTGTCAGCATTATTTTTGGTAGCGGGCAAACTCAAAGGCAATGCCTGATTTTTCATCGACATGCTGTTCAGAGGCTACTTTTTTAAACTCAGCTGGAATGGCCGGATAATACGCATCGCCTTGTACATCCAGTTCGATATGGGTCAGTTCCAGACGGTCAGCGATCGGCATGGTTTGGCTAAAAATTTCACCACCACCAATAATAAATAAAGTGTTTGGTTTTTCTGAGGCTTGAACATCGGCAACGGCTTGTTGCAAGGCATCTTCAATGCTATGCGCCACTTTTGTGCCTTCAAATGCCCAGTTTGGGTCGCGGGTAATCACCCAATTGACACGTTTAGGCAGGGTGCGTCCCGTCGACTCCAAGGTTTTGCGTCCCATAATCACCACGCCACCTTGGGTGATTTCTTTGAAGTGTTTTAAGTCTGCCGAAATATGCCACGGCAATTGGTTACCCTGACCAATGCAGCGTTGTTGATCCATAGCGACTACGTGTACAACTTCTAAATTTTGAAATGACATAATTAGGCTCGTATTTTCTTAGTCTGCCAAGCATCTTTTGGGGACGTTGGGGCAATTTAAATGTTGAGATGATAAATCTAGCAACAGGCAATTAAACAGCGACAGGTGCTTTAATTGCAGGATGTGAATCATAGCCTACAATTTCAATATCTTCAAATTTAAAATCAAAAATATCTTTAACTTCAGGATTCAATTTTAACTGGCATAAAGCCATTGGCTCCCGACTGAGCTGTAACTGTGCCTGTTCAAAGTGGTTGGTATATAAATGGGTATCACCACCTGTCCAGACAAAATCCCCTACTTCTAAATCACAGACTTGTGCAATCATGTGGGTCAGCAAAGCATAGCTGGCAATATTAAAGGGTACACCTAAAAATACATCGGCACTGCGTTGATACAACTGACATGAAAGTTTGCCGTTGTGTACAAAAAACTGGAACAGGGTATGACAAGGAGGTAACGCCACTTGTCCTGCTTCTTGCGGGTTCCAGCCCGACACAATCAAACGACGTGAATTTGGATTGGTTTTAATTTCATTGATTAACCACGCAATTTGGTCAAAACCATCTTGCTCATACAAACCATCAGCTTTTTGAGTGGCACCAAAGTTACGCCATTGATGTCCATACACAGGGCCAAGTTCACCTTCAGGACGACCAAAGCGTGCAGTTTGTTCTGCAGTAGACCATTCATCCCAAATGCTGACTTTATGTTCTTGTAGGTATTTGACGTTGGTATCACCTTTTAAAAACCATAACAATTCAATCACGATAGAACGGAAATGCACTTTTTTGGTGGTGAGCAGGGGAAAGCCTTGCGCTAGGTCAAATCGCATTTGATGCCCAAACACTGAACGCGTGCCAGTTCCAGTACGGTCGCCTTTATCGCCACCATGGTCAAGAATATGTTGGAGTAGGTCTAAATACTGGCGCATAGCGTTCTCTGGTCAAGCAAAAGTGAATATTTTGTGGGCTGGGCCATTCTAGGCTCAATAAATCAGAAAGAATAATAGCAGAGTTTTTAAAGTTGTGACTTTATTGTGTGTCGGAAGCTTGATGTTGATGCAGCAAAGACAACGGTGAAAACAGACAAATGGCCAAAGCGGTAAAGCCAATGCCTTGTGCACCTGAAATTAAGATTTCGCCATGTTGGATTTGCATAAAAATCAATGCGAGTAACAAAGCCAGTGGAATCCAAGTCAATAGTCGTGCTAACCAACCTGTTGGATGTAGCGCAGTAAAATGAATTTTGCAGTAACGACAAATTAAAAAAACAAGACCTGCAGCCAGAAACATTAAAATCGCATCGAGCTTTAAGGGTTCTAAAAGATATAACGCGGTGGTGACCAACGCGATTAGCAGCAGCAGGGCAATTTTCTTTTTGACGGTAATCTGTGGGTTAAACCAAAATTCAAGCATGTGAGATATTGATGTCTGAAAAGTATAAGTATTAGATGGCACTGTAGCATAAAAAAGGCGAAGATTAACTTCGCCTGAATAGATGAAAGCTGCATGTAAATGGATAGCGGTTTAGCTATTTTTATGCGGACCCCAATCATAAATTTTCTTTTGATAGGCATACCACATCATCCAGATACCGACCAAAATCATTGGCAAGCTCAGGAATTGTCCCTTACTCATCCATGCAATAAAGAGCTGACCATGATCGGGTTCGCGGAAAAATTCGACAACAAAGCGTGCCAAACCATAACCAATCAGGAATAGGGCAGACACTGCCATGCGTGGACGTGGCTTGGAGCTAAACCACCACAGTACAATAAACAGGATTAGACCTTCACATAAGGCTTGATACAATTGCGATGGATGACGTACCAATTGTAAAGGATCGGTCGGGAAAATCATCCCCAAAGCAAAATTCGGATCGGTCACAGGGCGACCATATAATTCACCACCAATAAAGTTACCAATACGACCAAACATTAGACCTGTAGGTACACATGGGGCAATAAAATCCAAGGTTTGAAACCACGTCATTTTGTATTTTTTACACCAGAACAGCATGGCTAAAATCACGCCCAGAAAGCCGCCATGGAAACTCATGCCGCCTGTCCAGACTTGGAATAACCACAGTGGATTTTCCAAAAATTGTTCAAAGCCGTAGAAAAACACATAACCGACACGTCCACCAATCACCACGCCCAAAGCGCCGTAAAAGATCAGGTCGGAAACCATGTCTGGTGTCCATCCACGCTGTTTGGCACGGTAAGTTGCCAAACCCCATGCAAATAAAAATGCCAGTAAATACATCAAGCCATACCAATGGACTTGCAAAGGCCCGAGCGAAATAGCAACGGGGTCAATATTTGGATAGGTGAGCATTCCTGTTCCTTGTGATTCTGTTTTGCACAGATTTTAGCTGAATGTGATGAAAAATGTTGTACATTCAATGTGTAAAGATCAAGAGTTTAAATTATGTGTATTGTGGCATTGGCTTGGCAGGTCTTGACAGACACACCACTGTGTTTGATTTCAAATCGAGATGAGTTCTATCGGCGTCCGACAGCAGCACTGGCAGCATGGTCTGATAGTCCAATTGTTGCAGGGCAAGATTTAGAATCGGGCGGTACGTGGATGGGCATTACCCCATCGGGACGCTGGGCTGTGATTACCAATTATCGTGATGCGAATGATGTTCGTGAATATCCAACTTCACGTGGGCATATTATTCAGGCTTTTTTAGAATCTGAGCAAACGCCTATCCGTTTTGCGCAAGCCTTAGAAAAACAGCAATGTGAATATGCAGGTTTTAATTTATTTGTGGGTGACACCACTCAGGCGGTGTACATGAGTAACCGTGGAGAAGCGCCGCAGGTTTTAGCTAAAGGCGTTTATGTGGTGTCGAATGGATTGATGAGTGACCCTTGGGAGAAAACTGCACGCTTACGCAAACGCTTTACGCAGGAGTTTTTACCGATGCTGCAATTGCCTGATCTTGCAACGGCAGAGCTAAATGCTGCGGCGTGGGATATTTTGCAAGATGAACGCAAAGTTGCATCTGAATTGTTACCGCAAACAGGGATTTCATTGGAGATGGAAGCGTTGTTGTCATCGACTTTTATTCAAAGTCCACTTTACGGTACACGTTGTTCCAATTTTTTACGTATGCAGGCGCAGCAATTTACATGGCTGGAAAAAACACAATATGGTGAGCAAAAGGGAGATATTGTGCAGCAACAGTTGAACATTGAGGCATAAAAAATGCCGACGTGATGTCGGCATTTTTAATTTATGGATGTTATCCAGCAATTGCTTTGCCGTCTTTACGGGTGATGACAACCGTTGCTGAACGAGGACGTGCAGTTTTATTGTTCATGTCAGTTTGTGTTGCAGGCCAATGGCTGCTTGGCGCATCAAAACTCTTTGAATCTTCACCTGGGTGCTGAACGTTAATAAAGATTGCTTTGTAGTCAGGTGTCATGGTTACACCTGTAATTTCACATTCTTTTGGCCCAACAAGGAAGCGACGTAAGTTTTTATCGGTGACTTGAGCACCAGCAATTGTACTTTGATCACCAACAGTTTTTACAACACCGCCATCACCAACTTGACCAGGTAGTGCTGCTAACATCATACAGTTTGTAACATCTGTATATGCGCCATCATCTGTTTGAATCCAAAGAACACCACGTGGGTCAAACCACATACCATCTGGACTTGAGAAGTCGTTTGCATCGCTTAAATTAGAAAGGTTAATTGTCGGATCCATACTTGCTTCAGCACCAAATAGATAGATATCCCATTCAAATGATGTTGCTGCAGTATTCTCTTCTTTAAAGCGGATAATATGACCATTGACGTTACCTTTACCACCTTCAGGATCGGTGTAGTTACGTGGGTTTGCAGGATCTGTTGCATAGCTTGAACCACGGTTCGAGTTATTGGTTAAAGTCACGTACACTTCACCATTTTCAGGGTTTACAGCAACCCATTCTGGACGATCCATTTTTGTAGCTCCTACAGCATCTGCTGCAAGACGAGCAAAAGTAAGGACATCCGCTTGTGAGCTAAATGGGTAAATAGCGTTTGTTCCGGTTAAGCCATTTTTACCATAAGCCAGTTCAATCCACTCTCCTGTGCCTGATGCATTAAATTTAGCGACATAGAATTTCCCTGAATTCATATATTTGTCGCCAGCTCGATAGCCACCATTCACATCTTTAGGATCCCATGTTGCATCTGATACAAATTTGTAGATGTACTCACCGCGCGAGTCATCGCCCATATAGAATGCAAATTTTTGCCCTTCAATTGCGCGGCTGGCGCGACAGTCTTCGTGAGCAAAACGACCTAATGCAGTACGTTTTACTGGGTTTGAGCGGCTATCGAATGGATCAATTTCTACAATCCAGCCAAATGTATTTGGCGCATTACGATAGTCTTGAGTTGCAGACTCTTTGGTTACGTTAGCAGCCCAACGATCATACATGTCTTGAGATTCAAAACCGGCTACTGCTGTTTCCCAACCATAGCGTGAAGATTTATTCAAATACACGATGCGATCTTGCTCATCGCGTTCTGGAATTTTTTTACCATCGGCATCTAAAATATAAATGATGTTGTTTTTCGCATCACGTTTAACACTACCGTCTGCATTTTTTTCAGTTTGATAAGAGATCTCTAAGCCTAAGCCATAGCGTTTAAGTGCTATTTTTTCAGCTTCACTACGGGCTGAGTATTGGTCTGTACCTGAGCGTTGGAAATAACCAATAAAATTTTCTTCAGCAGTTAAATAAGTGCCCCATGGTGTATAACCATTACCACAGTTATTTTGTGTGCCTCGAGTTTGACGACCAGCGGGAGAGAATGCTGTGTGCAGTAATGGAGAACCAGCTACAGGCCCTGCAAAATCCATGACAGTCGAAGCTGTAATACGACGGTTAAATGGTGATGACTTCACAATCTCTACAGCTTGAGTTTCAGCATTTTTCTTAATATGAACGACTGAAACACCGTGTGCATTTACTTCACGAATCACTTCATCTTCTGGGCGACGTCCATCCTTTTTAGTTGCGCCTTTTGGATGTAAGAAGGTTTGGTTGATATATTCGTGGTTCAAAACCAATAAGCCATGATCTGATGCATTTTCATCATAACGACCAGTTTTAGTACTTAAGCCAAAATAGCTCATGCCATCGTGACAGTCACCAGAGCGGAATTGGAAACTTGGGCCAGATGGAACATCTGCATCTGCATTCCAATTGCTATAAGAAGGATTGATTGAGTCACCTAAAGCATATAATACAGTTGCTTGGTAACCTTCAGGAACAGTAACAATATCATTTAAATTTTTATCTACAGCTTTAAATGTTAATGTTTCAGGCTTGGTATTGGGTTCTTCTTTACTTGTTGGTGGTGTTACATTTGTATCTTCATCATCATCACTACATGCAGATAAAGAAGAAGCTAAAGCTAAAGCTGCTGCACCGCTTGCAGTTTTTTTAATTAAACTGCGACGGCTCATGCGTTGTTCTAGAATGTCACGAAAGTGCGTATTGTCTGAAGTGTTATTATCTAACTCTTGATCTTCATTGTAAGGCATAAAATCAGTCATTTTTTTTCCTAGCAAATTGCTTAGTCGTTTGAAAGTTATATGTAAATTAGTGGCTAAACATGACATGCGGGTTAAGCTTATGTGTCAAACTGATTAAATCCGTTCAGTTGTGATCTACACGCACAAAAAAAGAAGCAACCATGTGCTTCTTTTTAAAATTCAATATTTTAGATTAGCTGTGACTGACTCGGCGCTTCTCAATTAATTTGCCAAAAAACAAACCAATTTCAAACAGCATCCACATCGGAATGGCAAGCATGATCATCGATAAAGCGTCTGGCGGTGTGACAAACATGGCCACAAAAAAACAGCCAACAATAATAAAGCGACGTTTTTCAACCAAAGTTTGCGTAGACACGACACCAATCATAATCAGCAAAAGTGTGACAATTGGAATCTCAAAGGTAAAACCAAAAACCAAAAACAGCTTCAAACAAAACGTAAGATAGCTATTAATGTCGGTCATCGGGGCGACTGTTTCAGGGGAAACGCTAATGAAAAAGTGCAGAATGGATGGCAAGGCGACAAAGTAAGCAAAGCTAATTCCGATATAGAACAAGCAAATACTGCCGATCAGCAAAGGCAGCGCCAAACTTTTTTCTTTTTCATATAACGCTGGTTTTACGAATGCCCAAATCTGATACAAAATAAATGGCATCGCAATGAACAGCGCGACAAAAAAGTTTAGTTTAAACGGCGCCATAAAGGTTGCGGTAACATCAGTCGCAATCATGGTCGATGTATGTGGCAATTGTGCTCGTAAGGGCTCTGACAAGACCTGATAGGTTTTATTGGCAAATGGCAATAAACAAAAGAATAAGGCAATAATTAACCCGACAATTTTAAAAAGATGCTTACGCAGTACCATCAGGTGCTTGGTAATTGGCATTTCTTCTAATGCAGGTTGCTCAGACTTCACTGCCAAATGAGGAAGCTGAGTAGAATTGGGCTGACTCATACCGCGACCTTCATTTCAGTATATGTTGTTGTATTTTGGATGGGTGAGATAGATGCTGATGCAGTCCGCACTGGCGCTTTAGGGATGCGCACCATGCACTGTTTTTCTGTATTTTCAACAGGTTGATAAAACTGCTGTTGTAAGTTGTTTAAAGATGCCTGTTTTGAGTCTGTCGATGATTTTGCATCATCAAAGATTTTTTCATTTTTCATTTCGGACATCTGAGCCTGCATTTTTGCTTCAAGCTCTTGAATACGTGCCATTTCTTGCTGCATTTGTTCACGTAATTCAGATAAACGCAATTCACGGTCGATGTCGTTTTGAACATTGCTGACCATACGTTTTACTTTGCCATACCATTTTCCAACAAAACGCGCAGCTTCTGGAAGTTTCTCAGGACCCAGCACCAATAATGCAATGATGCCGAAAATCAGCAGTTCCGTCATTCCAATATTGAGCATAATCTCAAACCCTCAGCCTTAGTGTTTTACTGTCGAATTGACATCACTGCTGTTGGCCTGATGTTCGATGGTACGCGGTTCTTTGAGTTGAGCTGTTTCAGCTTCATCGTCTTTAATTGATTTTTTAAAATCTTTGACTGCACCACCGACATCTTTACCTAAGTTTTTCAGTTTAGATGTACCAAATAATAAAATGACCACAATTGCAAAAATCAGCACGTGCCAAATAGATAATCCTGCCATGATTTAGACCTCTCAATAGTTGAGCCTATCTCAACAGGTCTGTATGACAATGCGGTGACGAATGTGTTGCGATTTAAAGACAGGGGATTAAAGAATATAAATTTGGAAAAAAGAAACAGCCTGTACATGACCACAGGCTGTTGTATTTGAACAATTAAGATTTGACTTAGCAGTTGTTACGGTAATTCAGCTTGTAGGCTATCTTTAAACAGCTGCATGGCCTGACCACGATGACTGATTTTATTTTTTTCTGCTTTCGACATTTCAGCACTCGACACACCTAATTCAGGTAACCAAAACAGTGGGTCATAGCCAAAACCATTTTCACCACGGGTTTCTGCTAAAATTTCCCCTTTCCAAATCCCCTGAAATATTTTAGGTAGTGGGTCATCGGCATGTTCAACCAAGGCTAAAACACAGACAAACATGCCTTCAATGGCTTCACCATCTTGACGTAGTGGTTTGAGTTTATTGAGCAGTTTTTCATTGTTGGCAGTATCATTACCATGTTCGCCTGCAAAACGTGCAGAATAAATACCTGGCGCACCACCTAAAATTGGCACACATAAACCTGAATCATCGGCAATGGCAGGCTTGCCTGAAATTTTTGCGGCATGGCGAGCTTTTAAAATAGCATTTTCGACAAAGCTCAAACCATCTTCCACCGCATCTTCAATATTGAGCTGACCTTGTGGAATCACCTGTACAGGTAAGTCGAGCTGTGCAAACAAGGTTTCAAATTCTGCAATTTTGCCTTTGTTGTTGCTTGCTAAAACCAAAGTGCCTTGAGCGCGCCAATCAGTTGCAGTCATAATTTAGATCTAAATTGAAAACAATAGGGCATATTTTAACGGATTTTTCAGATTTAAAAGGTTAATCTTGCATAGATTTATTTTTAAAAAGTAGAAGGGGGACAAGTGTGAGAAAAATTTCAGAACTATATCGTGATTCAAGCCAGCATCGCGCATTACTCCAGCAAAGTGAGCATTGTGGTTGCTTTTATTGTCTTGAAATTTTTGATTATAGTGAAATTGAAGATTGGTGTGATGACGAGCAAACCGCAATTTGCCCGCATTGTGGTATAGACGCCGTATTGGGTTCTGCATCGGTAGAAGCATTAACCCCTGAACTGCTAAAGGCCATGCATCAGGCTTATTTTGAATAAAATATAAAAGCACCCGAAGGTGCTTTTAATGAAATTAAACGCGGTTGGATTTATTGCGCTTGAATCCACTTGTCGGCACGGTCACGTGCTTGACGAATTTGTTCTTGGGTCAAGTTCGCTGCCAATGCAGTTTTCTTACCTTCAGACAAAGAAATCACTTTGTTATCGAGCATGCCATCACGGGTAGATAATTCATACCACTGATATGCGCCCATATAGTTTTTCTTTTGTTCTTCCATCATGGCAAGGTTAAAGCTTGCGCGGTTGTCGCCGCGGCTGGCTGCTTTTTCAAAATATTGACGTGCCAAGACTTCGTCTTTTTTCGTGCCAATGCCATCTGCCAACATACGGCCTACATTCAATTGCGCTGCAGATAAACCTTGATCTGCCGCAGCTTTGTACCAAGCAAACGCTTGACGGCTGTCTTGCTGTACGTCTTTACCTTGTTGATATTTAGTCGCTAAGTAAAATTGTGCGCCTGCTTGACCTGCTTTGGCTGCTTTCGTTAAGCCGTTAATATCCATCACAGAATATTGTGCTGCTTGGCTTGCTACAGAAGATGGTGGAACATAATCTGCGTGGGCTTGAATGCTCAACAGTCCAACCAATAGCGTGGTGCTTAATAATAGTTTTTTCATAGAGCGCTCACTCGATAAATTGCGACTTCACCAAACAAATTAGGCAGATGCTTACTGAGTAAACTATCTTGTTGATTCCCATTCACGGCAAGTCGGTTAATGATGCGAATATTATTTTCGGCACAAAGTGCCTCAAAATCACGAAACGTACATAAATGAATATTTGGGGTGTTGTACCACATATAAGGTAATGCGTCTGAAACAGGCATTTTTCCTTTTAAGGCGAGAAAAGAGCGAGTCTTCCAATGCGCAAAGTTTGGAAAGGTAATAATTGCCTGTTTAGCCACACGCACCATATCTCTTAATAATACGTCAGGTGCATCTACTGCTTGCAAGGCTTGTGCCATGACCACATAGTCAAAAGACTGGTCGGCAAAGCGGCTAAGCCCCAAATTCAAGTCTTGTTGGATGATATTTAATCCGCGACTGATCGCAATTGCAATCTTTTCTTGATCAATTTCTAATCCGTATGCACGAATATTATGCTGTTTGCTCATGTGAGCCAACAGTTCGCCATCGCCACAACCTAAATCGAGTACTTTAGAATTCGGTTTAATCCACTTTTCGGCAAGTTGCTGATCAAGACGCATTACACGGCCTCCTGTGGGGTTGCTTGAAGATGTTCTGTTCCACCCAAGAATGCACGCATGGCTTTCACGTATAGTGGAATTGGGAACAAGAACGAATCGTGTCCTTGTTCGGCATCAATATCTAAATAGCTGACAGGCTTATGATTGCTAATTAAGGCATCCACAATTTCCTGCGAACGCTCAGGGCTAAAACGCCAGTCGGTGGTAAAAGACACCACTAAAAACTTGCATTTTGTGTTCGCCATGGCTTTTTGTAAGGATTGTTCGTATTCACGTGCAGGATCAAAATAATCCAGTGCCTTAGTCATAATTAAATAGGTATTGGCATCAAAATTACGGCTAAATTGTTCGCCCTGATAGCGTAAATAGCTTTCGACCTGAAACTCGACATCAAAGCCATACATAAACTTGCCAGATTTTAAGTCACGACCAAATTTCTGTTTCATGGCTTCTTCAGACAAATAAGTGATGTGTCCAACCATGCGCGCCAAAATCAATCCACGTTTTGGATAGCTGTCATGTTCCAAATAACGCCCATGATGAAAATCTGGGTCAGATAAAATCGACTGACGCGCGACTTCGTTAAAAGCAATATTTTGTGCGGAGAGTTTTGGTGCACTGGCAATAATGACGCATTTTTTCAGACGATCAGGATAATCAACCGACCATTGCAAAGCCTGCATGCCACCTAAAGAGCCGCCAATAATTGAATACCAAACCTCAATGCCTAAACGGTCAGACAGCATGGCTTGGGTTTTGACCCAATCTCGCACAGTGACCAATGGAAAATCTGGGCCATAAGGGCGATTGTCATTTTCAGGGTTTGGCGATGTTGGACCAGTCGAGCCGTTGCATCCGCCAATATTGTTTAAGGCCACCACAAAAAAGTGGTTGGTATCAATGGCTTTTCCCGGGCCAATACAGGCATCCCACCAGCCTGCTTTTTTATCGTCGGCATGATGATAACCTGCAGCATGATGATGCCCTGACAACGCATGACAGATCAGAATAGCATTGGATTTGTCGGCATTGAGCGTGCCGTAGGTTTCGACCATCAGTTCGAAGCGGGGTAGAACACGGCCACATTCGAGCTCTAGGGGTTCTTCAAATTGGAACTTTTCTGGAACAACAATGCCTACTGAGTCAGCTGGAAAAGACACGGGAATAATTCGCCTTAAATCCTGAGGATGAATAAACAAAAGGATACCACTTGGGGTATCCTTTTCAAAATGCTTTTATGCGTTTGCAGCGCTTTAAACTGCGGCAGCAACCACTTGATCCGTGCTTAATACACCTTGCTCAATCAAGCGATTTGTACAAGCAATGATCGCATCAATTGATGAAGTCACAATGTTGTCATGAACCCCTGCACCAAATGCAGATTTACCTGTGCCTTTCACTTGCAATTCAATTAAAGCCAACGCTTTTGCATGTGCACCCGAGCTAATGCTGCGCTCTTCGTAGTTCAAGACATCAATTGGCAATTGCAATGCGTTTAAAATCGCTGAAATTGGGCCATTGCCTTCGCCACGTAAGTGCTGCGTTTCACCATTTACTACAACATCTAGTTCAATGACCTGATTGCCATTTTCATCAGACAATTTGTAGTTTTGTGTTGCATATTGTGCATCTTTTACCGCAACGTAAGTTTCTTTAAACAAGTTCCAAATTTCGCTTGCGCTAATTTCTGTACCTTGTTCATCGGTACGTTGTTGCACAATTTGCGAGAATTCGATTTGTAAACGACGCGGCAAAGTCACGTTGTAGTTCGATTCTAACAAGTAAGCAATACCGCCTTTACCCGATTGTGAGTTGACACGAATCACTGCGTCATAGTCACGACCTAAATCTTTCGGGTCAATTGGCAAGTAAGGCATATCCCAAATTTCTTCATTTTTCTGGAACTCAAAACCTTTCTTAATTGCGTCTTGGTGTGAACCAGAGAATGCAGTAAAGACTAAGTCACCTGCGTACGGATGACGAGGGTGTACTGGCAAGCCTGTGCATTCTTCAACTGTTGCAATAATTTCGTTGATGTTTGAGAAATCCAACTCTGGTGCAACACCTTGGGTGTACATGTTCAACGCAATCGCAGCAACGTCTACGTTACCTGTGCGCTCACCGTTACCAAATACACAACCTTCTACACGGTCTGCACCCGCCATGATGGCCAATTCAGAAGCGGCAATACCACAACCACGGTCATTGTGACAGTGTACTGAAATGATCACACCATCACGACGCTCAATATTGCGGTGCATCCATTCAACTTGGTCTGCATACACGTTTGGTGTAGACACTTCCACTGTTGCAGGCAAGTTTAAAATGACTTTATTGGTTGGCGATGCTTCCCAAATTTCAGTTACCGCATCACAAACATCTTTAGCCACTTCTAACTCAGTTGCAGTGAAACATTCTGGGCTGTACTGGAATACCCACTCAGTTTCAGGTTGCTTCGCTGCATATTCTTTTACTTTGGTTGCAGCGTTAATGGCCAATTGTTTGGCACCCGCAACATCTACATTTAAGACTTTTTGGCGGAAGGTAGGCGAGTTGGCATTATAAATATGCACAATTGCACGTTTTGCACCTTGTAAAGATTCAAAAGTACGTGCGATTAAATGGTCACGTGCTTGTACCAATACTTCAATATATACGTCATCTGGAATATGACCTTCTTCAATCAATTTACGCGTGAAATCGAAGTCAACTTGAGATGCCGATGGGAAACCAATTTCGATGTGTTTAAAACCAATTTTCACAAGCATTTGGAACATTTTGAATTTTTGTTCAATGTTCATTGGCTCAAAGATCGCTTGGTTACCGTCACGTAGGTCGGTACTCATCCAGATTGGCGCTTTGGTAATTTCGTTATTTGGCCATTGGCGGTCTGGTAAGTCGACGCGCTGGTACATACGACGGTATTTTTTGCTTGGATCTGCCAGCATCATGTGAAAACTCCTTGAATAGTAGCGGTTGCATCGGTCGTGGATAACGGCAACTTACTATAAATATAGATTGTGTCTATTCTATCAATTTACAAGCTATTTTCAGGAGACTATCGCTAAAAGTCGAATCATGGCACTTGTAAACCAATATCTGTATGTTAATGGATCTGCAAGGGTAATAATTCCCTGTTTTTTACAAATATAGCCATACCTGTGAAAATTTTTTCTGTTATTTGTTTTATTTCTGATAAATATAACTGTTGTTAATCTGTTCAATGCTGCTTGTTCCCATAAGTGCCATGCTCACTTCAAATTCTTCTTTTAAGAGCTTGATGCTATGCGCTGCCCCTAATGCACCAGCAACTGCCAAGCCATAAATATATGGCCGTCCAATTAATACTGCATTTGCCCCTAGGGCTAATGCTTTAAAAATATCTGTGCCACGGCGGATACCACTGTCCAATAGAATAGGGAAATCGTGCGGTAAAATTTTTCGGATAGTACTTAAAACTTGAATTGGACTGACTGCGGTATCTAAAACTCGACCACCGTGATTAGACACAATAATCCCTTGTACGCCGTATTGATACGCCTGTTGTGCATCGGCAGGGTGTAAAATACCTTTGAGTAAAATAGGCAGTGGACTGTGTTGTAGCAACCAAGCAATATCTTCCCATGTGGCAGCCTGCTGCATCAATCCATCAAAAAGAGGGTGCTGATTTTCCTTAAGCGGAGTGGTATTTACAGATGATTGATATACCGCCCGAATATGTGCAGGCAATTGAAAAGCAGCGCGACGTTCCCGATCTCGAATGCCCATGTGCGGTGCATCAACCGTGAGTACAATGGCTTGATAGGCATAGTGTTGCGCTTGAAAAATCAAATCCAAAGCAGCTTTACGACTGCCTTGCCAATACAGTTGAAACCATTTTGCCGTGCCCGAAACCTGATTCAGTGTGCTCATTGAAGTGGTACTTAAATGACTGAGAATCATGGGGGCTTGTAGGGCGGCTGCCGCTTGCGCTGTAGCAATTTCCCCCTGTGGATGAAACAGTTGTTGGTAAGCCACGGGTGCTAAAAAAATTGGGTGTGGATACTGTTCGCCCAAGAGCTGAATTTGCGTATTTGCCCCTGCAAAAGTATTTAAATGACGGGGCAATAATTGAATATCGGCAAACGCACGTAAATTGTTGTTCAGACTATATTCATCGCCTGCAGCGCCTTCTAAATTGGCCCAAGTGGCTGCATCTAAATGTAATTGCGCCTGTTTTTGATAGTCGGCAATGGTGTGTAAATGTGGCGGGATGTGATTCAAAGCTGCCAATGGCGTGGTATTCATAACTGACTCCATTGACGAATCAGATTGTGATAATGTGCGGTTAGTGCCAATACTTCTGCTGTATCTCCAAGTTGTTGACGCAATTGCAAAATAGTCATATCTAAATTGAACAGCATACTGCGTTGCCAGTCATCTTTGACCATACTTTGACACCATGTAAACGCTGCAATTCGTTGACCTGCTGTAACAGGTTCGACCCGATGTAAACTGGTAGCAGGGTACACGATGGCATCACCTGCACTGAGTTTGACTTCATGACTACCGTAATTGTCTTCAATAATCAGTTCACCGCCCTGATATTCTTCAGGCTCACTTAAAAACAGGGTCATGGACACATCTGTGCGAATCGGACGTTGTACCTGTGCGCAATATTGCACGGCATTATCAACATGATTGCCATAGGCTGCTGTGTTTTGATAACAATTGAACATGGGTTGCAGAATGTGCATCGGCAAGGCAAAGGACTGCAATAAAGCCTGTTGTTTTAGTGCACTGAGGATGTCTTGTGACAGAGTTACATAGCTCGGATGCTGCAGGTCAAATTGTAAATTCTGTTTAATTTTCTGTGCTTGTGCGCCTGCACTGAATTGGCCATTTTGCCAAGCCGATGCACTGTCTAACTCAGCCCGAATTTGCTGGACTTGCACTTTACTGAGTACGTTAGGAATGTGAAGCATCATATTGATTCTTCCTGTGAAAGTTATAATTCAAAAAATTGAATACTCGACATTATGGTTCAGCAGTAAAAGTTCGAGCGATCTGTGCTATGAAAGCGACTCATCGCCCGAACCAATCTATATAGTCTCTTTTGAGCTACGCTATAGATTTATTGCAATTACTTAGAACTTGTAATTCAAGCTAAGCGTTGCCGAGCGTGGCTGTCCAAGAACCACACGACCACCACCATTGTTAAGGGTGCTGATATATTCTTTATCGGCAAGGTTGTAGAGGTTCAGATTTAGTGAAGCGTGTTTGTTAAAGTTGTAGCCTACCAAAGCATCAATGACGACATAGCCTGGGATATTCGGCATGTTGGCAGGTGCGGTGCTGTCAGTGACTACACGTTTTTGTTCATCAACATAACGAGCGCCTAAACCAAATTTAAAGCCTGCCCAGTCGTAGGTTGACCATAAGCTTGCAGTCCATTCAGGTGACCAGCGTTCAGATAATGTTGTGCTACTCGATGAACGTTGATTCAGTTGTTTAACTTTCATGTGGGCAACGCCTGCAGAAATATTCCAGGCATCGGTAATTTGCCCCACAGCACTCAGCTCAACGCCATCGACTCGCTTTTTACCTTCTTGTACTGCAAGCTGAGAAATTGGATCTATGGTCGATTGGTTTTCATTTTCTGTACGATACGCTGCAGCAGCCATAGCAAGTTTGCCTTGCAATAACTCCCATTTGCTGCCTACTTCATAATGATGGGTTTCTTGAGGCTGCGCATTAATGGCATCATTGCCTGATTCAGACAGCGTGAAGTTGGCACTGCCTGGCGGAGTCAATGATTTGGCATAAGAGGCATACACACTGTTATTTAAAGTAGGTTTATACACACCGCCAAGTTTCCAGCTTAACAATGTGTCGTGCGTACTGAGGTCTTTGGCGACCAAGGCATTACCACCTCGCGGCAAAGTTAAGCCCTGATAATCGGTTTCATAATAATCGACCCGAACACCGCCGTTCAGCTGGAAACGCTCTCCAAATTTTAAAGTATCGAATAAATAAGCTGCGGCAGTTTGGGTTTCACCATTGGTATAACCGCCATTATAAATAAGCGCTGGCATGGCTTGATTGCGGTCAGGTCGATAAAGATTAGCCCAAGGTGTATTGACGGTCGCTTCACCTGGCAATTGTGTGGCCAACAGTTTGCTGGATTGCTGTTCTTTTAAAAACTCCATACCTGCAACAACATCATGTTCAACAGCGCCAGTTTGTAGATCGAAATTTAAAGTGGTTTGATTGGCCAGAATCTTATTTTCCTGATCAACTCCTTGGCGGGAGCGATTCACTTCCCATTGTGCTGGGTCAGGTGAACCATTGGTTCTTAAACCACTAGCACCCGTATTGATCCCTGTCAGCACCCGATTCATCTGCGTTTTGCCTACACGGGTGATGTTGGTCAGTTTGAGTCGATCTGTTAAATCACTTTCAATTTTTGCAGTAAACATATCTGCATCGACATCTTCATAGTCATTGACATGACCATAAAAGTTTTCCCGATTGACTTTAGGTGCAGTCGCTAACAGCGAGTCTGAGTTATAAAAGCCCTGCATGCCGATTGTTGGAATACCACCATCTGGAATATTGCGCTGTCTGATGTGTTGAGAATACAAATATAAACGAGTGGCCGTGTTTAATCCGAAAGCAAGAGAAGGGGCGATGGCATAACTGTTATTTTCGATATAGTCACGTCCTTCCACACCACCTTCTTGCCCCATCATGTTCAGACGAAATGCCGTATTGGGGTTGATGACTTGGTTAATGTCTGCTGAGAGTCGGGCATGTTTTGCGGTGTTATAGCTGGCAGAAATTTCCTGACTGTTTTCACTTTGCGGTAATTTACTCACCAAATTGATATAACCCGAAGCCGCACCACGACCTGCTTCTGAACCTGATGGGCCTTTGACCACTTCAATTTGATCAAGGTTAAAGACATCACGGCTGATAGCACCTAAATCTCGAATACCATCGACATAAGTTGAGGTTTGGGTAGAAAAACCTCGCATTTGAAAGGCATCGCCTGCGCTGGTATTACCATTTTCACCAAGTTGCAGGGTAATGCCTGGAGTGTTGCGTAAGGCTTCAACCAACGAGGTTGCACCTTGCTCCTGCAAAATTTCTTTTTTAATTACAGATATGGTTTGTGGAGTATCCAACAACGGCTGTGTGTATTTTGCAGAGCTTAAACTGTCTGCCTTGTATTTGCTTTCGGCTTCTGATTTAACCGTAATGGTAGGTAAGTGGGTGACGTCATCTTCAGGGCTTGCGGCATGTGCAAGTAGTGGAAGAGAGGCGGCTAAAGCCATCAGTTGCGCAGAGCGATTGTGTTTGCGGCTTTTGATCTGTGCCATTTATGGTAGTTCCCTAAATGTAAACCAACAGGAGGCCACGCTTTATTCAGCGTTTTTAGTTCAAGATGAATAAAGTGTGAAGTTGTTGTTATGACGTCTATAACAAGTGTTGCTAATTGTATTGAGAATCATTATCAACAACAATGTGTGGGATGACACTTTCCTTTGATTCTTATTTGAAAATAATAATCATTATCAATATTTTTATTTAATAAAACGATGTAAACGTGAAAGGCTTGGGAATAAAGACAGAAAACCCTGCCGAAGCAGGGTTTGAGAAATATAAAGCGAGTTTAGAATTTAAAGGTTGTACTCAATTGAACACGGCGACCTTCTTGGGTGTTGCTGTGGCGGTTGTAATAACTGCCATCAATTAGTTCGTAATCGGTAAAGTCTTTATCAAAAACATTGTACAGTGCGACACCAATATCCCAATTATCGTTTACGGTAAAATTAGAGCCAATATGGAATAAGGCATAAGATTTAAAGTCACCTAATTCATCATAAACCTTTTGGTTGGCAGCAGTTAAGTTTTCATAAGTTGATGTAAAACGAGCACGCTCACTTCGGTATTCACCACGAGCCCATAGATTCACGTAATCAGCTGCTTGCCATTTTAAAGAAGCATTTACAATATGTTCAGGAGTATCGTTTAAAGGTGGATTACCCAACTTGGAATCTTTAATTTCGGTTTCTGTCCAAGTGTAATTTAGACCAAATTTCCAAGCAGGGATAAACTCCCAATTGAAACCAGTTTCGATTCCATAAACCTCGGCTTCTTCTGCGTTAGTTGGACGAGTAACATTCCATGAGTCTGCTCGTGTTTGCCCTTTGCTTTTATAATAATCCATGGTCCACGGTGTTCCAATGGAGTCCATAAATGCTTCACAGGCTGCTTTATTGGTATCTGTGTCACATTTTAGTTCAGCATTACCATTTACAATTTTATCTTCCACCTGACTATAGAAGGCAGTAATGTTGGCATCAAAATTATCGTTATTATTGAAATATGCAGCTAACTCAAAGTTGTTGCTTGTTTCTGGCTTTAAATTAGGATTACCAAAAACTGGGTTACGTCCCTGGCCGCTGACATTATAAATACCATTGGTTAAGCGCTCTAAACGTGGTGCTTTATATCCTTCAGAATATCCGCCTTTAAATGTCCAATTGTCATTTGCATTCCAAACGAGGTACGCACGAGGTGTCCAAAAATCACCAAAAGTGCTGTGATCATCAAAACGTAGACCTAAAGTCAGAGCTAAGCTATCCGTCAATGCCCAAGTATCTTCTGCAAATAAACCGAGTTGATCAAAAGAAACTTCTTTATTCACACGTAAGCCGTCTTTAATGCTTGCATCCCACCATTGACCGCCTAGTGTTATGTTGTGCCCACTAAAGTGTTGTGTGGTGAACTTTGTATCAAAAATAGTATCTTCACTCTCAAGTAAGCGAGGTGTGACAGTTTTGGATAAATTCTGAGCACGTGCTGGAATTAAACGTCCTACAGTTTCGGTCTGAGTATTGCTAATACTTGAATCTAAAGTACCGATATTGGTACGCCAAGTATGGGCTAGAACCACTTTTTCACGATTATATTCTTGAGAGGAGTTGTATCCTCCATCTGCACCTAAGGTACCCAATTGCCCTTTACTATTGTCATACCATTGTTCGGTTTGCTCATATTCAGCAGAAATATCATGATTATCATTAGGTGTTAGTGTTAGGCGAACACCAAGAGTTTCTAAATCAGATTTGGTTGGGCTGTTACCTTGAGATAACTCGGTATCTGAATTGGCATCTGGGGTTACATGAGATTGATCACGTTCCGCTTTACGGCCACGTAATTGAATACCAAGTAAATTTTGAATTAAAGGACCAGTAACGTAGGCATCTACTGAGCGTTGATTGCCAAAATCTGAATAGTTTGGGTTAATTGTCCCTTCGAGTGTGACAGCACCTGTCCATTCTGGTGAAACTTTTTTGGTAATAATATTAACGACACCGCCAATGGCATCTGAGCCATAAAGGGTAGAAGCGGGTCCTCGGATAATTTCGATTCGCTCAACTGCAGAAATTGGCGGAATAAAACTGTTATTTGATTCACCAAAACCATTAGGGGTAATATCACCTGTACTGTTTTGGCGGCGGCCATCAATCAGTACCAACGTATATTCAGCATCCATCCCACGAATACGAATATTTAGTCCGCCTGTTTTTCCTGCTGTTGGACTAATATCAACCCCTTCCACATCAACCAAGGCATCAGCAACGGAGTTGATACGTTTATTTTTTAAATCTTCTGCACTAATGACAGTAATTGATGCAGGTGCATCCTTAATTTTTTGTTCAAAACCTGCCGCTGAAACCACAATTGTGGAAAGTTGGTGGGTTGAAGTCGCATCGGTAGAGGTATTTGCGAAAACAGCAGTAGAGGTTGCCCCAAGTAATGCAAGACACAGCGGGTGTAGGTTGAACTTAGCCATAAAATTATATCTCTAATATGAATCAATGATCCTAATTCAGACCTATATGGTAATTAGAATCATTCATGAAGGAGTTGGCTAATAATAATGATAAGGATTCTTATTTACAACAAGAAATATACACAAAGTTGAAAATTTACAGAAAATAGCGTGTCGATTAAAAAAATTCAGTCGAGATCAGAACGTATTTTGTATATCCTTTAATGTTGTCATATAATGTGGCACTTTTTTATAAACTGTTATTACTAACTATATCGAGGAAGCCATGCAAGTAACTTCTGAAGCGGTTTCGGGCGTTGCCCGTCGTTTAAATGTATCTGTACCGACGAGCCGTATTAACGAGCAGTTTGAAGCTCGCTTGAAACGCACTGCCAAAACTGTGAAGATCAACGGCTTCCGTCCAGGTAAAGTGCCTGTAAACGTTGTTCGTCGTGAATACGGTGCGGGTATTTATCAAGAAGTGGTGAACGACATTATTCGTGATACCGTTTTTGAAGCAATCCAACAAGAAAAAATCAACGCTGTTGGTATGCCAAATATCGAAAAAACTGAAATGAAAGACGACGCTTTAGTATATGAAGCGACTGTTGAAGTTTATCCAGAAGTTGAAGTGAAATTTGAAGGTTTAGAAGTTGAACGTAAGTCTTCAGAAGTGAACGACAAAGATATTGAGCAAATGCTTGAAAATCTTCAAAAGCAACGTGCTTCTTGGGCAGAAACCAAAGGCATGGCGAAAAAAGACATGCAAGTGACTTTTGATTTTGAAGGCACTGTAGATGGCGAGAAGTTTGAAGGCGGTGCTGCTGAAGACTTTAAACTGGTACTTGGTTCTGGTCGCATGATTCCTGGTTTTGAAGATGGTATCGTGGGCATGAAAAAAGGCGAAGAGAAAGTGATTGATGTAACTTTCCCTGAAGACTACCAAGCAGCGAACCTTGCAGGTAAAGCAGCACAATTCAAAATCACATTGAAGCTGGTTGAAAAGCAAAAACTTCCAGAAATTGATGCTGAATTCCTACAAATCTTCGGTATTTCTGAAGAAGAAGGCGTAGAAAAGTTAAAAGCTGACGTTCGTAAAAACATGGAACGTGAAGTGAAAAACGGTTTACGTAACCAAGTAAAAGGCGCAACTTTTGATGCACTCGTTGCGGCAAACGAAGTTGAAATTCCGTCTGCAATGGTTGCTCAAGAAATTGACCGTCAACGTCAACAAATGATTCAGCAATTCACACAACAGTTTGGTGCGCAAGGTGCAAAAGCATTTGACTCAAGCATGCTTCCAGATGAATTGTTCAAAGAACAAGCTGAAAAATCTGTAAAACTTGGCGTATTGGTTAGCAAAGTATTAGAAAATGCTAAACTTGAAGTAGATCAAGCGCGTGTAGATGCTTACATCGAAGACATGGCTTCTTCTTATGAAGATCCAAGCGAAGTGATTGAATACTTCAAAAACGACAAACAACAGCGTTCACAAATCGAAGCAGTTGTTTTAGAAGATCAGGTTGTAGATCACATCTTGGCTTCTGCAAAAGTGACTGATACATCTGTAAGCTATGAAGACTTATTGAAAGAGCAACAAGCTCGTCAACAAGGCTAATAGGCTTTAGGTAAAAAAGGCGCTTTGTGCGCCTTTTTTATTGCATCGCAGTTTTTGGGTTTTTCACAGATCGACAACATTTAACTCAAAATATCTACGATTTAAGCTGTGAATATTTTGCAATTTAGACAATTATCCCTCATATTGTGAACATGAGTCGTGTCACAAGAATTTAGGAATAAATAACCATATGTATGTTCCAACAATTGAAAATGCTTTAGTGCCCATGGTGGTTGAACAATCCTCTCGTGGTGAGCGTTCTTTTGATATTTATTCACGTCTTTTACGTGAACGTGTCATTTTTTTGACGGGTGAAGTCGAAGATAATATGGCCAACTTAATTGTGGCGCAGATGTTGTTTTTAGAAGCAGAAAACCCGGATAAAGATATTCACCTATACATTAACTCACCAGGCGGTTCTGTGACTGCAGGTATGGCAATTTACGATACCATGCAATTTATTAAGCCTGACGTTGTGACTTACTGTATGGGACAAGCGGCATCTATGGGTGCTTTTCTGCTCAACGCAGGTGCAAAAGGTAAGCGTTATTGTCTTGAAAATGCACGTGTCATGATTCACCAGCCACTCGGTGGTTTCCGTGGTCAGGCATCTGATATTGAAATTCATGCACGTGAAATTCTATTCATTAAAGAGCGTTTAAACCGTTTAATGGCAGAACATAGTGGTCAGGACTATGAAACTGTCGCAAGAGATACCGACCGTGATAACTTTATGACTGCACAGGCAGCGAAGGAATACGGTCTTGTGGATGAAGTTTTAACAAAACGTCCATAAGTTTTAAAGATTGAGATATTGGAGTGACTATGTCCGAACATCCTCAGGGACAAAAACATTGTTCATTTTGCGGTAAAACGCAGTCTGAAGTCGGGAAGCTGATTGCAGGCGAGGACGCATACATCTGTAATGAATGTGTGGACGTATGCTTAGACTTGGTTCAGACCAGTCAACAAGTTGAGTCGGGTGATTGGGCAACACGTCCATTGCCAAAACCACATGAAATTCGTGCTGCGCTTGATCAGTATGTAATTGGTCAAGATACTGCGAAAAAAACCTTATCGGTTGCAGTATATAACCATTACAAACGCCTAAAAGTGAGCAATCAGGCGCATAAAGCAGGCGATGCTGTCGAAATCTCAAAAAGTAACATCATGTTGGTAGGTCCAACGGGTTCGGGTAAAACCTTACTTGCACAGACCTTAGCACGTCTATTAGATGTGCCTTTTGCAATGGCAGATGCCACGACTTTAACCGAAGCGGGTTATGTGGGTGAAGATGTCGAAAACATCGTGCAAAAGCTGTTGCAAAAAGCCGATTACGATGTAGAAAAAGCACAAAAAGGCATTATCTACATTGATGAAATTGACAAGATCACGCGTAAGTCTGAAAACCCATCAATTACTCGTGATGTGTCTGGTGAAGGTGTTCAGCAAGCCTTGCTCAAAATGATTGAAGGCACGGTGGCTTCTATTCCGCCTCAAGGTGGACGTAAGCATCCGCAGCAAGAATTCATTCAAATTGATACTTCAAATATCTTGTTTATTTGCGGTGGCGCATTCTCTGGTTTAGAGAAAATTGTGCAGCAACGCCAAGAAAAAGGCGGCATTGGTTTTACGGCAGACGTGAAGAAAAAAGATGAAGGCAAGAAATTGTCTGATTTATTTCGTCAGGTAGAAGCAACCGATTTGGTGAAATTTGGCTTAATTCCAGAGTTCATTGGTCGTTTGCCTGTAATTGCAACGCTAGACGAGCTAGATGAAGATGCATTGATGCAAATTCTGACCGAGCCGAAAAATGCCTTAACCCGTCAATATCAATACTTATTCGAGATGGAAAATGTCGATTTAGTCTTTGAAGATGCGGCATTACGTGCAGTGGCGAAAAAAGCCCTTGAACGTAATACAGGTGCGCGTGGTTTGCGTTCAATTCTGGAAAATGCCTTGCTCGAAACCATGTACGACTTGCCAAGCCGTACCGATGTTGGCACAGTGGTAGTGACTGAAGCGGTGATTGAAGAAGGTGCTAAACCTGAATTTCAGACCGAACGTCAGCCTCAAACAGAAGAACCTGCAGCAGAAAAAATTGACTTAAAAGTATTAGACAGCAAAACTGCTTAATACGCTATTCGTCTGAAACGTGCCGAAACGCTAGGTTTCGGCACGTTTTTTATTGTCAAAAAAATCAAGGCAGTGTTAATCTTAGACCTAGGCGTGGATGCCCATTATTCAAAACAACAATTGCAAAATGAATTTGCAGCGTGATTTCAAAAACGTGATTTACAAAAATAAGAAACGCAGTGAGGGATAGACATGCGTGGTGTCGCAATTTTGGTCGTGACCAGTTTAATGTTGCTGGGATGTCATGGCAAAAAAAACGTGGTGCAACAAACGCAACCACCTAGTACCTTAAAAGTTTTAGATTTAGAACAAAAACCTGGTTTTGTAGAACAACACCGTTTGGGCATGATGACCATTGGTGGTTGGGTCAATCAAAAACTAGGGCAAAATTTTAAACCTGTTCAGGCACAACATGCTGATGCTGCAATCGTGTATTTATATCGGCCAGATTCCAAATGGAACAGACAGGAAATTGTCGCGACCAGTATGTTTATCAATAAGCATCGGATTCCAAGTTTATTGCACAATCATTATTACTGGATTGAACTTGCACCGGGCGCGTATCGTCTGAGTGTGAGTCGTCCTTTAGGTGCATTACATTTCCAAAAACCGAAGTATTTGGATTTTCAGGTGCAGGCAGGGCAGTCGTATTTTATTAAATATGATGAAGAAAACTTGAGTACCCGCAAAGAGGTTTCAGGGCCTTTAATGCTCATGCCTTCAAGTACGGCGCAACAGGAAATAGCATTTACTCAACTGAAAACAGAAAGCTATAACTTTGTTGCGGAAGATCAGCACACAGGCAAGTTACGCAAAAAGCCACAAAAAATTAAGCATGAGAAATATGACCCTGCAGAAGATGTGCATTTAACCCAGCCATTTAAGTTGTGGGATCCTAGAACCTGGTAAGGTTTTTCATCTTTATCTCGCGCATTGCTTTTATTCATTTCTAGCATGCATAAAAAAGCACCCAAAGTTGGGTGCTTTTTCTTTATCACTGTATTGGAAAATTATTCTGCTGCAGCGTCTACAACAGGAATTTTACCAATTTTAGCTTGCCAGATTTTTGGTGCAATGGCGTGGATTGATGTACCGTTTACATCTACCGCAACAGAAACAGGCATATCTTCAACTTTGAACTTGTAGATTGCTTCCATGCCCAAGTCTTCAAAAGCAACTACTTCTGCTTCACGTACAGCTTTAGATACAAGATAGGCTGCACCACCTACTGCCATAAGGTAAGTTGCTTTATGGTCTTTAATAGCTTCAATTGCTGCAGGACCACGATCCGCCTTACCAATCATACCGAACAAACCAGTGTGTTCTAATACTTGGCGTGTGAACTTGTCCATACGTGTTGCTGTTGTTGGACCTGCAGGGCCAACCACTTCATCACCAACAGGATCAACTGGGCCAACGTAGTAAATGAACTTGCCTTTTAAGTCGACTGGCAATTCTTCACCATTGTTGATCATGTCGACCATGCGTTTGTGTGCAGCGTCACGACCTGTGTAAATCGTACCGTTTAATAATAAAGTATCTCCCGGCTGCCAAGTGTTCATTTCTTCTTGAGTGATGTTGTCTAAATCTACACGTTTAGATTTAGAAGAGTCCCAAGTCACTTCTGGGTAGTCATCCAGTTTAGGTGCTTGAATGTGTGCAACACCTGAACCATCTAACTGGAAGTGTGCGTGACGTGTTGCAGCGCAGTTTGGAATCATTCCCACTGGTTTGCCCGCAGCGTGGCAAGGATAGTCTTTGATTTTAATATCAAGTACTGTAGTTAAGCCGCCTAAACCTTGAGCACCAATACCCAATGCGTTTACTTTCTCGAAGATCTCGATACGGAGCTCTTCCATTTTGTTTTGTGGGCCACGACGTAATAATTCGTCCATGTTGATTTCTTCCATGAGTGCTTCTTTTGCAAGCATCATGGCTTTTTCAGCAGTACCACCAATACCAATACCAAGCATACCCGGTGGACACCAGCCTGCACCCATGGTTGGAACAGTTTTAAGTACCCAGTCTACAATTGAGTCAGATGGGTTCAGCATGGCCAATTTAGATTTGTTTTCTGAACCACCACCTTTAGCAGCAACCGTAATATCAACTTTGTTACCTGGAACGAGTTTGTAGTGAATTACTGCAGGGGTATTGTCTTTGGTATTTTTACGACCAAATGCAGGATCAGCCAATACAGATGCACGAAGCACGTTTGAGTTTTCTAGGTAACCCTGACGTACACCTTCGTTAATTGCATCATCTAAGCTCATGGTTAAATCAAATTTAACGTCTAAGCCCACTTCAAGGAATACGTTTACGATACCAGTATCTTGACAGATTGGACGATGACCTTCTGCACACATACGTGAGTTAATTAAGATCTGTGCAATCGCATCTTTCGCAGCTTTGTTTTCTTCACGATCATAAGCACGGCTCATCGCTTGGATGAAGTCTTGTGGATGATAGTAGGAAATAAACTGAAGCGCGTCTTTGATCGAAGTGATCAAGTCTTCTTGCTTGATAATAGTTGTCATATCAAAAATCTCTTGAGCGGGCGGATAGCTAGCGGACTAAATTATAAGACAAAATGTGGTCGTTGTGGGCACTTTGATCAAGCTTTGGGCGAAAGTTTAATATCGCACATGGGCTGTGGGAGATTGATGAAAGATCAAGCAAAAATAAACATTGCGATATGCACTGATTTTGCTTCTTTAAGGCTAAATTTTCCGCTATGTTCAGAACTCTATTTGCTCAATATTGAAGTTATGTGATGACAGATTCCTCTGCTTTGGCGGCTCAGATTATCCCAATGTATAAAAGGCATGCCCGAGCGTGGACGGCTTTACGTGGTCAGGTGCTATATGAGAAAAACTGGCTGGATCGTTTGCTGCGTTATTTACCTGCGCAGGCCAAAATTTTAGATTTAGGTTGTGGTTCAGGCCGTCCAATTGCAGCGTATCTATTACAACACAGGCATCAGCTTACAGGTGTGGATAGTTCAGACACCATGCTGGAAATGGCACGAGAACATTTTCCATCACAATGTTGGATTGAAGCCGATATGCGTTCTGTAGAATTGAATCAGCGCTTTGATGCTATTTTGGCGTGGGATAGTTTTTTTCATTTAACGCCACAAGACCAGCATGGCATGTTTACACAATTTGCAAAGTGGTCTAAACCCAATGCCGTATTGATGTTTACAAGTGGGCCAGCAGCAGGCGAGGCAATCGGGGAAATGTTTGGTGAGGCTCTCTATCATGCCAGTTTATCGCAAGAAGAATACCGTCAATTGTTAGCACAACATGGGTTTAAGGTATTGGACATGCAGGCTGAAGATCAGGATTGTGCAGGGCATACGGTGTGGTTGGCGCAGAAGTTTTGATATTCGTTATGCTCAATAATAATGTGGAACAATGATTGAGAATTGAGCGTAGAAAGTGAAAAACCATAAAAAAAGCCCATTCGATGGAGAGTGGGCTATAAAATAGGTATTAACATATTGAATTATAACACAATTTCAAAAGCATTGCGTATAAGGTGTATTATGTAAATTGTAGAAGAGCTAATTAATGTTTTTACTCAAACAAATATTTAGAACAGAATAGTAGACCTCTTTCATAAGTCATTTTTCACTCAATTCCATATTATAAATCCCCGCGATTAAATTAAATCTCAGACCAAGTCTTTTACCTCTATTTCGGTAACGGTCAGCCAGAGTTTTAAAGGTCTTAAGGCGACTAAATACGTGCTCAATCCCGATTCTTCTTTTGTTGATCTCTTGGTTATACATTTTAAGTTTAGGATCTAACTTACAGTGTCGTTTAGCTTTTAACGGCAATAGACTATTAGCGTAAACAGCATAAATTCCCTGATAGCCTTTATCTGCAAGGATAAAAGCCCCTTTAGGAATTTGATTTAAATTGCGTTTGAATAGCTCGAAATCATGCACTGCACCGCGACTCGTACACAAGCTTAGGATTTGCTGAGTTCTATAATGAATGATCGCCTGTACCTTGAAAGTGTGACTCTTTCTCTTGCCACTATAGCTTTTCTTCTGTTTTTTTAGGTCTTTGTATTGGAATTTCTGTGGCATCTACGATGACAACATTCCAGTCTATGCCTTCACCTGTAGGTAAATTCTTCGGTAAATTGAACAGGTTTGACTGAATTAAGCAGTCTTCCACATGACGTACAATTCGTGAAGCTGTTGGCTCTGAAACACCATAGCTCGTTGCAACATGAAATAAAGTCCGATACTCCCTCCAATAGCTCAGGCATAGAAGAACCTGATCTTCTAAGCTTAGCTTGGGTGGTCTACCTTTAGCAGGAATTTTCTTCTTTAATTGTTCAACCATTAAATAAAAGGTTGACCATGAGATGCCTGTATATCGCTTAAACTGTGATTCAGAAAGCTTCTTTGAATCGATGTATTTCATCTGTAGATTATGCACCAATATGCAGAAAAATAGAGTGCAAATCTTCAGCGAAGGAGCGGTCTTTTTTTGATTTATGAAAGAATTCTAATGAAAATGTCGGTGAGTTGCATCGGGTGGATGCACAGGGAAATCGGATTAAACAACATTTTGCAACTTTGCTGGCGCAGAGGGTTTCACTGTAATTTATTTCACAATGGAAATTCCCTCTCCTTATTAAGGATGAGCGTAATTACGCGCAAGAGGGAGAGGATGAAATTAAAAAATACCCTTATCCTCAAGCCCCTCTGAAAATTGGTTGATAAATTTTCAATAAAGAGACTATGGTACTTGGTCATTTGGGTTCGTAAATGCCCCACAATTGGTATTGTGAACCCAGAATGATCGTGTCCCGACATAGTAGGTATGATAATCTTCAACTTCAAAATTATAGACATCAGCGAGATATGGAATATATTCACTTTCTCCTTGTTCATTCTCAGAATGATAAGAATTATAAGCAAACTTCCCATTTATCCTTCCTGTTTCTCTAATAGTATTCAAATCAAAAGCTGAACCATAGCCATCGCCTTCAGGGTCTAATGCCCATGCAATATGCGCTTCTTCTGTTTGATATAATTGCGTTGCATGTAACACGACAAAATATTTATTATTTGACTGAACAACATCGCCATTATTTAACTGATCAAGGCGGCTCCATCGTCCTTGAGTTAATACTAAACTATCTAACTCTCCAGCAATTGAAGCAATGCCACATACCCAGAAGGAGTGGTTAGCTGTTGCAATAATTTCGGAAGAAAGAGTTGGGTTGTTAATAAAATCAGCCACTAACTCTAAAGTACGCAGTACCCATACTGGTTTTTTATCTAGTTTAAAAGTATTAACTACAGGCTTATACTCCTGAATATCTGTACCATCTTCAGGTCTTGATAAAACTAAATCTCCGATTTGAATATCTTCAATCTGTTTCCACATTATATGTGGTAAATCAAGATTTCTTTGAACACGGATTAAAGTTCCGGCAATAAAACAACCAGTAAATGTTGTTATTTCTTTCAATTTATCACCCATAAAAATGCCAAAAAAAATACCCTAAGAACAAATGATCTTTTTATGTTAGAGGCTATTGATTATGAAAAAGATGTAGCATTCAAATTGTAACGTAAGCGTCCGCTGAACCCCATACCTATTTTTTAATTTTGGTCGGGTTGCCACCGGTGTGGCAGTAATTCTTCTATTTGGGTCACTTTATGTGTCGGTAACCTTTTCAGCACATCACTTAAATAGGCATACGGATCCAAGCCATTCAGCTTTGCTGACTGGATTAATGTCATAATATTGGCTGCTCGCTGACCGCTGCGCAGCGAACCTGCAAATAACCAGTTCTTACGTCCCAACGCCCAGGGGCGCATCTGGTTTTCCACCCAGTTATTGCAAATCGGTAGATTGCCATCATCCAGATAGCGCTTAAAGCTGGCCAACGCTTCAGAGTGTAATTGATCGCCTTGGCGGTGGGAGAACTCGATGCACAGTCAGTTGATGTTGGTTGAGCCATTCATACAGTTGTTGCATCACCGGTTGACTATGCTGTTGTCGGTATTCGCGGCGCTGTTCTGCTGTACCATCGGTCTTTTTCCTGAGCTCTGCTTCTATCGCATACAGTTTCTGAATCAGCACTAAGGCCTGTTCAGCGACCTGACTTTTTTTGGTCACATGTAGCTCATGGAATTTACGACGTGCATGGGCCATGCAGCCCACCTCAATGACCTGGCCTGATTTAAAGCGTGCTTTATAACCACTGTAATCATCACAGACTAGATAACCCTGCCAGCCTTTCAAGAACTCTGCAGCATGCTGGCCTGAACGACTATCCTGAAAGTCATAGATCACCGCCTGAACTGGATTGTACTGTGTAGTGGCATAGGCCCAGACATAACCTTTCTTCGGTTTTTTATCATTCTCACCCATCCGCATGATGGTGACCGGTGTTTCATCGGCATGGATCACCCGCTGTTGCAGCACCACCTGTTTTAAGGCATTGGCCAGAGGTTCTAGTTCCACACCGCAGCGACCAATCCAGTCAGATAAAGTAGATCTGGACAGATCAATGCCCGCCCGCTGATAGATCAGGCGCTGACGGTACAGCGGCAAATGATCGGCATACTTCGATACCAAAACATGGCTGAGCAGTTCAGGTGAAGCAATGCCTTTATCAATCACATAGGCGGGCATCGCTTGCTGAGTCAGAGTGTCACACTGATCACAGACCCATTTACCACGCACATGCTGTTCCTTATAGAACTGTGCCGGTCTGAAATGCAGTTTTTCACTGACATCTTCGCCGATACGACGAAGTTGGCAGCCACAAGCACATTGGGTTGATGCAGGTTCATGCTCAATACGGATGGTGTGTAGATGATCTGGCAGTGGTCGACGTTTAGGTTTATTGGTTTTGGCTTTGTGTGTCACTGCATCGGTTTTATCTGCATTTAGCCGTTCCAGTTCTAGATCAACCGCGGCAATATCTTCTTCAACCGCTTCATCCCACAGGTGGATTTGTTTTGCAGTGAGATGTTCGTTTTTACTGCCGAATTTATGCTTTTTAAACAGCGCCAGTTCATGCTCGTATTTTTGATTGAGAATAGAAAGATGCTGAACTTTGGCATCCAATTGCTGGTTTGATTTTTCTAATTCTTGATTTGATTGTGCCAGAGACTGATGCTGCATCGCCAACTGCCGGGTAAATTCCAGCAGTTGTTCATGGGTCAGTTGGCTTAAGTCAGGCAGCGTATTCATGACCGCAGTATGCCTGAGGTCATGAGAAGAATGAAATAGAACGTTTGGAGAATAGCAGAATGGAACAGCCTGGTTTAAAGCATCGTCACCACCTGCTGTCGTCCAATGCGCTGCCAGGGCAAACCCTGGATTAATGCCTGTAACTGTTCCGGGCTGAGGGCCACGGTTTCACCTTGGTGAACTTGAGCCCAGTGGAATTTTCCCTGTTCCAGCCGCCTGGCACACAGCCAGATGCCCAGTCCATCATGTACCAGCACTTTCATACGATGGCCACGTTTATTACAGAACAGGTAGGCGCAATGCGGTTTGATTGAGCCAAAGGCTTTCATAATCTGCGCCATGACCGTATCCATCCCTGCTCGCATATCCAGAGGTTGGGTGGAGAGCCAGATTTCATCAATGCGGATCATGTTGCAAGTACCTTGAGTAATTCTGCTAAAGCAGATATTTTCGATACTTGCCATTTCAAGCCAATTTTTGCTTTTGAGTGGGGTAAAGTAATTTGAACCGTTAACATGTCAGTAGGAGTAGGATCTAATGGTGCAGAGCAAGATAAGGCAATAAATGCAGGTTTATTCGGTAGTGGTGAGCGATCACTCCCTGGCTTAGCATCAATTAAGCGAATCCATTTGGATACAAGATTTGTATTCAATCCATGTTGCAAAGCGACTGAAGCAATTGAAACGTCCGGTGCTTTACAAGCCTGAACGATCTGCTGTTTAAATTCAGCACTGTATGTTCTTCGTTTTTTCGCAAGAGATGCGATGGATGTCTGATTATTTGTAGTCATAAATTTAAGTCCCCACTTGTTTCTAAGTGGGGACTAAATTAAGGCTTATAGGATGAATTCAGAAGGTGTGTTCAGCGGACGCTTACCTCTATTAATCCTTTAAGTACAGTCCATAAACTACTCATACTATTAGAGTCAATATTTTGCAAAAACAGTTCTAATATATTTGAGAGATATAGAAGACTTCATTGAATCAAAAATCTAAATGAGAGGCACCTACCTAGGTGCCTTCTCATTTAAAAAAAATCTCTTAGACGAAATCTACACATAAAAAACCACCCAATTTTTCAATCAGGTGGTTTGTAAAACTTAACTTTACGAGTTATTGAGCTGCTTGTTGCTCTGCTTGAATTGCAGTCAATGCAATGGTGAACACAATGTCATCTACCAATGCACCACGTGACAAGTCATTCACTGGCTTGTTCAAGCCTTGTAGCATTGGGCCAACACTCACCACGTTAGCAGAACGCTGTACTGCTTTATACGTCGTGTTACCTGTGTTCAAGTCAGGGAAAATGAACACATTGGCGCGACCTGCAACTTGAGAGTTTGGTGCTTTAGAGCGACCAACACTTTCAACCGATGCTGCATCGTACTGTAATGGGCCATCAATCAGTAAGTCAGGACGACGTTGTTTCGCAATTTCAGTCGCTTTCGCTACTTTTTCTACGTCAGCACCTGCACCCGAAGTACCAGTTGAGTAAGAAATCATGGCAATACGTGGGTCAATACCAAACGCTTTTGCAGAGTCAGCAGATTGAATCGCAATTTCAGCCAATTGTTCAGCATCTGGGTCTGGGTTAATCGCACAGTCACCGTACACATATACTTCATCTGGTAGTAACATAAAGAAAACAGACGAAACTAAAGAGTAATCAGGTGCAGTTTTAATGAGCTGGAATGCAGGACGAACTGTATTGGCTGTAGTATGCACAGCACCAGACACCAAACCATCAACCTGATCAAGTGCTAACATCATCGTACCTAATACGACAGTGTCTTGCAGCTGTTCACGTGCTTGATCGTCAGTAAGTTTGCCTTTACGCATTTCCACCATTTTTTCGACATAGTTTTCACGAATCAAGTCAGGATCAATGATTTCTAAGTCGTGTGGAAGCTCAATACCACGTGCTTTGGCAACATCAACTACGGCTTCTGGTTTTGCCAATAATACGCAGTGCGCAATACCACGTGATTGACAAATTGCTGCAGCTTGAACGGTACGTGGCTCATCACCTTCTGGAAGCACGATACGTTTTTTCGCTGCAATAGATTTTTGTACCAATTCATGGCGGAATGCAGAAGGCGATAAACGTGGTTTATGCGTATCGCTGATTAATTGAGTTAACCATTCTGCATTGATGTGACTGGCCACAAAGCGGGTAACTTGTTCTGCACGCTCAGTATCATCTACAGGAATTTCGTTGCTCAGGTTTAATAACTGTTGTGCAGTTTCAAAGGTGCTCAATTTAGTATGTAAAATTGGCAAGCCATTTTTCATTGCTGCTTGGCAGAACTCTAAAGCTTGTGCGCTTGGTGCTTGATGTTCAGTTAACACCAAACCTGCAAGTGGAATACCATTGCTGCTGGCTAAGCTACTGGCAAGCAATACATCGACACGGTCAGAACCACTGATAATCAGCTCGCCTGCAACGAATTTATGCATTTCGTGTTCAATATTCGATGCAATTAAGCTGCTGTGTAATACACGGCGCTGCGCTGCTTCACCTTGGTTAATCCATTCTGCAGAAATGTGTGCAGCCAAGTCCGACATACGTGGCACACTTAAAGTATTGCTGAATGGCACCAAGCCAATCACTGGCATGCAATCTTTACCAATCATTGAATGTGTAGTTTGAATTTTGCTGACAAACTGGTTGGTGTCGCTAATTAAACGTAAGTTTGGATCAAGCGTAACAGGAATTTGTGCAGAATCTTCTGGTAAACCTTTGGTACGCATAAACAATACGCCCGCAGTACGCTCACAAGTTGCACCACCAAAGAAACGTAATTGATTGTCTACTTTGGCAGCTGTTTTTGCAGCATTGTTGATGTCGGCATTGCTGACAATAATGACTTTTGCATCAAGTGCTTTAGCCAAATTTGCATTCAATTCAGTTGCAAAAGGATCGCGTCCGTTTGGCAACACGCCTTCTACAATAATGATATCGTGATGTTTAGAAATTTCACGATGTAAACGAACTGCATCTTCAAGCAATTCGTCATTTTCATCATTTTTTAAACGCTCAGTCAGCGCAGTATAAGAAATCGGCTCAACTGTTTCATGCTTGAACAGGTGACGATACAACGCAGTTGTGCGGTCTGCTTCAGGTTGTAATTCTTGTGAAAAAGGCTTTAAGAAACCTGCTTTTACGCCTTGGCATTCCAAAGCGTAAATTAAACCTAAACATGCTGATGTTAAACCAACACCAATTTCTGTAGGAACCAAAAGTATTGTTTTCATAATTTTTTCTAAATCGTAAAGGGACTGATTGAAAGTGGCTGAGCACTACGATTGCTTAAGCAATCGCAGCGTCACATTCAGACTTTTTTGCAGCTGACTTTAGCTCCTCTGCAACTTGCGCAGTTTCTTTCGCAATACGGCCTTCTTCGTCAGTTGGTACAACCCAAATTTGTGGACCGCCTGTACCTGCATCAATACGACCTTCAGTACCGCGTTTTAAGCTGTCATTGCGTTCTTTGCTGAAGTTAAAGCCAAAGTGTGGCAAGTAAGATACAGTTTTTTCACGGATGTACGCAGAGTTTTCGCCAATACCACCTGTGAAGAATAAGCCATCTAAGCGTGGTAAACCACAGCTAAGTGCAGCTAAAGATTTAGCTAAACGGTAGCAGAATACTTCAATTGCAAGCGTTGCATCTTCGTTGCCTTGTTCAGATGCTTCAATCAGGGTACGCATGTCGTTCGATAAGCCTGACAAACCAAGTAAACCACTTTGGCTGTTTAGCATTTTGTCAATTTTGTAGATATCCCAACCTAAGTTGCTTGCAAGGAAGCTGTGTAAGCTTGGGTCTACATCACCACTACGAGTACCCATCACCAAACCTTCAAGTGGGGTTAGGCCCATCGATGTGTCTACACTTTGACCATTCCAGATTGCACAAGTCGAGCTACCGTTACCCAAGTGAGCAGTTAACCAGCCACCTTGTTTGAAGCTGCCAGCCAACTCTGAACCGCGCTCTGAAACGTATGCGTGACTTGTACCGTGGAAGCCATAACGACGTACGTTGTGGTCGGTATATAAGAATTTAGGCACTGCATAACGGTAAGCGTGAGCAGGCATCGTTTGGTGGAATGCAGTATCAAATACAGCCACTTGCGGAAGTTCTGGAAACAAACGCATTGTTGCTTCAATACCCACCAAGTGTGCAGGGTTGTGTAAAGGTGCAAGCGGAGTTGCTTCACGAATACGTTGCACGATTTCTTCAGTTAATAATTCTGCTTTGGTTAAAGTACCGCCGTGTACAACGCGGTGACCAATGGCTTGTGGCTTATATTGAGATAAGCGACCAAGAATAGTTTCCAATGCTTTTTCATGGTCAGCATGTGGAATAGAAAGTTCGAGCGGCTCACCACCTGCGGTAATGCCTTTAATGCGCGCATCAGCAGAACCTAGATTTTCTGCCAAACCAAAGATACGATCTCCAACGCTTTCAGATACAAGCGCATATTTGATAGAAGAAGATCCGCAGTTAATCACTAATACTGATGTAGTCACTTTTATGTACCCGAATTCTAATTGAAGTTATCCCTAGTCAATCAAGCTGCATTGCAAGATATGGCAAACGGCAATCTATTGTGTTGCAATCTTGATCATTACGTATGTTTTATCATGGGTTTTTTATTGCTCCTAGATAGACTTTAGGAGATTAGACTTAAGCATTATCGACCATGAAATCAGAAATAATTAAAATTTATCAGCCCGAAACTTTCATTTTTTCATGAAATGATGGTCTAAAATTTCTGCTTAATTCCTGTTGTATTCTCTTAACATAGCACACTTCATTCTGCAGGCGAGTGGCAAACTGTTTTAAATTATTTCCTCAATCTTTGTCGGTTTATTTTGATTTGGCAGCGTATTTAATTTCCGACCAACGGACAATCACATAAGCAATCAGTGCCACCATAAAAAACACCAACATCATCCACGCCAAGCCTTGTAAGGTTTCAATAATGGTGCGGTAAATTTCCAATACCCAGCGTTCTTGCGTCAGTTCAATCACAGTTCTTTTGTCATTTTCGGCATAGGTGAGTGGGGTAATGTATTTTTCCATATCGTAAATACGAATGCCTGAAGATGTGCCGACCACCATGCCTGCAAATTTGGTGTACTTTGCCCATGCTTCATGAATTGGGTCGTGGATGATACGCGCCAAAATTGCATTGATGGAGCTAGAAAACAGACGCATGACAATAAACGACACCAACAGTGCCAAAGCAAAGGTACTAATAATCAAATAATAAAACATAAGCATCGCCACTCTTTTTGATGATTTTTCTAATCCTGATGGTGTTTTTATTTTAAGTGAGCGTGAAGCAGAAATGTGTAGTGGAACTGTGTCTTAAAACAATGTCTAAAAAATAGAAGGGAATAATGTTCAGCTTCCTGTGAAACTGAACATTATATTTGAGTGTTACAAAATTACAGATGGGCTTTATTGGCGGATTTGACCATCGCCAAATACGATCCATTTTTGTGAGGTTAAACCTTCTAAACCGACAGGGCCACGGGTATGAATTTTATCAGTAGAGATTCCAATTTCAGCACCTAAACCATATTCAAAACCATCGGCAAAGCGTGTAGAAGCGTTAATCATGACTGAACTAGAATCTACCGCAGCCAAGAATTGACGCGCCAAACTAAAGTTTTCAGTAATAATGGCATCAGTATGATGTGAACCATATTTATTGATATGTTCAATTGCCTCATCAATTCCTGAAACCACTTTAACTGCCAAAATTGGGCCTAAATATTCGGTGTACCAATCTTCTTCGGTTGCTGTTTTAACACTTGTACCCAAAATCTTTTGGGTTGCAGGACAGCCGCGTAATTCGACTTGTTTTTCTGCATATAGCTCGGCAATACGTGGCAAGAATTGTGCGGCAACAGCCTCATCGACCAACAATGTTTCCATGGCATTACAGACGCCATAACGGTGAGTTTTTGCATTCAGGGCAATAGGCAGGGCTTTTTGTAAATCGGCCTGTGCTTCTACAAATACGTGACAGTTACCATCCAAATGTTTAATCACTGGAATACGCGCTTCATTGCTGATGCGTTCAATCAGACTTTTACCGCCACGTGGCACAATTACATCTACATATTCAGACATGGTAATTAATTGCCCAACGGCAGCACGGTCTGAGGTGTTAATCACTTGCACCGATGTTTCTGGCAAGCCTGATGCTTTTAAGCCGTGTTGAATCGCGGCAGCAATCGCTTGGTTAGATTCCAGTGCTTCAGAACCACCACGTAAAATAATCGCATTGCCTGATTTTAATGCCAAAGACGCAGCTTCAAGGGTTACGTTTGGACGTGATTCGTAAATCATGCCCACCACACCTAGCGGTACACGCATTTTGCCCAATTGAATACCAGATGGACGGTAAGCCATATCGGTAATTTCACCAATTGGATCCATGAGACCAATCACATCTTTCAGACCTTGTAACATGCCTTTAAAGCGTGCGGGGTTAAGTTCTAAGCGATCAAGCAGTGCGCTATCCAAGTTGTTGTTACGACCTTTGGTCATATCAATTTGGTTGGCAGCTAAAATAGCGGACTCGCTATTTTCCAATGCCGTATAAATAGCCGATAACGCATTGTTTTTAGATTGGGTAGAAGCGCTTGCTAAGACACGAGAGGCTTGGCGTGCTTGTTGTCCTACCGTTTGCATATATTGTTCAATAGACTCTTGCATAGCGGTTTGATCACTTAGAAATTTCAACTCGATATTAACAGTCTGTACCTGCACAATGAAGCGTCTCAGCGGAAAATCGACTAAATTGTTCAATCTTTTCATATTTTTCAATGCTTTCATCACAAAAATTAATATTTTGAAATGCTTTATGATTTAAAAGTAGATGAGCGGTCATAGAAAATGTTGCGTATAAAATCAGCACCTGTATAGAATGATGCGATAACGACATTGATGTCATTCACAACAATAAGCAGGATGCCACTTTAATTCAGATTAATTCAGATAAGTGGGTAATCGTTCAATGACGAACACTTGCACAATAAAAATAAAATGCGCATGGAGGTAAGGAATATGAATTCCATGATCCAGATGGACACGGATGTACAGGACGCAAGTTCGCATGTCTGTTTTTTTGATATTTACGATAAACACAGCTTTAAACAACCCGCTCGTACCACTTGGATCAACGGCTGGAAAGTGGAATACATGGCAATTGCTCAGCCAGAAACCGCACATTTAACTCCAATTGTGATTATTGGTGGTGCATTCCAAAACTTTAATTCATATAAATATTGTGTCGAGCAGCTTTTTCGTGCAGGGCCAATCATTTTAATTGATATGCCATCTATGGGCGCCAATCAGCAAATGACCAATGTGGAAACAGGTGAGTCGGCAGGAACGCTAGAACTGCATGATTTAGGTCAGATGTTGGGTGATTGGCTGGATATTGTCGGCTTAGATAAAGTATCCGTCATGGGCATGTCATTGGGTTCGGTGGTGGCATCGTGTCTAGCAGATCAGCGTCCTGAATTGATTGATCGCATGATTTTAATGGGGGTTATGCAAAAGACCCGTAAAAGTTGGCGCATGTTGCTTGAAGAATCACTGCATTTAATGAAAGAGCAGCGCATGGATGAATTTGGTCAGGCGGTGATTTTATACTTGGTCAATCATGCCAAAATGGAACAAACTCGCATGTCACCGACTGCAAAGCGTTTGTTTTACCGACAAATGGCCGACTTTACCGCTACAGAGCAAGATCGCTACGATGTGAACTGCAACCGTTTATTGCGGTTAACCAATGTGCCTATTCCGCAATGTAAGGTTTTGGTGGCGTGTGGGCAATATGACAGTTTTACCTTGCCGCATGAAAATGCCAATTTCGCTTTACAGTGCCCTAATATGGAGTTTGCCATGATTGCCAATGCAGATCATGTGCCGCAATTACAGCGCCGTAAAGAAACCATGAATTTATTTGCGACCTTTTTAAGCGATGAATCTATTCAGGACTTAGATGGCATTATTCCAATGACACGTGCGCAACTATTGACGATGGAACGCCGTGGAGAAGCGCGTATTCGGGTGCAAAATCCGCAAAGTCATTTGCAGTATCGTCATTCTGATTTGAAAATTGCCACGCACATTGTCGATTTAAACTTCTTTGGTGTATTGCTTGATTTTGAAAATGCTGCGTTGGCGGCACAAGCAGCAGAGTTTGAACGAGATATGGCCTTAGAATTACAGGATGAGGAAGGCAGTTTTAGCATTGAATGTTTAATTTTTGAAAGCCAAGGGCAGCAACTACGCGCATTATTTAAGCATGGTAGTTTTGAGGTGGCAGAGCGTTTGTTGCGTTATGTGGAACGTCAAAAAGCGGCTGCACAAAATTTGGAATATGCCCGTTAGTAGATAAAATCAGTGCTTGGTTTAAAATTATCCAAAGAAAATAGAATCAAAATAGCGTGTTAAACCACGCTATTTTTTTTGTAGGCATGAACCATCCAGACTAAATCGCCTAAATGTTCTGCGGTTGTTTTTTCTAAAGAGCTGTTGGAAAAATACAGTTGTGGTTGTTGTAGCTGCACTTGCTCAAAACCTGCATTTTGAAAAAACTGAGTTAATTCCTGCGGAGATTGAAAGTGAAAGGTGAAAGCACTGCGTGACATAAATTTCAATAATCGGCTGCAGTTCCAAATAAAATTGGCGAGCTTGTTTTTGACGGGTTCAGGGTAAATATCGGTTAAATAATGCAGTTCTCGAAAGTCTTGGGTGTAGTTACACATGCCATTTAACAGCTGTTGTAGCATGTCTTTGCTGAAGTAGTTAATTAAACCTTCACTAATAATTACTAAGGGCTGCGAGTGATCAAAATATTCAAAGGCCTGTTGAAAGGATTCACTAAAAATATCGGCGGTGAGAACTTCAGGTGCGTCGTGGTCAATTTGTCGTAACGCTTGAGTTTTAATTTGCGCCATATCAGGCAAATCCAGTTCACGGTAATTCAGTTCAGGATATTTTTGTCGAAAGTTCCAGCTGCGTGGTGACAGCCCAGATGCAATTTCGAGCACTTGTAATTGCGGATGTTGCTGAATCAGTGCGGTTAAGTGTGCATCAATCATTTGGTGACGTTGTTTGAGGGTGCTGCGCATACTGCCGCCCACATGACGTTCTGCCCAGTTTTCTAAAGGATGTACCAATTTGGCTAAAAACTTGCCTTTTCGGGTCGCAAATACAGGATGTGAAATCCCCCTTTGATACCAGATATATCCCGTATAATGTGCGGTAAAAGAAATATGCCGATGTTTGGACAATGCAGTCGTGTCTGAGCGAGTTGGCTTGGCATCCGAGTTGTGCATTTCAGTCCTTTTTTCTGTCGTGATTTTGCTGTTCAGCAATGTTTTTGTCATTTTCGTATAGACCTTAATTGTTTGTATGGTGGTCGTTGTCTTTTTAGGCATGCTTTGACACTCAAGCTGCGGTGTCAGGCATATACTCAAAATAGAATAAGTTTATCATAATCAAAAAGGAACAAGCTGTCGTGTTCCTTTGTCGTATAAATGCTGTGAAAAAGTGAAGGCGTATAGTTAGTTTGTGGTGATCTCAAGTCGCAGCGTTTTTAGTGGTACTTGAGTAATTGGTCGGGTCGTGACTAGTTTGTGCTGCCAGTAGCGCGGCACTTTGTTCTTTAAATACCAAGATACGATCACGGACGCTTCGCCATTCATCACCCAAGTCTAAAACTTCAGCAATGCTAAACTCTGCACTAAGCTCAGGGATTTTACCGCGCATGCGTTCTAAACGTGCCTGATTCGGCAAGGGTAAATCGGCAATCGCATTTAAAGCCAGTTGTTGCGCTGCACGGTTGTTGCAGACCAAGCCCATATCACAGCCTGCAGCTAATGCTGCACGCAAACGGGCATCGGCATCGCCTGCCACACAGGCTGCTTGCATGCTTAAATCATCTGAAAAGAGTACGCCATCGTAACCCATATCTTGACGCAAGACCTGTTGTAACCAAAACTCAGAAAAACCTGCAGGGTTCGGATCGACCTGATCATAAATGACATGCGCAGGCATGAGCGCATCCAGTTGATTTTGCAGTTGGATAAAGGTTTGCATATCCTGTTGTTGAATTTCGGCAAAAGAACGTGAATCTATCGCGGCAGCAACGTGAGAGTCTGCTTTAACCGATCCATGTCCAGGAAAGTGTTTGCCTGTGGTTGCCATTCCTGCACGATGCATTCCACGTAAAAAAGCATCTGCCAAAGCAATAATATCGGCAGGACGCGCAGCAAAAGCACGATCTCCAATGACATCACTGATGTCATTTAAATCCAAGACGGGTGCAAAACTAAAATCAATACCTACAGCCAGCACCTCGGTGGCCATTAACCAGCCACACTCTTCGGCTAAATCTAAGGCACGTTCAGGTTCGTTTTGGTATAACTCGCCAAATCTACCCATAGCAGGCAATAGGGTAAAACCTTGTTTTAAGCGTTGTACGCGTCCGCCTTCCTGATCGACTGCAATTAAAATATCAGGGCGTACCTGACGCATGTGGTCGGTCAAGGCGCGTACTTGCGCAGGAGATTGGATATTTCGGGCAAATAAAATGACTCCACCGACTTGCGGAGCGCTTAATAGTTCAATATCTTCTTGAGTAAGTTCTGTGCCAGCGATGTCGAGCATCAATGCGCCAATCATATTGGGTGTCCGTATTCGATTTTTATCAATAAAAAAACAATACCCGAATTCTGCAATGATTTGCTACATTTTGACAGTACAGATTATGATAAAACTACACGACAGAACCTAATTAAGTTATATAAGATTTTGAATCTGCTCGATTCGCATTGAAAAGCAGAGATTGGTCAAAAACCAAGGACGTAAATATTTTTATGAAACTTCAAACCATCGCTTGTGCGGTTGCTATTGCAACTGGCGGTTTTTTCTTTTCTCACGCCATTAATGAAGCGATTGCAGCCAATAACACCGCTGCAGTGGCCAACAGTATTGTGCCGACGCAGGAACAAGCTTTGGTTTCGCGTCAATTGGCGACCTTGGTCGATCGTCAGCATTATTTAAATCAGCGTTTGGATGCGTCTACATCTCAGCGTATTTTTGAATTTTATATCGACAGTCTAGACCCAGACCACACCTTGTTTTTGGCAAAGGAAGTTGAACAGTACCGTAAACAGTATGCGGCAACTTTTGGTGCATCCTTAAAAGCGGGTAATTTGGCTGGGCCGTATCAAATTCATACGCAGTACCGTGAGCGTTTAAAACAGTTTTATAATTTCATGTTGGCAGAGCTGAAAAAACCACAAAATTTAAAACAGCCAAATGTCAGTATTGAAACAGATCGAGAAAAAGCACCGTTCTTTAAAACAGAAGCAGAAATGCGTGCGCACTGGCAAAAAATGCTGGTATCTCAGCTGATTAACCTCACCATCAGCAAAGAAGAAGAACTGGCAAAACAAAAAGCCATTAAAGACAATCCTGAGTTGACCAATGGGCAAGATTTGGCTAGTCCTGAAGATTTGACTCCAGTGCAAACGCTAACCAAACGTTATACACGTCAGTTAGAGCGCATGAATCGTTTAAAGAGTGATGATGTACTGGACAAAACTTTAAATGCGATGATGCTGACTTACGATCCGCACAGTAACTACTTCCCACCAGTCGATGCGATGGAGCTAAACCGTCAAACGACTTTACAGTTGGAAGGGATTGGGGTGTCGATTCGTCCTGAACGAGGCAATGAAGATTACACCAAAATTGAAACCATTGTTGAGGGTGGCCCTGCCAGTAAAACAGGACAGGTGAAATCGGGTGACCGCATTATTGGTGTGGCGCAAGATGGCGAAAAAATGGTGGATGTGGTCGGTTGGCCAAGTAATGAAATTGTCGGTTTGATTCGTGGTAAACGTGGCACTAAAGTGACCGTGCGTTTACTTGGGGCTGGTGCTGCCATGAATCAGGCACGTAATGTGACCATTGTGCGTGATGTCATTCAGGAAGAGGATGCAGGAGTTCGTTCGCGTACTATTGACATCCGACGTGATGATCAAACTTATACTTACGGTGTGATTGAAATTCCATCTTTCTATTTGAACTATCGTGCACGCCGTGCGGGTAATGAATATCGCTCAGTTTCTGAAGATACCAACAATGCACTGAAAACGCTGGCTGCAAAAAATGTGGCAGGCATTATTGTAGATTTGCGCAATAACCCAGGCGGCTCACTTGAAGAAGTGGCACGTATGCTCGGGCAAGTGATTAAGTCAGGCCCTGTGGTGCAAATTCGTGATGGCAATGGCAATGTCAGCGTGTTTGAAGATGACGATGGCGGTGCACAGACTTATGCAGGCCCATTGGCGGTGATGATTAACTTAGCTTCAGCCTCTGCTAGTGAAATTTATTCTGCCGCTATTCAGGATTACCAGCGCGGGATTGTGATTGGCAGCACCACCACAGGTAAAGGTACAGCGCAGGTACAACTCGACACCTTGGCCTATGGTCAGGCGACCTTAACTCAACGTAAGTTCTACCGTATTACAGGCGGAAGTACCCAAAACAAGGGTGTGATTCCAGACATTAAACTGGTGGATATTTACAATGAGGAGTTTGGTGAACGCAAAGCGAAAAATGCCTTGAAGTGGGATACCATTCCAACTGCGCCATTTAAGCGTGAAGGTTCAGTGCAGCCGTATATCACCAAGTTGAGTCAATTGTCACAGCAACGTGTCACGCTTGATCCGCAATTTCAATATTTAGAACAACGTAAGCAGATTGCCAAACAAACTGAAGATCGCAAAAGTATTGTGTTAGATATTGAACAACGCAGAGCAGAGTTGCTGGCTTTGGAACAACAAACACTGACTGCAGAAAACAAACGCCGTCAGGAAACAGGTTTGAAACCATTTGCCAATTGGGAGAGCTATCAGGCATCCATTGATGCATTGGCAGAAGCGCGTGCCAAAATGAAGGCGGCACAACGTCCTGCCTTGCCTGAGGAAGAAGCTTTTGTGATTGAAGCAGCGCAGGTGTTACAAGATTATGCCATGTTACAAAAAGGTGTATCTGAGCCGAATCAACCATAAAACAATGCTACAATCTTAATCAAATAGAACCAGCAGCGAAAAGTTGCTGGTTTTTTATCCTCAAGCGAAAAGTAAAATAGCAAGATGTGTAAAGCTTTGAGTCAGATAGCTATTTTTAGCAGTTTTAAATTACTATTCTTGCATAATGACATATGATTTATTTGACTATTGACCAAAGCAGAATAGTATTAGATTCTAAAATCAATGCGGTCTTTGCTAGATCAATCCGTCGTTCAGGTTGCTTTTTAGTTATTATTTATAAGAGAGTGTGAGATTGAGTAGCCGAAAAACAATAAAATATGACAGAGATGGATACATATAATGATGCATGTACATTATGATCTGAGCTTGGTAATTGGCTCGGTAGCAATCTCAGTATTGGCCTGCTATTTTGCAGTGTCTGTTGAGCAAATGCTTTTTCAAAATGTACAACAACAACTAAAAAAAATTGCATTAATCATGAGTGGTTTACTGCTGGGTGCGGCAGTGTGGAGTATGCATTTTGTGGGCATGTTGGCATGCCAGTTACCTGCACCGTATCAATTTGATCTTAGCTTTACGACCCTATCTTTTGTTATTGCATTTATCGCTTCTACGTTTGCGGTTTGGCTGACCACGCAATCGACCCTGCCTGTGGCGCGGTTGATCCTGAGCGGCATTTTGATGGGGTTGGGCATTTCAGGCATGCACTATACGGGCATGATGGGAATTCAGGTAGAAGGCTACCGTAGTTATTATGATCCCACGATTGTTTTACTGTCTGTATTAGTGGCCATTGGCGGTGCAATACTTACCTTTTGGTTTATGTTTCATTCCAAGTGCAGAATGGGGCGTCAGGCACAATATAAAATTTTCATTGCGGTACTCATGAGTCTGAGCATTGTTGCCATGCACTATATAGGCATGGAAGCACTACATTTTTACTCTACAGCCGATTTGCCTCAATCAGGGCATTTTCAGATCGGGCAAGGGCCAGCCCTGTTGGTGGTTATTTTAGTGACCAGTTTGATTTTTGCTGCTGCGGTGGGCGTATCTCTGCTGGAGCTACGCTTAGAAGAAAAAAGCAGACAATTGTCTTTAGCCAATCGTGAATTGGCCAATCAGGCAGTCAAAGATAACCTGACCAAATTGCCTAACCGTTTATATTTAGCCGAATATGCACAATTGCTTTTTTCTGAACATCGGCAAAAAAATACTAAAATTGCGTTTTTGTATATCGACTTAGACCGCTTTAAAGCGGTGAATGACGTATTTGGACACCATGTTGGCGATCAATTGCTGATTCAGTTGTCTAAACGTGTGCAATCCCACTTGGGCGAAAATACCCAGTTATTAAGAATTGGTGGCGATGAATTTCTTTTGGTGATTGAACATACCGATATAGCAGAAGCCACGCTCATTTCTGAAAAAATATTAGAACTGATTCAGCAAAGTTTCTTAATTGCAGGCAAGGTCATTAATATTTCAGGCAGTATTGGCATTGCGATGTATCCAGAGCATGGCACCAATTTGCAAGATATTTTAATGAATGCTGATGCGGCGATGCTGACCTCTAAATATCAGGGGCGTAACACCAGTTCGGTATTTAATTATGATCTGGAGTTACTTGAGGCCAAAAGCCAAAGTAAGTTGATTAATGATTTATATAAAGCGGTTGAACAACAACAATTTGCGTTGTTCTATCAGCCAAAGTTTAAAGCCACTGACCATAAAATTTGTGGCGTAGAAGCTTTAATTCGTTGGTATCACCCTGTACATGGCTTACTTACCCCAAATATGTTTATTAAAGGAGCTGAAAAGACGGGGTTGATTATTCAAATTGGCTATTGGACGTTAGAGGAAGCCTTTAAACAAATTCAAATTTGGGAAAGATCAGGTGCACCGTTATTTCCTGTGGCTGTGAATTTATCGGCAGTGCAGTTTGAACATAAACACTTATTTTCGACTTTAGAAAACTTGTTTAAACGCTATGAGATTCAACCCCATCACCTGATGATTGAAGTGACTGAAAGTACAGCAATGCATCATATTGAATCGAGTATTCGTAGTTTTGAGCGTTTGCGTCAAATGGGGATTCAATTGGCGATTGATGATTTTGGCACAGGACATTCGAGTTTCTTATATTTGAAAAAATTGCCAGTCGATGAGTTGAAAATTGATCGTGCTTTTATTTTAGATTTGTGTTTGGACAGCAAAGAAGAATTAATTTTAGAAAGTATTATTCAGTTGGCCATTAAACTGGGTTTAACTGTGACCGCTGAAGGGGTGGAAACGCCATTGCAAGCTGAGATTTTAACCCGTTTAGGCTGTCAGCAGTTGCAAGGTTATTTATTAAGCTTACCTATGGATGTTGAGCGTTTAGAAGAGTTGTTTAAACATTCGGCTTAAGCTAGCGATCATGCTACCGCTCAAGATAGCGTACAAGTGAGCGACCAAGTCCAGCGTTTAATTTCAGTGATGAAACAAGATGAATATAGTTTGGCTGAGTTGATGCAGTTGTTAGGTTTAACTCATAGCGCAACATTCCAAAAGAACGATATGAATCCTGCCATAGAAGTAGGTTTGATTGAACGTACGATTCCAGAAAAACCGAAAAGCCAAAAGCAAAAGTATAGATTGAAAAAATAACTATATTCTCAGTTGTGGATAAATTAGAACATATCAACAATCAATAAAATTTGATTCAAATCTGCTACAATTACGCCAATTTTTCATATTGATCATTTTGATCTTATACACTGCGGTTCTGCAGTAGGTGTCTTGCATGAGTTTTAAAGATGAGTTAGCGGCGCAGGTCGCACAGCGACGTACTTTCGCGATTATTTCCCACCCCGATGCTGGTAAAACTACCATGACAGAAAAACTGCTGTTATGGGGACAAGCCATTCAAGTTGCAGGGATGGTAAAAAGCCGTAAGTCGGATCGTGGCGCAACATCTGACTGGATGGAAATGGAAAAAGAACGTGGTATTTCCATTACAACTTCGGTGATGCAATTCCCATATAAAGACAAAATGATTAACCTGCTCGACACCCCGGGGCACGAAGATTTCTCTGAAGATACTTACCGTACTTTAACTGCGGTGGACTCTGCACTGATGGTGATTGATGGTGCGAAAGGTGTCGAAGACCGTACCATTAAATTAATGGACGTGTGTCGTATGCGTGACACACCTATCATTTCATTCGTCAACAAAATGGATCGCGAAATTCGTGAACCATTAGAGTTGTTGGATGAAATTGAAAATGTCCTCAAAATTAAGTGTGTGCCAATCACTTGGCCAATGGGTACAGGGCGTGATTTCGCAGGGGTGTTTAACCTCATCGAAGAAAAGTTTTATGTGTACAAATCAGGTTTTGGTTCAACCATTCCTGAAATTGAAGTACGTGATGGCTATAACCATGCAGACCTACGTGAAAAAGTAGGTGAATTGGCATGGGCGGCATTTGAAGAATCACTTGAATTGGTACAAATGGCGAATGAGCCTTTAGACCGTGACGAGTTTTTAGCGGGTCGTCAAACACCAGTGCTATTTGGTACGGCTTTGGGTAACTTCGGTGTAGATCATGTATTGAATGCATTCAGTGAATATGCGCCGCCGCCAAAAGCACATCCAACGCAAGACCGTATTGTAGAAGCCAATGAAGAAGGCTTTAGTGGTTTTGTTTTTAAAATTCAGGCCAATATGGATCCGAAGCACCGTGACCGTATTGCTTTCATGCGAATCTGTTCAGGCAAGTATGAAAAAGGCTTAAAAATGAAGCATGTGCGTATTGATAAAGATGTACGTATCAGCGATGCCTTGACCTTCTTGGCAGGTGACCGTCAGCACCTCGAAGAAGCTTGGCCGGGCGACATTATTGGTCTACATAACCACGGGACGATTCAAATTGGCGATACCTTCACTTCGGGTGAAAAGTTGCAATTTACAGGGATTCCGCACTTCGCACCTGAAATGTTCCGTCGTGTACGTTTGAAAGATCCATTGAAGTCCAAACAGCTGCAAAAAGGCCTTAAAGAGCTTTCAGAAGAAGGTGCAACGCAAGTCTTTATGCCACAAAACAGCAATGATTTAATCGTAGGTGCTGTTGGTGTGCTACAGTTTGAAGTCGTCGCCTATCGCCTGAAAGAAGAATACAAAGTTGATTGTATTTACGAGCCTGTCAGCATCAACACGGTACGTTGGGTGTCTTGTGCTGATGAGAAAAAATTTAACGAGTTTAAGAAAAAAGCCCACGATCAGTTGTCTGTCGATGGTGGTGGTCACTTAACTTATCTCGCGCCAAGTCGTGTGAATTTACAGTTAATGCAAGAGCGTTACCCTGACATTGAGTTTAGAAATACACGCGAGCACTAAGCCTCAGGTTGATGATGCTTAATCTGGCAGATGCAATCAGCGTAGCGCAGATGAATGTTCGGCATGCCTAAAAGTTTCAAAATTAAAACAGCTTCTTTAGGAAGCTGTTTTATTATGGGGGCGGTAAAAGATTAAAGATTATTTTTGATAAATGAATTGGGGAAATCATGCAGCAAAAATCGGTTTATCTGGGTGCAATTTTGAGCGGGATGGTTTTGCTTAGCGCCTGTGACTCATCTAAACAAGATCAAAACTCAGATGAGCAAACGTCTATTTTTCAGAAAGATCAAGCAGATGTTTTGCCGTATTTGAATATCAAACAACAGGCGGCAGAAATTGCCTTACCTTTTTGTGAAAATAAAAACTGCATTGAATTAGAAGTACAAACTTTAAATACCCAAGATACATGGCTCAACAGTTGGATTGCAAAAAATCAGGCCATGGTGATTCAAGACCAAATTGGCTTAAAACAAAACATGAATTTGCAGCAAGCCGTAGATGCCTATGTGAAAAAATCCGATGCTTGGCAGGCACAATTAGATCAAAATAAAGCTTATGAATTGGCGATGTACACCCGTATGGCATATCAACGTAATCAATATGTTTTGTTGCAAGTCGGGGTAGATAGCAAACAGGAAGGCACGCAAGTCAAGGAACGCTATTATTTCTTTGTGGCAGATCGGAAGCAGCAAAAAGCCTTGTCTGTTTTAGATGTGATTGATGCCAAACAACAAACCCGTATGAATACTTTTGTACAGCAGGCCTATCAGGATTGGCTCAAAACACAAAGCAGTGACGTGCAAAAAGCAGCACCTGCCAAATTATACTGGGGGCAGGCAGATTGGTTTTTTGATGATCAGGGCTTAGGATTGCATTATCGCACCCATGAAATTGTCAAAGATGGCACGCAGTTAGATATTTACCTAAGCAAAGCACAAACACAACAAGTTTTAAAAGCAGACATCTATCCATCTATGTTTTAGTAGGTGAGTACGGTGACAAGCAAAAATAGATGAAATCAAGGTTGGATCCATGTTGAAAAATAAAAGTATTTTGGCGATCAGTATTTTAATTACAACGCTAGGGATTACTGCATGTCAGCCAAAGAAAACCGAACCAGAAACAGTCGAGCCAGAGCAGACGCAGGCGGAACAACAAAGCTTAAAACTGGTCGGGGATACTGAAAAACTGAATTTGTCGTTGCCTAAATGTGAAGGGAAAAATTGCCCTGAAATCTCAATTGAGCGTTTGAATAGTAATCAGGCCTTTATCGACCATTTTATTGATCAGAAAATTATTCAAGAATTGGCACAAATTTTAGAAATTGCACCACAGCAGGCGGTTTCTGAAGCTGCAGCAATTGAGAAGACAGCCAGTGAAAATACAGCAGCCAGTGCTGCAGATGCACCTGCCAGTAACCCCACTGCAGCTGCCATTGCACAAGTGGAAACTTTGGCGCAAAAATTAGAAAAACAAACCGTGCCTTATGTGCAAAGCTTTTTGGCACTTGATCAGGAGCTGAAAGCTTTAAGCTCAAATCATAAAATCAGTTTGATGATTAAGCCTAAAATTTTGAATGCAGATCAACCATTGGCAACCGTGGTATTAAATAGCAGCAGTTATTTGGGCGGAGCGCATGGTGCATCGGCACAGCAATACTATAATTTTGATTTAGAGCAGAAAAAATTAGTGTTGTTAAATGACATTCTGTTAGAGAAGCAGCGTCCCCAATTGGAGCGTAAAGCCTACGAAGCGTTTAAACAATGGGTCATCGCATCTGAACTTTCCACTAATGTGCAAGAATATGAACAAGCGTGGAAATTTAAGCTGTCGGAAAATTACTATTTAGGTCAACAGGGTTTAATTCTGCAATACGCAGAATATGAAATAGGCCCTTATGTCGTTGGTTTACCGCGTTTAACCATTCCGTATGCAGAACTGCAGGGGATTTTAAAAGCTGCGTATTTGCCTGTAACAGAAGCAGCCTCTGAAGCAACCGCAAAATCTGCCGAAGCCAGTGCAGTAAACACAACCAAAGCGAAATCTTAATATGAGCATTGCGCTGTTTGATACGCATACCCATTTTGATGTACCTGATTTTGACTCAGATCGGGAGCAATTGGCGTATGCGGCCAAGGCAGCAGGCGTAGAACATTTGGTACTGATTGGCTTTGTACAATCACGTTTTCAAGATTTAATCTCTACACAACAGTTTTTAAACCAACTTGAGCATGTGCCACAAAGTCATCTTGCACCAGGCTTGCATCCTTTTTATATCGAACAACATCAAGACCAACATTTACAAGATTTAGAACATTTTTTGCAACAACAGCATTGTGTCGCGGTGGGTGAAATTGGCTTAGACACTTTTTTGGTTGAACATAAACAGCCTGAAGCGTTTCAAAAGCAGCAAGATTTTTTTGCCGCGCAATTGGAAATCGCACGCCATCGACAAAAACCTGTACTGCTACATATTCGTAAGGCCCATGCCGAAACCTTAAAAATACTCAAACAACAACAATTTCAGTTTGGTGGCATTGCACATGCTTTTAGCGGTGGGGTAGAAGAAGCCAAAGCACTGATCAAATTGGGCTTTAAAATTGGTGTGACAGGGCAGATTACCAATCCCAATGCAAAAAAACTGCGCCGTGTTGTGCAGGAAATTGGTGCTGAACATTTGGTTTTGGAAACCGACTGCCCCGATATGACGCCTTTATGTTGTCAGACAGATACTCAATCACGAACCCGAAATACCCCTGCGAACCTGATTTATGTGCTTGAAGGTTTAGCGGATTGTTTAGATATTGCACCGCAAACTTTAGCCGCACAGATTTGGCAGAATAGCATTCAAATATTAGACTTGCCTAAACTTTAGATGAAACAACACGAAGTCTGCGAAACGCAGTAAAATGCCCACACTTTGAAATTAGATTTGATTGCAGCATGACAGACCTTCTTCAAGATGATGAATATGAACGCCGTTTTGCGGGTGTGGCCAAGATTTATGGCGACAGTGCTTTTCAGCATTATGCCCAAAGTCATGTCATGGTGATTGGAATTGGCGGTGTCGGCTCTTGGGCAGTTGAGGCGTTGGCACGTACAGGTATCGGCGAGCTGACATTGGTGGATATGGATGTGGTCGCAGCATCTAACATTAACCGTCAATTGCCTGCCATGAGCTCAACCTTGGGGCATGAAAAAATTAATGTCATGGCAGAGCGTTGTCGCGCCATTAATCCACGTATCAAAATTAATTTGGTCGATGATTACCTCAGTCCAGATAACGTCAAAGCGTTATTGGCGACTGCACCTGATTTGATTTTAGATTGCATTGATGACGTAAAAGCTAAACTAGCGTTGATGCTGCATTGTCGTTTTAACAAGATTCCACTGATTGTTTCGGGTGGTGCAGGTGGCAAACTTGATCCGTTGAAAATTCGAGTGGCAGATTTATCTAAAACCGAACAAGACCCAATGTTGGCCAAATTGCGCGCCCAATTACGCAGCAAAGGTATTTGTAAAAAGCCAAAAGAAAAGTTTGGGATTACCTGTGTGTATTCCATCGACAATCCATTTTCTAGTGCCGATGTATGCCCAAGCGCAGGCTTGCGCTGTGGCGGCTATGGTTCGGCGGTGGTGGTCACGTCCAGTTTTGCGATGGTAGCTGTGGCAGAAGTGTTGAAAAAGTTAGATGCCTTACAGGCTAAAAATACATAAATCAAAGCCATGCGAGGCATGGCTTATAAAAAAGTTCTTTGATTTTGCACATCGCCAATGACTTTATTCAGTAGGTCGTTGTAGCTGCTGCTCTTTTAAATAGTCTTCCGTACGCTGCATTGCTGCTTGAATATTGACCAATGCTTGATCTACATCTGCAAATGTTTTGGCATTGCCGCCACTTAGTGCCTGACGCCATTTACGTGCACCTGGCAGGTTTTGGAATAAACCTAAAATATGGCGGGTAATGACAGAAAGTGGTGCACCTTGTTGTAGACGTTGTTCAATATACGGCAACATGCGCTGCATAATTTCAAAACGGTCAGGTAATTCTAGCCCCCATAATTGCCCAAGCTCTGCCAGTAAATAAGGGTTGTGATAGGCTTCACGACCAATCATCACCCCATCGACATGCTTGAGGTGTTGTTGGGTTTCGGCAAACGTTTTAATTCCACCATTAATTTCAATTAACAATTCGGGGCGGTCTTGTTTTAGGCGATACACATCCTCATAACGCAGAGGCGGAACTTCGCGGTTTTCTTTAGGCGATAAACCTTGTAATAAGGCAATTCGGGCATGCACGATAAAGTTATTGCAACCTGTTTGAGCCACAGTATCCACAAAATGCAGCATCTCTGCATAAGAGTGCATGTCATCAATCCCGATGCGATGTTTTACGGTCACAGGAATATCAACCGATTGACGCATGGCGGCAATACACTCTGCAACCAAGTCTGGTTCTGCCATTAAACACGCACCAATTTTATTGTTTTGTACTCGATCACTTGGGCAGCCAACATTCAGGTTGATTTCATCATAACCCCAGTCTTGTGCCATTTTACTGCAGGTCGCAAGGTCTTTCGGATTTGAACCGCCCAACTGCAAGACAATAGGATGTTCTTCTTTGCTGTAATCTAAATGGCGCTTGGCATCACCAAATAAAATTGCGCCAGTGGTTACCATTTCAGTATACAGAATGATATTGGGGTTAAATAAACGTGCAAAAAAACGGTAATCGCGGGTAGTCCAATCCATCATAGGGGCAACCGAAATGCGAGGTTGTAAAGTTTGGATGGCACGTGTCATAACCCACCTGAATTGAAAAACAAAAGCACAAGACCGCGCATTATACGGGGTTTAAATGAAAATCGACAGTGTCCCCACCCCACATCCATTGGCATCAACTTTGCTTTGTTCGCTATGAACACAGCAGCGCAACCGTAGGTGCTAAAGCGGAACTGCTCAGTATTTGTATGCGTAGCCGTTTTTTAGTATGTTGAAAAGATAACGATAACGCAGCATAAGAGTGAGAATAAAATGTTGGTATTAGAAGAAATTTATCGAACTAAGAAAAATGAATTTTCAAAGGCATTTAATTTACGCATGCAGCGCAGTTTAAGTTGGTGGAAAAAAGCCATTGATTTTCATGATGATCTTGATATGCAATTTATGACAGCATGGGTAGCCTTGAGTGCCTTGTATGCGCAAAGTCAGACAGCAGAGCATACACAACAACAGACCTTGCAGCAATTTGTGCAGCGTATGTATCAAAAAGATGTCGATCAGCGCATGGCGAGAATTATTTGGGAAAAATATCCACAAAGTTTAGAGGTGTTGCTGACCAACCCTTATTTGTATCAAAGTTTTTGGGATTGGCGTAATCAAAAAATGACTGAAGCTGAATGGCGTGCAGATTATGAAGCAGAGAAACAGCAGATTATGCAGGCATTGCACATTCATGATTCGGTCACAATTTTGGCATGTTTGTTTAAGCGCTTATTGACGTTACAGCAGCAACTTTTACACGGTGGTGCAACTTATAACAGTGCAATCAACCGCAAACAACTCAGCCATGCCAATACTTTACTGTGTGCGTTGATGCCGTGTTTTATCCAAATTTTATTGGAAAATTTAGAAAATGTGGAGTTGAGTCAGCCATTTTATCCTGTGATGCAAATGTCTTAAGCGACTTGCTTCATTGTAATAGCAGCGTTTAAGGCATGGCGGTGTGTTGACGTTGATGTTGCCAGTCGAGCAGGGCAAAGCTCATTGCGGCGGCAACAAAACACAAACCAACTAGGCAACTCCATAACCATCCACCGTGTTGCCATGCATAGATTCCCAAAGCAGAACCACAAGCACCGCCAGTAAAATAACTGGTCATATAAATTGAGTTAATCCGCGATTTGGCATTGGGGCGTAAGCGAAAAATTACGTTTTGGTTGCTGCTGTGTACGGTGGCAAGCCCAAGGTTAATTAAGCCAAAACCAAGAATATAACTCCATAAGCTGAATTGTCCGTTGTATAGAAAGACCCAGCTAATTGCTAATAAAGCTAAACCACCCCAAGTCAGTGCTGTAACATAGCCGCGATCTGCAATTTTTCCCACATGTTTAGTCGAAAGAGCACCGAATACTCCCACCATTGCCACAATGCCCACCATAAAGTCGGCTAAGCCAAAACTGGATTTGAGTAATACTGCAATGGTAGAAAACAACACACTCATCGCTGCAAAAGCAAACGCACCGAGCAAGGCACGATAGACCAAACGACGTTCTTCTAAAATGAGTTTGCCCATAGACTGAAACACAGCCAAATAACTGAGTTTGCTGGTTGAGACAAACGGCAAGCGCGCTTTGAGTACTGCAGCAATGCATAGCATCAGCACGCCACTAATCAGGTAAATCACTTTCCAATGGAATAAATTAGACAGTAAACCTGCCAAACTGGTCGAAAGTAAAATACCGACCAATAAACCACTCATCAATAAACCGACCACTTCACCCATTTTTTCAGGTTTTACAGTCATGGTGGCAAAAGGAATTAAGACTTGTGCTGCCACAGAAAATAGCCCTGTGATAATCGTGCCAATCCATAACATGCTTAAATTGCTGGAAAAGGCACATAAAAATAAGCCAATCGAGGCCAAAAACATCAATAGGGGAATGAATTTGGTTTTATTGACAATATCGCCCATAGGCACAATGAACAATAAACCCAGTGCATAAGACACTTGTGCAAAAGTCACCGTCAATGCCACTTGGGATTGCGGAATTTGGAAAGATTGATGAATCGAGTAAATCAGCGGTTGGCAATAATAATTCGCACCCGCGCATAGACCACAGGCAATCGCCATCAACCAGAGCAGGGTTTTATCTTGGCTGATGTCGGGTGCAGTGTTCATAATTATCCTAAGATCAATGGTAAAACGAGGTTGCAGTAGCTCAAAGATTGAATCCAATATTCAACTTCATTAGTGGCAGGATGTCGTCTTTAACTTAATGAGAGAACTTGTTTTTGGACAAGGTGATCATCATCACGCCTACAATATTGAGCATGCAGCCGAACCATTGTATGCCATTTAGATGTTCACCTAAAAATGCTGTGGCCAATAGAATCGTCAAGATGGGGCCAATTGAAGCAATCATGGCCGATTGTGCCGCACCTAAACGGGCGATACTGTGCGCCATGAGTAAGGTGGGCAAGACTGTGACAAATATCCCTAAAGCAATACCATAGCCTAGCACTTCTACAGGCAGTTGTTGTACCAGTCCCAGTGGATTCGGTGTGACCAAACTGTAATGCGTAAGCGTGCCGATGCAGGCAATACTTAAAGCCAGACCTGTAAAATTCCATGAACCAAAATGCTGAATCAGGCTTTTGGTCAGCAATAAATAGCCTGCAAAACACACCGCACTGGCAAACACCAAACTGCTGCCTAACCAAAAATACGTGTCATGCGGGGTATTGCTCTGTTCCTGTAACATCACAATCACTGTTCCGCCATAACTCAGGGCAATTGCAAATAGGCTCAGCCAGCTCAGTTTCTGTCGATACATTACGCTCGAAGCCAGAACGGTGAGCGTTGGGTATAAAAACAGAATAATGCGTTCTAATGAGGCACTAATGAACATCAGCCCTAAAAAATCCAACCAGCTGGAAAAATAATAGCCCATCAAACCTGCAAAAATCAGCAACAGCCAATTGCGTGTAGAGATGTTGCGACTGTGATGGCGATTGAGCCAACAAATCAGCAAGAAGAAAGGCAGGGCACTTGCCATGCGCAAAGCCATGAGTACGGTTGCGTCGACCAACGGTGAAAGCGCATAAGCCTGTTTAATAAAAATAGCTTTGGTGCTAAACAAAAAAGCAGCAAATAAAGCGAAGATTGAGCCCCATTGTGTGGCGTTAAGTCTTATCATGAAAAATGCTGTCGAGCAAGGTGGATGCAAGAGAAGTGACACATGCCGCGCACACAAATGCAAGTTGCATGATAGATAAAGGCAGATGCGACTGCATGGATCAAGCTGTGTGTGCTGTATTTGAGCAAGCATAGCTGATTTTATGCAGATGGTCTGCTTGAGATGGCATAAATTTTGTGAAAAGTAGAGTAAATGAGCTTTGCACGATAATGGTGCAAATTAGCTAAAAATATTGCAAAACAGAGAAAATCCATCATCAGACTAAATGACGCACAAAAAAAATGAAAAAAATAGCAGCACTTAACTTAGACCTGAGTTGAATAAATTCAAGCTTCTTTTAAAAGTTTTACTGTTTCAAATATTCGATTTTACTCATAAGGCAAAGGTAGGTTTTTCTAAGGTTTTCAGATGCGCAAAACACTTCTAAATTGAACCTTGTTGTGCGGTGTAAAAATTGTCAAAAAAGTCAATTTGGTGTTTAAGTTTTTGCTTTTAGCGCTTAAATGTATAGATATGCAATCTTTTAGCGCTAAGTCGGATTTTCCCAATTAAGTGAAATGCGTGTCAGAATGATCAATGCTTAATTCATTTAAATGTGGTCAACTGCAAGCTCAAAGCATCGCTTTTTTTCTTTTAGACACTTCAAATCGAAGTTTTGCTGAATAATTAGACTTATATTCAAGAAGCAAAACTTATCAATTATATCTCGCAACAATATTTTTATGAATCATCAGTTCAAAATATGGGTATTTATTAAATAAATATTGGGTGGTAATTTAAAAATGTTGCATTAGAATCCAAAAATTCAACAAAACTTATCCTGAGGGGAAAGCATCGTTATCCACGATGTTGACTTAAGAAAAACTAGCTTGAGGAACGCTCATGCAGATCGGAATTCCAACCGAAACTGTTGTCGGTGAAAATCGTGTCGCTGCGACGCCAGAAACAGTAAAGAAGTTGATTAGCGCGGGTCATAGCGTAGTCATTGAACGTGGTGCAGGCGTAAAAGCCGCTTATATCGACAGCGCTTATGAACAAGTATGCGCGACCATGACAGATGATGCTTATCGCGGTAGCCAAATGATTTTGAAAGTTCGTGCCCCAAAGGGTGAAGAAATTCAAAAACTTGCACCGAACAGCACTGTGGTGGCGATGTTTGATCCTTACCGCAATACTGAATTAGACCAATTTGCTTCGGCTCAGGTGTCTGCATTTGCTTTAGAGCTTTTGCCACGTACCTTGTCGCGTGCGCAAAATATGGACGTGTTGTCATCACAAGCCAACTTGGCAGGTTATAAATCTGTGTTGTTGGCTGCAGCAGAATATCAACGCATGTTCCCAATGTTAATGACGGCAGCGGGTACTGTAAAACCTGCGCGTGTTGTGATCATGGGTGTGGGTGTTGCTGGTTTGCAAGCCATTGCAACAGCGAAGCGTTTAGGTGCTGTAGTCGAAGCAACTGACTTGCGTCCAACGGCAAAAGATCAGGTGGAATCTTTGGGTGGTAAGTGGTTAGACGTACCAATGTCTGAAGAAGAACAACAAAAAGCTGCCGATGCTGCCAAAAATGGTTATGGCTGGATGCCTGGTGAACAATACATTAAAGACCAAGCAGTGATTGTCGATAAAGCCGTTTCTAATGCGGATATCGTGATCACCACTGCGTTATTGCCGGGTCGTGATGCACCGCGTTTAATCAAAGCGGAAACTGTGGCAAAAATGAAGCCGGGTTCTGTGATTTTAGATATGGCAGTCGAAACGGGCGGTAACGTCGAAGGTTCACAATGCGGTGAAACTGTAGTGACTGCCAATGGTGTGAAAATTTTGGGTATTCCAAATATTCCATCGACTGTATCGACAGAAGCATCTGCACTATATGCGCGTAATGTGTTGAATTTTGTTGAAACATTATTTGATAACGACAAGAACTTCGCATTGAATCCTGAAGAAGAAATTCAGAAAGCGTTGCTGGTCACTCATAACGGTCAAGTGCTGTTAAAGCGTGGTTAAGGAGAATTCTCATGGTTGAAACAATTACGATTTTTGTCCTTGCCATCTTCGTAGGTTACTACGTGGTGTGGGGGGTAACACCTGCGTTACATACGCCATTAATGGCAGTAACCAATGCACTTTCTTCAATCATTATTGTCGGTGCGATGATTCAAACTGTTGGTCTACCAATCATGGGTGTAGAAGGCAGTGTCGATTTCCAAACCATTAATGTGGTGAGTGTACTGGGTGCGATTGCTGTGTTCTTGGCAAGCATCAATATTTTCGGTGGTTTTGCAGTGACTGCACGTATGCTGGAAATGTTCAAACCAAAAGCAAAGAAAAAAGAGGGCTAATGCATGGAATTTATTCGTGAATATGCAGACTGGTTCTATTTAATCGGGGCTGTGCTCTTTATCTTAACTTTACGTGGTTTGTCTGGGCCTAAAACTGCGATTGCGGGCAACCGTTACGGCATGATCGCAATGGCGATTGCAGTCTTGACTACATTCTTTGTGGCAGACAATCCAGTTGTGTGGATGATTCTGGCAGCTATGGCAGCAGGTGCGGTGGTGGGTATTGCCCGCGCACGTACGGTGCCAATGACTCAAATGCCTGAAACTGTAGCGTTAATGCACTCTTTAGTCGGTTTGGCTGCAGTTTTAATTGCGATTGCTGCGATTATTCATAACAACAAGTTGATTGAACTTGGTCCAGACTTGTTGGCTACAAATGGCATTACTTTCCATGAAATGAGCAAAGTTCATTTATTTGAATTGTTTGTGGGCTGTTTCGTGGGGGCGATTACCTTTACTGCATCTGTATTTGCATACGGTAAATTGGCGGCGAAGAAATGGGCAAAAACTATTTCGGGTGCATGGGTAAAACCTGTTCAGGCGTTAATTTTCCTTGCCATGCTCGGTTTTGGGATTCACTTCTTCCTGAGCGGCAACATGACTTCATTCTGGGCAATGACAGGTTTAGCATTGGCATTCGGGTGGGTATGGATTGCACCAGTGGGTGGTGGTGACATGCCAGTTGTGGTGTCATTGTTGAACTCGTTCTCAGGTTGGGCGGCAGCAGGTATTGGTTTCACACTTGAAAACAACATGCTGATTGTTGCAGGCTCATTGGTCGGTTCTTCAGGTGCGATTCTGTCTTACATCATGTGTAAAGCCATGAACCGTTCAATCATCAACGTATTGTTTGGTGGTGCGATGGGCGGTGCAGCAGCACCAACGGCAGCAGCGGGTGCGCAAGTGCAACGTAACTACCGTTCAGGTTCTGCTGATGATGCTGGCTTCTTGATGTCAAATGCAGACAGCGTAGTAATTGTACCGGGCTATGGTATGGCGCAAGGTCGTGCACAAAATGCAGTTAAAGAATTGGCTAACTTGCTGAAAGAACAAGGTGTAACTGTTCGCTTTGCGATTCACCCAGTGGCAGGTCGTATGCCGGGTCACATGAACGTATTACTTGCAGAAGCAGACGTACCGTATGAAGACATCTTAGAAATGGACGAAATCAACTCAGATTTCCCGGCAACAGATGTGGTGTTGGTGATTGGTGCAAATGACGTAGTTAACCCTGCGGCAAAAGACGATCCAAACTCGCCAATTTACGGCATGCCAATTCTTGAAGCGCATAAAGCACGTACCATTATGGTCATCAAGCGCTCAATGGCAACAGGTTATGCGGGTCTAGACAACGACTTGTTCTATAACGACAAGACCATGATGATCTTTGGTGATGCCAAGAAAGTTGTGGAAGATATGACTAAATCAATCAACGGTACAGGTCACTAAGACACTGTTTCTAGATATGAAACCGCCTTCGGGCGGTTTTTTTTATGGCTGATGTAAAGTGGTTAATTGAGACCAGGCAGATTGAGTTCGGGCGAGTTTTATAGGATTGGTTTGAAGCAATGTATTGGGTAGGGGATGATATAAACCAATATTTGGTGGGTAGATTAATGCGATATAAAAATGATTAGGGATATGAGCTTCAAAAGATCCGCATTAAAAAAGCGACTTATTTGAAAGTCGCTTTTTGTGTATCTTTAAGGCTGCTCAAGTGAGCTGTTGTATTAAGCAACAGACTCAGGCGTAGTGCGCCATAAGCTTTCTAGGTCATAGAATTTACGTGCTGTTGGTAGCATGATGTGAACCACTACCATACCAAGATCGACCAAGATCCATTCTGCATCACGTTCACCTTCAATACCAATTGGGCGGAAGCCTGCTTTGCGCGCTTCTTCGGCAACATTGTCGGCAAGAGATTTTACGTGGCGAGTTGATGTACCGCTAGCAATCACTATGGCATCTGAAACATTGCTGATGCTGCTGACATCAAGTTCAACAATTTCTTTGGCTTTTACATCAAGGAGAGCTTCATGTACAACTTTAAGACAAGTTTGTACGTCATGCTTTTGGGTATTCATTGCAAGATCGTGAGAATTAGAAGCGCCGGGCGATGGTTCTAAATTCATGGGGTGTATAATTTCCTAAAATTATTCATCGTCTAATATAGCTGTTTTAGCCTGAAATTTCAAATCGGTTTAATTTTAACCACTTTGATTTGAGGGAAAGTATTTGTCTTTCCATGCAAATGATTGATTTGACGCCAGACTTGGGCGGTATTCTGCAGCGATATAGCCTGAATAAGCACTGTGCTGTAACCATTTGAAAATAGTAGTATAGTCTAGCTCGCCTGAATCGGGTTCATGGCGTCCTGGATTGTCGGCAAACTGGATATGACCAATATCCTGAATGTTTTCTTGCAATGCGCTCAGCACATCTTCACCCATCATCGCCATGTGATAACAGTCGTATTGCATTTTAAGAGCAGGATGTTTGACTGCTTCTAGCATCTCTTGAGCTTGCGCAATATTTTGTACTAAAAAGCGTGGCATGTCGGTGCCATTAATCATTTCAAAGACAGGCTGAATATGATGTTGAGTGAGCATCGAGCAGGCCAGTTTTAGGTTTTCTGCCAGTGTGTTTAAGCAAGGCAGTAAATCGGCATCGACAGGTTGTTTGCCTGCCAAAATATTGACGCTAGGGACATTTAATGCCGTGGCATAGCGGATGGCTAACTCTAAGGCATGATGAAATTCAATCTCTTTTCCGGGTACGCCCGCCAAACCATTGCCGCCTTGCATGAGGTCACCCGCAGGGACATTGATTAAACACAGGCTGAGTTGGTGGAGTGTGAGTTGGGTTTGAATCTGCTCAATACTCAGCTCATAGGGAAATTGAATTTCAACATGCTGAAAACCATGTTCGCGTGCAAGGGCAAAGCGTTCAATTAAAGGCACTTCGGTAAAAATCATCGACAGATTAACCGCCAGTTTAGACATGCAGGTGCTCCTTGCAGGCAAAGGTTGGATCAGGAATCAAGCCGATTAAGCTTCGACCTGATGAATAATGGTGGCTAAATCTGCTTCTGCAAAACCCTTGGCTTGATGGGCTTGCAGTTGTGAAAGGGCTTTTTCTGCCACAGGAATCTGTAACTGAAATTGCGCTGCCAGTTGTAAGGCATTGTTTAAATCTTTAGACAGGGTTTTGACTTTCCATTGCACAGGCTCAAAACTGTGAGTTGCCATACGTGGAGTTAAAATCTGAAACGGTTTCGAGTCGGCAAAACCACCCGCCAAAGCAGGTGCAAGTAAACGGGTGTCTACGCCTGCCTGTCCTGCTAAGGCAACAGCTTCGGCAATTAGGGTGCTGTTGGCAGCAACAATCAGTTGGTTGCAGATTTTAGTGGCTTGTCCTGTGCCTGTTTCACCCATACGGGTTACACGTTGTGACAGCACATGATAAATCGGGCTTAATTTTTCGATGGTGTTTGCATCACCCCCTGCAAAAATCACCAAACTACCTTGTTCGGCTCCCGCAGTGCCTCCCGATACAGGTGAGTCAATCCATGTGACCTGTTTGAGGTTGGCTTGCTGCGCTAGCTTTTGGGTTTGATCTACAGACAAACTGGAAAAATCGACAATGACTTGTTGAGCAGTCAAAAAAGGCTCAATTTGATCTAATACAGCTTGGACGGCATGATCATCGGCAAGGCAACTCAAGATCACTGGATATTGTCCGATCTCGCTCAATTGCAGCGGTTTTGCCCCCAGACTGAGCACAGATTCGCAAGCCGCAGGGCTACGATTCCACACCGCGACCTCAAAACCTGCCTGAACTAAGCGGGTTGCCATGCGCGTCCCCATAAGTCCCATACCTAAAAAAGCGATTTTTGTGTCACGATCAAAATGCATAGCGCTGATTCTCCATTTTTGCCTACAGTACAAGTCTGGCTTGAAATGTCAATTTAGCCTTTGGTCAAAGTCTGTTGTGTCTGAGCTGCATTAAAACTGACGCGGTGCAAAGGTCACTTCAGGATTCTTGTCCTTTTTACGTGCCAGTTGGCTATTTTTACCTAGCAATAATTTTAATTGCCAAATTTTTTCTAAACGTAAAGATTTATTTGGAGAATGTTCCATGGCATCCAGCACTTGTTTGGCTGCAGCCAGTGCATCTGGGGAGCGCTGTGCAATTTCTTCGGCAAGAGTTTGTGCCTTTTGCAAAGGTGTTGCATTTAAATGCGTGACCAAGCCAATTTCTTTGGCATAGTTGGCATCAAAAATACGTGCAGTTAAGGTCAGCTCTTTGGCAAGATCTAGGCCAATTAAACCTTTTAAAGAGCGGCTCAGCCCCATATCAGGCACTAAGCCCCAGCGGCTTTCCATAATCGACATTTGCGTGTCAGGATGAGCGATACGAATATCTGCAGCTAAAGCCAATTGCATTCCTGCGCCAAAACAATAACCTTCAATTGCAGCAATTACAGGTACAGGCAATTGTTGCCAAACGAGAAATGCTTTTTGAAACAGGCTTTGCCCCGGCTTAATTAACTCCCAAGCTGCAAATGCACGGTTTTGTGGATTATTGAGGTCGGCCAAATCAATGCCTGCACTAAATACGTTTGCTTCGCCTGTTAAAATCACACAACGTAAGTTGCGGTCTTTTTTAAGTTTTTCTGCAGTGTGCACCAATTCTTTAAGTAGGGCAAAACTCATGGCATTGCGTTTGTCTGGGCGGTTTAGGAAAACTGTGGCGATGCCATTATTTTTTTCGATTCGAAGTAAAGTCATGATGTGAGCTCTTGTTTTTACTGAGCAAAGCATAGCATGCACAGACCCAAGATAAATGACAGCAGAGTCACGGCCAAATCCGTCGGCTCAGCCTGAAAGAATTGATAAAATTATGTGATGCGCTTCGTGAAACTTATATTTAAAAAACAATTTTTATTTGGACGAAATGACATTCATCCTACTTTATCCACTATGAACTCGTTGCTGTATGTTGAGCAAAAATATGTTCTGCTGCATGTTCCACTTGTTGGATACATGCTTTTAACTCCTGATAACGATTGAGTACTTCCTGCACAAACAGATCATCGGCTTTACGGCGTTCTTTACGCAATGTCGAAACAAACTGTTCAAATGAACCTGTTACTTCTTGCAGGTTTGGCGTGCCAACATAACGGGTTGCACCATACAGACGATGCAACACATGCTCGAGTTGCGGGAAATCTTCAAGTTCAATAAGCTGTTCAATTTCATGCAATTCTGTGGCAAAGCTATCTACCAACATTTTCAGTAAATCCATTGCAAGGTCTTCTTTGTTGGCAGCCAGCATCAGGCTTTGTTGCCAATCCAACACCTGTGGGTCTAGCGCTTCAATCACAATGACTTTATCGATTGCAGGTGGTTTATTAAAACTTTGGGTGGTCCAATGGGTTAAAATCTGGATGATTTGTTCAATCTGAATCGGTTTGGTGACATAGTCATCCATACCAACTTTGAGTAATTTTTGCTTTTCATCGGCAAGTGCATGTGCGGTGAGGGCAATAATAGGCAAGCGTTTGTGGTTTTCTAAAGTCGACTCTAATGAACGAATTGCGCGAGTGGTATCTATCCCTGACATCACAGGCATTTGAATATCCATAAAGATCAGGTCAAAGGGTTGCTGCTCCTGTTCAATGCGTTGCTGCAAAATCCCCAACGCTTCCTGACCACTTTGCGCTTTGGTAGTGGTCACATTCAGTTCGCCCAACAAGGCTTCGAGTACAATCAGGTTGGGTAGATGGTCATCCACCGCTAAAACGTGCAGGCCTTTACCATCAAATGATGCAGAATCTTGTTCATCAAAATTATTTTCATTGTTAAGTAAGTCAATTAATGCTGAACGACTGAGCGGTTGATACAAAGCCCGTGCACGATATTCATTTAATAGGCTTGGGTCTAGCGCCATTTGATAGCCATATACCGCCAAATTGCCTTGATAACGGGTACGAATTTCTTTTAACAAGGCTTCGGTGTCGCCGCTGTGGTCAACAATCAACCAAGTGTTGTCTTGCAGGCCAGATACATCTTTTAAGCGGCTAAATAAATCTAGAATTGAAGCGGCTTCAATATGTCGCACTGCATAATTTTCAAGATAATGACGCAAGATATTGGCTGTGGCAGGGTGCGCCAAATAGGACACTACCTGAATCTCTTTAAAAGTTGGATGCTGTTGAGCATGCGCTTCATCTACCGTAAACAAGGCAGTAAACCAGAAGGTCGAGCCTTTTTCGGTTGGGGCACGTTCCTGATTGTCTTCAAAGCCAATTTGACCTTGCATTAAATGAACCAATTGTTTGGAAATGGCCAAACCTAACCCTGTACCACCAAATTGACGCGTGACCGAAGTATCACCCTGAGAGAACGACTCAAACAGTTTTTTACGGTCCGCGCCGCTTAAACCAATACCGCTATCTTGGACGCTAAAGTGAATCAGACATTGTCCAATATCATCATGTTCTACCCGCGTCCGTACAATAATTTCACCATCGGGGGTGAATTTAATCGCATTGGAAATTAAATTGGTCAAAATTTGCTTGAAACGTAAAGCATCGCCCAGCACATATTGCGGCACATTATTGGCAAAATAAAAGGCCATGTTGATGTTTTTTTGCGCAGCCAATGGCGAGAGCATATCCATTACATCAAAAATAGCTTCTTCTAAATCAAAGGGTGCTGTATCCAGTTCCAGTTTGCCTGCATCAATTTTGGAAAAATCCAACACATCATTAATCAGTGCTAAAAGATGCGCCGATGATTTACGAATGGTTTGTAAATATAAATTCTGCTCATTACTTAGATTTTCTTGACGTAATAACAGATGGATAAAGCCGTCGATACTGTTTAGCGGTGTTCTGAGTTCGTGGCTGATGTTGGCTAAAAATACCGATTTAGACTGGTTGGCAGAAATCGCTTGGTCACGTGCCTGACGATAAGTGATGTTCTGTACTTCCAAAGTATCGAGGGTGCGACGCAAGTCATCTTCAGTTTGTTCGGTGTGTTCTTTGAGTTCTAAAAAGCTGGAATGCAGGCGTTTTACCACATTGGCAATATCCCGCTGCAATAAGCGTAATTCGCCAGTGCTGTTAATGACCATGTGTTGATCGAGTGTATCCGCATTTAGGCGTTGTAGTTGCATGCGAATTTCATACATGGGTGCAATCCAGCGACGTGAATAGAAGTTCAGACACAGCAATAACAGCAATAAAGTCAGTAAGCCTGTGGCAATTAATACAATCATGACCCGATAACGGGCTATTTGTAGCGGTTGATTGTCTAGTTCAATTAGTAACCATGCAGGTCGGTTGATGTCTTGCTGAATTTGCATGCCATACACATGATTATTTTTATACTGAATTGGGCCAAAAAAATCGGCATTTGTAGGGAATTGGGGCCATTCGTCTTGATCCTGAAAGCCCATGCTTAAACGCCGTGTACCCGAAGCATCAATCAGTGCAGTACGAACCAAATGCTTTTCGTTCATCATATTTTGCATATAAGAACGGGCTTCTTCGTACTTCCACGGAAAGCTAGCCAGTTGATGCAAAGCTGCTTCAGATGGCAACTCAAAACGGGTCAAAATCGCAATTGCCATTTGTCGCTGCTGTGCTTTTGCGGCATTCGAGGTTTCGGATAAAACCAGCATCGTGCCGACGCATGCCAAAACCATAATTGGCACAAAAATAAGTGCAATCAGCTGTCCATAAGCATGATTTAAATGTAAGCGCTTAAATAACTTTTTATTGATATTTGACATGGTTAACGCAGTTCAATCCCTATGTTTGGCAGTTTAGCATGCTTTATTTCTCCTGACTGTGTTTTCATCTGTTTGGAGCGAGCGGTGCAAATTTATCTTGTTATTTGTAATCAATCTGCTGTGAGAATTTTTGGCATTCATCTAGTAAAAACTAGCCATTAAAAATGGATTCATCCCAGCTTGAATTATTTAGATGGTGAGTGATGCATAAATTGTCGGCAGACTATTGCTGTTTTGATAAAAAGCCTGTGAAAAACGTGCAGGAAGATGCAAATTTTCATACAATAAGCCCACCTTGATATTGGTGCACAGCATGCGTGATACCCAACCAGACTTCCAAAGTGATGAATTTTTGTTAGATCATTATGTGGGCAAAACCCCATTAGTGCGTTTGCAGCGTTTGGCAAGTCATACGCAGGCAACGGTTTTAGCAAAACTGGAAGGCAATAACCCTGCGGGTTCTGTTAAAGATCGTCCTGCCTACAACATGATTATGCAGGCGGAAAAACGCGGTGAAATTCAACCGGGCGATACTTTAATTGAAGCAACTAGTGGCAATACGGGCATTGCTTTGGCGATGGTAGCCGCCATGCGTGGTTATAAAATGCAGCTGATTATGCCTGACAACATGAGCCAAGAGCGTAAAGATGCCATGCGTGCCTATGGTGCAGAGTTGATTGAAGTGACCAAAGCACAAGGCATGGAAGGTGCACGTGATTTGGCTTTGCAAATGCAACGTGAAGGCAAAGGCTTGGTGCTGAATCAATTTGGTAATCCTGACAATGTGCAGGCACACTATCTGACCACGGGCCCTGAAATTTGGCAGCAAACGGGTGGAAAAATCACTCACTTTGTCAGTTCTATGGGTACCACAGGTACCATTATGGGCGTGTCTAAATACTTAAAAGAACAAAACCCAGAAATCCAAATTATTGGTTTACAACCTTCCGATGGTTCAAGTATTGCAGGGATTCGTCGTTGGCCTGAAGCCTATTTACCCACCATTTTTGACCGCAGCCGTGTTGACCGTATTATTGATATTCCACAAATTGAAGCGGAAAAAACCATGCGCAAATTAGCGCAAAAAGAAGGCATCAGCGCAGGCACATCATCGGGTGGGGCGGTTTGGGCAGCTTTAAAAATTGCCGAAGAAAATCCAAACGCAGTCATCGTTTGTATTGTCTGTGACCGTGGTGATCGTTATTTATCGACAGGTTTATTCTCTGTTCAAGATACTGAATCGTGATATCCATTTTTCTATCACCCATTGAGTAAGATTTTATGCGTTTACCTGTGCTGATTTTCGATATAGAAACCGTTACCGATTTGAAGTCAGGCGCGCATTTATATCAGCTGGATTTGCCTGAGGCTGAACTTGAGCAGGCGATGATGAAACTGCGTCGCCAAGAAGCGGGCACCGATTTTCAGCGTCTGCCTTTGCATGAAATAGTCTGCATTTCAGGCTTATGGATTGATGAACACGGCATGAAGCTGTTTTCCTTTAGCCGTGAACACGACAGCGAAGCGGCCATGCTGAAAAAGTTTTTGTCTATTTTTGATAAGCGTCATCCGACTTTGGTCAGTTGGAACGGTTCGCAGTTTGACTTGCCAGTGATTTTATTCCGCGCCATGTATCACGGGCTGTCTGCACCAAGTTTATTTGATCAGGGCGAGATTGATCAGCAAAAGCGCTATAACAATTATCAAAACCGTTACCATCAGCGTCATGTCGATTTAATGGATGTGATGGCAATGTTTAATGGTCGTCATTTTCAAAAGTTGGATGACATTGCGTATTTGCTAGGTTTTCCAGGTAAACGTGTAGATGCGGGCTATCATGTTCCTGCATTTATGCAAAGCGGCGAATGGTCAAGGCTGACGCGTTATTGTGAAGGCGATGTCTTAAATACTTGGTTGATTTATTTGCGTTGGCTGCTGCTCAAAGGGCAATTGCTGCTTGAAGAGCATACTTTATGGGTACAGCATACCATTCAATATTTGCATACTCAGCCGCAGCATGCAGACTTTTTAAGCGTGTGGCAGCACAGTTCGCAGCAAACTGAATTTACCCGTACAGATTTTCCTGAACAAAGTGTCACCACGCCTTCAAATGAATCCGTGATGCCTTTTCAATCTTCCCCATCTTCCGATATTTAGACTGATATGAAACATCGCAGTAAAAACCGTACCACGCAGCAGGCTGAATATTGCTTTCAGGTGGAATCGTTGTCACATGAAGGGCGCGGGATTGCACACTACACAGCTCAGTCGGGTCATCCAGCCGAGAAGCAGGGGAAAACAGTTTTTATAGAGGGCGCATTGCCTGGTGAAACAGTACGCGCCAAAATTACGCATAGTAACAAACGCTTAGAAGAAGCCGAGTGTCTAGAAGTGCTGGGTGAGCCTTCGACATTACGGGTTACGCCACAATGTCCACATTATCAGCGTTGCGGTGGTTGTAGCATGCAGCATATTCAGTTGGATGAGCAGATTCATCTCAAACAACAGGTGTTGCAGTCGCATCTGCAACATTTTGCGCAAATTCAGCCTGAAGAATGGTTAGCGCCTTTGCGTTCACAGCGTGAAGATTATCGCCGCAAAGCCCGTGTTGGGGTGCGTTATATTGCCAGTCAAGACAAATTGGTGGTCGGTTTTCGTGAGCGCAATAGCAATAAACTGACCTCAATTGACCGCTGTATGGTGTTGGATCAGGCATTTGGTTCGTTAACACGAATCAAGCAGCTACTCCAAAGTCTAACAGGCAAGGCCCATATTGGTCATATAGAATTGGCGATGGGAGATCAAGAGATTGCTTTGGTGGTGCGGCATACAGAACAACTATCTGCAGCCGATATCAACCAGTTACAGCAGTTTGCGTTACAGAAACACTGGCAATTGTATTTGCAGCCTGAAGGTCCAGACAGTTTGCATCGGGTTGATGATCCGCATGCAGCAATGCGTTTGCATTATCGTTTAGATGATTTTGATGTGAATTTTGGCTTTCATCCCCAAGACTTTACCCAAGTCAATTCTACAATTAATCCACAAATGGTTAAGCTGGCATGTGATTTGCTTAACTTAAAATCAGGTGATCGGGTGCTTGATCTGTTTTGTGGATTAGGCAACTTTTCATTGCCGCTTGCACGTTGTGTAGGTGCAACAGGAAAGGTGGTTGCTGTAGAGGGTTCAGAGCAAATGGTGCAGCGTGGTGCAGAGAATGCACAACGTAATGATTTAGACAATGTTAAGTTTTATTCACAAGATTTAACAAAAGATTTTTCGCATCATTCTTGGGCAAATCAAGGATTTGAGGCATTATTAATTGACCCTCCGCGTTCAGGCGCAGAGGAAGTGATGTATTATGTGCCCAAATTTGGCGCAGATAGAATCGTTTATGTGTCTTGTAATCCAGCCACACTCGCAAGGGATGCAGGTGTATTGGTCAAGCAGGGCTATCAATTGAAAAAAGCAGGCGTGATGGATATGTTTCCGCATACGGGGCATGTCGAATCCATTGCCTTGTTTGAGAAAGAAAAGCAAATAAACGATTTATAATATGAAGTACATAGAGGTAGGAGAAGGGTATGGTCACAGTACGTGAACAACTTCCTGGACGTTTAAATGAACTGTCTGAGGAAACGACTGTAGAACATGCCGAGCAAGCCCGACAGGATTTAGCAGAATGGCTAGACCGAGTACGCGGGATTTACGATGGGGCGGCACTTGAACAATTAGAACGCGTTGCCAATTACACCCTGAAAAAAGAGCTGGAAACAGACGTCAGTCATCCATCGCATACCTTATATACAGGTATTGAGATGGCGAATATTTTAGCGCACTTGCATGTCGATGAAGACACTTTGTCTGCAGCCATGCTCTATCGTAGCGTGCGTGAAAATGTCATGCAGTTAGATGAAGTGCGTGAAGAATTTGGTGAAGCAGTTTATGGCTTGATCAAAGGCACCTTGTCGATGGGTAAGTTGTCTGAACTGATTGAGAAAAATAAGCGTTTAGAAGACCATTTTAATAATAACCAGCGTGAACATTTAACAGGCATTTATAAAATGCTGATTTCCATGACGGAAGATGTGCGCGTGGTGCTAATTAAACTGGCAGAACGTACCTATTCATTACGTGAGTTGGCAACCGCTTCCAAAGAACGTCAGGAGCGTGTGGCGCGAGAAATTTTAACCATTTACTCGCCATTGGCACACCGTTTAGGCATTGCCCAACTGAAATGGGAACTCGAAGATTTAGCCTTCCGTTATTTGGCGCCAGACCGTTATAAAGAAATTGCGACGTTACTGAATGAAAAGCGTTTGGAGCGTGAAAACTACATTCAAAACGTAATTGAGCAATTGCGTACAGAGCTGGGCAATAATGGTATTCATGCCGAAATTAGCGGGCGGGTGAAACACATTTATTCGATTTATCGAAAAATGAAGAGTAAAAACCTCAGCTTCGATCAGCTCTATGACATTCGTGCTGTACGTGTTTTGGTGAAAACCATTCCAGAGTGTTACCACTCTTTGGGCATCGTACATCAATTGTGGCGGCATATTCCGCACCAGTTTGATGATTACATTACCAATCCGAAAGCCAATGGTTATCGCTCATTGCATACTGCCGTAATTGCAGAAAACAAGTCGCTTGAAGTGCAAATTCGTACCCTAGATATGCACGAAGAAGCCGAGCTTGGGGTATGTTCACACTTTAATTATAAAGAAGGTTCTAAAGCCACAGACCATTCGTTTAATCATCGTTTACATTCTTTGCGTTCTGTTTTGGAGCATTATCAGGAACGTAACGATGCTAGCGCACATAAAGAAGATGATGATTCTGAAAATTTTGAACAAATCCAAGAGTTTGAAGATTTTGAGAAAATTTATGTGTTCAGCCGTGATGGTGATATTAAAGAATTACCACGTGGCTCAACAGTGCTGGACTTTGCCTATCATGTGCATACCGAAGTGGGTAACAAATGTTATGCTGCGCGGGTCAATCAGCGCTATGTACCGCTCACCTATAGCTTAAAAACAGGCGAGCAGGTCGAGATTTTGACCAAAAAAGACCGTGAACCGAACCGTGATTGGTTGGTGAACTCTTTAGGATATATTAAAACGGCACGTGCGCGCGATAAACTGCGTCATTGGTTTAGACAGCAGGACCGCAGCAAAAATCTAGAAGTAGGGCGTGAAGTGCTCAACAAAGAACTGTCACGTTTGGCGATTCATCCAAAAAGTATTGATTTAAATGATTATTGCAATCACTTTAACGTCAAAACAGGTGAAGACATTCTGATTGGTTTGGTGAATGGTGATATTAGCCTGCATGCCTTAATTAATCAGGTCAATCGTCACATGCACTTAGATCAGGATGAACCTGAACTGGTGTTGAAGCCAACCTTGAACCCACGTGCCAGCCATACCTTATCGGCACATGGCATTTTGATTGATGGTTTGGATAACGTTGAACTGCATATCGCACAATGCTGTCAGCCTGTGCATGGTGAAGCGATTGCGGGGTATATTACCCTGAACCGTGGTGTGAGTATTCACAAAGTGGCGTGTTCGGACTATGTGCGTATGATTGGCAACGAACCTGAACGTGCGGTAGAAGCCGATTGGGAAATGCAGCCAACCCGTGGTCAAAGCGTGCAAATTGTGGTGGAAGCCTATGACCGCCGTGGTTTGCTCAAAGACTTAACCCAAGTGATTTTTGCCGATCAAATTAACATTCGTCAGGTGAATACTATTTCTGAAAGTGATGGTATCGCCAATATGAAATTGTTAATTGAGGTTAAAGGCTTGGCGCAACTTTCTCGTTTGTTGGCACGTTTAGAGCAGCAACCAGGGATTATCAGCGCACGTCGTTTGGTGCAAGGCAGCTAAGCGAGCACGCTTTAAAAAACCAGCATATTTGCTGGTTTTTTTCTATCGTATTTCAGCCAAAATGGAGAAGGGCGGATGAATAAAACACCTAAAAAAATTTGTGTGAATGTTAGCCGCATTCAGCAGATTTTTAGTCCCGATCCAAGTGCTGTACGCAGTGAACAGATTCAACAGCAGAAACAGGCGATTTATCGGCATCGGAATCAATTGCTTTCTGGATACTTAGAACACGATATTCAAAACAGCGATATTGAGCGTAACCCACATGGCAAGCCATTTTTGACAGCATTCCCTCAATTGCAGTTTAACCATAGTCATAGCCGTCAGCATTATGCTTTGGTAAGCAGTTTTGAATTGCTCGATGTTGGCGTAGATGTCGAGGACTTAGACCGTAAGGTGCGTTTCGATGCCTTGGCACAACATGCGTTTCATCCCAATGAACTCCAATACTGGCAAGATTTGGAACACGACGCTGATTATTGGTTTCGTGTCTGGACAACTAAAGAAGCAGTGCTGAAAGCATCAGGTTTAGGCATTCGTTTAAGTCTCAATGAGCTGGATACCCGTATGCATCCCAATGCACAGGGCGGTATTTGTCATCATCCACAGATTGGGCATTTTGCCTATCAAAACTTTCGTTTATCAGATTGTATGCTGACTGTAGCGTGGCGAGCAGCACCATCTTGCGCAGGCTTTCAATTTCCACAGATTCATATTATTCAGCATTAACATCGCAACGTCAGCGCAAATATCGCAATGCTAAGGCGCAAAAAAGCCTATCCGAAGATAGGCTTGAATGTTGGTGTTAGCAGAAATGCATTATGGAATTTCTTGCTCTTCACCTTCAAATTCAGGTTTGACTTGAACAATGAAGTCCTGACGGTTCAAACCGCGCCATAAAGCAAAGGCTGTACCAATGTAAATAGATGAATATGTTCCGACAAATACACCCACAAACATCGCAATCGAGAACCATTTCAGACCATCACCGCCCATGAGCATCATTGCGACTACAACCAATAATAGGGTCATAGAGGTGTGAATGGTACGACGTAAAGTTTCTGTCAGCGCAATGTTTACCACTTCAAGTGGTGTTGCACCACGGATTTTACGGAAGTTTTCACGAATACGGTCAGATACAACAATGTTATCGTTGAGTGAGAAGCCAATAATCGCCAATAACGCTGCCAATACAGTCAGGTCAAATGGCCATTGCATCATGGCAAAAATACCCAGTGTCACCACAGTATCGTGGAACAATGACAGTACCGCACCCATTGCCAGTTTGAATTCAAAGCGAATGGTGACGTATACCAACATCAATAACAGCGCTAAAGCTACAGCGCCCGCAGAACGTACGTACAGCTCATTACCGACTTGACCACCAACCACATCTACCTTTGGCACAGTTGCCGTGTTATTTGGTAGTTGTACCGCAGCAGTAATTGCTTTGGTTAAGTCTTCTGCTTCAACATCTTCTTGCACAGGCATACGTACCATTAGGTCGCGGTCTGAACCAAGCGTTTGTACCACAGGGTCGTTAAAGCCTGCTTTGACCAATGCGTTAGAAACATCGGTGGCTTTTACTGGATTGCTATAGTTGAGTTCTGCAGCAATACCCCCAGTAAAGTCCAAACCTAAGTTTAGACCTTTGGTGGCAATGAAGAAGATACTGGCAACCGTTAATAGAATAGAAAGCAATGCCGCAGGCAAAGCAATCTTCATAAACGGAATCACGCGCTCATCATCAGGGCGGCCATATTTTTTTGAAGGCAGTTGAGTATTCTCAGTCATCAGTGATCTCCTTAAATGCTCAACTTTTTCAAGTTACGTTTTTTGCCGTAGATGATTTGTACAATTGCACGGGTCACTGTAATTGCAGTAAACATCGAGCAGACAATACCAATCATGAGCGTCACAGCAAAGCCTTTGATTGGACCTGTACCAATCGCAAACAGAATGAATGCCACCAAGAATGTGGTTAAGTTCGAGTCGAAAATAGTGTTATACGCTCGGTCATAACCCGCCACAATGGCTTGTTTGGGCGAGGCCCCCCACTTAATTTCTTCTCGTATTCGCTCACAAATCAAGACGTTGGCATCTACCGCCATACCAATGGTAATTACGATACCCGCAATACCCGGCAAGGTGAGTGATGCACCAATCCAAGACATGACGGTTAAAATCATGGCTAAGTTAAACACTAAAGCGAAGTTGGCAATCAGACCAAACAGACGGAAGAACACCACCATCCAGATTGCAACCAAAATGAAGCCAATCTGAGTCGACAATACGCCTTTATCAATGTTTTCTTGACCCAAGCTTGGACCAATCACACGTTCTTCGACAAAGTACATTGGCGCTGCCAAGGCACCTGCACGAAGCATTAAGGCCAATTCAGAGGCTTCTTGTGGGGAATCTAGACCTGTAATACGGAACTGCGAACCCAATACCGCCTGAATGGTTGCAGCATTAATGACGACAGATTCGGTATATGGGGTGCGTACTTCAGTTTGTGTGCCAGTTTCATCGGTCACATAGCTAATACGTTGTTTGTTTTCAATAAACAATACCGCCATACGTTTACCCACAGCGTTACGTGTCGCATCTGCCATGAGTTTACCGCCCGCAGCATCAAGGGTAATGTTAACTTCTGCACCGCCTGTATCTTGGCTAAAACCACTCGACGCATTTTGAACACGCTCACCCGTTAAAATACGGCTGCGGTTCAATAATAATTGGCGACCACTGTCCAAAGATTCAAAGGCAAACGCTTCTGTGCCAGGTGGTACTGTACCTGTAGTCTGACCTGTGTACGGATCAATATATTGATCATTTAAGTCAGACACCAAACGGAATTCGAGGTTCGCAGTACGACCGAGTACACGCTTCGCTTCAGCAGTATCTTGTACGCCTGGCAATTCCACTACAATACGGTTGCTACCTTGAGTTTGTACCAAAGCTTCAGCCACACCTAACTCGTTAATACGGTTACGTAAAGTAGTTAAGTTCTGATTGACCGCATACGACTGAATTTCCTGTTTACGAACATCGGTATAGTTCAGACGTAAGCTAGAGCCTTCTGTGGTGGCTACAGCTTGCTGTGTGTATTCATTGCCGTTACGACGCAAGAAATCCATCACTGCATCACGGTCTGCATTATTGGCAAACTGTAGGGTGATGGTGTTGTTATTCAGCGAAAGGCTATTAAATTTCAGCTTGTTGTCACGCAATTGACGGCGTAAATCGGTGGCTGAAGTTTCCATACGCTGGCTGATGGCCTTGTCCATATCCACTTCTAATAAGAAGTGCACACCACCACGTAAGTCCAGACCGAGTTTCATTGGTTTTGCACCAATTTTTTGTAGCCATTCTGGTGTGGTTGGCGCAAGGTTCAGTGCCACGACATAGTCATCACCTAAACCGCGACGTAAAGCTTCTTTGGCTTTGAGTTGGGCTTCTGAGGTGTCTAAACGCAACAATGCAGCATTGTTGGTAAAGCTGTTGTCATGACTGGCAATATTTTCTGATTGTAAAATTTGCTCTGCTTTTTGTATGATGCTTTGATCAATTTGGGTACCAGCTTTGGCACCTGAAATTTGAACAGCAGGTTCATCTGGATACAAGCTAGGCAGGGCATATAATGTACTCACCACAAGAACAACGAGGATGAGCAGATATTTCCATGCTGGGTAACGCATTTATTTTCTTCTTAAAATGAAAAAGTCGTGCGTGAGCACGACTCTTTTTGATTAGAGGTTGTTTAATGTGCCTTCAGGAAGAACTGAAATGACACTCGCGCGTTGTACTTTTACTTCTACACCACGGTTCAGCTCTACCACTGCAAAATCACCTTCAATTTTCGTGATTTTACCCATAAGACCACCTGCGAATACCACTTCACTGCCTACGCCCAAGCTTTCAATCAGTGTACGATGCTCTTTGGCACGCTTTGATTGTGGACGCCAAATCAGGAAGTAGAAAATTGCAATGAAGACTGCAATCATTAAAAGGTTAGCCACAAGGCTTGGTTGTTGTGCAGCTTCACCTGCTGCGTGAGCGGTCGAAATAAAAAGGCTCATTTCATTTTCCTAAACTAAAAACTGGCGATCAGTGATCTGATAATAAATTGGGTTTGTTCTGCAATTTACCTTGTCTTTTTACTCAGCGCAAATACTGAAAAGACTAATCTTCAGGACAAGGCGGTACTTCTAGGCCACGACGGGCATAAAAGTCCTGTACAAATTCATCGAAAGTGCCGTTATCTAAGGCATTGCGAATATCTTGGGTAAAGCGTTGGTAATAACGTAAGTTATGAATAGTGCCCAACATTGACCCCAACATTTCGCCACATTTTTCTAAATGAAACAAATAAGCGCGGGTAAAGTTCTTGCAAGTATAGCAATCACAATGCGGATCGAGCGGGCTTTGGTCATGACGATACTTACTGTTACGAATACGCACCAAGCCATCGGTTACAAAGTAATGACCATTGCGCGCATTACGGGTTGGCATCACGCAGTCGAACATATCGACGCCACGACGAATTGCTTCCACAATATCTTCTGGCTTGCCGACGCCCATCAAATAACGTGGTTTATCTTCTGGCATTTTAGCTGGCAAATAATCCAGTACTTTGATCATTTCTTCTTTCGGTTCACCCACCGAAAGACCGCCAATGGCATAACCATCAAAACCAATTTCAAGTAAGCCGTTTAAAGATTCAACACGTAAATCTTCGTACATACCGCCTTGAATAATCCCGAACAGCGCGTTGCTGTTTTGTAGCTCATCATGGTGATGTGTTTTACAGCGTTTTGCCCAGCGTAAAGACAATTGCAAAGATTTTTGTGCTTCTTCATGCGTTGCAGGATAAGGCGTACATTCGTCAAAAATCATCACGATGTCAGAGTTCAAAGTTTTTTGAATTTCCATCGAGATTTCAGGCGAAAGAAAAACCTTTGAGCCATCAATAGGCGAACGGAAGGTCACACCTTCTTCTTTAATTTTACGCATTGCGCCTAAGCTAAACACCTGAAAGCCACCAGAGTCAGTCAAAATAGGCTTATCCCATTTGATGAATTCATGTAGACCGCCGTGTTGCTGAATCACTTCTAGCCCTGGACGCAAATATAAATGAAAGGTATTGCCTAAAATAACCTGTGCCTGAATTTCTTCAATATCGCGTGGCAGCATGCCTTTGACTGTGCCATACGTCCCCACAGGCATAAACACAGGGGTTTCTACCACACCATGAGCAAGTGTTAAACGACCACGACGGGCGCGCCCCGACTGACCTAATTTCTCAAACTTCATATATGTTCCAAATCAAGGCGAAAAAACAGTTCGCTGATTGTTCATGCTAAAAGTGCAATATTTTCCTAGATTCTGCACGGAATTGCCAGTTGAGATACGTTTTCCTTGGTAAAAATTGCGAGTAAATATTTTGTTCAAATCTATTGTGCTTACATGGCGTAAAATTGCTGAATACGTTGGGTAATTTCTTTATGTAAGGCAATTTCACCTTGTTCATGATTGTCCATTGCAGCAACGTGCTGAATTAAACGCTGAATATATAAATTACTGTCAATAAAACTCGGTTCTAATGTGAGCAAATAGGCTTCATGTGCAATGCTCAAATAATCATACGGTTCCACTTCTAAAAGTTGTGCCAGATCAATCAGCAAGTCTTTATCCACTTGTTGTAGTTTGAGCTTGGGTTGTGCGGTGGATTGTTCCATCGTGGTTTGAGGCGCTTTGTTGTGCAGGAATTCATCGAGCAAAGCACTTGGAGCGTTTAGAAATTGCGCTGAGTGGATTTCTACATCGACCTGTTTGGGCACATGAATAAAAAACAGAATTTGGCTTAAATCTAAGCCATAAGCGCCCGATAAAGATTGTTTAGCCTGCTGAAATATATCCAGTAAAAGTTCAAGATGGTTGTATTGCAGCGTGTCATTGGAATTCAGCAGAGGATTGCCATAGATATGTCGCTGTTTAAAATAATCTGCAAAAATATTTTTAAATTGATGCAGACCGCTAGAATTGTTGGCTTGAGTGCGATAACGCCATTTTTCTATATTCCATTTATTTACTTCAGATAAATATTGTGCTTCATCTTCCTGTTCATTAAACAGGCTACGTTGGCTTGAAACAGCTAAATAATCGACCCCAAGATATTCATTAAAGACCAGTACACAGGCATAAATTTGGTCTTGTTCATATTGCTCATAGAGTTGGAAAAACTCTTGAATGAGGGTGTTTTTCAGGTTCTGAATATGTTCTAACATTTTATCGGCTTACTTTTTATTTTGGGATTTATGTTTTGAGCAATTGTTGTTTATATTTTGCTCAACCTCATGATTGTGTCAAAGCTGAGAAAAATGTCAATAAGACAGAACAAATTGTAGTCAAAGCTCACTTAAGTTGTTACATTGTAATTAAAATAAATTCATAGGGTAGGCTATGAGTGAAATAAACAGTGCATTCAGTGAAATAAACAGTGCACTAAAAGAAGACCAATTCTATAAAACACTTTTGGAAACCACGAATGCAATTCCGTGGCAGATTAACTGGAAAACCAAAGCTTTTAGCTATATTGGCCCACAAATTGAGTCTTTACTGGGTTGGACGCAAGACAGCTGGAAAACTGCACAAGATTGGATTGATCGGATGCATCCTGAAGATCGGGACAAGACCGTGAATATGTGTGTGAGTTTGTCCGATCAAGGCACAGACCACGAAGCGGATTATCGTGCCTTAACCGCTACAGGAGATTATGTCTGGATTCGTGATGTGGTGCATGTGATTCGTGAAAATAACGAAACTGTGGCGATTATTGGGTTTATGTTTGATATTTCTGCGCGTAAACAAATGGAGTTGGAACTCGAAGCGTTGAGTCGCAAAAATCTGGCTTTGAGCTTACAAGACCCGCTGACCTTGGTTGCCAATCGAAAGGCGCTCAGTGAGCGTATAGAAAACGAATTTAAACGTGCTGTGCGTCATCAACATGCATTGTCTCTCTTGTTTATCGACATCGACCATTTCAAGCCTTATAACGACAATTATGGACATTTACAGGGTGATCATTGTTTGATTAGTGTGGCGCAGTTGCTTAAACAACACTTTGCGCGTGCATCTGACTTTGTGGCTCGCTTTGGTGGCGAAGAGTTTGTGGTGCTATTGCCTGAAACACCATTGGCAGATGCTGTACAACTTGCTGAAAACTTTAGACAGGCAGTATATGCGCTGGAAATTCCACATACCAAGACAGGGGAGACGACCCAAGTTACTGTGAGTATTGGTGTAAATAGCTATCACCAAAATCAGCAGTATCACAATGTGGTCGATTTTCTGCATTCAGCCGATGAATTGTTGTATTTGGCAAAAAACAAAGGACGTAATCAGGTGCAGTATCTGACACAGTCTTGTGTTTAGTCGAAATCTGAAAAAACAGCAAGCTTCGTGCTTGCTGTTTTTATAAATAATTTCAAAGGAGCGGCTTAGAATTAAATGGCTTAAAAGTTTGGACGATAATCAAAACTTTGTGCTGCACTGTTGTCCCGAAAGGCGCGCACAGGTTTTTTCGCTGTGGTTGCAGTGTTAATCATGTTGTTAGGAAAGACCTGAATATAGTTATTAAATAACTCGACATTGCGGTTATAAATAGTAATCGCAGCACCGACATTTTCGTTCTGCTCATCAATTTCATGCATCATTTTTAAATACAGTTGGTCGGCTTTGAGTTCAGGGTAATTTTCGACCACCACATTTAAGCTGCGCATCAATTCTTTGCTCAAGGCTTCAACACGTTGTAACTGACTCACATCGGCATTGTTGATGTTCAGGTTCATAATATTTTGGCGTAGTTCAGTCACTTTTTCTAAAGTGCCTTTTTCCATGCCTGCATATTGTTCGACCACTGGTGCAAGTTCTTCGAGCGTTTTTAATTTCTGTCGTTCAAAACTGGTCACATCTGCCCAAGCGCGGATGGTGGCGTTATGGTGGCGTATGATGTTGTTACGAATCATGATGCCCAGCATCACCAAGACGATGACAACCAAAAGAAAAATTGCGATACCCATGTTTTGCCCCAAGACGATTTTCTTAGTCCAGAAAATCAATCAAATCTGTCTGTAATTGTTCTAAATAAGGTAATTTAAAAGTGCGTAAGTGTCCACGCAATGCGGAAATATCTTGAATATTTTTTGCTTTACTGGAAATTTCAAACAAGTTGCGATTACCTAAAAAACAGAGCGTGTTCCGCTCAGGGTGAAATAACAAATCACCTTGCTGATGCTGAAAAAAATCATCCAGTTTTAACACCATTGCAGGGCTGAGTGTGCGCGCCATTTGAATCGCATCACTACCAAAGAAATTGAGTTTTTGATTCAGTCGGATGTCACTGGTATGCCATGGTACATGGTAGGGCGCACCAAAAGTTTTTTTATTGGTGCTAATGGCTAAACCTTGAATTTTCACATCAAAGACAAAGACACCCGATAAATAGCGCACCACTTCTTTGACTTTATAATCATTGCCATTTTTGTCTTTAATACGTATTTCACTGACATAGCGGTATTCAAAAAGCAAAACCTGATGTTGTTTGCCCTGTTGATCAAGCCAAACGGTACTGGCATAGCGGGTAATGTCATTGGAAAGATTACCCAAATGAAATAAGGGGAACATCGCTTTTAAATGGGCGATAAAGTAAATGGGTTGCAAGGTTTTGGCGAGGTGCTGCGGTGGTTGTTGCCATGCCAGTTGGTAGCGTTGAGCAATGCTTTCCTGTTCTAAAAAAGCAATGACTTCTTCAATGGGATCATCTTGTTCATAGGTAATAAATGCCCAAAAAATACAGACTACACCAATCAGCAAACAAAATTGCAGCCAAATATTACTCGGTTGAATCAAGAGTAATAAACAGAATAGCACACCTATAATGCCCAGCAGTATCGGCAAAACATTTTCAAATTTTAAGGTAATGTCATCTTGCCAAGGGTGCAAACCATCCAAAATTTCTTGATGGCTTTGTGCTTTTTTTCCAATATCCCATAACCGCGCGATATTACGAAATACCCGTTGATTCTTCTTGCGTCGAATATGAATGGAGTGTTGCACGGTATCGAGCGGCATGGCGGTTTCTTTTACAGTTTGAAAATTAAGTCTGAGCTTGATCAATCAGCATGGCATCGCCATAACTAAAGAAACGATAGCGTTCAGCCACAGCATGTTGATAAGCCTGCATGACATTTTCACGGCTTGAAAGCGCAGATACCAACATTAATAAGGTGGATTCAGGCAAGTGGAAATTGGTAATCAAACGATCCACCACTTTAAACTGATAACCTGGGTAAATAAAAATTTGCGTATCACCCGACCACGCTGCAAGTTTGCCTGCATGGGCTTGGGCAGCACTTTCCACGGCACGGGTGGCAGTTGTGCCCACTGAAATAACTTTGTTGCCTCGTGCTTTGGTTTCACGAATCAGCGCTACGGCAGCTTCAGAAACTTCACACCATTCACTGTGCATGATGTGATTGGCAATATCATCGGTACGTACAGGCAGGAATGTACCTGCGCCCACGTGCAAGGTCACAAAGGTTTTTTGAATGCCTTTATCTGCTAGCTGTTGCAGTAAGGCTTCATCAAAGTGCAAGCTGGCAGTGGGTGCGGCAACACTAGCGAGTTTTGTTGGGTCGTTAAATACGGTTTGATAACGCTCGGTATCAATCGCTTCTGCTTCGCGGTTAAAGTAGGGTGGAATCGGCAACTGACCGTAGGCATCCAATACGTCTAAAATTGGCTGCGAAAACTCGACAATAAATAAGTTTTCATAGCGACCTTGTACGGTCACTTTTACAGCATCAGGCCCAATAAACAGTTCTGCACCTGCTTTTGGTGAGTTGCTGGCTTTAATATGGCAATGGGCAATAAATTGATCTTGCAGACGTTCTACCAAGACTTCCACTGCACCGCCTGTGGCACGTTTACCTTTAAGACGCGCTTTCATGACTTTGGTATCGTTAAGTACCAGTAAATCGCCCGCTTCGAGTAAATTCAGTAAGTCGGTAAATTGATGGTCATGATACTGACCTTGAGCATCAAGATGCAGCAGACGAGAGGCGCTACGACTTGCTAGTGGGTAACGAGCAATGAGTTCATCGGGGAGATTAAAATTAAAGTCAGAAAGCTGCATGATAAAAACAAGTTAGAACACTGGGAAAACTGCGCCTAGTATATGCTTTTTTAGGTTTTATGGATGAAATTGGTCGATTATAAATCAAAAAAATGACAGCTGATTTAATTTTAAACAATTGCAAAAAACTTGCGTTGACAAGCTGTCAAAAAAGTTTATTATACCCATCAACACCTACCCGAGGTGGTGAAATTGGTAGACGCGGCGGACTCAAAATCCGCTGTCAGAGATGACGTGTCGGTTCGAGTCCGACCCTCGGGACCATATAAAGGAAAAGCCCTCAAGCATATTAAGACTTGGGGGCTTTTTTATTGTCTGTATATTAATGGGTTGTGCCATTTTTTAGCTCCAGTCTTAATGATTCCATTAGCCACAATTCAGGTGGTCACTTTGGAAAATGAGTACCCAAATGAGTACCTGATTTTTCATTGGTACTCATGGTGGAATCAGATGCTAAGCTTAAATTATTAGATCAATACAATAATCAAATGTGATTGATCGGGTGTCTTATAGGGCTTGTAGTATTTTAAAAGCTTTATTAACTATCTAAAGCTACTTTGATGACATCTGCAATTGTCTCAGTGGTGATGCCTCTTTTTCGAGCATTCTCAGAATGGAACCAAGTTGCTAAGTCTTTATTGCCTTTAGATGCATTGCAGCCAACACAGCACAATGCAATATTGGATAAGGTTGTAATTCTTATATCGTTGATAATGTGTTCCCAAGACTTCTTATTGGCTCTTTCAGTGCCAAACTTTTTGCCGCAATATACACAGCACAGGTCTCGCTCCAAGACCGCATCTTCTATGTGCTTTGGTATTCCCCATGAATTTGCCATTTTAGGTTTTCCTTATTTTATGGCTATAGTTGAATGAAAAATCCTAACCTGTGATAACTCACATTCATAAAATTTAGATCTAAGCATAAAATGAAATAGTTGTCATAACACTATATAAATGAGGGTGTAAAAAACCAGCGCCGAAGCGCTGGTTTTTAACATTACTAACTTAGGTTAGTTTTGCATCAACTTATTGAGCTGCATCAAGAGCAGCATTGAATGTTGCGCTTGGACGCATTACTACATTCACTTTAGCTTGATCTACTGCGTAGTAACCACCGATATCAACCGATTTACCTTGTACTTCCGCAAGTTCAGCAACAATTTTGTCTTCGTTTGCAGCTAAAGCTTGTGCAAGTGGTGCAAACTTCGCTTTCAACTCAGCATCTTCATCTTGAGCAGCAAGTGCTTCTGCCCAGAATTTTGCCAAGTAGAAGTGGCTGCCACGGTTGTCCAGTTCGCCAGTACGACGTGATGGAGACTTGTCGTTATCAAGTAATTTGCTGGTCGCTTGATCAAGAGTTGATGCAAGTAATTTCGCACGAGTATTATCTTCTTTAATACCCATTTCTTCTAAAGAAGCAGCAAGCGCAAGGAACTCACCTAATGAATCCCAACGTAAGTGGTTTTCTTCAACAAGTTGTTGTACGTGTTTAGGCGCAGAACCACCCGCACCAGTTTCGTACATACCACCACCCGCCATTAACGGAACGATAGATAACATTTTCGCAGAAGTACCAAGCTCCATAATTGGGAACAAGTCAGTGAGGTAGTCACGTAAGATGTTACCTGTTACAGAAATGGTGTCTAAACCACGCGCAACACGCTCAAGTGTATAACGCATCGCACGAACTTGTGACATGATTTGAATATCTAAACCAGTCGTGTCGTGATCTTTTAAGTATTTTTGAACTTTCTTGATCACTTCGTTTTCGTGTGGACGGTACGGGTCTAACCAGAAAATTGCTGGCATACCAGAGTTACGTGCACGTGTTACTGCAAGTTTAACCCAGTCGCGAATAGGTGCATCTTTCACCTGACACATACGCCAGATGTCGCCTTCTTCTACGTTTTGAGTCATCAACACTTCACCAGTGTCAATATCAGTGATGTTTGCAACACCCGCAGCAGGAACTTCAAAAGTCTTGTCGTGTGAGCCGTATTCTTCAGCTTTTTGCGCCATCAAACCTACGTTTGGCACAGTACCCATCGTACGTGGGTCGAAGTTACCATTCCACTTACAGAAATTGATCATTTCTTGGTAAATACGCGCGAAAGTAGATTCAGGCATTACTGCTTTACAGTCGTAAGGTTTACCGTCAGCACCCCACATTTTACCGCCACCACGAATCATTGCAGGCATAGAAGCATCTACAATTACGTCGTTTGGAGAGTGGAAGTTGGTGATGCCTTTTGCAGAATCCACCATTGCAAGTGCAGGGCGGTGTTCTTGGCATGCGTGTAAATCTTCGATGATTTCTTCACGTAAAGAAGTTGGTAAGGTTTCGATCTTTTCATAAAGACCTGCCATACCGTTGTTGACGTTAATGCCAAGTTCTTCAAACAATTTACCGTGTTTTTCAAACGCTTCTTTATAGTAAATTTTCACACAGTGACCGAATACAATCGGGTGTGAAACTTTCATCATGGTCGCTTTTACGTGTAAAGAGAACAAAATGCCTGCTTCTTTACAATCATCCAATTCTTTTTCATAGAAGTCGCAAAGCGCTTTCTTGCTCATGAACATAGAATCGATGATTTCGCCGTCAAGTAACGCTACTTTTTCTTTCAGTACAATGGTTTCACCAGATTGAGTGATGAGTTCCATTTTTACGTTACGTGCGCGGTTAAGCGTCATCGATTTTTCGCCATGGTAGAAGTCGCCTTCATCCATGTGTGAAACGTGAGTTTGTGACCATTGCTTCCATTCACCCATAGAGTGCGGGTGTTTTTTCGCATAGTTTTTCACTGCAGCAGGTGCACGACGGTCAGAGTTACCTTCACGTAATACAGGGTTTACTGCTGAGCCTAAGCATTTGCCAAAACGAGCGCGTAAAGCTTTATCTTCTGCAGTATTTTCATTTTCAGGATAGTCAGGAATTGCATAGCCTTTTGCTTGTAATTCCTTGATACATGCAACTAACTGAGCAACTGAAGCACTGATGTTTGGAAGTTTGATGATATTGGTATCTGGATCTTGCGTGAGACGTCCAAGCTCTGCGAGGTTGTCGGCTACCTTCTGTTCTTCGCTTAGGTATTCCGAGAATTCAGAGAGTACGCGTGCTGCTACAGAGATATCACTCTTGACAATCTCGATGCCAGCAGGCTTAGTAAAGGTCTCAATGATCGGCAGTAGAGAGTAGGTCGCCAACAATGGCGCCTCATCGGTCAGTGTGTAAATGATTTTTGACTTTCCACCAGCCATATATAGCCCCTTGCTTTGATTGAGTTTTTTAGGAGCGAGATAATGACTCAGCCCCTGCGAACCGATTTGCCTAATTTAACCTTGAGAGTATCGACTCTCTATGCATTTCAGTCAACGTAATTACAGTGATGACGCCATTTCGCTACGAAATGATGTGTCGCATTTGTGCGAGTCAAGACACGGCTTAATGTAAAAACGAGCCTGTTTAAACCTAAAAATTGCCTTGAGTATTTACTGTTGAAATACTAATCAAATCGTATGATGAAGATATGACATCAAAAATATATGTATATTTTATTATAAATTAACCAGTTGAGGGTTCGACTTAAGTCGAATGTTTGATAAATAACCGATGAAAATGATAGGTAGATATATTTATTCTATTTATTTTATATGTTTATCAATATGTTGCTTCGGTTTTTTACAGTGTGATGCAATGTAAATTCTTGTATAGAAGTTGAGATTTTCTTCAAAAACGGAGGGAAATCTACAGATAAAAAGCCTGATTTATATTTTAAAAGTTTAGATCTATTTTTATGGTCCAAATTTTACAAAAATAAGCGTATTTTTTAGTGGGTTTGTAGCACCGTTTGATCCATCAAAAATCATAATCAAGCGTGAGCTAAACCCTTGTTAATCCATAGATGAAAAAATCAAGTAGTAAAGAAGAAATGCCGAGTTGTTACGCAGTTTTTTAAATTAGTTTGAAAGCTTGTGTTTTGTGTTAAAGTTTGTAGGTTAACTCTGAATTCAGTGGATGAGTTTTGTAGACAAAATAATTCATAGGCGCGGCACACTTTAATTAACGAGGCAAAAATGAAAATACAGTTGCTGGAAATTGGTCCTGAAACGGAGCAACTCAGTGCTTGCACACTCTCGTTATTATTGGGTGTACATACGCCAAGTAACCAAATTGATGGTTTTTTGAAGTTTGCCCGTCAAATGCTGCAAGTAGATCATGCCATTTTGACTTTTAAAAATGAGCCGTACATCTGGTATTCCACCAATCAAGTTTTTAAAGCCTTTCGTGCCAACCCAAACGCACGGTTAGACGCTTTCTTTCAAGGTCAGCAACTGATTGAACCTCAACATCCTCAATATGCAAATTTTGTGCAGCACATCGCAAGTTTGGGGATAGAAGCCGCGCGCCTAATCGCACTGGATTTACTCAAAACCGATGGCGAGTCTATTGGGCAGTTGTTGTTATTTGATCATCGTGAAGAAGCGTTTAGTTTAGGTGCTTTGCCGACAGTGGCGGAGTTTGCTGCAGGTTTGGTGCGTTATATTGAATTAAAAGTTGATTATGCAAGCTTAAAAGAACTGTATGAACAGCAGTCTGCATTGAATTTTAGTAAAACCAAATTTTTCCAAATTATTGCGCATGATTTGCGCGCGCCATTTCATGGCTTATTGGGGTTTTCGGAAGTTTTAGCGCAAGAGCGCGAAACTTTGGATGATTCTAGTATTCAAAATATTGCCGACTATTTATTCGACACAGCACAATCGACCTATAACTTGCTAGAAAGTTTATTGAATTGGGCGATGGCAGAGGGTGGACGCTTTGTGTATCACCCAATTAATTTTGAGTTAAAGCAATCGACCAAAATTGTTTGCGATGTGTTGAAAAGTTTGGCAATCAAGAAAAATATTGAACTGATTGATCAAGTTGAAGAAGGCATTAAAGTTTATGCCGACATCAATATGATTACCTCGGTGATTCAAAATTTGGTGTCGAATGCGCTGAAATTTACCTTTACCGATGGCACAGGCAAAGTCATTTTACGTGCAGAGCAAACAGAAACCAGTGTGGATATTTATATTCAAGATACGGGTTTGGGCATGACTGCACAACAACTCGAAACGCTGTTCGAGCCTAAACTTACTGTTAGTTTTAAAGGCACTGCAGGTGAAAAGGGTATTGGTTTAGGTTTGGTGTTGTGTAAGCGTTTTGTCGATTTGAACCACGGGCAAATTGTGGTGGAATCGAAAGAAGGTGTGGGAACGACTTTTAAAGTCAGTTTGCCAATTGCGACCAGTAGCCATCAAGTATTAAGTAAAGAAGCGTTATTATCTGAGAAAACTTAATTTCAAAGTTTATATACAAAGCAAGCAAAAGCCTGTGGATGTTTAAAATCATCCACAGGCTTTTTTTATCGTGATCAATTTAGATCAACTCTTGCATTATTGAATGTTTTGAATCGGACTACCACCCAACGCTTGCAATAAAGTCACATAGGCGTTGTATTGGTTTTGCTTGGTCTGCAATAAACTTAAACGTGCATTGCGGGTGGTTTCTTGTGCATCTAGCAGGTTTTTTAAGGCAATCGCACCATGCCGATAACGCACCTCAGTTAAGCGTTCAGTTTTCTCTGCCAGTGCTAAATTGCGGCTTTGCAGCGCGACTTGTTGATTCAGCGCGGTTCGTGCTGACAGTGCATTTTCGACATCGGCAAAGGCTTTATATAAAGTTTGTCGATATTGCACAATGGCTTTTTCATATTCCAAAGCATTCACTTTTAGATCACGCTGCATATCATTCCATTGCAAAAATGGCAGGGTTAAACCTGCACCTAAAGTGGCAATTGGGTTTTTTAGGGCATCGCTTAAAGAGGTATGCGCGCCTGTACCGACACCTGTACTGAGTGTGCCTGTAAGACTGATGGATGGGTAATAACTGGCTCGATTGGCATCTTTATTGGCCAAGGCTTTACGTAAACGTAATTCGGCTGCACGTAAGTCGGGACGACGTGACAGCAGTTCTGCAGGTAAGCCAGCAGTAATATTCGGTAAACGAACAGCGGCTAAACTCTGTGGTTCATTGATATTCAACATTTGCACAGGTTGATGCAGTAAAACTGCCAAGGCGGTGCGTGTTTCAACTTTTTGCTGTGCAATTTGGCTCAAGGTTGATTTTTGACTTTGCAGGGCTTGTTCGGCTTGGTTTAAATCCAATCCTGAAACTGCACCCGCGCGATATTGCGCACTGACCAATTGATACGTTTTTTGCGTACTGGCAAGGTTTTGTTGTGCGACAACATAGCGTTCATTTAAATAACCCAATTGCCAATATAAATTGGCAGTGGTTGCAATCAGGCTTTGTGCGGTGGCTTGTAAGTCTTGTTCGGTGGCTAAGGCTTCCCAACGTGCAGCTTCAGTCTGATTGGCAAGTTTACCGAATAAGTCCAATTCATAGCTCAGTCCGGGATAATTCAGCGAAATCCCACGCGCTGTATCACCATTGCCCTCTAAACTAAATTGATGCCCTGTAGAAATACCTGCATTGCCAATCCGGACACCTTGCTGACTTTGGCTTTGTTTTGCTTGTAATCTGGCTTGTTGTAAATTCAGTCCTGCAACCGCGAGGTCACTGTTACGCGCCAAGACTTGTTCAACCAATTGATTTAAAGCAGCAACGTGAAAGAGTGTCCACCAACGGTCTGTATTTAGTTGTGCAAGGACTTGCTGGCTTTTTTGCTGCTGCTCAAACTGTTGAGGAATATTTACAGCAGGTGCCTGATAAGGTGTTTTGACTACGGCTGCACAACCCACTAAGCTGCTGCCAAGAAAAAGCGCAGTGACGAGTTGGCTGAATTGTCGTGACTTCTGGTTAAATCGCATCATCATTCCTTACTCTAATTCCTTATTCTCTAGATAGCGCATCGACAGGGTTCAGTTGGGCAGCATTACGTGCAGGAATAAAACCGAACACAATTCCAATCAGGCTTGAACAGACAAAAGCGGCTACAATCGAGGTGGTGGAGTACGCCATTTGAAAGGTTCCACCTGCCACATGATTAATCAATTGCCCAATTCCGAGTGCGAGCAAGACGCCAAGTACACCGCCTAAAATACACACTAAAATGGCTTCAATTAAAAATTGCTGCAAAATATCGCTTTGTCGTGCGCCGACTGCCATGCGTACCCCAATTTCTTGGGTGCGTTCTGTGACAGAGACCAACATGATGTTCATTACGCCAATTCCACCGACCACCAGTGAAATCACTGCAATAGCAGAAACCAGTAAGGTCATGGTGGCGGTAGTTTGTTGGATGGTTTCACGGATACTGTCGGCATTTTGAGTAAATACATCCTGCGCACCATGACGCTGTACCAACAGACTTAGGATGGCATTTTCTGCTGCAGCACTTGGATATTCATCTTTGACTCGTACAATAATGCTGCGCACATGGCTTTGGCCAAGCATGCGGCTCATTACCGTAGAGTAGGGCAAATACACATTTAAGCTGTCGGCATTGCCCATCATGCTTTTTTGTTCTTCGACCACGCCAATAATACGGCTGGGTACGCTGCCCAATAAAATTACTTGCCCGACAGGGTTGCTGCCATCACTAAAAAATGTATTTTTGGTGTTGTGATCAATCACCACATCTTGCGCTTGTTCCAGCACGCTGTGTTTGTCAAAAGGCTGACCCGACTGGAAGTTCATGCCGCGCACATAGAAAAAGTCTTCGCTCACACCATTGACTGTGGCAGAAGCCTCGGTGTCTTTAAAACGTACTGTGACGTTGCTATTGACCGATGGGCTGACCCCATCCACATAAGGTTGTTCTGCCAAAGCATCGGCATCGGCAGGAATTAGGGTTTTAAGCTGAGATGAGCGCGAGGTATCACCAAAACCACGCCCTTGAAACACGGTGATGGTATTGGTGCCTAAACTGCTGATGTTTTCTAAAATTTGTTTCTGTGAACCATTGCCCAGTGCCACAACAGATACAACCGAAGCGATCCCGATAATAATCCCGAGCATGGTTAAAAAGGTGCGCATGCGATGTGCATTCATCGCCAGTAGCGCCATGCGGAAGGCTTCACCTAAACGATCAAATACAGAGCGCCAAGCTGAAGTTCTTTTTTGTGGCGGATGTTGCAAGGTTTGTTGAGTAATATCATCCTGATCGGCAGGTGTGTTGGGCTGATCAGAAATAATAAGCCCGTCACTGATTTCAATAATCCGTGTGGCATTTTTAGCGACATTATGGTCATGTGTGACCAAGATGATGGTGTGACCTTTGGTATTTAGCTCACGCAAAATCCGCATCACTTCAATACCGCTATTCTTGTCGAGTGCACCTGTGGGTTCATCGGCAAGAATCACATCGCCACCATTCATCAAGGCACGTGCAATGGATACACGTTGTTGTTGTCCACCTGAAAGCTGACTTGGGCGGTTTTGGGTTTTATCGGCTAGACCTAAGTCACTGAGCAGCGCAGTCGCGCGTGCTTGTCGTTCTTCAACATCGGCACCTGCATAAATTGCAGGCACTTCGACGTTGCCCGCAGCGCTTAAATCACCCAATAAGTGATAGCGCTGGAAAATAAAACCAAAATATTCACGACGTAGCTGTGCCAATTCATCGGCTTCAAGTTGTCGGGTTTCGCGTCCTTTGACTTTATAGCTGCCCGTGGTGGGTTGATCCAAACAGCCCAAAATATTCATGAGGGTGGATTTTCCTGAACCTGACTGACCCACAATTGCAACCAATTCACCTGGGTAAATCTTCAGATCAATACCTTTGAGAATCTGTACTGTAGATTCGCCCGCAGGGAATTCACGGGTCAGATTGGTGACCTCTAACAGAGGTTGTGACTGACTCATCTTACATTCTCACTGATGGACCAACACGACCACCACGCTTCGCCGCATCATTTGAGGTATCGGAACCATCGGCAATAATGACTTGATCGCCCAGTTTTAGGCCACGAATGACTTGTACTGTTGCACGGTTATTTAAGCCAAGCAATACCGATTGTGGACGAGCTGAACCATCAGCTTGCAGTACACGTACCATACCTAAAGAGGCTTTACCTTGATCAACCAAGGCTTTTTCATTGGCAGTCAACTCCAAGCGGGGAGGGCGTTTGGCAGAGCTGGCATTGGTATTGTCGCGCTCAGCACGTACGTTGCTGTCTGAATTATTGCTGTTGCCACGACTGCGTGAACGGTTTACACCTTGTACCGCAGCAGCAGGAATGGTCAGCACATTGCGTGCCTCTGCCAAAACAATGGACACTTGTGCGGTCATATTGATGCGTAGCTTGCCGTCTTCATTTGGTACGTCAAATAAAGCGTTGTAGTACACGGCAGAACTTGAAGATGATGACGTATTGTTATTGCTTTCGGTATTGATGGATTTGGGTGCAGGTTCTACCTGACGTAAAGTAGCGTAATGTTTTTTCTCACTGTTGCCCAAGGTGGTGAAATAGACCGTTTGTCCCTCTTCGACCTTCATTACATCCGCTTCAGAAATTTCTGCTTTTACAGTCATGGTGTCAAGTTTGGCTAATTTAACAATCGTGGGCGCACTTTGATTGGCGTTCACGGTTTGACCTTCTTCGGTCACAATTGCGACGACAGTGCCATCCATTGGGGCAAGAATACGGGTATAACCTAAATTTTCTTTAGACGTGTCTAAAGTTAGGCGTGACTGTTCAATTTGAGCGTTAATGGCAGCAATTTCTGCTTGCGAAGTTTTATAGTTGGCTAAGGCAGTTTCAAGTTCGGCACGTGAGGTCGCATCTTGCGCATACATGGCTTGTTGACGCTGATATTCTGCTGCGACTTTAGCAAGATTAGCTTGTCGAACCGCCAATTGTGCCTGTTGGTTTTTAATGCTGGCTTGTGCTGTTTTAAACTCGTTTTCCTGTCGTACAGAGTCAATTTGGGCAATCAACTGTCCTTGTTTGACCTGATCGCCTAACTGAACATACATTTTTTTGACTTGACCCGAAACTTGCGCACCAACGCTGACCATTTTGGTGGCTTCAAGTACGCCTGTTGCCAACACCGCACTTTCAATATCTCCACGGCTCACTTCGGCAGTAATGTATTGCGGTTGTTGTTCTTTGGGTTTTAAAAAATACCAAGCGGCAAATGCCAGCATCAGCGCAATGATAATTCCCGCAATAAGTTTGGTCGATTTTATTTTTGGCATGAGTCAAAAAACAGAAAAAGAAATTAAAAGGATTATAGAAGTGAAATAAGGATAAATCGTGAATTTTTTGAAGAAACTGCAAATGAGAATTATTTATTGGTGGTTTGAGCTAGATTTAATACAGTCTGAGTACGGTATTACATCCATAAAAAAAGTGAAAATAGCATCTGTTAACGAGGTGGGGTAGTTTGTTTCATCTCTATGATAATTTTATGAATTTTTATGATAAATGCTGAAAAATACAACTATGGTCTAAGTTGCTTAAAAAACCTTATTTTCTATATGGATTTAAGAATTAAAAGCAGCTAGTATCAAATTCCATAAAATAATTATGGATTTAATCATTAGGATAATACGGCATCGGGACGATGCAATAAAACATGACTTTAAGCAAAAAATCTGAGGGGTAAATCATGGAGTGGAGTGAGAAATTTAATATCGGAATTGATGTGATTGACAATCAACATCGACAAATTCTGGACTATATTAATGCGCTGGAAAAAATTCGGGCGACAGGTGCGCGGGAGCAAATCAAAGAAGTCTTGGATGACTTGATTGACTATACGCAATCGCATTTTAGCTTTGAAGAAAACTTGTTGTCACAGGTCAATTATCAATACTTACCATCACATCGTGGTATTCACGAACTCTTTGTGAAGCGTTTGAATGATTGCCGTCAGCGTTTTGCCAATGGCGAATCGGTAGAACATGATTTGTATCGTTTGTTGTCTAAATGGTTGATTAACCATATTCAGCATGATGATCAGGATTATGTCGATGCGGTACGCGACAATATGCTGCATTATTTGCGTTCACAGGAACAGAAAAAAGGCAAAAGTTGGTTTGCACGTTTCTTTAGCTAATCCTCTGAAAAGCAGATGATTTTAAAAATTATTTGATGAAGTCTGCTTAATTAAGCCGAGTGAGAAGCAAACAGCGTTTTACCACAGAGTTCTGTAATGGCTTGTAGCACCAAATGTTCAGGGTTTTCCTTGGACATCCCTTTGATGGCGGCATCAATACGCAATAATAGGGCGGGCCATTGCAAGAAACTATTTGGATTTAAACGTCGCAAAGCTTGCTGATAAACACTGACTTTGTTTTTCCAGATACCCAGTTGCAAAGCATTTTGTGGTTGTTCAAATAATTGCATCAGTAAGCGCATTTCTTTGCTGATGCTCCACAAAATTAAACTCATGGCTTCACCCGAAGCCATGAGGTATTGAAAAATTTTCATAGCTTGCGCTAAATTTCCCGTCAGTAAAGCATCATTTAAATCGTAAGTGCTATAACGGGATTGATCTTGTAAACAGGCATGTAAATGTTCAATCTGAATCTGCTGAATTTCAGGAAAGGTGTCACTGACCCGCATTAAGCTATTTTTGGCAGCCAAAAGGTTGTGTTCATGATGTTGTTCCAACCATTGCCACGCATCATGTCCCAATTGGATGCCAAGCTTTTCTGCTTCCAAACCTAAAATCTGCTGCCGATCTTTAGGATAATTCGCCGTGAGTGCAACATTGACCCCATTGGCATCAATCAACTGGAAAAAACTGGATTTTAAGCTGTTGTTGTCCTGTTTGGGCATGACCACCAACAGCAAGTTTTGTTCATTGTGTTGAATATAACTTTTCAGTTGTTTTAGTGTGCTGGCATCAGGCTTGATATTGCCGTGTACTTCAACCGCCAATTGACTCGAAAACAGTGACAGACTGTTTAAGGCATTGAATACATTTTTCCAATCGCTAACGCTATTTAAATCATAACGCTGACGTTCAATATCCTGTTTTTGCCAACTGGCACGAAAAGCATCCAGCAAGTTTTGTTCGAGTAAAGGTTCTTGACCATGCAAAATCCATGCGCCACATGCTTCATCAACACGTTTGAGAGCTTGTAGATAGTCAAGTTTCATAGATTAATCTGAACTCAGTTGCTTATTTATTAGGCGTGTAAACTGGTGGGTTGACCAAAGGTAAGCGGTTAGATGAAATTTGACGCACAATTTGCTGTGCCACATCATCAATAATGACTTCTTTTAAGAATTTTTGTTCCTGATCATCGGTATTCACAGTTGCGACATCATACTGATAACTACGGCTTGCCATGATTGTACGAGGTTCGGTGATCGGGTTGCCTTGCGCATCTTCAATGCGGAACGTCACACTTAAACGTAATAAAGTTTCGACCAATTTGCCATTCAGTCTTAGGCGTTGTGGAGTGTATTCCAATACACGCAACACGTAGGCATTAGGGTCATTACTGAGTTGGACGCCTGCTGTACCCATGTGAATAGAGAGTTTTTCTTCTAATTCTTCGGCATTGCTAGGGAGTGCCAGACTCATTTTTGAATAGGCCACAGGTGCAATGCTTGGATTGGTGCCTTTTAAATGAAAACCACAGCCGACTAAACCAGCACTGAGTCCGCAAGTTAAAACAATGACTGCTAAACGTTGGCTAAAGTGCATGTGCTGTCCTCTGTAATATTCTTGAAGGTTTAAAAGTGGAAGTTGAGAATATCTTGATTGTAGGTGCAAAGCCCGTTGAGTGACAACGGGCTTTGTTTGGAAATTGTGAAATCCTTCAGAAAGTTCCTTCTCTTGCGCCACATGTGGCTCAGGATGAGGAATATATTCCGCAAGAGGATGAGGGGTTATATATTTACCTCTCCCTAGCCCTCTCCTAAAAGGACATGGAACTTAAGGGTTTAAACCACCAAATTCACTAACTTATTTGGTACTACAATTTCTTTCTTGGTTGGCCCAGTCAAGAATGGTTGTACTTCAGGTAAGGCTTTGGCAAGTGCAAGAATGTCTTCTTTAGATGCATCTACTGCTACATCAAGCTTGCCACGTAATTTACCATTTACCTGCACCACAATCGTTTGAGTATTGCGGGTTAATGCAGACTCATCGACCACAGGGAATAGGGTGGAGGTTAATTCAATTCCGAACTCTGCCAATAAGGTTTGGCTCAAGTGTGGTGCAAATGGCGCAAGCAAGGTCAATAACGTCACAATTGCTTCGCGTTCAACCGCAAGGTCTTGTTCGTTTTGCGCTTCAAACTTGTTGCAAGCATTCAAGAGTTCCATCAATGCTGCAATTGCAGTGTTGAACGCATGACGACGTTCAATATCATCGCCCACTTTTTGAATGGTTTCATGGGTTTTGCGACGTAAGTCTTGCGCTGCTGTAGCAAGTTTACTACTGTCAATTACAGTTGTATTGCTGCCTTTTTCAAGGAAACCTGCTGCTAAACGCCAAACACGTTTTAAGAAGCGGTTCGCACCTTCAACGCCTGCATCTGACCATTCTAAAGACTGATCTGGTGGTGCAGCGAACATCATAAATACACGTGCAGTATCTGCGCCGTATTGGTCAATAATGGCTTGTGGGTCGATACCGTTATTTTTCGATTTCGACATTTTTTCCTGACCACCAACAATCACAGCTTGACCATCGCCTATGTATTTAGCCGAAAGAACGCGACCTTTTTCGTCTTTTTCAAGCTCGATATCGGCAGGGTTAAACCAAGTTTTCTTGCCGCTTTCTGCTTCGCGGTAGAAGGTGTCAGCCAAGACCATGCCTTGAGTCAGTAAGTTGGTAAATGGCTCATTGCCTTGTACCACGCCTTCATCACGCATAAGTTTGTGGAAGAAACGCGCGTACAATAAGTGCAAGATGGCGTGTTCTACACCACCAATATATTGATTGACTGGCAACCAAGTTTGTGCAGCTTCAGGCTTGACCATGCCACCTGTAAAGTCTGGAGATGCGTAACGTGCGTAATACCAAGATGACTCTACAAAAGTATCTAAGGTATCGGTTTCACGACGTGCTTCGCCACCACAGCATGGGCAAGTGGTTTGATAGAATTCAGGCATTTTATTTAACGGGTTGCCTGAGCCATCTGGCACAACATCGGTAGGTAAAATGACAGGAAGTTGATCTTCTGGCACTGGAACTTGTCCACATTTTTCACAGTTGATCATTGGAATTGGGCAACCCCAGTAACGTTGGCGTGAAACACCCCAGTCACGTAAACGGAATTGTACTTTTACGTTGGCTAAACCTTGTGGCTCTAATTTCGCTAAAAGTGCATCAAAAGCCGCTTGGAAATCTAAACCATCAAATTCGCCTGAATTGACCAGTTTACCTTCTTTAGAACCGTACCATTCTTGCCATTGGGTTGTGTCAAAGTCCGCATCGTCTGCACCTTTGGCATCAATCACCTGAATAATTGGCAATTGGAATTTATAGGCAAACTCAAAATCACGCTCATCGTGCGAAGGTACAGCCATCACCGCACCAGAACCGTAAGACATCAACACATAGTTGGCAATCCACACTGGCAATTCTTTACCCGTTACTGGATGCTTCACAAACAAGCCAGTCGCCATACCTTTTTTTTCGGCAGTGGCAAGGTCAGCTTCTGCCACAGAACCCATGCGGCATTCTTCAATAAAGGCTTTTAATTGTGCATTATTTTCTGCTGCTTTTAACGCCATTGGATGTTCTGCAGCAACAGCCACATAAGTTGCACCCATTAACGTGTCAGCACGCGTTGTAAATACAGTCAGACCATCTGCATAAATTTCAGGATTTGCCGATGGGAATGTGATTTCCATCCCTTGCGAACGCCCAATCCAGTTGCGCTGCATGGTCAAGACTTGCTGTGGCCAACCATCTTTTAAAGTTTCTAAATCGTCTAATAATTCTTGGGCATAATCGGTAATGCGGAAGTAGTACATTGGAATATCGCGTTTTTCTACCAATGCACCTGAACGCCAACCACGACCATTTTCGACCTGTTCATTGGCCAAAACTGTTTGATCGACAGGATCCCAGTTGACTGTCGAGAGTTTGCGATAAATTAACCCTTTTTTATACAGTTGCACGAATAACCATTGTTCCCAGTGGTAATACTCTGGGGTGCAAGTGGCAAATTCACGATCCCAATCTACTGCCAAACCTAGTTTTTTCAATTGGTCGCGCATGTAGGCGATATTTTCAAAAGTCCATTTAGCTGGGGCAACCTGATGCGCAATCGCTGCGTTTTCAGCAGGTAAACCAAAAGCATCCCAACCCATAGGTTGTAAGACTGTTTCACCTTTTAAACGGTGAAAACGGCTAATTACATCACCAATGGTGTAGTTACGCACGTGACCCATGTGCAGTTTGCCGCTTGGGTAAGGGAACATCGAGAGGATATAACGATGTGGACCTTCGACTGTGTCGGCAACTTTAAAGGCTTTACGAGATTCCCAGTCGCTTTGGACTTGGGGTTCAATCGCACTGGCTTGATATTCAGGGTCAATGTGAGTAGTCATAAGGTTAAATCAGGAATAAACGGTTAAAAAAAGTGTGTCACACAGCATAGCGCAAAATGCAGCTAAATTGAATTTTGCGCGTTGGATTGTGCAGGAAAATTTAAGCGAGTCGTACTTTATGGCTTAAAACTTAAAAAACTTGTGGGTTGGCACGTTCTTGTTGTGCCTGATTTAAAGCTGCATTGGCTTCACGTTGTTGCTGATCCATGGCTGGATTTCCTGCAGGATGATTTGTGGTTGGTGTCGCTTGTTGGTTTGTTGCATTTGCAGCAGTAGGCTCAGGGTTCGCAGTAGAATTTGCAGGAATGGCAACAGTAGGTGCTGAATTTTTCCAGCCGTAGGTATCGACTTTACCTTTTTTCTTGGCTGTTTTTGGTGGTGGTGTCGTGGTGTAATGGGTTGATCCATTTGCATCGACCCACTTGTAATATTGTTTTGCAGAAACTGAGCTAGTGGCAAAAATTAAAATCAAGCTTGCAGAAAGACAACTCAAGCGGATCATTGGCGTTTTCATGTTTGGAAGTCCTGAGCAAAAAAGGTAAATGGCAGAAAACCAATTACAAAAAATCATGTTGGCTAAATTTTAGCAATAATTCCCCGTGAAGCTAGGATTTATTGACAATTTTTTGATGATTTTTATCTGCAATATCGCCTATTTAAAATTGGAGCATTGACTTGTCTATTTGCAAGTTAAAATAAGCTGAAATGCGTTGGTGAATCATAACCAAGCGATTTATATATTTTTTAATTCATTCTTTATTTTTATGTATGTGATATTAAAAAATTATAAAAAATTCAGCAAATCTCTGAAATTATTTGTTTTATATGGAAATATTAGACTTTGGATTAAATTGTGATGGATGACACAAAGCGCAAAAAATACCCAGTTTATAAATAAAGCAGAAAAAGCCGATTTTTAAACTTGACTTTAGTCTGGTAAACTACAAAAATGCACACTTTAGTTTTATGTGCCTTAGATCGATCACCCTTCGAATAAGTGTCATGTCATGCAATGGGCAACTTCTCTAGCCGAGAAGCTGAACAAAGCTTATAAAATGTGTTTACCCCAACACGTTTTAGATCTCATATTGCTTATACGGTAATCAGATCAGAAATTTTTCCTATTGCCATGAAAACTATGAAATATGTGTGCTATAACAGTGCAGGAATTAATGAACAAAACACTGCAGGTGTCTCCCATTTTGCAGTGACAAGACTAGGGTGAATCACGTTGGAACTTTTATCTGGTGGTGAAATGCTCGTTCGCGCATTGGCGGACGAAGGCGTTGAGCATGTTTTTGGATACCCAGGCGGCGCAGTACTTCATATTTACGATGCGTTCTTTCAACAAGACAAAATTAATCATTACCTTGTGCGCCATGAGCAAGCTGCTGGTCATATGGCAGATGCCTACTCGCGCGTAACAGGTAAAACTGGTGTGGTGCTGGTGACTTCAGGTCCTGGTGCAACCAACACGGTAACTCCAATTGCAACGGCTTATATGGACTCAATCCCAATGGTGATTTTGTCAGGTCAGGTTGCAACACACTTAATTGGTGAAGATGCCTTCCAAGAAACCGATATGGTGGGTATTTCACGTCCGATTGTAAAACACAGTTTCCAAGTGCGTCATGCAAGCGAAATTCCTTCAGTGATTAAGAAGGCATTCTATATTGCATCTTCAGGTCGTCCTGGTCCTGTGGTGGTTGATATTCCTAAGGATGCAACCAACCCAGCAGAAAAATTTGCTTACGAATACCCAGAAAAAGTGAAGATGCGTTCGTATCAACCGCCGCATCGTGGTCACTCAGGTCAAATTCGCAAAGCAATTGATGAGCTATTAAATGCCAAACGTCCTGTGATTTATTCAGGCGGTGGTGTTGTTCAGGGTAATGCTTCTGAGCAATTGACTGAACTTGCACACATCTTGGGCTTCCCTGTAACCAATACATTAATGGGCTTGGGCGCGTTCCCGGGTAATGATCCACAATTTATTGGTATGTTGGGCATGCATGGTACGTATGAAGCCAACATGACCATGCACAATGCCGATGTGATTTTGTGTATTGGTGCACGTTTTGATGACCGTGTAACCAATAACCCTGCAAAATTCTGTCCAAATGCCAAAGTCATTCATATTGACATTGACCCTGCGACAATTTCAAAAACCATCATGGCACACATTCCAATTGTAGGTGCGGTTGAACCTGTACTTCAGGAAATGTTGGTTCAATTGAAGCAATTAAATGTGTCCAAGCCAAACCCTGAAGCGATTGCTGCATGGTGGAATCAGATCAATGAATGGCGTAAAGTTCATGGTTTGAAATATGACAAACCAACCGATGGCACGATGAAGCCGCAACAAGTAGTTGAAGCTTTAGACAAAGTGACCAATGGTGATGCGATCATTACTTCTGACGTAGGTCAGCACCAAATGTTTGGCGCGAACTACTATAAGTACAAGCGTCCACGTCAATGGTTGAACTCTGGTGGTCTAGGTACTATGGGTGTAGGTTTACCGTATGCTATGGCGGCTAAACTGGCTTATCCAGATCAACAGGTTGTATGTATCACGGGTGAAGCATCGATTCAGATGTGTATCCAAGAGCTTTCTACCTGTAAGCAATATGGTTTAAACGTTAAGATCTTATGCTTGAATAACCAAGCTTTAGGTATGGTTAAACAATGGCAAGATATGAACTATGAAGGTCGTCACTCAAGTTCTTATGTTGACTCATTGCCTGACTTCCCTAAATTGATGGAAGCTTATGGTCACGTTGGTATTCAAATTAACCATGCCGATGAGCTTGAGTCTAAGCTTGCAGAAGCGATGGCGATTAATGACAAATGCGTATTCATTAACGTAATGGTTGACCGTACAGAGCACGTTTATCCGATGCAAATTGCGGGTCAATCCATGAAAGATATGTGGTTAGGTAAAGGGGAGCGCACAGAATGAGACACATTATTTCCGTTCTCGTTGAAAACGAATCAGGTGCGCTTTCTCGTTTAGTGGGTTTATTCTCTCAACGTGGTTATAACATTGAGACTTTAAACGTTGCACCAACCGAAGACCCAACACTTTCACGTTTAACGCTTACAACTTATGGTGATGATCATAAAATTGAGCAAATCACCAAACAACTGAATAAATTGGTTGAAGTGGTTAAAGTGGTCGACCTGTCAGAAGGCCCGCATATTGAACGCGAATTGATGCTGATTAAAGTCAAAGCATCGGGTGCTGCACGTGCTGAAATCAAACGTACTGCAGACATCTTCCGTGGTCAAATTGTGGATGTCACACCAACGACTTATACGGTGCAGCTTGCGGGTACAACTGAAAAACTAGATGGTTTTATTGACGCGATTGCTGAAAACACCATTTTAGAAGTTGTGCGTTCAGGTGTGTCAGGTATCGCACGCGGCGAAAAAGTTTTAACCATTTAACTAAATTTCATAGTTAATTTTACTCATCGAATTCATTCCATCTCAAAGGATGGAGAGCTTACTCAAGTACTGAATAGACAAGTACTTGAGTAAGATAGGAATCCAAAGCATTTTAGCGGAGACAGCAATGCAAATTTTTTACGATAAAGACTGCGACTTATCTATCATTCAATCTAAGAAAGTAGCGATCATTGGTTACGGTTCACAAGGTCACGCGCACGCGCTTAACCTTAAAGATTCTGGCGTAGACGTAACTGTAGGTTTACGTGCTGGTTCTGCTTCTTGGAAAAAAGCTGAAAATTCGGGTCTTAAAGTTTCTGAAGTTCCTGCTGCTGTTGCTCAAGCTGACTTAGTTATGATTTTGACTCCAGATGAGTTCCAATCACAACTTTATCGTGACGTGATTGAGCCAAACATCAAGCAAGGCGCAACTTTAGCATTTGCTCACGGCTTCTCTGTACTTTATAACCAAGTTGTTCCACGTGCAGACTTAGATGTAATCATGGTTGCACCTAAAGCACCTGGTCACACTGTACGTTCTGAATTCCAACGTGGTTCAGGTGTTCCTGATCTTATCGCGATTCATCAAGATGCTTCTGGTAATGCACGTAACGTTGCACTTTCTTACGCTTCAGGTGTAGGTGGTGGTCGTACAGGTATCATCGAAACTTCTTTCCGTGAAGAAACTGAAACTGACTTATTTGGTGAGCAAGCAGTTCTTTGTGGTGGTGCTGTTGAATTGGTTAAAATGGGCTTCGAAACTCTTGTTGAAGCTGGTTATGCACCAGAAATGGCTTACTTCGAGTGCTTACACGAACTTAAATTGATCGTTGACTTGATGTTCGAAGGCGGTATCGCTGACATGAACTATTCAGTATCTAACAACGCTGAATATGGCGAGTATGTAACTGGTACTGAAGTGATTAACGAACAATCACGTGAAGCAATGCGCAATGCACTTAAACGTATTCAATCTGGTGAATATGCGAAAATGTTCATCCAAGAAGGTGCGTTGAACTACCCATCAATGACTGCTCGTCGTCGTCAAAACGCGGCTCACGGTATTGAAGTAACGGGTAACAAGTTACGTGCGATGATGCCTTGGATCCAAGCAAACAAAATCGTAGACAAAGAGAAAAACTAAGTTTTAGTTTAATCTTTAAAAAACCCTTATTGTATATAAGGGTTTTTTATGAGTGAAGTAAAGGATGTTACGTGCCTTGCGCTTCGCTCAGAACTGTGTTTTCACTCCTTGCGCTGTAAGCGTCCGCTGAACCCCATGCCTATTTTTTAATTTGAGTTGGATTTCCAGCGATGTGGCGTAATTCTTCTATTTGGGTCGCTTTATGCGTCGGCAGCCTTTTCAGCACATCACTTAAATAGGCATACGGATCCAAGCCATTCAGCTTTGCTGACTGGATTAAAGTCATGATATTCGCCGCTCGCTGGCCGCTGCGCAGCGAGCCAGCAAACAGCCAGTTCTTGCGCCCTAAGGCCCAAGGTCGCATTTGATTCTCTACCCAATTATTGCAAATCGGTAGATTGCCATCATCCAAATAGCGGATTAAAGCTGGCCAACGCTTCAGAGTGTAATTGATGACCTTGGCGGTGGGAGAACTCGATGGCACCGTCAGATGATGTTGGTTGAGCCATTCATATAGTTGTTGCATCACCGGTTGGCTATGCTGTTGTCGGTATTCGCGGCGGTCTTCCGCTGTACCATCGGTCTTTTTCCTGAGTTCTGCTTCTATGACATACAGTTTCTGAATCAGCACTAATGCCTGTTCAGCGACCTGACTTTTCCCGGTCACATGCAGTTCATGGAATTTACTGTTAGCGGCAATGTAAAAATGACCCCCCAACAGCATTTGAAAATTGACCCCCTTGGTTAATATAGTGGTCTTTTTGGACTGCTCAACATGTTAACTTTGGAGCAAGCAGTGACAATCCAAATACTTCATCAACAAGGTCAATCTATTAAGGCAATTTGAACCGTACCGGGTTTGTCGGAGACTCAATATTCTGAGAGACTATTCCGATGAAAAAACCAAACTATACTCCCGAAATTAGAGAAAGAGCGGTTCAATTACTCATTGAATCTGAAAAGGCGGATTCAAGCGCTGTGACGGTTCAATGAAGTTTATATTTCGAGTCATTGAGGATATGTAGCTTTGCTTACTTTAAATGCTTTGATCTAGTAAAATGATGCTATTCGTGCTTTAGATCTGGTGGGTGAATATGCATATTTTATATGTGAGCGATGGTAAGGCAGGTCATCGCTCTCAAGCATTGGGTCTTTTTAAGGCAATGCAAAAGCAAACAAATATTGATCTGACTTTTGAAGAAATTTCAATTGATCATTTACCACTGTTGAGTTTATTGACCGCATATAAAAAACAAAAACATGCGGCTGTATCTCAGCAACCAGATTACATTTTTGGGGTAGGCAGTCATACGCAATTACGTGTTTTCTTGATGGGTAAAGTTTTTCCATGTGCAAAAACTGTCATTTTAATGAAACCAAATTTTCCATTGTCTTGGTTTAATTATGTGGTTATTCCTGAACATGATGGTGTGCCAGAGCAGGCAAATGTGATTGTTACACAAGGTGCGCTGAATCCAATTGAAAATGAGCAGCGACACATTCCAAACCGTATTTTGATTGCCTTAGGTGGTTCATCTAAACGCCATCAATGGAATGCAGATAAGGTATTGTCTGCGATTCAGCAGATTGTGCAGCAGAACATGCAGTGTGACATTATTTTGACGAGTTCTAGGCGTACACCTGCTGATTTTTTACCTGCAGTGGCTCAGCAAAGTTTTGCTTCACAACTGCAAATTTTTCCAGTTGAAGAAACGCCGCAGGGCTGGATTTTTGAAGAGATGCAAAAAGCGGAAGCTGTATGGGTGACTGAAGATAGTGTGTCTATGATATATGAGGCACTCACCGCAGGTTGTAAAGTCGGGCTTATTCAGATAGATCGAGTGAAAGAGGATCGTATCACCCGTTCGGTACAGCATTTGGTTGATCAAAAGCTTGTATCGAATGCTAGACAAATTGCTGAATTATATTCTACGACTGCTTTTAAAGAAGCAGAGCGTGTGGCAACATATCTTTTAATCAAGTAGCTGTGATTGAATCGTGATTTATATTCTGATTGTTTTATTTATATTGTTGTTCGCATTCAGTTATAAGTATGCATGGTGGAAGCCAGCAACAGATTGGAATAGACCACGTATATTAATGTATCACATGGTGCGTGAGCATATTGATGGTGCCAAGTTTAATAAATTAAGGGTTAAGCCTATTGAGTTTGAAAAGCAAATAGCATGGCTTAAAGCAGAGGGTTTTAATTTTGTAACTATGCAGGAACTGCAGGATAATTGGGGGAATCACCCAGAAAAAACAGTTGCGATTACCTTTGACGATGGCTATTTAGATAACTTGGAAAATGCTTTTCCCATTTTAGAAAAATATCAAGCTAAAGCTACGATTTATGTAGTTGTGGACCGGCATGATCGAGATTGGTCGACATATAAGAAAGCCCACCATAACAGTGGTGAGCTGGCGCGTGAACCAAAGCTTAATGATGAGCAAGTGCAGTTTGTAGCAAATTCTGGTTTGGTGGAAATTGGTTCACATACAATGACCCATGCGAATCTTGCAAAGTTGGATGATATTGAATGCTTAGATGAGTTAACTCAATCCAAGCAATCACTTGAAGATTTGATTCATCGCTCTGTAAATAGTTTTGCATATCCATTTGGTATTTATGCCGCGCGTGATGTAAGTTTGGCACAGCAGGCAGGATATACCAATGCAGTAACAACGCAAGAAGGCATAGATGGGAAAATGCCTGATTTTATGCAATTGCAACGTATTAAAGTGAGTGGTAAAGACTCATTATTTGCTTTTAAATTGCGAATGAAATTGGGGAAAAGAGCTTAGTTGCTTTCTCTACTATTAATTTTTCTTACATGATCTAATTGGTTGAAGTAAGTTGTGAGCTTCATCCGATGTTTGTTCCATGTTTGAATTGGATGAAGACGACTTGTTAAGTAAATGATGAAGTCTGTAAATTTTCGCTGGGGTGTATGGCGTATACTTTTCCAATAGGTTGAAATTGCTTTTTTGATCAGTAGTTTTTTATTTTGTCCAGCAATATCTGGATAGTCTCGGATAAAATCATCAATTGTGAAGAACATATCATGGTGTTGTTGTTCTAGATGGCGGGATAGGCGGTTTTCCCCACGAATAGATTTTGTTTCAGTCTCATCTAAAATAACAAAAACACTATGTAAGTCGCTAGAGATTATTTTTTTTGAATATTTGGATAAGTTTAAAGCTAATGATTCATCTTGAATAAATATGTTTTCATTGCAGCCTTTGGATTTTATAAATAAGTCACGTGTACACATAACGCACATCTGCATAATATTATTTTCAAGTACGTAATTTAAAGGTGTTGTGCTAGATTGCCATGTTGCAATAGTGTGCTTCTGAATTTCATTCAGATCGTGAATTTTAACCTTTTCTGCATAACATAAATCGGCATTTTGCTTTTGCATTTCTGCTAAAAACATATTGAGACGATTAGGTGCTAAAACATCATCAGCATCCATGAAAAATAGATAATTACCAGTTGCAGAAAATGCACCTTGATTTAAACGAACAGCTGGGCCTTTATTGTCTGCATTTTGAATGATTTTGATTTTTGGGTAAGTTTCTATTAGATATTTACTGTTTTTAGACCATTCTGGGTCTGTAGAGCAGTCATCTACCACAATAATTTCGTGCAAATTTTCATCTTGAGGTTGTAGTGATTCAATGGTTCTATTCAGTAATTGGCCTTTATTGTAATGAGTGAGGATGACTGAAATCATTTTAATATCCTAAATTACGTTTAAAAGCTTGGGTAATTGGGCTTGATGAGTTTAAATCTTGGGTATTTCTGACATTTGGATACTGAAAAATATCTTCGAGCATTTGTCTCTGCATGAGTTGAGCTTGAAGATATTTCTCATTTAAAGGTTCTAAAATAGACTTGGGGCCATATATTGAGCTGACAAAACGTCCACTTTGGATAGTTTCGGCAAGCATGGAAGTACTGTCTTCTGTGACGAAAATATAAGTAGCTTGTTGAATTAGTTGAATTAGTGATAAAGCTTTTTCAGTATGAATAAAATGTAATTGGATATTTTTTGGAATATCAGTTTTATTCAAAAATGCACTTAGATTTGGTGTGCGACGTGAGTTGGTAATTAAGCCTTTAAGTTGATTGTTTCTACAAAATAGAATGAAGTTACTTATGATTTTTTCAAAATCTGTATAAGTAAAAGGGTGTTCATCTGTAGCCCCTCCTAAAACGAGTAAAGCTGTTGTTTGATCGAGTTGATCATGTTGCATGTTAAAAAACTCTTTTTTAACAGGTGGTGTTGTTAGTACAACTTGATCTGACTGCGTATTTTGTGGGAGTGCAGTAATTGTGCACCTGACTAGTTTGCTGTTTACCTTACGTAAGTCACCTGCATAAAATAGAGGAACTTTTAAATTACGGCTTACAAAAATGCCATAGATTAGGTTGGGCATTCCAGAGCAAATAATGCAGTTAATATCATGATTTAAAATAAAATTTTTAAAAAACAAAGCAGCAAATAAGTCGAATAAACGCGGATACCAACTAATTTTTTTTAAGAGGCTGATTTGCCACTTTTTTAAGGTGGGTGTAACTATTTTATATAAAGTTGTTGAATAAGCGGTTTCTAGATTGTCGTAAACTCCTAAGCTAGGGTTTAAATGCCCAGCACGTTGGTCATGAATAAGGAGAACAGCAAGGCTAGGTTTGCTTTTCATAAGATTTAAAAGTTTGATATATCAACGCTGTATATTAGCAAAAATCTATTCTGTTGTCAGAGCAACCTTATAGTAAGGCAAGATTCAGTATGTTATTTTAGATTAGGTGGTGGCCTATTTAGGTGATTAATAATAAAATGTTTTCTAATCAGTAGTTAGCGCAATTTTAAAAAGGCTTTTCTTGAAAAAACTAAAAATAGTTCACACAGTTTATGGGGATGCTTCAGGTGGGCGTTGGCAAGCAATGCTAAACACTTTTGATGCATTAGAAAGCAAGGGGCATGAAGGTGTTTTGGTATATGGTGATGAAAATAAAAAGTTAAAATCTGAAAATTATCCAAAATTTGTACTCAATAGTTCAGGGTTTTATGATCTGATTGCAGCAGTAAAACTAGCTTTATGGTTACGCTCTTATCGGCCTGATGTTGTAATCGCTCATAGTGGACGTGCTGTTTACTTATTTAAAAATGCGATGTTTTTTGCACAAATTAAATGCCCTGTTATTGCGATGAATCATAGTCATAACGTGAAAAGAACATTGCGCGCAGATGGATTTATTCATATTACTCCTTATGTGGCGCAGTGTGTTGCTGAGGTCGCTAAAAAGAAGGGTGTGGATTTGAGTCAAAAACCACAAGCAGTTATTCCAAATTTAATACATTTGCCGGATGATGAACCTTCTTTTGCTAAAAAACTTGGGGAACCAGTGGTCTTGGGAATTATGACGCGCTTGGTTGAATATAAGGGTACACACATAGCAATTTCTGCGGTGGAGCAATTAAAGCAAAAAGGATACATGGTCAAGTTGTTGATTGCAGGGGATGGTGAACAGAAAGAGTTTTTATTTGAGCAAGTTAAAGATTTGAATTTGGAAGGTGAAGTAGAGTTTTTAGGCTGGATTAGTGGCGAACAAAAAAGAAAGTTTTATAAAGATATTGATATTACACTCGTTCCTACAATGAATGATACCCAACCCTTGGCTATATTAGATGCTTTTGCTTGGGGGAAACCTGTTGTTGCGAGTGATCATATTAGTGTCCAACAAATTATTCGGCAAGGTGAAAATGGTTTAATGGCAAAATGCGGAGATATTCAAGATTTGGTTAATAATCTAATTATTCTGATTGAATCCCCTGAGCAAATTAGTAGAATGGCACAGGTTGGACACCAAGATGCTGAAAATGAATATCAATTTTGCAAAGTTGCGGATAAGCTGATCGATTTTCTTGATTCTGCATATATTTAATAATGTCATTATGGTTTATTTAGGTTGGTTATGAAAATTTTAGTTACAGGCGGTGCAGGATTTATTGGTTCAGCTGTTATCCGCCATATTATTCAAAATACCAATAACCAAGTTCTGAATATCGATAAACTGACTTATGCGGGTAATTTAGAATCGTTAAAAGAAATCGATCAATACCCGAATTATGAGTTCAAACAAATTGATATTTGTGATAGAGAACAAATTACAGCTGCAATAGATGCATTTCAACCTAATGCAATTATGCATTTAGCCGCAGAGTCGCATGTAGACCGTTCAATTGATGGCCCTGCAGCATTTATTCAAACCAATATTGTGGGAACCTATACATTATTAGAAGCTGCTCGAAAGTATTGGATGGGTCTTGACGCCGAAGCTCAACAAAACTTTCGTTTTCATCATATTTCAACTGATGAGGTTTATGGTGACTTAGAAGGGACAACAGATTTATTTACTGAAACAACTTCATATGCGCCAAGCTCTCCATATTCTGCCTCTAAAGCTAGTTCGGATCATCTGGTACGTGCTTGGCACAGAACTTATGGCCTACCTATCATTGTGACCAATTGCTCCAATAATTATGGGCCTTACCATTTTCCTGAAAAATTAATTCCATTGGTGATTCTAAATGCACTGGATGCTAAACCTTTACCAGTATATGGTAATGGTCAGCAAATTCGGGATTGGTTATTTGTAGAGGATCATGCACGTGCTTTATATAAAGTGGTGACCGAGGGTGTGGTGGGTGAAACCTACAATATTGGTGGGCATAATGAAAAGCAGAATATTGAAGTAGTCAAAACTATTTGTAAAATTTTGGATGAACTAAAACCACAGGCAAATGGTCAAACCTATGAATCACTGATTACATTTGTAAAAGACCGCCCTGGGCATGATTTACGCTATGCGATTGATGCTACAAAAATTCAAAATGAATTAGGTTGGACACCAACAGAGACATTTGAAACTGGAATCCGTAAAACGGTGCAATGGTATTTAAATAATTTAGACTGGTGTCATCGAGTGCAAGATGGCAGTTACCAACGTGAAAGATTGGGTGTAAATTCGTAATGTCAAATACAACAAAAGGTATTATTTTAGCTGGCGGTTCAGGTACACGTTTATATCCGATTACCAAAGGTGTATCTAAGCAATTATTGCCTATTTATGACAAGCCAATGGTGTATTACCCACTTTCAGTGCTTATGCTTGCGGGTATTCGTGAAGTATTAATCATTAGTACTCCTGACGATATTGATGGATTTAAACGTTTATTGGGTGATGGCGCTCAATTTGGTATTCAGCTTGAATATGCCGTCCAACCTAGTCCAGACGGTTTAGCGCAAGCATTTATAATTGGTGAAAGCTTTATTGGGGATAGTAATGTTTGCTTAGTGCTTGGCGACAATATTTTTTATGGTCAAGGTTTTACTCCAATGCTACGTCAAGCCGTTGCCCGTCAAAAAGGTGCAACGGTATTTGGCTACCAAGTGAAAGACCCAGAGCGTTTTGGTGTGGTTGAATTTGATGAGCAAAAACGTGCAATTTCTTTAGAAGAAAAACCTAAACAACCTAAATCTCACTTTGCGGTCACCGGTTTGTATTTTTATGACAATGATGTAATTAAAATTGCGAAACAAGTGAAGCCTTCTGAGCGTGGAGAATTAGAAATTACCACAGTTAATCAGATGTATTTAGAGCGTGGTGATTTAAATGTAGAGTTACTTGGACGTGGTTTTGCATGGTTGGATACAGGGACACATGCGAGCTTACTTGAGGCAGCGCAGTTTGTAGAGACCATTGAAAAACGTCAAGGTTATAAAGTCGCGTGTTTAGAAGAAATTGCGCTGAATAATGGCTGGCTGAGTAAAGAACAGCTTTTAGAAATTGGTCAGAGCATGAGTAAAAATGATTATGGTCAATATCTAGTTTCATTGGTGAGTGAATAGATATGAGTCAAGAGCCAATTTATGTCACTCAGCCTGTTTTACCTGAGCTTGAGGAATTTATTCCTTATCTAAAGCAAATTTGGAATAATAAAATTTTAACCAACTGTGGGCCGTTGCATCAGCAGTTGGAAAAAGAGCTTTGTGAGTATTTGGGTGTTAATTATATTTCATTATTTAATAATGGAACGATTGCATTGGTAACAGCGCTACAGGCACTTGGATTTGAACAAGGTGAGGTGATTACGACACCATATACTTTTGTTGCTACAGCTCATTCGATAGTTTGGAATAAACTCACTCCAGTCTTTGTTGATATTGATCCGCAAACATCTAATATTGACCCAGTAAAAGTTGAGCAAGCCATAACTGATAAGACGGTCGCGATTTTACCAGTACATTGTTATGGCATCCCTTGTGATGTGGAAGTACTACAAAATATTGCTACTAAGCATAATTTAAAATTAATCTATGATGCGGCACATGCCTTTGGTGTAAAACATCATGGAAAAAGCTTACTCAATTATGGTGATTTAAGTGTAATGAGCTTTCATGCTACAAAAGTATTTAATACTTTTGAGGGGGGGGCTATTGTTTGCCATAGTGCTGAAATGAAGCAACGTATTGATCGTTTAAAGAATTTTGGTATTGTGAATGAGAATACAATAGATGAGATTTCTTTAAATGGTAAATTGAGTGAAGTGCATGCTGCACTAGGTTTGCTACAATTGAAATCTATTGATCGCACACTATTAGCACGTCAAAAAATAGATGACATGTATCGTCATGGACTTACAGGTATATCTGGAATTCACTGTATTAAACGTCCAAGTTTAGAAAAAGATAATTACTCTTATTTCCCAATCGTTATTTCTAAGCCGTATCCGCTTAGACGTGATGAATTGTTTGAAAAACTAAAGCTTAATGGGATTTTTGCAAGAAAATATTTTTATCCGATAATGACTGATTTGGCTATTTATAAGGAGTATCAATCAGACACCCCTGAAGCGAAACTCTTATCAGGGGGAGTGCTTTGCTTGCCGCTATATCCAAATCTTAGCCTAGATTCAGTACAGAAAATTATTGATTTAATTAAGGACAATTAAGATGGCTTTTTTAACAGAAGAGCAAATTAAAGCCATGGGCTTTCATCACGTAGGTGAAAATTGCTTACTTTCGGATAAGGCATCTTATTATAATTGTAATAACATAATAATTGGTAATAATGTAAGAATTGATGACTTTTGTGTACTATCAGCTGGTATAGGTGGAATTGAGATAGGAAGCCATATTCATATTGCAGTATATAGCTCACTCATAGGAGCAGGTAAAATAGTGTTAAAGGATTTCTGTAATATTTCATCAAAAGTAGCTATTTATAGTAGTAATGATGATTACAGTGGTCAGTTTATGACGAATCCTACAGTGCCTAGTAAATATACAAATGTGACAAGTTCAGATGTTATAATCGGAAAGCATGTAATTGTTGGATCTGGATGTGTGATTTTGCCTGGTGTTACTTTAGAAACAGGTGTTGCTATTGGTGCATTAAGTTTAGTAAATAAAAATTGTAAAGAGTTTGGTGTTTATATGGGTACACCAGCAAAAAAAATTAAAGATAGAAAAAGAGATTTACTTATGCTGGAAATAGAACTAAAAAAAGAGAGATCGATTTAGTATGAATATATTGGTTTCAGTCTGTATTGTTACCTATAATCAAGAAAAATTTCTAGAGCAGACTTTACAAAGTATTCTAAATCAAAATACAAATTTTCAGTATGAAGTGATTGTTGGGGATGATTGCTCTACTGATTCAACTAGAAAAATAATAGAAGGATTTTTAATAAAATATCCTAATATTGTTGTTCCTATATTTCATAAAGTAAATATAGGCCCAATAGAAAATATTAAATCTGTATATAAAAAGGCTAAAGGCAAATATATATCACCTTGATGGAGATGATTTAGCTCTACCAGGTAAATTGCAACGTCAATTTGATGTTATGGAATCCAACCCAGATAGTGTTATCTGTACTCATGATATGCGGTATATAGATGCCAAAGGAAATAAGGTGCGAGAATGGACTCATCAAAAAGGCAAATTTAATTTAGATTATTTATATCTAAATTTACCTTTTTTTGCACATTCATCAAAAATGTTTCGCAATGATTTTATATTTGATTATTTTGATAGTTTGCATCGGCTTTGTTGCATAAACATTCAAAAGCTGAGTTCTCCCCAATCCATTCAAATTTAAGACACAACTTGGGTGCGAGGTCTACCTAATTCCGTAAATCTATTCAGAACTGCCACACGCGCATGAATTTCATTGACCTGACTTTGAAAATGTCTTGCCGTCAGCCTATCACCTAATAATTTGATGCAATGCATCTTGGTTTCCACCAAACTACGACGGTGATAACCCGACCATTTTTTCCATAGGGTTCTACCTAAATGTTTAACCGTTTGAAGTAACTCATTTCGTTCTATTGAACTTATTTTAGAATCTTTCCAGGGCTTGGCATTCTTTCTGGGTGGAATTACTGCATGTGCTTGACGATCTGAAATCACTTTTCTGCAGCACTTCGTGTCGTACGCGCCATCGGTATAGACAGAATCTATTCGCTCATCTAGTGGAATTTGATCCAGTAAATCACCTAGTACTTGTGAATCACTGACATTATTTGTAGTAAGCTGAACGGCACGTATTTGCAGTGTTTCAGCATCTATACCAATATGCAGTTTACGCCATTGCCGACGGTATTCAGGCTGATGTTTTTTACGCTTCCATTCGCCTTCACCTAAAAACTTTAAACCCGTAGAGTCGACAAGTAGGTGTAACCCATCATGACTTTTCTGATAGCTTATCGCAATATCAATATGCTTTTGTCGTCTACAAAGGGTGGAGTAATCTGGTGCTGTCCAATTCAAGCCACAGAGTTTAATCAGGCTTTGAACAAAGCCAGTAACCATACGTAAAGAAAGACGGAATAGAGATTTGATCATTAAACAGCATTGAATCGCTGTATCGGAATAAGTTTGATTTCGTCCTTGCTTGCCTTGTGGTTGTGCATACCATTGCGTCTTAGGATCAAACCAGATTGAAATATTTCCTCGCTTGATTAAAGCTTGGTTATACGAGGACCAATTGGTTGTACGATAGATTTTAGGTGTAGGCTTCTTCATCTGGAAATTATATTACTGAAGAAGCCTTCAAGAATAGCTTTGTGCAACAAAGCCGTTTGCATCCTAAAGCATTAGATATTGAAATTCATATTGAGCAGGCTAGAAAAGGGTTTATTTATCACTTGGATGAAGAGTTGGGTGCATATCGTGTAGATGTTGGGATTAGTAATATTGGTAAAAAAATAAACCCAATTTTGCCTCTGGGTATAATGAGGGCATATGATAAAAAGCTCTCTGAAGAGTTGAGTTGTGAGGAGAGAAAAAGGTTGAATGCAGTGTATGCGAAATATACTTTTCGTTATGCAAGATATTTTTATAAAACTGGAAGTGATTATAATATTTATTGTTTGTTGATTAAGAAATCAGTTTCGCTAAAAATATTTACTATGCGTCAAATATTTTTTTACTTACTTGTTTTTTTACCAAAAATTATTATTTGGAAATTACGGTGATTTTTAAACTATTTGTGTATTGATTCAGTGTTATTGATGATAACTAGGATGTCTAAAGTATAAGCTAAACTTTATGAGGTTTATAGCTTTAAATTTTTATTGTTTAAAATGAAGTTTATGTTATAGATGACTGTTGTTAGTGGCTTTGTTGCACAAACCTATCTGTAAAGGCTTTTTCAGCGATATAATTTTCAAATGAAGAAGCCTACACACAAAATCTACCGCACAACCAATTGGCCCGCATATAACCGAGCACTCATGAGTCGCGGAAATATTGTCATTTGGTTTGATCCTGCTACGCAATGGTATGCTCCATCAAAAGGCAAACAAGGGCGAAATCAAACCTACTCCGACGCAGCTATCCAATGCTGCTTAATGATTAAATCCTTATTCCGTCTATCTTTACGTATGGTCACTGGCTTTGTGCAAAGTCTGATTGAACTTTGCGGATTAAATTGGACCGCACCAGATTACAGTACGCTTTGTAGAAGACAAAAGCATATTGATATTGCAATCAGCTACCAAAAAAGTAGCGATGGGCTGCATCTACTCGTAGACTCTACAGGCATGAAGTTTCTAGGTGAGGGCGAATGGAAACGCAAGAAACATGGAGCTGAATATCGTCGCCAATGGCGTAAACTACATATTGGTATAGATGCCAAAACCCTACAAATACGCGCTATTCAGCTCACAACCAATAATGTCAGTGATTCACAGGTGCTTGGTGATTTACTTAATCAGATTCCACAAGATGAGCAGATTGACTCTGTTTATACCGATGGAGCTTATGACACCAAGCAATGCCGTCAGGTCATTGCAGATCGGCAAGCACATGCGGTGATTCCACCTAGAAAAAATGCGAAACCATGGAAAGATACAAAGATCAGCTCGCTAGAGCGAAATGAATTACTTCGAACAGTTAAACGTTTAGGCAGGACATTATGGAAAAAATGGTCAGGCTATCATCGCCGCAGTTTGGTGGAAACCAAGATGCATTGCATCAAATTATTAGGCGATAAATTAATGGCAAGAAGCTTTCCTAGTCAGGTGAATGAAATTCATGCACGTGTAGCAGTCCTCAACAGATTTACGGAATTAGGTCGACCACTTACCCAAGTTACGCCTTAAATTTGGCTCAATTAGGGGCGCTTTGCATTTCAAATCTTTGTGCAACAAAGCCCTATCATGAGCTGCTTTATCTGAAATAATAAATTCGATTAAATTAGACTAGAATTGTTCATTCAGCATTGTAGGAAGCACCGATGGTAGTGATTTTGATTTAATAATTGAGTTTACTATTTTTATACACCAAAAGGCTTTGTTGCACAAAGCTATTCTTGAAGGCTTCTTCAGTAATATAATTTCCAGATGAAGAAGCCTACACCTAAAATCTATCGTACAACCAATTGGTCCTCGTATAACCAAGCTTTAATCAAGCGAGGAAATATTTCAATCTGGTTTGATCCTAAGACGCAATGGTATGCACAACCACAAGGCAAGCAAGGACGAAATCAAACTTATTCCGATACAGCGATTCAATGCTGTTTAATGATCAAATCTCTATTCCGTCTTTCTTTACGTATGGTTACTGGCTTTGTTCAAAGCCTGATTAAACTCTGTGGCTTGAATTGGACAGCACCAGATTACTCCACCCTTTGTAGACGACAAAAGCATATTGATATTGCGATAAGCTATCAGAAAAGTCATGATGGGTTACACCTACTTGTCGACTCTACGGGTTTAAAGTTTTTAGGTGAAGGCGAATGGAAGCGTAAAAAACATCAGCCTGAATACCGTCGGCAATGGCGTAAACTGCATATTGGTATAGATGCTGAAACACTGCAAATACGTGCCGTTCAGCTTACTACAAATAATGTCAGTGATTCACAAGTACTAGGTGATTTACTGGATCAAATTCCACTAGATGAGCGAATAGATTCTGTCTATACCGATGGCGCGTACGACACGAAGTGCTGCAGAAAAGTGATTTCAGATCGTCAAGCACATGCAGTAATTCCACCCAGAAAGAATGCCAAGCCCTGGAAAGATTCTAAAATAAGTTCAATAGAACGAAATGAGTTACTTCAAACGGTTAAACATTTAGGTAGAACCCTATGGAAAAAATGGTCGGGTTATCACCGTCGTAGTTTGGTGGAAACCAAGATGCATTGCATCAAATTATTAGGTGATAGGCTGACGGCAAGACATTTTCAAAGTCAGGTCAATGAAATTCATGCGCGTGTGGCAGTTCTGAATAGATTTACGGAATTAGGTAGACCTCGCACCCAAGTTGTGTCTTAAATTTGAATGGATTGGGGAGAACTCAGCTTTTGAATGTTTATGCAACAAAGCCACACCAAAATACCAACAGGCATTAGTTTTATATGTGCTTTTTAAAGATATTTAGAATTGAATGTAATTTCCATTGAATATTTAGTTTAAAAATTTTAAAAAATATATTTTTTAATGGTTCTTCAGTGTACGCTAATTTGTGTAATAAGTTAACTCGTGGATCCATTTGCGTTTCTAAGCTGTACAGTTCTTTGACGCGGTGTGCGCCATTTTTTCCTATTTCTTTTAGGGCAGCGGGATGGTTATAATAAAAAATAATTTTATCAATAATATCATTGGTGTCATATTTAATTAATACAATATCTTTCTCGTTAGTAAAATAGTTTTCTGCGGAGTTAAATTCATCGTGAGCAAAGATAGCACTACCGCGTAAAGCAGCTTCAATACAACTAGCAGTGGGGAAGCCATCAAATGATCCTGGAGAAATTTGACCACTAATATTGGGGGATAAAATTATATCAATAGTTTTGAATAAATTGTCAAAATCTTCTGGATCTAATGAACCATGAAATTTGATATGGTCACCTAATGTATCAACATTAATAATTTTAGAATCAAAAGACCCTATAACATGAAAGTAGATATTCTTATATCGTTGATGCAGTATAGTGGCAACATCTATAAAAATATCATATCCTTTATCTTTTCCATACGGAGTATATCTGTGCGCCATAAAACAGATATCCATGCGATTCTTATCAAATCCCCAATAATGTTTTTTAGTAAATAAATCTGTTTTGGATATCTCAGGCATTACAACTCCAAAGATCATTTGAATTTTTTCTTTAGAACACATTCCTTTATTCAAAATATAATCATAAGTTACTTGCTGGGTTACTATTACTTTTTTAAAACAAGGGGAACTAAAGATTCGTTTGAGCTTATGGTCACATATAGGATCGTTTAGTAAAAATCCTCCACCTGGATAAAGAGTAAATACAAATGGAGCTTTAGCGGACTCAATTTTAGGTAAAATTGCGAATGTGTTATTTAAAAAAGTGAGATAGACCAGATCAGTGCTCTTAATATGTATTTTTTTGCTTTCAAGTATTACTTTATGACTAAGATTTGGAAATTTTTCCTTATATTCTTGTACAATAATAGCTGCTGATTTTTTATCAAGTGACTCAATATTTTTTCCAGAAGTTATTATTACAGATTTTTTAAATTCCTGTAAGTATGTGGTGAACTCTATATATCTAAATCCACTTTTAGGAGAGGGGAATGTATCGTCAATGATTAATAGATTAAATTTGTCTGATTTTGAAATTTGAGTATTACTATTTAATTTTTTTTCATTGGAATTAATAAGCATAAAAGTGTACTCTTTTAAATTTAATAACTAATCATATATATTTATTTTTAATTTGTCATATATTTTGATCTAATTTTTTAATAGAATTTAATGTTTGGTTGTGTTGTTTTGGCACTATTGAATCAGAATTAAAGTTGGCTATCTGAAATTAATAGACACATTAATCTTAACTTTAAATGAAGGTCATTTATTTTCTTTGGAAACTAAATTTAAAATTTGTATTTCCATATTCTGTATGCATACTTTTTCTATACATTCATTATTATATATATAAGGGTCTGCTACACATTTTTCCAATGCATCACTTAAAGCTTGAATATTTTGTTTAGGAACTAATCCAAATTTTGCAGTATCAAGAGTAAATAAATCTGTAATACCAGCTGAAGAGTCATAACTAATAACAGGAATACCAAGAGCAATTGCTTCGGCTAATGTTACTGGACTACCTTCGTATAAAGAGCACATAACAAGACTCTTGCTTTGTAACATTAGTTGATGTGGTTCATCTACCCATCCAAGAAAATCTATTCTATCGGAAATATTAAGTTGTTTTGCTAGGTCTTTGAGTTTCTGGCATTCAGGCCCATCACCAACAATGGCCATTCTTCCCGTGAGATTACTCATAGCAAATGCTTTAATGGCATGGTCTACTTGCTTAATTTGAACTAAGCGCCCAACAAAAATTACATCCCATTTCTTTTTAGTAAATTTAGATCGACCTATAAGATCTTTAGGTAATTCTACACCATTTGCAATAGTGATAGTTGAATTTGGTTGTGTATGAATCTTTGCTTTATATTCTAAGTCACGGTTTACTGTAATTAGGTTTTTATTCTTAAATAATTTAGAAAACTTTCTTTTATTTCTAAAAAAACGAAAATACTCTTTGATTTGTTTTAAAGGATTGTTAAATCTTCTAATCTCTAAAAGATCTCCATGAATCCAATACCAGATGTTTTCTTTTTGGGTTAAGTATTTGCCTAGGTAATATCCATTATGAAAACCAATAATTATTAAATCAAAATTTCTCTTATTTATTAATGATGAAAAATTTTGCAGCTCTTTTGTCGAAAGTTCTTTAAACTTCCAAAGCTTACCAAATGCAAATTTTGTATCAATATTTAAGTCAATATATTCGATAGATGGGTCAACTATTAGTGTATTTCTACTCGAGTTTAAAACAGCAAGAGTTACTAAATGCTTGCTTTTTGCTAGAGTATGCGCAAGCGCGAGAGTAATTTTTTCAGCCCCCCCCTTACCTAAATCATCTACTATAAATAAAATTTTTTTCATTTAAAAAATTTACTCTTTATCCGCATTCCCCGCCAACACCATATAAATCAGCCCTACAAAAATCACAAATGCGCCGCCAATAGAACTTAAGCTAAAGTACAAAATACGGTCATTAGTGTCTAAGGCAAACAGGTTATTGGCCAGAATATAACGCATGAATAACCATTGAGCGACAGCAAATACAATTAGCATAATGCCACGATTACGAACTGCAGGACGCATAGCCATAGTAACGCTCAACTCAAAATTCAAAACGAAGCGCTATTATGCCACTAGCTTGGCTTTATCTCAATTCATAAAAAAACCCTGCAAATTTGCAGGGTTCTTCTCACATTCTCAAAACTTATTCTTGAGATTCTGCTTTTGGTTTTTCACGTAAACGAATACCCAAATCACGCAATTGAGTCGCTTCAACTGGTGCAGGTGCTTGAGTCAATGGACATTCAGCTGTCTTGGTTTTCGGGAAGGCAATTACATCACGAATAGACGATGCACCTGTCATCAACATCACCAAACGGTCTAAACCAAATGCCAAACCACCGTGCGGAGGCGCACCGTATTTCAATGCATTCAGTAAGAAGCTGAATTTCTCTTCGGCTTCTTCTTCTTCAATACCTAAAGCTTCAAAAATCGCTTTTTGCATTTCTAAAGTATAAATACGCAGTGAACCACCACCAATTTCAGTACCGTTCAATACCATGTCATACGCGACAGATAAAGCTTCACCAGGGTTGCTTTTCACATCTTCAACGCTTGATTTTGGTAAAGTGAAAGGGTGATGCACAGAGGTCCATTTACCATCATCAGTTTCTTCAAACATTGGGAAATCAACCACCCAAAGCGGTGCCCATTCACAAGTTGCAAGGTTCAAATCGTGACCGATTTTGACACGAAGTGCGCCCATTGCATCGTTTACAATTTTAGCTTTATCTGCACCAAAGAATACGATGTCGCCATTTTCAGCGCCTACACGTTTTAATAAATCAAGCACGATTGGCTCAATAAATTTCACAATTGGAGATTGTAAGCCTTCGATGCCTTTTTCAAGCTCATTGACTTTAATATACGCCAAACCTTTCGCACCATAGATGCCTACAAATTTAGTGTATTCATCAATCGCACTACGTGGCAATGAACCCGCGCCAGGAACGCGAAGGGCAACAATACGACCTTTCGGATCTTTCGCTGGGCCAGCAAATACTTTGAACTCAACGTCTTGCATCAAGTCAGCAACGTCTACCAATTTCAGTGGGATACGCAAGTCTGGCTTATCAGACGCATAATCACGCATCGCTTCTGAATACGGCATACGTTGGAATTTGTCGAATTTCACGCCTAGAAGTTCATCGAACATCTTCACGGTCATGCCTTCCATCAAATCCATAATATCATCGTCACTCATGAACGATGTTTCAATGTCGATTTGAGTAAATTCTGGCTGACGGTCTGCACGTAAATCTTCGTCACGGAAACATTTAGCGATTTGGTAATAACGGTCAATACCACCAACCATCAACAATTGTTTAAATAATTGTGGAGATTGTGGCAGAGCATAGAAGCTACCGTTAGATACACGGCTTGGTACTAAATAGTCACGCGCACCTTCAGGCGTTGCACGTGTTAAAATTGGTGTTTCAACATCCAAGAAACCATGATCGTCTAAATAGTTACGAATTAGGTTGGTGACTTTAGAACGGAAACGTAAGCGATCTAACATTTCTGGACGACGGATGTCCAAGAAACGGTATTTCAAACGAATTTCTTCTGAAATGTTGGTATTTTCATCGTTCAATGGGAACGGAGGCGTTTCAGATGCTGCAAGAACTTCAATTTCCTTGCCTAAAACTTCAATTTGTCCACTGACCATATTGGCATTTTCTGTGCCTGCATAGCGACGACGTACACGACCTGTGATTTTTAATACAAATTCTGAACGTGCTTTATCTGCAGTTGCAAATGCTTCTGGGGTATCTGGGTCAATTACGACTTGCACAAGACCATCACGGTCACGCATGTCTAGGAAAATTACACCACCGTGGTCACGACGACGGTGTACCCAACCACACAGGGTCACGGTTTGATCAATTTGAGCTTCGGTTAAAGAACCGCAATAATGAGTTCGCATCATAGCGTTAAAAATCCAACTATATGGGTTAAGGAAGCGAATACGTAAACAGCGCACCGCCTTTAGCAAAGGTAGGATTATGCCTCTTTGGGCATGTGGCTACAAGAACCTGCTGCAAAAACCGTGGGTTTTTAGCAGGAATCTGCTTCAAACTGAAGAATGTAGGCAGATGAAAGAGAAAGTAGAGCGATAGAGCGTTTATTCCATCCGCCCTTGAAAATCTAAAATCAGAAATAGCAGGCAGCCCAAACTGAACATGAGTAATGCCCCTTGGCTAAACTCATTGATGGCGCGTCCCGTAAAGTAATACAGTTCGGCTTGCCAAGTCGCATCGGGGATATAACGCGCATAATCCCAAAGTGAAAAACCACCAAATACAATCGACAAGATAATTAGAGCAATGGCATAAACGCGAATTTTACTGTTTACAGAACCGAGCTGCCGATGCTTGCGATAATAATGCAGGCTCATCCATAACAAAAAAGGCAGCGCCAAAATAGAACTGCCAATTTGTAGTACGCGATGCATCGGATAAATACCTGTGCCTAATTGTACAGATTGCGCTAAAAAATCCTGAAAGGCAAAACTACGAAAGTCGTGATGGGTTAAACCATCCCAAATTAAATGGGTGGCATTGCCAATCAGTAAGGCCAGAATCAAGCCACATACAAACCCAAGTACAGATTTTATCGTGTTTAGATTTAACGGGTGATGGATTCCCACAAAGCGATACAATGCAGGGCGATAGAGCAAATACCACAGCGCACAAAACACAAGACCCAATAATAAATTCGGATACAGCAATGCTGACCATAAATGAGGAGTGGGATCATGACGCAAAGTAAACAGACGGTGTAAATCTGGCAACATCGTACCTATCGCGAGTGCAGCGATGGGCAGACGTTGTCCTGAAAGCTTGGCGAGTGGTGGGGCAAGTACCGCATGTGAGAGCGTAAAGGGCATACCAATTCAAAGTAAAGAATATAAAAAATCAGAATAAATTGTGATGAACAGCTTAATTGAGAATACAGAGGAACAATGTTTTTTATTGCAATGTTAATGAAGTGTTATATTATAACATTAATTATTTTTGCTAATTTGAGCATGGGTCATGTCGTTCCATAAAAATTTAATAACACTTTCCATTTTTTCAGTGCTGACACCTGCAGCATTTGCCAATACTGAAAGCAGTAGTACACAACTGGAAACTATTCAGCTACAAGCACATCCTTTGGTGCAAACTGCAGCAGATTTTGCAGTAGCAGATCATGTGATTGATCAGAAAACGTTGGCAGAGCGGAGTACCACTATAGGTGATGCGATGGCAGATGAGCTAGGCGTATATTCCAATCAATATGGCTCAGGCTCTAGCCGCCCTGTGATTCGTGGACAAGATGGCCCACGGGTTAAAGTGCTGCAACATGCTTCAGAAACTGCCGATGTTTCTACACTTTCACCTGACCATGCCATCACTGTAGATCCGATTTTAGCCAAACAAGTTGAAATTATTCGTGGCCCATCAACATTACTTTATGGTGCAGGAACGGTTGGTGGCTTAGTTAATGTGACCGATCAAAAAATTCCAACTCAAATGCCAAATAATGGTTTAGAAGGACAGGTAGGTTTACGTTACAACACAGGTAGCGATGAAAAGCTAGTGAGTGCGGGGGTAACTGCAGCACTCAGTGATCAATTTGCGCTGCGTATTGAAGGTTCAAAACGTAAAGCCAATGATTACATTACCCCAAACTATTGGGTAGAGCATCATCATACAGAAGTACATGTTGAACCAGATGGCTCAACCCATACACATGAACATGAAGAGCTTGTAAAAGAACGCCGCGTGGGCAATACCTTTGCCGAAGGTCAAACGGTGAATATTGGTGGCTCATGGATTCATGATCGTGGTTTTGTGGGCGTGTCATATAGTAATCGTCAGGATAAATATGGGTTGCCAGGGCATAGCCATGAATATCATGGTTGTGTATTGCATGATGATCATTTTCATGGTTGCCCAACGCCTAATTCAAATGCTGTTGAAGAACATGCACATAGTGGCCCATGGGTAGATTTAGAATCACATCGTTATGATTTGCGTACCGAACTTGATCAGCCCTTTGCAGGCTTTGATAAACTGCGTGCGCACGCCAGCTTTACTGATTATGAACATGATGAATTAGAAGAAAATAAAGTTATCAGTAACTTTAGAAGTAAAGGCTACGATGCGCGTTTAGAGTTGGTTCATCAACCTGTTGCAGGTTGGGAAGGTGTGTTTGGTACACAGTATAGTCAGCAAAAAATTGATTTAACTGGACAAGTAGAACAACACGGCGATCATTCTCACGAAACCGTGCCTATGCCTGATACCAAAACTCAAAAATATAGTTTGTTCGGTTTAGAGCATAAACAATTTGGCGATGTGCATGTTGAACTCGGTGCACGGGTTGAACATCAAAAAATTGATGTCGATGCAGAGCTAAAAGATTATTCAGATACAGGCGTATCTGCTTCTGCAGCAGCCAACTGGCAGTTTGCACCGAACTATAAACTATCCCTTACAGGCTCACACCAACAGCGTTTACCGTTGGCGCAAGAGCTTTATGCAAATGGCATCCACTTTGCAACAAACACTTATGAGCGTGGAAATGCGAATTTAGATGTGGAAAAGTCGAATAATTTAGAACTTGGTTTGCACTATGAAGCCGATAAACTTGATTATTCGTTGCATGTCTATCACAACTGGTTTGATAATTATATTTATGGTGCAACTACTGACCATAAGGAAACTTTCCGTTTAATTGATTATCAACAAGACAAAGCCAAGTTTTATGGCACAGAAGCCAAGCTAGGTTATCAGATCAGCCCAGATTATAAACTCAGTGTATTTGGTGATTATGTCCGTGGTGAGATTGACAATCAAAATGCACCACGTGTACCTGCAGGGCGTTTGGGGACTAAAGTAGATGCCAACTTTGCCGATGGTTGGTCGGGTATGGCGGAATATTATCGTGTCTTCAAACAAGACAAGGTTGCTTATTTAGAGCAAGAAACAGCAGGCTATAATATGGTCAATGTTGGTGTGGCTTATGCGGGCAACTATGCCAACAAACAAGATTATCGTGTGTATTTTAAAGCCAACAACTTGCTAGATGATGAAGTGTATTCACATGCCTCATTCTTGTCGAATATTCCACAAGTGGGTCGTAACTTTACAGTTGGTGTGGAATTTGGCTTCTAAAATTCAATTTGCTTTGAGCAGGATGTCTGCGTGAAAACACAGAAATCCTCTTGAAAATCCAAACAATTAAACCTAGTCTGAGCGCATCGGACTAGGTTTTTTGTTATGCGTATCTTTCAGCGAATTCATCAAAAATTGAATTGGTCGCCTCGGGCGTATGTGGGACTTATTATAAGTTTTCTGGCTTTAGGTTATTTGGCGTCTGCGACCTACCACAGCTTAAAACCATTGCCCGAAGGGCTGAATTACACTGGAAAGTTACGTCATGCGCCTATTAAATTTATTGCCGATCAGACCTATATCGACGCGCAAGGTGTTCAGCAACAACAGCATCAAATTTTTAATGAAATTTTAGAGCTGATTGATGCAGCACAAAGCACCATTGTATTGGATATGTTCTTGTTTAATCCTGAAGTGGGAACATCTAAACAGCAGCATCAGCCACTGACACAGCAACTCACCGATGCTTTAATTCATAAACGTCAGCTGCAGCCAAATATTGAAATCAAAGTCATTACTGATCCCATTAATTCGGTATATGGTGGCATCGCACCTGAACATTATCGTCAATTGCGTCAGGCAGGTATTGATGTGATTGAAACAGATTTAACCCCGCTGCGCGCATCGAATCCTTTGTGGTCGGGTTTTTGGTATTTCTGCTGTCAGGGTATTCCAAATAATGCCGAAAAGGGCTGGCTACCCAGTCCTTTCGGCAAAGATAAAATTACCTTGCGCAGTTATTTTAGTCTGTTCAATTTTAAAGCCAATCATCGTAAAACCATGGTGGTCGATACCGCCGAAGGCTGGAAAGCATTGGTCACGTCGTTTAATCCACATGATGGCAGTTCACGTCATTCTAACAGCGCGTTATTGGTGACGGGCAATACTGCAGTAGATGTGTTGAAAACAGAACAAGCCGTCGCGCGTATGTCGCAGGGCAATCTGTCTGGGGTGATTGTGGGGGAGTTTGAGGCAGATTCGTCTTATCCTCAAGTGCAAGTCATCACTGAACAAGCCATTTTAGAGGGCAGTTTGACACTGATTCGGCAGACCAAAGCGCAAGAACATCTGGATTTGGCAATGTTCTATTTATCGGAGCGACAAATCATCAAGGCACTGATTGCTGCACAACAACGTGGCGTACAAGTGCGAGTATTACTCGACCCGAATAAAGATGCTTTTGGACGTGAAAAAAATGGCATTCCAAACCGACAGGTGGCGGCAGAATTACATGCTGCAGGGGTGAAGGTACGTTGGTGTAATACCCAAGGTGAGCAATGCCACAATAAAATGCTGATAAAATCGAATGCCACACAGGCTGAGTTGATTTTAGGTTCTGCCAATTTCACCGCACGTAATTTAAAAAACTATAATTTAGAAAGCAACTTGCGTGTGGTCGGACAGGTGCAAGACCCTGTATTTCAGGATGCTCAACACTATTTTAATACCGCATGGTCAAACCTTGAGGGTAAAAATATGAGTGTGGATTATGCGGTTTATGCCGATGAGTCGAAGTGGAAATATGCGCTGTATCGCTTTATGGAATGGAGTGGTTTATCGACCTTTTGATTTTTTAATTGTATGCCTTGAACTCAAAAATCCCTCTTGTTGAAAGAGGGATTTTTTGTGCCGAATATTACTTTACAGGATTTGGCGGCACCATTTCATCCAAATCTTTATCACTCATTTGATCTAACTCGGCAATATCGGTTTTGATTTTCCATTGTGCTTCATCATCCACAGGATTCGGTAAACGCGCTTCTAACCAATCACAAACCACATCTGGGCTAAATTCTGGATGGTTGCATTGAATTACCCACGATAAAAAATCTTTGGCTTCACCATTCATATACGGTGGCGGTGAAACAGGTAAGAATTGAGTCGGCAAGCGCTCATCTCTGGAAATATAATTCAGCACATGTCCCAATTCCTGCACAGTTTGCCATGCCAACGGATGTTCTACATCAATTTGAAATTTGAACCACCATGCATGCTGACCGTCTGAACCATAAGCGTCTACACGGGCTTGCTGTACACTCGGAACTTTGCAGAAAAACTGATGAAGGCGGTCAAAATTTAATTCAGGCACGAGGTTTCATCCAATTTCAAAAAAAATGTATCTTAGCATAGGGGTTGGAGATATTTCATAAATGGCGAGCCGTGTCGGTGAAATCTGCGGAGACGAAAGTTTAAAATTGCTGTTTTTTTATTCATTGTTTATCCTTAATTTGAGCTTAGAATAAAAATATGAAAATAGGAGTGCTAGATATGAAAGTGGCGATTTTAACTGCATTGAGTGGCATGCTATTTTTAGGTGTGTCGATGCAGAGCTTGGCCGAAACCAATCGCTGGGCAGGATATACAGGCGTCAATACACAGCGTGATCAGCATCGTCCTTATTCGCCACAACATCGTCCTGCTTATCCGCAGCATCGACCTTATCATTCACAGCAACCCTATTCCTATCCACCACATTATCCATACCATCAACGACCTGTGCCGCAGTGGGGGCAGCCCACGATTCGTAGTGGCATCAATATTCAATACAATGCGCCAAGTACTGTGCAATATAACCACCAAAGTTACAGTTGGGTAAATGGTGAGCCAAGTAGCGCACATATTGAAAGTTCGACCTATCGTGTGGTGACCGACTGGCAGCACTTGGGTTTACCCGCTCCGCCACGAGGTATGTACTGGATTTTTGAACATGGGCGTTATGTGTTGGTGGCAAATCGTTGAGAAAAAAGTGAAATCATAGAGATCAATGCTTCTAGATATTGAATATCTAGAAGCATTTTTTTGACCTATTTTAGATTTTTACGCCAATTCATCATCTTCTGGGCGAGGGGTTTTGCCTTGTGCTAAAGGCTTTTCACTGTGCTTGTCTCTAATAACGGAAGGGTAATGCCAAGATGCAAAACGCACCACTAAAATTGCAGCGGCTAAAATTAAAATTGAACCAGTAATAATCACTAAGTCGAGATCAGCTTTATGGTCGTGTTGAATATCTGAAATTAGCAAACGGGTTAGTGCGGTAATGGCAATATAAATTAAAAAACGCACAGGCATGTGATTGGTTTTAAAATAAATACCCACCATTGCACCTAGTTCTAAATAGATAAAAAGCAATAAGATGTCATCAATAGTGGCATATTGTTTGATGGTGAAAATATCAATTACCGTATGTCCAGCAGACCAAATGACCATACAGCCAATGATAAAGAGCGCAAGATAATGAAAACTTTCTACAGCCCAATTGCCATATTTGTCTAATAGGCTTTCAACTGCTTGAATATTTTTATCTATTTTTGAACGACGTACTGCCATTTTCACCTCCTGTTTAAGTATGGATATTCAGACTTCAACAAAGGTGATGCAAATTTCATGCACAAATTAGAATAGGTATATAAAATTTAGTATAAAAAAACGCCTGATGATTCAGGCGTTTTTGCGATACTGTATTAATTAAGACTGGTTGGTGAAGTAATCTTCACTGAAGTTCATTACCACTTCTGCACCCGCTTTCACTTTGGTAATGCGTAAAGCCAGTTCTGGCAAAATACGTTGTACAAAGTACAGTGCCAATGACAATTTGTTTTGATAGAACTCACCCTCTTTTTGTTTGGCTGCATTGGCAATGCGCGCAAACATATATGAGAAGCTGAGCAAACCTACCGCATGTAAATAATCAACCGCTGCTGCGTTCGGGAAATCTACATTTTCTTTGGCTGCATTTAAAACGTATAGGGTCACAGATTCGACTTCGGTCGCTGCATCCAAAGTTGCATCTTTAATGAAGTTGAGGTCTGCATCTAAACCATTGGTGAAATCACGGATTTCTGCAATGTATTCTGCAATAAATTCGCCATTGCATTTAATGGTTTTACGACCAATCAAGTCTTGTGATTGTACGCCGTTGGTGCCTTCATAGATTTGCGCAATACGTAAGTCACGTACACATTGTTCCATGCCCCATTCACGAATATAACCGTGACCACCAAATACCATTTGCGCATCTAAAGTTGCTTGGAATGCAGTATCTGTGAGGTAAGCTTTTGCAATTGGTGTTAACAGCGCGACACGGTCATTGGCTGCTTTTACAGCTTCAGGGTCTGTTGAGAACTTAGTGATATCCAGTTGCTGACCCACGTAAACTGCAAATGCACGAGATGCTTCATTATTGGCACGGGCATTGAGCAACATGCGACGAACATCACCATGAACTAAAATGCTATCCGCAGGTTTGCTTGGAGATTTAACACCAGAAGCACTACGACCTTGTAAACGATCAGTCGCATATTGAGCTGCATTTTGGTAGGCAAATTCAGAAGCACCAAGACCTTGGATACCCATTGATAAACGTTCATAGTTCATCATCACGAACATTGCGGCCAAGCCTTCATTTTCTTTACCCACTAAGTAGCCTTTGGCACCATCAAAGTTCATCACACATGTTGCAGAGGCTTTAATGCCCATTTTGTGTTCGATTGAGCCTGGGGCTACAGGGTTGCGTTCACCCAATGAACCATCTTCATTCACCAAGAATTTTGGCACGATGAATAAAGAAATACCGCGTGAACCTGCAGGAGCATCAGGTGTTTTCGCTAAAACTAAGTGAATGATATTTTGTGCGAGGTCGTGATCACCACCTGTAATGAAGATCTTAGTACCTGTAATGTTATAAGTACCATCTTCGTTGCGTTCAGCTTTAGTTTTAATAATCCCTAAATCTGTACCTGCATGCGGTTCAGTTAAGCACATGGTGCCTGACCATTCGCCAGAGTAGATTTTAGGTAAATAGGTTTCTTTCTGTTCTTGTGATGCATAACTGCTTAACGCCATGCCTGCACCGACAGACAGTAGTGGATACAACAAGAATGATGGGTTGGTGGCAAACAGCATTTCATCTGACAATACTGTCAGCATTTTTGGCATGCCTTGACCACCCCATTCTTCATCTGCGCCTAAACCAATCCAGCCGCCTTCGGCATATTGTTTAAATGCTTCTTTAAAACCAGCAGGGGTAGTGACTTCGCCATTGTTATAGGTCGCGCCTTCTTCATCACCGCTACGGTTAATCGGCAGCGTCACGTTTTGGGCAAATTTTGCCATTTCTTCCAAAATTGCTTCAGCCGTTGCAGCATCAAGGTGAGCGAGGTTTTCATTGTTTTGCCAGAATTGTTCTGCATTGAATACATCATTTAAGATGAATTTCATATCGGCAAGTGGGGCATTATAAATTGGCATGTGAGTTCACCTGTTTATTGTTTGAATCTTGATTCGTTGAGTTCAGTGTAATCTACAATTGTGAATGTTGTGGACCACTAAAGCGAAAGAATGCTTTATTTATAAAGAAAAAGGACTGTCAATGCTATGACCGTCCTTTCTCAATTTCTGTACTCAAGAGTACAACATTTTGAATATCTCGCTAAATATGTTCAATATTTAGCGAGTTTCAATTTTCGCTTAGAAAGCAAAGTGTTCAGCATCTAATGCAAATAGTGGCTCTACACCTGTTGCAATCACGTCTACGTGTGAGCGAACACGTGGCAAGATTTTCTTGAAGTAGAAACGTGCAGTCGTCACTTTAGCATTGTAGAAGTCTACATCGGTGGTGCCCGCTGCAAGTGCTTCTTGTGCGACCAATGCCATACGAGCCCATAGGTAAGCAAGCGTTACATAGCCAGAGAAGTACATGTAGTCTACTGCTGCAGCACCTACTTCTTCAGGGTTTTGCATTGCACGCATACCAATTTGCATGGTCAAATCGCCCCATTCTTTATTGAGCGCTGCGAGCGGTTCAACAAATTCTTGCATTGCTGCGTTGTCTTTGTTGGCTTCTGCAAATTTATGGATGATTTTGGTGAAGTCTTTCAACATTGCACCTTGTGTACCCAAAACTTTACGACCTAACAAATCGATTGCTTGAATTTCAGTTGTACCTTCGTATAAGCAAGCAATACGTGTATCACGTACGATTTGCTCCATGCCGTGCTCAGAAATAAAGCCATGGCCACCGAAGACTTGCACACCATGATTTGCAGATTCGTAACCAGTTTCAGTTAAGAATGCTTTTGCAATTGGCGTCAATAAAGACAAGATGTTGTCAGAGAACTTACGTTCTTCTTCAGTTGCACCTTGTTCAACGATATCTGCGTGTAGAGACAACAGATACACTAGTGCGCGACCACCTTCTGCAAATGCTTTCTGCGTCAACAGCATGTTACGTACCGCAGGATGCACAATGATTGGATCTGCTTCTTTTTCAGGAGCTTTCGGACCAGAAAGTGAGCGCATTGCTAAACGGTCTTTGGCATAAGTCAACGCACCTTGGAAAGAACCTTCAGATGCTGCAAGACCTTGTACCGCTGTACCGATACGTGCAGTGTTCATGAACGTGAACATGCAGTTTAGACCACGGTTTTCAGGGCCAATCAAGAAACCTTTCGCATTATCAAAGTTGATGACGCAAGTTGCGTTACCATGAATCCCCATTTTGTGTTCGATTGAACCACAACGAACTGCGTTACGCTCCCCTAAAGAGCCATCTGCATTTACATTGAACTTTGGTACGATAAATAAAGAAATACCCTTAGTACCTTTAGGTGCGCCTGGTAAACGTGCCAATACGATGTGCACGATATTCTCTGCCATGTCATGTTCACCAGCAGAGATAAAGATTTTCTCGCCAGAGATTGCATAGCTACCGTCTGCTTGTGGTTCAGCTTTAGTACGGATAATACCCAAGTCAGAACCTGCATGAGATTCGGTTAAACACATGGTACCCGTCCACTCACCTGAAACAAGCTTTGGCAGATAGGTTGCTTTTTGTTCATCTGAACCGTGATGTTCTAAAGTACGTACAGCACCATGAGAAAGACCTGGGTACATGCCCCATGCCCAGTTTGCTGTACCTACCATTTCTGAAATCACGTTTCCTAAAGAAACAGGTAGACCTTGACCGCCATATTGCTCTTCAGCAGAAAGAGACGGGAAGCCAAGTTCGATATATTTTTGATACGCTTCTTTAAAGCCTGTAGGCGTAGTAACAACACCGTCGTTCCAAGTACAACCTTCACGGTCACCGCTTTGGTTGATTGGAGAAAGTTCATTTTCACAGAAATCTGCTGCAGCTTCCAAATATTGGTCAACCAATTCACGGCTTACGTTTTCTTGGAATGCAGGTAATTTTGAATAGTGATCTTCGGCATTTAATAATTCATGCAAAACAAATTGCATATCACGTAAAGGCGCTTTGTATTGTGGCATATCGGTTTCCTCAATACTGGTTTGACCAGCGTTATATTTTAAATGGATTTCATCGCATGCCTTATTAGACATGCCGTGTTGCAATGGTTGTAATCGTGCAACATCTTCTAATTCGGTACAAGCATCTGCATAGCATTTCTTGGTGACTGTAAAGTCAAAGATTTTTACCTTGAAATGGCTAAACTGCTTGAGTGTAAATAGTTTTGCTGAATTTGAAATGATACAAATAGTCAAAACCGTAAAGAGATATGTCCAATAAAAAAGGCGCAATTTGCGCCTTTTTTATCTATTTATGCTTTTTAGAGTGGCTTAAGCAGCCTTATCCGGTGCTGAAACAGGTGCGTTAGGCTGGAAGTGAACGATACATTTGCCATCTATTGTTTGTGTGCCGACTTTTAGCTGCACGGCTTTACCATGGGTTTGACCTTGGCAGGCTTTGGTCGCAGCTTGTTCACGCGCTTGACGTTCAGCTAAACGTTGATCGTATTGCTGGGTTAACTCAGCACGTTTCGCATCGGTTAGTGGTTCGCCACGTTGCATATGCATGCCACGGAATTCACTACGATCGGCTTTATCGGCACGCATTGGGTGATGTTCACCACGTTTCATTTTATCACGGTTCGGTTTAAATGTAATCGCACATGTGCCTTGTAGTGTTTGCTCACCTGCTTTGACTTGGACTGCTGAACCCACCGCTTTGCCATCGCAGGCTTTTTTTATGTCTTGCATGACTTGTTTACGTTCAGTACGCATTTTTTCAAATTGTTTGCGTTGTTCAGGCGTCATGTGACGGTCTTTCTGATAATGACCATGCATATATTGCGACTGCTTCATATCTTTTGGTGCTTGGGTGGATTGACAGGCAGTCAACGCACCTACAGATAAAACGCTGGCAGTGGCTAAAGCAATTTTTGTCATCTTATTCATTCTAAATTCCCCCATACAAGAGCATGTGATTTTGGATGATTAAAGATTAAATAATAAAGATGTAGAAACAATGGAGAGTTTTTTCTAGCACTGTTGGTTACAATGCTCAAAATCGACAAAAAAGCTGAGATTGCGCTTTTGAAAATTCGCCGTATACCCATCGCATTACGCCTGTTCTTAACAGTGCTGCTGACGACCTTGCTGATTACCACGGTCAGCTTGGGGGTATTGCATGTCAATATGCAGCGAAACTTCAGCAAATATGTGGCCGATGTCGAAATGCAAAAGCTGGACTTGCTCACTCAAAACTTGGCAGAAGTCTATGCGGTATATCACGATTGGGGCAATGCCATTCAGGCGCAAATTCTCCAAATTGAAGGTGAAGCTGCGCCCGATGATTATGACCGTTTATCGCGGTGGTGGTTGCGCCGTCAGTATGACATTGCCTTGCAGCAGCGTTATTTTCAGGAACACACCCTCGCCAATGTAAACCCAAGTGTGGTCGAGCCTGATCTAGCTAAACGACAAGCCAATGCCGCAGAACTTCGCTGGTTAGAACTGAATTTACCTTCACAGTTTCAGCCATTTGAAGGTTTGGTCTTTCCTTTAAGTGCCAATCAAAATGCTTTCCGTTCAGATCGTAAAAATGAAGGGCAAAACAACACGACAGAATCTTCAGGGAAAAAACAATTTATTTCGATGCCTGACCGCTTGGGTTTGAGTTCGCGCTTATCTTTATATGATGCACAGCGGCAATTTGTGGTAGGAGAGCCTGCTGAAACTCAAATTTCTTATCGTCCAATTATGGTCAATGAAAAAGTCGTGGGCTATTTAGGCTTAAAACCTGTGTTAGATCAGGAAGATGCTTTAAGTATTAACTTTTTTAGTAAGCAAACCCGTTATTTATTATTGGTTTATGCCTTAAGTATTTTGGCCAGTTTGATTGCTGCCTTATTGTTAGCGACCTATTTTAAAAAGCCAATTCAGCGCTTATTAAATGGCACACGTGAATTAACCAAAGGCCATTATCAGCATCAGGTCAAGGTCAATCGTAATGATGAGTTGGGGGATTTATCTACCGAATTGAATCATTTGGCGGTGATTTTAGATCAACATGAAACTTCACGTCGTCAGTGGGTGGCAGATACTTCGCATGAGTTAAAAACGCCATTGGCGGTGTTGCAGGCACAAATTGAAGCCATGCAAGATGGTATCCGCAAAGCCACACCAGAGCATTTGGCTGCGATGATGCATCAGGTCAATAATCTGAAAAAACTCACACAGGATTTATCGGACTTGGCGCAAGCCGAAGCCATGCAGCTGAAATGCTATTTTTCGATTATTGATCCATGGCAAGTGATTGAGCAGGAAATTGAAAGCTTTAAGCCGAAATTTGAACAAGCGCAGTTGGACGTGATCGTGTCGGGTGAAGGCACGCAATTACAATTGGATATAGACCGTTTTAAGCAAATTATGCTCAACTTGCTCAGTAATAGTATTCGTTATACCGAAGCGGGTGGGCAGGTGCATATTCACACCCGTCAAAGTGCAACAGAATGGACAGTGTATGTAGATGACAGTCCGTTTGGTTTAAGTGATGAACAATTGGCACGTTTGGGTGAGCGTTTTTATCGTGCCGATGATTCACGTACACGCGCCACAGGTGGGACAGGTTTAGGTCTGGCTTTATCGGTCAAAATTGCCAAAGCATTGGGCGGAGAGTTAAGTTTTGCACATTCACCATTGGGTGGTTTACGTTGCAAATTAAGCTTTCCTAAAACAATCAAATCTTGAAGGACTTTAAGGAATCGTGCATGAAACATATCTTGCTGGTTGAAGATGAAATTGAACTTGCCCAATTGGTGCGAGATTATTTAGAAGCTGCTGGTTTTGAAGTCAGTATGTTTCATGATGGGCAAGAAGCTTATGACAGCTTTTTGCAGCGTAAACCGAGCCTGATGATTTTAGATTTAATGGTACCGCGTATGGATGGTTTGACCATTTGCCGCAAAGTGCGTGAACAGTCCGATGTACCTATTATTATGGTCACGGCACGTACTGAAGAAATTGATCGGGTGCTGGGTCTAAACATGGGCGCAGATGACTATGTGTGTAAGCCTTTTAGTCCGAAAGAATTGGTGGCACGTGTGCAAGCGGTGTTGCGCCGTTTGGAACGTAAGGCTGAGCCCGAAGATCAGTCTTTGTTCCGTATGGATAAAGCGCAGCAGCGTATTTGGTATCAGCAAAAAACCTTGAATTTGACCCCAACCGAATTCCGTTTATTGGAATTGTTTTTAGAGCATGTTGGGCAGGTGTATTCACGTGCGCAATTGTTAGATCATATTAACCCTGACAGTTTTGAAGTGGCAGATCGGGTGATCGATAGCCACATTAAAAACTTGCGCCGTAAAATTTCTGACGCTGCCGAAACAGGTAATCGACATGAGTGGATTCAAGCGGTGTATGGTGTAGGTTATCGTTTTGAATATCCTGAAGAGTGATTTAGAATATATTGTTAAGCGGTTGAAAAAGTGATATTTTTCAACCGTTTTTTTATAACAATTATTTTAGAGGGAAACTCATGATGAAAAAAACGATTTTAACTGTGTCTTGTGCCTTAATTTTGACAGCTTGTGGTGGTGGTGGTGGTGGTGGTGGTGGTGGTGGAAGTGACACTTCACCCAAAAATCCTGCAGATGGTAGTGTCATTCAACAACCAGCCAATGATTTGTCTAATGCAAAAGAGTTGATTCAGACGGTAAATAATATTGTTGCGTATTATGATGGCTTTGCTGATATTAGTGAACGTTATCAACAACCAATACAGGCGATTAATGGTACAACAAGTGATTTGATTGACGCTGCGGATATTGTTATTACATTAGTACGTTTGGCACAGGCAGATGCGGGTGGGAGTAATAAAACATATACAGCCAAAGATTTAGAAAAATTATTAGCATTAGGTGGTTTTACTCAAGAGTACAACATAAAAAATAATACGTTGCAGGTGGTAACGAGTGCAAATAGTGTACAAGTATCGGGTACATTAAAAGCTGAAACTTTTCAGAATTTTGATTTTGATAAAGCTCAACAAGATAATTGGCCTGATGGTTGGTTTTCAAATCCAGAATATGCTATTTATGGTGATGAAATGGCTATTACTGTAGGTAATTTTACAGTTGAGGAACCTGTTTTAGATCAGGTAAATACTACTTTAAATGCGACAATTGGTGCTAACAGTATTTTAGAAGTACAAAACTTAGCTAATAATAAAAAAGCAAAATTAAGTTTTAGTAACACCAGTGCAATTGCAGTAACGTATGCGGATGCAATGAAAATGGATGAGCGAGCTGCAGAAGAATTACCACAAAATGCTCAATTAAAGTTTTTAAATGTACAGTTTGAAAGTGAAGGATTAACTGCTATTTTGACTGAGTTTTCAGCTCAAGCTAAAGTTGCAAAGTTGACTGATGGCGTAGCTAGTTATGATCAGTTAATACCTGCAGAAATTATTTTAAAAGGTAGTCTTGATCTCAATGATGAATTGCTTCAACTAGATGCAAAGTTAAACTTAAATAATGATTTTAATAAAGTTTATAATATTCTTGTAGAAACACCAGATAATTTTATGGATGCAAGCGTATATCTTAAATTAGCTGGTAATTTAAAAGGTGCTCAAGCTACGACAAAACCATTTGTGTTAAGTGTAAATGCAAAGCGTTCAGAACTCACTAAGGGAACAGCGAATATTGAAGTTGCCGTAGATAAGTCTGTACTAGATATTAATCTAGTAGCACAACAGTTGAATGCTGAACCATTTTTATCTGCTGTTATTAAAAATAAAATAGGTGCTTCGGTCACTATTGAAAATATTGATACATTTACTCAGGCAGATATTATGGTAAATGGAAAATCTCAAGGTAAGGTGACAAAAAACTCAACAGGAAACTATATCGCTTCATTTGTTGATAATCAGATTCTTGTTATAGCTCCTTAATATTATAAGGAAATGGTTTCTTGATACAGTGATGTCTATACAAATAGATTTTTCTGAAATTAAGAAACCATTTTATTTTTTATGAAATATCTATTTTTAATTCTATGTTTTTTTTCAGTTTTTACCTATGCTGCGAGCGTGGAATATCGAGCGGATGCGTCATTATATAGTGAGCCTATTGCTATTGATGCTTTTTTAGATGATTGGCAAGATCCTGATTTTAAAAGTGGCAAGTACGCCTTTGCTCATGGTTTGATGCAGCTTTCTGTGCAACAAGATCAATGGAATTTAGGTTGGTTGTGGCGTTATGATTACATTTTAAAATTTAGTCCAGATATGGCAAAGCTTTATTACCAAATTGAAAATGATTTGCCTTTAGATGCAGAGAGTATGTATGAATTAACACTACATGCACAACATTTAGAGCGTATTGGCGCACGTATAGCATATGACTGGGTGCCCCAATCAAATTTGATACTTACAGCCGGTGTAAGTGCATTATATGGTCGACATTTTGTAGACGGTCAATTTAATGCTTTTGGTGAAACTAATTTAATGCCTCGTTTAGCAGACCGTGTGCAATGGTTGAATGGACAACTTAATTATTATTATGACCAGCCAGCATTAAAAGAGGATGAGTTAGGTCTTGGAGATTTTAGAGCAAAAGAAGGTTATGGTTATGCTTTAGATCTTACTTTACAAGGGGAGTGGTTAGAAAAATGGTACTTGAAATTCCAATTGGAGGATATTTTTAGCTATATGTATTGGGATGAAGCTCCCTATAGCCAATACCAAGCAACATTTGATCAAAACTCTCGACCTCGAATTAATTTAACCGGCACAGTAGCTACAGATAAGAGTTATAAGCAAAAAATTCCATATAAAATTTCGACCGAATTACTTTACAATATTCATTCAGAAATCCAATTAGGAGTTAGTAGTTTTTCTAACCCGTTCACAAGTTTATGGCAAATGCACTTTTTATGGCAACCTGACTCATTGCAATTAGGTCTACATTTTGAGCCACAAACCAAAAGCTTAGGTGTTTCTTTTAGGCATGAAAATATTGGAATGAAGTATTTGACGGATAATTTAAACACAAATCAAGCGCATAGAATGGAAGCCTATTTATTTGCACAATATCAATGGTAAAACTTATTTATTATATTTTTTTCTTTAAATAGGTGTGAGATATAATGATTCCAAAAGAAGAATATTAGGGGTATTACCGTATGAAATGCTTTAATTAGCCCAACCCGTTGTTTTTCTACTTTCCTTAATTTTGCGACCACCAATTCATACGAGTTTAAGACCAAATCTTGCACCAATTGCTCATCTAAATTGTCATCTGCAAAAATTGAAATCCAGTGCTGTTTGTTCATGTGCCAACCTGCACGGATATACGAATAAAAATCGCGTAGCATGGCACCATGTTCAGGTTGAACTTTTAGATTGATGATGGCATGACCTTTTAAATACAGACTCAGCATAAATACTTTATCGAAAAATTTATGCACCAAACAGCCATCACCAAAAGGTTCGCTCAGGCTAACCTCAGGCAATTGTGCTGCAACACTTGCTGCAATTTGATGCAGTGATGACGGCGTTTGTGCCACTTATTTTCTCCTAAAAAGTTTATCCTGTGGATAACCACAGCTTTTTCCACAGAAAATGTGTATAACTTTGTTGGAATTTTAAACGTCCTTTGGCGAGTGCGTTGGTATTAAGATGAACAACTCACCATCACTTCTGGCACATCACTTGGTAAAGGTGCTAAATCTTCAGGTTTTTCCAATGCTGTTTGCTGAATATAGGGTTGGCTGAGCAAGTTAAATAAACGCTCAACTTCTGAAAAATCATCACGTTCTGCGTGCTCAATCGCCTTTTGTGCCATGTGATTGCGCAAAATATAATGAGGGTTGACTAGTTGCATAGCAGTATCTAAGGCATCGGTATCCTGATGTTCACGAATCTGTAAATACTGCGCTAAAAAGCTTTCCCACTGACGACGATCCAAACAATCATCCAGTATTTCTGTGTATTGTTTATTTTGTAGGCGGATAAAGCTTTGGGTGTAATCCAGTTGCTCACTTTGCAAAATGCGTAAGAAGTTGGTAGCGCAGTCAAAACTGTCTTTGTGGAAACTTGGTAGTCCCATTTTTTCACATAAACCAAGTTTGTAATGCTCTAAAAAAGTCGGTTCAAAATGCTCTAAACATGCTGCCAGTGCTTGTTTCCAGTGTTCTTTCTGATCTGGGTTTTGCTCAAGTGGAATTAAATTATTTAACCAGACCCATAAATTCCAGTGTGCTACGCTGGGTTGTTGTTGGTAGGTATAACGTCCTTGATAGTCCGAATGATTGTTGATCCAATTGGGACGAAAACGCTCCATAAAGCCATAAGGACCGAAATCGAGTGTTGAACCTGTGATATTTAAATTGTCGGTGTTCATCACGCCATGCGCAAAACCGACCAGTTGCCACTTTGCAATCATGACAGCGGTACGTTGAATGACTTTCGTAGCAAAAGCGAGTATCGGCTGTTCGGTTGCCAAGCATTCTGGGTAGTGCCATTCAATACACTTTTGCACAAATTCAGACAGTAATTCAGGTTGATAATGATTGATCCATTCAAAATGTCCCAAGCGAATATGACAGTCTGATGTGCGTAATAGCATTGCGCCAAGTTCTAATTTTTCACGTTGTACACCTTGAGTGGATGAGGTAAATCCAACAGCATTGCTTGATGGCACACCCAGCGCATTTAAAGCATGACCTGCCAAATATTCACGAATCACTGAACGTAACACGGCACGTCCATCCCCCATACGTGAATAAGGCGTTTCCCCCGCACCTTTTAAATGAAGATCAATTGTACGTTGTTGTGTGTCCAAAACTTGCGCAATAAGTAAACCGCGTCCATCGCCCAATTGACCTGCCCACTGACCAAATTGATGTCCCGCATAGACCATTGCCAAAGCAGGAAATTCTTTAAACGTGGTTTGTCCGCTGCAAATTTCAACCCATTGTTGTTGTTCCTCTGCTGTCCATTGCAGTTCTTTTGCCAATGCAGCATTAAAGTGTCCTGCTTTTGCACCTTTTAAAGGTAAAGGCTGCTGCATGTGATAAAGACGGGCGGGCAGGGTCGGATAACGTGGATTAAATTGCATGATGATGAAGCGCTTGGCACAAAGTGAGTTTCACTATAGCAAACTTGGACTTTAAAAACTGTAGCCTAACAATGCAGAAAGCCCTGAACAGGTCAGGGCTTTCGCAGTGCATCAGAACAGAGGTTTATTCAGATACAGGGTTCTTTTTTAGGTTACGCATCAGCAAGTTCAATGTTTCACGATGGTGTGAAAGACGCTGTTCAACCAACTGGAATTCAACTTTTAATTTGTCATCCATTTGGTGAATTTTTTCAGCTACAGACGCTTTTTTCGCCTGAATTTCTTGCTCTTTTAACTTTGCCCAATCGTTCAGGGTTTGGGTAAAGGCATCATATTCTTGCGCAAGACGGCTTTTAACTTGACCAATGTCATCATTTACATTGTGACCATAAACTGCCAAGTCTTGCTCTGCATATTTAAAACGCATCGCCAATTCTGCTTTTTTAATATTAAAGCTTGGAATACGACGCAAGTTTTTCGCTAAGCCCAACTTTGAGCATGTCCAAATTAACCATTTGGTTGGGTCATATTGCCACCATTTTACGCCATTACGATAATCGTACTGGAAAATATGGTGATAGTTATGATAACCCTCGCCCCAAGTGGCAATTGCTAACCAGAAGTTATCACGCGCGGTATTTTCGTCAGTATAAGGACGCGAACCCCACATGTGGCACAGCGAGTTAATAAAGAAGGTAACATGGTGGCTTAAAATCAGACGCATTAAACCGCCCAATAACAACACGCCCCACATATCGCCCACAGCCCAACCAATTGGCACCAAAATGCCAACGTGAACTGCAATTACGAGCGGAATATAGTATTTGTGTTGGAACATCACCAATTTGTCATTTAACAAATCTGGCGCATTTTTAAAGTTTGGCTCTGCGGCAGGATAGTCGCGTAACATCCAGCCCATGTGCGCAAACCAAAAACCATTATTAATTGAATATGGGTCTTTTTCGACATCATCAACATGGCGGTGATGGGTGCGGTGACCTGAACCCCAGAACAAAATACTGTTCTGAACGGCAAATGTTCCCATAATCATTAAAATGATTTTCAAGGGAAGGGTAGCTTCATAAGCACGGTGTGCCCATAAACGGTGATAACCTGCTGTAATACCCAAGCTACTTACGCCAAGTAATACAAACATGCTGATCCAAGCGGCTAAGCTAAAATCATGGTGATAGGCATACCAAGGAATCGCGATCACTGCAACAATAGGTAAGAAAACCAGTGCAAAGATGGCAATCCAGTTGATTGGGGCTTTGGGTAAGGGAGCATTCATCTCCAACAGCACTCCTAGAACCTTGGGAGGTATAAATGGACGCTTAATCCGTTATAACGCTATGACCGATCTATAGATTGAAATCATAGTATTAAATTTTTTAGGGATTAATTTTTTCGCATATTAGCATGAGCGTATTCACGATCACAGCATTATTGTACAGTTGTATTGTACTGGGTGGTAACAGAATATAATGGTATCTGCGAGATTTTACGGAAATATGATATACGGTAGCCAAACAAGTACGATAAATCATTTATTTATTCATCAATATGCTTAAGGTTACCGCTTACAAGTGTTGCATCATCAGTTTAGGATAATCGGTAATTAAACCCTGAATCCCTAAATCTTTAAGCTGTTTGGCGCGTTCAATCTGGTTGACTGTCCAAACGCTGATATTCAGTTTGGCCTGTTGTGTGGCTTGAATGAGCGCACCGGTTGCGAGTTCGTTCATCCAACCAATTTGGCAACAACCTAATTCTAAAGCCTGATCAATGGCTTGATATTGCAGATCATCTTCAACCAATAAACCGCGTTTAAAGCGTGATTTTTGTTGTTGCAAAGCCCAGTGAATTTTCGGATCAAAACTGGTGATGATGGCGTTGTGTTCAAAACCCTTCAAATGTTGCTCTAAACTTTGGGTAATTTTTTCGGCAGCGGCATGCGAGTTGACCGCTTTGACTTCTACTTCAATATGATCAAAATTTTGAATAATGGTCATGGTTTGATTGAGTAGGGGCGTGGTTTCGACTTTATTCCAGTCCGACCACATCACCGCATGGTTATAATGGTTTAAATCTTCCAGACTACATTCATACAACGCTTTGTCTTGTCCTGTGGTGCGGATGAATTGATCATCATGCATAACCACCAAGGCATTGTCTTTGAGTTGACGCACATCAAACTCAACCGCACGAATGCCAATATTTTGAATGTATTCAAAACCACCAAGCGTGTTTTCAGGCGCTTCGCCACGCGCACCACGATGACCAATTATGCGCATAATGTGCTCATGAATTGAAAGTTTGCTTTCATTTTGCAAGTACGACGTGACAAAGAGATGACATCTCTTATTTTGGTCGGATGGTGTGAAAGTTCAAGCAGCATCCGACAGGATTTTTTAGATGCAAAATTAGGGTTTTATTTTGGTTTCCGATTTTGTTTGCAATGTTAGCTACCAATACTGTCATTGATATTCTTTTGCCAAAGTACTTCGCTGCCGCCTTCGGCACGTTGTAAGCTGCGAGATGCCACAAATAGCCAGTCAGACAGTCGGTTCAGTAATTGCAAAGATGGTGCCTGAATATTTTGATCACGGTTGTGTACGGTCATTAAACTACGTTCTGCACGACGACATACGGCACGGGCTTGATGTGCATAACTGCATGCCAATGTACCTGCAGGCAGAATAAATTCTTTGAGCATTGGCAGGCTTTCATTCATGCGGTCAATGTCTTGTTCTAGGAACTCAATCGCAAGTGGTTGTACGAGATGGTAATTGGGGATACAGACTTCACCGCCTAAATCGAATAGCCAGTGCTGAATCAGGCTAAGCGATTTGTCCCAAGTGTTTTTGTCTTGAATGCTGCTATGTGTAATTTGTGAGCGCAATACGCCTATGCAGGCATTGAGTTCATCGACATCGCCCAGTGCATGAATGCGTAAGTCGTCTTTGGCGACACGTGAGCCATCGCCCAGTCCTGTTGTGCCTGAATCGCCTGTGCGGGTATAAATTTTGCTTAAACGGTGGCCCATAACTTTTCCTTAGGTAGAAATGAAAAAAAGGATAATGCCGGTCAAAACATTATCCATAAACTGCGCTGTTTTATATATTTTTTTGAAGCTGAGAATTAATAACGGAAAGTTACCCCTGCTGAAGCGAAACGACCGCCGTTGATGTACCAAGTATCGGTGCTTGAATAGACAGCTTTGTATTTCACATCACCAATATTTTGGATATTAGTGAACAATTTAATGTTTGGATTCACATTCCAGAAAGCATTGAGATCAATCGTTGTATATCCAGGCACTTTAATTGAGTTTTGACGAGCTTGAGCATTTGCATGAGAGTGTGCGATTAGAGATGTATTTACACCATAAGTTCCATCATCATACCCTGTTGTAAAAGTGAAGGTTTGACGTGGGCGACGGATGAGTTCAAATCCAGTAGACTCATCTTCTGTTTTTACGTAAGCGTAGTCAGCAGATGCAAAGATTTGATTTTTTTTCCATTTTAGACCGATTTCACCGCCAGTCATATTCGCGTCATCTATATTGACATACTGCCATAATTCATTAGCGCCAATTAGATTCTTAACTTTTGTATAGTACACAGAAGCATTTGCACTTAAACCATAATGAAATTGTTGATCTAGACCAATTTCATAAGAAATACTTTCTTCAGGTTTAAGATCTTGATTACCATAAAAGCCAGCATATAATTGATAAGCGGTAGGGGCTTTAAATGCGGTGCCTATATTGGCATAAATACTGGTTAAAGGAGCAACCTGTAAACGTCCTGCAACTTGTCCAACAGTATGTTGACCAAATTGATCATCATCTTCTAAACGAATACCTGCTTGAGTATGTACATTGGCATTATTAAATTGATGTTGTAAGTAATAACCAGTTGACCCAAGGTTCTTTTTTCCTGATAAGTAGTCATAAGTAACATCGGTATCTTGAGTTGATACACCTAACAACAAGTTTTGTTTTGGAGTGAATTTCCAATTTAAATTGATATCGCCTTCATCACGCTCACTCTCATAAGCATACGAATATGTTTCTATATATGTCGCTTCATCTTGATAATTTGAATAACGCGCATTTACTGTTAATGCATCACTAAATTGGTATTGGCCATTCCAGTTAACAAGCTGATTTTTAAAATCACGTTTGGCAGTATTTGTACCTGTTGAATAATCTAAATAGCGATTGATACCTTCATTTTCACTAATAGATACGCTTGTTTTAAAGTTATCTTGTTTGTATCCAATTTTAGTACTGTAGCCCTTCTGATCATAACTTGCTTGATCTTTTTCTTGGGTATTCAAGATTTCGGTACCATCACTTTCTAAGCGCTGACCACGAATTTGGGCAAAAAAACCATCTTGATTAAGGTCTAATCCTACAAGAGCCTTATAGGTATTGTTCTCACCATACAATCCAGTGATGAATGCACTATTTTTCTCAGGGGTATCAGTCAATAATTGGATAACACCACCAATTGCATCGGAACCATATTGAACTGAAGCAGGCCCTTTAAGAATTTCTATTTGACCAACATCAGACAAGTCTAAAAGTTCTGAATTATTTTTACCGTTAATACCTTCAATTAAAGCAGCACCATCTTTAAGTACTAACGTATGGTTTGAGTTTGTACCACGGGTAAAAATGGAGGTTGTTTGTCCAAGACCACCAGTTTGAACAACATTGAGAGCGGCATCTTGTTTTACAAGATCATTGAGGTTGAGCGCTGGATTTTTTTCAATTTCAGCTTTTGAAATCACAGAAATACGTGCAGGTACATTTTCAATCTTTTCTTCAGAACGTGTCGCGGTAACGACCAAAGTGTCTAAAGATGCATTTACAACATTAGAACTGTCTTGTGCAGATACAGACGTAGAGAAACCCATTGCAAGCGCAATTGCGCCCACTAAAGCAGTAGGCTGAAAAAGAGTAGACATGACTTTGCTCCGTACATTCACCCCACGTGAATGATTGAGTTAAGGGCACAACAAGCAGGTCTCCGGACTTCAATGTGCCAAGCATCTTCTAATTTATGATTGCTTCGCTGTATATCCACCTTCCCATATTGTTCATACAGTGGTGTAAATCATAAGATTTAAATTGATATACGTTTCATGGTTACCGTTGCGGGGGCAGTGTTGGACTTTCACCAACTTCCCTAAAGCTCAAAGCTAGGACTCGTTGCATTTGCGCGAAGTATAAAGTCTGTATGCCATTTAAACAACGGAAATGCAGAATAATCCGCCTGAACTTCACTCAACCCCTTAAAATTGCATTACAATGATTCGCCCCAATATCTGATTTTGTTAGTGTGAACAGACAATTTTAAAGTCACGCACAGCAAGATCAGCAAAATGAAAATTGAAAATCAGGATTAGAGTCCAAAACGATGCGTACCCGTGCCAAAATTTGCGGAATCACGCGAATTCAAGATATAAACAGTGTTGTGCATGCGGGTGCAGATGCAATTGGCTTGGTGTTTTATCCACTGAGTCCTCGTAATGTCAGCATTGCTGAAGCAGAAAACCTTGTGCAACACATACCCGCTTATGTGCAAGTGGTTGGCTTGTTTGTAAATGCCAGTGCAGACGACATAGCCGCAGTACTAAAACAAGTGCCTTTAGATATTCTGCAATTTCATGGTGATGAAACACCATTGCAATGTCAGCAAATAGCACAGCAAGTCGGACGCAGATGGTACAAAGCCATACAGGTCAAACCTGATTTAAATGTGTTGGATGCGATAAAAAGCTATCAACAAGCAGGTGCAAGCGCAGTATTATTAGATGCGTGGCATCCTGAGCTGAAAGGTGGAACAGGACACAGTTTTGACTGGTCAAAATTCCCCAAACTCGATATTCCTTTAATATTGGCGGGTGGTTTAAACCCTGCCAATATTGAAGATGCAATTCAGACCACCCAAGCCTATGCCGTTGATGTTAGTGGCGGAGTGGAATCTGCAAAAGGTATTAAAAACCAACAACTCATAGAAAACTTCATGCAAGGAGTCCAACGTGGATCAGCAAAGTACAAATCACAATAACTCAGTGATTGACTATACCCAATTCCCAGATGCAAAAGGGCATTTTGGTATCCATGGCGGACGTTTTGTGTCAGAAACGCTGATGGCGGCTTTACAAGATTTAGAGAAATTGTATTTCCGCATGAAAGATGATCCGCAGTTTTTGGCAGAATTCGACCGCGATCTCGCCTACTATGTAGGTCGTCCTAGTCCTTTGTATTATGCTGAGCGATGGTCAAAAGAGTTGGGTGGTGCACAAATTTACTTAAAACGTGAAGATTTGAACCATACTGGCTCACATAAAGTGAATAACACCATTGGTCAGGCACTGTTGGCAAAACTGTCTGGTAAAAAACGCATTATTGCCGAAACAGGTGCAGGTCAGCACGGTGTAGCAACCGCGACCATTGCCGCTCGTTTAGGCTTGGAATGTGTGGTGTTCATGGGTGCAGAAGACGTGAAGCGTCAGGCCATGAACGTGTACCGTATGCGTTTACTTGGTGCAACTGTTGTACCTGTAGAAAGTGGCTCAAAAACCTTAAAAGATGCCATGAACGAAGCCATGCGTGACTGGGTCACCAATGTTGACTCTACATATTACGTGATTGGTACGGTCGCTGGCCCACACCCATATCCACAATTGGTACGTGATTTCCAGTCGATTATTGGTCGTGAAGCGCGTCGCCAAATTCAAGAGCAGGCAGGTCGTTTACCTGATGCATTAGTAGCTTGTGTAGGCGGTGGTTCTAATGCCATGGGCTTGTTCTATCCATTCTTGAACGATGCCGAAGTGAAAATGTACGGTGTCGAAGCTGCAGGTTTAGGCATTGAAACAGGCAAACACTCTGCACCATTGAATGCAGGACACGTGGGCGTATTACACGGTAACCGTACTTATTTAATGTCGGATGCACAAGGTCAGATCATTGAAACCCACTCTATTTCTGCAGGTCTGGATTATCCAGGTGTAGGACCAGAGCACAGCTTCCTGAAAGATATGCACCGTGTCGATTACGTGCCAATCAATGACCAAGAAGCCTTGCAAGGTTTCCGTGATTTAACCCGTATCGAAGGGATTATTCCTGCTTTAGAAAGCTCGCATGCTATGGCTTATGTGAGCAAGCTTGCACCAACGATGGATAAAGACCAAATCATTATTGCGACTGTTTCAGGTCGTGGCGATAAAGACTTAATGACTGTTGCCCGCATTGATGGCGTGGAAATGGTGGATATGTAAATCGTAAACTGCTTGAAATAAAGTATGCTACATTTCAATTCAATCGTGCTGAAGCAATTCGGCACGATTTTTTATTTGGAGGATTGAAAAATTCTCGCTACTTTAAACAATCATGCTTAAAAATCATCAACTATAAAAGCCATCAAGCTTAGGATATTTGCGCAGGAGTCTGATATGCCCAGTTTATTTATCGTGATGTTAGGCGGACGTCATGCGCGAGCCAATACCGAAGTGCATGATGTGGTACTTGCGGTAGGCGATTCTTTAGAAGAGACCTATCCGCAACTCAAGCAGGCTTGGTTTGCAGAACCGAAAGGTTTGCATATTGACGCATGGGCGCAAATTAATGGTGTTGAGTTTGAAGGTAAATCCTACTATTTAAAATTTACCGATGCGCAGCCGAATCAGGCAGAAAACCGACTGTATTTAATTAATTTAGGTGGATATGATCCGCGTGAGTTTGGCGAGTTACATCGTTATGTACTGGTGGTGGCGCAAAATCCAATGGTGGCAAAACAGCGTGGTAAAGCCTATTTTGCCCAGCACTGGCAAAAACAACATACCGATCGGGTCTTAGAGGTAGATGATTGTATTGCGATAGATCAGGTGCATGGTCGCTATGTGCAATTGGTTGAAGGCTCATTTTCAGGCAATCGTTGGGAAAATACCTATCTGACTTTGAATGCTGATGCTTAAATACCTTCAGAATATTGAGGGAAAGATATCTATTAATTTATATTTTGTATATTTAGTGAACGCTCAAGCCTTAAAATAGTAAAACAATCTATGCTTTTATAGTTTTTTGAACAAAATCATAAGCTGCGGGTTTTTTGTACATGCATTTGTAGGCATAATACGACCAAAGATGAATTGTTTTTAGACAATAGGGAATGTCTTCAATGGATTTAATTCAGGCGAATGGACAACCGTATTATGGACGTTTTAGTGAACTTCCCAAAAAAATTGATTATCAGGCTTATCAATATAAATCACCGTATGGTGAAGTATTGTCGGGTTGGCGTAAACGCTTAAAATATAAAAAGTTTAAATTTTGTAGTATTCAGCACGAACACTATACCATTGGGCTTGCGATTGCCGATATTGCTTGGGCAGGGCACGGTTTTGTCTATATTTATAATCACATGACGGGCGAAGTGCAGGAATGGAATGCGATTAATTTTTTATCGCGTAATACGGTTTTAGATGAGCAACCGTTATTTAATCAAAGTTTTTTTGAAAAATCGCCATTTCAAATTGAAATTCAACATGCCAATGGTGTGCGTTATATCCGCGTGACCAAATATGGTGAAATTAAACTCAGTGCGCGGATATTTTGTGCAGGCACAGACCCGCTAAGTATGTGTAGCCCAACAGGTATTAATGGTTGGACTTATACTCAAAAACTGACTACGCTCGGCTGTGAAGGCTATTTTATCAATAAAACTGGACAAACCATTCAATTCCATGAACGCACCTTTGCCTCTTTAGATGACACCTGCGGGTTTTTACGTCCTGAAACGGCATGGTTTTGGTTGTCGTGCAACTTCTGGGATACCGAAAACCGACGTGTAGGCTTGAATCTGGCTTCTGGTGTGAATGAAAGTTTTGGCAACGAAAACTGTTTGTGGATTAATGGCGTGCTGTATCCCTTAACAGATGTGTTGTTCCAACCTGAGGATGATGGCTCGTGGAGCATTCGCTCACTGGATCATCGTTTGAATTTAACTGTCAGCACAGGTTGGCGCCGTTATGAAAACCTGAATTTGCGTCTAGTCGGCAGTCAGTTCAGCCAATGGCAAGCTAAAATTAGTGGTACTATTCAACAAGACGATACCGAAATTATTTTGTTAAACGAATACGGCTTGCTTGAACAGCATTATGCCAAGTGGTAGGGCAAGTTTTTAACCAAGATTGTACGTCACCACTTGCAGATCATCATGTGACGTCATCTATCACTCACTTGAATCGCCATTGAGTTTTTACATAAACGGCAAAAAAAGGCGCATTATGCAATTTCACTATGCGTTCAGAATTGGCATGATACTGCGAAATATATCAAGGTGAGTTTCACATGGCACAAGGTCTTTTGGCGGGTAAGCGTTTTTTAATTGCTGGTATTGCAAGTAAATTATCTATCGCATTTGGTATTGCAGAAGCATTGCATCGTGAAGGTGCAGAATTAGCATTTACTTATCCGAATGAAAAACTCAAAAAACGTGTTGATGACTTCGCTGCACAATTTGGCTCAAGCATTGTATTGCCTTGCGATGTAGGCGTAGATGCAGAAATTGAGCAAGCTTTTGCTGACTTGGCAAAGCACTGGGATGGTTTGGATGGTTTGGTTCACTCGATTGGTTTTGCGCCTGCGCATACTTTAGATGGTGACTTTACCGATGTTACAGATCGTGATGGTTTTAAAGTTGCGCATGACATTAGTGCTTATAGCTTTATTGCGATGGCACGTGCTGCAAAACCATTATTACAAGCACGCCAAGGTTGCTTATTGACTTTGACTTATCAAGGTTCTGAGCGTGTGATGCCAAACTACAACGTCATGGGTATGGCGAAAGCATCTTTAGAAGCAGGTGTACGCTACTTGGCTTCAAGCTTGGGTGCTGACGGTATTCGCGTGAATGCAATTTCTGCAGGCCCAATTCGTACGCTTGCCGCATCAGGCATTAAATCATTCCGTAAAATGTTAGACCTCAATGAAAAAGTTGCACCTTTAAAACGCAACGTGACCATTGAAGATGTTGGTAATGCGGCATTATTCCTTTGCTCACCATGGGCGAATGGTATTACTGGTGAAATTCTGTATGTCGATGCAGGTTTTAACACGGTTGGTATGAGCGCAGAATTAATGCTAGATGCTGAATAAGCATTGCATCAAGCAGATAAAACCGAAGTTTAGGCTTCGGTTTTTTTATCGCTGCATTTTAAGCAAGAGGTATTTTGCAGATTGCTGTAATTTTATTTTCTTCTTTGGCGCATCTGCTGCTATAAATAGATGAGTTGACAATATTTCAAAATAAAACTGGGTTTTAGGTCTTAAAAATGAATGCGGAACAATTGCAAAAAACGTTACATGCCAGTCAATATGCAGAACAAGTCTTGGCAAATCACGAAAGCCTGTTACAGCAGGATTATGCAATTGACCAATTCCTAAAACCGCTGAGCGCAGACTACATTCATCAACTGGTGATTTCGACTTTACAAGACATTCAAGATGAAACCTTGTGGATGAAAACCCTGCGAATTTTACGCGCGCGTTTAATGTTCCGCTGGATTTGGCAAGATGCCAACCAACTCACCGATGTGGTGACGTTGACACAGGAACTTTCAGACTTTGCCGATATTTGTGTGCAAGTTGCCAAAGATTTTGCGCGGATTCCGTTGGTTGCCAAGCATGGCGAACCGATGGGATATAACGGCAAAGTCCAAGACCTGATTGTGGTCGCCATGGGTAAACATGGTGCGCAGGAACTGAATTTATCCAGCGACATCGACCTGATTTTTGCCTTTGATGAACAAGGCGAAACCAATGGACGCAAGTGTATTGAAGTGCAGCAATTCTGCATTTTATGGGGACAAAAACTGATCTATCTATTAGATCATATCACCGCCGATGGTTTTGTTTTCCGCGTCGATATGCGTTTACGCCCGTGGGGCGATGGTTCTGCTTTGGCGATTAGCCATGTCGCACTGGAAAAATATTTAAGCCAGCATGGACGCGAATGGGAACGCTATGCTTGGATTAAGGCACGTATTATCACAGGTGGGCAAGAAGGTTATGAACTGCTGGAAATGACCCGACCTTTCGTATTCCGCAAATATGTCGATTACACCGCCTTTGAAGCCATGCGCGAAATGAAAGCCATGATTGAGCGCGAAGTGCAGCGTCGTAATATTGAAGACAATATTAAATTGGGCGCGGGCGGTATTCGTGAAGTTGAATTTATTGTGCAGGTTTTTCAGCTGATTTACGGTGGTTCAAAACTAGAATTACAAGACCGCCAGTGTTTGGTGAGTTTGCGCCATTTGGGCGAAGCTGAATTGCTAGAGCCACAAGCCGTACTGGATTTGGAAGATGCCTATTTATTCCTGCGTCGAGTAGAACATGCCATTCAAGCCTTGAATGATCAGCAAAGCCAAGCTTTACCGACTGAACCTGAGTTACGCGCACGCATTAGCGATACTTTGGGCTTTGCCGATTGGGACAGCTTTATGCAGACCCTAAATGAAAAGCGTGTCAAAGTCATTTATCAGTTTGAGCATTTAATTAAAGAAAATGAACCCGATTCTTTGCTGGAAAATTACAGTCAGCTAGAAAAACAGCTCGATGCGGTACTAGACGATCAAGCGAAAAATTTAGTGCATGAGTTCTGGTATGGACATGCCATTAAAAAACTCACCGCCAAAGCTTTACAGCGTTTAAAAACCTTTTGGCCACACTTGATTGAAGCAGTGTTGCAGTCAGAAAATCCACAAATGGCATTGATGCGTTTAATGCCACTGGTCGAATCTGTTCTGCGTCGTACCGTGTATTTGGTCATGCTGATTGAAAGCAAGGGGGCACTGCAACGCTTGGTAAAAATGGCCACAGTCAGCCCGTGGATTTGTGAAGAATTAACGCAATATCCTGTGTTGTTGGATGAATTTTTATCTATGGATTTTGAATTGCCAAAACGCAGTGATTTGGAAGATTCTTTACGCCAACAATTGCTGCGCATTGAACTGGATGAAGTTGAAGACCTCATGCGGGTGCTGCGTTTATTCAAAAAATCCAACGTATTGACAGTTGCGGCCAGCGATGTACTGGCAGAAAGCCACTTAATGAAAGTGTCAGATGCGTTAACTGATATTGCCGAAGTGACTGCAAATGCAGCCCTGCAACTGGCCTATCAAATGATTGTCAAAAAACATGGTTATCCGCTAGACAGTGAAGGACAGCGCTGTGGTTTGGAGCATAACGCTTTTGCCATTATTGGTTATGGCAAAGTAGGTGGCATCGAACTTGGTTACGGCTCAGATTTAGACGTGGTTTTTATTCACAACATGGATGAACAAGCCGATACTGATGGCATTAAACCGATCAGTGGCTTTGAATTTGCTATGCGGGTGGCACGTAAATTTGTATCTTTAATGACCACGCAAACTTTAGATGGTCGCGTTTATGATGTCGATACCCGTTTACGTCCTTCGGGAGATGCGGGTTTATTGGTGACCAGTTTACGGGCCTTTGAGCAATATCAACTGAAAAGTGCGTGGCTGTGGGAGCATCAGGCTTTAGTGCGTGCGCGCAGTATTGCGGGTGAGCAATGTTTACGTGACAAGTTTGAAGTGTTGCGTTGTCAGATTTTAACCCAGCCGCGAGATGAAGCTTATGTCCGCAGTGAAGTGCTGAAAATGCGTCAAAAAATGAAAGATCATTTGGGTTCATCTAAAGAGCAAAAAAAAGATGGAATTTTTCATTTAAAACAGGATGCAGGTGGTATCGTTGATATCGAATTTATGGCACAGTATGCGGTATTAGCCTGGAGTGGGTCGAATCCTGATCTCGCCCATTATTCCGACAACGTAAGAATCCTTGAAGATGCCGCAAAAACAGGTTGCTTATCCAGCGACGATGCGACAGCATTGATTCAAGCTTATCTCCGTGAACGAGCCGAAAGCCACCGCTTAGCCCTTGCAAATCAATCCATGCAAGTCAATGCTGCGGACTGGTACGATACCCGTGAGGTCGTTTGCAAGTTATGGCAAAGATTAATTGATCCGACTGCAATGTCTGCGTTGGATTAAAATGACTATTGTATAAACATTTGGAGTGTGTGCCATGAATTTGGCTGATCGTGATGGTTTTATTTGGCAAGATGGACAATTGGTTGACTGGCGTGATGCAAAAATTCACGTCTTAACGCATACCTTACACTACAGTATGGGTGTGTTTGAGGGTGTCCGCGCTTATGAAACGCCAAACGGAACTGCGATTTTCCGTCTTCAGGACCATACTAAGCGTTTGTTAAACTCTGCAAAAATCTATCAAATGAAAGTACCATTTGATCAAGCAGCTTTAGAACAGGCGCAAATTGATGTGGTACGTGAAAACAAACTTTCATCGTGCTATTTACGTCCATTAATTTGGATTGGTTCTGAAAAACTGGGTATTGCTGCAACCAATAACACCATTCATGCTGCTGTTGCGGCTTGGGGTTGGGGTGCATACTTGGGTGAAGAAGCGATGGCTAAAGGTATTCGCGTTAAAACTTCATCGTTTACGCATCATCATCCAAACGTGACCATGTGTAAAGCTAAAGCTTCTGGTAACTACACTTTGTCTATTCTTGCACACCAAGAAGTAGCGCAAGCAGGCTATGACGAAGCGATGTTGATGGATCCACAAGGTTATGTATGTCAAGGTTCTGGCGAAAACGTATTCTTAATTAAAGATGGCGTTTTACATACACCAGACATCGCAGGCGGTGCTTTAGATGGTATTACGCGTCAAACGGTGATCACCATTGCTAAAGACTTGGGATATGAGGTAGTTGAACGCCGTATTACGCGTGATGAATTCTACATTGCCGATGAAGCCTTCTTTACAGGTACAGCAGCAGAAGTTACCCCAATTCGTGAATACGATGACCGTGTAATTGGCTGTGGTTCACGTGGCCCAATTACTACTGAAATTCAAAAAACTTTCTTTGACGCAGTTCAAGGCAAGAATGACAAATATGCACATTGGTTGACTTACGTTAAATAAGTCACGCGTGTGTACCTGAGTCAACATGATTGACTCAGGTGTGATGACCCCGTTCAGGCAATAGTTTGAATGGGGTTTTATTTTGTCTGCTATTGCGTTATGAGTTAGCTAAACATCTTGCGAGGTTTATCTCTCACGTTACAGATATAGATGAATGATCAACTGTTTCTTCGTTGAGTTGGTGGTGTGCAAATTTGATCTTTTGGATAGATTCAGCCGCCCAAAACATGGCTTTTTTATAGCGAGAGGCAATCCCTGTAATTGGTGAGATTTGATGTTAAAAAACGCTCAGTCTGTTGAATGTGATAGGAGATAGTGAATTAAATACGTGAAAAGTGTAGTAAAAATTAGGCTAAAAACTGAATTTTGACCATTTTTTCAAAAATAAACCTACTTAAAATGTAACAAAAGTTAAAATAAAAACAATGTGTTGGTTTAAATGTAAATAAATATATTTTTTGGGTATCCCTAGAATTGGTATCACAAGTTTTAGGGAGTGGGCTGCTCCCTAGTTTTTTGCGATGTCATTTAAAACAGTACTTTAATCTCCTAATTAGCTGAATTCCAAGGTTTATTTAATATTGTGTGAATTAGGGCGTATAGATGGCTTTTTGTGAGAAATACCTAAAATGAAGAAGCTCGCTAAGGATTGAGTTTCAATAATTCTAACGATATCTCAAGTGAGTGAATGATTAAAAAATGGTTTTTTATAAGAGTTATGGAGAAGTGACATGTCTAAATTTATTAAAACTGCTGCTGCTTTGATTGTTTTCGGAGCTTTTTCAACGGTAACAATGGCGGGTAGTAATCATCATCCTAAACCAGACCCTAAGCCAACCCCAGTATGTAACGAAGGGCCATGTACAGGAAGTATTCCAATTCAAGTGATTGTGCCTAAGCGCTGTGAGCTGAAAGTGAAAACACCAAGTATCTCATTAAAAGATGGTGCACAAGCTTCTGGTCAATTTATGGTTGGGGCGAATGCAAACTACAACTTATTGGTCGATACCGACAACCGTGTTGGTGGAGGCAAAACAACCAAATCTGCAGCCAAATCAGGTAATCATGCAGTGGGCTTAACGGTTGAAACCAAACGTGCGGGTTCACCATCTTTGATTCAGTTAAACGATCAGCAAACCAATATTGCGCCAGGCAACAATGGCTGGAGTACTTACAATGTCTTGGTTAAAAGTGACGGTGTAGGTATTTCTAAACCAGCGGGTACCTATACCGATAAATACAACATTCGAGTGTCATTCTAATTCACTTGAACGCAATCTGAATCAGTTGGCTTTACCGACAGGGTGGAGTCAACTTTTTAGTCTAAAGACAAGCGTAATCAGACATTGTTGGGGGATGCATGAAAAAATTATTGAAATATGTGCTGGTCGCAAGTTGTTTATGTGCAGAGGCAGTTTATGCAAATTTGGTGATTTCACCGACTCAAATGTATTTGGGCGATAAAGCACGACAGCGCAGTGCAACGGTGGTCATGGAAGCCACAGATCTTACTGAACCGAAAAGCTTTGAAATGTCTGCCTACAAATGGTCGCAAAATGCACAGGGTGAAGATGTGCTAGAACCAGAACAAGACATCTTAATTAATCCTAAAAACTTTGTTTTACAACCGAATGCACAACAAGTGATACGCGTAGGTTTTAGCCGACCACTTTCTAAGGAAGAAATGGCGCAAGAAAAAACTTGGCGTATTGTTTTTAAAGAAATTGCCCCTGTGGTGGAAGAAGACGCTCTGCAATTTTTATTTACGATTTCTGTTCCTTTATTTGTGGGTAAGCAAGATGCCATTCAGGTGACTGCAACCCCGCGTTATCAAAACGACCATTTGTTTTTAGAGATAGAAAATCATGCTGCATCGCATGTGCAAATTTCTTCAATCAGCATTTTAAACCAACAAAAACAACCCATCGCAACCACACGTGAAATGAAATATTTGTTAAATCAACAAAAACACAGCTTTGATATGGGGCAAATCAAACTCAGTGATTTGAAAAATTACATACTCAAACTTGAAACAGATAAAAGTGAGCAAGCCATTGAGTTAAAAATGAAGGGCTAAATCATGCATAGAACTCGACTGTTTTTTGCGCTGCAATGTGTCCTGTGGGGGATACCATTACCCGCCAATGCTGCCAATACTGAAATGGCATTGAATAGTGTCTGGCTAAATGGCGTAGATCGTGTCATTGAAAGTCTAGTGTTGCAGCAGGATGGGCAACGCTATATGGAATGCGAGGTTTTGCAACAACTCGGTTTACAGCAAGACCGTTTACAAAAACACAGCGCACAAACTCAGTTCTGTTCTGTAACCACCAATGAAATTCAGTCTGAGCAAGATTTTGCGCTGCAAGCGATTAAATTAACTGTACCTGCCAGCTATTTTATAGATGCACAATTGAGCCAAACCCATGCGATTCCGTCTAAAGCAGAGTTGGGCGGTTTTTTAAATTATGATGTGCTGTATGCACGTTATGATAATTACAATGAATTAAATGGCTTGGCGGAGCTTGGTATTTTTAAAGATTACTGGATTTTTAAAAATGGCATGATGTATCGCAAAGAGGCAGAACAGGATCAAGATAAGCTGCTGCGTTTGAATACCAGTTTTGAAATTGAATTTCCATCACGTTATCAGCGTTTAACTTTGGGTGATAACACCAGCGTTTACAATCCTTTATTAGATACATTTAGATTTGGTGGTGTGTCTTTTGGTTCAAATTTTAGTAGTTATCCAGACTTTATTTATTGGAATGTACCCACCTTAAGAGGCAGTGCTGTACTGCCATCCACCGTCGATTTATACATTAATGGCATCAATCTATATCAGCAACAAGTGACGCCTGGGCACTATACCTTAAATACGGGTGCAAATATTCAGCAGTCGGGCGAGGCGCAAGTGGTCGTGGAAGATGTATTGGGAAATCGTACCGTGCAATCTTTTCCAGTTTATGTCACCACGCAACTACTCAAACCAGGACTGAACGAATACAACTTTTCTGCAGGAAAGCTGCGTTATGACTACGACTACGTGTCGGATGATTATCGGGAGTTTTTTGGCAACCTTTATTTCAGACGTGGAATTACAGACAGCACGACTTTAGGAACCAATTTAAGTTATAGCAAAGATGTGCAGAATGTCGGGTTGCTATGGACGCAATCTCTCAGCAAATATGCCTTGTTAGATACGCATGCTGCGTCTAGCCACAGTGATTGGGGCGATGGTTATACCTTTGGCGCTTCGTTAAGCCGTAATGGAAGTCGGGTTGCACTTGGTGCAAGTCATAAATACTACAGTCCTGAATATCGTGGTTTGGGTTATAGCGATATGACACAAACAGTGGAATACGACAACTTAGCTTATGTCAGTATTTTCAATATTCCTTTAATCAATACCTTAAATGTGAACTATCTAGAGCGCCGTTATCATCCCAATGCAAATAATAGCTTTGCAGATAGCCAAATGCTTACAGTTGGTTTTTATCGTATGTTTGGGCGTCAAACTTCACTGTCGTTTTCTTATTATAAAGATTTGAAAGTGCAGGATAGTGACGGGGCATATTTAACACTGAATTATCAATTTGACCAACGCCGCAGTGCGCAGCTTTCACATAATTTTGATGAGCAAACTCAGTTGCGTTATGCACAAAGTAGTCTGACTCAAAATGGCGTGGATTACACCCTTGCTGTGCGTCACCAACAAGCTGAAGGGGATGTCGGAGTAAATGCCTATACCGCCCTGAAATGCCGATGGGAAATTTATATTTAAGCCACGATGAAAGTGAGAGCTTTAGCTACAGTCAAGCCAATTATCAGGGTGCAGTAGTGTGGTTAGACCGTAAATGGGCCATGACCAAATATGTAGACAATGCTTTTGCTTTGGTGAATGTTGGCGATATTCCAAATGTGGAAGTGCAGCGTGCCTTAACACCTGTTGGTAAAACCAATCAACACGGCTATGCGTTTGTGCATGACATTGTGCCTTACGTCAATTACGACGTGTCTTTTGATCAAGACCAGTTAGATATGTATGACAGCTTTGAATATTCAAGCCAAAAAGTGATTGGCATGAATCAACGTGGCTATAAAGTGAATTTCCCTGTTCAGCGTACAGGTTTGATCATATTGCGTTTACTTACGCCCGATCAGCAGACCTTTGTGCAGGGCAGTGAAGTGTATTTAAGTGATGATGCAACTGAATTTGTACCTGTGGGCAGCGATGGAAAAGTACATTTATATGGTGTGAAAGCAGGCAGTTATATGCTTAAGGTTAAAACCAAAGGTGGAAAAGTTTGCCATAGTTCGCTTGAAGTCCCTCAACTTAAAGCAGGCACTGTTCCACAAACAAGACAGTTAGACTTGATTTGTCAGTAAGTATATCAGCAGGATGATTGAGGATGAGAACATGAAAAGATTAGGGATGGTAAAAAAATTAAGTCTAGTGCTGTGTGGATGCTGGATTTGTTTTCCTGCACAGGCTTGCACCATTGGTTCGGTCAGTGAATCTTTATTGCAAATGAGCTCACAATACCGTAGCCAGACCGCAACCAGTTTTAATGTGCGCTGTGATCGAGGTTATAGTATTCAGTTCAGTAGTCGTAATTTACGTGACAAACATGGCAGCAGCTTTGTGAATAATGGCACACATCGTTTACGTACCAGTATGAGTATTATGGGAGCAAAAACAAATTTGTGGAACACGCCTATAGCAGGGCATGTTTCTACGACAGGACATAAATACAGTGTCGCGGTACGCTTGGATGAACAACCGAGTTTGACAACACCAGCAGGACGTTATACCGATGAATGGTATATTAATTTGCTTTTTTAGAGGGCTTAGATGTGCGGCAGATCCAGACAAAATGCACCGCAGATCAGGTATTCAGCCAAAAAAATATTCAGCAAGCAGGTATCCAATATCTGCTTTTTTTTCATACATAAAACTATGTGTGCAAAACTAGGTATAGGCGATCATCGAGTTGTTTAAAAAATGACAAATGTGTCACCAAAGCATCATATTACTGCAATGCTGCTGCTCTATGCTAGCAAGCATAAAATAAGAATTGAGCATAAGGCGATGAGCAATGTATTGGCAAAGCAGAGCAGTAAGTTAGAGCGTTACAGCGATGCGTTTAAATTTTATTTCAAACAAGATCAAAAACAAAAAAGCAGCCAGCCTACCTCTGAACTCTCAGACCTCGTCCGCCCACGTTTAAAAATTGCCCTCGTGACAGAAACTTGGCCACCTGAAATTAATGGTGTGGCACGTTCACTGTTGCAGCTTTGCAAAGGATTGCAGGAACTTGGACACAAAATTTTATTGATTCGCCCTGAACAAAAACAAGCCTGCACTCAATTCCAACCGTATCAAGAATGTCTGGTAAAAGCACAAGCCATTCCTAAATATCATAATTTACAATTTGGCTGGCCGCAGTGGTCTAAACTTTCGCAGGCTTTAGATGAGTTTCAACCCGATGTGGTGCATATCGTGACTGAAGGTCCTTTGGGTCTAGCTAGTTTACAAATTGCAAAGTCCAAAAATATTCCAGTATCGAGTGGTTTTCACTCTGCTTTTCAGGATTTTAGCCGTTTTTTCGATTTGGCATTTTTACTCAAACCCATTCAGCACTATCTAAAATGGTTTCATAACAATACATCGCTGACTTGTGTGCCAAGTAGCCACACCGAAAAATCATTGCGTCAGTTTGGCGTGCAAGGGCCTTTAGTGGTGGTTGGGCGTGGTGTCGATGTTGAATATTTTTCCCCGTATTTTCGTTCGACCCAACTGCGAGCAAGTTGGGGTGCCAGTGAAAACACGCGGGTGATGTTGTATGTAGGGCGTTTATCACCTGAAAAAGAAGTCAATCTTATTATTAATGCCTATCAGCGTATGCCAAAAAATACCGAACAGCCTGTGAAATTGGTGATTGTTGGAGATGGGCCAGACCGTGAACGTTTAGAAGCCATGAACGCTCAGGGAGATATCATTTTTACAGGTAGTTTAAGCGGCACAGCACTTGCACAAGCCTATGCCAGTGCCGATGTGTTTGCTTTTGCCAGTCAGGTCGAAACCTTTGGCAATGTCGTGTTAGAAGCTATGGCCAGTGGCTTGCCTGTCATTGCTTATGACTATGCTTGCGCACGTTTACATCTAAAACCGAATGAAACAGGCTGGTTGAGTCCACTCGGTCAGCCAGAAGATTTGGTCGGTCATATCCACCGACTTCCCGATCTTACAACCCTTAGACAGATGGGCGAACACGCCCGCAAAGCGACTTTAAATATTGGCTGGCAGTATCCAGTCCAACAATTTGAGCAGGCGTTATATCTGGTGGCGAAGGAGCTACACATGCCATCTTAGCTATACGCCAAAGAGGAGAGAACTGATGAAGTTTAAAAATGCAAAAATAAGAATGCTGGATCTCGACTTAAAAGGCTGTTTGTATCTTAACCATTTTTCCCACTCTCAGCGGGTGGCACAATTTTTTAAAGTTATTAGCCGTTTGGGCGATGGCGTATTCTGGTATGTCATGCTCGCAAGTGCATGGATGATGCAGGGCATTGGTTATAGTTTACAAATTATTTATCTGTTGTTAGGCGGATCTGTCGGCACAGGTATTTATAAATATTTAAAACAAAAAACCGTCCGTCCACGTCCGTATCAGGTACACCAAGTGATCCGTTTGGGTGAACGTCCCTTAGATCATTTTAGCTTTCCATCTGGTCACACATTACATGCAGTAATGACCACCACAGTGTTGGGTTATATTCAGCCAGTATTGTTGATGTTGATGTTGCCCTTTACGATTTTGGTAGCTATTTCCCGTATGATTTTAGGTTTGCACTATCCAAGTGATGTGGCCGTCGGGGCGATGATTGGAGGGGCTGTAGCGAGTGTGATTATTTTGACTGCACCTTATGTAAATATTGTTTTATAAGTGGTTTGTATCTCAAGTTTATATTAAGAACTTGAGTATGAATTTATTGATTAGAGGGCTAAAGAGTTATAACGGAGTCCTATTAATTACGGTCAAACAGTTGGATAAACCTTCGGTTCGACCTACTTTACTACACATATTTGCATTCAGCAAAATGAGAAGCTGAGTGTTTCGCGAGAACATCATCTTGCGGAGTAACGCTACTCATCATAAAAGCGATTTTCCATATTTGGATTACTGCTCCATTATTGACTTGCGCTGCAAACAAAGCAGTGCTTGTTTTTGCTCAGGTTGTGGATGACGTTTCCGAGTATCAGATGTATGTGATTGAGTACCATTAAGTATGGTTTTATGTGTGTAAATCATATTTGAAAAGTTATAGATCAGATACAGAAAGGCAGGCAGCTTTGGTGAAATTTGTTAAAGTAGTCGCTGTCTTAAATAGAATAGGGAATACACATGGGTTTACGTTGGACAGATAGCATCGACATTGCGATTGAATTATATGAAGCACATCCCGATGTGGATCCACAATGGATTCGTTTTACCGATTTACACGCGTGGGTCTGCGCTTTACCTGAGTTTGAAGATAACCCAGAAAAATCGACAGAAGGTTTGTTAGAAGCCATTCAAATGGCGTGGATTGACGAAGCACGTTAAAAATAGTGCTGTGAAGCCAGACGGATTTATCCGATGTCGATCTGCATAATTTGCTTCATATCGAAAAAAGCAATTTTTTTACACATCAAAAGCAGAAAACAGCCCATTATTCGGTATAATGCGGCAAAATTTTCGCGTCAACATTGACTTAAGGAGCCAATCATGGCTATTGAACGTACTTTATCTATCGTAAAACCAGATGCAGTTGCTAAAAACCACATCGGTGACATCTTTGCTCGTTTCGAAAAAGCTGGTCTTAAAATCGTTGCGACTAAAATGAAACACCTTTCTCAAGCTGAAGCTGAAGGCTTCTACGCTGAGCACAAAGAACGTGGTTTCTTTGGTGACCTAGTTGCGTTCATGACTTCTGGTCCAGTTGTTGTTTCAGTTCTTGAAGGTGAAAACGCAGTTCTTGCTCACCGTGAAATTTTAGGTGCGACAAACCCTAAAGAAGCTGCTCCTGGTACAATCCGTGCAGATTTCGCTGTAAGCATCGACGAAAACGCTGCTCACGGTTCAGACTCAGTTGCATCTGCAGAGCGTGAAGTAAACTACTTCTTTGCTCAAACTGAAGTTTGCCCACGTACTCGTTAATACGCAGTATTCAAACCAGATAAGTGTTATTATGCTTATCTGGTTTTTTATTCTCCGATTTTTATTTTCTGAATAAACCTTTGCTCACCTCTTGAGCTTCTCCTTTCATCTTTAGACATGGTTTAGGTATACACACATGAGTACAGAAGTCCTCGCTGCATCTGCAACAGATGTTCAGCAAGCATCTGCGTCCGCTCCTGCACAGTCTGCGACTGCAGAGAAAGTGAATCTCCTTGGCATGTCACGTCCACAAATGGAAAAATTCTTTGAAGATTTAGGCGAGAAGAAATTCCGTGCAGGGCAGGTGATGAAATGGATTCACCAGTTTTTTGTTACAGATTTTGCTGAAATGACCAATATTTCAGGCAAGTTACGTGAAAAACTGGAAAAGATTTGTGAAATTAAAGCGCCTGAAGTGGTGCATAAAAATTATTCTAAAGACGGTACTCGTAAGTGGGTATTCCGTGTCGGTGATGGTGAAGGCTCATTGGTCGAAACCGTTCTGATTCCTGCCGAAGACAAAACTGGCTCACGTAAAACCCTGTGTATTTCATCGCAAGTAGGTTGTGCACTGGACTGTTCATTTTGTTCTACGGGTAAACAAGGTTTTCAGCGTGACCTAACCCAAGCCGAAATTATTGGTCAGTTGTGGATGGCAAACTATTCCTATATGGAAGATGTGCCTGTGATTGAACGTGAGCGTTCTGTGACCAACGTGGTGATGATGGGTATGGGCGAACCGTTGTTGAATTACGATGCCGTCTTGAACGCCATGCGCATTATGCTAGATGACTTTGCTTATGGCATGTCTAAGCGTCGTGTGACTTTATCGACTTCGGGTGTTGTACCTAAAATTGACCAATTGGCACAAGATATTGATGTGGCTTTGGCAATTTCTTTGCACGCCACCAATAACGAACTGCGTGATGAACTTGTTCCAATCAATAAAAAATATCCATTGGAACAATTAATCGCAGCTTGTCAGCGTTATATTGGCAAAGATGGCAACGAAAGTGCGCGTAAACACGTGACCATTGAATATGTCATGTTAGATGGTGTAAATGACCATCCTGAACATGCGCAGCAAATGATTAAGCTACTCAAGAACCTGCCAAGCAAGATTAATTTGATTCCATTTAACCCATTTCCGCACGCGCCGTATGGACGTTCAAGCCGAAATCGAATTATTTCTTTCCAAAAAACTTTGTCTGATGCAGGTTTTGTGTGTACGATTCGTCAGACACGTGGTGATGATATTGATGCTGCGTGTGGGCAATTGGTCGGACAAGTGGCAGACCGCACCCGCCGTGCCGAACAGTGGAAAAAGAAAGTTGCAGCGCAAAATGAAATCATACGCTCGCAAGGATAATGACTTGTATAGATAACTAACTTGCATCGAACGAAGACGCAAAGGGGATGTCCATTGAATAAGCCTGTATTTAAAATCGCACAAATTACAACTGTTTGTATTTCGGCAATTTTTGCTGCAGCTTGTCAAACCACAGCTCCAACCTTAGGGCAAAAAGACCCTGAAAAAGCGGTGCAAGTACGTACGCAGTTGGCAGCAGAATACTTAAAAAATGGCGATTTAGACTCAGCCAAACGCGCACTTGATCAAGCTTTGGAAAGCGATTCACGTGATTCCACTGCTAATATGATGATGGGCGTGTTGCTGCAACAAGAAGGCAGCAAGCTGAATTTAGAAAAAGCCGATGCGTATTTTAAGCGTGCCATTGCCGCTGACCCAAAAAATGCACAAGCGCGTAACAACTATGGTACGTATTTATATCAAGTAGAACGCTATAATGATGCGATTGAGCAGCTCAGTATTGCAGGTGCAACACTGGGTTATGATCAACGCTTTAGAGCATTGGAAAATGTAGGTCGTATTTACTTGAAATTAGGCGATATAGAGAATGCCGAAAAGTCATTCAAACAAGCCTTGCAAGCCAATCGCGATTCTTATGTTTCAATGTTAGAGTTGTCTGAAATTTTATATTTAAGACAACAATTTGCACCCGCTCGACAATTGTATGAACAGTTTGTACGTGCGGTCGGGCAAAAAAATCAGGGTGCGCGTGCCTTATGGATAGGGATTCGTTTAGCACGTGCCAATGGCGATCAATTGGGAACTCAGGTTTTAGTGAACCAGCTGCGTGCATTATTTCCCAATAGCCAAGAATACCAACGTTATTTGCAATTACAGTACAGTACTGAGGCCGTATGGAAGTAAATCCTAATTCACCGCAACCATCACAGGGGAGCAATCAGGTACCCCATGCATTAGGAAATGTTCAACGTCCAGGTGAGTACCTTCGTCAAATTCGTGTGAATCAAAAACGCGATCTGGCTGATGTTTCAAAAGATTTGAAAATTCCATTGAAAACACTGACTGCACTTGAGCAGGATGAATATACTGCCTTGCCAGAAGCAACCTTTATTAAAGGTTATTATCGTACCTATGCCAAATATTTGCAGGTCGATGCTTCTGCGATTATTCAGCGTTTTGATGAAATTTATGCCAACGATACAGGTCTGTTGCCCAACCATGCCTTGAACAATTCACCCATCAAAATTATGGGGAAGCTGCCTGGTTCCAACCGTGATCGTAATAAGAAGTGGCTGACCCGTATCGCCATTGCGATTGTTGTCTTGTTGCTACTGTGGGCTTTGGTGGCATTGATTCAGAACTGGATGTCTTCTAGTCAAGACACTGCTGAACCTGAAATTGCAGTGCTGCAATCTGATGTGCAAATCATTTCAGACAATGCAACGGTTGGCACAACCTCACTTGCTTCAGGTGATCAATTGAATTTGCAATTCGCACGTCCAACTTCAGTGCATATTGTCGACTCTGCAGGCAATGTATTGGCAACAGGACGTCAGGCATCAACTTTAAATTTACAAGGTGAAGCCCCATTCCAAATTCGTTTAGATGATGCCACTGCTGTGTCATTAAGTTTGAACAATGAGTCGATTTCATTATCGCCATATACTGTAAACGGAAAAGCCGAATTCCGTTTGTCTCGATAATGCAGCAAGGTAGAGCGATATCATGATTGTGAATCCAATTCAACGCCGTCCGACCCGTAAAATTCGTGTGGGTTCTGTTTATGTCGGTGGTGATGCACCCATTAGTATTCAGAGTATGACCAATACAGAAACCTGTGATGTAGCTGCGACTGTGGCGCAAATCCAGCGTTGTGTGGATGCGGGTGTAGACATCATGCGTGTTTCTGTGCCAACAATGGAAGCCGCAGCTGCATTTGGTGAAATTCGTAAGCAAGTGTCTGTACCCTTAGTTGCAGACATTCACTTTGACTATAAAATTGCTTTGGCCGTTGCCGATGCTGGCGCAGATTGTTTGCGTATTAACCCAGGGAATATTGGCTCAGAAGCTAAAATTCGTGAAGTGGTGGCTGCTGCAAAACATCACGATATTTCCATGCGTATTGGTGTAAATGCAGGATCGCTAGAAAAAGACATTCAGAAAAAATATGGTGAGCCAACAGGGGCTGCATTGCTAGAATCTGCCATGCGTCATATTGATATTTTAGATCGCTTAGACTTTCATGAATTTAAAGTTTCAGTCAAAGCCTCTAATGTGTTTTTAACCATGGATGCTTACCGCCTGTTGTCACAACAAATTGATAATCCATTACATTTAGGCGTAACTGAAGCAGGCATTTACCGTACAGGTACGGTTAAGTCAGCAATTGCTTTGGGTGGTCTGCTCATGGAAGGCATTGGCGATACCATGCGTATTTCATTGGCGGCAGAACCTGAAGATGAAGTCAAAATTGGTTTTGATATTCTTAAATCTTTAAGCTTACGCTCAAACGGCATTAACTTCATTGCTTGCCCAAGCTGTTCACGTCAGGAATTTAATGTGATTTCTGTGATGCAGGCTTTGGAAGAGCGTTTGGAAGATATCCGCACGCCTATGGATGTATCGGTTATTGGATGTAAAGTGAATGGCCCAGGTGAAGCCAAAGAGGCGGATATTGGTGTCGTGGGTGCAAGTCCACGTTCGTTGGTATATCGAAATGGTGAAAAAAGCCATTTAATTGATACCAACCAACTTGTTGATGAAATCGAAAGCATGGTTCGTCAACGTGTGACAGAGCTTGAAGAAGCTAAATCTAAAGAGATTATTCGTACAAATTTTTCTGAGTAAGACATGAGTTCAATTGTTGCAATCAAAGGTTTTAATGACATTCTACCTACGCAAACTCCTGCGTGGAGACGTCTAGAGCAACATTTAGCATCACTAATGGATGCTTATGGTTATCAACAAATTCGTTTGCCAATGGTCGAGCAAACCAATTTGTTTAAGCGTTCAATTGGTGATGCGACCGATATCGTTGAAAAAGAAATGTACACTTTCTTGGACAAAGGCAATCCGCCAGAGTCTTTGACTTTACGTCCTGAAGGTACTGCGGGCTGTGTACGTGCCATGTTAGAGCACAATTTACTGCGTGGCGCGACACCGCGCGTGTGGTATATCGGCCCAATGTTTCGTTATGAAAAACCGCAAAAAGGTCGTTATCGTCAATTCCACCAATTTGGTGTAGAAACTTTTGGCGTTGCAACACCAGATATGGATGCCGAACTTATTTTAATGACTGCGCGTTTATGGAAACGTATGGGCGTTGCCGATAAAGTTCGCTTAGAGTTGAATACGCTGGGTGAGTCGGATGAGCGCGCAGCGTATCGTGCCGCTTTGGTTGAGTTTTTGGAAGCGCACAAAGCCGATTTAGACGAAGATTCACAGCGTCGTTTAAGTACTAACCCACTGCGTATTTTGGACTCGAAAGATGCTAAAACGCAAAGCATCCTAGAAAATGCTCCAAAATTGCATGATTTTATGGGTGAAGATACGCTGAATCACTTTGCCCAATTACAGCAATATTTAACAGATGCAGGCATTGATTTTGTAATTAATCAAAAATTGGTACGTGGTCTAGATTATTACAACAAAACAGTATTTGAATGGACAACTACGCATTTAGGTTCACAAGGCACAGTCTGTGCAGGTGGACGTTATGATGGTCTGGTTGGGCAATTGAAAGGCAAAGCAGATCAGTCTGTACCTGCCGTGGGATTTGCCATGGGTATTGAGCGTTTGTTGTTGCTACTTGAGCAAGTCGAAGACAATACACCAGTACGTGATTGTGAAGTGTTCTTGTTGGCAGACCCAAATACGCAAGGCAAGGCTTTGGTTTTGGCTGAGCAAATTCGTGACCAGTTGGAACAGGCAGGCAGCCAAATTCGCCTGAAAGTCGGTTCACAAGGTTCAATGAAAAGCCAAATGAAAAAAGCCGATCAGTCAGGTGCAATCTACGCATTGATTTATGGTGAGCGCGAAGCGGAAGCACAGCAATTGGCAGTCAAAACTTTGGCAACTGCCGAGCAAACTGCAGTCGCTGTTGCTGAAATTGTGCCTTTCATCATTGAAAAATTTTCTTCACAATAAGCCAAATAACATAAGGAAAAGGGTAATCCAATGAGCGCATTGAGTGATGACGAACAACTTGATAGTTTAAAATCGTTTGCGAAAAAGTATGGCTCGGCCATTATTAGCGGGATTTTAATTGCGTTGATTGCCTTTTTCGGATGGCAATATTGGCAGAAAAAAAACTTGGCTGAGCATCAAATGAATACTGCTAAAGTGCAGCAACTGATGGATGATGCACGTAACACAGAAGCGAATCCTGATGCTTTTAGTCAATTGTCTGCAACTGCCGATAAAATTGTGAAAGAAGCGCCAGACTCTGCGCAAGCTATTCAAACTCAATTCTTAATGGCTAAACTCGCTTACGATCAGCAAGATTTTGCTGCCGCAGAAAAAGCCTTAAAGAAAGTTGAAAACTCTAAAGTAAAAGACCAAGGCTTAGTGCAATTGGTTAAGTTGCGTTTGGCTTATGCACAGTTGGCGCAAAAGAAATACGATGAAGCTATTCAAAGTTTGGCCGCGGTGACTGATCCTGCATTTAAAGCGACTGCAGATGAAGCGCGTGGCGATGTTTATGTCGCGAAAAATGACCGTGAAAATGCCCAAAAAGCGTATCAAAGTGCATGGGATACTTTGGTGGAACGTAAACAAGAACGTCAAATTTTACAAATAAAACTCGAAAGTGTTGGTGTTTTGGTGGATGATCCTGAAATTGAACGCCCAGTATTAGAAACACAAGTGGATGAGAGCTAATGAATAGAAAGTATAAAATACCGTTTGCACTGACCGTTTTAACCCTCGCTTTAGTGGGGTGTTCTACCAATAAAATTAAAGTTGCAGAAGTTAAGCCAAATCCACTGCCAAAACTTGAGCAAGCACAAAGTCTAGTTCCTGTATTTTCACAAAGCGTTGCATCGACTACATCAGCCGATCCACTACGCCTGCAATTAGATGCCGAAAACGGGGTAATTTATACTGTTGATCCTAAAGGTGAGATGGCAGCCTATCAAGGCAAGCAGCGTCTTTGGCAAAAACAAGTGTCTAAGCAAGGCTTAACTGCAGGTGTCAATGCTGCTGAAGGCATTGTGGTTGCAGGAAACAGTAAAGGTCAATTGTTTGCTTTAGATCAGCAAACAGGTGAGCAAAAGTGGGTTGCACAGTTAACAGGTGCAATTCTTGCGCCATCGTTAATTCAGGCAGGTCGTGTGGTGACTGTAAGTAATGACGGCACGGTATATGCACACAATGCCGAAACAGGTCAATTGGTTTGGACTTACAACTTGCCAAATGTGCAATTTAGCTTACGTGGTATGGCGGCACCTGTTGCGCTCGATTCACGTACTGTGCTAATTGCTTCTGCAAATGCCTATGTCTATGCACTGGATATTGTTACAGGCGTACCACGTATGCAGCGCCGCGTTGCCATTAGTGAAGGCCGTTCAGACATTCAACGCTTAAATGACATTGATGGCGACCCAGTGGTTGCTGGTCAATTCTTGGTGACCACAAGCTACCAAGGTCAGGTCACCGTATTGGACTTGGCTTCACAACAAGTGATTTGGAGTGAAGATGCAAGCAGTACCAAACGTCCAGAAGTTGCGGGGAATGGTGTATTTGTCAGCACTGCAGATGGTAAAATTGCAGCTTACGAAATCACATCAGGACAAGCACTTTGGGAAAATGACAGTTTGCTCAACCGTCGTTTATCTAATCCTGTGTTGTTTGGACAATATTTAGTGGTCGGTGATTTAGATGGTGTTTTACACCTCATTGATCCAAGCTCAGGGCAACTGGTTGGACGTTCAAAAACCAATGGCGAAGTCCGTTCATTGCGTGTAATTGACAATCAACTCTATGTCGCAACGCAAAAGGGCGCATTAAGCGTTTGGCAGAACCGCTAATTTTGTTCTGACTTTTATGCTAAAATAGTTGTCCGTATTTTTACGCGGGGTAATTGAATCATCAATGCCCCGTGTTTTTATTTAATAGAGTGGTCGATGTTCTCTCTGTCGTTTGCGTGGTCGCAACGCTGAACCCAACATCCATACTCTGTTCTTTCTTCCACAGTTTCGGATGTACAGACCATTGAAACTGACTGATCTTGAATAAAGGTTAATCTATGAAACCCGTAATTGCGCTCATTGGTCGTCCGAACGTCGGAAAATCAACGCTGTTTAACCAGATTACCAAGAGCCGTGATGCACTTGTTGCTGACTTTGCAGGTCTGACACGTGACCGCAAATATGGTGATGCAACCTATCAAAATAAATCTTTCATTGTGGTCGATACTGGCGGTATTGGCGAAAGTGAAGGTGGCATCGACTCTTACATGGCTGAACAATCTAAAACAGCCATTCACGAAGCCGATATGATCATTTTTGTGGTCGATGCACGTGCAGGCTTGTTGGCATCGGATGAGCAAATTGCGCGTGAATTGCGTACTTTGGGCAAAAAAGTATTCTTGGTGGCGAACAAAGTAGATGGCGTACATGCCGAAGCCGCTTTGGTTGAGTTCTTTAAGCTGGGTATGGGCGAGCCATTGCAAGTGGCTGCCAGTCATGGTCGAGGCGTTCAGCAAATGCTGGAAGACGTTTTGGCAGATGTTCCTGAAGATGAAAACCCAGATGCACACGATCAAGACACAGGTTTGCGTTTAGCCATTATTGGACGTCCAAACGTGGGTAAATCGACACTGGTCAATCGTTTATTGGGCGAAGAACGTGTAGTGGCATACGATCAGCCGGGTACGACACGTGACTCAGTCTATATTCCGTTTGAGCGTAATGAACGTAAATACACCTTAATTGATACTGCAGGTGTGCGTCGTAAAGGTAAGGTCGATGAAATGATCGAGAAATTCTCGATTGTGAAAACCTTGCAAGCCATGAAAGATGCACACGTGGTGGTGATTGTGGTGGATGCGCGTGATGGTATTGTCGAGCAAGATTTACACTTAATTGGTTATGCGCTTGAAGCAGGGCGTGCCATGGTGATCGCGATTAACAAATGGGACAATATGTCCGAATATGATCGCAAACAATGTAAGTTAGATGTTGAGCGTCGTTTTGACTTTATTCCATGGGCAAAAATCCACCTAATTTCTGCCTTGCATGGTACAGGCGTGGGCGATTTATATCCTTCTATTCATCGTGCTTATGAATCATCACACTTAAAAGTGTCACCTGCCAAATTGACGCAAATTTTGAATGACGCAACAGATGCACACCATCCACCCAAAGTGCAAGGTCGCGCCATTAAAATGCGTTATGCACACATGGGTGGACAGAATCCGCCAACCATCGTGATTCATGGTAATAAGGTCGATAAAACACCTGCAGATTACCGTCGTTATTTAGAAAACGTGTTCCGTAAAGTTTATAAGCTAGAAGGTACGCCTGTAAAAATTGAATTTAAAACTTCTGAAAACCCATTTGAAGGACGTAAGTCACAAGTGGATGAACGCACAGCCGCACGTCGTCGTCGTTATGTGCAGAAGTTTAAGAAAGCCGAGAAGAAGTTCAAGCGAGGCTAAGGCTTAAACTTTGACGTGTTTAATAAAAAATCCCGAATGTAAATTCGGGATTTTTTTTGAGCAACTTAATTTAAATATAGATAGATGTAGAATTAATGACGCTTCGCCAACAAACTATTCGACAGACGATTTAACCATTGTGGGCTAATACTCGAAAGTTGCATTAGGGTTTTGGCTTTTAAACCGACCGCACGATGCGTATTGGTCAGAATCGAATCTTTAACCGTCGCTTGTTGATACACCACCTGGGCGACATCTTCTGTCGATAAATGCACGCCCATGTTTTGAATGGTGGCTGCATCCATATCTTTCACCATTGCAGTTTGTACAAATAGCGGCATGACATCTAAGACCCGAATGCCGTATTTTTGCCACTCTATATCTAAACCTTCCGTAATGCCACGTACTGCAAATTTGGAAGCAGAATAAGAAATTAAATCGGCTTGTCCATAAATCGCAGATGCCGAAGACAGGTTAATCACCCGTGCAAAACTTGCTTGTTTTAAATAAGGCAAAGCCGCATGACAACCGTTTAATACACCATTCACATTCACTGCCATAGTCCGATGATGCGCTTCTATGGGTGTGTCTTCAAATGCGCCTGAGTAGAGAATTCCTGCATTATTCACCAAAATATTCAATTCACCTGCCCATTGGCAAAAATCGGATAACGCAGCTTGCCAACTGGCATAGTCTGCCACATCAAGCAAACCTGCATGTGCACGCTCACCCAATTGTTCTGCTAATTGCTGTGCTTGTGCGAGATGAATATCATAAATACCGACACGGTAACCTTGTTGATAAAACAATTGTGCGATTGCGGCACCAATGCCTTGTGCAGCGCCACTAATCAAGATACTGTGCATTTGAACTTGCTCCCTGATGTTATTTTTGTTGTGCATATCGTCCTTGCCGTCTGAGCATAACAAAAAAATGGTGCATTCGTGCAATAAATTGAAATAAGGAACAACCCATGCAGCAATTGCTTTCAATCATGCAACAGTTACGTCAACAATGCCCGTGGGATCAAAAACAAACCCCAGAAAGTTTGACTCAATACGCAATTGAAGAAGCTTATGAAGTTGAAGCAGCAGTGCGTTCAGGCAAGGTGGATGATGTACGTGATGAGCTGGGTGATTTGTTGTTGCAAGTGGTGTTTCAGGCACAAATGTATAGCGAGCAAGGTGCATTTGATTTTCAAGATGTGGTACAAGCCATTTGCGATAAATTAATTCGTCGGCATCCACATGTGTTTCAGGCAGAACAGTTTGCACAGCTTAGCGCAGAAGATGTGGCTGCCTTATGGAAAACCATCAAACAACAAGAAAAACAGGGTAAAGCAAAGTCCCGTTTAGATGAAGTGAAACACGCACCCGCCTTGGTGCAAGCACAGCAAATTCAACAGCATGCGGCACAATTGGCCTTTGATTTTCATACTGTGCAAGATGCTTTTGGTAAGTTAGAAGAAGAATTGCAAGAATTACAACAGGCGATTCAGCAGCAACAATCCGACGAAATACGGGATGAATTTGGTGATTGTTTGTTTTCTTTAATCAATGTTGGACGTAAACTTGGCTTATCCAGTGAGATGGCATTATTGGGTACGATTCATAAATTTAGAACACGCTTTGCTTACATTGAAGATCAGGCCAAATTACAACAAAAAACAATAGAAGATATGACTTTAGAAGAAATGGATCAACTTTGGGAGCAGGCAAAACAACAATTAGAATGACAGGTTTTGCGGCAACATGAATATATCGCAGCAGTTAAAAACATCTTTTCGCTTTTTTTCTTTCGGATGGCAGTGCTGGCTTGCATTGCTGTTATGCAGTATCAGCGTATGGAGTACAGCACAAAATGTGCAGTCCAAGCCTGCTCAGGTGGATGGGCACAGCTATGATCAAAACTATTTAAAATGGAAAGCACAGCAAGCCGCGCAAGATCAGCGTTTAAGTGCGACTCAAAGCGCATCATCAAGCGCAGCACATTATTTAGCGCGTCCTACTCAGCAAAGTGCGCATACAAATCAAGTGCGTTTAAATAGTGCTTCACTAGAACAATTGCAGCAATTGTCTGGGGTGGGTATGAAAAAAGCACAAGCGATTGTGGAATACAGAAAACAAAATGGAAAATTCCAAAGTATTGAAGAACTTCAGCAAGTCAAAGGGATTGGGCCTGCCTTATTTGCCAAGAATAAACACAAGTTGGCATTGTAGCTGCAAGCAGAATTTTAGCACCGCACATTGCAAAATTAGCGTGTGAATCAAATTGCCCTTTGATTGTGTTAGAGATATGATTAGCGACATCTTATCTGTTTTACGTTCAGACGTAGGAGACAGCGTCTTTTGCAAACTTTGCGCGCGTCAAAATGTGGTTTATCTACCGCTCAATTACCTTCTTCCATTTTAGATGTTCTAGATGCTTTAACCAAAGCAGGCTATGAAGCCTATATCGTCGGTGGTGGAGTTCGTGACTTAATGTTAGGGCTAAATCCGAAGGATTTTGATGCCGTAACCAATGCTACCCCCTCACAAGTGAAAGAAGTTTTCGGACGACGTTGCCGAATTATTGGACGACGTTTTGAGTTGGCGCATGTCTATGCAGGACGTGAGTTGATTGAAGTAGCCACTTTCCGAGCACCACCCAAAAAAGCTGTGACGTCTGCCGCAGGGATGATTCTGCGCGATAATAACTGGGGTACAATAGAGGAAGATTTTGCTCGTCGTGACTTTTCAATCAACGCATTGTATTACCAGCCACGCAAAGGCATCGTACTCGATTTTTGCAATGCGGTAGATGATATTAAGCACAGAAACTTACGCTTATTGGGTGATCCAACCTTGCGTTTTGAAGAAGACCCAGTGCGTATGTTGCGTACTTTGCGTTTCGCTGCCAAATTAAATTTCAATATTGATCTAAAAATTCTTAAAATTTTTACGCCTGAAATGACGCAGTTATTGCGTGATGTTTCGCCACACCGTTTATATGATGAGTCGCAAAAACTCTTTACGATGGGACATTTAAGCAAAGTCCTGCCTATGTTGATTGAGTTTGGTATTTGGCGTCAGTTATTTGCTGATATCAAACCAGACATCAACTCATTTATTGAACGTGCAGCAAAAAATACCGATCAACGGATTGCGATTGGTAAAACCATCAACCCTGCATTTTTCTATGCGGTGCTGTTGTGGCAACCATTTTTAGAGCGTTGTGACTTTTATCTGTCTAAAGGTGTAGTGGCCGCCGAAGCGCGAGCACAAGCTGGTTTAGATGTACTAAAACGTCAGGCGACACGTACCATTATTCCGCGCTTTGCTGAAACTTTTATTCGTGAAGTTTGGGAAATGCAAACCCGTTTATTGCAACCGAAACCACAGCAAATTGAAGCATTGTCTGGGCATGCACGTTTCCGTGCAGGATTTGACTTTTTATTACTGCGTGAAAAAGCAGGTGATAGCTCGACTTTAGGGATGGGACAGTGGTGGGATGCCTACCAACTCATGAGCACCGATGAAAAAGAACGTGCGATTGCTCAATACAATCGACTACGAGCCAAGAGCCGCCGTAAAACAGCGCAAGAGCCTGTTGATGTGACACCAGCAACACATGCCACTGATTTAATTGAACCTTTGGTGAATGAGCCTGAGCCTCGTAGTCGTCGGGCCCGTAAAGCCAAACAGTATGAAGAAAATCGAGCACAATTGACTGCTACAGCAAGCAGTTCAGGTATTGGTGCAGATCATCCAATTTTAAAACGTAAACGTGTGCAACGTGATTTAAGCCAAGTGATTTTTGGGCCAACACAATGAGCAACATCACCTATATTGGTTTAGGCAGTAATTTGGGCGATTCGCGTCAAATTTTGACTGAAGCGGTGCAAAAACTGGCAACACTAGGGCAAGTGGAGACATCTAAACTGTATCAAAGCCCACCCATGGGACCACAAGATCAGCCTAATTATTTGAATGCTGTGGTACGTTTAGATACCGAACTTGAAGCGTTGGCATTGTTAGATGAATTACAGCGTTTTGAACAAGAGTCAGGTCGGGTACGTTTACGCCATTGGGGTGAGCGTACGCTAGATTTAGACTTGTTGATTTATGCTGATGCCAATATTCAAAATGAACGTCTGACTGTACCGCATGTAGGGGTATTAGAACGTGATTTTGTCGTCATCCCGCTGTTAGATTTAGATGCTAACTTAAGTGTCAAAGGACAATTATTAAAACACTCACCATTGCTTGAACATCCGAGCTTAACTGTTGTGGATGCAGGCAATTGGGCAGGGCTATAAAGTTTTAAATTAAGCATGCGTGATGCTTTTTCCATAGAGGAATATTTTCATGATTAGTTTAAGTGACCTCAGAAAATTTAAAGCGGAAGGTCGAAAATTCTCCTGCTTAACTTGCTATGATGCAAGCATGGCGAAAGCAATGGAAATTGCTGAAATTGATACGATTTTAATTGGTGATTCTTTGGGTATGTCTATTCAGGGACGTGACTCAACCTTGCCTGTCAGCGTGGCGGATATGGCTTATCACACTGCGGCGGTGCGTCGTGGTAATCAACACGCTTTTATTTTGACTGACTTACCATTTATGAGTTATGCCACCTTAAATGATGCATTGCAAAGCTCCAAAGAGGTGATGCAGGCGGGTGCGCAAATGGTCAAAATGGAAGGTGGTGCATGGCTCAGTGAAACCGTTGCAACACTGACTCGTAATGGTATTCCTGTCTGTGTGCATTTAGGTTTAACGCCACAATCGGTGCATGTATTTGGGGGGTATAAATTACAGGCACGTACCCGGGAAGCTGCAGACAAACTAATTGCAGATTGTAAAGCTGTTGTAGAAGCTGGTGCGGCGATTCTATTATTAGAATGTGTGCCAGCTCAGCTAGGTCAAGAAATTTCTGCCTTGTTCCCTGAAATTCCAGTAATTGGAATTGGCGCGGGCGCAGATACTGACGGTCAGGTACTAGTGGTGCAAGACATGCTGGGGCTGACTTTTGGTCGTGTCGCAAAATTTGTACGTAACTTTATGAAAGAACAAGCGGGTGAAACTGCCATTTTGGATGCGTTTAAAGCCTATCATGCTGCAGTTCAAGATGGCTCTTTCCCAGCACGTGAACAAACTTTCCAAGTCGAGTTGTAATATGAAAACTGAAACCACAATTCAAGGCTTAGCGGCTTCATTACAGCCTGCACGCGCTGCACGAAAAACCATTGGTTTTGTTCCGACCATGGGCAATTTGCACGAAGGGCATTTAACCTTAGTGCGCGAAGCGAAAAAAATATGTGATGTGGTGGTGGTCAGTATTTTTGTCAATCCAATTCAATTTGGGCCTAATGAAGATTTTGATAGTTATCCACGAACTTTAGACCAAGACAGTCAATTGTTGGCAGAAGTTGGTTGCGACATTATTTTTGCACCTTCAGTTGAGCAAATGTATGGCAACAAACCACGTTTGACCAATATTTCAGTGAGCGAGATCACGGCAGACTTATGTGGTTTGCAGCGTCCTGGACACTTTGATGGTGTTGCGGTGGTCGTGACCAAATTATTCAATATGGTACAGCCAAACTATGCTTTCTTTGGTGAAAAAGACTATCAACAATTGGCAGTCATTCGTCAGTTTGTACGCGACTTGAATATTCCGCTAGAGGTGATTGGTGTGCCAATTGTACGTGCGGCAGATGGTTTGGCACTCAGTTCACGCAATGGTTATTTGAGCGCAGAACAGCGTCAAATTGCACCGACAATCTATCAAAGTTTAAAGGCTGCTGCACAAGCATTACAGCAAGGTGAAACTTTGTCACAAGTGTTAGCGAATATTAAAGCAACATTGACAGCAGCAGGCTTTGTTGTGGACTATGTAGAGGCGCGTACAACAGAATTGCAGAAAATTGAAGCATTTAGTGAAGATCTGGTGTTGTTCGTTGCAGCAAAATTGGGCAACACACGTTTAATTGATAATTTGCAGGTCAAACATTCTGCATAGCTGGCAATAGAAGGGTTGCATGCCATGAAACGTATTTTGATCGTGACAGGTCAATCGGGTTCAGGAAAATCTTCGGCATTACAAGTGTTGGAAGATTTGGGTTATTACTGTATTGATAATTTACCTTTGGCATTGCTCCCCGAAATTGTGGATAAACTGGATCAGGAAAATAACTTGGAGCAGTTGGCATTGGGGGTAGATGTACGCAGCACCCGTGCCGACTTGCAAGAGTTTGATTTGGTATTTGAGCAACTGCAAAAGCATGGTTCAGTCGATATTATTTATCTGACCACGCAAGATCAGGAATTGATTGCCCGTTTTAGCGCATCACGCCGTCCGCATCCACTCTCTAGCCGTTTTAAAAGCTTGAATGAATGTATTCAAGAAGAAAAAAACTTGTTGATGCCGATTCAGTTCCGCTCTACGGTGCATATTGATACCACTGACAAAAGCGTGCATGATTTAAAACATGTGTTGTTGTCTAAGCTTGGGCAAACTGACAAATTGATTGTAATTTTACAATCCTTTGGCTATAAGCACGGAATCCCCTTAGATGCCGATTATGTGTTTGATGTGCGTCATTTGCCCAATCCACATTGGGATTTGGAGCTAAGAAAACATTCAGGCTTAGATGCACCTGTGCAGAAATTTTTGCAACAAAGTCCGCAAACCCATGAAATGTTTCAGGACATCCATCAGTTTTTAGAAAAATGGTTGCCAGCCTTTGCCGAAGGACATCGACACTACATCACCATTTCAATTGGCTGTACGGGTGGGCAACACCGTTCCGTTTATATCGTAGATAGACTAAAAAAAGCACTTGAGGCAAAATGGTCTATTCAAGTCTTACACCGAGAAATGAAGCACTGGTCATGATTGACACAACTGTTGACGTAATTAATAAACTAGGTTTACATGCACGGGCATCTGGGAAGCTGATTGAAGTGACCACCAAATTTCGTTCGTCAATCCAAATTGGTAAAGGCGACAAATTGGTTGATGCCAAAAATATTATGTCCTTGCTCATGTTAGGTGCAGGCAAGGGAACTACTTTACGCTTGGTGATTGATGGTGCAGATGAAGAAAAAGCTTTATCTGATATTCAAGCACTGTTTGCAGCAAAATTTTACGAGGCAGATTAATCGTGGCACGTCGACCGCAACGTTTTACCGAAGATGACTTTGAATCTTTAGAAGGGCGTGCAAGTAAAACCGAACAGAAAAAAGCCGTACAACGTATGGCTGCACTGGGCGAACAATTGGCGCAGTTAAGCGCCAAACAAATTCAGAAACTTCCAGTAGAAGAGCGTTTAATTGATGCTTTACTGGAATTGCAAAGCATTACTTCACATGAAGCACGTCGTCGTCAGTGTCAGCGTATTGGTAAATTGTTGCGTAATGAAGATGAAAGCGTAATTTTGTCTTATTTGACACCGCAACAAGGTGCGAAAAAAACCGCACAGTTACAGCGTTGGGTGGAACGAATTATTAAAGACGGCGACCCTGTGATTAATGATTTTAGTAAAACCTATAAAGCGGCTGAACGTCATACACTGCGTCAGCATGTGTTGCGTATCCACCGTGATATGAAACAGGAAGTGTCTGCGGAAGAACTTGAAGCATCTAAGCTCAAGTTGTTTAACTATGTGCAGCAAGTGGCTTTATTGTCAGAAAGCTAGATTAGCGTACCTTATCTAAGAAGATAGATAGCGTGAGCTGATGATTGCACAAAAAAACGACTCATGACGAGTCGTTTTTATTTGGTCTTAATATAGAGATTTTCAAATTTTAGCCAAACTCACCGACTGAACGCTCTTTGGCCCATTCACGCAGTACAAATTTTTGTAATTTACCTGTCGATGTTTTTGGAATTTCAGTAATCACCACATCCTTTGGTACTTTAAAACGCGCCAAATGTTGACTGCAATAGGCAATAATTTCTTCAGGGCTGACCTGCTTGCCTTCTTTCAGTTCAATAAAGGCACACGGGACTTCCTGCCAACGTGGATCTGGTTTTGCCACCACTGCGGCTGTCAAAACTGCAGGATGTTGATACAGCACCTCCTCCACTTCGAGTGACGAAATATTTTCACCCCCTGAAATAATCACATCTTTAGAACGGTCAGTAATTTTGGCGTAGCCATCGGGTTGGCAGACGGCTAAATCACCTGTATGAAACCAACCGCCTGCAAATGCTTCTGCGGTGGCTTCTGGGTTTTTCAAATAACCTTTCATCACGATATTGCCACGGAACATAATTTCGCCCATGGTTTTGCCGTCTTTTGGTACAGGTTGCATGGTTTCTGGGTCTAAAACTTTCATGCCATCTTGCAGCGGATAAGGCACGCCTTGACGCGAATGTAATTGTGCTTGTTCTTGAATGGATAGGTCGCTCCAGCCTGCTTGAGAAGCACACAGCGCAGATGGGCCATAGGTTTCAGTTAAGCCATAAACGTGAGTTACGTTAATGCCAATATTGCGCATACCTTCAATAATTGCTGCTGGCGGTGCAGCACCCGCAACCATCACTTCAACACGGTGATCAAACTGGGTCTTTTTCTCCTCAGGGGTGTTGATGAGCATCGACAAGACAATTGGCGCACCGCAGAAATAATCGACTTTGTGCTCTGCAATTAATTTAAAAATCAGTTCAGGGTCGACTTTACGTAAGCAGATATTGGTGCCACCGTTGGCTGCCATCGTCCATGCAAAGCACCAGCCATTACAGTGGAATAGGGGCAGTGTCCATAGGTAGGTTGCACGTGGGGTCATCCCGCAGGCAATAATATTACTGGCTGCATTAATGTAGGCACCGCGATGATGATAGACCACGCCTTTCGGGTTGCCTGTCGTGCCAGACGTATAGTTCAGGCTAATTGCATCCCATTCATCTTGTGGCAAATGCCATTCAAAATTTGGGTCACCTGCAGCCAGCCAAGTTTCGTATTCAATCTGTCCGATACTAAGGGCATTGGCAGCATGCTCATATTCTGCATCGTTGACATCAATCACGTAAATTTCATGATTGACCATCGCTAAGGCTTCTTGTGCCAAAGCCGCAAATTCAGGGTCAACCAAAAGCACTTTGGATTCTGCATGATCGAGCATAAACGCCAGTGTTTTGGCATCTAAACGAGTGTTTAGTGTGTTCAGCACTGCACCCGCCATTGGCACAGCAAAGTGTGCTTCTAGCATGGCAGGAACATTCGGAAGCAGCACCGAAACAGTGTCATTTTTGCTGATGCCTAAATTTTGAAGTTGATGTGCAAATTGGCAGCAGCGCAAATAAGTTTCGCGCCAGGTAATTTGACGTGAACCGTGAATAATCGCGTTTTGGTGCGGGTAAATATAAGCTGCCCGTTCTAAGTAACGTAACGGGGACAAGGCGACAAAGTTCGCAGGGGTACGCGGTAATTCATCGTATGCGCTGACCATTGTTATTCTCCATAATATGTGTCGTTATTTTATCCATCAGAGGGTCTGCTGACATTTCATGCATGACTTGCGCTGTAGGCTAAAACTGAGCAGATCAGGCATGAAACGCGGGGAATAGTGGGTCTATTGCCAAGTTTCATAACGCAATCTGGGAAAGTTTTAGCCACAGCCTTTCAGGACGAGCATATTTTTTGCTGCTATTGCGTTATGAGTCAGTCATTTAGAATGCTAAATTTCCAGCCTCATGCCTTATATCAGCTAAAAAATATGCGTTGTCGCAAACATGGATGAATTGTCAACAGACCCTAAAAGATAGGGATTTTATGACAGCTTTGCAGTTATGCTTTAGTCGAAAATCTGTTGTTTTTGTTTTGAATCGCTTGTAAGTACATTTAAAAAATAGTTTAAGTAAAATTTAGCAGCTATTTTTTATTCAATAAAAATAGTAGCTTATTGGAAAATATTAACTTATTCTGTCATTTGGCTTTTATAGAGTGATGGGCTGAGACCTGTCCAACGCTTAAATGCACGTCGAAATTCGCGTAATTCACTAAAGCCAAGTTGTTGGCTAATTTCAGTCATGCTCAAAGGCTGTTGTAGCAGTTGTTTGGCTTTATTTTCCAAAACGTGTTGGCGCAGGTTTTGGAAGTTGCAGCCTTCGGCAAGTAATTGTCTGCGTAAATGTCTTTCGCTCATTTGAAAATGTTGTGCCGCTTGGTGCATATCAAAGTGCTGAGGTAAATGCTGTTCGATTAGATAACTCAACACGTGTGCATATTGCTGTTGATTAATCGCCTGCATATCCTGATACGCTTGTTGGCAGACACGCAGGGCGGTGCTGTAATTGGCGGCACTAGAGGTTTTAATTTGGCGTCCTAAAATCTCTGGTCGGAACACCAAAGCATTCATGTATGATGAAAAGTGCAGAGGACATTGATAATGCACCTGATAAGCCTCTAAATAGTCGGGTTGGGCAAAACTAAAATGCACTTCGACCAAATCTTGATGATTGCCAAGCATGACGTCTAAGCAGCTAACAATACTGGAGAGGACTTCATCGCAAAAAAAAGCGCAGTAAGTTCCCCGTGGGATAACGCTCTTTCATCACCAGTGTAGGAGAGGTCGAGGAAAAATCGTACTCCAAATCCATCACACTGCCTGAAATGGGATGGTACTGCAGTCCTGTCTGTAAGGCTTCTACAACATTTTGACTGGACACCATGGCAAAACCGAGCATGCCCATGGAAATCAGCCCCTTGTCACGTCCAATTTCTAAGCCTAAATGTGCACATTGAGTGTCTTGCAGGGCGCGTGTCACCACTTTGCAAATATCTTGAAATGAAACAAAACCATTGCCTTGGACGATTTGATCAAGATCTTGAGAAATTCCCTGAAACCATGGTTGATAGGGGATCTGTTGTTCTTTGGCGTAATGAATCAGACCTGACAATAAGGCAGGCGGCACGTGCTGCAGCAAGTAGTTTGAAGTTGCTGACATAAGTCCGATTATCCCCCCATGCCATTGTCGCTTTGACCCTTATTTGCCGTGATGCAATTTTGTTTAATGGCATTGATCAGCGTCATGACTGATTGTATAGATGAAAAGGAATACGATTGCAATGTATTTGGTGGGTTGGGATAAACAGGAAATTCATATTCAGCCAAAAGGGCTTGCCATGTTTGGTTATGGCAACTGGAAACATCGTGCCTATGAACAACGAACAGCTTTATTTGCCCGCAGTATTTGTATTCAAACCTTAGACAATGACTTATTAATTTTTTGCTGTCTGGATATGGGGTGTGTGACCTATGCCATGCGTCATTTAGCGATACAGCGTTTACAGCGTAAACTGGGGGAGCGTTTTCAGCCGCAGCGTTTGGTATTGATGGCAACGCATACTCATTCTGCACCTGGCGGTTGTGCACCTGAAGCGTTGTACAATATGCCCACACCTGGTTTTGTGCCTGAACATTTAAATGCAGTGGTCGATGCGATTGTGGGCGGTGTGCTCAAAGCTTTGGCGACCCAGAAAAAACCGATATTTATATGAGCAATGGTCGTTTTGCAGAAGAAACGCCAGTGGCATGGAATCGCTCTTTAACAGCGTATAACCGTAATCCTGATGTATCTCGTAGAACGCTGGAACAGGCACATTTGGCCTTAGATCGTGATATGCAATTGCTTGGTTTTTATCGCGAAGGTAATTTACAGGCAGTTTTTTCTTTATTTGGGGTGCATGCTACCTGTTTAAGCAGTCGTTTAAGCGCTCATGATGGTGATAACAAAGGTTATGCCGCACTTTGTACCGAGCGTGCACTGCAACAACGTGGGGTCAAAAATCCTGTGGCAATTTTTGCCCAAGCCGCAGCGGGTGATGTTTCTCCACATTATCATGGCCCTGAGCAGTCACAGGTACGTGCTGCAATGCGCGATGAAAAAGAATACGAATATACACAGCAAAATGGACGCTATCAAAGTGAGTTGGCACTGAAAGCTTTGGCACATAGAGGTACGCCGTTAATGGGAGCTTTAGATGCTGTGTGCCATTATGTCGATTTAAGCAATATTGAAATTCCAGTTGAATTTGCGATGGGGCAAACAGATGCAAAAACCAGTGCAGCCTGTCATGGTGCAGCATTTTTTGAAGGAACACCTGTAGATGGTGCAGGTGTGGCACAACCGATTTTTAAAGGTATGCAATGGTTAGCGCAGCGAGTGAAAAAGAAAAAGTTGAGTAATCCTCAAGCCGCAGATTATAGCTATTATCAACAGCTATATGCCTCACAAGGCCCCAAAGATATTGTGCTGGAATGTGGTTCTAAAACCATTTTTGGCAAGCCACTGAATCATTATCCTAAATTTTTAGACAAACTGATTGCAGAAATGAACAAGCAGGCCAGTGTAGGCGCAATTGATCATAGCTTGTTGGTACCGAATGTAGTGCCATTACAATTAATTAAAATTGGCGACTTAACCTTGCTGTGCTGTCCTGGGGAAATTACTACTGTTGCAGCTAAGCGGCTCAAAGTAACCGTACAACAAGAATTGGAATCGACTCAAAAAGTATGGTTGGCTTCATATTGCAATGATTATATGGGCTATGTGACCACCTTCGAGGAATATCAACAACAAGCCTATGAAGGTGGTCACACTTTATATGGACAGTGGACTTTGGCAGCGTTGCAAACTAAATTTCAATATTTCGCAGAGCAATTGAATTTGCCTATTCCACAACGCGATACAGCATCGTTATTACCGCCCGCTGTACCTTTGGATGAATTAGAAAAAAGAACATATCGTGACAGTTTGAAAGCTAATGCGCTAAATGAATTGTAGTTTTTTTATACATTGTTCCATGTGAAACATATTCTAAATCATGTACTAGTCAGGAGGTTAATCTAAATCAATATGGATAGAGAGGTCATTTATCTCATCCATGTGTCTCTATTTTTTTAATGCGGTACTTTAAAAAGTAACGCAAAACAAACTGCAATAAAAATAAATGCCACGCAGAAAAAGGAAGGATTATGAAACAGCGTTGGAGTAACTGGTCTGGAAAGCAAACAGCCTATCCAGACTTTTTACAGCCGAAAAATGTAGATGAACTGAAAAAAATTGTGCGAAAGCACGACAAAATTAGAATGGTCGGAGCAGGGCATTCCTTTAGCCCCTTAGCCACAACCGATGATGTGATGGTGAATTTAGATCATATTCAGGGGGTGCATCAATTTAATGCACAAAAGCAGCAATGCACCTTACATGCAGGGACTCGGCTGTACAAACTGGGTGAATGTCTAGCTCCGATTCATCAGGCGCTGCAAAATCAGGGCGATATTGATCATCAGAGTTTGGCAGGTGTGGTTGCAACAGGAACACATGGCACAGGTGTGGATTTACCTTGTCTATCGGCTTTGGTGACTGATTTTGAACTGCTCACAGCAGAGGGTGAGGTGTTGCAATGTTCACCTGAACACAATGCTGAAATTTTTCAGGCAGGTCGGGTCGCGCTGGGCAGTTTTGGGGTGATGACCAAAATCACTTTACAAAACCGTTCGCGCTATAAACTCAAAGAGCAGCTACGTTTATGTGCCTTGAGTGATATTTATCAATATATAGACCGTTGGAAGCATCAACATCGCCATACTGAGTTTTGGGCATTTTTACACAGTGATCAGGTGATTTTAAAAACCTTAGATGAGAGCCGAGGATTGACGGATCCTCGTCCGCAACATTGGTTATCAGAAGACCGTTTATTAAATTTTTGTTCGGAAATAACCCGTGTTTTTCCACAGTTAAATCCGTATTTACAATCTTTGTTGGGCGTGTTTATCAAACCGAGTACTCATGTCGATTGGTCGAGTCAAATTTTCCCAACGCCACGCAATACCAAATTTAACGAAATGGAATACCAATTGCCTGCCGAGCAAGGTTTGGCGTGTTTAGAAGAATTATTGGCGGTTTTGAAACAACAGCGTGTCGCCATGTTTTTCCCAATCGAGTTTCGCTATGTCAAAGGCGATGATATTTGGCTGAGTCCTTTTTATGGACGGGATTCGGTGTCTATTTCAATCCACCAATTTTATAAACAAGATTGCCAACATATTTTTAAATGGGTCGAACCGATTTTACAAAAATATCAGGGACGTCCACATTGGGGCAAATTGCACAGTATGCAAGCGGATCAATTACGTGAGTTATATCCAAAATGGGATGATTTTATGCAACTTCGTGAGCAGCTTGATCCACAGCAAAAATGGATTAATCCATATTTAAGACAAATTTTCACGATTCCAAGTTTGAGTGCAGCGTGATGTTCAATAAACAACTCAAGCAATCGCAAAATAAGAGCATTCAATTAGGGAGCGTGACATGCAAAGTGATTATTTTCAGCAACTCACCCACAGTTTGCAGCAACAGGGTACAGGAACACCGCAACTGATTGTGGATATGGCACGTTTTCAGCATAACTTGGATTATGTTGCAGCCCATTTGCCTGCACGGTTGCAACCACGACTGGTGGTGAAATCGCTAGCGTGTTTGGAGATATTGCAACACGCAAGCCAAAGTCTGAATACGCAGCGTTTTATGTTGTTTCATCTGCCACATTTGTATGAAGTGATGCAGCACTTTCCACAAGCAGATGTACTGTTTGGCAAGCCAATGCCAATACGTGCGGTAGATGCTTTTTATCAGCAGGTGATGGCGTCTGCTGAGAATATCCAATTGCATTTACAATGGTTGGTTGATCAACCTGCACGTTTACAACAGTATTTACATTTGGCACAACAACGCCAGCTTTGTTTGAATATTAATCTTGAAATTGATATCGGTTTGCATCGTGGTGGGGCGCAAGATCATGCTGGATTTATGCAAATGCTGGAATTGATTCAGCAGCATCCACAACATTTAAAACTGTCAGGTTTGATGGGGTACGATGCGCATGTGGTGAAATTACCAAATGTATTTCATGCACAAGCCAAAGCCTATCAACACTCACAGCAGCAATATAGAAATTATAAACAACTGATTCAGCATCATTTTCCAAAGTTGTGGCAGGATGACTTGTGTTTTAACGGTGGTGGTAGCCTGACATTTATGCAGCATTGTCAGCACAGTGAATGTAATGATCTGGCTTTTGGTTCGATGTTGCTTAAACCCAGTGATTTTGATTTAAAAATCTTGTCAGATTTGCAATCGGCTTTGTGGATTGCAACACCTGTTTTAAAGGTATTGGCTGCGGTACTAGTGCCTGGCTTAGATCGTTTGCAGTCCTATTTGCCACAATCCAATCAAGCCGTTTTTGTTTATGGTGGCTATTGGATGGCAGATTATGTTTATCCTGAGAGCAGTCATCCACATGCTTTATACGGACGCAGTAGCAATCAAGAGTTGATTCAAGTACCCAAACAGCATCGCATCCAAATAGATGATTATGTATTTTTACGCCCGCAACAGAGTGAGGCGGTGTTGCCACAGTTTGAAGCGGTGTATGCCTATCAACATGGACAATTCACGCCGTGGGCAACCTTTAGGGAATAAAAACAGCTGAAATGCCGATTCTTTGGCTTTTTTAGTACACAAAGGTTTAAACCTGTACGCAAGCCGTGTAAAATTTAAGGCGCTTTTTATTTATACACCGTTTTTATCTTTTGAGGGTCTCCCTTAATCATAATCTCGCGGTGATATGCTCCATGGTACGGGGCATCACTCCTTAAGGATTTTTATCTATGCCTATTATCACTTTGCCAAATGGCGATCAAAAACAGTTTGATCAAGCCGTATCTGTGATGGAAGTTGCTCAAAGCATCGGTCCGGGTCTTGCCAAAAATACAGTTGCTGGACGTGTGAATGATCGTTTGGTCGATGCCTGCGATTTAATTACCGAAGATGCAACCCTACAAATTATTACGCCTAAAGATGAAGAAGGCGTAGAGATTATCCGTCACTCATGTGCGCACTTAGTGGGGCATGCGGTAAAACAGCTTTTCCCTGAAGCGAAAATGGTGATTGGCCCTGTCATTGAAGAAGGTTTCTACTATGACATCTGGATGCCTCGTCCATTTACGTTAGATGATTTGGCAGCAATCGAAGAGCGTATGAAAAAGCTCATCGACCAAGATTATGATGTTGTGAAAAAAATGACCCCGCGTGATGAAGTAATTGCAGAATTTACAGCGCGTGGCGAAGAATATAAATTACGTTTGATTGCAGACATGCCAAACGAAACCCAAATGGGCTTGTACTATCATCAAGACTATTTGGATATGTGTCGTGGTCCACACGTTCCAAACACTAAATTCTTAAAGTCGTTCAAACTCACCAAAATTTCAGGCGCTTATTGGCGCGGTGATGCGAAAAACGAACAGTTACAACGTATTTATGGTACGGCTTGGGCGGACAAAAAACAGCTCGCGGCGTATATCAAACGTATTGAAGAAGCAGAAAAGCGTGACCACCGTAAAATTGGTAAAGCTTTGGACTTGTTCCACATGCAGGAAGAAGCGCCGGGCATGGTGTTTTGGCATCCAAATGGTTGGACAATTTACCAAGTGCTTGAGCAATACATGCGTAAAGTACAACAAGACAACGGTTACCTAGAAATTCGTACCCCGCAAGTGGTCGATTTCACGCTATGGGAAAAATCAGGACATGCTGCCAACTACGCAGACAATATGTTTACCACCCATTCTGAAAACCGTAACTATGCAGTAAAACCAATGAACTGCCCATGTCACGTACAAGTCTTTAACCAAGGGCTAAAGTCATATCGTGATTTGCCAATTCGTCTGGCAGAATTTGGTTCATGTCACCGTAACGAGCCATCAGGTTCACTGCACGGTATTATGCGCGTACGTGGCTTTACTCAAGACGATGCCCACATTTTCTGTACCAAAGAACAAATTGGGCCAGAAGTTGCAGACTTCATCAAACTGACTTTAGATGTTTATAAAGATTTCGGTTTTGAAGAGGTGCAAATGAAACTGTCTACACGTCCTGAAAAACGTGTGGGAGATGATGCACTTTGGGATATGGCAGAAAAATCTTTGGCTGATGCCTTGGATGCTGCAGGTCTGGAATGGGAGTTACAACCAGGTGAAGGTGCGTTCTACGGCCCGAAAATTGAATTCTCACTGAAAGACTGCTTAGGTCGTGTGTGGCAATGTGGTACAATTCAGTGTGACTTTAACTTGCCTGAGCGTTTAGAGGCATCTTATGTCACTGAAGACAATGATCGTGATCAGCCTGTAATGTTGCACCGCGCAATTCTTGGCAGCTTTGAACGATTTATTGGTATACTTATTGAGCACTATGCAGGCTTTATGCCACCATGGTTAGCGCCAGTGCAAGCTTGTGTCATGAATATTACCGATTCACAAGCTGCTGCAAGTGAACAGGTCGTCGCAAAACTTAAAGAAAACGGTATTCGTGCTATTTCTGACTTGAGAAATGAGAAAATCGGCTTTAAGATTCGTGAGCGTACATTAGAGCGTATTCCATACTTACTGGTACTTGGGGACCGTGAAGTGGAAGAAGGAACGGTAAACGTCCGTACTCGCTCAGGAACAAATTTGGGTACTATGTCAATTGATGCTTTCATTGACCTAGTGAAAACAGCCGTCGCAGAACGCGGCCGGTATATTGTGGAGTAACAGCGATTAAACAGCCTGACCGTAATCAACAGGGCGGAAAATCTAACCGTCCTGCTTTGAATGATGAAATTCGTGCAAAAGAAGTCCGTCTTGTAGACGAAAATGGTGAGCAAAAAGGTATTGTAAGCTTGGCTGATGCATTACGCGCAGCAGAAAGCGTTGACCTTGACTTGGTGGAAATTGTGGCAAATGCCGAACCACCGGTGTGCAAAATCATGGACTTTAACAAGCATTTGTTTGATCTAAAGCAAAAGCAGAAAGAAGCGAAGAAAAAACAGCATCAAGTACAGGTGAAAGAAATCAAGCTCCGCCCTGCGACTGATGTTGGTGATTACAACGTAAAATTACGTGCAATTATCAAATTCCTTGAAGAAGGGAATAAGGTAAAAATCACTTTACGCTTCCGTGGTCGTGAAATGGCTCACCAACAGTTAGGTTTGGCTCAATTGCAAAAAGTTGAAGCAGATGTAATTGAATATGGTGTAGTTGAACAAGCACCAAAAATGGAAGGTCGTCAAATGGGTATGTTGCTTGGTCCTAAAAAGAAAAAGTAATCCCATCTTGAACAAAAGAAGCACTGCACCTTGGCGGTGCTTTTTTTTGCGTGATGAAAGTGAGCATCTATGTTTCATGTTTATGAGATATGCCATTCGATAAAAAAACTCTACGCAGCGACACGCAACAAACGCTTAAAAACATGCTATAACTAAAACCGCAATAGAAGAATGCTGGTCAAAAAGCAAAAAAAGTAATGAAGGATAAAACATGATTGATCTTTATTATTGGGGCACCCCCAACGGTCATAAAATTAGTATTGCACTTGAAGAAATGGGTTTGGAATATCAAATTTTCCCCATCAATATTTCAGAAGATGATCAATTTCAGCCAGATTTTTTAAAAATTTCGCCCAATAATAAAATTCCTGCAATTGTCGATCAGAACGGTCCGCGTGGTGAGCCAATCTCTGTGTTTGAGTCGGGTGCAATTTTGCAATATCTAGGGCGCAAAACTGGCATGTTTTATCCTACCGATGAACAGGAGCGTGTTGAAGTAGAGCAGTGGCTCATGTGGCAAATGGGTGGTTTTGGTCCAATGTTAGGACAGAATCATCATTTTAGCCGTTATGCACCAGAGAAAATTCCTTATGCGATTGAACGCTATATCAATGAATCCAAGCGTTTGTATGGCGTGTTAAATAAGCAGTTGATGGGGCAAAAGTACGTGGCGGGCGAATATTCAATTGCTGATATGGCTATTTTGCCGTGGGCGTTACGTCATGACTGGCAAAATATTTCGCTGGAAGATTATCCGTATGTACAAGACTATATTACACGGCTGACTGCGCGCCCTGCAGTGCAGAAAGCACTCGCGATTCAAGTTTAAATCTACTTTTATGCTAAGATGCCAGCCACCTGATACCTTACTTTTTCAGGTGGCTTTTTTATTGGATGAGCTATGCAAGAATTTTTTTTAAACTTTACCAAGATTGTTGAGCAAAATGCCAAAGTGTATTGGAGCATTATTTTGGGCATTGTGTCTTGCTTGATCTTATTTGTGATCGAAGCATTTCATGTGCAGAATATGATTGCGGCTTTAAATAGCACAGATCAACAGGTTTTACGTGCTGCGATTGAGCCTGTTACTCAGCGTTATACATGGGCACGTGCGGCACTTATTTTGCTTAGTATTGTTTGGGCGAACTGGGAATATCGTAAAACCAAGCAGGCTTTAGGGCTTTAAATCGTCTATGCTTTGGACGCTGTTTGGTTTATTTTTATCTGCATTTGGTGCGGCAACTTTATTGCCTTTACAGTCCGAAGCTGTGTTGTTGGGGCTGTTATATGAAGGCAGCTATGCACCCATTTGGCTGATTAGCATTGCCAGTCTAGGCAATATTTTAGGTTCTTGTGTGAACTGGTATTTGGGACTCAAGATCGAACATTATAAAGATAAAAAGTGGTTTCCTGTTTCGGCTACACAATTAGAAAAAGCACAGCACACCTACGCCAAATATGGGTTTTGGTCTTTACTGCTCAGTTGGGTGCCGATTATTGGTGATCCAATTACGCTGATTGCAGGTTTAATGAAAGAACATTTTGCCCGTTTTGTGTTGATGGTGAGTCTAGCCAAAATCGGGCGTTATCTGTTTATTTATTTTGTTTATACATGGGTTTAAGCAAGCAACCCCTATTATCTATAGACACTTATGACTGTTCTTGAGCATCACACGTGTTTAAATCAAAATAAATTTCATCTTTTAATTTTGACTTTTTATACAGCCAAAATTGACGCGGTACATCTACTTGAGCAGCTTTCACTGCAGCTAAAACTTGTTGATCAAGTGCGTATTGTCCCGAACCTTGTGTCAATTTCACACGTTTCACTTCGCCATGCTTATTTACTTTGAATTGAAACTTTAACTTACGTGAGTGATTTTTTAAATCTTCCGCACTTAAGTTTAATTGTGGTTGACTACGATACTTAAATTGAACTTTTTGCTGTTGTTGCTGTGCTAACCATTGTTTAGATTGAAAATCAAACTGGCAATCTTCGTGCTGGTTATCCTGAAATCTTAAATTAAAGCTTTGAAAACCAATGGTCGGTACGGCAGTATCTTCTACATAGGTCGGTTGAATTTCAGCAGTGCGAACCGCTTGTAATAAGGCATCATCTAATTTTTTCAGCCCTGTACTTTCTTGAATAGTGGCTTGACTGATTTTGCCGGTTTCATCTGCATAAATACGCACAATTGCAGCTCGGTTTTGTTGATTTAAATCTTCATTTTTATATTTGGGTTGTGGAAACTTGCGCCATGCTAAGCGTGTGGTGAGATGAGCAGGCAAGGCAGCACTTTTTTGTACTTCGAGTGTGGCTTTTGGTGTCGATTTCTGCTGCGGTGGTTTTGCAAAAAGATGCGTCGCACTGAGTCCAAGCAATAGAATTATATATAAAGATGTTTTCATCATATTACGGTCTTTTTTATCTCACACAAGACGAGGCGAAGTATTGATGGAATTGTGGATAATCGCAAGGGTAATCCGCAACTTATTGCAAGTTTTTAGGGTGTTTCTGCACAATTTTTGACAGAGCTTTAGCTTTATTTTGAATTGTAGTGGGTGTTCACAATTCCAGTATTTTTTCCTGAGTTGAATTACGGCAAATGAGTGAGGTAATGATCATTTTTTATTTAGCCAATATGCTTTTGTTTTAAGCAAAGATGCTTTAGAATACTCGCTCCCTTACCTGCAGGTCGTTTTTGCAATGGTGCAGACGTGCCGAACAGGTGTTTAAAGAGGTTGTTATGGCTAAGTTAAAAACTCGCCGTGGTGCAGCTAAACGTTTCAAAGCGACTGCTAACGGTTTCAAGCGTAAACAAGCGTTCAAACGCCACATTTTGACCAAAAAATCTGCTAAACGTATCCGTCAATTGCGCGGCTGTGTAATGGTTCACGTGAGTGACGTTGCTGCTGTTCGTGCTATGTGCCCATACATCTAAGGAGATTATAAATGGCTCGTGTAAAACGTGGTGTACAGGCTCATCGCCGTCATAAAAAAATTCTTGCTCGTGCTAAAGGTTACTATGGTGCTCGTTCACGCGTATATCGCGTAGCGTTCCAAGCGGTAATCAAAGCAGGTCAATACGCTTACCGTGACCGTCGTCAAAAGAAACGTCAATTCCGTGCTTTATGGATTGCGCGTATCAATGCGGGCGCTCGTCAAAATGGTTTATCGTACAGCCGTATGATCGCTGGCTTGAAAAAAGCACAAGTGATTATCGACCGTCGCGTACTTGCTGACATCGCTATGCATGACGCAGTTGCATTTGCTGCTTTAGCTACAAAAGCTAAAGATGCATTAGCTGCATAAGTCTTTATGACTTAAAAGAAAGACCGCATTTGCGGTCTTTTTTTATGCCTGAAATTTAGGGTCTCTGCCAAGTTTCATAACTCAATCTGAGAAATTTTTAGCCACAGCCTGAGCAAAAACAAGCACTGCTTTGTTTGCAGCGGAAGGCGCAGCGAAGGACAAGCATATTTTTTGCTGCTATTGCGTTATGTGCCGGTCATTTAGAATGACTAAATTTCCTGTCCCATGCCCATGCCTTATATCAGCTAAAAAATATGCGTTGTCGCAAACATAGACGAATTGTCAACAGCCCCTAAGCTTATAAACCAAAATAATAGGCAGCTGCACAAATAACCACAGTCATTAAAATCAGTTTAATCACGGCAGATGTACCCACTATATGCGTAGCTGCAGGTGTTGGTATTTGTGGTGAAGCGATGTTTTGTACTTGGCTAGGCGTTGATTCAAAAGGATCAGGTGTTTGCACTGGCGTGAGCTGTGCGGTCTGATAATGGTTCGCAACCTTGGTGATAAATTTGGCGTGTAAATCTTCAAGTTTCTGAGAAAAATGACGTAAATTGAGTTGTTCGCTTGGTTCAAGTTCTGTGCCATCGGCATGATAAGGATGCTGGATTTTATTCTGAATGTGTTGATCCAGTGCATCTAAACGATACAGCATCTGATGTGCATAGGCAGCAGGGTAGTCTGCGGGAATTAACGCCAAAGTTGGGTACATGCTTTCAGTTGCGTTTTGAGTAAGATCTACACCGAAATAAGGTTTAGCGCTTTGCTCTGGTTCAACAAACTCTGTAGCACAAGGATTTAAAAATAACTCGGAGCGAATAAAGCGATCAATTTCATCCCAGTTTGGAGAGGCAAAATCTGTATCGAGCTGTCTGGCAAGTTTGTGATTTAATTGATAACGCCACATGACTTCTTGACGTAGCTCGCTCTGTTGGGAAACAGGCGTCATATAATCTTGTTCTGCGGTATACCATTCTGCAAGCTCTTTTCCGAAAATCCAAGCAGATTTGTGCTGTGCCTCGTGACTCACAATAAAGTGTGCAAAAGGCAATAACTCTACATTTGGATTGGGGTTTTTTTCATCATTTAAAATACTTGCCTGATGTAGGCTTAAACGTCGCACACCTTGTTGTTTAAGATGCTCTAACCAGATTTGAAAGTGTTGTGCCAGTAAATGTTGTGACAATAAATCACGAAACTGAATTTGATGCTGGTTAAACACTTGATGCTTGAGCCAATGATTAAAACTTAAATCTTGAGCCAAATATTCATTGCCATAAGTCACAAGGGCAAGTTGCTGTTTCCAAATCTGATCGAGCGCCATAATGTTGAGATCTCGTGGTGATTGGCTTTATCTTATACTTTTTGTATTTCAAGATGCTAATCTAATTTTCATTACATCGAAGCTTCATCAAAGCGACTAAAAACTGTTAGAATACGGGGTTTTTAAATTATTTCTAAATTGTTGCTTTTGAGAGTTACTATGTCACTGGAAGCCCTGACCAATGAAGCGCTCGCTGCAATTGCAGCAGCAGAGGACCTTGCTACACTCGACCAGGTGCGAGTGCAATTTACGGGGAAAAAAAGCCAGCTTGCGGAACAATCCAAAGCACTGGGTAAAATGGACCCTGAACAGCGTAAAGAATTTGGTGCACAAATTCATGCTGTGCGTGAAGCAATCAATGCGGCATTAACTGCGCGTCAAACTGAATTACAACAAGCGGCTTTGGCACAAAAACTGGCGAATGAAACTGTTGATATTACTTTGCCAGGTCGTGGTCAAAGCATCGGCAGTATTCACCCAGTTACGCAGGTACAGGAACGTATTTGCCAATTCTTTACCAAAGCAGGTTTTACCGTGGCAACGGGCCCAGAAGTTGAAGATGACTATCACAACTTTGAAGCGTTGAATATTCCAGGACATCACCCTGCGCGTGCCATGCACGATACTTTCTATTTTGATGTGAATCATTTATTGCGTACCCACACGTCGGGCGTACAAATTCGCACCATGGAAAATCAACAGCCGCCTATTCGTATTGTTTGTCCAGGTCGTGTGTATCGCTGCGACTCAGACCAAACACACTCACCAATGTTCCATCAAATTGAAGGCTTATACGTCGCAGAAAATACCAGTTTTGCAGAACTCAAAGGTTTGTTGATTAACTTATTAAATGAATTCTTTGAAAAAGACTTAAAAGTACGTTTCCGCCCATCTTATTTCCCATTCACAGAGCCAAGTGCTGAAGTGGATATTATGGATGAACGTGGTCGCTGGTTGGAAGTTTTGGGCTGCGGTATGGTGCATCCAAACGTGTTACGCGCTTCAGGCATCGACCCAGAAAAATATAAAGGTTTTGCCTTCGGTTTAGGGGTAGAGCGTTTTGCGATGTTGCGTTATGGCATCAATGACTTGCGTATGTTCTACCAAAATGATGTGCGTTTCTTGCGCCAGTTTGCTTAAAAACAAATTTATACCTCTCCCTGACCTCTCCTAAAAGGAGAGGGGTGTCCATATATGACACAGGATGCTTCTTCTTTGAAAAGAGGGAGTAGAGGGGATTCAAAATTTAGATTTATAGGTTTTATATCAATGAAAATTAGCGAAAATTGGCTACGCACGTGGGTTAACCCAGCCATTGACAGCGATACTTTATCGAATCAACTCACGATGCTGGGTCTAGAAGTTGATGATATGTCACCAGCAGCAAAGCCATTTACAGGCGTTGTGGTGGGTGAAGTCTTAACGGTTGAACAGCATCCAGATGCAGATCGTTTACGTGTGACTACGGTAAATATTGGTTCAGGTGAGCCGTTGCAGATTGTGTGTGGTGCGCCAAACGTGCGTGTAGGTATGAAAGCACCTGTGGCAACCATTGGTGCGGTATTGCCAGGCGACTTTAAAATCAAAAAAGGCAAACTGCGTGGTGTGGAATCACAAGGGATGCTCTGCGGCGCATCAGAAATTGACCTTGAAGATAAACTTGATGGTTTGTTGGAACTGCCTGCAGATGCACCTGTAGGTGTGAATGTACGTGAATATCTTGATCTAGATGACCATGTCATTGATATCAGTATTACTCCAAACCGTGGTGATTGTTTCAGTATTCGTGGTATTGCCCGTGAAATTGGGGTGATTAACCAATTGCCAGTGAATACACCTGACATTCAGGCAGTAGCGGCAACTATTCAGGATGAAAAAACTGTACAAAGTTTGACGGAAGGCTGCCCACGTTATTTAGGTCGTGTGATTAAAAATGTAAATACCAAAGCCGCTACACCTGAGTGGATGGAGCGCGCGTTGGCACGTTCAGGTATCCGTCAGCACAGTATTTTGGTTGATATTACCAACTATGTCTTGATTGAATTGGGTCAGCCAATGCACGCTTTTGATGGTGCTAAAATTCAAGGTGGCATTCAAGTTCGTCAAGCGACTGCAGCAGAAAAATTGGTGCTGTTAAACGAGCAAGAAGTTGAGCTGCAAGATGATGTGATGGTGATTGCCGATGACGCAAAAGTATTGGCGATGGCGGGCATCATGGGTGGTTTATCTTCTGCGGTAAGTGATGAAACCACAGAAATTTTCCTTGAATCCGCTTTCTTTGCACCATTGCATATCGCAGGTCGTGCACGTCGTTATGGTTTGCATACCGATGCCTCACAGCGTTATGAACGTGGTGTCGATTTTGAATTGCCATTATTGGCGATGAACCGTGCATCACAACTGATTGCAGAATTTGCTGGCGGCGAATTTGGTCCAATTACAGTGGCAGAACAAGCAGCACAATTGCCAACACGTGAAGCAATTGCGTTAAATCAAGCGCAAGTCGATCAGCTCTTGGGTTATCACGTTGATGCTACATTTATTGCCGATGCTTTAACTCGTTTAGGCTGCGAAGTTACTGTTCAAGCTGAAGGTCAGTGGAGCGTTGTACCACCATCACATCGTTTTGATATGGCAATTTACCAAGACTTAATTGAAGAAGTTGCTCGTATTCACGGTTATGACAACATTCAAATCAGTTTGCCTGTGATTGATGTGCAATTAGCAAAATACCAAGATCAGTTTGAAGTTGCGCAATTACGTCAAACCGCAGTGACTTTAGGTTATCAAGAAGCAATTAGTTTTAGCTTTGCCGATGCAAAATTGGAAAAACAATTAAACCCTGCAGTGAATCCGTTGGCATTGGCGAATCCAATTTCAAGCGATTTGGCAGTAATGCGCTCAACGTTGTTATCCAGCTTAATTCCATGCGTTCAGTACAACGTAAATCGTCAACAAAACCGTGTGCGTTTCTTTGAGTTGGGTTTACGTTTTGATTATCAACATGCAGCAAGCATTCATGACTTGAAGCAAATTCCAACTTTGGCATTGATTGCGGTGGGTGCTAAACATGCAGAATCTTGGCATGCTAAAGCTCAGCCTATGGATTTCTTCGATTTTAAAGGCGATATTGAAGAAATTTTAGCTGCAGGTCGTGTGCAGGTAGAGTATGTTCGTTCAGAGCGTACTTGGTTGCATCCTGGACAATCTGCTGAAATTTTGGTAGATGGTCAGTCTATTGGTTACTTTGGTCGTTTACATCCATCTTTAGAAGATGAGCTGGATTTAGGCACGGCTTGGGTAGCAGAACTCGATCAAACAGCAGTTTTGCAAACTTATGTATCTAATTTTACAGAATTATCACGTTTTCCATCGGTTAGACGTGATATTGCGCTTTTAATTAGTGATAAGATAAATGTAAGCGAAATTCAGCAACTTATTGAAAAAACGGGTGGAGCGCTGTTAGACTCAACTTGGTTATTCGATGTGTATACTGGACAAGGTGTTGAACAAGGCAAGCGTTCTTTGGCTTTTGCTCTGTTATGGCAACATCCAACACGTACACTTGAAGATGCTGAAATTAAATCTGGTATGGATAACATTCTGCAAGTGTTGGAAAACACTTACCAAGCGACATTGAGGGCTTCATGACAGCATTAACAAAAGCAGAAATGGCTGATCATTTAAGTGAGCTCACGAGTTTAAACCGCCGTGAAGCGAAACAAATGGTCGAGTTATTTTTTGATGAGATCAGCCAAGCACTGATCTCTGGCGAGCAAGTTAAACTTTCAGGGTTTGGGAACTTCGAGTTACGTGATAAACGTCAACGACCTGGTCGCAACCCGAAAACAGGCGAAGAAATTCCAATTTCAGCCCGCCGTGTAGTCACATTCCGCGCAGGGCAGAAATTCCGCCAGCGTGTGGGAAATGAGCAGATCGATTGATCTGCTTTTTTTTTATGCTTTTTATAAGAGATTTTAGAAAGACGCTGTGATTTAGCAAGACATAGTGATTGATCTTGCAATTGAGAGACTTGAATCAAACTATGGATATGAATGAAAACACTGTAGAGCTGAACAAGACGCTACCTAAGAATTGAGCGTGGAGATGAGAAACCAAAAGGTTATATCGAAATAAATGCCGAATGGGGTTAAGTGTTTTGGTTAAATGCTTTTATATGCTGAATCATCTACTTGAAAAAGATGGATTGAGCGATTTGGAGATATTGTGCTGAGTAAAATAAATTTTAGACAAAATATTCAGAAATAAAAAAGAGAGCCATCGGCTCTCTTTTTGTACTGCATAATCGTATCGATTATTGAGCAGCAGCTTCAGAAGCAGCAGCAGCAGCGTCTACAGCAGCATCAGCAGCGTCAGTTGCAGCAGCAGCAGCAGTGTCAGCAGCAGAAGCAGCAGCTTCAGCGCCAGAAGCAACTTCTACAGCAGCAGCGTCAGCAGCAGCTTCAGCTTCAGATGCAGCTACAACAGCTTCAGATGCAGCAGCGTTAGCGTCAGCAGCAGCTTCTTCAGTTTTTTTAGCACAACCAACGAAAGCTAAAGTAGTAGCAACTGCAGCAGCAATAGCGATTTTTTTGAATAACATGGCATCACTCTCTAAAATATGAGATTAAAAAAAAACCGACGTTAGTCTGTTGTATGCTTTTATTATTCCTAAATTTTGTTAGGCACTAACAACGCAGGCGCAGTCTAACTGGTCTGCGAATATGCTATCACTGCGCTTTTTGAATTGCTACTAGGTTGATTGAAAAAAAGGCAAAAAAACGCGAAAAATACGTGCTTTTTTAACAGAAAATAACAATTAATTTGGCATTTTAGATTGGAGAGTTGCACGGTAACTGGCTAAAAACTAAAAGGTTTTTACTAAATATTTTTTTATAATCATTTACTTAAAAATAAGTTTACATATACCGCGTGCAATTGTGTCTTTATGTAAATTTTGTCAACCAAATAAAAAAGCCATCGTTTTAAGATGACTTTTTTAGGTGTTCTAATATTTATAGCCGTTTAATTGGCTGCTTTACGTTTCATTTGATCAAAGAAGTCGTCATTAGTTTTGGTTTCTTTCATGCGATCAAGCAAGAATTCCATTGCTGCCAATTCATCTTGAGTGTGTAACAATTTACGCAAAATCCAAACTTTACGCAAATTATCTTCACTCATTAAGCGCTCTTCACGACGTGTACCTGATTTTTTGATGTTCATGGCAGGGAAAACACGTTTTTCTGCAATACGACGGTCTAAGGTAATCTCTTGGTTGCCTGTACCTTTAAACTCTTCGTAAATCACTTCATCCATTTTACTGCCAGTTTCAATCAGTGCAGTTGAAATAATGGTTAGAGAACCACCTTCTTCAATATTACGTGCAGCACCAAAGAAGCGTTTTGGACGTTCTAAAGCGTGCGCATCAACACCACCTGTTAAAACCTTGCCTGAAGAAGGTACGACAGTGTTGTAGGCGCGTGCCAAACGGGTAATCGAATCCAGTAAAATCACCACGTCTTTTTTATGTTCAACTAAACGCTTGGCTTTTTCAATGACCATTTCTGCAACTTGAACGTGACGAGCAGGTGACTCATCAAATGTTGATGCAATCACTTCACCGCGCACGGTGCGTTCCATTTCAGTCACTTCTTCAGGGCGTTCATCAATGAGAAGTACAATCAAGAACACTTCTGGGTTGTTACGAACAATCGACTGAGCGATGTTTTGTAGCAACATGGTTTTACCCGCTTTAGGCGGAGCCACAATAATTGAACGCTGACCTTTACCAATTGGCGCAACCAAATCTACCACACGTGCAGTTAAGTCTTCAGTTGTTCCATTACCTAACTCCATCACCAACTGTTCTGTTGGGAAAAGCGGGGTTAAGTTTTCAAATAAGATTTTATTACGTGAATTTTCAGGGGTGTCATAGTTAATTTGATTGACTTTGAGCAAAGCAAAATAACGTTCGCCTTCTTTTGGTGGACGAATCGTACCTGTAATGGTGTCACCCGTGCGCAGGTTAAAGCGACGAATTTGCGAAGGGCTGACATAAATATCATCTGGGCCAGCAAGGTATGAACCTGCAGCTGAGCGTAAGAAACCAAAACCATCAGAGAGAATTTCTAGAACGCCATCACCAAAAATCTCTTCACCATTCATGGCATGGCGCTTTAAGATGGCAAAAATAATGTCTTGCTTGCGGTTACGCGCCATTCCTTCAAGGCCCATAAACTCGGCAATCTTGATGAGTTCGCCAATCGGTTTTTTCTTGAGTTCGGTTAAATTCATAGAGGTTCTGATAGAATTAAAATTCTGGGGTACAGGTTAGAGAGGGAGCAACATTTAGCCGCATTCATACAATAAAATGAAAGCAATTGTATTTGCACAATAACGATTCAGAGCACTGATTCATTGTTTGATTGAAAAATGTGAAAAACAATTTCTGTTGCCGAGCGGCATTTTTGTGTTGTGGCTTTTCAGAAAGAGGATGAAAGATCCTGCGTTTCCTGAGCATGCAATATAAGAGAGAAACGTCTACTTGTCAATTTGTAGGCAAAAAAAATACGCCAATGCGTGGCGTATTTTTTTCATCATCTCTATAAATAGACGATGGATCCATCGACTTAGATATTTTCGTTAATAAATGCAGTCAATTTAGATTTAGGTGCTGCACCGACTTGCTGTGCAACCACTTCACCATTTTTGAACATCAATAATGCTGGAATATTGCGGATGTTGTAGTTCACTGCAGTTTGTTCGCAAGAAGTTACATCAACTTTTACAATTTTAACTTTGCCTTGGTATTCGTCTGCAAGTACTTCAAGTACAGGTGCAATTGCTTTACATGGCGCACACCAGCCAGCCCAGAAGTCAACCAATACAGGAGTATCCGATTGAAGAACATCTGCTTCGAAGTTTGCATCAGTGGTGTTTACGATGTTGCCAGACATGGATTACGCTCCAAATAATTTTTAAGATAGCTTTAGTTAGTATTACATAGCCATCTTGAACAAAGTAGGGGAATCTGTGGATTTTCCACTCAAAATACAAATTTGTCTAATTGATCGTGACGATAACGCTAAACGAAAATGCTAATTCTGTAACACAATTGTCATATATGCAGAAAATTTAAATAGTCGTCAAATTGTGCTGATAAATGGCTTTTAAATTAGGTGTATGTGAATTACTCTAGGCACAATTCTGTCTAGGTTTGTTTGAAGAATGTCTGATTTTTTAATTGATGAAGAGTTACTCGCAGCCATTGATATGGGGTCGAATAGTTTCCACTTGGCAATTGCACGAGTGGATCATGGTGAAGTAAAAAAAGTGGCATCAATGTCAGAAAAAGTACAGTTGGCCGCAGGTTTAGATGAAAATAAGAATTTGACCGAAGCAGCTCAACAACGTGGTTTGGCATGTTTGGCGCGTTTTGTAGGACGTTTAACTGCGGTGCAGTCAAACCGTTTGCGTATTGTGGCAACCAACGCATTGCGTCAGGCCAAAAATGGACATGAGTTTATTCAAAAAGCCGCAGAAATTTTGCCTAAACCTATTGAAATTATTGCAGGGCGTGAAGAAGCCCGTTTAATTTATTTAGGCGTATCGCACACGATGGCAAATAGTGGTCGTCGTTTGGTAATTGACATTGGCGGTGGTTCGACAGAGTTGATTATTGGCGAAGAATTTGAGCCAATTCATACCGAATCTTTACAAATGGGCTGTGTGGCCTATACCAAAGCCTATTTTGCCGATGGCGAAATTAGCAAAAGCAGTTTTGAAAAAGCAGTGGTTGCAGCGCGTAAAGAATTGTATTCGATTGCCAATACTTATAAAGAAGCAGGTTGGGATACCGTTGCAGGTTCGAGCGGTACCATTAAAGCCTGTCGTCAAATTACGGTAAATATGGGCTGGAGCAATGAGCAGGAAAATCTGACTCGTGAAGGTTTAGAAAAACTCAAAGACCGTTTGCTCAAGTTTAAACATGTATCAGAAATGGAATTTGATGGTCTAAAAGAAGACCGTCGAGCAGTTTTGCCAGCAGGTTTGGCAATTTTATATGCCGTATTTGATGTATTAGATATCGATAAACTGGTGTATTCCGACGGTGCGTTACGTGAAGGTGTAATGTATGACTTGTTGGGGCGTTTTCAGCATGAAGACATTCGTGACCGCAGTGTACAGGCCTTAATGGGGCGTTATAACTCAGACCCGAAACAGGCTGGACGTGTGGTGAAAACTGCGCAACATTTATTTGACAGCGTGGCAGAATCATTAAAATTAAATAACGAAGATAGTGACTTATTGCGTCGTGCTGCGTACCTACATGAAATTGGTTTAGCCATCAGTCACAGCAGTTATCATCGTCACGGTGCATATTTATTGCAACATTCGGACATTCCCGGTTTCTCACAAATTGACCAAAACTATCTCTCGCATTTGGTCGGCAACCATCGTCGAAAGTTGCGCCAAGACGCGAAAACAGAAGCACTGAAAGCGGGTGGCAATAAAATTGTTTACTTAAGTTTGTTGCTTCGCCTTGCAGTTTTGGTCAACGCAAGTCGTAGCGATGCGATGCTTCCTGCCATTGAATTAAGCATCCGCAATGCGCAACAATGGCAGCTCAGCGTGTCGGGTGATGCCAAACAATGGCCATTGCTTGTCGCTGAATTGCACGATGAACAAGTGCAATTCAAGAATTGGGACATTGAATTGAATATTCAGTCGGAACAATTTGTCGATTAAGATTTGGTTAATTTAGGGATAACAGTCGACTTATGAAAAAAGCTGCTCAATCTAAAGCATGGAAAACCGTGCAAATTGCACGTCATCCTGAACGTCCGCAATTTCTAGACTATGTGGGTGAAATTTTCACTGAATTTGATGCCTTACATGGCGATCGTTTATTTGGTGATGATGGTGCAATGATCGGTGGATTGGCACGCTTTGATGGTCAGCCTGTCATGGTGATAGGTCAACATCGTGGTCGCAGTACCCGCGAAAAATTACAACACAACTTCGGGATGTGTAATCCAGAAGGCTACCGTAAGGCACAGCGTCTTATGGATATGGCAGAGCGTTTTAATCTGCCAGTTTTCACTTTTGTTGATACGATGGGTGCATACCCAGGTGTAGGTGCAGAGGAACGTGGTCAGGCAGAAGCGATTGCGACCAGCTTAGCGCAATTGTCGAACTTAAAAGTACCTGTAATTGCTACAGTATTGGGCGAAGGTGGTTCAGGCGGTGCGTTGGGTATTGGCGTGGCTGACCGTGTGGTAATGTTGTCACACAGTATTTACTCTGTTATTTCACCAGAAGGTTGTGCGTCTATTTTGTGGAAAACTGCAGAAAAAGCCGAACAAGCCAGTGAAGCATTGGCATTGACTGCAGAAAAACTGCAAAAGATTGGTATTGTAGAATACGTGGTTGATGAAGGTGAGGGTGCGCATTTAAACCCTGAACAAGTCATGTACAGTCTGAAAAATGTGTTAAAAGAAGCTTTGGATGAATTGCAAGCGATGGATGCAACACAACGATGCGAAGAACGTTACCAGCGTTTAATGAAGTTTGGCAGCGACAATTTAGGTCTAGCGTCTTAAGCCAATTACAGGCTTTTTCTGCACAGACAAAATTTTTAATCGGATGTAGCGGCGGCATGGATTCCATGCTGCTACTGCATCTTTTGTCGTTTTTGTGCCCTGAAAAAGTACGCGCGATTTATATTGATCACCAATTGCAAAGTCCAAGCGCAGCGTGGGGCACATTGGTGCAAGCCACCTGCCAAAATTTAAATGTGCCGTGTGTGCTGCAAAAAGTCAGTGTGTCTGAGGGTAATTTAGAAAATCAGGCACGTCAGGCGCGTTATCAGGCCTATATGCAGCACTTAGATAGCAACGAAGTTCTAGTATTGGCGCATCATCAGCAAGATCAGGCAGAAACCGTATTGCTGCGTTTGTTTTCAGGCGCAGGTGTGCAAGGACTTGCTGCCATGCAAGCTGTCGATGTGCGTGATGACATCAGTATTTGGCGTCCGTTATTGGATATTTCGCGTGAGCAGATTTGCCAATGGAGTGCTGAATTAAAGCTCGATTATGTGCAAGACCCAAGCAATCAGGATGTGCATTATGACCGAGCTTGGGCAAGAGAAATATTGTGGCCTGTCGTGCAACAGCGTTTTCCTAAAATGCAGCAAGCTGTGACGCGTACTGCAAACTTGATGCAAGATACTGAAAACATTTTGGCAGAAGTTTTGGCGCAGGATTTAGCTGCATGTGGCACAGACTCGCAGTTGAATTTAATTCAGTTACAACAATTGTCTTTGTCACGGCAACGTCAGCTATTATCGGCATGGATGAAAGGACAGGCACAATATCGCCCAAGTTTTGATATGGTCGAACGCTTGCAACGTGAGGTGATTCAAGCCAAAGCCGATGCACAAGCGGCATTACATTGTCAGGATTATTATTATCTGCGTTATCAGCAACAATTATTTCGTTTGCCGAAAGCGGAGTATTTAGCTGCAGAACATTTTGAGGCAGAAGAACAAGTGTTATGTTTGCAGGCAGATCAGACTTTTCAAGTGTGGTCTGGCTGTTATCAACTGCAACAAGCCAAAGTCGGTTTATCTGCAACTTTGCTGAATCGTCCGTTAACTTTACGGCCACGTTTGGGTGGTGAAAAAATTCATTTGTATGGTCGGGTGGGCACATGGCCACTGAAAAAAGCCATTCAGGAAGCACAAATTTTTCCGTGGACGCGTCATACAATTCAAATATTAAGCCTAGATAATGTTATGCTAGGCGTTTTTAGCCCCAAAGGCTTTTGGCTTGCACAGTCGGACTATTGTGTCGCAGATGGATGGCAACCGAATTTAGTCTCTTAACGACAAAGAACTCAACGAAGAGCGTGAATCATGAGTGCAGTATTGAATTGTAATATTAGTTTCATTGGCGGTGGCAACATGGCGCAAGCCTTGATTGGTGGTTTGATTGCCAGAGGTTTGCCGCCAACCCGTATTACAGTTTCAGACCCTGTAGAACAAGTGCGTGAATTATTAAAAGAAAAAGATGTGCATGTCACTGAGGATAATTTGGCCGCGATTGCAGATGCAGATATTGTGGTATTTGCAGTCAAACCACAGGTTTTGGCACAAGTATTGCGTCCATTGCACGGTCAGTTTGAAGATAAACTGGTGATCTCGATTGTTGCAGGTGCAGAAATTTCAACGATTGCGAATTTATTGGGTACTGAGCGTGTGGTACGTGTCATGCCAAATACCCCTGCTTTGGTACAAACTGGCGCACATGGTTTATATGCAACTGAGTATGTAGATGCCAAAGATCGTGAATTGGCCAGTCAGGTTTTGGCTGCGACAGGTTTAACGATTTGGGTAAACTCAGAAGCTCAAATTGATGCAGTGACTGCAGTATCAGGTTCTGGCCCAGCGTATTTCTTCTATATGATGGAAAGTATGATTCGTGCAGGTAAAAACTTAGGCTTAGATGAAAAAGTTGCTACAGCACTTACTTTGCAAACAGCATTGGGTGCCGCACAAATGGCAATTACCAGTTCGAATACGCCTGCAGAATTACGTAAAAATGTGACTTCACCCAATGGCACTACGCAGGCGGCCATTGAAGTATTTGACCATGCGCAAATTTCACAAAATATTCAGGCAGCATTGGCTGCTGCAAAAATGCGCAGTCAAGAATTGGCACAAGAGTTAAGCGACAGCATTTAATAATTGAAAAACAACGAATTTAAATTTAGGAAAGTTCAAGTATGGGTGCAAATTCTGCGCTAATTTTTGGCATTATCATTAACGTAGCAATTTTGCTCGTCTTCTTCCGTTTCTTAATGCAGTTGGCTGCGGTTAGCCCATATAACCCTGTGGTGCTTTCAACCATCAAAGCCACCAAAATTGTAGATGTATTTGGTCGTATATTTCCAACTGTAGCCAAAGGTCGTGTCAATTCAGCTGCCTTAGCTTTGTTGGTGGTGTTGTATTTACTTAAAATTTTCGGGGTGATGTATCTGAATGGGGCTATGCCGAACAGTCCGATTCACTTGTTGATTCTGACTTTTGTGACCATGATTCAGGATTTAATCCGTTTCTGTCGCTATCTGATTTTTGCGACTATTATTTTAAGTTGGGTGGTCATGTTTACCCAGTCTCGTGGGCCTTATATTGAAGTGATTCAAGAGTTGGCAGAGCCGTTATTAGCACCATTTCGTCGTTTATTGCCGAACATGGGCATGATTGATTTGTCGCCAATTATTGCATTTTTGGCTTTATATATCGCTGAAATTATTATGAATCAGGTAGCGATTGTATTGCTGACTGGCTTATAAGTCGCATTATTCTAAAACATTAAAAAGGACTCAAATCGAGTCCTTTTTTTGTAGTTTAAGTTTGGGCTGACGACCTTAATGAGTCTTCAGAAATACAAATAACCTGCATCCTGACCTCCTTCTAGGCGAAGGAAGGTGCTGAAAAAAGAGAGCGCAACGACTTTAGTGCGCTTCATCCCAGTTATTGCCTTTTCCGACTTCCACCACCAATGGTACAGAAATTTCCACCACAGATTGCATGACTTCTGCCAACTTCGGCGCGAGTTCATCTGCCGCATCTGCATCGACTTCAAATACCAATTCATCGTGTACTTGCAGCAACATTTTGGCTTGCGCTTGCGGTAACATTTTGTCGACTTCAATCATCGCCATTTTAATAATATCAGCTGCAGAGCCTTGTAATGGCGCGTTAATTGCCGCACGTTCTGCCGCTTTACGTACCATCATATTACGTGCAGCAATATCTGGCGTATAGAGGCGACGACCTAAAATAGTTTCTACAAAACCTTGTTCTAGCGCGACTTGGCGGGTACGTTGCATATATTCATAAATGCCCGGATAACGCTGGAAGTATTGCTTGATGTAGTTTTGTGATTCTTCACGGGTAAACCCAAGCTGACGAATTAAGCCAAATTCCGACATGCCGTAGAGCAGACCGAAGTTTACCGCTTTGGCCTGACGACGCTGATCTGAGGTTACGTCTTCTAAGGCAATACCCAAGACTTCTGCCGCAGTACGGCGGTGCACGTCTTGTCCATGGTTAAAGGCATCGAGTAGGGCATCATCTTGTGAAAAATGTGCCATTAAACGCAATTCGATTTGCGAGTAGTCGGCTGCCAACAACACGCGACCTTCAGGTGCGACAAAGGCTTTACGAATTTGACGACCAATTTCGGTACGAATTGGAATGTTTTGTAAGTTTGGATCAGTAGAAGATAAACGCCCTGTTGCAGTCAAAGCTTGGTGATAACTGGTATGCACTCGATGCGTATCGTTGTTGGCTTGTTTCAGTAAGCCATCGGTATAGGTGCTTTTGAGTTTAGATAAACCACGGTAGTCTAAAATTAAGCTACTGATCGGATGCTCAATTTTTTCCAAGACACTTTCACTGGTGCTGTATTGACCTGTTGCAGTTTTCTTGCCGCCTTTGAGTCCGAGTTTATCAAATAGGATTTCACCCACTTGTTTTGGTGAGCTGACATTAAAGTTTTCACCTGCCAATTCTACAATTTGGTTTTCTAAATCTTGCATAGTTTGGGCAAAATCGACACCCAATTGATCTAAAAATTTCAGATCAAGCTGAATGCCGTTTTCTTCCATACTGGTCAGCACACGCGCCACAGGCATTTCGATGTTGTGCAAAATATTGACCAATTCAGGATGCTTTTGTAGCTTCGCAGACAGCACTTCATATAAACGATACGTAACATGCGCATCTTCTGCAGCGTAGTGCGCAGCCGTTTCAATTTCAATTTGATTGAAAGTTTTTTGCTTGACGCCTTTGCCTGCAATTTGCTCATAAGATGTGGTCAGGTGGCTTAAATATAAGCGTGCCACATCATCCATGCCGTGACGGGTTGCGACAGAGTTAAGCACATAAGATGCCAACATGGTATCGAAATACCAACCTTGTAAATGAATACCGTGATTTTCAAGCACATGCGCATCATATTTTAAATGATGCCCAATTTTATCCACCGCATTATTTTCTAAAATAGGTTTGATTTGTGCCAAAACCTGATCACGGTTGAGCTGCTGTGGTGCGCCCTCATAATCATGCGCCAAAGGTACGTAATAGGCATCTTTGGCATCGAACGCGATAGAAAAACCAACAATTTCTGCAACGCGATAATCCAGACTGGTGGTTTCTGTATCAAAGGCAAAACGCTGTGCAGTTTGCAAGCGTTGCAGCAAAGCATCCCAATGCGCCTGATCTAAAATGGTGTGGTATGTTGCTGCACCGAGTTGATCATCAACACTGCTTTGCGTGGCTTGATCTTCAGTTTCAATTTCATTGGCTGTCGGTGCGGCGACTGTTTTTGCAGCTTGTTTATAATTGCTGTTATTTGGATTATTTGGATGATCGAGCGATTGTAATTGATTACGGAATTCTAGCTCGGTATATAAATTGCGTAAGGCTTCAACATTAGGGTCTTGTAGTTTTAGATCGGCATAACCAAAGTTCAGATCAAGGTCACAAACAATGCTGGCGAGTTGATGATCTAGCGCGATGCCATCGGCATTGTCTTTAATATTTTGTCCGACTTTGCCTTTAATATGATCGACATTTTCTAAAATCGCACCAATCGAGCCATATTCGGTCAGTAGTTTTGCAGCAGTTTTGGCGCCAATGCCGGGCACGCCCATAATACCATCGGAAGCATCACCCATGAGGGTCAGATAATCAATAATTTGATGCGGCCATACGCCAAACTTGTCAAATACAGCCTGAATATCCATTGGCTTTTCTTTGAAGCTGTCTTCAAGGGTAACTTTTTCAGTCACCAACTGCGCCATGTCTTTATCGCCCGTAGAAATCAGTACTTGCTGTCCTTCGGCTTCGGCACGTTTGGCTAAAGTTCCAATAATATCATCGGCTTCTGCGCCTGGTAGCATGTAAAGTGGAATACCCAAAGCACGAATTAAAGCATGTAAGTATGGAATTTGCTGAGAAAGTTCCTCAGGCATACTTGGGCGGTCACCTTTATAAATTGGCGATAGTTCGTGACGGAAAGTCGGCTCAGGCGTATCAAAAATTACCGCCATGTGAGTAGGCTGAGTACGACGCATCAACTTTTGAATCGCAGAGATCGCACCACGAATAGCATTGGTATGTAAACCAGTTGACGTGGTTAATGGTGGTAGTGCGTGAAAGGCACGAAATAGAAAATATGAGCCATCGACCAAGACAAATGGTGGCATGGATTGATTCCTTCTGCAAATAAGCAGTTTATTGTACGTGATTTTTGCAGTTGTCGCAGAAACTGATTTTTAAGGCAAGTGTTGCAGACGCACAGTTACCGAATTGCTGATGAATCCTGATTCAGAATCGTGCTGTCTGTTGTATGATCGGAGCCATGACAATATCAATAAAATGAAGAGCAATGCAGACAGGGCAGAATGAAATTCGAATCATTTGGTTCATGCTATTAATCATAATTTCAATTGGCGCATGGTGGCTCGGTGTGCCGATGCTGAGTTATATCTGTGCAGTTGCTGCGGTGGTCAGCGTGATGTTTTTTGTGGGACGAGTGCAGAACTCACTGGAACAGGTTGTGGATGCACAGTCACAAGTACAACGCCAAAGCTCTAAAACTCCTTTATATATCGCCGCTTTTATTGCTTTTTTAGGAATATTGCTGGATTGGTATTTACTGACATCTATTGCTTTAAGTGCATGGATTTTTATGTTGTTGCGATGGTTGCAGCGTTTGGAGCAAGGACTGTATCAATTACAGCAATTACAAAGTGCCGCTAAGCTTCAGGCGCATGCTCAAAAGAGCTATCCTCAAAAGACCAATGCTCAAGAGAAAAAGGTTCAAACGCAATTCGCAGAGCATATTTTAGCCAATACATCTGAAGTTGATGCAAGTCTTTCATCAGTTAAGGCAAATGTGGATGATGGTGTTATATCAACCGCTTCTCAACCTGAAACCATCGCTATTCAATCTGATTCCACATTATCGAGCGAGCCGAATTCTGTTCGGGAACAAGCAGCTCAAGTTTCTTATCCATATCAAGACCAAGAGTATCTACATCAAGAATATTCAGCTCCAGATTTAGCCAAATCCTCAAGGTCTGTTGCACCTTTTGCAACTCAGTCGCGCTCATCAAGTAACAGTTTATTGCAACAAGCTCAATCATGGCTGATACATGGTAATCCTGTATTAAAAGCAGCAATTGTAGTGTTACTCATAGGCGTGGTGTTACTGCTACGTTTTGCTACTGAACATTGGCAATTTAGTTTGGCAGTGAAACTTTTGTTCGTTGCTGGCGTGAGTGCAGCAGTGACAGTATTCGGTTATCTGTTACGCAACAAAAATCGCAGCTTTGCTTTGGGTGTGCAAGGTTTGGGGTTGGCTGGGCTGTGTCTGACCTTATTTTTTGCCTATTACAATTTGGTCATTCCAAATTTAGCTATCGCCAGTCTGTGTTTTATTGTGGTGATGTTGCTCACGCTCTGGCTGAGTTTAAAACAACAATCAGTCGAACTTGCCCTCATGGCAATGCTGATTGCGTATTTCGCACCGTTTACTTTACCTGTTCGTAATGCAACAGCCATTGAATTTATTGCCTATTATTTGCTGATTAATATTTCGGTTGCCATTTTAAGTAGTTTACGTCCGTGGAAATATTTAAATCAAATTGCGTTTTTAATGACGGTTGTGGTGGGTGGCAGCTATGCCTTTTATCATGGTTATATCTTTGAACGGCAGGTGCTAACGCTTTTAGTTTTGGCGCATGCGGCTATTTTTATTTGGTTGGGTTTTCGCTTTAGTCAGCTTTTGGCACAGGAAGATGTCGCCACGTTTCAGCTGAAACCTATTTTAGACCTTGCCTTGATTTTTGGCGCACCCATTGTCGGTTATGCCTGTTTATATCTGATGTATTTTGAAGAAACAGCAGAGCAGGCAGCCTTTAGTTTGTTATTTGCGGTGGTTTTTGCAGGTTTGTATTGGCTGACCAAACAGCATCGGCAGACACAATTTATTGCACAAAGTTATTTCAGTTTGATGCTGATTTTTAGTGTGTTGATTCCACCTATTTTACTGCCTGAACAATGGAGTGTCATTGGTTGGGCATTACAAGGCGTGGCTGTGTTTATTTTTGCCTTTATTCAATATTCTAAAATTAGCCGTTATTTGGCACTAGGTTTGTTTGCCGTAGCGGGCTTATCTGGGCTGTATTATTTAGTAGAGTTGCCTTATTTCGAGCGCAGTATTTATTGGGTACTGAGCCTAAGTTATGCCACGGTTGTGGTGTTTTCCAACAGCCGTGCAGCTTTCAGACAACAACTGAGCACAGCAACCACGAGCGTACTGTGTTTAATGATGTTGTCTGCAACCAGTTTATGGCTATGGTTAGGTTTAGATTACTTTGATGGAGAACTTGCAACCGTACAGACGCTTTTGGCGGTTGTGGTCATTTATTTACTTATCAACGAAGTACTACTTTCTCGTCAAGCGACATGGTCATGGCTATTGCCCAAATGGTTAGGTCTAACGCCAGTTTCGCTCACTGCAGCAGGTTTATTATTCAGCCGTAGCTATGATGGAGCGGTGCATTGGGTTTCGGGTACTGAACGTCTGCTATTTGCCTTGTTTGCAGGCGTGCTCAGTGTGTTGTGGTTGCGTCCTTTATGGACTGTCCGCAGCGACAAAGAATAGCTGAATTTAGGACTGTTACCCATTTTGGCGATGGCGAGTTTAACGCTGTTACCACAGCATCCGTATAGCAGCGTGGTGATTTTACCATTGCTCTTTGCGGCGTGGTGTTGGTGGCAACAACCGGATTCAGATTGGCGTAAATTTTGGTATGCGCGTAGCAATTTAATCTTCATGTTGATGTGGATGCTATGTTCACAACTGTTGACTGAACACGCATTTTACGGCTATGTACTGCCTATTTTGAATCCATTTGATTTGGTCAGTATAGCCATGTTGGTGGCTATTTTGTGGATGTTGAATCTGCAACGCAAAACCCATTTAGACCAAGGCTTGGCAGCGGTAATTATGGTCTTGAGTTTACTGTGGCTAAGTAGTTATGTGCTATTACGTGCCTTACATCTGTATTTGGGAACGCCAATCAACCAAATTGCTGTTTGGCAAGATGCCACTGTGCAGCTCAGTTTGACCTTGCTTTGGGTGAGTTTGGCTTGTATCGCCATGTGGATTGCCAGTCTGAAACAATTACGTGCCTTGTGGATTTTAGGCAGCAGTATTTTGGTGATTGTGACCTTAAAATTGGTGCTTTTAGATTTATCTAATATTGGGACTTTAATGCGCGTGCTGTCATTCTTTGCTGCAGGTTTAGGTATGCTACTGATTGCATATATCGCCCCAATTCCTGAGCCAGATCTCGCAAAAAACAACACTTCGCCGTCTTCCAAAGCTTGAGCAGATCCTCAAGTTTAGTTAGAGGCAAAGTGTCGAAGACTGAAACGATTACTTTAAGTCAGGTTCTCGTTTCAGTGCTTGGGCATTGGCATATTGATCAAGTTCTTCATTATTTAAAGGGCGCGATAAAGGATGATCAACAAAACCCATTTTGGGTACAGGAATTTCGATTTGGTTGTCTAGGAAACCATTACGGATACGTTCCTGCATTTCATCACGTACCTTTAAAAAGTTTTCTTGCTGACACCACACCGCAAACAACAATTCAATTGAAGATTCACGGAAAGCTGTAACTGTCACCGCGGGTTTAGGGTCAGACAGCACGAGCGGATATTGATTGGCGACACTGAGCAACACTTCACGCACTTTAATAATATCTTCGTGAAAATTAATCGCGAGGGTAATGGGCACACGTCGGATTGGAAACTTGGACAAGTTATGCACGGGTGCACGAATCAATTGTTCATTGGGTAAACGCACATAAATATTGTCTTGGGTCAGCAATTTAACTGAAAGTAAGTCAATTGAGATCACTTCACCTTCAATGGTGTGTCCGCGAATCAGGGTGATTTGAATGGTATCGCCCACTTCAAAAGAACCTTCGCCAATCAGGAACATACCACTAATTAAATTGGATGCCGAGGTTTGTGAGGCAAAACCTAAAGCCACGGTTAAAATACCCGCTGCACCTAAAAACACGCTGAGTTTAAAGCCTGCTTCTTTCAGGCTCGCCATCACAAACAGCAGGAAAATAAAGTAAAAAATCCCGCGTCGCCAAACTAAGCGTTGATGCGCATTAAAACGTGCGCCAATAGTGCGTACAAAAGTATTGGAAACAAAACGTGCAATTAAGAAACCAATCAAAGACAATACAATTGCGACCAAAATTTCGGTCAGACGATCTGTATTGATACTGGTAAAAATTCCTTTGAGGCTGTTGGTGATTTCTTTGGAAATATTGGAATCTGCCATAACATCCTCTTAGAAAAATGAATCAAACATATTAAATAAAGCACCTGCCGTTTCACGCGGTGGTTGCAAATAGGTCACTTCACCTGCATGTGGCGGGGTGCGATTTTCAATCCGAATTCGTGGCGGGCGGTCTAAACCTTCATGCATCACTTTAATTTGTGAAGTCCATAAACGACCTGTACTTTCGCTGAAAAATAAAGGCAGCGCAGGCACAGGCACATTCATTCGGTCAAAACGCAATTGTTGATTGCTGGTGTTGTGAAATTCAATCGGCGTGACGGCACGAAATGCACGTGGTTTTAATTGATGTAATTCGGTACGGCCATCGACTGCTGTGGCATAGCAAATTTCACCTGTACGATGATTGGGGCCAAACCAAGTATCTTTCGGGCGAATAATCGGCAAATCAAAAATGGGTTCACGTTGACCATCGACAAAGGCAGACATCCACAACGGTGTGCTGATATACAAGGTGCCGCGTTGCCCCGCAGGAATATAAATTGGATCGACAGGTTTAATCACCACTGAACGGTCTGCCAAACGAGGCATGAGCTGTAATTTACTTTGTGTAGATTTGAACATATAGCGTTCAATTTTCACAGGTTGTGGAAAGGCAAACTCAGGATCATCAATGTTATGCCATTGCTGTTCATAATCGTATTGAACCTGCGGGCGATAATATTCCAAACGCCATTCTTGCATACCACGGGTCAAACGTACTAAGAGTGAGCCAAATTGCCACGTTTTAGGACGATTGAGCTCAAACTCATAGTCACCCCACCATTTTAATTTAGCCGAATCAGTTTCTGAAATCTCATGATTTTGTGACAATGGCCTATCCCTTTCTTGATAAATCAGCGAAAACAGACTTCACGCTGTCATACGCTTAGAGTACACTCAAATTAAATTTTTTCATCATTATTATAATCGCTGATGCAAGTACTGAAACAATTACAAATACCGTATAGCTTTGCCAAACGCCATGGGGTGTTAATTCGTTATGAGGGCGATCATGCCTTTATTGTACGTCGTGAAAATACGCCGATGCTTGCCATTCAGGAGGCGCGTCGTTTTTTGGGGCATCCTGCACAGCATCAACTTTGTAGCGATCAGGAATTTCACCAATTATTAAGCAGCAGTTTTGCAGGTGATACAGGCGAGTCGCAGCAAGTCGCTGCGGGATTGGAAGATCACCCTGACTTGCTTAGTTTGGCAGATTCAGTTCCTGAAGCAGAAGACCTGATGGATCAGGAAGATGATGCACCGATTGTACGTTTAATCAATGCTTTACTGTCTGAAGCGATTCGGGTTGGCGCATCGGATATTCATATCGAATCTTTTGAGAAAAAACTGTCAGTCCGTTTGCGGGTCGATGGTCAGTTGCGTGAAATCGTGCAACCGCGCCGTGAACTTGCGCCTTTATTGGTGTCACGTATTAAAGTCATGGCAAAACTGGATATTGCCGAAAAACGTATCCCTCAAGATGGTCGTATTTCGCTCAGACTAGCAGGTCGTGAGGTCGATGTACGTGTGTCAACGCTGCCATCTTCGCATGGTGAGCGGGTGGTAATGCGTTTGCTGGATAAGCAAGCAGGTCGTTTAAACATGACGCACTTGGGGCTGATGCAAAATGATTATGAGCGCTTAAAGCAACTGGTACATCGACCACACGGGATTATTTTGGTTACAGGGCCGACAGGTTCGGGTAAAACTACGACTTTGTATGCCGCATTGTCAGACTTGAATGATGGTTCTAAAAATATTTTGACCGCAGAAGACCCAATTGAATATCAGCTGGAAGGGATTGGGCAAACACAGGTCAACACCAAAGTGGATATGACCTTCGCACGTGCTTTAAAGGCGATGCTGCGTCAAGACCCAGACGTGGTGATGGTGGGGGAGATTCGTGACTTAGAAACTGCCGAAATTGCGGTGCAGGCGTCTTTAACAGGTCACTTGGTATTATCTACACTGCATACCAATACTGCCATTGGTGCGGTTACCCGTTTAAAAGATATGGGAATTGAGCCTTTTTTGCTGTCAAGTTCCTTAATTGGGGTTATTGCACAGCGTTTGGTGCGTACCTTATGTCCACGTTGTGCAACATGGCATGAAGCGGATGCTTTTGAAACAGAAATTTTCCGCCATTTAGATGTCGGCACTGAACTGAAGTTACCGCAACCCAAAGGTTGTGAGCACTGTTCACATACCGGATTTATCGGGCGTACTGCCATTTATGAAATTGTCCCGGTCGATGATCAAATGCGCCGTCTAGTGCATGGCAATGCTGCGGAATATGAAATTGAAACCTATGCGCGTAAACAGTCGGGTTCTATTCGGGATGATGGTTTGCGCAAAGTGTTGGCCGGTAAAACCACATTGGAAGAAGTGCTTCGAGTCACCAATGAAGCGGCGGAGTAGAGAGTTTTTCTGTAATTTTTAAATATAAGATGTACTTATAAAGTGCATCTTATATTTTGGTAGGTATGAAATTAGCTTATTTTTCTAAAATCTCTTTTATTTCCATTTCTAATCTTTCATAGAATTGTTCTAAAGTCATATTCTTAAAAAATCTATTTCTATTTACATATGGCAAAGCTTCCTGCATCAATTGATTATATAAAGGATCATTAACATACTTTGCTAACACTAAACGTGAGATAGCACCTAGACCTGTGATATATTCTTTTTCATCTCCATGATTCAACCACTGATTTAAAGTTTCCAGATCTTTATGTTTTTCTTCATCATAAATTAAAAAATCATAAACTTGTTGTAACACGTGCTGCAATTGTTGTGGATCATTAAAATGAATTGCTTCCCCCTCTATTCCATGAATATTGGGTAAATACTGCAAGGTATGATCATCTATAAAATGTTGGCGTAGTATACGGATTGCTTTTTCTGATGAAATTTGAATATAACTTCCCAAAGCAATTTGGCTATATGCTAAAACATTTTTTTTACTTGAACATAGTATTAATATACCTTCATATATTTGATCATTAAAATCTCGATGATATATAGTTTCGTTAAATTGATTTTTTTTTCTCTGCTTTATAAAATTTAAAGATTCTTTATTTAAATCTAACCACTGATCTGCAAAAATACTGAGCTTCTCTTGTGTTTGTGGTATAGCTTTAAATTGTAATAACTGTTCTCTTGATACTGCTTCGACAGAGCTTAACATCTGTTCAATACTTTTCTGATCGGGGAAAATAACATCCCGACTAAAAAACACATAATGTTTTGCATCAAAAGCAACGAGATTATACTTACGTAGTGTATCAACCAATATTTTATAAAGGTATTTACTTTTTTCCTGTATATATTCGATGACAAAAACATTTGTAGAAAAATTAAAAAAGCCTTTTACATTACTAAAGAACTGGATAATTTCTTCATCGAAATTTTCTGCAAGTTCAGGATTAGTCACAATACTTTCAACTTCAATGAGCCAATTTTTCAGATTTTCTGTAAAACCTAAATCTTGAGGATTGGTTGCAAAATATTCTGCCTGTTCTAATGTAGAAATTGTTGTTTGAAAATGATGCTGTTCAGCATCCCATACATAAAATAACGCAGACATTTCTTATAAACTCGGTTTTAATTATTCGTCTTATCTTATTTATGTTTGAAATATAAGGCAATATTTTTTATAAAATTTATTTTGATAATTTAGGAAGCTACCCTAAAACATTTTGTTTTAGGGTAGGAGTTCATCAGGTAATCGCATTTAACGTTACATTGATATTGCCACGTGTTGCATTGGAATAAGGGCAGACAATATGTGCAGCATCGACCAATTTCTGTGCCTCGCTTGCATCCATACCCTCAAGATGAATATTAAGCGTCACTTCAATACCAAATCCTGTTGGAATAGGGCCGATACCAACATCACCTTCAACATAGGCAGCAGGGGCAATCGAAATTTTATCTCGGTTAGACACAAATTTCATTGCACCTAAAAAACAGGCTGAATAACCAGCGGCGAAGAGTTGTTCAGGATTCGTACCATTACCTGTACCCCCCATAATTTTCGGCACCGCCAATTGAACATCTAAATGACCATCGGACGTCGTTGCACGACCATCACGACCACCAGTGGCTTTTGCATGGGCTGTATAAACTGCTTTTTCTAAAGTCATTTTTCTAATCCCTCAGATGATGGTTCAAAATCATATCGTGGGGGATTTTGTTTAAATAATATTCAGTTTTTTTGTAATTTTATACAGAGTGAAAATCAATATTGAACCAAAACACGGTGCTGCATCAGTGGCATTGATGCACGAATCTGTTGCTGTTCGTCTAAGTCAAAAGGAACCGTGAGTAGTTGAGCGCCTTCTTCTGCGGTGATTGCTAAAATTTGACCGCGGCTGTTGCTTGCTCCAGCATGCCCCCAAGTTTGACGCTTTTCACCATGCCAACCTTGTTGTGCGGCACCCAGTACAGCACATTGGCTATCCATGGCACGCGCCTGCAAGAGCAATTGCCAATGCATTTGACCTGTGGTGTAAGTAAAAGCCGATGGCGCAGTTAAAATATTGGCGCCTTGCGCACGTAAAGTTAAGGCCAATTCAGGAAAGCGCAAGTCATAACACACCATTAAGCCAATGTTGCCAAACGGTGTTTTCGCCACAACGACTTCAGAGCCGGGTTCAAAAAACTTAGATTCCTGATAACCACCAACAGAGTCACCAACTTGCACATCAAACAAATGAATTTTGTCATAACGTGCTTCAGTTTTTTCTGGGCTAATACATAAACTGACCGTACGCACACGACCATCTGCAATTGTTGAACCATCAGGGCGATATGGGCAGGGCAATGTACCCGCCACAATCCAGATTTGATATTGATGTGCAAGCTGTTCCAAACGCTGTTGAATACTTTCAAACTGTGCCGCGGTTTCGCATTGTTTGCCTGCTGCAAAGCAAACAAAGTTTTCTGGAAAAACGATCAGTTCTGCACCATCGGCTTTACTTTGTTGAATCAATGTTTCAATGATTTTGAAGTTTTCCTCAATATCATTTTGTGAGTTCATTTGAGCAACAGAAAGTAAAGTCATCAAAGCATTCCTGAGTGAAGATCAAGCGTTCTGCTGATTTTGCTCAGCACATTGATCGAGATTATCTTGTTCTTTTTGTAGCTGTTTCACCAAAGGTTCGAACATATTTTGGTTGTTTTCATTCAGCTTCATGAGGGTTTTATGGGCATCTAATACCGTAGTGAGCATATTGCTATGCGTGACGTGTTCTTCTACCAGCTCACGCGTGCAGACAGTTGGGTCACCACAGTAATTTAAAATCACAAACACCTGTCCTAAGCCCATGCTATTGGCGAGCGTAGTAATGTCTGGATTAGTAGAGAGCATAACTGCTTGAATGTTATGGATTTGTTTCAGTTTTAAGCCTAGCTTAGCCAATACACCTAAAACTGTACTGTCAATAAATGTAGTTTGGGTTAAATCTACAATTGCACCCACCACATTAGATTGCTGTTCAATTTTACTGAGTAGTTTGTCTAGACTAATACAAGATTGGGCACGCACTTCGCCAAAAAGCTTAAAGATATGCGTTCCATTCAAACTTGCATATTCAACATGACCTGTTGACATATAAATGCCATTTGCAGAGAAGGATTAGATAATTATCCCATAGCGACTATATAGACTCAAGTGGCTTACAGTCGTATATCTTGGGTTGAGAAGTTAACTGGCTGATTTATTGGTTATTTTGTTCGACACAAACTCAAGATCGCAATATCATCTGCTACATGATCGGGGGCTTGGAATGATTGATTTTGCAAGTGAAAGACCAATTGTTCAAACTGTTCATTCAAACCACCACTATAAGGTTCTAACGCACCATCGGAGCAGATAATAAACCGCGCCTGTTTATTTAATACGCACTCAAATTCCTCAACTTCTAAATCTTCAGTCAGTCCCAAAGGAAAACTACTGGTATTTAAAATTTTAGGTGCTTGATTGGGTTCGATAATAATGGCAGGTGGATAATGCCCCGCACTCGACCAACGCAGTTCGTGGGTTTCAATATTTAAAATCCCACTAATCATGGTGATATGCTTTTCAATATTTTCTTGAACCAACATGCCATTCAGCTTCTTAATCAGTTCGCGTGGTGTTTTGGAGCGACCATGAAATGCAGCCATCCAAGACGTTAGTAAACTACTAGTTACACCATGCCCAGAGACATCGGCTAAATAGAACATGATTTCTTTATCACTGATTTTCCAGTAATCAAACCAATCGCCCGACAAATAAGCCGAAGGCTTAAATAACGTATCTACACGGTAGTTGCACAGTTCGATAGGATTGGGCAGTAATTTTTTTTGTAGTTCAGCAGCTGAAGGTAAGTCGCGGCTGTCTTGATTGCGTTTATATTGTGCGTCTATTTTGCGTAAGGCTTGTGGTGGATTTTCTGGTAAACGACTCCACAACCAACCTGCTAAAGCGCCTTGTTCCCATGCTTGCACCAATGCTGTGCCTTCATCTTCAAAGGCCAATACAATCGTGGGTAAATTCCATTGATGTGTTAAATAATCTTGCACATCGGCAATTGCAATAATGGTTGGGTCATACAAGCTGATGTCATCTATGTGAATCATTTGCACACTAGGAAGTGTGTCGAGCACCTGTTCTAGATATGGAATATCACGTGTGGGTTGAATGAAATACATAGAGTTTTGTGTTGACCCTGAACCTAAACAAAGCGTTACTATAACAATGCCTGAATACTCAAGGAAAGTAAAAACTCACCTTGAGTAAAATGTTTTACAAATTATTCTTTGCTTCCTTCAGGCGGGTTTATTTCTTCTTGATCATCAAAAAGTTCTTCGCTTTCATCATCTACAAAAGAAATACTATCTGCATCGAGTCCTTTCTTTTCCGCAATTTCAAAGTTTTTACGTTGCAAGTAAATATCCCGAATTGCGGCATATTTATCGCCCTGTAATACTTGTTCTACATCTAGGAGTTGCGAGCGCGTATCTAGGCCGCGCATAACTTGCTCCGACCAATATAAACGGTCATTGCCATCTAAAATGTATTTTTGTGGACGTGCCTGACCATCTACAAGTGTGCCGAAACCATCACGGAAAGTACTTGGGCCGTAAATTGGTAGCATGACATAAGGCCCTGAAGGGACACCGTAGTAGCCCAAGGTTGTACCAAAATTTTCTTCTTCCGTGTCTAAACCTAAACGACGTGCAGGGTCAGCCATGCCTAAAGTAGTAATCGTATTTAAACTAAAACGACCTAAAGTTTTTGCGGCACGTAAAGGGCGGCCTTGAATCAATTGGTTAACCGCATTCCAAGGTTCGCCCAAGTTTTTTCGGAATTGACGATATGACCCGCGCACTTCACCAGGGACTTTCTTTGTATATTGAACCGCAAGTGGACGCGCGATATTACGATCTAACATATCGTTGAATGCATAAATCTGACGGTTCAAAGGTTGCAGTGGGTCTTTGACTTCATCGGGTTGTGCAGCATTTGCATTCACTTTTAAATCTTTGGCTTTTACATTTTTTAATTCTTTAAGCGCATTCAAACGACTACTTTTAGTTTCAGAAGATGAATCTGCCGCAATAACTTCAGTAGTTTCTTCTTGAGCAACTTCTTCAGTAGAAGGCATTGTCGCATGTGTTGAGGTGATGAATCCTAAAGAAACAAGGCACACCCAAAGATATTTTTGTTGATACATAAAGAATCCTAGCGCTTAAATCTGAGTAAGCAAAAGCTGTTATATCGCCGATGGGTGTATAGTAACAGTTAATTGAAACGATGTATTAAAGCAAATTTGCTCAAAATGTGTGTAGAAAAGGTAAGAGTGAATAAAAAATAAACACTCGAAATATTTCTTTTACAAAAAGCCTTGCATGGCAAAATATTTGCCCTATAATGCACATCCATCGGCGGTGATGAAGATTAAAACTTCTGATAAAACAATGACTTGATTGAACTTGATTAAGTTGGGTTTTAGAAAGAAAGTTTAAAATAATTTAAATTACCAGTTGACACTTTAGAAATAAAGCGTAATATAGCCGACCTAGCTTGATGCTGACGAAGCATCGAGAAGATCATTAAGAGATTATGAAGAACAACTTGTGTGGATTTTTACTGATTGATTGATCGAAAATATTTCATTGATTGATTGGTTTAAATTACTCGAAGTTTATTTGAGCGAAATTTAAGTCAGAAAATTGATGAGCCAGATTTGGAAGTTTAGATTAAAACTTCAAAATGATTTTAACTGAAGAGTTTGATCATGGCTCAGATTGAACGCTGGCGGCAGGCTTAACACATGCAAGTCGAGCGGGCGAGGTTGCTTCGGTAACTGAGCTAGCGGCGGACGGGTGAGTAATGCTTAGGAATCTGCCTATTAGTGGGGGACAACATTCCGAAAGGGATGCTAATACCGCATACGTCCTACGGGAGAAAGCAGGGGATCTTTATGACCTTGCGCTAATAGATGAGCCTAAGTCGGATTAGCTAGTTGGTGGGGTAAAGGCCTACCAAGGCGACGATCTGTAGCGGGTCTGAGAGGATGATCCGCCACACTGGGACTGAGACACGGCCCAGACTCCTACGGGAGGCAGCAGTGGGGAATATTGGACAATGGGGGGAACCCTGATCCAGCCATGCCGCGTGTGTGAAGAAGGCCTTTTGGTTGTAAAGCACTTTAAGCGAGGAGGAGGCTCTCTTGGTTAATACCTGAGAAGAGTGGACGTTACTCGCAGAATAAGCACCGGCTAACTCTGTGCCAGCAGCCGCGGTAATACAGAGGGTGCGAGCGTTAATCGGATTTACTGGGCGTAAAGCGCGCGTAGGTGGTTAATTAAGTCAAATGTGAAATCCCCGAGCTTAACTTGGGAATTGCATTCGATACTGGTTAGCTAGAGTATGGGAGAGGATGGTAGAATTCCAGGTGTAGCGGTGAAATGCGTAGAGATCTGGAGGAATACCGATGGCGAAGGCAGCCATCTGGCCTAATACTGACACTGAGGTGCGAAAGCATGGGGAGCAAACAGGATTAGATACCCTGGTAGTCCATGCCGTAAACGATGTCTACTAGCCGTTGGGGGATTTGATCCTTTAGTGGCGCAGCTAACGCGATAAGTAGACCGCCTGGGGAGTACGGTCGCAAGACTAAAACTCAAATGAATTGACGGGGGCCCGCACAAGCGGTGGAGCATGTGGTTTAATTCGATGCAACGCGAAGAACCTTACCTGGCCTTGACATAGTAGAAACTTTCCAGAGATGGAAAGGTGCCTTCGGGAATCTACATACAGGTGCTGCATGGCTGTCGTCAGCTCGTGTCGTGAGATGTTGGGTTAAGTCCCGCAACGAGCGCAACCCTTTTCCTTACTTGCCAGCATTTCGGATGGGAACTTTAAGGATACTGCCAGTGACAAACTGGAGGAAGGCGGGGACGACGTCAAGTCATCATGGCCCTTACGGCCAGGGCTACACACGTGCTACAATGGTCGGTACAAAGGGTTGCTACACAGCGATGTGATGCTAATCTCAAAAAGCCGATCGTAGTCCGGATCGCAGTCTGCAACTCGACTGCGTGAAGTCGGAATCGCTAGTAATCGCGGATCAGAATGCCGCGGTGAATACGTTCCCGGGCCTTGTACACACCGCCCGTCACACCATGGGAGTTTGTTGCACCAGAAGTAGGTAGTCTAACCGCAAGGAGGACGCTTACCACGGTGTGGCCGATGACTGGGGTGAAGTCGTAACAAGGTAGCCGTAGGGGAACCTGCGGCTGGATCACCTCCTTAACGAAAGATTGACGATTGGTAAGAATCCACAACAAGTTGTTCTTCATTGATGTATCTGAGGGTCTGTAGCTCAGTTGGTTAGAGCACACGCTTGATAAGCGTGGGGTCACAAGTTCAAGTCTTGTCAGACCCACCACTACTGACGAAGCAATTATGCAGAAGAAGATACATCGAATCACAGATGATAAGCTGGGGACTTAGCTTAGTTGGTAGAGCGCCTGCTTTGCACGCAGGAGGTCAGGAGTTCGACTCTCCTAGTCTCCACCACGTACTTATTGAGTATGGGTGTAAGCTAAAGATTGCAGAACTTAATAAAAGATCGAATGATTAGATTTGATGGTTTATTAAGTTCTGTGATTTAAATATCACAGTATTTAGTGCGGTCTGACGAAGACGCATTAATTCATTAACAGATTGGCAAAAATTGAGTCTGAAATAAATTGTTCAACTCATTTAATTCAAGATTGACAGTAATGCTTCGGTGTTACGGTTTAATTACGAATTGAAATGAGAACTAGCAAATTAACTGAATCAAGCGTTTTGGTATATGAATTTAGATTGAAGCTGTACAGTGCTTAAGTGCACGAGACTTTGAACTGTAGATTAAATAAATCATTGATTATTTATTTAATTGTCTTAATCCTACTTGTAGGGATTAACGACTGTTTGGGGTTGTATAGTCAAGTAATTAAGTGCATGTGGTGGATGCCTTGGCAGTCAGAGGCGAAGAAAGACGTGATAGCCTGCGAAAAGCTCCGGGGAGGCGGCAAATATCCTTTGATCCGGAGATTTCTGAATGGGGAAACCCACCTACCTTAAGGTAGGTATCGTATGATGAATACATAGTCATACGAAGCGAACGCGGGGAAGTGAAACATCTCAGTACCCGTAGGAAAAGAAATCAATTGAGATTCCCTCAGTAGCGGCGAGCGAAAGGGGAAAAGCCCATTAAGTTATGTGTGTTTTAGTGGAATGCTCTGGGAAGTGCAACCATAGTGGGTGATAGTCCTGTACACGAAAGGGCACACATAATGATGACGAGTAGGGCGAGGCACGTGAAACCTTGTCTGAATATGGGGGGACCATCCTCCAAGGCTAAATACTCCTGACTGACCGATAGTGAACCAGTACCGTGAGGGAAAGGCGAAAAGAACCCCTGTGAGGGGAGTGAAATAGATCCTGAAACCGCATGCATACAAGCAGTGGGAGCCAACTTGTTTGGTGACTGCGTACCTTTTGTATAATGGGTCAGCGACTTATATTCAGTAGCGAGGTTAACCGAATAGGGGAGCCGTAGAGAAATCGAGTCTTAATAGGGCGTATAGTTGCTGGGTATAGACCCGAAACCGGGTGATCTATCCATGAGCAGGTTGAAGGTTGGGTAACACTAACTGGAGGACCGAACCCACTGTCGTTGAAAAGCCAGGGGATGACTTGTGGATAGGGGTGAAAGGCTAATCAAACTCGGTGATAGCTGGTTCTCCCCGAAAGCTATTTAGGTAGCGCCTCGGACGAATACCATTGGGGGTAGAGCACTGTTTCGGCTAGGGGGTCATCCCGACTTACCAAACCGATGCAAACTCCGAATACCAATGAGTACTATCCGGGAGACAGACTGCGGGTGCTAACGTCCGTAGTCAAGAGGAAAACAATCCAGACCGCCAGCTAAGGCCCCAAAATCATAGTTAAGTGGGAAACGATGTGGGAAGGCATAGACAGCTAGGAGGTTGGCTTAGAAGCAGCCACCCTTTAAAGAAAGCGTAATAGCTCACTAGTCGAGTCGGCCTGCGCGGAAGATGTAACGGGGCTAAAACTATGTGCCGAAGCTGCGGATGCATAATTTATTATGCGTGGTAGGGGAGCGTTCTGTAAGCCGAAGAAGGTGGATTGAGAAGTCTGCTGGAGGTATCAGAAGTGCGAATGCTGACGTGAGTAACGACAAAACGGGTGAAAAACCCGTTCGCTGAAAGACCAAGGGTTCCAGTCCAACGTTAATCGGGGCTGGGTGAGTCGACCCCTAAGGCGAGGCCGAGAGGCGTAGTCGATGGGAAATTGGTTAATATTCCAATACTTCAGTGTAATGCGATGAGAGGACGGAGAAGGTTAAGTCAGCCTGGCGTTGGTTGTCCAGGTGAAAGGAAGTAGGCATGCATCTTAGGCAAATCCGGGGTGCTCTATGCTGAGATCTGATAGCAAGCTGTACTTGTACAGTGAAGTGGCTGATACCCTGCTTCCAGGAAAAGTCTCTAAGCTTCAGTTACACTGGAATCGTACCCGAAACCGACACAGGTGGTCAGGTCGAGTAGACCAAAGCGCTTGAGAGAACTCTGCTGAAGGAACTAGGCAAAATGGTACCGTAACTTCGGGAGAAGGTACGCTGTTGATGGTGATAGGACTCGCTCCTTGAGCTGTCGACAGCCTCAGAAACCAGGCCGCTGCAACTGTTTATTAAAAACATAGCACTCTGCAAACACGAAAGTGGACGTATAGGGTGTGATGCCTGCCCGGTGCTGGAAGGTTAATTGATGGGGTTAGCGTAAGCGAAGCTCTTGATCGAAGCCCCAGTAAACGGCGGCCGTAACTATAACGGTCCTAAGGTAGCGAAATTCCTTGTCGGGTAAGTTCCGACCTGCACGAATGGCATAATGATGGCGGCGCTGTCTCCAGCAGAGGCTCAGTGAAATCGAATTCGCCGTGAAGATGCGGTGTACCCGCGGCTAGACGGAAAGACCCCGTGAACCTTTACTGCAGCTTGACATTGAACTTTGACCTTACTTGTGTAGGATAGGTGGGAGGCTTTGAAACTTGGACGCTAGTCCGAGTGGAGCCGTCCTTGAAATACCACCCTGGTAATGTTGAGGTTCTAACTCTGTCCCGTTATCCGGGACGAGGACCATGTCTGGTGGGTAGTTTGACTGGGGCGGTCTCCTCCTAAAGAGTAACGGAGGAGTACGAAGGTGCGCTCAGCGTGGTCGGAAATCACGCGTAGAGTATAAAGGCAAAAGCGCGCTTAACTGCGAGACCCACAAGTCGAGCAGGTACGAAAGTAGGTCTTAGTGATCCGGTGGTTCTGTATGGAAGGGCCATCGCTCAACGGATAAAAGGTACTCTGGGGATAACAGGCTGATACCGCCCAAGAGTTCATATCGACGGCGGTGTTTGGCACCTCGATGTCGGCTCATCTCATCCTGGGGCTGAAGCAGGTCCCAAGGGTATGGCTGTTCGCCATTTAAAGAGGTACGCGAGCTGGGTTTAGAACGTCGTGAGACAGTTCGGTCCCTATCTACCGTGGGCGCTGGAAATTTGAGAGGATCTGCTCCTAGTACGAGAGGACCAGAGTGGACGAACCTCTGGTGTACCGGTTGTGACGCCAGTCGCATCGCCGGGTAGCTATGTTCGGAAGGGATAACCGCTGAAAGCATCTAAGCGGGAAGCCTACCTCAAGATAAGATTTCCCCGAGGCTTTATGCCTCCTAAAGAGCCGTTGAAGACTACGACGTTGATAGGTTGGATGTGGAAGCATAGCGATATGTGAAGCTGACCAATACTAATTGCTCGTGAGGCTTGACTATACAACACCCAAACAGTTGGGGTTGTATGCTCAATCGATTCAAATCCAATCAGTCAATTCAGACTGATCTTGATTTAGTTAACGCTAAACAATAAAATTCAGACCCAATACAGCCCAATCTGTTACAGATTCGGAAAACGCAGTGCATCACCATCGTGAATAAGACCAATGCAAGTCTCCGTAAACAGTTGTGCTGGCGACAATAGCAAGAGTGAACCACCTGATCCCTTCCCGAACTCAGAAGTGAAACCTCTTCGCGCTGATGGTAGTGTGGGGTTACCCATGTGAGAGTAAGTCATCGCCAGCTCATTATTCTAAACACCCTCAACTAGCGTTGGGGGTGTTTTTTTATGCAAGAGAGAAAATAAAGTTAGAAAAACAATAATAAATTGAATAGAACTTCTGATTAAAATCTTTATGTCTTTTGATAAATCTGTGCTATACCTAATAAAACGGCATAGAAATTGCTTATCAAAAACTTATATATTAAGTTGTTGAAAAACATAAATTTAAAAGAGTGGGTGAAAATGAAGTTATCGGTTGGATTAAAAGTTGCAAACTCCTTGTCACTGACACCGCAGTTACAACAAGCCATTCGTTTGCTTCAACTTTCGAGCTTGGAACTTGAACAAGAAGTTCAAATTCAGTTGGACAGTAATCCCTTATTAGAAAAAGTCGAAGAACAAAGTAGTGTCGAAAGTTTATCCACCTTAGAAGAGCAAGAGCATGATCAAAAGGATTTGACTAAAGAATTAAATGCAGATCATCTACCAAATGACTTGCCTGTCGATACAGACTGGGATGATGTGTACACTCATTTACCCACGAGTTTGGGAGCAGCGGAATATGAAGAGCGCGAGGATAATCGTCAGGGACATTTAGGTTTAAAAGAGCACATGATGCAACAAATCAATCTGTTGCATTTTTCTCAAGTCGAGCAGCTCATTGCCTACTGTATTGTCGATGCTTTGGATGACAATGGTTTCTTGGATTGTGAAATATCTGAAATCACTACATCTGTGCAACATTTATTGATCTCCATGGAATACGAAGATGAAATTGAAGACGATGAAGTTTTGGTCGTTTTGAAACATATTCAGCGTTTAGAGCCGATTGGTATTGGTTCGCGTAATTTGGCGGAATGTTTATCTATTCAGCTTGAAAGTTTGGCTACAGATGTGCCTTATCGGCAGGAAGCACTGCAACTCTTGCAGCATTATGAGTTATTAATTTCGAATGATTTAGCCAAGTTAATTAAGCAAACGGGTTTAAGCGCAGATCAGCTACAGCATGCAGTGGCTTTATTAAAAACCTTGAAAGCGCATCCTGGTACAGCATTTGAAGATCAGGAGTCAGATTATCAAATTCCAGATGTAGTGGTCAGTAAAAAGCAGGACCATTGGCAGGTGCAGCTGAATCCTGATGTTGTACCGAAGCTTAGAATCAATTCATTTTATGCCAATATGATTAAACGTGCAGATCAAAGCGAAGACAATCAATATTTGCGCAATCAAATGTTGGATGCAAAAAACTTTATTAAAAGTGTCGATGAGCGTCATAAAACTTTATTAAAAGTCGCAACCTGCATTGTGCAACATCAACGTGAATTTTTAGAAATTGGTGCTGAAGGAATGAAACCGTTGATTTTGCGTGATGTTGCCGATGAGGTGGAGTTGCATGAATCTACAGTTTCACGGGTGACCACCAATAAATATATGTTAACTCCACGTGGTTTATTTGAATTGAAATATTTCTTTTCAAGTCATGTTGGAACAAGTTCAGGTGGAGAAGCATCCTCAACTGCGATTCGCGCCAAGATAAAAAAATTAATTGCAGATGAAAATCCACGTAAACCTTTGTCAGACAACATAATTGCAAACCTTCTTAAAGAAGAAGGAATTGATGTGGCACGTAGAACGGTTGCGAAATATCGTGAGTCATTAAATATTCCGTCATCTTCTGAACGAAAAGTCTTGATCTAGTTTTTAAAATCGGTCTATTCTAAGGATTCATTATGACCAAATAATGAATTTTTTTGAAGGAATAGTTAGACATGATTTAAAGTGACCGCTGCAGTGATCTGTTATTTGGCAATCAATCATGTGAACTATGCCTTCCTAATCCTAATGAAGGTGAGGGATAGAATTATGCAAATAACAATTCGTGGACATCACTTAGCTATTACCCCTGCAATTGAAGAAAATATTCGACTTAAATTTGCACAAATGACCAAACATCTGGATCAGGTCAATAGTATGCAGGTGAAATTAAGTAAAGATCATCAAATCGATAAACATTCTAAAAAAGGTAGCGCCAATCATATTGCAGAAGCGATTATTCGTTTACCTGGAACGGAGCTTTTTGCGCAGGCTAGTGCAGATGATATGTATACTTCAATTAAGATGATGACAGAAAAATTAAAACGTCAGTTAGAAAAACATCGGAAGATGCAGCTGGATTATCAGCCTTTAGCCATCTAGTTAAAATGTGATTTAAAAAGAGGTTTTGGATAAACCTCTTTTTTTATTGCGATAATGTATAGGATTAATGAATTATTTTTTCTATTTATAGTAAAATGACAGGTTTTTACACCGTTGGTCCTATAAGAGGTCTTTGTGATGAATAGTGAACAGCTCACTGAAATTTTAAAAGCTGCTTTTCCAGAGGCTGAAGTTGCTGTAAGTGGGCAAGGCGGCAAGTTTGATCTTCGTATTGTAGATAATCAGTTTGAAGGTAAGCGTCCTGTTGCTCGTCAACAAGCAGTGTATGCACCATTGAATAGCTATATTGCCAGCGGTGAAGTTCATGCGGTTACAATTCGTGCAATGACACAAGAAGAATGGCGTAAAGCAAGCTTATTTGGAGCTTAATAATTTAATGGATAAATTTTTAATTCAGGGCGGTAATAAGCTCGAAGGTGAAGTGCGTATTTCTGGTGCAAAAAATGCAGCCTTGCCACTTCTTGCTGCAATGATTCTTGCAGAAACGCCAATTACATTGAAAAATGTTCCAAATTTAAAAGATGTAAATACCTTGGTGAAGTTGATCGCAGGCTTGGGCATTAAAATGTCTTATGAAGGCGATACAGTCATTGCAGATACATCAACGTTGGACAACCAATTTGCACCTTATGAATTGGTAAAAACCATGCGTGCCTCTATTTTGGTGCTTGGCCCATTGGTTGCGCGCTATGGTAGTGCAAAAGTATCTTTGCCAGGGGGGTGTGCAATAGGCTCACGTCCTGTCGATCAACATCTTAAAGCACTTGAAGCTTTAGGCGCAGAAATTGAAGTTGAAAATGGCTATGTAAATGCCAAAGTCAATGGTCGCCTTAAAGGTGGCGAAGTGGTCTTTGATATGGTCACTGTTGGCGGTACAGAAAACATTCTCATGGCTGCGGTATTGGCAGATGGTGTTACCACTATTCGTAATGCTGCACGTGAACCTGAAATTACCGACCTTGCGCAAATGCTCATCAAAATGGGCGCTAAAATTGAAGGTTTAGATACCGATACTTTAGTGGTTACAGGTGTTGAACACTTGCATGGTTGTGAGTATTCAGTAGTTGCTGACCGTATCGAAACAGGTTCTTATTTGGCTGCAGCTGCAATTACGGGCGGTAAAATCAGAACCACACATACCGATCCTGCCTTGCTAGAATCTGTGTTAGATAAGTTTGAAGAAATGGGTGCGGAAGTCACACGTGGCGATGACTGGATTGAACTGGACATGATGGGCAAGCGCCCTAAAGCCGTGAGTTTCAGAACTTTACCACATCCTGAATTTCCAACAGACATGCAAGCACAGTTAATGGCGGTGAATGCGATTGGACGCGGTTTTGCTACCATTTCGGAAACTATTTTTGAAAACCGTTTTATGCATGTCCCTGAGTTGTCACGTATGGGTGCCAATATTCAGGTAGAAGGCAATGATGCGGTGGTGACAGGCGTAGAAAAACTTTCTGCTGCACCTGTTATGGCAACTGATTTACGTGCCTCATTCTCGTTGGTGTTAGCAGCATTGGTGGCAGAAGGCGAAACATTGATTGACCGTATTTATCATATTGATCGCGGTTATGAAAATGTAGAACAAAAGTTACAAGGTTTAGGCGCCCAAATTAAGCGAGTAAATTGATGAATGACATGAGAAACGATGATCCAAATTTTGACGTCATGGGCAATTTTGATCATGGTTTAACTTTGGCATTAAGTAAGGGGCGAATTTTAAAAGAAACTTTGCCTTTATTAGAAACTGCGGGAATTAATTTACTGGAAGATCCAGATAAATCACGTAAGTTGATTTTCCCAACCACACATAAACAAGTGCGTATTTTAATTTTACGTGCCTCTGATGTACCCACTTATGTTGAAAATGGTGCGGCAGATATTGGGGTTGCGGGTAAAGACGTGCTGATGGAGCATGGCGCTCAAAATGTATATGAGCCGCTCGATCTGAAAATTGCCAATTGTAAATTAATGACTGCGGGCAAAGTTGGTATGCAGCGTCCAAAAGGTCGTTTAAAAATTGCCACTAAATATGTGAATTTGACCCGTCAATATTATGCCAGCTTAGGTGAGCAGGTTGATGTCATTAAACTCTATGGCTCAATGGAATTAGCACCATTGGTCGGTTTGGGTGATTACATTGTCGATGTGGTTGATACAGGTAATACTTTACGTGCCAACGGTTTAGAGCCGCTAGAAGAAATCTGTAAAGTATCTTCACGTTTAATTGTCAATAAAGCCAGTTTTAAGCGCAAGCAAGATATGCTCAATCCAATTTTGGCACAACTTGAAAAAGCTGTGGCAGAACGAGAGTTGGCAAAACAATCTGCTTAACTTTGTATCCATTATCCTGCCTTCTCAAAAAACCGTCATTCAATGGCGGTTTTTTTATGTTCGTGCATGATTCTGTTCTTGAATGATTTCGAACGTGAATTTCCATCAAAACATACTGCTTTCGCCATGTATAGATTCCCACAAAGCCCTAGAAACAAGGTAAACTAAACTTTTCTATCAAACCTTGTGGGTAAATTGATGCGACGTTTATCGACTCAAGATCAAAGCTTTAAACAAGCCTTTGCAGACTTGTTGGCTTTTGAAACTGTCAGTGATCCTGAACTTTTAAAAACTGTAGATCAAATTATTGCTGATGTGCGTCAGCACGGTGATGCTCAGGTTCTTAAACTCACTCAACAGTTCGATCGACATCCAGCGCATCAATTTTCAGAACTTGAGTTAAGTCAGGAACAACTGAAAGCCGCATTTGATGCTTTAGATAACGAAGTTCGTGAAGCTTTGGAATTGGCTGCTGTACGTATTCGTGAATTTCACCAAGCGCAAAAGCAGGATGGCTGGACTTATGTTGATGCTTTGGGCAATACACTTGGGCAAAAAGTCACGCCATTAGATCGCGTTGGTATTTATGTACCGGGTGGTTTGGCATCTTATCCATCTTCTGTGCTCATGAATGCCGTGCCTGCGCATGTTGCTGGTGTACCTGAAATTATTATGGTGGTACCTGCACCGAATGGTGAACTCAATCCATTGGTTTTGGCGGCTGCATATTTAGCAGGGGTGACTCGTGTATTTACCATTGGCGGAGCGCAAGCTGTTGCTGCATTGGCTTATGGTACAGAAACCATCCCATCGGTAGATAAAATTACGGGGCCAGGTAACCGCTTTGTGGCGGCTGCAAAACGTGCTGTATTTGGTCAGGTTGGCATTGATATGATTGCTGGGCCATCCGAAATTTTGGTTTATGCCGAAGGTGAAAATAATCCTGAATGGTTGGCGATGGATTTACTTTCCCAAGCCGAGCACGACACGGTTGCACAATCTATCTTTATTACACCAGATGCGCAATTGCTGAATCAGGTTGAACAAGCGATTGAACAGCACTTGGCGAATTTGCCTAAAGCTGAAATTGCCCGCACTTCTATTGCAAATCGTGGTGCATTGATCTTAGTCAAAGATCGTCAAGAGGCGATTGAATTGATCAACCAAGTTGCGCCCGAACACTTGGAGTTGTGTATGGATGATCCACAAGTGATGGCAGAAGAAATTCGTCATGCGGGTGCGATCTTTATGGGGCGCTATACACCAGAAGCTATTGGTGATTATTGTGCAGGGCCAAACCACGTATTACCAACGTCGGGTACAGCACGTTTTTCATCGCCATTGGGTGTTTACGATTTCCAAAAACGCTCAAGTCTGATTATGTGTTCAGCTGAGGGCGTGAAAAGTTTGGCGAAAACCGCTGATATTTTAGCGAAGCAGGAAAATCTGGATGCGCATGCACGATCAGCACGTTATCGTTATCAATCATAAATAGCATTACAACCTCTCCCTGACCCTCTCCTAATAAAGAGAGGGGAATTTAAACCACACAAATTTTGTGTCTTTAGTAATGAAAATTCCTCTCCCTTTGGGAGAGGTTAGGAGAGGATTTAAAGAGAATACAAAATGAATATCACAGCAGAACAAATGCGTTTTTGGAGCCCTGAAGTACGTGAGCTAGAGCCTTATGTACCGGGTGAGCAGCCAAAAATTCAAAATTTATTAAAATTGAATACCAATGAAAACCCGTATCCACCTTCGCCTAAAGTGGTGGAAGCGGTGCAAAAGGTTTTAGAAAACTCGGCAGATGCACTGCGTTTATATCCAGATCCAGATGCGTCTGAGCTTAAGCAAGCCATTGCGAAACAGCAAAACGTGGCTGTGGAAAATGTCTTTGTTGGCAATGGTTCAGATGAAGTCCTTGCACATATTTTTAAAGCTTTTTTTGTTCAGGAACAGCCGTTACTGTATCCGGATATCAGCTATAGTTTTTACCCTGTATATAGTCAATTTTTTGGGGTAAAAACTAAAATTTTGCCTTTAAATGATGATTTTGAAATTGTGGTTGATGATTATAAGCAAGCCAATGGCGGCATCATCATCACCAATCCGAATGCACCGACCAGTATTGCTTTGGGTTTAAGTGCGATTGAAGAAATTTTACAGGCCAATCCAAATTCAGTGGTAGTGATTGATGAGGCTTATGTCGATTTTGGTGCAGAGTCTGCAGTAAAATTGGTAGAAAAGTACGATAATCTTGTGGTGTGTCAAACCACATCTAAATCACGTTCTTTGGCAGGTTTACGTGTTGGTTTTGCGATTGCGCAACCGCATTTAATTGCCGCACTGGAAGCCGTGAAAAATAGTTTTAACTCCTATCCAATGGATCGTTTTGCGATTGCAGCAGCGGTGGCATCTTTTCAAGATCAGGCGTATTTTGAAGCACAATGCCAAAAAGTTATTGCAAGCCGTGAGAAATTGGTGACGGATTTAACGAGCTTGGGCTTTAAGATATTGCCATCACACGCCAACTTTATTTTTGCATCACATCCTCAACAGGATGCGGGTGAATTAGCTGCAGCATTACGTGAACGCGGTATTATTGTGCGTTATTTTAATAAACCACGCATCAATCAATATTTGCGCATTACTATTGGTACAGATGATCAAAATCAACGCTTAGTAGATACTTTAAAATACGATATTTTGGCTTAATTGTTAAAATATCGTAGAGGCGAGTGAAGCATTGAATTCACTCGCTTTTTTTGTTTTTGCGACATGCTATTGCGCAGGTTTGTACCAGCGGTTCAATAAGTCCAACATCGCTGAAACCTTGTCAAAACATTCTTGATATTCTGCTTCACAAACAGATGCAATCGTGACGCCACCACCAGCCCATAATGAAACATCTTGCTGATATTTCTGAATAGAACGGATCAGGATATTCCAAGAACCCGTTCCATCGGCATCAAAATAACCCATAGAGCCGCAATAGGCGCCACGTGCTGCACCTTCGAGTTCATCTATAATTTGCATGGCACGAATTTTTGGTGCACCTGTAATTGAGCCACCTGGCAATGCAGACATCAATACAGCAAAAGGATTCATCTCGGCTTTTAGTGTTGCGGTCACTTCACTGACCATGTGATGCACTTGGTTAAAAGACTCAATATTGAATAACTTTGGCGTTTTGACGCTGCCAGTTTCGGCATAAACACTTAAATCATTACGTAATAAATCCACAATCATCACATTTTCAGCCTGATCTTTTTTAGATTCACTTAATTGTTGTTTCGATTGTCGGTCTAATTCAGGATCGCCATAACGTGGCATCGTGCCCTTAATGGGTTTTGTGGTAATTTTTCGATTTTCCTCAAAATCGATAAAGAGTTCGGGCGAACAACTTAAAATTTCAAAATCACCAATACGTAAATAACCTGCATAAGGTGCATTGGTCAGTTGCCAAAACTGAGCTGCAGTCTCTAAAAGTTGACCTTGAGCCTCAGCGCTAAACTCTTGCGTAAGATTAATTTGATAACAATCTCCTGCCACTATATAGTCTTGAACATGTTGAAAGGCGCGTTGGTAATCTGTGAAATTCCAGCGGGCTTGACACTTTTGGCTTAATTGGAACTGTTCAATAACGGCAGGTTGGCTGTATAAATTTAAAATAAAATCAAAAATTTGCGTAGCTGTATCGTCTGAACTATAAAAATACCAGCCATCAGTTTCTTGCTGTAAATAGCTTTTAAATTGACCTAAAAAAACACTTGGTTGGGCGCGGGATTGCATATTGATGTGTTGCTGTGCTGCAGCATCATACGAAATAAAACCCATTACACTGCAAAATGGGGTAGTGTTTGTATCATTTGAAGTGCCGAGATGAGCTGTTAAATCTAATTGAGTTGGACTTAATTCGTATTGATTGAATGCTGTTTTTTGAAAGTAGAAATGTTGATGGTTTTGCTGCACACAATAGCGTTCGGCCAAAAATGCAATACGCGCCTTTCCATTATTTTGCAAATAAATACAATGTGAAAGTGCTGCCAAAGCCTGCAGAATTTTTGCAGCCTCGCATTCAGGTTCACAGAATAATTTTTTAAAATGAGTAGGATAGAACATAAAGTGTAAACAGCTGAGAGATTTTAAAAGGCTATTTTACATGATTGCAGCAGATAAAAAGCAAATAACCGTTTGTCGGTAAGATGTGGATTGCGACCAACAGCAGTTGAACAAAAAATAACTCAGATATACCTTTGTATGTGCAAACCGGCTACTCAAGGAATGTGTGTCAGTGTTGTCCTCATCAAATAAAAACACAATCACTGGCACTGAGTGGTAAAACCAAAAAAATAATACTCTCGGGAGAGTAACAAGATGAAAAAATTTACTAAACTTGCTTTGGTATCATCAATCGCGTTAACAACAAATGCAATGGCAATGCAGGCAATGGACGATACTGCATTAAGCGCAACTACTGGTCAAGATGGTTTAAGCATCGGGATTGGTATTTCTAAAGTAGAGATCGAAAAACTTTTTATTCATGATAATGATGGTTTAGCAGCAAAAGGCGCTGCGGGTGAAGCTGGTTTTGGTGGAACAGGCAAGGCTGGTGCAATTGTTATCAAAGGTAATGGTCAGGGCGTAACAGCGGCTCATGGTGTGGTCATAGGTGCAAACTATAGCAATGGTGGTGCTTATTTATTAGATTCTCGTAACTTAGCTGACTTGGTGATTGATACAGATGCGGGTACAGGTGCCAATGGTGCATTTATTAACGTGGCAGCACAAGTATCTGGCTTAGATATTAATATTGGTGAGATTGGTGTGACCGCATCGAATGCTATGCCAGCAGCGGGTGCGGCTAATATTCGTCGTGGTGGTGATGACACCAACTATAATGCAATTTTATCTGGTTTAACTTTAAAAACGGGTAAAATGGATGCCAATATTCAATTAGGTGCAGCACCACAAGGTGCAATGATTAAATTAAACACCACAATGGTGGGTGGTTTAGAAATCAAAGATCTTGGTATTTTAGATAACTCAACGAAAACTACTACACGTGCTGCAGGTGAAATCTTTATTCAAAGTATTAAGCTTACCGATGCTGGCAAGAAAGACTTAACTTTAAAACAAGATATTAGTATCATTGGCAAAGATGATGCTAGCAATGGTTATATTCAGATCATCAGCCATGGTGGTGCTAAAGATAACTATATTAAAGGTATTCATTTGGGTAGTTATGATCGTGCTGCTGGTGCAGTTCAGAAGACGTCTATTGGTGATATGGAAATCCAAGGATTACAAACCTATTATGGTGCACCAACAGCGTTGGGTGGTGCAGGTTACCAGCAAGGTGCAAAAATCACCATTTCTGGTCACTAATTTAAACACCGAAAAAGCGCGTGAATTCACGCGCTTTTTTTTACAAATAAACTGATGAGTTCGCAAAAAAAATATAGAAAGCCCTTTTTTTTTTCTATAAAACGAGTATCTTTCTAAATACAAGGAAGTAGAGTGAAAACTCTAAAATAAAAATATTAGGCAGGTATTGCCGAGAACTAAAAAGTAAAAATATATGTTAGAGATCGCTTTGGGCTCGGCATTGATCTATTACGCTGCCACACAAGCCTTTGATTTAAAAGAACAGCATCCTGAAACTGTGCGTTACACAGAAACTTTGGATTCTAGAAATAATTCCTTTACCCGTATGCACAGAGAGCCTGTGCAAATTAAACCTGCTTTAGAAGATCAATTTCGCGGAATTGTGCGCCAAGCCTATGACTACAGTTGTGGTTCTGCAGCTTTAACAACCTTGCTGAATGGTTATGTAGGAACACAATTAAACGAGCAACAAACCATGAGTGGCTTGCTGCGTTATGGAGAATACGACCGAATTATTGAACGTCGTAGTTTTTCGCTATTGGATATGAAGCGCTTTGTCGCAGCTTTGGGCATGGAAAGTGGTGGATATCGCGGGGAGTTTTCGGATTTAGTTAAACAAGGACAGCCTGCAATTGTGCCGATTTCCTATGCAGGTTTTAAACATTTTGTGGTGTATAAGGCATATAAAAATGGACGTGTCTATGTGGCAGACCCTGCATTAGGCAATATCAGTTTCGATGAAGAACGCTTTAAAGAAGTTTGGGAGAATAACACCTTATTTCTAATTAATGTCGCACCGCAAAATCGTCAAACTATGTTGGCATTACAAGAAAAAGACTTGCGTCATGTGGAAGACGCAACAGTGAATCGTTATGCCTTTGTTGATATTCAATATCCACAATTTGCGATGGAAAAAATAGCCGATAAAGCATCGACAATACGTCTGGAACGTAATGTAAATAAAGATTCTGATAATTATGGACAGTACGAGCATCGTTTTTTAAGACTCTACTATAAAAACAAGTAATTAGTTGTTCACGAAATACAAAAATAAAAATGGAAGGGGTAAATCATGGATCGTAAATGGATGAATAAAACCTTATTGGCACTCAGTATTCAAATGGTATTTGGGGTGGCTTATGCCGCAGAGGAGCCGCAATTAGGGGAATATGAAACCACAACTGAACAGGCAGAAGTATCAGATACAGCAGCATCAACTGCAGATACAAGTGCTGAAACAAATAGTGCGGTTGTCGCTGCAAATGGTGCACAAGCAGCATCATCTGCTTTGCAACAGCAAGAGGGCGATGCAACCAAAGAGGCGAATTTAGAAGAAGTATTTACCTCGAATGAGCGGCAATACTCGCTCATGAAAAAAGGTGATATTTCATCTTATTATGATATTGATTATACCTATCATCGTGATACGCAGCTCGATCTTGAAATGGCTCAAGGTCAGTTGTATCAGCTTCGTGTGCAAGAAAATGCCTCGCATGCATTAACTAACACCTTCACCGCACAATATGGTTTGCGTGACAATTTAACTTTATCTGCTTCTGTACCATTGGTTGCAAAGTCAGATTTATTAAAGGATGCTACTGCAGCAGGTTTGGGGGATATTTCTTTAGGCGCACGTTGGGAGCCATTCCCATTAAAAGCGGGGCGTTTACCTTTAATTTTATTCGCAAATTTATCGACTAAAACGGGTGATAGTCCTTACGAGATTAACCCTGTTAAAGATTTATCAACAGGTAAGGGTTATTACTCTGCAGGCATTGGTGCAAGTACGCGTAAGTATATTGACCCTGTTGTATTGTTTGCTTCTGCTTCAGCCAACTATGGTTTTAAAGAAAGCGGTCTCAATCAAATTCGCGGTAGCCGTATAATTGAAGAATTTGAGCCAGGTATTAGTGGTGGTTTTGCTTTTGGTTTTGCTTATTCGTTTAACTACGATGTGTCGATGACCATGTCCTATCAGCAAAGCTTTAATACAGGTTCGGAGTTTACTTATCATACGGGTGAAAGCTATTCACCTGCAGACCAGACCAGTTCGACTTTGGCTATTTCATTAGGCGTTCGCGTTTCACCTGAAACCATTGTGAATGGTACGGTAGGAATCGGTCTGACCGAAGACGCGCCAGACGTATCACTTGGTTTGTCATTCCCACTGGATATTCTCGGTTTCGGTAAAAAAATTCGCTAAGAGGCTAGTCGCATGAAAATGATACGACTTCGCCCGTTAGTGACTGCAATTATACTGTCGGGCTGTTCAGGGGCTGCTTTTGCGCAGCTTGGACAAAACTTATCTGTCGATATTCGTTCTTTGACTATGGGGAATGCGGTCACTGCAGATCCTCCTGGTATTAGTGCGATTCACTTTAACCCTGCTGCACTGACCAAGATTGAAGGTTTGCAAACAGATGTGCAAGGGGTGTTGGCACATTTTGATGTACAGCGTGAGCTTTCCGTTCCAGCAGGTTATGACGTATTTGGTTATTCTGATGACCCTGTGGTGTGTAACGATGGACCAGAAATTTTGGCCGATTTTTGTACCGATTTTAAAGGTACAGTACAAGCCGATGTAGAATATCCAACGCTGTATGTCCCGATTCTGAAAAAATTTGTCGATTTGGGTAAAGGCATGCCACTGGCAGCGCCAACCAACGGTATTGCCTATAATCCACCAGGTTCCAAAGTGACCTTTGCCACCGCATTATATGCGCCGTTGATTGCGGGCTTTGGTGCCGAAAATGGTAACCCTGGTAACTTTATGGGACAACAGGTTGCCTTAGAGCGTATTACTTATCTTTCTCCATCTATCGCCTATCAAGTCAATGATGAATTGTCAGTCGGTGCGTCAATAGGGATGTCTTACCAAGCCATCGCCATGAATACCGATTTACGCTTCCCGAATGAACTGATCGGGATGTTACGTATGGTGGATGAAGTGGTCTGTACGCCATTTAAAGAAAACGCCAATATCATCACCGATATTTTGTTGCTCGGGATTTGTAATGCCGAAGAAGGCATGAATCCATTTTCCCGTTTTGGGCAAATGCAACTGGCGGTTGAGCAAAGTTTAAGCCCGAGTTATAACTTGGGTATTTTGTGGGAACCGACAGAAGATTTTAGCTTTGGTATGGTGTATCAGAGTGCAGCTAAAATGCGCTTAAAGGGCAAATATCATATTGATAACTCGAAAGCACCGCGTGAGTTAATTAATGGTTTGATGTCTTCACCAACAGGTCAGATTTTAGCGGCAATTTTAGGTTTCCCAAGTTATATTCCAGCCAGTGAGTCTGGTTTGGTTTCTATGGATTTTGAATATCCTGCGCACTTTCAAGCGGGGATAAAATATAAAGTCATGCCTGATTTACAAGTCAATTTTGATGTGGGCTGGACTGACTATAAAGCATGGGATAAATTCAAATTCGAGTTTGACCGTCAAATCTCGGCATTAAAAATTGCAAAATTGCTTTCGGAGCATGTGTCTGATGACAGTTTAGCTTTGCCATTAGAGTTTAAGTCACCGTGGAACTGGGGTGTTGGCATCGAATATTCAGCCACAGACCGTTTAAAACTGCGTGCGGGTTATGAACCACGTGGTAGTGCGATTCCTGACAATAAACGTAACACTATGGTACCAATTAATAATGCACGTTTATTCGGTCTGGGTGTGGGATATCGTTTTGATGCAGATACAGACCTTGATTTATCCATCGGCTTTTTACAAAGCAAGGATAAAATTCCAGCCAATACCAGTAGTTTAGCCAATAAGGAAGGTGTGAATAACCTACTGTTAAACCCTTATGCGGGTTTGAATGTGAAAACGGATACAAAAATTACAATTCTTGGATTGAGTTATAGAACACGATGGTAAGTTCAGTACGGAAAATAAAACGGACTTTATTTTCAAAGTCGATACTCACACTGATTTTCAGTATGGGATCGGTGTGTTACGCGAATCAGTTTTACACCATTATTGGACCAGATGGTCGTCCAATTGTGGTGCAGCGTAATGCTGCAGAAAAAAAGCAAACGATACAGGCGTTGGAAACCGCACAACAGCAAAAGCAAGTCCAACAAAAGCAACTACAAGAAAATCAACAACAAGACCAGTTTAAGCAAGACAAGGTGCATCAAGCACAGCAGATACCTGCTCAAACATCCGTTCAGGTATCTAAAAATACTTCTGCTCAGGTGAACAAGCAACTGAATCAGTCTAAGCCGAATATCTCAGAACAATCCGCTACGTCACAAAATCAGGCCAGTCAAAGCAAAGTGAATTCAACATTGCGCGCATCACACACTGAGCCAAATGCAGCGCAGCAAGAAATTTCCAGTGCGGAATCTGTTCATCAAACAGGATTCACTAAAGAAGTGATGATCAACAAAGTTGCTGTTAAACCATCTGTGTTAGAGGGGTTACAACAGCTTCCTCAGCAATTTGCGATTGATCCATCCACAGTGTCTGTCTCTAAAAAAACACCAGATCAAGCATCGCATACATCTGCCCAACAAACGGGTTTTATGGAGATGGCGGGTGAACAGTATGTTAAAAGTGAGTATTTGGAAGATCAGGAGTTTAATTTAGAAGGAAAAAAACGCTTTTACAGTATGCCAGAAGGCATGATTGACACAAAAAATGGCGGCGGTACTCGCATGCAAGTGGTCGAACGTGAACGTGGTGTAAGCCGTTCCATTCTCAATAAATTATTTAAAAAGCAATCGGTTGCTGAACCTCAAGCCATTGTTTTGGCTGCAGACTATTATCGTGTTAATCAAGCTGAAGCAATTGAGGGTTTGGGGCAGCAATGTTTTGCTGAAAGCAAAAAAAATAAAGCTAAAACCTTAAAAGCACAACAAGATTTAAATTTGTGGCCTAGAGCTCCCTTAACCGAAAAATTTGATTATGAATTGGTGAAGTTAGAAGGCAATATTCAAAATATTCAAATCAACTCTTATGCCATGAAGCAAAATCAACCGACCTTTTATTGGCCGTTTGTGGTTTTTCTGGATCAAAAAGGCTGTGTGATTGAAGGTGCAGGTGGTTTTAGAAATCAGGATACTGCAGGCAATGTCTTACAACATGAGGTGATAGAGGGCATGCTGCAACTTCCAAAAAATAGCCACTATGTATTATTAACGCCATTGGCTTCTGCAGTGGATATGGAACATCGCGTGCTCAGTAACCAAGGGCAATTAAAACTCATTGCGATACGCTAACAACAATAAGAGAATTCAGGATGAAAACAAGACATATTTTACCTTTTGCAACGACAGCATTGATGGCGGCATTGAGTGGCTGTGGTGGAGAAAGTGCCAATATTAATCCAGAGCCTAATGCTGTGGCGTATATCAACGGGAGTTGTGCCAGTACAGCAAAAAACTGCGTGGAATTTGCATTGGATTATCCTGTGGATGGTTTGAATTTTACCTGTAGCAGTGATACCAGTAAAACCTACATCACCATGATTGAGCCGAAAAGTAATGCGGCAACAGGTAAATGTAGTGAAGGAGATAAAGTCCACTTCTTTATTCAGGAAAAGACCAATCAATATATTGATTTAGGCACAGTATCATTGTCTGATATTGGAATGGTCAGTACTGCAGGTGCGGGTTATCCACGTTTAAGTGTGTTAGATATGGCACGTGGATTAACAGGACGCCAAGCAACGAGTTTAAGTAGTAGTGACGAAACGATACAGGTCGCGACTGCAATTGTACGCTTGCTACAAGCACTTTCTGTTGAAGGTGGAGGAACCATTGCAGGTGATATTCAGCCTTTAACGATTACGACACTCAAAAAAGAACAATTGGCAAATATTGCTGAGTCCGTTGAGGTTGGTGACTATCGTTCAGGGGCTTATGCCAGTATTTTACGCCCGTGGGTAGATGTGTCACAGGTATCTCAAGATGATGCTTATCAAGCATTAAACACCTTGGTTTACATGAATAACTCGGCATCTTATCAAGCTAACTATCCAATTTTAGCCAAAGAAGATTCACAATTACCACAAGGTTTATATGGCTGTAATTTGGCAGACTGTAAATCTACGGTCGCAGATTTGAAACACCTCATTGGGCAATATCAACTAATCACAGACCGTTCTGGATATACCTTCGGTTATGGTATGCAATGGAAAGGTGCGGTGTCTGCGAACACGACTAACCCAATTTTAACGGTGAGTGGTGAATTGATTCGTAAAGTGCGTCCTGAGCGTATGGTTGCAGCAGCACAAACCACATGGGTCAACCCATTGAATAAACGTATTCAGGGGCCATTCCATTTTAGTGTGAATGACAATACGGCTGATGATTTTAAAATTACCCAAGGTAAGGTGTTTAATGATTATTTAATTGCGGGCACGGAAGGTTTTTATAAATTATTGACCAAATCTACAACAGCGAATCCTGCAGATTATGGTCAATGGCAACAAACTATAGGCACTGATCAGTTCAAAGGTTCTTTTGATGCCTATAAATTCTTTTCTGTGAACTTTTTGGATAATCGCGTTTTTAAAACCCAAAAAAATGTACCTTTAGGCAGTCGCTATATTTTCCCAATTTATGCAACCTTGACCTTTAATTTTGATGGCGGAACGACGACAGATAGCATCAAATTAGGTGTTGTTTTAGATGAAGATGGCAATATTCGTACAGATATAGCACCAAATGCCACAGAAACCGATATGTCTGGTCAGTGTGCAGAAATTCGTCAGTCTGGTGCTGAATATGTTGATACAAATGGTGTGCAGCAATACCGTATAGGTGTGTTAGGTGCAACCGATATTGACAATAAAGCAGTTACTTTGCGTATGATTTTGGCCAATCCAATATTTCATAAACTTGATGGTGCAGTCATTGGTTTGAATACCAAAATTGAAGCGGTTGAAGGTGGGAATGGTCAAGTGGTGGGTGGTGCGCGCGCCAATATTGGCAATTTAGTTGCAGCCAACTCTACCCGTATTACATTGTCTGATTTTAATGGCTCAACCGTGAAGTGGAGCAATATTTATCATGCACAACTTGCAACTTACGTGGCTCAAAACCCTGCGTTAGCAACCGATGCAGATAAAGCTTTGGTGAAAGCCCAAGGTGGCGCTGTAAGTCTAGATGTAGCCGAATGTTATAACCCAAATAAAGTGCGTATTTAGCATTAATTTTAGGTGACATAGTGATGAAAATAGCCCACTTTAGAGTGGGCTATTTATTATTCGGATTTTAGCTTGATTCAAATGAACATCATGTGGGGTTTTTAACCCGTATGATCTGTACGTGAACCTAAGGTTTCTAAGTGGGTCGTAAAATGATTGTTTTTTCGATCTGCAAAGTAGTGTTGTAAAGTACGTTCTACACTTGGGAAAGCCAATTCAGACCACGGAATTTCATCTTCACTAAACAAGCGTGATTCGATGGTTTCTTCACCTGCACCAAATTGACCATTCAACAATTGAGCTTTGAACAGCACATAAATTTGCCCAATCCGTGGAATGTTATACATGCAATAAAGTTGTTCGATTTCAATTTCCGCTTCGGCTTCTTCGCGAGTTTCACGGGCAGAACCTTGCTCCATGGTTTCAAACATTTCCATATAGCCTGCGGGTAAAGTCCACAAACCATAGCGTGGTTCAATTGCACGACGACACAACAATACTTTATTTTCCCAAACGACCAATGCACCACAAATGACTTTTGGATTGACATAGTGAATATTGCCACATGCGCTACACACTTGACGTAATTGCTGATCGCCAAGCGGAATTTTCGTTGTTGTTTTTTGTCCACAATTTCCACAAAAGTTCATAGTGATCGTCATTGTTGAAGGGAGTTCTCAGAATAACTGAAAATTTCAACTTTGGCATCCTCTCTATCTATTGCCCACCTATTTCAGCTATGATGAAACTTAGACAAGGAGAATTATAAGGCATGATTGATCATTCGCTCACGCATCTATTACAGCAACGTTTGCGCTTTTCTAAAACGTTCATGGAAGCGCATGCAGCGGTATTGATTGCCATTACCGACGAGTCTGATCCAAAGGTATTGCTAACCCGCCGTTCTACCTTACTCAATAATCACGCGGGTGAGGTGTCTTTCCCTGGTGGCAAACGCGATCCGCAAGATACCAGTAATATTGTGGTGGCATTGCGTGAAGCGCAGGAAGAAACCGCATTAAATCCATTTGAAGTGCAGTTGATTGGTGACTTGCCAATGCAAAAAGCCCGTAATGGAATGTTGGTTAAGCCTGTGGTGGGGCTGATTCCTCCAAAAGTAGAATTAATTCCACAACCTTCAGAAATTGATCGGATCTTTTTTGCCTCTTTGCAGCATTTAATGGAAGCGCCACCAACGCCGTATGAAGTGAGCTTTGCACAACAAAAATTATATTTTCCGAGTATGCAGGTTGAAGATGAAGTGGTTTGGGGCTTAACAGCGCGGATGTTGGTGTCTTTATTTGAATATGGTTTGGATTATCGTAAAGAATGGCCGTTTTTGTTAAATTCACCAACATTTAAGAAATAGAAAATTTTTGATGTGAAGATAGGAAGGAACCATGTTGTATAAATTTAAAGGATATGCCCCGAAAGCAATGCAGCAACCGTGGGATGGTTGGGTGGCGGATAATGCCACGGTCATTGGTCAGGTTGAGTTGGGACAGAAAGTTAGTATTTGGTTTGGGGCTGTGGTACGTGCCGATAACAGTAAAATCAAATTGGGTAATTTTAGCAATGTTCAGGAAAATGCTGTTTTGCACACCGATGCAGGCATTGAAATGCAGATTGGTGATTATGTGACTATTGGACATCAGGCGATGTTACATGGTTGTACCGTGGGCGATAACACCCTGATTGGTATTAATGCAGTGGTGCTGAATCATGCGGTGATTGGTAAAAACTGTATTATTGGTGCCAATGCTTTAATTCCTGAAGGTAAAGTGATTCCCGATAATTCTGTGGTGATGGGTTCTCCCGGTAAAGTGGTTAAGACTTTGGATGAGTCTGCAGAAGCACGTTTAAAAATGAGTGCGCTGCACTATGCTGAACATTTTCAGCATTTTGTAAACCTAGAGCCTGCAACACTCTAAAATAGAATTTGCATCGTTTAGTCAAACGCATTTTTTAGCTGTAATTACATAGAATTTTATACTCAGGAATTGCAATCTGAGGCATGTAAATCCTCGCGTGAATTTCAGGAGTGGAGTATCATAACGCCAATTTTTGATATTTATTCCTTGAAGGTTGTGCATGAAATTGCTGGCATTGGAAACTGCCAATGAGCAGTGTTCCGTTTCGATTGTAGATGAAACACAGGAACTCTTTTTTCAATTAGATGCGCGAGCAAAAGCACAAACGCAAACCATCTTACCAATGATTGAGCAAGGCTTTGCTGAAACTCAAATCAGTACGGCTGATCTGACTGCAATTGCCTTTAGCCGTGGCCCAGGTTCTTTTAGCGGTGTGCGAATTAATGCGGCAGTTACGCAGGCTTTGGCGTGGTCACATGATGTGCCTGTAATTCCTGTATCGACTTTGCAGGCATTGGCGCAGGCGGCTTATCGTCTTGAAGGATTAACTGCGGTTACAGCTGTGTTGGATGCACGCATGAATGAAGTGTATATCGCCAGTTTTGAGCTAGATGCACAAGGGATTATGCAGGCGGTTGATCAGGAACAATTATTGAATTATAGCGATGCTATACAGACGGTACGCTTTCAATTGGTCGGTTCTGGTGCAGGTCTAATTGATCAAGAACAAATACAATACAAAGGCTTAAGTGCAAGCGCACAAGATATTGCTACTATTGCACGCGTCTGTGCACAGCAACAGCAATGGGTCAGCGCAGAACAAGCATTGCCTGTCTATTTACGTGACAATGCTTGGAAAAAAATTCCAGAACAAGGCAAGGCATAATTAGGGTTATTTATGGATCTTTTACTGCTGCTCAAAGCGGCAATTATGGGTATTGTAGAAGGGATTACCGAATTTCTACCCATTTCTAGCACAGGACATTTGATTCTCGCTGCAGAGCTGATGGACTTTTGGACCAAAGAAAAAAGTGATGTATTTGTGATTGCCATTCAAATGGGGGCAATTGCAGCGGTCATTTATGAATACTGGACACGTCTATGGGGCGCAGCCACAGGTATGTTTACAGGCGAAGAAAAAGGTCGTCGCTTGGGCTTTGGTCTGATCATGGCATCTATTCCAATTATTCTGATTGGATTGACCTTCGGACAAACTGTAAAAGAATTATTATTTAATGATGTTGCCGTGGCGATTGGTTTGATTATTGGCGGCTTTATCATTATGTGGATTGAAAAACATCCACCACAAGTACGTGCCCATGAGGTTGAAGACCTAACTTACCGAGATGCTATTTGGATTGGTCTAATTCAGGTATTGTCGCTGATTCCGGGAACTTCGCGTTCAGGTGCAACCATTATTGGTGCGATGTTCTTGGGTGTGTCGCGTAAAGCAGCAACCGAGTTTTCCTTCTTTTTGGGGATTCCTGTCATTATTGGCGCAGGCTTGCTCGACTTATATCAAAGCTATGATGTATTCCAAACCACCGAAGATTGGACCGTACTCAGCTTCGGGATCATCGTTTCTTTTGTTTCTGCACTTTTGCTGATTCGTGCATTGGTGGCTTATGTGGCGAAACGTGATTTTATGATTTTTGCTTGGTATCGTATTGCTTCAGGTTTAATCATTTTATTGTTCGCATTCACAGGTTGGAAACTATGGTAAGCGAACTTCGCTTATACACCGAAGCCGAGTGGCTCACTCAAGCACAGCATTATTCTGCTGTGCTTTTGTCTAGAGGCGTGCAAACGTGCATTGAAACAGTAGAAAAACTCAATGCACGTTTTTTGCGTTTGAACCCTGAATTGGCATTGTGTGTAGATGCTGAAGGGTTGTGGTTGTGTGCCAATGGCATGAAAATGCAACCCGATTGGAAAGCTGAAGTTGGGCGATTGAAACGTGCCTCTTTAAAATCGGAAATGATTGCTCGTGCCTGTAATTTGTCGGAAAAACCAAGCCTAATTGATGCTACGGCAGGATTAGGACACGACAGCTTACTCATGGCACACTTGGGTGCTCAGGTCACGTTGTTGGAGCGTCATCCTATTCTTTTTACTTTGTTGGAGGATGCTAAACGCCAAGCCGCAGATGATCCTTTTTTAGCAAGTGTTGTTGCCCGTATCCAGTTGGTTTTTACAGATTCAGCAGATTATTTACGCAACTGCGCAGCGCAGGGCAAAGTGGTTGATGTGGTGTATTTAGACCCGATGTTTCCGCAGCGAGATCAACATCAACAGGCGCAGAAAAAGCAGGCACAAGTCAAAAAACAAATGCAGTTATTACATTTGCTGTTACCTGAAGATGGCGAAATGGATTTAGGTGATCATTTACTGGGTTTGGCACAGCAAATTGCCAAACGTGTTGTGGTGAAGCGCCCACGTTTGGCTGTATTTTTGGCGGGGCAGGAAACCATACATCAATGGCAGGGTGATGCTTGCCGATTTGATGCCTATTTCCAAGCAAATTTGAACAATGGGTAGATTTCTACCACTAAAGCAGTGGCAAGGCGTTCAATGCTTCTATAATGCGCAAAGATTTGTTATATAGTTAAAATTGACAATTGATAATTACGACGACAAGCATAAACTTGGAGTGTGGAAACGCGAGCTGCGATTAACAGAATCCTATGATTGACTTCAAACCCTCCATTAATTTTTGGCACGATTTTAAAAGCAACCAAGCCGCAGGCGTTTGGTTATTTTTGGGTTCGCGACGCTCTTTGCAAATTATTCGTCCTTCTATCTTACAACTGATTTTTTGGGGGATTTTAGGTGGTCTTGCCAATACCTTATTCAGTTGGTTGGTCGCGGGAGAAGTGGGTGAATTTAACCCACAAGGTTTGGTCAGTTATGCCTTGTGGCCCTTTATTGCCTTAATTGTCGGAATTATTCTTTCTCAGCGTGTCAATAACCCGCGTTTATTGTTAGTACCTGCTTTGTTGTGGTTGGTATTAGATACTCACGTTGCATTATTACAAAGCTTGATTCAATACATGGGCATGATGGATGTCTTGCCGTATGTGTTGTATGACTATTTGCCTACCATTTTTATGGTGCTATTTGTTTGGCAAAGTTTGGCAGTGGTATGGGTGTTTTCACGTGAATTGCATTGGCCGTGGTGGGAACGTGCACTGATTGTTTTGGCGACCTTATTCACTTTGGTGGTTTGGCAGATGTCAGTGAAAAGTCAGCCCATTTGGAAAGTAGAAGAAGTTCCACCAAGTTTAAGCGAAGAAGCTTTTTATGCACAAAGCCGTGTACTGAATAAAGCTTTAGACAGTATTCAATATGGGGAATTTGCCCAATCGCATTGGTACTTCTTAGGGGTTGCAGGGGCGAGCTATCAAGACGTATTTATGTCTGAAATTGAGCGCATTCGTGAACAGTTTGATACCCGTTTTGGCACTTTTGGACGTTCGATGGTGCTCATTAATAACCCAATGACCCGTAATGTAATTCCAATTGCTTCGCAAACCAGTATTGAATTGGCGCTGCGCCGTATTGGGCAACGCATGAACCGTGAAAGTGATGTGCTGTTTTTATATATGACCTCACACGGTTTAAAAGATCATTTTGAAATTGAAAATGCACCACTTGACTTAAATCAGGTCGATCCGAAATGGTTACGCGATACTTTGGATAAATCGGGTATTCGTTGGCGTGTGATCGTCATTTCAGCCTGTTATTCAGGTAGCTTTGTATCTGCCTTGCAAGATGATAATACCTTAGTGATTACTGCATCGGCAGCAGACCGTGAGTCGTTTGGTTGTTCAAACGAAGCTGATTATACTTATTTTGGTCGTGCCTTTTTTGATCAGGCTATGCGTGAACAAAACTCTTTTGCTAATGCTTTTAATGAAGCCAAAGTGACTGTGGCGAAATGGGAGCAAGCGCAAGGTTTTGAACCTTCAGAGCCACAATGGGCGATGGGTAAAAATATGGAATTGATGTTGCCACAATTAGAGCAGCGTTTGTTTCCTCAAAAAAGTGTTGCAACATCGGCTGAAATTCAATTGAGTGCGCAATCTGTTCAATAAGCCAAAGAGGAGAGGGTGATGGAGTTAATTCAGAACAACCGCTGTTTTGAGGGTGAGCAACGAATTTATCGTTTTCATTCCAATGCTTTACAGACTGAAACTCAGTTTGGCATTTTTTTACCAGAACAAGCTTTGGCGGGGCAGGCTTGTCCTGCGGTATTTTATTTGGCAGGTTTAACCTGTAACGAAGAAACCTTTGCGATTAAAGCACATGCGCAGCACATGGCAGCGCAATTGGGACTGATTTTGATTAGTCCAGATACTTCACCGCGTGGCGAAGCTGTTGCCAAAGGCGACCATTGGGATATTGGACAGGGGGCAGGTTTCTATATCAATGCGACACAAGCACCGTGGGCGGCACATTATCAAATGGAAACTTTTGTCACCGATGAGCTTTATCAATTGGTGCTGCAACAGTTCCCAATTCAGGCACAGCACGTTGGCATCATGGGGCACAGTATGGGCGGTCATGGTGCATTGACCCTCGCGTTTAAATATCCTGAAAAATTTAAGTCAGTGTCTGCTTTTGCTCCGATTTGTGCGCCAAGCCAATGCCCGTGGGGTGAAAAAGCATTTTCTAATTATTTAGGTACAGATCAGCAAGTATGGTTACAGCACGATGCGACTGCTTTGGTGCAGGTCAAAGGTGCATTGTTCAGTGAAATTTTGATTGATCAGGGATTGAAAGATCAATTTTATAGTCAGCTCAATCCTGCATTATTTCAGCAAGCTTGCGATGCGGTTGGGCAAAAATTGAGTTTGCGGGAACATGCAGGCTATGATCATGGCTATTATTTCATTCAAAGCTTTATAGATCAGCATTTGCAATTCCATGCGGTGCAATTGCAAACTGACTAAGCCAAGTACTCAATTTTACACATTGATTTTTCAAACTTTTCTAGGCAAGTTGTTCACTTTTTATTAGAATGGTGGACACTTGCTTTTTACCATTTGGAAAGATTACTCATTTGGGTTTGAGCGTCTTGGTAAAATAACGACTGTACAATAAAATAAATAAGGCATCACATGCACAATTCAGAATGGGATTCACCACAACAAGCAACGCCATCTTCCCCGTTTTTTCCAGCGGAGCCTACAACACCGCCTGCTCGTAATCCATTACTTGGACACATTCATCATTTTCAATTTCATGGTAGTGCCTCAGAGTATTTTGGCATTTGGATTGTTAATATTTTGTTGATGATCGTGACCTTTGGGTTGTATGCACCGTGGGCAAAAGTGCGTCGTTTGCGCTATTTTTATGGCAATACCGAATTAATCAAACGTCGTTTTGATTTCACGGGTATCCCACATAAAATTTTATTAGGACGTTTAATTGCCATCGGAATTTATGTTGTGATCTCGGTGATTTCCAATTATTCAGTCAAAGCCATGGTTATTGGCGTGGTGGTTTTATATTTGGCTGTGCCATGGTTGATTCGAGCGACCATCCGTTTTAAGGCGCGAAATAGTAAATTTGGCAATGCGCGTTTTTATTTTTCAGGCAGTAACAAAGAAGCCTATTGGGTATTTTTAAAATGTATCGTGATTAATCTGTTTACATTGGGCTTATTTTTTCCTGTGTTGGTGTGGATGTATAAGCGTTATTGCTTAGACCATTTATATGCAGGACAGCTTAAATTTAAGCTGAAAGCAGATTGGCCAGCATATATGCGCGCGATGTACATACCTGTTTTTTTGTTCTTTGGCATTTTGCTTGCAGTCGGGATAATGTTGGCTTTGGCAGGACAGTTGAGTCGTAATCCTGCGCAGTTGATTTGGTTATTTGTAGCGGTTTATCTTTTGGGGTTGTTTTTAATTTGGCCATTAATGTCGGCGCGAATTTTTATCACTACATGGAACAATACCAGTATCAGTCGTAGTGAATTTCAGACCGATTGTGGGCAGTGGCACTATACTTGGATTGTGGTGACCAATTGGATTGTGAAAGTCCTGAGTTTGGGTTTAATGACCCCATGGGCAGCTATTCGTTTATATCGCTATCAGGTTGAGTCTTTAAGTCTACATTTAAAAAATGATCCAGATTTGATGATCAATCAACTGCAAGCTGAACATAGCGCACTTGCAGAAGAACTCAGTGATATTTTTGATATTGATGTATCGCTGTAAGCTAGGAGAAGAAGATGGCGGCACAGGTCGTGGATGTAGTGTTTTATGATGGTGTAGTGTCTAAACCATGGGCTGCCAAAATCTCTCCTATAGATGCTCAGTCGGTACTTATCCGTTATGGTGAAAATTTAGAGCAACAGCGGCGCTATCATTATCAAGACATGATGTTGGTGGGGGCACTAGGTAAAATTCAACCTGTCATTGAACTCAAAGATGATGCGCGTATTGAATTTTCCCAAGCCTTGCCGGAGTGGTTTCAACTGCGAAATAAACAGGTGCAGCATTCCATCTGGAAATTGGAACGCACGCCAAGTCTGATCGTATTTAGTCTTTTTTTTGTGTTGTTGATGGTATTTGTCACAGTGCAGTGGGGCATCCCAAGTGCATCCAAATACGTTGCCTTTCAATTGCCTGCGAACACCTTAAATCAAATTGGTGATGAAGCAGAGTGTTATATTTTAGATATGACAGCGCCAAGTCAATTGCCCGCAGTACGTCAGCAGAAAATTTTGGCAGATTATCGCAAGCTCATTGCAGGAGACACGCCTGCTAAAGTGCTGTTTCGACAAGGTGATCGCTTAGGCGCGAATGCTTTGGCAATTCCGAATAACACCATTATTTTGACCGATGAATTGGTGGAATTGGCACAGAATGATCAGGAAATCATTGGCGTGTTGGCACATGAACAAGGGCATTTGGTAGAACGACACAGCTTGCAACAGGCTTTATCGAGCTTAGGGTTTAGTATTATTTTGCTCGCGATTACAGGAGATGGTACAGATTTAGTTTCGACCTTGCCTGTGGCGCTCGTGGGGGCAAATTATTCACGTAATTTTGAATCTGAAGCAGATTATTATGCTTTAAATACGATGCATGCTCAGGGCATTCCAACCATTCATTTTGCCCATTTTCTGGAGCGTTTGGCAGAAAATGCAGGTGAAGACACCGCCAAAAGCCCTTTGGATTTTTTACAAAGCCATCCTGCAACACAAAAACGTATTCAAGCGGTTAAGGATTTTGAACAAACGCAGCGTTTAGCGCCTTAACATGAAACAGTTAGTACCGTTGCCAAACCGCGCTCAATTCTGTTTGTCCCATACGACTTAAATGATCAAGCACGACTTGTTCGAGGTAACTTAAATCTGTTTCAGTATTTTTTACCTGAATTTCAACTACAAGCTCATGTGTTTGGGGTATAAGTAGAATTGTGGCACTTGGCATCATAATTTGGTATTGGGTTGCGCTTTCTGCAACGTCAAATTTATGTTTCCAGTGGTTGAGTAGACGCTTGGCAATACGGCTTGCTTGCGTTGTTTGAATATGGGCAGAACTGTTTATCATCTATTGAAACCAGCATTTTGTTCAAATGAGTAAAGACCTTTACTATAACAAAGCCAGACTGAAAGAACAGTGGAGTGCTGCAACAGAGCGTTGCGGAGATAGAACTATCAAATTGGCTGATCGACCTGAATCATCGAACTGAATGATCCAATCGTAACAGAATCCACCACACCAAGCAGTCTTTGCTATAATGCACCACAATCCCAATATTTAGCTAGGTTCTCCCATGTCCAAGCCTTATTTAATTGCGCCGTCTATCTTATCTGCAGATTTTGCTCGTCTAGGCGAAGAAGTGGAAAATGTACTTCAGGCGGGTGCCGATGTGGTGCATTTTGATGTGATGGATAATCACTATGTACCGAATTTAACTTTCGGTGCAGGTGTATGTAAGGCATTGAAAAACTATGGTATTACTGCACCAATTGATGTGCACTTAATGGTAAAACCTGTAGACCGCATGATTGGTGATTTTCTAGAAGCGGGCGCAGACATTATCACGTTCCATCCTGAAGCTTCAGAGCATATTGACCGTTCATTGCAACTGATTAAATCGGGTGGGGCAAAAGCGGGTTTGGTCTTTAACCCTGCTACACCGCTGCATTATTTAGATTATGTACTTGATAAAGTTGATCAGATTTTACTCATGAGTGTGAACCCTGGTTTTGGTGGGCAAAAATTCATTCCAATGACTTTAGAGAAATTACGTCAGGCACGTCAAATCATTGATGCTTCAGGTCGTGATATCCGTTTAGAAGTCGATGGTGGTGTGGGACCTGCCAATATTCGTGAAATTGCAGAAGCGGGCGCAGATATGTTTGTTGCAGGCTCAGCAATTTTTGGCAAGCCAGACTATAAAACGGTGATTGATGAAATGCGTGCTGAATTGGCAAAAGTTGGCGCAGTCGAAGTATAAATTTCTACAATCACAAGTGCTTATGCTGTGGATAACTTTGTAGATAACCGTATGGATATCTATGTTGATAACACTATGGATAAGCCGATTAATTTATAAACATTTGTACATCAATTGTTTATGACTTATACAAAATAAGTATAAAAAGGATTCAATCGAATCCTTTTTGTTTATTTTAAATACACTGAATTTATTGAGTATTTACTCAGTTAATTATAAAAATAAGTTGCTTAATATATAACTTGATTGTTTTAGTTGGCTTTTAAATCGCACGGATTCACTCTGTTTTTCAATGCAGAAGATATTGTGTATAAGTGGGGCTTGAATTATATTGAGTGCATTGTAGATTGTGGATTGTACTTGGCAAAAATGTTCAATTCTTGTGCAAGTTCAGGTCTGCATCTTTCATACTCAGGAATTTATTTAGTGCTGACTCAACCCTACAAACAAATGTGGTTTGTTGTCCTGATGGCATTTGTCATAGGGTGGAGTGGTATTGTTAGTGCTGCGGTAAAACCTGCACATGATTGGATGATGTCAAATCAGGCAGCAGGGTCTGAGATTCGACATTCTGCAACCGCAGCGAGTGAAATGACATCTTTACCAGATTGTCATACCATAGCTTTACAAACGTATCCTGAAACCAAGCAGCATATATTTGGGCATGATGCCAAGGCCAACCATCATCTCAGTCAGCACACATCCGCAACGGATACCGATTTAAATGCGGCAAATTGTTATGGCTCGGCTGATTTTTCTACTGCAAAGACGAATTGTCAGGACTGTGCGCAGTTGCATTGTCAAAGCTTAAACAGTGTGTTGAATGTGCAAGTCCCTGAACTGATTCAACCTGTAGCACTTTCATCTGTCAATATTCTGTTGCCTGCTTATCAAGCTCAACATTTACTTGGGCATTGGCAGCAAATTTTACGTCCACCCAAAGCTTAATCCTGAATTCAAAACACTTTTACGTTTTATTTTAAGGATTAAGTCATGTCTAAATTTTATCAGCCTGCGCTGTTTTTAACAGTCTGTGCATTGTGTTCGAGTTCTGCATTTGCTGCGGTCAAGGAATATCACCTGACCATTGCAGAACAAACGGTCAATATCACGGGAAAACCTGTTCAACGTATTACAGTCAATGGACAATTTCCCGCGCCTGCACTCGAATTTGAAGAAGGCGATGAGGCGGTAATTCACGTTAATAATCAATTAAAAAATCAGGACTCATCTATTCACTGGCATGGTTTATTGTTGCCCGGTTTGATGGATGGTGTGCCTGGATTTAATGGTTTTCAAGGGATTAAGCCACAAGGACATTTTGTTTATCAATTTAAAGTACGTCAAAGTGGTACCTATTGGTATCACGCACATTCCAAAGGTCAGGAACAAGATGGTCTATACGGCTCTTTGGTGATTCATCCTAAAGCCAAGCCAGCCGTAAACGCACATGAATACACAGATCGTGATTATGTGGTGATGCTGTCAGATTTTCATGAAAAATCTAGCAATCAAATTCAGAAAGATTTAAAAATTTCAGCCGAGTTTTATCAAAATCAGCGTGAAACCTTAGGTGATGTTTGGCGTCAAGTACAGCGTGATGGGCTAAAAGCCACATGGTCAGACCGTAAAATGTGGAATCAGATGCGCATGCTGAAAACCGACCTTTCCGATGTCACAGGCTATACTTTTTTAATGAATGGCAAGACACCTGAACAGAACTGGACAGGTGTATTTAAGCCAAATGAAAAAGTGCGTTTACGTTTTATCAATACCTCTGCCATGTCGTTTTATGATGTGCGGATTCCAAACTTAAAAATGACAGTGGTCAGTGCCGATGGTCAGCCAGTCAAACCTGTTACTGTGGATGAATTTCGTATCGGCACTGCAGAAACCTACGATGTGATTGTTGAACCTCAAGCAGCGCATTATCAAATTGAAGCGGAATCAATAGACCGCTCAGGTTTTGCTGTGGGTAGCTTACAGAGTGAACTTCATTCTGCAACATCAAATCTACAGCTCCCTGCAGCGCGCCCGCGTGCTTTACTCACCATGCAAGATATGGGGCATGCTACAGAGCATTCAGGCGATGATCATTCCAAGATGAACCATGCAACGATGTCTGAAATGGATCACTCAAAAATGAATCATGCAACGATGTCTGAAATGGATCACTCAAAAATGAATCATGCAGCGATGTCTGAAATGGATCATTCCAAAATGAACTATGCAGCGATGTCGGAAATGGATCATTCCAAGATGAACCATGCAGCAATGTCGGAGATGGATCATTCCAAGATGAATCATGCAGCGATGTCGGAAATGGATCATTCCAAGATGAACCATGTAGCGATGTCAGAAATGGATCATTCCAAGATGAATCATGCGGTAATGTCGGAAATGGATCATTCCAAGATGAACCATGCAACAATGTCTGAAAATACGCATACACAACATGGCATGCCTTCAACAGAACACAAAAATGCGGTGGTATATGGATGGGCAAATGCTTCTACACCCGCGGGGCATAAAGCCTTGCACTATGAAGATTTGAAATCGCTGCAGCCACAAGCAGATACACGTGAACCAAGCAGTGAATTGGTCGTGCGTTTAGGCGGTACGATGGAGCGTTATATCTGGACAATCAACGGTAAGAAATTTAGTGATGCCACACCACTCAAGGTGAAATATGGTGAGCGTATTCGGATTAAATTTATCAATGACAGCATGATGGCACATCCAATGCATTTACATGGCATGTTTATGCAGTTGGAAAATGGTCAAACGGCAGCAGAAATGCCGAATAAACACACCTTAATTGTGCCGCCAGGTCAAACTGTAACTGCACTGCTTACTGCAGATGAATTAGGTGAATGGGCAATACATTGTCATTTGCTCTATCACATGAGCGCGGGAATGATGAATAAATTGATTGTAGCGCAGGTGAGTGAAAATGAACCGCTTTCAACCACAGCAATTCAAGCCACTCAAACCCCTTCAGCGACAGCGCAAAAAGGAGCAGCACATGCACAACATTAATCTTTTTGCGAAAACAGTTTTAAGTATTTCTGTCTGCTGCATCAGTACAGTTGGGCTAGCAGCGACAGAGGTGCATAGTGCACATGCCAGTTCAGCAGAGATTGCAACAATTGCAGCTCAGGCTGATACTCAATCGCATCAATCGCATCAATCGCATCAATCGCATCAATCGCATCAATCGCATCAATCCGATTCGTCCGTGCAAGAGTCGCAGTCACACGATCATCGTAAAGAACATGGTGCGCAGGTGTACGCGGTGAGCACTTTAGATACGCAATGGCAAGTGAATGATCATGCCGAGGGAGTGCTCAAATCTAAATTACAAACTCGTATCGGAACTGATGAAAACAAGTTGTTTGTGAAAATTCATAGCGATAAGCAAGAGTCACAAGCGACTGAATATGATGCCAAGTTGTTATACAGTCGTATGATTTCAGATTTTTGGGATGTGCAAGCAGGTGTGCGTTATCGACACGAAGTGAATCAGCAAGAGCATCAAACAGACCGAGAAGATAAGTTTGACGCTGTGTTTGGCTTACATGGTTTAGCTCCATATTTTTTTGAAACCGATGCTTATTTTTATTTGGGTGAGGATCAATATGCGGCTTTGAGTTTGGAAACCACACGGGATCTGTTATTGACTCAGAAATTGATCGCACAGCCTTATTTAGATGTAGATGTTATTCTGCAGGATGATGCCAAATATGCGAAAAAAACAGGACTCAACCGCGCAGCTGTGGGTGTGGAAATGCGTTATGAAATCAGCAAGAACATCATGCCGTATATCAGTGCAGGTTATGAGTATACGAAAGGTGATCAACACACTGCTTGGCAGTCTGCAACCGATTCCGAGCAGAGCGGCTTATATGCGATAGGCTTGCGTTTCAGGTTTTAATGATTAGGGGTATTTATCAATGATTAAGTCAATGGATCGTTGCTGCTTCTAAATAGAATAGATTGTCCCTAAATACATAGGCTTGGTTTATACTGAGCCTATTGTATTTTTGGGTGTGGCGTATGTCTTCATCAACTCAAGATCCTCAATCGAATCAAGATAAAAACTTAGAAAACCAAAATCTAAACAATACTGGCTGTGGTTGTGATACGCAAAAAAATGTAAACCAGCCTTGTGCAACTGCGCCTACACACTCCAAGTCATGTGGCGATACAGGCTGTGGTTCGTCTTGCGATACAGAAAAAAGCTGTGCTGATCAAAATAGCTGTACATCTGCAACGACTGCCAAGACAGATAAAGCAACAATTTTGGATTCGGAACTTTTGAGTCCGTGGGTGAGTGCATACCATATTCCTAAAATGGATTGTGGCGCAGAAGAACAAATGGTGCGGATTGCTTTGGCAGATCATAATGATATTGCAGCCTTGTCTTTTGATTCACCTGCACGACTTTTAAAGGTTTATCACAGCAACCAATCTGCCACAGAAATTACCCATAAATTAGAAGCATTGGGTTTGGGTGCTGTGTTGCAACAGACTGAAGCCAATACACAAACTGAACTGCCTGTATCTAACAGCGCTGCACAACAAAAAGTGCTATATGCCTTGCTTGGTATTAATGCCGCTATGTTTTTGGTGGAATTAATTGCAGGTTTAATTGCATCTTCGACTGGGTTAATTGCTGACTCCTTAGATATGTTTGCCGATGCCGCCGTGTATGGTTTGGCTTTATTTGTCGTGGGTCAATCCGCCAAGAAACAGCTCAAAGCTGCACATTTGTCTGGTTGGGTACAACTGGGTTTGGCTGCACTGGTTATCTTTGATGTCCTGCGCCGTTTCTTCTTAGGCAGTGAGCCTGAATCCATGTTGATGATGGTCATTGGTGCTGTGGCATTGCTGGCAAACGTCACCTGTTTATGGCTAATTTCAGGGCATAAAGATGGTGGAACCCACATGCAAGCCAGTTATATTTTTTCCGCCAATGATGTGATTGTGAATTTAGGTGTGATTATCGCGGGCGGTTTGGTGATGCTGACAGGGTCGAATTATCCAGACCTGATTATTGGCTTAGTTGTGGCCATGTTTGTATTGAATGGTGCGCGCAAAATTTTAAGTTTAAAATAGACGGATCATCGCTGCGCGGTGGCTTAAATTGCAACAGGAGGAACGACCTCCCTTGTTTGGGTTTTTAGAAATAGTCAAAGTGACTGAACACTCGACAAGAAAAATCTTCAGGACGGCCTGATTTCATGCTATTGAAGGAGGGCGTTATGGCCTGGATGATGTTGATATTGGCGGGTATTTTTGAAGTGGTTTGGGCGTATTCCATGAAGTTGTCTGACGGCTTTAGTAAATTAACGCCCAGTATCGTGACTCTCTTTTTTATGATTTTAAGTTTTGCGCTTTTGGCTTATGCCATGCGCACTTTGCCATTAGGCACGGCTTATACGATTTGGACAGGTATAGGCGCAGTCGGTTCATTTTTAGTCGGTATTTTTATTTTAGGCGAACCTGCTAGTGCCATGCGCATGTTGGCTGCAGTTCTGATTATTTCAGGCTTGGTACTTATGAAAATTTCATCCAGCTAACTTGGAATGCAGTCTTTTAGTGTGTGCTCAATAACAGATCGGTTTGAGTTAAAAACAGGATGACCTGATACCCAACCTGCTTGAGGAGAAAAATAATGCAATTGGCATTTACTGAAATGGACACTCCTGTAGGCGTGCTTAAATTGGTGGCTCACGATCACGCATTGGTTGCGGTAATGTGGGATAACGAAGATCATAAACGGGTACGTTTAGCCAGTTTAGTTCGACAAGATGATCATCCAATTTTGCTCAAAACTCAGCAGCAACTCCAAGAGTATTTTGCAGGTCAGCGTCAGCAATTTGATGTGCCTCTTGATTTTGAAGGCACTGAATTTCAGAAGAAAGTCTGGCAGGCGTTATTAAGCATTCCTTTTGGGGAAACTCGTAGTTATAAGCAAATTGCCGAACAAGTTGGTAGTGAGAATGCGATGCGTGCCGTAGGGGCGGCAAATGGCAAAAATCCAATTTCGATTATTGCACCGTGTCATCGGGTGGTGGGTGCAAGTGGAAAATTGGTGGGCTTTGCAGGCGGGTTGGATAATAAAGCGATTTTGTTAAAGTTAGAATCTTCAACTTCAAAAGTTTAAATGACTGAGATTCAACAACAATTTTGATCAAAATAAAATAGAGCAGGGGAAATGTTAAAAACATTATTGTTGCAGTTTTGGTGGCTTATTCTGCTTGTTGCAGGTGTAGGGCTGATCAAAATTTTCAAACCTTTTCTAAAGGGAAAGGTGGGGGAACTCGCAGTAAGTACGCATGTGAAGTTGTATTTAGATGAACGTTATATCTTGTTGAATGATGTAACTTTGCCTGATGAGTTCGCAGGAACAACTCAAATAGATCATATTTTATTGAGTCCTTTTGGGGTTTTTGTGATTGAAACAAAAAACTATAAAGGCTGGATTTTTGGTGGAGAACGCCAAAAAGTATGGACACAAAAAATTTATAAAAAGACCTACAAGTTTCAAAATCCTGTCTATCAGAACTATAAGCATATAAAAGTTTTGGAATCAGTATTGAGCGATATTGTCGAGCCTGAATATCTGTATTCTGTGATTGTATTTATGCCAGACTGTGAGTTTAAGACCTCTTTGCCCAACAATGTTTTTAAAGGCAGTGCATGGGTTGAGTATGTCAAAGGTTTTCGGCATGAAGTCATTTCACCGATGAAACTGAAACGTATTCAGCTGAGAATTGAAAAAGAACTACTTGATAAGTCTTGGAAAACCAATCGTCAGCATGTCGAAAATTTGAAACAACGGCACGAACGTTAAAAAGTTGCAATGAAAAACCCTGATACAAGGTGATCAGGGTTTGAAGGAGTTGAACGATAAGCACTAAAACCTTTTCGGAATTTTCTGTCCGTTCGGTACAGGCGTTTCCGCATATTTAAGCACACCAAACAACCAAGTTTCAGCATGTTGTACCGCTTGTTTCAGTTGATCTCCCATTGCCAAGCGCCCTGCAATAAAGCTCGCCAATGAACAGCCTGAACCGTGATATTCACCTTCAAGCCGTGGACAGCGGGTTTCTGAAACCATTTCATTGTTAATATACAGTGCATTACGAATATGATCAGGGGTATCTTCATGCCCACCTTTGACCAAAACGGCCTGCGCGCCCATTGCAAATAATTTAGCTGTTGCGCGTTCTAAATCATCTTCACCCGTTAAGGCACGTAATTCCATAGTATTTGGCGTGATTAAAGTCGCCAGTGGAATCAACTCGACAAATGCCTGAACCAAAGTCGCTTGATCACCTAAAGAACCACCACTATTGGCAACCAAAACAGGGTCAAGCACATATAAATAATCAGGATGTGCACGTAAAAAATCTGCCAGCGCTGCAATATTGTCAGTGGTGCCCAACATGCCCGACTTTACAACTTTAATGGGCAAATCATTCACCACCGCATTGGCTTGCGCCAATAACAATTCTTTAGACGTTGCTTCAAAGCCAAATACTTGCTGAGAGTTTTGAATGGTCAGTGCTGTGCAGGCAATCGCTGCATGTGCACCGCTATTGCCAACGGCTTCAATATCAGCCTGTAAACCAGCGCCACCCGAAGGGTCTAAACCAGAAAAACATAGTACTGTTGGTCGCACACACATATCCTTAATTGCTTCTATTTACGTTAGTATAGGCAACTTTGGAGTAACACTCGATAGTCATTTAGGCACATAGGCTGACATTGTGATAAAGAACCTTTTAATTGATTTAGATGGCACGCTGACCGACCCGAAAGAGGGCATTACCGCTTCTGCGCGTTATGGTTTGGCTAAGGTTGGACATCCTATTGCAGATACGGAAAATATTGATTGGATTATCGGGCCGCCCTTAAAAGCCTCTTTGGCAAAATTACTTCATGTAGATGTGCATGACGTATTGGCAGAGCAAGCCTTAGCAGGCTATCGAGAGCGTTTTGCTGCAACAGGCTTATTTGAAAATCATGTCTTTGAAGATGTTGCTGCAACATTGGCAGATTTAAAACAGCAAGGCTATCGCCTGTTTTTAGCAACAGCCAAACCTGAAATTTATGCACGCCAAATTTTAGATCACTTCGATTTATTGCAATATTTTGAATATCCCTACGGTAGCGAACTAAATGGTGAGCGTACCAATAAAGCGGATTTAATTGCCTATATTTTGCAGCAAGAACAATTGCAACCTGAACAATGTTTAATGATTGGAGATCGTGAACACGATATTTTAGGTGCACGAGCCAATGGAGTCGATTGTGTTGCAGTCGAATACGGCTATGGTTCGGCTCAGGAGTTAGACTTGGCTGCACCAAAACATAGAATTCAGTGTTTTGCGCAAATTTTGTCGGTGCTTGAACAGTTATCTGGATGAGCGAGATGCTTACATCTGTTTGCATTTCTAGCGCAGTGTTATTGCAAAGATCGTGCTTCAATATTTAATTTGAATATTTAATTTTAATATTGAAAGAGGGTATGTGATGAAGATATTTAGTCAATCTATTGCAGTAGTAGCGGTTTCAATACTGATGACTGCATGTGCCAATCATGCTGCTACATCCACAACACCTACTGCGCAGGTCGAAATGTACACATCATTGCAACATCGACAGTGTGAGCCAGATTCAGGTTTAACCCTTACGGAAATTGTTCAGCGTTTACAGCAAGCACAGATTCAGGTGAAGCGGGCCAGTGTAGGTTCAGATGGGCGGATGTATGCACAGGTCTGTGGTGGTGCAGATGGAAAAATTGCTATTGTCACGATTCCTCAATCTCAGCAGAAACAAGCAGCGGCATTGGGCTTTCAGCCTTACTCACAAATACGTTGAATTAAAGCATAAGTGCTGTTTTTAGTTGTCATCCATAAAAAAACCTCAGTTCTTTGCACTGAGGTTTTTTATAACCGAATCAGGTTGAGATGTCAGGATACTTGGCGTTTCAAATTTTAGAACTGTGGTTTTACCACGACTAAAATTACAATCGCTAATAGCAGCACAGTCGGCATTTCATTGAAGAATCGCCAGAACTTGTGTGATTTATAATGCGCATTGCCAATCAGTTTTTGGCGGTAATAGCCACAAACCAAATGGTAAATCACCAATAAACCGACCAATGCTACTTTCAGGTAAAACCATAACGCATCGTGGTAATTGCGGGTCGCATCGCCCCAATCTACCAAAAAGTGTGCCGTGATGAGGGTGGCAATCATAGACGGCCACATAATCCCTCGGTACAACTTGCGCTCCATGATTTCAAAACGCTGATGGCTCAGTGTATCTTCACTCATGGCATGGTAAACATATAAACGTGGTAAGTAGAACAATGCAGCGAACCAGCAAACCACGGCAATAATATGTAATGCTTTTACCCATAAAAAAGCATCAGAAGGTGCATCCATCGACTATCCTATAGGAGATTATTCATCCCACTTCTTGAAAATAAGGCAGGCATTTACACCGCCAAAACCAAAACTGTTACTCATCACAGTATTCAATTTTGTGTCGCGTTTTTCAAGTACGATATCAAATGCTTTCGCGCCTTCATCAAGTTCAGTGACGTTGATGTTTGGTGCAATGAAGTCGTTTTGCATCATCAAGACAGAATAAATTGCTTCTTGAACGCCTGCAGCACCCAAGCTGTGACCAGTCATTGACTTCGTTGAGCTAAGAGCAGGCACTTTACCTTCACCAAACGCACGTTCCATGGCTTTCAATTCAGTCACGTCGCCTGCTGGAGTAGAAGTACCATGTGTGTTCACATAGTCAATTGCGTCTACACCGTGTTGTTTCGCTTCGTCTAAAGCCATCAAGATACAACGTGTTGCACCTTCACCGCTTGGTGCAACCATGTCTGCACCGTCAGAGTTTGCAGCATACGCAACCACTTCAGCTAAAATATTTGCACCACGTGCTTGTGCGTGTTCAAGTGATTCAAGAACCACGAAACCACCACCACCTGCAATGACGAAACCATCACGGTCTGCAGAGTACGGACGAGATGCTGTTTCTGGTGTGTCGTTGTATTTAGAACACAAAGCACCCATCGCATCAAACAATAAGCTTTGTGACCAGTGATCTTCTTCACCGCCACCTGCAAGCATTAAATCTTGTTTACCCAATTGAATTAGGTTGTAGGCATAACCAATTGCATCGGCAGAAGTTGCGCATGCACTGGTAATTGAGTGCGCGATACCTTGTAATTTGAACGCAACACCCAAGTTTGCCGTAATGGTGTTCGACATGTTACGTGGTACGAAGAACGGGCCAATTTTACGTGCGCCTTTTTCTTCAAGTAGCTCAATCATTTCTGCAACAGATGCAGTTGAGTTACCGCCTGAACCACCCGCGATACCGTAACGTGGGTTGCCTGCTAAATCTTCTTGCTTTAAGCCCGCATGTTCAATGGCATCTACTGCAGCGTTGTAAGCGTACATCGCACACACGCCCATAAAGCGTTTTAATTTACGGTCAATGTGGTTAAAGTTTTGTTCTGCTGCTGCACTTACGTGGCTTTTGAAATTAAGTTCAGCATAAGTTGGGTTGGAACGTGTCCCAGAAATACCGTTTTGTAAAGAATGAGTCACAGCTTCTAAAGTATTACCAATGCACGAGTTAATGCCCATGCCGGTGATTACAACACGTTTCATCTACAGATCCCTTTTATGGTGATAATGTTGAGCCGAACACCGTGACTGCCAAGCAATCGCTGATACGGTATGACTCATGTCTTACAATTGCGTTCATAATAGCAGAAAGAATTTTGAATTCTTATGGCAAATATGATGCCACTTTGCAGGGAAGATCAAACCGCAGTGAAGCGGCAAATGAGATGCAGGAAGCCAACCAAAAGATACACAATCATATTGAGATAAACTTAGACTACACCTAGTATCTACCCATAAATCATAGAAATTAAAAATGAGGAGTAAGAATGTCAGATTCCAAGAATAAACAATCAAGCGGATTCTTCTCGAATGCGATTGGGGTGGCTAAAAAGCTCAGCAGTACAGGCATCCATGTATTGCAGCAAGTTGCACCGGGTACTGTAGCGAAGGATGAGCACAGTGCAAAATCAGGGCAAATTATTGAAGGTCAGGCACGTAGCTTTAGTGCTTTTCAAGCGCGTCAATATGACAATCCTCAACACATGCTCAGACAGCATGTGCCTCAAGTTTCACGTCAGCTTTTAGGTCGTCACTATAACCGCGTCAATCAGGTGGCGAGTTTTGTGTCGCCCGATTTTTCCGACAAAATTTCAGATTACCTATTTGATCAGTTGAATAGTTTTACTTCCAATATCAGCTCTGTTGATGATGTGCTTGATCAGGCTGGCGTACGCGATTTAGAAGAATTGACTCAAGATGTAGATCGTTCTAAACGAATTAGTCAGGCACTCGCAGAACAAAATAAATGGATTGCATCACTGCAAGGCGCATTGACAGGTGCAACAGGAGTAATCGGTTCAACTATTGATGTGCCTGCATCTATTGTGATGTCTTTGCGTACCATTTATCAGGTGGGACGTGCATACGGTTTTGAACTGAACAAAGACACCGAGCAAGAAATTGTTCAGTTTATTTTTAAACAAATTGATTTAGGCGTCATTGCAGAAAAGCAAGCGGTACTGATGGGGCTAAAAACCTTATCCAATATGCTGCAAACTCATGATGTGCATCAATTACAAAATATGCTCGGTTCAAGCAATGATTATGAGGCATTAAAGAAATACTTCTTGAATGAGCAAGGTCAAGTCAAATGGCCGTGGTTGAATCATGTACCTAAGTTTTCCATGTTGAATAAACTCACGCCTGTAGCAACCGCATCGGTGAGTGCAGTATATAGCTGGAAATTGGTGGAAGATGTGCATCACAAGGCACAGCAAGTGTTTTCCAATGCCCGTAGCTATTTAATTCAGCATAAAGACAGCAATTTATCAGCCATTCATGCGTATGAAAAATCGTTGGAATTGCTGGCACAGGCTGCGCCTAAACTCTTAGAGCAGTTGAAGGGCAATGAAGCCAAACATGCAGAGCAAGATGCATTAGTAGAGGGGCAAGAGAGAGCAGAATCTGCGCCGTCAGATGCTTTGCTGCAAACCGTATCAGACCATGAAAGTATCAGAACGGTAAAAGTGCAGAAAAAATCGAACAAAGTGGAAACAACTGCAGCACAACTCGATGAAAATATTCAGCAAGGTCTAGAAGAATTGGCAGATCAAATGCTAGAGCCACATGCTGAAGTTGCACCGCAAAAACCTGCTGTACCTGCAGAAGAAATTGATGAATATAGGCTGGAAGATGCTTTAGAGCCTGTGGAAGATTCAACCCAAGTGGCTGAAACTGTTTCGGAAAATCCAGTAACATCAAGTACAGAAACTGCAAAGCAGGTTACAAAAAAGCCGAGAACTCGTACAAGTACTCGCAAGCCAAAAGCTGAATAAAAACAAGTGATAAGTAGAAATTTGGTTGGTATTTTAACTGCCTATGAAATATTGACCATTTTTCTATCTTCGCTTACAATTGCATGCCCTCAAAAAGTAGTATGTTTTTGGGGCTTTTTATTAACGGGAGAATTGCCACATGGCAACAACAAATCAGTTGATCCGTAAGGGTCGTACGACTTTGGTTGAAAAATCAAAAGTTCCTGCGTTGAAGGCTTGTCCACAACGTCGTGGTGTTTGTACACGTGTTTACACAACTACACCTAAAAAACCTAACTCAGCAATGCGTAAAGTTTGCCGTGTTCGCTTAACTTCAGGTTTTGAAGTTTCTAGCTACATCGGTGGTGAAGGTCACAACCTACAAGAGCACAGTGTTGTTCTTATCCGTGGTGGTCGTGTTAAAGACTTACCAGGTGTACGTTACCATACCGTTCGTGGTTCTTTAGACTGTGCTGGCGTGAAAGATCGTAACCAGTCACGTTCTAAATACGGTGCTAAACGTCCTAAGAAATAATCTTTTAAAGATTAAACTCTTAGTTCGTAGAACTGCAATCCTTTATCGTCTCGCTTGTCTGATTTCTGCATTTAATTTTGTGAAATTCAAGCGACGTGTAGTAAGGCCAGCGAAATGCACACGACACTTTGTGCTACGGCTGGATCACCCTGAAGTGTCATATTTATAGGTAGTTTAAAATGCCAAGACGTCGCGTAGTCGCTGCTCGTGAAATCCTTCCGGATCCTAAATTCAGCAGCCAAACAATCGCTAAATTCATGAACCACGTAATGCAAGATGGTAAAAAATCTATTGCTGAAAGTATCGTTTACGGTGCTTTAGACCGCGTTCAAGAAAAATCTAAAGTAGACCCAGTTGAATTTTTTGAAGCTACGCTTGAAAAAGTTCGTCCAATGGTCGAAGTAAAAGCACGCCGTGTTGGTGGTGCTACTTATCAAGTTCCTATGGAAGTACGCCCATCCCGTCGTACTGCTTTAGCGATGCGTTGGTTGGTAGATGCTGCTGCTAAGCGTTCTGAAAAAACTATGGCGTTACGTCTTGCTGGCGAGTTGCTTGATGCATCTGAAGGTAAAGGCGCGGCGATCAAAAAACGTGAAGATGTGCACCGTATGGCTGAAGCCAACAAAGCCTTCTCTCACTACCGTTTCTAAGCGGATAAAACAGGCCCTAATCAGGAGGGTGATGAATCGGTTGTCACTGAATTGTCATCAAATCGCTTTAAGTTGCTAGGCAGCTTAAAGCGTCCTGTTTTAAACAACAAAATTTAGGAATGCTAGAAATCATGGCACGTCAAACCCCAATTTCTCGTTACCGTAACATTGGTATCTCTGCGCACATCGATGCGGGTAAAACAACAACTTCAGAACGTATTTTGTTCTATACAGGTGAAAGTCACAAACTTGGTGAAACTCACGAAGGTTCAGCAACAACTGACTGGATGGAACAAGAGCAAGAACGTGGTATTACTATTACCTCAGCAGCTGTAACATGCTTCTGGAAAGGTATGGGTAACCAATTTGACCAACACCGTATTAACGTAATTGACACCCCAGGACACGTTGACTTCACAATCGAAGTTGAGCGTTCTATGCGTGTTCTTGACGGTGCATGTATGGTTTACTGTGCTGTAGGTGGTGTACAACCTCAGTCTGAAACTGTATGGCGTCAAGCAAACAAATATAAAGTACCTCGTTTAGCGTTCGTGAACAAAATGGACCGTACAGGTGCAAACTTCTTCCGCGTTGTTGAACAAATGAAAACTCGCTTGGGTGCAAACCCAGTGCCTATCGTTGTACCAGTGGGTGCAGAAGACACATTCACAGGTGTTGTTGACTTAATCGAAATGAAGGCAATCATCTGGGATGAAGCTTCACAAGGTATGAAGTTTGAATACGGTGAGATTCCAGCTGACCTTCAAGCAACTGCTGAAGAATGGCGTACGAACATGGTTGAAGCTGCTGCAGAAGCATCAGAAGAACTCATGGACAAGTACCTAGAAAATGGCGAACTTTCTAAAGAAGAAATCGTTGCTGGTTTACGTCAACGTACATTAGCGGGTGAAATTCAACCTGCAATGTGTGGTTCTGCATTCAAAAACAAAGGTGTTCAACGTATGTTGGACGCAGTAATTGAATTCTTACCTGCACCAACTGACGTTGAAGCGATCAAAGGTATCTTAGACGACAAAGACGAAACTGAAGGTTCTCGTGAAGCGTCTGACGAAGCACCTTTCGCAGCGTTAGCGTTCAAAATCATGAACGACAAATTCGTTGGTAACTTAACGTTCGTACGTGTTTACTCTGGTGTTCTTAAAGCGGGTAGCCCGGTTTATAACCCAGTGAAAATGAAGCGTGAGCGTATTGGTCGTATCGTACAGATGCACGCAAATGACCGTCACGACATCGAAGAAATTCGTGCAGGTGACATCGCAGCGTGTGTAGGTCTTAAAGATACAACCACTGGTGATACATTATGTGACGAAAACCACGTAATTACACTAGAGCGTATGGAATTCCCAGAGCCAGTAATTGCATTGGCTGTTGAACCTAAAACTAAAGCTGACCAAGAAAAAATGTCAGTTGCTTTAGGTCGCTTGGCGAAAGAAGATCCATCATTCCGCGTTCGTACAGACGAAGAATCTGGTCAAACGATCATTGCGGGTATGGGCGAGCTTCACCTTGACATCATCGTTGACCGTATGAAGCGTGAATTCAACGTAGAAGCGAACATTGGTAAACCAATGGTTGCATACCGCGAAACGATCAAAAAGACGATTGAGCAAGAAGGTAAATTCGTACGTCAAACTGGTGGTAAAGGTAAATTCGGTCACGTATTCGTACGTTTAGAGCCGCTTGATCCTGAAGCTGGTAAAGACTACGAATTCGCTGAAGAAGTTGTAGGTGGTGTAGTACCTAAAGAATTCTTCGGTGCAGTAGACAAAGGTATCCAAGAACGTATGAAGAATGGTGTCTTGGCTGGTTACCCAGTTGTAGGCATTAAAGCGACATTATTCGACGGTTCTTACCACGATGTCGACTCTGACGAATTATCGTTCAAAATGGCGGGTTCTTACGCATTCCGTGACGGTTTCATGAAAGCAGATCCTGTTCTTCTTGAGCCAATCATGAAAGTTGAAGTAGAAACTCCAGAAGACTACATGGGCGATATCATGGGTGACTTAAACCGTCGTCGTGGTATGGTTCAAGGTATGGACGACTTACCTGGTGGTACTAAAGCAATTCGTGCAGAAGTTCCACTTGCAGAGATGTTTGGTTACGCAACACACATGCGTTCTATGTCTCAAGGTCGTGCGACTTACTCTATGGAATTTGCTAAATATGCTGAAACTCCACGTAACGTGGCAGATGGCATCATTGCTAAATTCCAGTCTGGTGGTAAAAAAGGTGACGACGAGTAATCTTTCGATTACTATAAGCGCAAACTAATTCATAGTTAAAAAACCTAATGCTCATGGAGTGATCCTCCATGAGTTGTTTTAAAAAGGAAGATCTCATGGCTAAGGCTAAGTTCGAACGTAATAAGCCACACGTTAACGTGGGCACAATCGGTCACGTTGACCATGGTAAAACAACTTTAACAGCTGCGATTGCTACAGTATGTGCACGTAAGTTTGGTGGTGAAGCGAAAGATTACGCTGCTATCGACTCTGCACCAGAAGAAAAAGCACGTGGTATTACAATTAATACTTCTCACGTAGAATACGATTCTCCAACTCGTCACTACGCGCACGTAGACTGCCCAGGCCACGCCGACTATGTTAAAAACATGATCACTGGTGCTGCTCAGATGGATGGTGCGATCCTTGTTTGTTCAGCGACTGATGGTCCAATGCCACAAACTCGTGAACACATCCTTCTTTCTCGTCAGGTAGGTGTACCTTACATCATCGTATTCTTAAACAAATGCGATATCGTAGACGACGAAGAGTTAATCGAATTAGTTGAAATGGAAGTTCGTGAACTTCTTTCTACTTACGACTTCCCAGGCGACGACACTCCAGTAATCCGTGGTTCAGCACTTGCTGCACTTAACGGTGAATCAGGTCAATATGGCGAAGATGCTGTAGTTGCTCTTGTTGAAGCGCTTGATACTTACATCCCAGAGCCAGTACGTGCAATCGATCAAGCATTCTTAATGCCAATCGAAGACGTATTCTCTATTTCTGGTCGTGGTACAGTAGTAACTGGCCGTGTAGAAACTGGTATCGTGAAAGTAGGCGAAGAAGTTGAAATCGTTGGTATCAAAGACACAGTTAAAACAACTGTAACTGGCGTAGAAATGTTCCGTAAACTTCTTGACGAAGGTCGTGCGGGCGAGAACTGTGGTGTTCTTTTACGTGGTACTAAGCGTGAAGACGTACAACGTGGTCAAGTACTTGCTAAACCAGGTACAATCAAGCCACACACTAAATTCGATGCGGAAGTATACGTACTTTCTAAAGAAGAAGGTGGTCGTCACACTCCATTCCTTAACGGTTACCGTCCACAATTCTATTTCCGTACAACTGACGTAACTGGTGCAATCCAGTTGAAAGAAGGCGTTGAAATGGTAATGCCAGGTGACAACGTTGAAATGTCAGTAGAATTAATCCACCCAATCGCAATGGACCCAGGTCTACGTTTTGCGATCCGTGAAGGTGGTCGTACTGTAGGTGCTGGTGTTGTTGCTAAAGTAACAGCATAATCACTTTATAGTGTGAAAAAGCGCTCCATTTGGGGCGCTTTTTTTATGGCTGTATTTTGTGTGCTAGTTTCCAGATGGATGAAAGCTTGTCCAACTGTATTGATGGATGAAATAGCTGTTCTTTAAACCTTGAATCAATCTAAAACCATTTTATGAACATTCTTTTGCTGCGGTTTAGTTGCCTTTTTTTCTCTTACATCATAAAAATAATTTTGCTGTCTAATTATTCTTGCTCTTACGTCATAAAAAATCATCGTCTATTTTTTTACTCTTGCGTCGTAAAAATAATTTCATTGTCTATTTTTTACTCTTGCGTCACAAAAAATAATTTCACTTATCATTATTTTTTATTCCTCATGTCCTGAACTGACAACTCACTGTCCTTAACTGCACTTAAATACCGCACAGAAAACCGTAATATGAACTCATACCGAAAAATAAAAAATATAGCGGGTTACAGGAAATGAATGACTGCATTGTTGTAACCTCAGGAGTGAGCAACATGAATGCTAAAGTGAGTATTAGTGAACGTGCAGGGGCGAGTTTTCCTGTCCGTCGAATGAATTTCAACTTTGATGCTGTACCTGAATATTGGATGAATGGTAATGCAGGTCTAACGCATTTTATGACTGCATTATCTGCGTTATTTCCCGCAGGTGAGAAGTTCTTTATAGACAGTGTGCGTGCTGTGCGTTATCACCCAATGCTGAAAGACAATGCAGATTTACAGAAAGAAATCAGTGCATTTATTGGACAAGAAGCCATGCACACGCATGAGCATGTCGGTTTTAATGCCTCTGCACAGAAATTTGGGCATGATGTTGATACTTTGGATTGTTATACAGATACTGTGATTCAAACTACACGCAAATTTATGGCAAAGTTGGCTAAACCGATTGGCATTACACAGAAAATGGTAGATTTAACTGCGACCACTGCGCTAGAACATTTCACAGCTACGATTGCCTCACAATTATTGACAAATTCACATATTCAAGAATTGATGACCGATGACACCATGAAAACTATGTGGTTGTGGCATGCGATTGAAGAAAACGAACATAAAGCTGTTGCGTATGATGTATTTGAAGGTGTGTTTGGCAAAGGTCTGAAAGCCTATGCACTACGTACAAGTTCTTTGGTTATTTCGATGCTGACTTTGTTTTTAGTTCAAAACTATTTTCTATTGCGTTTGTTAAAACAAGATAAGCAATTGAATCTAGAAAATTTACGCATGATTTATCGTTATGCTTATAGCCCATCAAAAGGGATTATTACCGGCATGGGCAAAGAAATGTTGTTCTATTTCAAGCCGAATTTTCATCCTAACGATTTTGACACCACAGCTTTATTAAATACTTGGAAAGCTAAATTAGGCTTTTAAACTTTTCCCTTTGGTCAGGCAACGCAAGTTGCCTTTTTTTTTGCTCGATTTTTTTGTAGTGAAATCTATAATGCCTACATCTTAGAACAGCACAAGATCATTCTTATGATTCGTTTAATGCAGACCCATGATGTCGCTGATGTGGTTGCGATTGAAAATTTGGTACAAAGTCATCCGTGGAGCGCCAAACAATTTGCCGAAGCGGTGGACAGTTATCACAGTACCGTGGTTGAACACGCAGGGAAAGTGGTGGGTTTTTGTATTTTGCAACCTGTATCGGATGAAGCAAATTTATTGTTGATGGCGGTGCATCCAAGTCAGCAAGGTAGAGGTTTAGGTTATCAACTGCTAGAACATTCTATTGCAGGATTGAAGAACCAACCTGTGCAGATTTTTTTAGAAGTCCGTGAAAGTAATTTAGCCGCGATAGCCTTGTATGAAAAGTCAGGTTTTCATCAAATTGATTTACGTAAAAATTATTATCCTAAAACGGATGGGACACGCGAGCATGCCATTATTATGGTGAAATCTTGTAGTGATGATTTTGCCAGTTTGTTTAAGGGAATCTGATTGATGCAAAAAATAGTATTACATCATTATATTTTTATTTGATGATGGAGTTATTCCAGCCTAAGGGCAGCGTGGTCATTAAGGAGTTTCCCAATTGCTGCACCTCATCGGTATTTAGGCTGCGGTTAATGCGTCGCCATTGACCATCAAGCAGTAGCTCAAGGGGCACATATTGCGATTTATAGTTCATTTTATTGGAATGTGGTACCCAATAGCCTAAGTAAACATATTGCAGTCCCAAATGCTGTGCCTGTTCAATTTGTTTTAATACCGCAAATGTTCCGAGTGAGCGACGACTTTCGTCTGGGTCAAAAAAGGTATAGACCGCAGAAATACCATCATCTAAATAATCACAGGTCGATACCGCAATTAGGCGATCTGCTTGCCAAACTTCTAAAAAGAAGCTGCTGGTACAACTGTGGATTAAAAATTTTTCAAATTGGTCACGGCTGGCAGGGAACATATCGCCATCGGCATGTCGTTCATTGATATAGCGTTCATACAGCGCATAATGCAAATCACCTGCATCTTGTGGCTTGGTGATTTTGATTTGTAAATCGTGATTGCGTTTCCAAGCTTTTTTTTGGGTGCTGTTCATTTTAAATTCAGCGACAGGAATACGCGAAGAAAGGCATTGGCGGCACAAATGGCATTCAGGACGATAGACAAAATCGCCACTGCGACGAAAACCGACCCGAGAGAGTTCAGACAAAGTCAGCACATCAATTTTATGTGCAGGGTCTAAAAAAACCATCCGCGCAGATTTTTCGGGTAAATAGCTGCAATCATGCGGCGGAGTAATGTAATACTGCAAATCATTTAGCAGGGATTTTGGGTGATATGAATTCATTTTCAAGATCCCTCTCTGTTATTGTCATTCAAATAGGCGCGCATACTGCGCTATTGTTTTACTTGAAAATACACTGTCCTGATATTTTTTCCAATTGATTGCAGGCTGTTTTACAACATCTTGTAACGATTTAAGATAGTCTTGGCGAGAAAGTGTACATGCGCCCAGACTAATTAAATGATCATTGACCAATTGACAGTCAATCCAAGGCAATTGTTGTTCTTGTCCGAGCAGCATCAAACTATAAAATGCCATTTTAGATACATCAGTGCGATGGCTAAACATGGACTCACCAAAACAGCCCTTGCCAATGCTGACCCCATATAAACCACCGACCAAAAGATCTTGCTCCCAAACTTCGACACTGTAGCCATAACCTGCTGCAAAAAGCTGACTGTAACCTTGAATGATCTCTTCAGAAATCCAAGTCTCATTGGCATAGCTACGGGGCAAGGCACAATTACGAATTACCTGTTCAAAGGCATGATTGACAGTAATGCGATAATCCATTTTTTTCATGTTGCGGATTAAAGACTTACTCGGCTGATAATGTTGCGGAATAATCACGCAACGTGGCTCAGGACTCCACCAACAAATAGGATCACCTTCTGAAAACCATGGAAATAAGCCATGTGTATAGGCTTCATATAAGGTTGAAGGGGAAAGGTCTGCACCTACACAAATCAAGCCTTCACCCTCAGGATCAACTTCAATGGGATCGGGGAAAATGAATTGTGAAGCCGGGAGCGTGTGCATATCAATTGCCGTATGAAGTTTTACGATGAACTTGATTTCATCATACCTAAAAATGCCGTGATAAAAAAACCGCTCAAGGAGAGCGGTCTTTAAACTTGGTCACTAAATTATTCACCAAGTGCATCTAAATATTTTTCTGCATCCAAAGCTGCCATACAACCTGAACCTGCAGAAGTAATCGCTTGGCGATAAATTGAATCGGCCACATCACCTGCAGCAAATACGCCAGCCACAGAAGTTTGAGTCGCATTGCCTGCAGTGCCGCTTTGTACTTGGATATAACCATCACGCAAGTTCAATTGACCTTCGAACATGCCTGTATTCGGTTTGTGACCAATTGCAATGAATAAGCCAGACACATCAACAATTTGAGTAGAACCATCGGTAGTTGATTTTAAACGTACTGAAGTTACGCCTGTGTTGTCGCCCAAGACTTCATCAACTTGGTTGTTCCAAAGAATGCTGATTTTGCCTTCTTTCTCTTTGGCAAATAAATGATCTTGCAAGATTTTTTCAGAGCGAAGTGAATCACGACGATGCACCAATGTCACGTGTGATGCAATGTTAGACAGGTATAATGCTTCTTCAACAGCCGTGTTACCACCGCCAACGACCATCACTTTTTGGTTTTTATAGAAGAAACCATCACAGGTGGCACAGGCACTTACGCCTTGACCCATAAATGCTGCTTCAGATTCTAAACCTAAATATTGTGCAGTCGCACCTGTGCAAATGATTAAAGCATCACAGGTAAATTCTTCCATATCACCTTTCAGTACAAATGGGCGCACATTCAGGTTTACTTCATTGATATGGTCATACACGATTTCTGTGCCAAAGCGTTCCGCATGAGCTTGCATACGTTCCATTAACGCTGGGCCTGTTAAACCTTCAGGATCACCTGGCCAGTTATCAACTTCCGTAGTTGTGGTGAGTTGACCACCCAATTGTAAGCCTGCAATTAAAGTCGGTTTTAAGTTGGCACGTGCAGCATATACTGCAGCACTATAACCTGCAGGGCCTGAACCTAAAATAATTAAACGTGAGTGACGAGCGCTCATGCACAGCATCCTTTTTTTATTTAGAAATTTATGGAATTATACGTGAAACAGGATGAGTTTGCTGTGTGATTAAAGTTGATATTACTGATCATGTAAATCGATTTGAGCTATATAGAAAAAGTTAACAACACACTTCAATAATCTTGCATCTTTTTCTAGGCAACACATGCATAATAGAAGGTCTGTTATAATTTATAGCTTGTTGTGTGGTGAAGCTTGCATCGTGAAATGCAACTTAAATGACACAGCTAAATGAAATACAGACGCTCCGAATCAGGTGGCTTTTTAAGACCATCGAACAAACAAAAAACATTGATGAAGAATTGGCGACAGGACAATATATGACTGCGGTGTCGGGTGCTTATGCACATCGCTTAATAGCGACATTATTTTTGGTCTCTTTTGGAATATATCTGTTCCTTGCAACGGTGACCTATACTCCATTTGACCCAGGTTGGATGCACATTTCCAGTGACACCCAACAGGTTTCAAATGCGAGTGGAATCGCAGGTGCGTGGATTGCCGATTTACTGTTTGGCTTTTTAGGTTGGGCGAGTCTGCTTCTTCCTGCTTATTTTTTTATTGAAGCCTTACAAGTCTGGTGGCCACGTAGTTTTTTAAACCGTCCATTTCGTTATGCTGCACAATTCTTCATTTTATTGGCAACAGCAAGTTTGCTGTATTTATTTTGGCAAGTACCTGCCGATACGTTAGACAATGCCTCAGGCGGCATCATTGGTTTTGAACTTGGGAAAAGTTTATCGCAAATTTTAACCATTTATGGAGCAACACTTTTTTTAGTCGTCTTTTGGATTTTCTTATTTACCCTCGCATTTGGGGTGAAGTGGAACAGAACGTGGGCAACTTTAAAAGCTACACCTGCTTATCTGCAAGATTTGTTCTATCGCAATGTACCTGAAGCAGAATCTGACTTTGACCGTTCTACACCACAGGTGAAAAAGACCGTTGTCGCTGCTGCACCTGTGGTTGCTGTTGAAGTGGCATCAACTGATTTAGAAGCAGCAAGTGAACCCGTGGTTGCACAGGCGAAAGAAGCTGAAACAACTGCGCCACATCCTGCGGCAGAGCGTATGTTTAATCACATGCAGCAACGTGAAGAAGAAGAGCAACAGGCGCAGCAACAGCTATTGGTGCAAGATGAAATTGATGATGTTGAGTTAGAAAAAACCATCGAAAAGGCGCATCGCTTAGAACAAGACAGCCAGCGTATTGTTGCGACAGGCGAAGTGTGGCGTGCTTTACAAGAAAATACCGACAGTCAGCATAACCAAGACATTCATGCATTATTACGTGCTTCTGAAGAACCAGAGCCACATCTACAATCGAATCCTTTTGATGAAGTGCGTCCTGCATCTACGGCATCTCAAGCCACTGCAAAATCTTCGTTAGATTGGGATGATGATCAAATTTTTGATGAATTGCTCGCAGCAGTTCCGCAAGGCAAAGCTGCAAGTGATTTACACAGCCCATTCCAAAACAGCGGGGCAATGGATACTTTAGATGAGTCTGTGACCCAGCAAGAAACAGTGCATCCGCACTCGAATCCTACGGCTCACAATTTTAACGATGATCTCAGCAGATTTGAGTCAGATTTTAACCCGCCATCGTCAAGTGCTTCGAATACGCAAAATCATGCTGTACGCCAAGAGCGCCATTTGCAGCATGATTTAGACAGTTTAGATGACTTGTTGGTGGATGATCTTTTGGGTGATGAGTTACAGCAAGATGCATTTCAAGATCAAGCGCCTGTAGCGCGTAGTACCAGTAGCTATGCACAAAGTTCTGCTTTTGTTCAGGCACCTATTCAGACGGCAGCCACTGCCGCAGTGATGGCAAACGCAGCGACTGCTACACAGGCTGAACAAGCAGAAAAAGTGGCGTTATCCAAAGAAGCATTTATCGAAGCTTGGCAGGAAACCGCAGGCAAACCACTAGACGAAGATGACTTTGATTTTGATGCGCCGCTGACCGATGCACATGGTCGTCCGATGTCACGCGCCATGCAGGTTGCAGAAAAACGTCGTGATTTATCGCCATTACCGGGTTTGGATTTGCTTGATAAAGTCGATCCAAACAAAAAAGTGAACTTCACCGCAGAACAATTATCGCGCTTGTCGGAATTGCTGGAAATTAAATTACAGGAATTTAATGTCAAAGCCAAAGTGGTTGAAGCACAGCCTGGTCCTGTCGTGACCCGTTTTGAGCTGGATTTGGCACCTGGGGTCAAAGCTTCAAAAGTAACCAATATTTCTCGTGACTTGGCGCGTTCAATGTCGATGGCATCGGTACGTGTGGTCGAAGTGATTCCGGGCAAACCGTATATTGGCATTGAAGTACCGAATAGTTCACGTGAAATGGTACGTTTGATTGAGTTATTACAAACGCCTGCTTTTGAAGATCCAAACGGCATTTTATCTATGGCGATGGGGAAAGACATTTCAGGCAATCCTGTGATTACTGAATTGGGCAAAGCACCACACATGCTCGTAGCAGGGACAACGGGTTCAGGTAAATCAGTAGCAGTGAACTCGATGATTTTGTCGATGTTGCTGAAATACAAGCCTGATCAATTACGCTTAATTTTGATTGACCCGAAACAATTGGAACTCGCCAACTATAACGATATTCCACACTTATTGACGCCTGTAGTGACTGATATGAAAGATGCCGTCAGCGCTTTAAATTGGTGTGTCAATGAAATGGAACGTCGTTATAAGCTAATGTCTTTCCTGAAAATTCGTAAATTAAGCGACTATAACCGTAAGGTTGAAGAATCTATTGCCAATGGTGAAGATTTAATTGATCCAACTTGGAAGCCGGGAGATTCAGCAACGCAAGAACGTGCACCGCGTTTAACACCATTGCCATCTATTGTGATTGTGGCAGATGAGTTTGCCGACATGATCATGCAAGTGGGCAAGAAAGCGGAAGAAATGATTACCCGTTTGGCACAAAAATCACGTGCAGCAGGGATTCACTTACTCTTAGCAACTCAGCGTCCATCGGTGGATGTGATCACAGGTCTAATTAAAGCCAACATTCCAACCCGTGTAGCTTTGCGTGTGAACTCGAAAATTGACTCACGTACTATCTTGGATGCGGGCGGTGCAGAAGACCTGCTTGGTCATGGTGATATGCTATTTTTAGGACCGGGTAAAATTGAGCCAGAACGTGTGCATGGCGCATTTATTTCGGATGATGAAGTCAACCGTATTTGTGATGCGTGGCGTGAGCGTGGCGATCCTGACTATGTCGATGAAATCTTGACGCCATTTGATGAAGAACCATCTTCACGTGGTTTTGAAGATGGTGAAGGCAGTCCAGACCGTGATGTGTTGTATGATCAGTGTGTAGCATTTGTTTTGGAAACACGTAAAGTGTCGACCTCATCTTTACAGCGCAAATTTAGCTTGGGCTATAACCGTGCGGCACGTATTGTCGATCAGATGCAAGAGCAAGGTATTGTGAGCGAGCAAGGAGCAAATGGGAAACGTGAAATTTTAGTGTAAAGCTTTCACTTTCTGTTTGATTTTGAATCAAGTAGTGCTATAAAAAAATCCCGCAATTCAATTGCGGGATTTTTTCTTTTTACACTCAATCTTTTTGGCTGAATTTAGCCAGAGATTGTGTTTAAACAGTTTAAGCAAACTTGGCTAAAACTGCTAAAAAACCATCTTTTTGACGTGGAAATTCAGCAATCACATCGTGAATACGCTGACCTTCAGGATTAGTGGCATTGACATCGCGACCATCGGCAACAAATTGTGTCAATAGACGTTCATAGTCGCTTGGACGCATGTGTTTAAATGCGTGATAGAGTACGTGAAAATCTGCATTCACACCTGCAGGTGGAAGTTGATTCAAATAGGCAAATACACGTTCATCCGACCATGCTTCGTTAAAGGTCGCAGGTTGAGATAATGCCATGGCAATCTCCTTTATATTCTTTTGAAAAAAATAGGGCAAAATAACTAGTGTTATTTTGCCCTGATTCAATTTGCTTGACTAATCAGTATTCAGATTATCGCTCTTCAGGCAAATTGATATTCATTTCCAACATTTCAATATTGGCTTCTGAACGCACAGACATTTGAATATGTTGTTCATCGACACCACGCACGTAGCGATTTACCACTTGCATGATTTCTTTTTTCATCTGATCAATTTTGTCTTGGCTTAAGCGTTTACCTAGACCTTGTTCAGAAGCAACAATCACTTTTAAGCGATCTTTTGCTGTTTGTGCGCTAGATGGCTTGTCTTCACCGCTAAATAATTTGCTCCAAAATCCTGCCATGTCTACGCTCCAAATAATCGTGCTAACCAACCTTTCGGTTTTGTTTCAATATGACGAAACGGACGTTCTTCACCCAAGAAACGTGCAACTAAGTCATCATACGCCTGACCTGCAGCAGCATCGCTATACAGAATGACAGGTTTACCTTCGTTAGATGCTTGAAGTACGCTCTTACATTCAGGAATCACGCCTAAAGTTGGTACACGTAAAATATCTTTAGAAATGTCGTCAATGGTCAGCATTTCTTGTTTATCGGCACGTTCTGGGTTGTAACGTGTAATACACAAGTGCTTACGCACACGACCTTCATTTTGTTCTACTTTTTTGGTTTTGCTGTCAAGCATACCAATAATACGGTCAGAGTCACGTACTGAAGAAATTTCAGGGTTAGTCACAATAATCGCTTCATCGGCATGGTACATTGCAAGAATGGCACCGCGCTCAATCCCTGCAGGTGAGTCGCAAATAATGTAATCAAACTCTTGTGCCAACTCATCCATAATACGTGCCACACCTTCATCGGTGAGGGCATCTTTATCACGGGTTTGTGAAGCTGGAAGAATATAAAGGTTTTCGATATCTTTATCGCGAATTAATGCTTGTTGTAAACGCGCTTCATTATTTAATACATTCACAAAATCATAAACAACGCGACGTTCACAACCCATAATTAAGTCAAGGTTACGTAAACCCACGTCAAAATCGATAACAACAGTTTTGTGACCACGTAGGGCTAAACCTGTTGCAAAAGATGCACTTGTAGTGGTTTTACCTACGCCACCTTTGCCTGATGTTACGACAACAATTTTCGCCACCGAATCCACTCCTGTTATGGTTTAAATTCCCCTATATTTTTTCGGGGATTTTTGGTGATTATTTATACATTAAAATTGTAGAGCTTCAAATACAAGCTCTTGGTTATCATTTAAGTAAATATGCACAGGTTTTTTAGTTACATGCTGAGGAATATCGTCCGCCACGCAATACGTGCCTGCAATAGATACCAATTCTGCTTCTAGGGAATGACAGAAAATTCGTGCCGCAATATTCCCGCCCGCGCCGGCAATGACTCTACCGCGTACACTACCATAAATATGTATATTTCCTGAAGCAATCACTTCAGAACCGCTGTTGATGCCTGCGGTTAAAATAATGTCGCCCTGATGTTGTACCAAGCATTGACCTGTACGCAAAATTTCATCGTGATAAGACGTAATATGCGCTACAGCAGGTGCAGTTTCAGCAACTTGATTTTCCGTCTGTTGCTGTTCTGCCGCAGGTTCAGGTTTTACTTCAACCACTTGTTCTTTGGTGGCTTTCACTTCCTGCAATGGACGGTCTTGCGGGATGACAGGGAACTGAATAGCACGTGCCTGATCTGCCATAATGCCTTCAGTCACAGCAATTGGCTGTGCTTCTAGGCTAATTAGCAATTGAATTAGCGCAATCAATTCTTGTTCGACTGAACTTTCAATGACCACCAAAACCCCTGGTGGAAATGATTTTTGCAACATTGGGCTTAGTTGCTGGCGGATCGCATCATGATCATTGGTGTCTAAGCTAATGCGAATCGCATTGACCAATCTGCCTTTTATCCGTATGTCAGCCATAATAATTCCTTAACACTTCTAACTTTGCTGGTTGTTGAAGTCATCTTATAAATAGAGCAAATCCTAGAACAAATTGGGTGAATTCTCTAGTTCAGTTACTAAAAATATTTCACATTGTTTTAGCTAAAATTATCGAAAGACCTTTATGAAATATCGTGTTGTTGTCCTTCATTTAAAATTTGTTGCCATTGTTTAACTTTTACTTGTTTGCGAATTGCTTCTAAACTTTCAAATATCGCTGATTCTACTAATTTATCAATATGCTGATTATGTTCAATCTCAATCTGACTAATTTTTTCAGCAATCATTTGATAAGTTGGATTTTGTACTTGTTGATGCTGCTGTGCAAAAGGTTCAATTAAACCTTGGGTGATATTTTCGCCCAATCGTTGTCCGATACTTTGAATTTGCTGTTCAATACGTCCACCGACCAATGGAATCAGGCGCAGCAATTGCGTCAGTTCAGGCGTATCTTCAATGGCTTGATTCACCACCAACCCGACATTTTTCGCAATCATGTGACGCTGCATTTGTAATTCTTTGCCTAAGGATTCCTGCAAAATATCGGCTAGGGCAATCGCGAGTAATTGACGATGATGCTCGACCAAATCATCAATAAATTGTTTGTGAGTGGTACTGGTGGTCAATTCACGTTGCACACCATTAAGTACCGTGAGCACCACACGGCTACTCAGTTCTTCCATTAGCAAGTTGTAGTAAAAGTTGCCGCGTTTATACCAACTGTCTGGAATGACTTTATAGCCATGGCTATGCAGGTTGTAACCAATCGCGATGGCACGTAATAAACGTAAAAAACGCAATTGCGGAATAATTGCAAGAATTTCATACCAGTGAATAAACGGGAAAAACCACCAACGCTGATGATGTTTGAAAATAATTGCAATACCCCAACGCACGCCCAACTCTACAATTAAAAACGTGGTAAACCAGCCTTCGGTAATCACCACCCAAGGGCGCAATTCTGTTCGATAAAACTGTAAAATTTCAGGTAGACGAATAAAATCGAACAACCATTCGCCAAAATCACTCATTAAAATGGCATTGGCACTTAAACAGAACAAGTTAAAGATGATTAAACCCATCAAAAACAAATCATAAGCCAAGGCAATTTTCCATCCCCATGAATCTTTACGCAGGGGATGAAAAGAGGATTTGATGACAGGTTCTTCAGACTTTTTCATGGCGTACCTGAATGGTTATGCAGTCGGAGCTGCAAGTTTTTGTTGCATGCTTTCAATCAATTGATCTTTTTCCAGCCACAGTTCATGCACCCATTGCTGAAAACGCTCACGATATTCAGCATCATCTTCGTAATTGCCGCCCAACACCCAATCTGGAATATTAATTTTGCGTAAATTCACCGCAATGCGCGGCACCTCACCTAACCAAAACTCGCTATAGCCCGGCACGCCATCTGGGTACACAATGGTCATATCTACCAAGGCATCAATTTGATCACCCAAAATATTCAATGCCAAAGCTAAACCACCAGCTTTTGGCTTTAATAAATGTTGATAAGGCGATTGTTGTTGATCATGTTTTTCTTGGGTAAAGCGTGTGCCTTCTAAATAATTCAGCAGGGTAAAGGGCTGACTTAATAACTGTTGGCAGGCTTTACGCGCTTCTTCCATATCGCGGTCTTTCAGCTCAGGTTTTTTGGCAATTTGTGCTTTGCTGTGACGCTTCATCATTGGGAAGCCTAAAATTTTAAAGGCTTGTCCTACAAAGGGAATAAAGATCAGTTCCCACTTGGTAAAAAAGCGGGTCAATGGCATACGGGTTAAGCCAAAATACTGATTTACTGTGGTATCGACCCAACTTTGATGGTTACAGGTCATGAGATAACGACCTTGCATGCTCAGTTGCAAATCTTCATCAATGCTGATATCCCATTGGGTATTGGGTAATACATGATCAATCAGCCAGTTGTTTACACTGAGCCAACTGTTGGTAATTTGAATATTGGTTTCATCGACCTTACGTGACTGCTTTAACAGTTTGGTTAAGCCCAAAGCCAACACAGGAGGGCCGTGAAAAAATGTACTGCCAGTGATGACTGTACCCACGGTGAGACCTTTTGTGATTTTTTTTAATAAAGGGTGTTTCTTTGCTTGCGATGACATATAAATCAATCCTGAAGATAAATCGTCCAATGCGTCACGTGTTTGTAGATGACTCCAATATAAATGTTGTTTTTAAAATAAAAAAGTGTTGAAGTGAAAGTGTGTAGAAATTGTGATGAAGTTATACCAAGATTTGTACATGATCATGTATATTTGTAAGTAAAAGTTTTTTTATTAACAAAAAATTAATGGTCTAAGTATATTTTTTCATTCAATATTCAGCATATACAACAAAAGTAAGGAGGCATGCCATGCGTGCATTAGCAATTTCGGCAGCAGTCGTAGGGGCAATGGTTTTAACTGGTTGTCAAACGACTGGTAACAACCTTGGTGGTATGGAATATGACAAAACTGCGTTAGGCACAGTAATTGGTGCTGCTGCGGGTTATGGCATCTCTAAAGGTAACGCAAATACAAGCGCACAAAACAACCGTGCTGCAGCGATTGGTGCTGTAGTGGGTGCTGCTGCGGGTGTTTATCTTGACAATAAAGAAAAACAACTTCGTCAACAAATGGCTGGTACAGGCGTAGAAGTAAACCGTAATGCCGATGGTTCTGTTGGCTTGATCATGCCGGGTAACATCACGTTTGATACTAACAAATCAAACATCAAACCAAACTTCTATTCTACCTTGGACAAAGTAGCGCAAACGCTAACCCAAGATAACAAGAGCGGTATTTTGGTAACAGGTTATACTGACAGCACTGGTAACGACGCAATCAACATTCCATTGTCACAAGCACGTGCACAATCGGTTGCAAACTACTTGGCTAGCCGTGGTGTATCAACTTCACGTATTAATGCACAAGGTCACGGTGCTGCAAACCCAATCGCATCGAATGCTACTGCAGAAGGTCGTGAGCAAAACCGTCGTGTAGAAATCAGCATTTATGCAATCCAATAATCTGGCATTGTATAGATTGTAAAGAACCGCCTTCGGGCGGTTTTTTTATGCAAGCAATTTCTAGGGTCTACTCAGCAAATAGACAATGACGTCTAAAGTAGCATTTTAGATTAGTCATCTTTGGCGGAGATGACTATAATCGAGCTCGAACCGAAATAGAGGAAATACTATGACACTGGCAAGTCAGTTAAACGACAAGCAACTTGAAGCGATGAAATACACTCAAGGACCCTTGTTAGTGCTTGCAGGTGCAGGTTCAGGCAAAACTTCGGTGATTACCCGAAAAATTGCCTATTTGGTTAAGCATTGCGGGATTCCTGCGCATCGTATTACAGCGATGACTTTTACCAACAAAGCAGCACGAGAAATGAAAGAGCGTGTGACCAAATTGTTGTCACGTGAAGAAGCTAAAGGATTATCGGTTTCGACTTTCCACACCTTTGGTCTGAATTTATTACGTTTTGAATTAAAACACACGCCGTTAAAAGCCAACTTCTCTATTTTGGATGCCGATGATTGTAAACGTATTCTGATGGATTTAATGCACCGCGATAATTTGTCGGGTGCAGAAAGCAAAGAATTGATTGCCAAAGCCATGAAGATGATTTCGGACTGGAAAAACGATCTGATCGCACCAGAACAGGCACATACCACGTGCGAAACGCCAGAAGACATCCAATTTGCACATTTATATCAACTTTATGAACGTAATTTACGTGCCTATAACGCGGTAGATTTTGACGATTTAATTGTAATGCCAACACGACTTTTGCAAGAAAATGCTGAAGTACGTGACAAGTGGCAGAACCGTGTTCGCTATTTATTGGTCGACGAGTATCAGGACACCAACACCGCACAGTATATTTTGGTGAAGTTGCTGGTGGGGGTGATGGGGCAGTTCACTGCGGTAGGTGATGACGACCAATCGATTTACGCATGGCGCGGTGCCAAGCCTGAAAATATGGCCTTGCTGAAAGATGATTTCCCGAATTTAAAAGTGATTAAACTTGAGCAAAACTATCGCTCGACCAGTCGCATTTTAAAAGCGGCCAATACCGTCATTGGCAATAATCCACATATTTTTGATAAAAAACTTTGGTCAGACAAAGGTCATGGCGAAGTGATTCGGGTGATCACTTGCCGTAACGATGATGATGAATCAGAACGTGTGGTTAAAGACTTACTCACTCATAAACTGATGAATGGCAAAAGCTGGAAAGATTATGCGATTTTGTATCGTGGTAACTTTCAGGCGCGCATTTTGGAAACCCAATTACGCCAAATGCAAATTCCGTACAAGCTTTCCGGTGGTCAATCGTTCTTTGCGCGCGCTGAAATCAAAGACATCATGAGCTATTTGCGTTTGATTATTAATCCTGAAGATGACAGCGCATTCTTGCGCATTATTAATACGCCTAAACGTGCGATTGGTCCTGTGACTTTGGAAAAACTAGGGCTGTTTGCACAAGAAAACCATTTGTCATTATTGGCTGCCGCAGGTGATCAGCGTCTGACGATGGCAATTCCGAAAAAAGCCACGACACAGTTGGCAGAGTTTGCAGATTTTATTGGTAATTTTACTCGTAATTTATTGGAAGATGATGAGCCTGTGCCAATCATCCGTCAAATGATGCTCGAAGCAGGTTATATCGACTACATTAAAGAGCAAGCAGCTACCCCTGCGCAGGAAAAAACCAAGCTAGATAATATCGAAGTTCTATATAGCAGCATCCAAAGTTTGATTAACCGTGCTGAAGATGTCGATGAAAAGAATATTGAAAGCGTGATTCGTAAAATGGTGCTGCTCGATATGCTCGAACAGCAACAGGAAGAAGAAGACACTGATAAAGTCAATTTACTCACCCTGCATGCGTCCAAAGGCTTGGAATTTCCGTACGTGTATTTGATTGGTTTGGAAGAAGAGCTTTTACCGCATAAAAACTCAATTGTGGCAGATACTGTCGAGGAAGAACGCCGTTTGATGTACGTGGGGATTACTCGTGCACGTCAGGGCTTAACCATTACTTTGGCAGAGCAGCGCAAAGCGGGCGGGCAAATGAAACAAATGACCCCAAGTCGTTTTTTGGATGAATTACCACAAGATGAATTGGAATGGCTTGGACGTAAAAAAAAGTTAGCCGGTGATGTCGATCCGAAATTACAGGCACAGCATTATTTGGAAAATTTACGTGCTCTGATTAAGCGCTGAAAAATATTCAGCGGTGTTGATGCAAGTACAGCATCAAAGGGCATAATTTATATCGAAATTACATTGAAAATTTAAAAACAGGATAAACTTCATGAAAGTTCAAGTTAAAGTCTTAGATTCACGTTTAGGCACAGAATGGCCAATGCCAACTTATGCAACCGCAGGTTCGGCAGGGTTGGACTTACGTGCTTGTGTAGACAGCAGCACCGTGATTGAGCCGGGTCAAACAGTATTGGTCAAAACAGGTTTAGCGATTTATATTCAAGATACAGGTTTTGCAGGCATGATTTTGCCGCGTTCAGGCTTGGGTCACAAACATGGCATCGTGTTGGGGAACTTGGTGGGTTTGATTGATTCAGATTATCAGGGTGAATTGATGGTTTCGGTGTGGAACCGTAGCCAAACAGCATTTAGCTTAGAACCTGGTGAGCGTTTAGCGCAATACGTTTTGGTTCCTGTGGTACAGGCCAAGTTTGAACAAGTAGATGAATTTGTTGCCACCGAACGTGGTGCAGGTGGTTTTGGGCATACGGGCAAAAACTAAGTTTACTGAGGTTTCAGCCTATATCGTTTGGTAAAGTTTTATCTGAAACTTTACCAACAATTCTTGAAAAGTAACGAAAGATGTACTAATAATGACAAGTAAATCACTAGCTCTGATGAGACCATTGCACATCTATTAAAAAATCTAATTAGAATTTTCAAAATATCTCGAGCCAAGATTTATTCACTTTATGTTGGCTCATCTTTGTAGTTGTAAGCCTATGAACAATCCACAAACACTTTTTCCTCAGCATATTTTTCGCGCTTACGACATTCGTGGCAAAGAAACTGTGCTGACCGCGAAATTGGTACACGCCATTGCACAAGGATTGGTGCAACAATATCAACAAGAAAAGCAAACTCAAATTAGTATTGGTTATGATGCGCGTTTAAATAGCCCCGCTTATGCTGAAATTATGCGCCAAGTCTTTCTTGCCCATCAATTTCAAGTGACGATGGTGGGTTGTTGTTCTAGCCCGATGTTGTATTTTATGGCACGACACACGGCAGGCAATGGCATTATGCTTACGGCCAGTCATAATCCAAAATCAGACAACGGCATTAAATGGATTGTGCAGGGCGAACCGCCAACCCCTGAAATGATTCAACACGTGGCACACGATGCAGCGCCATATTATTTAAATACCGATGCAGCACCATCCATCGCCTCACAACACGCCACCAATATTTCACATGAATTTATTGAAGATGCGTGTCAGCAATATCAGCAGGCAATGTTGAACGATATTCAACTGGCGGGCACTTTTAAAGTGGTTTTAGATGGGATGTATGGTTCGGCAGGTCATTGCGCTGCTTTGGTTTTGCAAAAAATGGGCTGTGAGGTGATTGCTTTACGCTGCGAAGCCAATGGTCATTTTCCAGAACATGCACCCGATCCATCACAAGAAAAACACTTACAACATTTAAAAGCTGCGGTGCGTGAACATCAGGCAGACATTGGCATTGCTTTAGATGGCGATGGTGATCGTGTCGTCCTCTTGGATGAACATGCCAATGTGCTTTCAGCAGATCGTTTGCTGTCTTTATTTGCAGAAATGTGTTTAAAAACTCATCCTCAGCATCAAGTGGTGTTTGATGTAAAATGCTCCACTATGGTGCGCAATACCGTGCGTGATTTGGGTGGCGAAGCGGTGATGATTCGCACGGGCAGTACCTTCTTGCGGCGTTATTTGGCGCAGTCGCAAGGCAAGGCTGTGTTCGGTGGCGAATACGCAGGACATTATGTATTCAATGATGGACGTGGTTTTGGCTATGACGATGGTATTTACGCAGCGCTGCGCGTGCTGGAATATTTAAGCCACAGTAATTACAGCAGCCTTTCGGCATTGATGCAGAAATACCCTGAGCGTTGTTGCACTGAAGACACGTATATCAGCACACGGAATATTGAACCGAGTACGGTTTTAAATGATGTTGAAAGTTATAGCCATCGCAGTGGTGCAGAATTAAGTAAAATAGATGGTGTAAGACTTGATTTTGAAGATGGATTTGGCATTATTCGAGCATCCAATACAGGCGAATATTTTACGGTGCGTTTTGATGCCGATAATCCATCACGACTGAATGATATTCGCGATACATTTGTTTCCATGTTAAGTGAGCGATACCCTGAAATCGCCCAAGACATTTTAGATGCTCAATAAGGAGAGGCGAATGCCACATCAACAGACTGGTATCGACAAAGCGCAAATTTTGACTGAAGCTTTGCCGTATATTCAACGTTTTGCGGGCAAGACCCTTGTTGTGAAATATGGCGGCAATGCCATGACCGATCCTGAGCTGGAAAGTTCTTTTGCTCGTGATATCGTGTTGTTAAAGACTGTAGGTTTAAACCCGATTGTGGTGCATGGCGGTGGCCCACAAGTGGATTCTATGCTCAAGCAATTGGGACGTGAGTCTGACCGTATTGATGGCATGCGTGTCACCGATCCTGCGACCATGGAAGTCGTAGAAATGGTCTTGGGTGGTAGCGTCAACAAATCTATCGTCAATCTGATTAACCAACATGGCGGTCGTGCCATTGGTTTGACGGGTAAAGATGGTAACTTGATTCGCGCACAAAAATTATTGATGCAAAAAACTACTGAAACAGGCGAAGTACAACAAATTGACCTTGGTTTGGTGGGTGAAGTGATGGGTGTCAAAACCGACGTGTTGGAAATGTTTACCAGCAGCGACTTTATTCCAGTGATTGCACCTTTAGGTGTCGATGATGCAGGCAATACCTATAACATTAATGCCGATTTAGTCGCAGGTAAAGTTGCCGAAGCATTGGGTGCGGAAAAGTTAATTTTGCTGACCAATATTACGGGTGTATTAGACGAAAATAAAAACCTGTTAACTGGTTTGACTACGCAGGAAGTAGATCGTTTAATTGATACAGGCGTGATTTACGGTGGCATGATTCCAAAAGTGGGTTGTGCATTGGATGCAGTTAAAGGCGGTGTAATCAGTGCACATATTGTAGATGGTCGTGTGCCACATGCTACTTTATTGGAAATCTTTACTGATCATGGTGTGGGAACATTAATTACCAACCGTGTCCAAACGCGTAAATAAAACTCTATAAGATGATCCCTAAAAGAGCTTCACAATTGAAGCTCTTTTTTATGTCAAATTTACGGCAAGAAACTGAAATTTTGTTGATTCAGCATCCTTGAAATTGCTTTGCACCTATCCTGCAATCTTAAAATTGTAGTCGCTAAAATCGCGGTCATCATAGTGTCATGCTGCTGTCCTAGTGTAGGAGAAAACATGAGGTATCTATGATGCTACAAAAATTAAATCAGTATCGTCAGCAGTTTAGCTTTCCTATGGTTAAAGTGGGTAAAGCACAGAAAAAAAACAGCAAAGCTACGCAATATGCGTTTGAATGGGTTGAAAATTTAAAGCAACTACAAGAAGTACAGCGCTTTCGTGCACAGCAATTTTCCAAGCAATTTGGCATTGAATTTGAATCGGGTTTAGATCAGGACTTGTACGATTTTGGCTGTGAACACGCCGTACTCAGAGATAAATCTACGGGTGAAATTGTTGCTTATACTCGTTTAAAACTTTGGCAAGGGCATGAGCTAGCCAACAGTTATAGTGCGCACGAGTTTAAAATTATAGATGAGTTAGGGCATCTCTCGAATATTGTCGAAATGGGGCGTACTTGTGTGCATCCACGTTATCGTTCAGGCAAAACACTCTCTATTTTATGGCTGAATTTAGTGCCTAAAGTGTTATGGGAAATGCGTGCCAAACACATGATTGGCTGTGTCAGTATTCGTTTGGAAGGTAATGAAGCACGCGCGTATCATACCCATCAAGCGATTCAACAATTGGCAGAAAATCAACGCTGCGATATTCAGTCACAGCAGCCGTTTGAGCCAAGTTGTCCAAGTCATAGCTTTAGCCAAGATGAACGAATACCTAAACTGTTTGATGTTTATCTGAAAATGAATGCTAAGCTGTCTGAGCAAGCATTTTATGACCGTGAGTTTAACTGTCTAGATTATTTTGTTTTGTTAGATGTGAAACAAATGGCGAAACATTTTATTCGCCAAAAGAAAGTGAAAGCATCTTAACTAGAATAATTAAGCAGAGATTTCTACAGCACTGCATATCTATGAAGTGGTACTGTAGAAATCTATTTATATTTTTCAGATTTGAATTATCCACATGGCTGATGCACAATAATCAGATAATTTCATTATTTGTATAAAGATAAGGCCTTATGTGTCAGTTGCTTGGAATGAATTGTGCGACACCTACCGATATTACCTTTTCATTTCGGGGATTTTCGCAGCGCGCAGGAATCACCTCAGATCATTCTGATGGCTTTGGCATTGCTTTTTTTGAAGATAAAGCTTGCCGTTTATTTGTCGATAACCAGTCTGCAGTGGAGTCACCCATTGCAGAATTGATCCGTAACTATCCCATCAAATCGCGTAATGTGATTGCCCATATTCGTAAAGCGACACAAGGCAAAATTAATTTAGAAAATTCACATCCGTTTAGTCGTGAGTTGTGGGGACGCCAGTGGATTTTTGCCCATAATGGTGATTTACATGACTTTCATCCACGTTTATCAGGTCGTTTTACCCCTGTGGGCAATACCGACAGTGAACGTGCATTTTGTTATTTGTTAGATCAATTGGTAAATCGTTTTGGTTATGATGAACCGAGCCTGACGCAAATTTTTGACTTGTTAGCCGAAATTTCTCCTAAAATTGCAGAACATGGCACTTTTAATTTTTGTTTGTCCAATGGTCAGGCATTATTTAGTTATGCGGTGACCAAATTACATTGGTTGGTGCGTGCTTATCCATTTCAGCCTGCACAATTAATTGATTTAGATGTTGAGGTTGATTTTAGCCAAGTCACCACAGCAGAGGATTGTGTGGCAGTGATTACCACTGAACCCTTGACTCAAAATGAAACATGGACAGCATTTCAGCCAGGTGAAATGATTTTATTTCAACATGGACGCCCAATTAAAACCCAAATGACACATATTGCGCGTTTGGAACGTGAGCGTTTAAATCCTGAATTAAGACGGATCACCAAAGCGGATCAATACTAATTTATACGGGTATGTGTGGTTGAAAAATATTCATTTTATTATTGTATAATTCAATTAAATCAAGAATGAAAATGTATAAATTGGTTAATTAATAATTGATTCTTTTAGTCGGGTATTTTTGTTAAAATTTATTTAAATCAATGTCTTGTGTTGTTTTTGTGCGATTTAAACCAATCCCTACCAATTCGCTTCATTTTTATTTATGGGAAATACGGCTACCATTCCGCAATGTGATTAATCATTTATTTCTGTAAGGTGGTCGTATGAAGATGAAATGGGTTCCAGAATACAATACTGGTATCGATGTGATTGACGATCAGCATAAACGTATCCTCGATTATATTAATGAAATTGTTGAAATTAGCGATGGTACAGATCGAGCACGTGTAAAGCAGATTTTAAATAATATTATTGATTACACCCAGTCGCATTTTACGTTTGAAGAATCATTACAAGAAGAAGCGGGTTATAAATACCGCGTACCACATAAACGTGTGCATGATTTATTCATTAAAAAAATTGAGTCTTATCGCGATCGTTTTGAAATGGGACAATCCATTGAAGGCGAATTGCATGAAGTCTTATCAAAATGGTTAATTAATCATATTCAACACGATGACGCCGATTATGTTGGTGCTGTGAAAGAGAATATGATGGGCATTATTAAGGAAAATGAGAAGAAGAAAGGTAAAGGTTGGTTCGCTCGTTTCTTCTCATAAGTCTGAAGCCATAAAAAATGAAAGAATAAAAATTATAAATTTGCGCAGCAAACTGTCTAACGATAGTTTGCTTTTTTCTTTTTTGAGGTTTTGCTTTTCCTTGATGACAAAGGCAAAATAGCCGTAGATTTTTATTAGGACAGCGTCATGCAGGACAATGCTATGTCACGATGGTTATCGCCGCTGATGGCATTTGGTTTATCATTCATTATTATTGCCACACTCGCACCAATGACAGGTATTCAGGTTGAGCGCCAGCTCGACTTTTGGTTGTTGTGGTTAGCAACCATGCTGATTTTGGCATTACCGATTACTTATTTGGAAATTGCCTTAGCCAAACGCTCAAAAACGACAGCATTACAAGCACTTTTAAGTTTAACCCGTGATGCCGATGCTTCTCAAAAATGGCGTTTGGTCGGCTGGCTTGCAGTGGTGTTCATTCCATTTTTAGCAGGCGGTTTGTTGTCTAATGCTGCGCAAATTTTAAATCAATATGCCGCTGCAGACTTGGCTAGTCATGTCTTATTTGTGATTGTGGCTGTTTTAGCACTGGCATTGTCATTAGTGCCGCGTCAAATTTTATTGCTATGTACCGCTGTTGCTGTTGTGGCGGCTTTGGTTTTATCGATGGTGATGGGTTCAGAACTTCCTGCATGGCAAGTCACCTCAATCGAGTTTAGTGAATGGGGCAGTGCAACCGTTTTGGCTTTGGTGGCCAGTGGTTTAGGCATGGGCTTGTACTGGCAAACCAGTTTGCCGCAAGTACAGCAACAATCTGCAGCAACTTCAACGGTATTGCCAATTTGGATTGCTCAGCTATTGGCAGTCGTTGCTTTTGCATTCTTTGCCGTGCAAGCACAAATTCCAGCATTGGCTTTGGTGGCGGCAACTGTTGCAGCAGCAGCGGTTTTATTACAATTGGCACGTGAACAATTGGCACAACGTCAAATGGCGGTTGCGATTCAGTGGGTTGTATTGATTGCAGCAACTTTGGTTTGGGCAATTCCTGCCATTAGTCCTGTATTTAATTTTGCCTTGTTGCTTTGGGGCTTAGTTATTTGTTTGATTTACGCTATTTTTGCAGGCTGGATTATGAAAATCAGCCATTTGCGTAAAGCCATGAACTTTAGCAGTGAAGCGTTTTATAACATTTGGCGTATTGCAGTACGTGTGGTGTTACCTGTATCTATCGTAGTGGCGATGGTGGCGTTAATTGGACAGTGGATCGCATGAGTCAAATGGCGCAGGTTTGGGTGGCGTATGCCACACCCGAACAACAATGGCATGTGGCTGTCGCATTTCAGCAGGGTATGACCGCTTTAGATGCAATTCAGCAAAGTGGACTTACGACAGCGACGACTTTGCCTGAACCGTTGATGCTGGGTATTTTTGGTGTGCGGGTTGAGCCGCAGTATGTATTACAAGCAGGTGATCGGGTTGAGATTTATCGTGCTTTGACCATTAACCCGAAAGATATTCGTCGTAAACGTGCCGCAAAGAACCCAGTAGGGCGTTATGCCAAAAGCAATCGCTTGAGATAATTGCAATGATTTAAAAAACCCCTCAGATGAATTTCAGTGAGGGGTTTCTTTTTATTCTAAAGCGGCTATAGTGGTGGCGCGTTGAGAATCGCTTCTTTCGATCCTGGTAGGCCTGGTTGAGATTCTGGAATCGTTTCCAATCCTTCAACTTTTTCTACAATACCATTTTGATTGAAAAAGATTTTCAAATGCTGACCATGCGCGGCAGGGATCTTGGCTTTTTTAGCATAAGTTCCTGGGATATAGTTGTAAATGTAGTCCCAACGTAATGGATTCATCGGGTCGGCGATGGTAGGACTGCCCAGCAAAAAGCGGACTTGTTGATGACTCATACCGACTTGGACTTTAGACGCTTGAGCTTGGGTTAAAGGTGTACCCTGTGGAATATCGACTTTATAAACGCCCAAGGTCGAACAGCCTGCGAGCAGTGAAGTGACCAATAACGTCAACATGATTTTTTGCATTTTGCTACACTATCCCAAATTAATTATGATGCATTTGATCTTGATCCAGTGTTAGATCATACTGCATCTTAACTTTGTTGCATATTCCAACTTTAATTTTGTTGAGAGACCTTTTTTCATGCCTATTTCAAATCAAGAATTACGCAAAGCTGGACTTAAAGTTACCCTTCCACGAATTAAAATCTTAGAATTATTGGAAAATTCAAAACAACATCATTTAAGTGCAGAAGATATCTACAAAACTTTACTCGATCAGGGTGAAGATGTGGGTTTAGCAACTGTGTATCGTGTGTTAACACAGTTTGAAGCTGCAGGCATTATTGAGCGTCATAATTTTGAGAACAATCATTCTGTGTTTGAAATTATGCAGGAAGATCACCACGACCACTTGGTTTGCTTGAACTGTAGCAAAGTGGTTGAATTTATTAATGATACTATTGAAAAAGAACAGCATGATGTGGCAGAGAAATTTGGTTTTGAGCTCACAGGGCACTCGCTGAATTTATATGGTTATTGTGATGCGCCAGAATGTCGTGAAGCCTTACGCAAGAAATAATTTGCTGTAAGCATAAAAAATAGGCTTCCGTATGGAAGCCTATTTTGTTTGTGTTTAAGCGTTGTTGTGATGTTATTGCCCATCGAAGGTAATATTCGAAGTTGCATGTAACAAACGCTCGCCACCTTCTTCTGCAAGTTTGATTTGTAGACGCAAATCGTTTGGCGAGTCGGCGTGTTTAAGTGCATCTTTGTAGCTAATTTGTTTGGCTTTATAGAGGTCGTATAAAGCTTGGTCAAAGGTTTGCATACCCAACTCACGTGAACGCTTCATCAGGTCTTTAATTTCGTGCACATCACCTTTACGGATTAAATCTGCAATTAATGGTGAGTTAATTAAAATTTCAATCGCAGCACGACGTGAGTTGCCATCTATGGTTGGAATTAATTGCTGTGCCACAATCGCTTTCAGGTTTAGCGACAAATCCATGAACAACTGGTTATGTCGGTCTGCTTCAAAGAAGTGAATAATACGGTCAATTGCTTGGTTAGCGTTGTTGGCGTGCAGGGTGGCAAATACCAAGTGACCTGTTTCGGCAAAGGCAATTGCATAATCCATGGTTTCGCGGGAACGAATCTCACCAATCAGAATCACGTCAGGTGCTTGACGCAAAGTATTTTTTAAGGCGATTTCAAAGGAGTCAGTATCAATTCCGACTTCACGCTGGGTAATAATACAGCCTGCATGTTCATGCACAAATTCAATCGGGTCTTCAATGGTAATGATATGACCTTTGGAGTTTTGGTTGCGGTAACCAATAATAGACGCCAAAGAAGTCGATTTACCTGTACCAGTCGCACCTACAAAAATGATGATGCCACGTTTGGTCATCGCCAAATCTTTGAGAATAGGTGGCAGTTTCAAGTCATCCATGGTCGGGATTTTGGTTTCAATCCGACGGAGTACCATGCCCGGCTCATCACGTTGTTGGAATGCGCTGACACGGAAACGTGCTGTTTTTTCACGGTTGGTAATCGCAAAGTTACATTCACGGGTTTCGGCAAATTCCTTGCGCTGTTTTTCACTCATAATTGAGTTAAGCAGCTGACCGACAATTTCACCTGTAAGTTTACTTTTGGCTACAGGCACAATTTGTCCATGAATTTTCATGGAAGGTTCAACATCGGCTGTAATAAACAAGTCAGACGCTTTTTGCTGAATCATTAAATTCAGTAAATCATTAAAGTCCATCGCGTATCTCGAATTTTAAACTTATAAGAATGATTCAGGCTGTTTTGCAACCGTACGAGCCGTTTGTGGGCTAATCACACCGCGCGATACCAAGTTTTTCAAACTCTGGTCAAGGGTGGTCATACCGTAGTTGGCACCAGTCTGAATTGCCGAGTACATTTGAGCTACTTTGTTTTCACGAATCAGGTTACGCACTGCAGGAATACCAATCATGATTTCATGCGCAGCTACACGACCACCACCATTTTTCTTGAGCAGGGATTGTGAAATGACGGCTTGTAAAGATTCAGACAACATGGCACGTACCATGTCTTTTTCTTCGGCAGGGAATACGTCAATCACACGGTCAATGGTTTTTGCTGCAGAGGTGGTGTGTAGCGTACCAAATACCAAGTGACCCGTTTCAGCAGCAGTCAGTGCCAAACGAATGGTTTCTAAGTCACGCATCTCACCCACTAGAATAATGTCAGGGTCTTCACGCAGTGCCGAACGTAATGCTTCGTTAAAGCCATGCGTATCACGGTGTACTTCTCGTTGGTTAACCAAACATTTTTTAGATTGGTGTACAAATTCGATTGGGTCTTCGACGGTCAGAATATGGTCGTAGCGATTGTCATTAATAAAGTCAATCATCGCGGCAAGTGTGGTTGATTTACCTGAACCCGTTGGGCCTGTCACCAATACCAAACCACGTGGATATTCACAAATATCTTTAAAGATTTGTCCCATGCCTAAATCTTCAAGGGTCAAAACTTTAGAAGGAATGGTACGGAATACTGCACCTGCACCACGGTTTTGGTTAAATGCGTTCACACGGAAACGAGCCACGTCTGGGACTTCAAAAGAAAAGTCCGTTTCTAGATTTTCTTCATAATCACGACGTTGTTTATCATTCATAATGTCGTACACTAATTTGTGTACTTCTTTATGTTCTAATGCTGGTAAGTTAATTCGACGAACTTCACCATCCACACGAATCAGTGGTGGCATGCCCGCAGATAAGTGTAAATCCGAAGCGCCGTTTTTAGCGGAGAACGCCAATAATTCTGTAATATCCATGAAAGTCCCCGAGATCAATTAAATCTTAATTATTTTGATAGAATAATACGGCTTTCCATCAGCTTAACCAACTGTTAGTTGCTGGACAAGGTAAAAAAAGATGAATGAAATGAGAAATGCATCAATGAATAATCTGCAGCTTATGCGCACTCAGGTTTTGCAACAAATTCAACAGGCATGCCAGTTGGCACAGCGCGAGCCAAATACGGTGCAATTGTTGGCAGTGTCTAAGACTCATCCGAGTGAAGCCTTGCGTGAAATGTATGTGACAGGGCAGCGCGCTTTTGGCGAAAATTATTTGCAAGAAGCTTTGGATAAAATGCATGCCCTGAGTGATTTAGAAATTGAATGGCACTTTATTGGGCATGTGCAGCGCAATAAAACCAAACATTTGGCAGAAAAATTTGCATGGGTGCATGGGGTAGATCGTTTGATTATTGCCGAGCGTTTATCGAATCAGCGCGATGCTCAACAAGTGCCCCTGAATATTTGTTTACAAGTAAATATTGATGCGCAAGACACGAAGGATGGTTGTCAGCCGAGCGAAGTTGCAGAATTAGTCCGACAGATCAGCCAATTACCGCATTTAAAACTACGCGGTTTGATGGTGATTCCTGCACCTGATCATCCTCAAGCTTTTCAAGATGCCAAACAATTGTTTGATGCAGTGAAAGCACAACATGCACAACCTGAAGATTGGGATACTTTGAGTATGGGGATGTCGGGCGATTTAAATGCCGCAATTGCAGCAGGTTCAACTATGGTACGGATTGGTACAGCATTGTTTGGCGCACGTGACTATTCCAAGGCTTAATTGCTAGATGAACAAAGAATCTGCCAAGATTTTGCAAACATTATCTTGTACGTTTTGGCTGACATGAAATGCGGAATTTTGCGGCTAGTGCTGAAGGTTGGATTTTCTTAATATGAACTTATCGGGAAACAGGGAGTTTCCTAAATAAGAAGAATAAGAATAAGAAATAGAACAACACGGAAGTGCTTGGTATGACAGGAGTTATACCAAAAACTGAATCTAGAAAGCCTCGACAGGATGTCGAGGCTTTTTTAGTTATGTATGCTGTAAAGCTGTCAAAGTTTTGGCTTGTGTAGATTATTTTTAATAACCTTCACTATTTTTAGAAAGCGCCACTTCCGTCCAGTAAATAGGTGAAGTAGACATTCAAGATTTATTTTCTATCCAGATTCGAATACGGGCAATCAGTAAAAATAGCAAAAAACAGAACTGAAAGAAGCCTGTGAAAATGATGATCCAACCGCTATTTCCAGGTGTTTTTCTTGCATCCAACTCAATGACTAAAGTGCAGACGGTGAGAATGATTTCAAAAATTAAAACCGCTTTAAAAACCCAAGGTTTAGGGAAACGTATTAACCATGTGAGAAAAATAATACTTAAACTGGGCAATACAGCAAAGAGAACAATCGTTTTTATATCCATAAAATTAAGTACTTAAAGTGTGGGTGATTTTAAAATAAATTCAATACAACTTCATGGAAGCCTAAAATCTGAAATCTCACAGTCATCTCAATAATTCTTCGAACGACAAATAATTTTCAGATTTTAGGTAGTCTTGAGTCTAACCCACCACATTGACTTCACTTGCCCCTGCACCCACTGGTTTGACTTGAATTTGCACAGGAATTCGTTCGTGCATTTCCTGAATATGCGAAATCAGCACCACTTTGCGTCCCTGACTTTGCAGATGGTCTAAGGCATTCATCACCATGTGCAAGGAAGTCGGGTCGAGAGTGCCAAAGCCTTCATCAATAAATAGCGATTCCAGTTTCATTGAGCCAGATGCCATATTGGCAATTGCCAGTGCCAAAGCTAAAGAAACCAAAAAGGTTTCGCCACCCGATAAAGACAGAACAGGGCGAATTTCACTGTTCATATCTAAATCAATAATCGCTAACCCCAAACTGTCTGGAATACGATGCAATTGATAACGCGAACTCAGTGGTAGCAATTGCTGATTGGCGTATTCCACCAAAATATCCAAGTGATGTTCTTGGGCAATTTTCTTAAATTTTGTCCCTTCTTTATGCCCAATTAAATCGTAAATACGTCCCCAACGATATTCTTCAGCTTTGATATTTTCAATTTGAGTTTGATAGGTAGCAAAAATCCCTTGATTGGTGCTATTCAGGCGTAGCTGTGCCTCAATCTCATTATAGTTTTGCTGTTGTTTGGCTTTCTCTGTTTGCAGCGCTGCCAGTTGCGTGGTGACCTCGTCAAAACTCAGTTGTGGCTGTTGCTTTAAGTGTTTTTGATATTGCTCTTCCAATGTTTGCCAAGCCGTTTTAGCACTCTCCAAACTGTTTTGTTGTTGCTGCAGCATGTTGCGTATTTGCTGATGTTCGGCATAAGAAATCTGTAAACATTTATCAATGATGCTGGCTTGAAAATGCGTGTGTGTCGCTTGCCACGTTGCAATGTGTTGCTGACATTCAGTGTGTTGCTGCATGCGCTGTTGAATTCTACTATCCAAACCATGTTTTTGCAGTTGTAAGTCTTTTAACACCTGTTCTGCTTGATTAAGTACAGTTCGTTGTGTGCTAAGTGCAAGATTGAGTTGCTGTTGTTGCTGATCTAAAGCCTGCTGCCATTCTTGATAGGTCTGATATTCACATCCCGCATGAGTTCTTGTAAGCTGCTTAATTTGATCACGCAGCTCACTTCCTGCAGTTTTAATCTGCTGCAGTTGTAGGGTTTTCTCTGCATGTTGCTGTTGTAAAAATAGCAACTTTTCTTGCACTTGCTGCTGTTGTTGAGTCAGTTGTTCAATCGTTTTGCTCAGTTGAACTTGCTGCTGCTGCAAGTGATGACGTTGCTCTAACTGTTGTAAGGCATTTTGATAGTATTCAATCGGTTGATTGAGCCAAGCGTGTCTTTGTTCTGCATCTAAAAGCGACAAAATAGGCTGTAAACGCTGAGCGAGGTCTTGGCGTTGTTGAATAGCATATTTGAGTTGTTCTGCCTGCTGTGCAGCATTGCGCCATTGTTTCAGGGTATCGTTTGCTTGTTGAATACTCTGCTGCAAGTGTTGAGTGGATTGATGTGTTGTTGCCCAATGTTGCTGTACGTGTTCAATTTGCTTTGCAACAGGCAGCGCTGCATCCAAATCTAAAGATAAGGATGTTGCAAGCTGTTGCACCAATGTCTGTTGTTGTTCAAGTTGCTGTTGCAGTTCAAGACTGCGTTGTTGTTGTTGATGATAAGTTGCATCGTATTGACTGCGAGCACGCTCCAATTGTTGTAGCTGTTTTTGCGCATGCTCAAATTCAGTTTTGGCCTGCTGCAATTGCTGATCCTGCAATTGGTTTAAAGCGTCACTGAGTAAATTTTCATGCTGAATAAACGGATGTTCATGGCTGCCGCAGACCATACAGGCTTCATTCGGTTTTAATTGGGCACGTAAATCCTGCACACTTTGATGCTGCAATAAACGCTGCTGTTCAAAAATCTGCTGTAATTGTTGCAAGGTTTGTTCAGTAATTTGCACTTGCTGCTGTTGGGTTTGAATTTGAGTCTGTGTCTGCTGTTGCAGACTTAAAGTTTCTTGCTGACGCTGTTGTAACTGCTCAAATAGGGTGGTCTGTTGTTGCCATTGTTCAAGTGCCTGTTGCAAGCGCTCTAAAACATGCACACTCTTTAAAGCATGTTGTAATTGCTGTTGCTCTGCCGTGAGTTGCTGCTCAAGTTGTTCAGGATGTTGATATTGTTTTTCCCAAACCAACAGTTGTTGCTGTGTATGTTGTTGTTGCTCAATTAAAGTATCTAATGCAGATTGGAACAGCGTAGGGTTTTGCTGACGTAGCTGCTGTTCAAGCTGCAAATAATCTTGCAGACGTTGCAACGTAAGGGCTAAATTATCATCAAAATTTGCCCATGCCGCAGTCTGTTTGAATTGCTGTTGTAAATGTTGCTGTTGTTGTTGCTCGGTTGCAAGTTGAGTCGTCAGTTGCTTCAAATTATTTTGCACAGGCTGAATTTGCTGCTCTGCAAATAATTTTTGTGCAGCATCCAAAGCGGTATATTGTTGAAGTTTGCTAGAAATTTCATGTTGTAACTGTGCCGCAATTTCAAGTTGTGGTTTCAATTGTTCAACATGCTGCTGCCATGCCTGAAGGTCTTTTTCCGCTTGCTGTTGCTGACTAATCGCTTGCTGTTGTGCGTGTTCCGCTTGTTGCAAGTTTGGCTCAAACTTCAATAGTTGCTGATTCAGATTTTTTAGCTCGGTATCTGCTTGCTGACGCAAGACAAATTGCTCGCGGATAGTTTGAAATTCATCTAAATGTTTGAGCAATTGTTTTTGTGAGGCGAGTTTAAGATCAGCATCGACTTGAACATCGTATATTTCTTTTTTAGCTTGGGTGCTAGCATAAAGTTCATGGCAATCTTTGTGCCATTTCACATCATTTTCATACAGTTTTTCGGTTTGGGTCAGCAAAGCTAACTGCTGGCTCAGGTCATGTTGTTGGGTTTCTAAGTCTTTTAGTGTTTCATCGCTGAGGAGCACCACATGCCCCATGACATTTTCAAGATCTGTTCGCTTTTGTTTAATTTCACTAAATTTAACGGCTGCACGTTTACTGACTTCGGTAAAAATTTGCGAATTGGTTAAATATTCAAGTAAATCTGCCCGTTCATGGTCTTTGGCTTTTAAAAATGCCCCAACTTCCGATTGTGCCAATAATACTGCGCGTGTGAATTGCTCAAAACTAAGACCAATCAGTTGTTCTACAATCGGCGTAGCTTCAGAAATTTTTTGATTTAAAACCCGTTGTTCATCTAGGCAGGTAATGGCACGTTCAACTTTTAAATTCCCATCCACTTTATTGTGCGCACGGCGAATTTGCCAACGTGCCGAATAGCGTTTTTGATCAAGCGCGATAAATTCAAGTTCTGCAAAGCCAGAAGTCGTACCACGACGTAAAATATGTTTAGAATCTTTTAAGGAAATTTCTTTGCCTGCGGTATCGGTCAGGCTGCCTGTTGCACCTCTCAAACGTGGAATTTCGTCATAAAGTGCCAAACACATGGCATCCAGCAAAGTCGATTTGCCTGCACCAGTTTTGCCCGTAATTGCAATTAAACCTGCCTGTGCCAGTGGCTCATCTTCAAAATTGATGACATGCGTGCCTGCCAAAGATGCCAAATTATTTAAACTTAAACGTAAAATTTTCATGGCAAATCCTTAAGCTTTATTCTGATCAAGTTCTTGTTGGGCTTCGGCCAAAAGCTGTAAAAAATCTTGGCTCACTTCTGGGTCAGGTTGATAGCCCATTTTTTCCCATAAATCTAAAAATAATTTTTCAGGCGTAGGCGGCTCTAAATCAATTTTTGATTGTTGCACGTTCGAGTTTTCACAGTTTTGAAAGCGTCGTGCAATGCGCAGTAAACGATAGCGGTTGGCAGGCAGTGCTTGTTCAATTTGTTGGCGTAAATCAATGGGTGGCGGGGCATCGCTGATATATTCAATTTCTAAAAAATGCCGTGCGCAAACTTCTGCAATTTCATCTTTTGGCAATTGATGAAGTTTAGTGATTAATTCAGAAAGTTCACAGCGAATCCGAAGCAGCTCTACCGTACGTGGAATAAGCAAGCTTTCATATTGGAAACGCTGTGCATCTGCCTGTAATGGATCAATCCTAACTTCAAGGACTTGGTGTTTATAATTCAGCTCGCTAAATGATAAAGGGATGGGTGAGCCGCTATAGCGAATGTGTGGCTGTCCGACCTGTTGCGGTTTGTGTAAGTGTCCGAGTGCGACATAGTCAATCACCTCATCAAACAGCGCAGTCGATAAGGCTTCTTCATTCCCCACTACAATTGGGCGTTCTGAGTCGGAAGTTTCGCCACCTTGCATGTGTGCATGTGACATTAAAATCAGGGCTTGATCGGGTTGTTTACGGGCTTTGGCTTCTGCAATCAGTTGTTGATGTAAGTAAGCAACCGCAGATTGATTGTCACTGCTATGTTCATTTAAACCTGTAATTTCTGCACTGCGTAAATAGGGCAGGGTCAGACACCATGCCACAATATTTTGCGCAGCGTCATAAATAGGCACTAGGAGTTTATCTAAATCTAATTTTTGCTCGGCTGTTTTACCAATCACGCCCACAGCTTTGGCGTTGAAGCGGTCTAAAAAGGGTTCAACTTGCTCAATGCGATACCCAGAGTCATGATTGCCTGCAATCATTAAGGTTTGCATGTGTGGAGCAAGCACATGCGCATCGGTAAGGAATTGATAGAGTTGTTTCTGAGCGCTCGAAGCAGGATTGACCACATCAAAAATATCGCCTGCTATGAGCAGGGCATTCGGCTGTTTGCTTTTAATTTGAGTTAAGAGCCAATTTAAAAATTCAGTATGTTCATATTCACGTTCATGGTGATGGAAAAATTGCCCCAAATGCCAATCAGACGTATGTAAAAAATGAACAGCCATGCGTGTTCCAATCTTGATGTTGAATTATGGGATAACTTAACATAACTGAGCGCAACACTGCGGCAAAAAACCAGTTTTCTGCTTTTAAAGCGACAATTTAGGTCGCAGAGATTTTAAAGAGAAGGGAAAGTAAAATCTGTCGTGATCTGTATAGAAAAATATAGAGAGTTAAAATACTGATGTTAGAAAGGCTAAAAAAAGACCTTAAAAAATAAAGACCGACGATTCGAGTGATGATGAAATCGTCGGTCAAAGAAAAACTTGCGATACAGTAAAGCTTTGGCTGCTGTTCAAAGCATGACTGTATGCGATTTATTGCTTTAGTCAGGTCACCGAAAATATTGTGGATGCCATACACATTAACGGTTGTTGTGACCTTGTAGCCTATATAACGTCAGGCTTTTGTATTCGGTTGACAATTTCATGAAAAAAAAACCAATTTTTTTTATACTAGGCTGAATCTTTTGTCTGAGTCATCTTCATGGTATCGCTAAGCCGTTATTTTCTCTGGTTTTTCTTGTATTGCTTTGTGATGACCTGTATTTGTGGCGTATTGGCTGCATTATTACCAGCGGGTGTGGGCGGGATTTTAACTGCAGTGCCTTATTTGGTTGCCATGATTTTAGTGCTGTATAAGTTTTTAAAACAACAACGCCGTGCGCCGAATGACAAGGAACGCAAGACATTTACTTTAGGATTTAGCCTGATTTTTTGGGGCTATAACTTGGCGTTTTTATTATTAGGTTTGGCGATATTTTCTCGCCAAAACCCAAGCATTTGGCAAGATTTTTTACAGTATTTGCAACAGCCGCAATTTATGAGTGTGGTGGTGATCATGTTCTTGTTGATCGCAATTCCATTGTATCTGCTGACCTATTGGTTTTATGGTAAACAGGCACAGCGTATGGCAGTTAAAATGTTTGGCTGATAAAAGAAGTTGTTAATATCTGATTTTCTTCAAATATACATGATCAGTTATGTGATGATGATTTGCTTAGACTTGAACATTCAGTCTAAATCACGTATAGCTAAAACTATATTTTTCATCATGCTGAGATTGGAAGATGCATAAACCTTTGGTACTGGTAACAGGGGCAAGTGGTTTTATTGGTTCACAATTGTTGCCGTTTTTATTGCAACAGGATTATCGGGTGGTGGGGCTAACCCGACAGCCCAATCGAGTATCCAAACATCCACAATTACGCTGGATTCAGCAGTTAGATGAACTCGACACCGACCAAATTGATTATGTGATTAATTTGGCGGGAGAAAGTATTGGGCAGGGCAGATGGACAGCAGCACGCAAACAAAAATTGCTTGATAGTCGAGTTCAGACCACACTGCACTTATATCAATATCTTGAAAAGCGCCGTATTTTCCCCAAGTGTATTATTTCAGGCTCGGCAGTGGGGTATTACGGAATTGACCCGCAGGAACAATGGTCAGCAGTATGTACCGAACACAGTGCAGCACAAGATATTTTTATGTCGCAGTTGTGCCAGCAATGGGAACAGGCTGCGTTAAGCTTCAGCCAGCAAAATACTAAAATTATGCGCTTGGGCGTGGTGTTTGGGCGCGGTGGTGGCATTTTACCGCAAATGTTATTACCAATTCGTTTAAATGCCGTCGGGCGGATTGGGCATGGACGGCAGCCTGTTGCATGGGTGCATATACAAGATGTTTTACAGGCCATTCACTGGTTAATGACGCAACCTGTAGACGCCAAAATTTTGAATGTGGTTGCACCTGAAAAAACCAGTCAGCAAGACTTTGCCGAAACCGCAGCTCGGCTTTTAAGACGTCGTCCATTTTTGGTGTTACCTGCTTTTGTCTTGCGTTGGTTATTGGGCGAGCAATCGCAATTGGTGCTGAATGGGCAATATGTTAAACCACAAGCGTTAGAACAAGCAGGCTATTGCTTTCAATATCCAAAACTTGAACAGGCGCTAGCGGCTTGTCTGGGTGCATCATCCTCTACTTAAACAGAGGATGCTGCTGAGTGTTATGCACAGATTGAGGTGGGCTGTAACTGCTTTGGATCATAAGCGGTAGGATCAACAATCGTTTCTTGCCCAAGCATCAACTGTCTTAATAGCTGTGCCGAGGCTGTGCCCATGCATAAGCCATTACGGAAATGTCCGAAATTCACCCATACATTATTCAGGCTAGGCACTTTGCCGATATACGGCACACCTGTAGGCGAGCCTGGACGTAAACCAGCCCATTGTTTCACAATGGGGAACTGTGCCAATTCAGGCACCATTTCAAAACAAGCCGTTAAAATATCTTGTTGGGTTTGCGGGTTTGGTGTGGTGTCAAAACCAACGTGACGCATACTGGAACCGCATAGCACATGCCCATCTTGACGTGGAATCAAGTACATCACCTTGTTCATGCACATGCTTGGCAACCATTGTGCAGGGGTTTTAAATAACACAATTTGCCCTTGTACAGGCTGTACAGGAATCTCTAAACCCAGTTGTGTCGCCCACTGCTGTGACCATGCACCTGTCGCAAGCACGATATGATCTGCACGATGCAAGCGACCATCGGCAGATTGAATGGCTTGAATACGATCTTCAGTGATCTGAAATTGCTGAATTGGGCAGTGTTCAAAAAATCGCACGCGCGGATGTTGTTTCAAATATTGCGTGAGCGATTGTAATAAACGCGGATTGCGCACATTGGCAAGTTGTGAGAAATACAGGGCTTGTTTAAATTTGGGATGGATATGCGGGTTAATTTGTTCGAGTTGTTCCCGATTCAGATATTCAGCTTGCTGCATCGGTTCATGATGACGTTCGGCATAATTTAAACCAATCTCAAAATCATCTTCATCAAAAATCAACATGCCTGTTTCATGGATTTCAAAATCAATGCCTGTAATAGGTTTGAGTTTTTCATTCCATGCTTGGTACTGCGGTTTGGCAAATTGGGCTAAGTCATTGACCGCTTGAGGATAACGCCATGGATACATGGGAGAAAGAATTCCACCACCTGCCCATGATGCCGCTTGTGCTGCTTGTTGTTGATCAAAAATACTGATAGAGCAGCCCTGCTCTACCAGTTCGAGTGCAGACAACAAACCGCTGATGCCTGCACCAATGATTGCGATGTGCATGAAAGTCGCCTGTTTATGTCATATCTTTAAGTTTGAGTGCTGCTTCTTCGGCAAAATATGTCCAAATACCATCTGCACCTGCACGGCGGCAACTCATTAGCGATTCAATAATCACACTGTCCGACAACCAGCCATTTTGAATCGCGGCAGCAAGCATGGCGTATTCACCACTCACTTGATAGACAAAGGTTGGCACACCAAAGTTATCTTTCACTTCACGTACAATGTCTAAATAAGGCATGCCTGGTTTTACAATCACCATGTCTGCACCTTCTTGAATATCCAGTGCAATTTCATGCAAGGCTTCGGCACGGTTGCCAATATCCATTTGATAATTGTATTTGTTGCCGCCTTTTAGGTTGCTGGCAGAACCGACTGCATCACGGAAAGGACCGTAAAAGCTAGAGGCATATTTGGCTGAATAAGCCATGATAGAGGTATAGATATGCCCGTTGCTTTCCAACGCCTGACGAATCGCACCAATACGGCCATCCATCATGTCACTTGGCGCAACCACATCTGCACCCGCTTCGGCATGGCTTAAAGCCTGTTTAATTAGACATTCAACCGTTTCATCATTCAGGACATAGCCTGTGTCATCAATAATGCCATCTTGACCATGAGTGGTGTACGGGTCGAGTGCGCCATCGGTAATAAGTACCATCTCTGGCAATTCTTTTTTCAGCAGGCGTAGTGTGTTTTGCACCAAGCCATCTTCACGCCATGCTGCTTCTGCGGTCAGGCTTTTATCTTCTTGTGGCGTGACTGGAAACAATGCCAGTTTATACACACCCAGCTGCATTAAACGCTCGGCTTTTTTGAGTAATAAGTCTGCTGATAAACGCTGAATATTCGGCATGCTTGGAATATCTTGGGTTTGATTTTGTCCCGGTAAAACAAATACAGGATAAATCAAGTGATCTGTGGTTAAGTGAGTTTCGCGAACCATGGCGCGTAATTGATCATTTTTACGGATACGACGCATACGAGTGGCAGGAAATGCAGGGCGATTGAACGTATAGGTCATAAAAATCTCACTGATCAGTATTAAACTAGACGACTATTGTAGCCCCTTAAATTTCATTTGGGCATACATTGGCTGTTTTTATTGTTGGTAAATTGAGTTGTTTGGACTTTTGGGCACGTTATGAGTAATGCAGAGAAAAATTGGACTGGGAATATACATTTAGGCGCGAAAGTCGATATTGATGTCGTGCTAAGACAATTGGTCAATGCATTTAATGGATCGCCATTTTTTCAACACAATGGCATGAGCATGCGTGTGGTAGATGGTCAAATTGAAGCTTATATTAAGATGCAACCGTATATGGTGGGCAACGTGGCTTTCCAAATTTTACATGGTGGTGTTGCTGCAACCATTTTGGACAGTGTGGGCGGTATTGTGGCAATGGGGGAATTATATAAACGGACAGAACCTGACGATTTGCCCGATACCATTAAAAAAGTCACTCGTTTGGCTACCATAGATATGCGAGTGGATTATTTAGCACCGGGACGCGGCAAGTATTTTATTGCCCGTGCGGAAACTTTGCGTTTAGGGCGTAAAGGCTGCACCATGCGTATGACGATGGTCAATGATGAAGATAAACCAATTGCAACGGCAATTGCGTCTTATGCCTATTAAAATCTAAGGTAGGGCGCGAACAATTGTGTTTTGCATAATTGGATGACTGTTTATTTTTGATTAGTTTATTGTTTTAAACATATAAGGAGTTGAGTGATCATCTCCTTTTTTTGTGTGCATGAAGAGTTTTTTGAATTGTGACAGTTTGTAGCGACTTAAGTTTTCTTTAAGTTTAGATTTCTATCTTGAGCATTGAGTTATTTTCTATCCAATGTGATGCACATGATCAAATTTAATTTTGATGCTCAATCATCCAGTCAAACGCATTTTCTGGATGCGAATTTTCATCAGAAAAAAAATAAAAAACAATTCAACGGGTATGCAGCTGTAGCGCAGCCGTATAAACCACAAACGAACCCAAAACAGTTGAACCTAGAACAGCCACATTTAGATGTATTACACAGCTATGCCTCGGTGATTCAAGCACACACAACAGCACAACATTTAAATGTGACAACTGTGACCCAAGATGCTAGCAAACAACGCTTGGCATTAGAGCATTTTATTCGAGATAAATACCAAAAAGTCCATCAGGCATCCATAAATACTTTTTCAGATACCTTGTTTGCAGGCTATGTAAACCACGACATGCAAGTGGTGATTGGCATGCAACCATTGGGCGCAAACCAAGCCTTTTTGGAACAGTATTTAGGTGCACCCATTGAAACCATTTTAACCCAATTGAGCCAAGTGCCTGTAACGCGCGCGCAGATTGTTGAAATTGGCAACTTGGCAGCGCAAGACATGAGCAAAGCCAAATTGATGGTGGCTTTTTTGGTCTTTCACTTATCGCAGAACAATGTGTCGTGGGCAGTTTGCACAGGAACAGCAGCAGTGCGCTATGTGTTACAGCAAATGGGTTTGCATTTTCAGGTACTAGAAAAAGCCAACCCCGAAGCCTTGGGCGATGCACAGCATCAATGGGGCAGTTATTACCAACAGAAGCCTTATGTACTGGCGATTGACGTTGCAGCAGCGTTGGCGGTCACGCAACAGCAATATTGTTTTTATGCCTAAGGTCATGCAGAAAGGCGGAAATTGAAAGATGAATGAGTTATTTGAAAACCTGAATCACTATGCCCAAACAGACCCTGAGCGTGAAGCAATTGTGACGGCACAAACCACACTGAGTTATGCCACATTACAGCAACGGGTTGAGTTGCTCAGTGCAGAATTGGCAACTTATCAAGTACAGCGTTTGGCGTTGTGGGGTGTGAATCAGGCCGATTGGATTGTGGTCGATTTAGCCGCACGTAAAGCTGCAATGACAGTCATTCCTGTGCCTTTATTTTTTACTGCTGCACAAGTGCAACATTTACTGCAAGACAGCCAAGCGGAGTTGCTGTGTATTTTGACGGATACTGCACAAAGCGATACTCCGTCCAATGTTAACTCGGCTATTGGAAATACTGCTATTCCAGAAGCTTTGTTGGAAATGATCCATGCAGTTCAGGCACAGGTTTTGCCACCATCAGATTTATATCAAGAGCAGTTGTTTCGTCTAAGCGTTGAAACAGCACAACCGCATTTATCCCCAAATTCTGCTGAGCAGCCTACAAAAATTACTTATACCTCGGGCAGTACAGGTACACCCAAAAGTGTGTGTTTGGCAGAAGCCACCATCAATTCAATTACACACTCTTTAAGTCAGGCATTACAAAGTAGCCAGCTTGGGCGGCATTTGTGTCTAATTCCATTTGCAACATTGCTTGAAAATATCGCAGGCGTGTATGTGCCTTTTCACATGGGACGTGCAGTGGTGGTGGCTGAAGTCAGCCAGTTCGGTTTGCTGTCCAACCATGAGTTTGATGTTTCACGCTTTGTCGATGCCGTGCAGCAATATCGCATTGAAAGCGTGATTTTATTGCCGCAAATGCTCAAAGCGATTGTGGAATATATCCATCAACACGGCGATTTGGGCTTGCGCACTTTGAAGTTTATTGCCGTGGGTGGTGGCAAGGTGTCTGCAGATTTACTCAAGCAGTGTCAGCAATTCAATTTACCTGTTTATGAAGGTTATGGTCTGTCTGAATGTGCATTGGTCGTGAGTTTAAACCTGCCTGAAGCTCGCAGAATTGGTAGCGTTGGACGAGTGTTGCCGCATGTTCAAGTCGAAATTGCTGCCAATCAAGAAGTGGTGGTCAAGGGCAATGCCATGTTGGGATATATGCATGAACTTGGGCGTGAGCAGGATGCGGTATCAGCCGATATTCACACAGGCGATGCAGGTTATTTTGATGAAGATGGCTATTTATATATCACGGGGCGTATCAAGCAAATTATTGTCAGCAGTTTTGGGCGCAATATTTCACCAGAATGGGTTGAATCGAACAGTTTGAGTGAGCCTGAAATTCAACAGATTGCCGTGTTTGGTGAAGCGCAGCCGTCATTATCTGCAGTGATTTATGCCGAGGAACATCGTTCAGATGAGCAATTGGCAGCCGCGATTTATCGTGCCAATACCCGTATGCCTGATTATGCCCAAATTAAACACTGGTGCCGTGCTGAACAACCTTTTTCTTTAAATAATCAGATGTTAACCGATAACGGAAAATTGCGTAGAGCAGTCATTCAGCAACAGTATCAGACAGCTTTGGCACATCCTACAACGTATTAAATGGCTGATCTTGGAGATGTTTCACAGATAGACATCAACCTGTCAGTCATCAATAGAGATAGAGAGAAATCACATGAATATTGCACAACAGCAATTCAAACATTCCCCACAACAAATTAAAGATCGTTTGGTGGAGCACGGTTGGGTTTTACTTAGAAATGAACATTATGATGTGAATGCGTTTAGTGGGCTGATGAGCAATATTTGCCAAAAGCTGACCTATGACCCTGCACGTGAAAATGTGACCCGACAATCGCAAAAAGTAGATGCAGGTACGCAGGCAATGGGACTGCATATAGAAAATGGTTCAACCCCAATGCCGCCTGATATTATTGCTTTTTTTAGTGAAAAAAGTGCTTCGCGTGGTTCGCAGACTACTTTATGTGATGGACATGAGGTATGGCAAAAACTGCCTGACACACTGAAGCAGAAATTTGCTGAACCGATGACCATCAGCCGTTACTTACCCAAAGCGATGTGGCAAAAGTATGTGGCGACAGCACTCAATATTGCCGATGCCGTACAGGTCGGGCAGCAGGAACTCGCTCATTTTATTGAGATGATTCCTGGACAACGGATTCGTCCTGCGCATGATGAAGGTGTGCAGTATGACTTGAACATGCCGATGATTCGCCATGACAATTTAAAAGCTGTGCCTGCCTTTGCCAACACCTTGTTGGGGCCTTCTTATAATTACGAAAAGCCGCGTTTTTACTTTGCCGATGGCAGCGAAATCCAAGCGGAATTATTGGAAGAGTTGGCAGAGCGATGCGAGCGTGAAACCTCAGAAATTGACTGGCAAGATGGTGATGTGGTGCTCATTGATAACAAGCGCTTTATGCATGGCAGACGTGAAATATTGGTGCCATTAGAAGATCGTAAACTCTATATTTGTATGGGCTTGGGACTGAATCCTGCATTTTTATAATTGAGTTGTATCGAATATCTTAAAATTGAGAGTATCTTTTATGTCAAATTTAACTGCGGTGATTTTCGGGGCAACAGGCGGGATTGGTCATGCGATTGCGCATCATTTTGCTGAAAAAGGCTTAAACTTAATTTTGGTTGGGCGTAAGCAAGACACCTTGCAACAACTAGAGCAAAGTCTGGCGCAGCAGTATCCTCAGTTGCAATTACACAGTCTGCGTTGTGATTTAATTGATGCCAGCAGTCGTCATGATTTTATTCAGGCACTTGCCGCATTAAAACAGCCGATTCATTACTATATTAACAATGCAGGTATGAATGATTTTCGTCTGTTTGCGCAGCAATCACAGGACACCATTGAGCAAATGATGCTGGTTAATGTGGCTTATCCGCTGCAACTGATTCAGGATGTGATTCCATATATGTCGGACAGTCAGCCGAGTCAGATCATCAATATTGGCTCGACTTTTGGCAGCATCGGCTACCCTGGCTATGTGAGTTATTGCGCCAGTAAGTTTGCCTTGCGTGGTGCAACTGAAGCGTTGGCGCGAGAGTATTGTCAGACTGCCATTCGTTTTAGATATTTCTCCCCACGCGCGACCAATACCAGTATGAATAATCCCGATGTGATAGAAATGAATATCAAAATGGGTACAAAAGTGGATGCACCTGAATTTGTGGCACAAGAGCTGTATCAATTTTTACAAACAGACCGTCAATCCTATCAGGTCGGGTATCCTGAAAAAGTCTTTGTCAAACTGAATCAGTTGATGCCTAGCCGAGTCGCGGCTGCCATTCAAAAAGATTTAGACACCATTTATGAATATGCAGATCAAAGCAAAGCGACTGATTCCTGATTTTTAAGTTTCCGCCTTATAAATGATATTTTTTTCGATATCGCCATAAGGTGGTTCGGCTAATGCCCAAGGCTTGTGCCACCAATTGAGTTTGCCCCTGATATTTTTCCAGTAAATCCTGCAGTGTGTCTTTATCTACTTTATTGTTGGTTTTGATGAGCAGCTCAATAGGTTGTGGCGTTGGGGGAGCTGTGGCGAGTTTCAAACTAGCATGCACAATTTCATCGGGTAAATCGTGTTGATCAATTTCCGTTTTACCTGCTGACATGGTCAATGCATACAGCAAGGTATTTTTTAATTCACGCACGTTGCCCGGCCAGTCGTAATTGATTAATACCTTCAGTACTTGCTCGGTCAAATGTGGCGTGACCTGAAACTGGGCTTGTTGTTGCAAAATAAATGCTGCAATTTTAGGGATATCTTGTTTACGTTCACGTAGTGGTGGCACAAAAATTGGAATCACCCGTAAACGATAAAGTAAATCTTGGCGAAATCTGCCTAAACGCGCTTCTTCACGTAAAGCGCGATGGGTTGCGGTAATAATTCTGACATTCGATTTAATCGCTTTTTCACCGCCCAAAGGGGTGAATTCGCCCGTTTCTAATACTCGCAATAATTTGGCTTGCAGTTCCAGTGGAATTTCTGCAATTTCATCTAAAAATAAAGTACCACCTGCAGCACGTTCAAACACACCTTTATGCTCACGAATTGCCCCTGTAAATGCACCTTTCACATGCCCAAACAATTCACTTTCTAAAATATTGGCATTTAAAGCCGCGCAGTTAATCGCAATAAAGACTTGTGCATGCCGTTGGCTGCGTGCATGTACTGCTTGCGCCACCAACTCTTTACCACTACCAGATTCACCACGCACCAAAACAGGAAACTCAGTAATCGCTACCCGTTCAATAATGGAATACATATGCTGCATTTGTGGCGAATCACTATGGAAAAACTCCGCCAAACTATTTTGTGCTTGGGCAGATGGGGTGAGTGTTTGTGATGACACTGTTGCAACGCTAGGCTGCAGAAAGAATAAACATCCTGTGAAATCGGCTGTATGGACACGAATATTTAAGCTGTGGTAGTGCCATGCCTTAGCACTATTCGGGAGTTGCAGCAGACCTGTCTGTGGTTGTGATGCTGATTGTGATTGTAGTTTTAATTTCAATAATTGATTTTTTAATGTTTTACCCGTAGCTGCAGAAACAGAAGCATCTTGTGCATATTCATAAATCCATGTTTGAGCAATGTCGTCATAAACATAGAGCAAACTGTCTGGACAAAGTTGTTGTAAATGAAACAAAAAGCTTTCAAGACTGGCTTGTTGTTCAAAGTCATGTATCGCATTCATGATGTTTCATCTTTTGTTTCATTATTGATTCAATTGAAACATAAAATGCAACAGATGTGAAACATGGAATATGACCTAAATTAAATAATATTTCTTAATATATTGTATTTTATTAATATATTTAAAAGAGATTAAGTTGGCATTATATTTGCAAAATTAAGAATAACAAAATATAAAACTTGGTGTATATCTCATGATCTTTCATCAATTTTTTGAAGCTGACAGCTCGACCTATACTTACTTATTGGCATCTGAACAAACCCGTGAAGCGGTGCTGATTGACCCTGTAATTTCAGAGGTTGAGCAATATGCTGCTTTTCTAGAACAGCATGATTTGCAATTGGTGTATAGCTTAGATACGCACGTACACGCTGACCATATTACTGCTGCCAACGAACTCAGAACACGTTTTGGTTGTAAAACTGTATTACATCGTAATTCAGGTGTGGTGTGTGGCGATATTTTCATTACCGATGGCAGCGCCATTCGTGTGGGTGAATTATTGATTGAAGCACGTTATACCCCGGGTCATACCAACGCCTGTACCAGCTATGTGGTCAATGGCATGGTATTCACTGGTGATGCGTTGTTAATTGATGGTTGTGGTCGTACTGACTTTCAGGAAGGCAACCCAGCGAGTTTATATGACAGCATTCATCTACAAATTTTTAGCTTGCCTGATGACACTTTGGTGTATCCAGGGCATGACTATAAAGGGCGTTTATCTTCTACCGTTGGGCAGGAAAAACGCAATAACTCGCGTTTAGGACAAGGACGTACCAAAGCGGAATTTATTACCCTCATGCAGAATTTAAACCTGCCTTATCCAAAACATATTGATGTGGCTTTGCCTGCCAACAAAGTTTGTGGCAAGTGATGTTTGCACAGCACAACATAGTGATGGAATAGGGGGAAATACGCATGTGGATGTTAATCCTAGAAGGCTTGGCGATTGGTACTTTGCTGGGTTTAACTGGGGCAGGGGGCGGTATTCTTGCCGTTCCTGCACTTATGGCAAGTCAGGGCTGGACTGTGGCGCAGGCTGCACCTGTCGGTTTATTGGCAGTCACTTTGGCGGCTTTGGTTGGCACAGTTGAAGGATTGTTCAAACGTATTGTACGTTATCGTGCTGCATTGTGGATTGCCCTAATCAGTATTCCATCTGCGCGTTATGGGGTGCATTTGGCAGGTATTGTGCCGCCCATGTGGTTAACACTGGCGTTCAGTCTGGTCATGTTTATTGTGGCGTATCGTATTTTCTTTAATAAGGTCAACGACCAAACTAATCCACCGTGTAAGGTAAACCAAAACACAGGACGCTTAATTTGGAATGTTAAAACGGCGTCTTTGCTTGGTGGTGTGGGTGTAATTGCAGGCTTATTGACGGGTTTGTTGGGTGTGGGCGGTGGTTTTATTATTGTGCCGTTATTGCGTAAATTTACCGATTTGGATATGCGCAGTATCGTCGCAACCTCTTTGATGATTATTTTCCTGATTGGTGGCGTGAGTATTTCAGCACACGTTTTAGATGGCTTTCAGTACCCAATGGCAGTCACCATCACCTTTGTTCTGGCGTGTATTGTCGGGATGTTACTTGGACGTACTTTGGTACATCGCATGAATAGCAATACTGTACAAAAGGTATTTGCTACAACAGTCATTGGTGTTGCGTTCTACCTCATTTATACAGCGATTATGGCTTAAGTCTAATATTTGGATACTATGTTTTTACTTTGAACTGCAGTATTGTGAATAGGTAACGTATTGTTAAGTGTAAGAAAAAGCACTAGACCTAGACCAAATTAAAGATTAGCTTAGTTGTATAAGATGACAAGGAGCCAAGAATGAAAAAACATTTATTTTGTGTGGGTGTCGAGTTCCGTAAAGCATCCGATGAAACAGGCTCTTATGCGTATTTGACCGCATATTTAGGCGCAGATGACTTACATGAAGCGATTGATCGCGTTCAGAAACAACTGGAGCAAGAAGGCAATAAAGTATTATTTGTGCGTGGTTGCTGGGTTGTCGATGCCGATTGTGATGATGGTTTCTGCCCAACCGAAGAAAGTAATGCTGCCTCTAAAGCAGACCTGCTGTTCAGTGATGAAATCTATTATGGCAAATTGCAGCAATGGTCTATCAACAATGGCTATGAATACTGAGTAAAATGTTGGCTGAATAAGATGCCGATGGGTTCAGTTTACTGACCTGTGAATATTTAAAAAACCGCGTTTGAATGATTCAAGCGCGGTTTTTTTATTCTTCATCAACCAAATGAACAAGTACATATTTTTCAAACCAGATCGGAAACTCTCCTTTAAAATCTGGATTAATGATCAATGTATCTCCGTTAGTCACTTCACAGATATAAGAAGCCATATTCTTGGTCGCATTACTTGAGTTATCAAATAAATACGCTCGGTCAGATACTTCAATCGCATCAATCAACATGTGCATAGTGCGGAAATAGCGTTCACGGATTTTAATTTCTTCGACTGGATGACCACCATTTTTCACACGTTGTTTAACTCGGTCCACATTAATATCAGGGTCCTCAGTCGTCACAAAGTATAAATAGGTACGATAGCCTTGCGTTTTAGCATCTCGCAAAAACTCGATTTTACTCTCATGAGACATTACGGTTTCAAATGTAAATCCAACCTTAAGCGTAAGTAACTCTTTACGGATGACATCAAGAATTCGGGCTGCGAGGTAGGAATCAATCGTGTTCCCGCTTAAGTCGATTAAGCTTCCATCAATCACAGGATCTACTGAGAGGAGAGGACTTTTGCTTAGAGTACCATCTGCATTTTTTAGTGGTCGACTTGCTTGAGTAAGATAATCAACCAATATGTTTGCATTAATGCGTATATCAAATTGACTTAGATCAAGAATGGGTGTGGCTTTAAGATCGCGCTCAAGGTTGTCAGCATTCAAAAACAATTTAGATAAACGGCTATCTAAACCATTAATCATCGTACTTTTGCCCGATCCATTTGGACCCGCAAACATTCTGATTCGAGGTGTTTTTGGCAACATAAATTATTCTGCAGTAGCCTCTATGTTACGTTTTCTAATTTTAAAGGTTCTGCGACCATTAAACTGGCGGGCTAGATCAGGGTTCCGACCAGATAACTGTTTGATTAAAACTGGTTTGCCATTCGGGGTTTTGCTGACTAAGGCATCATTTTCCACATAAAGTACTCGATCACTGTGAGCTACTGCAATGAAGCGTTCACGCAAAACGTCAGCTGCAGCTGTAGCGATTTCACTTTCATTGGTTCGGTTTCTAGTTGACATATCTAAAACCTCTAGGTGATTAAGTTTCATGGTTAGCGCGTCAATTCTTGGATTAAGAATAAATTGCTCTATTTAATCAATATATGCGTATTTTGATTAAATTCCAAGAACAGTATGAAGCTAGTAAGTATTATATTTTTGCATTTCTGATGCTATCAGAATACCACATCAACCGTTTTTTAGCATTGTGTCGCATGTAACTTGAAATGCAGATATTTTATTGCTTTTGATATTGAGCTAAAACATCAGTTTCCAGCGCTGAAAACTTTAGAGCCTACTTAAAAGGACGTCCTTCGCCTTGTTCTTCATAAGTCACACCATCTCGAATGTGGTACAAGCGTTTAAAGGTAGGGATGATTTTACCGTCATGTGTGACTACAATAATTGCAGTTTGAAATTTTTCTGCCATTTCGTGTAATAAGCGAATCACGGTCATCGCGCGTACACTATCCAATGGTGCAGTGGGTTCATCGGCTAAAATCACAGGCGGTTGATTAATCAAACCACGTGCAATGGCGACACGCTGTTGTTCACCACCAGACAATTGCCCAGGCATGGCATGTACCCGATGCTGCACATCGAGCGCCGTTAAAATTTCCAATGCGCGGGCGCGGGCAATGTCATTGGCTACGCCTGCTAACATCGGCAGCAGCGCTACATTATCCAAAACATTTAAAAAAGGAATTAAGTACGGGGTTTGGAACATAAAACCAATTTTATCGCGGCGTAAGGCACTTAAGTCTTTGACTAACCAACGTTGATCAAAAATCACCTCATCGCCCAAAGTCATGCGTCCTTCGGTAGGATCAATCACGGCACCTAAACATTTGAGCAAGGTGCTTTTACCCGAACCTGAGGGGCCAATCAGCCCAACCACTTCACCGGGTGCAACCTGCATATTGACATCTTTTAAGGCATAAAAGGCATTGTCACCTTGTCCAAAACGCTTTTTTAAACCTTCAATTAAAATGCCGTGTGTCATGTTATCCCCCAATTGCTTCGGCAGGGTCAATACGCAGTGCCATCCGAATTGCAACCAAACTGGCTAACATGCAAATCAGCATCACCGCAAAAAATCCGAAAATCGAATCTTGTGGAACCAATAAGACATATTTGGGGAAATATGGTGCTGCAAAAGTTGAACTGATTTTACCGACAGCAAATCCAATTAATCCCAGCGCGAGTGCTTGTTGCAAGATCATCCAAGCGATTGTGCGATTGCGTGTGCCGATTAATTTTAAGACCGCAATTTCACGAATTTTGTCCATAGTCAGGGTATAAATAATAAATGCCACAATCGCGGCGCTGACCAAGGCCAAAATCACTAAAAACATGGCAATTTGTTTGGCAGATGTGGCAATCATTTTGCTGATTAAAATGTATTCCATCTGCAGGCGGGTATAGACTGTCAGTTGTTGCCAACGCTGAATATGGGCAGCTGTTTCTTCAGCCGAAGCGCCTGCATTTAAACGGACTAAAATGGCGTTTACATAACGGTTGCTGCTTTGTGCATTGAGTACGCTTTCAAGCAAGTCAGGATAAGCAGGGCGATTATAAATCGGGTTTTCTGCAGTTCGTCTACGGTCTTGTAAAATGGCAGCATTGTCCTTTTGGAATTGCGCTTGTTGTGCATCTTTCAGCGGAATAAAAATCATCGGATCACCACCCGAAGACACCATACGTCGGGTTAAACCCACCACGGTAAAGGTGTTACGACGGATTTTAATACGATCACCCAACTTTAATCCCGTACTAATGTCGGCTACAGCTTCATAGTGTCCACGAGTCAATTGACGTCCTGCCAACAAGTGTGGTGGCCACCCCAAGTTATTCCACGCATGTTCACCTGTTTGAATCCCGACCACCATCGAGCGAATATCTTTGTCTTGATGATGCACTTGCATGGTCAAATAAGTAATATTTGAAGCATGCGCCACCCCAGGCATATTCATCACACTACGATATAAATCATCACGTACACTTGAAGGTTCTGCATAAGGACCAAGCGTATCTTGCTGTACAACCCATAGGTCAGCACCACTGTTATTCAGCAGGGCTTTGGCATCATCTACCATGCCGCGATACACACCAGCCATAATTAAGGTCACACCAATCAGCAAGCCGAGTCCAAAGCCAGTAAATACAAATTTACCCCATGAATGGAAAATATCACGACCTGCTAGATTAATCATTTAGCTGCTCCTGCAAGTTGCTTCACAACCCGTAAACGGTTTTTGGCATGCAGTGGTTTTTCGCTATACAGTACCACTTGATCATTTTCAGATAAGCCTGCGAGCACTTGCACATCGCCCGCTAAATTTGAACGTCCCAATTGAACTTCAACAAATTGTGGTTTTTCTGCTGCAACTTTCCACACCCCCACTTGGTTATCGATACGGTGAACTGCCGCATTGGGAATGGTTAAACTGCGTGCCAATGGTGCGAGGCTGATGGTGACTTCTGCTAACTCACCCAAAGGCGGAAGAGGCGTTGGAGGTTGATTAAAAACCACTTTAGCTAAAATTTCTTCGGTAATGGCATCGGCACGGGGTTCTACCCATAACACATGACCTGCCAAAGCATTATTTTGCCGTGAACGTAAATGAATTTGAGCAGGTAAACCTGCAGCTAAACCAATCGCACTGGATTGATCGAAACGGGCATTCATCCAAATGGAGTTAGGATCGACAATTTCTAGTACTGTTTGACCTGCCACGACTGTTGAACCCGGTTCTGCATAACGTGCAGTGACGACACCTGCGGCTGTGGCCACTAAATTTAAATTATCGCGCTGTGCTTGTAAGGTGTTTAAGTCTGCGCGTGCTTTATTGAGTTCTTGTTGCATCGCGCTGAGTGCCGCCGTTGCCAAATCGAGCTCTTGTTGTTTAATGGCTAAAGATTCTTGGCTGGTGGCATTGATTTTGGCCAGTTGTTGATAACGCTTGACTTGTTGCTGCGCAAAATTTTGACGGATTTGAGTGTCTTGTTGCTGAGCGGTAATTTTTTGGATTATCGCACGTTGAGCCAATAAACGATCTTCCAAATCGACAGGATCCATTTCGCCTAACAGTTGTCCTGCTTGTACGTTATCGCCAATATCTACTTTTAAGTTTTTTAAGCGACCTGCTGCAGTTGGGCCAATTTTATAGTTATAACGCGCTTCAACGGTAGCTATGCCAAACAGGCTAGGTTGAATGGATTGATATTTGGCTTGCGTGAGGGTGACGTTGACAGGGGCAAATGGGCCTGTGCGTAAGACTACGTAAATTAACAATAAAACCAAAGCTACAATGACCACAATCACGGAAATCGTTCGCTTGCCTAAGGGAAATACCTGCATGTGTACTCCGCATAATTTTTTATCAATTAAGGAGAATATAATCTATTTTGTTATTGTGCGGGAGAGTTATTCGGTTTGGGGGATGAAAGCGAAAAATGTTTGGAGATGAATAAACCGTCCAATAAAAAGGCTTAAACCACTAAAAGTGAATTTGAACCTAGATCGCTTAATAGAAAGCTATCCTGATCATTTTTCGTGAAGTTTTAACTCAACTTGATAGTCGTCTTGAGTGACTTTAATTTTATGGTCTTTATATTTGCGTTTACTTGGCGAGAGTGCAGAGCTAGTCACTTCCTTATGGAACTCACTATCCGACATGAAGAAATAATAGGCTTTATAGCCCAATAAAATCTTATCGATTTTATTGCCTTTAGTCTGAGCATCACTGATCAATGAATTTAGATACTTTAAGCTGATGTTTGCTGACATTCCTGAACCTTAAAATATAAAGTTGAAATTTCTAAGAATTTATAAGCAACAAACATTACAAATTTATGACAAGGGTTGTTTGAGAGATGTACTTCGCTTCAGGTCATTATAGATCTAAAAGTTGTGGGTCAAATTGACGCAATTTTGACCCAATTTATTCAAATTTGGGTCAATTTGTTCTGGATAGCATTGGACGCAAAACCCATAGAAAAAGCCTTAAACACTGATGTTTAAGGCTTTTTTAGTCATATTTAGTTATGTAACTTCATATGAATTTAAGAATTTGGTGGAGGTGGCGGGAGTTGAACCCGCGTCCGCCAACACTACACTCGAGAATACTACATGCTTAGATATCGTCTATTGTTTTAACACTCTAAGACCCGACGAACAGGGTTTAAAGTGCGATCCTCTAAGTTTGGTATAAAGTCCCGAGGCTCAACTCTATACGGACTTGTGTGCGTGCGCTTCAGTCGGGTTCACTGACCACAAGTATTCAGTGAAGCGGACAAGCGGCCCTTAGGCAGCTAGAGCGTAAGATTCGTCGTTTGCGACTATTTTAATGCAAATTTGATTTACGAGAGAAAATGCGCTCTCGGCATGCATCTATGAGCTTCATCATCAGCGTCGAAGCCAATAACACCCCCATATCACAGCGCAATCATAGCATAGCTGGCAAAAATTACGATGTATTTTCTGCACAATTACACATTTCGATGCGCTTAGTTACATAATTGCGCTAATATTTTATTTTTCAAGTCAAACACAATAAAAAATATGAGTTATTTACTGGCACTCGATCAAGGCACAACTTCTAGTCGCGCCATCATCTTCAATGAACACGGACAAGTTCAGGCAACGGCACAACGAGAAACCCATATTCAGACCCCACATTCAGGTTGGGTGGAACAAGATGCCCAAGAAATCTGGTCAAATCAAATTGCGGTGGTGCAACAAGCCTTGGCGACTGCAGGTATTTTGGCTAAAGACATTCGCGCAATTGGTGTGACCAATCAACGTGAAACCACAGTGGTGTGGGATAAACGCACAGGCAAACCATTAGCGCCTGCAATAATTTGGCAAGATCGTCGTGCGGCTGATTGGTGTCATCACTTGATTCAAAATAATCAGATGCAATTGATTCAGGAAAAAACAGGTCTGCGTATCGATCCGTATTTTAGTGCAGGCAAACTGGTGTGGTTGCTTGAGCATGTCGATGGGTTAAAAGCATTGGCACAACAGGGGCACGTGGCTTTTGGCACCATCGACAGTTGGTTAATCTGGAATTTGACCCAAGGCGCAGAGCATGTCATTGAAGCAAGTAATGCTTCAAGAACGATGTTGATGAATTTACATCACCAAACTTGGGATGAAGAATTGCTGGAATTATTTCAAATTCCCGCATCAGTTTTACCTAAAATTATTGCATCCGACAGCTATATTGCAGATACCGCAACGGGTTTATTGGGGGCGAATATCCCAATTACAGGTATTTTAGGCGATCAGCAGGCGGCGTTGTTTGGGCAATCGTGCTTTGAAGTTGGTACAGCAAAAAATACCTACGGCACAGGCTGTTTTATGTTGTTTAATACAGGCAATCAGGTGCAATTTAGCCAAAATAAGTTACTCACTACTTTGGCGTGGCAATGTCAAAATCAAACCCATTTTGCCCTTGAAGGCAGTGTTTTTATGGCAGGTGCTGTAGTGCAATGGCTGCGCGATGGTTTGGGTATTATCCAAAAAAGCAGCGATGTGGAACAACTTGCCAATAGTGTAACTTCTAGCGATGGTGTAGTGCTAGTTCCTGCATTTACAGGGCTTGGTGCGCCACATTGGGACAGTGAAGCGCGAGCGCTTTTATGTGGAATGTCACGTGGCACCAACAAGGCACATATTGCCCGTGCTGCCTTGGAATCCATTGCATTTCAGGTGTCGGATGTACTCACTGCGATGCAATCCGATTTAGATCATCCACTGAAAGAGCTTCGAGTAGATGGTGGTGCTAGTCAAAATGATATGTTGATGCAATTCCAAGCCGATATTTTAAATGTGCCTGTGTTACGTCCTAAAATGTTGGAATCAACCGCTTGGGGAGCGGCAGCTATGGCAGGTTTAAAGGCGGGTGTATTTTCTGACTTATCTGAAATTTCAGCATCTTGGCAGTTAGATCGGGTATTTGAACCCCAAATGAATGAAGCAGAGCGTGCAGAACATTTAGCGCGTTGGCAACAAGCCTTAAAACGTGCTAAGTCAGACTTATAATCAGCGCTATTTCTAAAATAACGCTAAGTTGAAATAAATCTTTAAACCACAAGCCTCATCAGCAAAACTTTTGAGGCTTGTAGCTGTTTTTTCGTTACTTTGATCTTTTAGATTACGCCTTACATTGCCTCACGTTGAGCTTCATCTTCTAGATAACTTTCCAAAGAATCATCTAGTGCATAAAGCCATGGTGTGTGATGCGGTTTAGCCATTTTTCCTGTCATCACTGAGCGATAAACTTTATCTCTAAAGCCCATAATATTTTCTTTTTTATGCTTTTTCCATTGCATGAAAATATCGTGTACTGCATCAATATTGAAAGATGGATAGTCGGTCTGCGCAATCAGGCGTTTGATGTAATCCCCTTGAAAACGTGCAGATTGTTCATCGCTCATTAAGCGTTGTTCTTTTTCATGCAAGGTTTGGGTATGGCTTTGCATTTCGTCTATGCTTGGCAACGCAATTTTGCCCAAAATCACATCACGGACAAACCATGCCTGCGCATCGAACATATTGAAGGTGTACCATTGATCTTGCATGCCTAAATAGAACAAACGAGGATTCTTTTCCCAAACCACACCTTGATATAAACCTAGTGGATAAAGGCAGTTATGCGTTCTGAGGCGCAAGCCATCTTCAATAAACGGGAAGTGGTGTAAATAGCCCGTACATAAAATAATGGCATCAATTTTGGCCGATGTTCCATCACCAAAATAAGCAGTATTTTCATCTACACGCAGTAATTGTGGTTTTTCAGACCAGTTTTTGGGCCACTTAAAGCCCATGGCTTTACTGCGATAGCAACTGTAAATTTGTTTGGCGCCGTATTTATAACATTGCGAACCAATGTCTTCGGCAGAGTAGCTGCTGCCCACCAACAGCACTGATTTACCTTTAAATTCCAGTGCATCACGGAAATCATGCGCGTGTAAAATACGACCATGGAATTGATCAAAGCCTTCATAAACAGGGACACGCGGGGTAGAAAAGTGCCCAGAGGCCACCACAACATAATCAAACTGTTCTGAATAATGACGTTGCTGTGCGTAATCTTCGACATCAACCGTAAATTTTTGCGTCGCATCATCATAATGAATATGCTGAACGGCGGTATTAAAGCGGACTAAGTCTTTCACCTGTGCTTTTTCTGCACGACCTTGAATATAATCCCACAACACTGCGCGTGGCGGATAAGACGCGATTGGTTTTTTGAAGTGTTCATCAAAAGTATAATCGGCAAATTCTAGCGCTTCTTTAGGGCCATTTGACCATAAATAACGGTACATACTGCCGTGGACAGGTTCGCCATGTTCATCTATACCTGTGCGCCAAGTATAGTTCCAGAGTCCACCCCAATCATTTTGTTTTTCGAAACATACAATTTCAGGAACTTGTAGACCTTTGGCCTTTGCTGACTGAAACGCTCTTAATTGGGCCATGCCGCTTGGGCCAGCGCCAATAATTGCAATTCGATCCATTGCTATCTCCATTAGTTTTTGAGTTCTTAATTACTTCTCCAATTTTGAGTGACACAATTCAGGATTTTAAATATCCGCATTATAAAAATAAGCAAATACAATCCTAAATTTAGAGATCAAGTAGATCTTGTCAAAATAGGATGTGAATTAAAAAAATAGAAAAAATAAAACACACTAAAGACAGTAAAAATTGCTTAAGCAACTCATCTTTATAAAAAAATGTATTTTACAAGAAGCATGATCTTATCATAATTTTTGATTAATTTTGGTTTTGCTTAGTTGTAAAAGTGAATTTAAAGTCATTGCTGTTGTTGTTTTGGTTTGATCAATTGGTATATTTTATTGATTTTTATAGAGAAAATAAGATGAAAATTTAAAGCTAATTTTTATCTCATTTTGCCCAATATAAAGGTGATTTTGATGAGATTGTTGCAAAATCTACAATGATATACAGAGGATTGAAAACTGAATCTTAGGCAACATTTTCAGAGAGCCATACCCGAAGTGGACTTCTGAAAAATTAAAAGGATGCTGTGATTGATAGGTGTAATGAAAGTTTAGTTTTTATAAGCCATGAAAGCAGTAGCGTATTTATCAAGCTTTATCTAATGATTGAATGTGCTTTGCGTACATTCAATCATTAAAGTTTGAGGCGACTCAGTAATTAAAGTTTACGCCACACCTTATTTTCATCTTCTAAAGAGACAGTAAAGTTAAATTCGTCGTCTACGGTAACCAAGTAGGAGTTAGGATTAACCAATAAAACTTTTAAAATTGTACCTTGCTCGAATTCAATTGGTGCGCAGTTTTCTTTACGTAGAACAATAGGTTCAAGTAGCTCAATAGCAATGTTTTCTGTTGGAGATTCCATACCGCACCCTAAATGAGTTATTTTTAATCAACTGTATTATATAGTAAATTGATGAATAATCTACACAAAATCTTAAATTTGTGTCGGGTTTAAATATTTTGTACTTGAATTGTTGGTCAAAAAATCGCAATAAATTTGCCCAATACTTCATAATTTGACATTTTAAAAATATAAGAAATTGAAATTTGATGTAATTTCTTAGATGAATGGCAAATGAACAGCGCAGTAAAATATAGCCGATTGATGAAATTTACAGTTTTCAGTATAAAAATAAAATTATTGCTGAAAAAACAGCGTATAAAGTATAAAAGTTAAAGTATCCATTCACGCTTTTTTAAGTGGTGAAGGCACTGGGTTTTACATTCCAATTTAAAAAATAAAGGCTTTTTGTCTGCATGTTTAAGTCATTTTTTCCAAATCCAAAGTGGTTTTTTATTTCATTGCTTGTTTGGTTCGCGATCAATCTGGCTTTATGGTACTCGGGCGGTAGCGCATGGGGTAGCTTGATTGGCCTTCCGCAAGGTTATGCTGAAGCAACATTACCCATTGATGTCAGCCGTTTTTGGTCACCTGCATTTTTATGGTTTTACCTGTGGTTTTTTGTGGCAACGACGCTGTTTGCCATTTTCTGGAAACTTAAAGCAAATCACCCATGGCAGCGCTGGTCTGTATGGGGATCGGCATTCATCCTGTTTAATATTTGGTTTGGGGTACAAGTCAATGTTGTGGTGAATGCTTGGTACAACCCATTTTATGACCTGATTCAAAAAATGCTCAGTAGTGGCGGTGGAGATGTCAATGAACTCTATGCAGGTGTGCTGACCTTTTTATACATCGCCATGGTGGCAGTGACCTTAATGGTTTTGAATTTATTTTTTGTTAGTCACTATGTTTTTCGTTGGCGTACGGCAATGAATAATTATTACACCGCACATTGGGAAAAACTCAGACATATTGAAGGGGCTTCACAGCGTATTCAAGAAGATACCATGCGCTTTGCCAGAACCATGGAAACTTTAGGGGTAAATTTAGTCGAAGCCCTAATGACTTTGTTGGCATTTTTACCTGTGCTGTTTAGTTTGTCTGTGCATGTCAAAGCCCTGCCTATAGTGGGGGAAATTTCGTATGCCTTAGTTTGGGCTGCAGTGGGTTGGGCAGTATTTGGTACAGTGGTGTTAATTGTGGTGGGTGCGAAGTTACCAGGTCTGGAATTTAATAACCAAAAAGTTGAGGCGGCTTATCGTAAAGAATTGGTTTATGGTGAAGATCACGCTGAACGTGCTGATCCGCTGAGTTTAAAAGAACTGTTTAGCAAAGTGCGTTTGAACTATTTCCGTTTATATTTCCACTATGCCTATTTTAACTTGGTACGCATTTGGTACATGCAATTAGACAATATTTATGGTTTATTTGTGTTATTCCCAAGCATTGCCGCAGGGGCAATTACCTTGGGCTTGATGATGCAAATCGCCAACGTATTTGGCAAAGTCCGTGAGTCGTTCCAGTACCTCATCGCGTCTTGGCCGACTATTATTGAGCTCTTGTCTATTCATAAGCGTTTAAAAGCATTTGAATCGACCTTGGATCACTAGTTGTGGTGGCGACATCCATGATTTGTTGTGGATGTCGCGTTCACATGTTCAGAGCCATGATTGCTAAATATAAATAGATCTGAACAGTTGTATAAAAAATAATATGAGTGTTAGTATTCAAAATCATAAAAAACTGTGATGAATTGGATTGTTTTATAAAAATATCAAACGCGATTCAAATAAAGCGATGATTATTTAACTATAAAATCAAGGTGTTAGATTTGTTATTTTCCGCTAATTCATATATTTTCATTGATATAAAAACAATTGAGAATTGAGACGTGACCTGCAAAAAAATACTTTTGATGGGGGGGGTGGGCAGCCTATTATTTGGTTGTGCAACAGTCGATCAATATAGCCCAAATTCGGTGAAGCATTTTGCATCTGCACAAGAACTGATTGTTCAAAAAAACTTAAATCAGCCCAGTGGTGCCGCTAAAGAATATGTCTATTATTGGGGGCCACAGCGCAAAGATCAGCCTGCTGAATCTATGATTCCACGTAAATATATGGGCAGCTATTGTCAGTCACAAAATGGACGCTTAACGCTGGCCTATAAAAGCTCAATGAGTTTAGTCAAAAATGCATGGTCTAAAAAACTACTCAATACTTATCGAGATGTAAAACAGGGGATTGGGGCATACCGCTGTGTAGGTAATCAGGGCGAAAGTTGGATTGTATCTATTGAACCTGTGGCAGAGCGCCAGTTGGAACAGCGTGGTGAAGCGCGAGTAGTGAGTTTGGTCACTAAAATAATGTCTGAAGATGAAGCACGACGTTTTTACCGCGCGGTTTCTACACCTGCAAAGGCTGCACCTAAAGCAGCTCAAAGTAATCCAAAAACAACAAATGCAACCAAAGTTGCTGAAATGAAAGAAAAACCTGAAGAGAAAAAAGAGCCTGTAGTTGCGCCAGTAAAAACAGCTCCACCACGCGTGGTTGAGACACCACAACAGCAACAGACACGTTTATATGTGGCGGCACGTCGTGATTTAAACAGTGGGCGTAATCAAATTAATGCCTGTAATAATGCGCAACGTGCTTATAACTATGGCAAGTTACAGGGCGCAGAGGGTACGCGTATTTATACAGAATCTGGCATGTTGGTGGCACGTTGTTTAACCAGTGTGTCGAGTTATCGCAGTCGTTTTCCAAACGCAGAAGTGCAAGCCAAGCGCATTTTGCAGAATTTAGCCAAAAATTATAATCACGCAGGGGCTAAGAATATGTTGAGAGGCATGAAGTGAGGAGCGCATAATTTCTGATCTGCTCTTCATTTTAAAATTTAAATATTTATCTCTCCCTTGCACCACAGTGCAGTTTATCACTGGTGTTTGTTTTAAAGACCTTTCCAATATCCAATATTAAATTTTTTTAGGCATTTAATGGGTAATGGGAGCTACTTCTCCCACTTGGATGAGCAGTACTGCTGCGCAAGGGGGAGGGTAATTTAAAAGAGAAAACTAAATAAGATCAGGATAAAACTGCTCAAATTCTTGATTCACCGCTTCCCCACGTAATAAATAGCCTTTGGGTTTGATATAACTATAAATTTCCCGTGTTGGCTGTTCATGCCAACCAATATTAAAAGCACACAGTTTTGGGAAAAACTGCATATAACTATAGTTCAAGTGGTTATGAATCCAATAGGCGAGTTGTTGCCAATTGGCTTGATCTTTTTCATATAGCTCTAAAAATGATGGAATGACAATACACGCCGTTGCCCCATAACCTTTTGTATCGGGATAGTCCCAAATATGACTCGCAAAGTTTTTTTCATTATTCGCGCAGTTATGACCTTTTTCATTACCAAGTTGGTTTACGCTTGGTGAGCGATACGCCGAGCGAATCGCAATTCGTCCAAATTTTTCTTGGAGTGGTTCGAGCAGTTGTTGGCAGAGTTCTTTGCCTGTGCGAATGGCAATGTCAGGATGGTCGGGGAAGTTTGGTACACCGTACCAATTGGCGATTTCGCTATACAGAAAGTCACGCATAAAAAAGGACTTGGATAGTTTGATGCGTCCTAAGTCTTCAAGTTTAGCGATAGAGGATACTTTTTTGATGGTCATGTTGTTTTAATTTGCTAGAGGTAATGAAAATTATATAGAAATATCATATAGTAATTTATATGAAAAATTATATAGAAATATCAAGGTAATATGATTTCAAGAATATATTTTCAATGTTTAACTTGTGATGGATTTATAACTACTAGAACGCAAATTTCTCATGGATTGAAGCAAGAGTTACACTTTACATGCCCACATTGTGAGGCTAATTCTAAATTAGTTTTGTTATTAGATAATCCACCACAGGTGAAAATTTCATTTAATGAGTTAGAAAATCTAATTTATATTGAAAGTGGAGATATCGATGAAGAAAAATCTTTAGTAGTTAATCTCAGTACAGATTTCACAGTGCCAGATGAGGTTAGGAATAAAGAATTATATTCACCATTTTTATATCAAATGAATGAAATTCTTAAAGAAGCTTTTGGGGAAAATTATAATCCTGAAAAAATAGAGGGGGTAATGGGAGTTTCAAACATTGAAGAAATTTGGAAAGATTTATATAAGGCATACAAATTTAATATTAGAGGAAATTTACTTCAGAGAGATAAAATTATTCAAGGACAAGAGTTAACTGAGTTAATATTTCGTTTCATTGGCATGTTTATTGGTAGTGAACGGCTAACTAGGGATATGGATATATTAGGAGATTTTTCTAGAAGTATTTTACAAAAAAATAAGTCAGAATTTCATAGGTTTGCCAATGATGATTTACTTCCTAATCTAGAAGAAAAAATTAATGACTATATGGAGGTTTTTGATACTTTCTTTTCAAATTATCAAGAATTTAAGCAAATGAATTTGCAAGCACGTTTAGAGGTTGAAACATTTAAGAATTCGAAGGTTTCTTCAACTAATTTTAAGCGCACAAAAATGATATATGGTGAAGTGTTTGAGATTCTAGGTTCAAATATAAACACGATAGCTTTTTTAAATAATATTGAAAACCAAAGAAAATATGATGAATTTCAAAGTGAAAAATTAACATATCAAAGATACTTAACTATTGATAAGGCAACAAAGATGAAATGTTTTGAGGGGAATACAAGTATCTTTAACATTTTTAGTCTTGAATATGATAGTAAATTAAGAAATGCATCTCATCATAAATGGTTGAAATATAATGAATCTACACAGCTTATAACCTACCCGATATCAGGTTCTAGCTCTGAAAAAATCACGTTATCCTATACAGAATACTTATTGAAGACAAATAATATAGTGATGGCACTCATGATTTTACTTTCATTTGAATTAGGAATAGCTTTTAACCTAGGATTTCGCTTAAATAAAAACCCGCTCTAAAGCGGGTTTCCTTTTTCAAAGTTGATCAGATCAACCAATCAATTTCTTCATTAATTCATTTACTTGAGCAGGGTTGGCTTTACCCTTAGACGCTTTCATCACTTGACCGACTAAACCGTTGAAGGCTTTGTCTTTACCAGACTTATATTCTTCAACCATTTTTTCGTTGGCAGCAAGCACTTCCTTAATAATTGCTTCAATCGCACCTGTATCAGTTTCCTGTTTCAAGCCTTTTTCCGCAATAATTTCGTCTGCAGTTTTGCCTTCATCCCACATAAAGCCGAACACTTGTTTTGCAATCTTACCGCTAATGGTGTTGTCTACAATACGTGCGATCATACCGCCAAGTTTCTCGGCAGATACAGGTGAGTCTGCCAAATCTAAACCTGCTTTATTGAGTGCACCTGAGAATTCACCCATCACCCAGTTTGCTGCAATTTTACCGTGTGCCGCACCACCTGCTGCAGCAACCACAGCTTCGTAAAATTCAGACATTTCACGAGTAAGCGTTAAAACGTGAGCATCGTACTCAGTCACAGCAAAGTCCGCCACGAAACGTGCACGACGTGCAGCAGGAAGCTCAGGCATAGTCGCTTTAATGGCTTCAATTTGCGCGTCAGGAATAATCACAGGCAACAAGTCTGGATCAGGGAAGTAGCGGTAATCGTTCGCTTCTTCCTTCGAACGCATTGAACGCGTTTCCATCTTCACAGGGTCAAACAAACGTGTTTCCTGATCAATGGTGCCATCCCATTCCAAGATTTCCATTTGACGTTCAATTTCAACATTGATTGCCTGTTCAATGAAACGGAATGAGTTCAGGTTTTTCAATTCACAACGTGTACCGAAAGGTTGTCCCGGACGGCGTAATGACACGTTACAGTCGGCACGGAATGAACCTTCAGCCATGTTACCGTCAGAAATACCTAACCAACGTACCAGTGTATGAATCGCTTTAATATAAGCTACGGCTTCTTCAACCGAACGCATATCTGGTTCAGATACTATTTCCAATAAAGGTGTGCCTGCACGGTTTAAGTCAATACCTGACATGCCTTCAAATTGGTCGTGAATCGATTTACCTGCATCTTCCTCAAGGTGTGCACGGGTTACGCCAATGCGTTTGGTTGTGCCATCTTCAAGTTGGATGTCGATATGACCTAAGCCTACAATCGGGTTATCCATCTGGCTAATTTGGTAGCCTTTAGGCGAGTCGGGGTAGAAGTAGTTTTTACGCGCAAATACAGACGCTTGGTCGATGTAGGCATCAATACCCAAACCAAAACGGATTGCCAAATCCACCACTTCTTTATTCAGCACAGGCAAGACGCCTGGCATAGCTAAATCAACAAGGCTGGCTTGCGTATTTGGGTCTTGACCAAATTCGGTTGATGAACCTGAGAAAATTTTAGAATTGGTTGCAAGCTGAGTATGAATCTCAATACCAATTACGACTTCCCAGCCATCAATCAGGTTTGATTTGGGTTTAGCAGTATTCTTCGCCATTATGCGTTCTCCTCAGCAATTGCAGCGCGTTGAGTATGCCAATCTGTCGCTTGTTGATACTGATGTACCACAGATAACAATTGTGATTCAGACCAGTAATTGCCAATCAATTGTAAACCCACAGGCAAGTGATCTTGGTCAAAACCAACAGGCGCACTAATTGCTGGTAAGCCCGCTAAGTTCACTGCGATGGTGTAAATATCACCCAAATACATTTCAACAGGGTCTAAAGACGCGCCAATTTTGTAGGCAGTTGTTGGTGCAGTTGGTGCTGCAATCACATCGACCTGTTCAAAGGCTTTTAAGAAGTCTTGCTGAATTAAACGACGGACTTTTTGTGCTTTCACGTAGTAAGCATCGTAATAACCCGCAGAAAGAGCATACGTACCAATCAAGATACGACGTTGCACTTCTGCACCAAAACCTTCAGAACGCGAGCGTTTGTAGAGGTCTAAAATATCTTGAGGATTTTCTGCACGGTAGCCATAACGCACACCATCGTAACGAGAAAGGTTAGATGATGCTTCTGCAGGGGCAATCAGATAGTAAGTTGGCACGTAGCTTTCAGTCATGTTGAGATCAATCTCAACCAATACTGCGCCCAATTCTTCTAATTTTTTTAGTGATTCTTCAACACGTGCTTTCACCGCAGCATCTAAACCAGCCACATTGAAGTATTGTTTCGGAATACCAATGCGTAAGCCTTTGAGCGTTGTTGCATTCAGGTTCGCCACATAATCTTCAACCGCTTTATCCATAGAGGTTGAGTCTTTGGCGTCATGACCTGCCATTACATTCATTAAATATGCGCAGTCTTCTGCAGAGCGTGCCATTGGGCCTGCCTGATCTAAAGATGATGCATAAGCGATGATGCCGTAACGTGAAACACGTCCGTAAGTTGGTTTGAGACCAGTCAAACCACAGAAAGACGCAGGCTGACGGATTGAACCACCTGTATCTGTACCTGTAGCAAATGGTGCAAGGTCAGCCGCCACGACAGCAGCAGAACCACCTGACGAACCACCTGGTACATGGTCAAGTGCCCATGGGTTTTTGGTCGCGCCATAGAACGAACTTTCAGAGGTTGAACCCATTGCGAATTCGTCCATGTTCACTTTACCCAAAGTGACCAAACCTGCATTTTTACCTTGTGCCACCACAGTTGCATCATAAGGTGAAATAAAATTGTCCAGCATTTTTGAACCCGCAGAGGTTTTAATGCCTTGGGTACAAAAAATATCTTTATGTGCAACAGGAATACCTGTCAGTGCTGTCGCTTGACCCGCCTGACGTAATGCATCGGCTGCATCCGCCTGTGCCAGTGCTACTTCATTGGTCACGGTGACATAAGAGCGCACTTGCGGATCAATTTTGGCAATACGTTTTAAATAATGTTCTGTTAGTTCGCGAGAGGAGAATTTGGCTGCCGCTAAACCCTCAGAGATTTCACGAATCGATAAGCGATGTAAATCTGTCATGAGAAAAATTCTTTTACCTTTTTATGAAGTCAAAATGTAACAGCCGAATAAATTATTCAATCACACGTGGAACAAGGTACAAGCCATCCTGAACTGCAGGGGCAACAGCTTGATATTGCTCACGATGATTCTGTTCGGTTACGACGTCTTCACGTAATGGTTGCGGGTGGTCAAATGGGCTTTTTAAAGGCTCAACGTCATCGGTATTTATGCCTTTTAAGCTTTCCATCATGCCTAAAATTTTATTTAGACTTTGAGCATACTCAGCAGATTGCGTATCATTGAGTTTAAGACGAGCAAGATGGGCAATTGCTGAAACTGTTTGTGCATTTAAATCTGCAGAATGCTGAGCATCCGAGGTAGACATAACATCACCTAAAATCAGTATTAATAAAAAATTTCAAAATATCGTGCGTTATAATAAGCGATTGACTTGTTCAACGCACCACATTTAGTTAAAGTTGCCAACTTGCGTCCACATAAAGTTTAATCGAGAACGACTCCGTGATTCTAAAACGACTAATTGGCTTGTTTTCGCCAGACCTAGCCATTGATTTAGGTACAGCAAATACACTTATTTATGCGCCAGGACGAGGCATTATATTAAATGAACCGACAGTTGTGGCAATTCGTCACAGCGGTTCACAGAAAATTGTTGCCGCAGTCGGTCTTGATGCCAAACAAATGTTGGGTCGTACCCCTGCAAACATTTCTGCAATTCGCCCAATGAAAGATGGTGTTATCGCTGATTTTGAAGTGACTGAAACCATGCTGAACCAATTTATTGGCAAAGTGCATGAAAAACGTTTATTCCCACCTGCACCGCGTGTAGTGGTGTGTGTACCATGCAAATCTACTTTGGTAGAGCGCCGTGCCATTCGTGAAGCCGTGTTTAATGCGGGCGCACGTGATGTACGTTTAATTGAAGAACCCATGGCTGCGGCAATTGGTGCAGGTATGCCTGTCGAGCAAGCTTGTGGTTCAATGGTGGTAGATGTTGGTGGTGGCACGACAGAAATCGCGATCATTTCATTACAAGGTTGTGTTTATTCAGATTCATTGCGTATTGGTGGCGATGTGTTTGATGAGCAAATCATTAACTATGTACGCAAGGCACATGGTTGTGTGATTGGTGAAACCACAGCAGAAACCATTAAGAAAGAAGTTGGCATGGCTTTGCCAGATGAAGGTGCTAAACCACTGGAAATTGAAGTGCGTGGCCGTAACTTGGCAGAAGGTGTGCCACGTGCCATTACTGTAACTTCTGATGAAATTACCCAAGCCATTTCTGATCCGTTACAAAGCATTGTATCGGCAGTAAAATCTGCACTGGAACAAACTCCACCAGAACTTTCTTCCGATATTGCAGAGCGTGGAATTGTGCTCACCGGTGGCGGTGCGTTATTGCGTAACCTAGACAAGCTTTTGGCACAAGAAACTGGCTTGCCTGTGGTAGTCGCAGAAGAACCATTAACTTGCGTTACCCGTGGTGGTGGCAAGGTCTTGGAATTCTTTGATAATCCAAACCACGATATGTTATTTGTTGGCTAATACATAGGATTCGGCGGTGCAAACAAATCTGTTTTCCAGACAACCGCCATCTTTTCGCTCTTTTATAATTGCGGTCATTACTTGCTTGGTCATCCTGTTCTTTAACTGGCGTGTCCCGCATGTAATTCAACCTGCACGTGATGTTTTGTATGCGGCATATAATCCAATTTATGCCCTTGCAAGCTATCCTGTATTGTCGCGAGAATGGCTAAGTCAACAAAGTAAGTCTGAGGCTCAATTGCGTCGTGAAAATACCGCGATGCAGGCAGAGCTATTACAGGCTCAAGTCCGTTTGCAAAAATTGTCTGAACTTTCTGCAGAAAATACCCGCTTGCGTGGTTTACTCGATACGCCCTTAATCATTGATGGACGCATGGAAATTGCCGAAGTGATTGGCACCGATGCCGATCCTTTGCGCCACATTATTGTGATTAACCGCGGCTCTCAAAATCAGTTAAAAGTCGGACAAACTGTCTTAGATGATAAGGGGATTATGGGGCAGATTATTTCTGTTTATCCGCATAGTAGCCGTGTCATGCTGCTTTCAGACAAAGAACATTCGCTTTCTGTACGTCTAGAACATACTGGTATGCGTGCCATTGTGTCTGGTACGGGTGACCTTGGTCGTTTAAAAATGGAATATGTACCGACCAGTGCCAATATTCAAGTTGGAGAAAAAGTCTATAGCTCTGGCTTAGGTGAGCATTTTCCAGCAGGTTATTTGGTTGGAAGCATTGCTAAAATTAGCCGTCATAACTCAGGTGAGTTTGCCCAAATTGATGTCGTGCCTGCAGCACAATTGGCAGGTGGTCATCATGTGGTGGTGCTGTTCTCAGAATCTTTAGCGAAGGAGCAGCCAAATGCCAATCGCTAAATTAGGACAAACCCGACTCGGGCAAAACAAGAATAAAGACCCACTGTTTCCGATTATTTTTTCTGTAATTGCTGCATCTGTACTCATGGTGTATCCGCTGTCTTATACAGGCTCGGGTTGGCGACCATTGTTTATGTTGATGGTGACCTTGTTTTGGGTGCTTGGGCAACCAACTTGGTGTGGTATTTGGTTTGCCTTTGGTACAGGCTTGTTTGCAGACTTGCTCCTCGATGCACCTTTGGGCATGAATGCCCTAAGTTTTGTGGTGATTACTTTTGTGGCGCGTTTCCTGACTCGTGAACGCCGTATTATGACGTTTGCGAATTTATGGGTCATTAGTGTAATCGCAATTTTGGCTCACCTCGCCCTGATTTGGGTGATGCAAGTCATGGGTGGGATTCAGTTCCCATTTGCCCGTCATTGGCAACCTTTGCTGAGTAGTATTTTGCTCTGGCCTGTGCTGTATTATTTCTTGCGAAAATGGCGCATTTAATTCTTGCTTCAAGTTCACCGCGCCGTCGGGAACTCCTACAACAGCTCGGACTGGAATTTGAAATTTACAGTCCAGACATCGATGAATCTATTTTAGCAGGCGAAGATGTTGCCGCGTATGTTGAACGGTTGGCATGTGCCAAAGCTGACGCAGTTTTACAGCTATTTCCTGATGCCATTGTAATTGCTGCCGATACCTGTTTGGGCATAGATGGGCAGATTTTGGGCAAGCCAGAATCCAAAGCACATGCCTTTGCCATTTGGTCGCAACTTTCTGGTCGAAAACACGATGTTTTTTCAGGGGTTTGTGTGCGTACAAAACAGAAAAAATCCAGTATAGTGGTACGTACACAGGTTGAATTTCAATCGCTTAGCCTAGATGATATGGAAAGCTACTGGGCAACAGGTGAGCCGATTGGAAAAGCGGGTGCTTATGCGATTCAAGGCATCGCAGCACGTTATATTCCGCGTATTGAGGGCAGTTATAGCAACGTTGTCGGCTTGTCACTCTATGAAACCGTACAGTTATTACAGACAGTTAAGGCACTAAATTAACTGCTGCACAAAAATTTTTATAATGTTTTGAGTTTTATTATGTCTGACGAGTTGTTGATTAACGTCACACCGATGGAGTGTCGGGTGGCGTTAATTCAAAACGGCACGGTCAATGAACTATTCGTTGAGCGTACAGCCAAGCGTGGTTTGGTGGGCAATATTTATAAAGGCAAAGTGGTGCGCGTGCTGCCAGGCATGCAAGCCGCTTTTGTCGATATTGGTTTATCGCGTACTGCTTTTTTGCATATCAATGACATGATTTGGCCGCGCAGCCAACCTACACCGAATGTCTTTGAATTATTGCAGCCTGGGCAAATTCTAACCGTGCAAGTGATGAAAGATATGCTCGGTACTAAAGGCGCACGACTGAGCACTGATCTTTCCATTCCTTCGCGTTATTTGGTTCTAATGCCGTATGGCAGTCATATTGGCGTATCACAACGCATTGAATCGAGTGAAGAACGTGAGCGTCTACGCGGGATCATTGAAACCATTCAGGCTGAGCATAAATTACCAGGCTCAGTGATTGTACGCACAGCAGCCGAAGGTGTCGATGAAGCGGCCTTAGTGCAAGATATGTGTTACTTGGCAAAATTGTGGGAATACATTCAGCGTAAACAAAAAAGCATTGCTGTGCCTTCTTTGATTTTTGAAGAGTTGCCGTTACCGCAACGCGTAATTCGTGATTTGGCGAATGATAACACCGCCAAAATTTATGTCGATTCACGTGAAATTCACGCCAAATTAAAAGAATTTGTGGATGAGTTTGTGCCGAATATGCACAATCGCCTGATTCATTACCCTGGTGAGCGGCCACTGTTCGATTTATACAATGTCGAAGAAGATATTCAAAAGGCATTGCAAACCCGTGTGGCATTAAAGTCGGGCGGTTATCTGATGATTGATCAGACTGAAGCCATGACTACCATTGATGTGAATACAGGCTCTTATGTCGGTGGGCGGACTTTAGAAGACACCGTATTTAAAACCAATATGGAAGCGACACAGGTCATTGCCCGCCAGTTACGTTTGCGTAATTTGGGTGGCATCATCATTATCGACTTCATTGATATGCAAGAAGTACAGCATCGTGATGAAGTCTTGAGTCAGTTTGAGCGTATGCTTGAACGAGATCATGCCAAGACCAAAATTACCCAAGTGTCTGAACTGGGCTTGGTCGAGATGACCCGTAAACGCACCCGTGAATCATTAGAACATTTACTTTGTGAAGCCTGTCCAACTTGTCAGGGACGGGGATATGTCAAAACAGCAGAGTCAGTATGTTACGAAATTTTTCGAGAAATTTTAAGATACGCACGCGCATTTGAATCACAACGTGGCTTTACTGTCGTTGCGCACCCATCGGTGATTGACCGATTGTTAACTGCCGAAGCGCCAGCAGTGGCGGATTTAGAGCACTTTGTCAGCCGTGTGATTAAATTTCAGGTGGAAAATTTATATACGCAAGAGCAATACGATATCATTTTGAGCTGAAATTGTAACAGGATATCGCTAAACAGTTGTTACATCTGAAATTTTACTTTTTTGAGTGAATTCTCAATACTAAGCATACAGAGTAGCCAAAGCCGAACATCTCCCTCGGTTTAGCAAATGAGGTATGTCATGGGTATGAGTAAAGTTGTGATTCAAAAGAGTTTAAAAGTATTAGATCGTAAAGTGACACATAACGGTTATATTGTGGATGAGCAAGGTAAAGAAACTCAAATTACCACCGCAATGGTTAGCGCGGTTTGTCAGCAATTATTAAAACAGTGTCGTACTATTCAAAAATAAGGGGCAGCAATTGCCCCTTAATTGATTCTATTGAATTATTTTTCTGATGGATTGACGTATCAATCCACGATTTTATTGACCCCTTCAGGCGCATCAATAATCTGTTCAAAACGCTGAATTTCATCTTCCAAGTGTTGCAATAAGTTTTGCATTTTCGGTAAGGCATGACGACAAGCAGTTAAACCAACTTCTAATTTGTCTAAATAGCTGGTCATGGTAATGTTTAAAGCTTGTCCATCTAACACGATTGAAGCAGGGTATAGTGCATCTAGCTTTGCACCATTCCAATACAAAGGTTCACGTGGGCCAGGTACATTGGAAATAACCAAGTTAAAGGCCTGACGCTTTGGCATAATGCCTGACAAAATATTTAAACCAGCAGCGCCGTAAACAAAAGCACTATAGTTCATAATTTGATTGGCATTCATGCGCTTAAAACGCTGCTTAGAATTTTGCACACTGCGGCGCACAATTTTTAAACGCTCAAGCGGATCTTCTTTGTGTGTACCTAAGTTGGCTAAAATCATGGTGATTCGATTGGATACCTCAGAATCATCATCTCGAATAGAGGCAGGTACCATCGCAATGAGCGGTTTTTTAGGTAAGGCATATTGGCTAAGTAAATACTCACGTAATGCGCCTGAGCAAATTGCCAGCACCACATCATTAATAGTTACACCCAAAGCTTTAGCAATACGGTGCAAACGTGCAAACTCAAAAGATTGAGCGGCAAAACGACGTGAGGCGCTCACACGTTGGTTTAAGATGGTGCTTGGTGCTTGGAAGCTGGAGACATAATCAGGGTTGCGTCCCATATCTTTGGCAACAGTTTGTGATACTTCATAAACAGCGCGAGGGGTTGCTTCAAACTGACCTTTAACCCCACCAAAAATTTTCTTTAAACGGCTGACTTTCGGTTCTTTCAGACGTTTAGCACGTGGACCTTCAACACACCAAGGAGGTACAATTCTTTTTGCATTTTCGTCGTGCGAAAGGGATTTTTCCACCAAACGCATGCCAGCAATACCATCTACCATAGCATGATGAATTTTAAAGAACATCGCAAAACGATTATCTTCAATACCTTCAATAATATGGCAAGTCCATAAAGGTTTGGCGCGATCAATCAGTGAACTGTGTTCTTGTGAAATATATGTTAATAATTCACGAATGCGACCTGGTTTTGGCAAGGCAATATGACGGAAGTGATGATCGAGATCGAACTCTTCATCTTCATCCCAAAATAGACCATTGAGCTTATTGTTAAATGGTGCAATAGGCATCGACTTTGAATTGCGAATATCGGCAACCAAGTCTTGAATAAAAGTGTCTGGCGCATGTTCTGGAATTTGGAATAAGAATAATCCACCCACATGCATGGGCTGTTGACGTTTTTCGAGTGACAGGAAAATAAAATCAATAGGGTGTAATGGTCGCATATTCTGGATTGCCTCACTGCAATTTCTACGCCTGTTCTTTGCTGAATAGGCTTTTTAGAGTTATATAAGATTTAATTTCAGTATATCTTTTTTATCAAACAAATATAGTGGTTTTTGCGCCATCATCCGTCAATAAAAATCACAGTAGGTGGGTGATTTTTATTGACCTTAATAGGGTAATAGGGTGGAGATTATTTGAGATTTCCTGCATGCAGACCACATTCTTTGTGCGTAGCTTCTTCCCACCACCAACGACCTTCGCGTTCATGTTGGTTTGGGAGCACAGGGCGGGTGCAAGGTTCACAGCCAATCGAAATAAAACCTTTTTCATGCAAACGATTGTATGGAATTTCCATCATGCGAATGTAGTTCCACACGTCACTGCTTGACCAGTTTGCCAGTGGATTGTATTTAATTAGTTGTTTATTTGGACCAGCAAAACCTGCATCGGCTTGTACCACTGGAATATCTTGACGTGTACCTGGGCTTTGATCTTTACGTTGCCCTGTAATCCAGCCATCTAGTGTTGCCAGTTTTTTTCGTAAAGGTTGAACTTTACGAATTCCGCAACATTCCTGATGTCCATCTTCAAAAAAGCTAAACAAGCCTTTTTCTTGTACCAATTGTTGGACTGCTTCGGTTTCAGGAAAGCAAATTTCGATCTCAATATTATAATATTTGCGTACAGTTTCTAAAAATTGATAGGTTTCAGGATGCAAACGTCCTGTATCTAAACTAAATACACGAAATGGCAAACCTAAATTAGACGCCATATCAATCAGTACCACATCTTCTGCACCAGAAAAAGAAATTGCAACTTCACCCTGCTGGTTCAAAGCAAGTTTTAAAATCTCGCTAGGCGATTTGTCAGCATATTCAGTCGCGAGTGCATCAACAATGTCTATGGTGGGAATGGTGTGCATAAGTCTTCCTGCAGTCGGCTTGAGGGCTAATCTTTGTTCTTGAGCGGATTATTTTAATGGAATTCCTAAAAAGGTCTTATCACTAAAAAATAAATGCTTATGAATGAAATAGATTTAAAAAAGAACAAGGCAAATAACAAATCTTCGGCTATGATAGGGAAAAATTTTTACAGGTATTTTGGGAGAACCCATGGAAATCGTATGTCTTGATCTTGAAGGTGTGTTAGTTCCAGAAATTTGGATTAACTTTGCTAAAAAAACTGGCATTAAAGAACTTGAAGCAACTACACGTGATATTCCTGACTACGATGTGTTGATGACTCAGCGTTTAAATATTCTAAAACAGCATGGCTTGGGCTTAAATGATATTCAAGCGGTGATTGCAGACATGGGGCCATTCCCGGGCGCGAAAGAGTTTGTAGAGTGGGTGAGCACACACTTCCAATTGATTATTCTTTCAGACACGTTCTATGAGTTTGCACATCCGTTGATGAAGCAATTGGGCTGGCCAACCATTTTCTGTCATAAATTGGAAACTGATGAAAATGGCATGATCACTGCGTATAAATTACGTCAACCAGATCAAAAACGTCAGGCAGTTAAAGCACTACATGGTTTAAATTTCCGTGTGATTGCTGCGGGTGACTCGTATAACGATACGACCATGCTTGGTGAAGCAGACAAAGGTTTCTTGTTTGATGCACCAGACAATGTAATTGCAGAATTCCCGCAATTCCCGGCCATTCATGGTTATGAAGCATTGAAAGAGGCGATTCGTGGTGCTTCGGTACGAGATATTCCTGCTTAATCTGAAGCTGAATACAATAAAGGGCATCATTTGATGCCCTTTGTTTTTATGCGATATTAACAGTGAATTGATTTAGAAGCGGTAGCCGATTTTTAGACCATAACCCAATGCATAGTTGTCTTCAAATTCACCAACGTTTTTTGTACCCGTACGTGCAGTGGCATCACCCAACCAGAAGTATTTTACGCCTACTTGAATAAAGTAGTTTTCTGCAGGGCTGTATTGACTACCTAAGCCAACGCTCCAATAACCCTCAGTCGGACCTAAAGTGGTGACAGGGTTGCCTGCACCAGAGTCATAACCTACAGAAGCAGAACCAGACCAATGACTGTTAAACTTGCGACCCACCCCTACGGTTGCAGACCATTGATCATCTGAATAGTCAATAAGGTTATTGCCAGAAGCTGCATTTAAAAACTTTGGTGTGACCGCAAATTGATCCCAATGTACCCAACGGATATTGGCAAAAGCTAAAGTATTGGCTGCAACACCTGTTTGAAAATCAATGTTTACTGATTGCGGAGTTACAACTTCAGTGAGTGCATTTGGTCGTTGAGTTGCGCCAAACCCAAAAGTTTCAGTTGTATCGAGTTCATGTTTGATTTCTGAACGATAGGTAACCGCAGCTCTCAATGCGATTTCAGGAATTTGATAAGCAAATCCAGCAAGCCAGCCGTAAGCATCATCTTCTTTTAAATTAATGTCGTAGCTGCCAAGTTTATCCTCACCTCCGTATGCAAGCCCACGTAACGATACTGTACCTTTTACGGTTTGCCAAACTGGACCTGCGTAAAAATTCCAGTTTTCTGTAGGTTGGTAACCAATTAAAGCAGTAAGGTTGTGTGTTTCCACTTCTACTTTTGTGCCTTCAATTCCATTATTAAACATGCTCTGTTCTAGGCTATACATCGCATCTGCACCAAATGGCTGATCATATAAAAGACCTAAAGAAATTTGTTCAGTCGCTTGTACTTTAATTGCAGCAGAAGGGAAGTAATAGTCTTCAGCCATATCGCTGACGTTATTTTTTATAAGATCTTTTCCTTTAACTGTTGGATCTAAAACTGAAATACCTGCTTCTGCATAATTACCTGGTTGTAAAAATGCAGCAATAGATTGACCGGAACGGTCTAAACCAGCAGCAAGCGCAGGTGTAAGTGGGAGAGTGCTAAGTAAAATAGCCGAATAGATTTTATTGAGCTTCATGGTCGTTCCGTGATGCTTTATGTAACAAAAAGTGCAGGAAAAGTAACATATTTAAAAAAAGAGTAAATGCTCAACTTTGCAGAATAAATGAACTGTATAAGTTATAAATTGTACTTGATTAGAGTAAATGTACTATTAATTAATTTTAAATAATTGAATTTTATTGAATAATTTTTTGGACGGATGTTCGAATAAGTATAAGTTTGATTGTTTTAAATTTGAACATTTGGTTAACACTTGTATAAAAACTGGAGGTTTTAAGTGCAAAAAAAGCCACCCTGAAGGGTGGCTCCTTTGAAAAACAAGAGATTAGAAGCGGTAACCCATTTTTAGACCGTATGCGATGGCATTGTTATCTTTAAATTCACCAACATTTGGACTAGCTGCAGTTGTAGCGGTTGCATCACCTAACCAGAAGTATTTAACACCACCCGCAATAAAGTAGTTTGGCGCAGGTGAGTATTGAACACCGAGACCTACGTTCCAATAGCCTTCAGTTGGACCTAATGTTGTGACTGGATTGCCAGCACCAGAATCCCAACCTACAGATACATTACCTGCCCATTTATCATTTAATTTACGACCTACGCCTGCGGTAGCAGACCATTGGTCTTTATTATATTCAACTAGATTGGCGCCTGGTACTAATAAGTCAACAACATAACCAAAGTCATTAGGTCGAATTGAAAAACCATCCCAATTCACCCAGCGAACATTAAGGAAGCCTACAGTGTCAGCCATAATACCAGATTGTAAGTCTAAATTAACAGACTGTGGGGTTGTTACAGCAGTTTTACCTGGTTGATATTGTGCGAGTGCTGCAGGGTTCATGGCGCCAACCATTGCTACACCACTTAGTTCACCAGCAAGAGGGTGAGTTACATTTTCAGCGGCTTGCAATTCATGCTCGATTTCAGAGCGGTAAGTCAAAGAGGCTTTTAAGGCAATTTCTGGAATTTGGTAAGCCAAACCAGCAATCCACCCTAGCTCACTGTCTTCTTTCATGTTGGCATTATAACTTAAAGCTCCAAAAGGACCATAAGCCCCACCACGTAACGCAACATCACCTTTAGCTGTTTGATAAACTGGACCCGCATAAATATTCCAGTTTTCAGTTGGTTGGAAACCAAATAAGAAAGTTAAATTTTCAGTTGTAACTTCAGCACGAGTACCATCATTTCCTGTTGGATTGAATGCAAGAGATTGAGCTGTATATTCAGCTTCTGCACCGAATGGTTGATCGTAAATTACACCGAAAGAAAACTGATCGGTTACTTGTAGTTTTAAGGCAGCGTGAGGGAAGTAATAATCACTCGCCATGTCACCTGTTGCCTGTCCACCTAAAGCAGCAGAACTTGTACCAGATACATCTGGGTCTAATACAGAAATGCCAGCTTCAAAATAGTTACCCGGTTGTAAGAACGCAGCGATAGATTGACCAGAACGATCCATTGCTGCAGCAAAAGCACCTGTCATTGGTACAGTTGCTAAAATCATTGCTGTGCTAAGTGCTTTTAATTTCATTATACATTTCCCTTGGGCTATAAAGTCTTTTATGACAGTTTTTGTTGATGCTTTAAGCTTTCATCTAGGATGATTTCGGCTTGTATCCACCGAGACCATTTGTTACTCCATGTGACAAAAATATCACAATTAAAATAAGAGTAAATGCTCTAGAAAAAACTATTCAGTATAAAAATTAAACCAAATAGAGTATTTGTTCTAATAAATAGGCGGTTTATATCTATTAGTGTTTGATAAATAAGAAATAAAATTAATTAATTCGCTGTTGGTAGAGTGTTTTTGATTGGTTAAAAAAAATACTATTTTTTATTCTAAAACCCATTGTTACTCTGCGCATGGAGTAACAATGGCACATATTAACGTGTGGTTTTTCCAAGCTTTGCCAGCAAAATAACAGGAGTAAGGCCGACCAATACAATCAGCAGTGCAGCCACAGCACCATCTTCATAGGTTCCTCTAGAAGCTTCTGCATACAATTGGGTGGCAAGTGTTTCCATATTTAAAGGGCGGAGCAATAAAGTTGCAGGTAGCTCTTTCATACAATCTACAAAAATTAATAAAGCTGCAGAAATAATGGCAGGACGCAATAATGGCAAATGCACACGCCATAAAATCGCAAAGCTATTTTGCCCTAAATTACGTGCAGCATCATCAAAAACACCATGAATACGGTTATAGCCTGACTCAATGCCACCTACTGAGATGGCTAAAAAACGCACGGCATAAGCATAAATGAGGGTAAAACTGGTGCCGAGGAATAATAAACCTGTATGTATCCCTAGTTTAAATTCTAGAAAATCGCCAATGGTATGGTCAATTTTGCCCAAAGCCAGCATGAGACCAATGGCTAAAACGGTTCCTGGAATGGCATAGCCTAAGCTCGAAATGCGGCTAAACCAGGTGTGTTTGCTAAAACGTGCTGCACTGACAATGAAGAATCCAATCATAATAGTGACGATGGTGGCGATACTGGCAAGTGTTAATGTGTTGATAGATGCTTGGATCAGAAAATCTGAGAACCCTGCATATTGAATACGTTTATAGGATTCGACCAATAAGTGACTGGTTGGAATTAGAAAGCCAACACAGACTGGAATTAAGCCTAAACCCAATAACACCAGTGCTTTAACACCTTTGACCGATTGTGCGGGCATTAAACGGCTGCGTTGTGCAGAGTTCATATAGCGCTGTTTGCGTCGTCCTAAACGCTCTACTAAAACCAATAGAGTAATGATTATCAACATGAAAATGGCAATTTGCGCTGCGCCTGCCAAGTCGGATTGATTGGTCCACGTTGAATAAATCGACAAGGTTAAGGTTTTAATGCCTAAAAATTCTGTAGCGCCAATATCATTAATGGTTTCCATTAAAACCAGACTGGTGCCCACGGCAATAGCAGGACGTGCCAGTGGAATTGCAACCCGTAAAAACACTTGATCGGGTTTTAATCCTAAGGTACGTGCCACTTCAATTAAACTGGCCGATTGCATTAGAAACATCGCACGGGTGCTTAAATACACATACGGATACAGCACAAAGCTGAGTAAGAAGATGCCGCCCCAAACAGTACGGATATTAGGAAACCAAAACTGTTGTAATTCTAAATTAAACCAATCGCGCAGGATGCTTTGCACAGGGCCGATGGGATGCAAAATGTCGATATAACTATACGCAATAATATAAGTCGGTACGGCTAAAGGCAGCAGTAAGGCCCAATCTAAAAATGCACGACCTCGGAATTGATAGGCCGTTACAATCCATGCACTGCCTGTACCAAGCAGGATGGTAAAAATCCCCACACCCAACAATAAAATCCCTGTTTCTGCCAACGTGTGTGGAATCACATAACGCAGCAGATGTCCCCAAATTTCACTATCGCCTTGCAATGCTGTCCAAATTAAAGCGAGCACAGGTAAACAGGCGAGTAGTGTCAATAACCCACTAAGCGAAAATAAAAAATTAAATTTATTTTTAAGCATTGCAATAGAGGTACTAAATAAGGGGGAGGGAACAGCTGAGCATCTTACAGTGCAAAGCGCTGCACTGTAAGATAAAAGTAGAAAATTTTAGCGGTTAAACTGGACTTTATCGACCAATAAGTTTGCGGCTTTACGGTGACGTGCAATATCGCTTAAGCGAATCGAGTCGATATTGAGTTTACCGAAGCTGGCAATAATAGGGTCAATTTTTACCCCAGGTTTGACTGGGTATTCAAAGCCATTTTGGGCGTAAATGGCTTGCGCGTGATCAGAAGCTAGAAACTCGAGCAACTGTACGGCTTCTTTACGATTTGGTGCATGTTTGGAAACCACTGCACCCGATACGTTGACATGCGTTCCACCATTTTTAAAGCGTGGTAATACGACATTAATGGCATTGCCCCAGCGTTTTTGTTCCGCGTCACCTGTACGCATCGTGCCGACATAATAGGTGTTGGCAACGCCAATATCACAAATTTTACCTAAAATATCACGCGCCACATCTCGGTCACCACCACTTGCTGGGCGTGCTAAATTGGCTTTCACGCCACGCAACCAAGTTTCGGCTTGTTTTTCACCATGATGGGCAATATACGCTGCAATTAAAGCAGTGTTATATGGATGGTTGCCTGAACGAATACAGATTTTATTTTTCCATTTTGGATTTGCTAAATCTTCATAAGTAATCGCATTAAGCGGTGTACGGTCTTTAGAGGCATAGACGGCACGTGCACGCATCGACAAAGCATACCAATGACCATTGGCAGCACGTAAATTGGCAGGAATTGCACTATTTAAGGTTTTAGAACTCACGCGCTGGGTTAAACCACTTTCTACCAAATCAACCAAATTGCCAAAATCTACAGTCAGCATCACATCGGCAGGAGAACGACGACCTTCTGCTTTCAAACGTTCCAATAAACCATCTTTAATAAAAACCGTATTCACTTTTACCCCAGTTTTTTGGGTAAATTCGGTTAATAAAGTTTGAATCAGCACAGGTTCGCGCGTGGTGTATAAATTGACTTCAGCTGCTTGTGCGACACTTGCACCAAATGCAAGTAAACCTGTAACAAGCAATGATAATTTAGACAGTGGTTTCATGCAGTATTCCTAATTGAAAATTTAAACCTGAACAGCAGCTTGAGTAGAAGATGAGGTATTGGGTGATGGTTCATCAGACACCAAGAAATAACAGCTGTTTAAATCGACAGAAACATAGACCTGTTCAGCGGGCTGAATATCGTGAAGATGACTGACTTGGGCCAAAAGAGTGAAATCGTGATCGCGTAGTTTTAGACGCAGTTGTTGCGCATGGCCCATAAAACTTGATGACACAATGCTTGCTGGCAACGCATTTTCACTTGCTGTTTGGCTGACACGCAATTGATGCGGGCGGAAGCAGCAGACCAGTGAATCATGAGCGGTGGTATGTCCTGGTAAATCAATCTTGCCAAATACGGTATGAATTTCTTGGTTGTTGATTTGTACTGGGATCTCATTCAATGCTGAAAAATAACGTGCAGCAAACAACGTTTTAGGCTGTAAATAAAGTTGTTTCGGTGAACCAATTTGAATAATTTGCCCTTGGTGCATCAAAATAATTTGATCGGCAATTTGCAATGCTTCTTCTGGGTCATGTGTCACGATAACCGTAGTCGTTGCAGTTTGTTTGAGGAGTTGAATGGTATTTTGACGAATTTGATCACGCAGACGATGATCCAAATTTGAAAAAGGTTCATCCATCAACAAAACTTGCGGTTCTGGTGCTAAGGCACGTGCTAAGGCAACGCGTTGTTGTTCCCCGCCCGAAAGTGTATATGGATAGCTGTCTTGATGATGCAACATGGAAACATGCGCTAAAGCTTGTTTGGCAATGGTTTCCCGCTGCGCTTTGGGAAATTTCTTTAAGCCAAACATAACATTGTCTAACACACTTAAATGTGGGAAAAGTGCATAATCCTGAAACACTAAACCAATATTGCGTGCTTCCGCAGGAATCTGTGCTTGCTCACTCCACAAGGTATTCTGTTTCAGTTGGATTGTGCCGCTGCTTGGTGTTTCCAAGCCTGCAATCAGACGTAGCATTGTGGTTTTGCCGCAGCCTGAATGACCTAATAAACACACAATTTGTCCACTCATCGCTGACCATGTTGCTTGTTGCACTGCAAAACGCGAACCAAACTTTTTACTGAGCTGTTGGATCGTCAAGACATTGGCAGGTTGAGCAGCGTACGCATTCATAGTTTATTCACACGACAAATTTTGTGCTCAAATGATAACTAAGAATTCTTCTCATGTAGAGTCTTTTTATCATTTAGAATGTAAATGATGTAGCTTTTGCTACAAAAAAGTTGAAATATCAACTGAAAAGAATGGGTTGGAATTTAAATTATTTTAAGTGCAGCACTTTATTTATGGGCTATTAAAAGGGGGGCTTAAAAGCAAAAAGTTACTGCCGAAGCAATAACTTTTTAATTTTTAGAAATCTGTACTATGCGTACTATGCAAATTAAGGTTTTTTCGCATTAAGCACTCTAAATAAAATGTACATCAAGACCACCCATACAGGAATCATAATGACTGATTCTTTAAAGCCTTGAGTCCACATAATATAAAGTACCACTGCAATAAACGCTAAAACCAAATAGTTGCTAAATGGTGACCATAGCGCAGGGAACTTAGTTGGAATCGCTAATTTTTTCAGTGTGCTGGTAAATTTAAGGTGAGTCAAACTGATCATCGCCCAGTTTAAAACCAATGCACCCACAACAATATACATGAGGTGGCTTAAAGCTTCTTCAGGTACAAAGTAGTTCAACAATACACAGCCGAAAATTAATACCGCAGAGAATAATACTGCTGGAATTGGCACACCTTGTTTATTCACTTTTAGGAAAATTTTTGGTGCGTTACCTTGTTTGGCCAAACCAAACAGCATACGGCTGTTGGCATACATCCCACTGTTATACACAGAAAGTGCCGCAGTCAAAATCACGAAATTCAGTAAGTGCGCTGCCCATTCAATGCCCATTTGACTAAAAATCATTACGAATGGACTTTTATCTAAACCACCTAAATCTAACTGATTCCAAGGCACTAAAGACAATAGAATGGTGAGTGAACCGATATAGAAAATTAGAATACGGAACACCACTTGGTTAATGGCTTTAGGAATGGTTTTTTCAGGATCTTGCGCTTCTGCGGCAGCCATACCAATCAACTCAATGCCGCCAAAGGCAAACATGAGGAATGCAAGCATGAAGAACAGACCTTCAAAGCCATTCGGGAAGAACCCCCCATGCGCCCAAAGGTTGCTGAATGATGCGGTTGAATTGGCATCTGCAGAAAGTAAGAGATATAAACCAAACACAATCATCGAAACCACAGCAGCGACTTTAATGATTGCTAGCCAGAATTCTGACTCACCATAGAACTTTACATTGCCCAAGTTAATAATGGTAATCACAATGAAAAAGAACAGTGCCGAAGTCCAAGCAGGAATATGCGGCCACCAGTAGTTAATATATTTGGCAACTGCGGTGAGTTCTGCCATTGCCACCAAAATATACAAAATCCAGTAGTTCCAACCTGCTAAAAAGCCAGGGAATTTACCTGCATATTTATAGGCAAAGTGACTGAATGATCCTGCAACGGGCTCATGAACAATCATTTCCCCCAATTGGCGCATAATTAAAAATGCAATAAGACCACCAATGGCGTAACCCAAAATAATAGAAGGGCCAGCAGATTGGATGACCTGCGCGGAACCTAAGAATAAGCCTGTACCAATTGCTCCACCCATGGCAATCAATTGAATATGGCGGTTCTTTAAGCCACGCTGAAGTTGTGAAGACTCGTTGTTCAAAGTATTCAGCCCGACAAGGAAAAAGTGACAAGATTGTAATAGATCAAATTTCATTAGCCTAGTAGCTAGACAATAATGAAATAAATTTATGATAAATATTAAAATATTTTATGGTTTTTATTTGTATAAAAGATAAGTGAATCAATATATTAATTTTATTTTTGCCTTATAAATCAAGATGACTGGCTAGGGTAAATTTTACCAAATGTTGTTTTTTTATACTTAAGTCAAGACCACGATACCTTTTGAATAAAAACCGTTATCATGCAAAAGGGTCTTTTTATATTGACCATAACAATCAAAAACAAGGGAATAAAATTCATGCGTTTTGCACCACAAGTTAAAATTCCAGCGACTTATATGCGCGGCGGTACTAGTAAAGGCGTATTTTTTAAACTTGATGATTTACCTGCAGCAGCACAGCAGCCAGGCAAAATTAGAGATCAAATTTTATTGCGCGTCATTGGCAGTCCAGACCCTTATGCCAAGCAAATTGATGGAATGGGCGGTGCAACCTCAAGCACCAGCAAAACGGTAATTTTGGCGAAAAGTACGCAGCCCGATCATGATGTCGATTATCTGTTTGGACAGGTTTCGATTGATCAGCCTTTTGTGGATTGGAGTGGTAACTGTGGCAACCTGACGGCTGCAGTCGGTGCATTTGCGATCAGCAATGGCTTGGTCGATGCCAGTAAAATTCCAGAAAATGGCATTTGTACTGTACGTATCTGGCAAAAAAATATTGAAAAAACCATTATCGCGCATGTGCCTATGACGCATGGTCAGGTGCAGGAAACGGGTGATTTTGAGTTGGATGGCGTGACTTTTCCTGCCGCAGAAGTACAAATTGAATTCTTAGACCCTGCCGATGATGGCGAAGAAGGTGGGGCAATGTTCCCAACTGGAAATGTGGTGGACACTTTGCATGTGCCAGATATTGGAACATTCCAAGCGACCTTTATTAATGCGGGTATTCCAACAATTTTCCTAAATGCAGAAGAAATTGGTTATACAGGCACAGAACTGCAAGATGCAATCAATGGTGATGCACAAGCTTTGGCACGTTTTGAAACCATTCGCGCTTATGGTGCTAAACAAATGGGTTTGATTCAGGAAATTGCTGAAGCTGAAAAACGCCAACATACGCCAAAAATTGCCTTTGTTTCTGCGCCAAAAAGTTATGTATCTTCAAGTGGTAAACAAATTCAGGCTGAAGATACCGATTTATTGGTACGTGCATTGTCGATGGGTAAATTACACCATGCCATGATGGGCACAGCAGCTGTTGCAATTGGTACTGCTGCAGCTATTCCGGGAACATTGGTGAACTTAGCTGCAGGTGGTGGTGAGCGTGAAGCGGTACGTTTTGGACATCCATCAGGTACGCTTCGTGTGGGTGCGCAAGCCGTACAGGAAAATGGACAATGGCAAGTCAAAAAAGCCGTGATGAGCCGTAGTGCACGTGTGTTAATGGAAGGTTGGGTGCGCGTACCTGCTGAAACATTAGAATAAGTTTTGCTTCGAACAGACCCTAATTAACTAAATGCAGCCTCTATTTCGATAGGGGCTTATTTATGGCTGAAATGTTATATCAGTTCAGTTAAGGCTTAAAAAACTTTGAATTACAGGTACAATGCTGCAACACAGGCAGCTTACTGCTTATTAGACATGAACCAACAACTCGAGGCGAATGTGTCATCACTTCACGATTTACAGGCGCATGCATTAACCGCAGCCCAACAACGTATTCAGCAAGACTTGCTTACCGCTTTAGAGGCTTTTGCATTGCCAGAACCGTTAAAGTCTGCCGTGCATCATGCCGTCATGTTGGGTGGAAAACGTGTTCGTCCTGCCTTGTGTTATGCCACCGCAGCGTTAAGACCGAATCAGAACTTTGCTGCGGTACGTCGCGCTGCGGTTGCGATTGAACTAATTCACTGCTACTCATTGGCACATGATGATTTGCCATGTATGGACAATGACTTGTTGCGTCGTGGGCAACCAACTTGCCATGCGGCGTATGGTGAAGATACTGCATTGTTGGCAGGCGACATTTTACAGTCGATGGCATTTGAAATTTTAGGCAGTCGTTTGTTTGATCAGGCTGTTGCAGTAGATCAAGGCATTGTGCTCAAACAGATGCAAATTTTAGCCACTGCTTCTTCAAAAATGGTCTGTGGTCAGGTTTTAGACTTGCAGTCTGAAGGTAAACAGGTGGATCAGGCGACTTTGGAAAATATCCACCGTAATAAAACAGGGGCGTTAATTTCTGCAGCGGTGATGATGGCAGCTGTGACCGTGTTTGATGGACGAGATAAAGCGATTCCGCAATTGCGTGAATATGCACAGGCGATTGGTTTAGCCTTTCAGGTACAAGACGATATTTTAGATATTATTTCGGATACTGAAGTACTAGGTAAAACTGCAGGGAAAGATGAACAAGTTGAAAAGTCGACCTATCCCGCACTCATGGGCTTAGAAAAAGCACAAGCTTATGCACAAGAATTGCACGATCAAGCCTTTGCTGCATTGGCATATTTTAAAACCGATACCGTCTTAGAGTTACAGCAAATTTCAGAGTTTTTATTGTCACGTAAAAGCTAAATTATTCTAGATGGAGGGCTTGTGGCTCTCAATACTCAAAAGCGAGCAGATGCTCGCTTTTTTGTGCTTTATGAAAGTGTTAGCTGTTTTAAGCGACACAATTTAATGCAGAGTCTATGCGGCTTTATTCTTGCAGGGTTGCATCGGGTGGCAAAATTGCTTTGCCTTGTTTTAAGCTGTCCAAAGCCTCACGGTTAAAATCTACCAACAAAGAATTATTTTGTGGATCAATCGCATAACGGCTAATTAATTTTTGATCGCCTTGTAAGGTTTCAAAGCGGTATTCATCTGCAATATTCATAATGCCGTCTAAATTAATGGTGGCAGATGCTTTGTCTTGGCGAAATAACTCGTAAATATCACGCAGGTCAAAAATTGCATTTTGTGCGTCAGGATGTTTTTCAAAATAATTTTGCAAATGACGAATAAATAATTGCGCAAACATAAAGTAATTTGGTTTGTGGGTATAGTCTAAGCTCATGTGTTTACTCCTTATTATTCAAATTTTTAATGCCTACTAGGAATAGCACACTCTGAATGAAAAATTAAAGAAGCTCAGGGCTTAAGTTGCAAAAACTACACAAATTTTTGTGCGGCTTAAACCAAGCCGAAACCTGAAGTTGCGATGATCTCCTATAAATTTAAAAACTTTGCAACGAATCGCTCAATTGGTGTTTTGGAAAAAATAATCACAACCGACTTATCTATTTGTTAAAGCGATTAAAAGCCCTACTGAGTAGTGGAATTCTAAAATATCAAGTATTTGAATAAAAAATCATCCGAAAGACTAAGACTTATGAGCTAGCAAGTGAAATCATAAATCAGGTACAATTGGCGTGATTAATTTTGTGTTTGGTGTATTTGAAGGCCAATACATACATTCTTTGTTAATAAATAGGCCTGCCAGGAGTTATCCCCGCATGAGTGCCATTACTCCATACGAATGGGCAATTATTGCCTTCGTGATCGGCGTTACATTTTTATGCGTCTTTATGCTGACCGTTCCTTTACTCCTTGGGGGTAAATCATGGGGGCGTGCGAAGCAAGAGCAGTTTGAGTCGGGTGTTGTAGGTGCTGGTGGAGCACGTATCCGCTTATCTGCAAAGTTCTATTTGGTTGCAATTTTCTTCGTTGTTTTCGACTTAGAAGCACTTTATCTATACGCATGGGCAGCTTCTGTTCGTGAAGTAGGTTGGGTGGGCTTTGCAACGGCTGCTGTATTTATTTTAGTTTTACTCGTTGGCTTAATTTATGAATTATCAACTGGTGCGCTGAACTGGGCTCCATCTGATAAGCGTAAAGCAGCAGGGATTAAACCTAAAATTGGTTCGCCAAATATGGATCTTGCAGAAATCACACGCTTTAACTCAATTGAAGAATTGGTAACGGACCCTACCGGTCAAATTCCAGCTCAATCCTCTGGTCGTGTAAAAAAATCTGCGACTACCTCATCTGACAAGGAGTAACTCGGGATGAAATATACCTTAACCCGTGCGAATCCCGATGCTGATCAATATCCACTTCAAGAGCGTCAGATCGTAACCGATCCGCTTGAAGAAGAAGTGAATAAAAATGTGTTCATGACTCGTTTAGAGGACTTGGCACATACAGCAGTAAACTGGGGACGTAAGAACTCAGTTTGGCCGTTTAACTTTGGTACATCGTGCTGCTACGTAGAGTATGCAACGACCTTAACAGGTGTGCATGACTTGTCACGTTTTGGTGCAGAAGTTATTCGTGCTTCACCGCGTCAGGCAGACTTGATGATTGTTGCAGGTACGTGTTTTGTGAAAATGGCACCTGTAATTCAACGTTTGTACGAGCAAATGCTTGAGCCTAAGTGGGTAATCTCAATGGGCGCATGTGCAAACTCAGGTGGTATGTACGACATTTATTCAGTTGTGCAAGGTGTGGATAAAATCATTCCTGTGGATGTGTACATTCCGGGTTGCCCACCACGTCCTGAAGCATTAATCCAAGCATTGATGTTATTACAAGACCAAATTCAATTAGAGCGTCGTCCGTTGTCTGCGGTGATTGGTGATGATCTTAAGCCAGTATATAAGCCGAAGATGATGCCAGAACGTGACCGTAAGAATGCGCAGCGTATTTCGGTGAAAAACTTACGCTCTATGGATGAAATTAAATAATTTAAACGTACAAATATTGATGCACCCGACGGGTGTAGTTGTCGTTTAGGTTGACTGAATTTGTATTAAATAGGAAGCCAAGCCAATGGCTGAAACTGACATTGCTATGCCAGAATCAACAGCAGTTGATTCACGCCCAGCATTTGCAATTGTAGAAGAGCTCAAAACCAAATTTGGTGAGAACTTCTATGTGCAAACGACTTTTGAAGATTTTCCAACAGTCTGGGTTGAGCGCGCACGTGTACAAGAAGTTTTAATGTTCTTGCGTACAGTGTCACGTCCATACGTGATGTTGTTCGACTTGTCTGCGGTAGATGAGCGTTTGCGTACTCACCGCGATGGTCTACCTGCGTCTGACTTTACTGTGTTCTATCACTTGTTATCGCTAGAGCGTAACACGGACATTCGTATTAAAGTTGCGTTGAATGAGAGTGATCTCAATATTCCAACAGCAACCAACATTTGGCCAAATGCCAACTGGTACGAGCGTGAAGCTTACGATATGTTTGGTATCAACTTCGAAGGGCATCCAATGCTTCGTCGTATCTTGTTGCCAACATATTGGGAAGGTCATCCGTTACGCAAAGAGTATTCTGCACGTGCAACGGAATATACACCGTATATGCAGAACCAAGCCAAACAAGACTTCGAGCAAGAACACCTTCGCTTTGTGCCTGAAGATTGGGGCTTAAAGCGCGGTAATAAAGACGAAGACTTCATGTTCCTGAACTTGGGTCCTAACCACCCATCTGCGCACGGTGCGTTCCGTGTAATTTTGCAGTTGGATGGTGAAGAAGTGAAAGACTGTGTGCCAGATATCGGCTATCACCACCGTGGTGTGGAAAAGATGGCTGAGCGTCAAACTTGGCATTCATTCATTCCTTATACAGACCGTGTGGACTACTTGGGTGGTTGTGCGCAAAACATGCCGTATGTCATGGGTGTGGAACAACTGGCAGGCATTACTGTGCCAGACCGCGCACAATGTATCCGTGTCATGATGTCGGAATTGTTCCGTATCAATAACCACTTATTGTTCATTGGTACTGCAATTCAGGATGCGGGCGGTATGACCCCTGTATTCTATATGTTCGCAGACCGTCAAAAAATCTACGATGCGATTGAAGCTATTACGGGTTACCGTATGCATCCAGCATGGTTCCGTATCGGTGGTACCGCACACGACTTACCAAACAACTGGCAACACCTGATTCGTGAAATCTTAGAGTGGATGCCAAAACGTATGAACGAATACTACACTGCGGCATTACGCAACTCGGTATTCATGGGTCGTACGCAAGGCGTAGCGCAGTATGATGCGAAATCTGCCTTGGCTTGGGGTGTGACAGGTACTGGTTTACGTGCAACAGGTATCGACTTTGACGTGCGTAAATACCGTCCATACAGTGGTTATGAAAACTATGACTTCGAAGTACCTGTAGAGTACGAAGGCGATGCTTACGCACGTGTACTGGTTCACTTCCGTGAAATCGAAGAGTCATTGAAAATCATCAAACAATGTCTAGATAACATGCCATCTGGTCCATATAAAGCAGACCATCCATTAGCTGTTCCACCACCAAAAGACAAGACATTACAAGATATTGAAACCCTGATTACGCACTTCTTAAGCGTGTCTTGGGGTCCTGTAATGCCTGCTGGTGAAGCATCTGTAATGGCAGAAGTGGTGAAAGGTGCATCGAATTACTACTTGACTTCAGATAAGTCAACGATGAGTTACCGTACCCGTATTCGTACACCAACTTTCACGCATTTACAGCAAATGCCTTCTGTGATTAACGGCAGTCTGGTATCTGACTTAATCATTTATTTAGCGACCATTGACGTCGTAATGGCAGACGTGGATCGCTAAGGGGTAAACGCATTATGATGATTTTGACTGATAAAAAGCCACGTGTGAATGTTGAAGGGATTTTGACTGCGGAAGAAATCCATGAAATTGAACATCACATTGGTCATTATCCGTACCCACGTGCAGCATCTTTAGATGCCTTGAAGTGTGTACAGCGCCGTAATGGCTGGGTAGATGATGCGCAGTTAAATGCGATTGCACAGCTTCTAACCATCAGCGTTGCTGATTTAGAAGGTGTCGCAACATTCTATAACCGTATTTATCGCCAGCCTGTAGGTCGTCACGTGATTTTATTGTGTGACTCGATTGCATGCTTTTTGATGGGTGCAGAAACACTTGCAGAAGCATTCCAGCGTGAATTAGGCATTCAGTTTGGTCAAACGACTGCAGATGGTCGTTTCACGTTATTGCCAATTTGCTGTTTAGGAAATTGCGATAAGGGTCCAACCTTGATGATTGATGAAGATACTCACGGTTTAGTTGAGGTGACATCGGTGCAACAGTTATTGGAGAAGTATGTATGAATACCGAACCAAGACCAATTTATGGTGACGGTAACCCAGAAACGCATCCATTAACTTGGCGTTTAAGCAAGCAAGAGCACGTGCGTAATGCAGATGATTACGAAGCACTAGAAGGCTATGCAGGCTTTAAGAAAGCGATTTCTATGCCGCCTAAAGATGTGCTTGAAGTCATTAAAGCTGCGACAGTGAAAGGTCGTGGTGGTGCAGGCTTCCCAGCAGGGATCAAATGGTCACTGATGGCACCAAACGACAATTCAGGTCCACGTTACCTGATTTGTAATGCCGATGAGATGGAACCGGGTACTTTCAAAGACCGTTTGTTGATGGAAAAACTTCCACACCAACTGATTGAAGGTATGCTGATTGCTGCGTACACGCTTGAAGCAACCCACGGCTATATCTTTATTCGTGGCGAATACATCGAAGCTGCACAGTACTTAAATGAAGCGATTGAGCAAATTCGTGCCAAAGGTTATTTGGGCGAAAACATTTTAGGTACAGGTTGGGGCTTTGAGTTATACGTGCACACAGGCGCAGGTCGTTATATCTGTGGTGAAGAAACTGCATTGATTAACTCGCTTGAAGGTCGTCGTGCAAACCCTCGTACTAAACCACCATTCCCGCAAGTTGCAGGGGCATGGGGTCGTCCAACGATTGTCAACAACGTAGAAACCTATAACAACTTACCTGCAATTATGTTGCGTGGTGCAGAGTGGTATATCGGTTTATCAGCAGGCAAATCGAAAGATCCTGGCACAAAAATTTACGGTGCGTCAGGTAAAGTGAAATTCCCTGGTCTATGGGAACTTCCATTTGGTACGACTGCACGTGAAGTGATTGAAGACTATGCGGGTGGCATGCGTGATGGCTTGAAGCTAAAAGCATGGTTACCAGGTGGTGCATCTACTGACTTCTTGGCGGCAGAACACATTGACTTGCCAATGGATGCAGAGAGCATCATGAAAGCAGGTTCACGTTTAGGTACGTGTTTGCTTATGGTGGTCGATGAAACCCAGTGTATGGTTTCTGCAACCCGTAACTTAGAAGAATTCTTTGCGCGCGAATCATGTGGTTTCTGTACCCCATGTCGTGATGGTTTACCGTGGGCTGTAAAAGCACTCAAAGCAATTGAAAATGGCGAAGGGAAAGAAGAAGACATTCAACATCTTCAAGAACTCACCAAAAAATTGTGGATTGGTAAGACCTTCTGTGCTCACGCACCAGGTGCGATGGAGCCATTAATGGGTGCACTCAAATATTTCCGTAGCGAGTTTGAAGCAAAAGTGGCAAATAGCCGTCCTGCTGCTCAAGCTAGCAACGTAGAACAAGCTTAAGGAATTCGACTATGGCTACAATTCATGTCGATGGAAAATCGTACGAAGTCAATGGCTCGGAAAACTTGCTGCAAGCATGTTTGAGCCTTGGGATCGACATTCCGTACTTTTGTTGGCATCCATCCTTAGGTTCTGTCGGTTCTTGCCGTCAATGTGCCGTGACCCAATATGCGAACCCTGAAGATACTCGTGGTCGCTTGGTGATGTCATGTATGACACCTGCTGCTGACAATACCTATATCTCGATTGAAGATAAGGAAGCAACTGAGTTCCGTGCTTCAATTGTAGAGTTCTTGATGACCAACCACCCACACGACTGTCCAGTCTGTGAAGAAGGTGGTCACTGTCATTTACAAGATATGACTGTAATGACACAGCACGATCGTCGTCGTTACCGCTTTACTAAACGTACTCACTATAACCAAGAGCTTGGTTCGTTCATCGCGCATGAAATGAACCGTTGTATCGCGTGTTATCGTTGCGTGCGTTACTACAAAGACTATGCAGGCGGTACAGACTTTGGTGTCTATGCCAACGCATCACGTGTGTACTTTGGTCGTCCTGAATCGGGTACTTTGGAATCTGAATTCTCAGGTAACTTGACTGAAGTATGTCCAACAGGTGTATTCACCGACAAAACTCACTCTGCGCGTTATAACCGTAAGTGGGACATGCAGTATGCGCCTAGCGTATGCCAAGGCTGTTCTTCAGGTTGTAACATCTCTCCGGGTGAGCGTTATGGCGAATTGCGTCGTGTAGAAAACCGCTTTAACGGTGAAGTCAACCAATACTTCCTATGCGATAAAGGTCGTTTCGGTACAGGTTATGTGAACCGTGAAGATCGTCCACGTCAGCCACAGTTCCGTAACGGTGCAAGCGTAGAAACCGTTTCTGTAGATACTGCACTTGATACAATTATTGCCAAAGTTCAAGGCAAAAAAGTTTTGGGTATTGGTTCACCGCGTGCATCGCTTGAATCAAACTTTGCTTTGCGTGAGTTGGTTGGCCAAGACAACTACTCAACAGGTTTATCGCAAAAAGAGCAAAACTTGGTTGAACTTGCAGCTTCAATCACGCAAACCGAAGGGATTTACAACCCGGGTATGCGTGAAATTGAAGACTACGATGCTGTGTTAATTTTGGGTGAAGATTTAACCCAAACTGCACCACGTATGGCGTTGTCTGTTCGTCAAGCGGCGAAAAACAAAGCCAAAGAAATGGCGGCAGAGCGTCGTACGCCAGATTGGTTGGCTGAACCTGTGCAACGTATTGCGCAAGATGCAAAATCACCAATTTACATTTTGGCTGCAACGCAAACGCGTTTAGCCGATGTAGCAACCGGTGAAGTGGTTGCATCTCCAAACGACATCGCACGTTTAGGTTTTGCGATTGCAGCTGCAGTAGCAGGCGATGTAATCACTGGTTTAGATGACGATGCCAAAGCATTTGCACAAACTATTGCCGACACGTTAAAAGCTGCGAAAAAGCCATTGGTGATTTCAGGTACAAGCTTACAAGAAGCTGCCATTATGGAAGCGGCTGCACAAGTGGCACAAAACTTGGGTGAGAACGCAGGTTTAACCCTAACTGTGCCAGAAGTGAACTCAATGGGCTTGGCAATTTTAGGTGGTCAAAGCTTAGAGCAAGCATTTGCACAAGATTATGATGCTGTGATTGTGGTTGAAAATGACTTATACCGTCGTTTACCTGCGGCACAAGTTGATGCCGCTTTGGCAAAAGCACAAGATGTAATCGTGCTTGATCATGCTGAAACAGCAACAGTGCAAAAAGCCAACATCGTACTTTCTGCAGCAAGCTTTGCTGAGGGGGATGGTACTGTAGTGAGCCAAGAAGGTCGTGCTCAACGCTTCTTCCAAGTGTATGACCCAAGCTACTACAAACCTGAACTAGCAATCAAAGAATCTTGGCGCTGGTTACACGCACTTGAAACAGGCTTAAAAGGTAAAGCAATTTCTTGGACTGTTTTAGATGACGTGATTGAATCTGTTGCGAAAAATATTCCAGCACTTGAAGCAATTCAGGATGTTGCACCAGATGCAGGTTTCCGTGTACATGGCTTGAAAGTTGCGCGTGAACCACGTCGTTACTCAGGTCGTACTGCAATGCGTGCGCCGTTATCTATTCACGAGCCAAAACAACCGACCGATGTCGATTCTGCATTAACTTTCTCTATGGAAGGTTATGTTGGTAACCAAACACCATCGGCACTTGTACCATTTGCATGGTCTGCAGGTTGGAACTCACCACAAGCTTGGAACAAATTCCAAGACAATGTGGGCGGTCACTTAAAAGGTGGTGATTCAGGCATTCGTTTATTCGATCGCTTAGCAAAACGTCCTGCACGTAGCTATGTGGCACCAGCACCTGTGCTAGCTAATCCTGAAAGCTTCCGTTTAATTCCAATGCATCACATTTTTGCATCGGGTGAATTTACGGTGAAAACACCTGCAATGGAAACGCGTATTCCTGAAGCTGTATTTGCTGTAGGCACTCAAGATGCGCAGCGTTTGAATGTACAAGATGGTCAAACAATTACCGTACAAGCAGGTGAAACGTCTATCGTACTGCCAGTACAAGTGATTGAATATTTACCTACAGGTTATATTGGCTACCCAATTGGTCTTGCACCAACGGTATCTCTTGCAGAGCCTGTTTCAGTCGCGGTAGGAGTGTAATTCATGCAACAAGAATTAATCCGTCAGACGCCGCTGTGGGCTGAGAACTGGCCAATTGCCTATTCAGTCATTCAAGCGATTGTCATCTTACTGGTTGTAGTATTGATTGCTGCGCTCATGTCTTTTATTGAGCGTCGTTTACTGGGCTTATGGCAAGACCGTTATGGTCCGAACCGTGTAGGTCCAGGTGGTATGTTCCAGATTGTAGCCGACATGCTTAAAATCATGTTCAAAGAAGACTGGACACCTAAATTTGCCGACAAACTAACCTTCCGTATGGCACCAGCAGTTGCAATGGCAACTGCGGTACTGTCGTTCATGGTTATTCCTGTATCACCTTATTTAGGTGTTGCAGACATGAGCATTGGCCTGTTGTTCTTTATGGCAATGGCTGGTATTGCAGTCTATGCGGTGTTATTTGGTGGTTGGTCATCAAACAACAAATACGCATTGCTTGGTGGTCTACGTTCAGCAGCTCAAACCATTTCGTATGAAGTGTTCTTGGGTATTTCACTTATGGGTGTGGTTGCAATTGCAGGCTCATTCAACATGCGTGAAATTGTTGAAGCGCAACGTGATGTTTGGTTTGTGATTCCACAATTCTTAGGTTTCTTGATTTTCGTGGTTGCTGGTGTTGCGGTAACACACCGTCACCCATTTGACCAACCAGAAGCAGAACAAGAATTGGCAGAAGGTTATCACGTAGAATATGGCGGTATGAAATGGGGTATGTTCTTCGTTGCAGAATATGTCAACGTGGTACTGATCTCTGCGCTTATCGTGACTTTATTCTTCGGTGGATGGCTTGCGCCGTTTAACCTTGAAATTCCATTCATTCCAGCAGCTTTCTGGTTCATTATCAAAACAGCATTCTTTGTAATGATGTTTGTCTTGGCACGTGGTTCTTTAATGCGTCCACGTTATGACCAAGTGATGAACTTTGGTTGGAAAATTTGCTTGCCATTGGCGCTTGTTAACCTTTTGGTAACTGGTGCTGTGATTCTTATGAATCATTCGGCCTAAGACAGCAGGGAGAACAATATGTTTAAGTTTCTAGCTGGGTTTGGGTCAATTGTACGTTCACTGTGGATGGTTTTCTCACACGTGACACGTAAACGTGACACCATTTTGTATCCGGAAGTACCAGCCGAAGAAATTGTACCTCCACGCTTCCGTGGTCGTATTGTGTTAACACGCGATCCAGATGGCGAAGAGCGTTGTGTTGCATGTAACCTCTGTGCAGTTGCTTGCCCAGTGGGTTGTATTTCACTACAAAAAGCAGAACAGGAAGATGGTCGTTGGTATCCCGAGTTTTTCCGTATCAACTTCTCACGCTGTATTTTCTGCGGTATGTGTGAAGAAGCGTGTCCAACGACTGCAATTCAATTAACGCCTGACTTCGAGTTAGGTGAATATGTGCGTCAAGACTTGGTCTATGAGAAAGAAAACTTACTCATTTCAGGTCCTGGTAAATATCCTGACTACAACTTCTACCGTGTAACGGGTATGGCTGTTACAGGTAAAGACAAAGGTCAAGCGCAACGTGAAAGCGCACCTGTTGATGTACGGAGTCTATTACCATGATGTGGCCGTTTTATTTGATGGCACTCGTGGCCATTGTCTCTACGGTTCGTGTAGTCACTAACGCGAACCCAGTACATGCTTTATTAAGCTTGATCGTGTCATTGCTTGCAGTTGCAGGCATGTTCATGATCGTGGGTGCTCCATTTGCTGGCGCATTGGAAATCATTGTTTATGCGGGTGCGATCATGGTCTTGTTCGTATTCGTAGTAATGATGCTGAACCTTGGTCAGCAAACCGTTGAACAAGAGCGTAAATGGTTGACTTCATCGGCTTGGGCATATCCAGCTTTGATGAGCTTCCTAATTGGTTTGGTTTTAGTGTGGTCATTAAGCTCAGACTACACCACACCAAGCGCTTTAATGGGCACTGAAATGGTGGGTCCAAAAGCGGTTGGTCAAGCACTCTTTACTCAGTACTTATTATTGGTTGAAGTTGCCGCAATGTTATTACTTGCAGCTTTAGTTGCAGGCTTCCACATCGGTAAACGTGAACCAAGTGCAGAAGAGGAAAAAGAATAATGGGCAACATCCCTTTAGAACATGGTTTGATTGTCGCGACCATTCTTTTTGCACTCGGTTTTTACGGTGTGATGGTGCGACGCAACCTACTATTTATTTTAATGGGCCTTGAAATCATGATGAACGCTGCGGCACTGGCGTTTGTTTTGGCTGGTAGTGCATGGGTACAACCAGATGGTCAGATCATGTTTATCTTGATCTTGACACTTGCTGCGGCAGAGGCGTGTATCGGTCTTGCGATCGTCCTTCAGTTCTATCATCGCTTCCATCATTTGGATGTGGATGCTGCTAGTGAGATGCGCGGATGAGTTATTTATATCTAACAGTATTGTTTCCGCTCATTGGTTTTATCCTTTTAGCGGCAGGGCGTAACAACTTACCTGAAAAAGTTGCTGCGATTATTGGCGTAGGTTCAGTGGGTCTGTCTGCATTATTTGCGCTAATTGCAGGCATGGACTTTGTGAACAACGGTTCGGTTGCAACGACTCAACATTTATGGACTTGGTTCAATGTGGGTGGTTTTGCACCTGCGTTTAGCTTGCACTTAGACGGTTTATCTTTGCTCATGCTGGGCATGATTACAGGCGTGGGTTTCTTAATTCACATCTTTGCATCATGGTATATGCGTGGTGAAGAAGACTTTGCACGTTTCTTCTCTTACTTCAACTTGTTCGTTGCGAGCATGTTGTTGTTGGTACTTGGCGATAACTTGGCGTTATTGTTCCTAGGTTGGGAAGGTGTAGGTTTGTGCTCTTACTTGCTGATTGGTTATTACTACCAAAACCCTGCAAACGGTTTTGCAGCAATCAAAGCATTTACCGTAACACGTGTGGGTGACGTTTTCCTACTGATCGCGTTGTTCTTGTTGTATCAACAATTTGGTACGTTGAACACACAATACATCGTAGAAAATGCAGCCAATGTAATGACTCAAAGCTCGTCGATCACCATTTGGACAGCGTTAATGTTGTTCTTGGGTGCTGCGGGTAAATCTGCACAAATTCCGTTGCAAACTTGGTTAGCCGATGCGATGGCAGGTCCTACACCTGTATCTGCATTAATCCACGCTGCAACCATGGTAACTGCGGGTGTTTACTTATGCTGCCGTATGTTCAGCGTATTTGAACTTGCACCTGAAGTGATGTTATTCATTTCAATTACAGGTGCTGTGACCTTGCTAGTTGCTGGTTTTGCAGCATTGGTTCAAACCGACATCAAACGTATTTTGGCTTACTCAACTATGAGTCAGCTGGGTTATATGTTTATGGCAGTTGGTGCAGAAGCATACCAAGCGGGTCTATTCCACATGTTAACTCACGCATTCTTCAAGGCATTATTATTCTTGTCTTCTGGTGCGGTGATTTTGGCTTACCATCACGAACAAAACATTTTCAAAATGGGTGGCTTGTTCTACAAGAACAAATTCCTGTTTGCATGTTTCGCGATTGGTGGCGGTGCATTGGCAGCGATTCCATTCTTGACCATTGGTTTCTTCTCAAAAGACGCTATTTTGGCAGCAGTTTGGACGCAAAGTCATATCGCAGGTATTCCGCTATATAACACCTTATATTGGGTGGGTGTAGCAGGTGCATTCTTAACGTCAATTTATACATTCCGCTTAATTTGGGTTGTATTCTTTGGTAAAGAAAACACACCGTATCACGAGATCAAAGGCGCAACTTACTGGTTCCCATTGGCAGTGCTTGCAGCACTTTCAACTGGTTTAGCGATTGTATTAAAAGCGCCAGTGATGAGCATTCTTGATGCTGCAAAAATCCCAGCATTTGTGATTCCTGAAGCATTAGAAGCAGGTGCACATGGTGCAGAGTATGTTGCAATTGGCGTGGCTTTGGCTGGTTTAGCTGTAGGCGTGGTGTTATTTGCCTTTGCTTACAACGCTGTAAAAGGTTTCGCGCAAACTTCATTGGGTGCGGGTCTTGCCAATATTTGCCGTAATGCACTTGGTTTCGATGCGTTGTATGACATCGTATTTGTAAAACCATACTTGCTGATTGCCAAACTATTAGGTCGTGATCCAGTGGATGGTATGTGGTTAGTACTGCCTGCACTGGTGAAAGGTGGTCATAGCTTCACAAGTTCACGTCAAACTGGTTCATTACGTGAGTACGCATCGAGTATGGCACTTGGTGTGGTGGTCTTACTAATGATCTTGATCGTGATTCAGGTCGTGGGGAAATAAGATGGATACTCCAAACAATTTAATTCTACCCGCGCTGATCCTTGTTCCGTTCATTGCAGGTTTTATTTGCTGGTTGGTCGATAAACTCGACGATAAATTACCGCGTTACATTGCTTTAGTGGGCATGCTCGTTACTTTGGGCTTAACTGTCGCATTGTGGCAAGGTGCTAGCTATAACTATGAATTAGGCGCTCAAGTTCCAACTTGGTCGGCTGAATTTATGTTGCCTTGGATTCAAACCCTAGGCATCAACATTCACTTAGCGGTGGATGGCTTATCTTTACTCATGGTGGGTTTAACCGCATTACTGGGTATTTTAGCGGTAGGCTGTTCATTTGGTGAGATTCAAAAGAACGTCGGTTTCTTCCACCTTAACCTTTTATGGTCTTTGGGTGGGGTAATTGGTGTATTCCTTGCGATTGACTTGTTCCTGTTCTTCTTCTTCTGGGAGATGATGCTTGTACCAATCTACTTCCTGATTGCGTTATGGGGTCATAAAGGTTCAAATGGTCGTTCACGTGTTTACGCTGCAACCAAATTCTTTATCTATACGCAAGTTGCTGGTTTAATCATGTTGATTGGTATCTTAGGTCTAGTGATCTATGGATACATGATGTCAGGTACTATTTCATTCAACTACAACTATTTATTGGCTGTAGCGAATACACTTGACGCACAATTACCAGCAGTCGCTTATGCCTTCATGATCTGTTTATTCATCGGTTTTGCGGTAAAACTTCCAGTTTTCCCATTACACGGTTGGTTACCAGATGCACACGCACAAGCGCCTACAGCGGGTTCTGTCGACCTTGCAGGTATTTTGATTAAAACTGCGGCATACGGTTTATTACGTTTCGTGATTCCATTCTTCCCAGCGGCTTCTGCTCAATTTGCAGACATTGCCATTATTTTGGGTTTAATTGGTGTGTTCTACGGTGCGTGGTGTGCTTTCCAGCAAACCGACATGAAGCGTTTACTAGCTTATACCTCTATTTCGCACATGGGCTTCGTATTACTTGCAATTTATGCAGGTAATATCCTGACTTACCAAGGCTTAATGATCATGATGTTAGCACATGGCTTGTCATCTGCAGCATTGTTCATTATGTGTGGCCAAATTTATGAGCGCGTACACACACGTGACATGCGTTTAATGGGCGGTATCCGTGGTCAATTCCAATACCTTTCATTCTTCCTTATGTTCTTTGTGGCAGCGTTAGTTGGTATTCCTGGTTTAGGTAACTTTATTGGTGAATTCCTGATTCTCATGGGTTCATTCGAGCAGTTCCCAGCCTTCACAATTATTGCGGCAGTGAGCTTGGTCTTTGCAGGTGTATACGGTTTAATCCTGATTCACAAAGCTTTGTTTGGTGTGCCAAATGAAGAGCAAAAACAGCACTATGCAAATCCGTTAAAAGATTTAAATGCACGTGAAGTTGTGATTCTTTTAATCTGTGCACTGGGTCTAGTATGGCTTGGTCTGTATCCACAAACCTTCCTTGATATTTCAAACTCAAGTATGGCGTGGTTAGCGAATAGCTACATCCCAGTTCAAGAAGTAGTTGAAGTTACTCATGAAGTAACAACTCAACTCGAAAATGTGGAGATCCAATAAGCCATGAACTTCACAATGTCATTTTCTGAGCTTATGCCTTTAGCTCCTGTGATGATCGTGGCCTTAACTGCGATTGTCGTGATGATTCTTACAGCAATTAAGCGTAATCATAACTTAATTGCAACGGCATCAGTTGTGGGCTTGAACATTGCTGCTGCTTACCTTTTACTCATGATGTTTGGCGGCAATTTTGCGCCTGCCAGCGTGATGGGTATGTTTATGATTGATCCGTTCACCTTGTTGTATCAACTGGTGATTCTGATTGCAGCATTGGCATGTTCGACTTTATCTCATGCTTATATTGAGACCTATAAAGACAACCGTGAAGAACTTTACATCTTAATGTTGTGTTCGGTTACGGGTGCCATGTTAATGGTGTCAAGCTCGCACTATGCGTCGTTCTTCATTAGCCTTGAGTTAATGTCAATTCCTGTTTATGGCTTATTGGCATACACTCACCAGCGTTCTAAATCTTTAGAAGCAGGCGTGAAGTACTTAGTCTTGTCTGCAACTGCATCTGCAATGTTGCTCATGGGTATGGCGTACATTTATGCATACACAGGTTCATTGTCTTTCTATGACTCTGTACAAGCATTAATGCAAAATATCCAACAGCCATTAGTCGTTTTAGGTCTAGGCTTAATTGTCTTTGCTGTTGCATTTAAATTGTCTTTGGCACCATTCCACAAATGGACACCAGACGTTTATGACGGTGCGCCTGCACCAATCGCAACCTTCCTTGCGACTGCAGCGAAAGTAGCAACCATTGGTTTGTTCGTGCGTTACATTTTGGGTTCAGGGGCAATCCTGATCGACTCGATTGTAACTATCATGACCATTATTGCCGTGCTTTCAATTTTGGTGGGTAACTTCCTTGCTGTACGTCAAGTGAACTTGAAACGTATTTTGGCTTACTCATCAATTGCACACTTTGGTTATTTGTTGATTGGTTTGATCAGCATGACTTATGCAAGCTTGGGTAATGTCAGCGTTTATGTGATTACCTATGTCTTGACGACTATTGGCGCGTTTGGTGCAGTGGCATTAATGTCTAGCCCATACAACAACGTAGCAGAAGCTGAAAGTTTGGCTGACTACCGTGGTTTGTTCTGGCGTCGTCCAGTATTGACTGCTGTCTTAACCGTGATGATGCTTTCTCTTGCAGGTATTCCATTAACTGCAGGCTTCATTGGTAAGTTCTTGGTGGTGATGGCTGCGGTAACGACTCAGCACTGGTTCTTAGCTGCGATGATCATCGTGGGTTCAGGTATTGGTTTGTACTACTACTTGCGCGTTATGGTGGTGATGTATATGACACCGCCAGACGAACCAAAAATGGATGCTGTCGATCATTGGGGTCAAAAAGTGGGCGGTATTATGGTATTGGCTGCAGCTTTAGCGGTATTGGTGATTGGTGTTTATCCAGACCCAATTATCAAAATGGCACTTGAAGCTGAAATTTTGTCACCCATCCATTTCATGCTGTCACAGCAATAATTTGAAAGAAGTTTAACTTTCAGTCAAAAAGCCTTCATAAATTGAAGGCTTTTTGGTTTATATACACAATAAAAACAGCATATAATAAAACGATATTTGCTTTTCTTTCCTTTTAGGTGTTCTCCCGTGGCTATTCATGAAATCCGTCATCCACTTATTCGTCATAAATTGGGGTTATTACGTCGCGCAGACATCAGCACCAAAAACTTCCGTGAATTAGCACAAGAAGTGACCATGTTGCTGACATATGAGGCGACTAAAGATTTACCAGTGGTCGAACACGAAATTGCGGGTTGGAATGGTGCAGTCACCGTAGACCGTATTGCGGGTAAAAAAATTACGGTTGTGCCAATTTTACGTGCAGGTATTGGCATGTTAGATGGTTTCTTGAACCTGATTCCAAGTGCTAAAGTGTCTGTACTTGGCTTGGAACGCGATGAAGAAACTTTAGAAGCGCGTACTTACTACAAAAAATTAGTACCAGATGTACAAAATCGTATCGCGATGATTATTGACCCTATGCTTGCCACAGGTTCATCTTTAGTGGCAGCAATTGATTTGCTCAAAGCCAGTGGTTGTAAAGACATCCGTGTGATGGTTTTGGTTGCGGCGCCAGAAGGCATTCAACGTGTAGAAGCGGCACACCCAGATGTGGTGATCTTTACTGCATCGGTTGATGAAGGTTTAAACCAAGATGGTTATATTGTGCCTGGCCTGGGTGATGCAGGCGATAAAATTTTTGGTTCAGTCCAAAAAGATTAAGCTGAATGTTGGTAAAAAAGAGGCATTAACTGTCTCTTTTTTATATACTCACATATAGTGCAGCTCGTAAAAGGTTAAGCCATGAAATCTGAACAATATCAAGGGAAAATCAAACAATATAATGCCGAAAAAGGCTATGGATTTATTGCCGCACCTGAAGGTGAAGTGTTTTTCCATATCTCGGATTTTCCTGCGGCTGAAGGTGATCCAAAGCGCAATGATCGGGTTAAATTTAATGTGGTTCAAAATGGTGATCGTTATAAAGCCATTAATATTGAACCTGTAGAAGATAAATCCAAAAAAGCGAAAAAGGCCAAAGCGGTTGCTGCAAATACCTCGATTACGTCTGCATTGTTATCGAACTTAAAGGGTTAATTTTAAATATTTTCATGAATAGAAAGGGGCATTTCAGTCTCTTTTTTTATACAATAATCAAAAACTAACGTGTAAAGAGTAATTTATGTTTTTAGAAGGGAAAATAAAAACTTATAACGAAGAACGAGGCTTTGGTTTTATTCAAATAGAAGGAGAGCCAAAAGATTTGTTTTTTCATATTAAAGATTTTCCCAATAAAAATCTGCCACCAAAAGTGGGAGAAAATCTAAAATTTCGTAAAGTAGAAGAAAATGGCAAGTTCAAAGCAGATAATATCGTCCGTCTAGATATTAAGGTTGCAGTCGAAAGGCATACGCCTCAATCAAGGGCAATTCATACGACAAAGCAGATTCAAAAAAGACAGCAGAAGTCTGAAAATAACTCATCCAATTTTGTGACTTATATGGGTATATTGATTATATTCGGCTTGGCTTATGCAGTATTTAATAAGTACCAAGCTTGGCAAAATAGCCAGCCTGAAGCTTTATCAGTACAAAAAGCAGTAGAAGTTCCAGTTGTCGAACAGAACTTTACTTGTGATGGGCGTGAGCACTGTAGTCAAATGACGTCTTACGAAGAAGCGTTATTCTTTATACGAAATTGTCCAAATACTAAAATGGACGGTGATGGTGACGGCATACCATGTGAGAGTCAGTTTTAATTGTTAAAAAAGAGTACCTTGATTGGTACTCCTATGAATTATTTCGCGTCGCAAAATTTCATAAATGCCCTTAAACCAGGCCCTTGGTATTTCTGACGATGCACCAACATGAATAACGGGCGCGTCAGTTGCCAGAAAGGTGTATCCAAAATTACCAATTGACCTTTTTCTAGTAAAGGTTCAATCGCCAATCGTGAAATACACGACATACCAATTCCACCTGCGACAATTTTTAAAATCGCTTCGTTATGACCCAAAGTTAAACGAATATTGGCATCAGGCAGGTCTTTTAAAATTGCATTGTCAAACACTTCACGGGTACCTGAACCTTCTTCACGTAAAATCCACTCGGCGTCTTCAAAATCTGCGATACTTAAAGCACGGTTTAACTGCGCTAAAGGATGACTTGGTGCACAGCACACTGCAAGCTCATCATCACGCCAATGAATACATTGGAGTTGTGGCAAGTGACAAGAGCCTTCTATCAGGGCTAAATCTAGCTGAAACTGATTTACAGCTTCAATCATTTGGCGGGTATTGCCCACTTGTAATTGTAAATGCGCCTGTGGCTGAATTTGCAAAAAGTCTGCCATTAAATCAGGCATCAAATAGTCACTGATGGTGAGGGTTGCACCTAAACGCAAATCGATGCTTTGTAGTTCGCCTTTAGCAGCTTGCTCAAACGCTTCACAACGCCCCAAAATTTCTAAGGCTTGTGGCAATAAAAAACGACCTAAATCGTTCAGCTGTAGGCGCTTACCCAAACGGTCAAACAGTGGAGCGCCTAAGCCATCTTCCAAATCTGCTAAGGCCATGCTTGCAGCACTTTGGGTGAGTTTAACGGCATCACTGGCTTTGGTTACTGTCCCTTCTTGGGCAACTGCTACAAAAACCGCCAACTGGCGTAAAGTCATGCGCATGAATCAAGCCTTAACATTTAAAAAATATTCATAAATTACCCCGACATGCTAACATGAGCACAGTCTTTCATGCCACGCTCAAATCATGTCAATTGAAAAATTTACTTTAGAAAAAGTGCTTTCGGTTCATCGTTGGACCAACACCTTGTTTAGCTTCACCATGACCCGACCTGCGCATTTTAAATTTACCGCAGGGCAGTTTGCACGTATCGGGTTAAAAGTGGGCGATGAATTGGTAGTACGTGCTTATTCGGTGGTGTCATCACCCTTTGATGAAACTTTAGAGTTTTTCTCGATTGTCGTGCCAGATGGTGCATTTACTTCTAACTTGCAGCACCTTCAAGTGGGCGATGAGCTGTACTTGGAAAAAATCCCTTATGGTTTTTTGACCTTGGCGCGTTATCAGTTGCCTGCGCCACACGATTTATGGTTGTTGGCCACAGGTACAGGTCTTGCACCGTTTTTATCCATGCTGCAAGATTTTGAAACGTGGACAAAATATCAATATATTTATTTGATTTATAGCGTGCGCAGCGCAGCCGAATTGGCTTATGTCGATAAAATTCAAGAAATTGCCGAAACTTTTGGCGAAGGGCATTCGGGCTTTAAATTTATCCCAATTGTCACCCGCGACCCTCAAGCTGCTTTGCATGATCGTTTACCTGTATTAATTGCTAATGGCGAATTGGAACAGGCTGCAGGCAGTGTACTCAACCCTGAAACCAGCCATGTGATGTTATGCGGTAACCCTGCCATGGTCGATGACACCAAAGAGGCCTTAAAAGCGCGTGGTTTAAGCATGAACCGCCGCGGGGAAGGTAATATTGCAGTTGAAAATTATTGGTGAGGATGTGATACAACTATTCAAATATCAACTGTTCAAATATATAGCCAGCGCAGGGCTGATGTTTATAGTCGCACAAACCGTACAGGCTGAAACGGTGGAAACTCAGGTTGCTGTGCAAGACCATGTGCTCATTTATGATGGGCCACTTAGCCCTGAAGCCAATGCACGTGCAGCGGAATTACTCAAACAGTCAGATAAGATTGATACCTTAAAAATCAACAGCCGTGGTGGCGAGATCGGCTTAGGCATTGATTTGGGCAATTTGGTTTATGACCATCAACTGAATGTAGAAGTTGGACAATATTGTTTTTCTTCTTGTGCTAATTATGTATTTCCTGCGGGCAAAGTAAAATATTTAAACTTGCGTAGCCAGCTCGGTTGGCATGGCGGCAGTTTGCAAAAAATGCAATTTGAAAGTGCTGAAATGGAGCAAATGTATAATGAATATATTGGCCCAATCCGTGCAAAGGAAACCGCTTTTTTTCAGAAAATTAAAGTTCAGCAAAGCTCAACCATTGCAGGGCAGACTCCTGAATATGAAAAATATCAAGCGCTATACATCTAAGAAAATGCGAAGTTTTGGCATAGATCAGGTGCGTTTTAAGCAGGTTTTGTGGCTGCCTAAATCGAGTTTTGAAAATAAATGTATTTTCACAATTCGCTAAAAATTGGTTGTTGAGGTGATCTTCACCATTCATATAAAAACCTCATCTACAACGCTGCAGATGAGGTTTTTGCTTGGTGCGATTCAATTTTGAAAGCAACTTTTGAACGCAATGCTTGAAAGTGACTCTTCAAAGAAATTAGTGCACAAACATATCCATATATTCGCGGATTTCCTGAATCGCGCTATCGACATCGCTACTTAGCCAAGTCGGTTCAAAAAAACCTGCATAATGCTCTAAGCGCTCTTGAGGAACCACCAAACGCACAGGACATTCTTCTTCAAGTAAGCGCCACGGTAAAATTGGCACTTCATTATCCAGAAATGCAGCAATGTTGCGAATATCAATGATCATGGCATTCACACAATCTGGAAATGGCATGACCGAAAATTCTTCGGTACGACGACGGAAATATTCCAAATCGCCCCATTTGAGCAGATAGCTGGGCTTGCTAAATTCAATAATACCAATGAGATGCCCATCACGGGTATAGTGCAAGGCACATTGATGAGTGACGTCAGTGTCAAGATCAAGCGATACACTTTGTTGACGATACGCCATAAAGTTCAAAGTACACAAAAAAACGGTACGTGATTATAGCGCATTTCCCCGTGAGAGGCAGCTTTGTCGATATTGGGCAACATAGGTGGTACTTGAGGTATATTACATCTTTTCACCATCTTGCTATGTATTGTCACACAATAAGCGTGAGGAGCTTGTTAGTATGAAAATTCATCAGATAAATACATAAGTGAGGGGAACATGCCGCATGATTTCAATAAACCACCTCATGTAAACTCAGCTGAAGACATTAAGCGAAAAAAACGTATTCCAGTCTATATGCTTCTACTGGTGGGAATCTTTTTATTGGCATTGCTGATTTACATGATGGCGGATCGCAATCCGAGTCCGAGCGAAGCACCTCCTGGACATCCTAATCCAACCGTACAACAAGCAACGCCAAATAGCACGACAACGGGCACAGCTGGAGATGAAGCACGTGCAGAGGACAGCAATACTGCAACAGCAACAGATCGGTAGTTTAGCCTAAGCGTCAAAAAATCGTATTTACAAATTCAGCCTTGCCTAGATGCAGGGCTTTTTTGTGGATTTTCGCAAGGTTTATTATCCCTCCTTTGTAGAATTGTTGCGATTCTGCATCCCAAGGTTGAATAAAAAATATGCAAATTCTATGGTGGGTAGAGCTTTACTCAATAATTTGAATCGATAAAAAGCAGTTTTGCGCTGTAGTGCAAACCTAAAAATGAAGCTAATCACCATGAGGATTAAACAAGATGAATGATTATTTTAATGGGAACCTACATGGCAGAGGTTTTGATACCATGTATTATTGGGAGCAATTTCAACCCATTTTAGCTGCAGTCGCAATTTTACTTGTCGGGTGGGTGATTGCATTATTGGTTGCAGGTGGAATTAAAAAGGTTCTACAAAAATTAGGTACCGATCAAAAATTATCAAATGCAACGGGGCATCGTTCAAATATTGAAGTGATTGTGTCGCGGGTCGTGTTTTGGGTGATTTTAATTATTGCGGTCATTGGTGCGCTGAATGTGTTGAATCTGACCAGTGTCAGTGGGCCATTCAGTAATATGATTCAGCAGTTCTTACTGTTTATTCCTTCTTTACTAGCTGCTGTAGCCGTTGCTTTTATTGGGTGGATTTTGGCAAATCTGGTCAAAGTGGGGATGCAAAAACTGTTGGCACGTACTCAGTTGGATGAAAAACTCAGCGCCGATGTGGGTGTGAGTGGCTTAAGTCAAAATATCAGTGAAATTGTTTATTGGCTGATTTTATTGCTGTTCTTGCCAATTGTGCTGTCAATTTTAGGCTTAAACGGTCTGTTGTTCCCTGTGCAAAACATGGTGAATGAAGTTGTGCTGTATTTACCGAACATCTTCATTGCAGGTGTGATTGTTTTTGTAGGATACATTCTGGCAAAAATTGTTCGTGGCATTGTCGAAGGTTTATTGGGTAGCTTGAATATTCAACAGCATGCTGAAAAAGTTGGCATCTTCAAAAATTCAAATTTACCTAAATTACTCGGTTCGTTTGTTTTCGCCTTGGTGATCATCACAGCCTTGATTATTGGTTTTGAGGCACTTGGCATTGAAGCTATTTCTCAGCCTGCGACTGCCATGTTGTATGAAATTATGAATGCGATCCCGCATATTATTGCGGCAGGTCTGATTCTTATTTTGGCTTATGTGGTGTCGCGTTTTGTAGCCAATATTGTGGTGGAAGTGGTTGCAGGTACAGGAGTCGATGATATTCCTGCCAAACTCGACTTACAGCGCTTTTTAGGTACGACTAAAATTTCATGTGTAGTCGGTTATCTGATTGTATTCTTTACCATGCTATTTGCGGTATCTGAAGCGGCGAACCGTTTGGGCTTTGATCAAGTCAGCGGCTTGATTGCCATGTTTATCCAGTTTGGTGCAGATATCCTGTTGGGTGCTGTCATTTTGGTGGTGGGTTTCTGGCTTGCGAATTTGGTTGCCAAAGTGGTACAGCGCGGTGAATATAACAGCTCGCGTTGGTTGGCAAACTTAGTCCGTATTTTAATTATGGGCTTGGTGGTTGCCATGGGCTTACGCGCGATGGGTATTGCAGACTCGATTGTGAACTTGGCTTTTGGTTTAACCCTCGGTTCTGTTGCAGTGGCTTTCGCACTTGCCTTTGGTTTAGGTGGTCGTCAACCTGCAGAGCGTGTGTTAACTGATTTGATTGATAAAGCTAAACGTGAGGCAAATCAACCGAATCCTTTGCACAAGACAGAAACGGCAACGTCAGCATCAAGTGTGATGACACCTATTGTATCTGAGCAGCCGCAAGCGTCTGTAAGTGATGTGACTACAACACCTGAAGCGGCAACTGATCATGCAGTGCCAGATACCTTAAAGGTTGATCCTGAACATCCACCAGTCAACAACCCATTTGGTTCGACAGGTGAGGCTGAACCAGATGTCGATGAACATCCAAAAAATGACCCGAAATAACCTGTTCAAATTTTGATTTGAATCGCTAAGATGATCGACCAATCACCGTATTGGTCGATTTCTTTTCGGTATTCATTAAAAAAGAGGAAACGATAATGTCCAAATCAGCACCCGATAAGTTTTTTGCCCCAATCGTGATTGCTGGCATCACCATCGGCTTTTTTGTTACAGCCTATAAATTTGTTTTTGCCAAGCCAGAAGCCACCGCAAAACCAACTGAAAATGTTGAGAAAAATCATCCAAAAGAGGATAGACCAAGCTCTTAAATTATGTTAAAAATTAATCAACTTTGGCAGGAATGAGCCAAAGACTGATTTGGATAAATCAGATCAATAGCTTGGAAAGCTTGATGAGGGTTTAAGGGAAAAATAAAAAACTTGGGTTTTAACCAAGCTGAAATATTTGAGTCTTAAAATTCGCGCAAGGATGACAATAATGAGAGAAATCAATATGCTAAACAAATTACGTATCAGTTTAAAAGTTCAAGTGGCAAATTCGTTACCTATGCATCAACAAAATGCTGTGCTTAAAATGCAGCAAACTGAATCACGTTTGGCAAATACGCCAAAATTGGTATTATTTCGTACCGATTATTTAGAATAAAATAACAGGATTCACGTATTGCTAAGTCTTTATAGTACGTGACGGTGTTAAAGAAAAAGCCAGTTTAGAAAAAACTGGCTTTTGTCATTTTGCAATTTGATCGGCAAGATCAATATTATTCTGTTTAGACTAGAATCATTTTTATCACATTCATTTGTTTGCATGTTTCATCTAAAAGCAAACTTAAACATACTCCGATGCTGCATGTGCAGATGACCACGCCCATTGGAAATTATAGCCGCCCAAATGTCCCGTTACATCTAAAACTTCCCCAACAAAATACAAGCCTTTTTGTTTTTTACTTTCCATAGTTTTAGAGGAAACTTCTTGGGTATCGACTCCGCCTAAAGTGACTTCGGCAGTACGATAACCTTCTGTGCCTGATGGTTTGACTTCAAAGGCATTTAAACGTGCTGCAATCTGTTCTAGCTTTTCATCACTGATATTGCCAATTGCCGTTTCAGAGAGTGCAGGCCAAATCAGTTGCTGTAATTCAGCCACTACACTTTTTGGCAGATGCTCGCTGAGTAAGGTGCGCAGTAAAACTTTAGGACTGCTTTGCTTTTTATTTTTAAAAAAGTCATAGAGTTCTAAGTAAGGTAAAAAGTTAATTTTAAAACTTTGTCCGACATCCCAATAATTAGAAAGCTGTAAGGCACTCGGCCCACTCAAACCGCGATGGGTGAATAGCAATGCTTCGGTAAAACTAGTCAATGAATTTGATAAAGTCGCATCCACCGCATTACCGCTTAAACGTGTAGTGACTTCTTTAAAGCTGTCTGAGAAGGTAAAAGGCACTAAACCTGCACGGGTCGGGTAAACACGATGACCAAACTGTTTAGCAATTTCATAGCCAATTCCAGAGCCACCTAAAGTTGGAATAGATAAACCGCCAGTTGCTACGACCACAGCGCTTGCTTGGAAATAACCCAAAGTCGTTGCAATTTGAAAACCTTGATCATCTACCGCATTCACGGCTTTGACTTCACAATTGGTTTGAATATCGACCAATTTGGTTTTTTCACATTCGGCTAAGAGCATGGCTAAAATTTCTTTAGCGCCGTTTAAAGTGAATAATTGTCCGTGTTTACGTTCTTCATATTCAATGCCGTATTCGCAGACCAAACCAATAAAATCCCAATTGGTATAACGGGTGAGTGCAGAAATGACAAAGTGTGGATTATGTGAAATATAATGGTTTGGCTCGACTTCTAAGTTGGTAAAGTTACATTTACCACCACCAGACATTAGAATTTTTTTGCCCACTTTATTGGCCTTTTCCAGTACCACAACCGAACGCCCACGTTTGCCTGCTTCAGCAGCCAACATCAAGCCTGATGCACCTGCACCTAAAACAACAACATCAACCTGATGAACCATGAGTATTACTCGGTAGACGAAAAGCGAGTAATTATAAAAGATTTGTGGGGGTTTTAATATACTTTAAGCTTTCCTTGCAACCCACCTGTATGAATGGCCAGGATTCGAGTGTGGGCAGGGAAATGATTGTGCTGGATTAAATCAAGAAGTCCCATCATCATTTTACCTGTATAAATGTGTTCGAGTGGAATTTGATATTTTTGCTCAAAATTTTGAATAAATTTCAATAATTCAGGTGTAGTTTTGGCATAGCCGCCACCACAATAGGCATCGGTTAAAGACCAATTGCTTTTATCGGTCCATTGTTGAATGTCCTGTTTGAGAAAATCACCTTTCAAGGCTGAAAACCCTAAAACTTGCTGTTGTTCCGAGCTACTTTCAATGATGCCCACAATTGTTCCACCAGTACCCACAGCACAACAAATTACGTCATAATTTTCTAAATCATCAGGGGAGAGGATTTCCTGTGTCCCTTGAATGGCAAGGGAATTGCTTCCACCCTCTGGAATAATAAAGGCTTGAGGATATTGCTGTTGAAGTTGTTGTAAATATTCCACTTCATGGCGCAGACGATATTCGGCTCGGCTGACAAAATGCAGTTGCATGCCAAAATCTTGCGCTGTTTGTAGGGTAGGATTTAAGTCTTGGGTCGCAAGTTCTTGACCACGAATGATGCCAATACTTTGAAAGCCAAAGCGTTGAGCTGCATAAGCCGTTGCTGCAATATGATTGGAAAATGCACCGCCAAAAGTGAGGACTTGAGAAAAACCTTGCTGTTGTGCTGCCAAGAGGTTGTATTTGAGTTTAAAAAACTTGTTGCCCGAAATCTGGGGATGAATCTGATCAAGGCGTTTGATGGTCAGTTGAACAGGCTGGGGAAGTTCTAATGTTTGATAAGGGGTAGGAAAAGCAATGTGATCAAACATTTTTTGCGAACGAGAAATGAATTTGACCACATTGTAAATGTATTTGATTGAGAATGTCAGTGTTGGTTTATGAGTCGGTATCCACCGACGTGATCACCGACATACCAGGGCGTAGATTTTCGATCCCTTTTTGATTCGGATCAATGGTGATACGTACCGCTATACGTTGAACGACTTTGGTAAAATTTCCTGTGGGGTTGTCAGGTTTAAGTACACTGAACTCTGAACCCGCAGCGGGGGGAAATCTGTTCCACATGGCCTGGCTCATTGAGCAATGTCCAAACAATAGGTATCGCTATTCCACGATAGACGATAGCTAACATCAAGATATTGATAACTCGTTTTCCCCATTTCCAGCTGGTTCTATCCAAAGTTAATTGGACTTTATCGAATAAAAATATATTGAAAATTAACTGAGAAATTTGACGATAATCGAAATACTGATCTGCAAAGAAGCGTTGTATACGTCGATAAAAATGATTGTGGTAAGCACGTGATGGGTAAGGCTTTAAATGCAGAAGAAAGATTACATGTCTGTTTTACAATTAATGCCAGCATAATCAGTGTAAAACATTTTACATGTGACTTATTCAACTTTAGATATTTGTTTAAGATGAGATGTAACTCATTGAAATGTATCATCATATTCGTCGTCAGAAAACAAGTATTATGCCATTATTTCAATGAGTTATCTTTTTTTGTCGTGTACAAAGATCGTTTTATCAAAGTAAGTTGAATAACCATAGGGCAGCAATTTACCCTATGGCTTTTTTAAATTTAATGAAAAACTGCTTCCAAAGCATTTAAGCCAACTTTAGGATCGAGTAAACCATTGTAAATCTCTGGAATTTCACGTTCGACACCTAAGAGCTGGTAAATGGCAATCATGGCACAACGTACGGAATATTCCACCGTGAAAACCACATCATCTTCAAGCTCTACGAATTGACCTAAGAAAGCAAAGTTGACCGCATTTTCTGGAATGACCAATGGGCGATCACCTGCTTTACGACATGCAAATAGGGCAGAAGCATAAGGCATCATTACTGTGGTAATGTCAGTATGTGCCAACACATGATCCAAGATGTCATCGAAACCAAGTTGATGAATCAACTCAATTAAAATCTCTTGACCTGTCGCTTCACTCATCGGTTTTTTAATGTAATCGCCGATATGGTCAATTTCAAAACCATAACCCCATAAGGTGAATTTACCTTCTGGTAAGTCAGCAAAATGCGGTTGAGCTGGAACGACCACAGATAGATGCCAACCAGATTCAAACCAAGTCATGAGTGCACCTGTACCCGGTTCATTTCCTGTGTAATCAATAATCCGTTTTAGCAGCACATCATCATGCATGGTGAGCGTAAAGGATTTCCATTTATGCTCATCAATGTTGCCATAGAAGGTCATTGGACGACCAAAATCAGGAGCTTTTTGAGCCAATGTTTCCCACAAACGCCAGCCATGATCTTGTCGATCACGAATCAGCTCAGGAACATCGAATTTATCGCCATAACGTGAATCAGCCGTAATCGAACCTAAAGTAAAGAGCGCAAGATCATGCTCACCCAGTTGAATTTGTTCAGTGCCTTCTGGAATGTTGACATAAAGTTGGGTTGCCTTACGTTCCTTCGTTTGCGCATCTTCGACAAAGTCTGCATCTGTGACATAACTACCGAAACGAACATCAACGCCTTGTTCCACCAACCAGCGTTGTAGAGGATGAATCATTGAATCATATTGATTGTATTTAGTTCGTTTCACACCTGCTAAGGTATGGATGCGTGGTAATTCTTGAATGAAACGTAGAAAATAACGGCGTAATTCCGCTGCGCTATGCCATTTTTGAAAGGCAAACGTGGTTCGCCACATCCGCCAAAAATTACTTTGGAAAAATGCATCATCAAAAAATTCATCAATACGGCGACTACCGATACGATCTTCTTTTAATGCCAGTAGACGTAACATTTGAGCACGGTTGAGCGTTGATAATCCCAATTTTTGAGCTTCTGCAATAATATGATTTGAGTCGATCAAACGTGCTTGAGCATTGGTTTTAACTTGTTCGTTAAATTCACGACATTCTTCACGAACAGAAATGTCTGGATTTTCTAAAGATGGGATGCTTGAAAATAAATCCCAAGTACACAAATAAGTTTCATCAGTTAGCATACGTCCACCACGTGTGACCCATGCTTGGTTCGGATTAAGTGGATTATGTCCACCATCCATCGAACCACCAGAAACATTCAATTCTTCTAAAATATGGATATGTTCAGCTGGCACTTTAGCATCACGAATCGCAAAAGCAGCAGCAGCCATACCAGCTATGCCTCCACCTACAATCCAAAGATGTGATTTAGAGTGGTCTAATGTTTTCAGTCTTTTATTTTGCATCTGATGTGCCTCGATTGTAATTCTAAAGAAAATTAAAGCCATAATTTTATTATGGGATTATGTGTTTTAAAAATATATGAAAGTTCTGCTAAAAATCGATGATAAATTATTATCAGAAAAAAACTTTAATAGAAAAAATGGATGCACAATAAAATTTTACTGTTCATATGCTATGTTTTAACTGTTTGATATTGAAATTAAATTGAGTTTTTACTCTATTTTTGGTTTTTTACTAAATATCAAATTGCTTGAAAAATCCTTAAATTTATAAACATAAATCAAAAAAATTATATCTTCTATTATGGTTTTTTAAGTAAAATAAATAATTGAAAATTATTCTAATCTTGAGGTCTATCTTGGAATCATTATTGATTTTAGGCTCTATTGCTTTGGCATTAATGTTGGGGGCAATTAGTCCTGGGCCTACCTTTATTTATGTGGCAAAAAATTCGATAGCCATTTCACGTAAGCATGGTTTATTTACGGCTTTAGGCACGGGTACGGGTGCCGCAATTTTTGGTTTATTGGCGGTGATGGGGTTGCAGGCTATTTTATTGGCAGTGCCTTCAGCATATTTTCTGCTTAAAATTTGTGGTGGTTTATATTTGTTGTTTTTGGCTTATAAAATTGTGAAGCATGCCAAAGCGCCTATTCAAACCAATCTTGCACATGGACAGCAAATGTCACTGCGCCGTGCGTTTACCACAGGTTTAATTACGCAGCTATCTAACCCTAAAATTGCAATTGTCTTGGCGAGTATTTTTACAGCTTTGTTGCCTAAAGAAATTCCAAACTATTTTTATGTAGTGCTGCCAATTCTGTGTTTTTTTATTGATGCAGGCTGGTGCTCATTGGTTGCTGTGGCTTTGTCTGCAGAAAAACCACGTAAAGTCTATTTGAAGTTTAAAGCGAGTTTTGATCGGCTAGCAGGGGCTGTAATGACAGTATTGGGCTTAAAATTAATTTTTGGGATGAAGTGATTTAAAGCTGATGATTTGATAAGTTTTAGTTTTTTTCTATTTTTATTCAGTGTATAAAACAATAAGTTTTTGGCTATATAGTTATTTGTCCATGTGGCTATTTTTTGCTTTCAGATTGTTGATGTCTATTCTTTAAGAATTTGGGTGAGAAGAATAATTTTAAGAGAAGATATATTGTTATTATGATAGTTTTGTTGGAGTAAACTCATTATTATCGCTTCTTTGGGGGTATAATTACTTAGGTGGAGTATGGCAAATAATTTTTTGTGGGATTATCATCTAAAATTGATAGAATTTTAGATTATCTGGGCTCAAAAAGTAATTTAGAAATTGGTGAGATGTTCTCAAAACAATTACCAAATTTGCTTATAAGTGATAAAGAAAGTTTTGGTTCTAATATTAAAAAAAGTTTTACTGTAAGTTGACAAAAATAACTAATCATGCGAAAAAGTTTTTTTTAGTTAACAGATGTTCACACATGCCTCGAATTGTTTCTGTACCACTTAGTTTAGAACAGCGAGAACGACTCATTTTTCTGGCCAAGCATGCAAAACATTGGCGTGAAAGACAACGTGCCCAAACTATTCTCTGGCTTTCTGAAGGTAAAAGTGTTGCGGAAGTTGCCACTCTACAAGAACGTATCCCAGAAACCATAAGGCTACAACGCCGACGTTGGGAATTGTATGAGTTTGAATCGATTAAAGAAGGTCATCGCTCAGGTCGGCCCAATACATTGATCTCAGACTATCAGGCGAAAATCCTAGATTGGGTCAATACAAGTCCACTCAATGCAGAACAAATCCGAGTCAAACTACATGAAGAATACGAAGTGTCCGTGTCTGTTGAAACCATTCGTAAGTTTTTACGTGATTCAGGTATGGTCTTCAAGCGTACCCGTCATAGCTTGAAAAAAAAGAGATCCGATTGCATTTGAACAAGCAACACAGCAGATTGAAAAATTACGAGAGCAAGCGGCACGTGGTGAAATTATATTAGGTTATGTTGATGAAACAGGGTTTTCATCTACACCTGATAACCGCTATGCATGGACAAAGATAGGTGATGTTCATGCGGTTGATGCAATAAGATTAAAACGAGTTAATGTCATGGGGTGTTTGCTTTCAACGGGGAAACTGGTGACAAGTTGTTTACAAGAGTCAGTTACAAGCACTTGGTTTTATGCCTATTTAACTGGAATAGCTCAACAAGTAAAACAGACTTATAACCTTCCATTGGTTCTTATTGTTGATAATGCCTCGATTCATAGAAGTAAAAAGATGGCTGATTACAGAGAGCTACTTAAAAGTAACTTTTCGACGAATTTGTATTTTATTCCAGCTTATAGCCCTGAGTTAAATCGAATCGAGATGGTATGGAAGCAGATGAAATATTATTGGCGAGATTTTCAAGTCATGACAGCTGATAAAATAGAGCAATGGGTGGAGAGAGTATCAAACCAATTCGGAAAAGAATACATGTTTACTTTTTAATGACAGCTTAATAAAAAGTAAGGATTCGGTTCTAAACGATGTTTTAAAGATTTTGACCGATGAACAGAAAAATTATTTTTATAGTATTTCGTCTGATGCGCAGGAAATTATGAGGGGGAATTTAAGAACTATTAGTGCATATATTGAGGACTTAAATGATTTGTATAGTTCATCTGGCAGTGTATCAGAACTATATAATATTGATCTTAGCTTTAGAAATAGTTATGACACACTTATCCACTTTGCTCAACTCAGTACTATTTCATTAAATTTCCTGAAACAAAAGATATCTGATGATCTTAATCCTAGTTTTGATTTAAAAAATCAACAGGTTGATCACTTAATAGGTGAGCTACAACTTTATAAAGGTGAAGCTTCAGCTCGAAAGACTAAAGAGATTTACAAGAAAAAATATAAAGATTATAAGCGAACTGTTGAAGTCTATGAACTGTACCTGATGTTACTCGTATGTTTATCTGTGACTTTGGTTATAGGACAGTTATTTGCACACAATTTTTTTGATTCGTTAAATGTTTCTAATGCTCTAATGATTAAATTAACAATTCTGGCTTTAATTGCGACTTTATTTACTTACTGTTTTAAGCAGATTGGCTTCTATCGAAAAATTTCAGAGCAAGCACACCAAACATTCATGGAATTAGAAGCATTACCTGAGTATTTGGCACATTTGCCAGAAGACAAGCAACACGAGATTAGGACTGATTTAGCAAAATGCTATTTTGGTCAAAACCTTTTTGATTCTATTAAAGAGGACTCAGTTTCGATACAGGAACAATCTAAAGCGAATGCTGAGGTTCTAAAGTCGACAGCTGCATTATTGGAAGTAATAAAGAAACAGAGTTCGTCACCAAATTAATTCAGATGTAGGCGATATGGATGTCGCTGTTAGCTTGTGATACATGGACGTATTATCAAGCTAACAAAAGATTTTTGTTACTTTTGATCTTTCAAAAGTAAGGCAATGCCTACGCAATGAAAATTGAGTTTAGATTGTAAAGTGGGGGCAGTGATTTAATAAATCTTCTCCCTAGCCCTCTCCTTTAAAGAAGGAGAGAGAACTAAAAACCATTAAAAAAAGCCCCTACAACGTAGAGGCTTTTTCTCATCTCAGATCTAAATCTTAAGAAACTTTATCACCAGCTTTAGCGCCAGATTCAGGTGAAATCACCCAAACACCTTCGCCATTACCCGCAGCGAGTATCATCCCGTTAGAAATACCAAAACGCATCTTACGTGGTGCAAGGTTGGCAACCATTACCACCAATTTGCCTTTTAAGTCTTCAGGTTGGTAAAACTCGCGGATACCGCTAAACACTTTACGTGGCTCGGCTTCACCTACATTTAAAGTTAATTGAAGCAGTTTGTCTGAACCTTCTACCGTTGCAGCTTCTAAAATTTCAGCTACACGTAGGTCAACTTTCATAAAGTCTTCAATACCAATAATTTCAGCTTCACCCACTTTAGGTTCAGGCTTCTTCTCGACTTTCTTCTCTTTTTTCTTTTCTGCTTTTGGCGCTTCTGCCGCAGCAGCTAAAGAATCTTTCGAAGCATCAACCATTGCAGCTACCGCTTTCGGATCAACACGTTGCATCAATGGTTGGAACAACGCAATTTCATGACCGACTAAAACAGTTTTACGTGATTCAAAGTTAAAGCTATCTAACTGTAAGAAGGTTTGAACTTGTTCAGCCAATGTTGGCAGTACAGGCGCAAGATAAATCGCCAATTGACGGAATAGGTTAATCCCTACAGAACATACGTCATGAACTTGCTGTTCTTCGCCTTCAATTTTGGCTAAAGCCCAAGGCTTTTTCTCATCAATATATTGGTTGGCGCGGTCAGCAAGCGCCATAATTTCACGAATGGCGGCAGAGAACTCTCGCTCTTCATAGGCATTGGCAATTGAATCACCTGCAGCAATAAAGCTTTGTACTAACTCAGGTTCTGCACAGCTCGCACTTAATTTGTTATCAAATTTGGTGTTGATGAATTTGGCACAACGGCTGGCAATATTTACCACTTTACCTACAAGGTCAGAGTTTACTTTCTGCACAAAATCATCCAGATTTAAGTCAGAGTCTTCAACTTTGTCAGACAGTTTTGAGGCAAAGTAATAGCGTAAATATTCAGGATTTAAATGCTGCAAATATGTTTCTGCTTTAATAAATGTGCCGCGAGATTTCGACATTTTTTGACCATTTACAGTCAAGAAGCCATTTACAAATAAACCTGTAGGTGTGCGATAACCCGCACCATCTAACATCGCAGGCCAGAATAAAGCGTGGAAATATACGATGTCTTTACCAATGAAGTGATAGACTTCTTTGTCTGAATCTTTTTTCCAATAATCGTCAAAATTCAGGTCGGGGCGTTTGGTTTTTACGTAGTTTTCAAAACTCGACATATAACCAATTGGCGCATCAACCCAGACATAAAAATATTTATTTGGTGCATCTGGAATTTCAAAACCAAAATATGGTGCATCACGTGAAATATCCCAGTCATTCAAGCCATTTTCAAACCATTCATCTAATTTGTTGGCAATTGAAACTGGCAAACGACCTTCATCGCGCGTCCATTTTTGTAAATATTCACCAAAATTAGGCAATTTAAAGAAGTAATGATCTGATGATTTTTCTACAGGTGTTGCACCGCTCAAAGTCGATTTTGGATTAATCAATTCAGTCGCGTTATAGGTTGTGCCGCAAACTTCGCAAGAATCGCCGTATTGATCTTCCGCTTTACATTTTGGGCAAGTGCCTTTAATAAAACGATCCGATAAGAACATGCCTTTTTCAGGGTCAAATAATTGCGTGACGGGACGAACAGCAATATTGCCTGCATCACGGTTTTTGACATAAATTTCGCTGGCACGTGCGCGGTTGGTGTCGCTATGCGTTGAATCATAATGATCAAAATGCACGCCAAAACCGTCAAAATCACGAATGTGTTCTTGTTGCACATTGGCAATTTGCTGTTCAGGGCTAATCCCGTTGGCTTCGGCACGCAGCATGATTGCTGTACCATGCGCATCATCCGCACAGACATAAGTCACGTCATGTCCCATTGCACGCATGGCGCGAACCCAGATATCTGCCTGGATATAACCGAGTAAGTGACCCATATGGATCGGGCCATTGGCGTATGGTAGGGCGTTAGTGACTAAAATTTGACGCACGGATATAACTCTCTCAAATATGGACGATGCAATTCGGGCAATTTTACCTTAGATAGCACATAGATGCACAAGGGATTCAATGAATTCTTTTCAAATCCGCCTAGAAGTCTAAATACAATATCTAAACAAGGAATAGGTCTGCATTTGTCCATAAATCATGTAAAAACCAAGCAATACGCTCAGAATTAAGTATTTCAGTGATAGCACGACTTAACCTTATACTGAATTATCGTTACACTATCAAAATCGCGGTATTTCCAAACTTTGGAGTAAATCTATGTCTTGGCTTTCTTCACTTAAATCAGTTTTTTCACCTTCGCATACGGTGAATGAGGAAGCTATTCAGCACGTGCTACAAAGTTATGTATTGCCTGAATCTGAACATGTTTTAAAAGATCGTATTTCTCAAGTGAATTTGCAAGGTGACATCCTGCAAATCACCATCAATACTTATCCTGAAGAAAAACAACATTTACAACAAATTCATGATGATTTGGCAGATGCATTAGAAAAATGTGGCATTAAAGAATTGAATATGCATGTGATTCAGCAGAAAACTGCACAGAAAAAAGAAAGTTGTGGGCATCAACATGCTGAAGGTGAAGGCTGCGCTACATCGACCACACAGACCACAGCATCTCATTTACCACCAGTGGTGGATGCTGCAGGTCAAAGTTCAATGCAAGAAGCCGATCCGAATAATCCACCGATTCAAAAAGCTGCGCCACAACAGCGCGATGTGCCGAAACATCCGCGTATTCAAAACGTGATTTTGGTATCTTCAGGCAAAGGCGGAGTTGGAAAATCCACCACGACGGTAAATTTGGCTTTGGCATTACAAAAGCTAGGCTTAAAAGTTGGCGTATTAGATGCCGATATTTATGGCCCAAGTATTCCGACCATGCTCGGCAATGCAGGCAAAACTCCAATGATTGAAGCCGAGCAGTTTGTACCGTTAGATGCTTTTGGGATGCCTGTGTTATCTATCGGGCATTTAACAGGTGATCACAATACACCTGTAGCATGGCGTGGACCAAAAGCCACAGGTGTATTAATGCAGCTCTTTAATCAAACTTTATGGCCAGATTTAGATGTGTTGATGATTGATATGCCACCAGGAACGGGGGATATTCAACTGACACTTGCACAGCGTATTCCTGTAACGGGAGCGGTGATTGTGACTACACCACAAAATGTTGCCTTAATGGATGCTGTGAAAGGCATCGAACTGTTTAATCGTGTGCAAATTCCTGTGATGGGCGTAATTGAGAATATGTCGACGCATATCTGCTCAAACTGCGGCTACGAAGAACAAATTTTTGGTCAGGGCGGTGGCGATAAACTGGCAGAACAATATGATATTCCGTTGCTTGGGCGTTTACCCTTAAATGTCAGTATTCGTGAAAATGTTGATGCAGGCACGCCGTCAGTGATTGCAGGCGATGATGCTGCCGATAGTTACATTGCGATTGCTCAGAAAATTGCAAAAAAACTGCCTAAAGCTGAAAAAGATCAGAATCGTATTTTCTAATCGGGGACCTCAGCTTGGAATGATCGCGGTTATCGTCATTCAGTTGTCGTCCTTCAAATTTTAAGTGATTCATCTTTTAAAAGCTAAGTCACAATATTTTGAAAATTTAGCTCACTTCGGTGGGCTATCTTTTTTTGATTAAAAAACATGCAAACATCTGATTTAAAGGTGTTTAATTTCCAAATACCTTAAAAATGTTAAGAAAAAATGACTTATAAGTTACCATTCGATTAAAAAATATTTTTTATATAAGTGGTTGAATAAAAATAATAAATTTAAAATATTAGACTGATCAAAAATTTGTCTTACAAAATACTTTTTGCCAATTGCAATGAACTATTTTAATCTGCGCTCATTCAGTAGTGAGGTCAATGCATGATTTCATGGTTTTTTATCGGTTTAGTGATCACAATTTTATTGACACCAGGGCCAACCAATACCTTGCTTGCATCATCTGGCATTCAGGTTGGTATCCGCAAATCTTTCCGATTAATTCCAGCAGAAGCATTGGGTTATTTGATCTCTATTACACTTTGGGGTGCCTTAATTGGTACGGTGTCTACCCATCTCCCGTTGTTGCCCATCATTCTAAAATTATTCAGTGCAAGCTATATTATTTTCTTGGCGATTAAATTGTGGCGTACGGCCAACGTCGAGCAAAGCTTTAATCAACCCACGATCCGTGCCAGTGAGCTATTTTTAGCGACTTTACTCAACCCTAAGGCATTGTTGTTTGCTTCTGCAATTTTCCCAACAATTGCATGGGTAAAAGCAGACTATTATGTTGCACACATGCTGGCGTTTTTATGTTTAATCGTGCCGATTGCCTTTTTCTGGACTTTTATTGGTTCTGTGCTCGCTAAAAATAAAATTAGCTGGCTCAATCAGTGCAATCTACAAAAAACAGCTTCTATTGTGTTGCTGAGCTTTTCAATTCCTTTAAGTTATTCGGCTTTGTTGAGTCTATAAGGCCAACGTTGTATCCAAAAGTTGTATCTACTGAAAATGATCATTGCACTTAAAAAAGCGATGTGAGGGAAACGGCTGGTTTTCATTAACTTAGATTTCAGTTAAAGTACAGCACAGTTAAACATTCATATTTTGGATAGAAAATAAATGGCAATTAAGTCTGATCGTTGGATTCGTGAAATGAGCGAAAAACACGGCATGATTGAACCGTATGCAGAAAACCAAGTTCGCTTTGACGAAAATGGAGAGAAACTCATCTCCTATGGTGTTTCTAGCTATGGTTATGACGTACGTTGTGCACGTGAATTTAAAGTCTTTACCAATGTTCACTCAGCAATTGTCGATCCAAAAAACTTTGATGAAAAAAGTTTTATCGATATTGAATCAGATGTGTGCATCATTCCGCCAAACTCGTTTGCCTTGGCGCGTACCGTTGAATATTTCCGTATTCCGCGCAATGTATTGACAGTGTGTTTAGGTAAATCGACCTATGCACGTTGCGGTATTATTGTGAATGTGACGCCACTGGAACCAGAGTGGGAAGGTCATGTAACTTTAGAGTTTTCCAATACCACGAACTTACCTGCGCGTATTTATGCGGGTGAAGGTGTGGCACAAATGCTGTTCTTTGAATCAGATGAAGTCTGTGAAACTTCGTACAAAGACCGTGGTGGAAAATATCAAGGGCAGACAGGCGTGACTTTGCCTAAAGCATAAGCAATAACTATCTATCATATTTTTCTGTTGAAGAAGCGAGCCAATCTGCTCGCTTTTTTTCATTCATCGGAAAGCTGTGCAGTTTAGCCAGTTTGTTTTGCATTTGCATAAATATTCAGCATAATTAAATATGAGAATGCTTTGGCATAATCACGTTTTTAAGGATAAAAACACTCAAATAAATAGCCAAGCTATAGATAAATAAAAGAAAGATGCGGAGCATCAGATAAAAGGAAGGTCGAGATGACTGAACACGCAATTACTTTCCCTTTTCGTAAGCGTTGCTTAGCCACTGCGATAGGCTTATTTTTGGCGAACCCGAGTTATGCTTTACAAGCACTCTCCGATGACTCTTTGTCAAATACCACAGGCGAAGGGGTTGCTTTAGTCCTTGATGATTTCAAAATGGTGTTTCAGCAACCGAATGACCTATCAACAGGGTCGAGCTATACACGTCGGTTAGAAAACCCAAGTCAATATGATACGGGCTTTATTCGTATTATCCCGACGGGGGAGAATTATCAGAATATTTCAGAACATACCTATAAGAAAGTTTATAATCAGGTTTATGATGCTGAATATTTGGCAGGTGTTTCAACTACATCAACATTATATCAAAGTACCTATACAACGACTTTCAATAACTATAAAACACAAAATTATAGCTCTACAAAAACAGCAGTGAGCAGTGAAATCTCAGTTGGTGTGCGTCAAAGTTTAGTGGCAGAATACTTTGAATCTGACCGAATGAAACAATATTATCAACAGCGCTATAATGAATATTATAATGAAGGAAGGATTAATGCGACGAAGGATGGAACGACTATTCCTAGTGCTGCAAATCCAACTTTGAGGAATAAAGATGCATCTACCAAATATGCATTACAGAATACATATGAAATGATTGAAATTTTATATGGCAATAGAAATACTGATACCGTACCTTCAACACAGTGGACGCAAGGGGTTACAAGATTTAATCATATTGATCCTAAGGTTGCTCAAACTGTAGAAACAGTAACTCAGGAGCGACTAAACCTTGAGGGTGATAAAGTTGCAAAAGCAGCAGCTACAAATGCAATCAAAGAATTAGAATTATTAGCAGTAGATAACGCAACTCAAGCAGCAAAAACAGCAGCAGCACAAACTTCAGTGGGTTCACTCAGAACCAAAGCAGATGTCTTTATTTATGGTCTGGCATTATCTAAAAGTGATAACTCTTTAAGCAGTCGTTATAGCAATCAGGGTTTTAACTGGGGTTCTGCAGACAATCCATGGTTATTCCGTGCTGGTACAGAAAAAGTAAAACAATTTAAAAATGTAGAAAAAGATGTCGGTTATTTGGCACTTGAGGCACCGCTCGCAACTACAACGCCAACTGAAAGTGATAATAATATTAAATTGGGCTTTTGGACTGATATTTTTTCGCGTCAGTTGAATTCAAGCGCAGAGGTTGATCCGAGCACTGGAGCACCAAAATCGGGTTTAGATAAAGAGCACCGTTTACGTACTCAGTTTGTTGCCAATGGTTTAAGTTTAAATGGTTCACAGACCCGAGTATTTCAGACTTTAGACTCGGATAATCCAAATCATCATCAAACATTGGGTATGGCAAGTGTATTGCGTTTAAATACCAATGATAATCCTGCGAATCTAAGTTTCACAGATTCAAACTTAGACAGTAAAGGAATTCGCATTAGTACAGCAGCAAAATCAGACACTTTAGATGGAACTGCGGTCACACCAGCAATAGATGGTTCATTAGCACCAGTTTTTCATGATATAGAAGGTCTGTATTTATACAGCCCAAATATCAATTTAGTTTTAGGGAATATGTATCAGCCTTTTGTGGTTGGTTCTGAGGGCAATAATATTGTGCTGGAAGTAACACGTATTCCGAATGTTCCTGAAATTTACAATAAAATTTATCAAAATTATGAAGATGGAAAGGGTGGATATTTAGGTTCTACAGCATTTACAGGTTCTACCTGTAATGTGGTGAGCTGTGGCACACCGCTAAAAGCCAATGCCAATGACAGTGCTGCGATGTATCAAGGACGTAATGCGACGCATAGTAGTATTGCAATTGGTGCTGTAGAACGCTTGCCAAATAATATGTTGCGTGCCAAGGATCATGATAATGCCACAGGTGTTGTATTTAAAGGTGTGGATGGTACTGCTAAGAATCTAGGTTCAGTTGCAATAGATGGTGTGCTGATTCAGCACCTTAAATTTAAAACAACAGGTCTATAAAAGGAGAATCATCATGTTGAAAAAACTGTTTTGTATTGCATTGATGTGTAGTCCTTTGACCCATGCCAACTTAATTGCACTGGAAAATCATGAATTAACGCAGGCTACTGGTCAAGGTGGAGCAGACCTCAGTTGGACGTTATCGTTAAACCATGAATATGCCGAAAACTTAGAACTCAGCAATATTTCTAAATTTAATGGTGGGACTAAACCTACAGAAGTTTATTATCGCTATAGTAAAAATTGTGCTGACAACAATGTGCTCTGTCGTTTAGCCATTGCACCCAATAACCATGAAGATAATAACGGCAATAAAAAATGGCTGGTATTTAAACAAATTCAGGGCACCATACAAATAGATAAATTTTCTTTAGATGGCACAACCATTATTAATCATAAAAATGACCCACAAACCGCTATGCAGCTTAAGTTTTATGATGATAAGCCGTTAAAAATTAGAAATTTAGGCTTCGCTGCATTATCTATTGAAACAGGTTCTGGGCAGGGAGTAAATGAAGGTTATGCAAATTCAGAGGTATATACCAATTTTCTAGGAAGAAATTATCAACAAGATGGTAGTTATAACTTAGTTCAGCAAGATGTACCTTTGTTTGATCAGGGCGCTGAAAAAGGATTTATGGGCTTAAATATTCACGGCAATATGCACATGTCTGGCAATGTGAAAATATTTAGCTACAACTGTACAGGTTCAGCAGCAAGTCGTTGTTGAATATAGGATTAAGTACAGTATAGGGAAATAAAAATGAAAAAAATAATACAGTTGAATTTATTAACATTGAGCGTACTTTGTGCGCAACAAGTCTATGCTTTAGAGCTGATTGCAGACCAGCATTTGTCTGATGTAAGCGGGCAAGATGGTATTGTAATCACCCATGAAATGTCTAAAGCCACGATTAATCAAGTCAATTGGTATGATCCTGATTTAGTGGCTGGAACTCAACAGGGTTTAGGCTTACATAATGTAGAAATTAAAGGACAGAATAACCAGCCTATTATCAGTAAGCTTGCTTTAGATGTGGGGAAAACTGATGTTGGCGCAGGTGTGCGTATCGATGCGAGTATTGATGCTTTTCAAGCGACCGCAGATTTAAACTTGGTCAAAAAAAACTGTGTCGGAAATAGTTGTACTAAAGAAACACAAAGCTTGGGTCAGTTCGGCTTAGAAACTAAATCACCTTTAAAAGTTTTATTAGAAACCAAAGCAGGTTTATTCAATCAAAATGAAATGGCACATTTAAACTTCCAGTTACAGAATGCCAAAATTAGTCATGGTTTAGGTAAGCATCAATTATCTATGCATGATTTTAACTTTAATTTTGCGACTGACGGCTATATGTACATTGATGCCGATGAGGGATTGGTCTTTACCACTAAAAATGGCACCACCGACCATTTTGTGAATCTTGGACGAGTGAAAGACCTGAGTGATGTTGCAAGTAGCCGCCAAAATGCAAGTAATCCTGGGGTCAATATTGACTTACGTTATGATGATAAAAATTTAATTCGCTTTGGTGCATCAGGTGCGGTGAGCAATGCGAAATTGTTTTTTAATGGGCAGCAAAAGAATATTGCTAATTTTGACGTCTCGAATAAGGTCAATGGTGTAATTGAAACTAAAAATACCGCAGTTACAGGCTACGATACTGTGGTGGGGCAAGGTGGTTTGCATTTGGGCTTATCTGCTGATTTTACCAATCAAAATACGACAGGTTTGGCCGCAGGGCAATTACCAACAACCTTAGAAATTGGGCACACAGGAAAAGGCAGTTATGCGGTTGAATTTTCGAATTTAAGACCGCTAACCACACGTGATGCACAAGGTAATTTACACAATAAAAATGCCTCTATCGATTTTGGCGATATTTATATTAATACCGTACAAGCGAAAAACCTCAATTTTTTAGTCAATGAAAATATTAAAAATACTATTGGTGCAACCAGTCCTATTTTAAACCAGTTGCTATCGAGTAAGCTTGAAGGTGACCAGTTTTCACTGATCGCTGTTCGTGGCATGGACTTTCAGTCTATTGCAGCCAAAGCTAGAATTATTTCTGACAACTCTTTAAATGAATTGACAGGAGATGGTGGTTCTTGGGGTATTGGGATTCCAATTTATAATTTAAATGCCAATGTGGCCTTGTCGGGTAAACAATATCTGTCACCTTATGATGGAACGAACAAAACCGGAATTGGTTATAACGCTATTGTTTCTACCGAAGGTTATGGCATTGATTCAAAAACTGGGTTACCAAGTACCACTTCTATTATCTTAATTGATGGGCAAAAAAGCCTGCATGCTGGTGAAGCTGTCAACTATTATGCTGGTTTAAGAAATATTGATGCATTAATTCAGTCCGATGGTGTGATTGGTTATGAAGATGAAGGGATTTATATTCGTGCAGATCATTTATTGGTTGCAGCAAAAGCTGAGTTAGCGATTGGACAACTACCGGGTTCAAAATACAACTGCGTCACAGGATCAACTAAATGCGGTGGCTTTATACCTTATGATAATTTCTCTAAGAAAGATGATGTGTTGACCACAATCGCTTTTAAATTAGATGGAAATGGTGAGTTGTTGGTGATTCCTGGAATGGATCCAACCGATACTAATCCGAACTCAAACTTTTTGTCTTTTGATGCGAACTTTAAGTTTAGAAGTCTAGATAGCACAGAACAGGCAGATCCCAAGAATTTAGGTAGTTATTTTAGTTTGATTAATGAAGATCAAGTGAATAATGAAACTGTTCAAACTTCTTCAATAAACTTGAATCGAATGGAAGGTCATATAGGTGTTAAAGGAAAAGTAGTCGTCAGTGCAGATACGGTCACTTTAGACAATCAAGTTAAATTTAATTATAAAAATGATATTGCTCAACCCTTTAAAACAAACTTTGCAATGTCTACCAATGGCAATATGCAGAAAATCGCATCTGTCGCGCTTACAGGTGGAACCATGCGCAGCACATTCGGCATTACGCCACGCTAAAGGATAGAAATAAAATGAAAAAAACAATTTTAGTTGCATCTATTTTAAGTACAGCTTTTTCATTCAATTCTGCTCAAGCGATGCAGGCTTTAAATGATGATCAGTTATCTCATGTACAAGGTCAGGCACTTTTGAACCTGATGACTGCGACAGATCAATCACAAGGGCTCAACTTTTATAAGCTGAGTGTTGATGCACTCATGGAGCTCAATGCCAACATTAAAACGCTACAATTGGGTTGTGGTGGTGTAAATAATGCGATTGGTAGTAAAGCGGGATGTGATATTGATATTTCCAATATTGCATTAAGTGGCTTGAATGAATCTTATGATTCAACAGGTAGTCCAAAGTTTAATGGTGAACGTGCGGGTACTAGTGCGCAAATTACTAATCCATTTATTGAATTTGCGATTAGTGGAAATAGTGCGTCAACACGTGAAGTGGTTGGTTTTCGCTTAGGTGCTGAAGAAATTTTAGGTCTACTGACTTTGGGTACAGATAACGTACAAAACCCAAATGACGGGATTAAAAGTTTTAGTGGTTATATGAAAATGGCACAAACTCAAGGTCATTCATTTACTGAGCAAGCGACATTTGGTATGACCGATGATGAAATTATTTCTGGTCGTTTAAAGGCTTTGGGGCAAACAAGACAGTTTCATAGTAAGCCATTTACAAATGGTGTTAGAACAGAAGGGCATACAGGGGTTACAGTTCCTTCTATGAAAGTAGATTTTACTATGCCAGAAACGGTGGTTACGGGTCAACGTATGACTGCTGCCAAAGTGAGTGGTATTCGCTCATCTATTCCTTCTATTCCTTTAGCTGTTGCAGAGCCGGGTAAGAGTTTACCGGGTAGTGTTCAAGGAACTCCTGATTTCTCTCAAGACCAGCTTTATGTAGAATTCCCTGCTTTATTATTTGGTTCTCTTGGGACACACTCATTCTTTAAAATGGCAGCAGGCTCGAGTTTGGATGAACTTAATATGGATATTACTTTTGTTCAAGCCCTAAATATGATTCACAATATTCCACTCAATGGCACAGGAGGGTATTTATCTCTGCAAAGTAAACCTGTGCATTGGCAAGGAGCCGATCAGGGTGATGTTGCTCAACAAGGGTGGTGGATGTCTTTTAAAGAACCTATACAACTGGGATATTTAGCAACAACAGATAAGGTTGATATTTCTGCGGTATTACCACAAGTAGCTACAGCGATTAGTGACTATTTGCTCAATAAATCCGAACCAATTGATGTTGGTGCTTTTGAGGCTTTAGGTTCTTTGGCTGGCGTAGCTGTTGAAAAAAAATTGAATATTAATGTAGGTCAATTTACGAATTATGCAACAGGAAATCCAGCTACGATTACATTAAAGGATAAGCTTTTAAATAACCAAAACGTTACCCCTAACTGTTATGGTGGTATGAAATTCTGTTAATTCCAAATGAAAAAAAATCCCGCAACTTGTGCGGGATTTTTTATGCTTAGTGTTTAACCTTATTTAGCAATTTTGATGAGTAATTCTTCTTTCGTTAGGTTGCTAGATTCAGCATCACGACGACCTTTATATTCAAAAGTACCCGCATCTAAACCTTTCTCACCAATCACAATACGGTGCGGAATACCTGTAAGCTCAAGGTCAGAGAATTTCACCCCAGGACGTTCATTACGATCATCCAGTAATACATCATAACCCGCAGCTTGAAGTTCAGCATAAAGTGCTTCTGCTGCTTCTAATGTACGTGGTGATTTATGTGCGTTCATTGGCACAATCGCAATTTCAAATGGTGCGATGGCAGAAGGCCAAATGATGCCTTTATCATCAAAGTTTTGTTCAATTGCAGAGGCAACCACACGGGTAACACCAATACCATAACATCCCATAGTCACGGTAAACGGCTTGCCATCTTCACCAAGAACTTTGCAGCCTAACGCTTCTGAGTATTTAGTACCAAGCTGGAAGATATGACCGACTTCAATACCGCGTTTAATTTGTAGCGTTCCTTTCCCATCGGGAGATGGATCGCCCTCAACGACATTACGTAAATCATAAACTTCAGTATATTGTGCATCGCGTTCCCAGTTCACACCTGTTGCGTGTTGATCAACTTGGTTTGCACCAGCAACAAAGTCAGACAGTACCGATGCAGCACGGTCTACAATCACAGTCATACCTTTTTCAACCAAACCTTGTGGACCAACAAAGCCAGCAGTTAAACCTAACGCTGCAATTTGTGCATCGGTTGCAAAAGTAAGTGGTGCTGCAATCTGTGGATGCTTTTCTGCTTTAATTTCATTAAGTTCATGGTCACCGCGCAGGAATAATGCAATCACAGGCACTTGACCTGTTTCATCTGCAACACCTTGAACCAAGAGCGCTTTGACTGATTGGTTGCTATTTGTACCTAAAAATGCAGAAACTTCCGCAATGGTTTTTTGGTTTGGTGTATCCACAATTTTGAGTTCTTGCGTTGCCGCAGCACGTTCACCCACCAAAATAGCTTCAGCCATTTCAATATTGGCTGCATAATCAGATTCGGTAGAGAAGGCGATATCATCTTCACCGCTTGAAGCCAGAACGTGGAATTCATGTGAACCAGAACCACCAATAGAACCTGTATCTGCTTGTACAGGGCGGAAGTCTAAACCTAAGCGCGAGAAAATACGGCAGTAGGTGTCGTACATTACATCATAGGTTTCTTGTAAAGAAGCTTGATCGGTATGGAAAGAATAAGCATCTTTCATAATAAATTCGCGTGAACGCATTACCCCAAAACGTGGGCGAATTTCGTCACGGAATTTGGTTTGAATTTGATAGAAGTTGATTGGTAATTGCTTATAGCTTTTTAATTCATTACGCGCCAAATCGGTAATGACTTCTTCATGTGTTGGACCGAGTACAAAAGGATTGTCGTGACGGTCATTAAAGCGCAGTAATTCAGGACCGTATTGTACATAACGACCTGACTCTTCCCAAAGTGAAGCAGGCTGAGTAACAGGCATAAAGGTTTCTAAAGCACCTGCGCGATTCATTTCTTCACGAACAATGGCTTCAACTTTATTTAGCACACGCACACCCATTGGCAGCCAAGTATATAAACCTGAAGCCAATTTACGAATCATACCCGCACGTAACATCAGCTGGTGAGAAATCACCTCGGCATCGTTTGGGGTTTCTCTTAACGTAGCAAATAAAAAGCGACTCGCGCGCATGGAAACTGTCCTAAAAAGTGAAGCGTTAAATGGAGTTTTTTCAAAGCCAGATTATACAATAAAAATCGGGCTAAACTTGCGTTAAAATTTAGCCCGAACGATTGTGTGACTTTGCGTGAGATTTTAAGAAATCAGTTTACGCGTTTGGCGTAACATAAAATTCTTAAAATCATCTAAGTAAGTGAAAATGACAGGTACGACCACCAATGTTAGTAGGGTGGATGTAATTACACCGCCAATGACTGCGTGTGCCATAGGCGCACTTTGTTCGCCGCCTTCACCCAAGCCAAGTGCGAGTGGCACCATCCCCATCACCATTGCACTGGTGGTCATTAAAATAGGGCGTAAACGGGTTTTCCCTGCAGCAATAATTGCATCATAACGTGAATCGCCCTGATCCATGGCTTTTTTAATAAAATCAATCAGTAAAATCGCATTTTTGGTGACCAACCCCATCAGCATAATAATACCGATAATAGAAAACAGGTTCATGGTCGAGTTAAAAATAAACAGTGCCAAGAATACCCCAATCAGCGATAAAGGCAGAGAAGCCATAATCGCTGCAGGGTGAATGAAACTGTTGAATTGTGAACCTAAAACGATATAAATAAACACAATAGATAGGGTAATTGCAGTCAGCGCATAACCTGCAGATTCAGCCATGTCAGCATTGGCGCCTTGAGTGTCGAAGCTATAACCTGCGGGTAATTTAAAGTTATCCTGAATTTTTTGAATGTCGACACCAATGTCACCTGCAGGACGTCCAGCAGTATTGGCTTCGACCAAAACTTCACGGGCTAAATCACGACGGTTAATTTGTGCTGCACCTAAACTTTCCTCAAACTTCGCCACACTTGCCAAAGGCACTAAAATATTTTGTCCATTGGCATCAGTTTTTTTTGAAGTTAAATACATATTTTGCACATCGCTCGGCAAGCTACGATGGTTTTCTGTAAGTCGAACATTGACATCGTAGGTTTCACCACGTTCATCTTGCCAAGTGGTGACATCATCCCCCGCAATGAGTGGGCGGATAATATTGGCAATTTGATTCACCGATAGCCCCAAATCACTAGCAAGGACACGGTTAATATAAACACCTAATGTAGGTTTAGGAGCTTTTAGCGAGCTTTCTAAATCGACAATACCATCCACCTGAGCAATTTCGGTCATAAAGCGGTCAGAGATTTTTTGTAATTCTGCTAAATCAGGGCCTTTAATAGACACCATCACAGGTTTTTGCCCACCAGAAACCGTTTCATCGGCAGAGGCGACAGAGGTGATGGTGATGCCCGCAACACTTTGTAGACGCTGGCGAAATTCGTTATTGAGTTCGGTTAGCGTTTGTTGACGTTCATTACGCGGGCTGACAGTTACACGCAAGTTAACATGATTTTTCCCGCGATCTGTCACGCTGTTAATGGCTCCGTAAGTCGCGCGAACTTCAGGGTGTTGACGGATGATTTGATCTACTTGTTTTAATTTTGCTTGTGAATATTCAAGCGAGGCATCTACAGGTGTTTCAAATTTAATCCGAATTTCACCTTTGTCGGGTACAGGTACAAACTCTGTGCCAATCAGTTTGGATAATCCGAGTGCTGCAAATAATGAACCCACGGCAATCAATAAGGTGATAACGCGAAATCGTAGTGCTAATTTTAAAAGTTTTTCATAATGATGACTTAAATTGTCGAGTTTGTTAGAAATCCAGTTTAAGAAGCGTTTTACCCGTCCAGGTTTTTTATTCGGATTTGCTTTTTCTGCCCAGTGTGCAGAAAGCATTGGATCCAGCGTAAAACTGACAAACATGGAAATCAGTACGGCAGTACTGACGGTGACACCAAATTGATAGAAAAAGCGTCCGATAATTCCGCCCATAAATGCTACAGGTAAAAATACCGCCACAATGGTTAAGGTGGTTGCTAAAACTGCTAAGCCAATTTCTTTAGTACCATCCAAAGCAGCCGTGACATGGTCTTTACCCATATCTGCATGACGCACGATATTTTCACGTACCACAATTGCATCATCAATCAATAAGCCAATACTGAGCGAGAGCGCCAGTAAGGTCATCATGTTGATGGTAAAGCCAAATGCCCAAATAAAGGTGAGTGTGCCGAGTAGGGCGATTGGCAGGGTCAATCCTGTAATGGCGGTAGAACGGAATGAACCAAGAAACAACAGTACAATCAGGACTGCCAGAATCGCACCCTCAATAATGGTGCGCGCTACATCACGGATACTGCCACGAATCCCTTTAGAAGAATCCACCACGACCTTTGCAGTCATGCCTACAGGTAGTTGGGTCTGAATACGTTCTAAGGTTTTGTAGGTGTTATCAACCACTTCAATAACATTAGAGTCTGAACTACGCAAGATATCGACAGCAACCGCAGTTTGCCCATTTAAAAATGCACTGGTTTCCAGCTCTGCCTGACTGTCTTGAATTGTGGCAACTTGTTTTAAAAAGATTGGCGCACCATTTTTATTGGCAATAATTAAATCGCCAAAAGCCAGAGGATGAATGACTTTGGATTGGATTTCGACTACCAATTCACTATTGGCTTGTTTGAGTGTACCGCCTGGCACTTCAATATTTTCAGCTTTGAGGGTGTTGATAACCTGATCCACACCTAAGCCAAAACTCATTAACTTTTGTGGATCTACCTCAATCCGAATTTGTCGCTGTGCATCACCCAATAAATTAACAGTTCCGACACCAGACACAGTGCGCAGTTGCGGTACAACTTGTTGATCTAAATAGGAACTTAAATCACGCAAAGACATTTGTGAGGATTCAAACACAATCGACATGACTGCATTGGCAGTTGGGTCGTAGCGCTCCACCACAGGGTCTTGAATTTCATCTCGAAAGCCTGCACTGACAGACGAAATTTTATCGCGTACATCTTGTGCCGCCACTGCCGAAGGAACATCTAAATTAAACTCGGCAATAATAGTAGATAGCCCTTCACTGGATTGTGAAACCAGTTGTTTGAGTCCAGAAATGGTGTTGATCTGATCTTCCATTTTCTTGGTGATTTCAGATTCAACTGTTTCAGGTGATGCACCCAGATAACTGGTATAAACCACTACAAACGGAAAATCGACGTCAGGAAATTCTTCCACGCCCATACGTTGCCATGAAGCCAAGCCAAGCACCATTAGACAAAACATCATCATGATGGTAAAAACGGGATACTTGACGCTAACTCGGGTAAACCACATAACAACGATCCTGATTTTTTATTTATGGGACATCTGCACTACTGCATTGAGATGAAATTCAATTTATTGAGGGTTATTTTGAATGATCACCTGCTGCTGAATTTGATCGGGGTTGAACACCACTCGACTGACTAGATCACTACTCTGTAAGCCTTGAATGACGGCAGTATTGTCACTATAGCGCTGTTCTAAAACTGTGATATCCACGCGGGCAATTTTTTGATCTCGAATCACCCAAACATAAGGTTTGTTTTGGATATCGTGAATGGTATTGAGTGGGATGATTTGCCCTGAAATTGTCGTGTTCGCTAAAATATAACCATCCACAAATGCCCCAATACTTAAAGAGGGAAGACGCTCAAGCGGGGTCGCAAAAAATTCAATTTGACGACTGGCTAAATCCGCAACAGGAGAAACACGGCTAATTTGTGCATTAAATGTGTTTGCTTGTCCTTGGAGTTGATATTCAATTTTTTGACCAATTTTGAGTGCGGCTTGTAAGTCGCTTGGTAATTTCGCTTGAATTTCTAATTGGTTCGGATCGACGACTTCAAATAAGGTTTGTCCTGCAGCCACAGTTTGCCCAGGCTCAACTTGACGTTGGGTAATGACACCATGAATTGGACTGGTAATCGTGCCATCTTGATCGGCTTTTAGTGCAATATCGACATTGGCTTGTTGGGCGAGTACATTTTCCATTTGCGCACGATAATCTAACTGACTTTGCTCATATTCCACTTGTGAAATAAAACCCTGATCGAGCAAACGTTTTTTTCGTTGCATCATGTTGCGGGCTTGGTTGGCTTGCGCTTGCGTTGCAGCTAAATTGGCGCGAGCTTGTGCTAAACGCGCAGCATTATCCTGATTATTTAAGCGTAGCAAGGTTTGACCACGTTGTACGCTATCGCCCACTTTGACATAGACTGAGGTTGCTGTGGCAGTCACCTGTGCTTGAATACTGCTTTGATTCACAGCACGCACGGTGCCTGTAAAGGCAGTTTTTTCGATGGCACTGCCTTGCTGGATGGTAACTAAATCTTGTTGAATTAATTCTATTTTTTCTGGTGTTGGAGCAACATTTTCTGTTTCATTTTTTTGGCAGGCAGCAAGAAATACACATAAACCAAGTGTACTGATCCGAAGAAGTGGCAAAGGTTGTTGATTAAAAATGAATGCGATACGCTGTGCAATGTGCATGCATATTTGTCCTATTTTAATGTCAAAATGACAACGCAAAAAAAGCCAGCCCTATTCTAGGGCTCTGAGGCGTTGAATAATTCTGTCGTATTCTGCTTGGGTATTTCGATAGCTTGTTTGTAAAGAGTGAATCATGTCTTTTTTTAATTCAATATTTTTTAAGTTATTGTCTAAGTTGGTTTTCAGTTGTGGTGGTACAGGCTTAACTTTACGTAAATACTCCATTTCCTGACGTTTAAAACTAATACGGTCTGTTTGGAGTTGCTTGAGTTGTTCTTGTTGAAAGCTAATTTGCTTTTTAATATGCGTTAAAGCGTTGTTCCGTTTTATAGTTGCTGTCTGGCTGTTGGTATAGGCTTTTTTGAGACGCTGGTCAGACTCGCTCTGACGTGCTTGTGCAGCACGTTGTGGTGCTTTTTTAATATCGGTTTCAGTATTATAGGGACGAGCACGCTGAATCACTTGCATGTTCCGATCCAAAGCCTCATAGCCATAGCGGATATGATTTGGGGTCACATTGCTGCTAATATTGGCTACGCCTTTTTGATCATAATAACGATACCATACTGCTTTATTTTGAGTTTCAGCCATCAATTGAGCAGAGGGAAACAGAAGCAACGCTAGCATCGCCATTTTGAACGACTTTTTGTTTTGTTTTAATTTGACAGCGAGTAATTGTGCAAAATAAGTGCTCACGTTGTCCCCCAAATGAAAGTTGACTAAATTACTTAAATTAAACGTAATATATAGTGTTATATTAGATCAAAATTAGAAATTAAAAAAACACAACCGATAAAAAAATATCGATGGTCACCAGAAAGTGTGAGTGATTTGGTGATAATGGTGTAAAAGTGTAGCTTCGAGCTAAATATGTTCATTGAAACTACAAGTAAAGATATGTTAAAAATACGATCAATGTGTAAAAATTTCTACTCAGTTGCTTGTACAAACAAAATGGGAAGGGTCATTGAATGGACGATAAATTCCAAAATCTAAAAGTCATGGTGATTGATGATTCAAAAACCATTCGCCGTACAGCCGAAACGCTCTTACAACGAGAAGGTTGCGAAGTGGTTACCGCAGTAGATGGATTTGAAGCTTTATCCAAAATTGCAGAATCAAATCCTGATATTGTGTTCGTAGATATTATGATGCCACGTTTAGATGGTTACCAAACTTGTGCCTTGATTAAAAATTCACAAAACTATCAAAACATTCCGGTCATCATGCTTTCAAGTAAAGATGGTCTATTTGACCAAGCCAAAGGGCGTGTTGTCGGTTCAGACGAATATTTAACTAAACCATTTAGTAAAGACGAATTATTAAACGCAATTCGTAACCACGTGACAGCATAACTATATCGTTAGATTTATTGGGGAAAATAATGGCTCGTATTCTTATAGTCGATGACTCGCCTACAGAAACCTTCCGTTTCAGAGAGATTTTGACTAAACATGGCTTTGAAGTGATTGAAGCTGCTAATGGTGCAGATGGTGTCACCATGGCGCAAGCTGAATTGCCAGATTTAGTTTTAATGGATGTGGTTATGCCAGGCGTAAATGGCTTCCAAGCGACGCGTCAAATTTCGCGTGGTGATACTACCAAGCATATTCCAATTGTAATTGTAAGTACCAAAGATCAGGCTACTGACCGTGTATGGGGTAAACGCCAAGGTGCAAGCGATTACTTAACCAAGCCTGTTGACGAAAAACAATTAATTGATGTGATTAATCAACATCTAAATGCAGGATAAGCTATGGCTGCAAATGGTTTTATTGAATTACTTCGGTTATCTAAACGTGGTAACAAAAACTACGTTAGTACCGAAAATGAGGTAAACCGCTGGTCAGGCATTGCTTTTGAGATGATGGGGCAATATTTTGTTGCTCCATTAGGAGAGGTTTCTGAGGTTATTTACCCACCGAAATACACGCCTGTTCCGAATACCCAACCTTGGGTGGTCGGTTTAGCCAATATTCGGGGGAGATTGCTCTCAGTATCAGATTTGGCACATTATGTTTCTGGGCAAAGCAGCCAATATTCACCTACTCAAAAAGTAATGTGTATTAGTCATAATGACCATTATGTCGGTTTGGTTGTAGATCAAGTTTTGGGTATACAGCACTTTAATAAGAAAAGTTTCTTCTCTAAACACAATGATTTAGAAAGTAATTTACAAGAATATTGTCAGGGCTATTTTCACCAGCATAACCAACAATGGCATGTTTTCTTATTTAGTCGTTTATTGCAAAACCCAAAATACATGAACGCATCTATAAAATTTATAAATTAACTGTCGCGCACCTAAAAAATGAAGGCGTCAATCGGGGAGAAGCTGCATGGGCTTTAAACTTAAAAAGAAAAATTCAGGCGAAGAAACTGTTCGTAAAGCAAGTGGGCCAGGTTTTGTGGCAAAATTACAAACGCGAACTGATGAGTTTGCGAGTGTATTTGGCGAAACAGAAAAATCTAAGCCACTTATTTTAGGCGCAGCTTTTTGTATCATCTTATCGCTTTTCCTGTTGCTATACCTCTTTTATAGTGTGCCGCGTAATAACGATTTTACCCGTAGTTTGGGTGATTTACGTCTATTGTCACAAACCATTTCACGTCAAGCGACTGAAGCAACTGCATCAGGTACACCTGAATCAATCAAAAACTTGACCGATTCGCAAAAATCTTTTGCAGAAAACTTAGAAACGGTTAAAGACATTCATGCTAGTACAGACACGTTGCGTGAAGTTGAAACACAGTGGAAATCGGTTTCTGAAAATATTGATTTGATTGCTTCGCAACAAAAAATCATTAACCAACTTTATGACACTAACATTGCAATCAGTGAAACCATTCCAGGTATTCAAGCTGAATATAACTTGATGGTTGACCAAATGGCACGTCAAGATATGCCAAGTAGCCAGGTTGTAATTGCAAAAAACCAGGTATTCATTGCAGAACGTATCTTGCGTTCAATTAGCTCGGTGTTAACAGGTACAGATAGTTCACGTGAATCTGCGGATGACTTCAGTGCCGATACTGAAACTTTCGGTGCGTATTTGGCTGCACAGTTAAATGGTAGTGCAGAGTTGGGTGTACAACGTATTGCACAAGAAGACTTACGTGAGTCATTAACAGGTATTCAAGCAGAATATGAAGATGTATTGAAATCTGCTGCTGCAACCGTTTTAAGTAACTCTACTCAAATTGTAAAAGTACGTCAGGCTTCATCCTCTATTTTTGACCAGTCTGATAAACTTTTAAGTAATTTAAATAAATTGTCTGGCAGTTCAGGTTGGTCTATTGCAATTCCAGCAATTGGCTTAATTGCAGCCTTACTTGCATTCTTGTTCTGTGTATTCAAATTACTTGGCTTACGTGGTGAAGCCGATAAAACTCGTGTGGTTCGTCTACAAGATGAATATGACCGTAACCAAAACGCGATTTTACGTCTACTCGATGAGATCGCCGACCTTGCAGATGGTGACTTACGTTCATACGCAACGGTATCGGAAGACTTTACAGGCGCAATTGCTGACTCGATTAACTTCGCGATTGACCAATTACGTGACCTTGTATCGCGTATTCATGAAACATCACACGAAGTTGCACAATATACGGCAACTACGCAGAATATTACCAACCAGTTAGCAGAAGCTTCTGAACATCAGGCGCAAGAAATTGCAGGTGCATCTGCGGCGATTAACGAAATGGCAATGTCGATTGACCAAGTATCTGCCAACGCGGAAGAATCCGCTGCGGTAGCAGAACGTTCGGTACATATCGCATCGAATGGTGCGGACGTTGTAAACCGTTCAATTGAAGGTATGGATATCATTCGTGAGCAGATTCAAGAAACCTCTAAGCGTATTAAGCGTTTGGGTGAATCTTCACAAGAGATTGGTAACATCGTTGCCTTGATTAACGATATTGCCGACCAAACCAACATCTTGGCATTGAACGCAGCAATTCAGGCGTCTATGGCGGGTGAAGCAGGTCGTGGTTTCGCGGTCGTTGCGGATGAGGTACAGCGTCTAGCAGAACGTTCAGCATCTGCAACTAAGCAGATTGAAACACTGGTTAAAACGATTCAGACCGATACCAACGAAGCCGTAATTTCGATGGAACAAACGACTTCTGAGGTTGTACGTGGTGCGAACTTATCTAAGGATGCGGGTGTTGCACTCGATGAGATTCAAACAGTATCGAGCAACCTTGCGAAATTGATTTCTAACATTTCGGATGCTGCAAAACTTCAGTCTGCTTCTGCAGGTCACATTGCAACCACGATGAATGTTGTACAGGAAATTACCTCGCAAACGACCAGTGCAACTTTCGATACTGCACGTTCGGTATCTGAGTTGGCCAACATGGCAGAATCATTACGTGAATCTGTAACTGACTTTAAACTACCTGAATAAGCGGGATTCCAGCTTGGGGAAAGGTGTACCTATACACAGTTATGGGTACACCATCATTCAGAGATAAAGCATCGCAAAGATGAACTTAACTTTTGGGTTAGGGGCATTCAGGATGGTTACAATTAAGTTGAAGTGCCTTTTGGTGCTGAAAACGTAAGAAGCCTTAGCTATGAAAGAAATATTAAAAAATTTAGTCGAAACAATGACGCTTCCTGAAGATAGTTATCTTGAGCAAGATGCGGAAATTCTTGAAATTTTTGTCGAAGAAATTGAAGAAATCTTCGAAGAATTAAATCCATTATTTACTACTTGGTTTGCTAACCCAACAGATCAAGAAACTTTAGTGACTATTCGTCGTCACTTTCACACTTTAAAAGGCTCGGGTCGCATGGTGGGTGCGAAGTCTGCGGGCGAATTGGCATGGACGGTTGAAGATACTTTAAACCGTGTGCTTTCGGGTGCGGTAACACTCAATACTGATATTCAAAAATACGCAAAAACTGTTTTAAATATTTATCAATACAAGCTTTATCCAATTTTTAAACAAGTCGGTTTAATTGATCTTGATTTACGCCCATTGGTGCTTTTAGGACAACAATTACAGCAAAACCAAAGTCCTGAACCTGCATTGGAAGAGTTGCTGATTTTAGCGGATCAACTGACTGCAACTGATATGCCGACAGGACTAGAATTGGCGGATGCTGCAGTTGAAACAGCAGTAGTCACAGCAGTTGAATCATCTGAAGACGTAATAACTGCTGAAGAAATGCCGCAGACAGAAGTTGCACAAGAAGAGGCTGCTGATGCAAGCCTATTGGCTGAAACTCTGGCTATTTTTGTGGAAGAAGCTGAAGAGCATTTAGCAACAATTGATCAGTTCTTGGCGCAAGATCAGATTCACTCACAAGACTATAATGGCTTAATTCGTGCTTTACATACACTGCGCGGCAGTTCGTCTATGGCGCAAATTGATCAAGTTTTTCAAGCCAGTTCTAAAGTTGAAAACTTGTTTAAAACATTTGTGCAAGATGAAATTGAATCCACCTCTAAAGAAACTGCGCTGTTGGTGCAATATGCGGAATTTGTCCGTGATTATCTGCATGTACTTCGTCAAGGTCACTGTGATGGTTTAGATGTAATCTATGCAACTTTTAATAAAGCATGGGATAGCTACGGCTTTAGCACCAGCGATACAGAAGACTCTAATCCTCAAGGTTTAGTATCGAAGCTAATCGAACTGAATATTGATCGTTTACTTGATGCCGAATTTGAATTTGATAAATTGGCGCAAGCGCAATTCCCAAGCTATTTAGAAGAACTCAGCGCACAAGCGCAATTGTTGGTAGAGCATACCGATAACCGTGCGTCTGTGGGTATTCATCAATTTACTGAAGAACTTAAAGCTGCTTACGACAGTGTTTTAGCCAAACCAATTCTGCTTAACTCTGAATATGGTTATGAGTTATTTGCACAGGCACACCAAGAGTTCATTCATTTATTCGATACCTTGGCTGCGGGACAGCGTGTTACGGTTACAGAAGACATTCAGAAAACCTTAAATGACTTAACTGCATTTGTGCAGCAAGACATTGATGCAATTGCACTTGAAGATGTTGAAACATTAGAGAGCGACAATGCTGTAGAAACAGCGGTTGTTGCAGAACCTGATGTGGCGTCTGCTGTAGTTGCTAGCGAAAGTTCAGGCACGGTGAATTTAGCGCAATTGTCACAACGTATTGCATCAGATCAACAAAACATGCATGCCGATGATGCCAATAAAGACTTCGATCCTGAATTGCTAGATATCTTTTTGGAAGAAGCAGAAGAGCTTTTGGTGGGTATGGATGAAGACGTCAATACTTGGTCAAAAGACGCCAGCGACACTTCGGCTTTAAACAACTTAATGCGTTATTTGCACACTTTGAAAGGTGGCGCAAATATGATTTCTGCGACGCATATTGGTTTAATTGCACACAACCTCGAGTCGATTTACGAGCGTATCATTAACAACCAAATTGTTGTTTCACCTGCGTTAATTCAAATTATCCGTTTGGTGCAAGATGATATTGCAGACCGTATTCAGACCATTCGCGATGAGCGTGTGGACTATGCTGCGACAGAGTCAATTGCGATTTTAGGCAACATTGTCAGCTTGGCACAAGGCGATGCAGATGTGTCAGTCGTAAGTGCTATAAGTACAGTGCAGCCTGAACAGGCGATCGAAGTAGAAGAGGTTGATGCACAGCCTGAGTTGGCGGCAAAAGCCTTGCAAGACAGGACTGCAGATTTAGCTGAAGATGATATTGCTATTGCTGATGAGGCAAGTCTGGAAGATGCTGTTACTGCGTCATTTGAACCGGTAACACAAACTGCAAGTCATGAAGCAAATGCTGAATCTGAAGATGAGCAATTACATTCAATTGTGGTTGAAACTTTCCGAGAAGAAGCGGAAGAAATTTTGGATGCTGCAGATCAGCGCTTGAAACAATGGTTTGAGCAGCGTAGTGACCGTAGTGTCTTGCTCCAATTACAACGTGCGGCGCACAGCTTAAAAGGCGGTGCACGTATGGCTGAAATTGAGTCTGTTGCGCAAATTGCCTATCAACTGGAAAGTGCCTTTGAACAGTTTGCAGTGCATCAATTTAACTCAAATGTTTATGATGCCTTGCTGCAAACCACATTGGCATGGTTGCGTGATGCAATTTTCAAAGCAGATTACACTGATTATGACAGCTTAAAATCTAGCTTATCGGCGATGCAGTTTGTAGATGTATCTGCACAATTACCTGAGCGTTTAACGCATAACGACTTGTTATCACCAAGCCGTAGTTATGAGTTTGTTCAGGGTGATGGTACAGAGCCACCTGCAATGTCGGGTGAGTGGGGCGAAACCACACAGCTGGATAATAGCAATGAGATGATTCGTATCTCGGCCGATTTAGTCGAGAAGATGATTGACTTGTCAGGCGAGAACTCGATTAACCGTTCACGTATTGAAATGGAGCTTGGGCAACTAGGCGGTACGTTGAATGAGATGGAATTGGCGATTAAACGTCTTGCCGATCAGTTACGTCGAATGGAAGGCGAGCTGGAATCGCAAATTATTGCCAAGCACGGTTCTGAAAACTCACGTTATGCAGACTTTGACCCATTAGAGATGGATCAATATTCATCGTTGAATCAGTTGTCTAAATCTCTGGCGGAATCTGCATCGGACTTGGTGGACTTTAAGAGCACCTTGGCTGAAAAAATTCGTGATGCTGAAGGTTTGTTATTACAACAATCACGTATTCAGGCCGAAATTCAAGAAAGCTTGATGCGCACACGCCTTGTACCATTCTCACGTTTATTGCCACGTTTACAACGTATTGTGCGTCAGACTTCATCGACCTTAAACCGTCCAACAGAATTGGTGGTTTATAACACTGAAGGTGAATTAGACCGTACCATTCTAGAGCGTTTGGTGACACCGTTTGAACACATGCTGCGTAATGCGGTCGACCATGGTATTGAAGACCCTGCACAACGTGCTGCAGCCAATAAACCTGAAGTTGGTAAAATTGAACTGAACATTACTCGCCAAGGCACAGATGTTATGGTGACTTTTGTGGATGATGGTAAGGGTATTGATGATGCCAAGATTAAAGAAAAAGCATTGAGCTTAGGTTTAATCAAAGCCGATCAGAATTTAGATAAAAATGAAATTCTGCAATACATTTTCCACCCAGGCTTTACAACAGCGCAATCAGTTACACAAATTTCAGGTCGTGGTGTTGGTTTAGATGTGGTGCAAAGTGAAATTAAGGCACTTGGTGGTCACGTTTCTGTAGATTCAACTTTAGGTCAAGGCACAACCTTTAGTATTCGTGTACCAACGACAGTTGCTGTATCCGATGCCTTAATGGTTAAAGTTGGCGATCAACAATTTGCTGTACCGTTGGCGCAAATTGACCGTATTGTACGTATTGCACCAACCACTTTGGAATCTTACTTCAACAGCAATGAAGATTTCTTCCAAATTGACAACCAGAACTACAAGTTACGTTACTTATCTGAGTTCGTTGGCAATCAGCCATTACCGCGTTTAAGCCATGTGGGTCATTCACTACCTGTTCTGTTAATTAAAGGCAGCACAGGTCAAACCATTGCTTTACTAGTCGATCAGTTGATTGGTTCGCGTGGTCAAATTGTTGTGAAACCAATTGGACAACAGTTCTCAAGCATTGGTGCAATTGCAGGCGCAACTATTTTGGGTGATGGTCAAGTTTGTTTGATTTTGGATGGTCAGAACATTGCCCGTCAAATTCTTGCAACGCAACGTACTAAACAAGCCAGCGATCAACGTGATAGCCAACGTCGTGATACACGCCGCTTAATTATGATTGTGGATGACTCAGTCACCGTACGTAAAGTAACTTCACGTATGCTTGAGCGTCAAGGTTATGACATCGTGACTGCCAAAGATGGTGTCGATGCCATGGAGCAGCTTGAAAACGTCAAACCTGACTTGATGTTACTGGATATTGAAATGCCACGTATGGATGGTTTTGAGGTGACTAACCTTGTACGCCACCACGACATGCATAGCAATCTGCCGATCATCATGATTACGTCACGTACAGGTGAAAAACACCGCGAACGAGCGTTTAGCTTAGGTGTGACGCATTACATGGGTAAACCGTTCCAAGAGGCAGAATTGCTTGCCAATATTGAACAATTATTAGCAGTTAGTCAGGGGTAAACGATGAGTCAGACGAATAGTCCAAATTTACTCGGGCAAATCAGTCAGCAAGAGCTGCAACATTTAATTACCGTATCTACCGGTTTTATTGATGCTTATATTGTTGAATGTCATGGTAAACCCCCGATGCTGATACCTCAAAATATTGTGTTGTCAGCGCTGGATAACGCCACTCAAGTTAAAACTGTGGAATGGCACGAATCGCAATTGCCTGTTTATGCGGTCAATGACCCAGAGAAAAAAATGGGCGTGGCACTGGTGATTGAAGGCGATGAAATGGAGCAGCGTTTTGCTTTGATGTGCAATGAAATGCCTAAAACCCTGCGCTTGCGTATTTCTGAAGTGGTAGATGATGACCAACAAACCACGACTGATCCTGCGGTATTCCAATATGTCCGTATGGGTGAGCAGGTCTTTCATGTACCGAATTTGCAATACATTCAAGAAAATTTGACGGCTTAAAGCAATTTTCTCCGTTGTAAAATAGAAAAGGAACTCAAATAGAGTTCCTTTTCTATTTCATGCAACTAATCTTATTGGATTTAAGTTAGTAATCCTTCCAAAATCTGTTCATAAATTTCTGTCAAGGGCACTAAATCAGCCACATCAACATGCTCGTTAATTTGGTGAATGGTGGCATTGAGTACGCCTAACTCCAACACTTGTGCACCTGTCGGCGCAATAAAGCGACCATCAGATGTACCGCCACTGGTCGATAATTCTGTTTCAACACCTGTGACATTGCGAATGGCTTGACGTGCAGCATTAACCAATTCGTCCACAGGGGTTAAAAATGGCAAACCTGAAAGCGTCCACTCGATTTCATAATCCACTTGATGGCGATCTAAAATTTCCAAGACACGTGCTTTTAGCTCATCTGCAGTCACTTCAGTCGAATAACGGAAGTTAAAGGTCACCGTCATGTTACCTGGGACAACATTGGTCGCACCTGTTCCTGCTTGAATATTTGAAATTTGAAATGAGGTGGCAGGGAAGTATTCATTGCCATGATCCCACACCGTTTCACACAGTTCCGAAATCGCTTTAGACGCGGTATGAATCGGGTTAATTGCCAAGTGTGGATAAGCCACATGACCTTGTTTACCTTTTACCGTCAAGACACCATTAAGCGAACCGCGACGCCCATTTTTAATAATATCGCCTAATTTATGGGTGCTTGAAGGTTCACCCACCAAACACCAAGTCATTTTTTCATGACGTGCTTCCAACGTTTCTACAACTTTTACGGTGCCGTTAATGGATGGGCCTTCTTCATCTGAGGTGATTAAAAAGGCAATTGAGCCTTTGTGATCAGGATGTTTGGCGACAAAGCGTTCAGAGGCAACGACCATGGCTGCCAATGCTGTTTTCATGTCGGCACTGCCACGACCATAAAGTTTGCCATCACGAATTTCAGGTACAAATGGATCGGTATTCCATGCGTCTAAATTGCCTGTCGGTACAACATCGGTATGACCTGCAAAGCAAAAGACAGGTGCTTCTGTACCTTTACGCGCCCAGAGGTTATCTACATCGTCAAAACGCATAGATTCAATCTTAAATCCAATTTTTTCTAAGCGTTCTGCCATGAGGTTTTGACAGTTGTGATCGACAGGAGTGACAGACGGTTGGCGTAAAAGCTGAAGGCTTAAATCCAGAGTAGCAGAAGAGGTCATGAGAGTTTCAGACGTTTATCAAGAGTAAGTGCTAATAATAGGGGAATAATGCAACAAAAGTGAAATTTTAGCGTGAAAAAACCTTGTCCGAGAACAAGGTTTTTTGTGGTTTTTGTGAAGATATTCGTGAAATACTCAGAATTATTTGCGAATTTCTTGTTGGGTTTTTTCAGCAGTGTTACTCACCGCATGACCTGCAGAAGATACGTCTTCGCCCACGCCTTTAATTGTATTACAACCCGTTAAAACAAAGGTTAATAGCAGTGAAGTCACTAGAATTTTTTTCATGATCATCTCCAATATGCTCTAGATAGATTATTTTGATGTGTTTTTTAGCTTAGGAAATAAACAGAATAATAAATAGGCAACTTTTATAGTGCTTACGTAATAAAATGTTGAAACAGTTATTCAGCGTGTTAAAGGGGGATAGCTAATCAGCGGTGCAGCGCGATACATATAAAATTGTGAATGTGCCTCTTGATAATACAAACCATCGCCCCACCATTGATTCGGTAGGCTACTGGCTTGAGCATTTTGACAAATCCATTCATGACGTTGTAGGCGATAAAACCGTTCTGCTTGGGCAGGAATATCACTCCCCCAAAGACCTAAACGACGAGCGCGATTAACCCAGTGTGGCGTAAGTGTTGTAGATGATTGTGCCAAGTGATGTATGGCGAAATACAATTGTCCTTTGAGTACAGCAAAACGGCGTTGAATCGGCACATCCAAGGCTTGCTTAAATTGAAATTGCTTTTGACTAAAATGATTCAGTTTACGCGCCAAAGTATCGGAGCGGTTTAAACCATACCAGTGTGCCAAAGAGCAATCCGCTTCGGCTAAATAGTATTTTAATGCGACTTCCCAATGTTCAACCTGCTGTGTGTCATGGTTGTGCAGTAAAAAATCCAGTTCACCCACAGTTTTAGCGCCATCAATAATTTGAATACTGTGTCCCAATAATTCGAAGGGATGATAATCACGATCACGCAGCCAAAACCACATCAGCATTTCAAAGCGTAAGCCTAAACGGGTGCTTTTCAGTTGATTTAAAAAGTCGTACACTGCTTCTGGATGTGAATCTAAATAGGCTAAACGTGATTGATAAGCGTGATAATGGTGTTGCCAAAAAGTATCTGAATGGAATTCAAAAGCATGTTGAATGGGCAATTGCTCAGGCACAGCACATAAAATATTCGGACTTGCCACACTAAAAGCCAACTGACGGATGAGTGGGGTTTTGTAGGTCAGCCATACTTCGGGCAGAAGTTCGGGTTGATGCAACTCAATCATTATGAATCCATGCTGAAAAATGCAGAATTACAACGGAAAATTAAAAAACGCTTTATACTACCGCAATTCGTAGTTTAGGACAGTGGTATGCAAAGCTTGTTATGGCGAAGTTTAGTGGTGATCTTTGTCATCCTTGGCTTTATTGGTGCATTGTTGCCGGGTATGCCTACTACAGTTTTTTTGATTTTAGCAGCTTGGGCATCGTCACGCGGTTGGCCGCAAATGGACAACTGGTTACTGAATCATCCTAAATATGGCAGTACACTCAGAGATTGGCGTGCCAATGGTACTGTACCGCGTAAAGCCAAATGGTTTGCAACGATCATGATGAGTATTAGTGCCGTGATCATGCTGTTTACAACTGCGCCCGTTGCGGTCAAAATTTTTACCAATACCACCATGTTGGTGGTGTGTATTTGGTTGTGGTTACGTCCTGAGCCACAGCCGCCCACGCAAGAAGAAGAATAGGGTAGCGCAATGTCTTTTTTATACACACAAGCAGATATTTTGATTGATTTAGCCGAGCAAACTTTATATTTGCCGAAGCATCAGAAACTCTACGTCATCTCGAGTGGTGTGAATGGCATTGGTGAAACTGAAAATAGTGGTAAAACACCACGTGGCTGGCATGAAGTCGCTTTAAAGTTTGGTGAAAATAAACCTGAAAATGCAGTGTTCATTGCACGTCAACCGACAGGGGAAATTTACAATTTAGATTTAGCTGAACAATTTCCTGAACGAGACTGGATTTTAAGCCGCATTTTATGGCTCAGTGGTTTGCAAGAAGGTTTTAATCAAGGCATCGGCTGCGATACTTTTCAGCGTTATATTTATATACATGGCACACCAGATACAGAGCCGATGGGAATTCCTGCATCGCATGGCTGTATTCGGATGCGTAACCACGATATTTTAGAATTGTATGAACTGATTCCAGAAAAAGCCTTGGTTTATATTTCTGAACACAAGCTAGATTTAAATAGCTTAGGTTTGCTTGGTTGATGGTGCGTTGATGGTGCGAGTCAATTGAATAAAGTTATATTCATCGCAACATAAAAAACCAATACATTGAGCAGGTAGAGTGCAACGCTAACAAGTTGAAAAGCACATTAATTTTGCTTGAAAACTAAAATAACTTGCAGAATTTGTTTGTTTTTATAGCGGATCACCTATTTTTTAATCACTCAGTCACAAAAAACTGAAAACAAGCCGAAAAGCGTTTGACAGGCGGTAAAGATTCTCTATAATGCACCTCACAAACGATAAAGACGTTAAGGGCGCTTAGCTCAGTTGGTAGAGCGTCTGCCTTACAAGCAGAATGTCGGCGGTTCGATCCCGTCAGCGCCCACCAAGCCTTTACGTTATAGATTCTTACGTGCAGCGGTAGTTCAGTTGGTTAGAATACCGGCCTGTCACGCCGGGGGTCGCGGGTTCGAGCCCCGTCCGCTGCGCCACTTAAGATTCTTTAACCATTGTTTGTACCACAATAGTGACTTTGTGTAAGTGCAGCGGTAGTTCAGTTGGTTAGAATACCGGCCTGTCACGCCGGGGGTCGCGGGTTCGAGCCCCGTCCGCTGCGCCATTTACATAAATTGCTTTTGAGGGCGCTTAGCTCAGTTGGTAGAGCGTCTGCCTTACAAGCAGAATGTCGGCGGTTCGATCCCGTCAGCGCCCACCAGATTCTTTTGCGATGCAGCGGTAGTTCAGTTGGTTAGAATACCGGCCTGTCACGCCGGGGGTCGCGGGTTCGAGCCCCGTCCGCTGCGCCATTCAAAAGAAAAGTTTAGGTTGCCTGATAGACTTAAACTGAAATGATGCAAAGTTTGACAGTTTTGCAAAATCAGAACAAAATATTGTTTTGATCTTATCAGGGCGCTTAGCTCAGTTGGTAGAGCGTCTGCCTTACAAGCAGAATGTCGGCGGTTCGATCCCGTCAGCGCCCACCATATTTTAGTATTTATGCTTGGCATACATACAAAAAAGACCTTAATTGCTTAACGCAATTACCGTTGCAGCGGTAGTTCAGTTGGTTAGAATACCGGCCTGTCACGCCGGGGGTCGCGGGTTCGAGCCCCGTCCGCTGCGCCATTTTTCATTCCCTGATGTGAAAAATGTATTTCAAAGTTCAAGACGACGTGCTTCGCTTGTCTTGCATCATAAAAAATAACGATGTTATTTTTTAATCTTCAGGGCGCTTAGCTCAGTTGGTAGAGCGTCTGCCTTACAAGCAGAATGTCGGCGGTTCGATCCCGTCAGCGCCCACCATATCCTTTCATCCTCATTTATCTTATATTACTTGCGTATTGCAATAAATTCGCCTAAAATTTTTATTTAATAATAATACTAATATCCGTGACTTATGCGAAATCCTTATCAACGTAAAGCTGCATCTAAGCAAGCAACGCAAACTTATAATGCACAAGATATTTACAAGCAATTTATTGAGACCATTGTGTCTCAGGGGCATGTTTTTGCATTGTATGAAGATGGCTGGGCGCTCTGTGCCACGCCTACAGGGCAACGTGCTTTTGCAATGTGGCAAAATAAAAGTCTGGCAAAACTGTTAATTAAAGACAATTGGGCCAATTATCAAGTCGAAGAAATTTCACTGAAAGATTTTATTGAAAAAGTGATTCCATTTTTACGTCAGGAAGCCACCAATATTTCGATGAATCTAAGCCCAGAAGGGCAGAATGTATTGGTTGCCCCTGAAAAGTTATTGCTTGATCTAAAAAATTATTTGTATCAGGTGTATATGCAAAAACCTGAATTTTTTAAAGATATGCAAATTCCTTTACCACGCTCGATACGTTTGAATTAAGCGATCTGCTTGCTAGATTTTATTTTTAATACTCATTCAGCAGCCAACCACTGATATAAGCAAAATACTCGCGTAACCATGCGTTATAGCGGGTATAGAGTGGTGTCGTTGCACTGAGCATGCTGAACTGTGTGTATCCTTGTCGTTTGGCAATGGCTGCTGCACGTGGTGTGTGAAAGTCGCTGGTGACAATTATAATCGGTTGGGTTTTATCTGTGCCTAATGTATGCAGCAAGGGCTGACTGTTTTTCAAATTAAGTGCCGTACTGGTGCTTTGGGTTTCCAAGATAATGTGTGATGCTGCAATTGCATAACGTTGTTGCAAATAATCAGACATCACCTGTGCTTCAGTGAGTTGTTCCGCAAATGCAGGGCCACCACTAACAATGAAATAACTTTGAGGATGCGCTAAGGCATACGCGGCTGCAGTATCCAGTCGTTTGGCGAGCGTGGGCGATGGTTGTCCATTTTCAATGCCACTGCCGAGTACAATCACCACTTTAGCATTGTTGGTTACAGTATTTTGCTGCTGTGTACTGAAATGAATATAAGTAAAAAAGATCAGCAGGCTGATGCACCACAGCCAAAATACGCCCCAACCGAATTTCCACAGCCAATCTAAGCGTGTATGTTGTTTTAAGTAGCTTTGAATCCAAGTATAGAAAATCGCATAACACAGCAGCATCATGCCTATTAAAACAGGTAAAATGGTGCCGAAATGGATTTTCTTTAAGCTGATGAGATAGGCACCATCCAATACTAAAATTAGCCCAATTAGGCTACTCAATATTCTTTTAAATAGACTAAATTGTGTTTGTACGTGACTTGCTTGCATGCCTTGCATAATTTTATTGTACTGTGATGCTGTACAAACAGTATAGCCGAAGCTGCTGAAAAATTTTGCCTCAACTGAATTATGTTTCGGCTGAGGCTATGGATAAAACTTGGGTGAATTGCCAAGTTTTAGCTATAGAGCTACAGCGCAAGCCATTTAAAAAGTGTCAACAAATCCTAATACACATCTCGGCGATAACGTCCTTGCTGACGTAATTGTTCCAGTTGAGTCTCACCCAAAATATCTTTTAAGGCTTGGTCGACATCACTGGCCATGCCTTGAATGCTACCGCAGACATAAATCACGGCATTTTGTTCAATCCAGCGTTTTAATTCTTCAGCCTGTTCGCGTAACTTATGGTGTACATAGACTTTTTCGGCTTGATCACGGGAAAAGGCCAAATCAAGGCGTTGTAGCATACCTGTGCTTTGCCAAGCCTTGATGGTGTGCTGATAAAAGTAATCGTGCGCTTGCTGACGTTCACCAAAAAACAACCAGTTTTGGGTGTAATTCAGGCGGGTACGTGCATGCAATAAGCTCATTAATCCTGCAAGCCCTGTACCGTTGCCAATACAAATAATTGGGCGGTCATCATCAATTAAATGGAAAGATGGATTATTGCGAATGCGTAATGCGATATTTTGCCCAAGTGCAGCATGTGCAGTTAACCAACCTGAACCTAAGCCAAGCTCGCCTTGAGCATCGAATTTTTGACGCACCACAAGTCTTAAAACCTGTTGTGAAGGAATACTGGCAATTGAATATTCACGACTAGGCAAGGGTGAAAGTTGTGCCAATAATTCATCCGCAGTTTTAAATGTCTGAATTGGCGCGGTGAGGTCTTTATCTGCCAAAGCCTGTACTAAGGTTTGCTGACCATCAGCAAGAATTGTATTGGCATCGAGTTGATGCTGTTTTAAAAAGGCGTGAATCCGTGCAGTGCTGTTTTCAGGCTGAATTTCTGCAATATCACCTGCAGACCAATGCACATCATGTTGTGCTAACAGTTCAATATTGAAGGCGGGTGCGCCTAAACTGTTGGGATTTAGCAAGTCACGTTGCTGTAAGGTCCATGTATCAAAAGTTTTTTCGATATGCATACTTGGTAAGTCAAGTTGTGTGACCTGTACCAAAGCCTGATTCCAACGCTGTATGTCTGCAGGATTGGCATTATTTACTTCAATGGTATTGAACAAGGCATGTGCTTGATTACGTTGCAGCCATGCAGCAATCGTATGTCCAAAACGGCAGTAATGATCTGCATATTCACGTGAACCTAAAGCCAGTACTGCATAACGCAAATGACTCAGGTCACAGGTTTGCGGTAGGATTTTTTTCACAAAACTTGAGGTCAAATCGGGTGCATCACCTGTGCCATAAGTGCTAGCAATACATAACAGTTGGGTGGTGTTTTTAAGATCTTCAAGGCTGAGATGTTGCAGGGCTTTGACTGTGACAGGCTGATGTGCTTCTTGCAGACTAGTAGCGGTGCGCCATGCCAATTGTTCGGCAGTACCTGTTTGGCTGGCATAGACAATGAGCCAGTGTGCAGCATTTGGGTCGATCTGAAATTGAGTCTGGTTTTGACGTGCAGCAAGAGTCAAACGCTTTTGTTTACGACGTTTTAAATACAGCATCCAACCTGTGACGAAAAACAGCGGCATCATCAATGCAGAAAGCATGGCTAAAAATTGATAAACAGGCCCAAAGAAACTACCGCGATGCACAGGCAGCATACTGCTCATGATTTTTTCATTAAGCCGTTTGTCTACATATAATTCAAGTTGAGTAATACGTGCTTGTTGATAATCAAAAGTTGCGTTATTGCGGGCACGTTCATGTTGTGGAATGACATCGACAAAGTTAATTTCAATTTCACTATTGGTGTGTTTAGGCACATTAAAAGTGATACTGGAATAATCCTGCCCCAATTGCTGCGGGAAATGTTGCCATGCCTTCGTCAATGCCAGATTGATTTGTGCCTGATCCAGCGTATTCTGCTTGGCTGGTTTTGTAGTGTTTGCGCGGCGTCCTGCAGTTTGTGTTTGCGCAGCCTGATGAAGTGCTTGAGCATTTGAATTTACAGGTTTGTTGCGTCCATCTGCTTGCAATTGCGCTTGTGGTCTTTCCACACCCATGACTTTAAACATGCCATTGCGCCACCACTCATACGACCAATACAGTCCTGTGCATGCCAAAACTAGATAGAAAATCACCACCCACGTGCCTACTACGGCATGTAAGTCCCAAATAAAATTACGTCCTTTTAATTGAGGTTTGAGCGCAAACCATTGTTTAAATGAATGGCGTTTCGGCCAGCGTAGGTAAATGCCACTTAACACAAAGAACAACAACATGAGGGTACATGCGGCTGTAATTTGTTTACCAATAGGCCCTACGGTTAAGTTGCGGTGTAATTGCTGAATAAACTGGAAAAATTCACGTCCCCGAATTTCAGGCAACACTGCTGCCGAGTAAGGGTTAATCAGGATATTTTGTCCACGTTTTGCACCTTCTTTCGCAATATTGATGGTTGAAGATGCAGCCGGGTCTTTTGCAACGGTGATGCTATTAATTTTATAGTCAGGTTGGGTACGCTGAAAATGTTGATAAATTTCTGCAGGGCTTAGTTTGGCTTTCTGCTCAACTTGTACCTGATAACTGTTCGGATTCATCCATTTTAGAATTTCTTGTTCGTAGGAATAAATCGCACCTGTCACGCCCATGAGTGACAAGATCAGTCCTGCAGTAATACCAAGGAACCAGTGAATTTGGAAAAAGGCTTTCTTCAGCATAAGCGTTGGTTGTTGAGTATGAATTGTGATGCAGAATAATGCAGAGATGAAGTTAATGCAAATGCTATTTATTCTCATTATCGTTCATTGTTTTAATTTTAAGCAAAAAAAACCTCCATCACAGGGGATAGAGGTTTATTTTTAAATAGGGATATTTAGATTTGCTTGGCTTCGCCTGCAGCTTCAGTCAAATGCTTGCGAATGGTGTTGAACGAAAAGTTCTTGCTGTCCATACGCTTAGGCAGAATATAAGCACCTTGCTGACCTTTTACTTTGAAGTTCATCAAGATAAACTCAGGGGTATTGTACCATTCATACACATCTTTCCAGCCAATTGCACCCACGCCTTCTTGAGCGCCCATTTGCTGACGCATCACGATACCGTGCGGCTGTACGCCTAAACGAATCCCTTTAATTTCTTGAACAGGAAATTCATTCATTTTTCGCTTAACGTACCATTCCAAGCCGTATTTACGCACGAGCAGGTAGAGCACCACACAGACAATGGCAACCCAGCAGAAAATTGTCGAATAATTTTTTAATAGCAGAATGCCTAAAATGGAAAGGGCAACAATCACACCCATAATAATCCATGCTTTCATGCCAATTTTATTGGTACTGCGCCAAATTACCAGTTGTGCGTGACGTTGTTCTTCTTCAGAAACTTCGTAGATCACAGGCTGTAGGGTATAGGCGTATAAACTTTTCGCGGTCATAGTGAAACTAACAAATTTAAAACTATAAAAAGTTTAGCATTAATTGCTGTCATGCAGTGAGTATATTGTCGCAAAATCATGCTAAGGTCGGTGAATACTTGTGCAGCTTAGGGCGAATAAGTAGGCACTGACCGTTTGCAGGATTGTTTATAAAGACGCCAGTTCAGTTGCGTCCTGATCATGTTCGTGGCTTAAACTTTGTTTTAAGCGACTTAATTGTTGCAAGATACTCATCATCAAAGATAATTGCTGCAAAATAATTAATGATTTTTGATCTTCTTCTTTGTTTTGGCTTAAACGCTGACGAATGGTTTGCAACATGTTGTGTGCACTTAAATCTGGCGTTTCATCTTTCAGTAAAGCACCTTGAATATCGTCCATTGCTTGATCGAGCAGTTGCAAGACTTCCTGATCGTCAATTTTGTCACGATGCACACCAAGTGCAGCAATATAGCTAATAAAGGTGTGATTTAGACACAAGAACTCAAAGGCTTGAGCTTTTTGATTGGGGTCAAAATCAGGTTCGGTGGCGAGTGTTGAAATCAGTGAAGCAACTTCTGCATCGGTATTATGAGCAGCACGGCGCACGACACGATAATTCAAACCGTTGTTGCGTCCATTTTTATATTGTTCAATCACTTCTGCCAAATAGCCACATTGCGCGGTGAGTGAGCGGCGAATCGTGCGTGATAAACGACGGAATTTCCAATCGGGGAAGATAAAACTCACGCCAAACCATGCTAGCGCACAACCAATTAAGGTATCGACCATACGTGGTACGGCTGCAGCATAGCCTAAACCCTCTAGGTTAAAGTTCATCAGCGCCAAAATGGTCATAAAAGCAGTGGCTTGTGCATATTGTTTACTACGCAATTCAAAGAACAACATGCCACTAATCACTAAAACCAGTAATTGTCCTTCTACAGATGGTACAAAATATAAAATGGTGTAGCCGACTACAATCCCTGCCAACGTCCCAATAATACGCAAACGTAAACGTCGTTTGGTGGTGTTAAAGTTAGGCTGCATCACAAACAGTGCGGTCAGTAAAATCCAGTATCCATATTGAATATTGGTAACTTGTATAAAAACATAGCCAATCAACAGTACAATCGACAACCGTATGGCATGGCGGAACAAGACCGATTCAGGGGTTAAATGCTGTTTGATACGGATGACAATATCATCCCAGCTTTTTAAGTCGTCATCTTTCAGTTGTTGTTCAATATGTTTTGATTTATCCAGTTTAATATTGCGTTCGGTTTCAAGGTTACGCAATTGAGCATCAATAGATTTCAGGTTTTGGTATAGGGCAAACAATGCATTAATCCAGACTTGGTCATATTGCTGTTCACTGCGCAGTTTTTCTAAAGACTGTTTAAGATTTTCAAAAGCATGTTTAAAACGCTTGTTATGCACATAAGGTTTACGGTGCAAAATGCTTTCGCTTAAATCTTTACAGGCTTTGCCCTGAATCGACAAAATGCGTTGGAAGCGAAATAAAATATCGCTGTGCTGAAATATTTTCGCCAGTTTTTGATAATCAATATGTGCAGAGTCTGCACGTTCGTGAATGTCTTGTGCGACAAAATAATATTGTAAGCTGCGTCGGGTATCTTTTTGCCCACGGTCGCCTTTTAAACGGGTCAGTAAAGCGGTTTTTAAGTCGTTAAAAATCGCAATTAATTTGCCATTTTCAAGTGATAAATCAATGATACTTTGTTGATAACTCGGTGCAGTCATATCCACATCAAATAGATTTGATTTGGCAAATAAAAAATCACCCAAAGAAGAATAACTGAGTGAAAGTTTGTCTTGTAAGGCACGAACAGGGAACAGTAAAAAGCTGATGGTCGAAATTAAGCCGTACCAAATTGCGCCCGAAACCAAAAGCAGCGGCTGCATGTACCAGTCATCAAATAGGTTGACGCCAAGCATGGAATAGACCGACACCACCAAACAGCCATAAGAAATGGTGGCATAACGTCGTCCGAGCGAACCGAGCAAAATTAAGACAATACACGACAGGATTAAGCCTGTAGCAAATAAAATAGGATGCGGAAATAAAAACTGAATTGATGTGGCGGTAACAAAGAAACCAATATAAGTATAGAGCTGATTGACAATACGCACCGAAAAACGGTCATCAATATCACTCAAACCTGCGGCAAGCACACCTAAAGTTAAAGGAATAGTGGCAAGCTGCATCCCCATAAAATAGGGAACAAAAGCAGTTCCCGCAAATGCAATGAGCATGCGGATGTTATACATAAATGTGGTGTTATAGGTCGCTTGTTTGAGCTTTATCAGCCAAGGTTTCAACATCATTCCTTTAAGTAAACTTTTCTGTCTAAACAGAGATTTATGCTGCAAGATGAAGGTTTGCGTACATTGTAACTGTAGATGAGATGTTTAGAGTACCTAATATGTGAAAATTCATCTTTGATCACAACAAATCATACTATGGAGCGTGTAAGCTTGTCTGTACATCTGTCATTTCATCATAAAATATGAGCATATCGAAAACGCTGCCAAGTTCAAGCAGTACGCCACCATCTGCGCAACAACCCAACATGCGGCAATATTCGACTGCGTGGATTTTATTGTTGGCGTTATTGACTTCGCTTGGGCCTTTATCGATTGATATGTATTTGCCTGCCTTGCCCGTTATGGCAAGCGAGTTTGGCGTATCGACCCAAATGGTCGCAAACAGTTTGCCTGCCTACTTTTTAGGTTTGGCATTGGGTCAACTGATTTACGGGCCGCTGAGTGATCGGATTGGACGTAAGCCGCCTTTATATTTTGGCTTGGCACTATTTTCACTCGCCAGTATGTTGTGTGTGTTTGCACAAAATGAATGGGGACTGATTGCTGCACGTATTTTGCAGGCTTTGGGTGGCTGTGTGGGTGTGGTAATTGCACGAGCAGCTATTCGTGATCGCTTAGATTTGCAAACATCCGCTCAAGCTTTTTCGAGCATGATGATTGTGATGACCATTGCGCCCATTATTGCACCTACGCTGGGCGCATGGGTACTTAGATGGATGAATTGGCAAGCTATTTTTGTAGTGCTGACCTGCGTTGGAATTATTTGCTGTTTATGTGTGCACTTCTTTTTTAAAGAAACTTTGGCGGAAGAACGTCGTTTAAATTTGAACTTTCAGCAAGTACTGACCTTATATTTTGCCATTTTAAAAGATCGTGATTTTCGTTTTCCAATGTTGGCAGGCTGTCTGACTGGTGGGGCATTGTTTTGCTATATCAGCGGTTCAAGTGCAGTCATGATGGATCAATATGGCTTGAGTGAAACAGCTTTTGCTTATGTGTTTGGTGCCAATGCGATTGGTATTATGCTGTTTTCGACCCTGAATAAAAAAATCAGTGGCAAATTGGGTGTGTTACAACGCTTAAAATTGGGCAGCATGATTCAACTGAGTGGTGCGGTCATTCTACTGCTTGCAGGTAGTTTGGGGTATGCACCTTTGGCATTGGTGATGGTCGGTTTATTTCTTGCCGTGTCTGGGATTGGTTTTACAGGCCCGAATGCCATGGCACTAGCTATGGCAAAACAAGGCGCACGTGCAGGAACAGCCAGTGCGGTCATGGGCAGTGTGCAATTCTTTTGTGGCTTGATTGGTGGAGTGTTACTCAACTTTTTAACAGGCAGTGCTTTGCTGAATATGGCTGTATTAATGCTGCTATTTATTGGGTTTGGGATGTTTGCCGTTTTTCATATTTTGCAACCTCAATCAGATTGAGTTGGGGTCAATACTTTTTCAAATGGTGATTTTTTTCGAAAAAATCGGGCTTTTTAACAGAACTGAAATATATACAATAGTCTAATGGTGGTGTAAATACTTGAATAATCAACCTATTTAAAGTGTTGAATTTTATATGGTTTAATTGTTTGAATCTGTAATTATGATTAATTGTGATTTCTTATTCGGGAAAACTGATTTTAATAAACGTCATAACTTGATAGATTGAAGCCTGTAATAAATGACACAAATTGTAATATTTTAAATATTTGGGTGTCTTGGACTATTTGGCAAAAGTGTTTTGATTTTAAGCCATTTTTATAATTCGATGTGAAATCGATAGATGACGAACAAAATCATCATGCACGGATGCAGCGTTGTTTTATTTTGGAGAGATAAATGAGTCAATTACTCAACGGTCAATTTATGATCAAAGGTTTAGCTATTGCCGTTACAACATTAATGGTAGGTACTGCACACGCAGCAAAAACTGAGCAACAACAAATTCAAGAACTTCGTCAAGAAGTTGAAGCGTTAAAATCGTTAATTCAGCAACAACAGCAAGTACAACAACAGCAGCAAACTCAAATTGCCCAAGTACAACAGGCGAAGCCTGCTGCACCTGCAAGTGCATTAAGCGCATGGAAATCTAAATCTGGTGCAGATGTTTCTATTTATGGTTCGATCCGTGGGGATGCAAACTATATTATTAAAGGTGCTAATAATGACTTTAACTCAGCACATACAAGCAAAGAAGAAGCAAGTGACAAATTACTTGCTACAGCAAAAGTAACTCGCTTAGGTTTAGACTTTAATACACCTGTAGGTGACAACAAAGTAGGTGGTAAAGTTGAGGTTGACTTTGCAAGTGCCGCAGAGAATTTACGTATTCGCCATGCTTATTTAACTTTAAACAACTGGTTATTCGGTCAAACTACATCGAACTTCTTGTCTAATCATGCACCAGAAATGATCGACTTTAATACAAATATTGGTGGTGGTACAGCACGTGTACCGCAAGTTCGTTACAACTATAAATTAGCCCCTGCAACACAATTATTTGTTTCTGCCGAAGAAGGTAATAGTTCAGCAACTGAGCTGAAAGTTACAGAAGAAAAAATCAGAGATGATTCGGGTGCTGTAATTGACACTCAAGTTAAGAGAGAAAATGTTTCTTCAGATGTGACCTATCGTGCTCCTGTAATTACAGCTAAATTAATGCAAGGTTATGCGGAAGGTAAAGGTTCGGCTTCTGCACGTGCATTGGTTGAACATTATAAAGCTAAATCTGGCGATGATAAAACAGGTTGGGGCGCAGCTGTAGGTACAAATTATCAAGTTGCAGAACCTTTAAAAGTATCTGCGGATGTCTCTTATGTTAAGGGCAACAGTAACTATTTATATGGTAGTAACTCTGCATTTTACGTAAATGCAGATAATGGTGATATTGAGCAGAATGAAGCATTTGGTGTACAAGTGGGCGCAACCTATAAGTTCTCTCCACAACTACGTTCAACTTTAGCGTATGGTGCTTTATTTGCAGATGATGGTACAGACTATGCGCGTTTAAATGATGGCGCTAACGAGAAAGTACAACAAGCGTGGATTAACTTTATCTATTCACCTGTAAAACCAGTTGATTTAGGTATTGAATATATTAATGGTGAGCGTGAAACTTTCAAAGGTCAAAAATTCAGTGATGACCGTGTAGGCTTTATGGCTCGTTATAGCTTCTAAGTTTCAGCACTTTTAGCGAAAACCAAAACAGAGCTTAATGTTAAGCTCTGTTTTTTTATGTTGAAAATTTATGTTATCAATTCAATAATTTAAATTTTATTCAGTTTTATAAAATGCTGTAACTTGCACTTATAGTTGAAAATAATCAATAAAATTTATAGAAATAATGCAGAAAATAGCAGCTTTTTGTCAAAAAAAATGCATAATGATCGACCTTTAATCTTGCTGTTTTTTATCAAGTGATTGAATATCTTTATCGGAAGGTATTTATCTACCTCAGATATTTTGGAGCTTATATGAGATTACCTCTCAGTCTTAAGCCGATTCAGTTGTTTGCACTCGAAGACACCCCGAAAGTGAAATTGCTGTCTTTTGTCTTTCTTTTCTTCTGTTCTAGGCAAACGCAGATGATAACGCTTGAGTGAAACCAAAGGATGGGTTGGCTGAGCAAAATGCATACCTCTTAAACTTCGGTCAAATACGATACTGTTTACATACTTTGTATTGCGGCATTTTTTAGTTGATTTAGAGTCATAATGATGCAAATACTTTGGTTTGCATAGACAGTTCTTGATCATATTAAAAATAATCTGCAATCACTATATGGATATTGCCATGGAATTTACTTTTAATGCGTTTTATACGCTGATTGCTGCGGTCATCGTCCTGCTCTTAGGGCGACTTTTAGTCAATAAAATTGATTTTTTAAAACGCTATAATATTCCTGAACCTGTTGCAGGTGGTTTGGTTGCCGCTATTGTTTCATTGTTGGTGAGTCAATTTTGGGGTTATAGCATTACCACCAGTAGCGCATTGCAAACTAGCTTTATGCTTATTTTCTTCGCCTCGATTGGTTTAAGCGCGAACTTCACAAAATTGCGTCAGGGCGGAATCGGTTTAATTATTTTCTTGATTGCAATTTCCACATTTATTGTGTTGCAAAACATTGTCGGCATTAGTCTTGCAACATTATTAGGTATTGATCCACTAATTGGTTTAATTGCAGGTTCAGTTACCTTAACGGGTGGTCATGGTACTGCGGGTGCGTGGGGCGAAATTTTTGAAACCCAGTATGGTATTCAAGGGGCGTTGGCATTAGGTATGGCCAGTGCAACCTTTGGTTTGATCATTGGTGGTTTGATTGGTGGCCCTTTAGCCAAAACCTTAATCAATCGTCATCAATTGGCTGTACCACGTACCGACGAACAAATTGAAAAACGCGATAATACACCTGCGGATCAAGATTCCAATGAGTTTATTCCATTTGAATATCCGCATCAGGTTCGTTTAATTACAGCAGATAATGCAATTACTACTTTGGGTTTATTTGCTGGATGTTTGGCATTTGCCGAATTTATGACAGGCGCTGCCAAAGGCACGATGTTTGAATTACCAACTTTCGTTTGGGCATTGGCGGGCGGTGTGGTTCTGCGTAATGTCTTAGAAAGTATTTTTAAAGTTAATATTTTTGACCGTGCGATTGATGTGTTTGGGAATGCATCTTTATCGTTATATTTGGCGATGGCGTTGTTGTCACTCAAACTATGGCAATTGGCCGATTTGGCAGGTCCGTTGATGGTGATTTTAGGTGCGCAAGCACTCACAATGGCGTTATATGCAGCTTTTGTGACCTTCCGTCTTATGGGGAAAAACTACGATGCAGCCGTGTTGGCAGCAGGACACTGTGGTTTTGGGATGGGGGCAACGCCAACAGCAGTCGCCAATATGCAGGCCATTACCAATATGTATGGTCCATCTTATAAAGCGTTCTTGATTGTGCCGTTGTGTGGTGCATTCTTTGTCGATTTAATTAACGTTGCGGTGATTCAATCCATTCTAAAATTCTTTGGTGGCTAAGCTCCAAAGCATTCAGGCTTGATTCAGTCATCCACAAAAAATGCCAGTTCAATTGAACTGGCATTTTTATTTGATCTGTAGCATTTTTCATTTAAGCCATGAAATGCAAGAATGCTGTATAGACCAGAAAACTACCAATTAAACTGAGCCAAACAGGTAGTTTGGATTTTAATAATCCAATCACCAAAACAATAAACAGCAGATCAACAATACTCAAAATATGACGCTGTGCCATTTCGAGCACCATATACAGCAGCAAACCGACTACAGCTGCATTAATACCTGTTACCGCATGACGGATATAGGCTTGCTGCATTAACCAAGACCAATAAGGCAAGGTCGCAAATAGCAAAAAGAAAGACGGCAGAAAAATCGCCAACGTGGCTAAAGTCGCATTCAGCAGCATAGATTCTGTCATTGGAATCAAACTGCCCAAATATGTTGCAAAGCTGAACAGTGGGCCAGGCACCAATTGCGCCATGGCATAACCCAAATCGAACTGTTCTGCACTGACTAAGCCTGTGCTAACAAAATCTTGATGCAATAAAGGCAAAATGACATGCCCACCGCCAAAGACCAAAGATGCGGCTTGATAGAAACTTAAATTAGCTGCATAGAGTAAATGAGGTTGTAGCCAGTTTAGACCTGACAGCACAATAAAGGGTGCAACAAAAAGTACTGCCCAAAATATAGCATAACGACGATGTTTGAGTAAATGTGCCGCAGTAAAATGCGTATCTGTCGCCGTTGTATTGGTGGATGCTGGTGCAGCAGTCGGTGCTGCGCGTTTCGCCATCCAAATGCCAAAACAAGCGGCAATCAGAATCACCAAAACTTGATTGAAGCTCAATGGCATTAGATAAATAAATAGGGCAGAAGCAAACATTAAGGCATATTGCCAAACCGTTTTACAAAAACTACGCAGCATTTGCCAAAATGCCCAAGCCACCACGGCCAATACGATCAGTTGAATACTGTGAAAGCTATTTGAAGACAGGACATCAAAATATTGATGTCCCAAAACTGCAACCAAAACCATAAACAACGCTGAAGGTAGGGTAAAACCCAACCAAGCTAGGACTGCACCCCAATAGCCTTTTTGCAAATAACCAATCGCTAAACCCACCTGACTACTAGTTGGGCCAGGTAAGAGTTGTGCAATTGCGATAATTTGTGAATACTGGGATTCATCTAGCCATTTGAGTTGTTGCACAAAACGCTGATGGAAAAACACCAAATGCGCTGCAGGCCCACCAAAAGACAGACAGCCTAATTGCAGAAAAATCCAGAATAATAAGGAATAAGAAGGTGTTGGCATATAATTTTAGACAGATTCGACTTGTGCGCCACTGTAGTCGCTAGACGTGACAGTTTAACGAATTACTACAAGGATCGGTTAAAATAATAGATAGACTATGGGCGCTCATGCAAGGTAAAAACAGAGAGCATAACTGTTGACGTTAAGAGGGTTGCTGTATCAAGTAGGCTGATCAACCTTGACACGATTGATGGTGAAATATCGACTGAAACCTATGGATTCAAGAAGGTCATTATGAAAATTGGGTATGTATCTCTTACAGCATTACTGATGGTGGGATGTCAGGTGGTGCCATCGCAGCAGCAATTTTCGACTCAAACTTTGCGTGAGTCGCAGCCCGTGGTTGAAGCAGAGTCGCGCCTGAATCAAATTGATTTTCGTCAGTTAAAACAACAAAAAAAACGTCCAGTTGTCGCCTTGGTTTTGGGCAGTGGTGGCGCACGTGGTTATGCACATATTGGGGTGATTGAAGTACTTGAGCAGTACGGTATTCATCCTGATTTTATTGTGGGCAGCAGCGCAGGCAGCATTGTCGGTTCAATTTATGCCAGTGGTAAAAATGCACAGCAATTACGTGAAATTGCCATGAATATGAAAGCCAATGATGTGCGGGATGTGACTTTAGATTTAAAAGGCTTTTTTGATGGTAAAAAAGTTGAAAATTATGTCAATGCACAAGTCGATCAACTCCGTTTGGAGCAATTTAAAATCCCGATGTACGTGGTGGCGACTGAATTAAAAGAAGGCAAAAAAGTTGTATTTAATTATGGCAATACGGGTCAAGCGGTGCGTGCGTCAGTGTCTATCCCAAGTATGTTTGTACCTACTAAAATTGCAGAACATGAATATGTCGATGGTGGTTTAGTGAGCCCTGTACCTGTCAAGGTTGCACGCGATTTAGGGGCAGATATTGTGATTGCCGTGAATATTTTGGCGCAGCCTATTCATACTGAAACCAGTAATGTGTGGGGATTGTTTAACCAAAATATTAATATTATGCAAAAGCATTTGGCCAATGAAGAATTGAAACTGGCAGATGTGGTCATTCAACCCGATTTACGTGAAAAAGCCCATATTTTTGATGTAAAAGGGCGCGAAGCGACTATGCTGGCAGGTGCAGAAGCAACCGCAGCGCAATTAAATAAAATTGATCAGGTCTATCAACAGCATCATTATGCGCATGGGCATAGAATTGTAGACTATAAAGTGAGTAATACTTTTGGGCTTTATGGACAGTTTAAATAGCTGTCCAGATCCTTCATTTAGGTCAATTCAATGAAATCAACAGATTTAACTTAAGTCTAATTAGGTGCTTGATAAAAATAACTTTAATGTTAGATTGCTTAGATTTATTCTTTGTAAGTATTTGATATTATAGTTTAAAAATAAAGATACCCTAAAGATATCTAAATACTGAGATGAGGTATTTAGACTTAAAATCAATTTTTTAGCGTGTTCTTTCGCACTGTTTCCATTTATTCTATGCAGCATTTACTGAATTAGTTTTTTAAGCAGTTTACCAATTGAACATGCTTCCAAGACGGCCTAACTTTTGTGCTTCAGGACTTTAAAACTTTATAAAAAATCGAGGGGATACTTCATGCACGGCTTTGAAATTGGACAGCAGGTGAAACTTGCTACTATGGAGCAAGTTATTTTTACAGTGACGATGATTAATCCAGATGGTTCTTATGTGATTGAAGCTGCACTGAGTACCGAACAAACTTTGACTTATAGCAATGTGTCGCAGGAAATGCTGCGCTTGGTTTAAATGTCGCAGCGAAGTTTGAAAATTTACGGGTAAATTGAACTTTTTTTCGTGTAAATTCGCCGAAATTTGCTTGAATAATCCATTGAATAAAAGATTTTAGATTGTTTTTTGAACACTTGAATCAGGGGGATTCACGTAATATTCAATTTGAACAAATATTCTAAAAAATTAGAAATGGATTAAAAAATAACAGCTTGGGAGTCTTAGTCTTTAGTCTTATAATTTTAAATAAATGTTATCATAAACAATATAAATAATAATGATGCAGTTGTTGCCGAAATGAACATTCAAACTTTTATAAACGCGATATAATAATAGGCTCATATCTTACTGTCTTTAAAAGAGTCTAGAGAACGCGATGTCACCATTAGATCAAATTGCCCCAGTGTTAGATGACCAGTCAGAATTAACCATGACCGTGTTAATGACACCCGACATGGCAAATTTCTCAGGGAATGTACATGGTGGAACAATTTTAAAACTATTAGACCAAGTGGCGTATGCATGTGCAAGCCGCTATTCGGGTAGTTATGTGGTGACCCTTTCGGTTGATAAAGTGAACTTTAAAGAGCCGATTCATGTGGGTGAATTGGTGACTTTCCTTGCTAGTGTGAACCATGTGGGTCGTACTTCAATGGAAATTGGTATTCGTGTAGAAGCACAAAATATTCAAAAGCGTACAGTGCGCCATACCAACAGCTGTTACTTCACTATGGTTGCAGTCGATGAAAATGGTAAACCAAAACAAATCCCTGCGTTGAAATTAGACAATGACTGGAAGCGTTGCCGTTTTGAAGCAGCAGAGCAACGTAAAGTTGCACGTTTGCAAGAAAATCATCATCCATCTTGCAGCATTTATAAGAAAACTGAACAAAACTAAGTTTTCATCAAATTTAGCTGAAAACCTGTTTGCAATTGTAGACAGGTTTTTTTGTGCCTATTTTTTAATTTTGTCCAAGGCAATATTGATTAGTTATGCAGATAAACAAAAACTGAGTAAACCGAGAGAGTGGCGGAAAACTCAGTTTTTGTATTCGATTTACATTTTTAAATGTATCTAAGTTTTAAGGCTGTTGCGTCGATGCAGCAGGGGTTTCAGTGCTTGCTTCAGATGCAGGTTGTGCAGCAGCTTGTTCTGAAGCTGGTTCAGCCACAGTTTCCTGCGTTGAAACAACCACTTTTTCCTGTTCTGTTGCTGTCGATTCAGCCTTTGCAGCAAAAGTAGTTGCAGTGGCAAAAGCAAAAGTTGAAGCGAGTAAAATTTGTGTCAATTTCATGGTTTGGCATCCTTATTTAAAGTTTTTCATGAGTAGTAGGGAGTGCTCAGCACAAGCATTAAGTAAAAAAACTTATTGCGGCTAAAGTGTTCAAGTCAGTCATCACCTGATTTGAACGGGCTGAACAGGAACTCATGCTAAAGAGCCAAAGCTATGGGATCAATGCTTGCAACAAAGCAAAACAATGACGGTTACTTGAACCGCACAATGATGATGAATAGGTCGTAGTTTGGTAATTTTTGTTTTAAATATGCAGTCAAATCCAATCAAAATGGCTGTGTTTTCCGCAATAAAATTGCGTGGTTGGCAATAAAACATAACATCAAGCGGCTAAAACTCGTGTATTTCCCCAAATAAGTTGCAGATCATCACGTAATAAATGTAAGCGAATTTTTCAAATCATGATGGTGATAGATGTGCTGAAATGAATAAATTTCAGTGTGTTTAGATTCAGATTGAACTAATCGCTAAACTTGCTTAGCATGCTTGAGTTGTTTGAAATTCAATAAAGTGAGCTTATTTTGAAATTAATTGCACCACAAAAAGCAGTCCCGACGCATATTATTTCTGGTTTTCTCGGTGCAGGAAAAACCACCTTATTGAAACAGTTACTCAGCCAAAAAACAGAACATGAAGTTTGGGCGGTGCTGATGAATGAATTTGGACAAATCGGGGTCGATCAACAACTCTTACCTCAGCAACAGGGTTATCAAGTCAAAGAATTATTGGGCGGTTGCTTATGTTGTAGCAGCCAATTGCCTATGCAAATTGCTTTGTCGCGTTTATTGTCCGAAGCGAAGCCTGACCGTTTATTCATCGAGCCGACAGGTTTGGGGCATCCTGCGCAACTCTTGGAACAACTGACCGAACCACATTGGCATACGCATTTATCGATGCGCGCCTTGGTGACGGTAGTAGATGGTTCGCGTTTGCATGATCAGGCGTGGACGCAGCAAAACCTGTATGCCGATCAGCTCAAAGCTGCACAAATTATTGTGGTGTCACATGCAGACCAAATGCAGGCGGCAGATGAGCAAGCCCTCATACAACTACAACAGGAATATCAAGCCTACGCGCAAAAATGGTTGAAAGCAGAACAGGGTCATCTGGCTTTGACCGAAATGGATATACCGTATGTCGGTACACAGCGTAAAATTCAGCCGTTGCTAAAATTGCAACAGAAGGTCAGCTCTACAAATCTGCAAGAGTCTGCAGAAATCAAACAATTGCCATATCACTATTTCGAAACTGCACAAGGATATGCAGTCGCAGGTTGGAAATTGCCTAAACGTTGGCAATTCGACTTTTATCCCTTATTAGATTTACTCTGTGAACAGCAAGATTGGCTGCGTATTAAAGGAATTTTTTATACCAATCAGGGTTGGAAAAGTTTCAACTTCAATCCGCAGCAATTTAATTATCAATCTACCGATGAAGGCATAGACAATCGGTTGGAAATTATTTATCAAAGCGAGCGTGATTGGGAAAAATTTGAGGCTGAACTATTGGCGTATCGGGTCGATGCTGCTGCGGTTCTAGACTGAAATCTATACGTTATCGGGCAAACGATACAGCAAAATCACAGAAAATCCATTATGCTTAGTGGCAAATTTAAACATAGTTTTAGGAATAGACAATGGCGCTGAAAGCGACAATTTATAAGGCAGATTTGAACATTGCCAATATGGATGTGCATCAATACGGTGACTATCAGCTCACCATGGCATTGCATCCTTCTGAAACTATTGAGCGATTGATGGTGCGTATTTTGGCATTCGCACGTTATGCAGATGAAGCTTTGGAATTTACCAAAGATTTATTTGAAACCGATGAGCCTGCTTTGTGGGAAAAAGACTTAACAGGGCAGTTAATTAAGTGGATTGAAGTCGGTTGCCCAGATGAAGACAAAGTCAAAAAAGCCAGTTCGCGTTGTAAGCAAGTTGCGATTATTGCTTATGGTTCATCGGTAGATGAATGGTACAAACGTAACAGTAAAATCAAAACTTTAAATAATGTTGAAGTGTGGCAACTATCGCCAGCGAGTACCGAAGCCGTTCAAGCTTTATGCGAACGTACCATGCAATTGCAGTTGAATGTAATGGATGGCGAATGGACATTGATTGGCGATCAGGCACAGGCTCAGATTGAGTGGACACAGTTGCAATAACACTTGCACGAGCTGGAAATTATCTTAAACATCGAAGTGTAAATATTTGGAGATGAACATGAGTGCAGAATTAGAAATTATTGATTTGGTGGTGGGTGAGGGGAAAGAAGCGGTTAAAGGCGCTTTAATTACTACGCATTACACAGGCTGGTTGGAAGATGGCACCAAGTTTGATTCATCCTTAGACCGTGGTAACTATTTTGAAACCGTGATTGGTACAGGTCGTGTCATTAAAGGCTGGGATCAAGGCATCATGGGGATGAAAGTGGGTGGTAAACGCAAACTGATCGTACCTGCGCATTTGGCTTATGGTGAGCGCAAAATGGGCAATATCATTCCTGCTAATTCTAATTTGATTTTTGAAATTGAATTGTATGATGTGAAAACACGCGATCAATAAACACCTTTCAACTTAGCCAAACCGCTAGAATTTAAGTCATTCATCCGATGCCAGTAAGGTCTAGCATAAATGACTTAATTTTTTACTTCAAATTTAGTGCAAGAACGATTAGATTAAAAAACAAGCACAATAGGACTTTTGCATTTTTGAATTTCACTCGGATGTGGCACAAGTGTGCATTACTCTTCTTAATTTTACTGTGCAGTGTACTCACACCACCGCGTGTGTTGGCGCAGTATGAGTCTGCACCTGAATCTTACTATCTACATCAACAACTGCTCAATTCTGTTCAATTTACTGAAGATCAATCGAGTATTTTGACTGGGCGATGGTTGTTTTATCCACAACAATTGATTCAAGAACCCAGTGCGGTACTGGCATCGAATACCGTTGAATTGCCTGCTTCATTTGAAGATTTAATGGGCAATGCCAATACTTACGGCACTTTTATTGGGCACTTTCAAATTCCAAAAGAATTTCTAGGCAGACGTATTGCGATTTGGATTCCCAACCAATATGGCGCCTATCGGGTATTTTTAAATGGCGATCCACTGGTGCGTGTTGGCACAGTCGGTGCAGATGCGAGTAGTCACCAAACCGAAAATGCCCCACGAATTGCATATTTTGTTCCTGAAAGTGAATATTTTACCCTGACCATTCAAGCGTCTAGCTTTCAGAGCTTGCAAGGTGGTTTAAAAAATCCAATGAAAATTGGTTTAAGTCGCACCATCAATCAACAGTATCAGCGTTTGATGATGAGTATTGCCATGATTTGTGGGGCAGTACTTGGTATTGGTTTGTTTACCTTGATGTTTTCGGCATTTAGTCTTGCAAATGGTGGAAAGACCAAGCGTATTTTTATTTTCGGCATTTTTATTGTTTTTCTGGCATTACACAATTTATTTTCTGCACCCTATGCCTATACCACTTTCCTGAATTTAAGTTGGTCTTGGGGAATAAGACTCGAATATTTATTTAGTTTTTTAGCGATTTTATTTTTCCTGAGTTATATGTTTTTGCTCAGTTCGCGCTATTTGCATCGTTGGGTATATAGCGTGGCAATGCTGTTATTGAGCTTTAATATTGGGGTGACGCTGTGGGCAGAACCCACTATTTTTCAGCAGTTGGCATTTTATAGTTCTTTTTTCTTTGTGCTGATTTTGGCAAATTTTGCTTATGGATTTTATCAAACCCTGCATTCAGGAGAGCATTATTCTAGAATCAATTTTTGGGCAGTAATTATTCTATGTGGCACATTTATTCATGATTTTTTATTAATGCTGAATTTGGTCAATTCCATTCATTTATCTTTTATTTCGACCAGTGTTTATGCATTGCTTATCATGTTTCAGCAGGCACGAAATTATGCCTACCATAACTTGCGCATTGAACGCTTGAACCAAAAACTGATTCATTTAAACAGCTCGTTAGATTTAAAAGTGCAGGAACGCACTGAACAACTCAGTCTTTTGAATGAAAAACTGGAAATACAGATTAAAACCGATGCATTAACAGGGGCATATAATCGCCGTGCATTAAATGAAGAAATTCAGCGTTTGTATTTTGAAACCTTGCAAAATAAGCGACATATTTTGGTCTTTGCGATGCTCGATGTCGATTATTTTAAAAAATACAATGATCATTATGGGCACTTAAAAGGCGATCAAATTCTGCAAAACCTAGTTAAAGTTTTACAAGATACTTTGCCTAAAAATGCGTTTGTGGCACGTTATGGGGGTGAAGAATTTGCCATTTTACTGCACGATATTCCGCAACCTGCGATTGCACCACTCATGCAAAAGGTCTTGCAGGCTGTGCGTGATGCAGCTTTTGAGCATGTAGCACGAGAAGACCATAAACAATATGTGACTTTAAGTATCGGTGTAGCGTGGATGACTCGCGCACAAGCGTATACGCACGTGGATGATTTTATGAAAGCTGCAGATGCGCATTTGTATCAAGCCAAACATGCAGGACGCGATCAGGTAGTAATTCAAACTTAATATGTTGACGCTACTCTACATGGCTTAAAGATAGCTCTGAATTTTTTGTTGAAGTTGTACGACAGAAACATTGCCCGACAGTCGTTCAACAATTTGCCCATCTTTAAAAATCAGAGTGGTCGGTAAACCAAAGACTTGATAACGCAAAGTTAAAATTGGAGATTGATCGACATTCACTTTGCCAAACTTTACCGAAGCATCAAAAAGTTGGGCAAGCTGCTCAAAAAATGGTGCATTTTGAACACAAGGCGTACACCACGTCGCATAAAAACGAATCACCGCAACGCCTGTTTCATATTCAAACTCACGGTAATTATTTTCGTTGTATTCCACAATTTCTGACATCACATACTCTTTAATCATAAATAAAAATTTAATCACGCATGAAACACCACGGCATGAGAATTATACCTAAGTTAATCTGGGTTTTAATGCTTTGCTGTTTTATGTTCAAATAGTCAGAATTCATATCAGCATCAAACAATCAGGGATTTGCCATGACACAAAACACAATGCAGCAGATTATTATTACAGAACCAGGTGGCCCAGAAAAATTAGCCTATGAAACGGTTGCAATACCTGAGCCACAAGCCAATGAGGTTTTGGTCAAAGTACATGCTTTTGGTTTGAATCGTCCTGATATTTTACAGCGTCAGGGTCTGTATCCTATGCCTAAAGGCGTGACGCCAGTGCCAGGTTTAGAAGTAGCAGGTGAAGTAGTTGCTGTGGGTGCAGATGTTAGCCAATTTAAAGTTGGTGATGCAGTGTGTGGCTTAACCAATGGTGGTGGTTATGCAGAATATTGTGTTGTACCAGAAAGCCAGACTTTGACAATTCCAACAGGTGTCAGTTTTGTACAAGCCGCTGCGATACCTGAAACATTTTTTACTGTGTGGGCCAATGTATTCCAAATGGGTAAAGCCAAAGCAGGTGAAACGGCGCTGATTCATGGTGGAACCAGTGGTATTGGTACAACTGCTTTAATGCTGTGCAATGCCTTAGGTTTAAAAACCTTTGCAACCGTAGGTTCAGATGAAAAAGTACAAGCAATTTCACATCTCACCACAGCAATTAATTACAAGACACAAGATTTTGAACAAGTGATTAACGAAGCGACAGACAATGCTGGGGTCGATGTCATTTTAGATATTGTTGGTGCGCCGTATTTGGAACGTAATTTAAACTTATTACGTCGTGATGGTCGCTTGGTGTATATCGCATTCTTAGGTGGTGCAAAAGCCAAAGAAGTGAAACTTGGTCAAATTATGATGAAGCGTCTTACCATTACTGGTTCGACTATGCGCGCCCGCAATACTGCAGAAAAAGCTGAAATTACCAAAGGCTTGCAAGAGATTGTTTGGCCATTGTTAGCAAAAGGCGAATGTCTGCCAATGATTTATAAAACTTTCCAGTTTGATCAAATTCAACAAGCACATGCCGAAATGGATACAGGTGAGCATGTGGGCAAAGTAGTGGTGGAAGTGATTTAAAGACTCAAAATTTAAAATCAGCCCGCATAAAAAACTGACCGAGTGTCAGTTTTTTTATGCATATTTTTATAGAAGATTTTAACAAAGATTTTTTGAATCTTTTTTAGCAATTATTTTAATCATAATTACATAAATATTCCTTTAAACTACAATTTAACACAATAAAATTTTTCCAAATAGTCAGATATTAAGGAGGTGTAGGACACACCCTGTCAATAATAGAGCTTATCTTTATATTCATTGAATTCATTCTCAAGATAACAAAACGGTTCATGTAAAATAATTTGATAGAGAGAGCAGGCTTATGAAAATTTTATCTGCATATACGCCAAAACACAGTCTACGTGCATTAAAACGGTTACACAAAAATATTGTTCGTCAGCAAATCAATGTTCGGAACTTAAATAAAATGTATCATGCGATGCTACATTTAGAACGCTATATTGACCGCCTCGATCATGATAAACGCGAAAACTTGTATTAAGTGTAAAGAGCAACCTGTTAATTATTTTTTACTAAAAAGTACAAGTGAGTTGAAAAGTTAAACCTGTTATTTATTGGATTATTCATTTGAAATAACGGGTTTTAAATAGACGGTAAAATTCAGGAGAAAAACTAAGGGAACAATAAGAAATTTAAAATAAACAAGGATGATCAAAGCTGAAAGATCAATTTTAAACTGCTGCACTGTAATAGGTGCAGCACTGCCTTGTGTGAACAATTGCTTCGGAATGTGTCGAGCTTTTAGCTAAATTGTGCGAAAATAGTGTTTTGCTATTTTTGTCCAAGGGCAGTACATGATTGACCAATCTCCTGAATCATTAAGTGATATCGAAATACTCGACATTTTGCAGTCTATGAAAAGTGATGAGCTAGACACAGAGGCAAAAGAAATTATCCGTAATGGTGGGAAAGCAGGTCGTCAGGAAGCGCATAAAGCAGCGTTGGTGGCACTTAATCAGTCATTCGAAAGCAAATTTGTAGAAGCAGTAAGTTTGGCTTTGCAGTTAAACGAAGCGCAAATGAAAAAAATCCGTTATAAAAAAGACCGTGTACGTATTTTAAAAGCACGTGGCATTGATTATTTAGCCATTGATGGCACAGAAACTGCACAAGTATTGGCTCAGGTTGCACAAGCGATTGTGCGTGAAGATGCTGTGGTGACGCATGATTTGCACAACATTTTTCCTTTCTGGAAAGAGGGCTGGCCGATGGTGCAATTCGACAATGTCTATAAAATTCTAGCTGAAGATATTGCGATTCACTATCAAGCGGTATTGGATGAATTGATCAGCAAATATTAAATAGATATTCAGCTGAATTTCAGATGTATCTGTTCAGGTTTGAAAAAAGCACTACTTCATTTTGATGTGGTGCTTTTTTATGAATGCTAGAAAATCTGGATGCAGATCAAGCCCACACGAATACAGTGAATTTCACTATCCATCTGCTTCAGTGTTGTTTTGTATTTCCTGTGTTTCTACAATTCGTGTTACTAAAAGTTGGTCAATTTTAAAATGATCGACGTCGACCACTTCAAATTTATAACCATCAAAAAGTACAGAGTCGGCAGGACGCGGGATTTTACGTAACTTATACATCATAAAACCTGCAATGGTTTCATAATTTTCATCATCTGGCATTTCATCAATTTGCAGCGCGTGTTTAATGTCTTCAATTGGTGTACTGCCATCAATCAGCCAAGAATTGTTATCACGTTTAATGATTTGCTGATCTTCTTCAATAGGTGTTACCCAATCGCCCATCACAGTAATCATAATATCAGACAGGGTAATTACGCCCACAACCAACGCATATTCATTAATGACTACGGCAAATTTTTCTTTGGTAGAGCGGAAACGGTCTAAGACTTCAGACAGCGTGAGTGTATCTGGAATGGTTAATACATTACGGATGGTGCTTTCATTTAGTTGTAGTAAAGATTGATTATTGAGGATTCTGACCAAAATATCTTTGGCATCAACATAGCCAATAACATCATCAATATTTTCGCTACAGACCAAAAATTTGGAATAAGGATATTCTGCAAGTTTTTGACGAATACTGGCTTCAGATTCCTTTAGGGTAAAAAACACCACATTTTCACGTGTAGTCATACTCGAAGGCACGTTACGTTCTTCAAGTTCAAACACGTTTTCAATAAAGTGATGTTCCTGCTTTTGTAAAACACCTGCTTGAGCGCCTGCATCCATGACTGCAGAAATATCATCAAATGTAATATTGTCTTCGCGCGTGGTGTTTACTTTAAATAAACGGAACAGCACGTTGGCAATCGCATTAATCATCCATGCCAAAGGCTTGCATATCCGAATAAAAATTTGAATCGGATTAATCACCGATACCGCAATTTTTTCAGGGGCGATCATTGCCAAACGCTTAGGCATTAGGTCGGCAAATAAAATAAACAGCGAAGTCACTAAGGTAAATGACAAGGCAAAACTAAGCGTTTCAGCCCATGGTCCTTGATAGAAGCGCACAACTAAGTTGTAAAAATAAGGACGGAATGCGCCTTCACCTAAAATACCACCTAAAATGGCAACTGCGTTTAAGCCAATTTGTGAGGCAGCAAAAAAATCAGCTGAGTTTTCTTGTAGGTCTAAAACTTTTTGGGCACGTTCATCGCCTGATTCGGCTAGAATTTTCAGTTTAACTTTACGTGCACCAGCCAACGCAATTTCAGTCAGCGATAAAAAACCAGCTCCGACAATGAGGATGAGGATAATAACAATATTCTGGAAGAGGCTCACGAATCCACCTGTGGATTATATTATTTTAAAAATAACAATTTGAATCTTTATTAAATCATGATTAAACAATGAGGAATATCGAAATATTCCTCATCTGAGTATAAGCGTTTGTGCCAATAAGTTCAGTGAATTTTTAATTAATAGGCTGAAAATTGAGAGTTATTCAGTAAAAACTCACGGTTTTCTTCTTCAATCATTTGGCGCGCTACATATAAAATCAATTGGCGTAACCAACGGTGTGCAGGGTGATGATGTAACAACGGACACCATGCCATCTTTAATTCAAATTCTGGAATATAAAATGGTGGGTCTTTAATCAGTAAACTTTGGCTTTTGGCTTGTAAGCGCGCAATACGTGTAGGTAAGGTTGCGACTAAATCTACATTAGACGCGAGTAGTGCAGGCATTTGATAATGACGGGTAAACACCGAAATTTTACGTTTTTGTCCAATACGCTCTAAAGCTTGATCAATCCAACCCAGTCCCGCTTGTTTCTCTGGATTCACACCAAAACCAACGCCCATACCTGTTTTAGAAACCCAAATATGTTGTGCATCTAAGTAGCTTTTTAAATTCAGGTTATTGGCAGCAGGGTGTTTGTGATTGAGCAGGCAAGAAAAACTATCACGCCAAACTAAAACCTGATGGAAACTTTGTGGAATTTCATTAAAACGGTTAATCGCCAAATCGACTTTACCTTGTTCCATGTCGCGATAAGACACATCACTCGGGGTTAAAAAGTCTAATACCACATTAGGTGCTTCAGAGCGTAAAGCTTTAACCAAGCGTGGGACTAATGTGGCTTCTGCGTAATCGGAGGTCATAATCCGAAATACACGATTTGAAGTATAAGGGCGGAACTCAGTACGCGGCTCCAAAATCATAGAAAGGTCAGATAAGGCATCGCGGATACGCGGTTGTAATTCTAAGGCACGTTCAGTTGGCGTCATGCCTTCAGAAGAACGAATCAGCAGGGGATCATTAAATAAATTGCGCAAACGACGTAAAATGTTACTCATCGCAGGTTGGGTAACGCCCAATTGTTCTGCAGCACGGGTTACATTTTTTTCACGAAGTAAGACGTCAAGATAAATTAATAGATTAAGATCAACCCGCTCCAGATTCATAAAATAAATACCGAAAATAAAATCACTAAATTATTGGAATTATGCCATAAGCCGTAAGGCTTGTGTATAAATTATGATGAAAAAATCGACGAGGTAAATAGCAAAAAATCTGAATAAAAACAGCCAGCCCCATCATTATTTCCTAAAGAAATGTAAGTTGCCTAGCACTGCATCTATACTTTTTAATATTAAATGCAAAAACACTTAAAAGCATTGGCAGAACTGATAGCAGATTCTATTTTGTATGAAACTTATGCACTTACATTGTGCTGAAAAGCAGCAAAATTTTGCTAAAAAATGGCAGAAATCGCCAATGCAAGCATTTTTTATGAAATGCAAGACTTAAGTCTAATGCAGAAAATATCGGCACAGAGATGAATTTGTAAGCAAAGATATTTGATTGATTTTCTAAATAAGGTTTTTAAAATCAATATTTTGTGTTTTTATTGTTTTTGTGAATTAAGACTTTGATCTATACATTTTTTTAAAAAATACCGAGAATTACACGAGAATATTGGATTAATTCATTCAGTCACTCTACTCTGTATTCATCGTAACGAAGTGCTCTAAATCTGAGCAATCAAGCATAAGCGCGATTTAGCCTTCGATTGATAAATCCTAAATAATATTACAGGGTACAATATCATGACTACATACCAAACAGCGATTGATGCAATCCGCGAATTAAAAGCAAAATTCGGCAACACTTGGGCAGACATCAGTCCTGAAGATGCTGCGCGTATGCAAATGCAAAACCGTTTCAAAACTGGTTTAGATATTGCTAAATATACAGCTGCGATTATGCGTCGTGATATGGCTGCTTATGATGCTGATTCAAGCAAATACACTCAATCTTTAGGTTGCTGGCACGGTTTTGTTGCGCAACAAAAAATGATTGCGAACAAAAAATACTTCGGTACTACTGAACGCCGTTATATCTACCTTTCTGGTTGGATGGTTGCTGCACTTCGTTCAGAATTTGGTCCACTTCCTGACCAATCTATGCACGAAAAAACTTCTGTTCCTGCATTGATCGAAGAAATCTACACATTCTTACGTCAAGCTGACGCGAAAGAATTAAACGATTTGTTCCGCGCACTTAAAAAAGCACAAGACGCTGGTGATACTGCTAAAGCTGCTGAAATCACTGCTCAAATCGACAACTTTGAAACTCACGTTGTGCCAATCATTGCGGACATCGACGCTGGTTTCGGTAACGAAGAAGCAACTTACTTATTAGCTAAGAAAATGATCGAAGCGGGTGCATGTGCACTTCAAATCGAAAACCAAGTTTCTGACGCGAAACAATGTGGTCACCAAGCTGGTAAAGTAACTGTTCCACACGAAGACTTCATCGCTAAAATCCACGCGTTACGTTATGCGTTCTTAGAAATGGGTCTTGACGACGGTATCATCGTTGCACGTACTGACTCTGAAGGTGCTGACTTAACTCAAAAAATCCCAGTAGTTAAAGAGCCAGGCGACATCGCTTCTCAATACATCAGCTACTTAGACACTCAAGAAATTGACATCTCTGAAGCGAAAGAAGACGAAATCCTAATCAAGCGTGATGGTAAATTACATCGTCCTAAGCGTTTAGCTTCTGGTTTGTACCAGTTCCGTGAAGGCACTCAAATTGACCGCGTGGTACTTGACTGTGTAACTAGCTTACAAAACGGTGCTGACCTTCTTTGGATCGAAACTGCGACTCCAAACGTAGCTGAAATCGCTCACATGGTTAACCGTGTTAAAGAAGTTGTTCCAAATGCGAAACTTGTTTATAACAACTCTCCATCGTTCAACTGGACTTTAAACTTCCGTCAACAAGCTTACGACCGTTGGGTTGCTGAAGGTAAAGACGTTTCTGCATACGACCGTGCTAAGTTAATGAGCGCTGAGTACGACAACACTGAATTAGCTGCTGAAGCTGACGAAAAAGTACGTACGTTCCAAGCAGACGCTTCTCGTGAAGCAGGTGTGTTCCACCACTTGATCACACTTCCGACTTACCACACTGCTGCGCTTTCTACTCATGAGCTTGCAGAAGGTTACTTCGGTTCTGAAGGTATGTTGGCTTATGTTGCTGGTGTACAACGTAAAGAAATCCGTGGTGGTATCGCTTGCGTTAAACACCAAGCAATGGCTGGTTCTGACATCGGTGACGATCACAAAGAAATTTTCTCTGGTGACAACGCGCTTAAAGCAGCGGACGAAGCTAAAAACACAATGAACCAATTCAACGCGTAATCGCTTGATGGTTTAAAAGAAAACCCTGCATCTGCAGGGTTTTTTTATGGCGATAAAAATAATCAAAGAATGCTGAAACACTTTTAAGAAACATCTTTAAAGAGATGTTTCTTTATTTATGAACAGTCAGCAGTTTGAACTTATTTAATTTTGATCACATCTGCCTGTACAGAAGTAGGGTAATGGAAAGACACCTTAATCCATTGTTTTTGTTGTGCGGGAATAGGCTCTAAAAACTGTGGATCGACTACTGCTGCATATTCTTGATATTGCTGATCGACCAAAACTAAGTCATTGGCATGTAATTGCAATGCTTGATTAGATTGATTGTGAATTGCTAGAAAATAATCGTGTGCCATCACAGGGTCGTTTAACTCTTTGACCTCAACATTTTGTACGTGTTCGGCCTGAATATCGACATGCTTCAGCGCATTACTGACTTTTATACTTTCTACAGGATGTAGGAAAACCTGGGTTTCAATTTTCGGCTGATTTTTTATATTTCTTTGTTTGTATAAATTGAATTTAAGCCCGTGAGTTGTAAGCTGAATGCGCGCGTAAGCTTCTACATTTTCTGTGTGGAGCAACCATTCATCAATAGTAGTTTGAGATGGATGTTGATTCTGTTTTTCTCGCTGTTTGTTGTCTTGAGCAGCTTGAATCGTTCCTGTCACTTGGTTTTCGCTTTGGCGCTGTTTCGAGCGTTTAATGTCGCTAAGTTGAAAGGTTTGATCATCATTCAGGCGTAAGTGAATCACATGTTGTTCACAGTGGTCACAAGGTAATAAGGCTATAAAGTTACCTGTAGCTTGTCTTGACCAAGAAGTTGCTGATTTTTGAGATTCAGTTTTGTGCGCGACTGGTGGTTCAGAAGCCAAATTAGCTTGATATTCCTTACTTTGCTCGGTTGACCCGCAAGCTACTAAAAATAAGCTAAGTGTACTGAGTGCAATCGGATAACGATTCAGCATAAATGTTCTAAACTTCAAACTTGTCTTGCTGCCACCTTAAACTTTCACCTTGTATCTGAAAAGCCAATTTGCCTTATTTTTAATGAAGATTTGTAGCAAATCATAACAAGCCCGATGTTTTAAAGTTTTAAGTTTCACTTCAAGGATTACATCGGATTAGACCGTAAAAAACTCAGCAAACTGTGCGTAAATTTATATATTTACCATTTTAAACTTGCTTGAATCTAGCAATGAATAAGCGCAAAAACAGTATGATTTTGCATGGAATGACAAAAATAAGATGAGTGCAGGAAATTTTTATACATTTATAAAGTATTTGTTTATTTATTCGTCGTTTTAGACTTTTGTATTTGTCGATGCTTGCTAAAATTCGCACACTTTATTTGGGGTATGCGGTTGTGTTTGAAAAGTTAGCTGAGCGAAGCTTAAATTTAATGGGTTGGGAAATCGACAATCATTGTCCGTTGGAATTAGACCAATATGTGATGATTGCTGCACCGCATACCAGTAATTGGGATGCCTTATATGCACGCTTAGGGCTTAAAGCTTTGGGCGTTAATGTTCGCTTGACCATTAAAGACAGCTATATGAAATTGCCGTTTGGGCCATTTGTCCGTGCGATGGGAGGTATTGGTATAGACCGTCGTCCGAAAGCACCAGGCGAAGCACGACCTAGTATGGTTCAGCTCATGACGGACTTATTTAAAAACCATCCTAAATTGGTGATGTTGGTGACGCCTGAAGCCACACGTGCGCGTCAAGAACAATGGAAAACAGGTTTTTATCATGTTGCGTTAAATGCAGGTGTGCCAATTGCTTTGGCGTATATGGATTACGCAAAAAAGAAAACGGGTGTGGGAAAAATTGTGCATCCAACCGGCGATTTTGAAAAAGATATGGCTGAAATCATGGCATTTTATGCGCAGGTTCAAGCAAAATTTCCTGAAAGTTTTAGTGTCGATACACGTTACTATTCAGAATAAGCACACTATTTCAGTGTAATAATCTATCAAAACTAAAAGACAGGGGATTATCCCTGTCTTGCTTTAAAACGTGGATTGGATTTGCAAATCACAAATAATTTGCCACGACGTTTCACAATTTGACAATCGGCACGCGATTTTGCACTTTTTAAAGATGAACGAACTTTCATGAAGATAAACACTACAATATGTAATGTTATAATATTACATTAATAGATGACTCTTGAAAAGTGTCGATAGTCATAAAATTACCGCGTATCTTTTAAGGAGCAAATTTAAACAACAATCTTTTGGTATAAGCCCGCACGTACAGTTCCCGCTTTGCTCTCTTTAACTTTTTGCCAAGTCTGCGGTAATTTTAACAGGTTTAAATCACGATCTGCTTCAACATAAATCAGACCTTGTGCCGCAATGAGTGGATCAGCCAACCCTGCCAATTCTTCCCATAAATCTAAACTATAAGGCGGGTCTAAAAATACCAAATCAAACTGATCTTTTAGTGTCGCCAAAGCATGTTGTGCGGTAGAAACTTTTAATTGTGCTTTGCTTTTATTGACGCGTAATAATTCTAAATTTTGCTGTAAAAACTGTGCTTGTGTACGGTTTGGCTCAATCATGACCACGTGTGCTGCACCGCGAGACAGGGCTTCAAAAGCTAAAGCGCCCGAACCTGAACAGAGGTCTAACACTTTGGCGTTTTGCACATCCCACATTAACCAGTTGAATAAGGTTTCGCGCACTCGGTCGGGCGTAGGGCGTAATCCCTCAATTGAAGCAAAAGCCAACTGACGACGTTTCCATTCTCCACCAATAATGCGTAGTTGATTTTTCATGGCTTAGTCGCTCTCAATTGGGTTAGTGGGTACAACTGCTGTTGGCGCAGTTGCAGGTGGATTGGTTGGAGCTGAACTCGGAGTAGTTTGCGAAGGATTTGGGTTGAGCGCAGGGTGATTGGTTGCTGTATTCGGATTATTCACGTTATTCGTATTTGGTGCAGTAGATGAAGGGACTTCACCACTTGGCAATTCACTTGGTTTTAAACCTGCAGTCATTAAGCCACCACTCACTTGTGCGGCAGATGGACGAATTGGCTTTTTATTTTTATTCAGTAACCAATAGTCTAAAATTGGACGCGCCAAAGCCGTTGCTGCAGAACCACCGCGACCATTTTCTAGAATGATGGCAATTGCGATTTCAGGGTTTTCGGCAGGAGCGAAGCCAACAAATAAACCGTGGTCAAGCTGACGGTCGGTCAATAAGGCTTCGTTATAGCGTTTACCTTGCGCAATACTTTTAACCTGTGCTGTACCTGTTTTACCTGCAACTGAATATTGCAAGCCGCCTTTAATCCCTTTACCTGTACCTGATTGAATCACATCAACCATGGCATCACGCATTTTAATCCAGTCTTCTTCTGTGCCGTTAAAGTCAATTTTTCCGTTGGTACCATTGTGAACTTTAAATGGTTTCGCGCCACGACTTTCACGTAACACGTGCGGTGTGACTTTAAATCCTTTGTTGGCGGTGATGGCGGTGGCCATTGCTAATTGCAATGGTGTCGAGGTAAATGCACCCTGACCAATACTGACGGAAATTGTTTCACCTTTCATCCATTTGGCTTTGCGCGTACGCATTTTCCAATCAGGGTTTGGATACAAGCCTGTGCTTTCACTTGGTAGGTCTACCCCAGTTTTTTCACCAAAACCAAATTGACGCATCCACTCATTCATTTTTTCAATGCCCATGCGATACGACAATACATAGAAGTAGGTATCACATGACACGATTTGTGCTTTGTGCAAATCGACAATGCCGTGCCCGGTTTTTTTATGATCACGGAAACGGTGGCTGTCACCCGGTAAAGTAAAATATCCATAATCCTGAATGGCAGTTTTCCAATCGACATAGCCATAATGAATACCGCCTAAACCAAACATCGGCTTAATGGTAGAACCAGGTGGATAAACACCTTGTACCGCACGGTTATAGAGCGGCTGATCTAAATTATCACGTAGAGCTGAGTAGTCGCTATGGCTAATACCTGTGACAAATAAGTTAGGGTTAAAGCTAGGACTAGATACCAAAGCTAAAATTTCACCTGTGCGTGGGTCGAGTGCCACAATTGCACCACGACGTTCTGCCAATTGTTCAGAGGCAACCACTTGCAAGCCGTAATCCAGTGATAAAAACAAATCATTGCCACGTAAAGGGTCTTTACGTCCTAAATTGCGTAGCACATTACCATGCGCATCGGCTTCTACAGATTCGTTGCCAGGTACGCCATGTAGTAAGTGCTCATACGATTTTTCCACCCCAATTTTACCAATCAGATTAGTGCCTGCATAAGCATCTTTGTCAATTTCTTTCAGTTCTTTGTCGTTAATACGTCCGACATAACCAATCACATGCGCAAATAATTCACCGTGTGGATAATAACGAGTCATTTGAGTTTCAATATTGACACCAGGGAACTGATATTTGACTTCACTAAAACGCGCAATATCTGATTCATTTAAATTCAGTTTGATCGATACACGTTCGGTTTTACGTGAAGTTTTAATCCGACTTTTAAAGCGCTCAATATCTTCTTCTGTCAGTTGTAAAACAGGCGTCAGTCGCGCAATGGTGTCATCAATATCTTCAACATCTGCTCGGCTTAAGGTAGCAGAGAATACAGGGTAGTTATCGGCCAATAACACGCCATTGCGGTCATAAATATAACCACGTGCAGGCGCGAGTGGTTGTAATCGAATACGGTTTTTATCTGATGCAGTCGCAAATTCATCGTAGCCGCTAATTTGTAAAAAGGCATAACGAGCCACCAACAGCAGCAAGAAAAAAACCACAACACCCACCGAAAAAAAGATGCGATTGCGAAAAATACGCTTCTCTTGCTGAGCATTTTTTAACGGATAGTGTTGTTTCATACAAAAATTGGCTTAACAAAAATGAGGGAGAACGAATTTGGACTATTCTAACGCATCTATTGGCAATTTTGAGTAACCATGTTTGACTGAATTGCCCGATTTAACCTAGAAGATGGGCGCAATCTTAATTTTTGACTTTAGCGACATCAAAATTGTAATTTGCTGTATATAAGAATCCTGACAATTCTGCTAGAGTCAAAACACGAAAACAGGACTGTTTTTAAAATTAAAACAAATGGACACTGGTGACAATAATGACAAAAGTCTATTCTTTCGTGGCATTACTTGCCTTTTCAAGTTTTAGCTTTGCTGGGAACACTACTTTTTTACCTGAAGCAAAAATTAGCACAGATAGCGCAAAAACTTGGAATGTAGGGGCGGGTATTACCCAAAAATTACTGCATTTGAATGGTGAATGGGTCAATCCTTATGGCATTGCCTATCTAAAAGCGGGGGCTTTTTTAAATGGTGACCATGAAGTCGGTGGGCAAACAGGTTTTCGTTACCCATACCACCTCACAGGTAAAGACAAAAATGGTTATTATATTGGCGCTTACGCAGGACACCTAGAATCTAAATGGGTGGATGGTGAAGAAAAAGCGCGTTTAGGTGCAGGCATTGATCTGGCTTATGTATTACTGAGCCCTGAACGCATCAGTAGCTTTAGTGTTGGCATTGGCGCAGGTGAAAAATTGGAAGATCGACAAGGGCGAGTGATTGCGGAAACTGAGCCTAGACTACAATTTTCCTATACGCTCAGTATGGGTTTGTAGTCAGAATAGTGACTTTTAACTACTTTAGAATCTTGTAATTAGAACTAAATATGGAAAAAATGCATGCTTGAGTACGTCAATCAGTTGTGGCAAACCTTTTTGAATCGTCCAGATTTTTGGGCCGTGCTCAGTATTATTCCTGTGACTGCTTTTGTGACTTGGGCGCACGTGTGGATGGCACTAAAAATGGTGTTCTATCCAATTAGCTTTTGGGGCTTTCACCTTGGGCCTATTCCTGTGGGATGGCAGGGGATTGTACCGCGTAAAGCAGGGCGTATTTCAGGCATCATTACCGATAACACATTGTCAAAATTAGGTTCATTGCGTGAATTTTTAAATGCGATGGACCCTGAAGATATGGCGCGTATTATTGGTGAGCAAGTGGGTTTTGAACTTGAGCACTTAATTGATGAGGTCATGTTAGACCGCAATGCTGTGCTTTGGGAAAACCTACCGTATTCGATTAAACGCCGTATTTACGCACAGGCGCATAAACAATTGCCAGGTGTGCTGCGTGAATTGGTGACTGAACTGACCTTGAATGTTGAATCCTTGGTGGATATGCGTGAAATGGTGGTCAGCCAAATGGAAGGTGATCGCCGCTTAATGGTGCGTATGTTCCTAAAAGTCGGTCAAAAAGAAATTAACTTTATTTGGCATATCAGTGCATTGATTGGGATGTTCTTTGGTATTTTCCAAATGATTGTTTGGTTTCTTGTACCATGGCACTGGACGGTTCCATTTTGGGCGGCAATTTGGGGCTTCTTGACCAACTGGATTGCGATTTGGATGGTATTTAACCCAGTCGAACCACATTACGTGAAATATCCGCAGTTCTTTAAATTGACTGAAAATCGTCAATTTCCATGGATTAAGCCAGTGATTCCACGCATTGGGACTTATAATATTCAGGGTGCGTTCATGAAACGCCAAGAAGAAGTCTCGGATGTGTTTGCAACGGTAGTCACAGAAGATCTGATTACGTTAAAATCAATTATGACTGAAATGATGTATGGCAGTAAAAAAGACAAAACCCGCCGTATTGTCAAACGCCACATCAACGAAATTATGGAAACACCATTGGTTCGTACCTCTTTACAGTTGTCTTTGGGGCCAAAAGAGTATGCCAAACTCAAGACTGACTTGATTGATCGTTCGATTGAAATTACGATGGTGCCTGTATGCGACCCTGCCTTTAATGCGAGCCGTGCACAGAAAATTTATCAAATGTTCAGAGATCGTATTCGTGAACTGACGCCAAAAGAATTCCAGAATCTCTTGCGTCCTGCCTTTCAGGAAGATGAGTGGATTTTAATTGTCTTGGGTGGTGTAACTGGTTTTATTGCTGGTTTAATACATTTGTTTGTCGCTTTCTTATAAGAGGATGCTGGCTGCGTAAAGGGCGATGGCTCTGATATGCAACGAGTGTCAAATACATTGTTAAAATGAGGATGTTTTTTTATGCGCATTATCTTACTCGGACCACCTGGAGCAGGTAAAGGTACACAAGCTCAGTTGATCTGTAAGCGCTACAATATCCCACAAATTTCAACCGGTGATATGCTCCGTGCTGCAATTCGTGAAGGTACTGAATTAGGTCTACAAGCCAAAAGCGTTATGGACGGTGGCGGTTTGGTATCTGATGAACTGATCATTGGCTTAGTGAAAGAGCGTATTGCGCAGCCAGATTGCGTGAATGGTTGTATTTTTGATGGTTTCCCTCGCACCATTCCACAAGCTGAAGCTTTGGAAAGTGAAGGCATCAATATCGACCACGTGATTGAAATTGATGTTGCAGACGAAGAAATCGTACAGCGTTTGTCTGGTCGTCGTCAGCACCCTGCATCTGGTCGTATTTATCATCTTGTTTACAACCCACCAAAAGTGGAAGGTAAAGATGACGAAACTGGCGAAGATTTGGTTCAACGTCCAGATGACCAAGAAGAAACCATTCGTAAGCGTTTAAAAGCGTATCACTCAGAAACTGAGCAATTGGTTGGCTTCTATCAAGGTCGTGCTGCTTCTGGTGAAAATGCACCAAGCTATAACAAATTGAATGGTCTTCGTCCAATTGAAGAAGTTCAAGCAGATTTGTTTGCTATTTTAGACCAAGCAAAATAAGTCTAGGTTTTAGACCAAGTCTGTTTAAAAGAAAATAAAATCGTTTAAACAGGCTGCTTGTTTTGACTTTAAAAGAGTCCTGATTCATATTAGGGCTCTTTTTATTTGTGTCAGTTTGGGAGAGTGCTTTGCAACATGCTGCTGTTATCATCATGTTATTGGCAAGTATTGCCGTTTTAGGCTTTCTTGTTTTTGTGAGCTATAAGTTATTGCGCAACACACAAGCTCAGAATTCGACTGAAAAAAAATCAGGTAAGCACTATCAATTGCATCCGAAACTTAAACAACAGCAAGAACAACAACGTCAGTCTGAAGATTCTCAGGATAAATAAATCATCTCTACATAATCTTGTGCATAGATTGCACAGTTATCCACACGATTTTGGATGATCCACATTGCTTTGATGATCTAGCTTGTCATCAATAAGTTTAGATCACTTTGCAAAAGTCTACCGAAGCACTTACTTAGATATGGGCGCGTGATGAATTTCATGCAGCGTAGTATGACGATGTGCACCAAATTCAAAGCGATCAGGCCAGTTACACACATCTGACACCACACATTCAGCGCATTTAGGCTTACGCGCAATACAACAATAACGGCCATGTAAAATTAGCCAGTGATGCGAGTTAATTAAAAATTCTTTAGGAATGACTTTAATCAAACGGTGTTCGACTTCTAAAACATTTTTACCTACAGCTAAACCTGTGCGGTTACCTAAGCGGAAAATATGCGTATCGACCGCCATGGTTGGCTGTCCAAATGCGGTATTTAACACCACATTGGCAGTTTTGCGTCCCACGCCGGGCAAGGCTTCTAAATCGGCACGATTATCAGGCACGATGCTGCCGTGTTTTTCGATGAGAATTTTGCAGGTTTTAATGACATTTTCTGCTTTGGAATTATACAGTCCGATGGTTTTAATATATTCCTTTAAACCTTCCACACCTAAGGCATAAATTGCTTCGGGCGTATTGGCAACAGGAAACAGTTTGTCGGTGGCTTTATTGACGCTGACATCGGTCGCTTGTGCTGATAAGGTCACCGCTATCAGCAATTCAAATGGATTGGAAAAATTCAGTTCAGTGGTCGGATTTGGACGTTGGTCACGCAAGCGCTCAAAAAAAGTCTGAATTTGCTTTTTGGTCATATTTTTAGACAGCTTTTCTTTGAGCGTGGTGCTTTTGGCAGCCGTTGTTTTGACCGCTTTATTGGTCAGACGTGTATTTCTTTCGGGCATGTTTATGCTCCTAATTCACGTAACTGTTGTTGTAAATTGGTTAGTAATAGCCGTTTTTTCTCATCGTCACGCACACTGAGTTGTTTTTCGAGTTTTTTAATTTGTGTGCGTAATTTTGCCAGTTCGATGGTGGTTTGTGCATCGGCAGTGGAAATCTGTTCATTTTTTTGCACAGGCAATTCAATCGCAGGCACAGCAGCATCGGCTTGTGCAGAAAATTGAGCAAACAGTTCGGTATCAATTTCTGCACGTACCACAGGGCCTTTACGGTGCAGACGACGTTGTTCTTCACGTTGTATGTGGGCGTAGTAGCGTTGGCGTAAATCATTCTGTTCTGCCACTCGTGCGCTATCAGAAAGCAGGGGTTGTGTATCTTCTACCAAGTCAATGCAATCGACAGGGCAAGGTGGAATACACAATTCACAGCCAGTACATAAATCAGTCAAAATGCTGTGCATGAGTTTGCCTGAGCCTAAAATGGCATCGACAGGGCAGGCATTAATACATTTGGTACAGCCAATGCATTCATCTTCACGAATTAGCGCTTTCATACGCTGTGGGCGCCCATCTGCCTGCACAGGCCAAACACTGGCTTCTGCGGTCAATACAGGGCGTTGCAGTAAGTTTGCTAGTGCATCTGCAACAGGTTGTCCACCGGGTACGCATTTATTGGCTGCTTCGCCTTCCGCAATCGCTTTGGCATAGGGTAAACAGCCATCGCGGTGACCACATAAGCCACATTGAGTTTGAGGGAGCAGCGCATCAATATTTTGAATCAGAGCAATTTGCGAATTCATGGACAAACCAATGCCACTTTAACAGCAGCAGAAAAACGGAAGATAAGGCTAGGGGAAAATTCTAGGTCGATGATTTTAGCACGATTTTTGCTTTTAGGCTTGTGCGCAAATTAAGAACAACAATTGCTAGCTTTTTGGGCAAAAATGCTCAAAACTATGAATTAATTTGTTACATTAACTTATGGGCTTAACACGCTAAAAAATAAGTTAAATTTATGAAAATACAAATGTTTTAAAGTTTTTTGAAAAAAACTATTGTAGATTGTTAACAAAAGATATTTAATATTTTGCGCCAAAATATATCATTGATTGAAATTTTGACCAATTTTGATCCATTTTCTGCTGAGGATTAAGCGTTGAAATACAACAGCCTTAACGAATTCCTAGATTACGTTAAAACACGTGATGCACATCAACCAGAGTTTCTACAAGCTGTAGAAGAAGTAATGACCAGTCTTTGGCCATTCATTGAAAAGAACCCTCAATATGCAGCACATGGTTTGCTTGAGCGTTTGGTTGAGCCTGAGCGTGCAATTCAGTTCCGCGTTTCTTGGGTAGATGACCAAGGTCAAACCCACGTAAACCGTGCATTCCGTGTACAGTACAACTCAGCAATTGGTCCATTTAAAGGTGGTATGCGTTTCCACCCATCAGTGAACCTTTCTATTTTAAAATTCTTAGGTTTTGAACAAACCTTTAAAAATGCTTTGACTACATTGCCAATGGGCGGTGGTAAAGGTGGTTCAGACTTTGACCCTAAAGGTAAGTCTGAAGGCGAAATTATGCGTTTCTGCCAAGCCTTAATGATCGAGTTATATCGTCATTTAGGTTCTAACACGGATATTCCTGCGGGTGATATTGGTGTAGGCGGTCGTGAAGTGGGTTACATGGCGGGTATGATGAAGAAGCTCAGCAATGACACTTCATGTGTATTCACAGGTAAAGGCTTGTCTTTCGGTGGTTCTTTGGCGCGTCCAGAAGCTACAGGTTACGGTACTGTGTATTTCGCTGAGGAAATGCTCAAGACTCGTGGCGATTGCTTTAAAGATAAAGTCGTTGCGATTTCTGGTTCAGGCAACGTTGCACAATTTGCTGCAGACAAAGCAATGTACTTGGGTGCGAAAGTAGTTTCACTTTCTGACTCGAATGGTACTGTGTACGTGAAAGAAGGTTTCACGCCAGAATTACTTGCTGAAGTGATGGAACTTAAAAACGTAAAACGTGGTCGTATTTCTGAATTTGCGTCTAAGCACGGTTTTGAATACCTTGAAGGTCAACGTCCTTGGGGTATTAAATGTGATATCGCGCTTCCATGTGCGACTCAAAACGAACTTGATGCGAATGATGCAGCAGCGCTTCTTGCAAACGGCGTAATCTGTGTTGCTGAAGGTGCGAACATGCCTTCTACACTTGAAGCGGTTGAGAAATTCGTTGAAGCGAAAATTCTTTATGCGCCAGGTAAAGCATCTAACGCCGGTGGTGTAGCAACTTCTGGTCTGGAAATGTCTCAAAACGCATTGCGTTTAGGCTGGACTTTCGAAGAAGTTGATGAGCGCTTACACGCAATCATGAAAGAAATTCACCGCAACTGCGTAAAATTCGGTACGAAAGAAGACGGTACCGTGAACTATGTAGACGGCGCAAACATCGCTGGCTTCGTAAAAGTTGCTGATGCAATGCTTTCTCAAGGCGTATTCTAAGTCTGACTGAGTTTAAGCTTGAAAAAAAACCGAGGTGAATGCCTCGGTTTTTTTATATTGCGATTTTATCGTTATAGAGTGCCTTTGACTGCTTCACGCTCTACGGTCATGTCGAATACATAGGCATATTTAGACTGGTCAGCTGCCGGATTTTTAATTTCATAACGTTTTACCCGAATAATCTGACGCTCATTCGATGAATGCTGAAAACCTTCGATCTGATCGTAAAATAAAGTCCAGTCTTTATCGACCTGAGTCTTTAAGCCTTTTTCATCATATTTGATTTCTTTCACCTGTAAGCAGGTTTGCTGAGCTACACCCGTACAGGCTTTAGTCTGTGACGAAACTTCCAGGAAAATGGTTTCTGCCTGACCTTGGTATTTGGTTTCCGGTGTCATTTTTCCGGTAAAGACATATTTTTGACCATCAGCTGCAGTAATACTCAGTTTTGGCTGATTGGCATCATTTAGATCCAGACTAAACGGAATATTACGCTTTTGCAGAAGCTGGCTGATAAAACGTTCCTGTTCCATTAATGGTGCATCACATGCCATCATGGTGCCCATCATGTCACCCGTACTCAGGGAATTATCTTTAACAGTCCAGCTCGTGCCAAGGCCATTACAGCCAGAAGCTACACTTAGTCTGCCTCGTTGATCAAAGCTCAGAACAATCGGGCGTTGCAGCCCACGATCAAGTTCCCAGGTATAAGCGGGCAAAATTTGTGTAGGCGTTTTTAATGTGGTGGATAGAGTAGAAATAGCCGGATCTCCTGAAGTGGCAGGAAGATGTGAAGATTGACATGCAGTTAAAGCCAAAGGGAGCAGGGCAAGCGCAAAAATACTGAATTTCATTGGTTTATATTCTATGTGCTAAAGTTTCAACGTGATTATAATCAAGAGATTAACAAAAAATATGGATACAAATCGTAGCTTTTGCTAACAAAATGTATCCAAATTAAAAAGTCAGATTTTAAATAAGCGGAGCTATCGGTTAGTCAAAACGATAAATATCCATACCGAGTGAACCCATGCTAAAGCTGCTATGTACAATGTTAAATCGATCTCCCGTACCCATTGCAAAAAACAGCGGTGCAAAGTGTTCTAGGGTTGGGTGATTACGTGCTACATGTGGCAATTGTTGCCAATCTAGTACTGCATCATAATTGCGATGACTTAAATGCTGCACCACACGATTACGGAAACTAGATGCCCATTCAGGCACAGCCGCATTGGGTGTATTCCATGATAATTCACGTAAGTTATGGGTGATACTGCCTGAGCCAATCAGTAAAATTTGCTGTTCACGTAATGGCGCTAAACTTTGCCCAATGTGATAAATCTGTTCGGCGCTCATATTCATGGGCAAAGAAATGGTAATCACTGTAATATTGGCATCGGGATACATGTGTAGTAATGGCATCCATACGCCATGATCATGCGGGCGTGTGCTGTTGGCATGGGCAGCAAAGCCCGCATCAGCCAAACGCTGCAAAATATCTTCTGCCAGTTCAGGTAAGCCAGGTGCAGGGTAGCGCAGGGCGTACAAGGCTTCAGGAAAACCACGGAAGTCATGCCATGTTTCAGGGCGAATACCTGTGTTGACCTCCAGTGCATTACTTTCCCAATGCGCCGACATCACCACAATGGCTTGCGGTGTTGGCAAATTTTCACTTAAACGGCTGAGTGCAGGCCCGACCTGTTCAGGATTGAGTGCCAACATGGGCGAACCATGTGAGATAAATAAACCGGGTAATGTCTGTAAGTTCATGCCTAGATCCCTAAAGCCTGCTGTTCTACAGCATCGCAAAAAAGTGTGTATAGCGAAATGTACTTTTGTTCAACGCTATGTTGCAGCTTTGCAACGTCGTTTGAGTTGAAGATATTTTGATAACTCAACGTACAAATTGAATAAGTTGATTTAACCTGCACGATGATAAGGATGGTTGTGGTTGATGCTCATAGCACGGTATAGCTGCTCAATCAGCATCACGCGAACTAAAGGGTGTGGCAAAGTTAGTTTGGATAATGACCAATGCCATGCTGCTGCTTTACGTACTGCTTCAGAGTGACCATCTGGTCCACCAATCGCAAGCACGACATCATTGCCTTCTAGCATCCAGCCTTTCATGGTTTCTGCAAGTTTTTCGGTGCTGAACTCTTTGCCGCCCACTTCCAAGGCAATTAACAGCTCATTGTTTTTCATGGCATTTAAAATGCTATCACCTTCAATTTGGCGATATTTTAGAATATCGGCCTCAGAATCATTTTTGCCACGTTTCGCCATTGGCAGTTCGACAATTTGAGTCTGCACAAAAGGCTGAATCCGTTTGAAATAATCTTCAAAACCAGTCAGCACCCAAGCAGGCATTTTTTGTCCAATGGTCAGAATGCGAATTTTCATAGGCGAGTTCATGTAGCGATCAATCAGAATCTCGCATTATAACCATGATTCAACACAAGCGCTGTGTAACGACACAATTTGCAATTGAATTTGCCAACAGGCTGTTGCTTTAATACTCAGCAATCTTATTGGTCTTTTTTGTCTTGGAATTATCAGCATGCGCGCGTTTCAAAGTCAGCAGTTATATTCATGGATATTGGGCGCGGGTATGGGATTGATGACCACTGCTACATTTGCTGTGCCTGAGGCTCAATGGGCAGAACCAAACAATTTGCAAGTCTATATGCAGCAAGTGATTGGGCAGCAGGGTTTGGGTAATTCCGAACAGTATCGTCATTATAAAAATGTGATTGAACTGAATCGGGTTTCGGCATGGATTCGGGAACAAATGCGAGTATTTGGAATTCCGTGTCAATTTCAAAATTATGTGGTCAATCAGCAAAGCTACCGCAATGTGGTGTGCAAATTGAATATCGGTGCTGTGCAAAAAACGATTTTTGGTGCGCATTACGATGTTTATGGGCAGCAGCAGGGGGCAAATGACAACGCTTCTGGCGTTGCAGGTGTAATCGAAACAGCACGAATTTTGGCGCAGGAAAAGAATAAACTTAGTCAAAATGTTGAATTTGTTTTTTATACCTTGGCAGAGCCACCATTTTTTAAAACCGAGTCGATGGGCAGTTTTATACATGCCAAATCTGTGCAGGCTGAAAAGGAAAAAATCCGTGCGGTGTATGTGCTGGATATGATTGGTTATTACGATAAAAATTTGGTGCAAAATTACCCAATCGGTTTAAAGTGGATTTACCCAAGTCATGGCAATTTTATTGCGGCATTGAGCAATATGCAGTCACGTGAAATGAGTGCAAGCTATTGCAATACGATGCAGCGTTTGAATCAATTGCAATGTGAGCGTGTGGTCGCACCGACTTTCGTCAAGGGCATGGATTTTTCAGATCATTTAAATTATTGGAAATATGATATTCCTGCCATTTTAATTACCGATACAGGCAGTTATCGCAGCACACTTCGCCACACCACAGGTGATACTTTAAAAACAGTAAATTTTGAAAAAATGGCACATGTCGTGAATGGCTTGGTTGCACAGATTTTATCACCTTGATGATTGATCGCAGCGCATAAAAAACGCAGCCCTGAATTGAAATAGGACTGCGGTTAAAAGGTCATCCACCTGGAGATATGGATGACCAGACCATGAAGCACACTTCAATCAAAAGCGTCTGATCAATTTATCGGTCTAAATAGACCAAACAAGAAACATACAGCGCGATGTATCTTAAATTTATATATGTGGATGGTTTGCCTATTTTTCAAGGAAATTGAATTAAAAACAGACTATCCATTTTAAAAATAATTAAAAAATTATTCAATTATTTTAAATCCAGAATCTAAATACAACAAAAGAGCACCGAAGTGCTCTTTTGAGATGTTCTATGCTTAAAGCAGAGTAACTTGCTTAATGACGTGCGGCTTTGCCTGCTGCTACTGGCTTCACAATCGGTGCCTTGGTTAAAGGCTTAGGCATACTGGTCAGTGCCAAAGGCAAGATTTCATCAATGCTTTTCACAGCCTTGATTTCCAAACCTTCTTTGACATTGTCTGGAATTTCAGACAAGTCACGCACGTTTTCCTGTGGGATAAATACCAGTTTGATACCACCACGATGTGCCGCAAGAAGTTTCTCTTTCAAGCCACCAATGCGCATTGCACGACCACGTAAGCTGGTTTCGCCTGTCATGGCAATATCAGGACGAATTGGAATATCTGTAAATGCAGATACCAATGCCGTAGTCAATGCCAAACCTGCAGATGGACCATCTTTAGGTGTTGCACCTTCTGGCAAGTGTACGTGTACATCGGTTTCGGCAAATACATTGGCTTCAATGCCTAAACTGTCGGCACGGGTACGCACAACGGTCATCGCGGCTTTGATTGACTCTTGCATCACATCACCCAATGAACCTGTGGTGATGAAATTACCTTTGCCTTTCATGGTTGCCACTTCAATGGTGAGTAATTCACCACCCACTGAAGTCCAAGCCAAGCCATTTACACGACCCACTTCGGCTTCTTCTTCTGCCATACCATAGTCAAATTTGTGTGGACCAAGGTAGTCAGGCAAGTTTTGTGAAGTCACATCTACCTGTAGGTTTTTGGCTTTTTTGCTGACTGCTTCTTTCACCACCTTACGGGCAATTTTTGACACTTCACGTTCCAGACTACGCACACCTGCTTCACGTGTATAGCGCTGCACAATGTCACGAATCGCTTCTTCATGAACCGTCAATTCTTTAGCACGCAAGCCATTATTTTTGATGGCTTTAGGGACAAGATAGCGTTCTGCAATATTCACTTTTTCATCTTCGGTATAACCCGGTAGACGAATTACTTCCATACGATCTAACAGAGCTTCTGGAATATTCATGCTGTTGGCAGTACAAATGAACATCACTTCAGACAAGTCTAAGTCTAGATCTAAATAGTGATCATTAAACTTGTTGTTTTGTGATGGATCAAGTACTTCTAACAAAGCAGATGCAGGGTCGCCACGGTAATCCTGTGCCATTTTGTCAATTTCATCGAGCAAGAACAGTGGGTTCTTCACACCAACTTTAGTCAATGACTGCACAATTTTACCCGGCATCGCACCAATATAGGTACGGCGGTGACCGCGAATTTCCGCTTCATCACGTACGCCGCCTAGCGCCATGCGCACGAACTCACGTCCAGTGGCTTTTGCAACCGATTCACCCAGTGAGGTTTTACCTACACCCGGAGGACCGACTAAGCACAGAATTGGACCTTTGAGTTTTTTCACGCGCGACTGCACAGCAAGGTATTCCACAATACGGTCTTTGACTTCATCTAAACCGTAATGGTCGGCATCTAAAATTTCTTGTGCTTTCGCCAAGTTAATGCTGACTTTGCTGGCTTTGTTCCATGGCGTATCTAAAATTACTTCCAGATAGTTACGTACCACAGCCGCTTCGCTAGATGCAGGTTGCATGGCTTTTAGCTTACGGAACTCAGCTTCTGCTTTTTTGCGGACATGTTCTGGCAAGTCTGCTTCGGCCAGACGTTTTTCAATTTCAGCGACATCATCTTCCGCACCGCCGTTCATATCGGACAGTTCGCGTTGAATGACTTTCATCTTCTCATTCAAGAAGTATTCACGCTGATTTTTTTCCATCTGGCGTTTAACAGAGTCATGCAAGGTTTGCTCAATCTGCTGTTCTTCAGACTGTTGCAATAAATAAGTCATTAACTCGGTCAAGTGAGCTTCAAACTCATCGTGCTCAAGGAATTTTTGTTTGACATCAATATTCAATGGCACACGGGTTGCAACAAAGAACAACAACTGCAATAAATCTTCAATTTTATTGGCAGCAGCAATCAGTTCACGTGCATTGCGTAATTTTGCTTCTGCATATTGCGCAAATAAGGCACGTAATTCTTGCAAACGTGTTGCTTGGGTATTTTCATCCATCGCAACAGTCATTGGGCTCAAGTTGTGTTCTGCAGTCAAATACGCGTCTTCATCAATAATTTTTTCGAGTTTGGCGCGGTATAAGCCTTCAATCAGCACTTTGATACAGTTTTCATCATTTTCGTGATTCACAACTTGCACAATCTTCGCGACAGTACCGTATTGATATAAATTGTCGTGATCAATTTCTTCTGTAAGCGAATCTTTTTGCGCAACTACAAATACTAGATTGTCACTGTTACGAGCCACATCAACTGCATTGATCGATTTTTCACGACCTACAAATAGCGCGATTTGCATGTGTGGATAAACCACCACATCACGTAGCGCTAAAAGCGGTAATACACTTGGAACCTGAGGCTCTAAGGTTTCTTGATTCATAATAATTTCAGACATGGGCACTCCTAATGAGTGACAACGGTGTTGCCATGTTTTTAATAGTGATGGGTATTTTTTAAAATACAAGGGCAGGTCAACACAAATTGTTTAAAAAGTAGCTAAATATGTGATTTTAAATTGATCTATTCAGTCAAAATGATCAATTTAGCGTTTCAAGGTGCGTTTAAACTGTAAAAAATGTTGTGGAGTTAGTAAGGCATCTACAGGTTGATCCCAATTTTCACGTGGCAAGCGTGTATGAATTAGCTGAAAATCATGTGCAATCCCTAAGCGATAAGGATGCTGCGGGGCAGAGGCTAAAGTGCGGTCATAATAACCACCGCCCATTCCAATGCGGGTGCCATGCGTATCGCAAGCCAATAAGGGCATCAAGACTAAATCTAAATGGGAGATGTGTTTTCCGCGACTTGTTCTTGGTTCTTGCATCCCCAAACGATGATGGGCAAAGCGACGCTGACGATATTGTTGTGGGGTGATTTGTACCCACACCAAGTGTTGATTCATATTGCAAATCATGGGCAAATACACTTGTTTGCTATGCGCGAAGCAATATTCAATGATGCGGTGTGTATGAATTTCACCAAAAGCATGTAAATACATACCCACTTTTTTTGCGTACTGAAATTTTGGCAGTCGTATTAGCCGCTGCAAAACAGCTTGCTGTGCGTGTTGCTGTTGGGTGCGCGTGACCGCTCTGCGCTGTTGTCGAAGCTGTTTACGCAAGGTTTTAAGTTCCAACAACTGCATCTCGGCACATCCTTATATTCTTGAGTTTAAATGCTTGAATGGGTATGGGATTACTGTCATTTCATCGACAAAAACAAGCTTTTATCATACTTGGCATTTTAACAGGATGTGATGCTGTATTTCTGTTTATCTGAAAATTGACCTGCTATCGGATAGTCTAGCTCGAACCCTAGACGCAAAATTACAAAAACTCTTATGCTATTGCCCAATCAATGCCACGCCAACAATCTTCAAGATCGCTTCAAGATGGATTAGGCAGGCTTCAGTTAAAAACAACAAATATGTAAAAACACAAGCCAAAACAAAAACAACACTTTCATTTTGCTGTTCAGGGAGAACAAGAACATGAGTTATTCCAACAGGGTGTTTAAACATCTACTTCAAGGCGTGCTGGCTTTAGGAAGTTGTGTCAGCGCACAAAGTTATGCAGATTCGACCTATTTACCGCAGCCACCGAATACCCAACAAGTCTTTTTTGTCGGCAATAACTGGGATGGCACAGTGACGGTGATTCACCCTTCACAAGACTTTGGCAAAGTGGGTGTGGTCAATATGATTCCTGACCGCAAAGAGCGTTTATTAGAAATTCATTTAAATCCAGTGAAATTGATTGCCTACACTTACATTCAACAAACTGCAGGTGAGGGCAATGACCAGTTGGTGGATGATATGTATTCCACGCCAGATGGACAGTCGATTGTGGCTTCACGTCCAAGTTTTGCCGATGTGGTATCCATCAACATTAAAACGGGCAAAATTAATTGGCGTACGCCAGTCGAAGGTTTCCGCGCAGACCACATGGCGGTTTCACCAGATGGACAACGTGTTGCTGTGTCGGCATCGTCAGGTAATGTGGTGCATGTTTTAGATATTCATACAGGTAAAGAATTGGGGCGTTTTGCAACAGGGGATAAGCCGCACGAAAATATTTACTTTGCAGGTGGAACGAAAATCTTAAACTCTGCGATTGGTAACGTAGAAACTTCGATGGATGCACAGTGGCAAGATTTTACCAAAGGTAAGCGCTTTATTACCATTGCCGATGCCAACAATTATAAAGTTCTGAAAAAAATTGATTTCCGACCTGCGTTAGATGCCTTTGGACGTAAAGATTTATCCAACTCAGTGCGTCCTATGGTGCTAAGTAAAGATGAAAGCAAACTTTATGCGCAGGTTTCATTTTTTAATGGTTTGGTGGAATACGACTTAAAAACCGATAAAGTCACGCGTATTGGACAATTACCGGGCAGCAGTACAATTCCAAAAGACCGCAGCAAATGGGTAAATGATTCACGTCATCATGGTTTATCCATCAGCGCAGATGGCGAAAAACTCTGTGTGGCAGGCACGATGGATGATTACGCGACCATTGTAGACCGTCAGAGTTTAAAAGCAGGCAAACTGATTCCTGCAGGTAAACCATATTGGGCAACCCGTAGCCCAGATGGAAAAAGCTGTGTGATTTCAGAAAGTGAAACCGATGTGGTAACGGTGATTGACTTTGCTACGGGAGAAAAAGTCCGCAGTGTGCCAGTGGGGAATCACCCACAGCGAGTGCGTTTGGGTTATGCACCAAGCGATTGGTCGACGCCGTAATTTTTAAGCCGATCATAACAGGCAAAGCATGCTAAGGCGCTCAAGACGATATTTGAATTGAGCGCATTTTAGGATGGTTTGCTTATGGAGCATGCACATGAATGGGACTCGATGGCTCGGTATTGGCTTTTTTGTTTTGGCGGTCGCGGTGTTGTTTACCGTGGTGTATGTGTTTCAACCACCGAATAAGACTGTTTCGGAAACAGTGTGGGTGAAACCGAACACGGCTTCCACAGAGATAGAAACAACGCAAAGTCTATATTCAGATGAATCTGAAAATGTACTGGAAACAAACGCTATGCTAGAGCGTGCTGCGGTATCTGCAGTTGAAATGCAGCAATTAATCCAGCAACGTGATCAGTTGTATTTAGGCTTTAAGCAAATTAGTACAGGTTTAAGCCAAGGGCAAAAGCCTGATTTAAACCGTGTACAAAGTATGTTGCTACAGCAGGAACAATTGGTACAAGCAGGCGTATTAAGAGCAGAAGATGCAATGAACTATAGCCAGTTTTTAAAGCAAATTTTACCTGAAATTGCAGGGCAAATTGATTTGCATATTTCGCGTTTAAAGCGCCTGAACGTGGTGACAGGTTAAGCCACAGTAAGGTGTGAGTTGCTGTTATAAATACACGATGACGCCATTGTTGCAGTCAATAATGGCGTTATTTTTTTGTCTAAAAAATTCTTTTAATCCACATGTTTTTAAGCCGAATAGCGGCCACTTGAGCTGAATTTATCCATGATTCCTTTGATCAAGCGTTCAATTCATCTTAGAAGAAAGCACACGTATTTTACTGTATTAGACGAAAGTTGTATAAGGCTGTGCCGAATAAATTTGGTTTTTCCTTCCTTTTAAAAACTACAGAAAAAACAAAGTTTAAATTTTTCTTCACCGTATTTTTTATGCTGCGAACAAAGATCATCTTTATTTAAATTGGTATGACCATTTAAATAAACAACCAGACCAATGTTGACATTTATTTGTATAAAACTATTATTTGTTGCAAATATTAAAAGTATTTTGATTTTTTATCTTAATATTGGTCAGACCAAAATTAGAATTTTATCTATATGCTTAGACCTATGTTTACGTTTGAGTGAGCATTTCAAGGAGATGACAATGCTTCAACATTGGCAACAGATCTACGATCCAATGGCAAATATTTGGATTTCGAGTCTTATTGCATTAATCCCGATTATCTTTTTCTTTCTGGCATTGGCTGTATTTCGCTTAAAAGGAAGTGTTGCGGGAACAATTACGGTTATTTTGGCGTTATTAGTGTCGTTATTTGCCTATGGCATGCCTGCACCAATGGCTTTTGCTTCATTGATCTATGGCTTTTTCTACGGTTTATGGCCAATCGCATGGATTATTATTGGCGCATTATTTTTATATAAAATCTCTGTAAAAACAGGGCAGTTTAACATTATTCGCTCATCTATTCTGTCAATTACAGAAGATCAGCGTCTCCAGATGCTATTAGTCGGCTTCGCGTTTGGCACATTTTTAGAAGGTGCAGCGGGCTTTGGGGCGCCAGTGGCAATTACTGCTGCTTTGTTGGTGGGTTTGGGTTTTAAACCTTTATACGCTGCGGGTTTATGTTTGATTGTGAACACCGCACCTGTTGCGTTTGGCGCAATGGGGATTCCAATTATTGTGGCGGGTCAGGTTTCGGGTGTAGAAACCATGGAAATTAGCCAGATGGTTGGGCGTCAGTTGCCATTTATGGTGCCTATTGTGTTGTTCTGGATTATGGCAATTATGGATGGCTGGCGCGGTGTGAAAGAAACTTGGCCTGCAGTGTTGGTGGGTGGTGGTGCTTTTGCGATTGCACAATACTTGACCTCTAACTTTGTAGGGCCTGAGTTACCCGATATTACCGCTGCAATTGCCTCTTTGATTAGTTTAACGGTCTTATTTAAATTCTGGCAGCCAAAACACATTTTCCGTTTTAGCGATGCAGACACCAAAGTGGATGCCAACTTAGTTGCAGAACAACAGCAAAAATACAGCATGGGTCAGATTGTCAAAGCATGGTCACCTTTTGCAGTGTTAACGGTGATGGTCACTATTTGGAGCATCAAGCCGTTTAAAGATTTATTTGCCAAAGATGGCGCAATGCACGACTGGGTAATTTCCATCAAAGTGCCATTTTTACATCAATTGGTGCAAAAAATGCCGCCTGTGGTTGCTGAAGTTAAAGACTACGATGCAATCTTTAAGTTCGATTGGCTGAGTGCAACAGGGACTGCAATTATGATTGCGGCTGTCATCACCATCATTTACTTAAAAATGAAACCACGTGAAGCGGTTAAAACTTTTGCAGAAACCATCAACGAGCTAAAAACACCAATTTATTCGATTGGGATGGTGTTAGCTTTTGCTTTTATTGCCAATTATTCAGGCATGTCTGCGACTTTGGCACTGGCTTTGTCACACACAGGCAATGCTTTCACATTCTTCTCGCCATTTTTAGGTTGGATTGGAGTGTTCTTGACAGGTTCAGATACATCAGCCAATGCCTTATTTGCTGCCTTGCAAGCCACAACTGCACAGCAAATTGGTGTACCAGAAGTCTTGTTGGTTGCTGCCAATACCAGTGGTGGAGTAACAGGCAAAATGATTTCACCACAATCGATTGCAATTGCCTGTGCGGCAGTGGGTTTAGTCGGAAAAGAATCGGATTTATTCCGCTTTACCGTGAAACATAGTATTACTTTCACCGTTATGATCGGTATTATTATCACTCTACAAGCTTATGTGTTCCCATGGATGATTCCATAATCACATGCACAAGAGGATAGCCGCATGAAAGTCTCCGACAAAGTTGTACAAGACCTGCGCACACTGGTTGAAAAAAATCAGATGCAAGTCGGAGACCGATTGCCTGCCGAAAGAAAGTTATGTGAACAACTCGGGGTTTCCCGTTCCTCTTTGCGTGAAGCCATTCAGCAATTGACCAGTCAGGGCATGCTGGTCAGCAAAGTTGGAGCGGGTACTTTTTTGCAACAGCTACCCACCAATTGGTCGCAATATCAAATTGTGCAGCCTTTAAGTAACCTGATTGATGAAGACCCTGCTTATCGTTTTGATGTGCAGGAAGCTCGAATGGTTCTTGAAGGTGGTACGGCATGGTATGCCGCACAGCGGGCAACTGCTGAGGATTTGAAAAACATCCGTGCCTGTTATGAGCAAATCGCCCATTTTCAAATTTTAGGTGATGACGATCAGGCAGCAATTGCCGATGCCAAGTTTCATTTGGCAATTGCCGAAGCATCGCACAATTTGGTGCTCATTCAAATGATGCGTGGCTTATTTGATTTGTTGCAATACAACGTAGTTTTGGGCAGACGCAAAGTCTATACCGAAGCCCACCGTTTCGATCAGTTGCACGATCAACACTTTCAAGTGATGGATGCAATTGAACGCCAGGATCCAGAAGCTGCCCGTTCGGCAGTGTGTGGACATATTGAATTTGTAGTTCAACAAGTACGCATGATAGACGAGGAAGATGCGCGTCGTCAGCGTGCGAGTCGATTAAACAGGATAGCGCCATGATTATTTCTTCTGCGAATGATTACCGCGAAGCAGCGAAACGCCGTTTACCGCCATTTTTATTTCACTATATTGATGGAGGTGCGTACGCGGAACAAACGCTGAAAAGAAATGTGGAAGACCTTTCACAGATTGCCTTGCGCCAACGTGTTTTGAATGACATGTCGGCTTTGAGTTTAGAAACCACCTTATTTAATGAAACCTTGTCAATGCCTGTGGCTTTGGCACCTGTGGGTTTAACGGGCATGTATGCGCGCCGTGGTGAAGTGCAGGCTGCAGTTGCAGCTGACAAAAAAGGCATTCCGTTTACTTTATCTACCGTGTCGGTATGCCCAATTGAAGAAGTGGTGCCTGCCATTTCACGGCCAATGTGGTTTCAATTATATGTATTGCGTGACCGTGGTTTTATGCGTAATGCTTTGGAACGTGCTAAAGCAGCAGGCTGTTCAACCTTAGTCTTTACGGTAGATATGCCTGTGCCTGGCGCACGTTATCGGGATGCACATTCGGGCATGAGTGGTCCAAATGCTGCTATGCGCCGCTATATGCAGGCAGTGATGCATCCAAACTGGGCATGGGATGTTGGCTTACTAGGTCGTCCGCATGACTTGGGCAATATCTCTAAATACTTAGGCAAACCAACAGGACTTGAAGATTATATTGGCTGGTTAGGCAATAACTTTGACCCATCTATTTCATGGAAAGACTTGGAGTGGATTCGTGAATTCTGGGATGGCCCAATGGTCATTAAAGGCATTTTAGACCCAGAAGATGCTAAGGATGCTGTTCGTTTTGGGGCTGATGGAATTGTGGTGTCCAATCACGGTGGTCGTCAGTTAGATGGTGTGCTCTCGACTGCACGTGCTTTACCGCCAATAGCCGATGCAGTAAAAGGAGATCTAAAAATTCTAGTGGATTCAGGTATTCGTAATGGCCTAGACGTGGTGCGCATGTTGGCGATGGGTGCGGATACTTGTATGCTCGGACGTGCCTTTATTTATGCACTAGGTGCAGCAGGTGGGGCGGGTGTGAGTAATTTACTCGAATTGATTGATAAAGAAATGCGAGTCGCAATGACCTTAACGGGTGCTAAAAACATTCAAGCGATTAACTCAGATTGCTTGGTACAACTTGAGCGTGAACTGAAAGGCTAAATTGCCAACAGGAGCGATCAATCCATCAACCGATGCATTTGGCTGAATCGCTTAATTGTATTTTTCACCTTGTTTCAGGACTTGTACACTATGCCACAGACAATTTCTTCTGCAACACAATTTGATGCTGCAGCAACCCTCAAAAACTTGGTCGATATTGTGGGAAAAGCGCATGTATTGACCCATGAATCAGATACTCGTTTATATCGTCAAGGGCGACGTTTTGGCGAAGGACAGGTTTTTGCGGTGGTCACGCCAGGTTCTTTATTGCAGCAGTGGCAAGTGTTACAAGTGGCTGTGGCAGCAGATTGCATTATTATTATGCAAGCCGCCAATACTGGACTCACGGGTGGTTCTACCCCTTTTGGTGATGACTATGATCGTCCTGTAATTTTGATCAACACCCAACGTTTAAAAGGTATTCAGCTCATCAACGATGCCAAGCAAGTGATTTGCTTGCCTGGTGCAACATTGGATGCTTTGGAACAGCAATTGGCGCCGCATCAGCGTGAGCCACACTCAGTCATTGGTTCATCTTGTATTGGCGCTTCAGTGTTGGGCGGGGTATGTAATAATTCAGGTGGTGCATTGGTCAGACGTGGTCCTGCCTATACTGAGTTGGCCTTATATGCACAAGTCGATGCACTGGGCGAGTTGCAACTCATCAATCATTTGGGGGTGAATTTAGGGAACTCGCCAGAAGAAATTTTAACCAAACTTGAGCAACAACAATATCGCCCTGAAGATATTGAATATTCGGAACATTGTTGTGCTTCAGATCAGCGTTACGTGCATGATGTTGCCCAAGTCGATGCCGATACGCCTGCACGGTTTAATGCCGACCCGAGCCGTTTGTTTGAAGCTTCGGGTTCGGCAGGTAAAGTCTGTGTGTTTGCAGTGCGTTTGGATACGTTTGAGAAAATTCCGAGTCAGGTGTTTTATATCGGCAGCAATCAGCAGGATGATTTAACCGCGATTCGCCGTTTTTTATTACGTGATTTGCCGCGTGTACCGATTGCTGGCGAGTATATTCATCGAGATGCCTATGACATTGGTGCAGAATATGGCAAAGACAGCTTCTTGTTTATCGAGAAGTTTGGCACCAGTAAAGTACCTGCAGCTTTTGCCATGAAAGACAAAGTTGATGGTTTTCTAACCCGTTGGGGCATGCGTGGATTGTCGGATAAAGTTTTGCAAATGTTCACGAAACTACTGCCAAATCATTTACCAGAACGCATGAACCAATTTCGTGATTTGTATGAACATCATTTAATTTTGCGCATTGAGCAGCAAGATGTTGCGGCAGTACAGCAGTTTTTAATGGATTATTTTATCACGCGCAATTCCGGCAGTTTTTTTCTATGTAATGAAGATGAAGGCCGCAAGGCTTTTCTGCATCGCTTTGCAGTGGCAGGTGCTGCAATTCGTTATCGTGATACACATCGAAATGAAGTGGAAGACATTGTTGCTTTAGATATTGCGTTAAGACGTAATGATCAGCAATGGGTTGAAACCTTGCCCGAAGAGTTGGAGCAGGCGATTATACATAAGTTGTATTATGGTCATTTTTTATGTCATGTCTTTCATCAGGACTATATTATTAAAAAAGGCGTAGACCCGTTGGCGATGGAACATCAAATGTGGTCATTGCTTGATGCACGTGGGGCAGAGTATCCTGCAGAGCATAATGTTGGGCATTTATATGTGGCGAAGCCTGCCTTAAAGCAGCATTATCAAAAATTGGATCCGACCAATTGTTTTAATGTGGGCATTGGGCATAGCTCTAAATTAAAAGCTTGGCGTTAAATAAGGATGAAAACTGAGCAGTGAAACTGATTCTAAGGAAAGATGGATATGTTTAAGTTAGATAGCAAACTGCTACAGATTTTTTACTATGTATATAAATTAAAAAATGTGTCTGCAGCAGCAGATGCATTGGGCATGAGTCAGCCTGCGGTTAGTAACTGTTTAAATAAAATTCGTCAGCATTTTAATGACCCATTATTTTTAAGGGTTGGCAATGAAATGTTGCCTACAGAGTTGGCGAAACAGATTTTTTCACCGATTAGTGAAATTATTAATAAAATTGAAACGGTCAATAATTTTAAAGTCGATTTTGATCCGACACATTCCGATCAATTATTTACCTTGGCAATGACCGATGTTTCGCATTTGGTTTTATTGCCAAAACTGACCAAGTTTTTAAAAAAATATGCACCTTCAGTGCGGATTAAAATTCGTCCTATTACCCGTGAAACCAGTTATCAAATGGCAAATGGTGAAATTGATTTTGCGATTGGTTTTTTACCTGAGTTAGAGCAGGGTTTTTATCAGCAGCAATTATTTTTACAATATTATGTGGTGATTAGTCGTAAAGATCATCCACGTATTTGTGAAAAAAGTTTAGATGTTGAAGCTTATATTCGTGAATCGCATGTCGATGTAGATACCAGTATAGGTCACTACCATATTGAAAATGAATTAAGCAATCGTGGTTTAAGACGTAATATTCTAATGAGTATCCCAAGTTATTTAGGGGTCGGTTTAATTGTGCAAGAAACCGATATGATTGCGACAGTGCCTTATTATTTAAGTGAAGTATTATTGGCACGCGGGAATTTACAAGTAGTGAGTGCGCCTTTGAATTTTCCAACCTATCCTGTACGACAATATTGGCATACGTCTTGTCATCACCAAACCAGTCATCAGTGGTTAAGAAAAGTGATTTTTGATTTGTTTAGTCAGCATCCTTAATTAATCGTATTTAAAGTAAAATTTTTATAATTTTTTAAATTATCATTCGCTAATTCCCTCATCTTCAAAAGAGCAGGCTAGGCTGAGGGAATTAGTGATTCTTTTTTATAAGGCAATAAAACTAAATTTCTGCCCACGATTTTGATTGCAGCTATACATTTTCATTTTTCCATTATAAATATCTAAACATTTGCCTGTATCTGCACTACGAATACGCTGACCATCGAGATACCATTTTTGGTTACTTTGTCCATTACAGGTATAAGCAATTACTTCAGCACCATCATGTTTCTGTTTTCCTGCTACATCTAGACATTTACCTTGCACGGTAATGCTTTGATCAGGATGGAAAATAAAATCCTGATTGGTACCATCATGACAATGTGAAGTCTGAATGGAAGGTTGATTACTGCGACTAAAATCTACGCAGCGACCATCATAGGTTTTAATTTTGACTTTTTGTTGCCATGTTTGTGCAGGATAAGGCATAGGTGTTGGCATATAAATGGTTTGTTGTGCAGGACGTTCTACAGGTGTACTTGCTGGAATTTGAGGTTGAATGACGATATTGGGAATCTGCCCTGATGCTAATGCGTCCACAGCAAAAAAGACTGTTAAAAATGAGCAACCGCTTAAATTAAAATAGTGCTTAAATATAAGAAAAAACCTATTTATTAAGTGGTTATGTAAATTTAAAGCAAAAAAAGATAATAGTTTTTTGTAATTTTATGAGTCATTGACCCAAAAAATTTATCGAATAGACAAGGTTTTCAGCAAAAAATAAGAACGAAAAATTCAAGTTGTCATTATTTGTTATTAGTCGGTGCATTCTTAGGAAGTGTGTGGTAGAAATTGTATTTAGAGGATATATTTCTGATTTAGTTGGTGGTCAGCAACAAACGAACTATCTAATTTGTGCAATTGAACATCAAAAATTCACAACTAAAATTCAACTGTATTGCTTTCAAATATGTGATTGAGTTGTAAAATTATGTGTTAAAATCGACACTTGTCGCAGTTGTTTAGTTTTTGGGGTAGGAACTGTTGAAACATTTTTTACTATCACTCAGATTGAATCTGCGTAAACTTATTTTAATTTCCACAATTTTAAGTGTATCAGGCTTATTTGTCGTAAGTATTTTTATTTTAAATTATGTAATTAAACAACAATTAATTCAAAATTCACTTTCGATCAATGAAAAATATGCAGAAAAAATTGCCACCAGTGCCAATCAACATTTTTCGGATATGCTGCAAGAGTTGGATTATAGTGCACGTTTATTAGAAAAAAATTTTTATAATACACAAGCTAGAAAAGAAGAAGTACAACGCTTAAAAAATCAATCGAATAATTTTAATAGTGTTTTATTGGTAGGGCAGAATAAACATATTTTAGCTTATGCACCTAATACATTAAAACTTAATTTTAATCATGCTTATAGCACCAGTGGTATTGATGGATCTATTGAAAAAAAGAAAACTTATATTTCATCTCCCTATTGGTCTATAAGTAATAATTTAATCGTTATGATGTCACAACCTATTTATGATAAAACACATCAATATTTAGGCTTAATCAGTGGTACGATTTATTTACAGGAGCAGAACTTGATTAATACCATGCTCAATACTCAGTATGATTATAAAAAAAGTTATATGTATGTGATTGATCAACATAATCGTATTATTTTTCATCCAGATAAAAAGCGAATTGGTGAAAAAATTATCAATAATACAGGTTTGGATTATATTAATAAGAATACAAAGGGATCAATTCGTTTAAAGAATAGTTTAGGTATAGATAATTTGGCGGGTTTTGCACATATTCCAAGTGTAAATTGGATTGTAGTTTCTCAGCAGCCCACAGATGATTTACTTGTCCAAGCCAATACCCTGATTTTAAAAGTATCGATTGGTATCTTTATTTTCTACTTTTTTATTTTTTTATTGATTTGGTATATCTCAAGCTTTATTTCTTCACCTTTGAACCGCTTGGCACGTATGGCAAGTATGCTCAATCATGCGGACATTGAAAATAAAATTAAAGAAGTTGACCCGTGGTATTTCGAGGTATTAAAGTTTAGAACCTCATTATTACTCAGTTCGGAAACCTTTAGTCATCGGATTGCGGAGTTAAAGCATCACGTCAATACTGATCCATTGACAGGTTTATATAACCGTCGTGGGATGCAATTATTTTTAAATGAGTTGGTCAAAACCCGAACTGAGTTTGCAGCATTGGCTATTGATATTGATTTCTTTAAGAAAGTTAATGATCACTATGGGCATGATCAAGGTGATGTGGTACTTAAAACGCTCGCGCAAATAATGCTAACTAATTTTAGGGATCATGATATTTGTTGCCGTTCTGGGGGCGAAGAGTTTTTAGTGCTGATGACGACTGCCGACCCAAGTGTGGCATATAAAGCTGCGGAGCGTTTAAGAACGACCATGCAACAAACCAATATTAATGGTATGGGTGAAATTACCATCTCAATTGGTATCGCATTTTGGTTTAAAGATGCAGAGGATATTTCTGAAGTGCTTAAACTTGCAGATAATAAATTGTATGAAGCCAAACATGCTGGGCGGAATTGCACAAAGTCTACGGCTACATGAGAATTTGGATAGATTCCTATTCAGCTAACACAGAGGCATGCGATGGAAAAAGATCAAGATCCAACGATTGTGGTTGAAGACAGTCCTGAACAAGAAAAATATGAACTTCTGAAAGAAAAGCTGAAATACAAACAAGCGGAGCGCGAAAACTCTAAAAAGATTGATCATAAACAAGTACGGCTGAATATTCAGGCCGATGCCTTGCCAAGCAAAACCTTTTTTATAATGAATGCTTTGGCAGCTATTATTGCAGGCTATGGTTTATTGTCTAATTCAGCTGCAGTGGTGATTGGTGCAATGCTGGTTGCGATGATGCTTGGTCCTATTTCAGGTATGGCTTTAGCATTTATTGATAATCGATGGTTGTTTTTTAAAACAGCATTTAAAACCTTAGTTTTAGGTGTGTCGATGATTGTCAGTATTGGCATCATTTTAGGTCTTATCAATATTAACTTACCTATCACCCATGAAATTCTGTCTAGAACTCAGCCTACCATTATGGATTTAATGATTGCACTTGCGGGTGGTGCAGCAGGGGCATTTGCAGCCGTTTCACCACGTCTGTCTGTGGCTGTTGTTGGCGTTGCAGTTGCGACTGCTTTGGTACCGCCGCTGGTTGCAAGTGGCATATTAATTGCGCATCTGGAATGGAAACATGCAGCAAATGCTCTGCTGTTGGCACTGACCAATATTGTTGCTATTCAAATTAGTTCTTCACTGGTGTTATGGGCAGCTGGTTTTAGACGCGGTTCAGATGAAGAAGTAAATAGCACAGTAATTGAATTTATTAAAAGAAATATCGTGAGTCTTTTAGTACTTTTTGCGCTGGGTATCTATTTAAGCTTTAACTTTATGATGATGTTAAATAAACAGATGTATGAACATCAGGTAGAAAGCTTGATTGAAAGTCAATTTAATCAACATAATAATTTGATTGATACGGTGCAGTTTGATCGGCGTAAAGAGATGACTTTAATTCGCGTAGTCTTGCGTGGAGATATAGCGCCAAAACCTCAACAGATTTCTGCATTGAATCAAAAATTAGCACAAGACCCACGTGGAAAACCAAGTGTGGTTCAAGTGCGCTTTATTCCTGTGCAAATTATTCAAGCCAAAGAAAGTCCTGATTTTGATATTAAGCAAGTTGAAGCCGAGCAATTGATACAACCTTAGATTCAACAATAAGAAATTGATGGTATTTACAGCTTACTTTAGATGGAGTCTTATTATTCAATAGGGCACTCATAATGTTACATATTACACCGATTTAATTTAATAGTCTCAAAAGGTTATAGTTAAGCCAATTTTAAGCTAAACCACTTAACATCGGATTTATTTCAAATCAGATTCACTATGCTTCCACGCTCTCCTTACAAAGGCACTTCTGGTTTACAACGGATTTTGAATGCCACAGGCTATTCTTTGGCAGGCTTTAAAGCCGCCTTTCAAAATGAAGCGGCATTTCGGCAAATCATTCTGATTAATTTACTGCTGATCCCGCTCAGTTTTTTCATGCCTGTCAGTCGTGTTGAACAAGTGCTCATGATTGTGGTGTGTTTACTTGCCATCATTGTCGAACTGATTAACTCTGCTATTGAAGCCGTGGTCGATCGTGTTTCGATGGAGCAACACCCCTTGTCTAAAAATGCCAAAGATATGGGCAGTGCAGCGCAATTTGTTGCTTTGGCAATTATCACATTGACTTGGGGCGCATGCCTGATTCCTGCTTAATCCTTCAAAAAGCATAAGACAGACTTTAAAATAGATAGTGAGTTGAGTAATCCTCATGCGGCATCAGCATTCAAAATTTTTACTTCTTCAAGCAATTTTACTCCTTCTGAGTTTGCTGATATTGCTCAATTTTTTTAGCGTTGCAGGCACGCTAGATTTACACCTAATTCAACCTTTTATAGATGCACATGCAGAATTTCCATTGCGACAAAATTGGGCATTGGCTGAATTAAATCATCGTTATGTCAAATATATCCTGATTGCAGTATATCTGAGCTATTTGCTGGCTTGGTTGCTGTCTTTCAAATTTCAAAAATTACGTGCTCGTCGTTGGGAGTTTGGCTATTTCTTTTGGATGGTGGTGATTTCGACCAGTGTGATTGCAATACTTAAATCACAGTCGGCACATGCTTGCCCGTGGGATATGAGCATTGCCACAGCGCATGGCGTTTGGTGGGATTTAAGTGCAACGGCAGGGCATTGTTTTCCAGGGGGGCATGCCTCAAGTGGTTTTGCTTTATTGGTAGGATATTTTGTTTATCGGGCTGCTCAACCTAAACGTGCTTATTTTTTCTTGATTGCGGCTTGCATTTTAGGCATGGGGATGGGCTGGGCGCAAATGATGCGCGGGGCACATTTTTTTAGTCATAATCTTTGGACAGGCTGGATTACTTGGTGTTTGAACGTAGTCGCTTATGCGTTCTTGGCGCATAAATTGCCACAATCAAAATCTAAATTAAAACCCGATCTTAACGCATCGGAAATTTAACCTGCACACATAAACCACCTAAACTGGCACTTTTAGAAAACTCTAAACTTGCACCTAAGCGTTGGGTGGCTTTATCTACAATAGATAAACCTAAACCGCTGCCAATTTCTGCATGGTTGTGAATACGGTAAAAACGCTGTCGAATTTGATTGAATAGTGCGGGGTCAATGCCTGCACCACTGTCTTCAATTTGCAAAATTGCATGTTGTTCTTGCTGAAAAATAGTCACATTGATCACGCCTTGTTTGGGCGTATATTTAATCGCATTATCAATTAAATTATAAATAATGGAATGCAAAGCAGAACTTTGCCCATGAATATTCAACTCTTGGCGTTGTTCGACACCTAAATCAATATCTTTTTGCAATGCCAATTGAATAAGTTGTTCCACACAGGCAATGGTCATTTGATTTAAAGATAGGGTTTGATCGTTTTCAATTAGACTATCTGAGGCATCTTGCTTGGCTAAGCTTAATAACTGATTGACTAAATGCTGTAAACGCAAAACCCCTTGGCTTAAATTATTGAGGGCATCACTATGTGGAAATTGCTGCAATAAAATTTGTACTTGTAAATTGAGTGCAGTGAGTGGGGTACGTAATTCATGTGCAGCATCGGCAACGAACTGGCGCTGTTCCTGCTGTGCGGCAGAAATTCGCGTAAATAACTGATTCATTTCCTGAATCGTGGGTGCAAGCTCGACAGGATAATCCAACATGTGAATCGGGCTGAGATCCTGCGCTTTACGACGTGCCAATTCGCTTTTAAAGTTATTTAGTGGTTGAAAATTATGACGAATCAGCCAACCCAAAGCCAAAAGGGCAAAGGGTAAAAATATTGCATAGGGAATAAACATATTTGCCGCTAATTCTAAAGCTAAATATTGGCGCACAGAGTTTTGCTGGCTAATTTGAATCTGTAGGGTTTCTTGCGGCAAAATATAGGTATGCCACAGTCCAACTTCGGTTTGATGATTATAAAACCCTGGTTTTTCTACGGGTTGTAGCAACACATCTTGAGGGTGTAATTGTGTTGTAGCATCGTCATATGACCAAATATCGACAAATAAGTCTTCTTCGCTATATCTCTGATTTAAATCGATTTGGCTCTGTGTAGGTTCAGGATGGTTCGCTGCAATGCGTTCTGCCAAACTTTGCATTTGTGCATCTAAAATTTCATTCATTTCTTCTAGGGCAATTCGATACGCTGCAAATACCAAAACGCAGCCCAACATGACACTAAAGATAGAAACATAAACAATCAGACGTTTTTGCAAAGAGTAGGATTGCATTAAATTTGCCCTAAACGGTAGCCCAAACCACGAATGGTACGAATAAAGTCCTTGCCAAGTTTGGCGCGTAAATGGTGAATATAGACTTCAATGGTGTTGCTGCTGACTTCACTGTCAAAATCATATAATTTATCTTCTAAATTACTTTTAGAGAAAATTTTATTAGGGTGGCTGACCAAAGCCATTAAAATTGCCCATTCACGATTCGACAATTCGATATATTCACCTTTGAATTTTGCCAAATGTTGTTCGGTATCTAAGACTAAATCGCCATAACTTAAAATATGTGCGGTATCGTTTACAGGATTTTGTGCGCCGCTACGTCTGAGCAGGGCATAAATTCGCGCCAGTAATTCATCAAATTCATAGGGTTTAATTAAATAATCATCTGCACCCTGATTTAAACCATCCACCCGTTGTTGCAATTGATCACGCGCAGAAATAATCAGCACGGGCAATTGTAGATGTAACTGGCGAATGTTTTTTAATACCTGCATGCCGTCCATCATGGGTAAGCCTAAGTCCAGCAACACCAACTGGATATCTTGCTGCTCTAATTGCTTTAAGCCATCAATCCCGTTGTTCACCCAAGTAACATCAAATTGCTGTAACTTGAGCAAGGTTTGGGTCGATTCGGCAATCATAAAATCATCTTCAATGATTAATATTTTAGGCATGTTACGACTCGTGCTGCGGTTGAGTGGTAGATGGGGCAGAACATTGATTCAGCATATCATTTTTCGGATCAATCACTTGGCTTTTTACATCTAGTAAGCTCAATAAACTTGGGAAAAGATTGTCCTGACTCAATGCTGTTTGGCGTTGTGCTTTTAAGCAATTCACTTGCGCAGCATTTTGTTGTTGCCAAGTTTCTGAAAACCACATCAGCATCGGTACATGAGTTTGTTGAGTGGGTGCCATAGAATACGGTGCGCCGTGTAAATATAAACCATGTTCGCCTGTCGATTCACCATGATCAGACAAATACCAAAAACTTGTTTGATAGTTTTTTTGTTGCTCTAAAGTTTGAATCAACTGACTTAAAACATGGTCGGTATAGACAATCGAGTTGTCATAGGTATTGCGTAAGGCATCGGCACTGCACCCCTGAATCGCATTGCTGTTACACGTCGGTTGGAAGGGTTGATAAGCTGCGGTTGAGCGTTTGAAATAAGCAGGTCCATGACTGCCCATTTGGTGCAATACAATTAAATGTGAGCGCGTGTCTTTCGGGTCCAGTTGAGCAAGATAAGCCTGTAAACTGTCTACTAAAATTTCGTCTAAACATTCACCGCTGGCATCACACCATTTTTGTTTTAGTTCTGCAGGAATTTGATATTGCTGCACCCGATCACAGGCACCTTTACAGCCTGAATTGTTATCAATCCAAGTGACTTGATAACCAGCATGCTGAGCAATATCCAGTAATCCTTCACGGTGACTTGCCAGTTGTTCATCATAATTTTGGCGTGGCATTCCGGAGAACATGCACGGCACAGAAACAGCCGTGGCTGTACCACAAGAGCTGACTTGAGTGAAATTAATCACAGGCAGCTTAGAGAGTTCAGGGTTGGTATTTTTTGCGTAGCCATTCAGCGAGAAGCTTTCAGCACGTGCAGTTTCACCAACCACCAACAGCATAATTTTGGGTGCTGTGCCTGTTTGCGCACGTTGAATTAAATGTGCATCTTCACCATAGCGCAGCAGCGGCAAATTCTGTTTGGGTGCTTTCTTTTTATAATACGATAGACTAGAGGCAATCGCATTTTGTGGAGAAAGCATGCCTTTTAAATCACGATGCTCGCGGAAGATTGCAGCATAATCCACATAAAAACAGAACAATAAACCCAAAATCAGCACAATCGAAACTACACTGCCTAAAGTCTTTTGCAGTAATTGACGGGCAAAATGAGTCGGCTGAATTTTAACAGACCACACCAAGACCAATGGCAGTAGCACAAACAGCACACTCCAAACCACCAAGCGCACTGACCAAAGATCACGTACTTCACGTACATCGGTTTGCAGCATATTTTGAATTTGGTCTGCGGTAATCACCACACCTAAACTATTGACAAAATAAGCGCTGAATCCACCGACTACAATCAAAATACTTGCTAATATTTTGGCATTCCAACGCCAGTTTAGCCATTGCAGCAACAGATGATACGCCGATACGATGACGATCACAGTTGCAATCAATAAGCCTATGGCTTTAATGCCCTGATAAGGTGTGAATTGTTGAATTTTCTCATAAAATCCATAGTTCAATACCAAGCCTAACCATAGGGCAAGCAGTAGATTGAAATAGAATAAAGAAATCGGTTTTTGCCAAAAGCGTAGTCGGGCAAAGATAGATGGAGCAAGTGGTGATTCGGGCTGCTTAGACATTGTCAATGATTCAAAAGACTTTAAGATGCTTTAGTTTAAAATTTGAAACTTAAAACTGACTTAAAATTGTGGGCTGAATCTGTTGTAGTTTTATTTGATTAACTTTGAAGATAGAAGTTTTAGAGATATAAACTTTGCATGGATAAGCTGTTCATTCATGTTATTTCTGAAGCTTGCCCTATCTCTGAACATATTTTTATCCAAAGATAGAGCAGATTTTTATACTGAGTTTTCTAGATTTTAAGCCACAGCGACATGGAACATTGAACCAATCCACGCACTGAATACCATGGCGACAATACCCCAGATCATGACACGCAATGCACCTTTCCACATACTTGCGCCACCGACATAGCTGGCAAGCGCACCCATAACCCCTAGACTGATTACACCGACCAACATCACGCCTTTGTCTAACAGATGTTCAGGTAAGAGTAAAATAGACACCAACGGGAATAATGAACCTACAGTAAATGCCAATGCCGATGAAAAAGCTGCCATAAATGGCTGCGCTGAGGTGTGTTCTAAAATACCAATTTCGTCACGGGCATGGGCATCTAGAGCATTGTGAGCAGTCAGTTGTATGGCAACTTGTTCTGCCAATTCGGCATCTAAACCACGAATCATATAAATATTGGTGAGTTCTTTTAGTTCATGCTCTGGATTGAGTTTTAATTCGCGTGCTTCCATCGCAAGGTCATTTTGTTCAATGTCTTGTTGAGATTTCACCGAAATATATTCACCTGCTGCCATAGAAGCAGCGCCCGAAATTAAGCCTGCAATACAGGTAATTAACAATGTTTGAGAAGATGCACCACTGGCTGCCATCCCCACGACCAAACTGGTCACAGAAATGATCCCATCGTTCGCACCCAATACTGCAGCACGTAACCATCCAGACCGTTCAATATAGTGTTTTTCGAGGTGGTAAGAATGTGGCATAGATCAAACTCTCTTGTTATTCAATTTTCGTTTATTGATGTGTGATATAGCATAAATCATTCTAAAAAATTTATCGGCTAAATAGGTGCTTTATTTCAGAAAAAGATGTTTTGTACAAAGCCAATGACCATGGGTAAAGAAAGACGGAATAATGATTTCATCATTAAGCAGCACTGGATGGCTGTTTTGGAGTAGGTTTGGGTTATCCCTTGTTTGCCTTTTGATGGAGCGTAGCATTACGCAGCAGGCTCAAACCAAAAGGCAATATTTTCGCGATGAATGAGTGCTCGGTAATAGGAAGACCAATGGGTTGTCGGATAAATTTAAGGTTTAGGCTTATTCGTTTGGAAATTATATTGTGGAATAAGCCTTAGAGATAGTTTGTGCACCAAAGCCATTTAAAATTAAATGTTGGGTTGAATTCTCACTTGCCCAATTCAATATTCTTCAAAATCACACAATCTGCCTGTTCATCGCCAGAGCAATGGTCTGCAGAACTTTGTAGCCAATTCGCCATTTCCTGTAATTGCGTAATCTTCTGTTTTAAGGTTTCAATATGTTTAAGCGTGAGTTGCTTCACTTCTGCACTTTGTCGGTCAGCATTTTTCCATAAACCTAGCAATTCTTTCATTTGCTCAGAAGAAAACCCCAAATCCCGTGCATGCTTAATAAAAGACAAAGTTTTTAAATCTTGCTCAGAATAAATCCGATAACCCGAAGCAGAGCGTTTGGCGGTATCCAGTAAACCAATTTGCTCATAATAACGAATCATTTTGCTGGAAATACCCGATAGCTTAGAGGCTTGACCAATATTCATGTGACTTCTCTCATAAAAAGGGCGTAGAGCAATCTTCTAAACCCTTATGTTGCATTTAAATCTGTGCTGCTTGGAAATATTTTAAACGGAGCGCATTACCCAATACAAACACTGAAGATAATGCCATCGCGCCCGCAGCAAAAATAGGCGAGAGCAAAATACCTGCAAACGGGTATAGCACGCCTGCAGCAATTGGAATCAAGGCAATATTATAAATAAATGCCCAAAATAGATTTTGACGAATATTGCGGATGGTGGCTTTACTCAAAGCAATTGCATTGGGCACACCTTGTAAATTGCCCGACATCAACACCACTTCGGCTGCTTCAATCACAACATCTGTGCCTGTGCCAATCGCAATTCCAACATCGGCTTGTGCCAAAGCAGGGGCATCATTAATACCATCACCCACAAAAGCCACACGTCCAAATTGCTGTTGTAATTCACGTACAACATCGACCTTGCCTTCGGGTAAAACCTCGGCCACCACATGATCAATCTGTAAACGTGCAGCAATTGCCTGAGCCGTATGTCGGTTATCTCCCGTAATCATCGCCACTTTTAAACCCAGTTGATGCAACGCTGCAATAGCAGCAAAAGTCGTGTCTTTAATTGGGTCTGCAACGGCAACAATGGCTGCCAGTTGTTGATCAATCGCCATATAAATGGGTGTTTTGCCTTCTTGTCCTAAACGTGCAGCTTCTGCATTAAAAGCGCTAACATCTAGCCCAATTTGTTGCATATAACGGTCTGCACCAATCTGAATACGTTGACCATTCACCAGTGCTTCAATACCTGAACCTGTGATGCTGTCAAATTCGGTAACAGGCAGTAAACTGACTTGCTTTTCTGTTGCAGCTTGCACAATCGCCAATGCAATGGGATGCTCAGATTTCGCTTCTACCGATGCCAAAAGTGCAAAGACCTGATCTGCATCAAAACCCGATTGCACATGAAAATCGGTTAATGTCGGTTTGCCTTCGGTGAGCGTTCCTGTTTTATCCACCGCGACCACTTTAACATCTTGCAAAAGCTGCAAAGCTTCGCCTTTACGAAACAGCACGCCCATTTCTGCGCCACGACCTGTTCCCACCATAATTGAAGTCGGTGTGGCTAAACCCATCGCACATGGGCAGGCAATAATTAGAACAGCGACTGCATTGACTAAACCAAAGGTTAGGGTAGGTTCTGGGCCAAAAATAAACCACACAATAAAAGTAAGTGCAGCCAATAACATCACGGCAGGTACAAACCACATGGTCACTTTATCCACCAAGGCTTGAATAGGTAATTTAGAGCCTTGCGCTTGTTCGACCATACGAATAATTTGCGCCAACACCGAAGCTTCACCAATGGCAGTAGCACGAATATTTAGTGTGCCATTTTGGTTGATGGTGCCACCTACGACTTGATTGCCTATTTGTTTGGCTACAGGAACAGGCTCACCTGTAATCATTGACTCATCTATATAACTATGACCTTCGATCACTTCACCATCTACAGGAATGCGCTCACCCGGGCGGATTTCGACAATGGTATTGGAACTGACTTCTGCCACAGGTACTTCAATGATTTGACCATCCCGATGAATACGCGCAGTTTTGGCTTGCATACCAATTAAATGCTGAATGGCTTGTGAAGTGCGACCTTTGGCTTTGGCTTCAAAATAACGACCCAGCAAAATCAAACTGACAATCACTGCCGCAGCTTCATAATAAACATGCACTGTGCCTTCTGGTAAAAGCTGTGGCATAAATGTCGCTACCAATGAAAAACTGTATGCAGCCAAAGTTCCCACAGCCACCAAAGAGTTCATATCAGGCGCAAAACGTAACAGCGCTGGAATCCCTTTTTGATAAAAACGACGTCCTGGTAACAGCAGCACCAATGTGGTTAAAGCAAATTGAATCAACCAACTTTGTTGTTGCCCAATATTGTGCATCACCCACATGTGAAAGGCGGGAATCATGTGTGAGCCCATTTCCAGAATAAATACAGGCAAGGCTAAAATCAGTGAAATTACTAAATCACGTTTCAGTTGTTGCTGTTCCAGATTCTTTTTATCGTGTTGTTCGTTAGAGTCGTGTTGCAGCAGTTTGGCGTCATAACCTGCTTTTTGAATCGCTCGAATCAGGTCTTGGCTAGAAACTGTGGCTTTCGGTTGAATCCATGCGCGTTCAGTCGCCAAATTGACATTGGCTTGTTCTACACCAGACACTTTCTTTAAGGCTTTTTCGACACGTGCTACACACGAGGCACAGGTCATGCCATCAATAGACAGTTCTATTGGTTGAATGGCAGCTACATCAAAACCTGCACGTTGCACTGCCTTAATGAGCAGTGCACGGTCTAAAGGTTGCGATGCGTGAATCAGTGCTTTTTCTGTTGCAAGATTCACTTCAGCTTTTTCTACACCATCGACTTTTTTTAAGGCTTTTTCGACACGCCCGACACATGAGGCACAGGTCATGCCTTCTATAGACAAAGTTTCCTGATAGGGAGAGGCATTTGGGTGTTTTGCGTCCATGGTCGTCTCTATAATTTGGAGGATGTGTTTAGCATATAGATTGACACGATGGTAAGGTCAAGTAAATTTTAGCCCAAAATAGGCTTGACCTTGCCTGCATGGTAAGCTTTAAACTACAGTTCAATAAATGCAGAAGTGTGGAGTTCGCAATGAAACTATTGATTGAAAATATGACTTGTGGCGGTTGTGCACGTGGTGTCACGGCAACCATTCAAGATGTTGATCCTGCTGCAAAAGTTGAAGTCGATTTAGCGACTAAAATTGTGACTGTGGAAAGCACTGCAACAGTAGATCAAATTACCGCTGCATTGGCAGAAGATGATTTTCCTGCACAAGTTCAATAAAACTGCATCATCTAAGAAGCTCCAATGTGTGAGCTTATCGTAAGGTCAATTGGTCAACTGACGAATTGACCTATTTTTTTGCCTGCCGATTTTTTCTCGTTGTTTTTTGATGTGACCAACTGAATACATTTTGATCACGAAGATGCTAAACCAAGCCAATCAGAAGCTGAGATTTTCTAACTTCAAGCTGAGTTTCATTCATTCAGGGCTGAAATCTGCTGAATGAACTATGTGCTGTCCTCTAAAATATACTCTTCAATATTTATCGGAATAAAAATATTTTTTGGTTTTAACTTGTTGTTATTGAAATATTTATTTTAATTTTTAAATTTAAGGGATAACAGAAAAACCATCATTTTTAGATGTTTTGCTGCATATTTTAAATTAAGGTGAATAAAATTCACTTTGGACTGAGGTTAAATCATTTTTATTCATTTTGTCGTTCCAGTATAAATACCCTCATTCAGAAATTTTAACTTTTTAAATTTGGGTAGTAGATCATCATGACAAAGCCATTCACCTGTTCAATTAAACGTATTCGTTTTGACGAAAACTATGAACCTGCTAACAACACGCGTTTAACCACCAATTTTGCAAATTTGGCGCGTGGTGAAAGCCGTCAGGAAAATTTACGCAGAACTTTAGCGATGATCAATAATCGTTTTAACTCGCTGGCATCTTGCGATAACCCAAAAGGTGATCGTTATTCGCTTGAAATCGACATTATTTCTGCAGAAATTGATATTGAAGGAAATGGCAAAACTTTTCCATTCATTGAAATGCTAAAAAGTACGATCACAGATCATCAAACAAATGAACGTATTGAAGGCATGATTGGCAACAGTTTTTCATCGTATGTTCGTGATTATGATTTTAGTGTGGTCTTGCCAGCATTAGGCTGCAAAGTAAATGAAAAGCCTGAAAGTTTTGGTGATTTACATGGCAAGCTTTATCAGCATTTGGTCAGTTCAGCAGTGTTCCAAGCTGAGTTTCAAAAACAACCTGTGATTTGCCTGAGCGTATCAACCACAAAAACTTATTATCGTACGACCAATGTGCATCCTGTCTTAGGCACAGAATATAAAAATGATGAATATTCACGAACCGATGACTATTTTGAAAAAATGGGTTTAACCGTGCGTTACTTCAAACCTGAAAATAGCAATGCACCGCTTGCGTTCTATTTTTCTGGCGATTTACTGCGTGATTACACAGATTTTGAGCTGATCAGTGCCATCAGTACCATGGAAAGTTTCCAGAAAATTTATCGTCCTGAAATTTATAACACCAACTCACCTGCAGGCGAGGTCTATCAGCCAAGTTTGAATTATCAGGATTATTCATTAACCCAAGTTGTATATGACCGTGTTGAGCGAGGTCAGTTGGCAGTCAAGCAGGGCAAATGGACTGAAGAAAACTTTATCAAGCCTTATCAAGATATTCTTGAACAATGGGCTGCCAAGTTCGTGCCGCTACATGCTGCCAATCAAGAACGTGTTGCTTAACTTAAAATACAGATAGAAGATTCAAAATGGCTATTTTATTACCGACCTCAACGGCTGGCAGTTTACCTAAACCTTCGTGGCTCGCAGAACCTGAAAAGCTTTGGTCAGCTTGGAAATTAACAGGGCAAGAATTACTGGACGCAAAACAAGATGCGCTACGTCTATCACTGCATGAACAACAGCAAGCAGAGATTGATATTGTGAGTGATGGGGAGCAAACCCGTCAGCATTTTGTCACCACCTTTATTGAACACCTTGAAGGTGTCGATTTTGAAAAACGTGAAACAGTCAAAATTCGTGATCGTTATGATGCCAGTGTCCCTTCTGTGGTGGGTGCAGTTTCTAGGCAAAAACCAGTCTTTGTTGAAGATGCCAAATTCCTGCGTTCACTGACAGATCAACCCATCAAATGGGCGCTGCCTGGTCCTATGACCATGATTGATACTTTATACGATGCGCACTACAAGAGCCGTGAAAAACTGGCGTGGGAATTTGCCAAAATCCTGAATCAGGAAGCGCGTGAACTTGAAGCAGCAGGCGTGGATATCATCCAGTTTGATGAACCTGCGTTTAATGTGTTTTTTGATGAGGTGAATGACTGGGGCGTGGCAACATTAGAGCGCGCGTTAGAAGGTTTGAAATGTGAAACAGCCGTGCATATTTGCTATGGCTATGGCATTAAAGCCAATACCGATTGGAAAAAAACACTCGGCTCAGAATGGCGTCAATACGAAGCAGTTTTCCCAAAACTACAGCAGTCTAATTTGGATATTATCTCACTGGAATGTCACAACTCACGTGTTCCGATGGATTTGCTTGAACTTATCCGTGGTAAAAAGGTGATGGTGGGTGCGATTGATGTCGCAACGAATACGATTGAAACAGCCGATGAAGTTGCAGATACATTGCGCAAAGCATTGCAATTTGTCGATGCTGACAAGTTGTACCCATCGACTAACTGTGGAATGGCACCATTGAGTCGTCAGGTTGCACGAGGCAAGTTACAGGCTTTGGCTGCTGGTACGAAGATTATTCGCCAAGAATTATCTAGTTAAGCGTTCGATCAGGCGAAGTGAATTCAAGCCAAGTGAATTTAAGTTAAGTGAATCAGGGATGCTTTTTCAGGCAAAAAGCATCCTTTGAACTTTCTAAAAAAGTTGAGTGTTGGAATACGGTGATGGTTAAAGCAACAGACTTCAAAAATGCAATGTCTTTCTTATCAAGTGCAGTCAATGTAGTGACGACAATGGGAGATGCAGGACGTCATGGTTTTACTGCATCTGCGGTATGTAGCGTGACAGATACACCGCCAACATTATTGGTGTGTATGAATAAATCATCGCGTTCACATCTCAGTTTTTTAGAGAATAAAGTGCTGTGTGTGAATGTACTAAATGCAGAACAAGAACATCTTTCCAATGCATTTGCCTCATCAAAATTGAGTTCCGATGAGCGTTTTAAGCAGGCTGAATGGGCTGCTTTGGAAACGGGCGCTCCTATATTAAAAAATGCATTGGTCAGCTTTGATTGTGAAATTTCGCAAATTCAAGAAGTGGGGACGCATACTATTTTTATTTGCCCAATAGTTGCCATTCAAAAAAATCAACAAGATCAGGCGTTGGTTTATTTTAATCGTCACTATCATCAAGTTGGTGAAACTGAGTTTGTTTAATTCGCTATAAAATATTGCAATATGCGATAATCAGTTTATACTTGATTTATAGCAAAATGCGATAAAATATTATGCATGTGATCACCCACGCTAGAATTATAGAGGCAATGCACAAGTGGCCACAGGCTGAAACAGCACTCGATGGTTGGTATCGAATTATTAAGGCAAATGATCCGAAAGACTTTGCCGAAATGAAGCAGTTATTTCCAGCAGTTGATAAAGTTGGAAAGTTTCATGTATTCGATATTGGTGGGAATAAGATTCGACTTATTGCTGTTGTGATGTATCAGGCAAAGCGTGTGTATATTCGTCATGTGTTATCCCATAAAGAATATGACAAAGGTCATTGGAAGGAGGATTAGTATGAACGCAATGATTAAACAGGCTGTAGATCACTGGCACTACGTTGCTCCTTTGCTGAGTAAACCAGAAAATGAAAAAGATTTTCATGCACTTGTCGAGGCTTTAGATGAGCTTTTAGATATTGTTGGTGATGATGAAACGCATCCTTTAATGGGGCTGATTCATCAACTCGGTGACTTGGTTTCTGTTTATGAAAATGAACACCTGCCTATTCCTCATGGAGATGGTCGTGCTGCTTTAGCTTTTTTGATGGCGCAACATGGATTAGGTCAATCTGACTTGGCAGAGGTTGCAACTCAATCTGTGATTTCGGAGATTTTAAGCGGCAAACGCCAGTTGAATATTCGTCATATTAAAGCGCTGTCTGAGCGGTTTAAGGTTTCTGCTGATACATTTTTCTAAACGATTTTATATTTTTTAGACATTTTATTTTTAGATATTTAAAAATAAATAGCTCCGAAGATGCCGCTGCATGTCGTTACCCTGAACCCGAAAAAGTTCAAGGCGGACGCGACGCATACTTGCTGGGTTTCCCATACGAGATGGGCATACGCTCTAAATATGCAGAACACAATCCTAAGATTTAAGTATCGGCAGGGATATAGACTCGCTGGCGAACACCTCAGAGTTAGAATTAGTATAACCCATCTCAGTTGCTTGGCAACTCATGTTCACGAATTAACTGTAAAGATAGAGCTTGTTTGCATAGCCTTTATGCAAACTTAAGTCAAAAAAACGACACTTAAGTAAGGGCTTCAACTTCTTGCAAAATGGTGCTGAGTAAACGCTCACAATGCTCATAATGCTGCAAAGATTTATTCATAGAAAGAACCTCTTGCATCAACTCTAAAGCCACCACAATAATCAGTTTGCTCGGTTCCATATTGGGCGCTTTACGACGAAACTCATCATAGCGTTCATTCAATAATTGTGCTGCACGCTCTAAATCTTCTCTTTTTTCTTCAGTTGTGGCTAAACGGAAACTATGTCCTAAAACACGTAAATCAATTGGAATTTGAACTGACATATTAACCTTCCTCGCTCACTTCGGCAGGGTGGGCAAGTTGTTGAATTTCTTGCGCATGATGATCTTGAGCTGTACCTAAAATTGCAAGACGCTGAATAATAGCTTCCACTTTGGCTTTGGCATGCTCATTTTTTTGTAACAATCTTTCACGTTCTTGTTTGAGTGTCTGAATTTCATGCTGATTCATACGCTGATCATTCAGCATTTTTTCTTTCAGAATGCGTAATTCATTGCGCTCAGCCAAAATTTCCTGAAAGCGGTTTTTCAAATCAGTACAGCTTTTTTCCAAACGACTGTAACGGTCTGCCAGTGCTGTCGCATCTTGGTTTAACTGCTGAAATTGCGCCTGAGTGCTGCTTAATTGCTCAGTCAGATTCTCAATTTCATCTTGCTTGGCAGTAATGATGCCGTTTCTTTGAACAATTTGAGCATGATGCTGTTCCTCAGCAGTTTGCTTGGCTGTGCTGAGGGCGGTATTTTCACTTTCATAATGATCAATTCGTGTTTTTAAAACACCAATATGCGCTTGTAGACGCTGTAATTCTTCTAACATATCGTGGTCGCACAGTATTGCAAACAAAGGTAATATATACGAAGTATAGAGATTGGATAAACGAATGCAAGACGATATTTCAGGTTGGTCGGAATGGTTCCGCAATTTTTCTAACATTGAAGAAATTTCAAGCCCAAGTGAGTTACATGGCTTGCTGACAGGTATAGTTTGTGTGACAAATGCACCAACTGAAACCGAGTGGCAGCAGATTTTAGAAACCCTCAATGTGCCAGAATTAGAGCCAGCCGCACTGTCACTTTTAACCGATGAATCGGAAGATGTCGCACATGCTTTGTCTGAAGATGAGTTAGATTATCTGCCGTTATTGCCAGATGATGAACATCTTTTACAAGAACGTGTGCAAGCTTTGGCAGATTGGTGTGCAGGCGTTGTGCTTGGTTTTGGTTTGGCTTCTGGGCATATTCGTTCAGATGAAATCGAACTGATTGAGCATTTACAAGATGTCGCTGCGGTTGAATTTGAAGATTCAGACAATGACGAAGAAGGCGAAGAAAGCTATCAGGAATTATATGAATTTGTACGTTTAATTCCTGTGAGTTTATCTGTAGGACGTAAAAAAGTACCAGTAGAAGAAAGCTCTTTATTGCAAAACTTACATGCTAAGTCGCGTCAACAAACTGCACAAACCACACAAAACGCAAGTGCTGTTGTTGAAATGTTTACGCCACACCGTCCGAGTTAATCGGGCGTTGTGTGCCTAAGTATGTCGGTGTAAGGTGCTTTAAGTCATTACAACAATCATATTTTCATCATTTTATATATGTAGACCGTATTTATGAAAAAACTGACTCAAGTCGAATTTAAAGAACGTCGTGATCAACTTGCAGAACTGATGGGGCCCAATAGTGTCGCAATTATTGCAACCAGTCCTGTGGCAATGCGTAATCGTGATGCAGATTATAAATATCGTGCCGACAGCAGTTTTTTCTATTTAACAGGTTTTGCTGAACCTGAAGCAGTTGCGGTGATTGAAACCTATGAATCAATTGATGAAGGTTATACCTACACGTTGTTCTGCCGTGAACGTAACCGTGAAATGGAAATCTGGAATGGTTATCGCGCAGGTTTAGAAGGTGCAATTGAGCTGTTTGAGGCAGATGAGTCTTTTGCAATTGCGCAATTAGATGCAGAAATCATCGCCAAAATTGTCAATAAAGACACGTTGTACTATCGCTTGGGGCATCAGACTGAATTTGATGTACGTGTTGCGGCATGGAACCAACAAGCTGATGCACAACATCGTCAAGGCAATACTGCACCTGCCAAAATTGTTCAGTTAGATCGTTTGCTGGATGAAATGCGTTTGCATAAAACTGAGTCTGAATTGGAACTGATGCAAATTGCTTCAAATATTAGTGCAGAAGCACATACTCGTGCCATGCAAACAGTAAAAGCAGGCATGATGGAATATGAGCTAGAAGCTGAACTGAATTATATTTTTGGTAAAAATGGCTGCGTACCTGCCTATAACAGTATTGTCGGTGGTGGTGAAAATGCCTGCATTTTGCATTATGTCGAAAATGACAAAGTGCTTAAAGATGGCGATTTAGTCCTGATTGATGCTGCCTGTGAATATCAGTGCTATGCTTCAGATATTACCCGTACTTTTCCCGTGAATGGTCAATTCAGCCCAGAACAAAAAGCGCTGTATAACATTGTATTGGATGCGCAAATTGCAGCAATTGAAGCCGTGCAAATTGGTAACTCCTACAAAGAGCCACACCATGTTGCGGTGCGTATTTTGGTGCAAGGTTTGCTTGATCTAGGCATTATGCAGGGCGATTTAGAAGAAATTATTGCTTCGGAAAGTTATCGCCAGTTTTATATGCACGGTACAGGGCATTGGTTGGGCATGGATGTGCATGATGTCGGCAGCTATAAACACGGTGAAGACTGGCGTGTTTATGAAGAAGGTATGGTGGTGACCGTTGAACCGGGTCTATACATTGCACCCGATGATGAAACGGTAGATGCTAAATGGCGTGGTATAGGTATCCGTATTGAAGATGATATTGTTGCGACTGCGAACGGGCCATTGAATCTGACTTCAAAAGTGGTGAAAACCGTAGAAGAGATTGAAGCATTGATGGCAAAAGCTAAATCTGCTTAATTGGGTCTAATCAAAGCTGGTCAAGTGATCAGCTTTTTTATTAGAAAGCGCGTGTAAATTTTGAGTATGTAAATAATTTTTAGTCTTTGATCCGCTTTTTTGCTTCATCATAAACAATGTTATCAGCACGCTTTCCAACGGTAATGAGCAAAATAACGACCTGATCATCTTTGACCTGATAAATAAGTCGGACACCCGCTTTTAATAATTTGATTTTATAGCAGCCAGCAAGATCACCTTTAAGCATGTTCTTTGGAATATGTGGCTGCTCAATGACTTTGGCTAATTTTTTCTTGAATTGGTCGCGGATAGCACTCGGAAGCTTTTCCCATTCTGCAGTGAAGTCCTTGTGACGTAAAAGATTATAAGTCATCTAATGTGACTTCCTCGAACATCTCTTTAGGATCATTCATGCGTTTACGGACAAGTGCCAATAGTTCAGCATCTTCTTCTGAAAGCAACGCTTTGTGTACTGGAAGCTTTCCAGTCGTTGCCACATATTCAAGAATATTGGTAAAGAAATCGGTAGGTGAGATACCTTGTTCTTTAAGGATTGAATAAGATTTTTCTTTAAGGGCTTCATCGACCCTGAAATTAACAGTAGCCATCACTTCTCTCAGTTATTGAATGTATGGAAATATTGTAATGCAATATGCATTACAAAGATAGTTTGTATAATAACCATTATGTGAGATCATTTTTATCGTTGAGCTTATTCTAAAATCAATCATCAGCCATCAATAATACTAAGTATTGAATTTATCTTCTCTTGTGTCATACATGGCTCGGAGCAAGAAGATGAGGGACTAATAATTATAGTTTGAATTGGACATTTGCAAGAAGTCTAATCATCTTCCATAGCTTCAACACTAATTCATTATAAAAATAAATGACTTTGCGGTAAGATAAAATCCATTACAGATTATACGTATTTCGATTGAATCTTTTGAAGTCGAATACCTCATAAAAAGGATCAAGGCATGCAACAAGAAGTGATCATTGTAGGCGGTGGTATGGTCGGGCTAAGCTTAGCCTTGATGTTGGCTAAGTCAAACATTGCAGTAAAGTTGCTAGAAGCGATTCAATACCCCAATTATGACGATGCTAACCTTGCGCCGTATCATTCCAGTTTTGATGCACGTAACAGTGCCTTGTCGCGTCGCAGCGTACAAATTTACCAAGAGCTAGGTTTATGGGATGCCTTGCAAGAACATGCTACGCCTATTTTAGAAGTTCAAATTACCGAACAAGGTAGTTTTGGCAAGGCACGTTTATTGGCCGAACAAGAAAAAGTCGAAAGCTTTGGTCAGGTGATTGAAAATGCATGGTTAGGTCGGGTGTTACTGACCGAAGTGCGTAAACAACCTTTGATTGAATTGATTGATGGTGTGCAGGTCACCAGTCTTAAACAAGATGCAGATTTTGCCTATATTGAAGCGGTACGTGGTCAGGAACAATTACAGCTTGCTGCCAAACTACTGATTGCTGCCGATGGTCGTGATTCTTTCTGCCGTAAAGCCTTGGGCATTGGTGCATCGGAACATGATTATGACCAAGTAGCGATTGTGACCACAGTGCAAACCTCCAAGCCGCATGCGCATGTGGGTTTTGAGCGTTTTAGTCACTTAGGGCCTTTGGCGTTGCTGCCCCTGCCAGGTGAATATCGCCGTTCTGTGGTGTGGCCTGTGCCAAAAGGTACAGAACATGAATGGATTGGCGATGAAAATGATCAACACTTTTTAAATGCCTTGCAACAAGCCTATGGTGATCGTGCAGGGAAGTTTGAAAAAACAGGACGTCGTTTTAGTTTTCCATTGTCACAAGTTCTGGCAGAAAAACAGGCGGTTGGTCGCGTTGTACTGATGGGTAATGCAGCGCATACCATTCACCCAGTCGCAGGGCAGGGCTTTAACTTGTGTATGCGAGATGCTTACGTATTATTGCGTTATCTCACCGAACAGGCGGCACAGTCAGCAGATTTAGGCGATGCTGCAATGCTGCGTGACTATGAACAATCGCGTTTGAAAGATCAACAGCGAGTCATTAAATTCTGTGACAGCGTGGTACGTGGATTTAGCAATCAAAACCCAATCCTGAAATTTATGCGTAATACAGGCTTAGTCGCGTTTGATACCATTCCAGGCATTAAACCTTTGGTCGCCAATTATGCCATGGGGTTAAAAGCATGATCACAGCAAATCAACAAACGCAAGTGTTAGATGTCGTCATTATTGGTGGCGGCTTGGTGGGAGGCTTAACTGCACTTTTATTGGCAGAAGGGGGTGTGCAGGCTACAGTTTTAGATGCCGCACCTATTTTAGATGCAGAGAAAACCCTTGCAGTTGCCAATCCGCGTGTATTGGCTTTAAGTCAGGCCACCATCCACCTGTTAAAAACAGTCAATGTCTGGTCTAAACTGGCGCGACATATGCCGTATAGCGGCATGCAGGTTTGGAATAAAAATGGCTATGGCGAAATTAACTTTGGGGCAAGTAAGGAACGTACACCCGCTATTGAGCAGGCTCTGGGTTCAATGGTCGAGCCAAGCATTTTAAATCTAGCGATTCAGCAGCAAATGTTGCAACAAGTGCAAGATTATCGAACGCAAGTCAAAGTGACCCGTTTAGAGCGTGGTGTTGGCGTTTGGCACATTTATTTGGCCGATGGTACACAATTACAGACTAAGCTAGTCATTGGCGCAGATGGTGCTAACTCCTTTGTGCGCGAACAAGCCTTTATTGATTTTGATGTGTTGGATTATCGTCAGGCAGGTCTAACCTGTGCAATTCGTACTGCGCAGCCGCATCAGCATGTTGCACGTCAAATTTTCTTAGAAACTGGTCCTTTGGCCTATTTACCGATGGCAAGTTTACACGCCGAGCAGGAAGGGCATTGGCAGTCGATTGTTTGGACTTTGCCTGATGACTATGCCGAAGAATATGCCAAACTGAATGATGACGACTTTACCCAACTTTTGACTCGTGAAAGTCATCACATGCTTGGGGAAGTCTTAGAGGCAACCCCACGTGCTATTTTCCCACTGAAAGCACGTGCAGCGCAGCGTTATGTGCAAGATGGTTTGGCACTTATTGGTGATGCCGCGCATGTAATTCATCCGCTTGCAGGGCAGGGCGTGAATATTGGTTGTCTGGATGCAGCCGTACTGTGCGATGTGTTGTTGCATGATTTCAAACGTGGTGTTTGGGCGCATGAGCAAACTTTAAAGCGTTACGAGCATCGTCGTAAAGGACAAAATGATGCCATGATGCATAGTATGTCTGCGATTGGCTGGATGGAAACCACCACTTTATTCCCTGTGGTGTGGGCACGTAACTTTGGTTTAAAACAGGTGGAGCAGCTGCCTGCGTTAAAAGATGCCTTTATGTCACAAGCCAGGGGATTAAGCCTGCTTAAAGACACACGCTACGCGGTTTAAAGCAAAACAGTCGTTTTTTGTACGGTCATACATACCTGATTACGAATTTGGTTAAAAAAGATACGTTTTTTTTAATCTAGACTCTATGCGAAAGGCCAAGAGATTGCTAAATTTCATCGTAATTCATAACCAGTTTTCACTTGGACTAAATTGAAGTCATTTGTGGGGAGATTAAGATGACGGACATGAACGATTACGATGATGTAGAAGATTCAACTGTAGACGAAGATGAAGCGAAAGCGGCTGAAAAAGGTGCAGCAGAATCAGAAGAAGGTGCTGTAGATGGTGATCTTGCAGAAGCAGAAACTCTCACTGTAACTGCCAAACTAAAACAGCGTCAGGCATTGGAAGATGAAGTGGCTGCATTTTTGGCACGTGGCGGAAAAATTACCGAAGTACCGCCAGATGAATCTGCACGAGACTAATCTGTTGCATTTGCTTGCCGAACTTGTTGATTGAATTTATTCGTTGAACTGTTGAGTGAGTTGGGGCGGAGCACTTGCTAGGCAGACTGCTCTAATGCTTATACCTTCAACATAAAAAAGCATCATCTTGTATAAAGGGTGATGCTTTTTTCATGCGCGATGACCGTCATCACTGTTATTGTTCAATCGGCTTATTCGGCTGCTTGGCTTAATTCCAATGCACGTTGATAGGCAATTTTCTTTTTAATCCCTGTTAGATCAGCCGCCAATTGTGATGCTGCTTTTACCGATAAATCTTGCAATAAACGCTGCAATAGCTGATCTAATTTTTCTTGTTCCAGGTCTTTTTCTTCGCTCGCTCCACCGACCACCAATACAATTTCACCTTTTTGTTGATGATGATCTGCTGCGATAAATTCAAGCAATTCGCCCAAAGTCATTTTTTTAATGGTTTCAAAGGTTTTGGTAATTTCACGGGCAAAGCCAACAGGACGGTCTGCACCAAACACGGCAGCCATATCTTTGACCGAATCTAAAATTCGATGCGGTGCTTCATAAAAAATCAGGGTTTGGGTTTCATCTTTCAGCTTTTCAAGTTGCTGTAATCGCTGTGACTGTTTGGACGCGAGAAATCCCTGAAAACTAAAGCGATCACTGGGTAAACCAACCGCACTTAGCGCTGTAATGGCTGCACATGCACCGGGTACTGGAATCACACGAATACCATTGGCTTGTGCTGCACGAACCAGTTTAAAACCTGGGTCGCTAATCAGTGGTGTACCTGCATCGCTAATGAGCGCAATATCTTCGCCATTGAGTAATTTTTGGACTAAAATATCAATCTTGTTGCTTTCGTTGTGTTCATGGCAGGCTGTAAGCGGAGTTGAAATATTAAAATGTTTCATTAATTGTGCAGAGGTGCGGGTATCTTCAGCAGCAATTAGGCTGACTGATTTGAGCACATCAATTGCACGGTAGCTCATATCATCTAAGTGACCAATTGGGGTAGCAACAACAAATAACTGGGCACTCATTGAGTTTTCTCCGTGGGAAATAGCAAACTAAAATAAAAATGATGGAACACGAAACAACAGCAGTATTGGCTTGCGTCTGATACAAGTTACAGACCAAGCGCTTATTCTACCTGAATTGCAGTCTGGCGTGTGAAACTCGCGTCATCGCACTTCAGCGAATACTACGATTTCGCACCATAACAAAATAAAAAATTGGATATAGCATGAATCAAAAAACACTGCAGCAAAGCATTGGCACATGGGCAGAGCAGACGGCTTGGCAATATTTACATCAACACGGTTGGCGTATGCTGGAGCAGAATTATGACAGTGTTTTTGGTGAAATAGATGGTATTTTTATTCAAGCAGAACAACTGATTTTTGTAGAAGTTAAAGCGCGTTCGCAAACTGGCTATGGCAAAGCCTACGAAGTGGTGTCTGCATCTAAGCAGCGTAAAATTATGAAAACCGCCATGCAGTTTTTAACAGAATATCCACACTATTCAGAATATTATTGTCGTTTTGATGTGATTTGCTTTGATTTTTCTCAGCAATTTGCAAAAACAGTACAGCAAGACTTTTCCAAATTCCCGTATGATTTGCAATGGATTGAAAATGCTTTTACTTTTGATGCAGACTTGATTAATCTTTGAGTGAAATTTAAAGCAAAAGCATCAGTCGGTGTATTGTTGATCGTGCAAATCTAAGGATGAAATGCACAGCACAAGCCAGAATTGAAAGAAAATAATAGGAGTCTTGCTGAGTGTTCAAGCGTATTGCAGTGACCTTGCTGTGTGTAGCAAGTTTATCGGGTTGTGCAAGTTTTATTTCAAGTGGCACAGGCACTGCGCCAGTGGGTACAGAAAGTGGTGCACGCTCACTTGGGCAAGTGTTTATAGATAACTCTATTGAACGTACTGCAAAAATTAATTTATATAAACTGGATTCACGTTTTAAACAATCACGTGTCAATATAGAAAGTTTTCATGGCAATGTGTTGTTGACAGGGCAAGTGCCTGACGCGCATTTAAAACAGTTGGCAGAAGACAATGTGCGTGCCATGAGTGATGTAAAAACCATCCACAATTATATTACAGTGGGTAATCAAATCAGCTATAGCACCATTATGCAGGACACCACGGTTACTGCAAATACCCGTGGTTTGATTATGAAAGCACCTGTGGTGTCAGACAGCAAAGTGCGTATTCATACCGAAGATGGTGTGTTGTATGTGATGGGACGTTTAAACAATGCAGAATTGCAGGATTTAAACCAAGTGCTACAACAAGTGGGCAATGTCACTAAAATTATTACCCTGATTGATAATATTGAGCTACAACCGAGCAACAATGCGAACTTTGTCAGCCCAATGGTTGCTCCAGAAACACAAACGCCAGTCGCGATTGACCCAGATCAGGTTGAACCGACACATGTTCAATAATGTGGAACACTGGTTTAAACAACTGAATAAAACTTTAGAACAGGCGAAACGTATTTATGAAGAATTTCGCCTGTATAGTTTGGGCAGCTATGCGCTGAACCGTTTAACCCCACGTCAGGGTTATACCGTTCAAAGCAATATTGCTTATGGTTTACGTGCGCGACATCGTCTGGATTTGTACCGCACTACAACACCACGCCCGCAGTGTCCACTCATGGTGTTTGTGCATGGTGGGGCATGGTCACGTGGCGATAAGCAGGATTATCGTTTTGTGGGCGAAGCATTTGCCAAAGAAGGCTTTGATGTCGCAGTGATGAACTATCAGCTCGCGCCACAGCATATTTTTCCCACCTATATTGATGATTTAACCCTTGCACTGAATTACTTGACTCAGCAGCAACACAAACTGGGTATTTCTACGGCACAGGTGGTGTTGATGGGGCATTCAGCAGGGGCGTTTAATGTGATGTCCTTGTTGTACCATCCTCAGCCCTATGCTTTAAGCTGTAAAGATCACATCCGTGCCATTATTGGCTTAGCAGGGCCTTATCATTTTGATTATAAGGATGATCCGCTATGTGCCGATGCCTTTGATCAAGAGGTGCCGTATCAGGATGTGATGCCGTATTATTTTGTGGAGCCGAATTCAGTCAAACACTATTTATTGGTGGCAGAAAAAGATCAAATTGTGGGGGCAAGTAATGCCACAGACTTCGACCACGTATTAAAGAAATATGGCAATCATAGTGAAATTATTGTCATTCCAAAAACAGGGCATGTCAGTGTTATGGCATCGGTGTCGAGTTTGTTTAGTCGTTTCTTTGCGACCAAACGCCAAATTATGCGTGCTTTAGATCAGGCACTTAAAGATGCGTGATGTTGATTGATCTTCTGTGGAAAATGGTAATTAAAAAAACCGTTGCAGCTTATGGGGTGCAACGGTTTTTTAAATGCAAGATTGCGAATTAGACTTATAGCCAAGCTTTGGTGTCATCTGCCACAGGCGTGCCTTGGGTCACATGCATAATCATGGCATGGGCGATACTGCCTTTAAATGGAATATCAGGCAGTTGATCAAACTTAAAGAACTGTGCATCACGAATTTCTTCTTCCTGTAACTGAATTTCACCGTCTGCATATTCAGCTTTAAAGGCGATCATTAAGTTACTTGGAAAAGGCCACGGCTGGCTGGCAAGATACTGAATATTTTTAAGCTGCACACCCACTTCTTCAAAAGTTTCACGACGTACTGCTTCTTCGAGTGTTTCACCCACTTCAACAAAGCCTGCGATTAAACCGTAAATGGGCAGTTTATTGCGTGCATTACGCGCCAATAAGACTTCATCTTCACCACGAGTAATCACGGTAATGACACATGGATTTACGCGCGGATATTGGTGATAGCCACAAGCAGGGCAGACCATGGCATATTGAGTCGCATGGACTTCGGTTTTATGACCGCAATGGCTGCAGAATTTATGATTGCGACGCCATTCGAGTAACTGAATGGCACGGCTAGCTTGTTCAAACTGTTGGGTGTTCCAGACTTGTAAAAGTTGTCGGATTGGAACCAGTTGAAAGCCTTCAGGGATAGATTCATCTTCAAGTAGATCTCGGGCAATCACTTGATCACCCGAGCTAAAACTTAAATCACTTGCCAACTTTTCCACACGTGGTAATTGGAAGTTTTCATCGACCAAAAGTTGTTGTTGCTGAAAAATATATGCAAGTGAGAGTTCAGTCATTAGGCTACAGTTTTCAATTTTTCACTACTGTCCAATGCTACCTTAAACATGCTTTGCAGAACAGGTTGTTTGTTCTTTAAATTGTCAATCAGCATATCTGCACTGGCAAGCGTATCTAAGATATTGTTGACCTGTTCAGCTGTTAAGTTTTGCCCTGCTTCAACTTGTGCATGCACAAAATCTGCAGATACTTTCAGTGCTTTTTGACCACTTTCAGCATTCAAGAACAACATTGCCCCTGCAACTTCACGAATTTGCGCTGAAGTATGCTCTAAATCTGCAACACTTTGAGTTTGTAGGTGCTGTGTCAGTGTTTGCGTGATTAAGTCAATCAGTAACTTGGTTTCAGTCAGCAAGGCTTCGTGTGCTTCATCTAAACGATCTAGCGAAATGTTCATGTTATTCACACGTAACTGCAAACGGCTAGAGGTGTGGTGACGTTCAAGCACACCGATTGAGTTCATGGCCGATAAAATCACGTTCATTAATTGCTGGGCAAAGTTTTCATCTTTGAGTAATTCAGGACGGCTTAATGATTCAGCTTGGCGTTGTAAGTCCAAATGCGCTTCATTTAAGTTCAAGACTTTAAACAAGTTTGCTAACTCTGTTAATTTGCCTTGTAATTCCAGCGTTTTTTCAGGACTCATGTTTTGATAGTTGTATTCAATATCATTGCGAATTTGTGTCATTTCTGTGGTGACCAAATCGCTAATGGTATGCATGGTGTCAAAATCTGGACCATATAAATGACGGCTGAATACTTGGAGCTGCATGTCGGTGAGTAAGTCTTCACCAATATTCATTTGACTGCGAATATGTTGAGAAATTTCATCTTCTTGACTAATACACAGGCTCAACACATTCGCAAGATCAGACAAGCTGGCGGTAAAGCTTTCTGGCGTAGCAAAGTATTGACGCATATTGTGCTCAATACTAATAAAAGTACGCAAACGTGGCTCATTCAACAACAAGTTATCAATATGGTTAAAGGCAACGTGTACTAAGCCCCAATATTGCTGACTCGGATGTTGTTCTGCCAAACCTGCCAAATACGTTCCTACCAGTTTAATCGCTTGAAGATCCATGGCAGATTCTTCTTGCTTGAGCAGCTTATGTAATGACAGTTTATATAAGCGATGTACATAAGCCGACTTTTCTAAAGAAGGCACTTGCGGCAATTGGAAACTTGGAGTGATGCAGTCCAATAAAGTTTCAATATGCTGACCTTCCTGAGTCAATGGTTTACCCAATGCCAATTCTAAACGGTTTAAAGTGTCGAGTAGGAATTGTGGAATTTTAACTTCACGTAGGCAAATAAACTCAATATAACGCTTGAGCATGGTGGTGCCTTCGCTAAGTGCAATGACTTCCAGCGTGTTGATATTGCTTGGATTCCCCATAATTTTACGCATCAGCTCTGCTGAGTATTGCGCAATTTTTGCCAAGCTTTCCATATCAATTAAGGCTAAAACCTGAGCACACTGTTCAAACTGATTCAGTGCATCATCAATCCCAAAAGGCAAAGTTTGATCTTCTGCTAAGGTGCTTACTGCGGATTCAACCAGTTTGATAGAATTATCAACCTCATTTTTTATTATCAGTAAGGCAGTTGGATCAAAATGTATAGAGGTTTGGTAAGACATGGATCTGCACCTTTCCTAGTGTTTTATCTGTTTGTTGGTTCTTTGCAAAATACACAAAGTCCTATTTGCTTTAACTATAACTGAACTGGCAAATCTTTAAATACATAAAATTACAAAACTCGTAGATTTTATTTGGCAAAAAAGCAAGGTTTACCGTGTTTTTCTTCAAATTGTTTGACCCAATTCTCATGTGCAGCCAATTCTTCTTCTGATGGCAGAATCACAGCAAGATCAATATCAATGCTTAAACGATCACTTTGACGTTGCTGTTCTTCGCTTGCAGACAGAGCATCCATATCAAAGGCGACTTGTCCGCCAGTCATTGCCAAGTAAACATCGGCTAGAATTTCAGCATCTAGTAATGCGCCGTGGAACGTACGGTCACGCGCAGGAATTTCATAGCGTCTGACGAGCGCATCGAGTGAGTTTTTTTGCCCAGGATGCTTACTTTTTGCCATGAGCAGTGAGTCGGTCACTTCGCATACTTCGGACAAATTGCCCAACCCCGCACGACTGAACTCCATATCTAAGAAGTTCATATCGAAGGTGGCGTTATGCGCAATAATTTCTGCACCTTTAAGATATTGATACAGCACATCGGCAATTTCGGCAAACTTGGGTTTGTCTTTTAAGAACTCATCTGAAATACCGTGAATGTTTTCTGATTCACCGACCAGTTTTTCAGGCTGAATATAAATGTGGATGGAACTGCCCGTGAGTTTACGGTTAATCATTTCCAGCGCACCCACTTCAATAATTCGGTCACCATCTTGATAGTAAAAACCTGTGGTTTCGGTATCCAGAATCAGTTGGCGCGGGCCGTGTAGCTCCATTGTGGCAGGGGTGACCACAATATGCGGATGCAATTGAGTTGTGTTCACTGCGTCAACGCGAGCTGATGGATTGGTTTTTTCTGTTTCAGTTTCATCTGTAATGGTTGATTCAGTTGCAGGCACGTTGGTTTCTGCTTCAATGACATGAACAGATGCGCTGATTTCGAGTTCCGTGTCGGTTGCCTGATGAGCTTCCTGAAGCGTATTTTGCATATCTTCTGTTTCAACCTCGGCATCATCGCCCATTAAATCAAAACCAAACGGGTCATCGAGCAACCAGTCAGATTCCGCTTTTTTTTTATCATGTTCTGCTATGTCTACTGCCGATGTGATTAAGGTTGCATTGAGGGTTGGGTTTGAGTCTGCGGTTTTTAACATTTTGCTGACTTGATCTGCACCCACATTGGCGAGTTGATCTGCCATTTCATTACCTGCATGTCCTGCGTGACCTTTAATCCAGTGCCATTCAATTTCACGACCTTGACAGGTGGCATCTAATTTTTGCCAAAGGTCAGGGTTTTTGACATCTTTCCAGTTTTTCTTTTTCCAGCCGTGAATCCACTCGGTAATGCCTTGTTTGACGTAATTGGAGTCAGTCCAAATAATCAGCTTGGCATCCATTGGGCAAAATAAAATGCCTTCAATCGCTGCAGTCAATTCCATACGGTTATTGGTGGTTTGAGCTTCGCCACCATATAATTTATGTTCTTCTTGTTCAGTAACAATATACGCACCCCAGCCACCCAAGCCAGGATTACCACGACAAGCACCATCAACATATAAAGTGATTGTTTGAGACATAAATCAGATCCGCAGGTTGTGCAAAATAAATCAAAATGAAAAGCTATTGTATATCGCAAATTCGGTTTAGACGTGTAAATCCTGTCTATTTTTTAATTTCTTGTAACATTTATAGACGAAACGCGCTAAATTAATGCCTTGTGTCGTTGTCTAGCTCTACTACAATGGCAAGTCTAAAAAATAATTTATATACGAGTTGTTTGGATTTTTTTATGTATAAACCAACCACGCGCATGTGGCAGCCGACTTTACCTTCATTTTTAAAAATTACAGTTTTAGGTTCAGCATTGGCTGCCCTTGGCTTGATGACGGGCTGTAGCTCGACGCAGGGTGCGAGCAAGCCACTCACTTCAAGTCAGGTCGGTTCGGGTTATTTAGATGCCAGTACTTTAGATGGTCTGGAAGATTTACTCTCTGCAACCGATATGCGCGCGGTAGAAGGTGACCGTTTATTAATTTTAAAACACGGTGATGTCTGGAAGCGTATGACCGTTGGTTTCAAAATGGATTTAAACCATTGGAACCCACGTATTGAAGCGCAGCGAGGCTGGTTTATTTCACGTCAACCGTATTTGGATCGTTTAAGTGCGCGTGCGTCACGTTATTTGTATCACACGGTTAAAGAAGCTGAACGTCGTGGTATGCCAACTGAATTGGCGTTGTTACCTGTGATTGAAAGTTCCTATGACCCTGCAGCAACCAGTAGCGCAGCTGCCGCAGGTTTATGGCAGTTCATTCCAAGTACAGGGCGTATTTACGGCTTAAAACAAACTTCGATGTACGATGGTCGCCGAGATGTCGTGGAGTCGACTCGTGCTGCCTATGAGTTTTTGGGCAGTTTGTATAATCAGTTTGGTTCTTGGGAATTGGCATTGGCGGCTTATAACGCAGGCCCGGGTCGTATTCAACAAGCCATTAACCGCAATAAAGCTGCAGGTTTACCAACCGATTATTGGTCTTTAAAACTGCCGCAAGAAACCATGAACTATGTGCCGCGTTTCTTGGCGGTAGCACAAATTATTAAAAGCCCGCATGCTTATGGCGTGTCTTTACCCCCAATTGCCAACCGTCCACACTTCCGTGAAATTAATGTGGGCGCGGTGAATTTAAATGATGTGGCCAATATTACCGGTCTCAGCCGTGCCGAACTGTATTCGCTTAACCCTGGACATCGTGGGGATCGGATTGACACCCAAAGTCCAATGCGTATTTTGATTCCTGCAGATTTAAGCCCAACAGTCGATGCACGATTGAAAAAACTACAAGGTGGTGGCGGTTTATGGGCAAGCAATAGCAGCAACACACCATCGTTTTCATCTTCTGGTGTGACCATTACACCATCTAAATCTGAGCCACCTGCGTTAACGACCAGTACAACAACCAGAACGACTACAGGCAAGCCTGCTGCCTCTACGGCAGTCACAACTACCACTACACCAAGCACAGCATCGACTACAGCCAGTGTTTCAAAACCAGCAACGACTACGCCTACACGTTTGTCACGTACGCCACAAGGTTCGGACGCTTTGGCAGCATTTGCTGCGGGTAGCGATATTCCAAGTGCGCCGCGTATTCCTGTTGCTGTTACACCTGCTGCCAATATTCAGCCTGTGCGGATTGAACCACCAATTTCCAATACTGAGCGTGAGCAAATTCTTGCAGCAGTGCAGGCAGAAGGTAGCAATAAAACTGTAGAAGAAGTGTTGCAGCCTGTGGCTTCTAAAGCAGAACAAGAACAACTTGTGGCTGAGTTAAAACAAATTGCGCCTCAAGGCACTGAAATTGTTGATCCATACGATGGAAAAATTAAGCTGACCGCTATTCAGACCAGTCTATCTGTTGCAGAGCAGCAAGGTAAAGAATTAACCAAAGGTTTTGCTTACCCGAAAAGTGTGGCAGAAAATACGCGCTTAGATTCAGAAGAAGCAAAGCGTAACCAAGGTAAGAATTATGTGCGTACGGAGTCTGAAGTGGTGGTCGTACCACCAAAAGGCAAACGTACCACGTACACCGTGTTAGCGGGGGACACCTTGGCCAGTATTGCCATGAAAAATGGCTTGAACTGGCGTGATATTGCCAAGTGGAACCAAATTGCTCCAGATGCAACTTTGTATGTGGGCACCAGTATTTATTTATACGACGCCAAGCCACAAGTACAGGCAGAGCCTGCTAAGCCAAAAACCATGCCTGAGCAATACGTGGTGCAAGCCAATGATACCTTAACAGGTGTCGCCAGTCAGTTTGGTTTAACTGTAAAACAATTGGCAGATTTTAATAACTTAAGTACCACCAGTGGCTTATTTGTAGGGCAGCGTCTAAGTTTAAAAGAAACGGCTGCATCTAAAGCCAAAGCAGAAGCCGACAAAAAAGCCGCAGAACAGGCTGCAAAAATCGCAACCAAAACTTACGTAGTGAAGCGTGGCGAATACTTAAAACTGATTGCAGACCGTTATGCCTTGTCAAATCAGGAATTGGCTGATTTAACTCCAGGTTTAAACGCGAACAGTAGCTTATTGGTTGGGCAACGCATTAATGTGCCTGTAAATGAAGTGACTGCACAAAAAACGGAAGCGAGCAAAGCTGAAGCCAGTAAGTCAGAAACAAAAGCAGCAGAGCCAAACTATCCGACTGAAAACTACCAAGTACAGCGTGGTGATACTTTATCGAGCATTGCCAACCAAGCCAAAATTTCTTTGGCAGAGCTCGCCAGTTTAAATAATATAAGCACGCAAAGCGGTGTGCGCATTGGTCAAACCCTCAAAGTGCCTGCAGGTGTCAATGTGCCTGAGCGTTATACGGTACAACGTGGCGATACCTTATCGGCGATTTCGACAAAATATAATCTCAGCCAAGACTATATTGCAGACTTAAACAATCTAAGCCGTAACAGTGGTTTAAGAGCAGGACAAATTCTTAAACTCACGGGTGATGTTCCTGAGAAAAAAGCCCAAGTTGAAGCGGTGGCTGAAACCACCAATGATATTCACGTGGTCAAAGCAGGGGAAACTTTAAGCAGTATTGCGCGCCAATATAAATTGCAATTGAATTATTTGGCAGAGCTGAATGACCTTTCACGTACTGCCAATGTCCGCATTGGACAACGCTTAAAAGTCGATGCCAGCGCTGCAAAAAATGAAGTAAAAACAGAGGTCGTAAGTGCTGCGAAAAGCAGCAGTAGTAAAGCCACCGAAACTTATACCGTTAAAAGTGGTGAGTCTTTAAATTCGATTGCCAGCCGTGTGGGTGTGTCGGTTGCAGAATTGGCGAGTTTAAATAACTTAACGCCACGTTCAGGTTTACGCATTGGACAAAATATTCAAGTTCCCAAAACCGTAACTGAATATAAAGTGAAACGTGGGGATACGCTGATTGGCTTATCCAGTCGTTATGGCATCGACACCAAAGCATTGGCAGATTTAAATGATATGCAGCCAAATACTCAATTGCGTATTGGCGATGTGATTAAAGTCCCGAATCTGTAAAGTTTAATCCTGAGGATGTCATGTTTTGACGGCATCCTCAGGAATACTGCACAAGGAGCTGTGTGCATGTCATTTGCCATAAAAAAGACACATCAATATCTGGGCTGTATTTTAGGTTGTGTGGTCTTGCCGCAGTTTGGATGGGCTGCGTTACAAACCACGCCCTATATTGCCGTACATAGCCAGCCTCAGTATGTGGGGCGCTCGGCTATGCCTTATGCCAACCCGCAAGCGCCCAAAGGTGGCGATTTAATTCGTGCCAGTAATGGCACTTTTGATAATTTAAATGACATGAATGGCAAGGGCAGCTCAACCGATGGGGTGAGTTTTATATTCGATTCACTCATGAGCAGTTCTTTAGATGAGCCGGGGGTGATGTATCCCTTATTGGCAGAAAAAGTCAGCTATGACCCCAAGCAAACTGCATTTGTCATTTTTCATTTAAATCCTAAAGCTAAATTTAGTGATGGCAGCCCAGTTACAGCAGATGATGTGAAATTCAGTTTTGATGCTTTTCAGACCAAGTCTAATCCAGGTTTGCAAATGTATTTATCCGATTTAGATAAAACCACGGTCTTGTCTAAGCATCAGGTTAAAGTCAGTTTTAAATCCACTAACAATGCAGAAATGCCGCTGATTTTGTCGCAAATGCCAATCTATTCTAAAAAAGACTGGCAAAAGCGTGACTTTACCCGCATCACACTAGAACCGATTTTAGGTTCAGGGCCGTATCTTATTGAGCGGATTGATGCAGGGCGCAGCATTACTTATAAGCGTAATCCAAATTATTGGGGCAAAGATTTACCCGTAAATAAAGGGCGCTATAATTTTGACCGCCTGAAGTATGTTTATTATCGCAATCTGGATATTGCCTTCGAAGGGTTTAAGTCGGGGCAATACACGTTGCATGAAGAATATACCGCACGAAAATGGGTCACTGAATATCGTTTTCCTGCTGTGAATGCGGGCATGGTGGTCAAGCATAAATTTCAGCACCAAAACCCAATTCCGACCCAAAGTTTTGTTTTTAATACCCGCAGACATGCGTTTCAGGATATTCGTTTTAGGCAGGCTTTAACCTACGCTTATGATTTTGAATGGCAAAACAAAGCCTTGTTTTATGGGCAATATCGCCGTTTGCAAAGTTATTTTTCTAACAGTGAATTAGAAGCCAAAGGCACACCTTCAGCCGCAGAATTGTCTGTTTTAAAACCCTATTTGGCCAAGCTGCATCCTATTCAACGCCAAGGCGTATTGCAAAATTGGCAGTATCCTGTGACTGATGCCAGTGGCTTTAACCGTAACGGCTTGCTTAAAGCCCGTGAATTGCTTTTGAAAGCGGGTTATCGTTTTCAGCAAGGTAAATTGGTCGATGCCAAAGGCAAAGCCATTCAAATTGAATTTTTAATTCATCAGGATGGTTTGCAACGCACATTAGTGCCTTTTGTGCGCAATATGAAACGTCTGGGCGTTACGGTAAATATTCGGCATGTCGATGTGCCGCAATATATTGAACGCATGCGCCGTGCCGATTTTGATATGACCACCAGTGTCATGCCGCAATCTTTAAGTCCAGGCAATGAGCAAGCACAGCTTTGGAGTAGTGCTGCCGCAGATCAACCAGGAAACTATAATTACGCAGGCATTAAAAACCCAGTAATTGATGAAGTGGTACAACAGTTGATTCGTGCGCCTAATCGTGAACAATTGATTGTGCGTACCAAAGTTTTGGATCGTTTATTGCGTGCGGGGTATTATCAAATTCCAACCTATGGCAAAGGTGAAAACTGGTATGCCTATTGGAATATGTATCGTCAGCCCGCCATCAAACCTAAACTATCGGCAGGAATTGATTATTGGTGGAGTGATGCTGCCCAAGCCAAGAAAGTTGCACATTATTTACGTCAACAATAACGATTTTAAAACTCAAGCATGACAGTGTTTGCGATAAACCAGAACATTGCCAAAAGGTAAGTACATGGGCACATACATACTCAAAAGATTGCTCCTGATTATTCCAACCTTGTTTTTCATTTTATTGATTAACTTTGTGGTGATTCAAATTGCACCGGGCGGTCCAGTCGAACAGGCGATTCAGCAAGCCGAAGCCTTTCAGGGCATGGGGGCGACAGGCGGTGAAACTGCTGCAACCTCCAATAGCAGCAATTATCAAGGTGCTAAAGGTTTAAGTGATGAAATGGTCGCAAAAATCGAAGCGCAATATGGATTCGATAAACCTGCACATGAACGCTTTTGGCAAATGCTCACCAGCTATGTGCAGTTCGATTTTGGCACCAGCTTTTTTAAAGATAAACCTGTGACCCAATTGTTATGGGAAAAATTACCTGTATCGCTATCTTTAGGTTTATGGAGCACCTTGCTGATTTATTTAATTTCTATTCCTTTAGGCATTAAAAAAGCCCGTCAGCATGGCTTGTTGTTTGATAAAGCCACTTCTATTTTGTTGGCGATTGGCTATGCCATTCCTGCGTTTGCCTTTGCTATTTTACTGATTGTATTTTTTGCAGGCGGTTCATATTTTCAGTGGTTTCCTTTACAGGGTTTGGTGTCTGAAAACTTTGCTCAATTGAGTCTGTGGGGAAAAATCACCGATTATTTTTGGCACATGACTTTGCCTTTATTGGCGATGGTGATTGGTGGTTTTGCAGGGCTGACCTATCTGACCAAATATTCATTTATGGAAGAATTAAACAAACAATATGTGTTGGCGGCACGTTCTAAAGGTCTTACTGAATCGCGTGTGTTATATTGGCATGTGTTTCGTAATGCCATGCTGATTGTGATTGCAGGTTTACCCGAAGCGTTGGTGAGTATTTTCTTTGTTGGGAATTTATTCATCGAAATTATTTTTAATTTAGATGGATTAGGCCTGCTTGGTTTTGAGGCGATTGTACAGCGTGATTATCCTGTAATTTTTGGCACTTTGTTTATTTTTACCTTATTGGGCTTAATTCTACGCTTAATCAGCGATGTGTTATATCAGGTGATTGACCCACGTATTAGTTTTGAATCGCGAGGGGCAAAATAATGTCACCGATCATGCAGGCACGTGTGCAGCGTTTTAAACAGAATAAATTGGGTTTTGGTTGTTTCATTGTCTTTATCATTATTTTTGTATTGTCCTTGGCTGCAGAATTGATTGCCAATGACAAACCGTTATTGGTCAAATATGAGCAATCTTTATATCTGCCAGTGTTAAAGGCTTATCCTGAAACGACCTTTGGCGGTGTATTTGAAACCGAAGCAGATTATAAAGACCCAGTGGTGCAACAACTGATTGCAGACCGAGGATGGGCAGTTTGGCCGCTCATTGAGTTTTCTTACCAGACCCCGAATTTAGATTTGGCCGTTCCTGTACCTTCTGCACCAACTGCACAAAATTGGCTAGGTACAGATGACCAAGGGCGCGATGTGTTGGCGCGAATTTTATATGGCTTGCGTGTATCGCTGTTATTTGGCTTTGCATTGACTTTTGCATCGGCAGCTTTGGGTATTTTGGTCGGGGCAATTCAGGGCTACTATGGCGGCTGGGTCGATTTAATTGGTCAGCGCGTTTTAGAGGTGTGGGGCGGTTTACCGATGCTGTTCATGGTGATGATTTTGGTCAGCATGTTTACCCCAAGTGTGTATTGGCTATTTGTGATTATGCTGTTATTTGGCTGGACGACACTGGTCGGCTTGGTTCGAGCAGAATTTTTACGCGCCCGAAATTTTGACTATGTCCGTGCAGCGCGAAGTTTAGGCGTAACCGATCGTACCATTATGTTTCGGCATATTTTACCCAATGCCATGAGTTCGAGTTTGTCGCAGTTGCCATTTATGCTAACCGCCAATATTACAGCTTTAACTGCACTGGATTTTTTAGGTTATGGCTTACCGCCCGATGCAGCATCTTTAGGTGAGTTGCTGTTACAAGGCAAAAATAATTTAAATGCACCGTGGTTAGCGTTGTCAGGCTTTTTTACCTTAGCGATTGTGCTGTCCTTGTTGATTTATATTGGAGAAGCGACCCGTGATGCATTCGATCCAAGACGTTAAACCTTCAAATGCGTCACAGCCTGCAGTATTGCTAACAGTCAGTCATCTGCATATTCGGCAGCAGGAACAGGTTTTGCTGCACGATTTAAACTTTGAGCTGCATGCAGGCGAAACTATTGCGTTAGTCGGTGAAAGTGGTTCTGGAAAATCTATTAGCAGTTTGGCGTTGCTAGGTTTATTGCCCGAACATTTACAGGTGCAAGGTCAGGCAATCTTTGCAGAACAGGATTTACTTCGCCTTAAACCGCAACAATTGCGGCAAGTTCGTGGTCAAAAAATTGCCATGATTTTTCAGGAACCGATGACGGCTTTAAATCCGTTGCATCGCGTGGAAAAAATTATTGGTGAAAGTTTGTTGCTCCAAGGTTGGAGCAAGGAAAAAACGCGTGCTCGGGTATTGCAATTACTTGAGGATGTTGGCATTCCTCAGCCTGAAGAAAAACTAAAGCGTTACCCACATGAATTATCTGGGGGGCAACGTCAGCGAGTGATGATCGCAATGGCGTTGGCACTTGATCCCGATATTTTAATTGCCGATGAACCAACCACTGCTTTAGATGTCACTTTGCAGGCGCAGATTTTGGATTTATTAAAAAGCCTGCAAGTGCGTCATAATATGGCCATGATTTTGATCAGCCACGATTTGAACTTGGTCAAACAATATGCAGATCAGGTCATTGTCATGAATCATGGACGGGTCGAAGAACAGGGCAGTGTGGCAGATATTTTTAATAGACCGCAGCAAGCCTATACTCAAAATTTGTTAAACCATGATTTTGGCGAAGCTTTGCAAATTGATGAGTTGCCGACTGTTTTGGCGTTAGATCAGGTTGCTGTGAAATTCCCGATTAAACAAGGCTTGCTGAATCGGGTTAAAGATTATGTGGTTGCGGTTGAACCGTTAAGCTTCGAACTTCCGCAAGGTCAATCGATTGGTATTGTCGGTGAAAGTGGTTCGGGTAAAAGTTCATTGGCACTTGCAATTGCACGATTGATTGAAAGTGAGGGAAAAATTGAACTACTTGGGCAAGATCTGAATCAACTGAATGAACGCCAATTGCGTCCCTTACGTCAGCAGTTTCAAATTGTATTTCAAGACCCGTTTAGCAGCTTAAATCCACGTTTAAATGTGGAGCAAACCATTGGTGAGGGTTTGGCATTGCAACAATTGTCCAAGCCTGAAATCATCCAGCGCATTGATGAAGCTCTAAGCAAAGTGGAATTGCCTGTGAGTTTTAAACAACGCTATCCGCATGAATTGTCGGGTGGGCAACGTCAACGGATTGCATTAGCACGCGCGTTGGTGCTGCGTCCTAAACTGTTAATTATGGATGAGCCGACTTCTGCCTTAGACCGTACCACGCAACGTGCTGTCGTGCAGCTGTTACGCCGTTTGCAGCAGCAAGAACAGATGAGCTATTTGTTTATTAGCCACGATTTGCAAGTGGTGAAAGCACTGTGTCAAAAAGTGTTGGTGCTGCATCAAGCGAAAGTTATGGAATTTCAAGATACTGTACAGTTATTTAGCCATCCGCAAACAGAATATACCCGTCAATTGATTGCTGCCAGTGAGTATTAAACCTTCAATATTTTTAAACAGCTATTTCGGCTGGCTGACTTGTTTTACCATTTTGACAATAAGATTTGTCAAAATGGCATTGACCTGTTCCGAAAAATCTTTAGAGTAAAAAAGACCAATAAAACACAATACGGAACAGTGTATGAGCCATCTTGCCGAAACAATTCAGATTCGTAATACCATGTTTAAAAATCGCATCATTAAAGGCGCGATGAGTGAGGCGCTTGCCAACACGGCAGGGCAGCCGAATAGCCTGCATTTAGGTCTATATGAAGCATGGGCAAAAGGTGGTTTGGGCTGTGCCATCACTGGCAACGTAATGGTCGATTTACGTGCCAAAAATGAACCGGGTGTTGTGGGAATTGAATCAGACCGAGATATAGAAAAGCTCAAACAGTGGGCAGAAGTTGGTAAACGTTATGGCATGGTGCAATTGGTACAGTTGTCACATCCTGGGCGGCAATGTCCGAAAGGTTTGAATAAAGAAACGGTTGCACCTTCGGCAGTGCCTTTTAGTCCAAGTTTAGCTTTGAGTTTTGGTACACCACGTGAACTACATGAAGATGAAATCCTCGATATTATTCAGCGTTTTGCCAAAGCTGCACAGATTTGTGAGCAAGCGGGCTTTGAAGGGATTCAACTGCATGGTGCGCATGGCTATTTGATCAGCCAGTTTTTATCGCCACTGACCAATAAACGCCAAGACCAATGGGGCGGCAATATTGAAAACCGTATGCGCTTTTTGATGCAAATTTATCAAGCGGTACGTGCAGCGACCTCAGACAATTTTATTGTATCAGTCAAACTAAACTCTGCAGATTTTCAACGTGGCGGCATCACTGAAGAAGAAGTGATTAGCGTGTTTAAAGCCATGGATGAAGCAGGTATAGATATGATTGAAATTTCAGGTGGTACTTATGAAGCACCCGCGATGGCAGGCTCTAAAGCTGATAAACGTAAACCAAGTACCATTGCCCGTGAAGCCTATTTTTTATCTTTTGCGGAATTGATTCGCAGTCAGGTGAAATGCCACTTAATGGTGACAGGTGGTTTTAGAACGGTAGTTGCCATGAATGCTGCTTTGGACAGTGGTGCATGTGACTTTATTGGGATCGCCCGACCATTTGCGGTAGAAACCGATTTAGCCAACCGTTTGTTGGCGGGTCAAGATGTACGTTACGGGGTCGATAAAATTAAAACTGGTATCCCGATGATTGATAAAATGGCAATTATGGAAATTATTTGGTATGCCGCGCAGTTCAAAGCAATTGCACAAGGCAAGCGTCCAAACCCGAAACTCTCGCCTTTAAAAGTCTTTTTCAAATATTTAAAAGGCAATTTAACTGCGGTGATTAAAGGACAGGTCAACTCACGTAAATCAGCTTGATTCGTATTTTTCAAACCTCAGTGGACGGATTCAAAGCTTAAACTATGGTTTTTGAATCAGTCCGCACAGATTGAAATATAAAACTAATGCGTTAGATAGCAAAAAGCCCAAGTCATATTGATTGGGCTTTTTGTTGAGATGTAAACATCTCGAATATGGCGTCCCTACGGGGATTCGAACCCCGGTTACCGCCGTGAAAGGGCGATGTCCTAGGCCTCTAGACGATAGGGACAAATAGAAGTTTATATTTTTAAACCATGTAACAACCAATGCAGTTGTTGAGAATATGGCGTCCCTACGGGGATTCGAACCCCGGTTACCGCCGTGAAAGGGCGATGTCCTAGGCCTCTAGACGATAGGGACTTAAAAAAATATCTACTTCTGAAATTGGCGTCCCTACGGGGATTCGAACCCCGGTTACCGCCGTGAAAGGGCGATGTCCTAGGCCTCTAGACGATAGGGACGTTTCAGAGGTGGGCGTATAATAGGGCGTATAAGGGGGGGTGTCAAACGCTTTTCTGCAATAATTCTGAAAAAAATGTTCAACTGAATAAAATTAAAACTATTCTGCTGTCGTGATACGTTTGAAGCGGTAAAAATCATGCTTTTCAAGTTATTTTTAAATGGACACATTTATTAGAGCAGCATGATTTTCTTTGTATTTTGCAGTATTCATTGCTAATCAACACAACTCAAAAAACAAGGCAATCCGAAGATCGCCCCTATTGTTTTACATCATCGCTAAAAAAGCATTATGATTTTTTGTGATAAATCATGTAATAACTGAGATAGCACAACACAATAAAAATCATACAGCCAATAAAACCTGCCAGCATTTCAGGGTCAAACACCATACTTAAGCAAGTAATAAAACAGAACACAAAACCTAAAATAGGCACTATTGGAAATAGCGGTGCAGCAAAACCTAAGTCCTGCACGGTTTTACCTTGTTTATACCATTGGCGACGGAAGTTAAACTGGCTTAAACAAATGCTCATCCAGACCACGACCATGGTAAATGCAGCCACACCCAAGAGGTTTTTAAAGATGGTTTCAGGCGCAAATTGTTCAGACAATAAACCTGGCATTGCACCGAGCATGGTGACCATGACTGCAATATAAGGAATACCACGCGCATTCACCTTAGAAAAAATCTGTGGTAATTGCTTTTGGTGTGAGAGCGACCACATCATTCGTGAAGCTGCAAATAAACCTGAGTTCGCTGCAGAGAGTAACGCTGTGATAATCACAAAACGAATAATATCTTCCGCATAAGGAATACCAATCTGATTAAACACCGTTACAAAAGGACTGCTGCTTACACCTTCTGCAGCCAAACCTGCAGCCTGATGTGGTAGCAAGGCACTAATCACCACAATGGTACCTACAAAGAAAATCAACAGACGGAAAATTGCGGTATTGATTGCTTTAGGCACGTTTTTGGCAGGGTCTTTGGTTTCACCTGCGGCAACACCAATCAACTCTGTACCTGAAAAGGCGAAATTAACAATTAACATGGTGGCAAAAATAGGGAATAGCCCTTCAGGAAACCAACCTTGTGCGGTTAAATTGCTAAATAAAGGTGCAGAGGTATAACCTTGATAAGACACAGCACCTAAAATTGCCATTAAACCCAAAACGATAAAGGCAATGACAGTCACGACTTTGACCAAAGATAGCCAAAACTCAGATTCTGCAAACAAGCGCGTGGAAATCATATTCAAACCAAATACAACGCCACCAAAAATCAGTGTCCAAATCCACATGGAAATATGCGGGAACCATTCCTGCATTAGCAACGCAGCGGCGGTAAATTCTGTGCCTAAAGTGACCGACCACGTGAGCCAATATAACCAAGTGATGGTATAGCCCGTGCCAGGTCCAATATATTGTTTGGCGTATGCCCCAAATGAACCTGAAACAGGCATGTGTACGGCAAGCTCGCCCAAACACAGCATCACCATATAGGCAATTAAACCACCAAAAATATAAGCGATGATGGCGCCAACGGGGCCTGTTTGTGCAATGACTTCACCTGAGCCTAAAAATAGACCTGTGCCAATAGCACCGCCCAGTGAAATCATAACCAAATGTCGAGTGCTCATCGCACGTTTTAAAGGCATAGTATTGCCTTGATGCACAGCATCATTTTGATGATTCGATGACGGCATAAGTGATAGGAGAAAAAATGAAATGAAGCGAAGTATTGTAGAGAAAAACTACAAATCTGCAATCTTGAAATAATAAATTTGGATTAGAAATGATCGTATAGCACGATAAATGGCGTCCCTACGGGGATTCGAACCCCGGTTACCGCCGTGAAAGGGCGATGTCCTAGGCCTCTAGACGATAGGGACGTTGCGAGGTGATGCGTATATTATGAATTTTTAGCGACAGTGTCAAACCTGAATCTAAAAAAACTGCCGCACTATTTGTTATTTGCTTAAAAAATAATACATCTTTAAAAATAAATCAGTGCATGTAAATTTGAATACGGTGCATCATTTTAATGATCAGGGGTTTGATATTGCTTTTCAGTGGTTGTTGTTTGTGTGGCTGCGGGTTGAGTGCTTGGTTTAGGTTGAGCAGGCTCACGATTCACAATATAAAGATACAACGCAGAAGGCGCGAGAATGACCAAAACCAAGACAATTTTTTTCAACATGGCAGAATCAATAACACAAATTGGAATATTGCCATTATAACCAAAGCCAGCTCAAAAGACTGCATGCATAAAAGCTGATTCGCAGTAAAAATCATTTTGATGCTCAGTCTTGTGGTTGAAAAGCACGAATCAAAACCACAACACTAAAAAGAAAACAGGACGACAAACGCAGTCTGTCATCCTGTAAACATCTCAATGTTCGAGTACAAATCGTATTATTGATCTGTGTTGAGTAAGTTCTCTACCATGTGCGGCGCAAGTTTATTTAGAATAAAACAAAACAGCTCTGCAGTTTTTTGCGTATCGTATAAAGCTGAATGAGCTTCTTTGCCATCAAACTCAATACCTGCCTGAATGCATGATTTTGCCAGCACCGTTTGACCAAACATCACCGCACTTAAAGTCACTGTATCAAACACTGAAAAGCTGTGGAATGGGTTTTGGTTTTTCGTGCCTGTGCGGGCAATGGCTGCTTGTACAAAGCCTAAATCGAAATGCGCATTGTGACCGACCAAAATGGCATGGGTACAATTCTGTTGGCGACGCACTTCATTGACTGATTTGAAAATCCGTTTTAATGCGGTTTTTTCATCTTCAGCCATAGCCATACGCATAGGATTGAAAGGATCAATCCCAATAAAGTCCAACGAACGACGGTCTAAATTTGCCCCTTCAAACGGGTTGATATGCGCATGATACGCTTCACCTGGTACAAATTTGCCATCCGCATCATAAATAATTGGAATGGCAGCAATTTCCAACAAAGCATCGGTTTGGGCATTAAAGCCTGCGGTTTCCACATCGACCACCACAGGCAAAAAACCACGAAAACGTTGCCCCATCACGGGCAAAGTTGTATCTGTCACACTTTTCTCCATTGAATGGTTTTACCCGCATATAACGGAATAATTTGTTCACCATCCAAGTAGTCTAAACTGGTTGGAATGATTTGCTCTTCTTTCACCAAAGTAATGGTGTTGGTATTACGCGGCAAACCATAAAAATCTGCACCAAAGAAGCTTGCAAAGCCTTCTAAGCGGTCAATACGTCCAACTTGATCAAAAGCTTGTGCATAAAGCTCAATTGCCGTAGGCGCACTATAGCAGCCTGCACAGCCACATGCATTTTCTTTGGCATTTTTTGAGTGCGGTGCGCTATCTGTCCCTAAGAAAAATTTAGGATTTCCGCTAGTTGCGACTTCTAATAAGGTTTGTTGATGGGTTTGACGCTTTAAAATAGGCAAACAATAGAAATGCGGTTTTACGCCACCTACTAACATATCATTACGGTTAAATAATAAATGTTGTGGGGTAATGGTTGCTGCGACATTACGGCCTTGTTCTAAAACAAATTGCGCTGCTTCAGAGGTCGTAATGTGTTCAAGCACCAATTTTAAGTTTGGAAATTGTTGTAATAATGGTGAAAGCACTTCATCTAAGAAACGTTTTTCACGGTCAAAAATATCGACATGATTGTGCGTGACTTCGCCGTGCAGTAATAATGGCACTTGTTGTTCTTCAAGTTGCTCAATCACCGCATATACTTTACGAATGTCGCTCACCCCATTGTCTGAATTGGTGGTCGCGCCAGCAGGGTAAAGTTTAATGGCATTCACATGCGCAGAGGCTTTAATTTTCTTGACTTCTTCGGGAGAGGTTTGATCGGTAAAATACAACACCATACGCGGATCAAAATTTACACCTTCAGGGACGTGTGCCATGATGCGTTCACGATACGCTTCCGCTTCTTCTACCGTTTTTACTGGTGGAACAAGGTTAGGCATACAAATTGCGCGTGAAAATTGCTTGGCAAGATCGGGAACAGTACGTTGTAGTGCTAAACCATCACGTAAATGAGCATGCCAGTCATCTGGCTGGATAAGAGTAATCGTATTCAAGGCGCTGCCAGTCTGAAAAATAAAACAGATGATAATCTATAAATGTTAAAATGGTAACGTCGAAAGCCATAAAAAATAGAAATGCCTGAATTAATTGTTTCGACATTGTGTTATTTTTAAACCACTAAAAAAATTATATTCAGGTTGTTACAGTTTTGCTGTGCAACAATCGTGATTAAATGGAATTTAAAGCATCCATGGAATACAAATATAAGTTAGCCAAGCTACAGTACGACAAAGAAAAAAATGAAGAGTTGATTAAACGTCAACGTAAACGTGCGGGGCAGGTTTTTCCGAAACAACTGGAAGTTGAGTTTTGGCAACAGCATCTTGAACAAGCTCGGCACAACATTAACCAATATTTTTGGTCGGGCGTACTCATCTACTTTATTATCACCGTGCTGATGATTACTGGGGATTATTGGATTATTGATCGTAATTTTTTTAAACACGATTTTATCCACTCTTTACTAGGCTTGGTCAATGGCGCGTTTTGCTTACTGACCCTGTTCTTTTTTGCCCATTATAAAATTTTGCGCCCGTATTATGCCTATGCCGCCATGGCTATGATTTTTTGGGCCATTGTGTCGATGACCTGGCTGACCATGACGGTGCATACCGAAGTGTTTAGACACCAAGCCATGATGATCATCAGCATGATTTATATTATGGGTTTTGTACTGACGGGGGTGAAGCCGTTTCACATGCTGCTGACTGGGTTAATGGCGGCTGTGGTTGCCATGATTATGCTATTAACCTTGTATATTCCAATTGATGTGATGGTGATGGGGCGGGTGTTGGTTGGCAGTACGGTAGTGGGTTTTTTAATCAGTAAAATGCTGTGTACCCGTGAGCGGATGATTTTTTTGGTCATGCACCAAGCCCGACTTAGTGAAAAAATTAACCGTATTCATGCTGAAGAATTGTTGCATTTAAGTCAGCATGACGCGCTGACTAAAGTATCCAACAGACGTACTTTTGATGAAATGCTGGACAGCTATTTCGAACAGGCACGGCATGATGAAGTGCCATTGTCTTTACTCTTCATCGATGTCGATTTTTTTAAAAAATATAACGATCATTATGGGCATCAAAAGGGAGATGAAGTCATTTCAGCGATTGCCAAATCCATTAAAGACTCAATTCGTCACATGGATTTTGTTGCGCGTTATGGTGGTGAAGAATTTGTGGTGTTATTGCCAGAAACCGATGCGCATGGTGCGTATGCTGTGGCCTCCAATATTTTTAAAGCGGTTGAGCGTTTAGCGATTCCACATAGTCAATCTTTGGTTGACAGTAATGTCACCATCAGTTTGGGCTTTACCGTCTATAAAGGTGAGGCGGACATTTTTAAAAGCGATTTCTTACAACGTGCAGACCAAGCCTTGTACCGTGCGAAACAGTTGGGACGTAATCAAATTTATTACCACACTTTGCAGGTGGAAGAAGTGCTGTAAATTTTTCTATCTCCAAGTGAAAGAGGACTCCACCCGTCAGTCAGGGTGGAGGTGAATTTCACAAATTTCAACCTTGTTGATTCTGAATATATTGTTTGATTATTTCCAAAGGCGCACCACCACAAGACCCTGCAAAATATGATCTTGACCATAAAACAGGTTTTGTATAATTCCCTCTCAAGTCTAAAAACTCATTTCGCATTCTTCTACTTGTTACAGACTTTAAATTATTAACCAATTTGCTTAACTGTACCGTTGGTGGATACTGAATAAGCATGTGAACATGGTCGGATTCACCATTACATTCCTTTAATTCAGCATCAAAATCTTTACATATTTCAGTTGCACACTCATTGAAATATTTATGATGCAACTCACCTAGTATTTTTTTTCGATATTTCGTTATAAAAACTAAATGAACATGAAGATTAAAGGCTGAATGTCGGTTTTTATATATCTCACTCATTGAAAAAATATACCTAAAATGTTAGAATCAGCACCATATTAACAGATACACACTCACTAATGAAAATCAACAAAGCGCATAAATTTAGGCTTGAGCCTAATGTCGAGCAAGAGGTTATTTTAAATAATCTCGTTGGCTCTGCACGCTTTGTTTGGAATCAAATATTAGCAATTTCATTTGAAATGTTTGCTCAAAATAAACACATTAATGCGGTGAATCTAGTAAAAAAGATAACAGCACTGAAAAAGAATCCTCAGTTTAGCTTTTTAGATGGAAATTCAAATGCTGTGTCACTTCAACAAAAAGTTCGTGATCTTGCATCAGCATGGGGGAAGTTTTTCAACCCTAAAGAACATGCTCGACTAAAAGAAAAAAAGCGCAAACCTAAGAAACCTAAATTTTTTAAATTGGCTGATGGTACTGAGGTTCAGTTGCGCCCACTTATGCCTAGATTTAAGAAAAAATCAGACGGTTATGATTCCATTCGCCTTGTACAATTCGATAAATACTGTTGGGTTAAAGGAAATAAACTCAAACTCCCTAATGGCGTAGGTGTTATTAAATTCAGGAAGTCGCAAGAGATTCTAGGCACAATAAAAAATGTGACGATCAGTAAGGTGTCAGGACGTTGGTACGTTTCATTCTGTACTGAAACAGAACTTACTGAAATGCCGATCCACCCATCAAAATCAGCGATTGGTGTTGATCTTGGTGTTAAGAAATTAATCACTACCTCAAATGGTCAGGTCTTTGACCCGATCAATAGCTTTAAAACCAATCAGATTAAATTAGCTAGACTTCAACGGAAGCAGAGAAAGAAAGTTAAATTTAGTCAAAATTGGAAAAAACTGAATTTTAAAATCAATAAACTACATCATCACATTGCCAATATTCGTCATGACTACTTGCAAAAAATCACTACAACGCTCAGCAAAAACCACGCAATGATTGCTGTTGAGGATTTAAAAGTAGCAAATATGTCGAAGTCAGCAAGTGGCACAATCGAAAATCAAGGAAAGAATGTAAAAGCTAAGTCAGGCTTAAACAAATCAATCCTAGATCAAGGTTGGGGCATGCTCGTTAGTATGTTGGAATATAAGCAACAATGGCAAGGTGGATTACTTGTAAAAGTTGATCCGAAGTACACAAGTCAAACCTGCTGTGAATGTGGTCATGTAGCAAAAGAAAACCGACAAACTCAAGCTAAATTTGAGTGTGTCGGATGCGGTTATGTTGCGAATGCGGATTTAAACGCATCTCGTAATATATTGTCGGCAGGACATGCCGTTTTGTCTGTGGAGGGTGGATGCGGTAAAGGTCGCCCTAAGAAGCAGAAAGCAAGCGAAATCCGTGAGGAAGTCGCCTAAGAGCTTTGCTTTTAGAATCCCCCACTTGAGTGAAAACGAAAGTGGTGGGAGTATGTCAATGCAGCTTTCATTTAGTATGAATTGTTTAGTCCTCATGTTTAAACAAACATAAAAAAGCCGCTCAATTTGAGCGGCTTTCGATTTCACAAAATCATCACCAAGTGATTATTTGTTTTTGTCTTTCAATTGTGGCACTGCAGAACCTGAACCAATCGACAATAAGCCAGAATTGGTATAAAGACCCAATTTAGCGCGTGTATCGGTAATGTCTAGGTTACGCATAGTTAACTGACCAATACGATCCATTGGCGTAAACATTGAATCACCTTTTTCCATCGTTAAACGCTCAGCTTCATAAGTGAGGTTTGGAGATTCAGTGTTCATGATGGTGTAGTCATTACCACGACGTAATTCTAAAGTCACAGTACCTGTAATCGCTTTTGCTACCCAGCGTTGTGCAGTTTCACGTAGCATCAGTGCTTGAGAGTCGAACCAGCGACCTTGGTACAATAAACGACCTAAACGTAAACCGTTAATGCGGTATTGTTCAATCGTATCTTCGTTATGAATACCAGTCACTAAACGCTCATAAGCAATGTGCAATAATGCCATGCCCGGTGCTTCATAAATACCACGAGATTTCGCTTCGATAATACGGTTTTCGATTTGGTCAGACATACCCAGACCATGACGACCACCAATACGGTTGGCTTCAAGAATTAACTCAACTGGGTTTTCAATGTGCTGACCGTTTAATGCTACAGGCATACCTTCTTCAAAGGTCACAGACACTTCTTCTGCTTTAACTTCAACGTCATCTTTCCAGAACGCTACGCCCATGATTGGATCAACAATTTTGATGCCAGCATCAAGATATTCAAGGTCTTTGGCTTCGTGTGTTGCACCTAGCATGTTTGAGTCAGTTGAATAGGCTTTTTCTTTTGACATTTTATAGTCAAAGCCATTGTCGATAAGAAATTGTGACATTTCCGCACGACCACCTAACTCATCAATAAAGGTTTGGTCTAACCAAGGCTTATAAATTTTAAGCGCTGGATTGGTCAATAAACCATAACGGTAGAAACGCTCAATATCGTTACCTTTATAAGTTGAGCCGTCACCCCAAATGTTGACGTCATCTTCTTTCATAGCGGTAACCAACATGGTGCCCGTAACTGCACGACCAAGCGGTGTAGTGTTAAAGTAAGGCATGCCGCCTGTGCTGATATGGAATGCACCACATTGAATTGCAGCAATACCTTCTAAAGCTAACTGTAAACGACAGTCAACCAAGCGTGCTTTTACTGCACCGTATTCTTCTGCTTTCTTTGGAATGGCATCATAGTCATCTTCATCTGGCTGACCCAAGTTTGCGGTATACGCATACGGTTCAGCGCCTTTTTGCTTCATCCACAATAAAGCAGCTGAAGTATCTAGACCACCAGAAAAGGCGATACCGACTTTTTTGCCTACTGGTACATTCTGCAAGATAGTTGCATTATCAGTCATTGCTAGTCCTAACTTTTTTAAAATAGGCACCACATTTGGTGGCCAAGGAGAATTCTAAACTGCAAATTATAGCACTCTTTAAAATGCTTGTTTTCGTTTAAAAAGCGCATTTGATAAAAAAATCAGGTTCTCGCTTAAATTTTCATTTAGAAATGGCAAACTGAGGATAGAAGATGATAATCAAAACAGATATTTTTTGGGCATCATTAAAATGCTCTATTTTTAACAGTTTGAGATCAAGGAAAGCGGTAGATTGACGTTTGCGCCACACAGTCGAACTTTAGAGTCATAAACAGTTTATAAAAATCAGTTAAAGTATTCATGCAACAAGTTGCAAAGCTAATTATATAAGGATTCATCATGACAACTCGCTATGCAAATATTCTAAAACCATTACATTTAGGATTTACCACCATCAAAAACCGTGTCGTGATGGGTTCGATGCACACGGGCTTGGAAGATCGCTTTTATAATTATCCAAAGCTTGCAGCTTATTTTGGTGAACGTGCCAAAGGTGGTGTGGGCTTGATTATCACAGGGGGTATTTCACCTAACCGTCAAGGCTGGTTATTGCCTGCAGGTGGCACCATGAATACCCTGGGTGATGTTGCACCGCATCGACTAGTGACACACGCGGTACATAAGCACGGTGCCAAAATTTTAATGCAAATTCTGCATGCAGGGCGCTACGGCTACCAACCCTTTGTGGTTTCTGCAAGTCCAATCAAGTCACCAATTTCACCATTTAAACCCCGTAAAATGAGTGAAAGACAAATTTTAAATACCATTCAGGACTACGCCAAAACTGCCAATTTAGCCAAAATGGCGGGCTATGATGGTGTAGAAATTATGGGCTCTGAAGGCTATTTGCTGAATCAGTTTTTAAGCCGTCATGTCAATCAGCGTGAAGATCAGTGGGGCGGTTCGATTGAAAACCGTATGCGTTTTGCTTTAGAAGTGGTAAAAGCCATTCGTGCCGAAGTTGGTGAGAAGTTTATTATCTGCTTCCGTTTGTCGATGCTTGATTTAGTACATGATGGTAACACCATGCAGGAAGTGATTACAGTTGCCCAAGCGTTAGAGCAGGCAGGGGTGAACTTGCTCAATACCGGTATTGGCTGGCATGAAGCACGTATTCCAACTATTGTGACATCTGTACCGCGTGCTGCTTTTGTGGATTACACAGCCGAGGTGAAAAAGCATGTTGAAATTCCTGTGATTGCCTCTAACCGTATTAATATGCCTGATACAGCAGAAGAAATTTTGGCAGCAGGTAAGGCGGATATGATTCAAATGGCACGCCCATTATTGGCAGATGCGTTTTGGGTCAATAAAACTGCAACCAATCGTGTCAATGAAATTAATACCTGTATTGCTTGTAACCAAGCGTGTTTGGATCATACTTTTAAAAATCAACGTGCGACCTGTCTCGTCAATCCACGTGCAGCTTATGAAACTGAATTGGTCTATGAAAAAACCAAACAGCCAAAACGTATTGCAGTAGTCGGTGGTGGTGTTGCGGGAATGTCTGCAGCTACAGTTGCTGCTAGCCGTGGGCATCAAGTGACTTTGTTTGAAGCAAGCAATGAAGTGGGCGGACAATTCAACTTGGCGAAAGTTGTGCCAGGGAAAGAAGAATTTCACGAAACCATTCGCTACTTTAAAGTACAAATTGAAAAAACTGGGGTTGATTTACGTTTAAATACCAAAGTGAATCGTGAACAACTAGAACGTGAAGGTTTTGATGAAGTTGTAATTGCAACAGGTGTGGTACCACGCGCCTTAAAAATTGAAGGGAGCGATGCACCACAAGTATTGTCTTATGCTGAAGTATTGCGTGGCGCACCGGTTGGTCAAAAAGTTGCTGTCATTGGTGCGGGCGGTATTGGTTTTGATGTATCCGAGTTTTTATTAAAACCTGAAAATCAGCCACAACCGCAACCATTAGCAGATTGGCAGCGTGAGTGGGGAGTAGATCCAAATCCTAACTATGTGACCGAAGGCGGGATGTTGGCTGCAGAAGTACATCCACCTATTCGTGAAATTTACTTATTGCAGCGTAAAACTACAGCATTAGGTGTGGGGTTGGGCAAAACATCAGGTTGGGTGCATCGTGCGCAATTGAAAAAACATGCAGTGCGTATGTTGCGTGGGGTGCAGTATAAAGCCATTAGTAACGAAGGTTTGTGGATTGAAATGGCTGGGCAATCGCAACTGTTGCGTGTAGATAGCATTGTCGTCTGTGCAGGGCAAGAATCTGTAAAAGACTTAATGCCTGCGGCAGATGAAAACACCTTGGCAAACTATCACATTATTGGCGGTGCTAAACTTGCTGCAGAGTTGGATGCAAAACGTGCTATTCGTGAAGGGGCAGCGTTGGCTGCACAACTTTAAAAAGTTTAGGTGCTATGCTGTTGTTTTGATGAAACATACAGATAATTTGGTGAAACAATATTCATTTGAATGGCTGGGTGTTATTTTTTACTTGTCATCAAATCAAAAGCTTCGTATGATTGCGCACATGGAAGCGTGGCAGAGCGGTTTAATGCACCGGTCTTGAAAACCGACGAGGGTGTGAGTCCTCCGTGAGTTCGAATCTCACCGCTTCCGCCAAATTTTAAGATAAGCCCTTGTTTTTACAAGGGCTTATTTTTGTCTGTAGTTTTACCCTTCAACTTACCCCACCCCTCATCAAATTTTGGATTGGATTGATTTCTTTTGGTAGTATTTGGAAGATTAAGGAATATAATTTAATAAGCTGTATTTAAATCCAACTATATTCTTATTCAAACATTTTTTAATTATAAATATTTTCACTCCCTATTTACTTAGCTTGCTTGACGCTCTAAATTGCGCAGATTATCCTTAACCTGCTGACTTACATCGTCAGCGGGTTTTAGCAGACCCATTTACCTAAGTACACTAAAAAGTCTAACTTTTTGGTGGGTATCCCTACGTACCCCCTCTGCGGCGGAACGGGAGGGGGGCGTCTTCTGACGTGCTGATTCTTGAGTGTCAGTCTGTCAACCCTTTCTCGTTCTGCCACCATCAATTGACAGTGATTCTGGTAAAACTCTTTCACACAAGGAGTACGCCATGCGCTTACATCAAAACCGTCTTTTATATTTCTCTTTTTTTATGTTTGTGCCCGATCTACACCACAGGGGTAATGTGACCTGATGCTGTGTATTGTGTGCATTGCTGTGTCGATCACTGAACCATACCGTGTTTGTCGGAGAGTCAATATTCTGAGATGAGAAGCATTGCTTCGCAAGACGTAGCGAAGCGTAGTGTCCCGATGACAAAATTAAAATATACCCTCGAAATTAGAGAAAGAGCGGTTCAATTATTGATTGAATCCGAAAAAGATTATCCTTCTACTTGGGCTGCAATCACAGCAATTGCGCCTAAGATTGGTTGTACTCCTGAAACACTTCGTGCTTGGCATAAAAAGCATTTAGATCAGCAAAATCCTATTAAAGTACAACAGATATCTGATCAAGAAAAAATGAAGCAAATGGAACGTGAAATTAAAGAATTAAAGCGTGCCAATGAAATTCTACGTAAAGCAGCCGCTTTTTTCGCCTAGGCGGAGCTCGACCGCCCACACAAATAATGTTGGATTTCATCCATAACAATAAAGACTTATATGGTGTTGATGCGATTTGTAGGATTTTACCGATCGCAGCTTCAACCTATTACCGAACTTTAGATCTCGCTGACAATCCAGAACATCGAGCGAAACGAGATCTACATGATGAGCATCATGCTGAACAAATTAAACGAATTTGGAAAGAAAGTTCAGGTGGATATGGTGTGCGTAAGGTCTGGCAACAATTGAAACGTGAAGGTTATGTTATCGCACGTTGTACTGTTGCTCGATTAATGAAAAAGCTAGGTATACAAGGTGTTTGGCGTGGTAAGAACGAACAAACTACCCGCAGCCGAGATGATCAAAAACGAGCAGATGATTTAGTGAAACGGAATTTTAGTGCTGATCGATCTGACCAATTATGGGTCAGTGACTTTACTTATATTCAAACCAATTATGGCTGGGTCTACACCGCCTTTATTATTGATGTGTTCTCGTGAGCAATTGTTGGATGGAAAGTATCAACACGGATGAATACAGATATGGTACTTGATGCACTGGAGCAAGCATTGCATGATCGAGGTATGCCAAAGAATGTAATTCATCATCCAGACAGAGGTGTGCAATACCTCTCTATTTGCTACACCAATCGTCTAGAAGCAGCAAATTTACGAGCGTCAGTCGGCACGACTGGTGATTCGTATGATAATGCTTTGGCTGAAACGGTAAATGGTTTATACAAAACAGAGATGATTGAATATTTAAAAGCAGATTGGCAAGGTTTAGCAGATGTACAGCTTGCGACACTAAACTGGGTAGATTGGTTCAATAAAAAGCGTGTACACAGTGCACTGGGTTATGTATCGCCTTTTGAGTTTGAAGCAATGTACTATTTTAAGATTAACCCGTTAGGTCAGGTGGCCTAACTTAAATAAAAAAGTCTCCGACAAACCCGGTACGGTTCACTCTGGCTTGTACTCGGGATTTGGGGCTAAAAGATCTCGATCCAAGGGTGAATCCTAATGGTGGGGCGATTGCTTTGGGGCATCCGCTTGGCGCATCAGGTGCTCGATTGGTGACTACGGCTTTGAATCAATTAGAGAATATGCCTACCCTTTTGTCAGCTAATCGGGTTTTCCTGAAATATACCCATTTGCAGTGATATAAAGATAAAGCATTTACAGTTAATGTCCTCTCAATAATTTGATGGAAAAATTCAGATCATGAATGAAGCCATCATTGTTCAAATTGGGGACAGCAATGAATTTTTATTCACAACCATTACTTCTTAGTGCCCTTATTCTTGGGATTATGCAAGGGGCTTACGCAGCCACACCTGAAATAGAGCTTGCTAATAAAGAAAATGAACGGATCCAACAGAATCAGCAAGACCGCTTGCGTTATGAGCAGGAACAGCTGCTTCAATCTGCCAAACCGCCTTCACGTATTGAAATTGCACCGCCCGAGTCTAAAAACATAGAAAAAGGGCCATGTTTAAATATTACCGCAATTCATGTAGAGGGAGCTGCCGTAATTGCGCAGCGTGAAATCCGCAAAGTCACACAGCCCTATGAAAATAGCTGCATAGATGCACAACGCATTGAAGAAATTATGGGGAAATTGACCGCGCTATATTTAAGCAAAGGTTATGCAGCTGCACGTTTTTATCTGCCTGAACAGGACCTGAAAGCAGGGACACTTAAGCTGCGTGTTGAGGAAGGAAAATTAAGCCAGTTACAGCTGACTGAACGCGCTAAAGGTACCATGTCATTAAAAACAGCCATTATTGGGGCTGAAGGCAAGCCGCTAAATTTAAGAGATTTAGAACAGGCACTGGATCAAATTAACAAGCTTCAATCCAACAATGCCACCATGAATATTTATCCAGGTGAGAAAACCGGTGAAAGTATTGTGGTATTTGACAATGAACCTTCAAAACGCTGGAACGGCTATTTTAGTTATGACAACAAAGGGCAGGATTCAACCGGACGCAATCAGGCGGCTTTGGGCGTAGGCATAGACAATATTTTTGGCTTGAATGATTTACTGAATCTTTCTTATAACCGTTCTTTGCCATTTAATAACAATCGTCAGGATTCATTTTCCAGCAGTGTTTTTTATGCCGTGCCATTAGGTTATCAAACCTTAAGTCTGAATGCTTCGCGTTCGGAATATGACTCAACATTACAGACTCAGTTTAACCAGCTGCATTCAAGCGGTGAGACCAATACCTATACAGTACGTTTAGATAGTTTGCTTTATAGGGGATTCAACAACCAGCTGCGAGCAAATATTGGTCTGACCCATAAAGATACGGCTGCATTTTTAGAAGACATTAAGTTGGATGTCAGTAGCCGAAAACTGTCGGTACTGGATATCGGTTTAAGTTACAGCGACATGCTTTTGACTGGTGTAGTCAATGCCAATGCCGGCTACAGCCGCGGTTTAAAACTGTTTAATGCACTAGAAGATGCAGCAGATTTGCCTGCTGAAATGCCAAAAGCGCAATTTGAAAAATTGACTTACGGTTTAAGTTATTTCAAGCCATTTCAGGCTTTAGGGCAAAATTTCAGTTTTTCTTCTAATTTTTCCGGCCAATATGCATTGGATACGCTATATGGCTCAGAGCAATATTCCATTGGCAGCCTGTACAGTGTCCGCGGCTTTAACCAAAGCTCACTCAGCGGTGACAGCGGCTACTCATTTAAAAACGATCTGAATTTGAACAAGGTCTATAGCTTAAGCAATGGTCCGCTGATTGCGCGCCATTATGTCGGTTTCGATTACGGAAAAGTGGAAAACAAAGAAAATTCCAGCCAAGTTGGGGAACTGGCGGGTGTAAGTGCAGGTACTGCGTTTAATTTCAAAAATGTTGCGCTTGAGCTGATTGTTACGCAGCCAGTCTTGAAGCCAAACTTTATGAAAAAACCAGATACGGACTTCTTCTTTTCAACCACATTCACATTTTAAGGAGATGTGGAAATGAACCATATTTATAAAACAATTTGGAATAAAACAAAAAATGCGTTTGATGTTGTAGCTGAAAATGTAAGTTCAAAAGGCAAAAAAACGGCAGGCAGCAAATCGGGTGCTGAAAATGGGACTGAACGAACAACACATTTTCTTGCGGTACTAACACCGCTGGCTGCCATGCTGTTTGTACAGTCAAGCTTGGCAGAAGTGATTGTAGGTGATACCAATACGCAAGTTCGCAATGCCAATAACGGTGTGCAAATTATTGATATCGCGACAGCCAATGCGGCCGGAATTTCGCATAACCGCTACCTAAACTATAACGTAGATAAAACTGGTCAGGTCTTAAATAACGCTGCGCAATCAGCAACCCAGCTGTCAGTCATGACTGAACTGGCTGGCAAAATCATGACCAATGCCAATTTAAATACCAGCGCCAAAGTGATTTTGAACGAAGTCACAGGCGCAAACCGTTCTGCATTAAATGGTTATATAGAAGTTGCTGGCGCCAAAGCGGATGTGATCTTGGCGAACCCATACGGGATAACCTGTTCTGGCTGCGGTTTTATTAATACAGACAGAGCGACATTAACTACAGGCACCCCAAAGTTTAGCCCTGACGGAAAAATTACCGGTTTTAACATTACACAAGGCAATATTTCTATTGCAGATAATGGTTTGAATGCCAACAGCACTGGCCTACTTCGTTTGCTGTCCAGAAACCTAAATATTGATGGACAAGTCAATGCACAACAACTGGAAGCGGTGACCGGGGCAAATGCTTATGACTATGCTACCGGTAAAGCCACAGCGATTGCAGGTACAGATGCTGCTGGGCAATATGCTATTGATTCAACCCTGTTGGGAGGTCTTTATGCAAATCGCATTAGCCTGATTTCTACTGAACAGGGTGTTGGCGTGCGTATGGCGGGTGATGCGGCTGCCAGCGCTGCAGACTTCACCTTGAGTGCCGCCGGTGATATTCAGCTGAATAATAAAATTAATGCCAAACAGGCAATTGATATACAGAACAGCTCTGCACAGCAGCAAAAATTAAATATTCAAGGCGGATTAACAGCAAACAGCATTGCAATTGGTGATGTGAATGCGCAAAAGTTCAATGTGGATGTTGCAGGTGGTACGCTATATGCTGGCAGCACGCTTGATCTTCAAAGTCAGGCATTTAACGCTAATAGTGCCAAAATTCAGGCCAAAGATGCGTTGAAATTAAATGCCAATGCAGATATTGCGTTGCAAAATACAGCTATTGATGCAGCTGACTTGCAAATGAAATCCAATGCATTCACCGCGCAGGATTCACAGCTGAAGTCGGCTCAAAATTTAAATATTCAAACCGCGCAAGACTTAAAATTTAAAAATACAGATGCAGAAGTCCAAAATAATATCGTTTTAAATACTGCCAATAGCAATATGGAACTGGCTGGTGGCAAACTGAAAGCCGGTAATGCTTTAGATCTGAAAGCTAATCAGTTGTCCTTTAGTGCACAAACCTCGGCTGCAAATACCGATATTCAGGTTCAGCAGTTCACTCTAGATGAAAATGGTCTGATCGTCAGTCAAAACAATACAGCTATTACAGCATCTAATGCTGACCTTTTGGGCCAGCTATATAGTTCAGCAGCCAATTTAAATATTAGCGGGACCTTGAACAGCGGTAATAATACCCTTGTTTCTGTTCAGAATTTAAATACGGTAAATGCCAAAGACCTAAACTTAAAAGGTTTATGGGAAGCGGGCAATTTAACCCTAACCGCTTTAAATTCCCTGCAGCAGGCTGGTGCTGTCTATGCACAAAATAATTTGCTGCTGAATGCAAATGCTATAAATTTAACTGGCGCAGTACAGGCTGGAGCTAAACTGAATGCAAATGCAGTGCAGCAGCTGACTGTAGATAGCCAGGCAAAGCTGTTTAGCTCGGACAGCATTGAGCTTTCAGCAGATGCAATACAGCTTGATGGCTATGCAGGTGCAGAAAATTCAATCTCTGCAATTTCAGTGAATAATCTGAAAGCAGGTACTACGGCGCAGCTGGAAAGCAACGGTTCGATTGCATTACAGTCTAAAAATGCAGATATTGATTTGCAGGGCAAAACTTATGCGCAAACTCAGACGATTTCAGCCCAGAAAAACCTCAATATCGCGGCTGGTGCTTTGGTCACCACGGTAGGCGATTTAAGCATTACCGCAGATACTTTAAACAATACAGGTGCAGTAAATACACAGCAGCTCACCAAAGCCCAGCTGAAAAAATTAAATAACCAAGGCAGTCTGATTTCAGACAAATTTGAACTGAGTACGCTGGATAGCGTAAACAATAGCGGCAAACTCATTTCCAATCAGGATTTAGAGCTAAACACAGCAGCCTTGACCAACGCTCAGAATTCAATTCTTGCCGGCAACAAAAACCTGAACCTGCATATAAACGGTACAGATTTTAATAACCAGGGTACTGTTACTGCGATGGGCAGTCTGTTATTAGACGCTGCGCAAATAAATACAGTGAATAATGGTTCGCTTTCGGCTGGAAACCAGCTGACGATTGATACACAGTCACTAGGCAATGCCGGCAAATTAAATGCTTCTGCTGTTAACATCAGCGCATCTGAGGTGAATAACAGTGCAAGCATTATTGGCAGTACTTTACAAATTAATGCAGCTAAAAAAGCAGACAGTAATATCATCAATAGCGGAGAAATCTATGCAGCGAATCAAGCAGATTTAACCGTATCAGATAAGATTGACAACACGGGCTATATTTACACGGTAAATAATCAAAATGCTGGCGCCGTGAATTTAACCGCACAGCAGCTGTTAAATGGCAATAAAGGAATTATCAGTACCAATAATCTGCTGTTAAAGACAGATGAAATTGTCAATGCTGGACAAATTTCTGCAGATTCGGCAGTGATTGAAGGCAAGACTTCTTTGCAAACAACATTGACCAATACCGGGAAAGCATTATCTAATACCGGTATATATCTTTATAACTCGTTAAATGCAAAAAACTTGAGTAGTTTGAATAACTCAGGTGATGTTTATGTGAATTTAAACGCTTCAGACAGTCTGTCTGAAATTTCGGTAGCAGACCTGATAAACAATTCAGGTGCATATTTATATTTGGGCAATAACGCAAGTTTTAACCAGACAGGTTTAGTTTCAAAAAATGCCGGTGAAATTTATGTTCAAGGAAATGGCTCGGTACCACTAAAAACCTCAATCAACTTTACAAAATTAGATAATAGTGGTGGTACGCTCAATGTTGATGCTGCGACACTGAATTTTTCGAATAATTATCAGCATACCGGTAAGCTGAATGCGATGAACAGTGCAGCTGTCAATGCCAAAGCAGAGTTTACCAACAGCAGTACTGGAGACGTGAACCTGTATGATTCTGATCTGAATGCAAATAGCTTAACCAATAACAATCAGATCAAAACCTCGGGTGTGTCTAAAATTGCAGCCGAAACCAAGCTGGTAAATAACAAGCTGATTCATTCTGCCGGTTCCTTGTTTATTGATACGGCAGCTTTAACCAATGCTGCAAAGTCAGGCATTATTTCTTTAAATAATTTGTTGATCAATACTCAACGCAGTGATGTAAATACCATCACCAACTTTGGTGATGTTTATGCTGCTGCATATCTGGTGCTGGGTAATGAAAACAGCAAGAAAACCAATGTTTATAATAAAATGAACAGTAATCAGTCTCAGGTTTCTGGTGGCAATTTGCAGGCTGGAAATGGGATAGAAGTTTACGGACATGATTTTGAAAATAATTATAATGTTTTAGTCAATAATGGCGATATTAATTTAGCGCTGAGCGGAAAGTTCTTGAATGAACGGACCTATTATGGCGATAAAATTAATATTACTGAAACGTGGAACACACCGAAGATGTACCTAACCAGTGATAATGACTGGGGCCATGAATCTTTTAATGATAGTGCGAGCAATACAGTTATTTATACCACTCAAGTTGCAATTAAAGGCGGCGGTGATGATGGTGTGCAAGCCAGTGTAGTGACGGAGACCTGGAAAAAGAGCACAGATGTGAAGGCCGGTACTGAAACTAACTATGACACAATCAAAAACTACCTAAATGGAGATATAGGCCAAGCCAAAATCGGTGCAAATAACGGTAATATTACTATTAACTATGTAGATGATTCGAAAAACATAGGCGGTAAAATTTATGCCGCGGGTAATGGCGCTGGAATGGTTAATATAGATGGACCTAATAATTTTACCAATCAATCCATTGATTTATACCGTGACAAATTGTTTGAGTTAAAATATTTATTGTTAACTGATCATAGCAACAGGGCTGGAGCAGTTGTTTCATTAGATTCAAAAAATCCAGGCACAATTCAATTAAGCAATATTGATGATGATGGTGATTTCAATCGCTCAAATAATTATATTGATGCAATAAAGAATCTATCAGGGATTTATTATTCTTATCGTGATACCAATATGGATAAGTACACGACTGTGACGGATAGATCAGGGGATAAGTATACGGTTACTTATAATGTCAAAAATGTAATTGATGCGATTCGGAATAAGGTCAAATCTGATGGCTATAAAGCATTGGTTCCTCAAAATGTGCAAAGTAATACAGCGCAGTCTAAGGCAACAGTTACGGGTAACACGGTTCTTATAAAAGCAAAAAACCTGACCAATGAATCTGAAAGCAATCTTAATCATTTGGCTTTAAATAATGATAAGAAATTATGTGAAAATCTCGGTTTGACATGTCAAATAGACAAGCCGGCGGAAGATAAAAAAGAAAATGCTGATGCGCCGCAAGACGGAACGGATGTTGAAACGCCTAAAAAACAAGTGGACACTACAAAGTATACAGAAGATGTACGTATACAGGCTGTGAATCCTATTTCTCAATCACCTGCTGTCAATTTATCATTGCCAGTTTCCGACTATGGTCAGTACATCATCACCAAAAATCCAAATTCAAAATATTTAGTCGAATCGAACCCGTTATATGGGGAAAATTCAAATGTCATCGGTTCAGATTATCTTCAGGAAAAATTGGGCATTAATCCAGACCAGCTGATGAAACGCCTGGGCGATAATGGCTATGAAATGAATCTGGTGCAGCAGCAGCTGATTTCATCATTAGGTACAGCCGTACTTTATGCCAACAGCTCTATGGCCGACCAAATGCAAAAACTATTTGATCAGGCATCTGACCAGAAATCTACTTTAGGTTTGAAATATGGTACAGCTTTAACGCCAGAGCAAATCGGCAACTTGAAACAAGACATCGTTTGGATGGTAGCAACTGAAGTCGCTGGTCAAAAAGTATTGGTACCGCAGGTTTATCTCAGCAAGGCGACTGTGGACAGTATCAGTACTTCAGGTGCAGTGATTGAAGGTAAAACTCTGACCTATTTAGATGTTGAATCTTTAGACAATAAAAATGCGGCCATTCGCGGCGGCACTGTGGTTGTGGATGCCAAAAAGGATATCAACAATATTGGTGCGCAGATTAAAGGTGGCAATGTATTCCTAACTTCTAAAGAAGGTTCAATCAACAATATTACCGAAGTGCAAACTTCTGGTAGTGATTCAGACCGTAAAACGTCAATTGGTGCAGTATCCGGTATTGTCAGTGATGGTGCACTGGTTATGGACGCAGCAAAAGATATCAATAATATTGGTGCCAAGCTGAAGGCTGGTGAAACACTGGCGCTGAAGGCTGGCGAAAATATTAATATCCTGTCTATTCAGGATGCCGAAGCTTCTTCAAAAAGTATTAAAAATGGCCGCAGTTCGACCAGTTCAGTCACTAACATGGGCTCGGTGTTAGAAGCGGGCGGCAATATGGTTATGGAAAGCGGTAAAGATACGACCATTAAAGGCAGTGATGTTACGGCTGGTGGTTTAATGTATGTGAAAACTGGCGGTGACTTTAAATTGCTGGCAGATCAGGATACAACTGAAACCAAAACTTCAACATCGCGTTCAGGCTTAGGTGTCGGCGGTGGTATTTGGGGTAAAGAAACTGTTGAAACAACAGATTTCAAAGGCACCAATAAAGCCAGTAATCTGAGCGTGGGCAGTCTCATTGTCGACTCGGAAGGCAAGGCGATTATTGAAGGTTCAAATATTGGCATACGTGACAAAGCCAGCACCAGCCTAATTCGAGGAAAAGCCGGTGTGGATATTCTGGATGGTAAAGATGAAGAACGCCATGAGAAAACCACGACGACCCAGACATATTTGAAGTCTACTAAAGGTAGTTCAAGCAATAATGAACCAATTTATGGGGCTGCTGCGGATAATATTCAAAAAGATAAAAAAGGCAATTTCGACGGCAATACAACGCAGAATATGTATGGTGAATCTACGCAAGATGAACCAAATGCCCAAGCTGAGGCCAGTGCAAGCGCGAAAAAAACCAAACTTTCTGTAAATGCGCAAGCAGGTGTTTCAGCATCGGCTAAAGGCGAAGCTGCACTGAAAATTTCAGAAACTACGAAAACTGTAGAAAAAAGCGGTTCTAGCACCAGTGTTGCATCTAATATTGTATCGGCAGGCAATTTAGCCATCATGTCTGACAACACCGTGAATGTCATAGGCTCAAATGTTGATGTGGATGGTAAACTGGCAATTTCTGCTAAAGATTTGCTGGTCGAAGCTGGCAAAAATACCAGCTATGCTTCGCGTGATGTGAAACGTACTTCTGTAGGTATTTTTGCAGAAGGAGATGCTAGTGCTCAAGCAGGAGCACAAGCCGGTGGCAAGGTGGGTGTCAATGGTGCATCCTTGGGTGTCAATGCAGGCGCCAGCGCGCAAGCCAACTCGACTGTTACCTTTGGCGCGAAGACGGAACATCAGAATGAAACCATGAACAGCTTGACACATACCAATTCAAGCCTGAAATCTGGTTCAGATATGCTCATCAAGGTGACAGATACAGCAACTTTTCAGGGTGCTGATGTGCAGGCTGGACAATGGGATAAAGATGGTAATCCTGCGGGTGCTCCTGCAGCTTTAAGAATTGAGGCCAAAAACATTAAAAACCTGGCTGTACAGGATACCTATAGCGAAACCAGTAGCAGTTCAAGCAAATTGGCCGGGATTTATCTCAGCGGCAGTGTCTCGGCTCAAGCCGGCGCACAGGCTGGTGCTTCGGCAGATGCAACCAACATCAATCCGCTCAGCGCAGGCGCATCTGCATCGGCAGGCGTATCTGCAGAAGCAGGTGCAGGTTTAAGAACGGCCATTGAAAACAATGAGCAGTCCTATGATACCGTGACGAATAAAGGGAATAACTTTAAAGCGAGCGGCAGTTTTGTTCGTATTGCTGAAAATGAAATTCTGGACCAGGCGACTCAAGTCAATGCTGGCAGCATATATCAAAGTGCAGCAACCATTAAAGATGAAGCTGTACATGACAGCCAGACATTCCACAGTAGCAGCCAGTCGCATGAGGCTCGACTAGGCTTGTATGCTGAGGCCGGGGCGAGTGCGAATGTTTCAGCGCAAGCGAGCTTAGGTGCTACAGCGTCTACTAGCACGGGTAATCAATCCAGCGGTGCAAGAGAGTCAAGCGCCTCATCTGGTACCAAAAGTACTAAAGTGGCAGCAGGTGTTTCTGCGCAATACAGTATGGAGTCGTCGAAAGTTGATAGCAAAGATACGCAGGCAAGAAGTTCGTCATTTACATCAAGTGGAAATATCACCTCAATTTCCAGCGGTGAAACACAGCTAAACGGCACGCAGTTTAATTCTACTGGCGGCGACATCAATTTAGAGGCATCTAAACTGACTTATAACGCTGTGCATGACACGCATGAATCCAGTTCTACGAGCCGTAATGTCGATGTCAATGTGAAAGTGGGTATGGATTTAAAAGGTGTGCCAGATATAGAGCTGGGCGCTGAATATGGTCAAAACAAAAGCAATGCCAAGTCATCTACGGCAGTTGTCGGTGGCCTAAATGCAGCTGGAAATATTACGGTCAGAGCAAACGAAGCAAATTTTGAAGGCACGGCATTAACGGGTAACAATGTCTCTGTTCAGGCGAACAGCACGACATTTACCTCTGCCGAGAGCACCAGCACCAGCAATTCAACCGGTTTTGGTGTTGGGGTAGGTTTTGAAAATGCGCAAAAGAGTACGAAAGCTAGGGAAAATGTAAAACGGGAAGTGACGAAAGCTGATGGCAATACAGTAACTGATACCACCCATAAATCAGGCGGTGTTTCTGCCAATTTTGACATTGCTAAATCAAATTCTACAACCTATACCGGCTCTGAAATTACGGCTAATCGTTTTGAGGTCAGTGCACCAGGGCCTGCGACTGCACCGCTGACATTAAATGAGGCAGGAGCAAGCCCAGTGAGTCTGGCGTCTGCTTCACAGTTAGTTTCTGCACCGGAACTGGCCAGAAATGCAGATGGTAAAGCCATTATCCATAATGGCGCACCAGTGATTATTGCCAAGCAAACTGAAGTGAATATACCGGCTATAGAATCTTCGAATGACAATGCGCTTCTAGGTGCCCCTGTCACGGTCCAGCCAGCGGCTTCTGGGGATGCAGCTTCATCTAAGCCGACATTAAGCATGGAAAATGTCAAATTTAAGTCTGTGGGCAGTGATGGTAAAGCGGTTGAAGATAATTCGATTAATAAAACGAACACTTCTGCGGTTCAGGTGACATCGACGACCAAGAAAGACAGCAAATCTGGCTTTGAATTAGGCGGAGAAGGTAGTGCCGACTCGAGTGACCTGCGTCAGATTAAAGACAACAGGAATGCATATTCAGGGACAAGAACGCGAGGGACTGTTCGTCAAGCGACTGAAACTTTAACGCAGAATGACACGCATGGCACAGAAAAGCTCAATCAAAACTCTACACATAGAAATGTTGCAGATGCGGTAATGAATAAAGCTGGGCAGCTCAGAGATTTGTTAAGACCTACGACTACACCTTAAAGCTTTGTATTAAATGGTGCAGATTTTCTGCACCATTTTTTATATCGGTTATAAGAATAGATATTATGAATGTCACCGATTTTATTCATCATATTCTGTAAATATTTCTTAAATTTCATTCCATTGGGGCAAGTTAAACTTTTTTTATTCACTTCGAATTTTAAACCTACGCCATCAAGCACACGTTCAAATATGTCAAATGAACCTGTAAAACGGCCATTCTCCATCTCAGTATTGGGGCAGTTGGTATGTATTATGAAACAGACCTTAAATGCTGAAACTTATTATATTATTAAGGCTTTGTTGCATAAACATTCAAAAGCTGAGTTCTCCCCAATCCATTCAAATTTAAGACACAACTTGGGTGCGAGGTCTACCTAATTCCGTAAATCTATTCAGAACTGCCACACGCGCATGAATTTCATTGACCTGACTTTGAAAATGTCTTGCCGTCAGCCTATCACCTAATAATTTGATGCAATGCATCTTGGTTTCCACCAAACTACGACGGTGATAACCCGACCATTTTTTCCATAGGGTTCTACCTAAATGTTTAACCGTTTGAAGTAACTCATTTCGTTCTATTGAACTTATTTTAGAATCTTTCCAGGGCTTGGCATTCTTTCTGGGTGGAATTACTGCATGTGCTTGACGATCTGAAATCACTTTTCTGCAGCACTTCGTGTCGTACGCGCCATCGGTATAGACAGAATCTATTCGCTCATCTAGTGGAATTTGATCCAGTAAATCACCTAGTACTTGTGAATCACTGACATTATTTGTAGTAAGCTGAACGGCACGTATTTGCAGTGTTTCAGCATCTATACCAATATGCAGTTTACGCCATTGCCGACGGTATTCAGGCTGATGTTTTTTACGCTTCCATTCGCCTTCACCTAAAAACTTTAAACCCGTAGAGTCGACAAGTAGGTGTAACCCATCATGACTTTTCTGATAGCTTATCGCAATATCAATATGCTTTTGTCGTCTACAAAGGGTGGAGTAATCTGGTGCTGTCCAATTCAAGCCACAGAGTTTAATCAGGCTTTGAACAAAGCCAGTAACCATACGTAAAGAAAGACGGAATAGAGATTTGATCATTAAACAGCATTGAATCGCTGTATCGGAATAAGTTTGATTTCGTCCTTGCTTGCCTTGTGGTTGTGCATACCATTGCGTCTTAGGATCAAACCAGATTGAAATATTTCCTCGCTTGATTAAAGCTTGGTTATACGAGGACCAATTGGTTGTACGATAGATTTTAGGTGTAGGCTTCTTCATCTGGAAATTATATTACTGAAGAAGCCTTCAAGAATAGCTTTGTGCAACAAAGCCCATTTGAACTGTTGAATCAATTGCCGAATAGGGTTCAACTTTTGAGTGCAGAAGAATACCAAGACTTTTATGAAAAACACAGCACGCATTCATTGGCACAATTAATGAAAATCAGTGTCAATGACTTGGCTCAGAGTATGATTGGGTTGGGACTTTTACTGCAACCCGTCCTCAAAAATGGCACTCGTCGTTTAAACAAAGTGATGATTTTACCGCTGAATCATCCGCGATATTGCTTTGAAATCGCAGCATTTTGGATGGGCATGATCGGGCGGTTTTTAGGCGCGCATCATACTGAAATTTTGCTGGGGATACTACATTTTGAGGCACCCATTTTGATCATTGATTTTCAGGGGGCTGATGTCATGACGCTGCGCGATCTATTTATTCAAAATATGCAGGGTGAACATTGGGTTTCTTTAATTCAAGCCACTTGGATTGATGCTTATTTAGAACAAAATGCAGGTCTTGCAACATTGGAACAATTACTTTGTCAGCGGCAGTTAAATCTTAACCAAGCCTTGAAGCTGTTTAGGCAAACTTTTTTAGATAAATAAATATGAAAAATAATCAAAAACGTATTCGCGTAAGTCTACTTATTGGCTTGTGTTTTTTAATCCAAAGTCATTTGATCTATGCAGCGCCCATTGTTATAGAAGGTGTGGTGCCAAACGAAGCAAGTAAACAAGCCATTTTGGCGAAAATGCAAGCTGTGTATGGTGAATCGCAGGTGTTAGATAAAATTCAAGTCCGTGCAGTTGCTGCACCGAATGGTTGGGATGATTCAGTCACTCGTATGATTACAGCAGAGTTAAAAAAGATTTCTCAAGGGCAGTTACGTGTGAAAGGGACTCAAATTGATTTGATAGGAAAGGTGAGTGCTGCTCATCAAATTCAAGCTACGACAGCAAACTTTCAGGCTTTGGTACAGCAGCCTTATCGTTTAAACACGCAGCTTTCAGGGAATCAGTATGAACAAAAGATGCTGGATGCTACGCTCAAAAACAGGATTATTGAGTTTGAATCGGGTAGTGCGATTTTAACTGATGCAGGTCAAAAAATTCTGGATGAAATGGTTGTGGCATTGAAGCAAGTTGGCACCAAAAAAGTGAAAATTGTTGGACATACAGACAGTTCGGGCGACGCGCATAAAAATATAGTGTTAAGCCAATCACGTGCAGAAGTGGTAAAAAATTACTTGGTCGATAAAGGTATTACGGCAACGCATTTAAGCACCGAAGGTCAAGGTTCTAATCAGCCTGTCGCAGACAATACAACGCCACAAGGACGTAAGAAAAATCGACGTATTGAATTTGAGGTGCTTTGATTAGTTGATATTGAGCAAGGCGGAAGTTGAGCGTCATGTCCTGATTTTGAGAGCATCTGCGTTTAAATAGATATGGCATAGAAAATAAAAACAGCATCAATCATTCAGTAATTTGCACAGTGAGAGTGCTTTGTGCAATTTAAAGCGCGAATCTAGAATACATTGATCTGAAATAGAGTCTTTAAAGCAACATTCGGAAGTTTTACTGCCGAAACGCGCCAAGAAAACCATTTTCCATCTAGCTGATTATGGCATTTCACAGTAGAATATGCGCTCTCTTCAAGTCACATTGTGGCATGGTCCAAAAGATCAGCCCGTGGAGCCAAAATCAGCATGTTTATCGTTGCCGGTGCACCTGCACATTCATCTTTTAAGAAAACTCAACTCTTAAACCGTTTAGCGTCAATGAGTTCTGTTCAATCTTTCGATAGCCAATGGGTTTATTTATTTGACCGAGCGCTCGACGAGCAACAACAGCAATCTGCTTTACAGCTTTTAAACGATGGTGCATCTTTTGAATTACGCCAAGCTGCAAGTGATGAAGTTCAAATTTTAGTGACACCACGTGTGGGCACAATTTCTCCTTGGTCATCAAAAGCAACCGATATTTTTGCCAACTGTAATACGCCTGTACACCGCCTAGAACGCGGTGTTTTGTTTACCTTAAAAGGTATTGCAGACGTTTCAAACGAAGTAAAACAAGTATTGCATGACCGTATGACCGAAAGTGTGTTTAACCACATTGATGATGCAGCAGCGTTATTTGTTGAAACTGAACCAAAGCCTTTAAATAGCATTGATATTTTGGGTGAAGGCAAAGCGGCATTGGTAAAAGCCAACAGTGAGTTTGGTTTTGCCTTATCTGATGAAGAAATTGACTATTTAACTGAAGCATTTATCAAGTTAGGCCGTAATCCGCATGACATCGAATTGATGATGTTTGCACAAGCCAACTCTGAGCACTGCCGTCACAAAATCTTTGGTTCTGAATGGACAATTGATGGCGAAGTACAGCCATTATCATTGTTCCAAATGATCAAAAATACTTATAAAGAATCACCAACAGACGTATTGTCGGCTTACAAAGACAACGCTTCGGTGATTGTTGGTTTTGATACGCAGCGTTTCTATCCGAAAAAAGATGCTGCAACAGGTCACTACGTTTATAAATATAAGAGCCAAGCTGCCCACATTCTTATGAAAGTGGAAACACACAACCACCCAACTGCAATTGCACCATTTGCAGGTGCTGCGACAGGTTCGGGTGGTGAAATCCGTGATGAAGGCGCGACAGGTCGTGGTGGTAAACCAAAAGCAGGTTTAACAGGCTTTACAGTATCGAATTTAAATATTCCTGGTTTTGAACAGCCTTGGGAAGAAAACTATGGCAAGCCTTCACGTATGGCATCGCCATTACAAATTATGATTGAAGGCCCATTGGGCGGTGCAGCGTTTAACAACGAATTTGGTCGTCCTGCGTTAAATGGTTACTTCCGTACTTTCGAGCAAAACGTGAATGGTGAAGTAAAAGGCTTCCATAAACCAATCATGATTGCAGGTGGTTACGGCAACATTCGTCCAGACCATGTCGAAAAAGACCCAATTCAGCCAGGCGATTTATTAATCGTTTTAGGCGGCCCTGCGATGTTGATCGGTTTAGGCGGTGGCGCTGCATCTTCTGTAGATAGCGGAACCATGGGTGAAAATCTTGACTTCGCTTCAGTACAACGTGAAAACCCAGAAATGGAACGCCGTTGCCAAGAAGTGATTGATACATGCTGGCGTTTGGAAGATGCTAACCCAATCGTATCAGTGCATGACGTGGGTGCAGGTGGTATTTCGAACGCAATGCCTGAGTTGGTGAATGATCACGAACTAGGTGCTGTACTTGATTTGCGTAAGATTCCATCTTTAGAACCAGGCATGTCACCAATGGAAATTTGGTCAAACGAAGCGCAAGAGCGTTATGTATTGGCCATCCGTCCAAGTTCTTTAGAATTATTTGAATCAATCTGTGCGCGTGAGCGTTGTCCGTTTGCAGTATTGGGTGAAGCGACAGAAGCGCGTCATTTAACGGTTGAAGATCCACTGTTCAATAACAAAGCTGTAGATATGCCAATGCAGGTCTTGTTAGGTGGTACGCCACGCATGAGCCGTTCTTATGAAAGCATTGAGCGTCAAGGTGATGATTTTGATGCAGCTCAAGTTACTGATCTGAAAGATGCGATTTACCGTGTCATCAAGAATCCAACTGTTGCTTCTAAATCATTCCTAATCACGATTGGTGACCGTTCAATTACAGGTATGGTTGCACGTGATCAGTTGGTTGGCCCATGGCAGGTGCCTGTTGCAGATGCAGCAGTAACCACTACCAGCTTGCAAGGCTTTACAGGTGAAGCAATGGCGATGGGTGAACGTCCACCTGTAGCTTTATTAAACCCTGCAGCATCTGCGCGTTTGGCAGTGGCAGAATCTATTTCCAATATCATGTCAGCCAAAATTGACCAGATCAGCGACATTAAATTATCTGCAAACTGGATGGCAGCAGCAGGTCAAAAAGGCGAAGACCAAGCTTTGTTTGAAGGTGTAAAAGCCATTGGTATGGAAATGTGTCCTGCGCTAGGAATTGCAATTCCAGTAGGTAAAGACTCATTGTCTATGCGTACCACTTGGAATGACGAAGGTGTTGATAAATCTGTAACTTCACCAATGTCAGGTGTAATTACTGCATTTGCACCAGTGACCGATGTACGTAAAACACTAACCCCTGAATTGAAAAATACCGATTCAGTATTGGTACGTATTGACTTGTCTAAAGGTCAGTTCCGTTTAGGCGGTTCAATTTTAGCGCAAGTGTATAAAGCTATTGGTTCAGTAACACCAGATGTCGATAACTTTGACGAATTCAAAGCATTCTTTGCTTTGGTACAAGACTGGAATAACCGTGGCTTGATTCAAGCTTATCACGACATTGGTGATGGTGGTTTATTGGCAACTGTAACAGAAATGATGTTCGCTTCACGTTTAGGTGTGGCGTTAGAAGATCAATCGGTTGCGGCATTGTTTGCGGAAGAAATTGGTGCAGTACTACAAATTTCTAAAGCAGATTGGGCTGAGTTAGCTACTGAAGTTGCTGCATCTACTCTGAAAGATGCAATTTCGGTAGTCGGTACAGTCAATAACACAGATCAACTTGCTGTAAATGGCTTGGTGCTTGAACGTGCTGACTTGCAAACGGCTTGGAGTGAAGTATCTCACCAAATCCAGCGTTTACGTGACAACTCAGAAACTGCTGATCAAGAATTTGCCTTGATTACAGATAAGAACCACAAAGGTTTGATTGCTCAACCGACATTCGACTTAAATGAGCCAGTTGAAGCGCCGTACATCAATACACGTCGTCCTAATATGGTGATTTTACGTGAACAGGGTGTAAACGGTCATGTAGAAATGGCGGCAGCATTTGACAAAGTCGGCTTTAACACCGTTGACGTACACATGAGCGACTTGCTTGCAGGACGTGTCGATTTAGACGACTTTGAAGGCTTAGTGGCGTGTGGTGGTTTCTCTTACGGTGACGTCTTAGGTGCGGGCGGTGGCTGGGCAAAGTCAGTCTTGTTTAACCCGAAATTACGTGACCAGTTTGAGAAATTCTTTAACCGTCAAGAAACATTCTCACTGGGTATCTGTAACGGTTGTCAAATGTTGTCACAATTAGCACCACTCATTCCAGGTGCAGAAGCGTGGCCACGTTTCCATCGTAATACCTCAGAAGTGTTTGAAGCGCGTAGCGTTAATGTACGCGTGGAAAAATCGAATTCTGTATTATTGCAAGATATGGAAGGCTCGATTTTACCAATCGCGGTGGCGCATGGCGAAGGTCGTGTCGTTGCACCTGAAGCTAATTTGGCAGCCTTAAATGCAGGTAACCAAGTGATTTTACGTTATGTCGATAGCCACGGAAATGCGACTCAACATTATCCAATGAACCCGAATGGTTCGCCAGAAGGTATTTCAGGCGTAACTTCAAAAGATGGTCGTGCAACAATTATGATGCCGCACCCTGAACGTAATTTCCGTGCGCTTCAACATTCTTGGAAACCTGAAGAATGGACTGAAGATGGTGCATGGTTACGTATGTTCCGCAATGCGCGTAGATTTATTGGTTAAGCTTTCACTCGCTTAATCTTTAGCAGTCAGCCACCGGAAGGTGGCTGATTTTTTTATGCCAACTTACGAGCTTATATAAATCTGTATACTTCTCTCAAAAAACGTTGGATTGCTGTCTAACAATTCTGCATCCATAACAACTAGCATAGTCATCCTAGACAACTCAAGCTATCATAAACAAGCAAACACACATGGGATGGCGTTATGAAAATCATTGCAGATGAAAATCTGGCATATACCGATTATTTCTTTGCAGATTTGGCAGAAATAGAGCACAAGGCTGGACGCCGTCTAACGCATCAAGATGTGCAAGATGCTGATGCGCTGCTAGTTCGTTCCGTCACCCAAGTGAATGCAGCATTGATTCAACAGACCGCGCTTCAATTTATTGGCAGCGCGACCATTGGCACAGACCACCTTGATATCCCAGCCATCGAGCAGGAGGGCATTGCATGGTCAAATGCGGCAGGTTGTAATGCGCAGGCGGTGAGTGAGTATGTGATTACCGCATTGCTTCATCTCGAGCCTGAATTACTACATGCCAATCAAAACTTTAAACTTGGCATTATTGGACTGGGCAATGTCGGCTCGCGCTTGGTCAAAATGGCACAATTATTAGGTTGGGATGTCATCGCATACGATCCATTTGTGCAGTTGCCCAATGTGCAGCAATGTGACTTAGATGAACTATTACAACAGGCAGATGCAATTTCCATTCATGTGCCATTAACAGAAACTGGTGAACATCCTACTCATCATTTAATTAATGCAGCGCGTTTGGCATGTATGAAGCCTCAAGCCATTCTGATTAATTCAGCGCGTGGGCCAGTGGTAGAAGAAGCGGCTTTAATGCAGGATATTCAACATACTCAGCGTTTAGTGGTATTAGATGTTTTTGAATATGAACCTGAAATCTCTGCAGAATTATTAGATTTGCTTGCTTTGGCAACCCCGCATATTGCAGGGTATAGCCTAGAAGGCAAGGCACGCGGCACACAAATGATTTATCAGGCTTTTTGTGAAAATTTTGGTTTAGATGCCACAAAACAATTTGAAACTCAATTGCCAAGCTGCGCGCAATATTTCAAAACCCAAGATTTGAAAAATAGTCTGCATGCACATTTAAGTCAAATTTATGATATTGCACAGGATGATGCCAATTTACGTGCCTGTGTCAAAGCGGGCAAAGTTGAGCAGCAGGCTTTTGATCATTTAAGAAAAACCTATCCTCTGCGTCGTGAATGGGCAGCACACGGAGGCCCGCAAGCATGAGTTCAAATCTCCAATATCAACCAACTTGCGACTTAAACAGCATGCGCGCACGTGCACAATTGTATGCACAAATACGCCAGTTTTTTGCGGAACGTGAAGTACTTGAAGTTGAAACGCCAATTTTGTCACAGGCAGGAGTGACAGATGTGCATTTGGCTTCAGTGCAAGCACAGCGCCATGTGCAGGGCAAATTGCATACGCACTATTTACAGACCTCACCTGAATTTGCCATGAAGCGTTTATTGGCCAGTGGTAGTGGTGCTATTTATCAAATTTGTAAAGTCTTTCGTGATGATGAGCATGGACGTAAACACAACAGCGAATTTACCATGTTGGAATGGTATCGTCCCGAATTTAGCCTGAAAGAGCTTATGTTTGAGGTGACAGATTTACTTAATCTGACGTTAAAACAACGCTTTGGCGAAGTACGTCCAACAGTGTTGAGTTATAAACACGCATTTATGGATCGTTTGGATTTAAATCCTTTACAGGCAAGTCTGCAACAATTGAAAGACTGCTGTCATCGTGTGGGTTTGCATCTGGATTTTGGTGATGACCGTCTAGGCTACATCGACCTATTGTTTTCACATTTTGTAGAACCAAGTTTGGGCTTTGATGCTCCTGTATTTTTAACCGATTTTCCACCTGAATTAGCATCTTTGGCTAAAACCAGAACAGATGATGATGGGGAATTGGTCGCAGCCCGTTTTGAGCTATATATCGAAGGTTTAGAGCTTGCCAATGCCTATGATGAATTGATTGATGCTACTGTGCTGCGTTCTCGTTTTGAAGCCGATAATGCAGAACGCGCACAACTTGGTTTACATGTGATGCCAATTGATGAATATTTATTGGCTGCGTTGCCGAACATGCCTGAATGTTCAGGTATCGCCTTGGGCATAGATCGCTTATTGATGATTGCAACTGAGCAGATGCGTTTAGAGCAAGTGATTAGCTTTCCTGCGCAGCTTGCCTAAAAGCAAAAGACAGTTTCTTATTTCAAGAAGGATTTATTTGAGCTAAAAAGCCGTAGCTTCTATATTTTAGAAGATTACGGCTTTTCGATCAGAAATTTAGGCTGACTTAAATAGGTTAAGAATGATAGATCAAAGAACGCATGTAATGACGTTCTATAGACTTAAATAGCCTAAGCAGTAGCAGCCAAGTGACGTGCCTTTAATTGCTCAATCGCTTTAATGCGTCGTTCAATCAGCATTTCACCAATATCGGGGCCTTGGACATCGGCAGGTAAGTCTTGCGCCTTAATGCTGCGTACCACTTGAATCGCTTCCAAAATATAGCTCGCTTGCGGATAGTCACGATCTTCCAAACCTAAACGCCCACGAGAGTCACATTCACAGGCTTGTACAAAGGCTTCTACACGCTCAGGACGACGCAAGACATCCAAACGCTGTAATAAGCGCCATAACGTGCCAGGCTTTAAGCTCAATGCTTGGTGGCATTTTAAATGCTCTTTACATACAGCAAGTGCAAGTTGTTTGGTATTGGTCGGTACGCGCAGGCGTTCACACACTTCCGTTACAGGTCGAATCCCACGTTCTTCATGCATAATGTGCCGTGGTAATTCATCGGCAGGGGTCAAGGCCTTGCCTAAATCATGCAATAATACTGCAAAGCGTACATCGAGTGAGTAATTGGCACGACAGGCTTGTTGTAGTGACATCATGGTGTGCACACCACTGTCAATTTCAGGGTGATATTCAGGACGCTGTGGAATACCGAATAAAGCATCTAATTCAGGAAATAAAACTTTTAAAGCACCACAGGCACGCAATGTTTCAAAATAAACATCGGCACGTGCTTCCATTAAGGCACGTGAAGTTTCTTTCCATACGCGTTCAGGTGTCAGCGCATGTAACTCACCAGATTCTGCCAATTCTTGCATTAATAACAAGGTTTCAGGTGCAACAACAAAGCCTAAAGCATGATAACGTGCTGCAAAACGAGCAATACGCAGCACCCGTAACGGGTCTTCTACAAAAGCATTGGAAACATGGCGCAGCACTTTATTGCACAGATCTTGCTGTCCACCGTAAGGGTCGTAGACATTGCCATCACTATCCATTGCCATGGCGTTAATGGTTAAATCACGACGGATTAAATCTTCTTCTAAGGTCACGCTTGGGGCGGTATGAAATTCAAAACCGTGATAACCGTGTCCAGATTTGCGCTCAGTGCGAGCAAGTGCATATTCATCTTTGGTTTCAGGATGAAGAAAAACAGGGAAGTCTTTGCCCACAGGTTGAAAGCCTTGAGCCAAAAGTTGTTCGGGCGTTGCGCCAACGACAACATAATCTTTTTCGTGATAGGGATGCCCGAGTAAGTGATCTCGAACTGCACCGCCTACTAAATAAACTTGCATGAAAAAACCTCTATTCTTCAAGCAATCATGCTACAGAATAGAGGTTTTCTCAAGTCTATAATTCTGAGTCAGTCACTCAGAAATATAGGTTTATGCTTTAACTTGTGCTGTTTGTTGAATTTCAGCAACAGTGAGGGCAGTCATATTCACAACACGACGTGTCGTTGCAGTCGGAGTCAAAATATGTACAGGTTTTGCTGCACCTAACAAGATAGGGCCAATCGTAACATTGTTACCTGAAGTCGATTTCAACAAGTTAAATGAAATATTGGCAGCATCTAAGTTCGGCATAATCAACAAGTTTGCAGAACCTTTGAAGCGTGAGTCCGGGAAAGCAAATTGACGAATATTTTCGTCTAATGCTGCATCACCGTGCATTTCACCTTCAACTTCAAGCTCAGGTGCAATCTCACTCAAGATTTCAAAGACTTTACGCATTTTTTGTGCGCTAGAGTCTTGTTGGTCAGAACCAAAACTTGAGTGAGAAAGTAGAGCAACGCGTGGTGTCATACCAAAACGGCGTACTTCTTCAGCCGCTAAAAGTGTCATTTCAGCCAACTGTTCAGCAGTTGGGTTAGTGTTGACATAAGTGTCGGCAATGAACAAGTTGCGATCTTCAAGCATCAATGCGTTAAGGGTAAAGAAGTTAGTGCGACCTTCTTTTAGACCAATCACATTTTTCACGAAATCAAGGTGAATATCGTAGCTAGAATAAGTACCACATAACATACCATCGGCTAAACCATGTTTCACTAACATTGCTGCAATGAGGGTAGAGCGACGACGTGCTTCACGCTGCGCGTATTCAGGTGTAACGCCTTTACGCTGCATGATGGTGTAGTAATCATCTGCAAATTTTTCGTAGTTCGGGTTGTTTTCCTGATCTACAATTTCCATATTCACGCCATGTTCCAGACGTAAACCTAGCTTTTTAATGTTCGCTTCAATCACTGAGGTACGACCTACAAGGATTGGTTTAGCCAAGCCTTCATCCACTGCAATTTGTACTGCACGAAGTACGCGTAAGTCTTCACCTTCTGCATAAGCAATACGCTTAGGGTCAGTTTTTGCTTGAGCAAAAATAGGCTTCATCATAAATGCCGAGTTATATACAAACTCAGACAAACGCTGACGGTATGCAGAGAAGTCTTGAATTGGACGACTTGCTACACCTGAATCCATTGCCGCTTGAGCAACTGCAGGTGCAATTTCAAGAATTAAACGCTGATCAAGTGGACGTGGAATTAAATAGTCACGACCGAATGATGCAGATTTTTCACCATAAGTCGCAGCATCTGCTTCAATGTGTGCCATGCGTGCAATTGCGTGTACACAAGCAATTTTCATTTCTTCGTTGATGGTAGTTGCGCCAACGTCTAATGCACCACGGAAAATATACGGGAAGCAAAGTGCGTTGTTAACTTGGTTCGGGTAGTCCGAACGACCAGTCGCCATAATCACATCTGGACGTACTTCATGCGCATGTTCAGGTAAGATTTCTGGGTCTGGGTTAGCCAAAGCAAAGATAATTGGATTTTCAGCCATTTCTTTGACCATAGCTTTGGTCAAGATACCCGCTGCAGAAAGACCAAGGAACATATCCGCACCGCTAATTACATCAGCAAGTTGCGTTCCTTCAATGTCTTGCATATAGCGTTTTTTCGAGTCATCCAAACCTTCACGTTTGGTGGTGATTAGACCGCGCGAATCTGCAACAATGATATTTTCTTTTTTCGCGCCCAATGCACACAACAGGTCTAAACAAGACAGTGCGGCTGCACCTGCACCTGAAGCAACGATTTTGATTTCTTCAATCTTCTTGCCGTTAAGTAACAAGGCATTGAGTAGGGCAGAACCTACAATGATTGACGTACCGTGTTGGTCATCGTGGAACACAGGAATATTCATGCGTTCACGAAGTTTTTGCTCAATGTAGAAACATTCTGGTGCCTTGATGTCTTCAAGGTTAATACCACCAAAAGTTGGTTCTAGTGCTGCAACAATATCTACAATTTTGTCTGGATCATTTTCAGCAATTTCGATGTCAAATACATCGACACCAGCAAACTTTTTAAAGAGTACGCCTTTACCTTCCATCACAGGTTTAGACGCCAAAGGACCGATATTACCTAAACCTAATACTGCTGTACCGTTACTAACGACAGCAACCAAGTTACCGCGAGCGGTATAAAGTGCAGCTGTTGAAGGATCACGTTCAATCTCTAAACATGGTGCTGCGACACCTGGTGAGTAAGCGAGCGCTAAGTCACGTTGGTTGACCAGCTGCTTACTTGGAGTAACGCTGATTTTTCCTGGTGTTGGAAATTCGTGATAGTAAAGTGCCTGCTGTTTTAATGATTGATCGTCCATCTGAATCTCGTGTGTGACAAGTTGGCCAGCGATGCTGGTGGTTTTTTTATGAATCTTATCGAATATACCATTACTTGCCCCCTTAGCACAGACGTCACTGTTTATTTTTAGAACAAACTTAGAGCTTTTGGGTCTAGTTTCAGATTAAGGAGCGATAAGCGCGCGATACTAAATTGGCTTTTAGAAATTGGGTCGCTTCACTTTCAGGCAAAGGCCTAGAGAATAAATACCCCTGCGCAATATCACAATTTAAATTCTGCAAATATTGCAGTTGTTGCTCAGTTTCAATCCCTTCAGCCACCACACTCATGCCCATGGCTTTGCCCATAGCAATCATGGCACTAACAATGGCTTCTTGTTTGGTATTCCCAATTTTAGAAACAAAGCTACGGTCTATTTTTAAACTGTCAATTGGGAAGTCTGTTAAGTAAGAAAGTGAAGAATAGCCTGTACCAAAATCATCTAAGGCGATATGAATATCACGTTGTTTAATTTCATCTAATAAAGACTTCACGGTTGTGGAGTTTTCCACTAAAGAGGATTCGGTAATTTCTAATTCTAAGCTTACACCTGAAATTTGATAGGTATTAATCGCATCATCTAAATCTTGCAGCAATTGACCACGTTGCAGTTGTTGTGCAACTACATTAACCGATACTTGGATATGATCAAAACCTAACAGATTCCATTCACGAATTTGCTTGGCAGTTTGTTGAATTACAACCCGACCAATATCGGAAATTAAACTGGTTTGTTCTGCAATAGGAATAAATAGGTTGGGTGGAATAATGCCTTTGGTTGGATGCTGCCAGCGCACCAATGCTTCAAACCCGATCACCTGATAATTATGGAAATCAATTTTAGGTTGATAATATACAATTAATTCATCATTTTTAATGGCTTGGCGTAAGTCACGCTCTAAATGTACATCCTGCTCTAGCAGTTTGGTGTTGTCTAAAGTGTAATATTTAATGGTATTGCCACCTAAACGCTTAGCCTCAGACAAGGCTTGTTCAGCACAATTATTTAGATAATCCAACTGGCGTCCATGTTCAGGATAGAGGGAAACCCCCATCGATAGGGTAATAATATGTTCTTGTCCCTGTACATTAAACGGCAAATTAAAGGCTTTGGTGATACGTTCACAGTGCTCTTCGATTGAAGGGCGAATATGAGAAATTTCATAAACAATTGCAAAATCATCGCCATTTAAGTGTGCAACAAACAGCGCTTCGGCATTGGTGATACGTAAACGCTGCGCCACTTGGCGGAGTAATTCATCGCCACCATTATTGCTTAAATATTCGTTTAAAGGTCTGAAACGGTCAATATTGAGTCGAATGACCGCCAATTGCTGCAATGAATCTTGCTGTGAAATAAGATATTGATGTAGTTGATAATTATAATAAAAACGATTGGGGAGATCGGTCAGCGCATCATAATTTTCTAAATAGGATAAACGCTGTTCTTGTAGTTTATGTTCGGTTAAATCAGACACAATTCCAATATAATTAATAATACGGTTTTGCTCATCTTTGACTGCATTGATATGCATACGAACTTCTAATTCTTTTCCTGAGCGGAATTTTATATTCCTTTCAGTATGATATTCACCCTTGCTGAGTAATTGTTGAACAATTTCCTCTTGTGTCATGCGTGGATTTGCTTTGTTGGATTTGACTAAATCAAACAGATATTTACCTATAATATGGTCACGTTGAAATCCACTCATTTGTGCATAGAATGGATTGCTTTCAATATAGCGCAGGTTTTCATCTAAAATAAAAATACCTTCAGCCGCTTGTTCAAGTACGCTAGCAGTGAGTTTTAAGCGTTCTTGTGCAATCCGTTCTTGGTGAATGTCACGGCGAACCCCGACCATGCGTAAAGGTTTATTGGTGACAGGATCACGCTCAATTACTCGCCCAATATCATGCACCCAATACCATTGACCTGAATTATGTTGTATGCGATATGTGGCTTGATAGCGTTCTGTCTGACCACGTAAATGCTCTTTCATGGTTTGATGAAGGTGTGCAATATCATCACGGTGAATTAATTGCTGTAATTTATTCCGATGCTTTTTGGAATTTTTTAAACGAGTTTGCTGTGAGCCAGTGCCAAAGACAATCCTTCTTTCTCGGATATTCCAGTCCCACGCTTTAATACCTGCGGCTTCATGTGCCAAAATTAAACTATGTTGTTGTTTAATTAAGTCTAGATGGGTTTGTTCTAAGTCAAAGGTACGTTCTCTAATTTTTTGTTCCAGCATTTGATTGTTAAATTGCAGTTGCAATTCAATATCTTTAGATTTGTTCATTTCCACTTGCAATTGTTGGCGGAGTTGATCTGTCCAGTCAACTTGTTGCTCTGCGGCTTTTTTGAGTTGGTCGTTTTTAAAATTGACGCTCGATAACCGACGATGCATATGCATTGAAGTATTGGCACAAATCAGTAAGGTAATTAAGGCAAAATTTGTCGCGAGAAAAAAGAAGGCGGAAGTTTCGGAGTGAACTAAAAACTGTGCGGCAATATAGGGTGTAATCACTGGAATGAATACCCAGCAAAAATAACTCAAGCGCTGCGTTAAAAAGGTGAGGGCAAAGGTTTGACTCACAATAATTAATAAGGCCGCTAAAATAATCGCTTCATAGTTGCTCAGTTCAGGGTTTTGCTGAGGTAAAAAGTAATACAGTAAACTTACCCCAACCGCGATTGCTGTTCCGATCAAGAAACACACCAATTTTAACCAACGATGTGCTTGTTGGAGTTGATATTGTCCCGCTTTAAAGTGAATTGCTGTGAGCAGTAAACACGAACCAATGGTCAGTTCAGTGAGAATAAACCAGATATTGAAGTAAGGTGATGAATGTGAGAAAGAAATTTGATAAATAAAAAACACATACAGGCAAACAATCAGGATGCTGACCAAAAAGAATCGAATAAGCCGAATGGTATTGGTGATTTGCGCAGCATCTAAGTATTGCTGCAACAATTCATCTTGAGCGTCTGACATACTTCCCCAAAATCTAGTTAAATGATTCCATCATTTATATTTTTAAATAACATCACTTTCATGCATAAAATATTGCTGTTTTGTGTTTAAATTTTATGCAAATTTTTTAATATATTGTTCGAGATTAATCCTGTACTTTATAAATTGCAATGTTATTGGCAATCGATTTCTGTAAAAACGGATAAATTACTCGGCCAAGCGATAATTTAAGAGAGCTAAAGCAACCACAGGTGCGGTTTCAGTGCGTAATACCCGAGTACCAATACACCAGTTTTGAAAGCCAACCGCATTGGCAGCGCTAATTTCTGTTTCGCTTAAACCACCTTCAGGCCCAATTAATAAAGCCAAATCTTTACTGACATTGTTTAGCACATCGACTTGATCTTTATTCGGTGCTAACACTAATTTGGTGGTAGGAAGGTCACTATTCAGCCAGTCCTCTAAACGTAGTGGGGCTAAAATTTTCGGTACGATATTCATGCCACATTGTTCACAGGCTGCAATGGCAATGCCTTGCCAATGATCTAATTTTTTTTGATCGCGGTCATATTTTAAGCGCATTTCACAGCGTTCAGAGGTGAGCAACTGAATGTTAGTTACGCCAAGCTCTACCGCTTTTTGAATCGCATAATCCATACGATCGCCTTTGCTCATTACTTGTCCTAATAAGGCGCTAAAGCTTGGGATGCGATTGTCTGGATTAAAACTTTTAATCTGCACTTGCGCTGTTTTTTTGGTAACTTCAACCAGTTCCACTTCATATTCACCACCTTGCCCATTGAACAAGGTGGCGGTTTCACCGACTTGTGCGCGTAGTACTTTCACCCAGTGATGAAATACTGTTTCAGTCAGTTCAACTTGCGTATCTACTGCTAATTCAGCCTCAATATAAAAACGGGGCATAGGGATTACTCGTTCAAGTCAATAAATATGAAAAATACAGCTTAAGCCAAACCAAGATCTGTCACTAATTGACGAGTCGGTTCGGTGTTGTTCATGGTGTAAAAATGCAAACTTGGTGCACCACCTGCAATCAGGCGTTCGCACAGTTTAATAATCACTTCATGACCAAAGGCTTTGATTGAAGCTGTGTCATCACCATAGGTTGCTAATTGCTTACGAATCCAGCGTGGAATTTCTGCACCTGTACCATCTGCAAAGCGAATTAAATTGCTGGCATTAGTAATTGGCATAATGCCGGGTGCAACAGGGATATTCACACCTTGTTTTTGAATACGTTCTACAAAGTAGAAGTACGCATCTGGATTAAAAAAGAACTGGGTGATGGCAGCATTAGCACCTGCATTTACTTTGGTGACAAAGTTTTTAATGTCTTGATCAAAGTGATCGGCTTGTGGATGCATTTCAGGATAAGCCGCAACTTCAATGTGAAAATGATCACCTGAATGTTCACGAATAAAATGTACCAAGTCAGAGGCATACGGCAATTCGCCTAAACCAACTTGACCTGAAGGTAAATCACCACGCAAAGCCACAATGCGGTCAATGCCTTGTGCTTTATAAATATCAAGCAATTCAGCAATACGCGCTTTGTCATCACCAATACAAGACAGGTGCGGCGCTACAGGTGTGCCTTTGCCATTGAAGTCGCTAATGGTCGATAAAGTACGTTCACGAGTAGAACCACCTGCACCATAAGTGATAGAAAAAAACTCTGGATTTAAAAGTTGTAATTCTTGATGCACAACTTTGAGTTTTTCTGCACCTACATCGGTTTTAGATGGGAAAAATTCAAATGAAATAGGAACTTGTTTGGTCATGATTAAATCCTTGTTATAAATACTTATTTATATTTTTTCACCTCTCCTAAATCCTCTCTTGCGCTGGGTTTAAAAGCAGTGCTTTAAACTTGCTCAGGAGAGGACTTACCCTCGAATACATTCATTAAACAATGAATCATTCCCTCTCCCTATGAGAGAGGGTTAGGCAGAGGGATTAAATACTTAGTATTTATAAGCATCCGATTTAAACGGACCATCAACAGCTACACCTAAGTAGTCCGCTTGTACTTGAGTCAATTGTGTTAATACACCACCAAAACCAGCAACCATTGCAGCAGCAACTTCTTCGTCTAGTTTTTTCGGTAAGATTTCAACACGAATTGCCGCTTGTTTTTGATCGGCAGGAAGATCGGCAAATTTCTCTGCAAATAAGTGCATTTGTGCCAATACTTGGTTAGCAAATGAACCATCCATAATACGTGATGGGTGACCTGTTGCGTTACCCAAGTTCACTAAACGACCTTCAGAAAGCAAGATTAAATAATCGTTTTCGTTTTCTGAACGATACACTTGGTGTACTTGTGGCTTCACTTCAACCCACTTATAACCACGTAAGTAGTTGGTGTCGATTTCAGTATCGAAGTGACCAATGTTGCATACAACAGCGCCTGCTTTAAGTGTATCTAGCATTGCTGCGTCACACACGTGATAGTTACCTGTTGTAGTCACAATCAAGTCAGTATTTTCTAAAAGCTCTAGGTTCACGTCTGCTTTATTGCCTGTTTGTACGCCATTCTTGTACGGAGATACAACTTCGTAACCATCCATACATGCTTGCATTGCACAAATTGGGTCAATTTCAGAAACACGAACAATCATGCCTTCTTGACGTAAAGATTGTGCAGAACCTTTACCTACATCACCATAACCAATAACCAATGCACGACGACCAGACAATAACATGTCTGTACCACGTTTAATCGCATCGTTGAGAGAGTGACGGCAACCGTATTTATTGTCGTTTTTAGATTTAGTCACAGAGTCGTTGACGTTAATTGCAGGCACTTTTAAAGAACCATCTTTCCACATTTCAATTAGACGTTGTACGCCCGTAGTGGTTTCTTCAGTAATGCCGTGAATGCGCTCTAATAATGCAGGATATTTTTCGTGAACAAGTGCAGTTAAGTCACCGCCATCGTCCAAAATCATGTTGGCATCCCATGGTGTGCCATTTACATTAATTTGTTGTTCAAGACACCATACATATTCTTCTTCAGTTTCGCCTTTCCAAGCAAAAACAGGCACACCTGAAGCAGCAATTGCTGCAGCAGCGTGGTCTTGAGTAGAGAAGATGTTACAAGAAGTCCAACGAACTTCTGCGCCCAATTCAACTAGCGTTTCAATTAAAACAGCAGTTTGAATGGTCATGTGGATACAACCCAAGATTTTAGCACCAGCAAGTGGTTTAGCAGCAGCATAACGCTTACGCAAACCCATAAGGGCTGGCATTTCTGCTTCTGCAAGTTTGATTTCTTTACGACCAAAATCAGCTAGTGTGATATCGGCAACTTTATAATCTGTAAATGAAGCATTAACCGCGTTCATCACGATCTCCTTATAGAAAAAAATAAATGATCATTATGTTCGCGGATGCCGTTGTTGGTCTAAATGAACATTTAAACCGATGGTCGAGCCTAGCGATTTTACATTTATGTGCCTGTAAAAACGTCGCAGCATCCCTCGACTAGCGGGGTATTGTACTTGGATTTAGTTTTAGTTCCAATCTTAAATTGTTTATATAAAAAACAAGCAATAAATGCCCTGCATGTACATGAAAATTGGTTATCGTATTAAGAAATCGAAATTTGTCGTTCTTATTGAGCCTGATTTTGGCGTTTAATCGGTTATGATTTGAGGTGAAATGATTCACAAAAAATTGAAAGTTCTCACTATTTCTCAGCAGAGCAGTGGTTTGAAATTGTGTTTAACAGAGTTAAACATAATAAAAATGGGGAAAATCAGATGAAAACAAAAATAATTTTCAACCTCATCGGGATTGTAATGGGTAGCTTGATGTTGAATATGGTTCAAGCCAACGATAGCACAGGTTATGTGGCAACCAGTGGCGTACAGTACCTGAAAAATAAAGATATTCAGATGTATAGCGAAGATCTCTATATCAGTAAAAAAATCATCAAAGTTGATTATCAATTTAAAAATTTAAGCAACAAAGACATCAAGGAAAATATTTTATTTCCTTTGCCGAAGGTGGAAAATTTCTTTGACTCGGACTTTGCAGATACTGAGGGCTTGTTGAAAAGTTTTCAGGTGAAAGTCGATGGGAAAAAGATTCAGCCCAGCATGCATGTGCGTGCTTATCTACAATTGGGTGATTGGCAGAATCCACAATATGTTGATGTCACCACTGAATTTAAACAATGTGGCTTCACACAGCAGGATTTACTGAATCCTTGGACACGTAAAGTCCGTGATTCTGACTATTACTGGGAAAAAGTACAACAATGTAAGCATCCAAAATTAAAGAAATATTTTACTGATAATCAAGGTTCACTAGAGTGGTCATCAGAAGTGATTTATAGCTGGCCGCAGACCTTTAAAGCAGGAGCAATGACACGGGTACAACATGAGTATCGTCCTTTAGTGGGTGGTTCAGTTGCTATGTATTTAGAACAAGATGCGAAAGACTTTTGTATGGATCGTGCTTTTTTAAATGGTCTAAAAAAGAAGAATGCGGAACATGCACCCATAGCAACTTTAGGTTATATCTTGACTACAGGTGCCAATTGGGCAAAGCCAATACAAAATTTTAAATTGACAATTGAGCGTGATGCAAGCGAACTGATTTCGTTATGTTGGGATGGTAAAATTAAGAAGATCAGTCCAACGAGATTCCAAATTCAAGAGAAAAAATTTACACCTCAGCAAGATTTAAATATTTTGTTTTTAGATACCACACGTCGTTATTAATTCAAAAATCAGGAAAATTTCAGATCATTCTTTCACTTGAAAATACTGGAATTTTCCTTCTGTTGCATCATTCATCCCTAGATGAAAAAGTAAATATTCCATGCATTCATCTGTAAGACTTTGAACAGGATCAACAACATATTTTTTGATTTATATCAAAAAAATTTTAATGAAAAATCTAGCAGTTTTGTAAATACACGCATTATTGGCGATACTTGCACCATTAAAGTGCTATGACAAAATCTAATCTATTTTTATAGCCCTTCTAAAAATTAAAAAATAAGGACGTCAGCCATGATTAGCTTGGTTTTTTTCTTGGTTGGGATGGGCACACTATTTTTAGCATGGGTGCTGTATCAACAGTCACAGTATTTTAAAAGTAATGTGATTGAAGTGCAGGGACGTATAGTCGATATTCAGATTCGAAAATTCAGTTCAAGTAAAACCCAGCGTATTGTACATCGACCCATTATTCACTATGTTTTTCAGGGTAAAACTTGGCAATACGAAGCAGAATATGACGTCCGCCAATACAATCAAAATACAGATGCTTTTGTCAGATTACATTTCAAGCCTGAGCATCCGAGTTTGGTTCGAAGTGAGCCAGATCTGAGAGATGGTCATATTTTAATTTTTATTTGTTTAGGTTTAGGTCTGCTTTTTAATGGTTTAGGTCTGCATTTAATCATCGATAATTTTAACGACATTAAAATCAGTTTATTGGACGAAAAGTTTTTTATCGGGATGGGCGTGATTGCTATCGTGATGTTTTTTACTTTGTTTTGGCAGCGTGAAAACCTTTTATGGATGTTCAACTTGCCCAATGCGACAAAAAAATGGGGCTTAACTGATAATGCAATTTGCCTAGAACAGGGATCAGACCATTCGATATAAAAATGTAGTGCTTCGAAAATGAACGAGTGGAGGGAGGTCAATGCTTGAAATAATCACATTTATTGGAGTCTTTTTTGTCGGTGCTTGTTTTACCTTTGTTGGCGCTATGATTTTATGGCGTAATACATTTTTTCAGCAACACGGGATAAAAATTTACGGACGTATTGTCGATTTTTCATCTGAAACAAAGGATTCGAGTCGCCGACTTCCGATCATTGAATATCAATTTCAAGCACAGAAACGTCGTTTTGTTGATCAATTTTCGGGGCAAATGACACCTGTAAAAATGAACCAAAATATTGAAATTTATGTTTTTCAATCTCATTTAGACACGGCAATGACCGTACATTTTATTGAGGAAATAAAAGCAGTGGGCTATATCTTCACTGCGATTGGTCTTGTGACCTGTATTGTTGGTTTAGTGGTGGCAAATGTGTATTTTAAAGATGGTATTGAGCTTGCCAAAATTTCAGTGGCTCATCCAATGTTTTATGCAGAGCTGTTTTTTTCTATCATGTTTTTTATCGCTGTTATTAAAGCAGCATCCGCATTTTCTGAAATCTTTAAAATTGCTTTAACTGGCATACCATTGGAGAAAAACACGGATTTGGTCGATCAATAGCACAGGAGTCAAGAGAAATGACGAGAGCAGCCTGATTAAGACGGAGAAATTGACAATATATAAAAAAGAATCTAGATCAACTCAACAAAAGAAGAATGAACAATGACTTATATTTTATTTGCGCTTATTTTTTGCGGCTTACTTACTTTGGTGATTTGGGTAAAAAAGCAAAATCAATTTTTTAAGCAACATGGGCTCAAGGTAATTGGACGTGTGGTGGCTCTTGAAGAAAAAACCATGCAGCGACCTAAAGGTGGGGGTAGCTATACAGTACAGCTTCCTGTGATTGAATATCCACATAAAGGACAGACGTGGCAGCTACAAGGAGATGCATCCGCACCGCAGCAATACAAAGAAGGTGAAATTGTCAATTTGGTGGTGCATCCAGAGCTGCCTATAGCAATGACAGAAAAAGAACTTGAGCAGCGTAATATTTTATTGCTGGTGCTGACTGGTCTATTGATTGTCCCCATTGGTCTTATTTTGGGATTTCATTCATTACTCAGCGGTGATGCTGCACAAATGATGATGTTTAAAGGGTACGGTATCACCGTTGGACATTTTTATGATTTTATGGGGGGCGCAGCACTGCTCACATTTCTTGTCAAAATGTATCCTATTTGGAAGCGTTGGAAAGAGAAACAGGATCAGGCTTTTATGGGGTTACCCTATAATGTCAAAGCGGTTAGCCCAAAAAATACCATGCATGAGCAGCAAGCATACAAAGCTCATTCAGGTTAAATATGTGCATTTATAAGATAGATTTAAAAAAGCCGAGTAGTAAATACTCGGCTTATTTCTTATTCAGTTTTCTCAGCAGCTTCTGCTTTTTCAGTCCAGTAATCGGCTTTTTCTTCATTGGCATCTATACCTAAACCATTGGCATAAATAAACGAAATATCACGCATGGCTTGGACATCGCCCAGTGTTGCTGCTTGCTCCACCAATTCAATAGAGCGAGCTGTATCTTGCTCAACCACATCGCCACGACGGTAAAAACCAGCCAATTCTAAAATTGCGGCAGCATGCTCTTGCTCGGCAGCTTGTTTGAGCCAATGGTGTGCATGTTCAAAGTAGGTTTTCGATTCTTCAGGATCACTTTCACGTAGCTCTTTGGCATAAACAGTGTAGCCTTCACCCAGCCAGTACATGGCTTCGATATGTCCATTTGCGGCTGCTTTGAGTGCCCATTGTTCGGCAAGTTCAATATCTTCATTAAAATCGCTTTGCATATATAGCACTGCCACTTCAAATTGGGCATCGGCTTGTCCTGCAATGGCGCGGTTCATTAGCGCAGGGGAGATTGAAACAGATTCTGACATAATGCTATCCAGCAAAATTACAACATAAGAATGTGCGATAGCCTAAAAGGTCTATCGGGAAAAAGCCATCTTCGGTGTGATTTTATTTTCTAAAATGAGGGTCTGTTGATCTTTCACTTATGCAGACAATAACAAAAAATCACTTGAGCCATATCGTCAAGTTTCAATATGCTGAATGTTAAACATGGTCATAATGAGAACAATAAGATGGCAAATTTTTTAACTGCTGAACAAGCAAAAGTTTATTCAGATCATGCCAAGCTAGATATTGAATTATATAAGCAGCGTTTGGCGTCTTTAATCGAAGAGAATGCCAAGCAGGGCAATACCGCAGTTTTTACCGTGCTGCCAAAACATTTACCTTTAGAAGATGTTCGTAATTTATCGGCACAATTAACCGATTTAGGTTATCAGGTGCGCTTTGAGTTAAATGAGTTCTTTTATAGCTTTAATGTGTATTGGATTTAAAACTCAATCACATCGACATTTCACGGAATAGTTTCAGTGAAATGTCGAGTATTTATATTTTTTGATTTAGATTGCGTTTAAGTATTTGGAGTGTGTTCTGCCAAAACTTCCAACGCCGCACGAAAAGCTTCCTGAGTTGCAGGTGCGCCACAATAAGGCAAGCTGTGTAACAAGACTTCCTGAATTTCTTCGACACTTGCCCCGTTATTTAGCGCACCACGAATATGTCCTTTAAGCTCTGTCGGGCTTTTTAAAGCAGTTAAAAAGGCGATAGTAATTAAGGAACGGTATTTGCGTGGTAGCACACCTTCACGTTGCCAAGTTGAACCCCATGCATGTTCATTAATCCAGTCTTGCAAAGGTTGGGTAAATGGTACAGTGTTGTCCTGTGCGCGTTTTACAAAGCTTTCGCCCATGACTTCAGTGCGAACTTTTAAGCCATTGTCATAGTCTTGTTGTGACATTTTACTATCCCTGTTTTATTGTTTGAGCTCGGTGTATAGATTAAGTGCATAGATTAACAATTTATGGCGATGACACCATGCGCACTTGGTCGTAGACCATCAAAAAATATTCACATCTATCTATTTTTAATATATCCACAAGGTATAAAAAACCCCGAACATAAAGTCGGGGCTGTTTTAGCTTTATCGCAAATTTTGAAATAAGCGAGTGTTAAGCTTCAATGGTTTGCACGCTAATTTTTTTAGCAGGGTCGGCTTTACGACGTACTGTTGGTACAGGTTCACCATAATATTGACGGTCTGCAAAATAACTTGAACGTACCATTGGCGCAGCCCAAATATTTTTAAAACCTAACTTTTGACCATGCGCTGTATAACGCTCAAATTCTTCAGGTGTTACAAAGCGGTCAATTGGCGCATGTTCTTTAGATGGCTGTAAATATTGACCAATGGTCACATAATCTACATCGTGCGCTTTAAGATCATCTAACAGTGCAATAACTTCTTCTTCAGATTCTCCAATACCTACCATCAAACCGCATTTGGTTGGAATATCTGGGCAATATTCTTTAAACATTTTCAGCAAGTTCAAAGAGTGCTGATAGTCTGAACCCGGACGCATGGCTTTATATAAGCGTGGCACAGTTTCAATGTTGTGGTTAAAAACATCTGGCGGACATTCGGTCATAATGCGTAGTGCAATATCCATACGACCACGGAAGTCTGGCACCAAAATTTCTAACAACGTATTTGGGCTTAAAGAGCGGGCTTCTTTAATACAATCGACAAAATGTTGTGCACCACCATCTAACAAGTCATCACGGTCTACAGAGGTGATCACGGCATATTTTAAGCCTAAGTTGGCAATGGTTTCTGCCATGTGACGAGGTTCTTCAGGATCTAGTGCATTTGGACGACCATGCGCAACATCACAGAACGGGCAGCGACGGGTACAAATATCACCCATGATCATAAAGGTTGCTGTACCACCACCAAAGCATTCTGGAAGGTTTGGACAAGCGGCTTCTTCACAAACGGTGTGCAATTTTTGCTGACGCAAAGTGGTTTTAATACGTTGAACTTCTTCTGGTGCCGTCATTTTGACCCGAATCCAGTCAGGTTTACGAGGCGTTTCAACCGTAGGAACAACTTTTACAGGAATACGTGCGACTTTTTCAGCACCACGAAGTTTGACACCCTGTTCTGGTTTACGGTTTGCAGACATATTCAACTTTTCCACTGTTTTTGAAAGGGGAGAGATTTAGTGTAGGCTAGATTTTACGTGAAATAGAGTCTGATTAAACCGAATCTAAGTGCAAAAGTAAAATGTCACCTTAACTTCATCATAAGACGGTTATTATAACGAAATTGTGCTTAAATTGGGTAAAAACGATATTCATATAAAAAATGTGGTTATCACGTAATATATGCACAGTAAATACAGAAAATTCAAAAGATTTACGTCATAATATAGCCCATTGAAAAGACAGATTTAAAGAAAAGGAGCGTTGAATGCCACGTAAAAAAGAGGTCGTTAGTGGAACTTTCGTGAAGTACGATGCGGTTGTTCTCGGTTCAGGCCCTGCGGGTGAAGGCGCGGCAATGAAACTTGCCAAATCTGGTAAGCGTGTTGCGATTGTAGATGTTCGTGAGCAGCTTGGCGGTAACTGTACCCATGTGGGTACCATTCCAAGTAAAGCATTGCGTCAGACAGTGTCGAATATTATCCGTTATCGCCGTGACCCAATGTTTAAAAAAATGGGCGATTGGCGTCAGTTCACCATGAAGCAAGTGTTGCAAAGTGCGCATAAAGTTATTCAGCAGCAAGTTGAAACGCACTCTCGCTTTTATGACCGTAATGAAATTGCGATTTATCATGGTCGTGCTTATATCCAAGATAAAAATACGGTCTTGGTATTTGGTGCAGATGGCATTAAAGAAACCATTATGTGTCAGCAAATTGTGATTGCGACAGGTAGCCGTCCATATCGTCCAGAAATGTTGGATTTCAACCATCCACGTGTATTTGATTCAGACAAAATTTTGGATTTGGATTTCTCGATTCAAAAAATTATTATTTATGGCGCGGGTGTGATTGGTTGTGAATATGCATCCATCTTCATTGGTTTAGATCATAAAGTTGATTTGATTAATACTCAGCACAAATTGCTCAGCTATTTGGATGATGAAATTTCAGATGCCTTGTCATATCACTTGCGTGCGCAAGGGGTGCTGATTCGCCACAATGAGCAAATTGATCATTTAGAAACTTTTGATGATCACGTGGTTTTATATTTGCAAAGTGGCAAGAAAATCAAAGCCGATGCGATTTTGTGGTGTAACGGTCGTTCGGGTAATACCGATGGTTTAGGTCTTGAAAATGTCGAACTTAAGCCAAACAGCCGTGGTCAGTTAACAGTCAATGATCAATATCAAACCGAAGTAGAGAATATTTATGCTGCGGGCGATGTAATTGGTTGGCCTTCGTTAGCATCAGCTGCCTATGACCAAGGTCGTTGCGCGGGTGCAAATATGAGTGGCGAAGAAAATGTTGCGCCTGTGACCGATATTCCAACAGGTATTTATACCATTCCAGAAATTTCTTCGATTGGTAAAACTGAACAGGAATTGACGGAAGAAAAAATTCCTTATGAAGTTGGTCAGGCATCTTTCCGTCATTTGGCACGTGCGCAAATTACGGGTGATACAGTGGGTGAATTGAAGATTTTATTCCACCGTGACACTTTAGAAGTATTGGGCGTGCATTGCTTTGGTAATAATGCGGCAGAAATTATCCATATTGGTCAGGCGGTGATGAACAGCCCGAACAATACCATTAAGTATTTTGTGGAAACCACATTCAACTATCCAACCATGGCGGAAGCGTATCGTGTGGCGACCTTGAATGGGATGAATCGTTTGTTTTAAGTGATTCTGCTGACTGTAAAATAGAAAATTTAAAACACCCCATAAGATCATTCTTGTGGGGTGTTTTTTTTGCCTTGCTGTAGGAAAATTTATGCATTGAGGGAAAGTTGATTTGTGGAACATAGAGTATTAAATATCAATCATGACCGATGCTGCACTGCGTTGTGCTTCGCCATGAAAAACAGCTTCAATATTGTTACCATCAGGATCAAGCACATAAGCTGCATAATAACCAGGATGATAAGCACGTTCATCAGGCTTGCCATTGCATTTACCACCATGCGCCAATGCTGCAAGATAGAAAGCATTGACCATTTGACGATTTTTAGCTTGAAAGGCGAGATGATGACGCCCAGTGAGTGTACCTTGTGCGGCAGGGCTTTCTACTGACGAGATAAAGAGTTCATCTGCCCAAAAGTGATCATTGGCTGTTCCCATAACTGGAATATCCAACACTGCCAAGATGGCGGTATAAAATGCTCGACTTGCCTCAAGGTCATTCACCACAAGATGAATATGGTCAATCAGTCTTCCACGATGCAATTGAATCTGCATAAGACGCTCCATGTCTAAAGCGGAATTTTGAGTAGCAAAATCGACTTAATATTTTAGAGATTGGGTTTTAATGCGCACAAAACGCCTGATTAAAATATTCGAATAGTTGTGGCGTTTGCATCCATAAAAAGATCGATAAGCCAAAAAGGGCAGTGATGGCAAGTGTGAGCAATACTTTAAAATTCAATAAAGAATTAATCATGAATGACGTGCTCCTCATCTACCCAAAAATGGACCAAGACCGCAAACGCACTTAAAGCAATAGAAACAATCCAGATTGCATTATAGTTACCTGTCAGATCGTGATTTAAACCGCCAAGCCATCCACCAAAAAATGAGCCGACTTGGTGTGTGAAAAACACAATGCCGCTGAGCATGGTCAGGTACTTAATCCCAAACATATTTGCCACAATACCATTGGTCAAAGGCACTGTAGATAACCACAATAAACCCATAATGATCCCGAATGCATAAATTGTCCAGATGCTTAAAGGCAGGATTAAAAAGGCGATAATGGCAATGCCGCGTAGTCCGTAAAGCCACATCAGCAAATGCGGTTTCGAATAGCGACCGCCTAACCAACCCGCCGTATAGGTGCCTACAATATTAAATAAACCCACGAGTGCTAGAAAAACTGTGCCTGTGGTTGCATTAAAGCCATGATCGATTAAGTAGCTAGGTAAGTGAATCCCGATAAACACCACTTGAAAACCACAGACAAAAAAGCCCAAAGCTAAAAACCAAAAGGGTTTATGGTTTTTGGCAATCACCAAAACTTGTTTAAAGCCTAAAGCGGGTTGGCTGACTGAACTTGCATTAGGGTTTTGATACATGGGTGCTTTGAGCATCCATGCCAAAGGAACAATCAAGACAATTAAAATCGCACTGACAATTAATGCGCCCGACCAACCTACACTTTGTAATAACAATAAGGTCGATGGCAACATGATAAATTGCCCAAACGAGCCTGCAGCACTGGCAATACCCATTGCAAGGCTACGCTTTTCTGGTGGAGCTGCACGACCCACTGCAGAAAGTAATACTGGGAATGATGTCGCAGAAAGAGCCAATCCTAAAATTAAACCCACACTTAAATTTAGCAATAACCCAGTCGAGCTGACGGCCATGAGCAATAAGCCGAGTGCATACAGTGCGCCACCAACTGCAACTACAATTTTACTGCCGTATTTGTCTGCAAAAGCACCTGTGATGGGTTGGACTGCACCCCAAATTAGGTTTTGCATGGCAATGGCTAAACTAAAGACATTATGTCCCCAGCCAAATTCATGGCTCATAGGCACCAAATACAAACCAAATGCATGTCGAACACCAAGTGACAATGCCAAAATAATGGCACTTCCAATTAACATGTAAATCAGAGGTTTGGAAAATTGAGCATTCGACATAAGGCATCCAACAACAGCAAACAGACTGCTATGGTAGTCGATTCAGCGCAGGATCGCGATAAAATAAAATTCATCAAATGATAAAATTGATTTATTGAGATTGAAGCGATTACTTTAATTAAAAAGTACAAGAAAAATAAGACGACCGTAGCCGTCTTAAATTTAGTTGAAAGTGGAAAAGTAAAATTAGAGCTTAAAAGCGCATCCCAAAGCCAGCGTATGCAATGATCGGATTCACTTCAATATCAGCTTTGGAGTGAATGAGTTCGCCGTGTTTAGCATCGGTCACAGTAATGGTGGTTTCGTTTTTAAGATGTGCATAAGATACGGAACCGACTGCAAACCATTTTTCATTAAAGTCGTAGGTAAAACCGACAGTGGCAACGGGCGCAAAGGCATCGGTGGCGTCTAATTCAACTTTAGGATTGGCTGCACTTGGTGTACCTTCTAAAGAAGCACCCGCTTTTCCTTCTTTAATATTGGCAATCATGTGACCTGCGGCAATCAGATCTTGTTCAGTGCGTGGGTTAATTTCTAATTCATTAAAATAAGCGTACATTAATCCGACACCGACATAAGGACGGAATTTATTCACACCTGTTTTACCAAAATGGTATTGAAACTCAAACGCTGGAGTCCATGCACGGGCAGAAGCAGCAGGGCCATGTGCTGCTAAATCGGTAATGAAAATATCGTTTTGTAATTCTAGCTCACCCAACGCACCGCCTAATGGACGTGCAATTGCTGAGAAGGGTGCATAGATTTTACCTTTGCCTTGTAAATCAACTTTAGGGGGAATACCACCTTTGACTTCAAAAGAGAGATTATCGGTAAAGAAATAGTTGCTGATGATCCCCAGCGTGGTGACATCATCTGCTTCTAAACCTGTACCAGGATTATCCCATTGTTCCAAACCTGAAATTGTGGCTTGTCCACTCATGTTGGCAGGAACGGTAGGCAGCAAATTTAATGCCCCACTTAATAATACGGGTGGCTCAAAACCGTCACGTAAATTATCTTTTACAGTTTGCGATTGAACCTCACCGACATCCGCTGTGTAGCCATTGTGGATGGCTGTATTGACCCGAAAAGGTTGTGCTTTACCTTGTGGCATAACGTGCAGCGCACCTACCGAAACAGAAAAGCGTTTAAAACCATCACCATCTTTTAAACTAAAATAAGGTGAGTTGGCATAACTAATGACTGGCAAACTACTCAGTGCCAAACAGCATAGTGTTTTTTTCATTGTGGAACTCCATGTCCAATTTTGCTTGTTGTTATTTACGGCATTGTTATGCAAGGCATTATGAAATGGACTGGAAAAATAAAACTGTTGTTTTTACAAGATATTTTTTTAAACTTTTGTGAATAACTGGAAAAGTGTGCAGGTGTTTTGTTAAATCCAAAACTGTTGAATACGTGAAAATGCTTGTTTTATTGGATGGCTTTAAAGTTCTATTGGTTTGAAATAAAAAGATTTTATAGAAATTGTATGCGTTGAAATTAATAAAAAAGACCAGTCGGAACTGATCTTTTTGACATACGGGTTAAATTTTTAGCCAATGACAGATTTTGGCTGCAAACACGTTATGCAGTAAAGCGTGATAAATCTTCATCAGGGCGGGCAGTCAGCACTTCCAAGCCATCTTTGGTGACCAAAATGGTGTGTTCAAACTGTGCCGATAATTTGTGGTCTTTGGTCACCACTGTCCATTTATCGCCAAGTAATTTGGTTTGCCATACGCCTGCATTGACCATTGGTTCAATGGTAAAAGTCATACCTTCTTCTAAAATCATGCCTGTGTTGGCTTGACCATAGTGCAATACTTGTGGCTCATCGTGGAAGGTCGTCCCAATACCATGACCGCAATATTCACGCACGACACTAAAGCGTTCAGATTCAACATATTTTTGAATCGCATGACCAATATCACCAATGGTTGAACCGGGTTTAACGGTTGCCATACCGCGATACATCGCTTCTTGGGCAACTTTGCATAAACGATTGGCTAAAATGGAAGTTTCACCACCCACGATATACATCATATTGGTATCGCCGTGGAAACCATCTTTAATGACTGTGACATCAATATTTAAAATATCGCCTTTCTTCAGCACTTTACTTTCTGACGGAATACCGTGACAAACCACATGGTTAACCGATGTGCAAATGGTGTGTTGGAATGCTGGACGACCTGGAGCAGCACCATAACCTAAGCAGGCAGGAATAGCTTGTTGTTGATTGACAATATAGTCATGGCAAATCGTATCCAGTTCGAGTGTGGTAACGCCTGGTTTAACGTGTGCTTTGATCATCTCCAAAACTTCTGCCGCCAGTCGTCCTGCCACGCGCATTTTTTCAATATCTTCTGCGGTTTTGATGAGTCGACGAGGTGCTTGATAAGTTGTGTTCATGATCTTTAAAAACTTTTGGAAATTTGTGTGTGACTATGGTATAAATAGCCGCCCATTTTATCAAATGCTTTTTATGAATATGTTTCATAAAGCTTGGTAAAAGGGAAATTAAAAATCCGCACATATATCGTCACATTACTCTGGGTGCCCTTTGGGGTGGAGAATGCGGATATATGGAGGCCTAACCCAAACATTTAAGGTAAAGAAAATGGCAGATTACAACGTAAGCATGCGCGACCTTCTTCAAGCTGGCGCACACTTTGGTCACCAAACACGTTTCTGGAACCCAAAGATGCGTCAATACATCTTTGGTGCGCGTAACAAAATTCACATCATCAACCTTGAACACACTGTTCCTGCGTTAAATGATGCTTTGAACTTTGCAAACCAATTGGCTAGCAAAAAGAACAAAGTTTTGTTCGTTGGTACAAAACGTGCTGCTTCTGCAATCATCCGTGAACAAGCTCAACGCGCTGGTCAACCGTATGTAGATCACCGTTGGTTAGGTGGTATGTTGACGAACTGGAAAACACTTCGCCAATCTATCAGCCGTTTAAAAGATCTTCAAGTTCAGTCTACTGACGGTACTTTTGCTAAGCTTACTAAACGTGAAGCTTTAGAGCGTAGCCGTGAAATGGAAAAACTTGAGCGCGCTTTAGGCGGTGTGAAAAACATGGGTGGTTTACCTGACGCATTATTCGTAATTGACGTTGATCACGAAGCAATTGCAATTAAAGAAGCGAAAAACTTAGGTATTCCTGTAATCGGTATCGTTGATACAAACTCTAACCCAGACAACGTAGACTACGTTATTCCGGGTAACGACGATGCGATCCGTGCAGTAACACTTTACGCTTCTTCAATGGCTGATGCGATCATTGCTGGTAAAGAATACGCTCAAACTCAAGCCAATGCTCAAGCAAAAGGCGAAGAAGCTCCTGCTTCTGAGGCTTAATGCGTTTTGACGTAAGCTTGTCATTTTTGCGACATGTGATGGTGGCAAAGTAAGCGTCATGTATGCAGACGGCCCAAGAGACACCCTCTGGGCCGTTTCTGTTAAAAAAAGAATTCATTTTCTACCGATTTTAGGAGATAAACATGACTGCAGTTACAGCAAGCATGGTTAAAGAATTGCGTGATCGTACTGGTCTAGCAATGATGGAATGTAAAAAAGCATTAACAGAAGCGGGCGGTGACATCGAATTAGCGATTGACAACCTTCGTAAATCTGGTCAAGCAAAAGCTGCTAAAAAAGCAGGTAACATTGCTGCTGACGGTGCAATCACAATCGTTCAAGAAGGCAACAAAGCGATTCTTTTAGAAGTAAACTGTCAAACTGACTTCGTTGCAAAAGACGAAAACTTTGCTGGTTTCTCTGCGAAAGTTGCTGCTGCTGCTCTTGCTGCAAACGAAACTGATGCTGCTAAAATTGCTGAACTTAAACTTGAAGATGGCGCAACTGTTGAAGAAACACGTGTTGCACTTGTTCAAAAAATTGGTGAAAACATCCAAGTTCGTCGTGCACAAATCGTTGAAGGTGAAAACCTTGCTGTGTACAAGCACGGTTTAAAAATCGGTGTTGTTGTTTCTTACACAGGTGATGCTGCGACTGGTAAAGGTATTGCAATGCACGTTGCTGCATTCAACCCAGTTGCTGTTACTGCTGAACAAGTTCCTGCTGATCTTATCGCTAAAGAGAAAGAAATTGCAGAAGCGAAAGCAGTTGAATCTGGTAAGCCTGCAAACATCGTAGAGAAGATGGTAACTGGTTCAGTTGAAAAATACTTGAACGAAGTTGCGCTTGATCGTCAAATGTACGTAATTGACAACGAGAAGAAAGTTGCTGAAGTATTAAAAGCAACTGGTACAACTGTTGCTCAATTCGTTCGTTTCGAAGTAGGCGAAGGTATTGAGAAAAAAACAGAAATGAGCTTCGCTGAAGAAGTTGCTGCTGCTCAAGCTGCTGCAAAATAATTTTTACTTAAGGTAAAATATTTTGTAAGGAAAGCCCCAATTTATTTTTGGGGCTTTTTTGTGAATATAGATTTTGGCAATATGCAATCGTGGCATAAATATTGAGATGAAGATTAAAGATATTAATTTTAAATCAGTATGTTACGAATAATTGACTTAATCGTATAGGGTGGAATCAGAACAAGGAGGTTATATGGCAAATAAAAAGAATTTAAGCATTGGCGCAATTATTGTGGTGTTAATTGCTGCATTTTTTGGCATAGATTTACAACAGTTTCAGTCTGAAACATCAAGCGCGCCAACTACAAGCACTGCTCGCACATCACAAGATGAAAAAGAGCAGTTAGACGTACAGCGAGATACGCTGCAAGATGATGCTCAGGGTGTTCAGCTGATTGAACGTGCGTTTGAGCGCAAACAGAGCGATTTACAAGTCCGTGCGAGTGGGCAGGTCATTGCAGTGTTAGCGGATGACAACGAAGGCTCACGTCATCAAAAATTTATTTTAAAACTGAATAATGGGCAAACTGTATTGGTTGCACATAATATTGATCTTGCACCACGAATTACCAATATTGCAAAAGGTGATACTGTTGAGTTTTTTGGTGAATATGAATACTCAGATAAGGGTGGGGTGATTCACTGGACGCATCATGATCCAGCAAACAAACACGTGGGCGGATGGTTAAAACATCAAGGAAGAACCTATCAATAACGGTTCTTCCGATAACGAAAATAGGATATAGCGTTTAAATGCTCATAATGCTGTTTTTACGACGTGTTTTCCAAGAGGGTAGGATTTTACCTAAATAGGCATCCATGCACCAAATTGGACCAATGAGAAGGAATTGGAGGTCTTTGAAGAATGAAGGCTTTTTCCCTTCAACTTTGTGACCATAAAACTGCCCAATCCACGCCAAAACAAAAATTGCGATATAAAAACCCATTCCAACAGGCAAAACATAAATCAGCCATGCCATTACCAGCATTAATGCTGCCATTGCAACTGCAAGAACCAAGTCTAAACGTGCATAAAAAATAAAACTGAGCACCAGAAGTAATGTTGTTAGTAAAGCGCTGAAATGCGCCAAGATGCCGACAATCGAAAAAAAGATCGTAGGTACACACACCCAGTGAATTAATTTATTGGTTTTATTTTGATGGCTCTCGCTGTATTCATCTAGCCACTCGCTTACTGTCTTCATGTGCTACTCCTGTAGACCGATCATCCGTTGTTATTGTTTGACTGTCTAAAATATAACTGAGAACAGTGAGGCGGTCAAAACAGTATTCATATTTTCAAAATGAAGTGGCAACAAAATTTGTGTGGATCATCTTTGTGCAGACATGCATGGGATGACTGTAAATCTTACAGGCATTAAAAAAGCCACATTGCTGTGGCTTTCAAGTCAAATGTGAAGTCGTGTAAGCGAATCTTAAGAGTTTGGACCGTCAATACGCTCAATGCTTACTTTGGCAGTACCTGCATTGGTGATGCCCAATTGTTTTGCAGCGCCATAAGAAAGATCGAGTACACGGTTGCCATGGAATGGACCACGGTCATTTACTTTAACTACAACGCTTTTACCATTGTTTTTATTGGTTACGCGAATATAGCAGTTTAGCGGCAGGCTACGGTGTGCAGCAGTCATTGCGTTCATGTCGAACGTTTCACCGCTTGCAGTTTTACGACCGTGGAATTGACGACCGTACCAAGATGCCATACCTGTTTGGCTAAATTTACGTACAGTGTTCGATGCCACTGTATTTAACTTTTCAATCACTGAAGGCTCTTCAGCAGGAATTTCAATTTTCGCTGCAATCGTTTGACGACGGATTTGGTCGCCTGAACGTTCGGTGATTGAAAGGCTATTCAAATTTGAGAAATGTGAATTAAAACTTTGTGCTTCTTTGTTGAGTACACGCGCAGCTAGGCTAGATGACTCATTATCATTGTTGAATGATGATTGCACCATTTCAGCTTGCGACTGACTTAGGGCAACAGCTGCAGAAAGTGCAAGTAAGTATTTAAGTGAACTATGCATGGTTTGAACTCCTGAAGACAGAATTTTTAACTTATTTCGCTCTTAACTGATTGAAATAGTGGTAATCCTGTCTGTAATTTCACTTTTTCGACTACATTTGACGACATGGATAATATTCATCCCTCACTAAAGGTGTCTAGTCTTTATACGAAAATAATGACAAAAAGTACCAAAAACCAACTCTATTTGATTAAAAAATAATCAATATTGTAACATTATATGTAAAAAGTTTGTTTTGTGATCAAATTGTCAAAAATATTTCTTGACTTTTTGGTTTTATATTTAAATTTGTACTTAGCGACTCGCAATTTCAGTGCCCAATAACCACAGTGCAGTCGCATACATACGGCTACGGTTATAAGTCGTAATCACCTGAAAATTTGGGTAGGTTATATAGTAGATATGACCATAATTTTCTTGTAATTGAATGACATTGACCAAGTCGAGGTTATCTATTTGCACAATTGGATTCATTGGCATCACGCCTTGCGATTTTAAAACCCCATAAGGTGTTGGCAGGGTCAAATCTTTGGCAATGACACTGTCAGGATTGTTGCCTGTATATCGTGCAGCAAATGCAATGGGTTGATTGCGCTGCCAGCCATGTTGTGCCAAGTAGTTTGCAATGGAGCCAATGGCATCGACTGCCGAGTTGCGTAGATCAATATGTCCGTTGCCGTCATAATCGACCCCAAATTTTGGAATATTGCTAGGCATAAACTGCGGATAACCAACAGCACCTGCATAAGAACCAACAATTGAAGAAGTTGGCACACCATCTTTATATGACCATGCGATCAGTGCTGCGAGTTCATCTTTAAAGTATTCCGCGCGACGTTCATAACCAAAGCCTAAGGTGGCAAGGGCATCACGGGTTACAAAAGAGCCCTTATTGCTTCCAAAACCTGTTTCTACACCCAGAATCCCTAAAATAATGGATTGCGGTACACCAAATTGCTGTTCAGCACGATTGAGCGTGTCTGCATATTGTTGTTTAAAGCGCACACCGCGCTGAATAGTGCTTTCTGCAAGGAAATTGGTTTTATAGTCGTACCAAGGCTTACTTTCGCCTGGGCGGTTCATGATGTTGATGATATTGGGTAAGTTTTTAGAGCCTTCCATCGCCCAATCGACTTGTGCTGCACTCAAGCCATAGGTCTGCATGGTTTTTTGTTTAAAACTGGCATAAGACGGATGATTTTGGAAATCATTGGCCTGACAAAAACTGGTGATAGAAAATGCACCAATGAGTAAAGAAAGACGTTTTAGTTTGTTATAAAAATCAAGTTTGAACATATTGAGGAAAATTCCAAATTGATGATTTACACAACTTATTTATATGCAGTAAATAAGTTGCTACTTATATATGAAGAATAAGCCGCTATTGGGGCCAAACTGCGAAAGCGAAGTAAGCGGCTAAGATAGCATTCATGCGTGATTGGTTTGCAAAAACTTATACAAAAATAGACAAAGAATGTGTAAAAAGCGCGCAGGATTTGTAACAAAATTCAATCTAGGTGCAAAAAGTTATTCTTGATTGTGCAAAAGTTGCAGACATATCCTGATATTGCATTGCATATAAAAATGCCTGATCAAAATCAGGCATTTTGCACTTAACATGCAACAAAAGGGCTTAAAACGCATTATAAGTTAAACCCACTGATATTAATGATGGAATAAGGTGTCGTGATATTCTGCTAAAACCAAGAGTTCCTCTTTGGTTAAATTTGGGATGATTTTATCCACCGCAATATGGACAGCTTTAATTACCGCTGCTGCGCCAATATCTGCTGCTTTACGCTTAATCATGCCCAAATCGAGGGTTTTGTTAAAGTCGCTCATAAAGTGGCGTACCGTCGCTTCTGCAAACTGTTTATATAGTTCGGTTAAAGCAGCTTTGTTCACTTCATTGCCTGCTTGAATTTCGGCATAGTTGTGTTTCAGGTTGGTCACTAAACTTGCATCGAGCGTTTCACCTACACGTGCATTGCCTGCTGCATCTTTAAAGCTACTGCGCTCAGAAAATTCAATCGATTGTTTCACGACATCATTTGGCGCTTTGCTTAATAATTGTTTTAGGAGTACTGCAACGGTAGATTTGACATAGCCCGCAAGTTTTTCGGCAGTGTCGCGTTTATCGCTGGCAGGAAAACGACGTACCAACTCGGTTAAAATGGCATCAATGATTTCTTCATTAATCATTAATGCGGTTTTGTCGCGCAGTGGGTACAGCGGCTCACTTGAATTTTTTTTCTGTTGTGCAGTTTCAATCGTATTTAATAATTCTGCAGATGGAATGAATCCAAAAAATGGCATTGTTCAACCTCAATGTTGTTATTGTCGCGCTAAACGAATAGGGCGAGGCATCCATGTTAAGTCCGATACACGGCAAGGGTTAATGTCTAAACCACCACGACGTGTATAGGTTGCATATACCATCAGTTTTTCTGGTGCGAATTTTTGCCAGATGTCTGCAAACATCTGTTCCACACATTGTTCATGGAAACCATTATGCTGACGATAAGAAATAATATAAGCCAAAATACTGCGATAACAAGGTTTTTTGCCTTGATAACGGATAAAAACCGTGCCCCAGTCAGGTTGTCCTGTGACAGGACAATTGCTGCGTAATAAATGTGAGAAAAGTTGTACCTCTATATCTTCCGCTTGTTCTAAATCGAATTGCAATAAACTTGGGTCAGGATGCTGCTCTAAACGCTCAGGCGTGAGCTGATCAATACAAATACCTTCAGGTTGGCTAATTGCCAAATCATCAACCTTAAATAAAGTTAGCGTAACAGGTGCTTGTGCTGCAGCCGTTAAATCATGCTCAACAGTTTCAATGAAATTGGCTTCAGACTGAAAGCGAGTAAAGTTCATACTATTAAAGTAGAGCTTTAATGATTTTGATTCGATCAGGTTAGGTGATGAAGCAGGTAGCGTAATCCGACCAATCGCAACCTGTGGAACACCTGCGGCATTCAACCACGAAATTTCAAAAACGTGCCACCAGTCTTGCCCGAGTTGAATTCCCTCAACATCTGCATATTTTTCACGTGCAGCAGCACGTGAAATAGGGAACAAAATATCGGGTTGATATTCTGTAGGATAATTGGTGTCTTTACCAAGAAGAGATTGTTCAACACTCATTATTCACGCATTCCTGAACCACGAGAAAGTAAATGATAGGCAATACCATAAAGCACTGCACAGCATAGTGTAATCACAGATAATGAAATCGTCACGTTGACATCACTATGTCCTAAAATGCCGTAACGGAAAGCATTAACCATATACACCACAGGGTTAATTAAAGAGAGATTTTGCCAAAAAGGGCTTAAGGCACTAATGGCATAGAATACACCACCTAAATAAGTCAGTGGAGTCAGTACAAAAGTTGGAATAATAGAAATATCATCAAATGATTTGGCATAAACAGCATTAATAAAACCGCCTAATGAAAATAAAAAGGACGTAATTAATACGGTATAAATGGTAACAAACCAATTGGTAATATAAAGGTCGGTAAAGAATAGACTCATGGTGGTGACAATAATACCGACCAATACGCCACGACTAACACCACCCAAAACATAGCCCCATAAAATGGCATGCAAAGGTACAGGGCTCATGATTAGTTCTTCAATGCTTTTCTGGAATTTTGCACTAAAAAAACTTGAAGATACGTTGGCATAGCTGTTGGTAATGACTGCCATCATAATTAAGCCGGGCACAATAAATTGCATATAGCTAAAGCCGCCCATTTCACCAATACGCGAACCGACCAAATTACCAAAAATCACAAAGTACAAACTCATGGTGATGGCTGGCGGGAGCAAGGTTTGAGGCCATATGCGCATAAAACGACGAACTTCTTTATGCACTAAGGTATAGAGTGCAATCCGTAGTTGGGTAAAATTCATTGCGCAGCTCCATCTAAATTCTTTTCGACCATTTTGACAAATAACTCTTCTAGACGGTTGGACTTATTACGCATACTGCGCACGCGAATGCCTTGTGCTTCTAAAAGTTGGAATAAATCATTTAAGGTGTGAGCTTTATCCATAGTGACTTCTAGGGTCACTGCATCAATTAAGTTGAAACGTACACCAATAATATCTAAATGAATGGGTTGAATCGGTTCAGCTAAATCGAAAATAAAAGATTCTTCACTTAACTGGTTTAAGAAGTTTTTCATGGAAGTGTCTTCTTTAATCACACCACGATCAATAATCGCGATACGACGACACAACATTTCGGCTTCTTCTAAATAGTGGGTAGTGAGAATGATTGAGGTGCCTTTATCATTCATCTCTGTTAAAAAATCCCACATTGAACGACGCAGCTCAATATCTACACCTGCAGTGGGTTCATCCAAAATAAGCAGTTTCGGCTCGTGCATCATGGCACGTGCAATCATTAAACGACGTTTCATACCGCCAGACAGCATTCGCGCTTGAGTGGCACGTTTATCCCATAAACCCAGTTTTTCTAAATATTCTTCGGCACGTTGTTCGGCAACTTTGTTAGGGATGCCGTAATAGCCTGCTTGTGTGACCAAAATATCAAAGGTCTTTTCAAACTGACCAAAGTTAAATTCTTGCGGTACTACCCCTAAACATTGCTTGGCTTGGGATGGTTGGGTATCTAGATTATGCCCAAAAATTTCGACAGTACCTGCCGTTTTTTTGGTAAGAGAACTGATGATGCTAATGGTTGTAGATTTACCTGCACCATTAGGTCCAAGTAGGGCATAAAACTCGCCTTCAGGAACGGTCAAATTAATTCCTTTCAGTGCTTGGAAACCATTTCGATAGGTCTTTGACACGTCCCTTAACGTCAATGCATCAGTCATGAAATTCTCACTTGAGGAATAGAGCTACTATTGTGAGCGATCCGCGTCAATAAACCAAGTAAGTTACATGGAATTCTATGTTGCAAGTTTGGAACATTGTTTAAAGCATAAGCATAAAAATACGTAACTTATATATAGTTGCTTTACCTTCAGCAATTTTTTGTTATGATGTGCAGCGCGCGCTCATAGCTCAACTGGATAGAGTACAGGTCTCCGAAGCCTGTGGCGTGGGTTCGAGTCCCGCTGAGCGCACCAGATACTTTGTTTAAACTTGTATAAACTCGTATAAACCTATTGAATATGATAGACATAACAAATAAAACCTGTATAAAGTTGTATAAACCTTTTTAAAGTTGTAACGCATTGATGCATTACAGGATGCGTTACACACCAACTTTGTACTCATCGGTGTAACGCAAAAACATGCCAAAGCAAGTAATTTCGCTTACAGACAGTAAGATCAAATCCTTTTTACGTGAATTAAAACTTAACAATCCCAACGGCTTAAATACTGATGTAAGGCTGTCAGATGGTGCGGGATTAAATCTTCTAATTCGCAAAAATGGGTCGGTAATGTGGCGATTCGACTACACACGGCCAGTCACAAAAAAAAGAAATACCATGTCCATTGGTTATTACCCTGAGATTACTTTGGCAAAAGCACGCGATTATCGTGAACAATTTAGGGCATTATTGGCAGAAGGTAAGGACCCACAAGTAGAGAGACAGGGCGTAGAAGAAAAAGAAAGACTTAAACAGCAAAATACTTTTAAAGCGGTAGCTGAGTTATATAAAAGCAAACAGCGATTGGCTGAGGCTACTGTGATACGCAATGAGCGCATCTTTGAAAAACTTTATCGAGACATTGGTAATTTGCCTATTGCAGATATAACGCCACGTGACTTGGCTAAAGTTATCGAAAAAGATGAAAACAAGGGATTCATTGAATCCGCCATGAGAATTAGATCAAAAGCATCGCAGGTATTTCGTTTTGCCGTAAAAATGGGTTTGTGTCAGCGAGATATTGCTCAAGACCTGTCTGGCACCATTACACAAAGAGAAAAACAACACTATTCAGCATTAACTGATCCGTTTGACTTCGCACGATTGCTTTTTGATATTGATAACTATGAATCGCAACTTGTACACGTAAAGTTTGCGTTACAGCTGGCACCTTTGGTTTTTGTACGCATTGGAGAATTAAGAGCTGCTAAGTGGGCTGATATAGATTTTGATAATGCTACATGGTCTTACACGCCATCCAAGACTTCTGCAAAAACAGGTTTGAGCCATATTGTGCCGCTATCAACTCAAGCTGTAGCGATTTTAAAAGAAGCATATAACTTCACGAACAATTCAATTTATGTATTCCCATCACGTTCTGATAAAAACCGCCCTATTTCCAATATGTCAATTAATATGGCATTACGTCGCATGGGATACGGAAAAGAGGAAATGACAGGTCATGGCTTCCGAGCGATTGCACGCACATTGCTTGATGAAGTCTTGGAATTTCCATTGGAGCTGATTGAGCAGCAGCTTGCGCACCAAGTCCGTGATATGCACGGCAGGGCATACAACCGAACAAAGCATTTAGACAAAAGAAAAGTGATGATGCAGCGATGGTCAGATTATTGTGATGAATTAAAACTGCAATTTGAATCATCGAAAAATATTAGATATGACGAAAAAAAGCCCTCATGATACGAGGGCTTGTTTTTTATTGAAGTGAGCATAAATAGTCGACTTCCACCAGTGTTTATATCCGCTTTCACTTACCCAGTCAGGCTCTGGAAATTGCTGAGATTCAATCATCTTGATGATAGATGCACGCGTCATACCGACCATTTTGGTGACTTCACTTGTCTTTAAAAGGCGATCTTCTTCACCATATAAGGCGTTTTCCATCCTCACACCTCACTTAAACCCACATTTACTACAAAACACACCACAGCGAACCGTGAACTTTTTACACATGAAGCAGTATTCAGTCATCACACACCACCGAATATTTGACGCAATGCTGCGACTACTTGCTTGATTTCATCTTCAGTGCGCCACCATAATTTAGGAATTGATTTTTGGTATTGGTATCCACTTGCAGAATACTCAATATAGCCACGCTCATCGCAACAATCATCAAGCACATACACCTCCTCGCCCTCCTTATAATTTTCCCCACATGCAGGAACTTCAACACCATTAATGGTGATGGTGCGTGGTTTTAGGCGGAATTTTCTATCAGAAAGAAATGCACCCACCTCCCAAGACTTATCAACACCCCACCATGCGCTGCCATTAAAATTCTCAACTTCCTCACCATTCGCCAGCGCAATTAACGCCTCTTTACCACTAATTAGATTAGTCATGGTTTTGCTCCCGCTCATCAAGTGCCGCTTTAACACCAATTGCAATAAGCTCTTGCAAGCGCTCATAAGTGACCATGTTTTCCATTTGCTCAACAAGTTTATTGTTGATTTCAAATTGTTCTAGCAGGGCTTTTTCGGATTGGGCTTTGGAAAAAATCCATGCTTCCCAAGCAAAGGTTTTACAATAATCATCACCGCCCGCACGGTGGTATTGACCTTCATCACCCCACCACTGTTCAAAAAGATCACTTTCTTTCAGCAAATCCATCACGCCACCTCAACTTGCTAAAGGGTTTTGTTGCAAAAGATTGAAAATCTTGTCGTAAAAAGACACGTGAGTTTCAAACACTTCATTCCCAATACGCACAAAAGTTAAATCACCAACCTGCACGATAATCGCACCACCATCAAAAACCATAGATTTGGTTTTATCACCCTCAAAAACATTGACGCTTGCCTTTGGATTTGCATCAAGAAATTCTAAAAACTTTTCACCAACTTCCATCACGCCAACTCCTCTAAAAATCGCTTACCACAATCTAAATACTCATTCAGAAAAATCTTAAACACTGGCAAACAAGGCTTGTTCATCTTTAAATTTACAATTTCAATTTGCTTATGCTTTGCTTTCCAAACGATTAAATAATCATTACCGTGCTTTCTGCCATTCCAACCATTTTTAACCAGCCATTTTCTGAAATATGGAAGCAGTGAAAGCGGTATCGTTTGCTTTTTTCTCATGTTGCTTTCCTTGTATGGCCACACTCATTTTTGAATGTGGCCAACTTCAATTACTCGAACATATCCTGTTGGTTTTCGATGAACTCTTTCCGCTGTTTGTACTCTGTCAGTAGCTCGGTTTTATGCTCTGCTAGTAACTTGTCTTTGTTTTGATTCATCAACTCTGCAACGTTTTTAAGCTCATCCACAGTTTTTGAATTAGCGATTGAAGTCATCAAACCACCCATCACAGATTTACTTTTGATAGGGTCTGGCGCTGCAGCTGCCGTTTGTTGCTGTTCAGGTTGAGTCTGCGGCTTCTCAAACTTGGCACGTACTTGTTCAATATTGGCTTGCAAATACTGTGCATCTGGTTGAGTTAAAGCCGCATCATTTTCGATTTGTTCTTCAATATCCAGCACGTCTGCCAGTGACTTTGCTGTATTTAAAGCTTTGGCATATTCCTTTTTCATTTCTGCTGAGCTTGGCTGTTTCTTTTGCTGTACTACAGCTTCGGCTTCTGCTTGTAATCGCTTTAATTCATCAACATTTAGTTCAGCATTAACAACTTCACCCGATGTTTCGGTTGGTGCGTCCTCAATTACAGTTTCTTCGGTGGCTTTCGGCTGCGCCTTTGTTTTTTTGGTCGTCGCTGCTTCTGAATACTTCTTATATTGAGCATTCAAAAGTTTGTCTAATTCGGTTTTTTCTTTATCCGAATATTTTTCAATGTCAGCAGCAATCGTATCCAATTCATCTAAAGTTTTCGCTTGCAGGATTTGCTTTTTGACTGCGCCAAGATCATGTTGAACTGAAACAGTTGCAGTGTCTGGTGTCACATCAATGATGCGATCATGTTCTTCTTCTGCAGAACGTAAACCCATTAACAACTCAGGTGCATAAACACGGCCAAAGAATGATGCAGCACGATAGCGAAGCATCTGCTCAGGCATGGTCTGCCACTTACTGCCGTTTTTACCGTACCAACCTTCTTTAACCGCCATTTCCATAGTAATTTTTGAAGATTCGATACGTTCACCAGTTTCACGTTCAATCGCCCAAGCTACACAAGTTAGGTTTTTAACCGTGACTTTCTTTGCAACTGTTTTCTTTTGGCGGTTTTCCCAAACAGTTTCCTGATACTCAACTTCGGTTTCGCCTAAATCCTCTAGGTCAAAACGCAGGGCGGAGAAGCGACCACAGCTATTGATTGCTGCCATGATGAATTGAGATGACCACGCTGGACGGCCTTCAATTAAGTAAAGGTTTTGCATCACCATGAGCGGATCAGCACCCATGCGGTTAGCCATATTTAAAGCGATAATGCAGTTCGATAAGCCGTTCGGGTTTTCTTCGTCACGGTACTGCATGTTGCCAAAGCTATCTTTCCCAGCTTTGACTTTTACAACAGAACGATACTGTTCAGGCACAAGGGTAGAGCTTGCAAGCATTTTGGCAATGCGCTGTGAAAGTTCAAAAGCTTCTAAGTTTAAAAGGCCAACTGAATGAGCTTGCTGTTGTGCAATTTGAGTTTGAGCGTTCATAATAAAATTCCTATAAAAATCAATTAAAGTCGTTTTCTAAAGCTTGTTTTGTCATGTATGACGGCAGAAATATTTCTTCCATTTCTAGCGAGTACCCACCCCATTCATTAATGAGTAACGATTCAGCCAGTAGAGATTTGGCTTTGTTGTATCGCGCCTCACCAACGCTTAAAAACAGGTCGGATGCTTTGTATTGCTTGACGTTGAAAGGGATAGCACTTTCAGCCACAAGAAAAATAAAAGGTGGCTTTTCTTCAGTTTTGTAATATTGCTGGAAGCCTTCACGGTACATTGCAGCAGATAAGTCATAACCAAAATTGGCGCATTTGCGTGAAAACTCATTTGGACGTGCATCAGTTGTGGTTTTTAAATCCAAAATCATGCCGTTTGGAAATACATCACACGGTACAATGTGAAAGTCTGGACGGACGCGCAGCTGTAAATCAAACACTGGATCCGTATAGAAGATGCTTGCTTCTGCCATGCCGTAGTTGTTTTGCATATCTGCATACGAACTCAGCATTTTTAGGTTAGCCACAATGCGTTTAGCGCCTTCCACTTGTTCATCTGTCACTAGAATCTTGCCTGCGTGCGCTTGCTCCCATGCTAAAGCTTCTTCTTTGCCAGCTTTGGTGCGTCGGTCAAACTTAGGCGCAATTACAAATTCATCATCAAACTGTTCGGGTTCAAGGAATAGGGTGTGTGCTAAGGTGCCAAAATCCATAGATGCCTTAGATTCACGTTCAACTTCTTTCAAAATGTGGTTTGAGTAGAAATGAGCGCCTGAACGCAACATATCTTTCAGTTGGCTTGAACTGTGTTCTGGTCGAGCGTGATATTCATCATTGCTCATTTGCTCAACCATTAAGGCATTTAAGCCTGGTGCGATAAGTGTTGTCATTTAACACCCCCAATTTTGACCATGCGCTCAACTTCACGCGCTTGTTCACGGTCAGCAGTGACAATGCACATATACGCAAGACCAGAAAACAGAAGGAATAGGAACAAGCCAGCAAAGAAGTTGCTGCCGAAGCGTGGTTTTTTACCCCACATTTCTTCATGTGTCGGGTATTGATAAAGGCGCTCAGACGTTTGACTTTTGTTAGCGTCAAACTGTGGCGTATTGCTATGTGATGGGTATTGACTCATAATTGATCTCGCTTTATAGCAAGCCCTGATGCCGTCGAAAGTAGTCAGGGCTTTTTGTTGTTTACGAGATAGAATTTAGCAAAATACTAAATTTAGTACAATACTAAATATGAGTATTTTTTTTAAATTAGTATAGTTTCATACTAAACTTCTGTTTTTATTAGATATAAAAAAACCTGCTAGTGCAGGCAAATTAAGAGTATGTGTCTAGTTGAAATATGTTTTCCAAATGGTCGCACCTATAGCAAAAGCGAATACAACAACAACCACAACCCATACCCACCATAGAAAATATATAAAAACCCCTGAACTTAAAGCATCCTTTTTAAAAATACCTTTGGTGGAATCTCGGAAAACCATCAAAGAACCAATAAACAGTATAGGCATAACTATATATTTAAAAAATAATGAAAAAGAATTTTCAAATACATACTCAATATTTGTAAATTCAAATAAAATAAATAGAGAAATAAGTGAAAAAATAAAAACAAATTGCCAATTTATGCGGTAATAAATCCTTTTTATTGACTTTGGTGCTTTCATTTTTAAATTTTCCTATACAAACCAACTACCTTTCCAACTAAGCGGCAATCTTCGGTTAGTTTAATGATCTGCTCAGGCCAATTAGGGTTGAGCGGCTGCAAATATTTATTAGCCCCCTCAATAATTAACTTTTTAAAAGTAGCCTCGCTTTCGCCATGACAGGCCACAATTACTAAGTCATCGGTCTGTAAGTCAAATGTTTGTATGTCAGGGTTGATGTAAATTCGGTCACCTGGCTTAAAGTCTGGACTCATTGAATTGCCAACTACGACTAAACCATAGCCGTTTTTTCCACAATCTTTGTTTGGCGGCAACCATTCTGCCACCTCTGTATCTTTAATAACGGTTTCAATTGGACTGAAAGACCCAGCTGCAACCCACGAAATAACAGGAATTTGACGACCCTCTAAGCTGATTTTTTCTGACAGGTTAATATTGTTGTCTAGTTTTACAGTGTCTTTATTTTTGCCGTGTGAAACATCCATATAACCATGACTTAAGCCAAATGCTTTCTCAATCTTTCTAGCCATAGCAGTTCCTACAACTGCAGGCTTTCCATTTCTCCCGATTGTTCCATTAATAATTTGGCTGATGTATGCAGGCGCAGTCGGCACAGCATTAGCAAAATCTTTTTGAGAGCCGTTAGCTTTCAACTCAATAAGCTCTAACAGATTCGCTTTTCTAATTTCTGAAATATCCATAATTAAATAATCTAGTAAAAAACTAAAAAAAGGAATGTGTAAAAAACTAAAGATGATCTTGCATTAAGTTTAGTAAAATACTAAATTACATATATTGGTAATTTAGGTACTCACTATGACTGCAAAAACATCAACACATACCAAGGTTTCAAAAAAACGTGTTGGTTTGCTTAATTTCTTGAAAGCTATTCCAACTGAAAAAGACCTTTCTAAGTTTGCTAAAGACTGCGGAACAACCACTGGCAATTTAATGCAGATCGCCTATGGCGGCAGTGTGTCTGCAAAACTTTCAAAAACAATCCATGAAAAAAGCGAATCAAAAGTTCTTTTGGTCGAATTACGTCCAGATATTTTTTCTTAAAAATGGAATTTGCTATGTCTGAAAAACTTACGGAGAGCATCACTTTCAAATGCACGTATGAAGAAAAGCGTGAATTTGAAGCGATAGCCAAAGCCGAAAAAACCGATGTTTCTAAATTAAGTCGTGTTTGCATGAATCAAAAAATCTCGGAAGTGAGGGAATACCTAAATTCTCTCAAAGCCTTTGCACGTCTTACCACAGAAACGATAGACACAGATTTTATGCTGACAGCGCAGCCACGAATTATTGATGTCACCCCAAAACCGCAGGCACAAAAAAAGCTCAACTGTTGCGACCAGATGAGCTTCTTTGCCGTTCACTCAGAAAAGTAAACGAGGTAATTCAAACATGCCAAATTTAGCACGAATTGCGGAGGCTGTGAAGATATGAGTACAGCACAAGTTATTAACTTTCCAAAGCAGACTCCGCAGCCACAACAAGAGGCTGGATCAATGTATAGCGATAAGTTTACCCAAGGCTATGTAATGTCTAGTCGCTTGTATCGTACAGAAGTATTTCCATTTCTGAGCGATGCTGCACGTAACGTCTATGCAGAGCTGGAAAACCGCATTAATGGGCATAACAAAGAGTCGGATTTTGTTAGCTACTCACAGTTGCAGGGTGGGGAATTAACAGGTTCGCGTAAATTAAGCTCTAGAACAGTAACTATTGCTGTTAAAGAGCTTCTTAAATTAGGCGTTATTACTGTTATCGCTACAGGTAAACAGGGAGTTAAAAAGTATCGAATCAATGATATTTCCTTGATAGACCACTTTACTAAGGAAAGCACTTTACAAAGTAAAGTAGTTGAGGAAAGCACTTTACCTAGTAAAGCAAACCACTTTACTAAGGAAAGTGAAACCACTTTACCTAGTAAAGACACAATAGATAATAAGAATATATTAGAAGATGATGATAATGCGCGCGAAGATTTTCAGCCTCAGCAAAACCGTCCGTTGAATTTTGTTGAGTATCATCCGAAAGACCGAACAGCAATTTCGTTCAAAGACCTTTGCAAAAAATATTCAGCGCAAATTGATTTTCAAGATCAAGCCAAAATCAATTTTCCAAATCACGCACCAGAACGCATTTTTGAAAATCTCAAAAAAATGGCGCAGTGGTCGCTGGATAAATCAAATCACACACCGCAAAAGTGGATGACCATCTGGTTAGACACGTTCATGAAAAACATGCCGAGCGACGCAGAACTTGCAGCACAGCAAGCACGCAAAGCCAAGGCAACACCAAAAACCAAACCGCAAAAGAAATATCACCGATACGGCCAAGCGCAGTATCAGCAGCCTGCTATGCGCGATGTAGGGGGTAATCATGAGTAACATCCAGCAGTACCAACAAGCCTTTGCAGTCGATTTTCCAGTTGAAATTGCAGATCAAATTTTGGGACACATGCAAGCACTGTACGGCGATCTGTTCGATAAAAAATACGGCGAAATTGATTCAGAACACCTGAAAATCACGGTTTGCCAAGTCCTAAATGGATTAAGTCCAGCCGATTTACAGCGCGGTATTCAGCGTATGAGCACTGAAAAATGGTGTCCGACACTGCCTGAGTTACGCAGCTGGTGTATCCACGATTCAGATTGGTGGACAGCCGAACAGGCTTGGGCTAAAGCATTGAATTTTATTGCTGATGATTCGCAAGCAATCACGACACTGGCAAAACGCTCACTGGACGAAGTGCAGCACGTTTTGAAAACCGAAGGGCAAAAAGCTGCTCACCGTGCGTTTGTGGATATTTACAACGATTACCAGAGCCGAGCAAAAAAATTAGGACGTGTGCAAGTCATGTGGGTAAAACCCAAAGCCATCGCAGCACCGCAGGAATTGAACGAAAAGGGTACGCCGTTGCCATCAGAACTGGCAGGCATGCGAGATCAGATTTTTAGACGCGCAGGGAGAGTGGCATGAATATCACGCTCACAGAAGTAAAAAATTCATTGCAGGCTTATGCACGTAGCAAGGGGCGTCCTGAATACACGCATTACGCCGTGAAAGCTGTGCATTTTGCTATTGCAAACGGTTTAGATCATCCGTTGAAAAGCCTTGTTTCAGTTAGTCCAAAGTCAATCACGGCGCAAGTTTCGGAATTAAAAAAGACAATTTTGTTTAGTGATGATGCTGAACGACTTGCACGGAACCGCATTGCGGCAGCTGAAACCATAGAGCTTGGAGAAAACACATTTATCGGTGAGTGCAAGCATCACGGTTTTGTGAAATTTACGGTTTATCGCAAGGCAGGTTATGTCTGCAACAAGTGCAAAAGGGAGTTAAAGGCATGAATGATTTAAAAACACTACGCGACAAGTTAAACGGCTCAATTCGCCACAACGAGGATGAGGCTGAACTACAGGCCCAATGGGACGCATTGCATCAAGCCATGGAAGATGAACAGGCGGCTGAAGAATTTGAACGGAGTTTTAATGAGTAATCTACGTTGGTCTGAAAATCAGCTAGAAGTTCATTTGAATAGGCATAAATTACGCAAGGATTTCGCCACAGCGCAATTTAAAACTGAAAATGATGCAAAGGTACAGGACGCACAGCAAAACGCAACACAAGCGATTACAGCGCAAAATAAAACACATCAAGAAAAAACAATTTTGGATTGTGAAATAGCGACGATTCCACCGAGTGTAAATCATTACTGGGTAGCTTCAGGAAAGCGCCGTTATTTGAGCGACAAAGCACGTGATTTTCATGATGTGGTCAGCATGTTGGTACCACGAATCAACACAGCAGCACGCTTAAAACTTGATGTGACGTTCCATTTTCCAAACCGCCTGCGTCGTGACATCGACAATTACCTAAAAGCGACCATCGACAGCTTGGTGAAGTGTGGGCTGTGTGTGGATGATGAGCAGTTTGATGAGCTGATTGTTAGACGTGGTGATGTGGTCAAAGGTGGATTAATAAAAATTAAAGTGCTGGAGATTTAGTAATGGAAAGTCTGGTGGATTTAGTAAGTTCAAGCACTGACCCTCGCGCGCGCGCGCGTTTTCAAAACCTTCAATTAAAAAAGAAGGTTAAAGAATTTCGTGTGGCGATACGTGGATATAAACGACCAGACTTCAACCGCATGATTTTAGACCTTTGCAAACTCGGCTGGACACACGAAAAGATTGCTTTTGTTTTGCCAGTTGCAAACGCCAGTACCGTGTCTGAATGGGCACGTGGCGGCAAACCTAATTACGAAAATGGAGAGGCATTTGTGATGCTATGGAAAACTGAAACAGGTATTGAGCGTGAACCACGTGAAGGTGAGTGGCAAACGTATAGATACACCGTAGGGCAGTTAGATATTTTTGAAGATGGCGGTTTGTGTGACCAAGTGATTAGTGAGTTGGATCGGGAGATTAAAGGGTAATGCCACCTGACTACACCCACATCGAAAAAGACGGCACACCATGGAAGAACATCAATAACGATTGGTATTTTTGGCGTGATGGCTGGGGATGGATTGCATATATTGGTCCCAAGCCTGCGAGTTTTTTTAATAAGTTCAGGTAAAAAACACCCAACAAACCGCCACACATTACCATCCAAATTGACCCTATTCGACAACCATTGAATAGGGCTTTTTTATGTCTACACGTCGCGCAACTCGAACACCAGGTGCAAAAGAACTTGAGCCAACAACACAAGAACAAGCAGATCAGGCATTGGAAGAAATTCTAAATGATGCATCTGAAGGTGCATTAGTACCCGCTGAACAATTTGATGCTGTAGCGCAAAAGCTTGCTGAAGCAGAAGCAAAAATCAAAGCGCTTGAGGCTCAATCAAAAGCAACAGCACAACCATTTCAATCACAAGCTACCGAAGTTAAACGCACTCAAAACGTATTGACTGAACACGGTTGGGATTCAGTGGAGGAATAATCATGGGTTCAAAACCAAAAGTTGTGCAGCAAGACCCTGAAGGTGATGCACGTCGTGCAGCTGAGAAAGCAACAGCAGAAGCGAATACTAAAAAAGCAATGCGTCGTACTGGAAGCTCAACAGGTAGCGCAATGAGTGTATTGGGCAGCCAAGATGGTGGTAAAAAGCTGACAGGTTTTTCTGGTGCATTTTCTACATTTTTAAATGACCAAAAATCAAAACTAGGCGGTGGCTAATGCAAAACGACGCTCGAAAATTCTGTGCTCGTCTTGGGCACTTAAAGGCTGCACGCTCACAGTATGAGTCGCATTGGTCTGAGTGCTACAAATACGGTGCACCAGAGCGTCAGCAATCTTTTTCAGGATCAGACGTAAAGGGTCAGCGTGAAAATGAACGTGCTGAACTTTACGATTCAACAGCTGCAGATTCTATTCAGATTCTCGTTTCAATGATTATGAATGGGGTAACACCTGCAAACGCTGTTTGGTTTAAAGCACAGCCTGATGGTATAGATGACTTGTCGGAAGTTACAGAAGGTGAACGCTGGCTAGAAGATGTGTGTCAATTCATGTGGCGCAATATTCACGGCGCAAACTTTGACAGTGAAAACTTTGACACGATCACGGACGTTGTGACTGCTGGGTGGGGTGTGATGTATGTTGATATTGACCGTGTGGCAGGTGGTGGATATGTCTTTGAATCATGGCCTATTGGTAGTTGTTTTATCGGATCGACACGCGCAGACGGCTTAATTGATACGATTTATCGTGAACATGAAATGACAGCCGAGGCGATGATTAACACGTATGGCGAAAAGAACTGCCATTACACAGTTGTTGATACCGCTAAGAGTTCACCAGATACAAAAATCAAGTTATTGCATGTGATTCAACCACGTAAGCAGGTCGGTGCAGGGCAGATCAATAAAGCCATGCCGTTTGCTTCATATCATATTGATCAGAGCAATCAGCACATGCTTAAAGAGTCGGGTTATCACGAATTCCCTTGTTCTATTCCACGTCTGCGAAAACTGCCAAATTCGGTCTATGGCAATGGTGAAATGACGCTTGCTCTGCCAGATGCAAAAATGGCTAACGAGCTTATGAAAAATACGGTTCGTTCTGCCGATCTACAAATTGGTGGCATGTGGATTGCTAAGGATGACGGGGTTTTAAATCCGCATACCGTGCGTATTGGTCCACGAAAAATTATTGTCGCAAATGATGTGGATTCAATTAAGCGCCTAGATGATGGTGTGAACTTTCAAATTTCAGAATATTTGATGCGTGATTTGCAGGGTGGTATTCGCAGAAAGCTTAAAGCAGACCAGTTGCCACCAATCGGCACCACGCAAATGACAGCGACAGAAATTAATACAAGAGTTGAGATGATTCGTCAGTTGCTTGGCCCGATGTATGGACGCCTACAAACCGAGTATTTAAAAGCAATTCTTGATCGCTGCTTTGGCCTAGCGTTGCGTGATGGTGCTTTAGGTCAGCCACCAGAAGAACTATGGGGTCGCAATCTTTCATTCAAGTTTATTTCACCATTGGCGCGCAGTCAGCGCATGGAAGAAGTTTTTGCGACAGAGCAATACATTTTGAGCTTATCTAGCATGGCGCAAGTGGATCAAACCATTTTAGACAATATTGATTTTGATGCAGTTGCAGCCGTAACAGGTACTGGCCGTGGTGTGCCGCAGTCAATTATGCGTACAGCAGAAGAAGTTCAGCAACTACGTGAATTGCGACAAAAGGCACAGGAAGAACAGGCTCAGGCACAACAAGAGCAAGCCATGATGGAAATGGCAGGCGGTGCAGTAGCTAAAGGCATTGAGAAACAGATTGGTGCCGAAACAGCAACAGGAGTGATGCAGTGATAATTGCTATAGCGATGATGCTTGTTTTTGGGCTTGTTCTTGCCGTCAGTTGGTGGTTTGAGCTTAAGAAAAACAAAGAGCTTGAGGTATGCAATAACGCATTAAGACAGGAAATTTTCAAGTTAAAACTTTCGAATTCTGCCGAACAAAAAGATGCAGTAACCGAGCAAGGCAATTTTGTGCGAACACGAAAACTACAGCGTGCCACACCAGAAACCTATCGAAATATGTTTGATATGGACCTAAACGGACAGCGCATCCTGGAGCACTTAACAAACGTATTTTGCAAAGATGCTTTCGTGTCAAACGACAAAGGCGGAGAGCGTGAAACATGCTATCGCCTTGGTCAGCAAAGTGTAATCAATTTCATCATTCTGAATATTAATCAAGCAAACAGCCCACTTTACAAGGAACAAGACAATGACTGATCAAACAAGCAATGAGCAAAGCCAACAACCAACTGAGCCAACGCCAAGCGTACTTAATACGCCGCCAGTAGAGCCAAATCCTACCGAACCAAACGAGCAGCCTGCGCCAACTGGTGCGCCTGAATCAATTGACGGTTATCAGGTCGAAGTGGAAAACTTTAATTTTGATGAGTTCAAAGCCATTCCTGAAAATCAGGAGTTTTTAGAGCGTGCGCGTGAAGCTGGGCTGGATAATAGTAGTCTGAATTTCTTGCTCAAGGAATATAACGAGTTGATTCCAGCACTCATGGAAAATAACGCCGTAATGGATAACGAAACCACAGTCAAAACCATGACTGAAGCATGGGGAGCTGAAGCAGAACAGAACTTCGGTTATGCGCAAGCGGTGGCAGGCAATCTGATTGCGAACGGTGTACTGACTGCGGAGGAAGTGAACGATCCGTCGTTTGGCAACAATCCGTTAGTTTTGAAGATGGCGGCCTATTTTGGTCAGCAGCTTAATGAAGATACACCCCCGTCTAACACTCAACAAAATGGTGCAACAGATATTCAATCATTAATGCAATCAGAAGCGTATTTGAACGAAAGCCACCCTGATCACAAGCGTGTTTATGGTCAAGTTCAGAACTTCTACCTAAAGCAATTTAAATAAGGGGTAATGTATGCCTATTGTGAATGAAAATAAAATCACGGCAGCCTTTGTTCAGCAGTTCCATGACAACTATGAGTTGGCATCACAGCAGAATGAATCGCGCTTGTTAAAAACAGTGGTCAATCGTGGAAAAATCGTGGGTGAATCATTCACCATTAACGATATGGGTCAAGTTGAAATGGCGGCTTCTGGTGCGCGTTTTGGTGATACAGCTTGGACGATTCCTGATGCTGGTACTCGTAGCGTCTTGATGAATGACTTTGATCTGTTCATTCCAATCGAATCGCGCGACATTCCAAAGCTGAAAGCACATCCAAACGATAAGTACATCAAGTTGCTGTATAACGCGAAAAACCGCAAAGTGGACGATATTATCTATCAGGCTGCAATCAGTACAATTAATCGCAAAAGTGTTGCGGATAATGGTACGGCAACAACCACGGCAACCGCATTGCCAGCAAGCCAGATCATCCTTTCAGGTTTTGGTACGCTGAAGCAAAAGATTGTTAAAGCAAAATCTATCTTCCGTAAAAACGAAGCCGATGAGCATAACGGTGAGCAGCTCTACATCCTTTACACATCGGACATGCTGTCAAGCATTTTAGGTGATACCACACTTACATCTGCCGACTTTATGGCTGGAAAAATGCTGCAGGATGGTGGTGTGGGTGGTAAATGGATGGGCTTCAACTGGATTCCATACGAAAAACTAAGCCAAGGTGCTGCGGTGGGTGAGCTTCGTACCGTTGCTTACTGTGGTTCTGCAATTCATTTCGGTGAAGCAGATATTACTGGCTTTGACATCACGACACGTGCGGACAAGAAAAACATCAAGCAGGTTGGTGGTGTGCATTCTCTTGCAGCTGGTCGTGCAAATGAGAAGAAAGTTGTTGCGATTGACTTTGTGGTCTAAACAACGTCTTGACCTAGCATCTTGGGCATGAGGTGCTAGGTTTTTTTACACTTTGAGGTTGAAATTTTATTGTGTAGTCCAATATTAAATTTCAAATTAAACAAAAGAGTAAAAGCAAAATGAGTTATGCGGAAATTCAACAGCGTTTACAAGAAGAACGTCAAATTTTAGCAATGCATCAAGAGAATTTAGATGCCTTAATAGAGCGTGGTCCCATACACTTCGTGAGCGAAGGCGCTCTACGTGAGATGCTTCTAAAAAATGAATCCGTAGTGGAAAAATACAATCTGGAATTTAATCGATTGATTTCAGAGATCAATTTATCTGGGCGGAAAATTACCAATCTTAATATTGAATTAAAAAACTTCATTCTTAACAATGGGAAACCATAGGTAATAACTGCTGATCACCCAACAAACCAAACCTTAAAAGCCCACAAGATCATAAAAACTTGAGGGCTTTTTTATGACCACAACAAAAGTATCCATCTGCAATGAGGCGCTAAATTTAATTGGTGCCAAGTCAATTTTATCCTTTGATGAAAATACAGAGAATGCACGCCGTTGCGCTTCAATTTATGACTCAACGCGCAAGGCTTTATTGCGCATGCATCCATGGTCGTTTGCAAAGAAGCGAGTTCAGTTGGCGCCAGTAACCACACATCCAACCTTTGGGTATCGACATTCATTCCCGTTACCAAAAGATTTTCTACGCATCATTAATGCCAATGTTGAAGATTATGAAGCAGAAGGTCGACACATCCTTGCTAATACCGATCTGATTAGTCTGCTGTATGTTTCTGATCAAGATAACGAAGAAATGTGGGATTCATTGTTTTGTGAATGCATGGTTTTTTATTTGGTGCATAAGTTAGCCAAGCCAATTACAGGCAGTCAAGCAGAGTCTGATAGCGCATGGACCAAGCTGCAAAACATGCTTAAGCAAGCACGTGCGATTAATGGGCAGGAACGCCCTGCACAAGACTTTGCAGCAGATTATGAGCCAGCACTGATGGGAGTACGTTACTAATGAAAACCGTACTTATTAAAAACAACTTTAGTGCGGGTGAGCTATCACCAACACTTTATACCCGCACTGATATTCAGCAGTACTCCAATGGCGCCAAGCGCCTTAAAAATGTAATTCCACTGGTTGAAGGTGGTGTGCGCAAACGACCAGGCACGTTAAGTTATGGTGAGCAATCAGGCGCTATTCGATTAATTCCGTTTATTGTGAATTCTAGTAATGCATTTTTGCTGATTCTTAAAAATGGCAGCATTGCCGTATATAACCCGCGCACAAAAGTAGTAGTGGCGACACTAGCTTCACCTTACACGGCAGCGCAAATCCCAAATATTCAATACGTGCAATACCGATTTGAGTTGTTTATTACGCATGGCGAAGTACCTGTGCAGCGTTTACGTTGTGATGAAGATTTTAGCAACTGGAATCTATCGGCTTTTGTTTTTACACACCCGCCAATTGACTCTGATAATGCGCGCTATCCATTTCGTAAGGGCACACCTTCTGGTAAGGATTTGGGTGCATTCATTACTTTCACACTTGATGCGGTATCAGCTTGGTCAAACTCAACCACATATCTTCTAGGTGATGTGGTGATTTATTCAAGCCGGTATTACCAAGCGGCACGTGACAACTCTGCTAAGCAGCCGAACACATCACCAGATGATTGGGTTGTTGTGCCGAATGCTAATGGTGCTGGCTTTACTGCTGATGATGTGGGGCGCTATATCGATGTAAATGGCGGATTGATCAAAATTACGAAGTTTAATAACGCAAATAGCGTCAGCGGTGAAGTGGTAAAAAAATTAGATGCAGTAATTAAGGCTATTGAGCGCTCTTGGGTGATTTTACCGCAGGCTTTTAACGCTACAGATGGCTATCCACGTTGCTGTACTTACTACAAGCAGCGACTTGTTTTGGCGAATACAAAAAAAGCGCCTAATAAAATTTGGTTTAGTGCGGTAGGTGCCAACGGCAATTATCTTGAAACCACAGAAGATGGGGATGCATTCAGCGTCGTATCGGCTTCAGGACTATCAAACAGTATTTTGTTTCTTGAAGCGCAGCGTGGCGTGATTTGCTTAACTTCAGGTGGTGAGTTCATGGTTGATTCCGATGGCGCATTATCTCCAACAACTGTGAATATCAATGAACATAGTGCTTATGGTGCATATTCTGAAACAAGACCTGAACGTGTCGGCAATGAGCTTTTATTTGTTCAGCGTGGTGGTGAGCGTATGCGTGCTTTGACCTATCGCTATGAGGTGGATGGACTTGTGTCACCTGAAATTAGTGCGCTTTCATCACATATTGGTGAGGAACATTTAGGAATTAATGAAATCTCATATCAACAGGAGCCAGAAAGCCTAGTCTGGTGCGTGCTGGGTGATGGGAAAGTTACATCAATTACATTCAATCGTGATCAGGAAGTATTGTCTTGGGCGCAGCATGACTTTGGTGGGGCGGTAAAAAGTATTTGCTCACTACCAACTCAATTGGGTTCTGATTCTGCTTTTATGCTTATTCAGCGCGCAGGGGAAGTTTATTTAGAAGAAATCACTTTTGCTGCTTATCTCGATAGCCAAAGCAACATAACACTTTCAAATACAACGGTTAGCAAGGCACAGTTTAGCCACCTAAACAATATCAGCGCATACATACTGGAAGATGGAACAGTCACTGAAATTGCATTTACTGATACGGGGTCTGCGCTTGAATTTGACTCTTATATGCAAGGTAAAAGCATTTGTATTGGTCAATTGTTTGAGTGTGTCACAGAGTTATTTCCACCTGAATTAAATCAAAACCCATTGTCTAGCATGATGCACAAGGCGAAGGTGGACCGCATTGCATTCTTTTTCAATAAAACGCTAGGTGCGGAAATTAATGGGCAGCTTATAGAAACCTTTACTTTTGAAGATAACTTGCTTGGCCCAAAACCACCGTACACAGGTTTTCACTTAGAAGAAGGCGGGCACTGGGCTGATCTACACAAAGTTCCATTAATCATTACACACAACAAACCGCTGCCTTTTCACATGCAAGCTGTAACCATGCAGCTATCTATCAATGAGAAATGATATGCAAGTTCGACCAGCAACACTAAAAGACATGCCTAGTCTGCTTGCCATGGCGCGGCAATTTATTCTTGAGGCTCCTAACTATTCAGGTCGCGAGCTTGATGAAAATGCTCTAAAAGAAAACCTTACAGCAGTAATTCAGGGGCAGGGCGCTATTTTTGTGACTGAGCATAAGGACGCTTTAACAGGTGGGATCGTCTGTCTGACAACAAAAGATTGGTTCAATAATCAGATTATTGCTTTTGAGCAGGTCTTTTATGTGGTCCCTGAATATCGTTCCACACAGTCAGCACTTTTATTGATTGATAGCTTTGTGGGTTGGTCAAAACACATGAATGCCAAGCGGGTGCAGTGTGGTACCACAACAGGTATTAGCACCGATGGGTGTGTTCGGCTTTATCGCCATTTTGGTTTTACAGAATATGGAATTCTCATGGATTTGGAGCTGTGAACATGAGTGAGATTATTTCACCAGATAACACGGAATTACTGTCTTGCATTCTAATGGATGTGAAAAATCGCTCATACATTGATGTGGTACGTGATGTGCAGCAGCAACTATCTAGCAGCCCAGATCAAATTGAAGTACCCATTCAACACCATTTTGCACCAGGTGTTTATATGCGGCAGATGGATGCGGCAGCAGGCACATTGGTGGTGAGCAAGATGCACCGAACCGAGCACATGAATATTTTATTGAAAGGTTCGCTTACAGTGGCTACTGAAAACGGAATTGAATTACTGAAAGCGCCATGCGTACTTAAATCTATGCCTGGTACAAAACGCATTGGTTATTTCCACGAGGATAGCAGCTGGATCACGATACACCCAACATCCGATACCGACCTTGAGAAGATTGAGCAGCAGGTGATTGTGCCTGACGATGAGATTGATCAGTTCCTTGCGTCACTTCCAAACCGATTAAAGGAGATCGAATAATGTCATGGGCAGCAGTGGCGGTTGTCACAACAGTAGCGTCAGCAGCGTATGCAGGATACACCAATTACCAAAGCAATAAGCACATGGAGAAACAAGCCGAAGCAGATGCAGCGGCTCAATTGGCACGTGGTCGCTTAGAAGCAGAACGCATCCGAAAAGAAAAGGAGAAAGCGCAGTCAAGAGCACGTGCAGCAGCTGCGGAAAATGGCCTTGATGTGAATGAAGGCACTTCAATTGTGATTAATGATCAGATTGAACAAGACGCCAATTATGATGCAAATATGGCTGAAATTACAGGATACAACAGCTCTCAGCGACTCAAGGCTGAGGCAAGCGTACATGCAAAAAATGCACAAACTGCAATCGTATCTGGTGCGCTAAATACAGCCAGTTCTGGTATGAATTCCTATGGCGCAACTAAGGGGTGGAAATAATGGCTAGAATCCCGATGGGCAATTTTGGTAATGCGATGCCAGAAGTAGATCGAATCCAAATGCCACAGCGCAACACAGGACAATTGGCGCAGGCTGTAAAAAATCTTGGTGATTCTCTTTACGCAAGAGCTGAACAAAAAGACAAGCAACTGCAGGAACAAGAGGTATCCGCTAAACGCCTTGAGCTGTATCACAATGCTTTAGATGAGCAAGAGGCTAAAGTTAAGCTTGATGATGTAATGACTACTGAGATGTCAGAACAAGTCACCTTGCTTAAAAACGATGTGTCTAACGGTGCCATGACTGCAGATGCAGCCAGTCAGACTTTTAAAAAATGGTCAGACGAGCGCTATAAGCAGCTTGAAAACGATATGCCGATGCATGCACGGCAAAACCTTAAAAACTATTGGGATGCCAATTCAACCAAACAGACACCAGGCTTTTTACCATTGCAGCTTCGTGCAGACGTTCAGAAGGGCGTGGTGCTAGCTGATCGTATAACCGATATTGCGACACGTTATGAGCGTAAACAAGGCCGTGAATATCTTGAAACAAGCCTTGCAAGTTTAAACTTGCCCGAAGCAGATAAGCAGGCGCGTTTATACAACTATGAAACCACACGTGATGTTTTGGATATTGATGGGCGTATATCTGCAGCGGTTGAGGGTAATAATATAGCCGATCTACAGACACTGGTATCTGATTTAGACAACGGCAAGTATGGCTACATTGACGGCCCAACAGCACAGCAAAAAAAGAACATGGCATTAAGCCGCATTGATGCGCTGAATAAACAAGCCGAAGTGCAGGAAAACAAGCGGGTACAGGTCGCAGGCAAACTATTTAACGATTTTAAAACTCAAGTCATGACTGGTCGTGCATTAGATGATGACTATGTAAATAACGTGGGTGAGTCTGTCAAAGGCACAGAACATGAAGGTGAATATCAGTTTTATAAGCAGCAGTCTTTGAACTTTGGGCGTTTTAGTAAACTCAGCACAAGTGAGCAATTAAAGTTAATTAACGAACAAAAAGCCAAAGCCAAAAACAGCAAGTCAGCAGACCCAGCGTCGGAAGAAAAGATTTTAGGCGTGTATGAATCTATCTATGCTGAAAAGCTTAAAACGGGACAAAACAACCCAAATCAGTTGGTGGCTGAGGCGGGGATTCAGGTCAATACAATTGAACCTGCAGAATTGAAAACCAACCCTAAAGGCGCAGCACAAAAGATTGTAGATAACGCTACAAGTCAATTGGCGCTAAAAGATAACAATATCAAGCTTGCACCTATTTCACAGGAAGATTTACCAAACGCGAAAAAGGCTTTTGATGCCATGTCGGTGAATGACAAGCTGAATTTTATTGGTGGCTTAATTTCAGAATCTAAAGGTGTTCAAAGTGGCAATGCAATTTGGGGTGCAACTTTAGGGCAGCTTGGCGGTGGTGACTTGTCGTACATCATGGCAGGTGTGGCGCGTATGAATAATTTTAAGTCTACCCAAGGTGAGGATGTTGCGACTGCAATTATTAGCGGCACACAGGCGCTTAAAAACAAGCAATTGATTATGCCAAAGGATGACATCCTAAAACAAAAGTTTAGTGAATATGTTGGAAATTCTGCCTCGGGCAACACAGCAAATATGAGTTTTGCAGCGTTTAAGTCTATCTATGCACACTTAACTGAGCGTAACAGCTATCGGCATAAAGACAAAGATGATTTTGATGAAGGGATGATAAATACAGCATTAAGTATGGCTACTGGTGGCGTGTACGACCAAGGCAATTTTAAAAACACGGTGGGCGGGAAGATTAAAGATTGGAAAGTATCTAAGCCGTATGGCATGGATGACACTTTGTTTGAAGGGCATTTAGCCAAAGGCTATGCACAAATTGCCAAACAAACAGGTTTATCTGTATCTGATCTTGAATCTTTGCGCTTGCGCCGTTCAGATCGTCGCTCACCTAAAGGTGAAATTCAATACGACCTAATCAATGAGCGTGGTAATCCGCTACAAGTTGGTGGCGTTGTGTGGCGAATCAATATTGAGGGGGCGACCAAGTAATGAGTAACTGGTTATCTGAGTTTTCAGGCGAAGAACAGCGCCAAGTTGATGAGCTAAACAAACAAGGCATCACAGGCAAGCCGACACAGAAAAAAGAAGTAGGTTTATTTGATGGTGCTGCATCTTCACCATTTCGCGGTGCAGGTGCAGGCTTTGCTAAGGTTGCTGATACGATTGCCACGCCAATTGATGCATTGTCTGACCGCCTTGCCTACACCTTTCAAGATGTGCATACCGATGAATTTTTAGAGCCATATTCTGCATACAAGGAACGCCAAAATAAAAAGCGTGATGACTTGGTTTATGGTGGTATTGAAGCCTTAGAAGATAAGGAAAACACAGGCTTAGTCGGGAATATTGGTTTTAGTCTTGGTGACTATGCGACACGTGCGGTAACAGGTAGCGCGGTTGGTGGTGTACCAGGTGCAATTGCTGCAACAGGATTATCTGAAACTGATTATGTTTATGGTGATTTGACGCGACAAGGCGTGGATGAAGCCACAGCCGCCAAAGTTGCTGTAACAGATGGCGCTATTGCTGCGGTATCGACAGCATTGCCTATGTCATACGGCTTCAAAGGTACAGGTGGCATCATTAAGGACGGTTTGCTATCGGTTGGCGGTGCAACAGCATTGTCGCAAGGTGGGCAGGCTGTAAGTGGTGCAATTTTAGATTCTGCAGGATATGAAAAGCAGGCCAAAAAATACGAAGTCACAGCCGAATCAGTCACAACCGATGTTTTACTGAATACTTTGTTTTTTGGGGCAGCACGTGGGGCAAGCCGTTATTTAAATGCAGATGCCACACCTGAACAGATTGAAGCACGTACTACTCAGCAGCAAGCCGCATTGGTGCTAAATGAAGCAGAATTTGACGATGCTACAATTCCAGTCACACCATCTAATCCAATTCAGCATAATAACCATTTGGTGAATATGCGCGAAGCAACCGAGTCAATAAAAGCAGGTCGGCCTGTTAAAATTAACCGTGCCGTTGAGGGTGAAGAAAAGCAGAAGCCAGTCAACTACAGCACTATGGCGATTCCGACCAATGCCAAAACCATTGCACATAAGGCACAGCAGGCAGGCATTAATCCATCGGTGGCATTAACCATTGCACACATTGAAACAGCGGGTACTTTTGACCATACAGCCAAGAATCCAACATCTACAGCACACGGTTTATTCCAAGTTTTAGATAAGACTTGGAAGCAGCAAGGCGGTGGTGATCGAAATAATATTGATGAACAAATTCGCATGGGTTTTAAGCACATGCAGAATGCAGAGAAGTACATCAAGAAACAGATTGGACGTGATCTGCAACCACATGAGCATTATTTAGGGCATTTGCTTGGGCCAGCTGGCGCAGTCAATGTTTTAAAAGCTGACCCAAATACACCGCTCATTGATATTGTGCGCAAGTATGACCCTAAAAATGCCAACGATATTGTGAAAAATAACGGCATGTCTGGTCTAACCGCAGGGCAAGCGATTCAAAAGTGGCAGCAAAAATGGAACACTTTAAGCGCGCGTTATGGTGGCGGTGGTACAAGTACGGTAATGGGTTTAGATGGCTCATCGTATGATGTTGCTTTTGAAGTCAAATCACTTGGCGAGCTGATTGCATCCAACGACCTTGCGTATGGTGTGAATCCGCTTTATCCAGCAGAACTGCAGCCACGTGATCGTACTCGTGAAGCATCACGCCAGCAGATTGAAAACATGGCCAATGATTTACGTCCTGAATGGCTAGGTGAGTCGCCCAAGCTTTCCGATGGTGCGCCTATTGTGGGCATGGACAACGTAGTGGAATCAGGCAACGGACGTACTCTAGCTATAGGCAAAGCATACGAAAGCGGCAGAGCAGATGCCTATCAACAATTTGTGGCTGACTTTGCAGCATCACGCGGCATGGATATTTCAGGCATAGATCGTCCAGTTTTAGTGCGTACACGCTTGACTGATACTGACCGTGTACAATTCACACAATTAGCCAATCAAACCGATGTGGCGCAATTCAGCGCAACTGAGCGTGCCAAAACCGATGCAGACCGTTTGCCCGATACATCACTAATAAGACTTAATGTAGATGGCAATATCAATCTTGAGCAAAGCATGGATTTTGTGCGTAGCTTTGTTAGCCAACTACCGAAGTCTGAACAGGCTTCTGTCATTACTGGTGATGGGCGCTTATCACAAGATGGTAAACGCCGTATTGAATCAGCCATTGCCCAACGTGCCTACAATGATTCAGGCTTAATTGCCCGATTATCTGAAAACTTGGACGATGACAGCAAAACGGTACTGAGTGCATTGTTGCGTGCTGCACCGCAATTAGCACAGCTGAATGACTTAGTGAAGCAAGGTGGACGGCACAGCAACACCTTAGCCGATGATTTAGCACAGGCAGCGCAAAAGCTCAGTGACTTAAAAGCCAATGGTCAAACTGTGCCTGATTATCTCAACCAAGGTCAGCTGATCGAGGATGGTTTAAGTGATGGTGCAAAGCAGTTTTTAAACGTATTTGATAGCAATAAACGTAGTGCTAAAGCTATTTCAGACAATATTCAGTCTGAAATTGATCGCATCGAGGGGATGGGCGACCCACGACAAGGTTCGTTATTTGGGGATAGCCCAGAAGAACAGGCGGCATTAGATGTTATTTTGCAAAACCCTGATCAGGAGATTTCGGTTAGCCGCATGCGACCAGATGGGGAAATGGAAGAAATCACTATGACCTTGCGTGAACGATTGGATGAACTGGAAGCCGAAGCACGTCAGGCACAAGAAGATACTTTGGCGACTCAAGCAGCCATTAGTTGTGCTTTACAGTTTGGAGAGTAATCTGCTTATATGATGTGATTTTATAATAATAGGTTGTGATTATGTTGACTGTTATTTTTGTTGTGTCCTTAATACTTGTTTTTTGGGTTACTAAGCTGAATGCAGAAGTAAAAGAACTAAGGAGTATCAATCAGTATAATTTTGAAGTTTATCAAAAAAAGTTTGCTGATATTGAAGATGCTTTTCGTTTTGAGAAAGAGCAATATGATCATCTTCTTGAGCGCATACATGACCTGGAAAAAGAACAGAATAAACATATTAATTAATCCATTACCCAACAAACCAAACCCTAATGAATGCTCAGATGATGAAAATTATCTGAGCATTTTTATTATGAAAGACCAATGCAAGGCTGCCGTAGCCAAAGCACTCGGCAAAGCATCATTAAATCAACAAGAAGCACAGCAAATTGAACAGCGCATCAAAGATGCAATGAAAGCATTAGCAAAGCAGGATATTCAGAACTGGCGTAATTTATCCGATGCCGACAAGCTCACCAAAGCAGGCGAGTTTGTGGCGCAAGATATTCAGGCGCAGTTAAAACGAAAGCATAAGATTGCTGCGCAAGATATTCTCACCCAAAACAAAAACCTTGCCTTACTAGATCATCCAACATTATCGGCTAGTGAAGTTGTAGACCGTATGGTGGCACCGCATGGCGATATGTCAGGCATCCAGTCTATTGATTCTAAAGCACGCGCGATTGCGTCTATTTACCGCGGTGAAATGGTGGACTTTTACACCAACATAAAAGGTGGTTTAGGTGTATTTACCGATGCTGATTTGGTTCAAAAAATTGTCCGTGAGCGATTCAATGATAGTACAGGCGACCCGTTGGCTAAGCAGATCAGTGACAAAATGGGAGAAGTCTTTGAAAACATGCGCGAACGCTTTAATCGCTCAGGTGGTGATATTGGCAAGTTGGATGATTGGGGATTGCCGCAGACGCATAGCCTAGAAAAGATTGTATTAGCTGGCAAACAAGCATGGGTACAGAAAGCAGAAGGCTTAATTGATACTTCAAAGTATGTGCATGAGGATGGCACATTTTATTCACAGCAAGAAATCCGTGAATTACTAGAATACTCATACGACACATTGAGCAGCAACGGTGCCAATAAAACCGAAATTGGCCGTCAATCTTTTGGCGGTAATTCAAAAGTCACATCGCGCCACAGTGAAAGCCGCGTGCTTCATTTCAAGGATGCTGAATCATGGATGGAATATCAGTCTGAATTTGGCGGTATGCCGTTTGTAGACTTGGTGGAAGCGCATATTAACGGCTTGTCTAAAGATATTGCATTGGTTGAAAATCTTGGCAGCAGTCCTAGAAATTCCATGCGCATTTTGATGGATGCAGCAGAGCAAAAGGACTGGCAAAAGGGATTGGATGCAGACACCACAGCCAAATCACGCAAACGCGCACAAACCATGTTTGATGAGTTCACTGGTCAGAATACACCGCAATCCGAAGTGTTAGCTAATCTTGGTCTTGCATACCGATCTATGAACGTGGCATCTATGTTGGGTGGCACCACATTATCATCCGTTACCGATCAGGCCATGATTGCCAAAACTGCATCAGTGCATGGTATTGCTTTCCGCAAAACCTTTGGTGAATTGCTCACGCAGTTAAATCCAAAAAATAAAGAAGATCGGGAGTTGGCGCACAGCTTAGGTTTAGCCACCGAGGAAATGTTAGGCAGTATTGCGCGTTGGTCAGATGATGGATTGACTTCCGTGCATGGCAAGTCACAGAAGTTGGCGCGTGTATCCAGTGGTATTGCATCCCAAGTCATGCGAGTTTCAGGGCTGAATGCGCTCACTGCAGCCTCAAAAGTTGGCTTCTCTAAAATGCTCATGGAAAAGTACGGACGTTTAAGCCGTAGCAAGGCATGGGCTGATTTAGATGCTACAGATCGAGAGTTGATGGAGAAAACAGGGCTGTCTGAACGTGCTTGGGAAGTCATGCGTTTAGCTGATCCAGTTGTGGACCGTAAGGGTAATCAGTTGATGTCGGCACGTTCTATCTACCAAATTCCAGACGACAAGCTTTTAACTGCAATGGATAAGGATGTTAATCAACTGGTAAATGGTATTAATGACCAGATCAAAGAACTGAATGATCGAAATGCGTTAGATGATCAGCGTATTTTGAATCGTGAGCAAAAGCTAGATGATGTTAAGCGTAGTCTTTCACAGCGCCTGCTTGATTATGCAAACAGGAAAGATGCCCAAGCTCAAGCTGAAAAGCAGGCATTGCAGGATCGAATGGATCTGCTTGATGCACAGAAAGAGGCTGCAGCAGCTCAAGCTGATATGAATGCTTATATCCGTACAATTGAAAATCAGGAAGATCTGAAAGGTTTTATTGATGGCATTACGCAAGGCAAGACCATTGATAACCTGACAGACAAGGCAAAAAAACTAGGACGCACACTAGAGAGCCTAAACAATAGAGTTGAGCTAAAAACCACTAAATTGAATGAAAAGATCAAAGGTTTTGAAAAAGAGATTCAAGGTAAGTTTTCAGACTTCAATGACCTTTTAGGTAAGCGCCAGAAGTTTTCTAAAGAAAAATTGGCAGCGTATGAAAATAATTTATCAGAGCGTTTGAATCGGTATGCAACGCGCCGCGATGTAAAAGCACAGCGTGAATTTGAAGCACTAAACGAATTAAAAGAATTAGTGAGCTTGAAACAACAACAGCTTGAGACTGATTTTGAAATCAAAAAAGCAGTTGAACAGACGAGAATTAAAGGCAAGACTGATAAAAAAATTAATTCATCTGTCGCTCGGAACACTCGCATAAACTATAAAAGCGGTGAGGATCTAGGCCGTCGTTTGGGTAATGCTGAAAGAAGAATGGCAGAGATGCGCGCAAAAATGCGCGCAGCTGATAGTAGTGCAAATAAGTCTATTAATCAGAAGTTCAAGGATTTAGATAAACGCGTAAATGCCTTAGATGATGAGTTTATTGAATATCAGGCGAAAGTGGCAGAGCGTCAAACTAAGCGGCAGCACGTTATGGATAAGCTTGCAAACAGCATTGATGGGGAGAAAAAATTATTAGCACAAAAAATCCGTGACGAAGTTGCAAGTCAATTCCAAGCGCATTTACTGGATGAACAAGGCATGGCGGTGGTTGAAGCTGGCTTGCGTGAGCGTACATGGATGAGCGCAGGACAGAAAAAAGGCACAGGCATGGGTGAGATTATGAAATCCATGCTGCAATTTAAGTCTTTCCCTGCAGCGTTTTTAATGCGTCATGGTTCACGTGCAATGGCACAGGACGGTGTAAAGGGTAAAGCAGCTTATGGCATTTCACTATTTGCTATGACGACGCTACTTGGTGCTTTGGTGGTTCAGCTTAAAGAGCTTGCTAACGGTAACGATCCGCAAACCATGTGGGATAGTGACGACCCACAAAAGACAATGAATTTTCTTACACGCTCAGCCATTCAAGGCGGGGGTTTATCTATCCTTGGTGATATTCTTGTTGCTGGTACAGACACATCGGGGCGTAGTGCTACAGACTTTATGGTTGGCCCATTCGGTTCGGATGCTAAAGCTGTGCTCGGCTTAACTGTTGGTAACTTTACTCAATATTACGAAGATAAAGACACCAATGCAGCCAATGAAGCATTTCGCTTGGTAAAAGGTAAGATTCCAGCGCAAAACCTTTGGTACACCAAGGCTGCAACTAATCGCATGATTTTTGATGAAATGCAGGATATTATTGCACCAGGGTATCGTGAAAAATTATTACGCAAAGCTGAACGTGAGCATGATCGTACACGTTGGCTTGGTGATGATTGGGGTGATATTCAAATGCCAGATTTTGAAAAGATGATTCAGTAATACTTTACCCAACAAACCACAATTTTATCCCCCGTATATATGGCTTATATGCGGGGGATTTTTTATGTCGGATGTAAAGAAATTGCGTTTTTTAAAGCCTGAAACAGTAGAGAAATTAAAACTCTGTATGGAAATGGCAGGGTCAGACGCAGTTGATCTAATGACTGAAGCTTATGGTCAGGATGTTTTCGACAAGGCTGGTCGTGGCGATAAGGTCTGGTTATACAAAGGAGCAAAAGAAGCACTAACCTGCATGGAGAAACTAAACCGAGTCTTGCTTGATGATGAATTGTCAGCTGGTGACGGAAGTGATCGGAAGGTATCACCAGAGGCACAGGCAGAGGCCATTCTGGAAAGTGTGACTAAGAAACTGGAAGAACGCAAACAGCGTCCGAGCTAATACATGATCAAGGTCAGCTTTGCTGCTTTCTTTCTAGTCTATGCCGAGGCAATGGGCTGGGATGTGCCTGATTTTCATTTAGACGTCTGCGATTTTTTAGAGGACTACGGCACACTTGGGCTTTTAATGATGCCACGTGGTCACGGTAAATCTACGATTCTAGATATCTATAATGCATGGAAGTTATTCACTGATCGCAATCGATTGATTCTGCACCAAGGCGCAACCGATGGGGATGCTTCAAAGTGTAGCCGCGGTACTCAACAAGTCATTGAAAAACATCCATTGTGTCAATTGTTTGGCATATTTAAAGAACGTGGTGAGTTGCAAAAATGGTGGGTAACTGGATCGGAAGATGTGAGGCACGGCTCACTGCATGCGCGTGGAGTATTATCCAACGTGACTGGTGCGCGTGCGCATGAGATTCAAAACGATGATGTGGAAATGCCAGCCAACATCGGCACACCTGAAGCACGTGAAAAGCTGCGCTATCGTCTATCTGAGCAGACGCACATTCTTATACCAGGTGGACAAAAGCTATTTGTCGGCACACCGCATACCCATGATTCACTTTATACACAAGTGCAAAAGCAGGGTGCAAAATGCATGATTCTTAAAATGTTTGAAAAAGAAAAACGTTTTGAAAATACAGTGGAATGTATCGTTGATTTCAAGCCTGTGTACATATTCAGCGGCATTAGTAGCACAGCTAGACTATTAAAAGAAAAAGAAGATTATCTGGTTAGATCGAATGGTAATACTTGGACGATCATTTTCACTGAAAGCCATTACCTGATTGATGTCTATAGTGAATCACTATGGCCTGAACGTTTTACACCGCAAGTCATGGGAGAACGCCGCAGAGAGTGCCGAACATTAAACGAATGGGATTCACAGTACCAGATGCATGCCAAGCCTATTGGCGAAGTGCGCCTTGATCCCGACAAGATGATTCCTTATGACTGTGAGCCTGAATTAAAACGCGCTAATGGCCAATACATTATGATGCTGGGTGAGCGTCAAATTGTTGGTATTACGATGCGCTGGGACCCATCAAGCGGAAAACTTAAATCTGATATTTCATCGGTGGCATTGGTGCTGCATGATGACTTTGGTAATAAGTATTGGCATAGATCGGTAGCATTGACTGGTGATGTGGTCACACATGATCAGCATGGCAATATTGTTGGTGGTCAGGTATGGCAGCTGTGCGACCTGATTGATCAGTTTAATGTGCCGAGCCTAACGATAGAGACCAATGGCATTGGTAACTTTGCACCAGCAGCCTTAAAGGGCGCATTGAAAGCACGTCGCATGCGTTGTGGTGTAAAAGAACAGCACAGTACAGGTGCTAAAAATAAACGCATTCTAGAAGCATTGGAAGGGCCGTTAATGTCAGGTTTACTGTGGGTGCATACGTCTGTCATTGATACACCAGAAGAAGGCGAAAATAGCTCAAGACAATATAAAAATATGCGCATGTTCAACCCTGCAATCACAGAACAACCAGACGATGATCTTGATTCTTTAGCAGGTGCAATTACTGATTCACCTGAACGCGTAGGCAAAATACACAGACAAAATGAATCGAATGAAAGACCTAATTGGAGAACAAACGGTGGCGTGATTGAGGCCGCCTTAGACTTTGAGAATTAGGGGGTTTTATGGCTGTATCAGAACAAACGCCATATATTGAATATACTGCGAATGGCACCGCTACCAGCTTTGAATTGGAATTTGATTGTGATAATCGAGACCATTTAATTGTACTGGTTGATGATATAGAGCCAGTTGTGGGTGCGTGGTCATTAAGCAATGGCGCTGTGGTTTTTAATACTGCGCCTGAGAATGGTAAGAAGATTACCTTACAGCGCAATACACCATTCAGTCGCACTACAGATTACCAATCCTACAACAACTCATTCCGCCCACCAGCTGTGAATAAGGATTTTGACTGGATTTGGTTGAAGCTGCAAGAGCTTGGTGTTGCTGACTATTTACTTCGTCTTTATGTAGATCGATTACATGGAGAGCAAAAAACCTATATCGACCAAAAAGATACACAGCTTCAGGAGAACATCAGCAATCTTGCTTCTTATGTAGGTCAAAAAGATGTTGAGCTTCAGGGCAATATTGATAACCTAAAAGACTATGTTGACGATAAAGATGATGAGCTTAGGGCTTATTTACTCGCTGAAATTCAAGCCCAAGGTGTGGCACTAGATCAGTTAGATGAGTACTACAACTACTTGATGCAGCGATTGGCACAAATTGCAGTAGATGGTGGATGGGATTCATCTTTTGTCGTCCATAAAGATACTAACCAATATGAAATTAATGAGTTTGTTTACCCTAAGCTGCAACGCGAAAACATGTCAGTCTGGGATTTTTTTACAGATGTAGAATTAACATCATATAAAGCAGCGCCAACTACTTTTGATGCCTATCGACCTATACAAGAGTTCTTTGATTACATTGCAGCGAACGATGTCGGTACTGCGTACTGCAATGGCAGTTTTAGAACGTCGCAAGGCATTGTTTTTGGTGGTTCTGCTGGCTCAAAAACAAAAATGGTTATCGGCTACTTCACCATAACTGCTTTAAATGCTATTGATACAATGTTTACCGCATACACGGGTCAGTCTTTTGTGTGGAGTGGGTCTATTAATGCTCACGGCACAGGATCAGTATCTTACGCAAGCCGAACTTGTCGCGTTGGTATCAAGTGGGGTGGTGTCTACACAAGTTCTCGGAATGCTATTACAAACATAGTCGTGTCAAGATTTAGTCAGGTTGGACTTTCATGTAATAACCTGACAACACTTACTAATTTTGGAGATGTAAAAGCAAGCGATTGTGGTAGTGGTTGGGTTAGCGGTTCTTTATCGGCAAACTTTTCAAATCGTATAGATTCTGGATCGTCTGGGTCAACAAGTGCAAAATCTAAAATTACTGTTGATGTGCTGCCACCAGAAGTTTTAGAAACGCATTTACACGTCATTATTGGAGGTGAGTTATTTTTTGTTGATTCAGTTGATAGAGAGAATAAAACGCTTAACCTCAACACATGGTTTGATTTAACTTTGCAAACTGGAAGCCTACGCTATTTATTTGGAGCTGGCGTTCTTAGTAGTGGTGGAGATTCATCTGTAAATAAGTTTGCCAAAATTGATGCAACACGGTGTAGCTACGGATATTTATGTCAGTCATTGTACCCGCCTTTTGTTGATAACTTAGTTGGTCAATATTGCGGAGTTGTGTTCGGAATTGGTCAAAGTCCAGCAAGTGCAAGTCTTGGTGGAGCTATAGGAAACTTGTACTGTGAGGCTAGTGAGTTTGAGGTCGCAAGATTAACTCGTGCAGATTTAAGCTTCTCAATCCTATCGACTGGGCCATCCAACTTGTCACGCAGCACACGTGCAAACAATGGTAGGCTCAGTAGTAATACTAGTGGAATTACTACTGCTGCTTTCAAATCTCTAAGTATGGGGTACTATGGTAGTGTTCTTTCTTCAGAACAAGCGATATATGCGACAACAAACGGCTCTATAGATATTGTTAATCAGGATAGATCGCCTGTTAGGTATTTCACCAACAATTTAAATGTAAATATAGCAACCCCGAGATTGGACTTGATTCGATTATTTGCTTACGATTTTAGAAAACTTGTAGTTTTTGGAACATCATCAGCAAATAACTTCACGCCAACCACAGTTACATTTAATGCCCCATCAGGTTATACGGTGAACGGTCAAGCATCAGTCACTTTCACAAACTTCTCTTGTGTTGCGGAGTTTGATGTTGCGCTCTATAGGGGAACTACTGACTTTTTAGTTGCCTTAGTAGGAAATGTGATTAAACAAGCGACTGTGACATACGACCCGCCAAGTCTAGCAGCTGGTACTCGTGATGTAATTCAAACTATGACTGTGACAGGTGCGAATCTTGGTGACAATGTAAATATGTCATTCGATAAGGATCTGCAAGGCGTGAGTCTTATTGGTTATGTGAGCGCAGCAAATACTGTGTCTTACTATTTTGAAAACAGGACTGATGATACCGTTGATTTGGTAAGTGGTACAGTGAAAGCTAAAATTGTTTAAATGTGTAACCCCGACCTTATTTAAGATCGGGGTTTTTTTGTCATTAGATATAACGTTTTTATTTGTATAATGTATGCACTTTTTTTTCGTAAAATTCAAACAATGGAATTTAGACAAGATATACAAATATTAAGAGGGATGGCAGTTTTATTTGTTGTCCTGTTTCACTTAGAAATAGCCGGATTGTCCAGTGGTTTTTTGGGTGTAGATGTCTTTTTTGTGGTAAGCGGCTTCTTGATGGCCATCCTTTACAAACAAGGAGATATTAGAAAATTCTTTGAGCGTAGAGCAAAAAGACTATTACCTGCATACTTCGCTACAGTTGGCTTAACTCTCTTTGCATCTTTATTTTTGGTTTTGCCCTCTGAGTTAGGGCAGGTCGTGAGCCAATCAATATATAGTTTGTTTTTTGCAAATAATATTGGGTTTTGGATGCAAAACTCATATTTTACAAAGACCGATTTCAACCCACTACTTCATTTATGGTCGCTTGGGGTAGAAATCCAATTTTACTTGATTGTTCCATTATTAGTATGGTTTTTTAGAAAATCTAAAATTTTATTACCGCTGTTTCTTCTTGCGTCATTAGCTGCGTGTATTTTTATTGTTGGTATTTCACCTAAAACATCATTTTTTATGATGCCTTTAAGAATATGGGAGTTTTTAATTGGTTTCGCGGTTGCTACATTTTTCACAATTAATGGTAATTTAAAATACAAGAACCTTGAGGTGTGGGGGCTACTTGGCTTATTGGTCCTAACAGCCATCCCATTCATCAATGTTGATGGTCAGTCATTGAACAGAATGTACGGCCACCCTAGTTTTTATGCATTATTGGTATGTTTGGCAACCGCTTTTATTATTGTTTTTGGGCTTCCAAAGAGAATTATTAATTCTTTTCTTGGTAAGTGTTTAGCTAATGTTGGTAATTATTCATACTCAATATATTTAGTTCATTTCCCAATTATTGTTTTGTATTTATATGAGCCATTTTCAGGAACAAAACTATACCCAGAAAGCTATACCGATAAAATTATTTTATTAATACTTATAGCTCTCGCATCAATATTGATGCACAAATTTGTAGAGGTACGTAGATTCAATAAAATAGGGAGAGTCTATTTAATATCATTTATTGCGATATTGTGCTTAACAGGAATGACAAAGATTACGTCTAAGTTTTATAGTGAGGAGCAGCGAAATATTTTTAATGGATTGCGTGATCGTGCAACTTATAGATGCGGGAAAATTATGCGTATCACTAATCCTGGGGAAATTAGCTGCAAACTAAACTCTAGCAAGCATGAAAATTCAGTATTATTAATAGGAAATAGCCATGCTGATTCCATTAAAACAGTGTTTACATCAGTAATGGATTTGCATAAGTACAACACGTACTTTTTTGTGAACAATACTCCAATGATGGGTGGTGTTTTACCACCTAAAGAAATTATTAATGAGGCCCTTGAAAAGAAAATCTCTTGGATATTTCTTCATTATAAATCTGGTGGTTTAGATTTAAATAAATTAGAGGATTTGGTTCAACGAAGCAACCAGGAAAATATTAAGGTAACCGTGATACTTCCTGTGCCTATGTATGAATATAGCAAGTATTATGAATCATCAATCCCTAAGGCATTGTTTAAGAATAAAGTTTCAACTCTTACCCATGCTCAATATGTATCAAGAAATAAAGATGTGATTGGTAGTGTTAAAAAGTTACAGTTAAAATTTTCGAACTTTAATTATTTAGAAACTGCTCCAACATTCTGTAATCCGATATGTGCTATTAGTACGGTTGACAAAAAACCATATTATTTTGATGATGATCATTTGACTATTACAGGGGCTGAAATACTAAGGCCAACATTCGAAAGCATGTTTAAGTATTAACACCCAACAAACCACATCCAACCCTGATCTTTAATTAGATCAGGGTTTTTTATTACCAAAATTTAGGGGGCGCAAGTGAATGAGCCGAGTGCATCACTTTGGAAAAAATTAAATGAGGTGTCGGATCGGCTGCAACGCGTATCCGAACAATTGATTGAAGCAAATGCGATTAACAAAAGTTATCACCAAGCACTAGAGCAACAGCGCATTAAAGTTGAAGTGCTAGAGCAAGACAATCACAAAGCGCAGGGTGCAATTGGAATGCTCAAATGGGGCTTAGGGGTTCTTATTAGCATCGCAATTTCAGGCGGCAGCTGGGCTGTAACTTCTATTAATCAACTTAAACAAGATGTAGCCATTGTTCAAAGTCAGCGAGAGGATAAAAAACAATGAAATTTATTCAAGAAAGCGCGTGGCAATATTTGTCTGTAAAACTTCCAGCTTGGGGGGCATTTATTTTTGGTGTGTTGCCTGTGCTAATTCAAGAAGGTGTGAACACTCAGTTGATAGCACCGCAGTATCACGCCATGCTTTTAACTGTAGTTTTGCCTGCACTAGCATTGTTCGGCAAAAAAAAATATCAGCCTGAATTACATCCTGAACCAACCGTTTTAGGCTTCGCAAATCTTCCAGTTGATTCGATTACTTTTGATGAAGCGTTTAAGCGATTAATCGGGCATGAAGGTGGTTACAGTACAGATCGTCGTGATCCAGGCAACTGGACTGGCGGGCGTGTTGGTGTAGGCACCTTAAAAGGCACTAAGTTTGGCTTAGCTGCAAATACATACCCTAATCTTGATATTAAAAATCTCACACTGGCGCAGGCTAAATCGATTTATAAAAAAGATTGGTGGGACAAGCTTGGGGCAGATGGTATGCACTCGGCAATCGTATTCCAGCTTTGGGACTTTGCGATTAATGCAGGGAAAAGTCGAGCGATTAAAGAATTACAGCAGGCAGTTGGTGTGCCTGCGGACGGCATCATTGGGCCACAAACTTTAGCAGCTGTGAATGCGCATGACTTGAACGATGTAATTTTAAGTTTAACCGCAGAGCGTTTGAAGTTTTACACCAGCCTGAGCACATTCAAAACATACGGCAAAGGCTGGACTAATCGGGTAGCAGACAACTTGAAGTACGCGGCTCAGGATAATTAAAAAAGCTCTCATTTGAGGGCTTTGGCGCAAACCCTACGCAGCGCGGCGTGTTGGGGTTTGCTGTTTTAGAATACATTAAATTAATTGTGTGGATAACCTACCTTTTTATGAGCATACGAATCACGCACAAAGAAACGGAAATGGGGATTGATTTTTATTTATGCGTTACAGTTTGCGTTACACATACTTTTATTAGTTTATTATTTAATATAAATCAACAATATAAGAATTATATTATATGCACGCTGAGCGCACCATTTCCTTGTTTGATCACATCCGAATTAATCCTAATATTATTAAAAATTAATAACTTATATCTACTTATTGTCCGATAATGTCCGAGGGCGTTTTAGGATACCGTAATTTTTTACGGTATTTTTTACGGTACATTCCATTTCTGACAAAAATATACCGTAAAAATGCCTAAATTAGTTATCAGTCTGACTGACTCAAAAATTAAGTCTGCAATATCAATGCAAAAGAAATCATTTGAAAAGAATATTAAGCTTTCAGATGGTGGTGGCCTTTATCTATTGTTAGATAGAAAAGGTGGGGCATATTGGCGTTTTGATTATATTCGCCCAATCTCTAAGAAAAGAGCCACTATAGCTATCGGTATTTATCCAAGTTGTACATTGGCCAGAGCTCGCGCAAAACGAAGTGAGTTTAGAGAACTGCTTGCGCAGAATATTGACCCAGCAATTCAAAAGCAAGATAAACAGTCCCAATGTCGAAATAATAGTTTTAGATCAGTAGCAGATGAATTCCGTAAGACTGAAGAGCTGGAACCAAGTACACAACGTCGGAATCAGTTTATCTGGGATAAGCTTTATGTTGCTATTGGTGAGTTCCCCATTGATTCGATAACAGCCACTCAAATTTTGGAAGTATGCCGTCTTTATGAAAGACAAGGTAAGACTGACTCAGCAAAGCGAATGAGAAGTAAAGCATCTCAGGTGTTTCGTTATGCGATTGCTTTGGGTTTATGTCAATTTAACGTTGCTGACCAAATTAGCGGTATTTTGAAGGTGGGTAAAACTAAGCATCGAGCGGCTATTACTGATGAGCAAAAGCTAGGACAACTATTAAAGAATATTAATACACATGCAGGTCGTGGGGATATTGCTATTGATTATGCAGTCAAAATCTTACCCCATGTATTTGTGCGTCCTGGAGAATTACGTGCAGCAAAATGGGCAGATATCGATTTTAAAAATAGAACATGGAGTTATACACCGCCTAAGACCAAAAATCAGACAGCCCTACAACATATTGTTCCTTTGTCTGATCAAGTCTTGAAGCTGTTCCAAGAATTGTATTGCATTACTGGATATACCGAATATTGTTTTGTGTCTATGCGAGATAAAACGAAAACCATCAGTGAATCAACTATTAATAAACGATTGAAACAATATGGTTTTGAAAATGGTGAGACAACAGGGCATGGCTTTAGAGCTACGGCAAGAACTTTATTAGATGAAGTTCTAAAATTTCCTATTGAACGTATAGAGCAACAACTTGCACATCAGGTTCGCGATATGCATGGTCGAGCGTACAACCGTACTAAGTATTTGGAGGAGCGTTCAGTGATGATGCAAGCATGGTCTGATTATTTGGATCAATTAACGCATAAAAATGTAGAGTAATTAATTTAATAAATATTAGTAAGTTATAGTTTCAGTTAAGTTGACGCCACCTCCACCAAAATTCTTTCCGAAGTAATCCATCGGAATCTAAAAAAGCCTTTAAACTCAATGTTTAAAGGCTTTTTTATTGGCTGTATTGTCCGACTCTGTCCTAAGCTGTTTGACCCTATTTTTGCTTTATTAGGGTCAAAATTGGGACAATTTGACCCACTAAATAAGTTTAATTATGTGGGACAAAGATATGTCGCTTACTGATGTGCTGTGTAAAAAAGCATTACCGCAGGAAAAACAGTACCGCCTTTCTGATATTAATGGTCTGTCTTTACGAGTCGATCCGAATGGCAAAAAATATTGGTCTATCAGATACACGGAAAATGGACAAAGGAAGTCCAAAGCATTAGGTATCTATCCTGAGCTAAGTTTAAAGCGTGCAAGGGAGATCGCGCTTGATCTGAGATATAAACTCAAAAATACAACTGAGGTCGAGCAGGAGCAGCCTTATTTTAAGGAAGTCGCAGAGGATTGGTTCAATAATCAAAAAGAAACCTGGTCATCCAAACATATTAGTAATGTTCGAGCTTCCTTGGATGAGCTTTATATTGCTCTTGCTAATAAGCGTATTAATCAGATTCAGGCACCTGAGATTCTGCAGATCATTAAGAAAATTGAGGCAAGAGGCTCGCTTGAAATTGCAAAACGTACCTTATCTCGTTGCGGCATGGTCATGAAATACGCTATTGCCCATGGATACCGCTATGACAACCCGGCAGGTGATTTAGTTTATGCCCTCAAGAATAAACGGGTCAAAAACTTAGCTTCGCTTTCGGCCTCTGAAATGCCTGAATTTTTAAGAAAGGTAAGAGCATACCCAAGTGATGCTCAGACACATCATGCGATTATTCTGATTATGCTGACAGGCGTTCGGGTTAGTGAGTTGCTGCAAGCACGCTGGGAAGAATTTGATCTGGAAGGACGTAAGTGGGATATCCCTGAAGAGCGTATGAAGAACCGTCTTCCGCATCGTGTACCGTTGACGGACATGATTATTGCTGAGCTAAAGGCTTTGAGGCTTACTCATAATCAGGAACTGTTATTTCCACATCGTTTAAATAACAAAGAATCAATGCGTAGTGAGTCTATTTTGGCTGTGATCAAACGTTCAGGCTATACGGGACGAATGACCACACATGGTTTTAGATCTCTATTCAGTACTGTCGTAAATGAATCGAATCTGTTTAATCCAGATGCCATTGAGCGCCAGCTTGCTCATGTGCCGCAAAATAGAATTCGCTCGGCCTATAACCGAGCGCAATATTGGGATGAAAGGGTAAGGTTGATGGAGTGGTACGGGGAGCAGGTGAGGGAATGGATGGCTCAGTAAAGAGCCCTCCCTTCATCATCACACATTTCAAGTAAATACGATTCATTAATTAATTCTTCAAGTATTTCGCTCTCACTCTTGTTTTTAAAGAGCGCAAGTTTTTTTAGATTTCTTTTCGCTTGTTTTGTGAGAGGTAAGTGGTGTTTTGTCTTGGTTTTTCCCGCATCTCTAAATTTTTGTTGGCTCCACGATTTTGACATTCTTTGAAGTAATAGTTTTTTTTCTTTTGTATCAAGGGATAGGGAGTCTAAAGAGGAGGTAATAATAATAGATGGTTGATCCCTTAAGCTAAAATTTCCCAAAAATAAACTTAGTAGCAAGTTTTTAGATTCGAGATATTTAATGATCCAACTTGTCTGGTGTGAATTTTTAAAATCTATCCATTTAAGATCATTTTCAGGGGTGGCGTTGTGTTGGTAGTTGTGCATGTACATGAATAAAAAATTTATTTTCTCTCTAATCGATTTGTTAATGGTATCTATCGTAAATTGCAAATACTCGTATAGATTCGTGTTTGGTAATCCTTTAGTTCCCTCAGGTAAATGCTTATGTAATAAAAAGACTATTTGTCTTAAATCATTAGACTGAAGATGGTTAAAGCATTCTTCATCAATCAAATTTTCCATTAGTATTGAATTTAATTTATTCAGATCAATTTCAAAAAAATCAATTTGATTTCTTAATTGAGATATTTTTACGTGTTTATTTAAGTTGTTGATAAATATAAATTGATCTTTGTTACAGATTTTCAAGTTATAGCATAAAAAGTTAAGTTGCCTATTTGAGCATTCATATAACTTTTTTTCCAATAGGTCTGAATACTTAAAGTGCACTGCCATGATACAAAATTCCTTGTTGATAATGATACTTTTATCCTTTTTTTTAAAAAAAATAAAGATATTTAAGGAATATTTAAATATTATTTTGGTGATATTTTAGTGATATTTTAGTGATATTTTAGTGATATTTTAGTGATATTTTAGTGATATTTTAATTATCTATTTAATATTAAATCAAATACTTATGTTATTTTTTTATTTTTTTGGGTAAGCATCCGGCTAACACAGCCTTACCAAGCGATCCTATAAGCCTTAATTTAGTCCCCACCTAAAAACAAGTGGGGACTTAATCCATGAACACGGATATATATTCAGCAACACCTCCTGTTGCTAAAAAACGCAGAACATACAGCAAAGAATTCAAACTCAGTATTGTCAATGCCTGCAAAAATCCTAATACCTCGATCGCTTCGGTCGCACTGCAACCTAGTATTAATGCCAACCTTGTCAGTCGTTGGATCAGGATCTTCAGCCATCATGATGGTGCCGTGCAGGATCCTACTCATGTGAATCCAGCATTTATTGCTTTGCCTTACACTGCTGCAATCAGCCAACCTATTGATGAGAGGATCACGTTGTGTATCACCGTGCCTCATACGAATAATGATATTCAGCTAAAATGGCAGACATCAGAAATACCTGTCTTGGCAGAATTACTCAAGGCACTGGCAACATGATCCGCATTGATGAAATCTGGTTGTCTACTCAGCCCATGGACATGCGTGCAGGTATGGATACGACCATGGCTCAGGTGGTGAGAGCCTTTGGCTACATCAAACCATAATGTGCCTACCTTGTTTTGTAATAAGCATGACTATCATATGAAAGTCGTGGTGCATGATGGACAGGGGGCTGGCTGTGTGCCTGGCTGCTAGTTACTAGAATAAAGTAAATTTCACTGGGCTAAAGTTCACCAGATTGAAATAGTGGCGATTAGCTCGGAGCAGTTACAGCCCTTGATCCAGGGGTTGCTCTGGCAGAGAATCGCATTACAGCGGAGGGTGAATATGCTCTAAATCAGTCTATTCAGCCGTCCTCCAAACCTTCTATCTGCCAAACAATGCGGTCACTACTGGGTCTGCCTTAAATCGGTCATCAAAGAAATGGCACAGCCGCTATATTCTGAAGCTAAGTCATCGGGTATGGAAGCGTCCGCTAATATTTAGATCTACTACTTGTACTACGCAAAGGAGTACGTAATTTTTGAATATTAAGGAGGGTATAACCGGGTGCTGAATTGCGCCTTCGTAGAGATTAGGCTGTGTGCTGGAAAGCTCATATGCATGGTTCCTAGGTTCGCGTAGGTAATTACGTCTGATGATCTAACGATCAGATACGTCCCTGTTGCTCTGCATTAACTGCAGCTCATGGGGCATAGAACTAGTTGTTTGTTGCTCACTACAAAGTGGTCAGCTAGTGGCGAATATCATGACCTTGATTCAGTCAGTAAAACTGAATGGGCTAAGTCCCTATGCCTATTTAAGTGATGCGTTGAAAAGGTTGCGTACACATAATTGGCAACTATTTTGACACCACATGAGGTTAACCAAACGCTTGTCTTAAAAAGTTAACTTTAGCTTCAAAAAAATTATGAATGACAAGGATGAGCTGGGTTGCCTTTCTTTTGATCGTTGGCCACCCCGTGTTCTTAAGCTATTCTCTTAATGGGTTTTTATAATTATATATTTAATTTAATAAGAATTTAAAAATATCTAATCTATTCATTTTCTTACATAGAGCTTTACCATTGAACTGGTCTCACTGCTTATGGCTAGCAGTGATAGATAAGAAGCTCATAAAAAAATACATAGCATGCTTAGGTATGATTAATAACCTAAGCGTGATGAGCATGTTTGATACTTCATTATTTTACAATGAGTCCTATGTGATGACTCAAATTGATCTTTTTATAAGAAAAATCCCTTACCAAGGGATTTTGTTAAAAGAGTTCAGGAAAACTCTGTCTGAATTAATTGTACCCTTTAAATTTCATGATAAGCCAGGACTATCTTATTGCCTATCTATTCGAATATTTTCTGATATAGTTGCTTTAATTGATAGGAGGTTAGAAGCAGATGGGTTTGGTATAAATTATAATATAATTATATACTTAGATGATAATTTAACTAAAGCTCTTATTGGGATTATAAAGGACCAAGGATCTGCGCTGAAGGCAGATACAGAAAAGTTAAAAAGACAGGAAGTCTTGAACCGTGAGTCTTTAAAAGAATATGTAAATCAACTCACACAGCATTATGCAAAATTACTTTTTGTGAGAGTGGATCTTTATTTTGATGAGGAGGGAGCAATAGACGTATCAATGGTTGAATATGCTCAATATATGAAAACCTTGAGAAATAGAATATCCAATAAGGATGGTTGTTTTTCTGATTTACAGGGATATGCCTGGGCAGTAGAGCAAGGCGAGCAGCGAGGATACCACAGCCATTTACTTCTTATCTACGATGGTCACAAGCATCAAAATGACTGCTACTTAGGTTTAGAAGTGGGTGAGTGTTGGCAGAAGCTTCTCAATGGAAAAGGGACTTTTTTTACATCCAACCATCCGGATTATAAAGCCAAATTTAGAGATGTTGGTTCTTTGGGAGTGGGAATGATTCATCGTAATAATGCCAGGGAAGTAGCTAATGCAATCAATGCGGCAATGTATCTCGTGAATCCTGAGAAAACCAATCAATTTTTAAAAGTCAAATTACCTAAAATGAAAACATTTGGGACAGGTCAATTTAATGTTAGCTGGAGAAGAGGAATCTAAAGCTAAATTATTTCAAATATATAACATCACTATGAATGTCATGGCTCTTTTACTTTGAGCTATTAAATCAATGAATTTTAAGCCTGTTTTCAAAAGCAGGCTTTTTCGTTATTTGGAGCTATATATTATGAAACAATGCCCATCTTGTAATTCTAGTCAGATCAGCTTGATTGGGATCAAGTCACGAGTGCCAGCAGTATCCGATGTTTCAACTTTACTGACTTCTCCTACCACAATGTCAGCATTAGGGGTAAACCTAATTCGTTCAACCAATCTACCCCCAGTTATTGGGGCAATTGCAGGGATCGTTATTAGCGGGGTGTTTATGGCGTTAACGAATGATGAAACTAATCAGCCTATGTACTATTGCCATTCATGTAAAAACCATTTTGATGCCAATTTACGTCAATCCCTTCAAGTCTATAACAGATATTAAAAGGAGACTAACTATGGCACATCAACTTGAACAAATGGCGTATGTCGGTCAAACTCCTTGGCATGGTCTAGGGAATCAACTCACTCAAAATCAGCCGATTGAAGTCTGGGCAAAACAGGCAGGCATGGACTGGCGAATTGAATCTTCCGATGTCAGCTACATGGCACAGAATGAACGTGGGCAGAGCATCATTATGCCCTATGAAGAACAGCGAGTACTGTATCGTTCCGATACTCATGCACCCTTGTCTGTGGTCAGTCAGCGTTATCAGGAAGTCCAGCCGATGGAGATTCTGGAGTTCTACCGGGATTTGACTGAGCAATCCGGCTTTGAGTTGGAAACAGCGGGTGTACTGAAAGGCGGGAAGAAGTTCTGGGCATTGGCCCGTACCGGACAAAGCACAGCACTCAAGGGTAAGGATGTCAGCAATGGCTATATTCTGCTGGCGACTGCCTGTGACGGTACACTTGCCACTACAGCACAGTTCACCAATATTAGGGTTGTATGCAATAACACCTTAGCCATTGCCCTACGTGGACAAAGCAGCAGTGCAGGTGTAGTCAAAGTGCCACACAGCACTAAGTTTGATGCGGATAAGGTCAAACAACAATTGGGCATCTCAGTTCGTGCATGGGATGAACACATGTATGAGATGAAGCAGCTGAGTCAACGTAAAGTCACTCAAGGTGAGGCAGCAGCTTTCTTTGATGCAGTGTTCAACAATACCAGCATGAGTGTTGCCGATCAGGAGGAGAACATCATTCAGTTCTATCGGAATATGGCTACTCCAACTCCAGTCAAAGAAAAGCCTGAACCGAATGGACGTGCCATGGCTAAAGTCATGGACATGTTTAATGGACAAGGCCGTGGTGCAGAACTCAGCTCAGCCAAAGATACTGCCTATGGTTTGCTGTGTTCAATCACCGAGTTTGCTGACCATGAACGTCGTGCCATGAGTACCGATCACCGCCTCGATTCAGCCTGGTTTGGTGCAGGTGCTGCGTTAAAGCAGCGTGGACTAGAACAGGCGCTTCGCTTAGTGGTTTAAGTTTCATTTAAGCCAGTGCTATTACAATAATGGTCAAGGGTCATGCAGATGATCCTTCTCCAGTGAAACCCCCTTTTGCCACATCTCCAGATGTGGCTTTTTTTATGCCGAAAATTTTACAGACCTCACTATTTATAAGGATCAAAGCATGAATCAGATTGCACCGATAAATACCTCTCAACTCCCTCATTTCCCAATTCCGAATGAGATGAATGAATCAAATACCGTAGCTAAACGAACAGCGACAGCCAAACGTTTAGCCAATACTAAAAATATGGATTACCAAGAATGGCTAGAAGTGCGTAAGCAAGGGATTGGCAGTAGTGATGCCGCAACCGCATGTGGATTGAATCCCTACATGTCGATGCTGGAACTGTGGATGATTAAAACTGGTCGAACTCAGCAGAATGTTGATGATGACAGCTCAGGCGTTGCACCGTTGTACTGGGGCAAACAGTTAGAGCCACTGGTAGCGGAGTACTACAGCTTGCATACCAATAATAAAGTGAGACGAGTCAATGCCGTGCTTCAGCATCCTGATCCTGATAAACACTTTATGTTAGCCAATCTGGATTACACGGTGGTCGGTAGTGAGGACGTTCAGATCCTGGAATGCAAAACCGCAGGTGAGCATGGAGCAAAATTGTGGCGAGATGGTGTGCCTTTATACGTGTTGTGTCAGGTGCAACACCAACTTGCGGTAACAGGCAAACAGGCAGCGCATGTTTGTGTCTTGATCTGTGGGCATGAAACCAAGATCTTCAAAGTGACACGATCAGAATCCGTGATTGAACATATTGTTCAAGCAGAACGATATTTCTGGGAATGCGTGGAAAAGGATACACCACCATCCGTGGATGCAAGTGAATCCGCAGCTAAAGCGATTCAACAACTTTATCCAGCGCATGTACCTTTAACCGTAGAGGATCTCTCGCAAAATGAAAATGCCAATTTGATGTTCGACCAGCTCATCAAAATGAAAGAAGAGATTCAGCATAAGCAGGAACGCTTTGACCAACTGAAGCATCAAATCCAAATGCTGATGAAAGATGCTGAACGAGCCACCTTTGCTCATGGTTCTGTGGTGTGGAAGAAAGCCAAGGACTCCATCAGTCTGAATACCAAGGCATTGCTTCAGCACCAGCCTGAACTCATTGAGCTTTATCCACTTCAGAAGCAAGGCGGTCGTAGATTCAACATCTATACCGACTAGCCTGTTTCAGCCCATTTAAATAGCGATTCGCAAAAACCCCTCCCCGCCCTCCATTCGCTAGGAATAGAGGGCGGGGAGCGGCTTTTGTAGCGAGCTATATACATATTTATTTAATCAGGTGATCTACATAAATCTGGATGATCTTTACAAAATCAAATTGAGGAAAATAAAATGATTAAAGGTTTAGCGATTACACCACCAGCTCTAGGGCGTATCAGTATTGGTCGGGTAGTAGAAAAGAATGGCAAGCGCCTACCTGAAAAGGATGATCAGTTCACCATTACTTCCCAGATCCAAAGCAAAGAGGGATGGGTCAAACATCCATTAGATGAACAGCTTCGAGCCAGTACGCCGAATCAAAAGCTACGCTCAATCCCCGTCAGAATGATCTTTAATGATCCAGATTTAAACCTACGTGCAGAATATAGCTTGTTTGATCGACAGACTGGCCGTCCAGTATGTGTCGGCAACGGTGAAACATGCCAGCGTTTAACCAATCAAGGCGTAGAACAACATCCCTGTCCATCACCAGATTTATGTCCGTTGGCTCAAGGAGGTAACTGCAAGCCTTATGGACGCTTGCATGTGAATTTAGATGACTCGGATGAGTTTGGCACCTTCATCTTTAGAACCACAGGATTTAACAGTATTCGGACTTTGGCTGCACGGCTGAGTTATTACCACGCAGCTTCAGGAGGTTTACTCTCTTGCCTGCCTTTGCAACTGACTTTAAGAGGCAAAAGCACCACACAAAGCTATCGTCAGCCGGTGTATTACGTGGATCTAATTTTAAGGGATGGGATTAGTCTCAATGATGCCATTACTCAAGCCAAGCAAATTGATGAACAGAGCAAGCAGGCAGGGTTTTATCAGGAGGCTGTAGATCATATCGCCAGACGAGGTTTTGCCAATGCAAGGTTTGAAACGGATATAGAGGAAGGGTTAGATGTACTGGAGGAATACTACCCTGAACAAGAACAGAACCGGGCGGTGGAGCAACAAGCTTCGCCTGAAGGGTTTGTTCAGGATATTCAGCAGGGGCTGCAGCAGAGTGTAAGAGCTGTGAATTAAGCTAGAGGAGAGAAGATATCTAACGTTAAATTTTACAGACCAGCTCTATTATTTGAGCGAATAGCCGCTCGCATCAATGATTAGGAGCTAGCCTCATGAATGCGTTTATCGGTCAAACATTTCAAATGAATCAACTCATCAGTATTAAGCAGGTCGTAGAATTTGTCGGTGTGGGGCGTTCTACCATCTACGAGATGATGGATGAAAACTCACCTTATTACGATCCAACTTTTCCAAAGAAAGTTAAAATTACTCAAAATCGTATCGGCTGGTCAGCTTATGAGATCCATCAATGGATTGAAAGTAAGTTGGCGAGTCGAGAATAAGGGATGCTCTTAGCTCCCTTATTTTTTTGTTTTCTTGTAGACTGAAAATGTCTTTTAGCCTAAGTGTCCGTAATGAAAACAATAGACTACTATAATAAGCATGCAGAAGAATTTACAGCTTCAACGTTTGAAGTTGATATGGAAAGCCTATATCAGCCATTTTTAGCTGAGTTGCTCGAAGGTGCTCGGATTCTTGACGTTGGTTGTGGCTCAGGACGAGATACTCTTGCTTTTAAAAACAAAGGCTATCAGGTCGATGCAATAGACTATTCAGAAGAACTCGTTAAAAAAGCATCTCGACTTACAGGTATTCCTATTAAGTTGAAGAGCTTTTATGAGGTTGATGACTATGAAGCTTATGATGGAATTTGGGCGTGCGCATCGTTGTTGCATTGTGAGCGTACTCGTTTAAAAGAAGTGATAGGAAAACTGGTGAGTGCACTAAAGCCAAATGGTGTGCTTTATATGTCTTTCAAATATGGCAACGGCGATAGACAGAAGGATGGGCGGCAATTTACTGATTTAGATGAAGCTCAAGCAAATGATTTACTTGAGCAGTTTGATAATGTTCAACAGATACAGCAATGGATCACGGTAGATCAGCGACCTGATAGACAAGAAAAATGGCTCAATCTGATTTGGAAAAAATATGGCTGATTTTATTCCTACGGCGCAGGAACAGCTCAAGTTTCTTAAAAATATTCAGCTGATTTTGCAGTCGGGTAGTTTTAGTAGCACCTATAAATTTGCATTGCTGATTAGCCTAAGCCGATTAGCTATTGAAAAAGGTGAAGATTCAGGTGAAAGTCTATCACTCGAATATACGGATATTGCTGAGAAGTTTATCGAGCTATATTGGAAGCAAGCAGTGCCATATACCTTTAATGATGAAGGCCAACTCATCTTAAATCAGAATAATGGTAAGCAAGCAGCGATTGTAAATCGAATCATTGGGCTTCGTCAGAGTTACTCATCCCTTGGATTGTTAAGACGAGATTCATTGGTGTGGTTGAAGCTAGTTAAAGATGTCGCTCGCACTGTAAAAGACATGCCAGTCCGCTACTTGCAAAACATCAATGGTCAAAATTTTGAGTTTTTATATCAACTTGATCGGTGTGGAAAGCAACTTATTCTTCTACCGCAAGTCATGTTTTGCTTAAGGCAATTCAGTGAGATCATTGAAGAACTTTGTCAGAAACGTTGGATTGACTATATCCGTAAGAACAGCAGCAATGCACCTATTTTGAATCAGTTGCCGAATCTTGAACAATTCATGTTTGAGCCGAGTCGGAACCAATTAAATGCTGTGGCTAATGTGTTGGTCGAGCTACAGGACTGTAAATGCTTCTACTGCAACAAGCCGATGAGAAAAGGCAATTATGCTGTTGATCATTTTATCCCTTGGTCTATGTATCCATCGGACACAGGGCATAATTTTGTATTGGCAGATTCAAGCTGTAATTCTAAGAAAAGTAATCTACTTGCATCTGATGAGTTTTTGCATAAGTGGAAAGATCGAAATGAAGATCAAGATTTGATTATTGTGGATCGAATTTCTGTATTGGGATTTCTGACTGTTAAAGATCGTTCGCATAAGGTAGCAGAGTGGGCGTATGCGCAGGGGAAAGAAAATAATTATTTAATGTGGATGGGTTAAATGGAAGTGGAATTGGAGGGCATTTTTTTAAAATAATTGAAAGGTGTGTACCAGTAGTTAGTTAAGGCAACTCAGAATAGTTGGAACGGATCCATCTTATATTTTAAAGCGAACTTAAATAACGTATGTTAAAATATTAGGTCGTTTTATTGAAAAAAATGTCATGAGATTGGACCCTTACTTAGGTGATGTCACTGGAATTTCTAGCTTAATGGTAGATGAAAGTCGGACAATAGCTAGGCTTTTATCGAAAAAATTATCTGATCATCAATGGACTGAAGCAATAGAAGAGCAGAATCTAATTCAGAAAGGTTCTATACAGACAGCACGTCGTCAAGCTAGATGTATCCGATATCGTTTGAAAGATCTTCCCAAAAATTATTTAGAAGTAATTGAAAATGGAACAGCGAAGGAAACAAAACAGCTTTTATTGTTTGCTTTGTTACATCATTCGACATTAGCATTTGATTTTTTCAATTATGCGGTTGTCCAGCCACAGTCCGTATTTAAGACTGAAATGCCAAAACATATTTGGGATAGCTTTCTGAATCAGCAATACAATGAAAATATTAGTCAATTAGCAGACAGTACTCTTATTAAAATTAGAAAAAATTTGATAGCCTCATTTGTAGAAGCTGGATATGTGGAAAACACAAAATCTTTAAAGTATCTAAATGTTTTTGTGGAACCTATTGTTCATCAATTGGGTGATGAATTGGGTAGATCAGATATTTTGACATTAATGAGCGGAAGAGTATGAGTGTTATTGATGATCGCTTGTCGCTGATTTTTGAGCGACTTAATAATGAAAAGTTTTTGAAAAATAAAAGCTTAAGTAATGATATGCCATATTGGGTGTTTGATTATAATCCAGAAGATGAGCTGATCGTAAGGGATTTTCTCCTTAAAAAATTAGTTCCACGTTTTTCAAAAGAAAGTTTAAATTTTCATGTCATCGATCTTTATGATGTGATGTTAAGCATGTTGGAATCAAGAAATCTACTTGAAAGGACATATAGCTTAGAACTATCAAAAGGTTTTGATCTTCTAAAGAAAACGATGGATAGCGTACTTGAGCAAAAGAAGGTCGCTAGTTATATTGTAGATCACTTTCTACATGACACACCTTCTTTTATAATTCTGCATGGTGTTGGTAGTTGCTTTCCTTACATTAAAGCTCCAGCTTTACTTAATGCTTTACATGGTGTTACTGGTTTTACACCAGTCTTACTTTTTTTCCCAGGTAGTTATGATGGGAATAAGTTTGAGACCTTAAATATAATTGAGCCTGATCCATATTATCGGGCATTTAGATTGGTTCCAGAAAAGACAAGTTCAGAATTAAAAACATTGAATATTGAGATTTGACTAAGGTAAAGAACTTAGGTTAAGAATCAAAATTGTGCTTACATAAGCGAATTTAAACATTTAAAAATTAGGGTGACGAATGAATATCCAACAGCTATTCGCTAAAGATTTAATGCGTAATATCAATGGTGTAATTAAAGCTGAACAAGTAGATACTTTGAATGTCTTTAGTGAGTTAGATGAATATGTCGTTACCAATGAATTAGAAACACATTTCAGCACTTTTTTTGAAAATTATGCCGATGCAGTAAAACAGCCTATTGGTACCTATACCAATAAAATGGGAGTTTGGATTTCGGGATTCTTTGGTTCAGGTAAATCACATTTTCTAAAAATTCTTTCTTATGTTCTAGCGAATACAACTGTAGAGGGTGATCCGGAGAAACGCAGACCTATTGACTTTTTTGTTGATAAAGTTAAAAACAAAGACACTTTAGTTAATATGCAAACTGCTGTTACTCGTCCTACAGACGTCATTTTATTTAATATTGATGCCCGTGCAAATACCGATGATCGTGAAGATGCCATTCTTAAAGTCTTTTTAAAAGTTTTCAATGATCTCGCTGGCTATTGTGCAGAGTTGCCACATGTAGCTCACTTTGAACGACACTTGGTGGAGACTGGTAGTTATGAAAAATTCAAAGAAAAATTTAAAGAAATTCATGGTAGTTCTTGGGAGATTGAGCGTGATGCTTATAACTTCTACTATGATGAAATTGCGGAGGCTTTTAGTTTTGCAACTGGGCAATCACTAGAATCGTCACTTAGAACGATCGAGGGGATTGAGCAAAACTTTTCAGTTAATATCAAAAGTTTTTGTGAATGGGTTAAAGAATATTTAGATCAAAAAACAAAAGCGGATCAAAAAGATCACAACCTATTATTTTTAGTTGATGAAATTGGTCAGTTTATTGGTAAAAATACCCAAATGATGTTAAAGCTACAAACGATTACCGAAGAACTAGGGGTGATTTGTGGTGGTCGAGCATGGGTGATTGTAACCTCTCAAGCTGATATGAATGCTGCAATCGGTAGTATGGATGCGGGAGACAAGCAAGATTTTTCAAAAATTCAAGGGCGTTTCCATACTAAATTAGCACTCTCAAGCTCCAATACACTTGAGGTTATTCAAAAGCGTTTGCTAGTGAAGACTGATGCTGCACAACTTGAATTACAGAAAGTTTATAAAAATCAAGGTGATATTCTTAGAAGTCAGCTTATTTTTGAAAATGCAACTGGGGATTTAATAAGTTATCAAGATGAGAAATCATTTATTGATAACTATCCGTTTGTTCCATATCAATGTGTGATTTTACAAAAAGTGTTCGAATCAATTCGTACAAAGGGAGCTTCGGGTAAATCTCTTGCAATGGGGGAACGTTCTCTTTTAGATGCATATCAGACAGCGGCTAAGCAATATAAAGACAATGGTCTTAATATTTTGATTCCTTTCTATAGTTTCTATGCATCGATTGAAAGCTTCCTTGAACCGTCTGTCACTCAAACAATTAATCGAGCATCAGTTAATCCAAATTTAACTGAATATGATATTCAGATACTTAAGACATTATTCTTAACTAGATATGTGGAATTATTTCCAGGGACTTTAGACAATCTAGTCGTGTTATCTATAGATGAGATTGATACAGACGTAATCGCACTCAAAGAAAAAATACAGTTAAGTCTTGCTCGACTCGAAAAAGAGATGCTGATAGCACGTCAAAATGATGAATTTGTTTTTTTGACTAACGAAGAAAAGGAAATTGAAAACGAAATTCAAGAAGCAGCATACCAAACGAATGAATCTGTAACATATGTGCTTGATGTCGTATTTGATGATATTTTGAAAGGTAAGAAGCAATACCGATATCAAAAAAATAGTCAAGATTTTGTGATTACACGCTTTTGTCAAGGTTTGGCTAAAGACGGTAATTTACTTTCTGACTTGCAGGTTAATATCATTACACCTATTGATCCAGAATATACAAAATATCTAGATGATTATACTTGCGAGCAAGAATCACGTAAAAGCTTGCAATTCCCAAACGGATCAATCTTAGTTCGTTTGCCAGACGAAAATCAGACATTATGGGATGATATTCGTAAGACGATTAAAACAAACCGCTACCTTAATCAAAAGACTAGTAATAAAGCTAATGTCACAGCGTTATTACGTGATAAAGCGCAGGAGAATGCGCTTCGTGAACGTCGTATTATTGAGCAATTAAGTAAGTTGCTTAATAAGTCTTCTATCTTTGCGATTGGTTCATTGCGTCCGACTCAAAGTAATGATTTCTTGAATAATCTAGACGCAGCTTTTAACTACACGATTGAAAACTCCTTCCAATACATTAATGAGCTAATCAATGATGCACAGCCTTTGAATCAGCTGAAAAAGCTATTGAATCAAGGGATTCAGACTGATCAATTAGATTTCGGAGACGCTCACCAAGGCAATGATTATGCTTTGAATAAAATTTTTGAGTATATTGATTTAGAAAGCAAACGCAGTGGTAATCCGAAAGTAAGTGAAGTTTTAGAATTCTTTAAAAAGCGTCCTTATGGTTGGAATGAACAGCAGGTATTATTACTTGTTATACAGCTTGTGGCCCACCGTCGCTTAGAAATAATCAAGTCGACAGGACAGGTTGAGTTGTCACGTATTTATGATGACTTGATCAGTGTCAAAAAACAGCAAGATTTTATGCTGAGTCCTATACGTCGACATAATGAAAAGAATCTAAAACAAGTTATTGATCTTGCAAAATTTGTTTTTGAGCGCCATTTGTCGAACAAAAGTGAGCATGAGGTTGTTAGTGAGCTTCGTGAATTTATTCAGAAAAGTTGGATTCACCAATTAAGTGAATTTATTGACCAAGGCAATCAACTTAAGCGCTGTCCAAATTTACAACGCATTAAACAACTACGCCATATGGCAACTGAGTTGGTTAGTATCAGTAACGATTATAATTTCATCGAGAGTTTGCTGAACGATAAGAATGACTGGGAAGATGCCGGTGAAGACTTTATTGAAATCCGTGATTTCTTTAAATCACAAATCAATAGTTGGAGACAGTTAGAAGATGCTGTGACGGTTCAATTCCATGCTAATAGGTCTCGATTAGTTGAACATCATGCAGAAGTAGCGAATTGGTTCAAGCAACTTGAAGCCATTCACCAAAATGATCAGCCGTATAACGAAATATCAAAAATCAATAAGCTTGTTGAGCAATTGCTGGCTGTACAAGAAGAGCTTTATGTGAAAGTTTTAGAGAAAACACAAAAAAGCTTTAAAACTCGTATAGAGCGTTTAGACCAAGCATTCCTCGGTAACGATGTTCCTTCTGAAGTTAAAAATAAAGCGTATTACTCATTACGTGATTTAGAAAAGCGTATGGGGACTATACGTGTAATAGATAGTTTGATCGCATTACAAGCAGAGTTTGAAAAAGCATGTGTAGGTGGTATAGATATCCTGAATGCTTACATTGATGATCAACGTAAAGAAGTCGAACGTTTAGCACGTAAAGCTGAGCAAGAACATCTTGCTGAAGTAGCACGATTAACGGCACTAGCTGAGAAGGCTAAAGCTAAGGGTGAACAAATCATTTCACCAGAGCCAATTCAACCACCTGTGATACCAAAGACTGTCGTTACACCTAAGTTTAAGAAGACTGAATCTGTAAATTGTTCAGATGTTTTAAAGCAACTAAAGCAAGATGGTACATTGACTACAGAGAAAGAAGTGGAAGATTTCCTAGCTGCACTACGAAAAGACCTCCTTACTATTATTCAAGATGGTGATATTGTTCGATTGGATTAAATAAGATTGACTAAATAGGATAAGGACTCGTGCTAGTTGGTATGAGTCCTTTTTTTGTTGAAGAGATAAAATAAACAAATGATGTGAATTGTATTTGAGAATGGTGACTAGTCACTCCACATGGCAAACGTTACAATCGGAACAATTTTAAATGTCATTGATATCTGTTATCTCATGAACACCAATCAACTTAAAACTTATGCGCCTAAAGCACGTCTTAAATTTATTGAGGCGATAAAAACAAAACTTCGAACTTTAGGGATTGAGGACGGTAAGATTGCCGAAGTTGAGAGTTCAGGCGATTTTATCTTTATTCAAAAACAGCCTTTTCCAAAAAGTATTGAATCAGCCCGTCAACAGATCATTCAAAAGATAGAAAAACTTGATTTTGAGCAAGTTCTAGAACAATACGCTTATACATGGTTTAACCGTCTTTGTGCCATTCGTTTTATGGAATTGCATGATGGTTATCTAGAACACGGTTATCGCGTTTTGTCACATAGCCAAAGAGATCAAGGTTTAGAGTTTTTAGATTCAGCTGTAGAGGTAGCTGAGTATTTTGGACTAGATACTAAAGAAATCATTGATCTAAAATTAGAACATAAAGATGAACAACTGTATCGTCAATTGCTGTTGGCTCAATGTAATCAGTTGTATGAGGCTATGCCATTTTTATTTGATCCAATTGATAGCGTGACTTCACTTTTACTTCCTGATGACTTGACTCGTAGTGATTCAATAATTATGGATCTTGTGCAACAAGTGGAGGAAGATAGTTGGCAACAGGTTGAAATTATTGGTTGGTTATATCAATTTTATATCAGTGAAATTAAAGGTGAAATTGATAAAAGACTTAAAGGAAAAGGAGGAAGCAAAGTTGTATCGGTTGATGAATTGCCAGCAAAAACTCAGCTGTTTACACCAAATTGGATTGTTAAGTACATGGTGCAAAACTCCTTGGGGCGTTACTGGTTACAGACGTATCCTGATACCGTAGTAACGATTGATGGTGAAGAGAAATTATTAAAAGAGGTATTGGAATATTACATTGAACCTGCTGAGCAAGAAGATAGTGTAAATGCACAACTTGCTGAGATTACGCCTAAAAGCATTGAACCTGAAAGTATCAAAGTGATTGATCCAGCCAGTGGATCGGGACATATTCTAGTGGAAGCTTATGATTTGCTGAAGCTGATTTATCAGTCGCAAGGACACCGTGCGCGTGATATTCCAAAACTGATTTTGGAAAATAATATTTTTGGTTTGGATATTGATGACCGTGCGGAGCAATTGACTGGTTTTGCTTTGATGATGAAAGCTCGTCAGGATGACCGTGGTATTTTTGGGCGTGGCATTCATTTGAATATTTGTGCCTTCCAAAATAGTGATGAGTTAGATGCTGACCAATTGTGGCAAGCCCTTAATTTGAATAAGGCGTGGCAGGCAGGTAGTCATGTTGATATGTTTGGTCAAGCTCAGGCGGATTTGGGTGCGGGAGAAACTGACCCTCGTTATACGTTGATTCAAGAGATCATTGTGAAATTTAAAGATGCGAAAGCATTTGGTTCTTTGCTTTCAGTAGACAACAAACATGAAGCGACTTTATTTGATTTAAAAAACACACTGAGTGATTTAGTTGTAAATGGGGATAGTTTGCAAAAAGGTAGTGCTGAAAAGTTACTGCCAATAGTAGAGCAAGCTTGGATTTTAAGTCAGCGTTATGAGATAGCTGTAGCAAACCCTCCTTATCTTGGAATCGCACTACCTGAAAAGATTAAGCATTACGCAAAAAAGGAAAAATATAAAGCTCCATCAGATCTAATGACAATGTTTATAGAAAAACTATTATTTTTATTATCTGAAAATGGTTTAAGTTCTTCTATTACTTTAGATAGTTGGATGTATCTTAGCTCATATGAAAAATTAAGATTTTTCCTGCTTGAAAAAGTTAAAATTGATAGCCTAGTGCATATAGGTTGGAATTGTTTCCCTGATGTACATACGTATTTGAGAGGAGTTGCTGTCACATTTCAAAAATGTAAAACTTTGAGTAATGGTAAATATATTAATCTAAGCAATGTCCCCGCTACATTTAATAAGGAAAACTTATTTTTATCTTATAAAGCAACAGGTGAATCCTGTTTTGAAAAAAAACAATCAGATTTTGAAAATATACCTAGTAGCCCAATTGCGTATTGGATTTCAGATAATGTAATTAATTCATTTAAGCAAAAAAAACTAAATGATATTGGTCAAGCATATTCAGGTTTGCAAACAGGTAATAATGATGTTTTTTTAAAGTTTTGGTATGAAGTTAATTACTCAAATATTTATTATAAAGGTAGAGATCTAGAGTCGTTTAATCTTTCAGGAAAATCATGGATCCCACATAAAAAAGGTGGAGATTTTAGAAAATGGTATGGTAATTCCGAGTATATTTTGAATTGGGAAGATAATGGTTCATTAATTAAAAGTAGTAAATCTGCTAGACCCCAAAATATTCAACATTGGTTCAAAGAAGGTGTTACTTGGTCTCATACTAGCTCAAGTAGTTTTAGTGCAAGAATTTTAGAGAATTTTTTTACATTTAATGTTGAAGGACCAACCTATTTTTCTAACGAAGAAAATACAAATGAAATTTTAGGACTATTAAACTCAAAAATATCTTTTTATTTTATGCAGTTAATGAATCCTACACTACATTTTTTAGTCGGAAATATCATAAATATTCCCTTGCCTCCAAAAAGATTAGATAAAGAAAAAATTGATGCGGTGAGTAGGTTAATACAATTATCAAAAAGTGATTGGGATTATTTTGAGCAGTCTTGGGACTTTAAACGATCATCACTTTTATTGGCTGAAAATAAAAAAAGTTCTCTAAGTAAAACTTATAATGAAGCTAGGCTTTCTTGGAAAAAAATGACGGATGAAGTACAAATTTTGGAGCAAGAGAACAATAGTTTTCTGTTGGATGCTTATAACTTGAATGATGAGATGACATCAGAGGTAACTTTAAAAGAAATTACACTTACGTCTAATCCTTACTATCGTTATAGTGGCGAAGCAACAGAAGAGCTACTCGAACAACGCTTGCAATCAGACACTATTGCAGAACTGATCAGTTATGCGATTGGTTGTATGATGGGACGCTATTCACTTGACCGTGAAGGTTTGGTTTATTCACATGAAGGCAATGTTGGCTTTGATGAACTCGTGGTAGAAGGAGCTTATAAAACTTTCCCTGCGGATGATGATGGTATCTTACCACTGCTAGATGAAGAACGTTTCCCTGATGATGTTTATAGCCGTTTTGAACAATTTATTGAAACAGCTTGGGACAAAGAAACACTTCAACAGAATTTAGATTTTATTGCGGAAAGTTTACGATTATACAACATTAAACCGAAAAATGGTGAGAGCAGTGCAGAAACCATTCGTCGTTATTTATCTAACCATTTTTATAAAGATCATCATCTAAGTAATACTAAAGGTTATAAAAACCGTCCAATTTACTGGTTGTTTAGCTCTGGCAAGCAAAAAGCTTTTGAATGCTTGGTCTATATGCACCGCTTCAATGATACGACTTTAGCTAAAATGAGAACCCAATATGTATTGCCACTGATGGGACAACTGACAGCGCGTGCCCAATTCCTATCAGATGCTGATAAAGATATAAGCCTAAGCCCTGCGGAAAAAACTAAATATGCTAAAGAGGCAGATAATTTGCACAAAAAACTCAATGAGTTAAAAGACTTTGATGCAGAACTTAAACACTATATTGAACAGAAAATTAGTATTGATTTGGACGATGGCGTGAAAGTCAACTATGGAAAATTTTCAAAATTACTTGCTGAAGTGAAGAAAGTAACAGGAAATAAAGAGTGACTGAACAGCTAGATATAGACCAATTACTCAACAATATATTGGCGCTTAGTCAAGAAAGTCGTATTTTGTTTTGGTACGATGCAGGTAAGCAATTTGAGCAGGCTTTAGAGTCGCTGGCCACTCAATTATTTGAGTCACGTCAAAAAATTGAGTTGATAAACTTGTCAGGTCGTTCGACCTTTCAAGTTAAAAAAATGCTAGAGCGTGATCAGCCTGAGCAAAATTTTCTTATTTATGCACCTTACGCTGAACCTACATATTTGAAGAATCCTTTATTAGATATTCAAAAGTACAGTAAACAATTTTATGCTGATCGCTCAGCAATCATACTGAGTCAGCTAGGGCTGACAAGGATGGTATTAAAAGATCACATTGGGGCTCGTAGTGTATTCTTTAATAGTAAAGAGCGTCTTGAGTCTTTAAAACGTTGGATAGAGCCTCTTGATGATGAGCAAAGCATAGATTTAAAACTGATAGCAGTCACTGTTAAAGCTCAAAATCCGCAAATTGCTGATATTGTCCGTACTGTATTAAATGACTATGCCAATATCGTCGACCAAACGGGAGAGCTGAACTCACTGCCTAAAGTATGGAAAAAGCTAACAGACTACAATCTTGTTGAAAGTTTTTGGCAGTTGGTTACAGACTATTGTGGGTACCAAGCTGAAACCTTGTGTAAGGCAAGTTGTTATGATTTTGCCTTAAAATTATTTTGTACCGATTTAAGTTTAAATCTGGGTAAAAATATACAGCTAAGAGCACTCGAACAGCATTATATTCAGCAACAACATAAAACAAGTGTAGATGCACTAATGCGCCAATGGCGTGATGATCGACGAGACTCTAAATTTTATAACCTCTTAGCTAGACGACTCGAAAGTGAATTGGGTATTAGTAGCCAATTGGATTTGTCATGGCAAGAGGCTTTAAAGCGTAGTCGATTAGATCAGGTTGCTTTACTGAGTGAGTTCTCTGGGTGTGAAACCTTCTTGGCTGTAGATCGTTTTATCTTGCTACAACTACGAGAGCAGTTACAGAACTTCAGTTTATATACTCAGCAGCAGAAATTACCAATAAGTGAAATTAAACAGTTTATTAGTAAGCGAGAAAACCTGCATTGGGTAAATGCTAATTTAACAAATTACGCTACTCATAGTACTTTTGATCAACGTAATGACTTTGGTTTGATGTACCAGGCATTTGTTCATGCTTTTGATTTCATTCAGCTAAAGAATGAACATATTGAAGGTTTTACTTTCAGAAATGCTTCTGAAATGTATAAAGCTTATCAACATGATTTATTCCGTTTTGACCAATCGTACAGACGATTTAATCAATATGCGAATGTCACACAAAACAAAGGACATAGTTTTTTTGATGAAATTGCTCAGTTGATTGAAACAACTTATGTGCAGTGGTATATGCGTAATATGTCCTTAGCTTGGGATCAGCATATTGCCCAAGATAATCTCATGACAAATTGGCAGATTCAGGGTGTACATAATCAATTCCAATTTTATCAAAAATATGTAGATCCAATATTGAATAGTGGGCAGGTACAGCGAATATTTGTTGTTGTGTCTGATGCCTTACGCTATGAAGTTGCTGAACAGCTAGCGCAAGAGATTCAAGAGACTGGGCGCTTTAATGTTGAGACGGATTCTATTTTGGGAGTGTTGCCGAGCTATACACAATTAGGTAAAGCTGTCCTTCTTCCTGTACCAAAACATCCACCATTGATAACATATAAAGATGGTCAGAAAACTGTATTTATAGATGGGAAAAGTAGTGCTGGAGTTGATGGGCGAAGTGCAATTCTACAGGCTGTAGATGGTGTGGCAATTGATTATGTAGATTTAAAGTCATTCAATAAATCTCAACTTCGTGAATTTACTAAACCGTATAAAATTGTCTACATCTACCATAATACAATTGATGATCATGGTGACTCGCGTAAAACACAGCATGATACGATCGATGTCTGTGCACGCGCAATTAATGAATTAAATCAATTGATTAGTCGTTTGATGGGGGATGCCAATGCCAGTCGTATTCTTGTGACAGCTGATCATGGCTTCCTTTACCAACAAAGTGATTTAGATGATGAAATTAAAAAGCCTTTGCCCTATAAGCCTGATAATTTGATTGAATATAGCAAACGTTTTACAGTTGGAAAGCATTTACATCCCTTTGATGATTGTTGGTTTGGTTCAGTCAAAGATACAGCCAATGGCGACGATACATCCTTCTTATTGCCTAAATTGAATCAACGTTTCCATTTTGTCGGTGGTGAGAAGTTTGTACATGGTGGAGCTTCATTGCAAGAAATCTGTGTACCTGTCTTGGAGTTTAGGTCTTTAAGAACACAACAGCGTACTGAAGTAAAACCAGTAGATTTCCAAATATTGGATCGCAATCTACGTTTTACAAATACTGTTTCATTTGTACGAACAATGCAAACTAGTATCGTAGGTGAACATACTAAGTCAACACAGATAGAGTTTTATATTAAAGATATAAATAATCAGGTTCTTTCAAGTGTAGTCACTCAAGACTATGATGCGACAGAAGCTAAAGATTTTGAGAAACTTGTACGCATTAATCTGATTGGACGTGACTTTGATTCAAGTCAGACGTATTTCTTAATAGCAAAAAATCTCGAAACCAATCAAGTGACTGAATATCCTTTACAAATTGATATTATTTTTGATGAAGATATTTATTGATTAAATATAAGATTTAAACAGATGATGGGGGTAAATTAGGGTAAAAATTTAGAGCTATAATTTTTTTAACAATTAGAATTTATTAGACATTTTGGGTGAGTTCAATTGCCACCATCTCAGTAGGTAATCCTCCCATAAATAACCGAAGTTAAAAGTAGAGGTTAAGCAGCCATTAGAGGTGGCTTTCCTTTGTTAGCTTGATGTGGTCTTTCATGGTTGTAATGCCACAACCAGTTTGTTGCATAATCTTGTACTTCATCCAAAGTATCAAATAAATGCTTGTTCAGCCAACTATAACGTATGGTCCGATTATAGCGTTCAATATACGCATTCTGCTGTGGCTTACCCGGTTGAATATATTCAACACGAATACCATGCTCAGTAGCCCAGCGCACAAATTCGTGACTGATAAATTCGGGACCATTATCGCATCGGATCACTAACGGTTTTTCTCTCCACTCCAGCAATTGATTCAACGTACGAATAACCCTGATTGTGGGCAATGAGAACCCTGCTTCAATGGCTAGGCCTTCGCGGCGGTAATCATCAATCACATTCAATAATCGAAACTTGCGACCATCGGAAAGCTGATCATGCATAAAATCTAATGACCAAACCTGATTTTCTCGGATTGGTTCTTTCAATGGTTCAGGCGCATGCCGTTTTAGTCTTCTTCTCGGTTTAATACGCAGATTCAGTGCCAACTCACAGTAAATGCGGTAAACCCGCTTGTGATTCCAGCAGCAACTCTCAACATGCCGTAAATACGAGAAGCACAAACCAAAGCCCCAATCTGTATTTTCTTCAGTGAGTTCAATGAGCTGTTCTGCAATGAGTGCATTGTCATCACTGAGTTTAGCCTGATAACGGTAGCAGGTTTCACTGATACTAAATGCGCTGCAAGCCAAACGAATGCTAATGGCATAGTGGGCAACTGCCTGTTGTGCCATCTTACGTCGGCAAGATGGCCTCACCACTTTTTTGCCATCGCTTCCTGGATGATCTCTGCCTTTAATCGTTCTTCCGCATACATCTTTTTAAGTCTGGTATTTTCTGCTTCCAGTTCTTTGAGTCGAGCCATCAATGAGGTATCCATACCGCCATATTTGGCACGCCATTTATAAAACGTGGCATTACTCATGCCGTGTTCACGACAAAGGGCGGCTACAGGTGTGCCAGATTCCGCCTGCTTCAAGATGGACATGATCTGACTGTCAGTAAATTTCGATGTTTTCATGCAGAATCTCCTGCTTGTATCTTAAGAGAAAATTCTACTTTTAGATCCTTTTATTTTTAGGGGGGATTACCCGAGTCAAGAAATTGATAGCAGTGCTAGCTATCGGTTTCTGTTGGTGTTATTTAACAGGTGAATGGCAACATGATCGAAAAAAAGCGATAAAATAAAGAAGCATGGACGACTTTCAGTAAGTTTATTTCGCTACGGTTTGGACTATGTTCAAATGGCTATTCTACGTTTGATTGGTTTTGGAAAAAAAGAAGAATTTAAGAAAGTGCTAGCAATTTTAAGAAAGAAAAAGCCTGATAGGACAAGGGCCTTATGAAATTTGTCGTGTACAGACTAAAATATTATGGATTTCAACATATTTTTTTGGTAGTTTCTTATACAATTTGTGAAAATTAACTAATTTTTTAAATTTTACGTGAATTGGTTTGAAGTTTAAGAACCATATCTCTGACTATGTCTAGTTAGGTTTTAAGCAAAGACGAACTAACTGAATCTATATCGAATAAATTCTGACTTTTGATATAGGTAGTAAGAATGAAAAATTAGCTTTTAGGATTTTATTAAAAATTGATAATTGATTTGGAAAACAAATTTATTGTCAGAACAGCATGTAACCGTGAACTATTCGGTTCAAGATAGGGGCATAAAATGACTTTTTCAAAATCTGTAATATTTCTGAGTATTACAATGATAACCCATACTGTTTTCGCAGATGCAGATGTAAATATCAATGAAAATAAACAAAACTCAGTCGACGAAACTTTACAAACAAATGAGCCAGTATTGCAAGTTAAAGATGTTGTATTTTCTGGAAATACTATTTTTACGAATCAACAACTAAAAGGTCTCCTCGATAAAGATCTTGGTCAGGCGATGACTTTGGCTCAAATAAAGCAATTAGCTAAAAAAATTCAAAATTCCTATCATAAAGAAGGATATAGTCTTACCAGAGTTGTAATACCTGAACAAAATTTTAAGGACAATCAGCCTGTCCAAATTTTAGTGCTTGAGGGTAAATTAGGTAAAATTGAATATAGTGGTAATAATCACTATAACACTAAGTTTATAACTCAATCGTTATCAGCTTCGGATATTGTATCTGGCCGTGCTTTTACACTTGGACAACTTGAAAATACTTTAGCCCGTATTAATCGTCAGTCAGGAGTCAAGGTAGTATCTGTATTAAAACCAGGTACAGAACAAGGTACAACTGATATTAGTATTCACGTCAATGAAAATCCTCGTGTCATTGCTGCTTTAGAATTAAATAACTATGGTTCAAAAAGTACTGGTGAATACCGTGCACAACCTTATATAGATGTTTTTAATCTGACAGGCCGTGGAGATAACTTGTCATTGATGGGAATGCATTCGATTGATGGTGAAGGGAGTTACTTTGCAAGGTTAGCCTATAACACACCGATTAATTCTCTGGGTACCAAAGCTGCAGTTTATGCTTATAAAGGTAATGTTCGTGTAGGTGAACAGTTGGCCGTCCTTGATATTAAGGGGGATAATAGCGGCTATGGACTTGGTTTACAGCATGATTTTGTTAAGGATCCTTTCAATTTTTTTCAAATTGAATCGTGGTTTGAATCCTATGATTTAAAACAGACGATACTAGATGAAGAATATGCAAACGATAAAATTAGAAAAATTAGATTAGTTGGTAATTATGAACATTTGAATGAAAATAGTCGTTCTATTTATACTTTAAGCTTGCATCAGGGGTTGGGTGAAATACTGGGTGCAATGCCAAACAACTCTATCATGTCTACACGCAGTGTTGCGGGAGGTGATAACAATTTCACCAAGATCAATTTTGATTGGACCAGAATTCAGAAAATCACTCCTCGCTTAAGTTTATTGCCACGATTGACCGCACAATATGCTTTTGATTCAGTCGTATCTGGAGAGCAAATTTCTATTGGTGGGTACAACTCAGTGGTAGGTCAAAGTCCATCGGAATATTCAGGTGATAGTGGCTTTAACTTAAATTTGGAAGGTCGCTACGCATTACTTCCTCAAAATGACAAATATCAGTTATCGACTCGCATAGATTATGGTTGGGTCTCTGTTAAAGATAGACTGATCAATCAGGATAAAAGTAACTCACTGACAGGAATCTCTTTAGGCTTCCTGCTTAATCCTACTAAAAATATCAGCTTGCGCCTTGATTACGGCAGACCATTAGGTGACCGTACGGATAAAGATGATTATGCCTACTTACAAGCACGATATACGTACTAACACAACTATCTAAAGAAGTAGGAAAAATTTAAAAAAATTGAGGGACTATACGATGTCAAATACAGATCAATCAGCCGAAATGGCAAAAAAAACCATGCGTTCACGCAGTAAAAAACTCAAAGGTGCTGCGCTGACAAGTTTGGTCAGTGCATGTTATTCATCATTGGCACTTGCATTACCAACAGGCGAGCAAGTGATTAGTAATGGTGGTGGCACATTAAGTTTTGATCGAAATACTGCAAATACATTACAAATTACACAATCTGCGGGCCGTGCCATCATTAACTGGAACAATTTTGATATTAATCAAAGCGAACTAGTGAAATTCATTCAAACTGCTGGCAATAATTCAGTTACATTGAATCGAATTGGAGGGAATGCTGCTACTCAAATTTCTGGTGCTCTAAATGCGAATGGAAATCTGTTCCTGATCAACCCAGCAGGAATTGTTTTTAATAATGGAGCTCAGGTCAATGTCAACGGCTTGCTTGCAACCACATTGAATGTTGATGATGCCACCTTTATGAATAACAATACTGTAGGGTTTGCAGGTGCAAGCAATTCAGCAAGCAGCATTAAAAATATGGGTGAAATCAAGGCGGGTGGTGCAGTTTACCTGATTGCTCCTGAAGTTGACAACCAAGGAACAATCACTGGAACGGCTGTCGCCAGTCGTGTTGGTAAGGTGGTATTGGGGGCTGGCGACAAGTTTGATGTCAAATTTGACTCAACCAATTTGGTTGGCTTTCAAATTAATAACATCACGCAATCGAACTCAACCACCACAGTCAATTCTGTCAAAAATAGCCAGACGGGAACTATTCAGGCAGAAAGCGTATTCATGACAGCGTCTCAATCTGCAGCGCTTGAAAGTACAGTAGTGAATAATAGTGGTGTAGTAGAAGCTACCAGCCTGATTGATCTTTCAGGGGCTAAAATCCAGCAAAGTGGTCAATTACTTAAAGATGCAAACAGCACTTCTGACTTTAAGACCTCTGTGATTAATCTGACAGCTGCTGAATCAATTTCAACCAATGATAGCAGTAAGACAGCTGCTAACACACTCAACCTGAAAACCACTAAAGCAGAAGCGGGAATTGGTGGAGTATTTGGTGTTAATGATGGTACAGACACAACTCCTGTCAGTTTTGATGCAGATCTGGTAAATGCTCAAACCAATAAAGGTAATATTTATCTAAAAGACACCTCAGGTGGTGTCAAGCTCGGAACCATTGATACTGGTGCAAACCTTCCAGATCCAAATGCCAACTTTAAAACATCCGTAATTGCCAATGCAGTCGGTGGAGCGATTGAAGCAAGTAATAACGCCACTGATGTACGCCGTGCTTTTTCCTTTAACTTAACAGCAGGAAGCAACTCGTTAACAGAAGAAGGGAATATTGGTCTAAGTTCAAATCCATTGAGACTTGAAACCAGTGTTTTAAGTGCCTATGCAAAAAATGGTGGAATTAATATTTCAAATGCGAGCTTTAGTTCGCCTACTACACCTTTGGCTCTAATTCTTGGTAATATCAAGACTGAACAAACAGTTAATAATATTCTGGTTCAGGCAATTGATGATGGAAATGGCAATATCCGTTTTAGCGATGGGTCTGCGGGTACAAAAGATATTTCAATTGCAACTACTGGAACACTAGCAGTCACAGATTCGATCAATGCAACACGTGATTTAACGCTTCTTGCAGGAGGGGGAATCCAGACAGTCGGTCGTTCAATCAATGGAGCAACTATATTCCCAACACTTACCGCAGTAAAATTTAGCGCAACAGCTGTGGGGGATATTGGTTTAATGAGTCAGGCATTACAGACCAATGCTGAAACGGTAAATGTAACGACTACAGATGGTGGTGTATTCTTATCTGAGCAAAATGGCTTAAAACGAGCTGATATTGTTGCGACGAAAGATATTGGTTTGAGTGCTGAAAGTGGTGATCTGGTTTTAGGAAAACTTGAGACACAAAATCAAAAAACAGTAAACTCGGTTACGAGTTCTACTAATATTAATGTGACAAGCAAAAAAGGATCGATTCTTGCTGCAATCAACAATTCGCCATTGGTTAATTTACAGGCAGGTGAATTAACTTTATCTGCGGCAGGTTCAATTGGAACCAATAATAAAAATCTGAAAACGTCTGTAGAACGGATTGACTTAACAAATACTAGTACCAATAGTGCAACAGGATCGCACATTGACAATGCTTTAGCTTTAAAAAGCCTTAAAGCAAATGTGCGCGGTACCAATGCAACATTTAAATTTATAAATAATGGACAGTTAACTTTTGATGCTGTAACTGGAAAACTCAATTTGGTAGGTGGTTTGAGTGAATCTCTTAACTTTACCAATGATAGCAGCATCGCTGCCACTCAAAATATTCTACTTGATGGCCTAAGTCTAGGTACAGATCAAACGCTTACACTCTCCGCAACTGGTTACGTTAACCAGACAGGAACCAACCCAGCCATTGCAAAAGAAATCAACATTACCGCAGGCACTGGTATCGGTGTTGATCAACCTTTACAAACCAAAACCAGCAAGACAACTTTAAAAACTACTAAAGGCAATATCCAGATCAGCAATGATTCTTCAGACTTGCAGGTAAATGCCAAAGCCCTAGGAAATAATGCTCAGATCAGTGTTGAGCAAAGTGGTAATCTACTGGTAAATGCAGCACAAGGTAGTGGAAAAGTTATCCTGCATGCCAATAACGGTACGTTGAATGATAGCGCTAATGCCATTATTCAAGGTAATGCGCTTGATGCAAAAGGGATATCAATCGGTTCGGAAGAAAATGCCTTTGATACCAAAATTCAAGGGGATAACGTTCAGTTGAATGCAACATCAGGTTCAATTAACTACAGCAATACTGGCAATATTACCGGTACAGGTTTGAATGCAACCGCTGCCGGTGATATGAACATTAGCAATACGGGCAATGTGGCATTTGGCACCTTATCTTCTACAGGCAAAATGGTGATTAGTCTTAGTGGAGAAGGTACAGATGCCAACGGTGATATCGTCAACTTTGTGGTAAATAGTGCTGAGGGGCTGCGCTATGCTGCAAAATCCATGGGTACAGAAAGTAACAAGCTGGAACTCAAAGTCCAAAAACTATTAATCGATACCAATTCAGGTGGTATCTACGCAGTAAATAGTAACGGTACCGGTTTTAGTCTAGTTCGCGCTGTTGCTTCAGGTTCTGGTAGTAACATTAATATTGAAACTGATAAAGACCTTAATCTCGGTGTAGTTGAGTCACGTGGTAATTCAGTTAGTTTAAAGAGTGGCGGAAAAATCGAGGATGCCCGCACACCTGGTGAAACATCACCAAATGTCAAAGCCAAGTCACTAGAGTTGAATGCAGCTTCTGGTATTGGTACACAGGGTGATTTGGCACTCGATGTCAGCTATGTCGCGGCAGCAGGTGGAACTGGTTCAGTTAAGGCGAGCAACGCAAGTGCAATTGCGCTAGATGAAAGTACACTCAGTAATAAATCTGTCTCAATTTCAGCCTCTGATATTATCATTTTAGATAATGGCGGTCGTGTCATTAATCTGCAAAATGGTGGAACACTTAGCTTAAATGCAACAGGTGGTAATATTGTATTCCTTAATCAAAACGATACGCTGTCATTGGGTGGCGGAGGAAACATTACTTTTGTTGCTAATTATGTAAGTTCTGATAAAGGTTACAATGGTGCCATCGTAGCAGGTAACCTGACCACTAATAATGGCGGGAACATCAAACTTGAGGCTGCAAGTAACATTACTATTGGTATGTTAGATGCTGGAACTCAGGGTAATGTCACGGTCATCTCTCATAATGGTATTATCGTTGATGGTAATGGCATAGCACAAAATATTCGCGGTAATGTGGTGAGTTTATCAGCAAAAACACCTGATCAGAACACAGCATTAATTAACCGTGAAACAGCTATCAGTGAGCTTGCTGCCAAAGAAGCGTTGGTCAGTTCATTAACCACATTAAAGAAAAATAATGAACAAAGCTTAAACAGTGACAAACGTGCAGAGCAACTCGCTCAAACCATATTAAAATTGGCAGAGGCTGTCCAACAAAGTACACAGAATGACTATGATACGCAAAGTGCTGAAGCGGATGCTATTCGTACGATTTATGATAACTTGATGACAGCATATAACGTTGCCAAGATTGTCGCAGATGCTGTTGGATTACCTGCTGCTATTGCACAAGCCATTCCGTTTACTGGTGATGGTGGTTCAGAAGCGACAGCAAAAGCTTTAGAAATTGCAGCTGCTACTGCTGAATTGGCAGCAGATGAGTTTGATAAACGTTATTTAGGTCCAAAAGAAGCTGATGTTGAAGAACTCAGAAATCAATTGGCTGAATATAATGCCAATGTCCAATCCGCACAGTCAGATCTTAGTCTTGCGCAAATATACCGTGAATCATCTGAAGCTAATCTTGCAATCACTACAGATGATTTAACCAAATCGACTCATGCCAGAGATGCAAGTTTGCAGATTCGCCGACAAGCGATTACAGCATATGAGCTAAACAAAGATATTGACAGTAGTACAACCAAACCATTAGGTATTACTGCAAACCGCTTGGATATTAATGATGGTGGTACAGTTAATACCAGTGTTTATTTGGATTCAACTGGCAATATCGGTTTAGGAAATATCAAACTTAAAGCAGGTGAAGATCTGATTGTCAAAACAGAGGGGGATGTTGCTCAGGTCGGTCGTGTAGAAGTCAGTTCTGACATAAGTAATCCATCAAATATTAACCGTGGCTTGATTTCAATTGAAACCAAAGGGGCTTTGGAAGGCTCACCAGTCAATACAACTGGAATATTTGTAGCTGATGATCTGTCGATCAAGGCTCAAAATGGTGTTGGATTAAACAGTGTTATTAACACTGAAGTACAAAATTTAAGTGTAGATGGTGGCAAAGGTGTCAATATCTATAATAGCAGTGACAATTCTCTCAATATCACGACTATAGGAACAATCGTTGGTGTATCGGGTGAGGGCGATATTAACCTCAAAACTGAAGGTGATCTAGTTCTTAAGCAGTTAATCAAAGATACCAATTTAAGTAGTGCCAATACTATACAATTGACCAGTGCTAAAGGTTCAATTGTTGATGATAATTTATCGAGTCTTAATGTCCAAAGCAGTCAATTAATTGCTAATGCACATAACGCTATTAATGTTGATACACAAGTTGATGGTCTGATAGCGAAAACTGATGCAACAGGTCAAGGCGATATTAAAGTTCGTGAACTAGATGATTTGAATATTCATGATGTAAATGCTGGTAATGGTAACATTGATATTCTGGGGTCAAATTTAGTTGTCGAAAAGATTAAAGCAGATGGTGCTTTAAATGATAATGAAACAGGAAATATTTTCTTAAAGGCACGTAATGACAGCTACGTTCGTGATGATGGTAATGATTTAACCTTTATTGAAGGTAAAAAATTAACGATTCAAGCAGGTGCAGATGTTGGTGGTGATCCAAATCAGTCCACATCAAATCGTCCATTGGATACAAAAGTAGATACGTTAGACATCACTGCACAAGGTGTAGTCAATGTTACAGATACTGATGATTTAAATGTTGAAAAAATTCAAACAACGGCTGATGTTACTTTACAAAGTTTAACAGGCGATCTGAATATTGGTCGTATTGTGACTAAGACTGATGCCAGCCAGCCAACGACAGTGACGTTATTTGCTAAACAAGGTGCAATTCGTAATAATTTAACATTACTACAGCCATTAAATTTAAGTCTTAATAATATAAATACGCCTTATGTCGCGCCAATTCAATCAAATATCGTAGCGAATAATTTAGCTCTTAAAGCTGAAAGTGGTGTAGGAACAAGAGATAATAACCTTCATGTTGAAGTGGATCAATTAGAAGCTGAAACTCAGACAGGTGGAATTTATCTCACCGATCATACTGGTGATCTTCAGATTGATAATGTTACTCCAGGGTTAGGTTTAGATGATTTAAATGGCCTCAGAGTTTCTGATTCAGGAAATATTGAAATAACTGTTGCAAACGGTTCATTACAACAAGTGAATCAGGTTTCTACCTTTAACGGTAATGTTCGCTTTCTTGCTCAAAATAATGTAAACATTGGACAAGAGCTTAAAACATCTGCGGGTTCTATTGACGTCCAAGCTGTAACTGGCAGTATCACGACTGAATCTGATGCACCGATCAGCGCAGTGGGCAATACAGAGGTCAGAGGTGATATCACCCTGACTGCAGCTACAGGGATTGAGCAGAATGCGGCAGTAAGTAGCACAGGCCAGGGTGAGATTACCTATAGCACCACAGCAGGTGATCTTGTACAGAATGCCAATACCACGACTGAAGTGGGCAACATCGGCTATACCGCGACTGCTGGTAATATCCGCATGACGGAAACCCAAAAGACCTCTACCGGTCAGGGTGATATCCTTTATACAGCGGGTCAGGACATTGAGAGCCAGATCGTTCAAACCTCAAAAGGCAATGTAAACTTTACTGCTGAAAACAGCATCAATGCGGGTAATGCCATTGGCACCAATCTGGGTCAGGTCCAGTTGACTGCAAGAACTGGCAGTATCACGACTGAATCTGATGCACCGATCAGCGCAGTGGGCAATACAGAGGTCAGAGGTGATATCACCCTGACTGCAGCTACGGGGATTGAGCAGAATGCGGCAGTAAGTAGCACAGGCCAGGGTGAGATTACCTATAGCACCACAGCAGGTGATCTTGTACAGAATGCCAATACCACGACTGAAGTGGGCAACATCGGCTATACCGCGACTGCTGGTAATATCCGCATGACGGAAACCCAAAAGACCTCTACCGGTCAGGGTGATATCCTTTATACAGCGGGTCAGGACATTGAGAGCCAGATCGTTCAAACCTCAAAAGGCAATGTAAACTTTACTGCTGAAAACAGCATCAATGCGGGTAATGCCATTGGCACCAATCTGGGTCAGGTCCAGTTGACTGCAAGAACTGGCAGTATCACGACTGAATCTGATGCACCGATCAGCGCAGTGGGCAATACAGAGGTCAGAGGTGATATCACCCTGACTGCAGCTACAGGGATTGAGCAGAATGCGGCAGTAAGTAGCACAGGCCAGGGTGAGATTACCTATAGCACCACAGCAGGTGATCTTGTACAGAATGCCAATACCACGACTGAAGTGGGCAACATCGGCTATACCGCGACTGCTGGTAATATCCGCATGACGGAAACCCAAAAGACCTCTACCGGTCAGGGTGATATCCTTTATACAGCGGGTCAGGACATTGAGAGCCAGATCGTTCAAACCTCAAAAGGCAATGTAAACTTTACTGCTGAAAACAGCATCAATGCGGGTAATGCCATTGGCACCAATCTGGGTCAGGTCCAGTTGACTGCAAGAACTGGCAGTATCACGACTGAATCTGATGCACCGATCAGCGCAGTGGGCAATACAGAGGTCAGAGGTGATATCACCCTGACTGCAGCTACGGGGATTGAGCAGAATGCGGCAGTAAGTAGCACAGGCCAGGGCGAGATTACCTATAGCACCACAGCAGGTGATCTTGTACAGAATGCCAATACCACGACTGAAGTGGGCAACATCGGCTATACCGCGACTGCTGGTAATATCCGCATGACGGAAACCCAAAAGACCTCTACCGGTCAGGGTGATATCCTTTATACAGCGGGTCAGGACATTGAGAGCCAGATCGTTCAAACCTCAAAAGGCAATGTAAACTTTACTGCTGAAAACAGCATCAATGCGGGTAATGCCATTGGCACCAATCTGGGTCAGGTCCAGTTGACTGCAAGAACTGGCAGTATCACGACTGAATCTGATGCACCGATCAGCGCAGTGGGCAATACAGAGGTCAGAGGTGATATCACCCTGACTGCAGCTACGGGGATTGAGCAGAATGCGGCAGTAAGTAGCACAGGCCAGGGCGAGATTACCTATAGCACCACAGCAGGTGATCTTGTACAGAATGCCAATACCACGACTGAAGTGGGCAACATCGGCTATACCGCGACTGCTGGTAATATCCGCATGACGGAAACCCAAAAGACCTCTACCGGTCAGGGTGATATCCTTTATACAGCGGGTCAGGACATTGAGAGCCAGATCGTTCAAACCTCAAAAGGCAATGTAAACTTTACTGCTGAAAACAGCATCAATGCGGGTAATGCCATTGGCACCAATCTGGGTCAGGTCCAGTTGACTGCAAGAACTGGCAGTATCACGACTGAATCTGATGCACCGATCAGCGCAGTGGGCAATACAGAGGTCAGAGGTGATATCACCCTGACTGCAGCTACGGGGATTGAGCAGAATGCGGCAGTAAGTAGCACAGGCCAGGGCGAGATTACCTATAGCACCACAGCAGGTGATCTTGTACAGAATGCCAATACCACGACTGAAGTGGGCAACATCGGCTATACCGCGACTGCTGGTAATATCCGCATGACGGAAACCCAAAAGACCTCTACCGGTCAGGGTGATATCCTTTATACAGCGGGTCAGGACATTGAGAGCCAGATCGTTCAAACCTCAAAAGGCAATGTAAACTTTACTGCTGAAAACAGCATCAATGCGGGTAATGCCATTGGCACCAATCTGGGTCAGGTCCAGTTGACTGCAAGAACTGGCAGTATCACGACTGAATCTGATGCACCGATCAGCGCAGTGGGCAATACAGAGGTCAGAGGTGATATCACCCTGACTGCAGCTACAGGGATTGAGCAGAATGCGGCAGTAAGTAGCACAGGCCAGGGCGAGATTACCTATAGCACCACAGCAGGTGATCTTGTACAGAATGCCAATACCACGACTGAAGTGGGCAACATCGGCTATACCGCGACTGCTGGTAATATCCGCATGACGGAAACCCAAAAGACCTCTACCGGTCAGGGTGATATCCTTTATACAGCGGGTCAGGACATTGAGAGCCAGATCGTTCAAACCTCAAAAGGCAATGTAAACTTTACTGCTGAAAACAGCATCAATGCGGGTAATGCCATTGGCACCAATCTGGGTCAGGTCCAGTTGACTGCAAGAACTGGCAGTATCACGACTGAATCTGATGCACCGATCAGCGCAGTGGGCAATACAGAGGTCAGAGGTGATATCACCCTGACTGCAGCTACGGGGATTGAGCAGAATGCGGCAGTAAGTAGCACAGGCCAGGGTGAGATTACCTATAGCACCACAGCAGGTGATCTTGTACAGAATGCCAATACCACGACTGAAGTGGGCAACATCGGCTATACCGCGACTGCTGGTAATATCCGCATGACGGAAACCCAAAAGACCTCTACCGGTCAGGGTGATATCCTTTATACAGCGGGTCAGGACATTGAGAGCCAGATCGTTCAAACCTCAAAAGGCAATGTAAACTTTACTGCTGAAAACAGCATCAATGCGGGTAATGCCATTGGCACCAATCTGGGTCAGGTCCAGTTGACTGCAAGAACTGGCAGTATCACGACTGAATCTGATGCACCGATCAGCGCAGTGGGCAATACAGAGGTCAGAGGTGATATCACCCTGACTGCAGCTACGGGGATTGAGCAGAATGCGGCAGTAAGTAGCACAGGCCAGGGCGAGATTACCTATAGCACCACAGCAGGTGATCTTGTACAGAATGCCAATACCACGACTGAAGTGGGCAACATCAGCTATACAGCCAAAGCTGGCGGTATAACGATGGCTGCAAATACATCAACCTCTGTAGCAAAAGCAGGAGATATCAAGTACCAGGCGAATCAAGATATTATTATCAATGAGTTAAGTACGCTAAATAATCACCAAGCTAGTTTGAATTCAGAGAATGGTAGTATTACAGTACAGACAAGTGCTGCACCAGTGCAGACAAATGTCAGTACTGGTGATTTAATTTTATCAGCGAAAAACAACGTAGGTAGCTTAATCTCGCCATTAAAAACTAAGATTAATCGTTTGTTTGCCAAAACTACTAGCACTAACCCAGCAGATTTGTCGAACATATATATTGATGAGCAAGATGGTCTGGAACTGGCTCAGATTAATACTCAACGTGGTCACTTCAACCTAAATTCTGGTGGAAATGTTTCGGCGAGAGACCTTAATCTGCAAGGTGATTTGACTGTTAATACAAATGGTCAATTTACGACTACCGTACCGTCAACAGTAACGGAAGCAGCAGGTCTAATCAAAGCTGATCACTTAATTGTTTCGGCAGATCAGTTAGTAGCTCTGAAAACCCAAGTGAATGATGCTAACATCGGTTTGAAAAATGCTGGAAACATTACACTGAATGAACAGGATGGTATTAACCTAACTCGCTTGGTGACTTCAAACGGTAATATCAATGTTAAAGCTCAGGATGTGATTACTGTTGATCAGATCAGTGTAGCAGGTGCACTGGCTGGACAAGTTCAGTTAAATTCAGAGAAAGCAGATATTCAGCGTTCAGGCAGCAGTCAGGCTGATCACAATATTGTAGCTAAATATCTCACTTTAAATGCTGCAACTGGAATAGGCTCATCTAATCAAGCTATATCGACTCAAATTAATGACTTAGCAGCATCTTCATCTTCGAAGGGTATTTATTTGAATCAGCACGGTAATCTCACATTAAAAGATGTGATTACGCCAGCTGAGATTAAATTAAATATTACTAATGGCGGTCTTGTTGGAGCCAACGCTGCATTATTAAAAGCCAATCAGGCGACAGTAAATGCACAAGGTTCGATTAGCAATTTAAATACCCTTGTAGATCGTTTGAATGTTGCAACTACTCAAGGTGATATTACAGTACGTGAAGTAGATGGTTTGAGCCGCGTAGATGCGAAGACACTTAAGGGTAATATTCAATTAAGCAGTGACGCTGGTGATATCGGTCTGGGGGTCATTCAGGCAGCTGATACATCGAATACCACAACAGCGACGCATTTAGGACAAGTCAATGTGAAAGCGACGCAGGGAGCAATCAGAGATGCATACTCTGATGATAACCTTCCTGTTATCAATATTATTGGGCAATCTCTGACTGCGACAGCGAATACAGGTATAGGTCTTGCAAGTAACAATATCGAGATTGATGTCAATAACCTTACAGCGCAAACTCAAACTGGTGGAATTTATTTCAACAAATTAAATTCGAGTGACTTAAACCTGATTTCTGCTGCTGGACAACCGGCATTAAGTGCACAAACAGGTGATATTTCTGTTCGAACTGCTGGTCGACTAAACATTCAAAACGCGATTGAGCACGTGAATAATGGCAATATTAATGTGTCTGCACAAGGTGATATTAATCAAAATGCAAATATCACGACACATGCGCAAGGCAACATTAATGTTCAAAGTGATGCCAACATTAACATGTTGACAAATGCAGACCATACAGATGGTGTTAGAGCTACTACTGGCTCAGGCACGATCAATTATAGTGCTGGTAATAATTTAGGTCTAAGTTATTTACAGGCGACTGAATTCGGAGGATCAGTTAAGGTTTCTGCTCAAAAGATTGAGGATAAAATAGCGAATGCGACCAATCTGGAAGGGTCGTTGATCGATATTAAATCACCAGAACTTGATCGTAATTTAACCGAACAATTGATTGCAGAGAAACTTCTTGAATCTGTATTGATTCGACTAAATTATCAAGTTATTGGAGGAAGTCTATCTAATAGCCGTAAATTTATGTCAGATTTATTTATGCAGCAACAATATAGTTCTATTTTTAACGCACCGAATGTGGATGTAGATTTGAATGACTTAGTGAAATTGGTTAACACTGATTTGATTAAATAATTTAAATTATAAAGTTTTTGTACTATATTAACGATAAGTTGATTTTTTATGATTAAAAATCGAGTTAAGTCATTAGCTCGATTTTTGCTTTTTTGATAGATCTAATTAACCTGAGTTCGACGAAATCTGCTTAGCCTTTTAGCATATTTTGGAAAGTTGGCTTATTGGGATTCAAACAATAAGCTACTACAGCAGCCATGATATTCACCATGAAGTTATTTACCGAACGATGACGTGAATGTTCAAGTTGATGTAAATTTTTTAATTGATCATTCACGGTTTCGATCAATCCTCTTCTGCAAAGCAATTGTTTTTCTTCTTCAGTTTGGATGGGTTTATTTTTCATATTCCGACGTGATGGGGTCAATATTTTCAGTCCTCTTGCAGCTAAAGCTTCGGCTTTTGCTTTGCTCAAATAGCCTTCGTCTCCGAGTAGGATTCCTTTTAATTCTTGAGTTAAAGATTCTAATATAGCAACATCATGAACATTTCCCGATGTCAGTTTGAGATTAATAATTTCACCTAAATTATTGATAACGAGATGTAATTTAAAAGTAAGCGTCCGCTGAACCCCATGCCTATTTTTTAATTTTGGTCGGATTTCCAGCGGTGTGGCAGTAATTCTTCTATTTGGGTCACTTTATGCGTCGGCAGCCTTTTCAGCACATCACTTAAATAGGCATACGGATCCAGTCCATTCAGCTTTGCTGACTGGATTAAAGTCATGATATTGGCAGCTCGTTGGCCGCTGCGCAGCGAGCCAGCAAACAGCCAGTTCTTACGTCCCAACGCCCAGGGGCGCATCTGATTTTCAATCCAGTTATTATCTATAGGCAAATTACCATCATCCAGATAGCGGCAGAGTGCCTGCCAACGTTTTAGGCTGTAATTGATCGCCTTGGCAGTTGGAGAACTCGATGGCACCGTCAGATAATGTTGGTTGAGCCATTCATACAGTTGTTGCATCACCGGTTGACTATGCTTTTGCCGATATTCGCGGCGCTGTTCTGCTGTACCATCGGTCTTTTTCCTGAGTTCTGCTTCTATCGCATACAGTTTCTGAATCAGCACTAATGCCTGTTCAGCGACCTGACTTTTCCCAGTTACATGCAGTTCATGGAATTTACGACGTGCATGGGCCATGCAGCCCACCTCAATGACCTGGCCTGATTTAAAGCGTGCTTTATAACCACTGTAATCATCACAGACCAGATGGCCCTGCCAGCCATTCAGGAACTCTTCAGCATGCTGACCTGAACGGCTATCCTGAAAGTCATAGATCACCGCTTGAACTGGATTGTACTGTGTGGTGGCATAGGCCCAGACATAACCTTTCTTCGGTTTTTTCTCATCATCACCCATCCGCATGATGGTGACCGGCGTTTTGTTAGCGGCAATGTAAAAATGACCCCCCAACAGCATTTGAAAATTGACCCCCTTGGTTAATATAGTGGTCTTTTTGGACTGCTCAACATGTTAACTTTGGAGCAAGCAGTGACAATCCAAATACTTCATCAACAAGGTCAATCTATTAAGGCAATTAGCAGCGAACTCGGTATTTCTAGAAATACTGTGCGTAAATATTTACGATCTCAAGTAACACCTAAATATCAACGAACACAATCTAAAGTGAGTATTCTTGAGCCTTATAAACCGTATTTAATCAAACGTGTAAATGCCGCCGATCCAGAATGGATACCGGCTGTAGTGTTGTATCAAGAAATCTTGCAAAAAGGCTACACGGGGAAAATTAGAACTCTACAAAATTATCTCAATACATTAAAGCCAACTAAACAACCAGAGCCGATTAAGCGATTTGAGACTCAACCAGGTCAACAAATGCAGGTTGATTTCACAACAATTCGACGTCATCACACCACATTAAAAGCATTTGTTGCAACTTTGGGATACTCTAGAGCAACCTTTGTTAAGTTTTATGATCATGAACGTTCTGATGCATGGATTGATGGCTTAGAAAGTGCTTTTCAGTTCTTTGGTGGTGTTCCTAAAGATGTATTATTTGATAATGCTAAGGCCATTATCATTGAACGTGATGCTTATCAAGATGGTCAACATCGCTGGAATGCTAAATTACTTGATTGTGCTAAGAAATATAACTTCCGACCACGTGTTTGTAAGCCATATCGTGCGCAAACAAAAGGTAAAGTAGAACGCTTTAATAGTTATTTGAAATCAAGTTTTATCGTGCCATTAAAAGCAAGTTTAAAGGTGGTTGACCTTAGCTTAGATGTTGATATGGCAAATGCCTATATTGGTCGATGGCTTAGTGAAACAGCAAATCAACGCATTCATGCAACAACTAAAGAAAAACCAAGTACTCGTTTGCTTGAAGAACAACAATATTTTTCTTCATTACCTTTATTTAATGATGGTTCTAAAAAATCTGTAATTGATGATGTTAGCCCATCATCACTCATACCTCATGAGAGTGTTCAACACCCCTTATCAATCTATGATGAATTACTGGAGGTTTCTTAATGAATTTACAGTATGAGCGTATTGAACAGCTTTGCCGTCAGCTTGGTCTACAAACAGTGGCATCACAATGGTCACATCATGCACAACAAACCTTAGCAAAGGATAGCAGTTATGCAGATTTCGTTGAAGCTATGCTATTACATGAATACACAGCCAAGCAGCAACGTAGTCAACAGATTCTTTTACAACTTTCAGGTCTTACTCAAATCAAAACGTTGGAGGCTTATGATTTTAATTATGCTTTAGGTGCTCCAAAGTCGCAGTTGCTTGAACTATTTAATTTAAGCTTTATTCCAAGAGCTGAAAATGTTGTATTTATTGGTGCAAGTGGTGTTGGGAAAACACATCTATCAATGGCTTTAGGCTATAAGGCAATTATGAATAATATTAAGACTAAGTTTATTACTGCAGCTGATTTAATGTTGCAACTTAGCCTAGCTTATCAACAAGGTAAATTAAAAAACTACATGCAACGTGTTGTACTTGCTCCAAAGTTATTGATTATCGATGAAATAGGATATTTACCATTTGGTCGTGAAGAAGCAAATTTATTTTTTAATGTTATTGCCAAGCGCTATGAAAAAGGCAGTACGATTTTGACCAGTAATTTACCATTTAGCCAGTGGTCTAAATCATTCGCAGATGATGTTACTTTGACAGCAGCAATGTTGGATCGTTTATTACATCATTGTCATGTTGTACAAATATCTGGGGAAAGTTATCGTCTAAAAGATAAAAAGAGAGTAGGAATTCAACCACAAATTGAGTCTTAATAAATCATCAAAGGGGTCAATTTTACTTTGCTGTTTTTAAGGTAAAAGGGGTCAGTTTTAAATTGCCGTTGACATTTCATCGGCATGGATCACCCGCTGTTGCAGCACCACCTGTTTTAAGGCATTGGCCAGAAGTTCCAGTTCCACACCGCAGCGACCAATCCAGTCAGATAAAGTAGATCTGGACAGATCAATGCCCGCCCGCTGATAGATCAGGCGCTGACGGTACAGCGGCAAATGATCGGCATACTTCGATACCAGCACATGGCTGAGCAATTCGGTGAAGCAATGCCTTTATCAATCACATAGGCAGGCATCGCTTGCTGAGTCAGAGTGTCGCACTGATCACAGACCCATTTGCCACGGACATGCTGTTCCTTGTAGAACTGTGCCGGTCTGAAATGCAGTTTTTCACTGATATCTTCGCCGATACGACGTAACTGGCAGCCACAACTGCATTGGGTTGATGCAGGTTCATGCTCAATACGGATGGTGTGTAGATGATCTGGCAGCAGTCGACGTTTAGGTTTGTTGACTGTGGCTTTGTGTGTCGCTGCATCGGTTTTATCTACATTTAATCGTTCTAATTCTAGATCAACGGCTGCGATATCTTCTTCGACCGCTTCGTCCCATAGATGGATTTGTTTTGCGGTAAGATGTTCGTTTTTACTGCCGAATTTATGATTTTTAAACAGCGCCAGTTCATGCTCGTATTTTTGATTGAGAATAGAAAGATGCTGAACTTTAGAATCTAATTGCTGATTGGTGACTTCAAGATGTTGAACTTTGGCATCTAATTGTTGATTTGATACTTCCAGATGTTGAACTTGAGCATCTAATTGTTGTTTATCTTCTGCGAGTTGTTGATGCTGCATCGCCAACTGTCGGGTGAATTCCAGCAGTTGTTCATGGGTCAGTTGGCTTAAGTCAGGCAACGTATTCATGACCGCAGTATGCCTGAGGTCATGAGAAGAATGAAATAGAACGTTTGGAGGATGGCAGAATAGCCGACTTGGTTTAGAGCATCGTGACCACCTGCTGTCGTCCAATGCGCTGCCAAGGCAAACCCTGAATTAATGCCTGTAACTGTTCCGGGTTGAGAGCTACGCTTTCACCCTGGTGAACTTGAGCCCAGTGGAATTTTCCCTGTTCCAGCCGCCGGGCACACAGCCAGATGCCCAGTCCATCATGCACCAGTACTTTCATACGATGGCCACGTTTATTACAGAACAGGTAGGCGCAATGCGGTTTGATCGAGCCAAAGGCTTTCATGAGCTGCGCCATAGCCGTATCCATACCCGCACGCATGTCCATCGGCTGGGTAGAGAGCCAGATTTCATCGATACGGATCATTTGATCAAGACCTGAAGTAAAAGCAGCAACTCCTTGGCCGATTCCACTGGCCATTCGATTTCGATCACCTGATCTCTTGCAGAACATTGTTTCTGATGCAGTGGAATTCTGATATGAGCGACAGTATTCTTCTCCGGCACAGATAGCGGAGGTGCGTCTTGTTTGGCTGGAGTCGGGTGAAGCATGACTGGAAGAAAGTCAGTCTGTGGACTAGATGGGGTTGTTAATGCAGGGGGTATTGATCTGGATTGATGAATCCATTTATGCAACAGATTGGCATTGATCTGATGTTCCATTGCGACCTTGGCCACTGATGTATCTGGGTGCTGGCATTGCTGAATAAGTTGATGTTTAAATTCAGCCGTGAAGGTTCGACGAGGCTTTTTTAGCGTTGGTGTGCTGTCTATAACTGTCTTTAAATCCATAAATAGGTGTCCACTTAAAATTTAGTGGACACTATCGCGGTATTAATGAGTTAGAAAAAGTGGGATTCAGCGGACGCTTAATCTAATTCTAAGATTTAAACCATATTGAATTAATGATCATCGCACGGCTAATTCTGTATATAAAATGGTAAATTGTTTAGGGTAATGCCCCCTAAAAATAGAATGATCAAAGGGGCAGACGATAATGCTCATCTTTATCAGCATTTAATTGCTGGAGGAAATGTAGCAGAAAGAGCTGGCAATCTTTTGAGTTAACTAAAAGAGACCGTGGCATTTGCCACGGTCTCTTTTATTATATAGGATCACAGGGTGAATAGTTTTAAAAATAAAACTGAAAATTGATGGGTGAATATTAGTAGTAGTGTAGAGCACAACCGAAGTTTAAAAATTTAAAACAACATGATATGGTTTAAATCCCTCTAGTACAGCTTCGGCAACCAACTGAATAAATGGCTCAGTTTTTCCATAAGCCATCCATTGATCTAATGCTTCATAGTAGGCTAGGCGATTTTCGACTGTAATAACGCAGGGAGGGTATCCAGCTTTGAGTAACTCAAGGTTCATCAAAAGACGTGATGTACGTCCATTGCCATCAATAAATGGATGAATACCTACAAAATCTGCATGCACTTTAGCAGCCCGTTCAATCGGATGAAGTTTATATGCCTCCAAATTGTACCAATCGACTAGCTGAGCCATTTTGTCATTTAATAATGTATAGTCGGGTGGAGTAGTGGTAGCACCTGAAATCAACACATTTTGTTGGCGATAACGTCCTGCATTATCATCATCAATATTTTTTAGAATAAGTTGGTGGATATTGCGAATCTGCCATTCAGAAAATGGCTCTTCTTTGCGAATAATATCTTCAACATAGTAGATAGCGTTTCTATGATTGATTGCCTCGAAATGTTCTCGTAAAGCTTTCCCACCAACAGTTATGCCTTCCAAAACTACTTTTGTTTCTAGCAATGTAAGCGTATTGCCTTCAATTGCATTCGAATGATATGTCCAACGGACAATAAGATCTTCTTGAAGGTTTTTTACAATCGCAGGAGAAAGAGGACGATGCTCATCTAATTTTTTCTTTAAAGCATCAATATTTTCAAACATAACCTAACCCCTGAAGTTGTACTCTTGAATCATACATGAAAAAAACAAATACAAAAAAGATGATGTTATAACATAAAGCTTTGATTGGGTTGTAACGATGTTAGAACCCTTATACCATTTAAAATGCTAATTGAGGATTTGAATAACATCTCAAACTGATTCAATATACTGAATTTGATATAGGTCAAACATTACATCACTAAATTTCAAATTATCAATTTGAAAAGTGAATAGTATTTTTACGGTATTTTTTACGGTAAAAGCTGGTTGGGTTTAATTTTTTATTTATAAAAATCAATATTATATTTTTTGTTTATGGTGCGCGCTGAGCGCACCAAATTAGTATATAAGCATTGAACTGTAATATAAAAAATAGTTGAAAAGTATATAAAAAATTAAGATAAACATTCGATCTTATTTGCCATAGCCTGATCACGTTTTTCAGCATATAAAACTCACATATTTTAAAACTGAAAAATCTGAGGGCAGCTTCGTGGGCTATATCGTTAAACTCATTCCAGAAAACTTATATTTTGTTCCGCATGATAATGAAATTGGTACCACGGAATTTCGCAGTAAAGCCGTCGCAGAAGGTTTGTTCTACGATTATGCTGAAGCAACAGCAATGGTAAAGCTATACAATAAAGATATGCTGCAAGATGTTGATTATGAAATTGAGTTAATTGAATAATCGTCGACTTCTTATTATTTGAAAGTATCGCCAAGTTATGCAGAAGCTAATCGCAAAGCTGGAGCTTTTAACCGCATAAAATTATGCCGTAACTGAAAATTAAATCAATTGAAATTTTGCTGTGTGAATGTGTTGAAATGTAGTGGGCTATTGCAGCAAAAAATAAGTTTCACTATATTAAAACTACAGTAGGTCATTCAATGTAATAGACGCTACGATGCAGTTGGACGGATCAATGACAGCTCGTTGAGTTTGTAACTCTTGTTCAAACAATAAAATCAGCACTAGCCTTCCAACATAAAAAAACTCGCAGCAATGCGAGTTTTTTCTGTGCTAGAATGAAAAACAAGCAAATTTACTGTGGTTTTGTAAGTTGTAAATAAAATTTTAAAAAATATGTGTTTGAATTTGTTAGATAATTTAAATTTAGTTTAAAAAAATACTACATTGTCAAACAATCTAACAACTCACTTTTTTAAAAAATTTATAAGCTATGGTATAAAAAATTTCCGTCAAGAAAAAGGGAACAACAATGACGCAAATCATCGATATTAAAGTTAAAGACCAGTTTAGCCATATTTACGAAGCAAAAGCATTGCTACGTAATATCCCAGAAACTTCATTGGCAGCGGGTTTGGCACTATTTCACAAAATTGAACACATTATTGTGGAAGGTGAAGTGATTTTACCAAGCATCGAACTTTTGTTTGAAAGCCGCGAGTCTGATAGTATTTTCCGTGTGTTGGAGTAAATATTTGTGAGACTACTTTATTTTTAGAAAAGCTCATTTCGATGAGCTTTTTTGTGCGCAGGATTTTTAAAGCACACGTAAATAAAGTGCTCATTAAGTGTAAAACATATCGCTTTAAACCGTCTGATCTTCTACAAGTTGGATATTTACATCGTATTTATCAAACTCTTGAATAATTTTTTGAATGACCGCTTGCCCAATGTCATCATCGGGTTGAAAACTCAACTCTTGATTGGTTTGACTATCAAAACATTCAATTTGCAAGATTTGCCAGAGCTGGGCATCTGTACTTTGTTGAATCACTATGCGTCGCGGTTGTAAATGTGCTGAAATTTGACGCGGCAACACATTGGTAATCGCTAACTGTATTTGGCTTTCCTGATCTTTTGGGCTTAAAAAGGTAATCACCCAATTGCCAACTTTACTGAGTTGCATTGGATTGTCATAAGCATCAAACGCTAAAAAAAATGCATGATTCATCATGACCCTGTGCCTCAACAATTCTGGAAAATACTATATCGCTGATTTTTATGAGTCGGGGCTATGCCGCTAAAGTCTTAGCTTTTATAGGGATAATGAATCTAAGGTTTAGATGTGGATTTATATGTGTTTTTAAAGTGTTGAAAAGTAATAAAAATAAATTAATCCATATATCCCTGAGCATGGTTTTAATTGTTAAAAAGACTTAAAACTAAGTAAAAAAATCTAAGCTTTAAGTCGGATTAAGCTTTTGTAGGGAGTGATTGATTTGCTGCAAAATCTGATTGAGTGCTTTTGGCGGCAAACGAGTTTCTTGTAAAGAGGTAATCCATTGCATTTGGCAGAGTTTTAAGCTGCGAATATCCTGCGCTTGTAAAATTCGCTGAATCAGTTGTTTTGCCATTAATCCACAATGACGCTGTAAAGTATCCATCATGAGAAATTTTACATCTTCAAAACTCAAGGCAGTAATTTCAGGCTGTATTTCTGCTTGTGGTTCAGGTTGTTCAGCGGGCTGTTCTGTATTAATGGCAGCTGCAACACGTGCTTCTAAATATGCAGGAACTGAATTTACTTGAAGATGTTGGGTGCGGATTGGTTCTGCCAAACTCTCAGCATGGGCTTGCGGGGTGCTGCTTGCAAGTTGGCTATGAATTTCTGTGCGCAAAGTGGTAGATGATGGCACTGGCGCTTGTTGCAGCAAAATGTCTGTCGTTTGCTCTTGTTGTTGCAATGTATCTTGCTCAAGCGCAGCAGGGGCAATCAGGTGCATATCTAATAGCTGTTCAATCAATTCAGGTGGTGCAAGACGTTGCTTGAACTGATCTCCGAGTAAATCAAAATCTTCAGTACCAATCAGTACCAATAAACGACGTTGACGTGCATTTAAATCACGTGTGCGCTGTTGTAATGCATCTAGACCGAGTTGAGTTTTTTGATAATTAAACATGAGCCTTAATTTATTTCCCCAATAAATTAAGGCAAAGCATAGACTTTGAAAATTACAATAATATGAATAATTTATGACAGGTAAATGCAATAAGATTCACTTGAAACATTTATAAAGTCAAAATACTGGTATTTTCGAGCGCCTTGCGTAAGTAAGGATCTAAATCTTCTTGTCTTAATAACCATTGCACATAATCGGCAGGAAGGTCAGCAATTGCCGTACCACGATGTTTACCAAAATTGATAATTTGTGGAATACGTGCTTCTTCTGAGGCAGTGTAGAGTTCTTCAATACTTTGAATTTGTAGTTGATGAACTTCATGCATCAAAATATTGGCTGTTAAAATAATATCCATATCGGCACGATGCGCTTTTTTAATCATGTCACGCGCTTTTTCGCTGCCTTTGGTAATCATATAAATTAAAGCTGAAATATTGTGTGCTTCGGCGTTTGGCCATACGCGACGTGCAAGTGCCAAAGTGCAAATGGCTTTAATTTTAGAAGTATCCACACCACATTTTTCTAAAGCGCGAATATCGTAATCAATATTATGCCCAATGATATAGGTGGTTTCGGCAGGTAATTCAAAACTACTGTAATGCGGTTGATCAATTAAATCCGATTCTAAAATATGATGCACCGCCATCGCTGCGAATGAAATAGGCTCATCAACTTGATACAACTGATCGAAAATTTTACTTTTATCTAGACTGATTTTGCCATCTTGAATTTGAATGGGGGCGTAGGCAATCTCAATGGGTTGTCCATTTAAAGTATGGGTTTCTGTGTCGAGAATAATAGCCTGCATGTCCTGATTCGCTTGCGTCATTCAATAAAAATGCAATCTAACATTAGCCGCTGCGTATGACAAATTGAATTGAAATTTAATAGACAGCTGTATATGTGATCAATTTACTGATTTTTACCGTAAGTGTTTAATTTTAAATAAAATACACTTGCATATTAATTGTTGAAATCTTGCCTGATACGATAAAAAAGCGTACAAATAAAGATTGCGAAGGATGCAATTAATAAGAATATGAAGACAAGGGTAAGCAAATGAAAAAAATATGGTTAAGCGTGGCTTTGGCCAGCAGCAGTTTGTTTTTAACCGCCTGTAATGATGATCATGACGATACGAGTGTTGTGGTTGTTGAGGATGGTATTCCGAAATATAATTTTAGTGCCCCAGTCGTGAAAACAGAGCCTTATTTAGATCAGGGTGCCAATGCGAATAATGTTTTAGATACAGTAAGTGCCTCTAAAACATTGATGACTTATAAAATGTTAGGGGTAAATGGACAGGAAACTCAGGCAACTGCACTTGTTTTTACCCCTCAAACAGTTAAGCCTGCGGGCGGATGGCCACTTGTAGTTTGGGCGCATGGCACAACAGGAGTGGCAGATGCGTGTGCACCAAGTCGTCAAGGTTTAAATGGAAATGAGTACTTCATTGCTAAACTATTGGCAGCAGGTTATGCCGTTGTTGCACCCGACTACGAAGGTTTAGGCGAACCGAGTGGTAAAGAATTACATCCATTCTTGAATTTAAAAAGTGCAGCTTATTCGATTACAGATGCTGTTGTCGCTGCAAGCAAGCTTTTGGGTAATACTGCAGAAACGCGATGGAGTGTAGTTGGACATTCACAGGGTGGACATGCGGCTTTAGGTGCAGCACAGTATGCATCGCGTGCGCAGTTAAATTATAAGGGTGCCATAGCTATCGCACCTGCATCAAATTTAGGTTTGGTATTGATGGGTGGGGAGCAAAAAGCAGCTCAAGAGCTTGATTTAATAAAGAAAGTACAGACACTTGCGCCCTTAGATACATTTACTGCTTTAATTACTGCTGGGCTAAGGAATACTGCGCCAACCTTGCAATATTCAGAAATATTTGCAACACCAACAGATCAACTCGCAGCTTTGGCAGAGACAGACTGCTATGAAACTTTAGGTCAAAAGTTGGCTCAACCAATGATAGGGTATGCCCAGACTTATGGAACATTGGATGGTTATCAGCGTACCCAACCGAACTTCATGACGACCATCCCTGAGGTCAAAGATTTTTTAGCAAATGGCTCACAGCCATTAAAAGTTAAAATTACTACACCTATCTTTATTTATCAGGGAACAGCTGATCCAACTGTACCGAAACAAGCAACCGATCTCTTGGTTCAGACTGCAAATAACTTAGGAACAAAAATTCATTACGTCACTGATCAGGATTTACCTATAGAGCAAAAATGGGATCATGGTTCTGTGTATGTGAATAATCTGGATGAGTTTGTTAAAGATGTGCAATCGTTAATGCCTATTCAATAAGTCTTTGAATACCGATATAAATTGAATTGATCTGAAATAGCTCGTGTTTTATCTGAAACATGAGCTATTTTTATGTAAAACTGAGCAAAGTTCATTCTCTCAGTTCGCAAACTTTATGCTACAATACGCGCCAATCTTAGCACGGCTTAAAAGCCCTAAATTAATAGGACCTCGCTAATGTTTGCCAATATTTCTATTGCCGAATTTGATCCAGAATTAGCTCAAGCGATCACCAATGAAGATGCGCGCCAAGAAGCTCATATTGAGTTAATTGCTTCTGAAAACTACTGCTCACCTGCAGTAATGGAAGCTCAAGGTTCAAAACTTACCAATAAATATGCAGAAGGCTACCCAGGCAAACGCTACTACGGCGGTTGCGAATACGTAGATATTATTGAACAACTGGCGATTGACCGTGCTAAAGAACTCTTTGGTGCAGATTATGCTAACGTTCAACCACACGCTGGTTCACAAGCAAACTCTGCAGTTTACTTAGCTTTACTTAACCCAGGCGATACTGTGTTAGGTATGAGCTTGGCACATGGCGGTCACTTGACTCACGGTGCAAAAGTAAGTTTCTCTGGTAAAACATATAATGCTATTCAATATGGTTTAAACCCAGAAACTGGCGAAATTGATTACGAAGAAGTTGAGCGTTTAGCGCTTGAACACAAACCACGCATGATTGTTGCGGGTTTCTCTGCGTATAGCCAAATTGTAGATTGGCAGCGTTTCCGCGACATCGCAGACAAAGTTGGTGCTTATTTATTTGTAGATATGGCACACGTAGCAGGTCTAGTGGCTGCTGGTGTATATCCGAACCCTGTGCAAATTGCTGACGTAACGACTACTACTACACACAAAACATTGCGTGGTCCACGTTCTGGTCTAATTCTTGCGAAAGCAAATGAAGAGATCGAGAAAAAATTACAATCTGCTGTGTTCCCTGGTAACCAAGGTGGTCCATTGGTACACGCAGTTGCAGCAAAAGCAATTTGTTTTAAAGAAGCAATGGCGCCTGAATACAAAGCGTATCAACAACAAGTTGTTAAAAATGCGCAAGCGATGGCTGAAGTTCTTATTGAACGTGGTTATGATGTAGTATCTGGTGGTACGAAAAACCACTTGTTCTTGCTTTCTTTAATCAAGCAAGATATTACAGGTAAAGATGCAGATGCATGGTTAGGTGCTGCGCACATTACTGTAAACAAAAACTCTGTACCGAACGATCCACGTTCTCCATTTGTAACTTCTGGTATCCGTATCGGTACTCCAGCGGTAACTACACGTGGTTTTGGTGAAGCAGAAGTACGTGATCTTGCAGGTTGGATTGCAGACATTCTTGACAGCAAAGGTGACGAAGCTGTAATTAATACTGTAAAAGCAAAAGTTGAAGCTGTTTGCGCGAAATTCCCAGTTTACGCAAAATAAGCATAGCCTTGAGAAAAGCCCCTCAAGGGGGCTTTTTTTATGGATGTAAAAAATTGATTTTTCGTTCAAGAAGCTGAATTTCTGTTATAACTTAAGCGTATTGAATATGATTGTAGGCAAGCTGATGATGACAGTATTGTCGGAATGACAGGAATAAAAGTAAATGATTAGACCAAAGATTATTATTTCAGAACAAGATTTGCACCGTTTGGAAACGATGCTTGAGCATCAACCGAAATTGACGCCAACGATGCAACATCTAGAAGATGAATTGGCACGTGCTGAAGTGGTTGCGCCACAAGATGTACCGAATAATGTGGTGAGCATGAATGCCCGCGCATTGATTACCATTGCACCTGCAAAAGAACCGACTGAAATTACCTTGGTTTATCCGCATGACTTTAAAGGTGAGAAAGGGCAGGTGAATGTGGTTGCACCTGTCGGGACTGCCATTTTAGGTTTAGCTGAAGGTCAGGAAATTGAATGGCCACAGCCCGATGGTCATATGATGAAAGTCAAAATTGAGAAGATTTTGTATCAGCCAGAGCGTGAAGGCGATTATTTATAATCTGTTTATCATCCTGCGTTAGGAACATTGAAAGCCATGTTGATCATGGCTTTTTTATGCACTGGTGTTTTGAATCAGGCATCTTGTGACTGATGTTATGCGAATCTATAAAAAAGCATTTAAGCAGATCGAAATAAAAAATTGCAAAATATTACATGACCTTAGCCGAAAAACACGTACTATAAAATCATGTAAAGAGGGTTGTTATGGTCTATGGCTCAGTTTGAAGTGTTACTGCCTTTGCAAGAGATTACGGTGGATCGTGCAGAGCTTTTGGCGATTCAACGCAATGATTTAGTTCCGTTGTTGAATGATCAATATCGTCTAAATCATTATGCAGATCAGGTGATTCAAGCGCAGTCAGTTTTATTGGATGGGGTGGATCCACATTTAACTCAGCAATTGAGTGTGACCATTGAGCAGTTGATTCAGGCGCTTGGCAAATCTAAAAAAGTGTTAAAGCAACGTAAGTTTAATGCACTACAAAAGTGGCTAGGCATAGATTTGGAATATGGCGCGGGGCAAGTGCAATATTATAAAAACCTAGATCATTTATTAGGACAAGCAGATCGTTTAAGCCAAAAGCTGCAAATCGAAATTCAGAAATCACAATCACGTTTTCAGCAGTTGGTTGGTTTGCGTGAGCAAATGGCGAAATACATTCAAGCTGCCGATGAGTTTTTAGTGGAATATCCACGATTTGTGCGCAATCAGCATCCTTTGGATAATTTTAGCGAACGACTGGCCAAGAAAATTTATAGTTTAAAGACTTTGCAAAGTAGTAATGATATTGCGATTACTCAAATGCAACTTTCACAGCAACTCTCTTTTAGTTTGTTAGATCGCTTTAAAGAAGCGCAGCAGGTACTCATTCCTGCATGGCAATATCATGTCAAACAAAGTCAGCAAAGTGGCTCACACAGTCAGCTAAAAAAGCTGGATCAAAGTCGTGAGCATTTAATTAAGACATTAAGAAAATCCTTAGAAAAACCTGCGCAATCATAAGGCATGGTTTTGATTAGATAGAGGCGAAATATGACAACTTCTGAACAACGCAACGTCGCTGTGCAAGTGAGTGATGAACAGACTCAGCAACAATTTCAGCAACTCAATTTGCAGGAAATTGGCTTACAGCCTGATGACTTTCAGGAGGTGCTGGCTGCGCGTAAAGAATTAAGCGATCTTAGCCATCATTCGGTTGCAGAATATGGCAAAAATATCGCCACTAAAACGTCAAGTTATACCGATGAGCTTTTAGGTTTGGTGCAAAATAAGGATTTGGATGTCACAGGGCAAAAGCTGAATCAGGTGGTGCAGGTTGCACAGCAGTTAAATACCAACAGTATTTTAAATCCAAACAAAAGCAGTGGCTTTTTGGGTGGTTTATTCAATAAGTTAAAAGGCGCTAAACAAAGTTTTGATCAAAACTTTAACAGCACCAAAGCGCAAATTGATAGTCTGGTCACAGAAATTGAAAGCTCACAAAATGGTTTAAAAAACCGTGTAGATACACTGGATAAAATGTTTCATGGTGTGCAAGATGAATATAAACAATTGGGGATTTATATTGCAGCAGGTAAGTTAAAACAGCAGGAAATTCAGCAGCAAATTTCTGAATTTTCCGCGCAGCCGCAGGATCAGACCACGACTCAAAAAATTTATGATCTCAATCATCTTGCTAATAATTTAGAAAAGCGGGTGAGTGATTTGCAGGTGTTGCAACAATCTGCCATGCAAACTTTGCCGATGATTCGGATTATCCAGTCCAATAATTTAATGTTGGTCGATAAATTTTATGCGATTAAAAACATTACCTTACCTGCGTGGAAAAACCAGATTAGTTTGGCGATTTCTTTAAATGAGCAGAAAAACAGTGTGCAACTGGCCAACAGTATTGATGATGCCACCAATGAATTGCTGCGCCGTAATGCAGATTTATTGCATCAAAACTCGGTGGATACTGCCAAAGCCAATCAGCGTTCGGTGATTGATATTGAAACCCTTGAACACGTACAAAATACCCTCATTAAAACAGTGAACGATGTGATCCAGGTACAAAAAGAAGGCATGCAAAAACGTGCAGAAGCGACTACGCGTTTGCGAGCCTTACAGGAGAATCTGAATCAATTGGTGATTGGTTCAAGTCAACAGTCTGGTCAATAAATGCATTTTGACAATGACTTCATTTAATCTGAAATTTACCTGATAAGGAGTCGAATTTGCCCCCACTTGATGAATATGCCATTCAGCCACAGCAGCTAAAAACAGGTGTTGTGGCATTACAGCAGCGTCAAAAAAAGCTCAGTTTTTTGGCTGTGCTGTCTATGACGGTGGTGCTTATATCGGCAATTGGCTTTTTTATTCAGCAAGATGTGATTTATAGCTTCTTTGGTTTAAGCACTGAAGTTCAGCAATTACACATGCCTGCAAGTGTCGATGCGACTTTGGCAAATTTAGGGCAGCAACCTGATTATTTTTTCAGTTTGTTGAACTGGTTGGGTTGGTTGATTTTAAAACTGTCGGTGTCATTTATTGGTGCATTCGTTCTAGTTCATCTACTCAAGAAAATTCGTTTTTTTTATATTCGCTTTCAGTCCTTTGTCTTGAAATTTGTAGCTTGGTTGCTGAGTTTTATTTTACTTTGGTCGGCATTGAGTTATGTTCAGCATGACCGACAAGATGATACGCAGCAGGTATATGCCAAAATTGTGCATTATGAAAAGCACATTCAAGAAAGTGAATTGGCGCGTTATTTACAAAATGCAGAAATGGCAGCGCCTGTTAAAGCCTATTTGTTGGCGCAAACGGCATTGATGCATCATCCCGCAGATAAAGATGCAGCCATTCCGCAAGTGTTGACCTTGGTCAAAGCAGAGCAGCAAGATCCGCAATTTTTACATTATGGATTTAAACCTGAACAATTATGGACCATGCAGCAGCAAGTTTATGGCAAAGCCTTAACGCCTATGGCGCAAAGCGTACATAAGCAAGTGCAGCAAGCACAGCAATTAAATACGCTTGCTTATTATATGAATCTTGCAGTTATGGCGCTTATGTTGATACTGTCTGCGGTACTGTGGTTTTTATCACGCCATTTACAGCAACGTATTCTGCGGATTCAACAACAACTTGAATAAAAAATGATTAGGCTCAATTGCTTAAGGCAGACATTCAGTTTTTATGTTAATGTCTAAATTGAATAGCTTTAGGTATTTTAAATGAAATAGTAAGCTTGAAACTCACTATCATTTAAAAAAACGATCATAAATATAAAAATAAACCGTTTCCCCTATGTAACTATTTTTCGTAAGATGACATCAACAAATAAATTTACTCCCTTGGAGACGTTAGCCATGTTAGACCAAAATACTTCTACACAACTTAAAACTTTATTAGAACGTCTTGAAAGCCCAATCGAGCTTGTCGCGACTTTAGATGGTTCTGATAAATCTGCCAAAATTAAAGAATTGGTTGAAGAAATTGCAGCACTTTCGCCACAAGTTACTGCACGTTTTGACGGTAACAACGCACGTGCACCAAGTTTTGGGATTGCAAAAGTAGGTGAGCAACCGCGCGTATTCTTCGCAGGTTTACCAATGGGGCACGAGTTCACTTCATTAATTTTGGCTTTATTGCAAACTTCTGGTTATGCACCAAAAGTATCGGATGAAGTATTAACGCAAATCAAAGCATTGAATCTTTCATCTCAGTTTGATGTGTTTGTATCGTTGAGCTGCCACAACTGTCCAGATGTAGTACAAGCTTTGAACCTCATTGCGATTTACAACCCTGGCACAACAGCAACCATGATTGATGGTGCATTCTTCCAAGAAGAAGTTGAGCAGCGCAAAATTATGGCTGTGCCGATGGTATTCCAAGATGGCAACCACATTGGTCAAGGTCGTATGACTTTGGAAGAAATTGTAGCTAAATTAGATACAGATTCTGCGAGCAAAGATGCAGCGAAACTGAATGCCAAAGAGGCGTTTGATGTCTTGGTAATTGGTGGCGGCCCTGCAGGGAATACATCTGCAATCTATGCAGCACGTAAAGGTATTCGTACAGGTATTGTGGCTGAGCGGATGGGCGGTCAGGTGATGGATACCATGGATATTGAAAACTTCACTTCTATCCAAAAAACACAAGGTCCAAAGTTTGCGGCAGAAATGGAAGCGCATGTGCGTGAATACGATGTCGATATTATGAATCTACAAAAAGTATCTGCCATTAAAGGTGCTGATGAAACTGCCAATGGTTTGGTCGAAGTGACTTTGGAAAATGGCGCAACACTTGAATCGAAAACGGTGATCTTGTCTACAGGTGCACGTTGGAGAGAAATGAATGTACCTGGTGAAGCAGAATACCGTACCCGTGGCGTGGCGTACTGCCCACACTGTGATGGCCCGTTGTTTAAAGGCAAACGTGTTGCAGTGATTGGTGGTGGTAACTCAGGTGTAGAAGCAGCGATTGACCTTGCAGGGATTGTAGAGCATGTGACTTTGGTAGAGTTTGATACTAAATTACGTGCAGACCAAGTCTTGCAAAACAAATTGAACAGCTTGCCAAATACTACTGTAATTACCAATGCATTATCGACTGAGGTGATTGGTGATGGCGCACAAGTGACTGCATTGAAATATAAAGACCGTGCGACAGATGTTGAGCATACTGTTGAACTTGCAGGAATTTTCGTACAAATTGGTTTATTACCAAATACGGACTTCTTAAAAGAGTCAAAAGTAGAGCTGACGAATCGTGGTGAGATTGTGATAAATGAGCGCAATGAAACCAATGTAAAAGGTGTATTTGCGGCAGGTGACTGTACAACTGTACCGTACAAGCAAATCATCATTGCAACAGGTGAAGGCGCGAAAGCATCACTTTCAGCATTTGATTACATCATCCGTTCAGGTCAATAAGTCTGAACGAATACATCTGAATACGCGGATTAACCATCCTTAAATTGTATTCGCTAAAAAGATAGCGCCTGAGTTCCCCAATACTCAGGCGCTATGTTCAGTAAAGTGCGTTATCGCACAGTATTAAAAGTTTATTTATTCTATTTTTGGTTTTAAGAACTGAGTCGGCTAACAACTCAGTTTTTTTTTATTTTTAACATCCAGTTTGATTTACAGCAGTTAGATTCATTTCAGTCTAATTAGCCTTATTATTTTGTCCAAATAAATTCAACTGATTAAACTTTTCCTGTAGCTGCTCTTTGGTTTCGACATGCTCAGGATGCGGAATAATACATTCAATTGGGCAGACTGAAACGCAGGTTTGATAGTCATAAAACCCCACACATTCTGTGCAACGCGCCACATCAATTTCATATACCTTCTCGCCCTCATAAATTGCTTCATTCGGGCATTCGGGTAAGCACATATCGCAATTGATGCATTGGTCGGTAATCAGGAGTGCCATCGCAAAACTCGCTTAGTTTATTGCCACTTAGTTGGCTTGATAAGCCAACGATGAGGCAGAAATATCTGCAGTCGAATTTGGTAAGTTGCGAATCAGCAGGGCATAACGCATATCGACATCTGCAGGTACAGGGATTTCTACAATATGCCCTGAACCTTTAGCATCTTCAATCAGATTGCCTTTTTTATCTTTAATTTCAGTTAAAGTGAAATAGATATTGCCTTGTGGCGTCATCAATTCTAAAGAATCGCCCACTACAAAACGGTTTTTTACATCAATTTTAATGTAGTCACCATTACGTTCTAAGACTTCACCGCAAAATTGCTGATGATCAAAACTTGATGAACCTGTTTCGTAGTTTTGGTATTCGCTGTGCACATGACGGCGCAAGAAACCTTCGGTATAACCACGGTTAGCTAAGCCTTCTAATTGAGTCATTAATGCAGGGTCAAATGGTTTGCCTGCAAGCGCATCATCAATGGCTTTACGGTAAATTTGTGCAGTACGTGCGCAGTAGAAATAAGATTTGGTGCGACCTTCAATTTTTAGTGAATGGATGCCCATTTTAGTTAAACGGTCAACGTGCTGCACTGCGCGTAAATCTTTAGAATTCATAAAATAAGTGCCGTGTTCATCTTCTTCGGCAGCAAACATATCTTCGTCATTACGTTGTAATAACACAGGCTCGTTAAATTGATGCTGTGCCTGCATGTGTTGTTCATCTGCATCGGCAGTTTCAGAAAGATTTTTGACAGGAATTACGTCACCTGTTTCATCTTCTTTTGCATCGTGAATTTTATATTCCCAACGGCAGGCATTGGTACATGCGCCTTGGTTGGCATCACGTTTATTCATATAGCCTGAAAGCATGCAACGACCTGAATAGGCCATGCACAGCGCACCATGCACAAATACTTCAATTTCCATGCCAGGCACGTTGTTTTTAATTTCTTCAATTTCATCAATCGACAATTCACGCGAAAGAATGACACGGGTTAAACCCATATTTTGCCAGAATTTCACCGTTGCCCAGTTCACCGCATTGGCTTGTACCGATAAATGTACAGGCATGTCGGGGAAATTTTCACGCACCATCATAATCAGACCTGGGTCAGACATGATCAGCGCATCGGGTTGCATGGCAACCACAGGTTCTAGGTCACGAATAAAGTTTTTGAGTTTGCTGTTATGCGGTTGGATGTTCACCACCACATAAAACTTTTTGCCTAATTCATGTGCTTCTTGAATACCAATTGCTAAGTTTTCATGATCAAATTCGTTATTACGCACGCGCAAACTGTAACGCGGCTGACCTGCATAGACTGCATCTGCACCATAAGCAAAGGCATAGCGCATGTTTTTTAAAGAACCAGCAGGAGAGAGAAGTTCGGTGACGTGGGAAATGGTCATGATCAAAAAGCAATAGCAGAAATATGGCTTTATTGTATGAATCTAAATTTAGGATTCAACCTAGTAAATAGCTCGGGATTCAGAAGAAAACTTGTGCTGAAACGCTGGGGCTAATCTTGATATAGAAAGTTCCTCATCCTGAGCTATACAAAACGCACGAGAAGGGACTTTCAATACCAATTTGACAGATTGCTTATAATCAATTTCTGATGGATGAAAGCGTGTTAACGTACACGTTGCCCATGTTTATCAATCACCACTTCACCATCTTCTTTGCTGAAGCTTTTTAATTGTGGTTGAGTGAGCAAGTCTAAGACCAGTTCAGAAGGGCGGCACAGTTTCACACCTAACTCGGTCACGACAAATGGACGATTAATTAAAATCGGATGCTCGACCATCAATGCAATTAATTCCGCATCGCTGTGTGAGCTACCTTCAAGTTGCAACTGTTCGTATGGTTCTACATTTTTGCGGATTGCATCGCGCATGCTTAAACCTGCTTGTTGAATCATGCTAGTAAGTTCAGCTTGTGTAGGTGGGGTTTTTAAATATTCAATAATTTCAGGTTCTTGTCCTGTATTACGAATTAATTCTAAAGTATTGCGTGACGTTCCACAGGCAGGGTTATGAAAAATTTTGATGGTGTTGCTCATGCGTAGTGACTCGTTTTAGGTCGATAAAATTTCAATATTGCATTTATATATGGATATGCGTATATTCGCAATAGTTAATATTGAAGTGCAGATAAAAAATGAATCAAACTGATTTTTTTAAATGTTTGTCAGACCCAACCCGACTGGACATTCTGAAATTGGTGATGGCTCAACACAATATTTGTGTATGCGAATTGACAGAACAATTGCAGTTAAATCAACCGAAAATATCACGTCATTTGGCGTTGTTACGGAATTTATCTATTTTGCTAGATCAACGTCAGGGGCAGTGGGTGTATTACCGTTTGAACCCAGATTTACCCGAATGGGCGTTTGCTGTTTTAAATATTATCGCGCAGCAAGATGTCAGCCCGATGACGCACATCAACCCTACAATTGCAACACATTGCGAGTAAGCACATGGCACAGTCCAAACTTTCTTTTTTAGATCGTAATCTGACCTTATGGATTTTTATTGCCATGGGGCTAGGTGTTGCGATTGGCGTGGTATTTCCTGCAGTATCGGCAAGCTTAGATCAAATGAGTGTGGGAACAGTCAATCTTCCCATTGCGATTGGTTTGATTTTGATGATGTATCCACCATTGGCAAAAGTCGATTACGCAGCTTTGCCAGAAGTGTTTAAAGACCGCCGAACCTTGTTGTTGTCTTTGGTACAAAACTGGTTGATTGCTCCGTGTTTGATGTTCGCTTTGGCGATTATTTTCTTGCAAAACTATCCTGAATATATGACAGGTTTGATTTTAATTGGTCTGGCACGCTGTATCGCGATGGTCTTGGTCTGGAACAACTTGGCTTGTGGTGATAACCAATACGTGGCTGCATTAGTTGCGTTTAACAGTATTTTTCAGATTGTATTCTTTAGTACTTATGCATGGCTGTTTCTGAGTTTCTTGCCGCCGTATTTTGGCGTGGCAGGACAAGTGATTGATGTTGGTTTTTGGACAATCACCCAAGCTGTTTTAATCTATTTGGGTATTCCTTTTTTGATGGGCTTTTTAACACGCTTGATTTTAGTGAAAAGCAAAGGCTTAGATTGGTATCAAACGTCTTTTTTACCCAAAATTAGCCCATTTAGTCTGTTGGCATTGCTATTTACCATTGTGGCGATGTTCGCACTAAAAGGCGCAGAAGTACTGATCTTGCCGATGGATGTTTTACGCATTTCCATTCCATTGATTATTTACTTCGTTGCCATGTTCTTTATTAGCTTCTTTATGAGCAAATGGATGGGCAATGATTATCCACGGACGACCGCCATTTCCTTTACCGCAGCAGGGAATAATTTTGAATTAGCACTTGCTGTTGCCATTGCAACGTTTGGCTTGGCTTCTCCCGTTGCATTTACCACGATTATTGGCCCTTTGGTTGAAGTGCCTGTGTTGATTGCTTTGGTGAGTGTGTCTTTATGGCTGCGTAAAAAGTTTTATCAAAATGAGTCGATTGTCAGTTCAAAGTAATTTTCTTCATTTTGAGGTTTAAGATAAAAACATGGGCATGCGTTGCCCATTTTAGTTTTAAGAGTATGCAGCATGGTATTACCCAATATTGATTTAGATTTATTGCCTACACCAAGTTTTGAACAGGTGCAGGCAAAGCCGTTGAACCATCCGCCACGTATTTTATTGATGTACGGTTCAAACCGTGAGCGTTCTTATAGTCGTTTGGCGGTACAGGAAGCGGGCAGAATTTTGGAGCACTTTGGCGCTGAGGTAAAAATTTTCCATCCCAAAGGTTTGCCTTTACCTGAAGATGGCGATGCTTCACATCCCAAAGTTCAAGAGCTGCATGAATTGTTGGCGTGGGCAGAAGGTATGGTTTGGTGTAGCCCAGAACGTCATGGTTCAATGAGTTCGATTTTCAAAGCACAAATTGACTGGATTCCGCTTGCCGCGGGCGCAATTCGTGCCACACAAGGTAAAACGCTTGCTTTAATGCAAGTGTGTGGCGGGTCGCAGTCATTTAACAGCGTCAATCAATTGCGTATTTTAGGACGTTGGATGCGGATGATCACCATTCCCAATCAGTCTTCTATTCCTAAAGCCTTTTTAGAGTTTGAGGAAGATGGCCGCATGAAAGCGTCTAGCTATTACGACCGTATTGTCGATGTGATGGAAGAGTTATATAAATTTACTTTGCTGACTCGCGGGCAATCTGCATATTTGGTAGATCGTTATTCTGAACGTGTGGAAACTGCCGAGCAGCTATCGAAGCGTGTTAATCAGAAGTGTTTATAATCCAATTTTAGATACGTAAATACTGCATTACAAAAGGCTTAGAGAGCGATTATTCGGCTTCAAGTCGCTTTAAAATCTGACAATCATCAATGGTTGTTTGCGTGGTGCAGGCTTGTCTAAGTTGCTGAAGTTGTAGCTGAAAATGCTGCAACTCGGCAATTTTATCTTCTACATGCCTTAAATGTTCATCAATCAATTCATTCACAGCGCAGCAGTTTTGTTTCGGCTGTTTTTCTAATTCAATTAAGGCTTCAATTTCTTTTAAGTTCATATCTAAAGCACGGCAACGCTTAATAAAAATCAAACGCTTGAGTGCCTCATCGTTGTAATAGCGATAATTATTTTCGGCACGAAAGCTTGGGGTGAGTAAGTGTTTCTTTTCATAAAAACGAATTGTATCTGTGCTGACTCCAACTTTTTTAGCTAATTCATGAATTAAATATTGTGCCATACTTGACCTTGGACTAAGTCTATAGTTTTAAATGAGCATAATCGAAACAGTTTCATTTTGAAAGAAGGTGTGTCTATGGCATGTACGTGTAGTCATGAACCTGCGCCAATCAAACCGAATAGTAAATTTAGAACCGCGTTATGGATTGCATTGGTGATCAATCTCAGCATGTTTTTTATCGAGTTGATAGGTGGTGCCTATGCCCATTCATCATCCCTATGGGCAGATTCACTGGATTTCTTTGGAGATGCTGTCAATTACGGGATTTCACTTGCGGTGTTAAGTGCAAGTTTGTATTGGCGTGCTACTGTGGCTTTGGTCAAAGGCATCACGATGGCCTTGTTTGGTGTGGTGGTGATGGGCAAGGTTATCTATGCCTATATACAGGGTATTCCACCTGAAGCCATAACCATGGGTATTATTGGGATCATCGCCTTATTAGCCAATGTGGTTACTGCATTGATTTTATATGCATTTCGAGATGGTGATTCGAATATGAAATCGGTGTGGTTATGTAGCCGTAATGATGCGATTGGTAATTTCGCAGTTATTTTGGCGGCAGTGGGTGTATTTGGTACGGGTAGTTTGATTCCAGATCTTGTGGTAGCCGTGATTATGGCGAGTTTGGGCTTAACAGCGGGGTATCATGTGATTCAGCAAGCTTTGGCTGAACGAAGAATGAATGTACCAGAATAAAGAATAAACGTAAAAAGCACTCCATCTGATTTGAGTGATTTAGATGGAGTGCTTTTAATTTTTTGTAGTCGCAATAATTTTAAAATTTGAAGTAAAAATAACGATAAGTTATTCCAAATTGCTATTTACAAAAAATAATATATAACTAAAATTAAAAATAAATTGATGTATTTAAAAATAATTTACACGATGAATGATATTTAATTTTTTTTAAATTGAGGGTTAAATGAAACTAATTAAATTATTTTCTATAGCAAGCCTGATTGCTTTGGCTGGCTGTAGTTCTAAAGTAGTGACTTATGATACTGCAGGGCAAGTGATTGGTTCATGTGTCGCTACACAGGGCTTTATTTTGGGGGCTAAAGCTGTGTGTTATGGTGGTGCCAACATACAAGGCATTAACTATTCTAAAGTAGATGAGCGCACGGGTTTATTGCCAACCATACCAAATAATTCGCAGATTTCACTGCAACAAGACTAATTTTTTAGAGGGGTAATACAATGAAAATTTCTAGTTTAATCGCATTAACAGCGGCTATTTTGATGACAGGTTGTGCTTCAAAAGTGACAACTTATGATTCGAGTGGTCGTATGATTGGTTCATGTCAGGCAGAGCGTGGGTTTGTAATTGGTGGTGGTGCACACTGTGAAGGACGTGCTAACCAAGAAGGTCGCAGTGTACGTTAATTGATGCTAATGACAAAAAACCGAGCTATTTAGCTCGGTTTTTTTAGATTCAACAGCTTTTATTTTTCAACGAAAGCACGTTCAATCACGTAATCGCCCAATTCACCCATACGTGGTGATTCTTTTAAACCATGTTGGTCAAGTAATGCTGCAACATCTTTTAAGAATGCAGGGCTACCACATAACATGGCACGGTCAGTTTCAGGGTTAAAACGTGGTAAACCAATTTTTTCAAAGATTTCACCCGATTCAATTGCCGTGGTCACACGTCCTTGGTTTGGATATTCTTCACGTGTAACGGTTGGGTAATATACCAGTTTTTCACGAATACCAAGTTCTTGGAAAAACTCGTGATTTGGTAATTCATTTAGAATTAAATCTTGATAAGCCAATTCAGAAATGAAACGTGTACCGTGAACCACAATCACTTTTTCAAAGCGTTCATAAGTTTCAGGGTCGCGGATGGTTGCCAAAAATGGAGCTAGACCTGTACCTGAAGAAAGTAAGTATAGGTTTTTACCAGGATTTAAATCATCCAGTACCAAAGTGCCTGTAGGTTTTTTAGAAACCAGCAATTCATCGCCCACTTTTACTTTTTGTAAAATAGACGTTAAAGGGCCATCAGGTACTTTAATTGAGAAGAATTCTAGCTCTTCTTCATAGTTAGCACTGGCAATCGAGTAAGCGCGCATTAAAGGCTTGCCATTTACTTCCAGACCAATCATCACAAATTGACCGTTTTTAAAACGTAGTGCGGTATCGCGAGTCGTTTTAAAACTGAATAAAGTGTCATTCCAGTGGTGTACGTGAGTAATCTTTTCGACGTTGAAAGCAGCCATTAAAGGTCTCAATAAATTATCAAATTAGAACAGCTTGCTATTCTAATCTAAAATCATTCTCTATAAACTGAATATATTTAATTGAGCTTATCAGAAAAAGTGATGAAGACTGATCTAAAAATGCCAATAATCGGATTTATGCACTCTCCCTACCGAGAAAAATTTGGTATTCCTCGTCAACCAAATCTGGTACAGGTCGAATCGTATATTGAAATGCAAGCGCCTTATAACGATGTGTTGGCATTTCAAGGGATCGAAGCGTTTAGTCACTTATGGTTAATCTGGCAATTTCACGACAATAAAAACCAAACCGATGCTCATCCAACCGTACAGAAACAGCAAAACCCCTGTTTTCGTGCACAAGTGCGTCCGCCACGTTTGGGTGGTAATCAAAAAATAGGTGTGTTTGCGACGCGCAGCATGTATCGACCTGCACCCATTGGTTTATCTGTAGTGCAATTTAAACAGGTCAAAAAAGTGGGTAAGTCACTGCGAGTTTATGTGACAGGAGCAGATTTGTTGCATGGCACGCCTATTTTGGATATTAAACCTTATATTCAATATTCAGATGCTGTGCCTGATGCACAAAGTGGTTATGCGCAAGATGAACCCATAAGAAAAACAGTGCTATGGATGGACACAGCCGAAGCGCAAAAAAATCAGTTGGTCGAATCTGGCGTATTACAGCCACAAATTGTGCAGGAATTGGAACAGGTCTTGTCTTTAGATCCACGACCTGCATATCAGGATGATGCTGAACGAATTTACACCATGAATTTTGCAGATTTTGATGTCAGTTTCCGTGTCGATCAGCACGCAGTACACATCCTAAAAATTGTTTTAATCGCTGTCGATTAAACCATCATATATAAAATAGCCACCAACGCCAGCATGTGCAAAATTTGGGTAGGTGCGAAATAAAGTGCAAAACGTAAGCCGCCAATGAGTGCGGCATTGATACATTTAGAAATTGCATGAGCAACAAGACCTAAAATTAAGGCGTACAGCAACATTTGCTGACTGGGTGGACCTTGCATCACCACAGTAGCAATGGCGGCATGCACCTCAAATAAAGAGGCGAGCAGGGTACCAATGATTAAACCTGCATCCCCAAGGGTTTGTTCCAAGCCGTATACCATCGCTTGAATTGCGGTCAATGTCGCCACAATAATTGCGGCTTCTTTAAGGCTAAACATACGGGTATCGGTTTCTGGCTTTGCCGTTGCCGTACTTTTATGTTTTTTGAGCAACCAGACACCCGCTACAACCAAAATCGCGATTCCGACCAAACTTGGAATAATTAATAACTTAAACCAAATCAGATTGACACCCGCCACAATAATCAACATTTGCGCTAAAGTCGCCACGCAAGACATCAGCGCTGCACCTGCGTTGGCACGTGCTTCACCACGACCTGCGCGTACTTCCATGCCTAAACTGGCAATGGTTGCTGTGCTTGATACAAAACCTGAAGCAATCGCAGACAACATGAGGGCATTGCTGCTTGAGAGTAAGCGCTTAGCGATATGCGCTAAAGCCTGCACACTTAAAATTAAAATCAATAATTTTAAAATCACATAAGGATTAAGTACATTGCCCCATAGTGCGGTATTGGGTGTCAGCGGCAAGGCAATTAACACCAAAGCCAGTAAGAACAAGCCATCACGTAGTTCAGCTTCGGTAATCCACTGACTGACAATGCCATGCATGGTGTGCTTGGTCATGAGTAAACCTGTCAAAATGACCGATAAACCTGCTGCCAATGGAATATTCCATAAACACAAGGCACCAATAAAATAGGTCATGACGAAGGCCAGTTCTGTGGTTGCACCTGGGTCATCTTCCGCTTGATTTTTGAGGGAATATAAGCCTATTCCGCCAACAATCAGTGCGCCTACAATGGCAATGCTCATGCCCAATAAGAAGCAAATTGCACCTAATAATGCGCAAATTCCAAAGGTGCGTACGCCTGCAAAATGATGATGTTGTCCATTTTTTTTACTGCGTTCGCGCTCTAATCCAATCAGTAAGCCACAGCCGAGTGCTGCTGCAAACATGGTGAGCAGTTCGGGAAAATTGGTTGTAACCAAAGATGGAGGAGTCAGAAAATCCACAGCAACATTCCAAATACAAGGTGTTATTTTAAACATCATATATTTGAATTGTGTTTATCGCCATTTATGAATCTATTTTCACTCTAAAATTATGGCTTAATCGAACCATACAAGATTACTGTATTAAAGAAGTCATTCAGCCCTGAAAGCAAACTCTGCTATAGTAAACCCAGATTTTGGGGCATATAACAATGAATTTTAATTTTGAAATAGACAGTACTTGGTGCTTAGAACAATTAGTCAAAGATGGTAAAATTACCGAACGTGATCAGGCTTTGGTACAAACCACGCATCGTCAACGTGATCAATTAAAATGGCATCCGTTACAATGGATTGCCAACTTTAATTTGGTCGATCAAAGTCATCCCCAAACCACTTTAACTTTAAACCGTTTATGCCAATGGCTGGCTGATAAATCAGGCTTGCCATTCTATATTATTGATCCGTTAAAAGCCGATGTTGCTGCTTTAACAGCTGTGATGTCGCAGGAATTTGCACTGCGTAACCGTATTTTAGCGGTGGAAGTGACTGCAGATGCGGTGTTAATTGCGACAGATCAACCTTATAAAAAAGAATGGGTTGCCAACTTAGAACATAGTTTATTGCCCAAAAAAATTCAGCGAGTTTTACTCAGCCCAGATCAATTACAGCGTTATTTGATCGAATATTACCAAGTGAGTCGCGCAGTACACTCATCACAAAAATCTTCTGCACATGACCGTGAAAATAAAGGGGTCGAGGCTTTATTGCAATTGGGCGATACCCAAAACCCAGATGCCAATGATCAACATATTGTGAAGTTGGTGGATTGGGTGCTGCAATTTGCCTTTGAACAAGGCGCAAGTGATATTCACCTCGAACCACGTAAAGACACAGGCAAAGTACGTTTTCGTATTGATGGCGTGTTGCACACCATCTATAACATGCCTGCCAATACGCTTACCGCAGTCATCTCACGGATTAAAATTTTAGGGCGTATGAATGTAGCCGAAAAACGTAAACCGCAAGATGGACGTTTAAAAACCCGAACTCCAAAAGGACAAGAAACTGAACTGCGTTTATCGACCTTACCAACGGCGTTTGGCGAAAAACTGGTGATGCGTATTTTTGACCCAGAAGTATTGGTACGCAGTTTTCAGCAATTGGGTTTTGATAGTCGTTTGTTGAATGAATGGCATGCCCTGACTGCACATAGTCACGGCATTATTTTGGTTACAGGCCCTACAGGTTCGGGTAAAACCACCACGCTGTATTCATCGCTAAAGCAATTGGCTACCGATGAAGTCAATGTCTGCACCATTGAAGACCCGATTGAAATGTTAGAACCGAGTTTTAACCAAATGCAGGTGAATACTGCAATTGATTTAGGTTTTGCCGATGGTGTGCGTGCCTTAATGCGTCAAGACCCTGACATTATTATGGTCGGAGAAATTCGAGATCAGGATACCGCAAATATGGCGATTCAAGCGGCACTGACGGGGCATTTAGTTTTATCGACACTGCATACTAATGATGCGCCGTCAAGTTTGACTCGTTTGCATGATTTGGGCGTGCAGCCATTTTTGACTGCTGCCACAATTTTAGGCGTTTTGGCACAGCGTTTGGTGCGTAAGCTATGTCCGCATTGTAAGCAGGAAGGCTCAATAAATGAAAAAGACTGGGAACATTTGACCTTTGACTACATTATGGAAATGCCTGCACAAGTGTTTAAACCTGTCGGATGCGATGAATGTCGTCAAACGGGCTATAAAGGTCGGGTCGGAATTTATGAGTTTATGCCTTTAAGTTTAGACACCAAACAGCTCATCAGTGCCAATGCCAATTTAAATGAATTACGTCAGCAAGCTAAAAAAGAGGGCATTGAACCGTTGCGTATTGCAGGCGCACGCAAAGTTTTAGAAGGCATGACCACTTTAGAGGAAGTGTTGCGAGTCGTGCCATTAAATTAGCAGATTCAAACTTTTTACGATGAATTTTAAAAAATGGAAATCTTAAGATTCAGCTCATCTTGCTTTGTTTTAATCACCATAACGAAATGAGCAACACAAAAAGGTGAAGCAATGAAATTTACAATGAAAGCAATGTTGATGGCAGGTTTAATGGCAATGGCTTCAATCACCATGGCAAACGACAGCATTAACACCCAAGCACTACATCAAAATGTAACTGTAAAACAAGCTTTAAGCCTGAAAGATGACAGCAAAGTGCAGTTAAAAGGTTATGTGGTGAAATCTATTGGTGATGAAAAATATCAGTTCCGTGATAACACAGGCACTATTACGGTCGATATTGATGATGACTTATGGAATGGCAAAGCCGTTTCTGCCAAAACGCCTGTTACCTTAGTTGGTGAAGTGGATATTGATCACAAGCCTGCAAAACGTATTGAAATAGATGTCGATCAGGTTCGTTTCTAACATTCAATGCGTGCGCATGATTTACTTCAAGCAGCATTCATCACTGAAAAACCACATACCTCACAGGAGGGATGTGGTTTTATAATTCTTAGATTCTTAATTGAAGTACATCAAAAATAACAGAGGATGGCATGCGACTACTCTTGGCTGAAGATGATGTATCACAAGCAGAAAGTATTAAAACCTGGCTGGAAATGGATGGTTATAATGTCGATTGGGTCGAGCGTGGCGATCACGCCATTTTAGCCATTCAGCAGCATCATTATGATTGTGTGTTGTTAGACCGTGGGTTGCCTAAAAATAGCGGTGATGAAATTCTGCACGCTTTACGACAGCAGCAACAGGATACTCCTGTTATTTTCATTACTGCGCGCGATAGTATTCAAGATCGGGTACAGGGACTTGATTTGGGCGCCAATGATTATTTGGTTAAACCGTTTAGCCTTGAAGAACTATCGGCGCGGGTACGCAGTCAGTTACGCAGTGCGCAAAGTCATCCGACACAGCAGCTTGAATTTGCCAACTTGGTTTTAGATACGCAAAGCAAACAAGTGAAAGTGGGTGATCAACAGGTCAATTTAACGGCTAAGGAATTCCAGATTTTACATAAACTGATGCAAAACCCGCAGCATGTGGTGACTCGTGAACAGCTCGAAGAGTCTTTATATGCATGGGGCGATGAAATTGAAAGTAATGCGATTGAAGTATTTATTTATCAATTACGCAAAAAAATTGGCAGTAGCCGCATTAAAACCATACGAGGTTTAGGCTATCGTATGCAGCAAGATAACTAATTCAGTTTGATCTCCGCATGTCTAAACAGGTCATTTCTTTACAATCCAAACTGGTTAAAAGCTCCGTTTTAAGCTCGGTCTTGGCGGGTGGACTCGCCCTGATTTTATTATTGGCGGTTGCCAGTTACCAAACCATGCAAGTCCATGACGAGATTATGGATGAAATAGCCGATATGTTGCTGCGAGCAGACTTGCGTGACCATGCAGGCAATCAGGTCGATGAGTTGAGCGAGCAATTTCATATTGCCTATCAATTGGGTTTGGATGATCTGATTTTGACCACCTCTGAAGATGAACATGACATTTCTCAGCTTCACTTGTCTCAGCTTGCCGTGGCATCTGAGCATGGTTTTTCATTTCACTGGCAAGATGGGCAAATTTGGCGCAGCTATGTGGCAGAGGAAGATGGCTTGCATGTGATTGTCGTGCAGCCGCTTAAATATCGCTTTAAGGAAATTGCTGCAACCAGTTTGGGCTATGCCGCTATTTTATTGCTGTTGTGGTTCCTGCAATGGGCAATTGTGCATTTTATGATTGGTCGTCAATTTAAGCGGATTCAGCAACTCTCCCAACAAATTGCAGAAAAAAATCAACATGATTTGACGCCAATTATCCCCACACAACCTGAATTGAAAGAACTGCAACCCATGCTGCAGCAATTGAATAAATTGTTGGGGCGAGTAGAGCAGTCTTTAATTGCAGAACAGCGATTTACTGCAGATGCTTCGCATGAATTACGTTCTCCTTTATCTGCTATTCAATTGCGTTTGCAGGTGCTAAAACGTAAATACCAACAACAACCTGAGTTGGCACAAGATTTAGAGCAAATTCAGCGTGATGTCAGCCGTGGCACACAAGTATTGGAAAACTTGCTGTTATTGGCACGTTTAGACCCGACCGATGCAGCATCGTTAAATAAAAGTACGGTATCTATAGCAGACTTGGTACAGGAAGTTTTACAAAGTCTGACGCCATTTATTCAGGAAAAAGCCATTCAGATTCAGTTGGATGTACAAGAAATACAAGTGCAGGGCAATCCTGAATTGCTATTTAGCTGCCTGCGTAACTTAATTGACAATGCAGTGCGTTATGCAGCACCTCAAGGATGTATTTGGATTGAAGCAAAACCGCATGAATTGATGCATGAAATTTGTATCGCCGATAATGGTCAAGCGGTGACTGATGAAGTGTTGGCACGTTTGGGAGAACGCTTTTACCGTGCTTTAGGCAGTAAAACTCAAGGTTCTGGTTTAGGACTGTCGATTTGTAAGAAAATTATAGAGTTGCATGCAGGAAAAATTGAATTTTCACGTGCTGAACAAGGTGGTTTAAAAGTGCGTATTTTGTTGCCTAAAGCCCAGTTGTAAATATGATTGGTTTTAGGAAGCAAGTTAAAATTAAACAAGTCAGAACTTAAAAGCAGTATGCGCTGATTCATACTGCTGTTTCCACGTTTATTATTGTGTTGATTATTTTAATTATTTTGTGAGAATAAGACGATTGTTACGGGTTAAGCGTAAACGATATTCTTCGCCTGCATGCAAAATACGAATTTCGCGTCCTAGCGCGAACAAGTTATTTGAATGTAACATAGGTAGGGCATGCTGAGTGTCTGAATGACGTGAAAATAAGTTAAATGGGGCGTTCATTTTGAGTTACTCCGTGGTGTGTAAGAATTGTTTTAAATGATAATCATTATCATGTAAACCTGTCAACGGATTATTTTTAATTTTATAAAAGTCTACAATTTGCAGTAAAACGTACATTGCAAAAAAGGAATCGGGTTCATGTCCAAGCCAAATATTCATGTGGCAATTGCGCTGTTATTTCATCAAAACAAAGTGTTGGTGGGTTGGCGCGAAGCCAAACAACATCAGGGCAATAAACACGAATTTCCAGGTGGGAAAGTGGAAGCAGGCGAAACTCCTGTAGATGCTTGCCGCCGTGAAGTGTTTGAAGAAGTTGGTGTTGGCATACAGCATTGGCATGCTTTTGATATTATTTGCCATGAATATGATGATGTGATTGTCAATCTGCATATTTTTCAGGCTGCTGTACCCGCAGCTTTATTAAAAGATATTCAAGTGCCTTGGACATGGTTTAGCCGTCCGCAACTTTTAGAGCTGAATTTTCCACAAGCCAATCGTGCAATTGTGCAACGACTAGTGTGGCAACAGGCAATTAAAGTCAGTGAAGATTTAAAACATTTAGCAAATTTGCCTAAGCAAAAACTGCTGTATTGGCGGGTTGAACCCAATGCTGCATGCAAGGTCGAATTGTCAGAATATTGCATTGAGCAACTGGGGCAAGTGATTGTCAATTTGGAATTGTGGAAGCAATTAAATACGATTCAGCAACACGCCATTGCAGCAATTCATTTAAAACAATCGCAACTGATGCAATTACAAAAGGGCGATTTAAAAGTTGGGCAGCGTTATATTGCAGCGTGTCATGATATTGTTTCGGCACAACATGCACAGCAAATTGGTTGTGAAGCAATTTTACTCAGTCCTGTTTTAGTAACCACCACGCATCATGATGCCACACCTTTAGGATGGGAAAAATTCCAGCAGATCGCTGAATTTGTCGATATTCCTGTTTTTGCTTTGGGTGGCTTAACTCAAGATGATTTAACTACCGCAGAGCAGCATCATGCCTATGGCATTGCAGGTGTACGTTTTATTTGATTTTTTCTAGTTTGCGCAAATAAAAAAATCGCTGATGTAATCACACTCAGCGATTTTTAGTTTATTAAATTATCGTCCTTACAAATCTTTCAAAGCTTGTTGGGCTTGCGCAAGGCTTTTGGCATTATTTTGTTGCTGTGCTGCTTTTTGAATGACTAGCCATAATTGACGTTTCATAGCATCGCTTTGTGCATAGCTTAAACCACGACGTGCCAAGGCTTCTGCATTAGCGGGTTGCTTCTTTTGGTTGGCAATTAAAGCCAAATATAAATAGGTTTCAGCCGCTTGCGGGGCAAGTCGCTGCGCTTGCAAAGCTGCTGTTTCGGCCTGATTGAATTGACCTTGTTTATAAGCGGTCTGGGTTTGCTGCATCAACTTTTGAAAAGCAGGCAAACTACGACCATCCTCTAATTTTTGTTGCACGGTTTGTTGTGGCACCACCACTTGCAACGATTGACGCTTAATTTCTTCACGTTCATAAGGACGAATCACCACACCTTCTGGTGTCGTCACAGTTTTAGGTTTTTCAGGCACAGGCTGAGGAGCAGGCGGTTCAGGTAAACTCTGGCAAGCTACAATCGTTGCCATCGCACCCATAGCGAATGTGGTGAAAAAAACTTGTCTTAAACGTGATAATTTCATAAGCGTAACTGACCGATATCCTCAAGTTTAATTGATATAACTGCCACTTGAGATGACACGACCATCGGTATTGTCATCTGTTACGGGTTCAGTTTCACGGATATAATTTTCGATACTGTCACTGGTTTCAGGAGCTGTTTGCTGAGTTTCAGTATCGGGTTGGTAAACGGGTTCAACTTGATAGTGTGAAAAACCACATGCGGTTGCCTGACGCGGTACATTATTACGATTCACTGGAATATACATCGCACCTTCACAGCCTTGTGCAGATAAATGCCCAGAACTGCGGTCAATCCAATGCCATTGAATTTGTTCGGTCTGACGTAAGTTGACAGGCTTTTGACGCAATTGCTGCATCACATTACTCCAGACAGGCAAAGCACCAGACGAGCCTGTTAAGCCTGTGACTTTGTTATCATCCAAACCAAGCCATACAACGGCTAAATAATTGCCTGAATAGCCCGCAAACCATGAATCACGAGTATCATTGGTTGTACCTGATTTGCCTGCCAATTTTAAATCTGTCGATAAGCTATTATATGCCGCACGACCTGTACCAGAACTCATCACTTGCTGTAAGCCATAATTCAAAATATAGGCGGCAGAAGGATCAATAGTTTGTTGTACGGTTAAACCATAACGATCCAGTAAACGTCCATTGGCATCGACTACGGTGCGAATCGCTTTGGTCGGATATTTAAAACCACCTGTGGCAAAGTTGCCATAAATATCCATCACCTGCATAGGCGATAAATCTACTGCACCCAAGAAAATAGATGGATATTGCGGAACCGCATCACTTGGTACACCAAATTTAATGAGGTGATTACGGAAGGTAGATAATCCAAACTCCTGTCCCAAACGAACTGCAGATAGGTTATAAGACTGAGATAGGGCTTGTGACATAGACACAATCCCATGATCGCTGCCGCTATAATTACGTGGTGTCCAAGATTTACCATCAATTGGGATGCTGATTTGGCTGTCTTCTACAGGACTTGCCCAGTTATATCGACCAGACTCAATCGCACTTAAATAAATAATTGGTTTGAGCAGTGAGCCAACTTGACGTTTGGCATCCAAAGCACGGTTAAAACCCGTAAAATCTTGCGTAGAACCTACCGCTGCCACTAACTCGCCATTTTCAGGATGAGAAATTAGCACCGCGCCTTGTAATTCTTTTAAACGCTTTGGATTGGCTTTGCTTAAACGCTCAACCGATGCTTTAAAAGCATTTTGTACGTTGGTTTGTGCAATCGGATCAAGCGTCGTGAAGATACGCAAACCCTGATTGGTCAAATCTCCTTCTTGATATTCAGTACGTAATTGACGGCGGACAATATCTAAAAAGTCAGGGAAACGGGCAGGGCCAATGGTCGGTTTTGTAATGACATTTAAGGGACGCACAGTTTCTTTTTCATATTGTTCTTGGTTTAAATAACCCATTACCAACATATTGTTTAGTACAATGTCACGACGTTTTTTGGCAGCTTCAGGGTTGCGCCAAGGATTATATAATGATGGACCTTGTACCAAACCGACCAAAAAGGCTTGTTGTGAAATGTTTAGCTCACGCAACGGCATACCAAAATAAAACTGTGAAGCTAGACCATAACCATTAATAGAATAGTTACCATTTTGACCTAAATTCACTTCATTTAAATAGGCTTCTAAAATTTCATCTTTGCTGTAATGCAACTCAATCAGCATAGCCATGAGTGCTTCATTGGCTTTACGTTTTAAAGTGCGCTCTGGGCTTAAATAAAAGTTTTTCACCAATTGCTGCGTAAGGGTAGAACCACCCTGACGTTTGCCACCCGTGACGTTGCTGACAATGGCACGTGCCGTACCGCGAATTGAAACCCCGTGGTGTTGATAAAAATTACGGTCTTCAGTGGCAATTAACGCTTCAATTAAAGGTTTTGGTACTTTATTCAGTTTAATCAGCACTCGATCTTCATTGTGCTGTGGATAAATTCCGCCAATCAACATCGGTTCTAAACGTGCAATACCTGTATTAGATGGTTTGGTGGCGCTCACTTCACTAATTTGATTGTTGGCAAAACTGACTTTTAAAACCTGTTCAGGTTCGACACTGTCTCCAAAGTCAAAACCACGGGTATGCACAAATAAAGTATTACCATCGCTGACATAACTGCCTGATTTAGCATAATTATCTGTATTTTTATAGCCCAGCAGTTTCAGTTCTTGAGTAAAGTCGGTCTGGCTGACAGGTGCATTGCTATACACTTCTAACGGGCGTGCAAAAACCTTGGCTGGAATATCCCAACGCTGTCCTTCAAATTTGTCTCTGACAATATTATCCAGACGAATCAAGTAGATACTAAATGCAATAAATCCACCAATAACGATGATGCAAAATAGTAATGCAATTATGCCTATGCCACGCTCAGACTTCATAAATCGCGATAAGATCCTGATAAATTTTGCTAATCATGCGAAGCTTTTACTGAATTTGCAATAATTAATCTGTGACTGAAGGGAAAATATCGTCATAAAATTGAGCAGAAATGTAGTTTTAAAGTTTTTTTAAATCAACTAGGTTAGTGCTATGATAGGAGTCGAATCGTAGCGGAGCGATATCGCAGGTGCAAATTTCACATAAGAACTTTCGGAACATTGGACTGATTGGCCGTCCAGACAAATATTCTGTCGTAGAAACATTATGTCTGATTCACGACCATATTTTAGGATTGGGTTTGCATCCCGTTTTTGATTCTGACACTGCTCAACTTGTACCTTATAACAACACCCAAACAGTCAGCCGTGCTTTATTAGGCGAAGTGGTCGATTTGGTGATTGTGGTGGGGGGGGATGGTTCATTGCTGCACGCAGCGCGCGCTTTGGTTAAATACAATACCCCTGTAATTGGTGTGAACCGTGGGCGTTTAGGCTTTTTAACCGATATTAAACCGACAGAAGTAATCTTTAAACTCGATCAGGTTTTGCAAGGACATTTTCAGTCAGACCGTCGTTTTTTACTGGAAATGGAAGTGCGCTCTAAAGGCGAAATCATTTATGAAGCGATTGCCTTAAATGATGTGGTGCTACATTCGGGTAAGTCGGTTCACATGATTGACTTTGAACTGAATATTGATGGGCAATATGTCTATCGTCAGCACAGTGATGGTTTAATCGTTTCGACCCCAACAGGTTCAACGGCTTATGCTTTGTCGGGTGGTGGCCCAATTGTACATCCGAGCATGGATGCAATTGCATTGGTGCCTATGCATCCTCATACCTTGTCTTCACGCCCAATTGTGGTGGGTGGACACAGCGAAATTAAAATCAATATTCGTGAAAACCGTGTGTTGCCAATGGTCAGTGCCGATGGTCAACATAGTGTTTCATTAAATGTCGGAGATAGTTTGCATATACGCAAACATCCTTATAAATTAAATTTATTACATCCACCAGGTTATGACTTCTATATGGCTTGTCGTACTAAGTTAGGGTGGAATCAAGATTTTGAATCAATGCAACAGCAGGATGAATGATGAATATTGAACAAATGCTTGCCGTACTCGATCCTGAAATTGTTGGACGTTTAAAAACGGCAATTGAAATTGGCAAGTGGCCTAATGGTGTTGCGCTGACCCAAGAGCAACGTCAAATTTGTATGCAAGCAGTGTATGCGTGGGAAATGAAAAACCTGCCTGAAACTGAGCGTAGTGGCTATATTGACCGTGGCACTAAAGAAGAAGGCGAGCAGTGTGATGACGATCATCACAAGCATGAAGAATTTAAACCGATTCGTTTTGTTTAAATGATGCAAAACTGCTTTCATGAAAATTGAAAGATGAAAAAGACACCTGAGATGGGTGTCTTTTTTTGTATCTTCAATGACGTTTTAGTTGTGACGATTTTGCCAAAGCTGCTGTGCATTTTGCATTGCTGCCGCATAATCATCACAAACGCCCATGGTATATAAAGCGATACCCATGGTTTCAGTAATGGCGACTTCACCATACTCATGAGTTTGCTGACCTAGCCAGACCGCTTTAAATACTGCCAAATCCAATTCTTCTTCTAAAGGGCTACGGTTATCGGTCAGTTTAGGCAGTTCGTGTTCATATAAAGCGCCATTTTTGATGCCACAAATTAATGTCTTGGCATCAGGGTTGCGCTCAAATTCACCGCCTTCGCCTTTAATTACTGCACTGTTTTGATAACCCAACTGAAATGCGGCTTGTTGATGCGAGCTGCGATAAGCGGGGTGGAAGATCGCCTGCATGGTGGCTTTGGCATTAAATGGATTGATTAAACGGGCAAGGGTATGAATAGGAGAACGTAAACCCATCACATTGCGTAAATTAATCAACTCACTCAAAATCGGTGAAATAACATCTAAAGGTAAATAAGCAAAATTACGCTGCGCTAATTGTTGCTCAACGTCTAGGTCATTTTGGCAAATTGGATAATCTAAATATTGCAGTGCTTGTTCGGTATATAAACGGTTGATGGTATGCCCAGAAGCACCATGCATCACCACTTTATAGCCATGTTTTGCTAAAGTCAGCGCTGCCAATAAAAACCACGGATAATGTCTGCGTTTACCTGCATAAGATGACCAGTCTAAATCGACCTGAAGCGGTTTAAATTGCAGTTGATCACGGGTAGCTTGTACAAAACCTGCCAACTCCTCTACAGATTCTTCCTTCACACGCAGCAACATTAAAAAAGCACCCAATTGCACATCCAACACTTCATTGCGCAAAATCATAGAAAAAGCTTGATAGGCCTCGTCATAGGTCAGTGAACGTGCGCCTGTTTTGCCTTTGCCAATAATTCGAATAAATTGTGCGAATGGATGTTCTGCATCTTTATAAATATTTCTTTTATTGGGGTTTGTATTTGGCATAAGCGAGTTCACACACATCTTTAGTTAGTATACTAGTGTATAAACTTCGGCAACAGTTTGCAGCACTATTCACAGCTTCAGCTTGTACGAGCTGCCACAAGTTTCATTGCATATCTGAAATGACGACTAAAGTTTGACTGTAAAGTAAGACAATCTGTAGGGATAACACATGACAGCCTGTATAAAAATGCATAGCATGGATACTATTGAAAACAACAATTGAAAAATAAAGGATTGGATATGCTGGCTTATGATGCTGATTTAGAATTATTTAGAGATAACTTTCGACGTTTTATGCAGGAGCATATTGCACCGCATTATGCTGCGTGGGAACGTGAGGGCATCATGCCGCGCAGCGTGTGGAATCTGTTAGGTGAAAATGGCTTTTTATGTATTGATGTGCCTGAAGAATATGGCGGCTATGGTGTTCCAACGCATTATTCCCTAATGTTGGTCGAAGAATCGGCACGTGCAGGTTATAGCGCACTTTCTACAGGTATTTCCTGTCACTCTGAAATCGCTGCGCCGTACATTTTGCATATTGGTACAGAAGAACAAAAACAATACTGGCTGCCTAAAATGGTGTCGGGTGAAGTGGTTGGTGCAATTGGCATGACCGAGCCAGGTGCGGGTTCAGACTTACAAGCCATGCGTACCAACGCCATTTTGCAAGATGATCATTATGTACTGAATGGTTCTAAAACCTTTATTTCTAACGGTCAGCATGCAGACTTAGTGGTTTTGGCAGTAAAAACAGATCCACAAGCACGTGCCAAAGGCGTGTCGCTCATGTTGGTCGATACTCATTTAGAAGGCTTTAAAAAAGGCACCAATTTGGAAAAAATTGGTTTGCATTCACAAGACACGTCAGAGCTATTCTTTGACAATGTCAAAGTGCCGAAAAATCAATTGTTAGGACAGGCAGGGCATGGTTTTGCCTATTTAATGCAAGAATTGCCACGTGAACGTACCGCGATTGCAGCCACAGCATTGGGTGCTATTCGTGGTTCAATTGATGTGACCACACAATATGTGCAAGAGCGTCAGGCGTTTGGACAAGCCATTGGTCAGTTCCAGAATACCCGTTTTGTATTGGCACAGGCTAAGATTGATGAATTGGCAACTGCTGCTTTTTATAATCAAAACGTCGAATTGTATATGCAGGGCAAACTGGACGTCGAAACTGCAGCCGCTTTAAAAAGCTTTGCGACAGATATGCAAATGAAAATTGCCGATCAATTGCTGCAACTGTTTGGCGGTTATGGCTATATGACGGAATACCCGATTTCTCGTTTCTTTGTCGATGCGCGAATCCAGCGAATTTACGGTGGAACCAATGAAATTATGAAAGAAATTGTCGCGCGTGGTTTATTGGGGCGTTAAAACAATGCCTAAAAGTCCAATTGAATAAAGATCAAGGATCATCTCCAGAGTCAGCCCAGTGCTGGCTCTTTTTTTATGAATTTGATCAGACTTAAAAGCAATGAGCTGATTGATAATTACACTTAAAAATAAAATTACACCGCTTAGAATTAGAGATGCAAAAAAGAAAAGCATAGTTGCCCAGTTTTAAGCGGTACGTTGTGCAAAGTTGCGGCTTAAATGTATAGATTGGTGATGCTTTGATCAACTGTATGTTTTTAAATCTGAAACACTGAAAGTTGTATTGCGCAACATTTGAAAGCTAACTATTGTTATACTATTTGCAAAATGTTTATGAAGGGCGACATAACAATGATCCAAGACGATCAGAACACAACGACTTCTCTTGATCTCGCTAAAATCCGTGAAGATATTGACTCTGTAGATCAACAGATTCAGCAGCTGATTAACCGTCGAGCACGACTTGCTGAAGCGGTGGCGAAAGCAAAATTTGCAGCAGAAGAGAGCCCGTTGTTTTACCGTCCTGAACGTGAGGCGCAAGTTTTACGTAATGTTATGGAACGCAACGAAGGGCCGTTGTCTGATGTGACCATGGCACGTTTATTCCGTGAAATTATGTCGGCATGTTTGGCACTTGAAGCGCCACAAAGTATTGCGTTTTTAGGGCCAATTGGTACTTATACGCATTCCGCAGTACTTAAACATTTTGGTCAAGATGCGATTGTGCGTCCTTTGCCTACTATTGATGAAGTTTTCCGTGAAGTAGAAGCAGGCAGTGCACACTATGGTTTAGTACCTGTCGAAAACTCATCTGAAGGTGTGGTGAACCATACTTTAGATTGCTTTAAATCATCGCCATTAAATGTGATTGGTGAAGTAGAATTGCGTATTCATCACCAATTCCTTGTGTCAGAAAACACTCGTAAAGACAGCATTAAACAAATTTATGCGCATCAGCAAACTTTGGCACAATGCCGTAAATGGTTAGATGTGCATTATCCGGGTGTAGAACGTGTGGCACTCAGCTCCAATGCAGAAGCAGCGCGCCGTATTCGTAATGAATGGCATTCTGCTGCAATTGCTTCTGAAATTGCGGCCAATATTTACGAACTCGAAATTTTACATAGCAATATTGAAGATAACCCAGAAAATACCACACGTTTCTTGGTGATTGGTCGTGAGAAAGTTCCACCAAGTGGCAATGATAAAACTTCATTGTTGGTGTCTGCACATGACCGCGCAGGGGCATTGCTTGAGATTCTTGCACCATTTGCGAAGCACAATATTAGCTTGACCAGTATTGAAACACGTCCTGCCTTGCCTGAAAAATGGGCCTATGTATTCTTCATTGACCTAGAAGGGCATGTCGAGCAAGACAATGTCCGTGCAGCGATTGAAGAAATCCGTCCATTGGTGAAAGAAATTCGTGTCTTGGGTTCTTATCCTGCTGCCGTGTTATAACCGTATTTAATTTAGTGGTGTGCATGTTTGTCATGCGCGCCACATTCACCACCTAGTCAACTGGAAGTGTAAAATGTCGTTTGTCCCAGCCAATGAAGGCATCTCGAAGTTAAAGCCTTATCAACCAGGTAAACCAATCAGTGAACTTGAGCGTGAGTTGGGGATTACAGATATCGTCAAACTTGCTTCAAATGAAAACCCATTGGGCTGTTCAGACAAAGTCAAAGAAGCCGTTGCAGCAGAAATTGCTGAAATTGGTCGCTATCCAGATGGTGGTGGTTTTATTTTAAAAGACCAAATTCAAAAACAATTTGGCTTTGCGCATGACCGTATTACTTTGGGTAATGGTTCAAACGATTTGCTAGAAATGTTTGCTCGCGCATTCGTTTCAGATCAAGATTCAGTGTTGTACAGCCAACATGCCTTTGCAGTATATGCTTTGGTAACGCAAGCGATTAATGCTCAAGCGATTGAAGTGCCTGCCAAAGGTTTTTCACATGACTTGGATGCTATGGCAGCAGCAATTCAAGACAACACCAAGTTAATTTTTATTGCTAACCCAAATAACCCAACAGGCACATGGTTTGAAGAGGCTGAATTTGAAGCCTTTATGCAAAAAGTTCCTGCACGGGTGATTGTGGTATTAGATGAAGCCTATGTGGAATATTTCCCAGAAAACTTCAACAGCCTTAAATTCCTTGAGCAATATCCAAACTTAATCGTGAGCCGTACTTTATCTAAGTGCTATGGTTTGGCGGCGCTGCGCGTTGGTTTTGCTTTAGCTTCTGCAGAAGTGACCGATTATTTAAACCGTATTCGTCAACCATTTAACGTCAATCACTTGGCAATGGTGGCTGCGGTTGCGGCATTAAAAGACGAAGATTTTATCGAAAAATCACGTATTGCCAACAAAGCAGGCATGGCGCAATTGGAAGCAGGCTTTAAAGCATTGGGTCTGAATTATGTGCCTTCACGTGCTAACTTTATTTTGGTAGATGTAGAAGCCGATCCGGGTCAAACTTTTAATGCCTTATTGAAAGAAGGTGTAATTGTACGTCCTGTGGGTATTACGACCCATTTACGTGTTTCAATTGGCACAGAAGCAGAAAATGCCAAGTTCCTGCGTGCATTAGCCAAAGTATTGGGCAAGGAAGCGAAGGCATAAAACATGGCGCAACCATTGTTTGAAAAAGTTGCATTTATCGGACTCGGGCTAATAGGCTCGAGTTTGGCACGTGTAATGCTGGCAGAAAACTTAAGTCGGCATATTGTGGCATCGACCCGTTCTGAAAAAACGCTGCAAGATGCTTTGGAATTAGGATTAATTGAACAAGGCTTTAACAATCCTGTAGATGCGGTACAAGGCGCAGATTTAGTGGTGTTGGCGCTACCTGTGCAAGCCACAGAAAAAGTCTTGCGATTAATTCAGCCACATTTGGCAGATAATGTAATTCTGACCGATGTAGGCAGCACCAAAGGCAGTGTCGTGGCTGCAGCCAAAGCGGTTTTTGGAGAACATTTACCTGCAGGTTTTGTACCCGGGCATCCAATTGCTGGGGCAGAGCATACAGGCGTGCATGCAGGCAAGGTTGATTTATTTGCCAATCACAAAGTCATTTTGACACCATTGCCAAGCAGTGCGCCGTGGGCAGTCAATAAACTGATTCAAATGTGGGAAAGCGCCAAAGCCGAAGTAATTTGCATGGATGTGGAAAAACATGATGAGGTATTGGCGTATACCAGTCATCTTCCACATTTAATGGCCTTTAATTTGGTCGAACAATTGGCAAATCGGGAAGATAATTTAGACATTTTCCGCTATGCTGCAGGTGGCTTTCGTGACTTCTCACGTATTGCTGCCAGCGATCCACAAATGTGGCATGACATTTTCTTCGCCAATAAAACTGCATTGTTAAAAGCGGTGGATGGCTTTGAAAGTCAACTCGCGATTATTCGCCAACTGATTGAACAAGAAGACTCGCATGCTTTAATGGGCTTGCTTGGACATGCACAAGCGGCACGACAGCATTTTAATCATATGCTCGCCAAGAAACCTTTTATGGAGAACAATAACGTGACACAACAATTTACGATTTTGCCAGGTGCTAAGACTTTCCAAGGTAAATTTACCGTACCGGGTGACAAATCTGTGTCACATCGTTCCATTATGTTTGGTGCAATTGCCGAAGGCACTACGCATGTGACAGGTTTCCTTGAAGGTGAAGATGCATTGGCGACTTTGCAAGCATTTCGTGATATGGGTGTGAGCATTGAAGGCCCTAAAAATGGTGAAGTCACCATTCATGGCGTAGGCATGCAAGGTTTAAAAGCACCTGCAAGCGCAATTTATATGGGCAACTCAGGCACATCTATGCGTTTGTTGGCAGGCATGTTATCTGCACAGCAGTTTGATTCTGTTATGACAGGTGATGCGTCATTGACCAAGCGTCCAATGGAACGTATTGCTAAACCATTGCGTGAAATGGGTGCACAAATTCAAACGACGGGTGAACGTGGCACACCGCCAGTATCGATTACAGGTGCGCAAGCGCTGAAAGGTATTCACTATGATTTGCCAATGGCATCTGCACAGGTGAAATCTGGTATTTTATTGGCAGGGCTTTGGGCAGAAGGTGAAACTTCAGTGACTGAGCCTGAACCAACGCGTGACCATACCGAACGTATGTTACGTGCATTTGGTTATGAAGTGAAAACTGAAGGTAACCGTATTTCATTGCAAGGCGGCGGTAAATTGGTGGGTACAGATATTCAAGTACCTTCTGATATTTCATCTGCGGCATTCTTCATGGTGGGTGCAGCCATTACAGAAAATTCAGATGTAACCTTAGAAGCGGTGGGCATTAACCCAACCCGTACAGGTGTGATTGAAATTCTGAAACAAATGGGTGCAGACCTGAGCGTGGAAAATGAACGTATTGCAGGCGGTGAACCAATTGCAGATATTCGTATTCGTGGTTCACGTACTTTAAAAGGGATTCATGTTCCTGAAGATCAAGTGCCATTGGCGATTGATGAATTTCCTGCATTGTTCATTGCTGCAGCTTGTGCTGAAGGTCAAACTGTACTGACAGGTGCTGCAGAATTGCGCGTAAAAGAATCAGACCGTATTCAAGTGATGGCAGATGGTTTAAAAACCATGGGCATTGACTGCACACCAACTGACGATGGCATCATCATTCAGGGTAAAGGCAAAGCAGGCGACTGGTCAGCGATATTTACAGGCGGCGAGATTGAATCACATCATGACCATCGTATCGCCATGAGTTTCTCTATGGCAGGCTTGCGTACTTCTGGTGAAATTAAAATTGTAGGTACAGAAACAGTAGCAACAAGTTTCCCTACCTTTACTGAGCTTGCAGGTGTGGCAGGTCTGAATATTCAAGTGACAGAATAAGCCAAAACGATAGGGGCTGCGATGAAGAGTCGCAAAGCCTAGACTTTATGCTGAAACAGCCAAGCTTTTGCTTGGCTGTTTGCGTTTTATTGCTTATGCTAAACCCATACAAGAAAAAAGCCTTTGGGTTCGAGCATGCGCAAATTAAAATTTATGGCGAATTGTGAAAATAAACAAGAGTTACAAGATTGCACTCTGGCACAGAATTATGTGGCGAATTTACTTTCACAAAACTTATCTCATTATGGCTTTCAAACGTTGCCGCAGAGTGGTGCACAAGTCGCTGTAAGTGTAGATCAACATGCGCTGCCTTTGGCAGTAAACTGTCAAAGCCGTGGTGAAGATGGGCATCTTGTTTGTGAAATTACTTCATACCCAAATGAGGAACAAGACTGGCTAGAACGAATTACCGAGCAAAGTTTATTAAATCAATTGGCGCAAGCGGTAGAAAATACTCTGAAAGAAGACCAATCTTTTAGTGAGTTTGAATGGAAAGGTTAAACCAAGCTGCAAAGACGTTGGATGTTTAAAATTTATACTTGATTTTTAAATCAAAATCATTCGTTTTTTAATTGATGTGTCATCTAAATGACACATCACAACCGTATATTAAGCAGCAAGAACAATACAACAAAATAGTTTTTATTTAACCCGCTTAATTTGGGAGAGTTAAGTGGGTTTTTTATTGCCTAGAGAAAAGTTGTAAGTACTGAAAAAAACCTCAACTGATTAGAGAGAACCAATGTTTTTAAAAGCATGCACTAAAATAAAAGCACCTCATCCTCCACGTTGGATTGATCTAATCGATCATCGTAAGGAAACACGTACTGAACGTGTTTTCCCATAAGGGTAAACAAAAACGCGCATTGGAGTTTGTTGAAAGCTGCTGCTATAGTGAGCGCAGTATTTTTTATTTAGGTGGTTTATGCTCGCTTTAATTTCTCCAGCCAAGACTTTAGATTATGAAACTGCATTACCAAGCGATGAATATACTCAACCTAGATTACTTCAACATTCACAAGAGTTAATTGATGTAGCACGTAAACTTTCTGCTACAGAAATTGCCAGTTTAATGAGTGTCAGTGAAAAAATTGCCACTTTGAATGTCGAGCGTTTTCGTGACTGGCAAGCAGAGTTTGATCTTGCCAATGCACGTCAGGCCATGTTTGCCTTTAAAGGTGATGTGTACACAGGCTTAGATGCTTATAGTTTATCTGCTGCAGAGATTGAGTTTGCTCAACAACACTTGCGCATGCTTTCTGGCTTATATGGCTTATTGCGTCCATTGGATTTAATGATGCCGTATCGTTTGGAAATGGGCACTAAATTGCAAAATGCGCGTGGCGAAAATTTATATCGTTTCTGGGGCGATATCATCACCAATTTAATTAACCAAGATTTAAAACACAATCAGTCAGCATTATTAGTTAATCTAGCTTCCGATGAATATTATAAGTCAGTGCAGGAAGCAAAAATTCAGGCTGAAATTATTAAACCTGTGTTTTTAGATCAGAAAAATGGCAAATATAAAGTCATCAGTTTTTATGCCAAAAAAGCCCGTGGTTTGATGGCGCGTTTTATCATCGAAAATAAATTAGAACGCGCAGAAGACTTAAAAGCCTTTAATAGTGAAGGTTATTACTTCGATGCAGACAGTTCTTTAAAAGGCGAATTGGTCTTTAAACGTGACGAGCTAGCCGCCTAACTGTTGCTTTAATCGTTGAATCTCCCATCATGCTAAGGAATGGCAGATGGGAGGGCTGACAAATCTCATGTTTGTGCTATCTAAATTAAAGCTGTTTAAAGGCTTCAATGGCACGTAAACGGCTGAGCTTTAAATCTACAATTGGATGAGGATAATCCAGTTTTAGGTTTGGATTTTTCACATACGGTTCATGAATGTTTTTGGCATCTAAATGTGCCAGCTCAGGTAGCCATGTGCGAATATAATCACCATTGGGGTCAAACTTTTGTGATTGGCTTACTGGGTTGAAAATCCTAAAATAGGGCACTGCATCTGTACCAGTCGAGGCACACCATTGCCAGCCACCGTTATTGGCAGCCAAATCACCATCAATTAAATGTTGCATAAACCACTGTTCGCCCAAGCGCCAGTCAATTAACAGGTTTTTGCACAGAAACATCGCGCAAATCATTCTGACTCGATTATGCATCCAGCCCGTTTGTAAAAGTTGTTGCATGCCTGCATCCACAATGGGAATGCCTGTTTTTCCTTGCTGCCATGCTGCTAAACCTGCAGGATCATTGCGCCACGCCACCTGTGCGGTCTGATCTTTAAAAGGACGGTGCTTGGAAACTTTGGGATAGTCAAACAAAATATGTTGATAAAATTCACGCCAAAGTAATTCATCTAACCAAGTTTGTTGTCCTGCATTTTCGAGATGAAAATGCCCTTGTGAATGCGCAAAAACCGCAGCCAGACATTGCCGAATGGAGAGAATGCCACTGTTTAAATACGCAGATAATTGGCTAGTACCAGACAATGCAGGAAAATCACGCTGTTGCTGATAATCCTGCATTTGTTCACGCGTAAAATCATCCAACAATTGCTGTGCATGTTGTTCCGTGACTGCCCATAAATTTTGTTGTGCCGTTGGAAGTGGGTCGAAACCTAAGTGTTCTAAACTTGGTACAGTAGAGAGATATTGTTCAGGAAGTTGGATGGGGAGTTGTGGTTGCGGCTGAGGCTGAGGAAAGCAACGCGGAATACTGACATTCAACTGTTGATAGGCATATTTTTTAAATGCGCTGAATACCTGATACGGTTTCATGCTCTGATTGCGCACCGTACCCACGGGAAAAAGCGTGCGGTCATGGTACAACACCAAGTCCTGACCGTGTTGGTTCAAGGTTTGTTGAACTTCAAGATCACGTTTTAGCTCATTCACTCCCAATTCAATATTGGCATAAATATTTTGAATCGGATGAGAGTCCTTCAATGTATGGCATAGTTGGAGCAGCGTTTGTGCAATGTCAGCCCAAGATGGCGTGATTTGAACAATCAGTGGGATATTGAGTTGTGCGAGTTTTTCTTTTAGTACATTTAATTGACGCAAGTAAAAGTCAATTTTAATCGGCGCATCGTGATGCAAACGATATTGCTGAGGCGAAAGAACCACCACGCCAATACAAGCTCCTGCTTGGCTAGCATGCCAAAGCGCGGTGTGATCTGAAATTCTTAAATCTTGTCGGAACCAAACTAAATTATAGTTTTGCATGGGAAGAATGCTTGATGTGGTCGCTAGAAAGGTGACTTCATTATAAGCATGACTGGGTAAAATTGTCTTAAATGCGAAGGGTTTAATTGTCCAATAAAACGACAATGTGTTGTGTTGATTTTTTCTGTAATGATCTTTCCGAAATATTCTGCCTGAAAGGATCTTTCAGTCATGTGCTTATCCTAAATTTTAGAATGACAAACAAAAAGGCAAAGTAAAAATACTTTGCCTTTTGTTTTGATCAATACTGATCTTAGTGGTGATGACCACCCGCACCGTGTACGTGACCGTGATCTAATTCTTCTTGAGAAGCTTCACGGATTTCAATGATTTCAACTTCAAACGTTAAATCTTGACCAGCAAGTGGGAAGTTTGCATCAACAATTACGTTATCGCCTTCAACTGCTTTTACAGTTACGATTTGAACGCCATCATCAGTTTGCGCTTGGAACTGCATGCCTGCTTGGATGTTGTCTACACCTTGGAACATTTGTGCAGGAACTTCTTGTACTAAGTCTGGGTTGTATTCGCCATAACCTTCAGCTGCAGGTACGTTTACAGTAAATTTTTCACCTACTGTTTTACCTTCTAACGCTTTTTCTAAACCAGGGATGATGTTACCTGCACCATGCAAATAGGCAAGTGGTTCACCTTGAGATTTGTCGAGAGTTTCACCCTCTGCGTTAGTCAATGTGTAGTGGAAAGAAACCACGAGGTCATTTGCAATAGCAGTCATGTTATTGATCCATTCAATTTTTTAAGGGTACATCATAAAGTGAAACGTGGAATTTGTTATAGACATTTCTGCAAATTCTTCACTTTTCCGAGTTTTTTATGACATTTTTTAGTTAATCGGGGCAAATTTTATAATTTCAATGCAAATTTATGCGTCATACCTATAAATTTGCAGATTTTATGGCAGGCTCATTTTAAGCCCTTTGTATGATGTGTAGATGACAATAAAAAAGATGGGACATTGCCCATCTTGGTGATATTTAATTCTTGAGGATCATCGGCTTCTAACCGAGTGAAGTTTGCTCATCTTCTACAGGTTGATGGCTAAAGAAATTAAACAAACTGCCAAACCACATCATAATTCTTTCAAAAATATTGGCTTCAACAATGTTGACTTGTTCTTCAATCGCAAAGCTATTAATCAATTGATTATTTTGATAAACGTGTACGGTTGCCAGTTTCATGACCTGTGCCAATGGCGCAGTCAGTAACTTTTCAGACAACTCAATATTGACATGCGTTTGTGTACGCTGTGCAGGTTCAAGTGTTTCTAATCCACCTTGTGCATTCGTAAGTTGTAGACGTTGAGTGCTTTGATCAAACTGCGCCAAGTTAATTGCATGTGGCTGTTCATACAGTGATGTCGTTACAAACTTTGGCTGACTGCTTTCAATCTTAAACATGCGTAAAGTCGATTTCACCACAGGCAATTCTGCAATCATTTGTTTGGGTTTAATCGCGACTTCATTACGGGTATAGCTATAGGCTAAATTTAATAATTGATGTGCCACTTCAGCACGTTTTTGCGCACTCTTGGTTCCCATCACCACCACCACTAAACGACGCTCAGGTGCAGCACTATCCAATGTTGGGCGGTTTGCAGTTAAGGCAAGGTTGTAGCCTGCAGCTTTGGTGAAGCCTGTTTTTAACCCATCTACACTTGGGTCTTGTTTTAATAATATATTGGTCGCACGGTGAAAGTGCTGATTGTAGGTAAAACTAGTTTGTTTTGAATAAGCCAAATAATCGGGTGTTTCAGTCACTATCGCTTGTGCTAAACGTGCCATATCTGCCGCAGAAGAATAATGACTAGGCATAGTCACACCAGATGGATTCTGAAAATGTGTATCTTGCATACCCAAAGCTTGCGCTTCCTGATTCATTCGGGCGATAAACTGCGGAACACCACCTGCAACACGTTCACCTAAAGTGAGTGCAGCATCGTTAGCAGACATAATAATTAAGCCTGCCAATAGCTGATCTATCGAAATCTGTTCACCTGCTTTTAGATACATTTGTGATTCATCCCACATCACTTGCTGCACCACAGGTGTTGCGGTCAAGATTTCATCTCGGTCTAATTTACCTGCCTGAATATCTTTGAGCACAATATAAGCCACCATCATTTTAGTGAGTGAAGCAGGTGCACGTTGTACGTGACTATTGTGCTCTGCAATCACTTGCCCAGATTGTGGGTCTAAAATTGCCCATGCTTCGGCTTCGACACTTTCAGCTTGAATATTCAATAATGCGGCATGCGTGATTGCGCTGTATAGCCAACAGAGCAGCGCAATCAGATAGATAACACGTTTCAAAGAAGTTCCTTATTTACACCAATCCATTGGTGTCACAATGGTTTTAAGCAGCAAAAACAATGTCAATAGACTAGGGAATGCTATGCCTTTTTTGCGCAGTTGGCTAGCCATAAATGCAGACAAATCTCGTCTTGACGCATCAAATGCTAAAAAAATGTTAAGCTTGTGGCCAAGTTCTTATTTATACATTTTGTATTGCCCATTATGTTGCATTATCAAATCGAATTTGACGATTATCGTCAGCATCTTATGCATGTCACCGTGCGTTTTTTGGCTAATCCTACTCAGGTTTTATCTCTACCTACGTGGATTCCAGGCAGCTATTTAATTCGTGAATTTTCCAAACATCTTGAGTCGGTACGTGCTTATGATGAAGCAGGGCGTATCCTCAAAATTCAGAAATTTGAAAAGAATAAATGGCGCTTATTTAATACCGATCATGAATTGATTACGGTGGAATATGATGTCTACGCTTATGATTTGTCAGTGCGTGGCGCTTATGTCGATCAGACGCGTTTATATGTCAATCCTGCCTGTGCTTGTTTGGGCTTAGATGGACAAGAAGATAAAGCTATTGAAGTTGAATTATTTTTACCAGACGAGCTGAAGCATTTTCAGCTTGCGACAGGTTTGGCAGCAAAAAGTTTGGTGAAAGGGCGTTATACCTTAAAAGCCAAAAACTATGCCGAACTGATTGATGCACCGTTTGAATTGGCAGAACAAACCCGTTTTAGTTTTACCGCAGCAGATATTCCACACGAATTTGTGGTTTCGGGCAAACATGCAATGAACGCTGCGCGTATGCAGCAAGATATTGAAAAAATTTGTGCTACACAAATTACCATGTTTGGTTCTGCGCCATTTGAAAACTATACCTTTATGACCATGGCAACAGGCAATAGCTATGGCGGTTTAGAGCATCCAAACAGTACCAGTTTAATTACACCTCGTGATGATTTGCCGAAAGCTAACGAACCTGAACAACCTTCTAAAGATTATCAGCGCTTTTTAGGTCTGTGCAGCCATGAGTATTTTCATAGTTGGTTGGTGAAATTCATTCGTCCTGAAAGCTTTGTGAATTATGATCTGAATCAGGAAGGTTATACATCGTTGTTATGGATTTTTGAAGGCTTTACGTCTTATTACGATGATTTGTTATTGCTGCGTAGTGGTGTAATTGTTCAGGCGGCTTATTTGGAGTTGCTCAAAGCACAAATTGATCGTTATTTGCAAAATCCGGGTCGTGCGATTCAAACGGTAGCAGAATCTAGTTTTGATGCTTGGGTTAAGTTCTATCGTCAAGATGAAAACTCGAACAATGCAGGAACCAGCTACTATAACAAAGGCTGTTTGGTGGCTTTATGTTTAGATTTGGGCTTGCGTTTACGTGGTTCAAGCTTAGATGCCTTAATGCAGAAATTGTACGCTAATGCGCAACAGGGCATTCAAGTGCATGAGCGCACTATCTTTGAGTTATGTAAAGAATTGACAGGAGATGATTGGTCGGAGCAAATCCATCATTTAATTAACACGACTGATGAATTGCCGCTCGATCAGTTATTGCCTGAATTTGGCGTTGATTATCAGCTAAAACAGGATAAGTCTTTGCCGTTTGGTTTAAAATTGGCAGATAAACCTGAAGGGGTGTTGGTACAAGCTGCCCATCGTGAAGGTGCTGCGGCAAAAGCAGGACTTTCTGCGCTTGATGTGATTGTTGCGATTGATGGTTTAAAGGCATCTGTAAAATCACTTGAGCAATATGCCAAACAGGATGCAGCTTATACTGTTCATGCATTCCGCCGTGATGAGTTGATGACTTTTGAACTGAATGCTGCGCAGATTGAATTGCCAGAAGTGGCATTAAGCGTTACAGATCAGGCAAAAGTAGAACAGTGGTTAAAAGGCTGAGTTAAAGTTTAATTTAAAGTTCAGCTATAAAAAAATGGATGCTTCGGCATCCATTTTTGTATCTTGAACAAGTTGAGTTTTGACTCACCAACTCATTAACGTGCCCGACGTCCACGGCTTTTGGTATTAGGGCGTGTAGTACCATTGGTCTTACGACGAGGTTTCTCACTTTCTTCCATTTGCCAAATACGTGGCGTACCTGATTTTTTCTTGGTAGTGCCATCTTTATTTTTCTTTTGATGGATTGGCTTGCCACCCGTACCACCAGGTTTTTTCACATACGAACGCGAGCGATACGGTTCAGCAGCAGGCACATCTTTAAAATCAGGATACAACAACGGTTCGATTTCTTTAGTTTCACCGGGTTGTAAACCCAATTGTACCAAGTCAATTGAACCAATTTTGGTGCGGATTAAACGCAAAGTTGGAAAACCAACCGCAGCCGTCATACGACGCACTTGGCGGTTGCGACCTTCACAAATTGAAATTTCAATCCACGAAGTAGGTACAGAAGCACGGAAACGTACAGGAGGATCACGCTCCCACAACCATTCAGGCTCATCGACTTTATACGCTTGCGCAGGCAAAGTCATGCCATCTTTCAGTTCCACGCCTTTACGCAATTGTGCCAAGGCATCTTCAGTGACATCACCATCGACTTGAACCAAATAGGTTTTGTATTTTTTATTGGCTGGATTGGTAATAAACTGATTCAAGCCGCCATGATCAGTCAAGAACACCAAGCCTTCCGAATCCATATCTAAACGACCAGCTAAACGTAAGTCTGGATCATCAACAAAAGCCGACATGGTGAGATGTTTTTCATCTTCACGGAATTGAGAGAGAACGTCATATGGTTTATTTAAGATGACGATTTTCATAAGAAATGCTTCTTTAAATTCAATAAATTGGGAAAATTGAGAGTATTTAAAAGGAAAAACGGGCGATTTCCAATTAAATCGCAAATACAGTGCGTTTGAGATGGCTCTATTATGCGATAAGAATGGGGGAAAGTATTGCTTATTGATAAATATTTTTTTGGTGTGCTTGCCAAAATGAGCAGCAGTATCACAACGATTAAAAACTAGAAAGCTAAGCGCTAAAAAAGCCCAATGTTGGGCTAAAGAAGACAGCTTTTACAAACTTGGCATCACAGCCAATAACATACTTCCCTGATACTACTGCTCGCTTTATGCCGAATTAGTCCAAAATCAACCCGCTTGGCAGATTGAAAGTACAGAAATTGGCTAGGCACTTATAGTGAAAAGAACTTAAGATGAAATCAGTGTATATATTTTTAGGATCATGAGTTCATTAATGAAAATCTACCAAGTCGATGCTTTTAGCCATGAATTATTTAAAGGCAATCCTGCTGCCGTACTTGTTAGTAAAACATGGTTAGCCGATGATTTAATGCAAAATATCGCATTGGAAAATAATCTGTCTGAAACCGCTTTTGTCAAAATGATAGATGCGGAAAACTTTGAAATTCGCTGGTTTACACCCACAACAGAAGTCGACTTTTGTGGACATGCGACACTTGCCAGCGGCTTTGTTTTATTTAAGGATTATACCGAGACAAAGACAATTCAATTTCATGTGAAAAAATTGGGGATTTTTACAGTTCAGCAACAGCAAGATGGCAAAATTTGCATGAATTTCCCAATTCGTGCTGCCCAACAAGTTGAAGATTATCCCGATATTTTACGCCAAGCTTTGACTAAACCATTTAAAAACGTCTATATCAATGCGCAAGCCTATATTGTGGAATATGAATCGGTACAAGATGTGTTAGATGAACAGCCTAACCTTGAATTATTAAAACAATTGGGACAGTTGCGCACAGCCATTACGGCACAGTCGAGTGTTGATGTTGCGATTACTGCCTCTGCAAATACACAGTATGACTGCGTATCGCGTTATTTTGCACCAGCCATGGGCATTGCAGAAGATCCTGTTACAGGTTCAATTCATACTGCAATTGCACCGCTATGGGCAGAAAAATTACAGCAAACCGAACTTGTGGCATATCAGGCTTCTGCCCGAGGTGGCGTACTGTATTGCAAGATTTTGCCTAATGATCGCATCGAAATTTCAGGTTATGCGCAGTTATATTTGCAGGGCGAAATCATGATTTAAACATGCACAGCATTAGACCTTGTATCTTGGAGATGAAGCTGAGATGAGAGAAGTCTGCTAGATTTTTTCTTGGTTTTAACTTACATTATTTGCAAATATTTACTGTGGGTTTAATTGCAGCTTGTTATGCTGTTTGCGCTCAAGTTGAAAATTGTCATATTTCATGGCAAATCAAAAAATAGAATGAAATCAATCGGGAAAAAGAAGTTGCTACGTTTTAAAACTCTCACTTTATCTTTATGTGTACTGGCATTTAATGGCGTGATTTTCGCGCAGCCAGTTTTAGTAAAATCTAAGCAAGAAATACAAGAATATCAACTTGATAATGGCTTAAAAGTCATTTTTGCACCCAATCAGAAAGAAAATAAAGTCTTTATGAATATGGTGTATTTAACGGGTTCATTGAATGATCCACAAGGCAAAGGTGGTTTGGCACACTTGTTGGAACATTTGGCATTTAAAGGTACAGAAAACGTACCTGCCGAGGAGTTTCAGCGCCGTTTAGATCAATATAGTTTAATGCACAATGCCAGCACCGACTATTACTCCACTAAATACACCAACATCATTCGTCCTGAAACTCGCGCCGTCAATGAGATGATTTATCTTGAAGCGGAACGCATGGATAAATTGGTCATGCAGGAAAAATATGTGCCTGCCGAAATTGCGATTGTAAAGCGTGAACGCGAAGTGCGTATGGATCAACCGTTTTCAGTCTTGTTAGATCAGGTGTGGAAATCGGCCTATGGCAATCAGTATTTCGGACGCTTACCCATTGGCGATTTAAATGAACTGCAATCCATTAAAATGCAGGAGTTAAATCAATTTTATCGCACATGGTACGCGCCGAATAATGCCATTTTAGTGATGACAGGCAAGTTTGATCAGGCAGCGGTGTTAAAACAAATTGATCAACATTTTAGTCCAATTGCAGCACGACAAATTCCCAAACAAGTACAAGTGCCACGATTAGACAGCAACAAAATTCAGCAACGAAATTTTGTGGTACAAAAGGGCAGTCAACTGGCCAAGTTTAATCTGTATTTAAATGGCAATGACGAAAAGATCAAAACCGCTTTGGTGCTGTCACCATATTTACATACATTGCAACCGAGTGGGCATTTGTATCAAGCACTGGTAGAAACAGGCAAAAGTACCATGGTGCAGTCCAGCACATGGTTAGATCAAGATTTTAATTTGGTGTTGATGGGGGCTTTGTATGCACCCAATCACGATGCCAAGCAAGTACAAACTGGCTTGAATCAAAGCATCGAACAGGCAAAAAACTTTGATGATGCTGAGTTACAACGCGTCAAAAACCTGATTCAAAATCAGGCAGACAGTGTGATGAATGATGCGGTGGCTTTGGGTGGTCGCTTGAGTGATTATGCTGTGGCTTATCAGGGTGATTGGACACAATATTGGCGTGATTTAAACAATATTCAACAGTTAAATGCAGATGAACTAAATCAGCGTTTAAAACAGTTCTTCACTGCACAGCATCGGGTCATTGGCGATATTCAGCCCACACCTGAAGATCAAAAACAGGCACTCACAGCAAAAAATAATCTAAATACAGCAAAAACTTTAGATCAGCAAGATACACCTGTTACACCTTTGAAAGATGTGAAAAGTTATCAGCAAGAAGTGACAGACTATGTGCAAAAATCTAAACAAGCTTTGATTCAAAATGAAAAAAAGATTCAGCGTGGCAGCTTAAAAAATGGTGCCAAGTATGCATTATTTCCAACTGCAACTCGTGATGATAAAACCTATGCCACTATTTCGGTAAATTTTGGTACGGCACAATCTTTATTTAAGCAGGGCGAAATTTTAGATTTAACCGCATATTTGTTGCTGCGTGCATCTCAAGAGCATAGCTTGCAAGACATTGCCGATCAGTCAATTGCTGCAGGCGGTTCAGCGTTTGCCCAAGCCGATGCTAATGCGATTCATATTCAAATTGTGGCAAAAAAAGAAAAGTTTAATGCGTTTTTTAACTTTGTTTTAGATGTCATGCAAAATCCAAGCTTTGAGCAAAGTCAGTTTGATTTAATTCGTTCTCAAAGTTTATCCAGTTTAGAACGACCTTATACCGAGCCTGAAACTGTGGCAGCTTTGACTATGGCGCGTTTAATTGAAATTTACCCGCAGGGCGATTTACGCTATCACTTCGAACCTGAATTTGCGAAGCAACAACTGCAAGCTGCAACCCAAGCGCAGGTGCAGCAGTTATATCGTCAATTTTTTGCCATGAATCATGCACAGATTGCCATTACAGGTGAGTTTGATCCGAAACAATTCAAAAAAACTTTAGTTCAGCGCTTAGGACAATCACGCAATACGGAAGCATATCAACGCTTAGATTCAGCCTATACGGCATATCCTGCGAAAAAGTTGCATGTATTGGCAGAACAGCGCGAATTTGGCAGTTATCAAAGTTTATTGACCTTACCTTTGGGTGTGAATCATCCTGACACACCTGCCATGATGGTGCTGAGTTATATTTTGGGTGAATCGCAATTGTCTTCACGTTTGGCACAAGAACTACGTGAAAAAAATGCATTGGTTTATGGTTTTAGTAGTGGTTTGAGTTTAAGTGAATTTGAACAATCGGGTGCGCTCAGTATTTCTGCGCAATACAGTGCAGGCAAGTCGGCTCAAGTGTCACAGGCGGTGCATAAAGTGTTGCAGGATTTGCGCCGTGATGGTGTCAGCTTGCAAGAAGTTGAAGCTGCAAAAGCCGATATTTTGAAAAAACGTGTGACTGCCTTAGAAGATGAACGCAGTATCCACCGTATGTTGGTACCGCAATTAGAACAAGGTCGTGATTTACGTTACCGTGAGCGACGTGATCAAGCGTTAGCAAAACTCAGCAAAGCCGATGTAGATGCTGTGATTCAGAAATATTTACGCTTAGAACATTTGCTTGAAGTAGCCGCCGATCAATATGGTCAAGCCAATGTTGAGGTGCTGCCGTTAAAGCCGCAGTCTAAATAAAGATTCAATTTAATTTTGAGCAGATACAAAAAACGCATCCATTTCGATGCGTTTTTTGTCTTCAAGTTTGCTATCTATGCTCAATTGGCTAAAGCTTTATAAACGATAAAACTGTTTGGCATTATGATGAAACACTTGCTGCAAAGCATTTGGATGATAAGCCGCAACAATATCACTAGTCGCATCAATTAAATTGACCAAAGACGTGCTCACTCGATCCATTGGAAAATTGGAAGCAAACATCAACCGATATATTCCAAAGCTTTGTAAGGCATGCTGAATCAGTGGTGCAGTTAAATCTATAATTTCCTGTTTTGAGGCTTCACGTTTTTGCAAGTGAAATTGATGTCCTAAAACAGGCATAAATAACCCTGAAATTTTGCTGTAAACATTTGGACAGTGTGCCAACTCGGCAATATCTTCTTGCCAACGAAACAGAATGTTTTCCCGTGCTGTTTTGGTCACGCCATGTGTGCCAACTTGCCCGAACAGCCCTGCAGGTGTGCCTAAATGGTCAAGTACAATAGAAGTTTCTGGAAATTGTTTAGCCAGCGCTAAGACATCGCCCAATTGGGTCGAATACGTCCATGCATCAAAACTTAAATTATATTGCGCTAAAGCTTCAAAACCTTTTAGAAACTTTTTGTTCCGATATAAATGTGGTTCGTCTGCCCAAGAGAAAATCCCGTGATCTTCATGCACGGCTGCCATTTTACGAATTCCACGGAAGTTTGGAGAGGCTTTGTGATGTAATTTTAGAATTTTCTTAAAATTAGAATCGCGCGGGTCTGCAGTGGCGACAATCGCGCCCAAAGCCAAACCATTATTTTTAAAATCCAGACTTTCTATAAATTCGGTTTCACCAACTACACCTTTGCCTTTATGGTTGTGCCAATTGGCTTCAATATGCACAACTTTTTCAGCCGTATAAAAACCTAAGTCGCGGGCATAATGCTCAGGTAAATAGGGCGATGTGACGTGCTCGGTGCGTCCCAAAGTTTCAATGAGTGTTTTCGGTTTTATCAGGCGGATGGTTTTATCTAGCAAATTGGGATGCTTGCCCAAAAGCTTAACAGCAAGTCGTGCGCTGTGTGGCGTGTTATACGGATCCCACTGATGAATATGTGCATCAATGAGTGCAAATCCTAGATTCTGCATAATGATCCTGTTTTTATGACGCTATTATTTCACTATTCAAAGCCATCATGTTACAAAAGGGAAGGGTTATTTATCGAAATCTACAAGTTTGAAAATTAGCCGCAATAAAAAAGCCCCGTAGGGCTTTGTTTATATGCAAAATTAATGATCGTGCGAGTGGTCGTGATCATGTTTATGGGTATGAAATTCTTCGTTATGACGGAAGCGCAAATAGTTTTCAAACTGTTCGCAATATTCATCATAGTTATCTTCAAGCATCATTTGAAATTGCTGCAAGATATATGACATAACTTGGTCTTTGGCATCGCGCATTTCATTGCCATCTTTAAAATTATTGGCTGCCACCCAAGTATTAAAACGTGCAGTAGCAAATAACATGGCAGCACTCACCTGACCACGAATTTCGGCAGGTTTTACTGTGGAGCCTTTTTCAAAATGACAGAAGCCATTGGCCTGTTTAATAAATTCATCGGCACGTTCAAAAAAAGCCGCATTTAATGCTTCTTCTTCGGTTACATCGGTTGCTTCAATCTTTTGAACCATGAATTTTTCCTAAGCTAAAAATCTGAATGTTTCATTATAGGCAAAGCCTTGCAGAAACAAAACCTTTGCCTTAAGCTAAAAATAGCCTAAGCAAAATTGGAGTGGTTGATGCAAGATGCGATTGCGGTACAAAGTTTAAAAAGCGACATTGCTTTATTACGTCAAAATATTTGGCCACCCGTGCAACTTGCCCATGTTGAAGGCTTGCCGATTTATTATGGAACACGCGCAGAAGTAGCAGAATACTATAAACAATGGACAGGGTTGATTGAACGTGCACAGGATTTATTTCAGCCTTTTATGCAAGATGCAGTCATTGATGCGGTGCATTTACCCAGTCATTTGAACTTGCCCTTATTTTATTTTCATGTCGATCGGATTCGAGTGAATAAAACCCGCGCCAAAGAATCGAAAACTTTTCGAGGGATTGCCAGCCTGATTGAAAAATGTGGGCAATTTGAACCGCAGGAAATTCAGGTTATGCAGCGTTGGTTAGACAGCGATGACAGTGCAGCACTGGTGGCACATCGTGAGTTTATTGATTTGCGTACTTATGTGTTTCAGCATGGGCAAAGTGACTACACGCGCACCCGTTTTTATGTGAATGGTATTGTGTTAAGTGTCGAACCACATTTTGAACTGGTCGATGCCCGAGATAAGCCACGTAAGCAGCGCAGTGACAGTTATCAAGACCCTTTGGCAGATAACCAAACATGGAAAGTGTTTGGTAAATATCGTTAAGCTTTTAGAAAGTGTGCAATATTAAGATTAAATATAAAAAAGCTCAAAATGAAATGCATCTCTGTTGAGCTTAAAGGTGATCATTGATTGATGATCAAACTTTAACTACGACCAAAAAGGCTGACTTTCAGCAAACTGCTGTAAATCCTGTTCGATCTGTATGGAAATATGACGCTCTTCAGACGCAATCCATCCCAATACAAACCATGTTTTCGGTTCAGTTTGAGCATGGCTTTCGAATAAACCTTGTGCCACCATCAAATCATTAAAATGTCCTAAAGTTTCCTGTAATGGTTTTAGAATTTTTAAATATGTTTTGACATCATCTTCTGCAAATAAACTGCTCACAAACTCCACGGTATAGCGTAAGCGTTTCACACGCTTACGTGTGCGGTGTTTAGAGTCCACATCTAAGGTTTGGAAATGACCTGCATCATCACAAATTTGTTGATGCAATTTCTGCAAGCGTTTACGTAACACTTTTTTCAATGGTTTTGATTCTGCATCTGTAACCGCTGCCGAATGCGAAAAACTCATAAGTTGTAACAGTAATAAGGTTGTGCTTGGTGAACGGAAAATTGCATCAATCGCAATATTTTTAGATGCTCCAGGGGGTAGCTCAGTAATAGGTGAGCCTGCGTTTTCAAGTTGTGGAATCAGACTTTCACGCAAAGCATCTTGATCGCGGGTCGAACCTAACTGCTGAAAAAGTGTCGCCAATTGACTTTCCCAATTGTTATTTGCCAACGCATCATATTCAGCAAAAATTTTTAAGGCGCTGCGTAAACGTCGAATTGCAACACGTGCTTGATGCACATGCCCACTGGCATAATCTTGACTGGCAATCGCAGCTGCATTGGGTAGCAAGTGTGCCAAACAATTCTGAGTAATTTGTGTCAACAACTCATGCATATTTTCGGGGTGTTGCAATTGTAAAGCACTTTGCTGCTGTACAGGAATCATGGTTTCATTGTTATACAGCATATTGCCACGCTGCGATTTACTGCGTGTGTCGAGCCATAAATGATATTTTTTAATCCACGGCTGAATATAGGCAATTAAGTCTGCAATTTCACCTTGTTTCAGTTCAAACTCAACTTCGTAAATTTCAACCGAATTTTTGCTTTGGCGGATTTCACCTAAATCAAAAGCAACTTCAATTTGGCTGTTTTTATAATGTGCCAATTGGCTGTAGCGTAAAACATCGGTTTCAAACTGCAGGGTTAAATCTACCTCTGAACCGTCTAAGGCTTTTTTTAAAATCTTTCGTGCTTGTTTATGATTTTCATAACATGCCAAATCACACAATTCAGGCGCATCATGTCCTAATTCATGTTCAAGCTCAAAGCGTTCATAATGTTGTGGACTAGGCGCTTTTAAAGTTTGTTTCCAAATATCGCCCTCTAAACGCTGACGCAGGGCAATGCGTTGCTTGGCTAAGTGCTGTTCAGGACTATCATAATATTTAGCCCATAAGCGTTGTTGTTGAACCAGTTTGTTCTTTTTAAATGCTTTTTCAAATGCCGCACGATAGTTGTGTGGAATTTGAAATTTTAATTCTATTTCACACATCGGGAATGCCCTCGATGAAACAAGATAAGTTCTCTTTACTATAGTGTAAATCTATAAATGAACAAGGGGAGAACTGTGAACAAAAGCTTGAAAAATAAAATAATTTGTATTCAGTTTTTAACACAAAGCAGCCGAATGAATATTCACAAGGCTGCCGTTGTATTGCAGTATTTTTAGTGTGTGCTTTGAGGATGTTAAGGATACTTATTTTAAGAATTTACGGCTCACCATAAATTGTTCTGTCGCTTCCAATAAACGCTGTGCATACACTTCCTGTTTTGCAGTGAGCCAACCTAAAACAAACCAGTCGCTCGCTTCCAATTCAGTTTGTTGAATGTATGCTGCAGAAGATGCCAACACTTGATATTCCTGTGCTGCAAGCTGTGCATCATTCAAAGCTTTACTATATTTCTGCAAATTTTTGACATCATAAATATGCGTCAAAATGGGGAAGCTAAATTTTAGTTCCTGAATACGCAAAGCCAGTTGATCTAAACTTTCAAAATCGTGAATATCACTGTGCTGTAATTGTTCATGCAACTGCTTATATTGCTGTTGCAACGTGTTTTGTGCGGCAGTTTTTAAGTCTAAACCCGAGTGATCGCTCGCGGCTAAACTAAACATCAATAATTCTAAATAGTGATGCACATTTTGCGTTGAACGGACTAAATTGACCAATTTTTCTTGGGCGTACAAGGTATCTTTTTTTAGGTTTTCTGCAGTCGTCGGGTTGTGTAAAAACGCGCCGAGTGTGGCTTGCATGTGTTCTAAGTGCTGTAAGTGATCAAAATGTTGTTTAAATGCTGCAATTTGCATTGCCCATTTATCGCCTAAATGCTTAGACCAATCTTTAAATAAGGACAGCGTTAGTTGTAAATGCTGCAAAGCAAGCTGCGCCTGATCAATATGGTTTTGCTCGGCAACTTGTGCAGAAATTGCGGCAATATTAGGCAATAAATGCTGTAATTGTTGTGCAATTAACAGGCGTAAATTTTGGTCTGCATGGTCTTTTTTACTGAATTGAAATTCTTTGCTCTGAGCCGCAGGGCTGACTTTTTGCTGCACAGAAAGCAAATGTCCAATTTCTGCTTTATTGCGTACATCTAACCATAAATGAAATTTTTTCACCCATTCAAAACTAAATGCTAGCAATTGCTGAATTGAACCTTGTTTCAGTTCAAACTCAACTTCATGTACTTCAACTTCAGCATCTGCACAACGAATGTGACCAACATCTAAACTGATTTCAATGTCTGTATCTTCAACGGTCATTAGTCGTGAGGTACGTTGAATATCGGTTTCAAATTGTAGTTGCAACTGATCCCAATTTTGCCCCAAAGCTTGATTTAGCAATTGTTGTGCTTCGGGAATGCTTTGATAAATTTGCAGATCAAGTTGTGGTGGAGTATCAGGAGTTTCAGTTGGCGCAAGTGGATGGTTATGTTCAAAACTATGAAAATGACTTTGACCTGCCGCTTTTAAAGTTTGTACCCATTGCTCACCTTCTAAACGCAGTCTTAACGCCATGCCATGATGCGCCAAGCTGTGCGTAGATGTATCAAAATAGCGTGCTTTTAATGGAATTTGAGTCGATTTTTTCGGGTCTAAAGTTTTGAGTAGTGCAGTACGACGTGCGACTGGAATTTGAAATTTTAATTCAACTTCGACCATGAAAAATATCCTAAACCTAAAGCATGTTGCGCCAAAGCAGCGGCAAACAAATTGGTATTATAAATTTGTGAAAATTGCAGAACTAAGGTTTTGCAAAAGTGCGTTTGATTGTAACTAAAATATGCCAAGAAGTAAGGCTTGACCTTGGCTTTTTTAGGGTCTGTTGGCATTTCCTAAATGGCTTGCGCTGTAGGCTAAAACTGAGCAGATCAGGCATGAAACGTAGGGTATAGCGAGACTATTGCCAAGTTTCATAACGCAATCTGAGAAAGTTTTAGCCACAGCCTTTCAGGACAAGCAGATTTTTTGCTGCTATTGCGTTATGAGTCAGTTATTTAGAACGACTAAATTTCCTGTCTCATGCCTTATATCAGCTGAAAAATATGCTTTGTCGCAAACATAGATGAAGTGTCAACAGACCCTTGAGTTTGGTTTTTTTTTGGCTTAGTTTAAAGTGTCGTTGAGCGTAGCAAAAATAATTCAAACCTATAAACATCAGGATGATGAACATGAACGCAGCATTAAACCCCGAATTTGAGCCGACACCAGATCCCAAGTTTGAATTGCCAATTCAGGATTATTCAACATTTTATCGCTTTTATTTAACTGAACACCGCAACATTATGAGCCGTCGTTTGCACGTTGTTGGCAGTAGTATCGGTTTATATTGTGTGAGTAAAGCCATACGCCATAAAAAAGCCAAATATGTACTCTATGGTTTGCTGGCAGGCTATGCTTGTGCATGGGTCGGGCACTTTGTTTTTGAAAAAAATAAACCTGCCAGTTTTAAACAGCCTGTGTATAGTTTTATTTCAGACTGGCGGATGTTTGCCGATGTTTTGCGTGGTCATTTAAGTTTGCAAGATCGTGCTAAAGATAAAATTCCAAGTTGAATTGAGCGCTTAGTTATACCGTTTAGGCAAAAACTAAACGATATGTGATTATTTTCATAAAAAATGTACAAATAAAATTAATTTTTTGTTGAAATGATAGAGTGAATATTCTAATAATGTGTCATCAAATTTATTGATAAAAGTTTGTGACTTTCCAAGCCTAGAGTGACCTTTCTCTAGGCTTTTTTTATGTGAAAAATTATATTCAGAATGGTGTTAAATCAGAAATCATTCATCTTTAAGCAAGGATATAGAGCAAGCAGGTTACTGATAGAGCGGCATGAAAAAATATAGACACATGATCATTTGTCGCATCCCCACATGCGCTCTGGCACAAATGATCATGTGTCTAAATGGGGCGACCTAAATATGTCGTTATTCGCTGTAGTCACCCGTATGGATTTTAAAATCCATATCTTATTGAACTGGTTGCAGTTCTTGTTTTGCGCAGTTCAATTAAAGCTAAATCTATCTTTTAGCGCTATCACTAGAATTTGGTATTTTTAAGTTTTTGACTCAATAAAACCCAAACAAAATAGAAGCTTATAGAGCCTATATAAAAAAACTTGTTGAGCCTGAGGTTCTGACACATGCCGCCTGAATGTGTAATAATACAGACCTTGTATTATTTGTGGCTGAGATTATGCGCGGTTTATATTTGATTACCAATGATGATCCTATCGAACTGCTTTTGGCAAAATTAGAAGGGGCGATGGCAACTTATGAAGTCGCGGTGTTGCAATATCGCCGTAAAAATGTGCCTCAAGCTCAGCAGGCATACGAAATTGAATATATGAAATCGATGTGTGATCAATACAAAGTGCCATTTGTGATTAATGATGATCTTGAAACTGCAGTGAAATATGGTGTTGGCGTACATTTGGGTCAAGAAGATGGCTCTATTGTTGAAGCGGTTGCACGTTTACCACAAGATGTATTGATTGGTCGCAGTTGTAATAACTCGATTGAATTGGCAGAGCAAGCCATTGCCGATGGTGCAAACTACGTTGCTTTTGGTGCAGTCTATGCAACTGAAACTAAACCTGAGGCAAGTACACTTACATTAGACACGCTCACACTGGCGAAGCAACAACTCAATGTGCCAATTTGCGCGATTGGTGGTTTAACTGTTGAAAACAGTCAGCCTGTCATTGAAGCAGGTGCAGATTTATGTGCAGTGATTAGTGATATATTAAGACGTCCGATGCATACTGTTGCACAGCGTGTTTATGATTGGTCTGCACTTTTCAAAGCAGACACTTAAAGCAGACAGCTAATTTTTTATTTTATTTTTTGAGTTGAGTGCCTCCATGAGCTTATCTCCAAAGCAAGAACAATTGTTTAAACAAGCCAATAAGCATATTCCAGGTGGTGTCAATTCACCTGTACGCGCATTTAACGGGGTAGGCGGAACCCCTGTATTTATTGAAAAAGCCAAAGGTGCTTATTTGTACGATGTCGATGGCAAACGCTATGTCGACTATGTAGGTTCTTGGGGACCAATGATTTTAGGTCATGCCCATCCTGCTATTATTCAGGCGGTGCAAGCTGCAGCTGAAGATGGTTTGAGTTTTGGTGCGCCAACGGTGCATGAAACGACTTTGGCCGATATTATTTGCGAAATTATGCCTTCAATTGAGTTGGTTCGCATGACCAACTCAGGTACAGAAGCCACCATGACCGCAATTCGTTTGGCGCGTGGTTATACAGGTCGTGACAAAATCGTCAAATTTGAAGGTTGCTATCATGGACACTCAGATTCGCTGTTGGTCAAAGCAGGCTCTGGACTTTTAACCAGTGGTGAAGGTGAAGCGACTTCTGCGGGTGTTCCTGCCGATTTTGCTAAACATACGCTGACTTTACCGTATAACGATATCGCCACCTTAAAAGAATGTTTTACAAAGTTTGGTGCTGAAATTGCAGGGGTGATTGTTGAGCCAGTTGCGGGCAACATGAACTTGGTTAAACCAATTGATGGTTTCCTGCAAGCAATTCGTGATGTCTGCGATGAACGCGGCTCAGTCTTTATTATTGATGAAGTAATGACAGGTTTCCGTGTTGGCTTAGGCGGTGCTCAGGCGCATTATAATGTTAAACCAGACTTGACCACACTCGGTAAAATTATTGGTGCTGGCTTACCAGTAGGTGCATTTGGTGGTAAACGCGAAATCATGGAATGTATTGCGCCATTAGGTAAGGTGTATCAAGCAGGTACTTTGTCTGGTAACCCGTTGGCGATGCGTGCGGGCATTGAAATGTTTAAACATTTACGTGCCGAAGGTTTTTATGAAAATTTAACTGCGCAACTGGAAAAATTGTTGGCAGGCTTACAAGCTGCGGCAGATGAAGCAGGTATCCCGTTCAAGACGCAACAAGTCGGTGCTATGTTTGGTTTGTATTTTACTGACCAAGATGACATCACCAGTTTTGATTCTATGCTGAATTGCGATGTCGATGCTTTCCGTAAATTCTTCCACGGAATGTTGCAACGTGGTGTGAACTTGGCGCCATCTGCTTTTGAAGCAGGCTTTATTTCATCTGCGCATAGTGATGAAGATATTGCCTACACCATTCAAGCTGCAAAAGAAACATTTGCGGAAATGAAGGCGTAATTTGACCTCTGCTTAACACTGTCCTAAAAGGCATAGATATCTCCAAAATATCTATGCTTTAGGTTAAATTGAAGACATACTCTTCAATTTAATATCAAAGGCTTAGATCAGCGTCTTGTTAAACACTAAAATAGCCTGGTCAAACTAAATATGAATCCTATTACTTCATTTGCTCCCGCCATCAAAGATATAGCTTCAGAACGGCTTTGTTGTGCAACTATCTTGCACTATGATTTCATTGTATTTTTCTATCCAAATTTTAAAAACCTTTAAAACAGTATCTTAAAAAATATTTATGCAACAAAGCCTCCTGCATGCTATAAAACCCACATTTCTAAAAGCAGGCTGATTTAAAATTCAGCAGATTGTCTGATTCAGGAATGTAAATCGGAAAATTCATCGGGAATTGATGTATTTTGCATTGTAATTCTGTGTCAGGCTTTTTATTATTGCCGCCTTGTTTTCACGATCGGCCCGGAATTGAAATTGAGTAATTTTCTAAGCGAACACCTGATTCATCGTGACGATGAGTTTATGGTGATACATAAACCCGCTGGCATACTCACCGTTCCAGGTAAAACAGCAGATTTGCAAGATTGTGTGATGAGTCGTCTAGTTAAAATTGAGCCGCGCACTTTGCTGATTCATCGCTTAGATCGTGATACTTCGGGTATTTTGGTATTTGCACTCACGAAATGGGCGCAAAAACAAATTTCGCGTCAGTTTCAAGAACGCCAAACCGATAAAACCTATCAGGCATTGGTGGCAGGGCAACTGCAAGGTGAAGGCACTGTAGATGTGCCTGTGGTCTATGATCCTGCACATCCTCCATTACACATTGCCGATGCAACCCATAACAAACCTGCGTTAACGCATTGGCGTGCATTGGAGCAATTTGAATTGCAGGGGCAAATTGTGACTCGTGTGCAACTGACGCCGATTACAGGTCGTTCGCATCAACTGCGAGTACACATGCAATATTTAGGTCATCCAATTATTGGTGATACTTTGTATGCCACGCCCGAACAGCAACAACTCATGCCTCGTTTGTGTTTACATGCAGCAGAATTAAGTTTTCTGCATCCACAAACTGAGCAACGTGTACAGTTTACTTGCCCAGTCCCATTTTAAGCGAAAAAGATTACGCAAAGCCTGTGCTTTAGGCTCTCTTTTTAGTGCGCTTTATGTCAAAATATATTGCTATACGCCCTGAATTTTTTGCTCAAATACTCAGCTGGTTTTGCGCAAAAATTTATACGTCCTAACTTCTAAATAAAGGTGGAAAAATTGCAGCAGTTTGCTATTGGTCAACGTTGGTTATCAGACACAGAAACGGAATTAGGACTTGGTGTTCTGATTGATGTAGATGAGCGATCGGTCAGCATTTTATTCCCTAAAAGTGATGAAACCCGTGTCTATGCACGCAATAACGCACCTTTATCGCGTATCATTTTTAATGTAAATGATGAAGTTCAAGACCAAGAAGGCAATGTGTGGACGGTTGAATCGGTCGAAGACCGCCATGGCGTATTGCGTTATAACGTAGTGCGTCGTTTGCAAGATGGGAGTGAAGAAAAGAAATCACTGAATGAAACCCGTATTGGTGCAAGTATCCAACTTTCAAAACCATTAGACCGCTTGCTTGCTAGCCAAATTGACTATAAAGAATGGTACGACTTGCGTATTGAAGCCTTGTTGATGCAAGCCAATATGCAAAGTAGCCCACTGCGCGGCTTGGTGGGTTCGCGTGTAGGTTTGATTCCACATCAACTTTATATTGCACATGAAGTCGGTAAGCGTTTTGCGCCACGTGTCTTATTGGCAGATGAAGTTGGTTTAGGTAAAACCATTGAAGCAGGTTTGATCATCCATCAGCAACTCAAAACAGGACGTGCGGAACGTATCCTGATTTTGGTACCTGATTCGCTGCAATATCAGTGGATGATTGAAATGCGTCGCCGTTTCAATCTGCAATTCTCTTTGTTTGATTTAACCCGTACGGCATCTATTAAAGAACACGATCCTGACCTGAATCCATTCTTGACCGAACAATGCATCATTGCTTCAGTCGATTTAATGATTGACCACGATGACTTACGCGAACAAGCCCTAGAAGCAGGTTTTGATTTGCTGGTGGTCGATGAAGCGCATCACTTAATGTGGAGCGAAGAAGAAGGTGGTAATGACCGTTATGATCTGGTCGAAGAATTAGCTGAACAAACCGCAGGGGTGTTATTGCTCACTGCAACGCCTGAGCAACTGGGTGTAGAAAGCCATTTTGCGCGTTTACGTTTACTCGATCCGCAACGTTTTAGCTCGCTCGACCGTTTCTTGGATGAAGAAGCACAATATCAACATACGGCAAAAATTGCCGAAGTCCTAATGTCAGATGCAGCATTGGAAGAAAGCCATTTGGCTGCACTGGAAGGCTTGTTGGGACACCGCATAGAAGATAACCCTGAACAGCGTTTCCGTGCTATCCACGAATTATTAGACCGTCATGGTACAGGACGTATTTTGTTCCGTAATACCCGTGAAGCAATTCAAGGTTTCCCAGGCCGTGATTGTCAGCCTGCGCCGTTACCTGCACCAGAAAACTGGTCTAAAGATGGTAAGCTGCGTGAACAAATGTGGCCAGAAGAAGCGCAGCTTGATGGCGGTTGGATGGAAACTGACCCGCGCGTAATGTGGTTAATGGAGCGTTTGCGTAGCGACTTAAAACATAAAAAAGTGCTTTTAATTGCGCGTAGCGGCCCTGTGGTAGAAGCCCTTGAAAATGCGCTGCGCCTACATGCAGGTATTCGTACTGCAATGTTCCATGAAGGCATGAGCTTGTTGGAACGTGACCAAGCGGCAGCATATTTCGCAGAAGATTCTTATGGCGCACAAATTTTATTGTGTTCAGAAATTGGTTCTGAAGGACGTAATTTCCAGTTTGCTTCAGACCTGATTTTGTTTGACTTGCCTGCTAATCCTGACGTGTTAGAACAACGTATTGGTCGTTTAGACCGTATTGGTCAAGAAAACCGTATTCAAATTCATGTGCCGTATTTGGTGGGGACTGCGCAAGAGCGTATGTTCCGTTGGTATAACGAAGCACTCAATATTTTCAGCAATATTTCACCCACTGCACAAACCTTGCAGGAAAACTTTATTGTCGATTTAAAACACTGCTTACTTGCAGATTTAGGACAACAGTTTGAAGATTTACTGGAAGCAGTCAGTGTGCAGCGTGAAGCTTTGGAAGCAGAACTTCAAGCGGGTCGAGATCGTTTGTTGGAATACAACTCTTGCCGTCCTGTGGTGGCGCAGGAAATTGTACAAGCTTTAGAAGATTACGACGACAATACCACGTTGCCTATGTTTATGAAGCGCTTTATGGCATCGACCAATATTGACTTCGATGAACAAAGCAATGGCACGGTGATTATTAAACCAACTGATCAAATGCAAGTGCAAGGTTTGACCTTAGACGAAGAAGGCATGACCGCGACGTTCTATCGGGATCAGGCGCAAATTCGTGAAGATGCACAGTATTTGACCCTAGAGCATCCATTCACAGAAAGTGTGATGGAAATGATCAATACACAAGGTTTTGGTAGCACCAACGTTGCGGTATTAAAATCTGCCGCTTTGCCACAAGGTTCTGTGTTGCTCGAAGTCTGGTTCAAAGTGGATGTCATTGCACCTAAAGCCCTGAATTTGCCATCAAGCTTGCCACAGCAACTCATTCGTGTCTTATTGAGCGAAAAAGGGCAGGATTTATCGCAAAAAATTGCCCCTGAAATTTTAAAACCTTATTTACATCATTTAGATGGCAACAGTTGTCGTCAAGTGGTGAAAGCACGCCGTGACGCGATTGAAGCGCGTTATACACAGGCTTTGGAGTTGGCTAAAGCTGCATTGCCTGAATTTAAGCAACAAGCTAAAGATGTATATAGCAAAAAATGGCAATATGAAATTGACCGTTTAAGCTATTTGAAGCAATTTAACCCAAGTATTCGTGAAGATGAAATTACACGTTTACAGAAATTGCAAAAAGAAGGTGTTGCATTATTAGATGGTTTGTCGGTCACGCCTGAAGCAATTCAGGTGATGGTGGTGGTAAAGCCATAAAGAGTGCATTCAATACAGGTGTCTAGACGGTGTATTTGTATTGAGTCGGTTTTAATCAATCACTTTTTTAAATATTTGGCATCTTCTAAATTGCACGTTTTAAGTTGGGCATTGCGCCTCATTTTTACGGAGCAGTTTAGCGGGTGCTTTTTTAATATCGCAATAAAAATTTTGTGCGAGATTTTTCACATCACAGACTTAAACAAAGTAGCAACCAGTGCTTATGCGTCATTAAAATGACTCATAATTCATCTTTTTCAGCATTCCGGTCATTTGCAAAACCCAGTGGTATGCGTAGTTTAAAGGCTGTTGATCTTTTATCTATGATTGATGTGCCAAGTGTTGAATCTGTAAGCGCGTACGCATAGATCAAGTCACAGACCCGATATTCTTCTTTTAAGCGTATTTTAAATGACTAAAGCTGCAATTCATTTTACCCATGCCAATGGTATTCCTTCTGCCAGTTATCAAAAGTTTTTTCAATGTTTTGAAGCAGATTATCATTTAAAGGCAATTCCACTGATTGGTATGCAAGCAGAATTTCCTGTGACCTATAAGTGGACCTATTTGATTCATCAAGTGATTCAGGACATTGAGCAGCAGTTTCCAAAGCAACAAGTGATTGGTTTAGGGCATTCTTTTGGTTCATTATTAACCCTGATGTGTGCCTATCAGCGTCCAGATTTATTTTCTCAATTGATTATTATGGATCCACCTTTTGTGATTGGATCGAAGTCGGCATTATTTGAAATTTTACAAAAATTTAAACTGAAATATGTAGATCAACTCACACCTGCCGCCGTGACCATGAAGCGTCGAGATCATTGGGCTAGCCATGCAGAAGCCTATCAAGCTTTGCGGCATAACCGTTTATTTAAAAAATTTGATGCACAATGTTTTGAAGATTATTTTGCCAGCGGCATACAAGTCGATGCACAAAGAGGTGGTGTGACTTTAACAATTCCAAAACGGGTAGAAGCTGAAATTTTTAGAACCGTACCTGCATGGTGGTGGCGCACACCACGCAAAGCCCCAGATGTACCTGTGCATTTAATTACAGCAAGGCATAGCCCATTTTATTTGCAAGGTTTACCGCAAGGCATGCAAAAAACTTATGGAATTGAGTTTAGTGTGGTCGAGGGAGGACACATGTTTCCTTTGGAAAATCCTGAAACCACGGCAACACATGTGCAGCAATTAATTCAAAAACAACACGCTTAACAGCGAAGTCTAACAATTAAATGCTCAAACGGGCGTGACCTGATTCAGGAAAATCGCCCGATTTATCCTGTGTTATGTTAACGAATTTTGGCATCATCCAAATGTCGTGCACCTTCTAAAATCATGCGAATCATGGTCATGGTTTGTTCAGCGGTTTCTTTACGTTCAGTCGCAGGCATATCAATGACTTTGGCACCCATATTAAATACCAGTTGTGTAATGGCTTTGGCTGCAATGTCAGGATGCGCCAATTTGCTATTATTCAAACGTTCCAAACGAATTAAATCATCCTGCAATTCTTGCTGGAAATAATTCAATTGGCGCTCAACAGCTAGCTTATAAGAGGTTGAACCCGTATAACCTTCACGTAATAGCAGACTTAAATTGCCTTCATCGGTATCTAATTGTTCAATAAATACTTCAACCGAGCTGCGAATAATACTGTTTTGTTTAGATGCTTTTAAACGTGCTTCATGCAGAATTTGACGCAACACCACACCTGCACGATCAATCAGTTCAATCGCGAGTTCATCAATATCTTTAAAATGACGATAAAAACTGTTTGGTGCGATGCCTGCTTCACGTGCAACTTCACGTAAACTTAAAGATGCGATACTTTTTTGTGGGCCAATTAAATTTAATGCTGCCTGAAATAATTCTTGTTTGGTAATGGTAGCTTTACGCCCAACCGTACGCACGACAAGAGGCTCATGAACCGTTTCAGATTCTGGAAAAGTCACATCATGGTTTGTTTTCATGGCAGGCTGAGTCATATTTTCAATAATTTATAAGCTTAGAGGCATTATAGCGGTTGCGCCAGTACTTGTGAAATGATTAGAAACAATACAGGTGTATATACAAATATATATACATGTGTATAATAATTAAAATTTCATCGTGTGGTGCTGAATCATGCAGCTAACTGAAAAAAGAAAATCTCCCTTAACCAGTATTGCAACTGCAGTACTAGATCCTTATGCAGCAAATTTCTGGTTGCAAAAAATTAATCCATTATGGTCGGTGAATCAGTCACTCGGCAAAATTGTGAAAAAAGATATTGCCGCACAAGGTGTGGTGAGTTTCACTTTGCAATTCAATAAAAAACTCCAAGTTGGTGCAGCAGGGCAGCATCATCCTGTTTATGTGACAATTCAGGGCGTACGCTATGAGCGAACCTATAGTTTGACTCAGCTTGATGCACAACACGTTTTGTTGACAGTGAAAAAAGTTGATCAGGGCAAAGTCAGCACATGGCTGGTTGAGCAAGCCAAAGTTGGCGATACTTTAGAGTTTGGTGTGCCTTATGGTGATATGCAACTGCCTGCACAAGCCCAGCCTTTAATTCTATTGGCAGCGGGTAGTGGTATCACACCAATGTATAGTTTGCTACAAGACATGGCAAAATCTGGTCGTCTTGGTAGCACTCCAGTAACTTTGATGTATTGGGTAAAAACCTTTGCAGACGCAGCATTTAAAGCACAGTTTGAAGCATGGGCACAACAATATCCAAACTTTAAATTTCAAGTGTTTTATACCCAAGAGCCGAGTTTGAAACACAGTCGTTTAAATGCGGAACATCTACAAGACTTGGCAAATATGGATCAGAGCACCGTATTTGCATGTGGCCCATCTGGTTTTACTACTCAGGTTGAACAACTGTTTACTCAGGCTGCTGTGGTTAAAACAGAAGCTTTTAGCATGAGTCCTGTTTTAGGGGATGATGTGGGCTTGGTACAAGTCACCTTAACTAAATCTAAAAAGATTGTGACCATTCCAAAAGGCAAGTCCATTTTAGAAAGTCTGGAACAGCAAAATATTAAACCTAAATACGGCTGTCGTATGGGAATTTGCCATAAATGCGTATGCAACAAGGCTGAAGGTTCAACTAAAAACTTGGTCGATGGTGTTCAAAATAGCGAACCGAATACCCAATTGAAAATCTGCGTCAATTCAGCACAAACCGATTTAATTATTGATTTATAAGCGAGTTCCGATTATGAATATGCCAGTAAAAATAGAATATTTCCGCAATCCTAAAAACCGTGAACTCACTCAATTTGAATTAGATGAGCTTGCACGTGAATTAGACGCCATCAAACAAGAAGTTTTGGATGATATTGGTGAAAAAGATGCCAAATACATCCGCCGTGTTTACTCAACCATTCGTTATAGCTCAATGGCAGGTCGTGCCTTATTGTTCGCAGGATGGTTCCCGCCAGCATGGGTTTTGGGTACAGGTTTATTGGGCTTTGCCAAAATTATGGAAAACATGGAATTAGGTCATAATGTCATGCATGGTCAGTATGACTGGATGAATGATCCTAAATTCAATGGTGCAAGTTATGAATGGGATACGGTAGGTACTTCAGACAACTGGCGTCAAACCCATAACTTTAAACACCATACTTATACCAATATTAAAGGTATGGATGATGATATTGGTTATGGTTTGGTGCGTTTGTTCCCAGAACAACGTTGGAGATCAGGCTACTTATTGCAACCTTTATACAGCATTCCTTTCTGCTTACTGTTCCAATGGGGTGTTGCAATTCAGAATTTAGAAATTGGTAAAATTTTGAATGGCCGTAAAAGCAAAGCCCAAGCTAAAAAAGAATGGCAACCTATGCAGAAGAAAATCGGAAAACAATTGTTTAAAGATTATGTGTTCTTTCCATTGATTGCAGGCCCTTCGGCTTTACCAGTGTTTACAGGGAACTTGGTTGCGAATGGTATTCGTAATATTTGGACATTCAGCATTATTTTCTGCGGTCACTTTACGAAGGATGTAGAAGTATTTCCAAAGTCTGTGATGCAAAACGAAAGCCGTGGTCACTGGTATATGCGTCAAATTCGTGGTTCATCGAATCTTACAGGTTCTGAAGCATTCCACATTTTGACAGGACATTTAAGCCATCAAATTGAACACCATTTATATCCAGATATTCCTGCACGTCGCTATCGTAAAATGGCACCAAAAGTACAAGCTGTGTGTGAAAAGTATGGCTTGAACTACAACAATGCGAGCTTAGTTAAACAGTACGGCAGTGTGCTTAAACGTATTGTGAAATATGCTTTTCCATTTAAGAAATAAGTGACTTGCAAATGAGCTGTTTAGTACGAATAGATTAAGTGATTGATCTTGGTTTAAAACTATACTTCTATTTTGAATTAGAGGTGATGCTGTAAAGTGTCACCTTTTTTATTGCTTTAGGTGTTGTAGTCGTTATTTTTATGCAGAATCATCAGCTATTTTATTAAGAGAAAACTCTATTTTTATTTTCTATTCTGGGTATAAAAAAGTAATCACCATAGGCGGCATCCGCTACATGTAACTTAAAAAACCCACAATTCAAATTGTGGTTTTATTATATCATTCATCAAAATCAAGCCAGTTTTTTATAAGTTACAATTTCTGGCAATGAATGATCACTACCCACCATATAAGAATAAGTCGCTAAACTCAGCATGGCATCATCTTCATCACTATTACCATACGCATAAATAGCTGCATAATTTTCTAAATCATATTGTTCTAAAATCCGTATTTTCTTTTGTTCCCGACTACAATCAGGTGTTGAATATTGCCCTGTGAATTGTAGATTTTTAATTTCTGTTTCAGTACAAAGCAAATCGACATTTAACTGCTGACAAATATATTGCAAATAAATATCCACACTGGCAGAAACAATCACCACATCATCACCATTGAATTGATGCTGTTTTAATTGTTGTAACAGTTGTGGGTTAAGGTCATGCATTAAATCTACTGCGTAACGCTGTGCAAGTGCTAATATTTCAGCTGTACTTGCGTCTTTGAACATGGCATTAAACAATTTAGGGCGCATGGCATGTGCAGGATAGACTTTTAAATAAAAGGCCTGAATCCACGGTAAGGTTTTTAAACCTTGTTTGATAATGTGTCGTTTAGATAACGCATAGAAAATGAACCCCGTAAAACTGTCTTTGCTGCACAGGGTTCCATCAAAATCAAATAAGGCTAAATTTTTATATTTTTGGCTTTTTGCATGCATGTTTTATAACGTCCATTGACTCGCGTAGCAAACCAATTGGTGTTGTAATCTCGACTCAGTTTAGGCCCTGAAATGACCACTTGCGGCATCATGGCATAAAATGGCTCTTTGCCCGTTTGTGCTTTATAAAGTTTTGTAACCGCTAAATAGGTTGCAGTGTCTTCAAATTTCTTTTCTTTTTCTTTTTTTAAGTCTGCACGAATTTGTCGTGGTGTAACCAAAATATTATGTTTGGCAAAAACAGCAATTAATTCACGTTCTGATTCACTCTTTGCATTACGCACACCGCCATCTTTAGCGTAAAGAAGTAAATCACCATCTAAATCGAGTTCAGCTTCGGTTAAATCATTCAGCATACTTTGGAATGCAGCATTGCGGCTCGAATACATGCCCGAGTTATAGTCAGCAAAACGGTATAGCGGTTGATCATAGTCAGCAGGGTACATCATTAAACGATGAATCCCATAATATAAGCCACCATACTGGGTATATAGATCACTGCGTAACTCTGCGATGTTACCACTTTGACGTTTATGCTCTTTGGCATAGCTAATATGCACTTGCATAGAACCTAAAGTGGTAATTGGATTAAGTTTTTCACCAATATTTTGACCAAACAGTTTGGCAGCACCTGTTAGTGCGGAAACATGATAATGCTTTGCCATGTAGTCAAAAATTTCACGGTATAGTTCATCTAATTCACGTTCAGTTTTTACCCGACGCATTTGACTCAAATAGTTATCTTCAGGGCTAGGGTGGTTTTTCAGCACATCCTGAAAATAGCCTGCAACCGTGCCGCCAATTGCTTCGCCCAGTTTGTCTTTAAATTTTTCATCTAAACGATCTTGCACTTCTTTAACAGCTTTTTCACCCAAACCATAAACTTGTGGGTCTGCTACAAAGTTAGATTCCTGATCAACCACAGCAATAATGGTGCACATATTTTCTTTAGTTTGTGGAATACCCAATTGCTCAGAAATATCATAAATATCTTTAGCCCAAGCACTGCGTTCACTGACACGGTTAGGAATCAGTTTGCGAATGTGTTCTGCTTCCAAGGTCGGCTCATTGTCCTTAGACCACCATGCGCTGTCTCCACAGGCTGCTAAGCTTATGGATAAGGCGAGCACGCTGAAGGGTTTCATCAAAGAAGTGAATACAGTGTCTTTCATAGATAGGGAAAACTCTTTCCAAATGGATGAGCCCAAAGGGCAGATGCAGTATACTATGCCAATCATTAAAGTTAAGAATATATATGTATATTGGTCCCTATCAACTGTCAAATAATTTGATTGTTGCCCCAATGGCAGGTGTTACTGATCGGCCATTTCGCTCACTGTGCAAATACTTTGGTGCTGGGCATGCGGTCAGTGAAATGATGACGTCTGACAAAACTTTGCGCATGAGTAAAAAGAGTTTGTATCGTGCCAATTTTGATGGGGAGATTGCGCCAATTTCTGCACAAATTGCTGGTTCAGATCCGCATGATTTGGCGGAAGCAGCACGCTATCAGGTGGCCAACGGGGCACAAATTGTTGATATTAATATGGGCTGTCCTGCCAAAAAAGTCTGTAATAAATTGGCGGGGTCTGCCTTATTACAAGATGAAGACTTGGTGGCACGCATTTTAGATACTGTCGTTGCTGCGGTTGATGTACCTGTAACCCTTAAAACCCGTTTGGGTTTTTTAAATGGTCAGGAAAATATCTTACGTGTGGCAAAGCGTGCGGAACAAGCTGGTATTGCCGCTTTAGCTTTGCATGGTCGTACCCGTGAAGATATGTATTTAAACCGTGCACGTTATTCACTGATTAAAGAAGTGAAAAGTATGCTCAATATTCCTGTGATTGCCAATGGTGATATTGATAGTCCTGAAAAAGCCAAATATGTCTTGGATTATACAGGCGTAGATGCGATTATGATTGGACGTGCTGCGCAAGGACGTCCGTGGATTTTTCGAGAAATCGCACATTATTTAGCAACAGGTGAGCATCTATCAGCACCGAGCATTGCAGAAGTTCAAAAAGTATTACTCGGACATTTAGCCGAGCTGTATGAGTTTTATGGTGAATATTCAGGTTGTCGCATTTCACGTAAACATATTGCTTGGTACACCAAAGGTTTACGTTCAAGTAATGAATTTCGTCAAAGTATGTATCAAGTAGAAAGTACGGCAGAGCAATATAAAGTAGTGGAAGATTACTTTAATCAGCTACTTGCGCATGGTGAAATCATGAGTGATGTGCAGGTTGAAGCGGTGAACTTATTAGATACAAAGTAAAAAATTAAAACTCAACCGTGATACACGGTTGAGTTTTCTGTACCTATATTTAGCGTGCGTGAATCATTTCCAAAACCAACTGATTAATTAAATCTGCGGCCTCTAATTCACGAATTTGGCTAACATTACTGCCTGCCCAGAATGGCGCATAACCTTGCTCACCATGTTTGACTGCTGCTGCATGTAATTGTTTGGCGAGATCGTAAGTGTATGGATAGCTAGGCACAGCGATACGATTAGGTGTATCAATCTTTGTGTGCCAGTGATTAATCAAACCACGTGCAGGACGTCCAGAAATACTTTCTGTAATTTGGGTGATGTTTTGTTGGAACAAAGCTTGCCGATAAGCCGCATTGGCATTTGAACTTTTACATTGCACAAACGCGGTACCCAGTTGTACGGCAGAAGCGCCAAGGCTAAGCATGTGTTTGGCCTGCTGACCATTCATAACTCCACCTGCAGCGACCACAGGTATTGCGCAATGCTGATGAATCAGTTGCACTAAGTCACTGGTTTTCACAGCACTATCAAATGCCTGATTAAAAACACCTCTGTGCCCACCAGCTTCAATCCCTTGCGCAATAATAATATCAATTCCTGCTGCTTCAATTGCCTGAGCTTCGGCTAAATTTGTAGCAGAAACCATGGTGATGATTCCTGCATCTTTTAATGCTTGAATTTGATGCTCATGTGGAATTCCAAAATGAAAACTTACTGCTTGTGGTTGGGTTTCCAAAACCAGATTTAAATAATCATTATGGTCTTTAAAGCTTGGATAAATACATTTTAGTTGTGCAGGTGGGGTGACATCATATTGGGCAAAAACTGGCGCAAACTGTGCAATCCATGCCTGCGCAATCTGTTCATTGAGCGGTGTGGTTTCATGGCAAAAGAAATTCACTTGAAATGAATTGTCGGTGAGGGCCTGAGTTTGAATGATTTGTTCACGCGCAGCTTCGACTGTATGTGCGCCTAAACCAAGCGAGCCTAATCCACCTTGATTAGAAACTTCTGCAGCAAGTTCAGGGGTTGAAACACCCGCCATTGGAGCAAGAAAAATAGGATGTTTTATATTCAGTTGTTTTAATAAAGCCATATTATTTACTCCAGTTTTTATCTACTTTGCCCAAGTCTATAAAAATTGGCAAATCATATTCATCATTTATTCTAGAAATATCAGCACTAAACTTTAACTATGTAGGAGGGGGAAAGTACAGGTTCGTTTTAGTCATTCTTTTCACTTTTTTTCAGGCATAATGTCTAACAAGTGTGAAATGATTGAGTAAATAAATGAAACCATTAGTTTACGGTGCTTTACTTACTGTGCTGGGTTTAGTGGCTTGTCGTGAAGAACCAAAAGTACAGCAAGTTGATCCTCAAAAATATCAGGTGCAGGATGCAGTAGCATTGCAGCAACGTATAGATGCTTTAAATACTAAATTAGCTCAAGATTTTAAGCAGTTCAAACAAGTGGAAAGCATTGCGTTTTCACATCAATTTCCATTAGATGTAAATAACCTGCGAAGTTTAAATCAGCATCTCGTGAGCAGTACTGCGTTGAAGCCGACTAAAATTGCATATTGTGACATGATGAATGGCTATTTTTCAGAGTTGTATCGGTTGGGGCATTACAATCTAGCGTTGCTAAAAGATGTGCAATTGCCGCAAGCTGAAAAAGAGAATTTGCCGGCTAACTTTGCAAGTCCTGAAGCATATTATGATTTTATTTTGAATCGCTATACCAGTTACCGACAAGTCCAGCAGACGATGGGTTATGGTTGCAATTTAAAGGCAGCTTTATAGTAGGCAATGGGAGCTTTCTACATAGTCTAATAGAAGATGTACTTTAGATGTTGAAATGAAACGTGTCACATAAAACACCGACATTAAAATCAAAAAACTCCTGAGCAGAGACTCAGGAGTTTTTTTATTGACACAATCAATTATTGTTGTGCTTTTTCTTTTACGTTTGCAGCACCTTGTTCAACAGCACCCGCTGTTGCAGCAGTCGCATCTTTTGCAGCTTGAACAGTTGCATCGGCAGCATTTTCAGTTGCAGTTGCAATATTGTGGGCAGCATTTTCAGTCGCTTCAGCAGCATTATCTACAGCTGTTGCTGTAGCGGCAGCAGCCTCATGAGTTGCATCTTCAGCCTCATGTGCCGCTTGAGCTGCAGCATTTTCTAAGTGCTCACCTGTGGTTGCCCCAGTTTCAGGTGCTTTTTCTTTTGCACAACCAACAAGCGCTACAGTTGCAGCAAGACCTAAAGCAAGAAGTAGTTTATTCATTATCATGTTTCCTTTTTTTACATCCACTTAAGATGGGATAAAGCGAATATAACTAAAAAATATACAGCCTGATACGCATAATTGTTCAATAAATGTAATAGTTTTTAGCCTAAATAGTGTCTATGGGGTCGATCTTTATGTGTTATGCCCAGGTTGCTTGGGGGGAGAGTGTGTTGAATAAAGCTGTATTGTATTGATAAGCAGAAATTCATTTTTTATTGTACATTGTTGCTGTTTAGTTGAAGAAGGACAGCACAATGCTTAAAAAAGGGATTTATCAACATTATAAAGGGCAATTGTATCAAGTGCTGCATGTGGCTACACACAGTGAAACCCAAGAGAAATTGGTGGTTTATCAATGCTTATATGGCGATTATTCTATTTGGGCCAGACCGCTTGATATGTTCACGGAGAGTATTACTTTGGATGATGACCGTGAACAGGAACGCTTTAAATTGATTCAAGAAGTGTATTAATATTTGAAGTTATTTACCTATTTAAAACGATCCAATCTATTTTTAGATTGGATCGTTATGTGGATGCTCAAAGTTTAATAAAATCAATTATTGAATGGAAATACGGTTAAAGCTTAAATCGTATGCTAAATATTTACTCACAAAAGCTGCTTTATCACTGCGTCTTAATAAGTTGTCATAAATAAATTGTGGTACAGGATGGAATAAATCCCCAGAGCCATTTTCGTAAAATATTTTTAAATAACGTGAAGATGCACTGTATGTCCAGGATGTCACGACAAGTGTTTTATCCATAAGCAACTCCTTTGTTTTTTATATTATTTTTCACAGATTTAATCTGCTTATTTTGAACATAAGTGAAGTGTGAAATAAAAAGTATTACAGAATTGTAAAAATAGATTTGATCTTATTTTATGCTGTGTTGTTGATCAAAGTTATAAAACCACATCATAAGATGTGGTTTTTATAAATCTGCTTTCTTACTTTTTAAAGCATTATAAATGACGACATTGGTCTTCTTTATCGCCAGAAACGCGATTAGAACCGCCAGTAGGTTTTTGGCGATTATCTTCGCATTCTAAATTACCAGAAACACGATTATTTTTAACAATAATACTGCCAGTATTGTCTTTTAGCTGAATATTGCCATCGACACGATTGGAGCTGAGTTGAATATTTCGGCCATCTTCTAATTGAATGTTGCCATCAATACGGTTGGCCTGAGCATTTACTCGGCTAAATTGTCCTTTAGATTCTAAGTTGCCATCAATACGGCTATTTTTGATTGTGGCTTGTGCACTGCTATGCAGCATGACATTGCCTTTAACAGTAACATTATCTAGGGTGCATAACTTTTGAATTTTTACATTATCATCAATGGTACGATTTTTAATGGTGCCATTGCAGTTTACATCTGCCAATGCAGGCACGGAAAGTGCCAGTAAAAGTCGAAAGTACCAATAATTTTTTCATAGAACCGCCCTCATAAATTACAACTTAAAAATCAAATGTACCATGTGCTGGCTATTTTGTACTCAATCTAGTTTACGATTCAATGATGAATAAATTAGGTAGAAAAGTGGAGTTTTTATGCATTACTGTAAACAAACAGCTTTAACAAAAAAACCACGCCTAAGCGTGGTTTTTTGTGAGTAGTAAAATCTAAAACTTAGATTTTACCTACTAGGTCGATAGATGGGGCTAAAGTTGCATCACCTTCTTTCCATTTAGCTGGGCATACTTCACCTGGGTGAGCGTGAACGTATTGAGCCGCTTTAACTTTACGAAGAAGTTCTTGAGCATCACGGCCAATACCGCCAGCATTGATTTCGATGATTTGGATTTTACCTTCTGGATCAATTACGAAAGTACCACGGTCAGCAAGACCAGCAGATTCGATTAATACTTCGAAGTTTTTAGAAAGCGTCCAAGTTGGGTCGCCAACCATTACGTATTGGATTTTTTTGATTTCTTCTGAAGAATCGTGCCAAGCTTTGTGCGTGAAGTGAGTGTCAGTAGAAACTGCATAGATTTCAATGCCTAATTTTTGGAATTCTGCGTAGTTGTCTGCAAGGTCACCAAGCTCAGTTGGGCAAACGAAAGTGAAGTCAGCAGGGTAGAAGAATACTACAGACCATTTGCCTTTAAGATCAGCTTCAGTTACTTCAATGAATTGACCGTTGTGGTATGCATTTGCTTTAAATGGTTTAACTTCAGTATTAATTAAGCTCATCATTGTCTCCATGATTAAGGTTTGTATTTCGTTGGCAATAGAGTATCTAATTTTGTTTTATTGCTGAAATGGTATTTTTACATTACTAGCATCGGAAAAACAAATGAGTATGTAAAAAGCGTACACTTTCATCACAGCATTATTGAGTCTTTATTAGGCCTCAAAATGATGATGATTGCATGACAACCTATTTTTCAGGTTCAAATACAACCCATTTCAAGCAATTGGTGAACATACATCTATGTGGGGATGCTATTTTGAAATTCAAGGGGGGATTTAAAACTTTTTAAATACGCATTCTAAATCACTGTTCTTTCGCTTAAAGGCATTACAGCGTAAAATACGCGTTTGTGTTTTGGTTAGGAAGCGTATTCTGTGCAGAGTCATTTAAATGTAGACCACCTCGTTTTGGCGCGTGATCGTCATCGTTTAAATCGACTACGAAAAGGCAAAGATGCCAATCCAAAGCAATATCAGGAATTATTTGAAAAATCTAATTTAAAAGTGTTGGAGCGTGCACAGCGCATTCCCAACATTAAGTTGAATCAAGATTTACCTGTGACTCAATCTGCCGAACAGTTGATTACTGCAATTCAGCAACATCAGGTCATTATTGTGGCGGGTGAAACAGGTTCAGGGAAAACTACACAGTTACCACAAATTGCAATGTTGGCAGGTCGTGGTTTAACGGGGTTAATTGGTCATACTCAGCCACGACGTCTTGCTGCGCGTAGTGTATCGCAGCGTATTGCCGAAGAAGTTGGCGAAAAGTTAGGTGAGTCCATCAGCTTTAAAGTTCGTTTTAATGAACAGGGTTCGCAAGATTCAATTGTCCGTTTAATGACCGATGGTATTTTGTTAGCAGAGCTTGCCAATGATCGTTATTTAAATAAATACGACACCATTATTATAGATGAAGCGCATGAGCGTTCTTTAAATATTGACTTCATTATGGGCTATTTAAAGCAACTTTTGCCACGTCGCCCTGATTTAAAAGTCATCATCACTTCTGCAACTTTAGATGTGCAGCGTTTTAGTAACTATTTTAACGGCGCACCTATTTTTGAGGTCGAAGGTCGAAGCTATCCTGTCGAAGTACGTTATCGTCCAATTTCTGAATTAAGCATTGGTGGTAGTGATGATGATGAGTTTGATGACTTTGAAGAAAACTTGCCACGCGCAGTGGTGCAAGCGGTAGAAGAATGCTTTGCCGATGCACAGGAAAAAGGTCATCCTGAACATGCCGATATTCTAATTTTTGCCAGTACTGAACAGGAAATTCGGGAGCTGCAAGAAACCTTGCATAAGCATGGACCGCGTCATACTGAAATTTTACCGTTGTATGCGCGTTTGGCTTTGGCGGAACAACAAAAAATCTTTAATCCTTCAGGTGGTGGTCGTCGCATTATTATTGCCACCAACGTCGCTGAAACCGCACTCACTGTACCCAATATCCGCTATGTGATTGATAGCGGTTTTGCACGTATTTCACGTTATAACTATCGCTCACGGGTGCAGCGTTTACCGATTGAAGCAGTATCTCAGGCAGCAGCAAATCAGCGTAAAGGACGTTGTGGTCGTATTGCACCAGGCGTTTGTATTCGCCTGTATTCAGAAGAAGATTTTTTAAGTCGCCCAGAGTTTACTGAACCTGAAATTAAACGCACCAACTTGGCATCGGTCATTTTACAAATGCAAAGTTTGGGCTTGGGTACGCTCGAAGATTTTGATTTTATTGAGCCGCCAGATCATCGTTTAGTCAATGATGGTCGTAAACTGTTGATTGAACTCGGTGCGATGATTGAGAAGGGTAAAGCCCCTCTTTTAGATGGAGTGAGTAGCTCTGCTACACACGGGGATGACTCTAATCCCAATACTTCCGCTAAATCCAGCTCTAATAAAGGTGAGCTTCAAGGCAGCAGCTTAACCAAAATTGGTCAGCAAATGGCAAAAATGCCGATTGATCCAAGACTGGCACGTATGATTTTAGGCGGTGCGCATTTTGGGGTGTTAAATGAAGTCCTGATTATTGTAGCGGCATTGGCGGTACAAGACCCGCGTGAACGTCCTGCAGACAAACAAATGCAAGCCGATCAAAAACATGCTTTGTTCCGTGAAGCAGATTCTGACTTTTTATTCTATTTAAAATTGTGGGAAACTTTACACGAAAACCGTGATGGCATGAGTGAAAACAAACGTCGTACTTTTGCCCGTCAGCATTTTTTAAGTTGGTTGCGTTTACGTGAATGGAAGAAAACTCATGAACAATTGGTGGATTTGGCGCGTGGCTTAAAACTGTCGTTTAATGAGAAAAAAGCCAGTTATGAAAATCTGCATCGGGCGTTATTAACAGGGTTGCTTTCTTTTATTGCCAATAAAACCGATGAGCGCAATGTGTTTATGGCAGTACGCCAACAAAAAGCACGAATTTTCCCTGCATCGACTTTGCATAAAACCAATACACCGTGGGTCATGGCATTTGAGATGGTAGAAACTTCGCAAGTGTATCTACGCACCTTGGCAAAAATTGAACCTGAATGGATTTTATTGGCTGCACGTGATTTGCTGAAGCATCACTATTTTGAACCACATTGGTCTAAAAAAGCAGGCGTGGTGAATGCCTATGATCAGATTTCGCTGTTTGGTCTAATTATCGAGCCGAAACGTCCTGTCAATTACGAAAAGGTCGATCAGGAAGCCGCCCATGAAATATTCTTACGTGATGCTTTAACCACAGGCAACTTGGGCATTACCCCACCATTTTTAAAACACAACCTGCTTAAACTGGAAGAAGTGGAACGGGTTGAAGATAAATTACGTCGTCGTGATTTAGTGGTTGATGAAGAAACTATTTATCTATTTTATGCCGCCAAAGTACCTGTAGAAGTTGCAAGCCGTCGTTCCTTTGAAGATTGGCGTGCCACAGTAGAGCCGCAAAATCCACGTTATTTATTTGTGGAAGATGATGCACTTTGGCTGAATGATCGTCCGACCACGCAGCAATTTCCTGACTATTTGCGTAATGGTGAGCTGCGCTTGGCGGCCAGTTACCGTTTTGACCCCAGCCATGATGAAGATGGCGCAACCGTTAAAATTCCAGTGCAAGCGTTGGCACAGGTCGATGAAAATATCTGGTCGTGGGGTGTTCTGGGTTGGCGTGAAAATTTAATTGAAGCCTTGCTCAAGACTTTGCCTAAAGATAAGCGTCGTCATTTGGTGCCTATTCCAGACACAGCTCGAAAGTTGCTACAACGTGTTGATGCGGTAAATTTACGCGAGCACATTTTTAGCTTTTTGGCATTCCAGTTACGCGCAGAGCACATCACCGAAAAAGACTTTAGCTTTGAGCGAGTAGATGCGTATTTATTGCCGTTCATTAAAGTGTTAGATGAAAAAGGGCGGGTGATTGAGCAAGGGCGTGATTTATCTGAATTAAAAGCGCATTGCCGTACCGAAACTCACAGTCCAGTAAAACAGTTACACGGCGAATTCCAAACCTTCCCTGAACGATTTGTATTTGAAGCCTCGCAAAAAGTCACGGGCGTAGTGGTTAAGCAATATCAGGCGTTGGTACCAAGTAAAGCTTTTGCAGAACTTTCACAAAAAGATGAATCGGGTGTGGTGATTCAAACCTTTAATGATCAGCGCGAGGCGATTCATCAGCATCGTGAAGGGGTGATTCGTTTGCTGCATGTGCAATTAGGCGATTTATCACGGCAATTGAAAAAGCAAATTGCCAAACCATTGGCCTTGGCCTACTCACCTTTGGGTGATAAAGCACAACTTGAGCAAATGTTGATCTATGCGACCTTGCAAAGCATTATTTGTGACGTGCCAGTCAACTTGGAAGAGTTTCAAAACTTGCAGCTTGAGGTAAAAAAGACTTTTCTCAGTCATGGTCAAACCACGCTGCGTATCTTTAATGAAATTTATATTGCTTGGCAAGACATCCGCCGTCAGCTCCTTATGCTAGATGAAGCCGTGTTTGCCAAAAATATGGATGATATTGAAGATCAGCTGGACTTAATGCATCTGGCAGACTTTGTGTATAGCAAGCCTGTAGAGGTGTGGAGCGAATATCCGCGCTATTTGAAAGCGTTGTTATTACGTTTAGACCGCTTACCCAACAACTTGCAAAGAGACGATGCTGCCATCGCCCAAATTGACCCTTGGATGGACAAATTGTTTAAACACAAACAAGATGCCCGACTCAAGGAATTGTACTTTATGGTGGAAGAATTACGCATATCGCTGTTCTCTCAACCCATGAAAACCAAAATGCCAATTTCTGCAACTCGGCTGCAAAAAGTATGCGAAAAGCTCGGAATCAGTTAAGATATTAGTAATTTCTAGAAGGAGTTTTACATGGGCATTCGCATTACAGGTACTGGTCTTTATCACCCAGAAGATGTTATTACCAATGAAGAGTTGGTCGAAAGTTTAAATGCTTATGTGGAACAGTATAATCAGCTCAATGCTGACAAAATTGCAGCAGGTGAGCTTGAAGAACGTCGTGGCTCAAGTGCTGACTTTATCGAAAAAGCCTCAGGTGTAAAACGCCGTTATGTAGCAGAAAAGACAGGTATTTTAGACATCAACCGTTTACGTCCTAATTTGCGTGAACGTGGTGATGATGAAATTTCGTTACAAGCAGAATGGGGTGTAATTGCTGCAAAACAAGCCATGCAAAATGCAGGCGTCACCGCAGAAGATATTGATGTGGTGATTTTGTCTTGCTCAAACTTGCAGCGTGCTTATCCTGCGGTGGCGATTGAAATTCAAACTGCGCTTGGTATTCAAGGTTATGCCTATGACATGAACGTGGCATGTTCTGCTGCAACTTTCGGTATTAAGCAAGCGCATGATGCGATTAAAGCAGGCGCGCGTCGCGTACTGTTGGTGAATGTCGAAATTACATCAGGGCATAACGATTACCGCTCACGTGACTGTCACTTTATTTTTGGTGATGTGGCAACCGCTTCAATTTTAGAAGAGACAGATACAAAAGCAGGTTTTGAAATTTTAGATATGAACCTGTTCACCCAGTTCTCTAACAATATTCGCAATAACTTCGGTTTCTTAAACCTAAGTGAAAATGCAGATATTGATGATAAACGCTTCCATCAGGATGGCCGTAAAGTCTTTAAAGAAGTCTGTCCGTTAGTGGCTAAAATGATTACTGCGCAATTGGAAAAAAATCAGATTGCACCAACCGATGTGAAGCGTTTCTGGTTGCACCAAGCCAATGCCAGCATGAACGAACTCATTTTGAAATTGGTGGTTGGTAAAGAAGCAGCACAACCAGGTTTAGTACCTATTATTTTAGATGAGTTTGCCAATACTTCTTCGGCAGGGGTAATTATCGCTTTACACCGTACTGCACACGAAGTCGAAAACGGTGAATATGGTGTCTTGTGTTCATTTGGCGCAGGCTATTCAGTTGGCGCGATTTTGGTACAAAAACGTGATGCTGCATAAGCTTTGCCAAACCGTATAAGATCAGCAAACGCCTAAGTACAGGTATTAAAAAGTTCCTTCTCCTTCGGGAGAAGGCTTGGATCATCCGCGATATTCTCTTCACACAGACACATACAGAATAAAAACATCGAAAAACTTTATGAAAAATAATGCTTAGGTTAAGATGGAGCATCTTTTAATAGACCTATTTTGAAAACCTATGCAACCATTTGTTCTATATAACTCAGAGCAACGAAAAAAAGTTGAATTTGTTCCGCGTAAAGAAGGACATATCGACATGTATGTCTGTGGTATGACGGTTTATGATTACTGTCATATTGGACATGCGCGGGTCATGGTTGCATTTGACTACATCATTCGCTTTTTGCGCAGTCAAGGTTGGAATGTGAAATATGTACGCAATATTACTGACATTGACGACAAAATTATTAAACGCGCCAATGAAAATGGCGAGAGTATTCAAGCTTTAACAGATCGTTTTATTCAAGCCATGAATGAAGATGCGGCAAGCTTAGGTTGCGTTGAACCTGATGCTGCACCACGTGCTACTGAATATATTGATCAAATGCAAAATATGATTGGTAATTTGGTCAATAAAGGCACGGCCTATCCTGCAAGTAATGGCGATGTTTATTTTCAGGTTGAAAAATTTGACAAATATGGCCGTCTTTCAGGTCGCAAGCTAGAAGATATGCAGGCAGGCGCGTCTGAACGGGTTGATGTTGAAGTCGATAAAAAGCATCCATTTGACTTTGTTTTGTGGAAACATGCCAAAGAAAATGAACCATCGTGGGCTTCGCCGTGGGGCAATGGACGTCCAGGTTGGCACATTGAATGCTCTGCCATGTCTACTTGCTGCTTGGGCAATCATTTTGATATTCATGGTGGTGGTTCAGACTTGATGTTCCCACACCATGAAAATGAAATTGCTCAGTCTGAAGCATCGACAGGTGAACAATATATAAATTATTGGATGCACGTTGGCTTTATTAATGTCGATGGCGAAAAAATGTCAAAGTCATTGGGTAACTTCTTCACCATTCGTGATGTGATGGAAAAGTTCCATCCTGAAGTGATTCGTTACTTTATTGTGTCATCGCATTATCGTAGCCCTGTAAACTTCTCAGATGTGGCACTCAAAGAAGCTAAAACTGCTTTATCACGTTTCTATCACTCATTTAAGGCTTATCAACAAGCGTATGGTACGCTAACGGTTGAGCAGTTAGATGAGGCATTGGTTGAGCGTTTTAATACTGCAATGCGTGATGACTTTAATACCGCCGAAGCAATTGCAGTGCTGTTTGAAGTCAATAAAGAACTAAACCGTGCGGTAAAAGAGCAGAATGCAGATCAGGCAGCAGTGTATTACTCGACCTTGCGTCATTTGACCAATATTTTAGGTTTGGTACAGCATGATGTCGATGAATTCTTGAAGTCTGATATTGGTCAGGACGCTTTGGGTCTATCTGAACAAGCCATTGCAGACCTCATTCAGCAACGTCAGGATGCGAAAAAAGCCAAAGACTTCGCCCGTGCCGATGAAATTCGTCAATCTTTGCTCGATCAAGGTGTAGTCTTGGAAGATACTCGTCAAGGTACGGTGTGGCGTCGTGCTGATTAATTGAGCGTTTGGAGGCATAGAGAGTTGACAGTTGTATGAAATTCTCTATAATTCACTTCCATATTGCGGGAATAGCTCAGTTGGTAGAGCACAACCTTGCCAAGGTTGGGGTCGCGAGTTCGAGTCTCGTTTCCCGCTCCAAAATTTTTAAAAACGCTTATCAAAAGATAAGCGTTTTTTTATGGCTGTTTGTTATGCTCGCTTACAGTCAACTTTATAGATGATCTATAAATTTTGAGTGTTCGTATCGAAATATACTTGTGAAGTGACTCTATCTACACCTTTGAATGAATAAAAATAAATCACCTAAGCTTAAAACTTGGTTGGTTTTCGCTTGAAACAAGCGTCAAAAAGCCATTCAGATAAAACAGCATACAATTGAACAAGAATTTAAGAATTATCCCGAATAAGCTAAAACAAAAAACACACGCAGAATCAAAGTGTAGAATTGCATAGATATGCTAAAATTGCGAAAATTAAATGTACTTCAATAAATCGCCTTATTGAGGTATAGAAAACACTCAATTTAAGTTGGACGTTGAATGCCAAACATGTCAAATACCATTGATTTCCAATCTGTTGCCTTAGACACTTTAAGAATAGAAGAACAAGCATTACAAGTCTTGGCCACGCAAATTGATCAGCGTTTTAGCCGTGCCTGCGAAATTATGTTGCATTGTAAAGGGCGTGTTGTGGTCACAGGTATGGGAAAATCAGGTCATATTGGTCGTAAAATGGCTGCGACTTTTGCCTCTACAGGTACGCCATCTTTCTTTATGCATCCGGGTGAAGCAGGGCATGGGGACTTGGGGATGTTGGTACGCGGTGATGTTTTAATTGCTATCTCCAATTCAGGCAAAAGTGATGAAATTATGATGTTGATGCCACTCATCAAACATCTAGAAGTTCCACTGATCACCATTAGCGGTGATGATCGTGGTCCAATGCCACAAAATGCTGATGTCGCTTTGACATTGGGTAATATTCAGGAAGCTTGTCCACTTGGCTTAGCACCCACCTCAAGCACTACAGCAACCTTAGCACTAGGCGATGCGCTCGCGGTGGCTTTACTCGATGCACGCGGTTTTACTGCCGATGATTTTGCTCGCTCACATCCTGCGGGAGCTTTAGGAAAGCGTTTGTTATTGCATGTGAAACATTTAATGCATACAGGTACAGAATTACCTAAAGTTGCACCAGATACACCCATGAATAAAGTGTTATACGAAATTTCAAACAAGCGTCTAGGTTTAACTACAATTGTCGATGAAAATGATGTCTTGTTGGGCATTTTCACCGATGGTGACTTACGTCGTTTAATTGATAAACAACAGGGCTTTGATGTGAATTTACAAGTTGGGCAAGTGATGACGCAACATCCTGCAACGATTTCACAAGAAGCACGTGCAGTTGAAGCTTTAGAACAATTACGTGACCGTAAAATCAATCAGTTTGTAGTGGTGGATGATGCTAATAAAGTCATTGGTGTGATCAGTATGCATGACTTGATTCAAGCAGGGGTAAACTAAACAATGGCATCTTATATTTTATTAGAGCAAGCACGTCATATTGAAGCTTTGGTTTTAGATGTTGATGGAATTCTAAGTGATGGTTTTGTGACCTTAACCAACAGCGGTGATGAAATTAAATCATTCGATATTCGGGATGGTTTAGGCATGAAACTGGTGCAACAAGCAGGTGTTAAAGTCATTATCATCACAGGGCGTAAAAGTCATATTGTAGAAAAACGCATGTCTGATTTAGGTGTAGATTTGGTCTACCAAGGACGTGAAGATAAAGGCACTGCATTGCAGGAAGTCTGCGAAAAGTTGGGTTTATTACCAGCAGACTGTCTCTATATGGGTGATGACTGGCCCGATCTTTCTGCATTTTCGATTGCAGGTATGAAAGTCACAGTGCCAAATGGACATATTGAAGTGCGTCGTCGTGCCGATTTAGTCACTCAGGCCATGGGTGGGCGCGGTGCGGTACGTGAAATCTGCGATATGATTTTAACTGCAAAAGGTGTGTACCAAAGCTTACTTGAAAAATATCTCAGCATCCCTCATTAATTAAGTCATATATTCAAAGGTTTGAGTTACAGCCCCACTTATGGATACTAAAGTTTTATATGTTACTGCGATTGCAATTGCAGCTGTAAGTGGTGGTTATTACTATTACAGCGGTAAAGGCAAGAAACTGGAAACTGACGCTGCCCGCTCTATGACTTATACGGCAGAGCAAATTCATCTCACCCAAACAGATGAGCAGGGCAATTTATATGTGCGTGCACAAATTGATCGTTTAGAGCAAGATATGCAGCAAAAGACCTCTAAGCTGGAAAATTTAAATGCTTCGATGTACAAAGCAGGTGAGGTCGATGCTACGTTCTATGCCAAGCAGGCACAAGGTTTTAATGACAATGAAAAAGTAGTGTTATCAGATCAGGTTTTGGCAACCAAGTTACTCAAGCAAGGCAAGCTTACGCTTGAAACTGCTGAACTAAACGTGTTTCCCAAAACACGTGAAATTAATACTGATAAGCAGGTGGTGGTACAGTCACCACAAGCAGATTTTATCAGTCAGGGTTTAAAAGCCAATTTAAATGACGGCCAATACGAATTTTTTAATATTCGAGGAAAGTATGAACCATAAAACTAAGCTTACCGCGTCTAAAACGTTGATAAAACAAGCAGTACTTGTAGGCTTGGCGGTGCTTTCATCGGCAGGTAGTTGGGCAATTCCTTCTGACCGTAATCAGCCAATTAGCTTGGTGGCAGACCGTGCAACCTTTAGTGAGCGTTCAGGTGTGACGACCTATACGGGCAACGTGATTATTGAACAGGGCACCATGAAGCTACAGGCAGACTCTATTGTTGCCAATTTGAACAGTAAAAAAGAAATCAGTGTAATTACGGCTACAGGTAGACCTGCACAATTTCAGCAAAAAACCGATCCTGCCAAAGGTCTAGCGAAAGGCCAAGCGCAGAAGATTGTTTACAATGCAGAAACAGGCATTATTACCTTATCGGGTGGTGCGCTTTTAGAACAAGATGGTGCCAGTATTCGTGGTAATACCTTGCGTTATAGCATGAACAAAGGTGATGTTGAAGCAATTGGCACACCAAATAAAACAGGTTCTGATGCGGGTCGTGTCAAAATTGTGATTCCACCATCAAGCTCAAAATCATTCCCAGGAGCGCGTGATTAATGGATCAAAGCAGTGCAACACAGGACAGCACACAGCGCGGTCAGCAAATGCTATATATTAAGCATTTAGCAAAAAACTACAATAAGCGCTGGGTAGTAAAAGACGTTTCATTTGAAATGAAAAGTGGTGAAATTGTAGGTTTACTAGGGCCGAATGGTGCAGGGAAAACCACCAGTTTCTATATGGTTGTGGGCTTGGTGCGTATGGATAAAGGCGAAATCCATTTAGATCAATTGGATTTGTCTGATCTTGCGATGCATGAACGTGCACGTAAGGGTATTGGTTATTTACCCCAGGAAGCTTCTATTTTCAGAAAATTGACCATTGCTGAAAATATTATGGCAATTTTGGAAACCCGCAAAGATTTAAACAAACAACAACGTCAGCAGCGTTTGGCTGAGTTGTTGGCAGATTTTAAAATCACACACATCAAAGATTCATTGGGGATGAGTGTGTCAGGTGGTGAACGTCGTCGTGCTGAAATTGCACGTGCTTTGGCCGCAGACCCTAAGTTTATGTTGTTAGATGAACCGTTTGCAGGGGTTGATCCCATTTCAGTCGGTGATATTAAAGATATTATCCGTACCTTAAAAGATCGCGACATTGGTGTATTAATCACCGACCATAACGTGCGTGACACTTTAGCTATTTGTGAACGTGCTTATATTGTTAGTGAAGGCTCAGTGATTGCTGAAGGAACTCCACAAGAAATTCTGGAAAATGAAACCGTACGTGAAGTGTATTTGGGTGAAGACTTTTTTGTCTAAAAATTAGAATGGTTTTCTTTTCGTTAAAAGATGACTTTTTAATCCTGATGAATACACTATCTACTCAACCTTCTATCGAAATCCGATAGAAGGTTTTTTCATGTCGGTTGTGATCTAAACACGTTATAATCTTCAGGTTTTATTTATCTGGTTATTTGTCTGGATTGTTATGCCTTTTACCATTGCTGCGCCAATCACTTTTGAAGAAGAAATTAAAAAAAGTCGATTTCAAGCCATCGCAGTGCCTGTAGACAATGAGCAAGCAGTAAAAACCTTCCTAGAACAGCAACGTGATCCATCGACCACACATCAATGCTGGGCATGGAAAATAGGGCATCAATTACGCTTTAATGATGATGGTGAGCCTTCGGGCACAGCAGGTCGCCCAATTTTAGCCACGATTGAGGGAAATGAGCTGACCAATGTTTTGGTATTGGTTAATCGTTGGTATGGCGGTATTAAACTGGGTACAGGCGGTTTAGTGCGTGCTTATGGTGGCTGCGCTGGGCAATGTTTGGCCTTAGCAGAAAAAATAGAACTAATTGAGAAAAAAATGGTGCAATTTGCCTGTCAGTTTAATGAATGGGCAATTTTACAGTATGAGTTGAACAGTCAGCAGATTGAGTACAGCGAAGACTACACCGCCGAAGGCGTGTTAGTAAAGGCATTCATGCAAGTCGATCAAATAGACCCTTTAAAACTAAAATTACAAGATATTAGCCGTGGGCGTGAACAACTCAAAATCCTTGAGGATGATCAAGATGACTGAAGCAAATTCACCTGATCCATTATCGAAGTACCGTGAGCAGCATAAACACCGTTTAAACTACATGCCGTGGTTATATTGGTCATTAAAACCTAAACATCGTGTATGGGCAGAAGCTTGGCAGCAGGAATATCAAGCTTATTTAATGGCAATGGAAACGGTGGAGATTGGCAAAAACTGTTTTATTTCCCCTTTGGCACATATTTTTGCAGAGCCGGGGCGTAAAATCAGTATTGGCGATAATACCTTTATTGCAGCCGATTGTACTTTGCATGGCCCTTTAGAAATTGGCAATGAAGTCGCGATTAATCACCACTGTATTTTAGATGGTGGCAGAGTTGGAATTAAGCTTCATGATCAGGTGCGTATCGCAGCATATTGTCATTTATATGCATTTGATCATGGCATGGCTTTGGATCAGCCCATTTATCAGCAAGCGGTGCGTTCACAGGGCATTGAAGTTGGTAAGGATGTTTGGTTAGGTGCGCATGTTGGTGTTAAAGATGGGGTGAAGATTGCGGCACATGCAGTCGTTGGTATGAATAGCATGGTCACCAAAGATGTTCAGGAGCGGGAAATTGTGGTAGGAAACCCTGCCAAATTGATTCGTTATCGTGAGTAAATACGATGCAGCAAGGCTAAATCTTTAAACTTCATTACATTTTTTCATGTCCCTGCAACACGAGTTGTGTTAAGTTAAAAATAACAACTAAAAAATAGCCTGCAAAAGGCAGTAAGAGAGGCAATAATGAAACGTGTAATTGCTTGTATTGATTCTTCGCCTTGTATTAATGCGCTTGCTGAAGCTGCTGCGTGGATTGCAACACAAACTCAACGTGAATTGGTGTTATTACAAGTTTTGGATTATTACCCCGCCAGTTATCATTTGGGGGAAATTAGTGGCGTGATTGGTTTTGAAAGTAATGCCATGTTACTCAAAGAATTAGCCGAATTAGAACAAAAACAAAGTGAATTAGCACTCGATTATAGCAACAATTTATTGCAGCACATTTCCAGTATGATTCAGGAAAAGTTCGGCATTGTACCTACCCACATTCAAGAAAAAGGCGACTTTTTAGAACAAAGTTTTAGTGTGCTGAACGAAGAAGATATTGTGGTGATTGGACGTGTGGGCGAGAAATCTGCTGAACGCAATAAGGCATTAGGCAGTAATGTCGAAAACTTTATTCGTGGTGCAAATTGTACTGTGATGACTGTCGGAGAGCATTTTAAAGCACCAAACCGTTTTATTTTTGCTTATGAATATTCCCCAACTTGTATCAAAATGATGAAGCGAATTGCACAAAGTGATTTGCTTAAATTATTGCAATGTCATTTGCTCTATGTCGGTGATCACCCAGAAGTTTTAAATGAACCTGCAGATTTTTTAACTTCAGCGGGTTTAGATGTGGTGGTTGAATATCGTTATGGCGATGTGGCTGAAAATATCTTAGATTATCAACGTGAACATGGTATTCAGTTGATTGTACTGGGGGCATTTAGTCACAGTAAAATTCACCAATTTTTCTTGGGAAGCATTACCACCAATATTTTCCGTAACTCAACTGTTCCTTTGTTGGTGGCAAAGTAAAAATCGTAAATGATTCAAAAAAGATCATTTCAAAAGATTGTTTAGTTGAACTGATGTAAATGCTTGCTGACTGTCCATGGTTATCCGCATAATTTGTGGATAACTGTATGGACAGTATATGTAACATTATAATATATAATGTAAAATTGCTTTAGGTTGTTTTTTAACCTTGTGTGGACTTTACTTTACAATCGCTAAAGCAAAGCCATCATGTCCTTTGCTGCCTACAGTTTGTAATGCTGTGCACGATAAAATTCGCGAATGATTTTGCATGGCTTTGAACATGTCACGAATCCCTTCAATGCTTGGTTTGTGATTGTCAGGATTTAAAATTTCCCCTGCACGAATTACATTGTCTAAAAAGATAATTGTACCTGAGCGTGAAAGTTTAAGACTCAGTTCCAAATATTCAGGATAGCTTTGTTTGTCGGCATCAATAAAAATAAAATCAAAAGCTTCAGTATCTTCTGGCAGAGCTTTTAGAATTTCTGCAGCACGACCAACTTTTAATTCAACCTTTTGTTTTAATTGAGCGCGGTCAATATTTTCCTGTCCCAAAGCTGCATGGGTATCACGTCCTTCAATCGTGAGTATATAACCATCTTCAGGCAGCGCACGTGCTAGCCACATTGTGCTATAAGCTGCGAATGTGCCCAATTCCAACACACGTTTGCATTGATTCATTTGAATGAGCATTTGTAGCAACATGCCCTGATTTGCCGCAACTGCAAGGTGATCTGGAAAACCTTTGGCATCGGTATTTTCTAAAGTTTGCGTCAAAATTGGGTCTTCGGGAATTAAATGTGATTCGATATAGTGATCGATATCCGTCCACATTTGTTGCATAGCGTGCTCACCTTTGTTGCGATGTGTGCATTGTAAACTTTTCTGCTCAGAGTGCAATTTATTCGCGGAATGGAGCAGGTGATAATCTATTTCGCAATAAAAAAAGAGGTCAATTTGACCTCTTTAGGATTTAATTCTAAACAACACTGAATTAGAAATTACACATTGATGAATGGCGGCTTAAATCTGGCCCCCAAGTTCGATAACCTTGTGTATCAATATGAATTTGTCCTGAAGCGTATAAGCCTAAGCCCATGTTTAAACTTTGACCATATTGCTGCCAGAACTGACACAGTCTGTATTTGGTACTTTCAATATAGGCATAGTCTTCGGCATTCGGGAATTGTGGCCCAATTCTAAAATCAATGGCTGAGTTAAATAAGTGACGCGATGAGTTCGCACCACCTGCACATTGATTCAGTGGTAAATCTCGATAGACAGAAGTGACTTCAAAATCAGTTAAGACTTTAGAGGCGACCAAATATTTAAATACACGCAAGGTAGGCACCTGATTTTGCCACAATTCACGACTTGGAATCATAAATTGCGAACGTCCACAGCGTTGCCAGTCACGTGCGGTACGCATTAATTCAAAACTTGGAATAATATTGCCAACACCGTTGTGTTCCAAGAAGCGTTCATATTCACGAACTTGGCGTAAATTGTCACTCACTGCCACCCATGCATTATACGAATACGGCACAATTTTAGGTGCTACCTGACGCTCATAGGTGATTTTTTCTTGAGGAATGAAAATTCGTTTTCCATCGGGCGTGGTGATCGTTGTTGTTCTGTTTGGGGTTGAACTACAAGCAACCAAGATAACGGGAACAATGCTGAACGAAAACAGCGCCTTGAAAAATTTCTTCATTAGGCAAATCAGATATTTATTTAAAGTGGCAGTATTCTAATCGAAAATGCTGGTTAAAATTTGAAAATATTGCAATCAAATGTGTGTTTTAGGTATAAAAAAAGATCAGCACAGGACTGATCTTTTTCACAACAAGACGAACTTACTTTTCTAAGTATTGTAATTTGTCTGGTTTGCCATTCCATTCTTCACGATCAGCAGGTTGATCGCCAATTTGTGTAATGTTTGGCCAAGTCTGTGAAAGTTCAGCATTTAGCTCGATAAACACTTCCTGACCTTCTGGTAATTCATCTTCAGAGAAAATAGCGTTGGCAGGACACTCTGGTTCACATAATGCACAGTCGATACATTCGTCTGGATTAATGACAAGGAAGTTCGGACCCTCGTAGAAGCAGTCTACAGGACAAACTTCAACGCAGTCTTGATATTTACATTTAATACAGTTTTCAGTGACAACAAATGTCATGGCGACAGCTACCTAAAAATATGGTTCTAATTCAGAATAGTCTATTTTAGGCAAAAATCACTACAACTAACAATCGCTTTTACTGATATTTGATATAGACAGTGCTGCTAAATTTGATAAAAGGGGGATAAAACCATCAAAAAAACTTATAAATGACAAAGACTCTCAATTGAGAGTCTTTGTTTAGCTCAAATATTTTAGAAATAACAGCGGCTAAGCGTTCAATTGTTCCTTTAAAGCATACAATTGTTCCAGCGCTTGTCGTGGCGTTAAATTATCGACATCTATACTGCATAATAAATCTAAAGCAGGTGATGGTTTTTCTACCTCGATTACACGTTCAATCACTTCTGGTTCAGCTGAGCTTGTTGCTGGTGCAAATAGGTCATCTTGAACGGCTAAATTGACATTTTTGTGCTGCTGTTTTTCTAAAATTCTTAAACGGTTTTGCGCTTCTTTAATCACATTGGCTGGAATGCCTGCCAATTTTGCCACTTGCAAACCGTGACTTTGGCTTGCAGGACCTTGTTGAACTTTGTGCAAGAGAATCAGGTTGCCATTCATTTCTTTGGCGGTTACGTGGTAGTTATCCACCCCAGATTCTTTGCTTAATTCGGTCAATTCAAAATAATGCGTTGCAAATAGGCATAAACATTTGATGCGTTTGCTTAAATCCAACACACATGCCCATGCCAAAGATAAGCCATCGTAGGTACTGGTTCCGCGACCAACTTCATCCATCAGCACCAAAGACTGTGAGGTTGCATGGTGTAAAATTTGTGAAGTCTCAGTCATTTCGACCATAAAGGTCGATTTACCTGTCGATAAATCATCGGCAGAACCAATACGGGTAAACACGCGATCAATAGGACCTAATACGGCTGTTTGGGCAGGCACATAACTACCACAATAGCCAAGTAGGGCAATGAGTGCGGTTTGACGCATATACGTTGATTTACCGCCCATATTCGGGCCAGTAATAATTGCCAAACGATGATTGTAGTCGAGTAAAGTATCATTCGGTGTAAAGGCGGTTTTACTCAAGGCCTCAACAACAGGATGACGTCCTGCAGTAATTTTAATTCCAATTTCAGGGCTATATTCAGGGCGTGCCCAATTGCGTAAACGTGCTTGATGGGCAAAGTTTGCCAATAGATCAATTTGTGCAATCGCGCTGCTCATCATTTGTAATTGAGCAATGTCTTGGCGTAATTCATCCAATAGCATTTCAAATAGCATCTTTTCACGGGCTAAAGCACGGGACTCGCTAGACAGGACTTTATCTTCAAAACTTTTTAGCTCTGGGGTGATGTAGCGTTCTGCATTTTTTAAAGTTTGACGACGGATATAGTGTTCAGGTGCTTGCTCGGCTTGGGCGCGAGTGAGTTCAATGTAGTAACCACTGACACGGTTGTAGCCAATTTTTAACGTTGGGATACCGCTTTCTTGGCGCTCTTTGACTTCTAAATCAATCAGGAATTGCCCCGCATGATCACGGATTTTGCGTAGTTCATCGAGTTCACTGTCAAAACCCTCTGCAATGACATTGCCATCACGTAATAGTACAGGTGGGTTTTCTACAATTGCCTGCATCAGCCGTTGATGCAGTCCATGAAAATCGCCCAGTTCTTCATTCAGGTTTTGAATGAGTGCGGATTGTTGTGCAGAAACAATGGGCTGTAAGGCATGACGCAAATAGGGAATTTGCGCACAGGCCTGACGTAGTTGTACCAAATCACGTGGGCGTGCGCTACCGAGTGCGACACGACTCAGCACACGTTCAATATCACTAATTTCTTTCAGTACCAAACGCACAGGCGACTCATGGTAACCTTGTATTAAGGCTTGAATTGCATCCAGTCTTGCATCTAACAATGCCGTGTCACGCAAAGGTTGCATCAAGGTACGACTCAGTAAACGGCTACCCATGGCAGTTTGGCAATCGTTAATCAGTTGGAATAAAGAAGTGCCGTGTTCAAATAATGGTTCAACCAATTCCAAATTACGTCGGGTCACAGGATCAAGCGCAATAAAATCGCTGCTTTGTTCTAATTGAATACTGCGAATATGTGGTAAAGCCGTTTTTTGGGTTTCTTTGGCGTAGTGTATTAACGCTGCCGCTGCTGCTTTGGCTAAGGGCAAATGATCAATACCAAAACCTGAAAGTGACGATACAGCAAATTGATCACAAAGCGTTTTTTGTGCATTGTTCAGGTTGAAATCGACATTTGGGCGTTTAGTCACAGGGCAGTCAAGCTGCTTTTTAACCTGTTCAATAATATTCGGATCGACAATATCTTCATCGACCACAATTTCGCTTGGCATTAAACGAGAAAGTTCAATCGCGAGTTGTTCAGGCAAATAATCCATTTGCTGAACTTTAAAAATCCCTGCACTTAAATCCAGCAATGCGATACCAATTTGGTTTTGCTGTAAGCATAAAGAGACCAAGTTGGAAGATTGATAACTGTTGAGCAAGGCATCATCAGTGAGCGTGCCTGGGGTGATAATCCGTACTACTCCACGCTCTACAGGACCTTTGCCTGTCACCTCGCCAATTTGCTCACAAATTACCACGGTTTCGCCTTTTTTGACCAAGCGAGCGAGATAACCTTCAGCAGCATGATATGGCACGCCCGCCATTGGAATAGGTTTGCCACTAGTTTTACCACGGTGGGTGAGGGTAATGCCTAAAAGTTTGGCAGCTTTGTGTGCATCATCAAAAAATAATTCGTAGAAATCGCCCATGCGATAGAACATTAAAGAATGTGGATGTTCCATCTTCACCCGTAAGTATTGCTGCATCATAGGTGTAAGTGATGATAGATCAATACCTGAATTTTCTATGTTCATCTAATAAAAATACCTTTAAAAATAATGAGTTCTTCAATCATAATCATCTGCTTACATTCCTATTGCTGCTTAGGGGTAACGAGCAAGTCTTAAGGAATCCAATGCATAAGTATACCTTTTAGTATACCTTTTATTGGTGTATCTTATTTAAATCCTATCAGCATATGCATGCTGAAAAATCTGAGGGTGATTTTAGCAAAATTACCGAGTGCGAAAAGGTTAGAAGAACTATATGACTGTAAAAGATCCTACTTATACAAAAAAAGTAGCGTTAACTGCTCGAGCTATTGAAAAAATGAAACCTGAAACTTTCTTAGTAGATATTGGTGAAAATGAAGGGTTAAGAGTTAATAAGGGGAAAACAGGTCTGACTTCATTTTCTTATCGCTTCAGAAGTCCTATTGATAACTCGTTAAAGAAAGTAAAAATTGGTATTTACCCAGATATGTCATTGGCTGAAGCTAGATTAGAGCTTCAAAAGATGAAGATCAAACGCAGAGCAGGTATTTGCCCAAGTCAGGAGCTAAAAGATCAGAAGGAACAAAAAAAGATTGAGCAAGAAAAACGAGATGAAACAAATGCCCAATTTACAGTCAAAGAATTGATTGATTTATATTTAACTAATGTAATTGAAGACCGTTATGTTTTAGATAGTAAAACAGGCAGTAAGAAGTTGATTCCAGGAGCGAGAAAACGTAAAGGACAAGATGAAGCTAGAAGAACACTATACGGCGATGCGGTTAGAGTATTAGGACATATAGCAGCTGATCAAGTGACGCGAAAAGATGTCGTAAATATGATTTCTAAAATTATTGAGCGTGGGGCAAATGTTCAAGCTGGGCGTGTACTAGCAGAATTAACGTTGGCTTATGACTACAGTATAGGATTGGAAAAATTTAAGGATGATTTTGCAAATCCGGCACTTTTGGCTAAATCGAGTTTAAAGCAAAGCAGGGTGAAGTTAACACACAAAAAGGGTAGCCGAGTATTATCAGATAAAGAAATTAAAAAAGTATTGGAATGGCTTCCAACATCAGGTTTCTCAGAAAAAGTTAGGCATATTCTTAGAATTACGTTATGGACTGGGTGCCGTACTGGGGAAGTTTGTGAGTTGAAATGGGCGGACATTGATTTTGAAAAAAATACGTGGCATTTAAAAGGAAGCAAGAATGGTACGGATAGGTATGTCCAACTTTCTAAACAATGCCTTGAATATATAAAAGCATTATCTCGTGAGTCGGACTTTCTTTTTGAATCAAGTATTAAAGGTAGGCCAATTACCCAGAAAATTCTTACAGTGTATAAATGGCAAATGCGACATCCTGAAAAACTTTCATACGCATTACAGCCTGAACAATTGTGGTTGTCCGAAATTGAGGATTGGAGTCCGCACGATTTAAGGCGGACTGTACGTACTGGTCTATCTAGGTTAAGTTGTCCTGCAGAAATTGCAGAAGCTGTATTAGGGCATTCAAAAAAAGGAATACAAGGTACTTATAATTTGCACGCGTATGAAAAAGAATGTGCGGAATGGTTACAGAAGTGGGCCGATCATTTGGATGCTTTATAAGATAAAAGAGAGCCTCTGGAAGAGGCTCTTATCTTTATATGTTACAAAAATCTTTTGAAATATTGTTCAATAGAGTTTTCATTGGAAAACCTTTCTTTAGTGAGTAAATTCTCGACCATACTAATATTATTTACCTTAATAGTTTTTGGTGCGTTTTGCCCTAAAGTGATCAATTTAATCCAAAGCTGTTGATGTTCTTCATAGCATTTTTCAAGATGGCCGGACAGGGTTGTGATTTTATTGAGGGTAGGATCAAAAAACTGTATTTCATGATCAGGCTTGAGAGATTCCGAGTTTGAGAGAGTTGATCCTTTATTACCTATTAATTTCGTAGATTGATTTGGTTTAGATGAATTGGCGAAGTTCATTAAAGTTATAAAGATAAAGCGAATACCATAAAAAAGCACGCTAATGAAGAAAAAGAATACTGCAATCCAAAAAATAGCTTTTAACACGATTGACCCCTCTAATAAATTGATAAATTTTGTTATGCTAAGATAAATAACAAATGAGTTTTAAAAAAATGATATCTAACAAGTTCCCAGATGTGATTTTTGTCGCATCAAATGAAATGGTGGAAGAGTTATTTGAGAAAAAATATCCTAAATTGGTAAAGGAGTCTGAACCGAAAATAGATGGATTCTTTTCTAGATTTAATCAGAAATTTGATGAAAGTACTAGTCTGACAATAGGGTTGATAGGAGCAAGTATTCATAAAGCTACAAATAAAGAAAGCACTAAAGACGTTTTAACACATGCTGAAGAAATTTCAGCAGAGTTGATGAAACGTAACAATAATAAGAAAGTGAAAAATACAAAGCCAGCTCTTGTTTATAGCGTTGAAGATAAAGCAAGTATTATTTTGAAAGGGATGAAACTTCCTACTGAAGTAATTTATGTATCTTTAGAAGATGCAAAAAAATTAAAAATTCCCAAAGAAGATAAGGTGACTGAAAATAGCTTTTTTATCAAGCATCCTCATATTAAAGACCTTTACATTAGACCAGAAAACTTCCAAATCGAATTAGCAAAAGCAAAAGAAAATGTATATATCCAATTAGCAATAGCTTTTGGTGCTAAAGAAATTCGTTTAGTGACTAATTCCCTTAATCATTCAAATAAAAAACTAAAATCAAATATTCCCTTACCTCAATACGGGCTACTAAGTGGCTTTGATGTGTCTTTTGATACCACTACAAATCAATATCGATCAACAGTAAGAGAATTTGATCCAACTGATCATGAGCCGTATATTCCAAGTGATTTACAGGAGTGGGTAGATCAAGATATGGAATTGCAAACTATGTGGGATGGTAGAAAAGATGGTAAACGGCAAAAGACACATACCATGAAATTACATTATTTTAATGATACGAATGGTAGTGTACAAGTCGCTGTATCTTTACTTAATATTTTGAAACAGGAATTTAATGCGAAAATGACGCAACAAAAATTTGAGGCAACAACAGTTTTACTTAAGATTGATTATCATTAATAATAGCTGATATTGCCTAATAAGACCCATCTTTGATGGGTCTTTTTTTATGCCACTTTTTCTACAGTTTGCCTGAGAGTGTTTGATATGGCGTAACTATTTTCTGGATATTCCGAGTTTTCATCTAGAGGGTAAAACTCATCGATGACATCAGCATCTTCTTCAGAATTAATCTCAAATACAGCATTGGCAAAACCTCGTCTGGCGATATAATCTACAGCCTCCTGATAAAATCCTGCCTGCTTGCTCTGCTCATCAATTTGCTTGGCTTGAGTAATGGCATCATTGAGACTAATCCCATCCCTTAAAGTTAGATCCACGTAATACACCGGCTGACGATAGCTTTGTGTGGTGCTTTTGCCTCTTAAAGTCAGTTGCAAAGGCAAGCAAGAGAGTAAACCTCCTGAAGCTGCGTGGTAATAACTCAGCCGTGCAGCCAAAGTCCGAATACTGTTAAAGCCCGTAGTTCTAAAGATGAAGGTGCCAAACTCATCCGAGTCATCCAGGTTCACATGTAAACGTCCATAAGGTTTACAGTTGCCGCCTTGTGCCAGAGAACATAAATCTGGTGATGGACAGGGATGTTGCTCGACCCCTTGACTGGTTAAACGCTGGCAGGTTTCACCATTGCCGACACAGACTGGCCGTCCAGTCTGTCGGTCAAACAAGCTATACTCCGCGCGTAAGTTCAGATCAGGATCATTAAAGATCATTCTGACAGGGATTGAGCGTAGCTTTTGATTGAGAGTATTGGCTCGAAGCTGTTCATCCAGTGGGTGTTTCACCCATCCTTCTTTGCTTTGAATTTGGGACGTAATGGTGAATTGATCATCTTTTTCAGGTAGGCGTTTGCCATTCTTTTCTACTACCCGACCAATACTGATACGCCCTAGAGCTGGTGGTGTAATCGCTAAACCTTTAATCATTTTATTTTCCTCAATTTGATTTTGTACAGATCATCCAGCTTTATGTAGATCACCTGATTCAAGAAATATGTATATAGCTCGCTACAAAAAGCCGCGACCGTTTGCCCTCTATTCCTAGCGAATGGAGGGCGGGGAGCGGTTTTTGCGCCTCGCTATTTGAATGGGCTGAAATAGGCTTAGTCGGTATAGATATTGAAACGACGACTGCCTGGCTTTTGAAGGGGGTAAAGCTCAATGAGTTCAGGCTGGTGCTGAAGCAATGCCTTGGTATTCAGACTGATGGAGTCCTTGGCTTTCTTCCACAACACAGAACCATGAGCAAAGGTGGCTCGCTCAGCATCTTTCATCAGCATTTGGATTTGATGCTTCAGCTGGTCAAAGCGTTCCTGCTTATGCTGAATCTCTTGCTTCATTTTGATGAGTTGATCGAACATCAAATTGGCATTTTCATTTTGCGAGAGATCTTCAACGCTTAGTGGGATATGCGCTGGATAGAGTTGCTGAATCGCTTTGGCTGCGGATTCACTGGCATCTACAGATGGCGGAGTATCCGTTTCTACACACTCCCAGAAATAACGCTCTGCCTGAATGATGTGTTGAATCACTGATTCAGACCGTGTCACTTTGAAGATTTTGGTTTCATGCCCACAGATCAGAACACAGACATGTGCAGCCTGTTTGCCTGTTACCGCAAGTTGGTGCTGCACCTGACACAGCACGTATAAAGGCACACCATCTCGCCATAGTCTGGCACCATGTTCCCCAGCTGTTTTACATTCCAGAATCTGCACGTCATCGCTACCCACGACCGCATAGTCCAGATTTGCCAACATAAACGACTTATCGGGATCGGGATGCTGAAGCACGGCATTGACTCGTCTCACTTTATTATTGGTATGCAGGCTGTAGTATTCCGCTACCAGTGGCTCTAGCTGTTTACCCCAATACAACGGTGCAACGCCTGAGCTGTCATCATCAACGTTCTGCTGAGTTCGACCAGTTTTAATCATCCACAGTTCCAGCATCGACATATAGGGATTCAATCCACATGCGGTTGCGGCATCACTACTGCCAATGCCTTGCTTACGCACTTCTAGCCATTCTTGGTAATCCATATTTTTAGTGTTGGCTAAACGTTTGGCTGTCGCTGTTCGTTTAGCTGCGGTATTTGATTCATTCATCTCATTCGGAATTGGGAAATGAGGGAGTTGAGAGGTATTTATCGGTGCAATCTGATTCATGCTCTGATCCTTATAAATATTGAGTTCTGTAAAATTTTCGGCATAAAAAAAGCCACATCTGGAGATGTGGCAAAAGGGGGTTTTCACTGGAGAAGGATCATCTGCATGACCCTTGACCATTATTGTAATAGCACTGGCTTAAATGAAACTTAAACCACTAAGCGAAGCGCCTGTTCTAGTCCACGCTGCTTTAACGCAGCACCTGCACCAAACCAAGCAGAGTCCAGACGATGATCGGTACTCATGGCACGACGTTCATGATCGGCAAACTCTGTAATACTGCACAGTAAACCGTAGGCGGTATCTTTGGCTGAGCTGAGTTCTGCACCACGTCCTTGCCCATTAAACATATCCATGACTTTGGCCATGGCACGTCCATTCGGTTCAGGCTTTTCTTTGGCTGGAGTTGGAGTAGCCATATTGCGATAGAACTGAATAATGTTCTCTTCCTGATCTGCAACACTCATGCTGGTATTGTTAAACACTGCATCAAAATAAGCAGCTGCTTCTCCTTGAGTGACTTTACGTTGAGTCAGCTGCTTCATTTCATACATGTGTTCATCCCAGGCACGAACTGAAATACCCAATTGCTGTTTGACCTTATCAGCATCAAACTTGGTACTGTGTGGCACTTTCACCACACCTGCACTGCTGCTTTGTCCACGTAGGGCAATGGCTAAGGTGTTATTGCATACCACTCGGATATTGGTGAATTGTGCCGTGGTAGCCAAAGTACCGTCACAGGCAGTTGCTAGCAGAATATAGCCATTGCTGACATCCTTGCCCTTGAGTGCCGTAGATTGTCCGGTACGTGCTAAAGCCCAGAACTTCTTACCACCTTTGAGTACACCTGCGGTTTCCAGCTCAAAGCCAGATTGCTCAGTCAGATCCCGGTAGAACTCCAGAATCTCCATCGGTTGCACTTCCTGATAACGCTGACTGACCACAGACAAGGGAGCATGAGTATCGGAACGATACAGCACTCGCTGTTCTTCATACGGCATGATGATGCTTTGCCCACGTTCATTCTGTGCCATGTAACTGACATTCGAGGATTCGATGCGCCAATCCATACCTGCTTGCTGGGCCCAGATTTCAATCGGCTGATTCTGAGTGAGTTGATTACCTAAGCCATGCCAAGGGGTATCACCGACATAAGCCATTTGTTCAAGTTGATGTGCCATATTTATACCTATTATTGTTAATTGATTTGAAAAGTTAAATTGCAGTCATTACAGGTGTAAGACTTCTCGTTTTGTACGAAAGGAGATCCAGAATGCTTATGTAAATAATAATTAAGTACATAGCCTAAGCTGGCTCCTGTAATTTCTCCAATTACAGGAGGAATTCTGTAAGCTTTAGCTAATTCTTTGCCAATGAAGGTAAGTGTTGATTGTGACCAGAGTGGGCTTGGAGCTTGGTTAGATCCTTTTGGAGCTAATCCAAGAAAAGTTATTTCTTCACTATGACAAGCAGGGCAAGTCGTCATATGGACACCTTTAAAAATGAAAAAGGCCTGCTAAGCAGACCTGATGGGTAATTATCGTTTTTGTGATATATATTTGAAATATATTGGATTTAATTGAAATATCTTAGTTTGAATTTTTTGTACTCATCCATTATGTAGTGCTTCTTTAAGATATATTCAAGCTCCTTATTATTTTTATAATGTGGTCGTAAAGTGATGGAATCTAGCAGCTTTTTTGTCGTAAAATTCGGTTCTAAAACGAGAGGTTGTAGATAGCCTTGATATTTTAATGATACTTCTTGTCCATCAAAATGATCTTCGATATTTGGCTTGCATTGAAAGCGTGAATAATTTGGACAAAGATCACCTAAGGACATCAGTTTTTCCATAACTCTATTATTTAAATTTTCTGAGCATTCGATTTCTAAGTCATAGATGATCAAACATATTAAATTTTTTAGCAGAGCATCATAACGGTCAGAGGTAGCTTTTGCATTATTCAAAGCATCTAGTTGATCAAGAATATTGAAAAGTTCTTTATGTTCTCTGCTTCCAAAAAAAGAAGACTTTTCATCAGAAATGTTTAATCGATTAAGCGTAATTTTCTGATCTAAATATTTAACCATTATTTGCGTTAAAAGCTCACTCCAGTTAATTTCCTTATCCTCAACATTGATCGAGATGTCTAGAGTAGAATGATATTTCTCACCATCTTCTGAGTAGTACATCTCTTCTATGTATGACACAAGGTTATTCATCCCTAATGGTGTGTGATACTTAGTAAGCATCCGGCTAACACAGCCTTACCAAGCGATCCTATAAGCCTTAATTTAGTTCCCACCTAAAAACAAGTGGGGACTTAATCCATGAACATGGATATATATTCAGCAACACCTCCTGTTGCTAAAAAACGCAGAACATACAGCAAAGAATTCAAACTCAGTATTGTCAATGCCTGTAAAAATCCTAATACCTCGATCGCTTCGGTCGCACTGCAACATAGTATTAATGCCAACCTTGTCAGTCGTTGGATCAGGATCTTCAGCCATCATGAGGGTGCCGTGCAGGATCCTACTCATGTGAATCCAGCATTTATTGCTTTGCCTTACACTGCTGCAATCAGCCAACCTATTGATGAGAGGATCACGTTGTGTATCACCGTGCCTCATACGAATAATGATATTCAGCTAAAATGGCAGACATCAGAAATACCTGCCTTGGCAGAATTACTCAAGGCACTTGCAACATGATCCGCATTGATGAAATCTGGTTGTCTACTCAGCCCATGGACATGCGTGCAGGTATGGATACGACCATGGCTCAGGTGGTGAGAGCCTTTGGCTACATCAAACCGCATTGTGCTTACCTGTTCTGTAATAAACGTGGCCATCGCATGAAAGTACTGGTACATGATGGACTGGGCATCTGGCTGTGTGCCCGGCGGCTGGAACAGGGCAAATTTCACTGGGCTCAAGTTCACCAAGGTGAAACCGTGGCCCTCAGCCCGGAACAGTTACAGGCACTGATCCAAGGTTTGCCCTGGCAGCGCATTGGACGACAGCAGGTGGTGACGATGCTTTAAACCAGGCTGTTCCATTCTGCTATTCTCCAAACGTTCTATTTCATTCTTCTCATGACCTCAGGCATACTGCGGTCATGAATACGCTGCCTGACTTAAGCCAACTGACCCATGAACAACTGCTGGAATTCACCAGACAGTTGGCGATGCAGCATCAGTCTCTAGCACAATCAAATCAAGAATTAGAAAAATCAAACCAGCAATTGGATGCCAAAGTTCAACATCTTGAAGTCACCAATCAGCAATTAGATTCTAAAGTTCAACATCTTTCTATTCTCAATCAAAAATACGAGCATGAACTCGCACTATTTAAACAGCACAAATTCGGCAGTAAAAACGAACATCTCACTGCAAAACAAATCCACCTGTGGGATGAAGCGGTTGAAGAAGATATTGCTGCGGTTGATCTAGAACTGGAACGGCTAAATGCAGATAAAACCGATGCAGCGACACAGAAAGCCAAAACCAATAAACCTAAACGTCGACCACTGCCAGATCATCTACACACCATCCGTATTGAGCATGAACCTGCATCAACCCAATGCGCTTGTGGCTGCCAACTCCGTCGTATCGGCGAAGATGTCAGTGAAAAACTGCATTTCAGACCGGCACAGTTCTATAAGGAACAGCATGTACGTGGCAAATGGGTCTGTGATCAGTGCGACACCCTGACTCAGCAAGCGATGCCCGCCTATGTGATTGATAAAGGCATTGCTTCACCTGAACTGCTCAGCCATGTGCTGGTATCGAAGTATGCCGATCATTTGCCGCTGTACCGTCAACGTCTGATCTATCAGCGGGCGGGAATCGAACTTTCTAGATCAACTTTATCTGACTGGATAGGTCGCTGCGGTGTGGAACTGGAACCTCTGGCCAATGCCTTAAAAGAGGTGGTACTACAACAGCAGGTGCTGCATGCAGATGAAACACCAGTCACCATCATGCGGATGGGTGAGAATGATAAAAAACCGAAGAAAGGTTATGTCTGGGCCTATGCCACTACACAGTACAATCCAGTTCAAGCCGTGATCTATGACTTTCAGGATAGTCGTTCAGGTCAGCATGCTGAAGCGTTCCTGAAAGACTGGCAGGGCCATCTGGTCTGTGATGATTACAGCGGTTATAAAGCACGCTTTAAATCAGGTCAGGTCATTGAGGTGGGCTGCATGGCGCATGCACGTCGTAAATTCCATGAACTGCATGTAACTGGGAAAAGTCAGGTCGCTGAACAGGCCTTAGTGCTGATTCAGAAACTGTATGCCATAGAAGCAGAACTCAGGAAAAAGACCGATGGTACAGCGGAAGACCGCCGCGAATACCGACAACAGCATAGTCAACCAGTGATGCAACAACTATATGAATGGCTCAACCAACATCATCTGACAGTGCCATCGAGTTCTCCTACCGCCAAGGCGATCAATTACACTCTGAAGCGTTGGCCAGCTTTAAGCCGCTATCTGGATGATGGCAATCTACCGATTTGCAATAACTGGGTGGAAAACCAGATGCGCCCCTGGGCGTTGGGACGTAAGAACTGGTTATTTGCAGGTTCGCTGCGCAGCGGTCAGCGAGCAGCCAATATTATGACATTAATCCAGTCAGCAAAGCTGAATGGGCTGGATCCCTATGCCTATTTAAGTGATGTGCTGAAAAGGTTGCCGACACATAAAGTGACTCAGATTGAAGAATTGCTACCACACCGCTGGAAACCTGAACCGAATTAAAAAATAGGCATGGGGTTCAGCGGACGCTTACGATACTTATAAAGTAAATACATTTTGAGATGGGAAATAACCATTTCAATTTTACTATCTTTATTAAAAACAGTAAGATAAGTATAAGTTAACGATATATCTATTACATCTCGTAATAAGTTTAATAAGCAGTTTTGTGATAGCAAATCTGTAAAGCTGTACTGGTTGAAGAGTTTAATCAAATCACTTTTTTCTACAGTTCCAGAGAATTTTTTTTTAAACTCGTCTGCGTATGGGGACAAAAAATCCATGAATGCATTTTCATCGATATGATATGTTTTTAGTTTGAGTTGTGAGATTTGTAAAATTCCAGTTTGAAAATAAGTTATTGATACTTCTATTAATTTTAAAAAAACTAACGTTTCTTTAATCATTGTATTTAACGCAGTATCTACAGTTTTTTTATCGATTTTTTGATTCTTATCAATAGGTACTACAAGATGTGAGTAATAATCAAATAGCCAATTCTTTAGTTCATTGGAAAATTTATCTCTAAAAATTAATAACTCACTAAAAAGATATGGATATTTTTTAGCGAATACCCTTTTTTCAATTTCCAATTCAAGAATTTTTCGTATTAAAGGGTGTGCTTGTTTATATAAATGATGCGTGTGATTAGATGGCATAAAAAATTCCGATATTGGTGTGCTTAACATCTGAATCAGATTTCTTCAGACTCTCTCATACCGATTAAAAATGGAGCGGAACAAAAGGTGTTAAGTGATAATATTTTACGTATTGAAGGACTTACGTCTAAAGTTGGCTTAAGCCGGTCAACAATTTATGACAAAATGAATCCAAAGTCACCTCGGTATGATAAGGACTTTCCTAGACCAATCAAACTAAGTTTGAATGCTGTAGGGTGGTTTGAAAAAGACATCTGTACTTGGTTAGAAACAAGAAATGTAGCTAAGTACTAAAAGGATAACTTTCCAACGAGTTAATTTTATAAATACCCAGCTGTCCAAGCAGTTAAGTCCACCTATGCCTTGTTCAGCCAATGAGCAGACTTTAGGTACTTAATAATATTAAGTAATTAAGGATTAAGGGTTTATATATCTTCTATTAATTATACACATGAGCCTTCTAAGAAATAGGTATAGCCCACAAGCTATACCTTCAGGGAGAACTCATGTCTGGAAAAAGTAATGACTATGAGTAAAAATGACAAAATCATATCGCAATTTGAAACATCAGACACTGCTTCCTATCTTTTAGAACAAGCGGATAAGGACTACTCTAAACTTGAGACGTTAATTGATCTTATTGTTGACAATAAGATTTCTAGTGCTTTTCCTAAATTACAGACAGGGCGGTTTAAAAAAGCGGATCCCTTGGTTAGAAATCTGTTATCTCAATGTCCGAATCCCGATGATTTGACTGAATTAGCGATTAATAATGAATATACTCAAGTGTATATGCGAGCATATGAAGAAATATTAAAACCTATAAATTTTGAACCACGCTATTTTAAAAATTTTCAAGCAAATGATGTTCTCCCTATCGCGGGAGAACCTATTATCTTTGCAGATCTAGCAAATGCTTTTGTTTCTAAAATTTTTTCAGGCACACTGGAAGATGAATTTATTCAGGCACAGAGCAATCGATTTGAAAGATTAAAACATCAAGAAGCGCGTGCTATTCAGTTGCTAAACAAGCTTAGAGTTAAATATTCAAAGTTACTAGTCTTGCGTCTTGATTTTGCAATTGCGAAAAAATGTAGAAATCTTTCTGAAGATTTGAATCTGATCAGAAAGATGTTTAAGAAATTTTTGAAATCAAGATTTTCAATACATCAGCGACCTATTGGTTATATTTGGAAACTAGAATACGGCGTTAATAAAGGCTATCACTATCATACTATTTTTTTCTTAGATGGTAATAAACATCAAAAAGACGAGATTATAGCTGACCAGTTCGGCAAGAAATGGGAACAACTTACTGAGTATAAGGGAAGTTACTACAGCTGTAATGGTTCAAAAGAACGCTATAAACATTTAGCTATTGGAATGTTACATCATGATGATGAAAAAGCTCATAGCGCATTAGAGTCACTAGTTATCAAATATTTGACTAAAGATAAGCAACACGCGTTTATTCCTAGTGGTAGTAGGCTCAAAACATTTGGTACAAGTCAGATGCCAGCAAGTAAACGTAAATCAGGCCGCCCTCGTAGAGGGACATAAATCTACATATCACCGAAGTTATACCTGCTCATTCACCTCATGAGCAGGGCACTAAAAAAATACATATCAGAGCCTATCTATGAATACATGCGCAGCATTATCACCACAGACCAAAGTAATTCCAGTTCCTGTAAATTATGTTTTACCACAACAAGCTTTGGTGCTTACAGAAGCACTCAAGTTATTTAAAAAAATTACCTCACCCGCTGCTCAAGTTTTAAGGGTAAATTCAAATAGTAACAATTGCTTAGGATATCTTTCCACTGACCTGTTGAATCATTTTATGTACGTAGGTCGGCATTACTTTGACTGCTTTGATTCACAGTTAGGTGAAGGGCATATTTTTGATCCACAAGTACAAAAAGTATTTCAATGTTTCAGAGAATGCTTTGGGCTAATTAGAAGTTTGCCCCTATCGGTTCACTGTCAAAAAGATGATCTGCATTTCAGAAGTATCATGCTGATTGAGCGGTGTTGGAATGAGTTACGTGGTAGGGCATTAGTTGACGAAAAAACGATGACTAAAGCAATTTTAAAAACTTATCAACAGGTAAAAGATCAACAAAACACGGTTAATCGATTTGTTGCCAGACTTTTACGTGAGCATAAACAGATCCGCATTCATCAGGTAGATTTCAAGTTTGATGCCATTTACCGACGTACGAGTATTCCACTACAGCCTAAAGATGAGCAGCAGTTTGCAGTGGTTGTACGGAAGTTTATCAATATGCTGAAAAAGGAGAATTTAGATAATTTACATGGATTTGCCTATCAAATATCTAAAGATCTCAATGGACAGTATTGCGGTAGAGTATTTGCATTTACTGATGTGGGACACCCTTTGAAGCACCCTACTTTAGATAAACCTTTAAGGTTTAACCTTCTTAGTCAAGAACTATGGGTGGATCTGAAAATAGCTCTTATCTGTGAGCAAGCGTTTTTGGTTGAGCCAAATCAAGTGGTAGGCGCTTCTTGCAGCTATCAAGATTGGTCCAAATATTTTAAGTCTATTATTGAACCTATGAAAATGCATCATTACTCTTCGAAAGGAATTAGACCTGACTATAAGCTTATGATTTTTTAATTCTTCAGCAAAAGCACTACTATAAAACTCCCATACTAGAGATGGGAGTTTTATTTTTTATGGCTTTCTGTCCATAAGTTGAAGTAAAGCGACAAATAATGTCCTTTTCCACCTTTTTACTGCTGCATGTTTTAGAATTTTAGGTAAAATCATTTTATTAATGATTTACTTATTTGGACTTCTATAACAATGACCCAAGTACAACTGCAACAATTACAAAAACAACTTTGGAATATTGCCAATACTTTGCGTGGCACCATGGGCGCCGATGAATTCCGTGATTACATCCTCGGCTTTATTTTCTTTAAATATTTATCGGAAAAGTCGGTTAATTTTGCTAATGAATTGCTCGATGGCGAAGACCTCAGCTTTTTAGAATTAGATGAAAATAATCCTGAGCATGTGCCCTACATCGAAGAAATTAAAAAGAATGCCATTGCCGAAGTCGGTTATGCGCTCACACCAAAACAGCTATTCCATACCTTAGCGGAGCGTGGTCGTCAGGGCGAGTTTATTCTGGATGATTTAACTGCGACCTTAAAATCGATTGAACAAAGCACTTTAGGCACCGACTCTGCCGATGACTTTGCCAACCTGTTTGAAGATTTAGATCTAAACTCGACCAAGCTTGGCAATAATGCCAGTGACCGTAATGCACTGGTGGCGAAAGTCCTGAGTCATTTAAATGATATTGATTTTGATATTTCCAATACCGAAGCCGATGTACTGGGTGATGCCTATGAATACCTGATTGGTGAGTTTGCCTCAGGTGCGGGCAAAAAAGCGGGTGAATTCTATACCCCGCAAACGGTATCGACTTTACTGGCGAAGATTGTCACCCAAGGCAAAGACCGTTTACGTTCAGTCTATGACCCGACCTGTGGTTCGGGTTCGTTGTTACTACGGGTAAAACGTGAAGTCAAAGATGTCGATATGATTTACGGTCAGGAAATGAACCGTACCACCTACAACTTGGCGCGAATGAACATGATTCTGCATGACGTGCATTTTGCCAAGTTCGACATCAAGCAGGAAAATACTTTAACCCGTCCGCAGCATTTAGATAAAAAGTTTGATGCGGTGGTGGCGAATCCGCCATTTTCTGCAAAATGGTCTGCTGATCCGTTATTTTTACAAGATGAACGCTTTGCCGCTTATGGCAAACTGGCGCCAAGCTCCAAAGCCGATATGGCTTTTGTGCAGCACATGCTGTATCAACTGGATGACAATGGCACTATGGCGGTGGTGCTACCGCATGGCGTATTGTTCCGTGGTTCGAGTGAGGGCGTGATTCGTCAGTATTTGATTGAGCAGATGAACGTGGTGGATGCCATTATCGGACTGCCAGCCAATATTTTCTATGGCACTTCAATTCCGACCTGTATTTTGGTGTTGAAGAAAAACCGTGAGCATAGCGGCAATATTCTGTTTATTGATGCCAGCAATGATTTTGAAAAGCAGAAGAACCAAAACAAGTTATTGCCTGAGCATTTGGATAAGATTATTGCGGCATTTGAAAAGCGTGAAAATATTGAAAAATATGCGCATGTGGCGACTTTGCAGCAAATCAAAGACAACGATTACAACCTGAACATTCCACGTTATGTGGATACCTTTGAAGCGGAAGCCGAGATTGATTTAGATGCGATTGCAAAACAGCTTCAAGCTTTGGAACACGACAGTCAAAAGACCGATGCGGTGATTGCAGATTTTTGCAAAGAGCTAGGTATTGTTTCACCGTTTGCGGAGGTGAAGTAATGTCTGTACCTAAGTTACGGTTTAAAGAGTTTACCCCTGAGTATAATGAATATGAGTTAAAAACTTTATTAAAGTCATATCGACTAGGGGGAAATTACTCCAACTCAGAAAGTAAGACTAATTATCCACTTATTAAAATGGGAAATTTGAATAGGGGAAGTATCAACTTATCAAAAATTGAATATATTCCTGAAGATGAATTAATTGATAGTCAAGATATTATTCAATTTGGAGATTTGTTTTTTAATACAAGGAATACACTGGATTTAGTTGGTAAAGTTGCGATTTGGCGTAATGAGTTGCCCATAGCTTATTACAACTCGAATCTACTAAAATTAGAGTTTGAAAATAATTTTTACATGAATTTTTTGCTGAATACAGAAAAATCCCTTGAAAAACTGAAAGCTATAGCTTCAGGAACTACAAGTGTTGCAGCAATTTATACCAAAGATTTATTAAAAGTAAAAATAAGAGTTCCACATGTAGAAGAACAAACCAAAATCGCCTCTTTTCTTTCCGCAGTGGATGAAAAGATTAGCCAACTCACGCAAAAACATGAGCTACTCAGCCAATATAAACAGGGCATGATGCAAAAGCTGTTTAGTCAGCAACTTCGTTTTAAAGCGGATGATGGTAGTGAGTTTGGGGAGTGGGACAAATTAGTATTTGATAAGTTTATTATTGAACGGAGCATTATCAGCAAAAATGAAAGTACTCCTCTTTATAGTTTAACTATTGAAAACGGGGTGACAGCTAAGTCAGAAAGATATGAACGAGAGTTTTTAGTTAAAGATACGGGTAATGCCTATAAAGAAGTGCATCCTTTAGATTTTGTAATGAATCCTATGAACTTAAGATTTGGAGCAATTGGGCAAAATTTTGAAAATAAAATAGTTAAATTGTCTAAATATTACAATGTATTCTATTTAGATCAAAATATTGTCAAAGACTATTATTTTTTAACTTTTGCAAAATCTAAATTAATGATTGATTTTTATAATCAAATGTCTACGGGATCTTTGATCGAAAAGCGTCGTAATCATTTTAAAGATTTTTTAAAGTATGAACATTATTTTCCTTGCTTAGAAGAACAAACCAAAATCGCTCAGTTCCTATCTACCATCGACCAAAAAATTGAAGTGGTGGCACAGCAAATTGAACAAGCGAAAACTTGGAAAAAAGGCTTGTTGCAGCAGATGTTTGTTTGATTAGGAATTTAAAATGACTGAATATATTAAAAATCTTGTTCAGCAACTTGTGAATGAGCCTAATGAACAAGAATGGCTAGAATTTAAAGAAAACTATCATAGTGCAGAAGAAATAGGTGAGCGTATTTCTGCATTAGCGAATGGCGCATGCCTGTGTAATAAGCGGAACGGTTATCTCATTTTTGGTGTCAAAGACAGTGATCAAAGTATAGTAGGAACGAATTTTGATCCAAAAAAACAAAAAGCCAAAGGCAATGAAGACCTAGAGTTTTGGTTATCATCACGCTTGAATCCACGCCTTGATTTCAAAATTTATGATGTGGAGATAGATGGTAAAAAAGTTATTGTGTTCGAAATTCCTGCTACAAGCCATACGCCTGTAACCTTTTTGCATGAAGCCTATATTCGTGTAGGTAGTATTACAAAAAAATTAAAAGACTATCCAGAAAAAGCTAAAAAGATCTGGCAAAGCATGTCTACAGATTGGAGTGCAGAAATTTGCCAAGATGCAACCATTGAAGATCTAGACCCAATTGCAATTGCTAAAGCACGGCAATTATTTATAAGAAAAAATCCAAGGTTAGCAGAAGAAGTGCCAAATTGGGATGATGTCACCTTCTTAAATAAAGCACGTTTGACTATTAAGGGGAAAATTACAAATACAGCAATTGTGTTGCTAGGCTTACCTGAGTCTGCTCATTTTATAAATCCTGCTGTTGCTCAAATTACGTGGATTTTGAAAAGTGCTGATGGTATTGAAAAAGACTATGAGCATTTCTACACACCATTTTTGCTGGCTGTAGATGAGGTCTATCATAAAATTCGAAACTTGAAGTATCGTTATTTAATGAGTGGGACATTATTTCCCGAAGAAGTAGATCAATATGATCCTTATATCATTCGAGAAGCATTAAGCAATGCAATTGCTCATCAGGATTACCGTTTGGGTGGGCGTATTACCATTGTTGAAAAGGAAGATTCCACACTAACTTTCCAAAATTACGGAAGCTTTTTACCAGTATCAATTGAACATGTTATTTTATCGGACTCACCAGAACAAAAGTACCGTAATACATTTTTGGTCAATGCCATGATGCAGTTGAATCTAATTGATACCATTGGTAGTGGCATTCGAAGAATGTTTTTAAAACAACGGGAAAAGTTTTTTCCTATGCCTGACTATGATCTTGAGAATAATAGAGTGCAGGTTAAGATTACGGGTAAAGTTTTAAACATGGATTACGCAAGAAAACTTGCTGAATTACCTGATTTATCTTTAAGTAATATTATTGCTTTAGATCAAGTACAAAAAAATCTACCTATTCAAGATACCGATGCTTCAGAACTGCGTAAAAAGGGCTTAATTGAGGGTAGAAAGCCAAACTTTTGTATTTCAGCCAATGTAGCAGAACAAACAGATTTACAAGCTGAATATTTAGATATGCGTGGATTAGATGATCAGCATTATCAAGGATTAATTTTGGAATATCTTAAAAAATTTGGTCAAGCTAAACGTGCGGAACTAGAAAAACTTTTAGTTGATAAATTACCTCAGGTTCTAGATCAGGATAAAAAGATAAATAGAATTAGGAACTTAATGCAGAAAATGCGTGTAAATGGTTTGATTGAAACTGAAGGGAAGACATGGAAAATAGCTAAAAAATAGCTAACGTTAGTTATTTCTAGTTATTTCTAGTTATTTTGTTAATTAAGTTATTGTTAAATATTGATTTAAAGTGATAGTGAAATGACAGTACAAAGTGAATATCAACTTGAAAACGAACTGATTGGCCAGCTACAACAATTAGGTTATGCCTCAGTGACGCTCAAGGACGAAAGCCAACTACTGTCTAACCTGAAAACCCAGATTGAACGCGCCAATGGACTTGCGCCACTGTCAGAAACGGAATGGAAACAAGTCATCAGTTTTTTAAACACAGGCACAGTGTTTGAGCGAGCCAAGAATCTGCGTGATCTGTTCCCAGTCAAATTTGATGATGGGACCAGCAAACACATCTTTTTTCTCTCGGATGACCCAAGCAAGAACATCTATCAGGTGACCAATCAAATCACCATCGATCACCGCGACTATAATGGCCGTACCAGCCGTTTTGATGTGACCTTACTGGTCAATGGTTTGCCTTTGGTACAGATCGAGCTGAAAAAACGCGGCATGGAAATCGCCGAAGCCTTTAATCAAACCCAACGCTATATTCGTGAAGCCTATTGGGCAGGGCAAGGGCTGTTTGGTTTTATTCAGCTCTTTGTGATTAGTAACGGTGCCAATACCCGTTATTACTCCAACGGCACCACAGGCATCGAGTTTGCCTTTCCCTGGGCAGATGTCCATAACAAACATATCAATGAAATTGTCGACTTTGCCGAAGCTTTTTTAAATCAGCAGCATCTAACCCAAATGCTGACCCAGTACATGGTGCTGCTAGAAACCACCAAAAGCCTGATGGTGCTGCGTCCCTATCAGATTTATGCAGTACAGAAAATTGTGGAGCATGTGCAAAACTCCGATCAGAACGGCTATATTTGGCACACTACAGGTTCAGGCAAAACCCTGACCTCATTTAAAGCCAGTCAGATCATCATGCAAATGCCCGATGTTGAAAAGGTCTTGTTTGTGGTCGATCGTAACGACCTCGATACGCAAACCTCACGCGAATTTAATGCTTTTAAAGCCGACAGCGTGGACAGCACCGATAACACATCGACCTTGGTAAAACAGCTTGACCAACGTCATGACAAACTGATTGTGACCACCATTCAAAAACTCAATCGGGCTATCAGCACCGACCGTTATTTAGAATCGATTGATTATCTTAAAAATAAAAAAGTGGTCTTTATTTTTGATGAATGTCATCGCAGTCAATTTGGTGAGACCCATCAGAACATCAAAAAATTCTTCAGCAATGCACAAATGTTTGGTTTTACCGGTACGCCTATTTTTGAAAAGAACAGCCAAAGCAAAGCAGGTTTAAAACTCACCACAGACTACCTGTTTAATGAATGTTTGCATAAATACGTGATTGTCGATGCCATCCGTGACCGTAACGTCTTACAGTTCCAAATTGATTATCGTGGCAAATACACCGCCAAAGGCATGGCGACGAATGAAAGTTATGAGCAAGATGTAGAAGGCATCGATACCAAAGAACTGTATGACAATCCGCAACGCCTAGAAATGATTGCCCGCTACATTGTCAATATTCACGATACCAAAACCCGTAATCGTGAATTTACCGCAATGTTCTGTGTCAGTTCGGTCGAAACACTGACCCAATATTACGACCTCTTTGAAAAGGTGCAGGCTGAAAAGCAAATTGAAGATGAAGCACAAGGTCGGATATTTAAACCGTTGACTATTGCCACCATCTTTTCCTATGCGGCAAATGAGGCTGTACCGACTGATGATTTAACTGGCTTGATTCATGAAGAAGCCGCAGATATTCCAAGTCAGGTCAACTCATCCAGTCGGGATAAGCTGGATCGTTACATTGCCAATTACAACCGACAGTTCAAAACCAACTACAATTCTGGTGATCAATTTTATGCGTACTACCGCGACATTGCACAGCGCGTAAAAAACAGACAGATTGATATTCTAATCGTGGTCAATATGTTCCTCACGGGATTTGACTCTAAGCCGTTAAATACCTTGTATGTCGATAAAAACCTAAAATATCATGGCTTGATTCAAGCATTCTCACGCACCAACCGTGTCTATAACGATAAAAAACCATTTGGCAATATCATCTGTTTCCGCAACCTGAAACGCGCCACAGATGAAGCACTGGCACTATTTTCCAATAAAGAAACGACCAAGATCGTCCTTGTTCCCAGCTATGCGGAAATCGAACAGGATTACCAAGCAGCGGTGAGCAAATTGTTTGCCTTAACGCCCAATTACCAATCAGTCGATGATCTTGTCACTGAAGAACAGCAACTGGAATTTATTAAAGCTTTCCGTGAAGTGATGCGCTATAACGCGCAATTACAAACTTTTATTGAATACGATCAAGACCAAACACAACTTGATAAGCAGCACTTTGCAAACTTCGCCTCTAAGTATGCTGACCTATGTCGTGCCGTTAGAAAGACCACCAAGAGAGACAAAGTATCGGTACTGGATGATGTCGATTTTCAACTGGATTTACTGCATAGTGATCGCATTAATGTTGGTTATATCATCAACCTGCTACAGCTTGTTGTTGATACAGACTCAGAGGACAAGCGTAAGAAGTACCAAGCGCAAATTTACGATTTAATCAGTAGCGATATTAGCTTGCACGATAAGCAAGACCTCATTCAAAAATTCATTGAAGAAAACATGCCGAAGATGATCAACGGCCAAAGCGTCCAAACAGCTTTTGCTGAATTCTGGGATGCTGAAAAAGAACAGGCCTATCAGCATCTTTGTAAAGAAGAAAACCTGAAACCAGAAGCCATGAAGCAGGTTCTGGAGCATTATGAGTTCACCAAACGCCTACCACGTAAAGAAGAGTTGAAGGACTTACCAAACTATAAGGTTAAGCTGTTTGAGCGGGAGAACGTGTTTAGCAATTTGCTGGTCAAGACACGTAAGCTGATTGAAAAGTTTTATGTGGGCATATGATTTTGTTTTTATTTATTAAGAATTTACTTTTCATGAAAATATACTTGAAAGCAATATAAATGAATAAACGAAAAAAAATACTGTTAGTACGAGAGGATATCACTAAGCTTGCTGTGGATGCTATTGTGAACTCTGCGAATAAGTCGCTACTAGGTGGAGGTGGTTTAGATTACGTAATCCATAAGAAAGCAGGACTACTGATGAAGCAAGCCTGTATAGAGTTAAACAAGCTAAAAGGTGGATGTCCTACGGGACAGGCAGAGGTAACGATCGCAGGTGACTTGCCGGCACAATATATTATTCATGCCGTTGGACCAAGATGGTTGAATGGTGATCATAATGAAGCAGATTTGCTGTGTAGTGCATATTCAAATGCTTTGATCAAAGCAAATGAAGTACGAGCTAAAAAAGTTTCATTCCCCTCCATCTCTACAGGTGTTTATGCTTTCCCAAAGCAATTGGCAGCAGAAATAGCCATAGGAACAGTATTGTCCACTTTGCCAAATTATTCGTTCATTGATGAGGTGGTTTTTGTCATAAAGGATTCTGACAATTATCAAATTTATCAGAATATTTTGAGCAATCTGCATGATGAACATTTAGAAATTAAGATTGAAAAAACATGACCATAGTAACTTTAGAGTCGAGAGTTATCTCATTAAAAGAACTTTACCAACAAGCTTTAAGTATTCCTGATTATCAACGTCCTTATAAGTGGACAGAGAAGCATGTCAGAACGCTGTTTGATGACCTGGATTATTTTGTTGCGGGAATCACAGCAAAGAATCGTGATGATGAGCGTTATAAGTATCGTTTAGGGACAATTGTTTTACATAAAGGCTCTGTAGAAGCAAAAAGCGATATCGTAGATGGTCAGCAACGTACACTCACTTTTTATTTGATTTGGCATGCTTTGCAGGCGAGGAAGGCTCAACTTAACAAGTTGGGCTTACCTGAGTTCAGTTTAGGGATTCCTAAATGCCGTATCACCCAAGAAAACTTACGGCGAAATTATGAAGTTGTTGAAAAGCTGATTGATAAGCCTCGCTCAAGGTCCTTAGAAGAATATATTGATATTCTTCTAAGTAAATGTGAGTTCGTGGTTGTTGAACTAAGCAAACTTTCTGAAGCATTCCAATTTTTTGACTCGCAGAATTCGAGAGGATTAGATCTTCATCCACATGATTTGTTGAAGGCATACCACCTGAGAGAATTTGATCCATCAGAATCTGAGTTGAAAACGAAAGCTGTTCAGCAATGGGAGCAGAGGGAAGAGAAGGAAGTTAATCGGATATTTTCTCATCTGCTATATCCCATCAGACAATGGACGAAAGGGGAAAAGGCATTCTACTTTGGTAAAGAGCAGGTGGAAGGTTTTAAAGGTTTGTCACTGCATCAGGAAGATCAGTTTCCACTGAGCCAATCATATCGTATCTTGCACAGTATGGTTGATGAGTACAACAATGATCGCTTCCGCAAGGTAGATAATATACATTTGGCTTATCCATTTCAAATCACTCAAACCATGATCAATGGGCGACGTTTTTTTGAGTGGTTTAGCCATTATGAGAGTAAAGCTTTAGGATTGCTTAATCCACCAGATTATGGTGATTGGGTCATGCCATTATTAACCACAGCAATATCGAAAAAAATTTGGCAAGTCATCAATGGCACCGAGCCTTCTAAAGGCTATGAGTATACGGGTAGGAACAGAACAGGTGATGGCTATGTCCAGAAAGTGCTCAATGCTTTTCTATTGGCTTACTATGATCGCTTTGGTGAAGCGGAGTTTTCAAGTGCTTTGGAAATAGGATTTATTTGGGCATATCATTTGAGATTGACACAATCAAGCATTTACGAGTCCAGTATTGAGAACTATGTGATGGATCACAATCTCTTTAAGCGTTTGGATCAATCACTAAGACCAAAAGATTTCTTTAATTTTTCCTTGAATATTTATATCGGTTTAAATGAGACAAGTGAGAAAAGTCGTAAAAGTAAAGTTGAAGGCATTAAAAAGCTGTTTAGAGAAATGAAATACATGGCGGAGCAATAATAATGTCTATAGAGCAATCAAAGCCATTTACCATCTTGCAACTATTGAGCGAAGATGTTGACTACCAAATTCCTGTATATCAACGGAACTATGCTTGGGGAAGACCACAGATTTCAGCAATGATACAGGATGTCTACGACTATTATCTAAAGTCACTGACTAGTCCTGAAAACTATTATATCGGTAGTTTGGTGGTCGCAAAAAAAGAGCATTATTTTGAAGTGCTAGATGGACAGCAACGCTTTACAACCTTAAATCTTTTAGCTTTATTCTTAAAATCTAAACTTAAAAATGCAAAGCTAGATCAATTCAATTGTATACGCTTAAAATTTGAAAGTCGTGAAAAGTCTGCAATTCTTTTAAGCGCATTATGGAGGTTTGCGAATGATCAATCTATTGAACAAGAATTGGATAGATTAAACGCACAACATGGGGATCACGCTATTCTCAGAGGGTATCGCATTATTCAGCAAGAATGCCTCAATATTGTCCAAGAAGATAAACTTGCAGAGTTTACAGACTATCTATTGGATCAGGTTGTAATTTTACGCACGATCATTCCAGAGCTTGCTGATGTGACACATTATTTTGATGCACTGAATAACCGTGGGGAGCAGTTAGAAGCGCATGAAGTGATTAAGGCTCATTTCCTGAGTTTGTTAAGTGCTGAAGATAAAGACCGTCATATTGTTCATCAAGTTTGGTCAGCGTGTCAGGATATGTACAAATATGTTGCCTATGGTTTTAACCCCACTGATAGAAAGCAAATATTTGGTAGTTCATATCATGAATGGTGTGTCGAAGACTACGAAAAATTGAAGTCATGCCTACCTCTCGAAACGCAATCGAAAGATGTAAGTACAGAAGGTAATAGCTCTTATGGGGATAAGCTGACTTTAGAAGGAATTCTAAAGCTTAATCCTGTCCCTATGAGCCAGAAGCCCAATGAAGAATCGAGTGAGCGTTTTGCAAGCATCATTGATTATCCAAACTTCCTGATGCAAGTTTTGAAAATTTATGTCAAAACGCAGTTGAAAGATAGCGATGCTAGCAAGATTGCACTTGATGACAAAACTTTATTAGAAAGCTTTAAAAAAACGATTATAGATGCAAGTCATGCAAAAGCCTTTATCTACCTTCTTTTGAAAACACGATATTTATTCGATCTATATATCATTAAACGGGAGAATAGCCCTCAGCACAAAGGTTGGTCACTCAAGAAACCTAAATACTATAGTTCTGGTAATGTGAGCTATGTGAATACCTTTTCACAATCTGAAGTGGAGGGAGAAAATGAATTAGCATTAGAAGGTGGTCAAAGAAACCTCGTGATGCTTCTATCTGCATTTCATGTTTCCTATCCGACACATTCACGTAAGAACTGGTTGTTAAGCGTTTTATATTGGCTCACAGTTCATAGTGACAAAGAAATTAGCTTAATTGCATATTTTGAATTTGTGGAAAATTTGGCGCGTACTTTGATTAAGAAGCGTTACTTAAGTGCTGACAAGGAAGACTATGAAAATTTTATGTATGGCGACGAAGCTGATCGTAACAATGTGGTCACTGCAGAAGATATAAAAACCCATTTGACTTATCAGAAAATCTCAAATTTTTGTTTGAACTATCTAGATTATCTTTTGTTAAAAAAGGAAAAAGGAAGCCATACTAAGTTTTACTTTAGCTATAAGGATTCGATTGAGCATTTTTATCCGCAGAATCCGAAGGTGGGTGAGCCTTTACCTGAACAAGTTTTAGATAGTCTAGGTAATTTAGGGTTATTGAACCAAAGTGAAAATTCTTCACTCACCAATGACATGCCGATTCAAAAAGCCAATTGGCTAGACGAGCATAAGAAAGTACCAATCAGTTTGAAGTTAGAGTTGATGATGCAGGTTGCTAAAAAGAAAGGATCTGAGTGGAATGAAGATAGTATAGAAAAACATCAGCATGATATGATAGAGTTGCTCTTAGAAGATTTAAACCGAAAAGCATGCTCTTAGGAGCATGCTTTTTTATTATGTATACCTTTTGGTGTGCTAAATCCTAATTTGATATAAAAAATATAGTAAAATCAATAATAAGATACTAATGCATCATTGGAGTGTGTGAAGATAGATCAGCCATGATTTCTGTCATGTTCATGCAGTTGAAGTCCTTTAATTTGAAGCGTAATTTAAGTGTAAGTATGTGACTAGCTTATTTTACGCCATCTTAGTCAAATTAGTGAACCTGCATGTCATTGTTGCTCGCTCTCTAACGAGTCGAACATCGAGCGGTTTAAGCTTTTAAATGGATAATATTCAATTGATCGGGTGTGTTAGTGAGCACACAGCCATAAAAAATATCGCCCATAAAATCTAAACCCACAGTTTCAAAAATGATATCGCATAGCTCAAAGAGCTTAGCTGTTGAAAATGTATGATTTGCGAAGTTAAAAGTGAAAATTATTGTGTCATTTGGCTGAATTTTACTGAGTTTTTCGTGTAATTCATCGTTATAAAAAGCATCGAAATTTGATTGTTTTCTATGGATTCATTTAGAAAGTAGTGCATGTTGTAACATTATGCTTTGCATGGTCTTATTTCTAGCTAAAAGCCGTACTTTGGAAAAACTTCATCACAATCAAAGTAAAAAAAGCCATCATCTTTTCAGATCATGGCAAGCTATTATTCAAACTCAAGCTATGTAGAATTTAAAAATTCAAACTATATGACACGCCCAAAATATTTTGGCTCATGCTTAAATTGGCTTCGCCACCACCAAAATCAGCGGGGATAGAGTTGTTACCTTGCACTGTTTCTTTGAGTGCGTGTGTATAAGCCACACTTACATTTTGTTGATCATCAAGTTGCCAAGTTGCACCAACACTTAAATGCTCTTGTACCACACCTGGTGCCAAAATATTTAGGAAGGTTTGATCATTTTTAACAGGCTGATCGTTATAGCTATAACCCGCACGTAAAGTCAGTTTTTCTGATGCTTGATAAGTCGCTGAAATTTTATAGACATTGATGTCATCCCATCCAAAACCAGGACCTTGTGTTGTGCCAAATTTATTGTTTGCGAATAATTGATCCAGTTTATTGCCAACAGAATCTACATCTGAATAATTAATGCGTAAGTAATCTGTCGCGACTGATAAAGCAGGGGTAAGTTGATAATTTAAACCTACACCATAGCTTTCAGGTACGTCAAAATCACCTTGTTTGGCAAATAAACCTTCATATTTCTTAAAGCGGCTGGCATTAATTTTAGATGAATAGCTTGCACCAAGGGTCAGTTTATCATTTGGTTTTGCCGACCAGCCAATACGTGCACCTACGCCGTATGAATCGTCATTGCCACGATCGCTAATTGCCGCACCGTTTGACGAAGCACCACCAAAGACATCACCAGCAAAACCTTGTGCACTAAAACGTTGATATAAAATATTTGCAGCCAAGGCTATAGATTGATTTTCTGCATATTTCCAAGATAAAGCAGGTGAAATAAAGGCTTGGGTTAATGAAATACCTGCGCTTCCTGTATTATCATAAACTGCATAAGGATTATTTTTATAATTGGTATTCATGCCACCATTGCCATAAACCGCAATACCCGCAGTGACTTGTTCATTCACTGGGTGAACATAACCTAGATCTGGAATTACAAAGTATTTACGGCTATTGCCATCATACTGACCATTTGCTCCATAACCATTTCCTGTAATTTCAGACTCACGATCTGGAGAGAAAATAGTTAAACCTGCATCAACACGCTTATCTAACCAGCTCAAACCCGCTGGGTTGCTTGCAATAGTCAGACTGTCCTGAAAATTGGCAATGGCTGTGCCTGCGTTTCCTTGAGATTTCACACTATATGCATGCATGAAATATCCTGTTGTTGCAAAAGCAGATGTTGAAAACAAAGGTGCGATAACAGCAATTGAGATAAAAGAAGATAGATATTTCATGAGAATATAGATCGAGTAAAAACAATATATGCGGCAGTATATTGAAAAGTTGTATTCTTGTATTTGAATATAAATTCATATCTTTATTCTATTTTTGAATATATAGCTATGAAACAGCAAGGGTATTCATTCTATATGTATATCAAAATGATGCTTCAACTCTTTTGACCAAAGAAGCTCCCTTGGGAGCTTCTTTATTGTTTTTCATTGCTTTAATTCATCATCATAAAGTGCTTTATGCCAAGTTTTCTAACACAAATTGTGGCGATTTAATAAATAATCGAATCAATGCTTGAGCAGAACTCGACGGTTGACGGACACCACGTTCCCAACTTTCTAAAGTTCGGGCAGAGATACACAATTTTGCCGCAAGTTCAGTTTGTGAAATATTCATTTTTTGTCGAACTTTAATGATCTGTTGTGCTAAATCCAAACAAGCCGTTTGCTCTACAGTATGATTCACATGATTATGACTGTGTTGAAGCAGATGCATAGTTATCTCCTCCTTAGGGTCGAATAAACAAGTCAATGAGTTATTAAAATAAGTATTGTCCTACAGCTGCATAAATTTGATACTGCAAAATTTACACTTTAGAGTGAAGCAAAGATGGCAACACTGTAAGAAATGATAAGAAAATTCAAAAGTCAAAACGAGGCGGAGCACGACCTTGTGGTAGAATAAAAAGCGGCTCAGTTTGAAATAGTGTTGGTGTAAACGATGTTTTAAAAGACAAAATCCGAATTTGTGTTCGGATTAACACGTATCTAAGCTTGGTATCTAGTAAGGGAAGTGCAAAGCTATAGACTAAACAATATTCACATTCATGGTTTTCATGTGCATCTTGTTTGGATGATTCATGCGCATGTTGAGCTGAATGCCGTGTGTCAACTTTGTCTGTATGCGGTGAATGAGCCGTATGACTTAGATGAGATTCAGACGTAGATGTGCTGGCTGTGCGTTGTAGAAGATTTGCAGACAGCTGATTTGCAGAGCTTGGCTGATCAAAAAATAATGCTTGGGCAACAGTTTTACAGACAGAGGAAAAATGTTGTTTCTCTGGCAATAAAGGCTGTAGGAATACAGCGACTTGTAACAAGATTGCTGTTAATCCGAGCAATCTTCCCCACATCATCAACACTGCATACGTCTTTTATTGAATTTTCATGTAACACTATAACAAAAAATTTAACTGTTTAATGATAAAGCTTTGTTTATCACATGAACTGTGTAGTAAAAATACTGCTTTACTCAAGTGGTTTTGGGCTAAAGCAATGGATCGTTTCGTAATTTAGTCAATTAAGCTGTAATTGAGATTGTGGGTAAACCAGCTTCAATCCAAGCCTGCATGCCGCCTTGTACAGAAAATATTTTTTCAAAGCCCATACGCTGCAAAGATTGAGTTGCCAAAGCTGAGCGTGCACCTGTACCACAGATCAAATAAATATCTTTTTCAGCTAAATCGGCAAGTGCGCGTTCAACTTCACAGTAATGATTGACAACAGGGTGTTGTGCAATTTTCATTTCGAGCATGCCACGCGGAAAGTTCACAGCACGATCAATTGCACAGGCTTGATGTTCTTCTGGTTCACGTACATCAATCAAAATAATATCAGGATGTTTGCTATACACCTCATAGACATCTTGAACACTCATTTCGGTAATTTGGCTTTTCGCTTCGGTAATCAGTTGATCTGGTGTTTTCATGAAATCACTCACATTTTTTTTGATCCTATATAATATAAACTAATATATTAATTAAGTTTTGATTATTGTTAGCAAATGTGTCTATATGATTTCTCTTTGGAAATAGCCACAGCTAGATAAAATTAGACATGCTATGGTTTAAATCATTTGTTGGAATTTTCAAGTTTTATTTGCTTTGGAGTGTGCAATGTTTAATTTGATGATGTATCTGCCGTGGGGTAAAGTGCCTGAAATAAACGCACAGGATTTGTTACAACAACAGCAAGATGTGCAAATTGTAGATGTACGTACCCGAAAAGAATTTTGTGACAGCCATATTCAAGGTGCGTTGCATTTGCCTTTGAGTCAAATGAATGAATCTAATGTCAAAGCATTATCTTTAGCTCCTACAAAGCCTGTAGTGACTATTTGTCTATCTGCACATCGCAGTATTCCTGCAACCAGAAGATTGGCTAAAATGGGTTATCAGGCATCGCAGTTGCAAGGTGGCATGAAAGCATGGTGGAAACAACAAATGCCATGCGTGTGCTCTCAGGTCAAATAAACAAGTGCATTGAGACTATACTTCAATATGCGCAATGTTGACATTTCTAATGCAGCTGATTGTATAGCTTTGTTAATCTTTGCTTAAAAAATAATATCTTATTTAATTATAAGGTATATACTAGATTTAACACTTTTGTTCGATTGTTCAGGGGACGTAAAATGCCTGCAAGATTTTTTGGAATTTTTCTGGGTTTAATTGCAGCGGTATTAATCATTGGTGGATTATTCATCAATATGATCAGTGGTGAAGCTACCGTCGTGGAATACTGGATTTTATTGTTGCTTCCATGTTTCGGTGTGCCAATTTTATCTGCAGTGTGCCTAAAAGAAATTGATTAAGCACAAAAGTACAAGTTTTCTTTACATTAAAATTGATAGCTGATTGATTCATCGCATTTGATTTTAATGATACAAAAACCCATGAGATCATGGGTTTTTGTTTTTTATAGCAAAAATAGTTGGTCTTGAATCTTTATTTGAATATTTGCAAAGCAGCGTTGCAGAATTGGGCTGTTCAGCAGTCTAGTCATAGTTATATGCTATTAAAATCTAACGACAATATTTAAGCTCAATAACATGCAAGCATTCCATTATCAGGCATTGCCAATCGATGTTCACTTTGGCGTAGGTCATCTGCAAAAAATCCAAGAGATTTTACGTCCTTATGCCTATCAGCGTATTTTAATTATTACTACTGCAGGGCAACAAGCCGCAGGCGAGCGTTTATTGGCACAAATCCAAGACATGGCTGTAGCGGACTATCCTCATGCGGTGATGCATGTGCCAAAAGAGGTTGCAGATCAGGCCATTCAAGATGTGCAGCGTTTAGGAGTAGATTGCTGTTTGGCATTAGGCGGTGGCTCTGCGATTGGTTTAGCCAAAGCGATTGCCTTAGAAACTCATTTGCCGATTATTGCAATTCCGACCACTTATGCAGGTAGTGAAATGACAGCGGTGTATGGCATCACCGAAAACCAGCTGAAAACCACAGGCAAAGCAGCTCAAGTTTTGCCTAAAGTAGTGATTTATGATCCTGAATTGACACTCAACTTACCCACTGAAATTTCGGTATGTTCGGGCATGAATGCGATGGCACATGCAGTTGAGGCATTATATGCACAGGATAAAAATCCCATTGTAAGTTTAATGGCGCTAGAGGCGATTACTCAACTGGCACAGGCTTTACCTGAAATTGTGCAAGCGCCTCATAATATGCAGGCACGTGAACACGCTTTATATGGTGCATGGTTGGCTGGTGTGTTTGGGTTCGGTGGGGATGGCAATTCATCATAAAATTTGCCATAGCTTAGGTGGACGTTATCAGTTGCCACATGCGCAAACCCACGCGATTGTGTTGGCGTATTCAGTGTATTACAACCGACATGCAGATATTGCTGCAATGAATCAACTGGCAGCGGCTTTAAATGTGTCAGATCGGGAACAGTTGGGCTTGGCGATTTATCAGCTTAACCAAAGATTGAATATTCCAATGGCACTTAAAGATTTAGGATTACCCGAAACAGCACCTGCCCAAGTGGCACGTATTATTTGCGATAGTCCATATTATAATCCACGCGAATATGACTATGCCGAATTTGAGGCCTTATTGACCAAAGCTTATTGGGGACAAGCACCAATCTAATACTGCTGAGAAATAGCATGATAGATAAAAAACCGAAGCCACTTAGACTTCGGTTTTTTATTTGCCGTGACGGATTACGGTTTATACAAGCCTAAATCTTGCAAATGTAATCTAAGAATACGTCGCAGTTCCAATACAGCTTCTGGCGTTTCCTGAATTGAATGTCCGCCTTTAATAATTTTTTCTGAAACAGCACCATCTAAGTGCGCACTGTTGTAATGCACCACATCGTCACTCATTAATTGATAGTCTGTGCTGTCAGTATTATTGCCAATAATACTGTGATATTTAAATCCTTTTACAGGCAAAATATCTTCAGTTAATTCCGTAAATTTGGAATTTTTACTTAAATCACTTGGCCCATTTTGAATGACACTATGCCCAATTTCTTTAGTCAGATTTTTTAAATCGACCTCATGTTGCTTTAAGGTGTCAGCAAAGGCACTTAAAAATGCTGTCGGTAAGCGAATGATTTTACGTGCAGCTAGGGTAAACCAGCGGTCTGCAAACTCTGTACCTTTATGCGGCGCAGCCAAGAATATTGCACGGTTAAAATTGGTGATGGGTTTAAGGCGCAAACGTGCTTGCAACAAAGGATCAGATTTAAAGCGTTCAAGACTTCGGTTTTTAAGCATTTGCATGGCAGGTTGTGTTAAGTCGCTATCGCTGACTAACAAACGCGCCAAAATACCGCCCATACTGTGTCCAATCACTACAGCATCTTTTTTGGCAGCAGCAGAAGGGCTAACCTGGTTAAAGCCTTGTTGAAGTAGCGCGTAAATTTGGAAACGGCTTTCTAGAATTGGCATATTAGTTGAGTAAAAGACTTGCCAAACTTGGAAGTTTTCTCGTAAAACAGGGTCGCCCATAATATCGTTGGTTAAGCGAATCCACGCTTCAGGACTACTAGCCAGACCATGAATGAGGACAATGACCTTCTTATTCGGATTGTAGGGCTCAAGTAAGTACAAATGCGGCATACTGAGTCGTTCTTCACGATCGATTAAGGACAAATAAGCCGATTTACCTAAATTATTTTGCGCTAACCACAAGCCATAAGGAGCAGAAAAGTTTGCGGCAAGTGGGTATTGCTTGTGCGCAATTTGAGCGGACTCATATTTATAAGGATCATAAGCTTTGAGCTTAAAATGGGGTCGATTTAAAATATCTTCAATAGAATTTGCACTATGCGGTTCTGCAGTGATTGTCGCGGCTAAATAACGTGCTTGATGAATGTTTGGATTTTTTCCTGCAGGATAATCATATTTTAGTGGATCAATAATGTATTTGCTGTTGCTCAAATCATCGTTTGGATTTTCAGGCAATACCACCAAAAATTCAGACCCAAAACCATCACGGCGGGTGACCGAGCGCAAACCCGAAAAGTTAAGGTTATAGGTTGACATCAATTGCTGAATTTTTTGTTGTTTCAGCTGTGGGTAGTAATCAAAATCAATATCGTAAATGCTGTTGCCAACACGAATTTGTTGTTGCAATTCATCGTGTTTATAGCGCAGCGCATAGCTGCTGACCAATTTGGCAATCGCCTGATTATAAAAATCCCGAATTTGGACTTGTCTGTTATCAAAAAGACGGTCTTGCGGCGCACGTTTGGTTTTAAACATGTAGGCGTAACTATAACGAATACTTTGATCGAGCATGTGCAATTGCTGATCTAAACATTGTTCATAATTGGCCTGATGAATTTTTTGTTGTTCTTCCGATCTTTTACTGTTCAGAATACTGATTTTACAGGATGATGAATTTTCCAGTTCAATCGCTTTCGCTAAATATAATTCACTGGCGGTTGAGAGCAGTTGTTCATCCTGAATTTGTGGGATTTGCTTGAGTGCACTCACACATTCTTCAGGTTTTTCGGCACAAATATTGGCTTCACGTCCTGTCATCGACAAGACATTTAAACTGGCTTCACTCAGTTTTTTGCGCGATAAAATACTATCACGTTCATTGGCAATACTAACTTTTAACGCCTGATTTTTAACACTGACCACCTGACAACCAGACAGCAGTGTTGTACTGAGCAATGCAGCAATCACAATTTTATTCATGGAAAGTCTGGCTTAATTTTTAAGATTTTTTTCCATCATACGTTTTTTTAAAGCTTTTTCAATTGCGTAGAAAGCAAAATAGACCGTCGAAACGGTCTATTTTTAGGTATTTTTGTATCGATTTTTTATTAAGTGCGTGGTGCGATCACTTGCCACACATTCCAGCGACCTTGCTTTTCAATTTCAGCAATCAAACGGTCAGCCACTTCGGCTTCTTGCGGGTATTTGATTTTATAGTTTTTCAAAGTTTGTACTGCATTTTTCTTTTGTTCCATGGCAATATAATTGTTTGCCGCAGACAAATAAGCTTCCTGCACACCTGCTTTCATGGCTTTGTCTAAATAAGGAATCGCTTCACGATGACCGCCCCCTTCAGACAGACCAAAACCAAACCAGAAATTCGCTTCAGCATCTTCCTGATTTATTTTTAAAATACGCTGTGCATAGTTAAGTGAGCGTGTGGTGTAAACAGAGCCTAAGTCTAGGTTACGCGCCATAACACTGGCTTTAAATGCTCGCATCAAAATATCAAAAGAGGCATTTTCATTGGCTGCTAAAGTGTCTAGTTGTTGAGTAACTTCTTTGAGCTTCGCCTCAAAACCTCGACGTTCTTGACGTTCGCTAAAACGTGGCGGATAGTGACGCGCTTTGCCTTCAACCAGTTGTAAGAAGTCATCAATTTCGGTGATATCGATTTCGTTTTCACCAGCCAAAACCGCAAATTTCAAGCTACGGGAATTGTTATTGAGCGTAGGTACAATCAATTTGTTTTGATCTAAGGTAATACTTTTGCTTGGATCATTTGGGTTCGTGACCACCATTTTAGTCACAGGCTGTGCTGCTGCTTTCTGTAGGTTAATTTCAAATGGTGGGGGGGCATCATAATTAAATGGATTTAAGGCATAGAAGGGTGCGCTTAATTCTGGTTCGGTAAATACGATAGGTTTGACTGCTTCTTGTTTTGGTGGTGCAACACAGGCGCTAACGAGCGTTGCAGCTAAAATACTGAGTGCCAAAGGCTTAAGGGTCATGGTGTTCTTCCGTTCAATTTATTTTAAAAGTGAGAGGTGATTGTGTCGAATTAAAATATTGCATGTCGGTCAGTCTAAGAAATCTGTTCCGAACATGCAATACAAAGGATGGGGCTTAGTTACACAGTGATACGAACTTTTTTTTAAGTGTCCGTTGAGTTGTATTGCATTTCACATTCACGTCTAACATCTTCAATTATTTTTAATTCTTCAGCACTATAAGCATGTGCGTGTTGTTGTTGGTTTTTAAAGCTTGGGTCAAGTAAAGATAAACGCTGACACAACAAATTCATACGTTTTTCATTTTGTTCTAAACGATCTAATAACACACGCATACCATCCAAAATCGGGTCGGACTGATTTTGTGTAGCCGCATAAGGTTGGAAACCAATACTCGCGGCATAGTCACGACGACGCGTCTCCTGATCATCGGCAGGTTTATTTTTCATGATAAAGCGCGCAGGGTTGCCCACAGCAGTTGCACCTTCCGGAACTTCTTTGGTCACCACCGCATTAGAGCCAACTTTGGCATTTTTATGTACGGTAAATGGGCCTAGAATTTTCGCGCCTGCACCGACCACCACGCCATCTTCCAAAGTCGGGTGACGTTTGCCTTTATTCCACGTGGTACCGCCTAAAGTCACGCCATGATATAAGGTAACATCATCGCCAATTTCAGCAGTTTCACCAATCACTACGCCCATACCATGGTCAATAAAAAAGCGACGACCAATTTTTGCACCAGGATGAATTTCAATTCCTGTCGCAAAACGGCTAAATGACGAGAGTAGACGTGCCGATCCTTTACAGTCTTTGTTCCATAATTCATGCGCCACGCGATGCATCAGTAATGCGTGAATTCCTGGATAAGTCGTTAAGACTTCGAGCGTATTTCGAGCAGCAGGATCGCGCGCGAAGACAGCTTGAATGTCTTCTTTGAGCTGTTTAAGCATTAGTTTGATCCTCGTCGAGTGTTGATGTAGATTTTTTCCATGAACCGTTATTCATTGCTTGTACGCGGCTAAAAATACCGCGTAGTAAATGGTATTCCATACGATCTAATTGTATACGTCCAAAAAGCCGACGCAAGCGCAAAGGCAATAATCGGGGATTTTTTGGGTCCATAAATTCAATTTCTGCCAGCATTTTTTCTAAATGTGGGTAGAACTGTTGCATTTGCGCGTGGTTGACTAAGGGTTCATCCCATTGCATCGCTTCAGAATCTGTCACTTGCATCGTCGCTGCAGGATCGGCAACTTTTCCGACAATATCGATGGCAGCCATACGCATTTCATAGCAAATCACTTGAATGGCTTGAGCAACATTCAATACACCATATTCTTCATTGACAGGAATCGTCACGTGATAATTCGCCAACGCCAGTTCTTCATTGGTTAAGCCACGATCCTCACGTCCGAAAATAATTGCAATATTTTGCCCATGTTGTGCCACAGCATTTAACGACTTTTTTGCTGCAGGACGTGCATCTAGGAGTGGCCAAGGAATAGTGCGAGTACGCGCACTGGTGCCAAAGACCAAATGGCAGTCGGCAATGGCATCTTCGAGCTGCTCAACCACTTCGATCTGTTCAATTAAATCGGTCGCACCTGCTGCCAAAGCATCAATATCTGGGTGCGGATAGGTTTTTGGAGCAACCAAAACCAATTTGCATAGCCCCATGGTTTTCATAGCGCGTAAGGCACTGCCAATGTTGGCAGGTAGGGTGGTATTCACCATGACAATACGCACGTGGGAGAGGTGTGCGGCAACAGTTGCATTGTCAGTTTGACTCATAACAAATCCAGATGGGTTAAGTTTTTAATTAAGAGTATTGATCAACTTCGGTATGGTATAAATCCATAGCATCGTCCATGCTCATATCAGCAGGTGGTGGAGCAATCGATGCAGGTTTCGCCACATCGACAGCTTTCGCGGCTTTGGATTTCACTTGATATTCGATATGCAGGCTTTCTTTACCAAAATAGTCACGCAATTTGACCAAGGCTTCATCTAAGGGTGCGATTTTCCACTGAATGCCCAAATGTAATTCTGCAGTGGCATAAGCATAGTCAAGGTGCAATAAAACAGGAATATGCGTGCATAAATCCACATTACAATAAGGCAGCAACATATTTTGTAAGTCTTGACTCAAGGTCTTGCTTAAATGTTCTGCATGCAAGTGAATTTGAATACTATTGGCGCGTTTTTGACGAATTTCATTCAAGCTAAACGCTTTGGTTAAGCGTCCCATTGGGCGGTCAAAACCTTCACGTTCGTAAATTTCGCCTTCAATCACCACCACTTTTTCAGTTTGTACAATATCTTTAAAGCGTTGGAAGCGCTCATGGTTGGCAGATACTTCAATACGTGCCGTACCATCATCTAAAGTGACCACCATCCGATTTGGGAAGTTGGCGACATCCACCACCAAGCCTGCAAAGACGGTGGTCACGCCACGACGGGTTGGCGTCAGTTCATTAATTTTACTTGGAATAAAGGCTTTTAATTCATTGCGATAGACATCAATCGGGTGACCAGTGAGGTAAAGTCCAAGTGTGTCTTTTTCACCTTTAAGTCGGACTTCATCTGACCATGGTTTTACAGGTTTGGCAGGCTTACGTTGTACTTCTTCAACTTCACCAAATAAATCCATGATGCCTGTTTCACGGTTGGAACGTGCTTGTTCCGCTGCTTGTACCGCTTCTGGCAATTGTGCCATTAAACTTGAGCGTTCGATGCCTAAACAGTCTAATGCACCCGCACGAATTAAGGCTTCAAGGGTTCGTTTGTTGATTTTTTTCAAATCAATACGATGACAGAAGTCAAATAAATCGCGGTATGGACCTTCTTTTTGGCGAGAATCAATCACCGATTGCATGGCTTGTTCGCCCACGCCTTTAATTGCGCCAAGTCCGTAGACAATAGTGCGTTCATCGCTGGCGTGGAAATGATACAAAGACATATTTACCGAAGGTGGTAAAACTTCCAGATCATTGTGGCGACAGTCATCAATCAGGAACACCACGTTATCGGTGTTTTGCATTTCCGACGACATGACCGCTGCCAAGAATTCGGCAGGGTAATGTGCTTTCAGCCATGCCGTCTGATAGGCAACGAGGGCATAAGCAGCCGCGTGGGATTTGTTAAAACCGTAGCCTGCGAACTTTTCCATATAGTCGAAAATATGGTTGGCTGTGGCGGCATCAATGTCTTTTTTCGCAGCACCTTCAATAAAGATTTGGCGCTGTTTCACCATTTCTTCAGGTTTTTTCTTACCCATAGCACGACGTAGTAAGTCCGCACCACCGAGGGTATAGCCTGCACAATACTGTGCCGCCTGCATTACCTGTTCCTGATAAACCATAATGCCGTAGGTTGGTTCAAGCACACCTTCTAGCAAAGGATGCAGATACTCAAACTCGCCACCGTGCATACGGTGAATAAAGTCTGGAATGAGATCCATCGGGCCAGGACGATACAAGGACACGAAGGCAATAATTTCCTCAAATTTGCTTGGGCGTGCTTCTTTCAGCATCTTTTTCATGCCCACGGATTCAAACTGGAATACCGCTGTGGTGTTGGCATTGGCAAAGACTAAATAGGCGTCTTTATCGTCCAATGGAATATGGGCAATATCTAGCGGTGTATCGGCTTGGATGCGTTTATTGATATTTTGTACTGCATCTTCAATAACCGTCAGGTTACGTAAACCCAAGAAGTCAAATTTGACCAAACCTGCCGATTCAACATCGTCTTTATCGTATTGTGCAACACGGGCGGTTCCATCAGCATCGCACATAACCGCAGAAAAGTCGGTGATTTTGGTTGGTGCAATGACCACACCACCTGCGTGTTTGCCTGTGTTGCGGGTAATGCCTTCAAGTTTTAAAGCCATTTCCCAAATTTCTGAAGCATCGTCATAGTCTGGGTTAGATGGATTGGTCACCACATCTTTCAGCTGTGGTTCGGCTTCAATTGATTCTTCCAAACTAAGCCCTAAAGGTTTAGTTGGAATCAGTTTAGAAATACGGTCTGCCAAACCATAAGACTTGCCCAAAACCCGTGCGACATCTCGAATCGCACCTTTGGCGGCCATAGTACCGAAAGTGGCAATTTGTGATACCGCATCACGTCCATAGGTGCGTGCCACATAATCAATGACTTTATCGCGTCCTGCAATACAGAAATCGACGTCAAAGTCGGGCATGGATACACGTTCTGGGTTTAAGAAACGTTCAAAGAGTAGTTCATAACGCAATGGGTCTAAGTCGGTAATTTTTAAGCTATAAGCGACCAATGAGCCTGCGCCTGAACCACGACCCGGCCCAACAGGTACGCCATTATTTTTAGACCATTGAATAAAGTCCATGACGATGAGGAAGTAACCTGGGAAGCCCATCGAGTTAATAATATTAATTTCGTATTCAATTCGTTCATCATAAGGTTTGCGAATTTCTGCCCAGTCTTCATCGCGCTGTGTGACAGGATAGAGCACATTTAGACGTTCTTCTAAACCTTGTTTGGATAGGTGCGCGAAGTAGGTATCAATGGTGTGTCCGTCTGGAATTGGATAATCTGGAAGGAAATATTTACCCAATTGCAGCGTGACGTTACAGCGTTTGGCAATATGATAGCTGTTTTCAATAGCACTTGGAATGTCGGAAAATAATTCCGTCATTTCTGCAGTAGTTTTAAAATATTGCTCAGGACTATACGTTTTAGGACGACGGTTATCCCCTAAAACATAACCATCGGCAATACAAACTCGCGCTTCGTGCGCTTCATAATCTTCACGGCGGACAAAGTGCACATCATTATGTGCCACCACGCCAATATTATATTTTTTAGCTAATTTAACCGCTTCGGCAATAAAAGCATCTTCATCGGGACGGTCTGTACGGGTCAGCGCCAAATAGACCCGATTACCAAATTTTTCTATCCATTCTTCTAGCAACGGTTCGGCTTTTTGTGGATTGGACGTGATCAGCATTTTGCCGACATCACTTTGAATGCCGAGTAACAGAATCAGATCATCGGCTTGTTCTAAAATCCATGCTTTATTGACGCAAGGGATATTGAGTTGCTGACCTTCAATATAGCCACGCGACACCAGTTCGGTCAGATTGCGCCAGCCGTGATTGTTCATCGACAATAGCGTCACACGATGATCGGCATCATTTAAACGCAGCACTGAACCTAAAATCGGTTTGATGCCTTGCCCCAAACATTTGCCATAAAACTTTACGGCAGCGTGCAGGTTAGAGAGATCGGTCAATGCCAAAGCAGGCATTTCTTCATTGACTGCAGCTTTAATCAAGTCAGGTACGCGTACAATCGACTCGGTAATCGAAAATTCTGTATGTATACCTAAATGAACAAAGCGCATGAATCAGTCCCTTAAAAAATCACGGGTTAGTTTAGCATGCTCTGCTCAAGACAAAACATGCTGCAAAGTTTTTCCTACGGTTTTCGATGATCTTGACCGTATATCAAAATTTCAGTTTTTTGGATGTTGATATGGCGTGAATCACGTATGCATGGAGAAGGAGTGTGGTTTTAACCCCTTACACACTCATACGAGTAGCAAGGAGTTAAATGGTGAATCTATTTCTGATGTGTAGATGAAAGATTTATCTGAGTTTAGATAACCAATCGCCTAAACTTTGCACCAATTGCACTAAAATTAATAAGACCACCACGGTTAGCATCACGACACTACTATCAAAGCGTTGATAACCATAAGAAATAGCAAGGTCACCAATGCCGCCTGCACCGACTGCGCCTGCCATAGCAGTTGCGCCAATTAAGCTAATGGTGGCTGTGGTTAGGTTCAAAATGAGTGAGCTACGTGCTTCAGGTAAAATAAATTTGAAGATAATCTGTAAGGGTGTAGCACCCATTGCCTGTGCAGATTCGACAATCCCTTCATTGACTTCAAGCAGTGAAGTTTCTACCAAACGACCAATATACGGGCCGACATAAATGGTCAGTGGAACAATGGCTGCCCAAGTTCCGATGGATGTACCCACTAACAATTTAGTCAGCGGAATCACCGCAATCAATAAAATAATAAAGGGTAGGGAGCGTAGTGCGTTTACAATCGGGTTAAGCCCGTGATAAATCACACGGTTTGGCAAAATACCTGTCGGACGAGTCACTACAAGGGTAATGCCCTGAATAAAGCCCCAGATACAACCAAACAACATGGCAAAGAACACCATGTGAAAGGTCTCTTGTAAGGCTGTAACAAACTGGTCAATAGATAAAGAGCTTTTCCAGAAAGGCGCAGTTACTGAGGTCAGCCACTGTACAATTAAATCTCTCATGCTTGTACTCCTGACTGTTCAACTTCAACACCATTGGCTTGCAGAAATTCAAGTGCTTGTTGAATGACGCTTGCATCACCGAGCAATTGTATAAACATTTGCCCAATCACAGCGCCATCAATTTCGGTCATATTGGCAAATAAAATATTCAGGCTGATATCAAACTGTTTAATGACGGCTTGAATTACGGTTTCCTGAGCTGATTTACCTAAAAACTTCAGACAATAAATGCTGTGCTGATTTTGATTTTCCAGATTATTCAAAATATTGATAGGCAATTGCTGCTGCAACACGGTTTGAATAAAGCTTTTGGTAGTCGGATGTTGCGGTTGACTAAATATTTCTAGGGTTGAACCTGTTTCAATGACTTTGCCTTGTTCCATCACCGCGACATAATCACAAACCGATTCAATCACATCCATTTCATGTGTGACCATCACAATGGTAATGCCTTGTTCACGGTTAATCTTTTTCAGTAATTCCAGTACAGATTTGGTGGTTTGCGGGTCAAGTGCCGAAGTCGCTTCATCGCAAAGTAAAATTTTAGGATGATTGGCGAGTGCGCGGGCAATACCGACACGTTGTTTTTGTCCGCCTGAAAGTTCATCAGGATAGGCGCCTTTTTTATGTTTTAAATCAATAAACTCAAGTAATTCATTTAAACGCTTTTCGCGTTCGGCTTTGTTCCAGCCTAACAGTTTCATTGGCATTTCAATATTGGCAGCCACAGTTTTAGTCTGCAATAAATTGAAGTGCTGAAAAATCATTCCGATATGGGCACGTTCTTGACGTAATTCACGAGCATTGAGTGCAGTAAAATCTTTTTGATGAATGATGACTTGCCCAGCATTTGGACGCTCCAACAAATTGATCAAGCGGATTAACGTACTTTTACCTGCACCACTATAGCCAATAATGCCAAAAATACTACCTGTTGGAATTTGTAGGTTAATTTGATCCAACGCACGCAGTGTTTGACCTTTGAGCTGATAGTGCTTTGAAATGTTTTTAAATTCAATCATATCGTCAAGAAATGTCCATAAATGAAAAAACAGGCAAAGTTCGCTTTGCCTGTTTTGTTTAACGCATTATATTACTATTTTGCTGCTTCAGTGAAATAGCTGACAGGTTTATTTACCGCAACTTTTGTTCCGCCAAAGTGCTGATCAATATATTTCTTCACCGCTTCGGTATGATACAACGCACCTACTTTTTGCAAGATTGGGTCATTTTGACGATCTGCAGCAGTCGCGAGAATGTTGACATTCATTTTTGTGCTCTGGTCAATTGGCTCGTAATAAATTGAATCTTTAAGTACGTTCAAACCACCTTCCATTGCAAGAGTGTTGCCCAAAACAATTGCATCGACTTCATCTTTTACACGTACAGCCGTTGCCATTTGAATCGGTTTGATTTGAATTTGCTTCGCATTTTCTACGATGTCTGCAGGCGTGCCTTGAACATTGTCAAAACCATCTTTCAGTTTAACCAAACCAGCCGATTGAAGTAATAACAGTGCACGTGATTCATTGGCACCATCATTTGGAATAGCAATGGTTGCACCTGTTTTGAACTCATCCAACTTTTTCACTTTGCTTGAGTAAATACCCATTGGCTCTAAGTAAGTTGTTGCGACCGGTGCAATTTGATCTTTATTGTTGGAATTAAATGCCACCATATAGGCATAAGATTGGAATGCGTTAAGATCAATTTCTTTATTTGCTACCGCCGTGTTCATTGACACGTAATCGGTGAAGTTTTTCACTTCAAGTTGAATACCTGCTGCTTTGGTTTCAGGTAAGTCGGCAATAAAACGCCAAATATCTGCATCTGAACCAGTCGATGCCATAGTGACAGTGTGTAGAGCAGAAGAATCTTTTTGTGCCGCGTCAGTCGCAGGCGCTTCTTGTTTGCCACAGCCAGCCAAGCCAACTGAAAGACCAAGTACAAGACCAAGGAGCTTTTTCATGAATATATCCCGAGCAAGTTTAAGCAGTGCCTAAAGTTGCCAATGATTGAGAAGAATCAAATCAGCACGATGGATGGAATCGCATGATGATGATTTTGTATGTTTCTCAAATATGTTGTAGGTATTGTTTGAGTACTGAAAAAGTCAGCCCACAGCTCAATCAATAATTTTGAGATGGATGGGCAATTCACTTTTTCAAAAGATGCACCATCATAACAATAAAAAATAATTCTATATAGTGCTGTGTATGTTATGCATATCACTGTTTTTACAACAGAAAGCGAATAAGTCAAAATAAGTTCTTATAAATAAATATATTCTGTAAAGATTAAGGATTTGAACAAGTGTTTAAATATTTAGGTGCTTTAAAATTTATTCTGCAATCGATAGTAAAAAACGAGATATGAAATTGTCGGTATGAAATCGGCTTAGTTACAAGAATCAGAACATGGCTGTAAATACATAAAAGAAGTTATGAATGATTTTTCCAACGATAATATATCGCCCATATATAAGGCAAACAGAGTAACAATGAACCTATCCCTATAAAAACATAAGCCAAATATATTAATCCTGCAAAAAATAAAAAGTATTTGCAATGTAAACTCAACGAATATTGAAATTAAAAATTCTTTGAAGCTTTTTATTTTTTGCATGTTTATTGATCTAAAGTATTTTATAAACGTAGATCATCACAATGTACATGGGTTACAACCTGATAAACAAAAAGCTCGTACAGTGACGAGCTTTTTTATGGACTTAAATTTTTAGACTAAACTAAAAATTTTAAGCATTTTCACGAGCAATGGCACGATAGCCAATATCTTTACGATATTGCACACCATCAAAGGTAACTTTTTCGCACAGTTCAAGGGCTTTAGCTTGCGCTTCGCCAATGGTATTACCGAGCGCAGTTACACACAGTACACGACCACCATTGGTCACAATCTCACCATCGGCATTGCTTGCTGTACCTGCGTGGAATACTTTCGCATCTGCCATTTGTGTTTCTAAACCAGAAATCACATCACCTTTGCCTGAAGTTTCAGGGTAACCCGCAGTCGCCAATACAATCCCGACAGTTTTGCGTTCATCCCAGTCTGCTTCGGCAGGTAAGTTGCCAGCAATACCTGCTTCAACCAAATCTACCAAAGATGACTTTAAGCGCATCATAATAGGTTGTGTTTCTGGGTCACCAAAACGGCAGTTAAACTCGATCACTTTTGGTTGACCTTTGTCGTCAATCATTAAGCCTGCGTATAAGAAACCTGTATAAACATGACCGTCTTTTTTCATACCTTCAACAGTAGGACGCATCACTTCATTCATGGTTTTTTCAAATACGTCTGCAGTCACGACAGGGGCAGGAGAGTATGCACCCATACCACCAGTATTTGGACCTTGGTCGCCTTCAAAAATACGCTTGTGGTCTTGTGAAGTTGCCATAGGAAGGATGTTGTCGCCATCAATCATACAAATGAAAGAAGCTTCTTCACCTGCAAGGAATTCTTCAATGACTACACGTGAACCTGCATCACCAAATTTGTTGCCTGCTAGCATGTCATCAATTGCATCAAATGCTTCTTGATTGGTCATCGCCACGATCACGCCTTTACCTGCAGCAAGACCGTCCGCCTTGATCACGATTGGAGCACCATTTTTTTCAACAAATGCTTTTGCCGCATCAACTTCGGTGAATACGTCATAGAATGCAGTTGGAATGTTGTGACGTTTTAAAAAGTGCTTGGCAAAGGCTTTAGAACCTTCAAGCTGTGCAGCAAACTGGGTTGGGCCCCAAATTTTTAAACCCGCTTCACGGCAGGCATCTACTACACCATTGACCAGTGGTGCTTCAGGGCCAACAATGATTAAATCAACAGCATTATTTTTGGCAAAGTCGATGATTGCAGGGTTATTTTGAATATCTAACGCTACATTCTCGCATTTGTTTTCTGTTGCCGTACCTGCATTACCCGGTGCAACGAAGACTTTAGCGACTTTGTCATCTTGTGCGATTTTCCATGCCAACGCATGTTCACGACCGCCGCTACCTAAAACTAAAATATTCATCTAAAAATCCCTCAAAGAATAAAATCCCCCTAGCGAAGCTATGCTTTTCACCCTTGAAAAGGAAGGAGATTGTGCATAAAAACACAGTTCCCTTACGTGAAAAGTCCCCCTTTTATAAAAAAGGGGGATTTCGGAGGATTATTAAATACGACTTCTAATTAATGAGTTTAATTAGTGACGGAAATGACGCATGCCAGTGAAGACCATTGCAATACCAGCTTCATCTGCTGCTGCAATCGTTTCTTCATCACGCATAGAACCACCCGGTTGAATAATGCATTTGATACCAGCTTTAGCTGCGTTATCAATACCATCACGGAATGGGAAGAATGCGTCAGATGCCATTACTGCACCTTCAACCACTAAACCTGCATGTTCTGCTTTAATGGCAGCAATACGAGCAGAGTTTACACGGCTCATTTGACCTGCACCAACACCAATGGTCTGACGGTTTTTTGCATAAACAATTGCGTTCGATTTTACGTATTTCGCAACTTTCCAAGCAAAGATCATGTCGTCAATTTCTTGTTCAGTTGGTGCACGTTTGGTCACAACTTTTAAGTCATCTTTAGTGATCATGCCCAAGTCTTGATCTTGAACCAATAAACCGCCGTTGACACGTTTGTAATCCATTTGTGGAGCGCGTGCATCAATCGCAGGAAGTTCGCCACATACCAGTACACGTACGTTTTTCTTCGCGCCAGTCACTTCAAGTACGCCATCAGCAATGCTTGGTGCAATGATCACTTCAACGAATTGACGGTCTACAATCGCTTGTGCAGTCGCAACGTCTAACTCACGGTTAAACGCAATGATGCCACCAAATGCAGATTCAGGGTCAGTTGCATAAGCAAGGTCATAAGCTGCTTGAATACCGTCTAAAGAGACAGCAACACCACATGGGTTCGCGTGTTTTACGATCACACAAGCAGGTTTTGCAAATGATTTCACACATTCAAGTGCGGCATCAGTATCTGCAATGTTATTATAAGATAATTCTTTACCTTGAAGCTGTTTCGCTGTAGAAACAGAAGCTTCAGTTGCAGCAGGGTCTACATAGAACGCTGCAGATTGATGCGGGTTTTCGCCGTAACGTAAATCTTGCGCTTTGTTCAATTGTGTATTGAATGTACGTGCAAATTGGTCAGCAGTACCTTCTTCTTTACCTACACGTGCACCTAAGTAAGAGGCGATCATGCCGTCATATTGTGCAGTGTGTTCAAATGCTTTCACTGCCAAATCAAAACGAGTTTCGTAAGACAATGCACCGTTGCTTTTCATTTCTGCAATAACAGTCGCATAGTCAGAAGCATTTACTACAATACCTACAGAAGCATGGTTTTTCGCTGCAGCGCGAACCATAGTAGGGCCACCAATGTCGATGTTCTCAATCGCATCTGCAAGTGAACAATTTGGTTTTGCAACAGTCGCAGCAAATGGATAAAGGTTAACAACAACCAAGTCGATGGCATCAATATTGTGTTCTGCCATGACTGCTTCGTCTAGACCACGACGAGCCAAGATACCGCCATGAATTTTTGGGTGTAACGTTTTTACACGACCATCCATCATTTCAGGGAAACCAGTATGCTCTGATACTTCTACGACAGCAATATTGTTGTCTTTAAGCAACTTATAAGTACCGCCAGTAGATAAAATTTCTACCCCAAGAGCAGCAAGGTCTTGTGCAAATTCAACAATACCTGTTTTGTCAGAAACAGAGATTAAAGCGCGTTTAATAGTCATGATCTTCGTCACAGTTTTCAATTACAGATTAAAACAAACTAGCAAAATGCAGGTAAAAAAAATGCCTGCGGAGGTCGCAAGCATTTTATCACTTATTCACTCATTAAACCGTGAGCTTTTAACTTTTTACGTAAAGTACCACGGTTTAGTCCAAGAATTTCAGCAGCGCGTGTTTGGTTACCGCGAGTGTATTCAAGAACAACAGATAAAAGAGGTTTCTCCATTTCTGCTAACACCATGTCATACACTTGTGAAGGTTGTTCACCTTGTAGTTGTGCAAAATAATGGCGAACTGCGCGATCTACGTGAATACGTAAAGCAACATCAGATTGTGCAGTAAAAATAGGAGATTTGCTATTCATGCGAATTAATCCGAAAATCAGATATCACTGGGATAAAGTGATATATCAATGTGGTCTATAAATTAAATGAACTCCGTTTTAGATCCTAAAACGGGAAGTTCTAAAACTGGAACATTTAGCTTGCCACAACTCTAGGCATTGGTCGAAATTTAAGCGTAACAATACATTAATAATTGTTACAGACCAAAATCAAAACAAAAAATCTACTCTGTACGCGATATATAAAAATAAAGCGCATTAGACAGATCTATATTTGTTGTGAATCTTGCGAGGAGTTTGCAGCACAAAGCTTTCGTGGCGCGTATGATACCATTGTATGAGAAAAAGTGAGCAAGAAAACTGCAATTTTTTTATTTTTTTCGCTATTTTTTCACTATTTTTTTGTGAATTAAGGCTTGATAATTTCTAAAGTATAGGCATCGAAGTCGTTTCGTGATATTGGAACTAAAATGTCAAACTTAAATGGACTGTTTTTAGGAATACGTTGAATGCTCGAAAGACTTTCGACCAAATACTCCTGTGGGGAATAGATGTAAGTCGATAATGTTTGTTGTTTTTCTTTTAAAGTGACTTTGATATTAGGCAAAGCCAAGCTTTTATCATAGTAATTGATCAGCTCACCCGTAAATTGTGTATTCATACGATCTACACGTTTAACCTTCACGCGATTTGCTGAAATTAAGCTATAGCGTTCTTCTAAACTGCTACAGTTAAAAAATTGACAGACTTGGGTAAACACAGAATTCAGTGCAGGGCTGCTGTTTAAAAACTTTGGGTTAAACCACAAAATTTGGAAGATCAACAAGCCAATCAATAAAAGATTAATAATTCCCCAAAGTAAGTAGTAACCATTGCCATGCTTTTTTTCGCTTTCAAGATCAGGCGCAGACAACTTCATGGCAGGAATGTTGCCAATCGGTTCAGTACTGAAATAATTGAGGTTATTCAGATAGGTTTTCAGATCAATATTGGAATGTTCAACTTTACGCTGAAAAATATCTAAAATATGTTGCGGTTGCGCAAGTTCAGCAGTTGCCTGCATAAAACTGCGGTTTTGAATGTGATGTAATTGTGATGTGACTGAGTTTTTATTTTGAGGAAAGGCAAATACCAAATGCGAAAGAGCATTAAAGGTATTGTCGCATTTAGGACAACAAACCATCCCTTGCGCAACGGTCAGCTGCGCAACGGATACTTTATAAACAGTTTGGCATTCAGGGCACTTGGTTTGCTTGTCACTCATAACTCAAAAATTACAGTTAGTGGGGATGGCGTTTCCCAGAAATTCGACACCAGTTTTCTTCACGTTTTTCGACTTGTACTATATCAAAAAATTCAGAATAAACACTAGAAACTTCAGCAACTTGCTCTTCAATTACACCTGCAAGTGCGAACTCGCCCTCAGATTTAATTAAAGTTGCAAACTCTGGCGCAAGCATCATTAATGGGCCTGCCAAAATATTGGCAACCAAAATGTCTGCTTTTTCATTACCGATGGTTTCATTGAACTCTTCTGGAAGTCCCACATATAAGTTTTTAAGTACACCGTTGAGTTCTGCATTTTGTTTGGTCGCTAAAACTGCTTGCGGGTCAATATCAGTCGCATAGACTTTTTTTGCACCGAGCAACAAAGCCGCTACTCCTAAAATACCTGAACCACAACCGTAGTCGATCACGACTTTATCTTTTACATTGGTTTTACCTAACCATTGCAGGCACAGGAACGTACTGGCATGGTTACCTGTACCAAAAGCCAAACCTGGGTCAAGTTTAATATTGACTGCATCTGCCTCAGGTGGTTCTAACCATTCAGGTACAATCCAGAATTTCTCTGCAATCTGGATTGGCTCGTAGTAATCCATCCATGAGCGTTCCCAAACCTGATCTTCCAAAAATTCACTGCGTAAAGGGGCATCTGGCATTTGCGCACGAATAAAGGTTTCTAGGGCTGCAACATCAATTTCTTCACCTTCGTCTTGTGCATAAATACCTGTCACAATGACTTTGTTCCAAAGTGGTGTTTCACCTGGCAGTGGCTCAAGTAAGTCCTGATTTTCCGCATCATCTAAGGTTACGCTGACTGCACCCAATGAACTGAGCAGGGTTTCAGTAAAATCGACTTGCGCTTGATCAACAGTAATATGTATTTGTAACCACTTCACGGAGATAACCTAAAATTTAATGCGAAAGCGCTATTGTAACTGAACTGCTGCAGACGCTGTTATTTTTTATTCGGATTGCGAAAGGGAAAACTCTATACGATTGGAAGTTTCAAATTCGCTTTATGCTTATAGTCGAATAATGTGACAAAAATATAACTCTAAAAAATATAAGTTAAGAATTTGTTTGAACCATCATCGCTCAATCATCCCCAAAACAGTCAAATTGCTGGATTGGGGATGATTGAGAGACTTGTTTTAGGATGCAGATTGCTCCGATGCAGGAGTCGGCACAAATTTATTTAGTAATGTGCCTAAAATTGCGGCAAAAATATACATGAAAATAGAATAAACCGCAGCAGGCATGGCAATGGTTGAGCTTGCCATAACGGTTAGGGCGATGGTCATTGCAAGGGTACTGTTGTGAATGCCAATTTCAAAGGCGCAGGCACGGGCTTGTTGGCTGTTCACACCAAAGAAACGCGGGACAAAATAACCAATCAATAAACTGCAGGCACAGAACAGGGCAGTGGCAAGTCCTACATCTGCCAAATAAAGCATGATGTTGTTTCGCTCTTTGGCAATTGCGCCAATAATAATCACAATTAGAAAAACCACAGCAAAAATACGCACAGGTTTGTTTAAGCGGTCTGCCGTTTGAGGGCTAAAATGGCGTACTAACATCCCTAAAGTGACAGGGATAATAATAATTAAAAACACCTGCAATACTTTGGCAAATTGTAAGCCAACTTGTTGCCCATCCTGCATAAAATGTTGAATGGCAAAGTTGACAATCAGGGGCAAGGTAAATGCTGCAATCACGGAATTCACGGCAGTGAGGGTGATGTTTAGTGCAATATCACCTTTATATAAGTAGCTAAATAAGTTGGCTGTTGGCCCACCTGGAGATGCTGCTAGTAGCATGAGTCCGACTGCAAGCAGTGGTGGTAAATTCAGCAGTTTACAAATAAAGAATGCAATTGCTGTCAGGACGACCAATTGACAAAATAAAGCAATAAACACTGCTTTGGGGTGTTTGCTCACCCGTTTAAAGTCGTTAGGAGTGAGTTCTAAGCCAAGTCCAGCCATGACCACGGCCAAAGCCAGCGGCAAAAATATTGTGATTAATCCTGAATCCATAAACACTCCTTTGTTTTTACATCTACAATAATTTATTTGATATTTAACTGTTTGTTTAATATGTAGTTAATTTTGCTCACGTTTTAAATTGTATTTTTATTGTGGTTTAAACTCTGCTCCTGTTTGTGTTGATGGGCAAGTTTGGCCGATTGTCTAGCTAACATACTCCCTAAAATAAAGCTGAACATATACATAAAAATGGTGTAAATCGCAGAAGGAATGGCAATTTCAGTGCTTTGCAAAACCGATAGCGCAACGGTTAAAGAAACAGCAGTGTTATGAATGCCAATTTCAAAACAACAAGAGCGTGCTTGTTGATCAGGCACACCCGCCAAATACGGCACAAGATAACCAATAAGTAAACTTAAAAAGCAAAAAAGCGCTGTGGCGATACCAATCGCACTGAAATAGTCAAAGACATTGGCGCGTTCGCGGAAAAGCGCATAAAAGAATAAAGCGAAAATGAAATAAATGGACATCAAACGCATAGGTTTGCCCAACTGTAATGCAATTTGTGGCATTGCATTACGCACCGCCATTCCTACACAAACAGGCACAATAATCAGTAAAAAAACCTGTGCCATTTTTTCAATTGGCATGCCAATTTGTTGTTGATCGGTCATAAAATACAGAAAAGACAAATTAACAATAAAAGGCAGCGTAAAGGTCGCCATCACAGAGTTCATTGCGGTTAGGGTAATATTTAGGGCAACGTCACCTTTATAAACATAGCTAAATAAGTTAGCAGTAGGCCCCCCTGGTGAGGCAGCAAGCAGCATTAAGCCAATTGCCAAGAGCGGTGGCAATTCTAAAAATAAACAAATTGAAAATGCTAAAACAGGCAAAATGACCAATTGTGAAAAAAGCGTTAAAAAAATGACTTTAGGAAATTGATTGACCCGAATAAAGTCTTTAGGCGTGAGTTGTAAGCCTAAGCCCATCATCATCACAGCCAAGGTCAGTGGTAGAAAAAAGGTAAAAAAGCCTGAATCCATAGCACATCCTTTATTTTTTTCTTATGGGTATAATTTTCCCTCTCTTTGCAGTGTAATTGTTTTTTGAGCTTGTGCAATAAACAAAGCAGTCACTTCTTATAAATGACTGCTTTGGTGTTATTTTCATGCTTTCAGTTTGAATGAATACAAGCCGATCTGTTCATGAAAATATAGATTAACTGATTGATCACATTGCAGCAGGGCGTGGTGGCGTAAAGCCTAAGGCACATTTGCCTTTTAACTCAGTACCATTGACTGTAATGACGGTGCTTTGCGCATCTGCCATACAAGAACGGTATAATTCAGGCTCATTGCCTTGTAATTGCACTGCTTTAGATGAACTAAAGAATTGTGGTTCACAGGTACCATTCCAGATAATCCCACGATAAGCAAAGCTTACAGGTGCGCCCTGAGTTTTACCTTTACAGACTTGCTGGAATTTTTGCGCGTTATAGACGGTTTCTACTTTATCATTTGCCTGCACTGCAAATGGACTGAAAAATAAGCCACAAAGCATAGAGGACAGCAAAATTTTCTTATTCATGATGTTTCCCTTTGTTTCTCATATCTGTGCTATTAGGATAAAAAATAGACAAATTAAAACAACGGTGATCTGGTTAATTTTTAGGTCTAAATGTTTTTATGTACAGTAAAAATGCAAATTTGGATTACAAAATATTAATTTTGTAGCGCGGTTAAGCCAATAAAATCGACTGAATCTGTCAACTTATGCCACAAGTTTTGCTATAATATTCCGTCTTTATTTTTTATCTCTCATTGACCATTATGCACTATCCTAAAGTTTACGATGTCATTGTTATTGGTGGCGGTCACGCAGGCACCGAAGCGGCGCTTGCAGCAGCACGTATGGGTCGTCAAACCTTACTCTTAACTCATAACATTGAGACTTTAGGGCAGATGAGCTGTAACCCTGCAATTGGCGGGATTGGTAAGTCGCATTTGGTACGTGAGATTGATGCCTTAGGCGGCACAATGGCATTGGCTGCCGATAAAAGCGGGATTCAATTCCGTATTTTAAACTCGCGTAAAGGTGCTGCTGTTCGTGCAACACGTGCGCAGGCAGACCGAGTTCGCTTTAAAGCTGCGATTCGCGCCACTTTAGAAAACCAAGCCAATTTAGATATTTTCCAACAAGCAGCCGATGACCTGATTGTAGAAGGCGATACTGTAAAAGGTGTAGTCACTCAAATGGGGATTCGTTTTGATGCGAAAACCGTGGTATTGACCACAGGTACATTCTTGGGTGGTGTGATTCACATCGGTTTAGAAAAATCGAGCGGTGGTCGTGCAGGCGATCCTCCATCAATTGCTTTGGCGGCACGTTTACGTGAATTAAATTTGCCTGTTGGGCGTTTAAAAACAGGTACGCCACCACGTATTGATGCACGCTCAGTCGATTTTTCGGTCATGATTCCGCAGCCAGGTGATTTCCCATCACCAACCATGTCATTCATGGGTGATGTGTCGATGCACCCTGAACAAGTGAACTGCTATATCACCCATACCAATGAACGTACTCACGAAATTATTCGTGGTGGTTTAGATCGTTCACCGATGTATACAGGTGTGATTGAAGGTGTTGGCCCACGTTACTGCCCATCGATTGAAGATAAAATTCACCGTTTTTCTGATAAAGACTCGCATCAGGTATTTTTGGAGCCTGAAGGTTTAGATACACATGAATTGTATCCAAACGGGATTTCAACCTCTTTACCGTTTGATGTGCAGTTCGAGTTAGTTCGTTCAATTCGTGGTATGGAAAATGCGCATATTTTGCGTCCAGGTTATGCGATTGAATATGATTACTTCAATCCACAAGCCTTGAAATTCACTTTGGAAACCAAAGCCATTAATAACTTGTATTTTGCAGGTCAAATTAATGGTACGACTGGCTATGAAGAAGCGGGTGCGCAAGGTGTGTTAGCTGGTTTGAATGCGGCACGTCGCGCTTGGGATCAGGAACAATGGACACCAAAACGTGACGAAGCTTATATTGGTGTATTGGTTGATGATTTGATCACGCTAGGTACCAAAGAACCGTACCGCATGTTTACCTCACGTGCGGAATACCGTTTGATGTTGCGTGAAGATAATGCCGATCAGCGTTTGACGCCAATTGGTCGTGAGCTTGGTTTGGTGGATGACACTCGTTGGGCAGCTTACTGTGAAAAAATGGAAGCAGTAGAACGTGAAACAGGGCGTTTACAACATTTGTGGGCTGCACCAAACAACCCAATGGGTAAAAAATTTGTTGAAATGACAGGTGCAGATTTATCCAAAGAATGTTCTGCGATTGATCTGTTAAAACGTCCAAATATCAGTTTTGCGCAAATCGCAGAATTAACGGGTTCAGACGTTTCTGCACAAGTGGGCGATCAAATTGAAATTGCAGTGAAATATGCAGGTTATATCAACCGTCAGCATGAAGATGTCGCACAATTAAAACGCTTGGAAGAAACCAAAATCCCTGCCGATTTTGATTATGATGCAGTGTCAGGTTTATCGCGTGAAATCACGCTAAAATTGAAGCATGTTTTGCCTGAAACTTTGGCACAAGCCAGTCGTATTCCAGGTGTGACACCTGCCGCAGTTCAATTGGTGATGATCACCATTCGTAAAAATGCACAGTCACGTAAATCTGCTTAAGGTTTGATGGATTGATGAAGAAGCCCACAATTTAAATTGCGGGCTTTTTTATGCGCCAAAGTAAATCAGATGCTAAGCAAAGAAGAAGTTGCGTATAAGAATAAATCTGATTTCGACTGCATATCTTATGATTTCACAGCTAGATCAGGAGCATTTAAAGTGACACTTATCAACATAGATAGGAGCAAAATATGACTTTAAAAAGCATTCGTTATAGTACAGCTGAACTGGCATGCCCACGCTGAACGATGCCGAGTCAATTTTAATTTTAACTTCAATCAGCAATCACAATAATTTGATTTAAAAGAGAACGATAATGCTATCGCCCCAATATATTTGGGGCTTTTTTATTCCTGAGTTTGATGCACCGCATTGGCAACTTCTACAGGTTCAATCTGAATTAGCTTTTTACCAAAACTACGCAACCACCAAACCAATTGTGAGGTAAACGGCACAGTGGCAGTCACCAACACATTACCATTTTCCAGTGTTTCCATAGTTTGATCTTTGCTTAATTGGCTTTCATCGAAGTATATGGCATCAGCTTTTTGCATGGTAAGTTTGAGCTGAATATTTTCAGTAGCTTTACTGAAATCGACTCTAAAACCTAATTCGCCAGATTCAATATAGGCATCAATATCAAAATTAACAGGATGCAAGGCGCGTGAATCTAAAACTTTGGCTGCTTTAAAACGATGCAGGGCAAAGGTTTGAATGTCGGTTTTGTCAAATCGAGTACAGATTAAATAAATCACCGCACCTTTTTGCACCAAAGCCAAAGGATTCAGCACATAAGTTTTTTCTTCGCCTGAATTGCTGCGTGATTGATAAATACATTCTAGTTGTTTGTCTTGGAGCAAGCCTTCATATATCGCCTGTTGTGCATTGCGGTCTACGACTGGTGGAATTAAAGGTTGTGTTGCAGGCACAATTCGCACACGATTAATCCATTGGCGGACATTGTTTTGGGTCGATAGACTGCGTCGTGCCAAATCAAACCATGGGTTCATTTCTTCAATCAAACTTGGCGGCAGCAGATGTTTTAAATGTTCCTCGACCATCATAAACGTTACCGCTTGAGAGCTGGTCATGTGCGGTAAACTTTGAATCGGTGCATCTGAACGCCAGCGCCAACCTTGTGGTACGGTACCATTACTTTCAATTGGAAAGCGCTGAGAAATTTGATTTAAGTCACGTTGAATCGTACGCAAACTAATGTCGATACCTTCACGTTGCAGGACATCGTGTAATTCACGTGTGCCCATCCATTTACCTGTAGAAAGGCGCGATAAAATTTGCCATTGGCGATATAAACTATTCGATGTTTCTTTTTCTTGTATAGACATATTCAATATTTACTAGGTCAATTCATACGGATGAAAACTTGTTCTTCCACACAATAAGAAAACTCGGAATGATTAGCAAGTTTTTTACTGAAAAAGGGCAAAATATAACCGCAGATTTTGCAGTAAATATCACAAAATTTGGACGGGCAAAGTTGATCAAATAATAGAAGTGAATCAGAAACTATGACCTCAAGCCATACTTGGATCAATTAGAAAAGCAAGATTGAATAGTTGTGTTTAAGTGAAAACCTGTCATTGTTTTGTATGGTAGATACAGGTTTATGTAAATAAAAGCGGTCTGAGTGGATGAGTGCTGTAGGTTAATTGGGCAAGGCGATTGAGGTGCTTTATCGCGATGAATTATCAACAGACCTTAGAGTTAGGAGGATGAAACAACCGTGAATTTATCTAGCAGCGATGCGCGAGAAATTTTTTGGTTAGCCCGATATTTAACCCGTATTCAATATGTATGTCAGCAATTTCCATTTAAACAAAATGATGCTGCTTTGACTTATGCACATGCCTTTTGTTTGCCTGCATTTGATGCAGCTTCTTTAAATGAATTGATTTTAAACGAAGAACAGCCTGCTTCATTTGCGATGCAGTTTGAGCAAACACGGACAAAAATTCAAAACTTGGCACAGGTGTTTTCTAAAGCTACTTATGTTGAATTACAGCAATGTATTCAAAATGCGTGCGATAACGCGAGTTATATTTGTGATGTGGTACAAGACTGCGAAGCACTATTAGATGCAGAACCACAGCAGATATATTTATTTTTCCAATTGGGGCAAAAAATTGAACAATTAGACCGACAAATTCGGTTAAAACAATCGACTGAAAAGACTTTGTCGCAATTGGAAATGATTGTGCAATGCCTAAAAGATTTAGGTTGGACGTCGTTTGTAGACGCATGGCAACAGCTGAAACAGCAACCCGATACCATGCATTTTTATCACTTTAGTGATCATATTCAGCACTTACTTTCGGTGGATTAAGCAGAACTTGTCATGTCAAATTAATCGACAACAATATTATTTTAAGCTCTGTGTAGTTAAAAAAATAGTGGAAGCCGAAGCTCCCATTATGTCTTAACTTATTACTGGCTTTGAACAGCTATCAAATTCAATAGCTTTGACTCGTGCAGTACTTTCGGCTCGGTTACTTAGTCGCGTTCAACCGCAAGTGCAACACCCATACCACCGCCTACGCAAAGCGTTGCGATGCCTTTTTTCGCATCACGACGTTGCATTTCGTGTAGTAACGTCACGAGGATACGGCAACCTGAAGCACCAATCGGGTGACCGAGGGCAATTGCGCCACCATTCACGTTTACTTTATCTAGGTCTAAGCCTAATTCTTTGGCAACACCTAGTGCTTGTGCGGCAAAGGCTTCGTTGGCTTCAATTAAATCGACCTGATCTAAGCTCCAGCCTGCTTTATTTAAGGTTTTCTTAACCGCTTCAACAGGGCCAAGACCCATAATTTCAGGCTCAATACCCGACATTGCATAGGCTTTAATACGTGCTAAAGGTTGTAGGCCTAATGCTGCAGCTTTGTCTGCGCTCATCATTAACACTGCTGCTGCACCATCGTTAATACCAGAAGCATTGCCTGCGGTTACGCTGCCATCTTTTTTGAACGCAGGGCGTAATTTATTCAGGCTTTCAAGGGTAGTATTGGCTTTGATGTATTCATCTTCAGCAAATACAATTGGGTCGCTTTTACGCTGTGGAATGCTTACAGCCGCAATTTCATCTTTAAATTTACCAGCCGCTTGTGCTGCAGCCGCGCGTTGTTGTGAAGTCAGTGCCAATTGGTCTTGTTCTTCACGGTTTAAACCAAGCTTTTCTACAATATTTTCTGCAGTAATACCCATGTGATATTGGTTATAAGCATCGGTTAAACCATCAGCCACCATACTGTCGATCAACTGGGCATTCCCCATTTTTTGACCGTTACGCAACTGCATATAGTGTGCGCTTTGTGACATTGATTCTTGACCACCAGCAACCACAATTTCTGCTTCATCACACTGAATCGCTTGTGCAGCCAAATGTACGGCACGTAAACCTGAACCACACACCACGTTAAGCGTTGATGCAGGTACTTGCACAGGAATACCTGCAGCAATTGCGGCTTGGCGTGCAGGGTTTTGTCCTACACCTGTAGTGAGTACGTTGCCCATAATCACCTGATCGACTTGTTCAGGCTGTACTTTGGCACTGTCTAATACCGCACGAATTGCTGTTTGCCCCAATTGTGGTGCAGATAAAGAAGCGAGGCTACCTAAAAAGCTACCAATTGCAGTACGTTTTGCAGCAACAATGACAACATCTTTCATTTTATATCCTTAAATCTTATGTTCACGTTTCTGTGGATGCACATGATATATAGCATGTGCATTACTGATGTTATATGACTGATTAAAATAAATTTACCAAAACATAGCGACCTGGTGCTGCTTCTATTGTTGGATATTGTGCATTACCTAAGGCACGGGCAGGGAATTGTTGGCCTGCATACGGTGTAACCCAAGCCTGCCAGCGTAGCCACCAAGACTCAGGATGATACTCTGCACCATCAAGCCATTGCTTGGTATTTTCAAACTTGGCAGTATTGGTATAGCAACCGTATTTATTACGACTTGGCGGATTCACAATGCCTGCCACGTGTCCAGATTCACCAAGTACCAGTGTAGATTCACTACCTAAGTAATCTGCACCACGGAAGCAGGTATCCCAAAGCGCGATATGATCTTCCTGCGTAGCAATAAAGAAGCTTGGTGTTTTGACACGAGAAAGGTTGAGTCCAACACCGTTTACTTTCACTGCGTTTGGTGAAATCAATTCATTATTCAAATACAAATTACGCAATAAGAAATTATGAATTTTGGCAGGAATATTGGTGCCGTCGCTGTTCCAATACAAAATATCGAAATCTGAAGGCTCTTTGCCTTTTAAATAGTTCTCGATGTAGTAGTTCCAGTACAGGGTATTTTCACGTAACAAACTGAACGTAACTGCCAATTGGCGACCATCAAAATAACCGAATTGATTATTTAAGGTTTCTAAACCATTAATCACAGGTTCATTAATAAATACGCCTAAGCTGCCTGGGTTTTCAAAGTCGATAATGGTTGCCATATACGTGGCAGATTTCACATGACTTTTCAGGCGTTTTGCCACGTAATAAGCCTGCGTTGCAGCAAGTAAAGTACCACCAATACAATAGCCGATACAGTTGGCTTCTTTTTCTCCTGTAATTTCTTCAATAACACGCAAAGCTTCAACCGCACCTGCGGTGATCAGATCAGCGAAAGTGAGTTCTTTTTGTTCAGCATTTGGGTTACGCCAAGACATTAAAAAGACCGTATGACCTTGCTGACGTAACCAGTTCACCAATGAGTTTTGTTCGCGTAAATCCAGCACATAATATTTATTAATAAATGGCGGCACGATTAGAATCGGGGTTTGATATACATTTTCTGTCGTTGCTTCATATTGCAACAACTGGAAAATTTCATTTTCAAAGACCACTGCGCCTGGTGTATAGGCTAAATCTTTACCCAAGCTAAAAGAGTCACTATTGACTATGCGAATAGATAAATATTTTCCGCTATTGACCACATCATCATGGAAAATTTGCATACCACGGACAAGGTTTTCGCCTTGTTCGGTAATGGTTTGCTGAATCACTTCAGGGTTAGTCCAAAGAAAATTGCTTGGTGATAAAGCATTAATCATTTGACGGGTAAAAAAGTGAATGCGGTAACGCACTTTGTCTGGAATGCCTTCTACGACATCCACCATATTTTGTACCAGTTGGCTAAACAGCAAATAAGACTGCGATAACAGGTCAAAATTGGGTTGTTCTTGCCATAATGGGCTGTTAAAACGACGATCACCACTTTCAGGTTGAATGAATGGTTCGATGTCTTTTGCCACACTGCGCATCATCACATTTTGGTAGATTTGCATTTGACCTTGCCACCAGCTCCATTGCATTTCCATCAAGCGTGCTGGATTTTTAGACAAAGCTTCAAAGAACATAGACATATCTTCTTTGTTGAGCTGTGTTAAAGCGTCATTAATAGGGCTTTGCCCATAATAAAATTCTTGTAGTTTTTTCCAGATATCATCGTGGCTAGAGAAAAATTGTAATATATTTTCTTTGAATTGAAATGAGTTCTGTTTCATTTCATCGCTCCATAGCACATGGCTTTTAGCAATCAAATTGAGTGCAAGGCTGAAACTAAAACGGGGAAATTTTCACACTTCCCCGTAACATTCGTCCTGATAACGCATGGTTTTCAGAGCAGTGTTTATTTATTATTTGGCATTGAATCGCTGACTAACTTTTCAAATTCTGCTTTGACTTCTGAAGTCAGTGTTGCTAATTTTTTGCCATCTTCAATCATTTGCTGACTGAGTTTGTTCATAGTTTCTAATTGCTTGGTGGTGCAGTTCACCATGCTTTGCATGTCTTTCACTTCGCTATTGGCAAACATTTGTGCTAAACCAATGTTGGCATAGTTGCGTGCTGCTTCTAATTGTAGGTTGGTTAAGTTAGCAAAATTTTTTGCAACTATACTGTTGAATTTGGTGTACGGTTCAAACACGTTTTTGTATTGAGCATTCATGTTTGAAAATAAGTCGCCGTATAGCATGGGTGTCACTCCAGTAAATAAACTTGTAGATTAAAATGAGGTGTTACACGCTTAGTGCATGTATAAGCCGCCGTTGATTGATAAGGTTTCGCCTGTTACGTATGCAGCATGATCACTCACTAAATACATAACTGCTGCCGCAATTTCGGTAGGGGCGGCAAGACGTTGCAGAGGAATTTGTGCTTCAATGCTTTTAATTACTTCTTCGCGCATGGCTGTGACCATCGGGGTTGCGGTATAACCTGGTGCAACGACGTTCACGCAGATATTTGAACGTGCGCCTTCTTGCGCCAAAGCTTTGCTAAAGCCGATGATGCCTGCCTTAGTTGCAGAGTAGTTGGCTTGACCAAATTGACCTTTTAAACCGTTCACCGAACTAATGTTCACAATCCGACCAGATTTTTGTTCTAACATTTTGTTAAATACAGGCTGAGTCACTGTAAAAAGTGTTTTTAAATTGGTATCAATCACTTCAGACCATTGTGCATAGCTCATTTTTTTGAAAGTCGCATCGCGGGTAATACCTGCATTGTTGACCAACACATCTACACGACCTTCAGCATCAATCGCTTCTTGAATGGCTGCTGTAGCCGCTTCATGCTCATTTAAGTTGGTTAAAACAAAGCGCACATCGCTTTCTGTAAAGCCGTTGCTTTCAAGCCATTGTTTTTCGCGATCTTCTTCTCTTGGTACAACCGTTGCAATAATTTTATAGCCTGCTGTAACCAGTTGATGGCAAATCTCACTGCCAATACCACCTAATGCACCCGTCACTAAAGCTACTTTTTGTTCAGACATATTCTTTTCCTAAGCAGAATAAGGTTATAAAAATTAAGGAGTTTTTCCTCTTTATTCTTGTTTAGAAATTAAGCGTTTTATATTTCAAAGAGGCTGCAGTTTGATGATGCTTTGAAGTCAAAAGTAAACAAATATTGGTAATAGATTATTTTCTTATCATGTGGATGCTTTTATAAATGGCTTAAATAGTCGTGAAGTCATTGATTCATCGTAGCGCGCAGCACAAACTTCTGAGAACTAGTGAAATGTGATTAATCCATGAATTTGAAGCGATGTGGCAGTTTAAAGACAGTGCGCGAGCATATTGTTTTTTCTTGAGATTTTGAGTGTGATTTTCAGCTAAATATTTGGATGACTGTAAAGCGCTAAATGCAAATGTGGATGACCACAAATTTTTATCAATATGAATGGAAATAAAGTGAATTTAAGAAAATAAAAAGCGAAAAGAAAAATATAAGAACGAAAAAGAGAATGGCTTAGACGATTGCATGCAGCAAAACTGCTACATGCAACAGATCGAAAAAAGAAAGTTAAATGCTGGTTGCCTTGCGCTGTGGGCGAGGGCTTAAACGACACAACAACTCATAGCCAATCGTACCATTGGCTGTGGCAACATCATCGACTAAACGGTGTTTGCCCCATAGTTCAACTTGTGTGCCTAATTCAACGTCTAAACCTGTGACATCAATGGCAATCATATCCATAGACACACGACCAAGCACAGGCGTTAATTTTGCACCAATCGCAACAAAATTTGGCTGAACAAATGTACGTGGATAACCATCGCCATAGCCAATTGAAACAATCGCAATTTGCATGGCTTGTTCTGCAGTAAAGGTTGAACCGTAGCCGACGTGTTCGCCTGCATCAATTTCATTTAGTGCGATCACTTCTGCGCTTAAAGTCATCACAGGCTTTAAGTCGAGTGTATGCACATTATGTGCGGCAAAAGGCGTTGCACCGTAAAGCATAATGCCTGGGCGTACATAATCAAAATGCAATTCGGGATAACGATAGATTGCAGCAGAGTTGCAGCAAGAAGCAAGAATAGGGCTGCAATTGTCTTTGACATGCAAAAATTGCGCGACTTGTTGATCATTCAAAGCATGGTCGCCATCGGCATTGGCAAAATGCATGGTCAACACACAGGTAAAACCTTCGGCTTTGAGCATGTGAATCACATCAATAATTTCAGGAACTTTAAAACCTAAACGATTCATGCCGCTGTTGAGTTTGACCCAGACTTTTAAGCCTTGTGCGATATAATCAGCTTTATGTTGTAGTAGCCAATCGAGCTGTGCTTGATGATGCACTACACATTCCAATTTGTGTGCCAACACACTTTGCATTTCATCGGCAGAAAAAACACCTTCAATCAGGGTGATGGGCTGCGTATATCCCAATTCACGAATTTCTAAGGCTTCTTCAACGCAAGCGACACCAAAGGCATCGCTGTCTTTTAAAGCTGCTAAGCAGTCTTTTACACCATGTCCGTAAGCATTGGCCTTGACCATGCTAACAATTTTTGCTGTTGGGGCAAGTTGTTTGACACGGTTTAAATTATATTGCAGTGCCTGACTGTCAATATAAACTGTTGCTTGGCGCACCCTAAATACTCCTTGGGAATGACAATTGGTAATTTGTGTTAGATACACTGTGGAGTGATAAATAAATACTAAAAATAGTTCTATTTAAAAATATTCACTATTGTAGACCTATCAACCTCAAATAGACATGAACATTTAAGTTTTTGATCATAAATTAATTTAAGATCGAAAAATCTATTAGGTTATTGATTGCAAATAATTTGTAAAAGTTTCAGACTTTATTTTTCATATAAAACTATACGTTCTAAAAGCTATTATGGTGTTAGATGCTCTCACTCAGGAAATTCTAAACTGTACGAGTTATGGCAAGATTCAGATGATTGTGGAGAGTGGGTTCGTAATTTAAATGAACTCAAAGAGAGATTAAACAATGCATTTTAAACTTGGATATGTTGAATAAATAATGAAAATATTTTGTTATCTGGGATGGATTACTTTATTTTTTTGTCAGTCAGTTATGGCTTGTATGCCACATTCACCCAATGACGTTTTTATTGCCCGTTACCAAGGTTCACTGGCAGTACAGGAGAGTTCAGACTTCATTTTTGAACTCAGTTCAGGTCAATTTATTTTTCGCTCAATACTAGATGAGGTTAAATATAAAAAGCCTACTCAATGGTACAGTGGATTTTCAGGTAAAAGTACAGCTAAAAACCAATTAATTATTGGTTTAGCTTATGCACCAGATGGTGCTAAACCCCAGCAATATCAAGTAGTTTCATTTGCAACATTAAACTGTAAGAATGACCAGCTTGTTTTATCTAAACCGATTGTCCCATTTTTAGCTTGGAATAAGCAGACCTCAAATTGTTCTACAGTCGATAGATCAGAGGTTGGGATTTTAGATGGTTTTATAGACTATGATCAGACACATTATTTGGCGCAACTGCAACAAAAGTATCCGACATGCAAGCAATTAAATAAAGCATTTCCATCACTTGAAATGGAAGAAAATAGTCAAGATTATAATTTACTCTCAAGTTGGAAACTATGGTGGGCAAAGTTAATAAGTCAGATTAAAACATGGTTTTAATAAAAAAGAGCAATGCAAGCATTACTCTTCATCATCATACTGAGCATAATACTCAGGAGATAAGTTACTAAAACGCGTATATTGCCCTTCAAAAGCAAGACGTACCGTACCAATTGGGCCGTTACGCTGTTTACCAATAATAATTTCGGCAGTACCTGCTTCTTTAGATTCTTTATTGTAAACTTCGTCGCGGTAAATAAACATGATTAAATCCGCATCCTGCTCAATTGCACCAGATTCACGCAAGTCAGACATCACAGGGCGTTTATTAGGTCGGTTCTCTAATGAGCGGTTGAGCTGTGACAAAGCAATCACAGGGCAGTTCATCTCTTTGGCCAAGGCTTTTAAGCTACGTGAAATTTCTGAGATTTCGCCGACACGGTTATCGCCCATGCCTGGGACTTTCATTAACTGCAAATAATCGACCATGATACAGCCAATTTTACCGCCATGTTGTTTGGCAATGCGTCGCGCACGTGCACGTACTTCCGTAGGCGGCAGGGCAGATGAGTCATCAATATACAAATGCTTTTCTTGCAGTTGTAAAATCGTGCCTGTGACTTTTGACCATTCATCGCCACTGAGTTTACCTGAACGTAAATTCCCTTGATGCACTTTGCCGTATGCAGAAATTAAACGCATTGCGATTGAGTCTGCAGGCATTTCCATAGAGTAGACAAGGGCAGGCAAATCATTGTTAAACAAAACACTTTCGACCAAGTTCATGGCAAAGGTGGTTTTACCCATAGATGGACGCGCAGCGACAATAATCAAGTCACCCGCTTGCATGCCCGAAGTTTTATTATCTAACTCCACAAAGCCTGTGGTTAAGCCTGTAATATTGCCTTCCATTTTAGAAAGTTCATCAAGTTTGTCGAATACATCGGCAACCACGCTCGAAATGGCTTTTGGGCCTTGTGCTTTGGCATTGTTATTATGTTGTTCGGCAATTTGGAAAATATTGGTTTCGGCCAAGTCTAAAATTTCACTTACGCTACGACCTTTGGTGTCATAGGCATTTTGTAAAATTTCAGAACTGACTTTAATCATGTTTCTGAGGGTCGAGAATTCTTTAATTTTCGTGGCATAGGTTTCTAGGTTATAAAAACTAGAAGGCGAGTCTGCCATGAGCTGCATTAAGTATTCTTCCCCGCCTGCAGCTTCAAGTAAATTTTGTTTAATCAGCCAGTCATTCACCAATACGGCATCATAAGGTGAGTTTTCTTTAGACAAAGAATCAATGGCGCGGAAAATATATTTGTGGCGTGTCGCGTAAAAATCAGATTCTTGTAGCACATCACCCACTTGTTCAAAAGATTCGGCCACAGTCATTAACGCAGCCAAAACAGCTTGTTCGATGGCTAAGTTATGCGGTGGGGTACGAAACTCTTTAAGCGGGCTGTTCTCATTTGGTTTTAGATCAGACTTTGCAGTATGTTGCTTTGCGCTAGCAGTCGCCTGTGACATATAAATCCCTGATTTTTAAAACAGTAAATGCTGAATAATGCACGGGGATAGAATTTGAAACTCATATTCTTTCCACTTCCCGATGATACGCCCTCTAGAAAAAAAAGCGAGTAGATTTTGGCGAAGGATAAGTCAAAGCGTGCAGGACGATTTAGGAAAATTGTACTAATCGTATATTCTAAAGACAAAAAAAGAGCATGCGATTAGGCATGCTCTTTTCTTTTGCAGCAAATTACTCAGATACGATAGTAACGAGAACTTCAGCAACAACATCATGGTGCAATTGGATTGCGATGTTGAATTCACCAGTGTGACGAAGCGCACCGTTTGGTAAACGAACTTCTGCACGGTCAACTTCAAGACCAGCATTCGTTAACGCGTCAGCGATGTCACGAGTACCGATAGAACCGAAAAGTTTACCTTCATCACCAGCTTTAGCAGTGATTACGATGTTAACTTCGTTCAATTGGTCAGCACGTGCTTGAGCAGCAGCTAAAATTTCAGCTTCTTGCTTCTCAAGTTCAGCACGACGAGCTTCAAATGCAGCAGTGTTTGCTTCAGTTGCAGCAACTGCTTTACCTTGAGGGATCAAGTAGTTACGGCCGTAACCAGCTTTAACTGAAACTTTATCGCCTAATTTACCAAGGTTCTTAATGCGTTGTAATAAGATAATATCCACAGCTCAACCTCACTTATGATTGTCAGTGTAAGGGATCAACGCTAAGTAGCGAGCTTGTTTAATAGCAAGCGCTAATTGACGTTGGTAACGAGCTTTAGTACCTGTAATACGGCTAGGAACAATCTTGCCATTTTCAGTGATGTACTGTTTTAGTGTATCGATATCTTTGTAGTCGATGTACGTAACGTTCTCAGCTGTAAAGCGGCAGAACTTGCGACGACGGTAAAAACGTGCCATTGATGTTCTCCTTAAGCTTCAGCAGAGTCTTGGTTAGCGTGTTGTGCTTCTTCACGTTGAGCTTTACGCGCACGTTTTTCTTCAGCACTCTTAGCCAATAATGACTCTTCAGTGATAGCGTTTTCACGACGGATGATCAAGCTACGAAGGATCGCGTCGTTATAACGGAACAATTCTTCTAACTCGTCAAGCGTAGTTTGACCACATTCAACGTTCATAAGAATGTAGTGCGCTTTGTGAATTTTGTTAATTGGGTAAGCCAATTGACGACGGCCCCAATCTTCTAAACGGTGAATTTGACCTTCAGCTTCTTTGATGTGAGTTAGGTAACGTTCTACCATACCCACAACTTGATCGCTTTGGTCTGGGTGTACCAAAAGTACGATTTCGTAGTGACGCATTGTCAGCTCCTTACGGTTTATGCAGCCCCTGACTAAATTGAGCCAGAAGCAAGGAGTCACAACCGAAGTTGTGTCGCAAAATTGCGAAGCGTGAATTTTAGAGCTTTTACCAAGTAAATACAAGGCTTGGTCTAAGAAAAGATCGGCTTGGGTAAAAAGGGAATGTAATATTTTGCATCTATGATTGGAATTTAAATTTTATACTTTGTATTTGTATGTCACTAACTTTTAGAGTGTTTAATTCGAAAATTATTAAGGACGAATAAATCAAAGACAGATAAATTGTTATTATTTAAATATTGAAGTGTGGAGAGGGTAGGCACTCCATTAAAAGATAGAGCTAAACTCTATCTTTTAAAAAAGTATGATTTGCGTGCTTGGTGCGGTTGCTGTAAAGCTAAAACATAAACTCACAACAGTAATTAAAATAACCGAAAATAGGAAAAAGCGTTTTGCCCATAATTGATCATTTTCTGCTTTGAAGCCAATGACGCCAATATAGAACCAATAAATACAAAGTGCATTCAAAATAACCAGATATAGCCAGTTTGCATAACCAAATACAAACAGTCCATTCATGGCAACGGTAAATAACACCACATAAATTAGTGATTCAATTTTCGTTCGAAAAATTGAACGAGCAACTGGCAAAATTGGAATCCCCGCATTTTTGTAATCATCATAACGGTAAATTGCAATCGCCCAAGAGTGGGGCATTTGCCAAAGTGCATAACCTAAAAAGATAAGTAGTGCAGCTAAGTCAAATTGATTTGCAACAGCGGTATAACCAATGACAGGTGGGCTTGCGCCTGAAATACTGCCAATAATGGTTTGATGAATTGTTGTGCGTTTGGTCCATAGACTGTAAAAGCCGACATAAACCACGAAACCAATCAGTGCAAAAAGAAAAGCGTATGCGTTAACTCCAAACCATAAAATGCTAAAACCAATTATGCCCAATACCACTGAATAAATCAGCGCAATAGGAACAGAAACAGTTTTTTTCACTAAAGCACGGTTTTGTGTGCGTTGCATTTTTTGGTCGATGTCTTGGTCAATAATATTGTTGACCACACATCCTGAGGCGACAACAAGCGTTGTACCAAGCAGAGTAAGCAGTAGGAGAAGGAAATCTACAGAACCTTGGGCAGCTACAAAGTAGCCACCCAAAGTGGTAATAAAATTACCAAAGAGAATTCCTGGCTTTGTCAGGAATAAATACTTTTTCAGCATGACAACCAGTTTAGATCATCATGTTGTAGTGTAGATAGTTCATGATCCATACAGAACCAACCAAAAGGATGGCAATGGTCAGAATGGTATACACGAATGCAATCACGTTCCAACGTTGCTCTGAAGAAGAATTCATATGCAAGAAATAAATTAATTGAATAAGAATCTGAGCAACTGCTGTAATCGAAATAACAGTAATCAAAATACCACGGCCAAAACCACCTGCCATAACCATACCAAAAGGAATAATGGTAAGGATAACAGAAAGGATAAAGCCAATCGTATATTGCTTAGTGTTACCGTGTGATGCACCAGCAGAGTTGTGATCGTGACTCATTAGAGAACTCCCATCAAGTAAACTACGCTGAATACACAGATCCAAACGATGTCAAGGAAGTGCCAGAACAAGCTTAGGCAAGCTAAACGACGCATGTTCGGAATAGTCAAACCATATTTCTTGATTTGAACCATTAACACGATCATCCAAACTAAACCTGAAGTTACGTGAATACCGTGCGTACCAACCAAAGTAAAGAACGCAGATAAGAACGCACTCGCACTTGGACCATGTCCAGCGTGAACTAAATGGTTGAACTCATAAAGTTCCATACCAATAAAGATCGCACCGAAAACCCAAGTCACGCCTAACCAAGTTAGAACTTTAGCAACATCTTTCTTGTAAGCAGCTAAAACGGCAAAACCGAAAGTTACAGAAGAAATCAACAGGGCAAAAGTTTCTGTTAAAACGAAGCCTAATGACTCGCCAAACAAATCTTTAGCTGTTGGAGTGCCTACTGGAACGTGGCTACTTAATACAGCGAACGCGATGAAAAGTGTACCAAAAATTACAAGGTCACTCATCAAGTAGGTCCAGAAACCAAAGACGGTGATGTCTGTATCATCGTGGTGATGATCATCATGTCCGTGGTTGTCGTGATGAAGTACTTCAGCCATGTCTTAGTCCTTCTTCAAGTGTTTTTCAAGGATCGCATAGCGTTCGTTTTCAATACGCTCAACTTCAGCAGCAGGAACATAGTAGTCCACTTTCTTCGTGAAAGAACTCACGATGAAGCTGATGATTGCCGCAATGAACGTAACGATTGCTAGCCACCAAATATGCCAGATTAATGCGAAGCCCATAGTTGTAATAAACATTGCAATTATGAAGCCAGCTGCACGGTTAGTTGGCATATGGACATCTTCATACTTCGTTGGACGAGCGTATGCAACACCATTTTCTTTGTCAGTCCAGAAAGTATCAATACCATTGATCTTTGGAAGGTGAGCAAAGTTATAGAACGGTGCTGGAGAAGAAGTAGCCCACTCAAGCGTACGGCCATCCCATGGATCTCCAGTAAGGTCTAAGCGTTGGTTGCGTTGTAGGAAGCCAACCACAATCTGCATAACGAAGCAGAATAGACCAATAGCAATTAACACAGAACCGAAGAACGCAATTGCCAAGTATGGATCCCATTCTGGGTTGTCATATGTATTCAAACGACGAGTCATACCCATGAAACCAAGGATATAAAGTGGCATGAATGCAAAGTAGAAACCGAAGAACCAGAACCAGAATGCTGCTTTACCCCAAGTTTCATTGAGTCTCCAACCAAACATTTTTGGCCAGTAGTAAATGATACCTGCGAACATCGCGAATACTACACCACCAATAATTACGTTATGGAAGTGAGCAATTAGGAATAAAGAGTTGTGTACAAGGAAGTCCGCTGGTGGAACTGCCATTAATACACCTGTTAAACCACCGATACCGAAAGTCACAAGGAAGCCAAGTGTCCAAAGCATTGGGGTAGTGTAGGTAATACGACCCTTGTACATGGTGAATAACCAAGAGAAGATTTTCACACCAGTAGGAATCGCAATAATCATGGTCATGATACCGAAGAACGCGTTAACGTTGGCACCTGCACCCATGGTAAAGAAGTGGTGAACCCATACAACGAGTGATAACACACCAATTGCAACAGTTGCGTACACCATTGATTTGTAACCGAACAACGTTTTGCGAGCAAAAGTCGCAGTTACTTCTGAGTAAATACCAAATGCTGGTAATACTAAGATATAAACTTCTGGGTGACCCCATGTCCAAATCAAGTTTACATACAACATTGGGCTACCACCCATGTCGTTCGTAAAGAAGTGGAAACCGAAGTAACGGTCAAGCGTTAACATTGCAATTGTCGCAGTTAAAACTGGGAATGTTGCAATGATAAGTACCGCAGTAACTAATGTTGTCCAAGTGAAAACAGGCATGTCCATAAGTTTCATGCCAGGCGCACGCATTTTGATGATGGTAACGAAGAAGTTAACACCAGTAAGAAGCGTACCTAGACCAGAAACCTGAAGTGCCCAAATATAGTAGTCAACACCAACACCTGGAGAATATTCGATACCAGATAGAGGAGGATAAGCCATCCAACCTGTAGCAGCGAATTCACCTAATGCAAGTGAAACCATCATTAAACCTGCAGCACCAGCGAATAACCAGAAGCTTAAAGAGTTTAATAACGGGAAGGCTACGTCACGAGCACCAATCTGTAATGGTACAGAGATGTTCATTAAGCCAACAACAAGACCCATTGCCACGAAGAAGATCATGATCACACCGTGTGCGGTGAAAATCTGGTCATAGTGTTCTGGGTGTAAATAGCCTTCACCACCACCTTTCGCAAGGAACTGTTGAAGACGCATCATGATCGCATCTGCGAAGCCACGAAGTAACATGACTACAGATACAAAGATATACATGATACCAATTTTTTTATGGTCTACAGATGTGAACCATTCGTTCCACAAGTAGCCCCATTTTTTGAAGTAGGTAATACCAGCAATCGCTGCAAGACCACCTAAGATCATCGCTGCAACAGTTACCAATACGATTGGATCGTAAGGAATTGCATCTGGACCTAACTTACCTAATAAGCTCATGTCTTATTCCCCTTGAGAAGCAGTCGCATGTTCAACTGCTACATGAGTTTCAGAAGCAGGCGCTTCACCAGCCACTACAGGAGCTGAATGGTCAGCACCATGGTAGTTACTCATATAGTTATTGATCACTGATTCAAACAAGCCTTGCTCAACAGAAGAGTAATAAGTCACAGGATGTGGCTGAGTCTTATATGGACCTTCTTTTAAAGCCGTTGCAGCAAGTTTTTTCTCTAATTCAGTTTTGGCGTTACGAACCATTGCATCAATTTGTTTCTGTGAACGGTTACCGTCACGTAAAGAAGCAAATTCAGCTTGATCTAAAACTGTTTTTTGAACAGCTTGAGGATTGATAGTCGTACCTTGACCTGCTTTAACAGCTGTTACCCATTGCTCAAAATCAGCTTGAGTTACAGAGTGAGCTTTAAAGCGCATTTGCGAGAAACCATAACCTGAGTAGTTAGATGAGAAACCACGGAATTCGCCCGTGTTGTCTGCTAAAACGTTCAAGTGAGTTTGCATACCCGCCATTGCATAAATCTGACCAGATAATGCAGGGATAAAGAACGAGTTCATTGTGAAGTTAGATGTTAAACGTAAGCTTACAGGCGTTTGCTCTGGGAAGCGTAATTCGTTAACAGTAGCAATGTTCTGTTCTGGGTAGATGAAGATCCATTTAAATTGTTCAGCAATAACTTGAACAGTTAAAGGAGCTTTTTCGGATTCTAGCGGACGGTAAGGGTCGTACTTGTGGGAACCCCACCAAGTTAACCAAGCTAAAATACAAATAATAATAACAGGTATACCCCATACTACAATTTCAATTGCAGTAGAGTGTGACCATGTTGGTTGATAGTCTGCGTCTTTATTCGATGCGCGATATTTCCAACCGAACCACAATGCCATAATTGCAGATGGAATAACCACCAATAGCATTAGGTAAATCGCAGTCATCATCAGGTTACTTTGACCTGCTGCAACTGGACCTTTTGAGTTCAGAAGTACTAAATCACCGCCACACCCAGTTAAGAGTGCAGCCATCGTAGATAAAGACAATACAGCTAAAATCGTTTGTCTCATTTTACAACCTCGGTGAAGAGTCCCATTCCCTAATTTAATATGGGATAGCGATTAAAGTGTCGCATGATTAAAAAGACATCAAAAAAGATGAAAAAGTCTTCTTAATCATCGGACACCGCTACGTTGTAGGGCATTATGCCTGATATCGACAAACTAAGCTACACATAAAGCGGCTTTAAGTGGAGGGAATAAAAACCAATTTTTATACTCGGAATTATTTGTGTTAATTTTAATTTATTTATATTTATCAATATTATAAGAAAAAAGGGATGATCAATCATCCCTGAATAAATAAAATCAAATTATTGCTTTACGACTTTGGTTTTGGCGAGTTTATCGTGCAAAGCCTGTCGTTTTGCACCAAATGCAAAGCCATAATCTAAAATTGTGATGAAGGGCATAAACATCATATTCAAAATAATGAAAATGATAGAGCGAATAGTAAACACACGCATTAGGCTGACTTTTTCATCGGTTTCAGCATCGACAATCTTAATTTTGGTCAGACGTTTGCCAATACTTTGTCCAGTTTTAGCCAGCAGGAAGGCTTGTATGCCCAGCATAATCAATAAATAAATTGCCACCGCTTGCCAAGCTTGCATTGGAATAAGCTGAAAGAGTTCAGTTTGCAATTGCATGGCTTGATCAGACGTTGTCGCTGCCTGCATTTTTTGTTGTAAACCAGACAATTGTTCAAACTGGTCCGCATTTAAGAAAAAAGAGGGAAGTGCTGCTGCAGGCAACCATAACAACATGTCTATAATTTTGGCTAAAGCACGTTGGTTAATGCTCGCCAATTCATTTTTTGTTGCCTGTGTTCTGGAGTTTGACGATGCTGAGCTTGGTCGTGATGTGTTTGTAGCCGTGTAATCTGTATTTTGAAAAGGTGAATGTTCAGGGGCAGGTGGTGTGCTGACGTAGCCTTGTGGTTCATATACAAGTTTACCTTGGGTGAGTTCACCTAAAGCTTTCCATTCGCTCATGCCTTGGTGCCAAGCCAAATCTGTCAGCAACACTTGTTGGCTGGCGAGCATTTGGTTGAGCTGCTCTAAGGTGTATGGCCCAGCTTGTTGATTATTTCGTGCCAAGTAAATTTGCATAAATATAAAATCTCAAAAAATGAATTTGAAAAAAAACCCACGCAGGTGCATGGGTTTTCTTTTAACACGTTTTACTATGCTTGTTGAGCTTTTTCTTCAGAAAGGAAGAACCAAGTGTCTAAAACTGAGTCTGGGTTTAAAGATACAGATTCAATACCTTGTTCCATTAACCAACGTGCAAGGTCAGGGTGATCTGAAGGGCCTTGACCACAGATACCGACATATTTACCTGCTTTACGGCATGCGTGAATTGCCATAGAAAGTAATGCTTTCACTGCAGGGTCACGTTCATCGAACAGGTGAGAAACAATGCCTGAGTCACGGTCTAAACCAAGTGTTAACTGAGTTAAGTCATTTGAGCCGATAGAGAAACCATCGAAATGCTCAAGGAATTGTTCAGCCAACAATGCGTTGGTTGGTAATTCACACATCATGATCACTTTCAGACCATTTTCACCACGTTTTAAACCATTCAGCGCAAGCAATTCGATCACACGTTTTGCTTCAGCAACGGTACGTACAAATGGAATCATAATTTGTACGTTGGTTAAGCCCATTTCGTCACGTACTTTTTTCAAGGCACGACATTCAAGCTCGAAGCAGTCACGGAAATTGTCAGACACATAACGACTTGCACCACGGAAGCCCAACATTGGGTTTTCTTCTTCTGGCTCATATAACTTACCACCAATTAAGTTTGCGTATTCGTTTGATTTGAAGTCAGACATACGCACAATCACTGGTTTGTCAGCGAATGCAGCAGCAAGGGTAGAAATACCTTCAACCAATTTTTCTACATAGAATTCGATTGGCGATGAATAGCCCGCAGTACGCGCCATAACTGCTGCACGTGTTTCACGTGGTAAGCTGTCAATATTAAGCAATGCTTTAGGATGCACACCAATCATACGGTTGATGATGAATTCTAAACGTGCAAGACCAATCCCTTCGTTTGGAATTTGAGCAAAGTCAAATGCGCGGTCTGGGTTACCAACGTTCATCATGATTTTGAACGGAAGTTTAGGCATAGATTCGATTGAGTTCTTTTGAACTTCAAAATCTAAAGCACCTTCATAAATGAAACCTGTGTCGCCTTCGGCGCAAGAAACTGTAACTTCCTGACCATCAGTCAAAACTTCAGTTGCATTACCACAACCTACAATTGCAGGTACGCCTAATTCACGGGCAATAATTGCAGCGTGACAAGTACGACCACCGCGGTTAGTGACAATTGCAGCAGCACGTTTCATCACTGGTTCCCAGTCTGGATCAGTCATGTCTGAAACAAGAACGTCACCTTCCTGAACTTTGTCCATTTCTTTAATAGACGTTACAACGCGGACTCTACCAGAACCGATACGCTGACCAATTGAACGACCTTCACAAATGACCGTACCTTTTTGTTTCAATAGGTAGCGTTCCATAGTACCGACGTTTTCACGGCTTTTTACAGTTTCAGGACGTGCTTGAACGATGTAGATTTGACCGTCATCACCATCTTTTGCCCATTCAATATCCATAGGCGCTTGATAATGTTCTTCAATAATTAACGCTTGTTTCGCTAATTCTTGTAGTTCGTGATCATTTAAAGAGAACTGTTGGCGATCTTGTTTTTCAACATCGACCACAACTACAGATTTACCAGCCGCGCCTTCTTCACCATAAATCATTTTTTGGTGTTTAGAGCCAAGGTTACGACGTAAAACTGAGTGTTTGCCTGCTTTTAATAAAGGCTTAGAAATATAGAATTCATCTGGGTTAACTGCACCCTGAACCACCATTTCACCCAAACCATAAGAAGCAGTAATGAATACAGCATCACGGAAACCAGATTCTGTATCTAGGGTAAACATTACACCAGCAGCGCCAGTTTCTGAACGTACCATACGTTGTACGCCTGCAGACAAAGCAACGACATCGTGGTCAAAGTTTTGGTGTACACGGTAAGAAATCGCGCGGTCGTTGTACAAAGATGCAAAAACTTCTTTAATGGCAATTAATACGTTGTCAATGCCACGGATGTTTAGGAATGTTTCTTGCTGACCTGCGAAAGATGCGTCTGGTAGATCTTCTGCAGTTGCAGATGAACGAACGGCAACCGCGATGTTTGGGTTGCCGTTAGAGAGTGCTTCAAAAGCAACTCGGATTTCTTGTTCTAGTGATGCAGTAAGCGGAGTGTCGACAATCCATTGACGAATTTTTGCACCAGTTTCAGCAAGCGCATTCACGTCATCTACATTGAGTGTTTTTAGCTCTGCTTGAATTTTAGCGTTTAGGCCACTTTGCTCGAGAAATTCACGATAAGCAGCAGCTGTTGTTGCAAAGCCACCTGGTACCGATACACCAGCATTAGATAAGTGGCTGATCATTTCGCCCAAAGATGAGTTTTTCCCACCCACGAGCTCAACATCGTGTTTCCCTAATTTTTCCAGACCAATTACGCGCGCTTCCAAAGTTGTTACTCCACTTTTGCAGTATTAATCACTATCTTGTCATGAAATTATAATAAATCTACTTAGCAATTTGGTTTTACTAAGCGACAGTCATGTAAGATCGGTTTACTATAAAGATTATATAGCACTAAGACAAATGTTTAAGGAGAATTTTAATGTCAGATGGTAAACAAATTAAGCGGAGTGTTTTTTTTATTTCCGATGGAACTGCAATTACGGCTGAAACCCTTGGACATTCACTCTTAGCGCAATTTCCAAATGTGGACTTTGATATTCATATTCATCCTTATATTACGTCTGAAGAAGCGGCTATGAATGTGGTGGCAGAGATTAATGCCCGAGCACAAATTGATGGTCAATTACCTTTGGTGTTTGATACCTTGGTTGACCAATATGTGCGTGACATTATCAACACTGCCAAAGCAATTAATTTAGATGTATTTGAAGGCTTAATTAGTAAGCTTTCTGAAGAGTTAGGAACACCACCAACCACTTTGGTCGGGCAGACGCATGCCGTAACAGATTCTGAATCTTACAAGGCACGTATTGATGCGGTGCATTTTGCCTTAGATAACGATGATGGCGCACGTACACGCCATTACGACAAGGCCGATCTGATTCTGATTGGGGTGTCGCGTTCGGGTAAAACGCCAACTTCCATCTACCTTTCTTTACAGTTCGGGATTCGTGTGGCGAACTATCCATTGACTGAAGAAGACCTCGATGACAACCGTTTGCCAGCCGTATTAAAGCCGCATAAACATAAGTTATTTGGCTTGATGATTGATGCTGAACGCCTTGTGGCAATTCGTACTGAACGTAAAGCCAATAGCCGTTATGCAAGTTTTAATCAATGCCAAATGGAATTGCGTGCGATTGAAGGTATTTATATTTCAGAAGGGATTAAATATTTAAATGTTTCAGAAATGTCGATTGAAGAAATTTCAACACGTGTTTTACAAATGACAGGTTTAAAACGTCGTATTGGTTAATGAAACTATATGTATTAAAAGAGCCAAAATTTTATTTTGGCTCTTTTTTATTGGATTTAAATAGAATAAAAATCAAGCTACTATTTATTTAAATGATAATGCTTTTAGTGTGACTTAAAATGTAGTGATAATGGTATCAATTGGATGTTCTTGTCCATCAATACTATGCACGCTATGTGCACAGACTTTGACAATTGGCCAAGTAATCAAATGGCAATTTTCGCGTTGTAAAGCTGAATAATAATGATCAGATTTAAAATAGCGTTGATGTGTATCTGCAATGTTTGGTGTGAGTTGACGTTTAAGCCACGTGTCTTTGACTTGAGCATCTAAAAAGCGTAAAGCCAAAATATTTTTGACGCGGTTATTAAACAAACGTCGATTTTTAAACACCAAAGGATGGCTAATTAGGCGATGGATGCCACGTTCTGTACTTGGTAGGACAAAATGCGGTGCAATTTGAAAGACTTGAACAGATGTTGCTTGCTGACAAATTCTATCGAGTTGTGCCACGCTGTCCTGATTTGCACCAATAACTGCAACGCGTAAACCTGTGAAGTCATGCTGTTTGATTTCAGTTGCAGGAATGCATTCGCCTTGGAATTCTTGAAAATCTGCCAAGCAGTTTTGAAAAGCGTGTCTATGTACGTCGTGTTTAGGACTGACCATGCTGAATCTCTTGATATATTCATTTTATAAATTAGAACATTTACTCTATTTTGTTGGGGCAGTACTGTTTGGTAAAGTCTTTTGTGCAGGCGAGCCAGTCATTCCTAAAGATTGAAAATTAATTCAACTGAGATTACTGAGATTTAAGCGAAAGAGAACAAGAAAACGGATTTAAGTTATTTATTTTAAATGTTTTTAATTGATGAAACCTTGTAGCTCAATAGAACTACAAGGTCGGAGCTAATTAAGTATCTAACTTCATTTGCATGAGCAAATCAAAGTTATGTAAGCGTTTTTCTGTGTCATAGATGTCACAGGTAAAAATAAACTCATCGACATCATACTTCGCCAATAAGTTTTCCAATCCTGCTTTGACAGTCGCCTTTGAGCCAATTCGCGCCATGGCATAAAAACTATCAACTGACATTTTTTCTGCAGGTGACCATAAGCCATCCATACTTTCGACTGGAGCTTTGAGTTTTAGGCTTTGTCCACGCATTAAACCTAAAACACGCTGATAGGCACTAGTCGCCAAAAATTCTGCTTCTTGGTCGGTATCTGCAACCACTGTTGGCACACCCATAGACACATAAGGCCGCTCTAAATATTCTGAAGGCTCAAAATTGTCACGATATAACTGAATGGCTTGAGCAAGCATACGCGGGGCGAAGTGTGAGGCAAATGAGTAGGGTAGTCCTAATTTTGCAGCAAGTTGTGCGCTAAATAAACTTGAACCAAGCAACCATACAGGAACGTGTGTCCCTTGTCCTGGCGTAGCAACAATACGTTGTTGTGGTTCAGCATCTTTAAAGTAATGCAAAATTTCTAAAACATCTTGCGGAAATTGATCTTCAGTTTCCTGTCGCCCACGACGCAGCGCACGCATGGTCACTTGATCTGTGCCTGGTGCGCGACCTAAACCGAGTTCAATACGGTTAGGATATAAAGTCGCTAAAGTTCCAAACTGTTCAGCGACCACTAACGGTGCGTGGTTGGGGAGCATAATACCGCCAGAACCGAGTTTAATTTTTTGCGTATTTGCTAATAAATAACCCAAAAGAACTGCGGTTGCTGAGCTGGCAATGCCATCCATATTATGATGTTCCGCCAACCACAAACGGTCATAGCCGAGTTGTTCTGCGTGTCGTGCTAATTCAAGTGCATGATGCAGTGAAAACTGTACTGATTGATCATCACGTACAGGTGCGAGTTCAAGAATGGCAAATTTTGTGTCTTGCAGGGAACGCATCATTTATTCCAGCTTGATTAAAGAGAGTTTTATCATACGATGCTGCACTGATTTTGTATATCGAAAATTTTCGATATATGGGCGAGTCATGAGATATTGCCATTTAACAACGCGCGACATTCATCCAAAAAGCACGCTTTATAAAAAAACATTTATCCAAGCAAGTAGTCAGCAAACAAAAAGCACCCGAAGGTGCTGAAGAAGTTAGAAGTATCGTGAGAAATTAACGACGTTTACCATTTTTATAGTGACCTAAATGTAAGCCATTGTCTTTGCGGTAACGGTCATTATAACGGTAGTCATTGTAGCGATAGCCACGGCTATCATAGCGGCGGTCATAACGATCATCGTAGCGTTTGTTGTCATAGCGGTCATCTCGACGGTCTTCGCTAACTTTTTGACCTAATACTGCACCACCTGCAGAACCGAGTCCTGCACCGACATAGCCACCATTGTTGCCTGCCATATTGCGACCAACGCTATATCCACCTGCACCGCCCAAGGCAGCACCAATCATGGCACCGTTACGGTCACGTTTATTGGCAGAAGCTGCAGCACCGCCCGCACCACCAATGGCTGAACCAATCATCGCGCCTGTTTGTCCACCCATTTGTTGACCAATTGCTGCTCCGACAGCACCACCCAAGGCAGAACTTACGGCAACACGTGTATCGTTTGCATGCGCAGTACTCATAAGCAAGGCAGAACTTGCGATAACGCTACCCAATAAAATACGATTAAGTTTCATGCGGATGCTCCAAATATTGATTAATATGTTTTGTAATGAAGATATAGAAACAGATGGCAAAGATCGTGAAGGGCAATGAGGTAAATCTGCAAAGTTTGGTAAAGACTTTGTAATTGCACTGCTAAATTTCTTCATATTGATTATGGTCGTTTTTTTGAACTGATATATGAAGAAAAATTAATCCTATAAAAAAGCATCAAACCTGTGTTGATGCTTTTTTGCTGCTCTATGCCTATCGTTCAAGATTAACGACGGTTGCGTTTTTTCTTCCATTTACGTTCTTGATAGCGGTCATATTCTTTATCTTTCGAGATTTTATTGCCGAGTGCTGCACCACCTGCTGCACCTAAAGCTGAACCAATATAACCACCATTGGTACCGCCCATATTTTTACCTACGGTATAACCCGCACCACCACCCAAAGCACCACCAATTGCAGATTCAGTACGATGACGCTTATCACTCGCCACGGCTGCACCACCAGCACCGCCTAAGGCAGCGCCTAGTGTTGCACCCGTAGTACCACCCATATTTTTACCAATAGCTGTACCTGCAACACTGCCTAAAGCACTGGCTGCGGCAACGCGCGTAGTATTGTCTGCATAAACGTTGGCACTGAGCATTGAAGCTGTGGCTAAAGCTGCTGTCATTAACATTGCATTAAGTTTCATGTTGAACTCCATGTCCATTTACAGGACTTATTTATGATCAATTTTGATGGGCTCAATTTAACAAAGCGCCGCTTTTAAAATGTGGAGAGTGCAGACGAGATTGGTGTTCTTTGGTGTGGGCTTTGTATGAGTTTGATTAAAACTGCTAAAAAAATGTCCAAATGCGGATGCTAATTGCGGTACTTGGTGAGTTGTACATTCACCGCAATGCACAGCATCATCAAGCAGAAATACTGCTAGAACATCTGCAGATAGGCATTTCAAACATCGTACAGACTTAATAATGATGTTATTTGAGTGGTAGAATCGGTAAACTATGCGCAATTTTTTATTTCGCTGTGCTGCGTGTTGCATGTAACAGCCTTTGCATTGAGATTTTTTAAACAATGAAAGAATCGTTACGTTTACGATTAGATCAGCTTTCTGACCGCCATGAAGAATTGACTGCTTTGTTGGCAGATGTTGAAGTGATTTCAGATAACAAGCGTTTTCGTCAATTATCACGTGAACACAGTGATTTAGACGAAATTACGGCAGTGTGGTCACAATACACACAAGCCGAAGCCGATATTGAAACAGCCGAAGCAATGTTGTCTGATCCTGACTTTAAGGAAATGGCGCAAGAAGAAATTAAAGACAATAAAGCGCTGATTCAGCAACTTGAAGCTGACTTAAATATTTTAATGATTCCAAAAGACCCGAATGATGCCAACTCGGCTTATTTGGAGATTCGCGCAGGGACAGGTGGCGATGAAGCCGCGATTTTCTCGGGTGACTTATTCCGCATGTATAGCAAATATGCCGAAAGTCAGGGCTGGAGAATCGAAATTTTATCTGAAAATGAAGGTGAACACGGCGGATATAAAGAAGTCATTTGCTTGGTGAATGGCGAAGGCGTGTATGGCCGTTTGAAGTTTGAAAGTGGTGCGCATCGTGTGCAACGTGTTCCTGCGACTGAATCGCAAGGTCGTGTGCATACATCAGCGTGTACTGTGGCAATTTTACCTGAAGTAGATGTAGACACCACGGTAGATATTAACCCTGCCGATTTGCGTATCGATACCTATCGTGCTTCGGGTGCGGGTGGTCAGCACGTTAACAAAACCGACTCTGCAGTGCGTATAACCCACATTCCGACGGGTACTGTGGTGGAATGTCAGGAAGAGCGTTCACAGCATAAAAACAAAGCGAAAGCGATGGCGTTGTTGGCATCACGTTTGGAAAATGCCAAACGTGCTGCAGCAGATGCAGCAACTTCAGAAATGCGTCGTGATTTGGTGGGTTCGGGTGACCGTTCTGAGCGTATTCGTACCTATAACTATCCGCAAGGACGTATGACAGATCATCGTATTAACCTGACTTTATATAAGTTGGATGCGGTGATGGAAGGTGATTTAACTGAACTACTAGATAGTCTGCATCGTGAATATCAGGCAGATCAGTTGGCGATGCTTGCTCAGCAAAACGGTGGTTAATGAATATTGCACAAGCCTTGGCGCTACGTGGTGAAGTCGATAGCTATGAGCGTCAAGAAAATATTTGGTTGTTAGAGCATTTTTTAGGACTCAGTGCGCTTGAATTAAAATATCGTGCAGATCAGGAATTGAGTGCCGCGCAAGAGCAGATGTATGTGCAGGCTTTGGCACGTATAGCAGCAGGCGAGCCTTTGGCGTATATCACAGGTTCACAGCCATTTTGGACACTGGATTTAAAAGTCACGCACGAAACTTTGGTGCCACGTCCTGATACCGAGGTTTTGGTCGAAACTGTGTTGGCTTTGTCATTACAACGTGATGCTGTAATTGTCGATTTAGGCACAGGTACAGGGGCGATTGCTTTGGCTTTAGCATCTGAACGTCCAGATTGGCAGGTAACCGCAACCGATATTTACCTGCCAACACTTGCAGTTGCTCAAGAAAATGCAAGCAAGCATGCTTTAAATCAGGTGCAATTTGCCTGTGGTGCATGGTTTGAGGCATTGGGTTCAGCAGCCGAGCCACGTTTTGATTTAATTGTATCTAATCCGCCGTATATAGATGCTAATGATGCACACATGTCTGCTTTGGCAGCAGAGCCTGAACGTGCATTGGTGGCAGCAGATCAGGGTTTGGCAGATATTCTGCAGATTATTTCGCAGGGTAAGCACTGGCTGAAAGCAAATGGATGGATTGCACTAGAGCATGGCTATGACCAAGCTTTAGCAGTGCAAGCGATTTTTGCAGAACACGGTTTTTCTGACATTCGTACAGTCAAAGATTATGCAGGCAATGATCGGGTGACTTTAGCACAATGGCTTGCTGGCTGATGTGTTATATCAGTTAAAAATCTTGTGAGATCTATTTATCAGCTTGCAAACATAGACGAATGATTAGCAAAGTTTAAGTGCAAGGCCAATTTATGAGCCTCAACTCAACTGATGTCAGCTTAGGTTGCCTTTCACTGCCAAAATTGCAGGTGGCAGTTCTTCGCCAAGTGAACTCAGCATTTCCCGTTCAATTAATCGCACCATGGAGTTGAGCGGTAAATCATTGTCTTGCAGGCCAAAAGGTTCTTCAAGTTGTTCGCTGAGAGCATCTAAACCTAAGAATAAATAGGCAATTAAACCCACCAAAATTGGTGTCCAGATTCCTAAACTTGCTTCTAAACTAAAAGGCAGAATAAAGCAGAAGCAATACACAGTGCGGTGCAACAAGACTGAATAAGAAAAAGGCAAGGGTGTGCTGAGAATTCGATCGCAACCTGCTTGCACATTACCCAATTCAACAATATGTTGATTCAAGCCTTGATAAATAATATCGGAAATTTCACCTGTTTTCAGTGCGCTGACTAACTCTTTTTGAATGCTTTCTAAAATAAACTGTGCGGCATTAATATGCGGAAATAATGCTTCATAATCTGCAGATGTGAGGTTGACTTTGTTTTGATAAAAATCGATAGGTTGGTTTTGATTGCGTAAACGGTTACGCAATAAATTACTAAACAACATGACCCGATACATCAAGACCCGACGCTGTTGATCTGGCAGTACGTATGAGTCACGTGAAATATGCCGTGATGTTGCAATTAACGTCCCCCACAATTTTCGACCTTCCCACCAACGTTCATAACTGGCGTTATTTCTAAAACTGAGGAAAATAGACAAAATAATACCGAAAATGGTAAAGCCAATGGCTGGTACGCTCGGCACTTGAAAAAAGTGGTGAGAAGATAAGTACACCAAAACCGTAGAAAGGAAGACCACAATTGCAAGTGCAGGTAAGACCGTGGGTAAAATTGTCCCATACCATGCAAACAGTAGGGTAAAACTGTTGTTTTTATTGCGAATTATCATCTTGATGCATCCTTGAAGCTGTCCTTAGTGTTTCATAGACAAACAACGCTTGGCAAGATGATAGCTAGCTTTTGATTCAAAAAGCAGCAAGCGGCTTAAAGTCAATTTTTCTTATTTATTATTGCAACAGCCAATAAAAAAGTGATGCCATGAAGACATCACTTTTTAAATACTTTCAGCAAATGAATACCCGAAGTTTTAGTTTACATCGGGTAATCTTGCAAACAGTCAGGAATTTCAACTTGTGCCAAACTGTCTGTTTCTAAAGCCAAACATAGCGCAACAATTTTAGCGGTATCGCACAGGTGTTCATCTTTGAGAGCCAAACCCGCTTGCAAAGATTGTAAATCTTCTTGGCAAATATCTAGGGCTTGCGCTGCTTCAAGTGCATCTTCACGTTTGAAAAACGCAGACATGACATTACGTAACTGCTCTTCTGAGGTATTTAGAATACTTTGATTGAGTAATTCATCTAATTGGTCAGAAGCTTGGTTGAGGGAGTGAGAGAAATTTTGAACTAGATTGTGTTCAAGTACATCCATCATCTTAAGCATGGGGAAACCTCCAAAGATGCTCGTACATTTAATATTACAGGGGGAGTATGACAGCCGAATTGCATAAAATTTATGCTTTAAAATGATTGAAAAGTAAACTAAATTTAATACTTTGACAATGCAGTGCAGATGAACGACCAGTTCACTGCTCAACCTTGAAATCACAGCGATGAGTTTTCTTTTATAATTAAGTTGTTTGTAAAATACACAAAATAGTGGCTGAGTAGTAGGTGATAAGTCACGCAATTATGAGCTTTCAATTATGAGCTTTCGGTATATTGTCGATATGCACCAGGATTGACCCCAGTCCATTTTTTAAAGGCACGATGAAAAGCACTAGGATCATGGAAATTTAATTGATCGCTAATCTCTTGAAGTGGTTGTTGGGTTTTGCTCAACAATTCGATTGCCGTATCTCGACGGATTTCATTTTTTAATTGCTGATAGCTAGTGCCTTCCTGCTTTAAACGCCGTTGGAACGTCGCTTCAGACATATTGAAATGCTGGGTTAATTCGTTCAGCTCTAACCATTCACTCGGCGGCAATCGCATTAATTGTTTACGAATTTTATGACTCAGCGCATGTGGGTTTTTATAACGCACTAAAAGATTAAAAGGCGTTTGTTTTAAAAAGCGTTTCCAGCTTTTTTTATCCTGCTTGATTTTTAAATCAAGATGTTTTGCCTCAAAATAAATCTTATGCGTTGTACACGCATATTCAATTTGGTCACAGAAACGGACACGATAATCAGCATCATCCTGCGGAGCAGCACATTTGAGTTGCATGTTTAAGATAGCAATACGTTGTCCTGTCAGCCAGCACATCAAGCCATGAATCAGCATTAAATATGTGGCATAACTAAACATCGGTTTCACTTGATATTTATCGTGAATGGTTAAGATTGCATATTCACCATCTACGTTTAATTCACCTGAAAAATCATCCAGTATTAAATTAAAGAAATTTAAAATGTCCTGTAATGCGGCCTTTAAATGCTCTGCTTGGTACACCCATTTAGACAAGAGTTGATAACTGCCACGACGCATAGCATGGCTGTCCATGCCAAAAAATTCATCATTCATGGTATCTGCCAGTGCAATCCACAATTGACCATATTGCAGAATTGACACCCTCGCTTTGTTGGAATGTAACAGCTCTGCAGGAATACCCGCCGTCTGCAAAATCGCATGCGTATCCATACCGCGTTGCTGTGCAGTATGCAAAGCTTCATGGACTAAAGCAATTGAAATTGTACCTTTGCTGTAAGTGAGCTGAGTTGCATTCATGGGATGGCGTGGTATTCCATTTACAAGTTGAGTGTTCAAATACATCATAGTCGATGCAGGGTTTGGAAATTGTACTCTAGCTTGAGTGTGATTAATCTGTTTCTTAAGTTGTATCAACCTGAAAATTTATAAGGAAAATAAAATGAAAATTCAAGGAAAAGTCTGTGTGGTCACGGGTGGTGCATCGGGTTTAGGCGCTGCGACTGCACAACATTTAGTTGCGCAAGGTGCAAAAGTTATTTTGGTTGATATGAATCAAGAACTTGGGCAGCAGCTTCAACAGCAATTGGGCGAAAATGCAGACTTCGTAGCTGTAGACGTGACCGATGAAAACCAAGTACAGCAGCTTTTTAACCATATTGAGCAAAAATACGGACAGTTAAATGGCTTGGTGAATTGTGCAGGCATTGCACCGTCTGCCAAAGTCTTGGGACGTGATGGTTTGCATGATTTGGCAATGTTCCAAAAAGTGCTGAATATTAATGTCACGGGCAGTTTTAATATGATCCGTTTTGCGGCACAACTGATGGCGAAATATGACTTAGCCGCCGATGAAGAAGAGCGTGGTGTGATTGTGAATACTGCTTCGGTTGCAGCATTTGATGGGCAGATTGGACAAAGTGCGTATTCTGCATCGAAAGGTGCAATTATGGGGATGACGCTGCCTTTGGCACGTGAATTGGCACGTGAAGCCATTCGGGTGATGACGATTGCCCCTGGTATTATGGAAACCCCGATGCTGAAAGCATTTCCACAGCATGTGCAAGATGCTTTAGGGCAAATGGTGCCATTTCCACCACGTTTGGCAAAGCCTGAAGAATTTGCGCAATTGGTGGGTCATATTTTTGAAAATGGTTATTTAAACGGTGAAGTGATTCGTTTGGATGGCGCAATTCGTATGCAACCGAAATAAGTTATGACGATGCTATCTCCATAAAATAGCCTAAGCAAAAATTCAAGTATTGAAAAACTGGATACTAAAAAACCGTTGCAATACAGCACAAGGATGTTGCGCGCATTCCTGACAAAAACAACATCTACCATATACACAGAGGGTCACCATGATTTTAAGCCATGAACAAAAAATGATTCAGGATATGCTGCGCAGTTATGCACAGGAAAAGCTTAAACCAACTGCAGCAGCACGTGATAAAACTGCTGAATTCCCTGCAAAGGAGTTAAAGGAACTAGGTGAGCTAGGTGCTTTGGGCATGACCGTTGCAGAAGAATGGGGCGGTGCAGGTTTAGATTATGTATCTCTCGTTTTAGCCTTAGAAGAAATTGCTGCGGGTGATGGTGCAATTTCAACGATTGTGAGTGTGCAAAACTCATTGCCATGCGGAATTACACAACGCTACGGCACAGAGGCGCAAAAACAAAAATATTTAACTAAACTGGCAACAGGCGAATGGTTAGGCTGCTTTTGTTTAACTGAACCACAAGTCGGCTCTGATGCCAGCGCGATTGAATGTAAAGCTGAAAAAGATGGCGAGGATTGGGTTTTAAATGGCACCAAGCAGTTTATCACCACAGGCAAATATGCAGATGTTGCTTTAGTTTTTGCTGTAACGGACAAAACTGCGGGTAAAAAAGGCATTTCCTGCTTTTTAGTCCCGACGAACACACCAGGTTATATCGTGGCACGTTTAGAAGACAAAATGGGACAGCACTGTTCCGATACCGCCACCATCGTGTTGGAAAACTGCCGTATTCCTGCAGAAAACCTATTGGGGCAAGAAGGTGAAGGCTACAAAATTGCACTCTCTAATTTAGAGTCGGGGCGTATTGGTATTGCCGCGCAATCGGTGGGTATGGCGCGAGCAGCTTTAGATGCAGCCGTGGACTATGCCAATGAGCGTAAAGCTTTTGGAGTTGAAATTGTGCAACATCAGGCAGTCGCGTTTCGCTTGGCAGATATGGCAACACAGATTGAAGCTGCACGACAGCTTATTCTACATGCCGCAAGCCTCAAAGATGCAGGCTTACCGTGTTTAAAAGAAGCATCTATGGCCAAGCTTTTTGCTTCAACCATGGCAGAGCGTGTGTGTTCAGATGCGATTCAAATACATGGGGGCTATGGCTATGTATCTGATTTCCCAGTTGAACGTATTTACCGCGATGTGCGCGTTAGCCAAATTTATGAAGGTGCATCCGATATTCAGCGTTTGGTGATTGCACGTGAAGTGACTAAGCGTTAAAGCTGAGTATCTAAAACTTTAGTCGGTGTCCAAAGCTTGCAAGGTTATTGCAGGATGTGGAAATTGAGAAAATGTTCAAATCATGTTTAGCTAACTTGATTGAAAAATACGCGAAGATCATGTCGTGATTGCGTTGCATGATCGACTTCAACACAGCAAACCTAATTTAAATTTTAAAGAGCGATTCAATCCTAACTTGTAAAAACGGTTAAAACAATAACGCATATTGCTGCAAATGAATTGCAGTGTCATCAGTTTAAGACGGAGCTTAAAAGAATGAAAACTTTGCAAGAGGCATATCAACAGTTTGATATTGAGCAACTGATTCAAACCCAATTGGCAGGAACGCCAACGGCACTTAATGCCTATGAAGAATGTTGCGGACGCTATACGGGTACTCACCAAACTGCCTTAATTTGGGAAGGCAAACACGGTCAAACTGCATCGTGGACATTTGATCAACTGGCAGAAGCATCTGGAAAATTGGCAAATTATTTTACTCAACTGGGCTTAAAAGCAGGTGATTGTATTGCAGGATTATTGCCGCGTACGCCTGAATTGTTAATTACGGTTTTTGCCACATGGCGCATTGGGGCAGTGTATCAGCCTTTATTTACAGCCTTTGAATCTAAAGCGATTGAGCACCGTATTCAAACTGCAAAGACGCAGCTCATTGTGACCAATACTGAGCAGCGTCCAAAACTAAATGCCTTGTCTAATGTGAAAATTTTAACTGTGGACGCAGCAAATCAAGCTCAAAACCATGATACAGATTTTTGGCAAGTTCTAAGCACTCAAGACACTTACTTTGAAACCGTGTATCGCAGTTTTGAAGATGATTTTCTGATGATGTTTACATCAGGCACTACGGGTTTAGCTAAATCTGTACCTGTGCCTTTAAAAGCCATTGTGGCATTTAAAGGTTATATGCAGCATGCAGTCGATTTAAGAGCAGAAGATTCATTTTGGAATTTAGCCGACCCTGGTTGGGCTTATGGCTTGTATTACGGTATTACAGGGCCACTGAGTTTGGGGCATAGCATTATTATGGATGAACGTCCATTTAGTGTTGATCATGCACTGGAAATTATCCGTAAATATCAGGTGAGTAATTTAACAGGTTCACCAACCGCATTTAGAATGTTCTTTGGTTTTAAAGAAAAGTTTGATGGTGATATTCAACGACATCTGCGTGTGGTTAGCAGTGCAGGCGAGCCGCTCACACCAGAAGTGATTCATTGGTTTAAGCATGATTTACAAGTCAATATTTATGATCAATATGGACAAACCGAATTGGGGATGGTGATTGCCAATCATCATGCACTGGAACATCAGAAAAAAGTAGGTTCTGCGGGTTATGCTATTCCCGGACATCGTTTCGCGGTTTTAAATGCACAGCATCAGGAAGTCGCTCACGGCGAAATTGGCACACTTGCACTGGATGAATCACAATCGCCTTTAATGTGGTTCAAAGGTTACGATGGGGATGACCGTAAATCATTTGTGGGACAGTATTATTTAACGGGTGATACGGTACGTTTAAATGAATTTGGTGGGATTGATTTTATTGGTCGTGCAGACGATGTCATTACAACTTCGGGTTATCGTGTCGGGCCTTTTGATGTAGAAAGTACTTTGCTTGAATGTGAGGAAGTGCTTGAATCCGCAGTAATTGGTAAGCCAGACCCAGAGCGTACAGAAGTGGTAAAAGCCTTTGTGGTGTTAAAAAATCAATATCAACCAAGCACTGCATTGCAGGAAAAGCTGCAACAGTATGTGCGTTCACGCTTATCGAAACATGCCTATCCTAAAGAAATTGAATTTGTCAGCAGTTTGCCTAAAACATCCAGTGGAAAAATTCAGCGTAATTTATTGAAGCAACAAGAAATTGCAAAACAAAATGCTTTTAAAAAAGTGAGCTAAATTCAGCCAATAGGCCCTGTTAATTATTGCGCCATAAGAAAAACGCCATTCATACAGATTGGCGTTTTTAAATCTGTATTCTTTATTTAAACCACCCGATTATGCAAGCACGAACTCAATCGATAGAAAATGTGTGCATCATATTGGTGATGTGATATTTTCAACTTTATGCTGACACAATGAACAAGGCTGCATGTACTTCGATTACGATAAAAGCATGTAGGCAGCGCAATACATATTGGGGGAGAACATCATGGTAACAGCTCATTTAAATTTCACGCAGCCGTCAAAGCGGATATTTACGAAGTCGATATGGATGGGCGCAGCTTTACTGTTGTGTGCCTCTGGCAGTTATGCACAAAACTGGAACCCAGCGCCAACTGCTGAAAGTACAGCCTATTCCAGCTATCCAGCAGCAAAAACGCCACAAAAAAATTATGCAGTCTTTGCCGAATACGCCAATTTTGAAGCAGATTTTGACAGTGGCGATACAGTAGAACTAGATGGTTTTGCTTTGGGTGTTTCCACCACGCCACATCGCTCAGGTTTTTATGGCAGATTGGAATTCTTAAAAAACAATGAATACGATTTGGATTATTATGAATTCAATATGGGCGGGAATTTAAACCTGATCAGCTATCATGGTTTTTATTTCAATACATACGCAGGTCTAGGTTATAGCGGCGCAAGTTCAAAGCTGCTTGCCAATGATGTCAATTTTGTCACTTTACCTGTGGGCGTAGAAGTCGGTTTGAACTTTGTTCCTGATTTCTCGATTTACGCCACTGCCGGTTATAAATGGTTATATGACAGCACCTCGAATACCACCTGTAAAGATGGGACAACCTCAGACAAAGTCGGGAATACGGCATGTTATTGGAATGGTGGAATTGCTTATTATAACGAATATATAGGCGATGCCGATGGCGTTACTTATAACGTAGGCATGCGGATGTACTTTTAAGCAAGTCGTTGCACATCTCCCATCTGTGCAAATACGCAACAATTCAACCGCCGTCATGGAGGTTTGCTTTGAATAACCGTTATACTTGGCGTTTTGGTTTTGCAGAATAGGGTATTTTCTTGGAAAGCATATTCGATACTCAGTTGGAATTGAGCGATGCAGAAATGCATCTATATAGCCGACAAATTTTATTGGATGGCTGGGATATTGAAGCACAAGAAAAATTAAAACTTGCCAATGTACTCATTGTAGGTTGTGGCGGGATTGGTTGTTTAAGCGCAGAATTACTAGCGCGTGCAGGCGTAGGTAAAATCACCCTGATTGATGCTGATGTGATTGAAACCAGTAATTTGCAACGACAAATCGCCTATACCCCCGCAGATTTAGGCTTTTATAAAGCCGAAATTCTCGCAAAAAGATTAATGCAAATTAACCCTTATATCGAAATTGTCAGTTTAACCACGCTGTTAGATGCGAAAAATGCAGGCACTTTAATTGCCCAGCAAGATTTGGTTTTAGATGGTTGTGATAATTTCAGTACCCGATATTTGGTCAATCAATATTGCCGACAATTGAATGTACCTTTACTCAGTGCCTCTGCCATTGGTTTTCAAGGGCAAATGTTTATGGTCGAAGGTGACTCTGCTTGCTATGAATGTCTGTTCCCGAAAGAACAACATGCCAATGAAAGTTTGCGCTGCGCTGACAGTGGCGTATTGGCAACCACTCCCAACGTCATGGCCAGTTTACAAGCGCATCATGCCTTATTGTACTTGGGTTTAGGCAACACCGCGCTGAAACAAAAGCTATTACTTTGGGATGGTTTAAGCATGAAACAACGCTTATTGTCGTTTGATCAAGACCACAACTGTCCAGTTTGTCAGGCAAGATAGCCTTTTTACTTGGCAATTTTTTGTTAAACTCTCACTACTTTAATATGACTCAGACATGATGAAAAATAATATCTGGTTAGATGGTTTACGTTCAGTTGCTCGCATGGGTGAAACTGCCGTAGTGGCAGCCAAAGCAGGCATTAAATATGCCACTGAAAAGCCAAGTAATGCCAAACTCATGCGCGAAACATTTGAATCTTTAGGTTCAACCTACATTAAACTTGGGCAGTTTATTGCCAGTACACCGTCATTGTTCCCACGTGAATATGTCGAAGAATTTCAAGGTTGTTTAGACCAAACTCCAACTTTACCGTTTAGCTATGTACAGCAAGTATTGGCATCTGAATTTGCAGGGCGCAATTTAGATGAAATATTTGCCTCAATAGATGAAAAGCCTTTAGCTTCAGCATCTATCGCACAAGTACATGCTGCAAAATTGGTGAGTGGCGAAGATGTAGTGATTAAAGTGCAAAAACCGGGTGTAGAAACCATTCTCTATACCGATTTAAACGTCTTGCACTGGGCGACTAAACTGCTCGAAAAAGCTGTACCTAAAGTCAAATTTGCGTCATTGGCCGATATTGTCGAAGAAATCAAAACCCGTATGGTGCGTGAAGTCGACTTTATTGAAGAAGCACGTAACCTAGATGATTTTATTAATTATCTGAATTTAACCCAAAATACAAAAGCCACTGCACCTAAGGTCTATCATCAATATTCCACCCGTCGCGTATTGACCATGCAGCGTTTGTATGGCGTACCTTTGACCGATTTTGACGTGGTGAAACAAGTATCTAACGATCCATCGCAAGTGTTGATTACTGCCATGAATACATGGTTTGGTAGCTTGATGATGTGTAACAGTTTCCATGCCGATTTACACGCAGGCAACCTGATGTTGCTTGAAGATGGGCGTGTCGGCTTTATTGATTTTGGTATTGTTGGACAGCTGAATCCTGAAGTGTGGACTGCATGTATGGCTTTTATGGATGCTCTACAAAATACCAACTACACGCTTATGGCTGAAAATATGCTCAAAATGGGCATGACCGACAAGCAAATTGATACTCAGGTTTTGGCAGCAGATTTAGAGCGTTTATTTAGTGGCGTATTGCTGGCCGATCCTCAAGAGTTGCTGACTTCTAACCCTGCAGATTTAAATGACATTATGCTCGATATGGTTGCTGTGGGTGAGCGTCATGGGATTCGTTTCCCGCGTGACTTTGCTTTACTGTTCAAGCAAATGCTGTACTTTGACCGTTTCATGCGCGTTTTAGCACCTTATACCGATATTTATGCCGATCAACGATTGCAGATGGTACAAAGCATTGATCCGAATTTGTTGTTAAAGCATTAATTATCCATATTGGGCGAATCAAGCCTTCTGGTTGCATGTTTTAAAGCCACCGATCTTTTGTTTTATGAGTTCAGTGTGGCTTTAAAATACGGCAAATATCCCTTTCAATAGACAGAGATAGAAGGATTTAAAATGAAATATAGAGTGTGGTCATGGATGCAATTATCATTGAAGGCTTAAAGGTAGAAACAGTCGTTGGCTGTTTTGCATGGGAGCGTCAGATTCAACAACCGCTTATGTTGGATTTGATTATTGCCACCAATTTAAGCCAAGCTGCAGCTTCAGATGAGTTGCAAGACACGCTCAATTATGCAGAAATTTGCAGCATTTCAGCGCAAGTGATTCAGCAGGCTGCGCCCAAATTGATTGAGCATGCCGCACAATTGGTATTGGATGCACTTTTTACGACTTTTGCCGCCATTGAATCCATTACCATCACCATTCGCAAACCTGCCATTATTCCAGAAGCCAATTCTGTAGGAATTCGTCTTGAACGCCACCGAAACGATTTTTGCCCTCGCTCTGGCGAGTAACTGCGAAGCACCGCGTCAGTTTAAAAATGCCTATCAGCAAATTGCTGCATTGGGTGAAGTGCATTTTTCGCACATTTATCTGATTCCATGCCGTGATGGAATTGGTGCAGACTATTGGAATTCTGCTTGTTTGCTAAAAAGCCGTTTAAGCTTTGAGCATCTAAACGTCATCCTTAAGGAATTGGAAGTTGCAGCAGGGCGTGTGCGCCCATCGCATGACATTCCGCTGGATATTGATATTATTGCGTGGGGTGAAAATTTAGCTCAAATGCAATTCAATCCGAAAAAAATGCCACTTGCTTTAGATGTTAAAATTCCAATGTGGGATATTTGGCAAGATGAGGCTTTTGTGCATTCTGCGCATGACTATCCCATTGTGAGTTGTGAAGAGTAAATCAGCCAGTAAAATTGGCAGATCAGTGATGCATTTTTAAATTTTGGCTGTGATACGTGATCTGATTTCGGCTTACATCATTGTGTCATATCTTGCTGATATGTTTGTATGAAAAACCATCAAAAATAATATTTTTCTGTATTTATACGGCTTTGCACTTAAAAACTATCCACAAAATCTGCGGATAAATCTTGGGATAACTCAAGATCGGCTCTTTCTCTGTTATTTTTTGATCGTTTTAATCGAGATGTTTTCTATTCCAATGACATAAAAAAACGCCCACAATTGTGAGCGTTTAAGTGTTATCAATTCATTAAATATAATAACTGGTCTTGGTCATGAGCTTGGAAATCGCAGTCATGGTCAAACGTACAGGTACAGGCAAATCTACACCACCTGCTTTGAGCGCCGTATCGCGATGATGCAATTCATCTTCATTCATTTGGACTAGAATTTTACGTGAACGATCATCTTGTTCAGGCAATTGGCTAATATGATGTTCTAAATGCAAGCTGACTTGACGTTCAGTTTCTGCCACAAAACCCAAACTGTATTTATCGCCCGCAATACCTGCAATTGCACCCATCCCAAAAGACAAGCCATACCATACAGGATTAAGCAAACTGGTGTGACTGTCTAACTCTTTTAAGCGGTCTTCGCACCACGCCAAATGGTCTTGTTCTTCAATTGCAGCCTGTTCCATTTCACGACGTACATTGGGCAATTTCGCAGTTAAAGCCTGACCGTGATATAAGGCTTGTGCACAGACTTCACCACTATGGTTTACTCGCATTAAGCCTGCAACATGACGTGCTTCACTCACAGCCAATTTGGTTTCAACCGTATTGCCCGGGTTTTCACGTTGAGCCGAAGTTGTGCCAGGTACTAAACTACGTAAGGCTTGGTCAAATGAATGAATAAACTTGTCGATGCCTGTGTAATGACGCATGAAATTAATCCTCCAAAGAGTTCTGTGCAGTATCTAACATTGGCTTGAGCTTTAACAAGAGCCAAAAGGTGAAAACAGCACTTAAAACAGCCGTAATACTAAATAAAATTTTTAAATCAATTTTTAAAATGCTTAAAATTAAAATCGAAAAAATGGCAGATGACACCATAAATACCGCATTTAAAATATTGTTGGCTGCGACCACACGTGCGCGGTGCGAGCGAGGGGAATAGGCTTGCATCATGGCATACAAGGGCACAATGTAAAAACCGCCACTAATGCCCAGTAAAGTGACTGCACACATGACATGATAATAACTCCAGTCTTGCTGAAAGACTTCGGCTAAGCCCAATAGCGCACCTGTTTTTTCTGGTACAAAAGCCAATGCGCCTGCCAAATAAAAAGCAAAGACGGTTAAACCGACTGCGCCAATAGGCACCATTTTAATATTAACGTCTGTACCGCCTATTTTACGGCAGAGCAAAGAACCCACACCGATACCGACAGAAAAGAGCGTCAGTAATAAACTCACCACGTTTTCAGAAGCATGCAAGTTTTGTTGAGTGAGTTGTGGAATTTGGGTTAAATACGTTGCCCCATAAAACCAATACCAAGAGTTTCCAAGTAAGATCAAAAAAATCATCGGCAGGCTTTTGGCATATTTTAAAGTCTGGAAACTGGTGCGGAAAAAATTCCAGTCAATTTGAATGTCGGGTGCCGTGACGCGCTGCGTCAGCACAAAACGACTTGAGGCATAACCAATTAGTGCAATAATCACCACAGTTAAGCTAATCCAGACTAAATTGCCTGCAGATACCGAAATCACTGCACCGCCTAAAATCATCCCCAATAAAATTGCAATGGATGTACCTGACTGGAAAATTGCATTGCCCGACATCAGTTCATGCGGTTTGAGTACTTCAGGCAAAATGGCATATTTGATTGGGCCAAAAAAGGTCGATTGTGCGCCCATTAAAAATAAGGCAATCAGCAATAGCCACAAATTTCCTAAAATAAAACCAACGGTACCAATCAGCATGATGACAATTTCAAGCAGTTTGATGGCACGCACCAATTGGGCACGTTCATACTTGTCTGCTAATTGTCCTGCGGTGGCAGAAAAAATAAAATACGGCAAAATAAACAACAAGGCTGCTAAATTATTCAAGGTGCTGACATTTGCAGATTGCTGGCTAATCAGACCATAGGTAAAGACTAAAAGCAGCGCTTGTTTATACACGTTATCATTGAGTGCGCCAAAAAATTGAGTGAGAAACGTCGGCAAAAAGCGACGACTCCTCAACAAATGTTCATTTTTTTCCATGCGTGATTAACTTCGTTTAGTTTTATTAAGAAATGTGACCGCTTGATATAATAGTACAGAAAATCATGTATGATGTTTCAAGTCTTTTCACTGATGAAAAAATCAAATAAATTGGTGTTTGTACGCGGGTTCATTGGGGTTTTTCCATAAAAATTAAATCAGTTTAGAGTTTTTTATGCTTATAAATACAAACTTTAAAAAATCAGTACTGTGTTCCAGTATGCATGCAATTTTATGCTGGAATATGCCGAAAAAGCTCGGACTAAGTCTGTTTTTAGGTTTAGTTGCATCCTCAAGTTTTGCAGAAAGTCTTAAGGTATCTAACTCCAACACCCAACTCGCTGAAAATCCTACATCACTGCAGACTCCAACTACAGAAGAAGCACAAAATTTAGCTGAAGAAATTAAACAACTGGCAGCAGCACAAGGTAAAGACAGTGCCCAAGATCTACAAAAAATAGAAGAAGCTTTAGAGCAAGCGCAAACACCTGAATTTAATAGTCTAGAAATGCTGCAACAGCAACAACAGGCAGGGGCATCTTTTGCTGAATTTCAGCCTATCGAATTTGAAGACTTAGAAGATTTACCCATTGCACCTGTAGATCAGCAACTTGCCAATGAAATTTTTCAAGTAGCCCAACAAGCTAAACAAGAAGCGATGCTAGACCGCAATGGTCAAGAGCCTGAAACATTGGTGCAAAATGCGACACAGCAGGAGGTGCTACAAATTGATCAAGCGCCTGTAAATGTTGATCAACTCATGACAAGCATTCAGGCAGACAGAAATTTCGTAGTGGAAGCCAATCCTTCAGACACTTTGACTGAATTGGGTTGGATGACGCAGGTCGAAAATGCCGATAAACCCGGTTTTTTCAGACGTTTACTGTATAGAGTCCGTCCACCGCGTGAGCTAAACACAGCCAAAGTGCCGCGTATTAGTGCCGATGTAGTCATTACCGCAAATGGCGCTAATGGTACACAAGACTCAATTGGAGAAGTGTCGCCCGATGCTTATCGTGCAGCGGTAGATCAGTTAAGTGCCAATATTAAGGCTAAATTGTCCAGTTTTACCCAGGAATCTTTTGCAGATTTTCCATCTGCATTGCCACAATTACGTACGTTGTCAAATCAGGCTGCGCAAGCGGTGGGTTTCTATAATGCCGAGTTTAAGTTTGAAAAACTCAGCGATAGCCGCGTGCGAGTGCATGTTGTGCCAAATCCACCTGTGGCGATTAAACAGCAAAATATTGAATTTACAGGCGAAGGACAATACGAGGCACAATTTCAGGTTATTGGTGTCTTGCCTGATCAAGAAGTAGATGATGTGTTGAACCATGGTTTGTATGAACAAACCAAAAAACGCATTACTGATGCAGCTTCAGATAACGGTTATTTTGACAGTTACTGGCGTCTGCATGACGTGAAAGTCGCTCAACCTCAAAATACAGCCGATATCAATTTACGTTACGAAACAGGTGAGCGTTATAAACTCGGTAACGTCGAATTTCGTATGAGCGATCCAAACAAAGAATTTCCTTTGGATATGGATATTCTGCAAAGTTTGGTCACTTGGCAGGACAATGCCGACTATACTTTTTGGCGTGTGAATGGTTTGGCCAATAATCTCACCAACTCGCGTTATTTTAACTACACCTTGGTGGATACAATTCGCCCTGATCCTGTAGAGCATCCTTTGGAATTACCGCCTGATATTCAGGCTTTGGTCGATCAACAAAAACTCTCCGTTTACGAGGCCACAGCAGCCGATCAAAAACGGGTGGTATCATCTCAGGAAGTGACACAATCTGTGGTGAACGAAGCTGAGTTTGCAGGCACAGAAGAAGGCACCAGTAATGATAAATTGCGCATACTACAAACACAGCAAGAAGATAAACAATCGGAAGAAGAACGCTTAAAACAACAGGCACGTATCGACAAAAAAATTCCTGTGATTGTGACTTTAAATGCAGACCGCTTAAATAGTGCCGAAGTCGGTGCAGGTTTTGGAACTGACACAGGCGTGCGTTTGCGTGGGCAATATCGCCGTGCCATTGTCAATAAACGTGGTCACTCATTCGATGCTAACTTGGAGCTTTCGCAAATTCGTCAAGCCATTGATGGTCGCTATAACATTCCTTATAACCATCCACTGAATGATTATGTTGCTTTGGTGGGTGGTTATGAGCGTGAAGAACGTGACGATGTTGCACAAGGTGGTGGCTTGATGATTGAGTCTGCGGTTGCAGGTGTTGACCGTGTGATTAAAAAACCAATGGGCAGTTGGCAACATGCTTTTGGTTTACGTTATCGACTAGATCGCTTGACCGAAGATGGCCCTGTGTTTTTAACAAAAGAACGTGAAGCGTTTATTGCCAATGGAGACTTCGAGCAACAATCGTTATTACTTGGCTATGAAGTTTCACGTACCGACAGCAACCGTCGTGTTAATCCAAGCAAAGGTTTCCGTCAAATTTATAAAGTAGAACTAGGAAGTGAATCACTGCTCAGTGATGCAGATTTAGCCATTCTGAATGCAGGTTGGCGTTTTATATACTCCTTGGGTGAAAACGACGACCATCAGTTTGTCGGGCGCAGTGACTTAGGTTATATCTACACCGAAGATTTTAATAAAGTGCCGTATAACTTGCGTTATTTTACCGGAGGCGACCAGTCTTTACGTGGCTTTGACTACAAGTCTTTATCACCACAAATCGAAGGCTTTAAAATTGGTGGTCAGGCTTTGGCAGTAGGTTCATTAGAATATAACTATCAATTTAAAGAGGGTTGGCGCGCAGCCGTATTTAGTGATTTTGGTAATGCTTACGATAAAGACTTTAGCAACGACACCGAATATAGCGTAGGTCTAGGGGTGCGTTGGGCATCACCGATTGGTCCAATTCGGATAGATGTGGCTTCTGGCATTTCAGATGACAATCATCCAATCCGTTTACATTTCTTTATTGGCTCTCAACTATAAATTTAAGACTTAGAGAACATTATGGCTGAAGTTGAACAGCAACCAGAAATTCCAGTAACGCCACCTAAAAAGCGTCGAATATTCAGGAGTGTTTTACTGTCACTGCTGTTGATGCTGGTGTTATTGGTGTCCGCTTTGGTGTTGATGTTCTCAACAGACCGTGGCTCAAAGTTCTTATTAGATAGTGTATTGCAGCGCCAAGAAATTATTCAATATGAATATGAAGGCGGTAATTTATGGCGCGGGATTATTTTGCGCAATATCATCGTCAGCTTAAAACCTGTTGATGTCAAAATTGACCGTGCCGATGTCATTCTTGGTTGGCGTGCCATACTAGATAAAGAAATCCATCTTAACCGTGCCGATGTGCGTAATCTGCGGATTTATCCAAAAGGCCCACCGAGTGATGATCCATTCAAATTCAATGAAATCCGTTTACCCTTTGTTTTGCGTTTAGATACTGCCGATGTCGATCATTTATTGATTCAAACCGCTTCTGGAACTCAGGTCGATTTTTACGATATTCATTTAAACAATGCCTTATGGTCAGGCACAGAGCTTAAATTTGAAGACTCCAAGATTGATATGGAGTATTTGAATGTACGTAATGCCACAGGCAATATGAAGTTTGAGGGTAAATATCCGCTTAATGTGGTGGGGGTTTTAAATATTCCATCTTTACATAACAGCTTAAATATTCACGATATTAAAGTGGTTGGCAAAGGCACGCTCGATACAATTCAGGCAGGTGTTGCAACAAATACGCCTGACTTGCTCACAGGTTGGGTGGTGTTGCACCCTATGCGCAAACAAGTGCCAATGTTTGGTGAGTTACAATTTAAAGATTACCGTTGGCCGATTTTGACCGAGCAGGAACTTTTTACTCAAGCGGGCGCAGCCAAATTTAAAGGCGACATTAACCGTTTAGATATTGATGTCAATACGGATTTGAGCGGTAAACACATCCCTAAAGGTCAATATACAGGTCTGATGTATACCGATTTAGTTCATCAACTGAATATCAGTAATTTAAATGCACAACTTATGCAAGGTGCTGCCAATGTAGCGGGCATTGTCAGTTGGGATAAAAAAGTCAATTGGGATTTAACAGGACGTCTGGATAAAATTAATCCTAAAGATCCACTAATTCCTCAAGTGGTCAAAGACTTTTTACCGCCAAGTTTAGATGCCAATTTAGCATCTAAAGGTCATTTGGAAAAAGGCACACACTTAACTGCACAAGTCGATTTTGACCAATATGAAACTTGGAATTTAAAACTCGATCAAAAACCTGCGCAGGGCAAAGCGGCAAATCCGATGTTGCTTGATGTGCGCTGGAACAACATAGACCGTGCTGTGCCGTATGTGGGTTGGTTGAAAAGTGAATCGGGTGATGTGCAATTGGCCTTGGTAGAAGGTCAGCAAGATATTTTTGTGGCGAGTAAAGTCAGCACACATGAAAAAACCATGTTACCTGCGGGCATGTACCAAGCCAAATTGAATTTAAAGAATAATCGTTTAAATATTCCTAATTTTAAATTTGATACTGCAGATAGTCATTTGGCAGGCAGCGCCGTCATTGATTTACCAACTGATAAACGTCAGTTGAAATGGAATGCGGTATTGGCTGCGAAAAACTTTAATCCGCAAAGTATCAGCACCGCAGCACCTGTTAATGTGTTAAATGGGCAGTTTAAAGCCAATGGTTTTGCATTGCCGAATCAGCAAATTATTCATTTGAAAGACATTAATTTGACAGGGCGTTTGGTCAATCAAAATGAAAACGTACATTTAACTGGGCAAAGCACCATCGCTTTATTGTTCCATGATGTGAAAGCTGGTGGTGGCTTTAAAAGTTTTGCCGTGAATTATGATGGTGGGTTAAATGCCAGTGCCATTCAAGGCAGTGAAGGACATTTAAAACTAAAATTATCGGGTACGCAGGAACTAATTAAAATTAGCGACTTACGCCATAAAGGTGTTGCAGGGCAAATTGTGGCGGATGGTTTGCTGCATTTGAATCAGGGGGTGAGCTGGAATTTAAACACTTCTTTAATTCGCTTTAAGCCGCACTATTTTGTGTCCAGTGTACGTGGTGAATTATCGGGCAATATTCGCACTCAAGGTATTTGGTCAGACACTCAAAAACGGATCAACATTGAACGTCTGAATTTGGCAGGCATGCTCAATAATAAACCTGTACGTGGTACGGGGAATTTAGCCATGTTGATTGATGCTAATCAAAAAGGCTTTTTACCACAACAGTTTGAAGCCAATAATCTATTTTTGTCTTATGCCAAAAATCAGTTACAAGCAACGGGGAATGCACAAAATCTGCGTATTAAAGTCAATGCGCCTGCTTTATACGAAATCTATTCAGGTTTACGTGGACGTGCGTATGGCTATATCAATGTGCAGTCGCAGCCACGCTTACAAGCCACTGCCAATTTCGCTGTTGATCAGTTCAGTGTAAATAATATTTTCAGCGTGCGTAAATTGCGCCTACAAGGTGAATTGCCAACCTCTGAAAATACGCCAACGCTGATGACGGCATCCATGGAAAATTTACGCAGTGGCAACCGTGGCATCGAGCAAGGGCAGATTTCTTTAGCAGGTACACGTCAGGCACATATTTTAAAACTAGAAGCCGAAAATAAGCTGAGTAAGTTTTATGTACAATTGGCGGGTGGTTTAAATGCACAAAATGATTGGATGGGACAAATTCAGAAAGGAGATTTTGACGCCTTAAGAACCCACTTGGCACAGCGCCAAAACGCGGCCGTGATATATCAACATAGAACCAGTGAGTTGTATGTTGGTGCGCATTGTTGGATGAGTCAGCAAAGCCAATTGTGTTTTGATCAACCTATTCGTGTGAGTAAAACCAAAGCCAATGCATCATTTGTGACTCAAAACTTAGACTTAAATGACTTTTCTGCATTTATGCCTGAAGGTTTGGCGATTACAGGCAAGGTTAATGGGTATGCCAAAGCGGCGTGGGCAAAAGGACAGAAGCCAAAAATTGATGCACATTTGGTCACACGTGATGGCGTCATTGGACTTGCTGCGGACGATCCACAAGATATAGGCTCAACCTTGCGCTATGAACAAGTGGCTGTGGTCGCAAAAAGCATTACCGAAGGCTTGAAATTACGCATAGATGTGAAAACACCTGAAATTGGTACAGGTTATGCCAATGTGCTGATTGATCCTTACACTAAAAACATGCCAATGCGCGGTGAAATTGCCTTTGATCAGGTACAACTTAAAGTTTTTAAACCGTTTATTGCCGATGTGCGCTCAATGGCAGGCATTTTGTCCTTTGCTGGCAAGATCAATGGGACTTTAACTTCACCATTGCTCACAGGTGAAATTCGCCTGAAAGATGGTGCGATCAGCATGATTTCGTTACCTGTAAATCTGACCAATGTGCAGGTCTATTCCTCTATCCGCCAAGATCAAGCCAGCATTAATGGCGCATTTAACAGCGGTGGTGGTGTAGGGCGTTTAACGGGCAGTGTGGATTGGAAAAATGATCCGCGTATTCAGTTAAATTTAAACGGTAAAGACTTATTAATTCGTCAAGCACCGCTAATTACTGCAATGATTACGCCAGATGTATCCTTAGATGTTTTACCTTTCCAGAAAAAACTGAGTTTAAAAGGACGTGTAGATGTACCTCGGGCTTTAATTTCTATGCCTGAAGTGTCTGCACCTGTGGTTAACGTGTCTTCGGATGTGCGTGTGGTACATGAAGGACAAGATCAACTGGCATTATTACGTTCAGCTCGTCCATGGGATATTCGTGCCGATCTTGAATTGAATTTGGGTGATCGGGTCATTTTCCAAGGTTTTAATAGCCGTATTCCACTGATTGGACGTTTGTATTTATCTCAACGTGGTTTAGAAACTGCGATGCGTGCCAATGGTGCGATTGGGGTCAGCCAGCGTGTGAAAATTGAAGCCTATGGACAAAGTCTGGATTTGAACCGTGCCATTGCGCGTTTTAATGGCCCAATTTCTAACCCAACTTTAGATATGGATGCCAATAAAAATGTACAGGGCAGCATGGTCGGCTTTAGAGTTACAGGCACAGCCAGCAGTCCGAACATTCAAGTGTATAACGATGCAGGCTTATCTGAACAAGAAGCATTAAATGCTTTGATTACAGGTCGTATCAATGAAGGTGCCAGTGGTTTAAGTCAGACCGAAAGCTTTAAGTCAGACGTCAACAATACTATTGCAGCGGCAGGTATTAGTATGGGATTGGGTGGTACACGTGCCTTGACCAATCAAATTGGACGTACATTCGGTTTAAGTGGTTTGGCACTTGATGCCCAAGGTACAGGCGATGATACCCAAGTCAGTTTGACGGGTTATATCACCCCAGACTTGTTTATTCGTTATGGCGTGGGGGTTTTCACACCTGTCAATAAGTTGACTTTGCGTTATCAAATGAATAAACGACTGTATTTGGAAGCCAGCCAAGCTTTAGAACGCGCAGTGGATATTTTCTATAACTGGCGCTTCTAACGGCAACCTCACTTAAAAATGCGTTCTATCAGAGCGCATTTTTTAAGCTTGTGCATGGATAGTTTCGTATTTATGTCAACTTTTGATTATCATAAGCACAACAGGAGAGCTTCAATGAAAAAGATTTTGGTGGTGACTGCAGTGCTTGCATTAATGGGTTGTGCAGAAAAGAAACCCTTAACCCCTGAAGAACAATGGCAAGGCTATTGCCGAAGTGTTGGCAATGCTGCGCGTACCATCATGCTAGATCGTCAAAATGCGATTGAAAAAGAACGTGCCATTGAGCATGCCAATAAAATTGAAGATGACATTACCCGTAATTTTATCTCAGAGATTATTGAGCAAGTATATGCATTGCCACTTGAAGAAATTAATGGTGATGTTGATGCGGCACGTGAAAAAGTCCGTACGCAATTTACTGAAAAATGTATCGCGACCCCGCATGATAAAATGCCTGATTACAAACCGTTCTAAAAGAACGGTTTTTTTATGAATTAAAATTGAAATATGTTTTGTACCTCTATATCTTTTATCAAAAATAGCCTAAGTAAATCAAGCGTCTAAAACTAAAATAAATAACAAATAAATTGTGACAAGTTCTAAATCTTAAAACTGGCAAAGCTTATCTTTTTCATGAATAATTAAAAAGATAACAAAAACAGTAGGAGCGCATAATGGAAGTGGTTGCTTACCTGCATAATGCAGATTTGCTCTTAGAAGATGAACAAGGTGTCGCGGTAATTGGCGGCAGTCATTATGTTTTAAGTTTAGGTGATCGGGTGTATTTACGTCAGCAAATTGATGCACCTGCAAAGATATATCAAGTTCAAATTTCATTTACCAGTGCAGAACACTGTATGCTGCATGAAGATGAAATTCAACTCAAGTTTGAAGGTAGTCGCGAACAATTACAGCACTATCTTCAAGCTACGACAGTACACTAAGGTGGAATATCATTCACTCATTAGAACAGGCAACATGAGTGTTGCCTTTTTTACGAGTTAAACTTTAGGCGAAAAGTTAGTGTACATACAGACAAAGTTGAAATTAAGTCGTGTTTTGTCTGTAAATTGAACAATATGCGCATCATTTAGTTATAAAATAATGGGCATCACAAAGAAACACTCTAGTTGCATTAACTTTTAACCGGAAGTTTAGTAAAATTTTGCAGTCCATATTGTTTGTGATGCTTTAAAAGCAGGAATTCACAAATAATTTTTTAAAAAAGAGGAATAACACCGTGCTAGAAGCTTACCGCCAACACGTTGAAGAACGTGCCGCACTCGGAGTCCCACCGAAGCCACTTGATGATGTGCAAACAGCTGCATTAGTTGAATTATTAAAAAATCCACCAGCAGGCGAAGAAGCTTATTTGGTTGATTTGATTGAAAACCGTGTACCTGCAGGTGTTGACCAAGCGGCATACGTTAAAGCTGCTTTCTTAGCTGCTGTAGCAAAAGGTGAAGCAACCTCTCCACTCGTTTCTAAAGAGCGCGCAGTTTATTTACTAGGTACAATGCTTGGTGGTTATAACGTAGCACCTTTAGTAGAGCTTTTAGACAATGCTGAATTGGCTGGCTTAGCAGCTGAAGCATTGAAAAACACTTTGCTTGTATTTGATGCGTTCCATGACGTAGCAGACAAAGCAAAAGCAGGTAACGAAAACGCGAAAGCAGTTTTACAATCTTGGGCTGATGCTGAATGGTTCACTAGCCGTAAAGATGTACCTGAAGAAATCAAACTTACAGTGTTTAAAGTTACTGGCGAAACCAACACTGACGACTTGTCACCTGCACAAGACGCATGGAGTCGTCCAGACATTCCATTGCACGCAAATGCAATGTTGAAAAACGTACGTGATGGCATCAACCCAGAAGTTCCTGGTGAAGTTGGTCCATTAAACCAAATCAAAGACCTTATCGCGAAAGGCAACCAAGTTGCTTACGTGGGTGACGTTGTTGGTACAGGTTCTTCTCGTAAGTCTGCAACTAACTCTGTACTTTGGTTCTTCGGTGATGAAATCGCGCACATTCCAAACAAAAAAGATGGCGGCTACTGCTTAGGTGGTAAAATTGCGCCAATCTTCTTTAACACAATGGAAGATGCGGGTGCTTTACCAGTAGAAATCGACGTTTCTAATATGAACATGGGTGATGAAATCACTCTTAAAATCGACCATGCTGCTGCTAAAGTAACAGCGTTCAAAGACGGCGCACAAATCGCTGAATCTGAACTTAAAACTCCAGTGCTTCTAGACGAAGTACGTGCAGGCGGTCGTATTAACTTGATCGTTGGTCGTGGTTTGACAGCTAAAGCGCGTGAAGCTTTAGGTCTTGCACCATCTACTTTGTTCCGTACTCCAGTACAACCTGAAAACACAGGCAAAGGCTTCACTCAAGCTCAAAAAATGGTAGGTCGCGCTTGTGGTCTTCCAGAAGGTCAAGGTGTTCGTCCAGGTACTTACTGCGAACCTAAGATGACTACTGTTGGTTCTCAAGATACAACAGGTCCAATGACACGTGACGAATTAAAAGATTTAGCTTGTTTAGGTTTCTCTGCAGACTTAGTAATGCAATCTTTCTGTCACACAGCTGCGTATCCAAAACCAGTTGACGTTCAAATGCAACACACGCTTCCTGACTTCATCATGAACCGTGGTGGTGTTTCTTTACGTCCAGGTGACGGTATTATCCACTCTTGGTTAAACCGTATGCTTCTTCCAGATACAGTAGGTACTGGTGGTGACTCGCATACTCGTTTCCCAATTGGTATTTCTTTCCCAGCGGGTTCTGGTCTTGTAGCGTTCGCTGCAGCAACTGGTGTTATGCCACTTGACATGCCTGAGTCTGTACTTGTGAAGTTCAAAGGTAAAATGCAGCCTGGTATCACTTTACGTGACCTTGTACATGCGATTCCTTACTACGCAATTAAAGAAGGTGACTTAACTGTAGAGAAGAAAGGTAAGAAAAACATCTTCTCTGGTCGTATCTTAGAAATCGACTTAACAGAAATGGAAACTGACTTAACAGTTGAACAAGCATTTGAATTGTCTGATGCTTCTGCTGAGCGTTCAGCTGCAGGTTGTTCTATCACACTTTCTGAAGAGAAAGTTGCTGAATACCTTCGTTCAAACATCACCATGCTTAAGTGGATGATTTCTGAAGGTTATGGCGATGCGCGTACTATGGCTCGCCGTGTTGAGAACATGGAAAAATGGTTAGCGAACCCATCACTTCTTAAAGCTGATGCTGACGCTGAATACACTAAAGTGTATGAAATTGACCTTGCAGACATCAAAGAACCAATCCTTTGCTGCCCGAACGACCCAGATGATGCAAAACTTCTTTCTGACGTTCAAGGCGACAAAATTGATGAAGTATTCATCGGTTCTTGTATGACAAACATCGGTCACTTCCGTGCTGCTGGTAAGTTATTAGACAAAGTTCCTGGTGGTTCTTTATCTACTCGTCTATGGTTAGCGCCTCCAACTCGTATGGACGAGCGTCAACTTATGGAAGAAGGCTTCTATAACACTTACGGTAAAGCGGGTGCGCGTACAGAAATGCCAGGTTGTTCATTATGTATGGGTAACCAAGCACGTGTAGCACCGAACACAACTGTAGTATCTACTTCTACACGTAACTTCCCGAACCGTTTAGGTCAAGGTGCAAACGTTTACTTAGCTTCTGCTGAGCTTGCATCTGTTGCAGCGGTACTTGGTAAGTTACCAACACCAGAAGAATACCAACAGTACGCTTCTCAAATCGACAGCATGTCTGCTGACATCTACAAGTACTTGAACTTTGACCAGATGGAAAGCTACACAGACGCTGCTGCGAATGTAGACACCAAGAAAATTGCTGCTGCTCAGTTGACCTAAGTTAGGAAAAGCAAACGCAAGAGCAAATCTATGATTTGTTCGAGTGTTGAGCGATAAGCAAGATCAAATAAGGGCTAATTATTCAGCCCTTATTTTTATGCGTAAAATTTCAATCTAATAATGAATGACATTTAAAACAGCATAGATTGTGATATTTCAGCTTGCCTAACTGATTTAAAAATAGGGGCGCAAGCTATGAAATAAATTAGAATTTAACTTATTAAAACAATATAAATTTGCATATCAATACCGTTTGTCATAAAATAATGTAAACTGCGTCACAAAATATGGTGGATTAATGCTGGTATTCAATTTTAATTATAATTTTTGGTAAAAACTTTATTGAAATGAACTACTTAGTTTTAATTTTAATGAAATTGGATATTTTTTAATAACTTACTATAATGATTGTAAAATTATGTAATTAAAATGTGTCATATTATTAATGCATTGACCAATTAAAAAAATTTTGCGTCTCTCTTTAAATATGAAACTGGGTTGTTTTTATGAATTTAATAGAAACAGTTTTTGACTTTAAAGCGCTTTCAATGCAGCAGCAATCGTATTTTTTTGAAAAAATTTATCAATTCGATCAAAAAATCTTTCCAAATTCGAGTTTAGAAGAATTTAAAGCCTTTGTTTATGACCCCGATGCAATCGCAGTCACGGTTATTCAATATCATGATCGAGATCAAGTGGTTGGGCAAAATGTTATTCCTTTTATTTTGATTCATTATAATGAACAGCCTATGCATGTGGTCAATTCACGAGCGGGTTTTTTGTCTGAATATCAAAAACAAAATTTGACGATTCCAAGTGCAGTCAAAGCCATGTTGAATCGACGCTTAAAAAATCCATTTATTCCATTGTGGTTTGTGATTAGCATTAATCAACCGAAGATTTATTCTTTGTTTGCTTCGCGTTCTAAAAGTTTTTTCCCAAGAGTCGGGAAAACTATGCCTAAGGAATATCATGAAGTTTTGCAGCTTATGGCGGCACGGTATCCTGAAATTCAAAAGCGCGGTGAAGGCGTATATGTGCATGAAACTCATTCTCCAGCACGAAGTTTTGAGCAACTGATGCATTTGAGAATTCCGCAAGATGTACATTCCAATTTCTTTTTGCAGCACGCGCCTGATTATTTTGATGGTTGGGGCATTATGTGTATTTGTAAATTAGACGGTAAAACTTTATCTGAAACGGCACTCAATTTAGCACTAAACAGAAAAGTGGATTAGGTGCTTATCACATCGAAAAACTGTAATCCTCTGTACGTATCCTGTTGACTCTATACTGCAGTAGATCATGAATTTGGGCAGTGATGGGGTGTAACCATCATCTTCACCAAAGTTTTATTGAGTGAAATAATGATCTTGATGTTTGCAGTTGCGACAAAATAAGGACACATAATTTTCTGCGTCATAATCGACAGTCAGTTCATCCGATCCGCAGTGCATACAGCGTTTAAGTGAATAAAATTTAAGTCGTGCTTCAATTTTTCGCCAAGAACGCCACACAGGTTGAAAGAAAATCCTTTCGTCATAACCCAAAAAGCGGAAGAATAAAATTTCGCTCATATAGCTGAAAGGCAAATTAGGCGGGCGTGGCAGGGTAGAGGTCTCCCATTTTTCAGCCACTGACCGTTCTCGGTATTGCTGCACAGTCTTTTTCAGTAAATTGGTATTAATAAAGTTTTCATTACGCGGTTTGAGTGCTTTTTGTTGGTATAAAAATTCCAAAGCAGTTTGCACCAAGTAATAAATTTGCCCAACCGCCAAGACATCTAAAAGTCGGTAGCAAAAGCTCTGAAAACTATGGTTGCCCGCAATTTGTATTCCCCAAGTCCGACAATAAAATTGCATAAACTGCACAATCTCTTGATACAGCAATAAATACAGCGCATCTTTGACTTCATCTGCTGTTTTGAACGGTGTGCCCATACTCAGATTTTCATAAAACCAATAACGTAATTGTTGTGCAATGCTGAATAAGCTTGGTTCAGAATAACCATCTAAACGGACATTGATATAATATTGCTGCGCATTTTCGGCAAAATCTTTGGCAATTAATATTTGCTCTTTTAGCAAATGTTTGATCATGCCGTGCTGGAAAAAATAGTTGGGGGTAATATTTAAATACTTGATTTTTTCCCAATCTATAAATTCTTCATGTGGAATATGTTCCTGTGCATGCTGATCTAAAATACTCAATAAAAATAATTTATCTATAAAACGCAGCTGATTTAATTCGCGTTCAGGTGCATCCTGTTTTTTGAATTTTTGTTGTTCTTGCAAGCGGGTTTCCGCCATGATTTTTTTGCGTTGTTGGGTACAGCTTGCGCAATGACAGTTTTGTTGTTGGCTATTTTGAAAGATGCGATGTTCACAATGACTACATTGGTGAAAATTTAATTCCTGCTCATATTGTTCTGCTTCTACCCAATACATAGATGCCTGACACAAAGGGCATAATGTGCTTTCATCTAATTGTTTTTGCAGAATTTGTAGCATTGTGAAATAGAAGCTCAAGTAAATCGTGATATGTCATTATACATGGCTTGTGTACTGAAAGGTGGAAGCTTCTGTGCTTTTGATCATCATCAAAATTAGCCTGTGTTGGTCGTATTTGAAGTGAAGTTGCATATCAAAATATTAAATTTACGCGTAATAGCAATACAGGTATTGATTTAAACAGTCTGCTTTTATGTTACTTGTACAGGATTAATCCAGATAGGATTGAAAAGCTTGGGTTGAGCGCCCATATAAATCAGCATTGTTGAATAAGACTGAAATAGATTGTGCGCAGACAGATGTTGAAAGTTGTCGTATGATCATTGCAACTTTACAAAAACAAGCGCATCGCCACAAAGAATGAGGACAAGATGAATATTGCAGCAAATCCTATGGTTGAAGCCAGCCAAACTATCTATTTAAAAGACTATCAAAAACCTTCATTCTTGGTAGATGCTGTAGAGCTAGATATTCAAGTCTATGCAGATTACACCCAAGTGGGTGCAACATTGAAAATGCAGCGTCAGATTGCAGGCGATTTGGTGTTATTGGGCCGTGATTTAGAATTGAAATCTATTATTTTGAATGGCACGGAATTATCGGAAAGTGACTATCAATTAGATAGTGATCAGCTTCGCATTGCAAATGCACCTGATCAAGTCACGTTAGAAACCATCGTGATCATTCATCCTGAAAGCAATACGCAACTTGAAGGCTTATATCAGGCAAGTTCTGATTTATTTGTTACCCAAAACGAGCCTGAAGGTTTCCGTAAAATTACCTTCTATCCTGACCGCCCAGACGTATTGTCGGTATTTACCACACGTGTTGAAGCCGATAAAAAATATCCTGTGTTATTGGCAAACGGCAACTTGTTAGAAACAGGTGAAGCAGGCGAAGGTCGTCATTATGCGATTTGGCAAGACCCGACCAAAAAGCCAAGCTATTTATTTGCTTGTGTGATTGGCGATTTGGCAGTCATGAAAGACCATTATGTGACATCTGAAGGGCGTAATGTTGCACTGGAAATTTATGCAGAAGAAAAAGACATTCCAAAATGCAAAATTGCTATGCAAGCGTTAAAACATTCGATGCGTTGGGATGAAGAACACTATGGTCTGCCGTATGATTTAGATAATTATATGATTGTGGCGACCAGTGCCTTCAATATGGGCGCAATGGAAAATAAAGGTCTGAATATTTTCAATACGTCATGTGTATTGGCCGATGAAGAATACACCACCGATGCCGCAATTATGCGCGTACAGTCCGTGATTGCGCATGAATATTTTCATAATTGGACAGGTAATCGTATTACTTGCCGCGATTGGTTCCAGTTATGTTTAAAAGAAGGTTTAACAGTATTCCGTGACCAATCTTTCTCTGAAGATTTACAGTCTGCCGCAGTACAGCGTATTGATGATGTGGCGGTACTCAAAGCACACCAATTCCCCGAAGATTCTGGCCCGTTATCGCACCCGCCACGTCCAGATCATTTTGTAGAAATTAATAACTTCTATACCGCAACAGTCTATGAAAAAGGTGCGGAAATTAACCGCATGATGTCGACTTTACTCGGTAAAGAAAAATTCCGTAAAGGTAGTGATGAATATTTCCGTCGTCATGATGGACAAGCAGTCACGGTTGAAGATTGGGTCAATGCTTTAAGCGCAGGTTCAGGTGTCGATTTATCTAATTTCCTGACTTGGTACAATCAACCAGGTACACCAAAGCTTGAAGTGCAGGGCGAATACGATGCGACTAGACAGGTTTATCGCTTAAATTTAAAACAAAGTCTGAAAAGCAATGCCAAATATCCAAACTTAAAAGCATTGCCTATTCCTGTTGCATTGGCATTGTTCAATGCAGAAACAGGCGAGCAATATATTTTGCAGTCTGAAGCTTTGGTTGAAAACTCAGTAAAAGATGGTGTGTATTTGTTTGATCAGGCGCAAGCAAGTATTGAATTTAGTGGTGTAACATCACATCCCGTTGTTTCTTTATTGCGTAATTTTTCTGCACCTGTGAATTTGGAATTTAACTATTCAAATGATGAATTGGCATTTTTAATGCAGCACGAAACCAATGGTTTTAACCAGTGGCAGGCGACCCAGACGCTATTGGAACGTATTTTATTGGAAGAACATGCGGCAGATACTTATTTGCAAGCCATGAAAAATACAATACCAGCTTTAATTGAAAAAGATCCTTTGTTGGCATCGCGTATTTTTGATGTACCTTCCGAAAGCTATTTGGGCAGCCGCATAGATCAAAATTATCAACCTGAAAAAATTCAGCAACAACGCAATGCGTTGTTAGATACATTAGCGCGGGAACTTGGTGCACTCTGCAAAGAAACCTATTTAAGTCTTGATCCAGACATGCAGCTAGATTTCTCTCAAGCGATGGGAGTACGTGCGTTAAAAAATATCATGTTGGCATTCATGGCACGTCAGGGCGATGCCGAAGCGTTTGAGCTGGCACAGCAGCAATACTACGCCACTCGAAATATGTCTGAGCGTTTAGGGGCATTGCGTGTCTTGGTATGGAATGATGCGCCGCAGGCCAAAGCTACTTTGGAAGATTTTTATTCACGTTTTAAAAATGAAGCTTTGGCACTTGATCAGTGGTTTATGGTTCAAGCTTCACATCCAAAAGCGACTGCTGAAACCATTCAGGCATTAACTGCGCATCCTGATTATGATTTGGGCACACCAAACCGTATTCGTTCAGTCAGTGGAGGTTTAAATAGCAACCCTGTGAATACATGGAGTTTCGGTGTTCAGCATTTTATTGACTTAACCAAATATTTGGACGACAAAAACCCAATTGTAGGTTCGCGTTTATTGCAAGTATTGTCACGTTGGTACACCTTGGCAGAGCCACAGCGTAGTCAAGTACAAGCTGCATTGCTAAGTTTGCAGTCTGAAGTGAAATCTAGAAACGTGGTTGAAACCTTAAATAGTATGTTAGGGGTTTAAACTATAAAACTAAAAGCCATTTCATCCATTCGTTGAAATGGCTTTTTGTGGTAGGTATATATTAAAAACAAATTCTGCTTAGTCACAGCGAAGTTGATAAACCTTACTATAGTAGGTATTAATTTTGTTTAATTGAGCAAGTAATTTTTCATTAAATGTCGATTTTAGAGTTTACAATTTTTTAGTCCAATCAGCGTTTTATCCAAGTTTGTAAATCTGCTCCATATTCTTCACAAATAATATGTTTGCCTTCATTTGCAGAATAGTTCTCTTAATCTTGAAGCAAGAATTCATGCATTAGTATTGATGGATGCGAGTTCATCAAACATGCTTGGGGCTTGATGTATCGGTTGAGGTGGAGAACATCCGAAAGTGATTTAGCTACATATCAGAACGTAAAAAAGCTGCTTTACATTGACCCTAAGATTAAAAAATTAAAGTTTTGTTTTTAACGCTTACAAGCGTAAAATTTAAGAGTATAGTCATTTTTATAACCAGTGAAATGAGTTGAATGACAGTGTCTCGATTTTGTGGAGTTTGTCAGCTCGGCTGACTTGGGAAATGCATTTTTATGTGTTAGTTTAGATGAAAATGACTGTTTTTCTGCGCTGAATTTATGCAGATGCGTATCAAAAATCACGAAATTTGAGGCATAAAATGGTTAAACATTATGACTATTTGGTAATTGGGGCGGGAAGTGGTGGTATTGCATCGGTCAATCGAGCGGCGCAATATGGAAAAAAATGTGCATTAATTGAAGCTGCAAATTTAGGTGGGACCTGTGTCAATGTGGGGTGTGTGCCTAAAAAAGTGATGTGGTATTCAGCACAAATCGCTGATGCCATTCAAAAATATGGTCCAGATTATGGTTTTAACACTGAATTAAAATCACATGATTGGAATACCTTAATTCAAAATCGTCAAGCTTATATTCAGCGTATCCACGCATCGTATCAATCTGGTTTAGCTAAAAACAAAGTTGATGTGATTCAGGGTTTTGCTCATTTTGTAGATGAAAAAACAGTTCAAGTAAATCAGCAGCAATACACTGCAGATCACATTTTAATAGCGACAGGCACCGAGCCAACACTTCCAGACATTGAAGGGGCGGAACTAGGTATTGATTCAAACGGTTTTTTTGAATTGCAACAATTACCAAAACGCACGGCAATTGTTGGTTCTGGTTATATTGCTGTAGAGCTGGCTGGAGTTTTAAATGCGTTAGGCTCACAAGTCGGATTGTTTATTCGTAAGCAATTTCCGCTGCGTAGTTTAGATCAATTTTTAGGTGAAACATTACTTGAATGTATGCGAGATGAACATATCCAAGTGCATACTCAAGCCATTCCAAAGAAAGTTACGCGCCAAGCAGATCAGTCTTTGTTATTACATCTTGAAGATGGTTCACAGCACGAGATCGATTGCTTAATTTGGGCGGTTGGACGTAAACCGAATACACAAGCATTGAACTTGCCTGCTGCAAATGTGCAGATTGATGAAAAGGGATATATTGTTGTAGATCAATTCCAAAATACTAGCCAAGCGGGTATTTATGCGGTGGGCGATATTATTGGAAAAATTGAGCTGACACCAATTGCCGTTGCCGCAGGACGCAAATTGTCGGAACGCTTATTCAATAACAAACCAAATGAATATTTAGATTATCAAAATGTTGCCACGGTGGTCTTTAGTCATCCGCCTATTGGTACGGTGGGTTTAAGTGAAGCGCAAGCTATTGAACAGTTTGGGCAAGATCAGGTTAAAGTCTATCAATCCTCTTTTACCTCAATGTACACGGCTGTAACTCAGCATCGTCAAGTGTCTAAAATGAAATTGGTCTGCGTTGGTGATGAACAGAAAGTCGTGGGCGTGCATGGTATTGGCTATGGCATGGATGAAATTTTGCAAGGTTTCGCAGTCGCAGTCAAAATGGGCGCGACTAAGCAAGACTTTGATAATACTGTTGCAATTCATCCAACTGCTGCAGAAGAATTTGTGACCATGCGCTAATAGATAGCGTGGTCGCTCACAAAGAGTACGGGAAAAAAAACCATACTCTTTTTATTTTTGAATTTTGTAGATAAAAAAATCAGAAGATAAGCGTCAAACAGATTGTAGTTGCTCTCGTGATTTATTTAGCCTAATAAGAAACCCCACCGAAGTGGGCTTGTGCGATCAAACACCATCCATTGTGTTTGGGGGGAGATTATTTCACGAGAACGATTAAGGTTTGATTAAGAATTTTTTGTTTTATTAAGTTTATCTTTACAAATTTGTAGCTGATGCTGCAAAGACTTTAAATCTATGTTATAATGTAACTTGTACAATAAAAATATCTCTATTCTCTCGTAGTTATTCATCATCATGCTGTACTGCATTTATTTTCTATGCACTGCAAATTAAGTGTGATGAATGTTGTTGTATTAAAAAACTATGCTCAAAATTTAAATTGAGCTTAATTTGTAAGTTATAAATGAATTGGTGTAAATATTGAAAAAAATGCAAACAATGCTTGCGAAAGCAGTGAATGGTCGTGAAATTATGGTGTCTTTGGTGGCATCAAAGAAAAAGCAAAATACCCGTGATGGTTTTAAATGGGTCGAAGTCGGAAAACATGTGTTGTTGGAATGTGGTCAGGAAATTGAACTGAATTTAGATGGTCGCAGTTTTTATACCGATACGCATGAAATGTTCCGTTTACCGCATCGGGTTAATTAAGTTTTGGTCTGAAATGAATATTCAACCTAGCTAAACTGGATTGCATAATATGTAATTTAGAAAAGCTTTTAAAAGTTTTATCCAGAAAAATCCCGTTCATTGGCGAACGGGATTTTTTTATTTTATCTTTTACTGTGGCAGAGCACAGTTGGTAATGAATTAAACCTTAACAATCAAAACAGGAACAGGAGACTGAGTCAGTACGTTTTGGGCAACGCTACCGAGCATCATCTTTTTCACTCCAGTACGGCCATGCGAACCCATAATAATCAGGTCAGCACCAATTTCATTGGCAATTTGTACAATCCCTTCAGAGGCTGCAACACCGCGGATAATTTTGGTATCTACCGAAATACCTTCACGGCTAAAGGATTGCTGAATTTCAGCCAAACGATTTTGTGCATTTTGTTCAGCCTGCATGAAATAATCGGTAATTGCTGGTGCAACTTTGTAGAAGTCCACGCCTACAAAAGGATCAACTGCAATTACACTCATAATAGTAACAGGGCAATTTAGATCTTTTGCCAATGAAAGTGCTTGTTCGGCTGCAGCATAAGACATAGGTGACTCATCTACTGGAACAAGTAAGTGTTTATAAGTTGTCATGGCAAATCCTTATTAAAAATTTATGATGAAAATATGGCTTAAAATAGTGATTAAGCTTTAACTACAAGCACAGGTAATTCTGTATGACGTAATACGTCTGTGGCAAAGCTACCCAATAATAATTTTTGGAAACCTTTACGACCATGTGAACCCATCACAATCACATCAGCATTTAAGTCTTTCGCAGTTTTGATTACACCTTCAGCAGATACCAAACCCTCAACCACGCGAGTTTCTGCATTTACACCCACTGCTTTCGCAATTTCATCTGCTTCTTTTAATGCCTTTTGTGCATTGGCTGTCGCTTGCACAAAGTATTCTTTCATAATGGCAGATGAATAATTATAGTAAAAGTCAGAATCAGTAAATGGGTCTTCCGCAACAAGGCTAATTAAGGTGAGTTTACTGTTAAATACTTTGGCAATTTCAGCTGCATGTTTGACCGCTGAAAAAGAAATTTGTGAACCATCTACAGGGACTAAAATATTTTGGTACGACATGCGGGTAACTCCAGAAATTATGATTATTCGCCTTACACTTTATTGATAGCATATAGTCTATATAGGTTCAATTTAAAATCTGAAAAAAGATTGATAATTCATTTAATTACCCGCCAAATTTGCTGAAAGAAAAGATAAGCTGAAGATGATGAATTTACTCAACTCAACGGCAAAGCTATACGATAAAATAAGATGCTAAATTTGCAAAAATAAATAGACCTTCATAATTTAATTTTAAATTACTTGGGTTTGAATTGGGCGTATGAATCTTGAGGGAAATGTGGTTTGAAAATAATTTGGATGTTGCTGTGTTTTATGTTGTTAAGTGCTTGTCAAACCACGCAGCAGAACAGTCGAATCATTGCTAGTGCATTTAATCTCACCACAGGCTTGCAGCAGAAAATCATGGATCGCTATGCACCCAAAAATATACAAGTGCAACATGATATTGTGTATGCAACGCAGCCTAATTTGAGTTTTGACTTGTATCAAAACAGTCAATTGCAAGATTTAGCCGCACGCCCGACAATTGTCTGGATTCATGGTGGTGGCTGGATTGCGGGCTCAAAAGCACATGCACGTGGCTATTTTAAATTATTAGCCGCGCAGGGCTTTAATGTAATTGCAGTACAATATCAATTCGCCCCGCATGCAACTTATCCTACTCAGTTGCAACAAATTGATCAGGCTTTAAATTACATCACGCAACATGCAGAAAAGTATCAGCTTAATCCACAACAATTATATTTGGCAGGTGATTCTGCAGGGGCGAATTTAGCTAGCCATTATGCCGCATTATTGAGTAATCCTGCATTTGCACAGCAGTCTAATTTACAACCGACTATTCAGCACAAACAACTTAAAGGGCTGATTTTGCACTGCGGGATTTATGATCTAAAAGCGTTTGTTGAAACTGCGCCAGATGAAATGAATATCGTAGAGTGGGGTGTTTATAATTTGGTGCAGGCTTACACGGGAGATCGGAAACAGGACAGTGAATTTCTGAAGAATATTTCGCCTATTCAACATTTAACGGCAAACTATCCTGCGGTATTTATCAGTGGTGGTAAGAAAGACTTTTTAACAGAAACTCAATCTATGCCGATGCTGCATGCTTTACAGCAACAGCAGATTCCTGTGACGACAGCATTTTATCCAGATACAAAAGCATGGTTAATTCACGAATATCAATTTTTTATGCACCAAAAAGAAAGCCAGCAAACTTTTGCTAAAACAGTAGAATTTATCCGAAGCACAGCAGACCCTAATGTATCGCGCATACAATAAATCAATACGATGCTTCAGAAAAAGTGTTTTTTAACTGCTTAAGTTATTTAGCTTTTGCTTTGTTTAAACTTTAAAACTGCCAAAACCACACAACCAAAAATCAGTCCCCAAAATGCAGAACCAATACCAAAAAACTGCACCCCAGAAGCACTAAATAAAAAGGTCAATAAAGCGGCTTCACGCTCTGCAACGTGCTGAAAGGCGAGGGCGATGTTGTGTCCAATAGTGCCAAGCAGTGCAATTCCTGCCAAAGCAGTAATAAAAACAGCTGGGAATGACATCAACAAACTGGTGAGCGTTGCAGCAAAGATCCCCATCAAGATATAAAACAAACCGCAGCTAATTCCCGCAATATAGCGTTTACTGGCATCGGGATGCGATTGATCATCTAAGCTAATAGCAGCACTGATGGATGCGATATTGACACTAAAACATCCAAATGGCGCGAAAATCGCTTGTGCTGTGCCTGTCCAACCAATTAAGTGACGTACATTCGGGTTAAAGCCATAGCTTTTGATCATGGCAAGACCGGGCAAATATTGCGACGCCATATTAATGACAAACAAAGGCAGGGCTAAACCTAAAATAGCAGACCAACTTAATTCAGGTTGCATCCAAACTGGTTGTGCAATACTCGATTGCACACTCGGCATTTGAAATTGTAAGAAGATTGGGCATAACGCGACACCAATCAATACAGTTAAAACAATGCTATAACGTGGGCTAAATCGTTTTGCCAATACATAAGCCGCCAATAAAGACAAAATAAATGCCCATGCTTCTTGCAGACTGGTAAATAGGGCAATTCCAAATTTAAGCAGCACACCTGCCAACATGGCGCTGGTTAAACTCTGTGGAATATAAGTCAGTACCTTTTCAAAAATACCTAAAAAGCCAAGCACTGCTGTGAGTACGCCACAAAATAAAAATGCGCCAATTGCTTCGTGTAAGCTATAACCGCTGCCCGTGGCGATAATCAGTGCCAAGCCTGCGGTAGACCATGAGGTCGCCACAGGATATTTAAATTTCCAAGATAAAATCAGCCCGCTTAGACCAATACCTAAACCCAACGCCCAAAACCAAGAGCTGATTTGCTCAGCACTTGCGCCTAAAATTTGTGCTGCCTGAATGACTAAAACCGCGGAAACACTAATACCGACCAAGAAGGTAATAAAACCTGCAAATACTGCAGGCACAGAGAAGTCATTTAAAAGTTTTTGCATGCTTTCTTAGACATATTTTCTATAATTTATGAACAGATCATACACATTTGAACAAATAGTCAAAAGTGTTTTTTATACTTTTTTTATAGCGTTGAGCTTGCCAGTCTAAAGCCAAAACCGCAGAACAAAATACCAATGCTTGCAACGCAAATGGCTGCAATTTTATAGCGTTGATTGAAATAACTGGCTAATTTGACTCCTGAAAAAATCAAGATAGATAAATAACCCATGCTAATGATTTGTAGGACGATGGCTAAAACAGCAAAGCTCAGCATCGGGTAGGTGTAATCAGGATTGACGAATTGCACAAAAAAAGACAAATAAAACAAAATTGCTTTTGGGTTAATAACGCTAATCATTAAAGCAGTTCGGTAGGGATGAACCCGTTCAGTTGTATTGCTCGTTGCTGTTGTAGAAAGATTGGCGTGCGAAGTTCTGGTTTGTGGAAACAATGTTTTATAGGCTGCAATCAGTAGTTTAATACCTAAATAGCCTAAGTAGAGCGCACCAACTACTTTTAATAAGGTGAATAGCCATGGAAAAGCATGCAATAATGAGGCTGCCCCTAAAATGGTGCACACAATTAAAATCAGATCACCCGTAAATACACCGAAAGCAGCTGCATAGCCTGTGCGTATCCCAAAGCGTGAAGCCACTGACATGACATAGAGTGAGTTTGGGCCAGGCAAGAGCACAATTAAGGTTGTGCCAATTATAAAAGTGCTGAGGTCACTAATACCAAACACGCAAACTCACCTAAATAAAAACCGATGTTGCAGTATAACAACATCGGTTTTGTGGCTTAGTAAAAATTTTGGAATTTTACTGGGATAGGTTAAAGCTTAAGCTTTAATCTCTGCATCTAAGCCGAAAGACTGGCGTAATAGGGTGGCAAGTTGCTCACGCGCTTTAATAAAGCCATCAATGCCGCCTTGCAACAATTGGAACGCCATCAAATCTGCCTCAAGTTGCGCTTTGAATTGTTCCTTTTCAATTGCTGCCAAAGGTTCAGCCTGAACTTGAATATCATTGCTTGATAGTGCTGCAGCGACTTCTCGTTCATCAGCTTCAAGTTCTGCCAATAAATTGGGTGCAACGGTCAATAAATCACAACCTGCTAAAGCCAAAACCTGATCAATACTACGGAAACTCGCGCCCATAATTTCAGTTTGTACTTGGTGCTGTTTATAGAATTGATAAATTTTCTTCACCGAAAGTACACCCGGATCTTTTTCAATAGGGTAGTACATGACATTTTCAGCTTTTTTATACCAATCTAAAATTCGACCCACAAATGGCGAAATCAACGTCACTTTGGCATCTGCACAAGCATGTGCCTGATGTAAACCAAACAACAAGGTTAAATTGGTGTGAATGCCTTCAGCTTCCAACACTTTCGCCGCTTGAATGCCTTCCCATGTCGATGCAATCTTAATCAAAATGCGGTCTGAATGAACACCATAAGCTTGGTACAGCGCTAAAAGTTCTTTGGCTTTGGCAATGGTCGCATCAGTGTCATAAGACAAAGAGGCATCCACCTCAGTCGAAACACGACCTTCAATCAGCTTTAAAATTTCTACCCCAAATTTGACCGTTAAAATATCAATGCTGCGCTCAACCAATAGATCATTTGTATAACCTTCAGCTTTGGCTTGCTCAAATGCAGCTTCAATCAACGCTTTATTTTCAGGTTGATTTGCAGCCGCCGTAATGAGTGATGGGTTGGTGGTCGCATCCAAAGGACGAAACTTTTCAATCGCAGCCAAGTCACTACTATCTGCAACAATAGTGGTTAAGTTTTTTAGTTGATTTAAAGCTGTCTGTGTCATTCGAGATCTAGTTCTTAGGTTATTGCTTATACATTCAGTTATATCACAAACAGCTTTTAACCCAAGTACCAAGTAAGAGGGTTTGTGGATTATTTACCAGTTTTTCTCAGATTTCGGACGTGATTAATCAAAAAATGAGCAGCAGCGCCCAATTGATGTTCTCGGCTCCAGACCAAATCGACAAAATATTCAAATTTTGGGGTGAAATCTAGCAGCTGTAAAATTTTTAATTCGTGTTGTAGTTCAGGATGTTCATTCAGCATTTCCAAGGGCAAGACACCCCAGCCTAAACCCTGCTTAATCATACTGCAGGCAGAATGATGATTATCGGTACGCCAATAGTGCTTAGAAAATAACAACTCGGGTTTAATCTGCCGATCACGGCTTGCTACTACAATTTGCCGATTTTGTAAAATCTGTTCAAAACTAACTTGTTCTGATTCGGCCAGCGGTGAATGTCGGGCTGCGACAGGCACTAAAACTTCACGTTTTAATTCCACAAATTGTTCACTGTTTTGCAATTGCTCGCGTTCAAACATAAACGCTAGGTCTGCTGCTTGAGTCATCAGTAAATGTAACGCATCTTCTTGTGGTGCAGAGAAAATATTGATCTGCAATTCAGGAAATTGCTGTTCTAGCAGCACAATATAATCTGTCCAGCGAGTGTGTAGTAATTCAGATACCACCACAATATTTAAGTGTGCTTCCAGCCCAGAACTGAGTGCAAAAGCATGCTGTTTCCACTGCTTCATTTCTATGAGCAGTTGTTTACTTTTTTCGTAAAGACTCTGTGCTTGTGGGGTAGGCAGAGGTTCACGCCCAACCCGTTCAAACAGTTTTAAGTCTAAATCAATTTCTAAATTGGCAATTGACATACTAATTGCCGAAGGCACTTTGCCCAATTGACGTGCAGCTGCAGAAAAAGAACCCGTTTCCATGACGGTGATAAAAATAATCAGCTGATCTTGATTGATATTCATGACAGAGGTTGGCTTTTATCTTTCAATATTATTGATGGATTCTAACTCGATTAGTCAATTAAGTGAAAATAAAATAAGCGGGGAAGGATAAGTATTTGAGTAAGCAGATGTTGATTTCCAAAAGAAGATGGGTACATGCCCTGAGTTATGAAGTGATTTTATTGGTCATCATTGCTTTGGCATTAAGTTATGTGTTTGAAATGCCAATGCAAGTGACAGGTGGTCTAGGCATTGCGATGGCGGTGACATCGGTGCTGTGGAATATGTTTTTCAATCACTATTTTGAAAAGTTTGAAGCGCAACACCAATTACGCAGAACTTTTAAAATCCGCGTTTTACATGCAATCGGTTTTGAAGGTGGCTTAATGCTCGCCACTATTCCCATGGTGGCGTATGCCTTAGAAATATCTCTGCTGCAGGCAATTTTGATTGATTTGCTGATGACGCTCAGCATTTTGCTCTATACCTTTATTTTTCAATATTGTTATGACCATATTGAAGCGAAACTGGGTTATGCCCCGCAACATTCAGTCAGATAAAGCGCTAGTAGCTAATTAAAAGTTGGCTGCTATAAATTTAGGGTTATAAAAAAGCCACCTGAATGAATCAAGTGGCTTTTATTGCTATCTAAATTGGAACTAGGCAGAATTATTTTTCAATAATGGCTGTTACACCTTGACCGCCTGCTGCACAGATTGACACCAATACGCGACCTGAACCTTTTTGATTCAGAAGTTTCGCCGCAGTGGCAATAATACGTCCGCCTGTTGCTGCAAATGGGTGACCTGCTGCCAAAGATGAACCTTTGACGTTCAGCTTGCTACGATCAATTGATCCTAAAGGTGCATCTAAACCTAAACGCTCTTTACAGAAGTTCGGATCTTCCCATGCTTTTAAGGTCGACAAGACTTGTGAAGCAAATGCTTCGTGAATTTCGTAATAGTCGAAGTCTTGTAATGTTAAACCAGCACGTTCAAGCATACGTGGGACAGCGTATGCAGGCGCCATCAACAAACCTTCTTTTTTACCTACAAAATCAACTGCGGCAGTTTCTTGGAAAGTCAAATATGCCAAGACTTCATGACCATTGGCTTTTGCCCATTCTTCAGAGGCAAGTAATACGCAAGATGCACCATCGGTTAGTGGAGTCGAGTTACCCGCCGTCATAGTGCGCGCGTCGCCTTTACCAAAAGCAGGTTTTAACTTCGCTAGTTTTTCTACAGTAGAATCTGCACGTAAGTTATTGTCACGTTCTAAACCTAAGAATGGCGTGATGAGATCATCAAAGAAACCTTCGTCATAGGCAGCTGCCATTTTTTGGTGAGATGAAGCTGCTAACTCATCCTGCGCTTCACGAGAGATGCCCCATTCCAACGTAGTAATGGCTTGGTGGTCGCCCATTGATAAACCTGTGCGTGGTTCACCGTTACGTGGCGCATCCATTAAATCTTTAATGTTGATTTTGGTTAATGCTTTTAAGCGGTCTTTACCTGTTTTTGCAATGTTCAATTCAAGCAATGCTTTACGCAAACCATCGCCAAATGCGATTGGCGCGTCAGAAGTCGTATCTACACCGCCTGCAACACCAACCTCGATTTGACCCAGTGCAATTTTATTCGCAACTAAAAAAGCAGCCTGCAAGCCAGTACCACATGCTTGTTGTATATCGTAAGCTGGTGTTTCAGGAGCAAGGGCAGTATTGAGTACGCACTCACGAGTCATGTTAAAGTCACGGCTGTGTTTGAGCACTGCACCTGCAACAACTTCACCCAAACGCTGACCTTGTAAGTTGAATCGTTCAACAAGACCATTTAATGCTGCTGTAAACATATCTGTATTAGATGCAGTAAAGTAAGCGCCATTAGAACGTGCGAATGGAATACGGTTACCACCGATAATAGCAACGCGGCGAACAGTGTTTTGGCTCATAATTTTATCCTGTTGAACAGAGGTATTGGTATTAGATGGTGCTTTTGTTTGCGTTGAAGCAGTTGTTTTAGCACGGCTAGTCGTGCGGGTACGTGTAGTTTTTGTCGTACTCGTGTTGGAACGGGTTGCAGTGTTGCTACTTTTGCTTGTACGTTTAGCAGTTGATGTATTTGACACAGAATCCGTTGCAGAATTTTCCACTGCTGGATTTTCTTGAGTTGTTTTGCTCATAAGGCTTTTCCAAGCATGTTAAGGGTCTACTTGATGCGTACATTAGCACAATAGTATGACAGCTGAATTGACTACAATGACATTGCAGAATGCATTCAGGTCAAGACATCTCATAATTAACTCAAGTATGATTTAGCACAAACGGGTAACGCTATTGAAATGTGGGCATTTGGCATCATATTGATGTTAAAAGATATCGTGTAATCCATCAAAAAATGAATTTATGAGAGATAATAATCATGACTGATCAATATCAAACATTTGCAAAATCTCCTATTGGTAAATTTGTCATTAAAAATTTGGGTTTACCATCCCCAACTTTTTTAGATCGTTTTGAGTCTGCAACACCAGTGGTAAAAGGTGCAGTACTTTTAGGTGCAGCCCCTGCAAGTGATTTGTCTGCATCAATTGCACAAGTTTTAGCTAATGTACATGCCAACAGTTATGCAGGTAACAATGCAGAATTGCAACAAGCTGCGGCAAAAGTGGGCTTAAATTTAGGTGCATTCAATCCAGGCGATAAAGAATCTAAATTTAAAGTGGTGGTGTTTGATGCTTCAGGTATTGAAAACTCAGAAAAATTAAAAGCGCTTTATGATTTCTTTAACCCAATCGCACGTCAAATTCAGGCTTCTGGTCGCGTGGTGGTGATTGGTACTACACCAGAAACTGCAGGCAGTGTAAAAAAAGCCATTGCACAACGCGCTTTGGAAGGTTTTGTAAAATCGGTAGGCAAAGAATTTAAAAAAGGCATTGCGGCTAACTTAATTTATGTCGATCAAGGTGCTGCAGCAAACTTAGAATCTACGTTACGTTTTGCCATTTCACCACGTTCAGCTTATGTGTCAGGTCAGGTGATCCGTGTCTCGAATGCTGCAACTGTAGAGGTAGATTGGGCAAAACCATTGGCAGGTAAAACTGCTGTAGTGACAGGTGCAAGCCGTGGTATTGGTGAAGCAATTGCGCATGTATTGGCACGTGATGGTGCACACGTTATTTGCCTAGACGTTCCACAACAACAAGCAGATTTAGACCGTGTGGCTGCTGAAATTGGTGGTTCAACTTTAGCAATTGACATTACTGCTGCAGATGCAGGTGAGCAAATTAAATCAGCTGCTGCTGCGCAGGGTGGTTTGGATATTATTGTGCATAATGCCGGCATTACCCGTGACAAAACTTTGGCGAATATGAAACCAGAGCTTTGGGATTTGGTAATTAACATTAACTTGTCTGCAATTGAGCGTGTTAATGATTACTTGTTAGAAAATGAAGGTTTGAATGCCAATGGTCGAATTGTTTGCGTATCTTCAATTTCAGGTATTGCAGGCAACTTGGGTCAAACCAACTATGCAGCATCTAAAGCTGGCGTGATTGGTGTCGTGAAATTCACCGCACCTGTTTTAAACAACGGCATCACCATTAATGCGGTTGCACCGGGCTTTATTGAAACGCAAATGACTGCTGCAATTCCTTTTGCCATTCGTGAAGCAGGTCGCCGTATGAACTCTATGAGTCAAGGTGGTTTACCTGTAGACGTTGCAGAAACCATTGCTTACTTTGCTTCATCGGCATCGACAGGTATTAATGGTAACGTGGTACGTGTTTGTGGTCAAAGCTTGTTAGGGGCTTAACACCTTCAAAGTTCTCTCCCTTGGGGAGAGGATTTAGAAGAGGGAGATAAGGGGATAGATTATTAACCCTTCTCTCTAGCTTTCTCCCAGCGGGAGAAAGAACTCCATTAAATAAATTAGAAAAACTTCTCAAAGGTTTAGTATGAATACTCGCCATTTTAGTCAACTTCCAAAACCCTATTTAGCCTATCCAAAAGTGATTCAGGGCTTAATTTTTAAAAAGCCAAAAGGTGAAAAAGTTCTGCCGCAAGTTGAATATGTGGTGGATTCATTCAAGGTCGATCAAAAGCACTTAAAAGCCTATAATGCAGTGACAGGTTTTAAAAATAACGGCTATATTCCTGCAATTTATTTGGCTGTATTGTCACAAAGTCTGCAAATGCACATGATGACCCAAGAAGCATTTCCATTTGCAATTTTGGGCTTGGTGCATATTCGCAACCAAGTCAAACAAAGCCGTAAAGTTGGATTGAATGAACAACTGACCTTGTCGTGTAAATTTGGTGAATTGCAACCACATGATAAAGGCGTACAGTTTGATTTTATTACCACCGTTAAAGTAGGCAATGAGGTGGTGATGGAAGGTTTGACCACGTATTTAGCACGTCAAAAAACCACCACTAAAGCTGCTGCAAAGCCTGCAGAAAGCAAAGCGCTAAACTATGCCGTTCAAGCTGAATGGGATATTTCTGAAAATACAGGTCGCCGTTATGCCTTAACGTCTGGCGATTTTAACTTAATTCATATCCACGCGATTACTGCAAAAGCATTTGGCTTTAAACAAGCGATTGCGCACGGCATGTGGAGCAAAGCCAAAGCCTTATCGAGTTTGACTTTGCCAGATGCTTATGAAGCCAATGTTTGGTTTAAGTTACCTATGTATTTGCCATCTAAAGTTGAGTTTTTAACTGCAACTGAAGCTAAAAATACAGACTTTTTAATTCGAAACAGTAAAAACCAAAAACCGCACGTGACAGGTGTTGTCACCGCGCTTTAATTCAGTGATTGAAAGCCTAAATCTTTTGGATTTAGGCTTTTTATTTGCGCTAAATTCTTATTAAAAATAAAAACGAGATAGACAGGACGATGCAACATTTAAAGGATTATATTTTTGCTGAAACTGAAAATTATCGTGGATGGATTGCACCTGAATTTCGAGATTTAGCGATGCAATTTAGCCGTTTGCAAAATGCACGTAGCCAACAGGGTGGAGCGGCTTTAGCGGTGTACTTTCAAGGTCAGAAAGTCGTTGATATTTACACAGGTAAAAAGTCGCCAGATGAAGACTGGCAAGCCAATACATTATCGGTATGTTATTCCACAGGCAAAGGTGTATTGGCGACACTGGCACATATTTTGGTCAGTCAAGGACTGGTCGATTACGATACTCCCATTTATTTATACTGGCCCGAATTTGCCCAAAATGGCAAAGCATTGATGACCTTAAGACACGTACTGAGTCATCAAAGTGGTTTATATGACATCCGTAATATCATTGCCGATGCGACTGAAATGGCAGATTGGTCGCACATGCTGGATGTGTTGGCTCAAGCCAAGCCACGTTTTGATGTAGCAAGTGAGGCAGCGTATCAACCTTTAACTTTTGGTTGGCTGGTCGGTGGGATTTTAGAAAAAGCTTCAGGTCGAACATTGGCTGAATTGATGCAGCAATACTTGGTTGAATCTTTGGCTTTGGATGGGGCGTATTTTGGTGTGCCTGCGTCTGAGCTTTCCCGTGTCGCACGACCATTTAAAACTGCTGTGACATCAGCGCAAACAGATGCATCATCTACAAATAAACAGACAGCTAAAGTTAAAAACCAAGCTAAATCGAGCAAACGTCCTGTATCAATATTCGATAAAGTCATTGCATGGAGTGGTCAAAACCCACAAGACTTTCAGGATGGCATGATTCCCAAAGGCATGAAAAATTTTAGTTTTTTTAGTGATACTGGTTTGCAAGCTGTGATTCCTGCTGCCAATGGTGTATTTACTGCCCAAAGTTTGGCACGTATTTATGCCATGTTGGCGCAGGGTGGATCATGGCAGGGTCAGCAATTGGTTCAGCCTGAAGTTTTTCAGCAATTAAGCCAAGTGCAATATGTGCAGCGTGATCGAGTTATGCCTATCCCGATGCATTGGCGATTAGGCTATCACCGTGTATTAAGTTTGGGTAAGCGCTCTCACGGTTTTGGACACATGGGTTTTAATGGTTCAGGCGCGTGGTGTGATCCTGACCGTCAACTCAGTTTTGCCTATACCCATAATTTTGCTGCAGGTTCTTTAATTGGTGATTATCGACTTTGGGGACTGAGTCAGGAAGCCATTCGCTGTGCAGATCGGCAATTGCAAGGGCGTAAAGGCTGGTTTTAGGCGTGATTGTACGTTCACTCTTTGCCAAAAAAACAGTATGCTTAGACCTGTAAAAAGGAGCATTCATGTATCAGGTACTTGCGCGTAAATATCGTCCTCGTAATTTTAATGAATTAGTGGGACAAAACCATGTATCACGGGCATTGAGCAGTGCTTTAGAACGTGGTCGTTTGCACCATGCTTATCTTTTTACGGGAACACGTGGTGTAGGTAAAACTACCATTGCGCGTATTTTAGCCAAATGCCTGAACTGTGAAATAGGCGTGACGTCTACTCCGTGTGAAGTGTGTCCGACCTGTACTGCGGTCAATGAAGGTCGTTTTATTGATTTAATCGAAATTGATGCGGCATCACGTACCAAAGTTGAAGATACACGCGAGTTGCTTGATAACGTACCTTATGCACCAACTCAGGGACGTTTTAAGGTTTATCTGATTGACGAAGTGCACATGCTGTCTACGCATTCGTTCAATGCTTTGCTAAAAACTTTGGAAGAACCGCCTGAGCATGTGAAGTTTCTGTTTGCGACCACAGACCCACAAAAACTCCCTATTACTGTGATTTCGCGCTGTTTGCAATTTACTTTGCGTCCATTGCAGGTCGATGAAATTACCAGTCATTTAACGGATATTTTAGCCAAAGAACAGATTGTTGCAGAGCAAGATGCAATTTGGCAGATTGCTGAATCTGCGCAAGGTTCTTTGCGTGATGCGATGTCTTTGACAGACCAAGCCATTGCTTATGGTCAGGGTGAAATTCATCATCAAGATGTCAAAGACATGCTGGGCTTGATTGATCGCACCATTATCTATGATTTGATTTTAGCGATTCATCAAAACCAACAGCAGCGTGTGAGTCAGTTGTTATTACAATTTAGACAGCAAGCTTTAGATGTGTCTTTGGTGTTGGATCAGTTAATTTCGACACTGCATGAATTGGCAATCATGCAATATCTGCCAGATTTAAACCTAAAATACAGTGCTAAAATTAATCAAAAAATTCAGCAGCTTGCGGGTCTGATCTCTGCACAAGATTTACAGTTGTATTATCAAATTGCTTGTAAAGGACGCGCCGATTTACAAATTGCCGTAACCCAAGAACAAGGTTTTGAAATGTGTGTACTGCGTTTACTGGCATTTCGACCTTTGCAAGCCAATGAAGTGTTGGTTGCTGCGCCACAAAATACTGCACAAACAGCGGCTTCCCCGCCAGTTGCTCAAATGGAGCAAACTCCACAAGCTGTGGCAACTCAAAATACAGCACAAGCGGAACAGCATGTAACTGAATTAGATGCGGTTGCAACACCTGATCTTGATGGATTTGACTATGAGGATGACGATTATTCAGATCACACCACGACACAAACCAGTGTTGCAGAACCTTCTTCAGATGATTTTTTAGATGAGGATGAGCCTGAAGCTTTAACACATCAAGATCAACAGTCGATTCAAGCGCAACAACCGACTCCGCAAGCGCTACACTCAACAGCTGCGATTTCACCAGAATCTATGTCAGAACCTGCAGTGAATGAAGAAACTGCAATACAGGCTGAGGATAAGCAATCTGAATCTATCGTGTTTGATCCAAATGCAGATGCACAATTGTTTGGTTTAGATGAAGATGCCTCATCGGTAAGCACTACATCTGATGTGCAAAGTCATGATGATTTTTTACTGGAAAGTTTTGATGCCGTTGCACCGTTAGGTGATCTTGCTGCATCAGCCGAAACATCGCTAGTTTCATCTACACTACAATCGAATAATGCTTCACCGTCAATTACACAAAATGTAAGTAATGCAGAAACCGCTTTATTTGATTTAGCAGCGACTGAAGTCGAACCGAATGTTGCCAGTGCGACAGCACAACCGCAGCAAACCATAGCATCTAATGCCGATGATCAATTAATGCCGCAGGATATTCTGCGTTTACAGCCGCAAGTTTTAGAAGGTGAGTGGACTTTAGACAAGTGGGAATATTGGTTTAGACACAGCGAGTTGTCACCTGCCGTGCAAGAATTGGCGCAGCATGGCGTAATGACGGGGCAGATTAATGCTGAATCGGTTTTTCATATTCCTGAGCAATATCAGCAGTTATTGACTCAACTGCAACATGCTTTAGAAAGTGCTTTAAAAGAACAGTGGAGTAAAACTCTGTTTAAAGTGCAATATGAAAATGTGGATGACACGACACCGTACATTTTGCAGCAACAGCGCAAACAACGCGCTTATCAACGGGCTGAAAATTTATTGCATCAAGAACCGATTGTGAAAGATATTTTGCAAAACTTTGATGGCGAATTACATAACATTCAGTTGAAATAACCTGTTGTTAGCTTTTGTTTGCAGAATTTTAAGGCTGGGTCAAACCAGCCTTATTTTTTGCTAAGCGCAAGCTGAATCTGTGCTTTTATATGGCTGTAATGCTTCGCGGATGGAGTCAGGAATCGGGCAGTTTTGGCGTGTAATTCGATCTACAAATACATGCACCACTTGTCCTTGTGCAGCGGCAAGATTTTGATTGTTTTTAAAAATTGCCAAATCATAAATTAAGGATGAGTTTCCAATTTTTTGAATAGCAACACCTACTTCAATCATTTCAGGATAGGACAATTCCTGCAAAAAATGACAGGTGGAATTGACCACTAAACCAATACAGGGTGATCGTTTGGGTTCAAAGCCTGCTTTTTGCATCAGTAGGGCATTGGCTGCGCTGTCAAAATAGCTGTAATAAGTGACATTATTGACATGTCCATACATATCGTTGTCTGCCCAGCGAGTTTGGATGGGAAAGAAAAAAGCGTATTGCTCACGGGTTTTGGTGTCAGGTTTCACAAGTTTACCTATATTTTTATCGACGTGGTGTCATGCTTTAATGGGTGGAAATCATCCCAAATAAATGTAGAAAGTTAAATACAGAACGTTAAGCGTAAATGTTAGGCATAAATGGCTTGGTAAATCTGTAACGCATCCTGCATTTGCATTGCTCTCGGGTTGTTTTGCAATAAACGGCTTTGCAGCATCGCATCTTCTGCCAATTGTGGCAGTATGTTTTCTGCAATGCCTAATGCATTGAGTTTTAACAACAAACCACTTTGATCTAAATGATTTTGTAAATGATCAATAAATAAATCACATAATCCATCTGTGCAGCCTTTGCTACGAGGGTCTAACCAACACATTAGTTCTGCATAGTATTGTTTTGCAGCAGGCGCATTAAACTTTAAAACTTCAGTCAGTACCAATGCATTGCTATGACCATGTGAAATATGGAAATGCCCGCCTAAAGGATAGGCAAGTGCATGCACCGCAGCCACAGGAGCATTGGCAAAGGCTTGTCCTGCCAGCATTGAACCAAACAGCATATTTTGCCGTGCTTGCATATTGCTGCCATCTTCAAGCACTAATTTTAAGTTTTGATCAAGTAAACGCAGCGCATGTTTTGCCAGAAAATCTGAATACGCATTTTTTTTGATTTTAGAAGTATAGGCTTCAATGGCATGTACCATCGCATCTATACCTGTGGCTGCGGTAATCTGTGCAGGTAGATGACGGGTAAAATTGGCATCTAAAATGGCAACATCGGCATATAAAATAGGAGAAACAATGCCTGTTTTACTGGTTGCACCTGTGGTGACAATGGAAATAGGTGTGACTTCTGAACCTGTACCTGCTGTTGTGGGAACTAAAATGAGTGGTAAACGTGGTGCTTTCGCATTGCCAACACCGTACAAGTCCGACAGTTGTTGAGTTTGTTCGGAATGACTCAGCACGGCAATAATTTTGGCGACATCCATCGCACTACCCCCACCAAAACCTAATACAACATCAATATTTTGCTGTTTGGCAAAATCAACTGCTTCTAACACAATCTGTTCTGCGGGGTCGGCTTGCACATTCGAGTAAATGGCATAGTCCAGTTGCAGTTGCTTTAAAATTTCTAAAATAGGTTGATGTAATTGTTGTTGTAAAATGCCAACATCGGTGACCAATAACAAACGCTTATAACTCTTTTCGGTTAAAACCGTTTTTAGTTCAGAAATTGAACCCAATCCAGAAATAATGTTGCCAACTGTTTGAAATTGAAAATGCTGCATCGTCTTTATTCCTAATTTTTATACTTAATTCAACATTATTGTAGGGTCACGATATAGGATTCATATCATAAATAACTTAACATAAGACTCTTAAAAATAAAGTAGCTTTGAGGTTGTTTATGTCATCCAAAACGCCATATAAGGTGTTATGTGTTTGTTTGGGAAATATTTGCCGCTCTCCAACGGCAGAAATTGTACTTCGACATTTTTGTGATGAACAACAACTCAATGTGTTGGTAGATTCTGCTGGAACCAGTAATTATCATCCAGGCAAAGCCCCAGATTTACGCAGCCAAAAACATGCGTTCAAACGTGGTTATGACTTATCTACATTGCGCGCGCGTCAGTTACGTATACAAGACTTTGTCGAGTTTGATTTGATTTTGGCGATGGATTTTGAAAACTTAAGCAATATTCAATCTTTAATGCGCCGTGCTGAAGCTGAACTGGGCAGTTTGCGCGCTGAAATAGCCTTAATGAGCGAACACGATCCGCATTATACGCAGCAAGAATTACCCGATCCATATTATGGCGAAGCCGATGGTTTTGAGCGGGTGCTCGATCAATGCGAGTCGAGTAGTCGCGCATGGGTGAAAGTTTTACAACAACAATTTGAATTGAAGGTTTAAGTCATGCACATTCAACACAACATGCAACTCAAACCGTTCAATACGTTAAATTTAGATGCAACTGCATCGCATTATGTCAAAGTTGAAAATATCCAAGATGTGCAGGATGCTTTGGCATTTGCTCAGACAGAACAGTTAAATGTGCTGATTTTGTCGGGTGGTAGCAATATGTTATTGCCTGAACATATTCATGCCTTGGTCATGCACATGGATATTCAGGGCATCGAAAAATGCGCTGAAGATGATGCAAGTGTCACCCTAAAAGTTGGGGCAGGACAAGTCTGGCATGAGTTTGTGTTGTGGAGTACGGAACAAAAGTTATATGGTCTGCAAAATCTGGCTTTAATTCCAGGTTTGGTCGGCGCTTCACCTGTGCAAAATATTGGTGCTTATGGCGTTGAAGTCGGTGAGTTTATTGAATCTGTGCAGGTCTATGATCGTGAATGCCAACAATTCAGCTCAATTGTTGCAGCAGATTGTCAGTTTGCCTATCGACACAGTATTTTTAAAGATCATCCCAACCGTTACATCATTACCCATGTGACTTTTAAACTGTTAAAACAGGCTGCGTTAAAATTAAATTATGGCGACTTAAAAGCTGCTGTAGGCGATGAGCAAACTGCTGAAAATCTGCAGCAACAAGTCATTCAAATTCGCCAAAGTAAGCTGCCTAATCCTGCAGAATATCCAAATGTAGGTAGTTTCTTTAAAAATCCTGTGATTTCGACTCAGCAATTTGACCAAATTGCAGCACAATTTCCAAATTTACCCCATTACCCACAGCCGAATGCGCAAGTTAAAATTGCAGCAGGCTGGTTGATTGATCAAGCTGGCTGGAAGGGAAAACAACTGGGTGTGGTGGGTATGTTTCATAAACAAGCGTTGGTTTTAGTCAATTATGCCGATGCCACTTTGGCAGATGTGCAACACACCTATCGTGCTGTGCAGCAAGATGTTTTGAGTCGTTTTGGTATTTCACTAGAACCTGAACCTGTGTTATTTGATGAAACAGGTTTGATTCGTGCACATCAACCGGTAGGTTAAGTGAAGATGAAACAGAATCATTGGATGCTCAGATTGGTACAAATTGCTGCCGTGCTATTTGTATTGTTTGCAGCGTTCATGATTTTTATCTATTCACCTTTTTATTCTACTTTGGTGGTCAAAACGCTGAACACTTTGGTACCTGTAGAAGTGAATCAAGTGGCAGCAAAAAGTCAGCAAATGGCGGCGTTTAGTGATCAAGACAGCTTGGAACCCGGTTCAGATTTATGGATTGCCCGACAAGCTTATTTGAAGCTGATGGAGCAAGAGATTCAATCTGAAAATTCGAAAAATTTAACTTTAATTCAGGCTCGTTATAAAGCCTTACAAGCGCTTATTTTAGAAGAACAAACGCAAAAAAAATTAGCATCTGAGCAAGAGTTGCCGCAAGTCCCATTGTTGGTGTCTAATGCAGCTTCTGAAGCAGTTGTAGAAGACCCATCCGAAAATGTAAAAGCCTTGCTCAATTTGGATAGTCATGAAAATCAGGCACTCATGGAACAATACTTGGAGTTTTTAAGCACTCATAAAATTGCCGAAACCGAAAGTGAGCCTGTAGATGAAGAAATCTTTAAAGATATTGCCTTAATTCAGCAACAAAATATTCCCAAAATACCTGCAAATTCTAAACCTTATGCGATTGTGGTTTTAGGTGGTGGCTTAACTTTAGATGATAATGGCAAAGATATTGTGGTCAATGACTACACACGTTTACGTTTAGAAACGACCCTAGCGGTGGTAAAACAATATCAATTGCCGATTGTACTGAGTGGTGTAGAAGCACCTTATATGCAGCGTTGGTTAAAAAAATATGATGTCGAAGCAAAATTATTAGAAGATCGCAGCATGAATACTTGTGAAAATTCACGTTTTAGTTCTTTATTATTACAAAAAAAAGGGGGGGCGCCGACAGTGATTTTGATTACAGACCGTTATCACATGCCACGCACCCGCCGTTTATTTGCTTTGAATGGAATTGAAACGATTCCAGTCGAGGCTCCCATGCCGACTCAACTGACTGCATGGCGTCCAAGTGAACAAAACTATGATCATAGCCGCCGTGCCAATTATGAAATGCTTGCCACCATTCGGGATGTCTTGATTGGTTCTAGCGCATGTCGCGAGGTGCCATAATGCCTGATATTCCATTTTTAAACCCAAGCGTGTTGAAGCAATTAGATTTGCCAGTGCCGAGTCGGGAAACCACACCACAAATTCTACAACCTTTAAATTTGAATCGTGGTTTTGAACCGAGTGTTGAGTTACAAGCCTATCGACAGCTTTATGGTTTTCATTTGTTGGACTGTGAACATTGGCAAGGCTATGTGCAAATGCCGTTGTTTAAATTGCATGTGCAAATTTTTCAACCCGATTTAAGCAAAACCAAATTTGATCAGGTGCAGGGCACGGTATTTCTACTGCATGGCTATTTGGAACATAGCGGGATTTATCAACCTATCGTCAAAGAATTATTAGAGCAGGGCTTTAGTGTTTTGACTTATGATTTGCCCGGACATGGATTGAGTGATGGTTATCCTGCCAACATCAAAAATTTTGATCATTATCAGCAAGTATTACATGCGGTTTATCAATATGTAAAAAATGCCGATCAATTGCCAAAACCGTGGTTGGGCATTGGGCAAAGTACAGGTGGTGCAATTTGGATGCATCACTTGTTGGAATTTGCTCAGCGCCGTGAAAATCCATTTGTAGAGCGTGTGTTGTTGTTATCGCCTTTGATTCGTCCTGCAAAATCGGCATGGTGGCATAACTCTGTTGGTTTGGGCATTATCCGTCGGATTAAGCGTGAAGTGCCGCGACATTTCCGACGCAATAATCATAATCCTGAATTTTTACGCTTTGTGCGTTTAAAAGACCCGCTGCAACCTAGAATGATGGGCATGGATTGGATTTTAGCCATGTCTAAATGGATGTTGGAGATGGAAGAACGTCCAGCTTGCCGTATTCCTGTTTGGTTGGCACAAGGGGCGCAAGATCAAACCGTAGATTGGCGCTACAACATTGAGTTTATTCGGCGTAAATTCCGCCTGCAAACCTTACTCATGTTAGAAGAAGGCTCGCATCAATTAATCAATGAACGTGCGGATATTCGTGCGGCTTTAACAGGGCTGATTCCTGCATTTTTACATGCACATAGCTCTAAGACTTATTATTAATTTATCAACCATCTTTTAAATACGGCTCTACATTTGCTTTGATGCTGTTCTCGGCATCAAAGCATATTTATGCTGCGCTGCTCATTAAAATGTGAAGCGATTTCTAAAATAAAATAGTACTTCACATTTATTTTTTATTTCATTCTCGAGTTTCATGTTTCAGTGCTATGCTCATGTTTATAAAATAAGCTAAATTTGAAAAACTCCTTAATTCTAGGGATAGTGTTTACATCAAAACGATTGATATATTTACAAACATAATCAAGGGGATGAATGATGGCAGAAATTGAAGCGATATTACCCGTACCGGTTTTAATTGTTGAAGATGAGCCTATTATTCAGTCACGTCTTAGAAAAATTTTGCATGATATTGGCTATCAAGATGACATGCTATTTTTCGTGAGTCATCTTAAAGCTGCAATGACGTGTATAGAAGATCATCCGATTGCTTTAGCTTTAGTCGATTTAGGCTTGCCCGATGGCAATGGTAAAGAACTAATCGAACAATTACATTTTAGAGATCCAAGCGCATTAATTTTGGTGATTTCTGCATGGAGCACCCAAGACAGCTTATTTTCTGCAATTCAAGCAGGTGCAACAGGCTATGTGCTTAAAGAACGTGATGATGCTGAAATTATTATCGCAATACGCAGCATTTTAAGAGGTGGTGCACCGATAGACCCATTTATCGCCCGTGAAATTTTATCGCAAATTTCACATCAAAAAGTACCCGTGCTGACCGAAGATTTATCAGATCGCGCCGATGCTCAAGCATTCAACTCACATTATCAACAGCTCACCAATCGTGAATTAGAAATTTTAAATCTGGTGGCGCAGGGCTTAAGTAACCGTGAAATTGCTGAGCAATTATTTGTGTCGCGTTATACCGTTGAAAGTCATATTAAACATATCTATCGGAAGTTGTCGGTCACTAAACGCACTAAGGCTGTCAGTACCGCTAGAACTTTAGGTCTTTTATGATTCAAAGGCTTTGGCAGTGTGGTTTGGGCGTGTTGTTATTGTTCTGTGCGTGGCAAAGCTATGCGCAGCAAGTGGTGTACCCAATTAATCAGTACTGCAATGTGCATGTACTTTCAATCAGCTCTGCCAAAACAGCATCACATAATAAAAAACCTAAAACGGGTTGGGAAAATGTTCAACTGCCCGACGTTTGGGATGATCGCTGGAAAAATTATAATGGTGGGGCGTGGTACAAAATAGAGTGGGAGTGGTTTTGTGAGCGTGATCATCGTTTAAATCAACCCATCGTTTTTGCACTGAATTTTTTAAATAGTGCAGGGGCAGTTTATCTGAATCAAGATTTACTTTGGGCAAGTCAACATTTAGAAGAGCCTTTGTCAAAAAACTGGAATATGCCACGTTACTGGATTTTACCTATTTCAGGCTTAAAACAAGGTAAAAATCAAATATTGGTCTATGTAAATGGATATGCATTTCAAAATGCGGGTATAGGAAAAATAAGTTTTAATAATGTGCATAACAATATTGAACAGCACCAGCAAAGTATATGGAATAAACGTACTTTATTTGAAATTAATGCGATTTTATCTGCCACTTTAGGCATTTTATGTTTGGTTATTTGGCTGTTTTTACGCCGTGATCAGAGTTTTGGTTGGTTCGCGTTGAGTTGCATGTTCTGGTTATTATTTATTTCTCATTTTTTAACCACAGAAACCTTTCCATACCCAAGTGTATTGGTGGCATCTCAAGCCAATTTAAGCTTTTTTATCCTCTATGTTTTAGCTTTTAGTCTGTATTTAATTAGGTTTGTCAATCAACGCTTGCCAATATTGGAAGAAAGTATTTTTATTCTGAGTTTAGCGGTAATTGTTTGTGTGTTTTTAACATCCTTAGATTATGTCAAACTGGTATTTGGGATTGTCTTTTTAAGTTATGCCAGCTTACTAGTCGTGGTTTATTTTTATTTGGCGTATTTAGCGTATAAATCCCCAAAAACAGAAGTATATCTGCTGCTATTTTGTTTAACCTTGATTGGCTTTTTTGCGGGTGTAGATGTATTTCGTTTAAGTAATGCGGCAACGGCAAGTTTATATCAGCCATTATCACCGTATACCTCGCCAGTAATTACTTTATTTATTGCGATTATTTTAGGCATGCGCCTAAAAAGAAATATTCAAAAAATTGAGAAATTTAATCAAGATTTAGAGCTTAAAGTTTTTGAAGTCAGTGATGATTTAAAACGCAGTATGTCAGAAAAGCATTATTTAGAATTGGAAAATGTGCGTTTGCAAGAGCGGATTCATCTATCGCATGATTTGCATGATGGTTTGGGTGCATCTTTGGTACGTTCCATGATTATGGTCGACCAAAGCGAACAGAACATGAGTAATCAGCAGTTCTTATCTATGCTGAAATTACTGCGTGATGATTTACGTCAAATTATTGATAGTGGTTCTTCCATTGGTTCTAAAGTGCCTGAAAATCCTAAAATTTGGGTTGCGCCAGTACGTCATCGTTTTAGTCAATTGATGGATGAAATGGATATTCATTCCAAGTGGGATTTTCCAAATGAATGGGTGATTGAGCCGAATTCGTTACAGTGCTTAACTTTGATGCGGGTATTAGAAGAAAGTTTAACCAATGTGATTAAACACAGCCAAGCCAAGCATGTATCCGTCAGTATGCAATTTGTACCGCCTAAGCAATTGGTACTTAAAATTCAGGATGATGGTGTAGGTTTTGAAGCCAATAGCGTGCTTGAACATGGCATGAGTATTGGGATGCGCAGTATGAAAATGCGTTTAGAACGGGTTGGAGGGCAATTAAAATTAAATTCGACACCTGGCTATACGTTAATTCAGGCAGTTTTAACTTTAGATCCCGCTTATCTAAATTCCCCAAGATGAATTGATCATCTTGAGGGGGCTGAAACGAATATTTTAAGCGTCTTCAGCAGGTAACAACATTAAAATGGATTCATTGAGCAGTTGTACCAAATCTTCCAAAATATTTGCGTCGTAAAGGTTTTCATCGAGCAGCACGCGTTCACCATTGGCAATTTTTTGCAGCGTAGGGATAGATGCTTCTGCGACACAAATCGCTTCACCATTCGCCCAAAATAAAACTTCATCTAGCTGATTTGCATAAAGTAGGCGAGAGGCGGGTTCCAACATGATTTGATAACCCTGATCTAGCGCATCTTCTAAATCGCCTACACCTATTTCATCTACTTCAGGAATATTTTCAGGATATTTCGGTTCAGACATTAAGCTTAAAATCGCATCATCCAACACCGATGAGTTTTGTAAACGCGCCCACAATTCTGCTTTCAGATAATCCAATTCTGTCGCAGTCATTTCGCCAATTTGGGTACTTTTTTTACGAACAAGGTCTTGTAGTGGCGTGCGTAACATTTCATCGGCAGAGAATTTATCGCTCACTCGATCCATCATTTCACTAATATTCGGCATGCGGAAACCGAACGAGAACGTCAGACAATCATCTTCCGCCACGCCATAATGTGCCAAACCCGGTGGCACATAGAGTAAATCGCCAGGTGCAAGAATTTCATCAAAATTGACCTGCATTTCAGGCAATAATTTTAACGGTTGTCCTGCGACAAATTCAGTTTCAGCATCACACATTTGCCCAAGTTGCCAACGACGATGTCCATAGCCTTGTAGCAAAAACACATCGTAGAAATCAAAATGCTGACCTACAGAGCCGCCTTTAGGGGCATAAGACACCATTATGTCATCACGTCGCCATTGCGGAATAAAAGGAAATTTTTTCCAAAGTTCAGCGAGATCAAAAGAGTAATGATCAACGGCTTGTACCAATAGCGTCCACAACTTTGGCATTTTTTGAAAATCAGCCTTAATGAGCGGTGATGATTTCACAGTCCATTGATTTGGATCGCGATCTTTTTGTTTGATTAAACGGGCAGTCACATCTTCTTCAAGTGCCAGTTCCATTACATCACTAGGTTCAAGTAGGTTGGCAATTTCTGGGAGTGCATTGCGTACCAAAAGTGGTTTTTTTTGCCAATATTCACTTAGGAATTGTTCTGCGGTAATTCCGCCCAAAACATCTAAAGGTTGCGACATAAAATAGCCTAAGCAAGTTTTATCAATAATCTCAATATTGTCTGATTTGTCGCTGCAAAGGGCAAGGTGATTTATAGTCTTTATAAATATTCACGGCTGTTAAATTACACAGTTTTAAACTTAAGGAACCTGAATATTCAGCATTCTTAACATGCGGCATAACTGAATCATCGGCAGACCCATCAAAGTAGTTTGGTCATTGCCTTGCATGGCTTCAAACAGACTAATACCTAAACCTTCGCACATAAAACTACCTGCACAATGTAGCGGTTGTTCCTTTGCAACATATCGTGCAATTTCATTGTCAGTTAAGCTGCGGAATTTAACTGTGTAGTGTTCTACAACCGTTTGTTCAAAGCCTGTAGATTGCTGCTGCACACTCAGCGCAGTGCTGAAATAAACCGTTTGACCTGAATTGGCTTGTAATTGTTGTATAGCTTTTTCTGAAGTGAGCGGTTTACCTATAAAAATATCTGGCTGCTGTTCACGCCATGCCACTTGATCTGAACCAATCACAATTGCATCAGGATGTTGCAGCGCAATACAGCGCGCTTTTTCAAAAGCCAAACGTCGTGCTAAATCATCGGCATGAGTTTCACCGCATGCTGATTCATCAATATCTGGGGAGATAGATGTATACGCTAAATGCAAGCGATCCAGCAATTGTTGCCGAGTTTGACTGCCAGAAGCCAAAATAATTTGAGGATGTTGCATCAGGCCATCACACCGCATAGCCCATCAAGATATCTAAGGGCACATAAGACAATACTGATTGATGACAGGCTTGAATTTTAATCGGTGGCGCATGACCTGCCTGATAGGCTTCCACCCAGCGGGTGACACAAATGCACCAGAAATCTCCTGGTTGTAAGCCATTAAAACCAACTTCAGGCACCGGTGTGATCAAATCATTGCCAATTTTTTGCGAAAAGTTTAGAAATTCCGAAGTCATTTGTGCGCAAACAGTATGCTGACCTAAATCGGTTGGGGCGGTATGGCAAAAACCGTTACGGAAATACCCTGTGATAGGGTCAAAACAACAACTGGCGAGTGGTTCGCCCAAAACGTTTAAACGGTTGATATTCGGATCAGGATGAATAGACATAAGTGCGAGAAAGATGGTGGCTTTTCTCTATCATAATCAAAACTTTTGCTTTAAACAGCAATTCTACAAAAGTTGCTAACCTTTTTCTGCATAATCATTTAAAATCGTGGCGTTTTGATATCAATAAAGTGAGCTATACATGAACTTTCAGCGTATGACTGACCTCGATTTAGCAGGTAAGCGTGTCCTTATTCGTGAAGATTTAAACGTCCCTGTTAAAAATGGTGTGATCACCAGCGATGCACGTTTACGTGCGGCATTGCCAACGATTCAAGCTGCTGTTGCCAAAGGTGCGGCAGTGATGGTGTATTCTCACTTAGGTCGTCCCGTTGAAGGTGAGCCAAAAGCTGAACAATCTTTAGCGCCTGTGGCTGCGTATTTAACCCAAGCTTTGGGTCAAGATGTCCAACTCATCACTGACTATTTAGAGGGTGTGGAAGTTGCACCGGGTCAAGTGGTTTTATTAGAAAACTGCCGTTTTAACCACGGTGAAAAGAAAAACAACCCTGAGCTTGCAGCAAAATATGCAGCATTGTGTGACGTATTTGTGATGGATGCTTTTGGTACGGCACACCGTGCAGAAGCATCAACCGAAGGCGTAGCACGTTTAGCACCAGTTGCAGCAGCAGGCCCATTGCTTGCCGCTGAATTGGATGCACTAGGTCGTGCTTTAAAAACACCTGAAAAACCAATGGTGGCAATTGTTGCAGGTTCTAAAGTATCGACTAAGTTAGATGTATTGACATCATTGTCTGATATTTGTGATCAACTTATTGTAGGTGGCGGTATTGCCAATACCTTCTTAGCTGCAGCAGGCTATAACGTGGGCAAATCATTATGCGAAAATGATTTGATTGACACTGCAAAAGCAATTGCTGCAAAAGTTTCAGTACCATTACCAACCGATGTTGTGGTTGCTGATGCGTCTGAAATCAACTTTGAAGATTTCTTAGGCTCATTGGCTCAAGCGAAAGCCACTGTAAAAAAAGTTGAAGATGTTGCTGACAACGACATGATTTTGGATGTTGGTCCTGAAACAGCGAAAGCATTTGCAGAAATTTTAAAAACTTCAAAAACAATTCTTTGGAATGGTCCAGTGGGCGTATTTGAAGTAGATCAATTTGGTGAAGGAACCAAAGCACTTTCATTGGCAATTGCTGAATCTGCAGGTTTCTCGATTGCAGGTGGTGGTGACACGCTCGCTGCGATTGACAAGTACGAAGTTGCAGACAAAATTGGTTATATCTCTACAGGTGGTGGTGCTTTCCTTGAATTTGTAGAAGGTAAAACCTTACCTGCAGTTGCGGTTTTATTAGAACGTGCTTAATTGTTGATTATTCAACAAAACTGCACAAAAGGTTGACTTCGGTCAACCTTTTTTATTGTGGGTCATAGCACAGTCATAAAAATGTCATAAATATGCAATAAAATTAGTCTTAATGAATGACCTAACTGTAGGAAATAATGATGATTCAAAAACTAACACTTGCTGCTTTAATCGCTGCATCTTTAGCCTTGACTGCTTGTGCAAAAAAAGAAAGTGCACCTGCGACTGAAACTGATGCATCTTCTGCAGTTGTAGATAACGCACAAGTAACCCCAGAACAACAAGCAGCAATTGATGCGATTGACCAACCTGTTATGGATGAAGGCAACACTGATATTCCTGAAGACGTTGCAAATGCACCTGCTGATGCTGCGACTGCAGACACAGAAGTTGCTGCTTCTGAAGCGCAATAAGTGCTGAAAAATAAAGAATTGTTGTAATTTGTTTAAAAGTCCCTGCTATGCAGGGATTTTTTTTTGAAAAAGATGATTTGTTGCTGAATTGAAACAAATCACAGGGTAGAATAACCAGCATTATTTGGGAGGATATTATGGCTCTTATTTCATTGCGCCAGCTCTTGGATCATGCCGGCGAACATGCATACGGCGTTCCAGCGTTTAACGTCAACAACTTAGAACAAATGCGCGCAATTATGTTAGCCGCAGATGCAACAAACTCACCTGTCATTGTTCAAGCTTCTGCAGGTGCGCGTAAATATGCAGGTGCACCTTTCTTGCGTCACCTGATTTTGGCTGCAATTGAAGAATGGCCACATATTCCAGTGGTTATGCACCAAGATCATGGTACTAGCCCTGACGTATGTCAACGTTCAATTCAACTTGGTTTTTCATCAGTCATGATGGATGGTTCTTTGGGTGAAGATGGTAAAACACCAACGTCGTATGAATACAACGTCGAAGTGACGCGTCGTACTGTGCAAATGGCGCATGCGTGTGGTGTATCGGTTGAAGGTGAGATTGGCTGTTTAGGTAGTCTTGAAACAGGTATGGCAGGTGAAGAAGATGGCGTGGGCGCAGAAGGCGTACTTGACCACTCTCAATTGTTAACATCTGTTGAAGAAGCACGTAGCTTCGTTGCAGATACTAATGTGGATGCTTTAGCGATTGCTGTTGGTACTTCGCACGGTGCATACAAGTTTACTCGTCCACCTACAGGCGATATTCTTGCAATTGACCGTATTAAAGAAATTCATGCTGCGTTGCCAAATACACACCTTGTAATGCACGGCTCTAGCTCTGTACCACAAGAATGGTTGGCGGTGATTAACCAATACGGCGGTGACATCAAAGAAACTTATGGTGTACCTGTTGAGCAATTGGTTGAAGCAATTAAGCATGGTGTGCGTAAAATCAACATCGATACAGATTTACGTTTAGCTTCTACTGGTGCAATGCGCCGTATGATGGCAGAACAACCAAGCGAATTTGACCCACGTAAATTCTTCGCAAAAACTGTAGATGCAATGAAACAAATTTGTATAGACCGTTATGAAGCATTTGGTACTGCAGGTAATGCAGACAAAATTCGCCCAATTTCTTTAGAGAAAATGGTTGAACGCTATAAGTAATTCTTAATTTGATTAAGAACTCGAAAGCCCACAGTCCTTGTGGGCTTTTTACTGATGAATCCACAACTTCCAATCAAGAACAAAAAAGAGGGTCTGTTGGCACTTCATAAATGGCTTGCGCTGTAGGCTAAAACTGAGCAGATCAGGCATGAAACGCAGGGAATAGCGAGACTATTGCCAAGTTTCATAACGCAATCTGAGAAAGTTTTAGCCACAGCCTTTCAGGACAAGCATATTTTTTGCTGCTATTGCGTTATGAGTCAGCTATTTAGAATGACTAAACTTCCTGCCTCATGCCTTATATCAGCTAAAAAATATGCGCAGTCGCAAACATAGACGAATTGTCAACAGACCCTAATAATTGAAAAGCAATCTTCGAGCATGTCATGGAACTGATTGTAGCCGCAGCCTTTTGTAGTGTACTGGTCTCTATTTTATTAAAAGTCTGCAAAATGCAGGGTTTTAACCCTATGCAGATGATCACATGGAATTATGTCAGTGCCAGTGTGTTGTGTTTTTACTGGTTTAAACCCAACTTGGGCACGATCTCAATCCAACATACGCCGTGGTGGCTCATTATTAGTTTGGGTGTGTTGTTGCCGAGTGTCTTTTTAGCATTAGCAAAATCGTTAGACAGCGCAGGTATTTTAAAAACTGAAATTGCACAGCGTTTGTCAGTGGTTTTGTCTTTGGCAGCCGCTTATTTTATTTTTCAGGAAAATTTTAGCCAACTGAAAATTGTGGGAATCGCGCTTGGGATTATCGCAGTCTTATGTATTTTGTATTCGCATCGTGCTGCAGGGCAGTCTGCTAAAGCGCAACAAGGCATCTTATATTTGAGCTGTGTTTGGTTGGGTTATGCACTGATTGATGTTTTGCTTAAATACAGCACAGGTTTAGGACTGCAATTTGCAGTTGCACTGAATTTGATGTTTGTATGTGCTTTTGTTTTGGCGATGGCTTATATCTTAATCCGCGATAAAAGCATGCGCAGTATGCAAAATATCAGTGCAGGTTTAATTTTGGGTGCACTGAATTTTGCCAATATTGCCTTGTATGTCAAAGCTCACATGCTGCTCAAAGACAGCCCTGCAGTGGTATTTGCAGGGATGAATATTTTGGTGGTGCTATTTGGCGTGATCAGTGGTGTATTGTTCTTTAAAGAAAAGCTGAAAAGCACGACCACTATTGGGCTAGGCTTGGCATTGCTTAGTGTGCTTTGCCTCGCTTATGCCATGACGGTTTAAGATAACTCAACATAAAGCGAAAAGGATGTCGCAATAAATCTGCAGTTTCTGCAAGACCATGCAGCATTGTGGTTCTATCGCAGATCGGGCAGCGCAGGGTTGGATAGCTTGGTTTGGCTTGATATAAATACAGTTTTTTACAACGTCGGCATTCTAGTTTTAGTGGCATTAAATTGAGCATCATACACCTCATTTTTATTTTTGATAGAGATTGAGTACAGATTGCAAATATAGATAAAGCAAAATTCAGACCAAAAAATAGGGACAAATTTTTGTCCCTAGTGTTATCGCATGTTTGTTTTACAGTTGCGTGAAAATCTCACGTTTATCAAGGCGTGATTTTGGCAGTTTGGCATTAAAATCTTGTTCACTACGATAGCCTAAACACAATAAAACCGAAGGAATCAGTCCTTGCTCAGTTAGTTGCAGTTCTTGAGTTAAAATTGCTTCATCAAAACCACCAATTGGCGTTGCGTCAATTCCTTCAATGCCTGCAGCCAAAAGCATTTGTCCGAGTGCAATAAAGGTTTGATTTTCTGCCCAACGCTGAATATCGCCTTTTTCATTGCGGTAGTAATCGACATAACCTGTGCGGCTGTCTTTCTGACCTTGTTTAGCGGCTTCATCTTTAAAGCGTCCACTAGCAGCATCCTGATTAAGCAGGTTTTCTAAATGTAATTCGCTAATGTCAGCTTTGGTGCAAAATAAAATGGTATGCGAAGCATCTAAAACTTTAGGGGCGTTATAGGCGTACTTTCCAACTAAAGCTTTAGCAATACGTTGTTTGGCTTCAGGGCGATCTGCAATAAAAAAATGCCACGGCTGAATATTAATGGAAGATGGTGCTAAACGCAGAATTTCTAATAAACGCTCAAATTGTTCTGCAGGAATAGTGCGACTCGCATCATAGGCTTTGGTCGTATAACGAGTTTGTGCAACGTTGAGCAAATCCATGAATCATCTCCATTTAAAGACTATATTTGGGGCAGGTGTGCGCCAAAAGCTTAACATGCCTCGCTATGCTAACGGAATGAATCCATGTGCTATTTATGCGGTTAAGATGAGATGAGCACGACATAAACATCTTTAAACTTAGTGTTAAATTCAATCATGCAAGACGTTTTCACTATTGGTTGTTTATAGCAAATAGGCGTTAAATATAAACTTGAGCATGGTGCATCCCAAAGGTGTATGGATGGAATATATCAATTATTTTAAGCGTAAATTAAAAACTCAGCAGCAAATTGGCTTATGGGTAGGTTTAGCAGATGCGTATGGCACTGAAATTGCCGCCAATGCAGGCTATGACTGGCTTTTAATTGATGGGGAACATGCACCGAGTGATTTAAGAACCACTTTGTCACAATTACAAAGTATTGCGGCTTATCCCTCTCAAGCGGTGGTGCGCCCGCCGATTGGCAGTGTGCAACTCATTAAACAACTGTTGGATATTGGCGTACAAACTTTGCTGATTCCTATGGTTGAAAGCGTTGAACACGCTGAGTTGATGGTCAAAGCGGTACGTTATCCACCTGAAGGTATTCGCGGCGTAGGCGCAGCTTTAGCACGTGCAACTCGCTGGAACAGTATTCCAAATTATTACGCGACAGCGCATGAAAATATTTGTTTGCTCATTCAAATTGAATCGGTCACAGGTTTAGAAAATCTGGATGCTATTTTACAAGTCGATGGGATTGATGGGGTGTTTATTGGTGCGGTGGATTTATCTGCCACGATGGGTTATGAAGGCAATCCGAACCATCCAGAAGTACAAGCCGCTGTGGTCGATGCGATTCAACGGATTCGTGCAGCAGGCAAAGCAGCAGGGATTTTATCGACCCAACATGAAGTGACACAAAAGTATTTGGATTTAGGCACAGAATTTGTGGCAGTTGGGGTAGATACCAGTGTGTTGATGACTTCGCTGCGTGAGTTGTTGGCTAAATATAAAGCTGATGCCGAAGTGATTAAAACGGAAGGTGGGTATTAATCTGCTAGCTGAAGAGATTTTGGCTAAAGAGGTTTTAGTTAGCTATGTTTAGCTAAGTACCTTTAGTGTTGTATCTATTATTTTTATGTAAAGATGTTGCGCTTAATAGTTCCAATGACTCAGTTGCCAAGTTGCTAAGGCTTGATTTGGTTCAACTACTAAAATTTGTGCAGCATCTGTGCGCCAATCGCCTAATACAATTCTAGGTTTGCCGTGTTCATTGTGAATATTTGGACGATGCGTATGCCCATGAATTAACACATCTGCATGCTGCAAGGCTTGTGACACAGCATCTGCATTTACGTCCATGACGTCATAACTTTTGACTTGATTGGCTTGCTGACTTTTTTTGCGGAAACCTTGTGCAAGTTTTTGCCGAAAAGCCAAAGGTGTTTTCTTTAAAATCCCTAAAATGATGGGATTGCGAATGATTTTACGGAATTTTTGATAGGACACATCATCGGTACACAGTGCATCGCCATGTTCTAAACGTACCTGTTGAGAACCAATATGCAGCGTGTACACATCGGGCAGGAGTTGTCCTGAAAATTGATCTAGAAATTTCTGACCTAAAGCGAAATCACGATTGCCGACAATAAAGTAAATTTGATTACCTGCTTGGCTAAATTGCTTTAGACGTGTAACAACTTCATCGAGCCACGCTGCGGTGTAATCATCACCAATCCATGCATTAAACCAGTCGCCTAAAATATACAGTTGGGTGTTTTTATTTTGATAAGCGTCTAGCAAATCTAAAAACCCCCGAACAAGTCGAGGGTGATTTGGTGACAAGTGTAAATCTGCGATAAACAGATAGGTCACGAATTATTCCTTGGAATCTCCCTCAATCCCTCTTTTAAAAGAGGGAATTCTCCTCCCTAAACGAATTTTAAAGCAGTACTTTAAAATGATGTGCGTAAGCGAGGTCGGGTAAGATTCTTATTCAGCAATGATTTTTGCAGATTCAATCACCACATTTTCTAGTGGAACATCTGCGTGATAACCACGGTTGCCAGTACGCACGCCTTTAATAGCATCTACAACGTCCATACCTTCAACAACTTTACCAAACACGGCATAACCCCAACCTTGTGCAGTTTTGCCTGTGTGGTTCAAGAAAGAGTTATTTTTTACGTTAATGAAGAACTGTGCAGAAGCAGAGTGAGGTGCTTGGGTACGAGCCATTGCAATTGTACCAACATCGTTGCTTAAGCCGTTGTCAGCTTCGTTTTCAATCGCATCACGTGTTGCTTTTTCTTTGAAGTTTTCATCCATGCCACCGCCTTGGATCATGAAACCATCAATAACACGGTGGAAAATTACGCCGTCATAAAAACCATCACGAACGTATTCTAAGAAGTTAGCAACTGTAATTGGTGCTTTTTCAGCGTTCAATTCTAAAACAATACGACCTTTATTGGTGTTTAATTCGACTTGAGGAAAACTCATTGTGTAATCTCCTAAACATGGACACGAATGCCATGGGTTTTTTGGTTGAGAGAAGCATAAGCAAACTGTAAACTACAAGGCAAGTAAAAACGTTATTTTCTTTGTTAAAAACAAGGAAAAGCGTTCTAATGGGTGATGTATGCTTCACTACTGAAGTTTCTGTAACCTAGTTTATCCAATTTTATTTTAGAAGTGATTTTATTGCTATGAAGCCAAATGATGTTGTTGCATCTCTGCCAAACACCCCGACACCAAGTTCAAATGCCTCTGTCGATGCTGTGCAGCAAGAACAACAGCCGGGCTTAGACTTTATACGTCAAGTCATTACCGATGATATTGCGGCGGGTCGCACTCAGCAGGTGGTGACACGTTTTCCACCTGAGCCGAATGGTTATTTGCATATTGGTCACGTGAAAGCAATTTGCTTGAACTTTGGCATCGCACAAGAATATCAAGGGGTGTGTAACTTACGTTTTGATGACACCAACCCAGATGCAGAAGAACAAGAATATGTTGATGGTATTGCCAATGACGTGAAATGGCTGGGTTTTGAGTGGAATGGCGAACCACGCTATGCATCAAGCTATTTCGATCAATTATATACATGGGCAATTCAGCTGATCGAACAAGGCGATGCTTATGTCGATTTGCAAACCCCTGATGAGATTAAGCTCAATCGTGGTTCTTTTGTAGAGCCGGGTAAAAATTCGCCATATCGTGATACGCCAGTAGCAGAAAACTTGGCTTTATTTGAAAAAATGCGCAATGGTGAATTAGGCGAAGGTCAGGCAGTACTCCGTGCCAAAATTGATATGGCTTCACCAAACGTACACATGCGTGATCCGATTTTGTATCGTGTTTTACATTCATCGCATCACCAAACGGGCGATAAATGGAAAATGTACCCAATGTATGATTATGCGCATCCATTATCAGATGCCATTGAAGGCATTACTCATTCACTATGTACTTTAGAATTCCAAGACCATCGTCCATTCTATGATTGGGTGGTGGAAAAGGTGAAATCCGAGGCTGTGCCGCGTCAGTATGAATCTAGCCGTTTGAATATTGATTACACCATCACATCTAAGCGTAAATTGCGTAAATTGGTTGAAGGCGGTTTTGTGAATGGTTGGGATGACCCACGTATGCCAACAGTGGTAGGTATGCGTCGTCGTGGCTTTACACCAGAAGGTTTGCGTGATTTCTGTAAGCGTGTAGGTGTGTCAAAGTCGGATGGTATTGTGGATGTGGCAATGCTTGAATATTGCATCCGTCAATCTTTGGAAAATACTGCAGCGCGTGGCATGGCGGTGTTGAATCCACTTAAAGTGACTTTGACCAATTTGCCTGAAGCACTGGATTTAGTCCATGCACGTCATCCAAATGTAGATATGGGTGAACGTATCATTCCACTGACTTCTGAAATTTATATTGACCGTAAAGACTTTGAAGAAGTGCCGCCTAAAGGTTTCAAGCGTTTAGTGCCAGAAGGTGAGGTGCGTCTACGCCATGCTTATGTAATCAAGTGTGATGAAGTGATTAAAGATGCCAACGGCGAAATTATTGAGCTGAAATGTTCAATTGACCCTGAAACTTTGGGCAAAAACCCAGAAGGTCGTAAAGTCAAAGGCGTGATTCACTGGGTATCTGCAAGTAAAGGCGTTGCGGCAGAAGTTCGTTTATATGATCGCTTATTTACTGAGTCTGATCCAGAAGTGGGTGATGATTTCTTGGCGAATTTAAACCCCGAATCGTTGACTGTGGTACAAGCCATTGTTGAACCTGCATTGGCAACAGCACAACCAGAAGATCGTTTCCAATTTGAACGTGAAGGTTATTTTGTTGCAGATCAGTATGATCACAGTGCGGAAAAACCAGTGTTTAACCGCATTTTAGACTTAAAAGACAGCTTCAAACCTGGCAAGTAACACCTTATTTAAGTTTTAGCTTGCAACTTGAAAGCCCAACTTGATCAATTCAGGTTGGGCTTTTGGTTTTATCTATTTAAGATTTATAGAATATTTTGTGAGATATACAGTGTCGCTAAAATGACTGCGATTAGCGGTTTTTATGCTGTTCCTGCTTCATCAGGATTTGCGGTAACTGCATTTTGGCTTTATCGCGTAGTTTCTTCTTAATATAGAGCACTAAAGCAAAGCAAGTGGTGGTCAGGGTCAGCATCATACTGTTCATATAACTCATCAATGAACTGACATAACCAATGGTGGTTAAACGATCCATCATCTTAAATACTTGCGGGCTGCTTTCCACACCTGTAATTGCCCAAGTGCATAAATGTTCACAGTTATTCATAATCAGATGATAATTGTTTTCATGCATTCTGGAGCGCATACGGCGTACCACTTTGCGGCCTTTATACTTGGGCGCATGATACGACTGAACAATAATATTTTTGCCGTGACTAAACTTTTCAATACTGGTCATTTCAATCGGGTGTTTTTTAAAAAGATGTGCAAAACCCGAATAGTGAATCACGCGACCACGCCCAGCATAGATACCATGATGGCTATAGCCGAAGTGTTTCACAATTAAATGTGCCCCTAAAGGAAATCGTGTTTTCTGCTTGAGCATCGTACGCTTGACCAATAAAGTAACATGAGTAGAGAAAAGAAATCAGGTTTTATAGTGTACTGCGTCTGACGCAAATATGCGATAACCCATTCAGTTATATGCACAATTTGTAACATAGCAGGTATGGAGATGATAATGTTTTGTTCTCGGTGGAAGTGCTTATTGCTCTGTTATTTATTCTGCACGCCTACTGCACAAGCGGAAATTCGCGCATGGACGGTTAACAACAGTAAAATCAATGCAGATGTGGTGGAAGTGACACAGTTGTCACAGTTAGGCTTATATCTGAAAGATCGGCAAGGGAAACCATATCTGCAAATTTCACAACTACAAAAAAATCTACAGTCTTGTGAAAACATGCAATTTGCCATGAATGCAGGCATATTTCATCCAGATTATTCGCCTGTGGGTTTGTATGTGGAACAAGGACGACAACTTAAAAAGCTGAACCGACAGCAACAGGGATGGGGGAATTTTTTAATTCAGCCCAATGGTGTACTGGCGTGGAATCATCAACGGGTGTTTTTAGGAACAACCCAACAATATGCCAATCAAGCGTTCAAAGCGCAGTATGCGACACAGTCTGGCCCAATGTTAGTTATTAATCGCCAGTTAAATTCACGTTTTTTGGCAGACAGTACTTCTTATAAAATTAGAAATGGGGTTGGGTTAAAAGACCAAAGCCTGTACTTTGTGATTAGCAAGACGCCCGTAACTTTTCATCAATTTGCCACCTTTTTTAAAGATGAGCTGCAAACGCCAAATGCCTTGTATTTAGATGGTTCGATTTCTACAGCGTATATTCCGCAATTACAACGTCATACTCATCCACATCGCAATTTAGGTCCAATTTTAGCTTATATAGATCATCAAGGCTGTAAACCCTAACATTGGAATTTGGTTTTGGCTTGGCTGAATTTATTGTCCAATAAAACCTAAGGCTGTGCCTTGCATCCTGCAGATTTTGACTGCTTCTTCGCTTTTCATTTGTTTGACTTCATTTTCAAATTGCTTTTTTTGTTGTTTAAGTTGCTCATCTGAAATACCCATGTTTTTAGCAAAACTTTCCATTTTCTCCCAAGTTTCGGCACATTCTTTCGGCATTGGGCTACAGGCTGTTAAACTTAGGCTGAGTAGGGCAAGACAGCTAAGGCTAGTTTTTTTCATTGTCATTTTCTCTGTTTGAATAATTCGAATTTATTGGTGTAATGATTATGTGTAGAAATATTAGCGCATGATTATGAAGATATGATTGACTGCGTTTGAAAAGATTAGCGTTTTTGTGCAAGCTCAAGCACGTATTAAGATTTATAAAATTTATTGTTTTAAGTGCCAATATATTTGAAGCAATTAAAAAAGGCACTTAGTTCAACTAAATGCCTTTTTTATCATATTCCATTACTGGAATGATAGATGCTGGAGTTCATTTAACTCTTTGCGGCTATAACCTCGCGAAGCGAGAACCTTCTTAATCCCGATAATGACATCTTCATCTGTGGCTTTGGTTAAAGCTTCGAGAAGTTGTTCATTTGTCTTGCAAGAGCAATCATTTTCAACACAAGCAATTTGATTTTTATGCTCGTTTTGCTGTTCTGTAGAGAACAACTTTTGCCAAAAACTCATAGAGCCTTCATTCACAACCTAACATAGATCGAAATATAGCCAATATAAAAAATAAATCAAGTCGACCTAAGTGATAAAAGCAGCAATCGAGTTGCAGAATTTTCGATGATATTGCATTTTTTTAACGAAATTATGACAGCTAAAGGGCTTGTAATGCTTTAACTGATTCATTTACATCATAATATTTACAAGTGCTAAAAAGGAGAACTTGTAAATATTGAAGAATAATGCAACAAATTGTTTAAATCTTTTCCAGTAAAACACCCGACTCAACATGATGGGTGTATGGGAATTGATCAAACAGTGCAAATTGCGTCACTTTATGGTTTTGACACAAGGTTTTTAAATTGTCATGCAAAGTGTCTGGGTTGCACGAAATATAAATAATACGTTTAAAACGCTGTAGGAGTTTTAAGGTGTCATCGTCAATTCCTGCGCGTGGCGGATCGACAAAGACCGTATCAAAATCATAACTTGCAAGATCAATGTTCGCTTCTTGCAAGCGGCGGAATTCACGCTCACCGTTATAGGCTTGAGTAAACTCTTCAGCCGATAAGCGTGCCACTTGAATATTCTCAATCTGGTTTTGTTCAATATTCCACTGCGCTGCATATACCGAAGATTTAGCCAGTTCTGTGGCAAGTACACGACGGAAACGAGTCGATAGCGGTAGGGTAAAGTTACCATTACCACAATAAAGTTCTAATAAATCTTGCTCAGAATGTTCGGCAACCGTACATGCCCATTCCAGCATTTTTTGGCAAACTTGCGCGTTTGGCTGGGTAAAGCTGCTTTCAATTTGCTTATAGGTATAAGTGCGCTCAAAAACCTGTAATTGTTCAACTACATACTCATCGGATAGCACGAATTTTTGCCCACGGCTGCGTCCAATCAGTTTAATGTTTAATGCTTTGCTCAAAGCTTGGGCTGCAGGCTCCCAATCAGATTCAAGTTTGCGGTGATAAAGCAGTGAAACCAACATTTCGCCACTTAAAGTCGCTAAAAAATGCACTTCAAATAAACGAGCCGATAATACGGGATCGGCTTTCAGGGCGGCTAACAGCTTTGGCATTAATAAGTTAATGCTGCGGTCTGCAATCGGAAACTCATCTACACGAATAACTTTTTTCTGCTTATCTTCACTGCGTTCAAACATGGCATAAAACAGATCATCTTCAATATGCCAAATTCGGAACTCTGCCCGCATACGGTAGTTGTGTTCTGGTGAGGCAAATACTTGCAAGGCAGGCGGGTTATATTCGGCAAATTGGGCAGAAATACGGGCAACTTTTGCATCAAGTTGTTGCTGATAAGATGAGGTCATATGCAGTAAACATCACAAACACAGAGAAAGAGCGATGGTAACAAAGTTTTAAAGAGATACCTAAAACTATTATGAAAATGATGCAATCCTGCAAGATGTCAAAATAGCCTAAGCATGTTGATGACATCTTACAAGTGGAAAAATTTAGATACTGTAATTACTTTAAACTTGATGTAATTGATCGAACAATTGCTGAATGCCCTCAGTGGCAGTTTTGGAAATCCGTTGAAATTGAGCAGGAAGTTGGGCTTGCATGGCTTTTGGGTCAATATAATAAGCCTGACAATTTGCAGGAATTTCGTGTACTAATCCAGCAACAGGGTACACCACCAAACTTGTACCAATCACAATAAAAATATCGGCATCTTGAATCAAATCCAGTGCTTCTTCATAGGCAGGAACTGCTTCGCCAAACCAGACCACATGCGGACGTAAAGGATAGCCTTGTGGGCAAAGATCCTGTTGCAAGTTCAGCGAGTCACCTTCAATTGGAAAAAATTCTGTCGTGTATTGTGCATGAGGCCCTGAGCTTTTGGCTAAACGAATATTGCCGTGTAAATGCAAAACTTCTGAACTGCCTGCACGTTCATGCAAATCATCAATATTTTGGGTGATCACTTGTACATCAAAATCATCTTCAAGTTCAGCAATTAAGCGATGCGCCAAGTTAGGCTGCGCATTAAGAATGTTTTTACGACGTTCATTATAAAAGCGTTGGACTAATTCAGGATTCCTTGCCCATGCTTCAGGGCTTGCGACATCCTCCACGCGATGTTTTTCCCATAAGCCATCACCATCTCTAAAGGTGTTGATTCCACTTTCTGCGCTCATACCTGCACCCGAAAAAACCACTAATTTACGCATGTTTTATTCTCTTGATGGATGGTTAGATTTGAGTATAAGTGCCGAAAATAGAAACACAAATCTACAGCTCATTTTTTCAGAATTTTAAGTATCTAAATATGTGAAAGTTTAGTGCTGTCTATAACTTTGCTGAATAATTGAATCAAAGTTCACTTTTTATTGCTTGTTATTTCATTTTAATGATAGAACATAAAGTAAAGTAGTATGACGCTACAAAATCAAATATTGATGAACCAGAACCTATAATAATGTGCAGAGGAAGCCATGTCACAACACAATCCATCGCCAAATCACACGCCTGCAACTCACAGTGAAAAAGTGAAATTTGATTGGAAAGATCCTTTTTTGCTTGAACAGCAATTGACTGAAACCGAACGTATGATTCGTGATAGTGCCTATGCTTATTGTCAGGAAAAATTACTGCCGCGGGTACGTGATCAGTTTAGACATGAAACGGTAGATCGCAGCATCTTCCGTGAAATGGGTGAGCTTGGTTTGTTAGGCCCAACCATACCTGAACAATATGGCGGTGCAGGTTTAAATTATGTGAGTTATGGGCTAATTTCACGTGAAATTGAACGGGTCGATTCAGGTTATCGTTCAATGGCAAGTGTGCAAAGTTCATTGGTGATGGTGCCAATTTATGAGTTTGGCAGTGAAGCACAAAAACAAAAATATTTACCCAAACTCGCTTCGGGTGAATGGATCGGATGTTTTGGTCTGACTGAACCTGATTTTGGCTCCGACCCTGGCAGTATGAACAGCAGAGCACATAAAGTTGCAGGCGGTTATCGTTTACACGGTGCGAAAATGTGGATTACCAATAGTCCAATTGCCGATGTATTTGTGGTGTGGGCAAAAGAAGTTTCGGCAGATGGGCAGGTGGGTGATATTCGCGGTTTTATTTTAGAAAAAGGTTGGGATGGACTTTCTGCGCCAATCATTCAGGGCAAGGTTGGTCTACGCGCATCAATCACAGGTGAAATTGTCATGGACAATGTTTTTGTGCCTGAAGAAAATATGTTACCTGAAGTGCGTGGTTTAAAAGGGCCGTTCACTTGTTTAAATAGTGCACGTTATGGCATTGCTTGGGGTGCTATGGGTGCGGCTGAGTTTTGTTGGCATACTGCGCATCAATATACGATGGATCGGATTCAGTTCGGACGTCCTTTGGCGGCCAATCAGCTCATTCAAAAGAAACTTGCCGATATGCAAACCGAAATCGCGCTGGGTTTACAAATTGCTTTACGTTTTGGTCGTATGAAAGATGAGGGTATTGCTTCACTCGAAGGTACTTCGCTGATTAAACGCAACAACTGTGGCAAGGCCTTAGAGATTGCTCGTATGGCGCGCGATATGCTTGGTGGGAATGGTATCAGTGATGAATATGGCGTGGCGCGGCATTTGGTCAATTTGGAAGTCGTGAATACCTATGAAGGGACGCACGATGTGCATGCGCTAATTTTAGGTCGTGCGCAAACGGGTATCGCGGCTTTTGCCAATTAAATCTAGATCTAAACTAAATCTAGGTCTAATGATGCTACGGTGGAAAATATTGCAAACCACATTTTCCACCGTTTTACTTTAGCTGTTTAGTTTTAAAAATTGGCTAATTTCCTGATTAAATTTCAACGGTTCGGTCAGTAAAGGGGTATGCCCAGATTGGTGAAATATGACTTGTTTCGCATTCGGCATAGCTTCTACCACTTGACGTTGTCCTTCTGCCGCATACAAGGTCGATTGTGCGCCTGTAAAAAAGACTGTCGGACAACCCAGTTGAGTTAAAGCCTCACGATAATCTTCCTGATGGTGTAAATAATTGTCGATATACCAGCGTAAATAATCTAAACGCTGTGTAGGTAAAATATAGCGTTGTAAAACAGGACGTTTGACGGCCAGTTTAAATAAAAACGGACTGATTTTATTGCTGGCTTGTAATTCTATAAATTCTAGCCAAAGTTCGACTAAGTTTTTACGCTGCAACACATCCATTTGTTGAATATCAGTATATTGCGCGTGATCATGTAAAAACTCGGACAGATGAATCAATAACTGTTTAAATTGTTGATGTTGATTGCCAAATAAGCCATAAGGCCAGTTTTCATCTACCCCAATTTTTGGTGCTTGGTCAATTTGTAAATAACTGCTTAAATGCGCAGCCAATTGTCCATATTGCATGCCATGCATGGCAGTGGTTGCCCCCATGGAATAGCCAATCAGTTTAAATTGTTGCAGGTTCTGTTGTTGAAGCAGACTGTTTAAATCTTGCCAATGGCTCGAAATAGCATCCAGTTCTGGAACGGCACACAGGTTTGAACCCCCAAAACCACGCCAGTCTGGAATAATAAAACGATACTGCTTTTTATGTTGATACAGAAATGGCAACCATTGCCAACTGTGCATGCCTAAACCTGAAAGCACAACCACAGGCTCACCTTGACCAAATTCACGTACAAATAGAGCTTCGCCATCGGGCATGCGGTAAAAAGGCATCAGCATTTCCTTGCATGGTTGTAATTAAAGATGCGTTATTCTTTATAGCATAGCCTGATCATTTCTGTATGGTGAGCAACCCTGATTTCACATTGATGTGGTTGCTATTACTTAAAAATATACTTTTAAGATGAGGCTTCGGCATCAAACTTTTTCAGTTCAGGAATCACATTTTCTAGCCATTCAATCCAGCCAATTTCCTGATCTATCCCTAGCTGCAAAATCATTTTATGAATATACAGGGTACGGTTGTTCGCAGGTGCTTGGCTAAAGTCTTTGGCAAAAATCTGTTGATAGGTGTGCAACTTGGCTTTGTGAAGCAGCAAATGTCGTTCTAGTTCGGGTAAGACGCTGTTGCCGCCAAGTTGGGCTTCGGCACGTAAACGTACCATAAGTTCTTCGCGTAATTGTGCAGGCGGGCTTTGCTCGACCATCCAGTTTGCCAGTTCATGCCGCCCCAAAGCTTCTACCTGATAGGTTTTGCTACGACTGCTAGAATCTTCATCTTCTAAGGTTGAAATCCAACCTTTTTTCAGCATGGTATTTAGTTCGCGATAAATTTGTTGATGGGTCGCATTCCAGAAAAACCCCATAGAGCGGTCAAAACGGCGTGCCAATTCAATACCGTTACTGGGTTTTTCAATTAAACTGGTCAATAAAACGTGAGCGAGCGACATAAACAGAGCAACTTTATTTTTTTCAGCTTTAATTATGCAACATGTTGTATAAAAATTAAATCTAGAATATAAAAGTATGCAACAAGTTGCATTAAGCATAAAACAGCCAGCATTTTTGCCAGCAGGGAGATTCTATGTCTGACTATCCACATTTACTTGCGCCTTTAGATTTAGGCTTTACCACTTTAAAAAATCGGGTCTTAATGGGTTCAATGCACGTTGGACTAGAAGAAGCACCGGGTGGATACGAACGTATGGCGGCTTTTTATGCAGAGCGTGCCAAAGGTGGCGTTGGGCTGATTGTAACAGGTGGTATTTCACCGAATGATGCAGGCTTAACCTTTGCGGGCGGCAATAAACTTGATACTCGTCAAGAAGCAGAAAAACATAAAGTGGTGACTCAGGCTGTGCATGATGCAGGCGGCAAAATTGCTTTACAGATTTTACATACGGGACGTTATTCCTATCAGCCCGATATTGTCGCACCGTCAGCAATTCAGGCACCGATTAACCCAAGTAAACCACATGCACTAACATCGGCAGAAGTACAGCAAACCATTGCCGACTTTGTGAATTGTGCCAAATTGGCACAATACGCAGGCTATGATGGTGTCGAAATCATGGGTTCGGAAGGCTATTTAATTAATGAGTTTATTGTTGCGCGTACCAACCATCGTGATGATGAATGGGGCGGCAGTTATGAAAACCGTATTCGTTTCCCAATTGAAATTGTTAAACGTACCCGTGCAGAAGTGGGTGAAAACTTTATTATTATTTACCGCTTGTCGATGTTGGATTTAGTCGAAGGCGGTTCGAGTTTTGAAGAAGTGGTGCAATTGGCACAAGCGATTGAAAAAGCAGGTGCAACCATTATCAATACAGGGATTGGCTGGCATGAAGCACGTATCCCAACCATTGCTACCAAAGTCCCTCGCGCAGCTTTTACATGGGTGACAGAGAAATTAAAAGGTTTGGTTAAAGTGCCACTGATCACTTCAAACCGTATTAACACCCCTGAAATGGCTGAGCATGTTTTGGCTGCAGGACATGCCGATATGGTATCGATGGCACGTCCAATGTTGGCAGATGCTTTCTTTGTGCAAAAAGCAGAGCAAGGTCGCAGTGATGAAATCAACACATGTATTGGTTGTAACCAAGCTTGTTTAGACCATATTTTCTCAATGAAGATTGCTTCATGTTTGGTCAATCCACGTGCTTGCCATGAAACAGAACTAATTTTTAAAGAAGCAACACAGACTAAAAAAATTGCGGTGATTGGTGCAGGGCCTGCAGGTTTGAGCTTTGCAACCTATGCTGCAGAACGTGGGCATCAGGTGACGATTTTTGAAGCATCGAATCAAATTGGTGGGCAGTTTAATATTGCTAAAACCATTCCTGGTAAAGAAGAGTTTTACGAAACTTTGCGCTATTTCAAACGCCAAATTGAGCTGCAACCGAATATTAAATTGGTATTGAATCATACGGCTAGTTTTGAACAATTGCTCAATGCTGACTTCGATGATGTGGTTGTGGCAACAGGTGTAACCCCGCGTCAATTGGATATCGCAGGTATTAATCACCCTAAAGTGCTGAGCTATATTGAGGTATTAAAAGAGCGTAAGCCTGTAGGTCAACGTGTTGCGATTATTGGCGCTGGTGGTATTGGTTTTGATACTGCAGAATATTTAAGCCATGAAGGTGAAAGTGGTAGTCTAAATCCTGAAAAATTCTACGATGAATGGGGAATTGATACCAATTATGCGCATGTCGGTGGTTTAAAAGCAGCAAAAGTTGAAGAATCGCCACGTGAAATTTATTTATTGCAACGTAAAGCATCATCCGTGGGTGCTGGCTTGGGTAAAACAACAGGCTGGATTCATCGTACAGGTTTAAAAAACCGTGACGTTAAAATGATTGCAGGGGCAAGTTATGACCTGATTGATGATCAAGGCTTGCACATCACCGTCAATGGTCAAAGTACAGTGCTCGAAGTTGATCATGTGGTGATTTGTGCAGGGCAAGAGTCTTACACCGCCATGTATGAGCAATTACAGGCAGCAGGCAAAAATGTGCATTTAATTGGTGGGGCGAAAGAAGCAGGCGAGTTAGATGCCAAACGTGCAATTCGTCAGGGTGCTGAATTGGCAGCGAAAATTTAATGTAATTCCTTCTCCCTCTCCTTTGGGAGGGGGCTGGGGAGAGAGTTAATAATCGCTTCTGCCCAGTGCAGCAGTGCTTCAGTCTCACTCAGGGACTCTGCATAGAAATGAAATATCAAAACAAAAAAAAGGAACTTAACATGACTTTGGAAACAACAAAATTAGCGGTACAGCGTTGGCATACAATGCTGCAAAACCATGATATGTCTATTTTGAGTGAATTGCTGGCAGATGATGTGGTGTTTCGTTCACCTGTAGCGTATCAACCTTATGCGGGTAAACAAGTGGTATTTTTTATTTTGACCAATGTAATTCAGGTCTTTGAAAACTTTACTTATCACCGTGAGTTTTATACTGAAGATGGTTGCAATGTTGTACTTGAATTTTCCGCCAATGTGGGAGATAAAAAACTTAAAGGAATTGATATGATTCAATTCAATACACAAGGACAAATTGTGGACTTTGAAGTGATGATTCGCCCGAAAAGTGGTTTAGAGGCATTGGCTGTGCAAATGGGACAACGTATGGCTGCCTTTATGCCAACCGAAAAATAAAATACCGCGTGTGTATGGCAATGAAGTTGTTTTATAGAAATCGGTTTCGGGTTGGCATGCTTGAAAGTGCATGTATTGCTTGGGAGTAAAATGATGTCTACATTACAAAAAATAGCGAAAATTACACAAGCGGTTTTAGATCAGGTCACAGGCGCAGATTTACCGACGTTGTATTATCATCCACATGGAGAAATCCGTCGGGTATTGGATTATTTACCACAGCTCAAAGAAAAATACCGTCCAACACCGTGGCTGTCCAATACACATGCGCATCTTTTATATTTTGATTTAATTAAAAAGAAAACCATTCGTCAGCAGTCTGATCGGGTTGATCAACTCACTATGCAAGATGGCGGTATCACCGCAGTTGCTTGGGTGGGTTATGACTTACCTGCAGATACTCCCACAATTGTTTTAATGCATACCATTACAGGTTCTTTGGAAAGTATGCGTGAGTTGGTGCGCGATTTACATCAGCAGACACAGTGGCGTATTGCCTTATGTTTACGTCGTGGGCATGGCAATTTACCTATGCCTGTACCACAAATGAATCTGTTTGGTTCGACGCATGATTTGCGTGAACAAATAGTGTTTATTCAGCAACAATTTCCACAATCTGAATTATATGCTGTTGGTTCTTCCGCAGGGACAGGATTATTGGTGCGCTATTTGGGCGAAGAAGGCGAGCAAACCCCAATTAAAGCCGCGTTTGCACTATGCCCAGGATATAACACTGAACTAGGCTTTCAGCATGTGCATCCTTTTTACAGTAAAGTGATGACCAAAAAATTATTCCAGTTTTTTATTCAGCCCCATCAGGACATTTGGCAAAACGTAAAATCTTTATCGCAAGTGTTAAGTGCGACTACATTGGCAGAGTTTGAAAAGGCGTATTTTGAATTGGCGGGTTTTGAAGATTATGACAGCTACACACAAGCCATTAACCCAATTTATGTGTTTGAGAATGTCAAAATTCCGCTTATGGTTTTAAATGCAGAAGATGACCCAGTGTGCCACATCAAAAACTTTGATCCTTATAAAGAAACCATACGGAAAATGCCAAATATTATGGTAGTGACGACCCGTAAAGGCAGTCATTGTGGTTTTTATGAAGGTGTCGGTTTTACTAAATCTTGGGCATCGCGTTTAATTTCTAATTATTTTAAAGTGCAATCGCAGTTGCTGCAGGCAAGTTAAAGTGAAGCGCACAAACCTATATAGAAATAGGTAGCTGTATTGCAAATGTATTCACGAGTTATCTCAGCGAAGACTCATCCAAATGAATAAAAAACCCAGTACACAATGACTGGGTTTTTTAACGTCAATTCAAATCTAAGATAAGAACTTACACCTTAAAACTGACTTTAACTTAAAGCTTAGTTTTAAGTGAGCACTTAGTTCTCAAGTGCTGGGGTTGCAGCGGCAATCGCAGCGGCAACAGCATCATCTTCAGATTGAGCACCTGTGTTATTGCTTGGACGTGCTTGAGTTGGTTTATCTTCTGCTACAGGAGCTGCCGCTTTCGGCGCAGGCGCAGGTGCAGCAGCAGGTTGTGCAGGTGTTTCACGACGGATTTCAGTTGTGGTGTTCGCTGTTTCAGTGCGCTCCACTTCTACCTGTGCAGGCGCTTCTGGTTCAGCATCTTGAATGTTTTCAACAGGTTCTAGTGGTTCAAATTGAGCAGCTTCAGTAGTTTGTTCAGTTTGAACCTCTACTTGTTCTTGCTCATCTTGCTTTGGCTGTTCTTTTTTTACACATGCAGTTAATAACAACGCCGTTGCAATTGCACCACAAATTAAAAGTTTCTTATTCATAATTGCACAAAATAAAAGATCGGATAGACGGACGTATTATAGCAATAAAATGACAGATGAAAATCCTCTCAAGAAGTTCTAATTTTTTATAGGAAATGCTGATAGAATAACCAATTGTTTATTGTTCTATGAATTGATGCGGAATGACTTTGCTTTATTGGTGCAGAGTAAAGTAAAATTGCGCAACATTGCAGGCCGATTTAGGCTCGATTGTACGAGAAACCCAATGACCCATTTTATTTTCGTGACTGGTGGTGTAGTTTCATCACTAGGTAAAGGTATTTCAGCTGCTTCAGTTGCTGCACTTTTAGAAGCCCGTGGTTTAAAAGTAACCATGGTCAAAATGGATCCATACATTAATGTCGATCCAGGGACAATGAGTCCTTTCCAACATGGTGAAGTTTTTGTCACAGAGGATGGTGCCGAAACTGACTTAGATTTGGGTTATTACGAACGTTTCTTGCGTCGTGCGAAAATGACCAAGTTAAATAACTTTACATCTGGTCGCGTGTATCAAGACGTTCTAAACAAAGAGCGCCGTGGTGATTACTTGGGCGGTACTGTTCAGGTGATTCCACACATTACCGATAATATTAAAGAACGTGTACTTCGCGCAGGCGAAGGCTATGATGTCGCAATCGTAGAAATTGGCGGTACAGTAGGTGACATTGAATCTCTCCCATTCATGGAATCTGTACGTCAATTGATGGTGGAATTAGGGCATAAGCGTACCATGCTCATGCACTTAACTTTATTGCCATATATCAAGTCTGCGGCAGAGTTAAAAACCAAGCCAACTCAACACTCAGTTAAAGAATTGTTATCTATCGGTATTCAGCCAGATATTCTCATCTGCCGTACTGAACATGATGTTGATGCTGACACTACCCGTAAAATTGCGTTATTTACCAACGTAGAAGCACGTGCGGTTGTGGTATGTAAAGATGCCAAAACCATCTACCAAATTCCGCGTACATTCTATGAACAAGACGTTGATGATTTAATTTGTGAGCGTTTTGGCTTCAATGATCTTCCAGAAGCAGATTTATCTGATTGGGATAACGTAGTTGATGCATTATTGAACCCTGAATACAGCGTTCGTGTGGCGATGGTGGGTAAATATGTTGAACTGCCAGATGCCTATAAATCTGTAAACGAAGCATTATTGCATGCGGGTATTCAAAACCGCGTCAAAGTTGAAATTGACTATGTCAATGCAGAAGACCTTGAAAGCCAAGACGTTAATACTGTACTTAAAGATGCCGATGCAATTTTAGTTCCGGGCGGCTTTGGTGAGCGCGGTACCGAAGGTAAAATGCAAGCCATCAAATATGCACGTGAAAACGGTGTCCCATTCTTGGGAATCTGTTTGGGTATGCAATTGGCTGTGATTGAATATGCACGTAATGTGGCAGGTATTGCCGATGCAAGTTCAACAGAGTTTAACCGTTCGACTAAGTCGCCACTTATTGGTTTGATTACTGAATGGTTAGATGAGCGCGGCGAAGTTCAACAGCGTTCTGTCGATTCTGACTTGGGCGGCACTATGCGTTTAGGTGCACAAAAATCTGAATTGGTTGAAGGTACCAAAACTCGTGAAGTATATGGTTCTGCAGAAATTGTAGAGCGCCATCGCCATCGCTATGAAATGAATAACCGTTATATTCCTGTGCTTGAAGAAACAGGTCTTAAAATTTCGGGTTATTCACCAATTCAGCACTTGGTTGAAACTGTTGAAATTCCGCAACATCCTTGGTTTATTGCGGTACAATTCCACCCAGAATTTACCAGCTCGCCACGTGATGGACATCCATTGTTTGCTGGCTTTATCGGTGCGGCAAAACAACAGCATCAAAAAACCAAATAAGATGGCTTTAGGGATAAACTAGGAAGTTGAAATGTCACAATTAAAACCACAAGAAATTGTACGTTTGGGTGATATACAAATGGCGAATCATTTGCCATTTGTATTGTTTGGCGGCATGAATGTACTTGAGTCTAAAGACCTTGCATTTGAAATTGCTGAAACTTATGTGGATATTTGCACACGCTTAAATATCCCGTATGTATTCAAAGCCAGTTTTGACAAAGCCAACCGTTCTAGCCTGAACTCATTTCGTGGTCCCGGTTTAGAAAAAGGCATTGAATGGCTGGCTGACATTAAAAAGCATTTTAATGTGCCAATTATTACCGATGTGCATGAGCCGTATCAGGCTGCGCCTGTGGCAGAAGTGGCAGATATTATTCAGCTTCCTGCGTTTTTAAGTCGCCAAACCGATTTGGTTGAAGCGATGGCAAAAACTCAAGCCATTATCAACATCAAAAAAGCACAATTCCTTGCGCCGCACGAAATGCGTCATATTTTGCATAAGTGTTTAGAAGCAGGGAATGACAAATTGATTCTTTGTGAGCGTGGTTCAGCATTTGGTTACAACAACTTGGTTGTCGATATGCTGGGCTTTGACATCATGAAAGAAATGAATGTACCTGTGTTCTTTGATGTAACCCATGCTTTGCAAACTCCGGGTGGTCGTGCAGATTCGGCAGGTGGTCGTCGTGCACAAATTACCACCTTGGCACGTGCAGGTATGGCAACTGGCTTGGCAGGTTTATTCCTAGAAGCACATCCTGAACCAGAGCAGGCAAAGTGTGATGGCCCATGTGCATTGCGTCTATCACAACTTGAGCCGTTCTTGGCACAGCTTAAAGAATTGGATACCTTGGTAAAAGGTTTCCAAAAGCTAGATACACACTAAATTAGATCCATATTAAATTATAGACTCATTGATGCCTAAAGCATCACGTTATTAATCAACTGAGGAATTGTTCATGAGCCAAATCGTTGACATTCGTGCACGTGAAATTTTGGACTCTCGTGGTAACCCAACCATCGAAGCAGACGTAATCTTAGCATCTGGCGTAGTTGGCCGTGCATGTGCACCATCAGGTGCTTCAACTGGTTCTCGTGAAGCTCTAGAACTTCGTGATGGCGATAAAGCACGTTACTTGGGTAAAGGCGTTAAAACTGCGGTAAATAACGTCAATACTTTAATTCGTGATGCTTTACTTGGTAAGTCTGTGTTTGAACAAAAAGACATCGACAACACCATGATTGCGCTTGATGGTACTGAAAACAAAGAAAAATTAGGTGCTAACGCAACTTTAGCCGTGTCTTTGGCTGCTGCGCGCGCTGCTGCTGATGAAAAGAAAATTCCTCTTTTCCAATACATCGCAGACCTTCGTAACAACAGCATTTTAACCATGCCTGTACCAATGATGAACATCTTAAATGGTGGTTCACACGCAGACAACAACGTTGATATTCAAGAGTTCATGATTGAGCCAGTGGGCTTCACTTCATTCTCTGAAGCATTACGTGCTGGTGCAGAAATTTTCCACTCATTAAAATCTGTATTGAATCAAAAAGGTTTAAACACAGCAGTGGGTGATGAAGGTGGTTTTGCGCCAAACTTACGTTCTAACGAAGAAGCAATCACAGTTATTCTTGAAGCTATTGAGAAGACTGGCTACAAAGCGGGTTCTGACATCATGTTGGCGCTTGACTGTGCATCTTCAGAATTCTACAAAAATGGTCAGTACATTCTTGCAGGTGAAGGCAACAAAGCATTCACAAGCAACCAATTCTCTGACTATTTAGCTGGTCTTGTAAATCAATATCCAATTATCTCAATTGAAGATGGTTTAGATGAGTCTGATTGGGAAGGTTGGTCTTACCTCACTTCGATCTTAGGTGACAAGATTCAATTGGTCGGTGATGACTTGTTCGTTACTAACCCGAAAATCTTACAACGCGGTATCGATGAAAAAGTAGGTAACTCAATCCTGATCAAGTACAACCAAATTGGTACTTTGACTGAAACGCTTGATGCAATTTACCTTGCGAAAGCCAATGGTTACACAACTGTTATTTCACACCGTTCAGGTGAAACTGAAGATTCTACAATTGCGGATCTTGCAGTAGGTACAGCAGCAGGTCAAATCAAGACTGGTTCACTGTGCCGTTCTGACCGTGTAGCAAAATATAACCAATTACTTCGTATTGAAGAATTGACGAATGCTGCATATCGCGGTAAAGCTGAGTTCAAAGGTTTGAACTAAGCGAAATCAGTAGATGTCATTATTAAATGTATTTGACTCCAAAGCGAGTAAAGCATTGTTGGGCCTTGCGATCTTTTTGATCGCAGGGTTTCAATATTTACACTGGTTTGGTGAAGGTGGTTATCGTGACCATGCTGCACTGACAGAAAAAATCCAACAACAAATAGAATTAAATACAGAGCTGAAGGAGCGCAATCGTGTACTTGCAGCAGAAGTTTATGATTTAAAAAATGGGGTAGAAGCCATTGAAGAGCATGCCCGTTTAGATTTAGGCTTAATTAAGCCACATGAAACCTTTGTGCAAATGAGCACCATCAGCACACAATATAAACCAATTTATATTCAACCGAATTCCACAGTAGATTTACGCACCAATGAATCACAACAACTTGCAGCAGCAACCGCCCCGACACCCTAAACTTTGGGCGGTTATTCCCGCAGCGGGTTCTGGTAGTCGTTTTTCTAGAACTGAACTTAAACAATATCAATATATTCAAGATCAAACAGTCTTAGCGCACAGCATCGCACGTTTAAATCACTTGCCTTTAGCGGGTTATGTTTTGGCGATTGGTCAAGCAGATGATGTAGCGCAAAACCTAAACTTGGCACAAAAAGAAAAAGCACATTTTTGCGTAGGTGGTGCAGAGCGAGTGGATTCAGTCTTAAAAGCACTGCATTATTTATCTGAAATCGCCCATGCAGATGACTGGGTTTTGGTGCATGATGCAGCGCGTCCTTGTGTGACAGCTGCTTGCCTTGAACAGTTGTATCAGACTGCACTGGCAACAGATCAAAGTGCAATTTTGGCTATTCCAGTGCGTGATACTTTAAAAAAGGTAAGCCAAGGCACAAAAATTGAAACCACGGTAAGCCGTGACCAACTTTGGCAAGCGCAAACTCCGCAAATTGCTAAACTTGATGTGCTTAAAACAGCCATTGAATCTGCATTAAAACAGCAATTGACGATTACCGATGAGGCCAGTGCTTTAGAAGCAGCAGGGCAAATTGTAAATGTTGTGCACGGTCGTTCGGATAATATTAAAATCACCTATCCCGATGATTTAGAGCTGGCACGTTTAATTTTAGCCTCACAACAACATGGATGATAAAAATCTAGTGTAATTAACACCGCGTTAAACTTGAATCTTCAACGATTAAGCTTTAATGATTCACTCTGTGCCGCTTTGCTTCTATAATTGTCCATCCTGTCTATTTTAAATACCTTTGAGTCGCATGAATCCATCGCAGCAGTATCGTTTTTTACGTCACTCATTACGTGATGGTAGAAGCATTAAAAATGATTCCTCACGCTGGACTAAATTACATTTAGATCCATGGTTGCTGTGTTTTCTGATTTTAAATGCGATTCTGGGTTTAATGGTGGTATATAGTGCCACCGCGCAAGATATGGGGATGGTGCTGCGTCAAGCAACCAGTTTTGGCATTGGTTTTATCGCCATGATTATTTTGGCGCAAATTCCGCCTAAGGTATATCAAGCTGCCAGTCCATATTTTTATATCTTTGCAGTCATCATGCTGGCTTTGGTTTTGGTCATTGGTGAAACCCGTATGGGGGCAAAACGCTGGATCAGCTTGCCGGGTATTGGCAGTATGCAACCCAGTGAATTTATGAAATTTGCCATGCCATTGATGATGGCGTGGTATTTTTCGCGTCGTGCTTTCCCGCCTAAATTGATCCATATCATTGTCGCTTTAGTGATTATGATGATTCCTTTTGTCTTGGTGGCATTGCAACCCGATTTAAACATTGGTTTGATTATTCCCGGTGTCTTTGCGCTATTTTTAAGTGGCATGTCATGGCGATTAATATTGGGGGCAATCACCGCATTGGCTGTTGCAGCACCGTTGCTTTGGATGTTCTTTTTGCAGGAATACCAAAAGAAAAGGGTACTCACCTTATTTGACCCAGAGTCGGACGCCTTGGGGGCAGGCTGGAATATTATTCAATCCAAAATTGCCATTGGGTCAGGCGGTTTTACAGGTAAAGGTTATTTAGAAGGAACGCAATCACATTTGGGTTATCTGCCTGAACATCATACTGACTTTATTATGTCGACCTATGCCGAAGAGTTTGGTTTTATTGGCGTGTTTTTACTGTTCAGTTTGTTTGCCGCGATTATTTTACGTTGTTTGATGATTGGGATGAATTGTTTCCATAATTTCGGGCGTTTGTATGCAGGCACGGTTGGTCTTACTTTCTTTTTCTTTGTATTTCTAAACTCAGGGATGGTGAGTGGTATTTTACCTGTAACGGGTGATCCATTGCCACTTATGAGTTATGGTGGAACGGCAGTCATTTCCATGTTGGCGAGCATGGGGATTGTGATGTCTATTCATACCCATCGTTAATTCAGAATCCATGTGAAAGGTGATGTGGATGCAAGTTGCTATCATCATCTTTTTCACATTTTGTGGCTCTAAAATAGCCTAAGCAAAACAGGATAAGCACAAAAAAATCTCTATAATATCCAATAAATTTACTTTGTTTATTAAGCAATAATTCAAAAAGAACAGCGTAGCAGTAACACATACAGAGCACCCTATGACCCATTTAATTTTTATTGCACTTTTTCCTTTGATTGCCTTAATTGCAATGGGTTATCTGCTTAAGCAATCACGTATGCTGGATGAGCCATTTTGGAAGGGTGCAGAAAAGTTAAATTACTATATTTTGTTCCCCAGCATGTTGTTTTTAAACCTCGCCACAGCAAATATTGAAGCGAAATCAATTGCACAGATTTTGTCGGTCGTAGGGATTGTTGTGGCTTTGGTTGGTTGTCTGTTATATGCCTTTCGCGGCTACTTTAAAACACCCGCAGTCCGTTTTGGGGTGTATATGCAAAGCATGGTACGTTTCAATACGTATATCGGTTTGGCTTTGGTCGCAGCATTGTTTCAGGTGCAGGGCATGGCGCTGTTTGCGATTATTTTGGTGTTCTGCATTCCATTGGTGAATGTTTTATCTGTGCTGGCTTTAAGCGATACTAAGACTTTACAGGCAAAGCAAATCCTATGGTCATTAATGAAAAATCCATTAATTTTAGGGTGTATTGTTGGCGGTCTATTTAATTTATCAGGTTTGAGCTTGTGGGAAGGTGCAGCGCATTTTATTCGTCAAATAGCGTTATGCAGTTTGCCTTTGGGATTAATGTGTGTGGGCGCAGCATTACAATTTAATGGCTTGCAACGAGATGTATTCGCATTGGCATTGAATGTGTTCGGGCGTTTGTTATTTATGCCTGCTTTGGCTTGGCTAATTTGTCAGAGCTTAAATGTTCCAGTGTTGGAGTCGCAAATTTTAGTCTTGTTTTTTGCTTTACCTACTGCATCGGCAGCTTATGTACTTACACAAGTTTTAGGGGGAGATAGTCGTTTAATGGCTTCAATTATTAGCTTGCAAACCGTATTCGCCGCATTAACTTTGCCAATTGTGTTGTGGTTGCTCATTTAATCTGTCTAATACAATCTATTGTTCAGCATTAATCGTATAAACGATAGATGCCCGCAAAGCGTTCACAACCTTTTTGTTTGGTTTGAATTTTTAAGATTGCTTTAGAATAATTAAACTCATAACTGCAATCGTGCTCATTGTCGATGATTTTGTTTTTTTGATCAGGTGTTGTATAAGCTAAAAAGGCAATACTTTGGCTTTCAAGGCGGTTATTTGGATTGCGATAAGCAATACCTTCAATTTTAATGCTGTTTTTATTGAGTTGATGAATTTGTAAATGTACGGGTTGTGCAGCAAATTGACCATTTTCATATTTTAAATAATGTTGAGTCATGCTTTGATTCATTGAAGTGAAAAAATTCAGTTGATCAATTCTAAAATCAAATTGCTGAGTATAACAATTTAAGCTTTTGCATTGCTGTAAGCGTTGGATCCACAATTGCTGAGTATCTTCTAACAAGCGAATAGGCGCATCACTCATCAAATAAGCTGTTAAATGTTGATCACTTAATTTTTCACGCAATTCTGAGAAATTTTCTGTGCACACCTGCGCCAACTTTTTATTGGGTGTAGATCTACAATCAATCCCTTGTGCATAAGAGAAAGATGAATATAAACAGCCAAATAACAGCAGTGTACTTAAGTTTTTGATAAGATGAATCTCAGATTTCAACAGCATGATCGCTTATACTTTCACTATGTTGCGCTAGGTCTAATATAGCGAAATCGAAAGTATGAATACAAGATTTCAATGATTTATTTCTACAGGAGTTGAACATGGTTGCACAGATTCGTATTGGACAAGGATTAGATGTTCATGCCTTTGAAGCGGGAGATTTTGTGACGCTTGCAGGTGTTCAAATTCCTCATACACAAGGTTTAAAAGCACACTCAGATGGCGATGTAGTGCTGCATGCACTATGCGATGCATTATTAGGTGCTTTGGCGCTAGGGGATATTGGTCAGCATTTTCCAGATACCGATCCAAATTATAAAGGTGCAGATAGTCGGGTATTGCTTAAACAGGTCTATCAACTTATTTTAGACCGTGGCTATAAACTGAATAACGCCGATATTACTGTAGCTTGTGAACGTCCTAAACTTGCACCGCATACGCTAGAAATGCGCCAAAGTGTTGCTGATGTATTGGGTGTAGAGGTCACGCAAATTAGTATTAAAGCGACAACTACTGAAAAATTAGGTTTTACTGGACGTCAGGAAGGTATTTTAGCAACCGCGACTGTATTGATTTCTCATACAAAATAATCGCATTGCAATTTAACTAGGTAATCTGCTGAATTAAGAAAGTTCAGCAGATTCTAAAGCTTGTTGTAAATCTTGCGTGGCTTTACGACCTTGTAATTGCAAAGAAACGGCGTGAATTAAGCCTGTCCAAGTTTCATTTGGTTTCCAAATATCATGTAATAAGTCTTGAGCAGTTGCAATATCCACATCCATAAAATATTGACGATATAAATACATCAAACTACTGACGTGGCTGTTATTGCTGCAATGTACCCACACCATTTGGCTTTCTAATAAATGATTGACCAAATCGAGCAATAATAAACATTGATCAGAGGATGGTGTTTCCCATGAAATTGGCAGTTGAATATAGTTTAGTCCAACATCCAGACAAATTTTGTCTTCATGGGGAAGGGCGTGTTCCGCATCACTTTCAGCCAAATTAATGACAGTGCCAATACCATATTCTTTAATTTGTTTTAATTCTTCAGCCGTAGGCTGACCTGAAGAAAACAAACGCTCATGAATGAACTGGAAATTTTTAATTTGGCTAAGTTGGGTTTCAATGTCATTCATGCGCGCAGAATTTCCTATGCTACAAATAGAAACGCCATCATGAAGATGGCGTTTTTAAATCTTAACGATTCACTAAAACGTCTTTTAATGCTTCATGCATTTCAAGCAATGCTTTTTCAGTGGTATCCCAGTCGATACAACCGTCAGTCACAGACTTACCATACTCTAAATCGCATAAGTTTTCAGGAATATCTTGACGACCACCTTTCAGGTGACTTTCGACCATAATCCCAACAATAGACTTATTGCCATCTAAAATTTGCTCAGTGATATTTTTTAATACCAATGGCTGTAAGAATGGGTCTTTGTTTGAGTTAGCATGGCTGGTGTCAATCATGATTTTGGTGCTGACTTTGGCTTTGTTTAATGCATTTTCAGCATCTGCAACAGAGCCTGCATCGTAGTTAGGCTTGCCATTACCACCACGTAAAACCACGTGTGCATACGGGTTGCCGCTAGTACGAATTACTGAAACCTGACCTTGATCATTAAGACCCAAGAAGCTGTGACCGTGTTTTACCGACTGCATGGCATTGGTAGCAACTGTTAAGCCGCCATCTGTACCATTTTTAAAGCCGACTGGAGAAGAAAGACCAGATGACATTTCACGGTGCGTTTGGCTTTCTGTAGTGCGTGCACCAATTGCAGACCAAGAAATTAAATCTTGATAATACTGCGGAGAGTTTGGATCAAGTGCTTCAGTCGCACATGGCAAACCTTTTTCATTTAACTCAAGTAAAAGTTTACGACCAAGACGCAAGCCTTTTTCAATGTTAAAAGAGTCATTCATGTCTGGATCGTTAATTAAGCCTTTCCAGCCCACTGTAGTACGTGGTTTTTCAAAATAAACACGCATCACAATATAAAGAGAATCTTTTACTTTTTCGCTTAATACTTTTAAACGATCTGCATATTCATGTGCAGCAGCAGGGTCATGAATAGAACATGGACCAATCACCACAAATAGACGCTTGTCTTTACCATCTAAAATATTGCGGATTGTTTCACGACCACGAAGAACGGTTTGATAAGCATTTTCAGTCAAAGGTAACTCAGTTTTTAATTCTGCAGGAGTCACGAGTGGCTGAATACTTTCAATATTCACGTCATCGATGTCTGATTGTGTAAGAGGATTAGACTGTAAAGTATTCATTGCCGTCACTGGTTTGATCATACAAAAGATTGTTTAATAGTCTGAATATAACATGAATTTCACTGTATTTTGTTATAAAAAGATGAATACTTCTTTAAAAAATAAGTGATGAATCGGGTAGATAAATTAAACGGTCTGTTTTAGCAAAATCCTGTCAGATAAAGCATTCATTATTGGCTGGCTTGTGCCTCAGAAACTGCTGTTGCAGTTTCTGGTGTGCTGATAGGTTTTGATTTCACAGGATTGACCATAAAGTTAATCCCGATAATAAATAAGGTAATACCTAAAACTTTACGAATCACTTTTTCAGGTAAACGTGAACTGACTAAAGTTCCCACCACAATTGCAGGAATCGAGCCAACCAACAACCAAACCAATAGGTGAAAGTCGACATTGCCTGAACTCATGTGACCTAAGCCTGCAACTAGGGTAAGTAAGACGGCATGCACGACATCTGAACCGATAATACGAATCATCGGTAGATTCGGGAACATCAGCACCAATGCCATGATGCCAAAAGCACCTGCACCCACTGAAGAAAGTGTGACAAATACACCCAGTACAACTCCCATAATTACAATGAGGGCACGCTTATCTGCAGCCTGTAGTTTGACCTTTTCAAGGTCTTGGGTCATATCGGGCAATTCTTGTTTACGGTATTTATTAAAAAACGTTTCAATTTGACTGCGAAACACAATTGAGATGCCAGTTAAGGTCAACATAAAGCCCAGTACCACGGTCAGTACCATTTTGTAATGGGTAGATTGGCTTAAATAATTCTCTAAAACCCAATGGGTCGCAAATGAAGCAGGGATACTGCCCACTGCAAGCCAAATTACAATGGGCCATACAATATTCATTTTTTTGGCATGAACCAATGAGCCGCAGAATTTTGAAATGGCGGCATAAAGTAGGTCTGTTCCAATTGCGATATGCGGTTCAATTTTAAACAAGCTGATCAGAATGGGAGTCATCAGTGAACCGCCACCTACGCCAGTCACACCCACGCAGAAGCCGACCAATACACCTGCCAAAATAAACTCTAAAGGACCAACCATGAAGATATGCCGAAGTCAAAAATCGTGAATATATTATGCCTTTTGGCAATAAGCTGTTGTCTTGATTAATGATTTACTTATTCTTAAAACAGATATAGTCAATGTGGTAAATCAGTGCAAAAGATCGCAGATTCAAGCCACGGCTTACTTTCTGTTTCTTACAAAATACAGTGGCTATGCTAAAATGCGAAAATTCATATCCATTAAAATTTAGAGGACAAAACGCTTGCAAAATCGGAAACTTAAAATAGGTATCGTTGTGGGAGAAGTATCGGGTGATACTTTGGGGGCACAACTCATGCGACGTTTTCGTGAGCAAGGCATTGATGCTGAGTTTGAAGGCATTGGTGGTCCGCAAATGATTGCGGAAGGGTTTAAAAGTTATTATCCGATGGATATTTTATCGGTAATGGGCATTGTTGAAGTGCTGAAAGATTTGAAAAAACTCTTTGCAGTACGGGATGGTTTGGTCGAAAAGTGGACTCAACATCCCGTCGATGTCTTTGTCGGAGTTGATGCGCCTGATTTTAATTTACGTCTTGCCAAAAGTTTAAAACAGAAAAACTTGCCGATTAAAACCGTGCAATATGTCAGTCCTTCGGTATGGGCATGGCGACAAGGTCGGGTACATGGCATTAAAGCCAGTATAGATTTGGTACTGTGTTTATTTCCGTTTGAAAAAGCCTTTTTTAAAAAATGGGATGTGCCTGCAGCCTTTGTCGGACATCCTTTGGCGAGTCAGTTGCCGTTGGAAAATCCAATTGCTGCAGCAAAACAAGAATTGGGTTTAGACCAACAGCAACAACATATTGCGTTATTGCCTGGTAGCCGACGTGGTGAAATTGAGCGTTTAGGGCCGTTAGTTTTAGATGCGGCTTATATTTTGACGCAAAAATATCCGCAGTTTAAGTTTTTAATTCCTGCAATTAATGATGCACGTAAACAACAAATTGAAGCGTTACTGCAGTCTTATCCGAGTGCATTACAAGACAAAGTGCAATTGATGGAAAATCGTGGCACAGAATCCAAAATTGGTCGTCAGGTAATGAATGCGTCCGATATAATTGCACTAGCTTCAGGCACGGCGACGCTAGAAGCAATGCTATTACATCGTCCAATGGTTACGTTTTATAAGCTGAATCGGATCACGTATTGGATTGCGAAACTGTTGGTGAAAATTCCTTATTATTCATTGCCAAATATTATTGCAGGTAAAAAGGTGATTCAGGAGTTAATTCAGGAGGATGCAACACCTGAGCGTTTAGCAGTAGAAATTGAAAAGTTAATTGATATCGAAACAGCACAAATTCAGGTGATGCAGCATATCACTATGCATAAGCAATTATTGTCCGATAACAGCGAAGACCCTGCACAAGCAATTTTGGCGATTTTAGATCGTTAAACTGTTCATTTCGTGATTGCATTGTTGTTTTGAAACTGCTGCCGATACTGGCTAGGTGTTAGCTCGAATTGCTTTTTAAAAGTTTGGCTAAAGGCGGTTTCGGAAGAATAACCGACACGATGGGCAATTTGTTGAATCGACAATTGTCCTTGCTGTAAATAATGCGATGCCAAGCGTAGCCGATGTTGTTGTAAGTATGCCAAAGGCGGCTCACCAATCACCTGATTAAACAAATTGGCAAATTTAGAACGTGACATGCAACATTGTTCTGCCAAACTTTCTACCGTCCATGCTTTTTCGGGTTGACCATGAATAGCTGCGAGCGCATTGGAAAGTTCAGGATGTGCCAAAGCGCCGAGCCAGTTATTTGAGTCATCAAGCTGAAAAATATAATCACGCACACATTCAATCAGTAAAATACTGACCAAGTGATCTAATATTTTATCCCGTCCCGGTCGGATTTGATGACTTTCCACCGCTAAAAATTGCAAGCCAATTTGTAACCACTCGGGCGCTGTGCTGCACATGATATGCGGAATATGCAGATATTCGGGTAGGGCACTTAAAAGCGGTTTTGCCATGGTGGTGTCCATGTGGCATTGAATCACCAAAATAAATGCGTCTTCAGCTTGTGTGTGATTTATCGTGCCAAAATTTATTGACTGCTGTGACTGAATTTGAAATAAATCCGAAATATCAAAGTGTTCTGTCCAGTGAGTGTCTGCAGTTGCACTTGCGTAATGACTGCAACCCGATGGAATCAGGACAATATCACCTGCATCAATGTGAAGGTGTGTCTGTGCAGATAAATGGATATGCAGCGAGCCTTGTAGTACTACATAAGCCAGCATTGCCCCTTGGTCACGATATTGAAATGACCAATCTCCTTGAGGATTTAAATAGATATATTCTGATTGGTGCAGATGTATATCATCAAAAATTTTACTTAAAGCATCCATATTTTAAGCATAAATCATTATAAAAAATAAACCTGTGATTTCAGGACAATATAGCGCATTTTTGCGCCAAAGACTTTTGCATAGCTTTTTTGGACGTCTGCAACTGTTCATTCTCGTGTCTTTCCTCAAATATATAGGTAGAACAGCGTAGAAGGAAGAAAATAAGATGAACGCACCACTTCATTTGCTTAAAGAGATGGAACAGGATGTTCCTTATAAAAGCGCGGCTCAACTCAATAAAAAGCGTTATTTATGGTTGATCAGCCCATTTTTACCTGTATTGGGGATGGGGATTTTGGCGGGTTATCAATTCGCTCCGAAGCCTGCGAAAAAAGTTTTTGCTCTAGGTGGCCCTTTATTATTGCATGTGATTATTCCAACAATTGATACTTTAATTGGTCAAGATGCCAATAACCCAAGCAATGAAGATGTGAAACGACTTGAGGAAGATCGGTATTATTCGCGTTTGGTGAAAAGTTTTATTCCTTTGCAATATGCCGCCAATATTTATGCAGCTTATTTGGTTGGACGGCCACAAACCTCGTTAGTCGATAAAATTTTTCTGGGTATTTCCATGGGGATGGTGAATGGTATTGCTGTCAATACTGCGCATGAACTCAGCCATAAATCTTCAAAAATAGATCACTTACTGTCACATTTGGCTTTAGCACCAACAGGATATAACCATTTTCGGGTTGAGCATCCGTATGGGCATCATAAACGTGCTGCGACACCTGAAGACCCTGCATCTTCACGTATGGGAGAAACATTTTATGAGTTTTGGCTCCGCACGGTAAAAGGTTCGTTTAAGTCTGCACTGCAAATTGAAACTCAGCGTTTAAAACGTAAAGGCAAAAGTTTTTGGTCGAAAGACAATGAATTATTACAAGGCTGGGGCATGAGTGCGGCATTTCATGCTGCATTGTTGGCGCGTTTTGGTACTGGGATCATTCCGTATTTGGCGACACAGGCTTTTTATGGCATTAGCCTGTTTGAAATAATTAATTATATAGAACATTATGGCTTGCTTAGACAAAAAGATGCGCATGGCAAATATGAGCGCACTATGCCTGAACACAGCTGGAATAATAACAATATTGTGACCAATTTGTTTTTGTATCAATTACAACGTCATTCCGATCATCATGCTTATCCAACCCGACCATTTCAGGCTTTGCGACATTTTGATGAAGCGCCTGAATTACCAAGCGGTTATGCCAGCATGTTGCTGCCTGCCATGATTCCACCTTTGTGGTTTAAAATTATGGATAAACGTGTATTTGAACATTATCAAGGCAATTTAAACAAAGCCAATATTCAGCCTAAACGCCGTGCAGGAATTTTTAAGAAATTTGGTGTGGTGGATAATTGATTGAATTATTAAGATTATTTTTTAATATTCATTTTGATATTTCTTTTGTATATATCTTTCAAAGGAAAGATTGAGATGTATACCAGATGTCTATTTTCACTCATCTTACTATGAATTGACTTCATCTCATTTTGGCGCATAATAAAGTTATATATTTATATAATATTGAGGTGGGTATGATTCATACAAACTTGAGAAAAGTAGGTGGTTCGGTCATGCTTGCCGTACCGCCTACATTATTAAAAAGTTTAGGTTTAGATGCGGGAAAGGAAGTTTCTCTGAGCATTGTGAATGGTAAGTTAGTGGTCGAACCTAAAGCGAAGCCATCTTATAAATTGGCTGACTTGCTGCAAGAGCATCAAGCTTTAGCATTAGAGCAAGATGCGTGGCATGATGTAAAAGCAGTTGGGCGAGAAGAAATCTAATGAATCAAGGCGATATTTATTTGATTTCATTAGATCCAACACTTGGACATGAACAACAAGGTAAGCGACCTGTATTTGTTATTTCACCTAAGTCATTTAATCTTATTACTAAAATGCCGATTGTTTTGCCTATTACTTCTGGTGGAAACTTTGCACGAAATATGGGTTTCGCTGTAGAGCTTATTGGTGGGAAAACTACAGGTATTGTGCGTTGTGATCAATCTAGAGCTTTAGATTTTGAAGCTAGACACGCGCGGTTTTTAGAATCCTCGCACGCAGATGTTTTGGATGAGGTTTTAGCAAGATATATCGCAATTTTTTCACCTGAAGATTAATTTATATCGAAAAAGACAGAAATTTATAGCAATATTTCTATGAAAATCTGTCTTTTATCTTACTTTACTATATGCCTTAAATCATAAAATCACTTGAGCTCACTCGAACTTTTACCTAATTCACGACGGGCAATAATCAATAGCTGAATCTGTTGCGTACCTTCAAAAATATCTAAAATTTTCGAATCACGTGCCCATTTTTCCAATAACTCATCTTCGTTATAACCCACCGATGCAGCTAACTCGACACACCTGAGCGTGATTTCATTACACACGCGACCAGCTTTGGCTTTGGAAATAGAAGCTTCGCGTGAGTTAGGCTGTTTATTGTCTGCCATCCATGCTGCTTTGAGCATCAATAAACGTGCGGCTTCCCATTCTGCTTCCATCCGATAAGTCTGTGCTGCGATATGTGAACACTGTAAATAGGGCGTGGCATAATTTGCATCTAATTGGTCTTTAAAAATTTCCTTAATCCGCTCTAAAGCGGCTTTGGCACAACCAACGGCCATAGCTGCCACCAAAGGGCGAGTGTTATCAAAGGTTTCCATCACACCTGCAAACCCTTTGGCAACATCAATTTCTGTATTGCCTAAAAGGTTGCTCGCAGGAACACGGCAATTTTCAAATCGAATTGTTGCTGTGTCCGAGGCTTTAATCCCTAATTTATGTTCTAAGCGTTCCACGGTCATGCCAGGTGTGCCCTTAGTCACAACAAAGGATTTGATCGCAGCACGTCCCAGTTTTTTGTCTAAGGTTGCCCACACAACAACGGCATCGGCGCGGTCACCAGAGGTCACAAAAATCTTTTCACCATTTAAAATATATTCATTGTCTACTTTGGTGGCAGTGGTACGAATAGCCGCAGAGTCAGAACCACAGTTGGGTTCGGTAATTGCCATGGCTGCCCAAACACCATTAAAGCGTTGTAATTGTTCTTCATTGGCCACCGCAGCAATCGCAGAATTACCTAAACTTTGGCGTGGCATACTGAGTAATAAACCTGTATCGCCATAACACATTTCGACAATACTCAGTGCGGTAGACATATTTACGCCATTTTTGTTACCTGTAGATGTGTCACCACGTTTGTTGACTGCTGCACCTGCATTCATGCCATCGCCCGCTTGGTTCATACCATCAACTAAGGCGGCAAGCATGTCTAATTCTTTCGGGTAGGCGTGTTCGGCTTTATCATATTTCCTTGAAATGGGACGTAATACATTTAAAGCAACTTCATGTGCCTGATCGACCAACATTTTGAATTTTTTTGGATTTTGTAAATTCATGGATGTATTCCTTATTTTTCTAGTTGGCTATCGTTTATTGATGGTGTGAGATTAAGCATGCAAGCCTGAATGCATAATTGCAGTCGCACGTAAATCACGATACCAACGCTCTACAGGATGTTCTTTGGTAAAGCCATGACCACCTAAAATTTGCACGCCATTGGTGGCAATTTGCATAGATTTTTCTGCACAGAGCAGACGTGCTAAATATGCTTCTCGATGAAAGTTTTTACCCGATTCGGCAAGACTCGCTGCATTCAGCAACAGCATGCGCATGGCTTCAATTTCAATGGCCATATCTGCAATCATAAAAGCCACACTTTGACGATGTGAAATTGGTTCGCCAAATGCAGTGCGCTCATTGGCATAGCGAATACAATAACTTTTCACTGCTTCACAGCAACCAACTGTCATGGCGCACCACATGAGATTGCCTAAATTTAAAAATGCGCTGTAATCGAAATCATCTGTGCCTAAACGCTCCGCAGGGGTTTGATTAAACTTTAAAGTCGCCGTTTCACAGGCTTTTAAGCCCATTGCAGGCGCTGCTTTAAATTGAATAGAAGCATCACGTTGCACAATGAACACATCGGCTTGACCATTTAGCTCTGCACTAACCAAAAATAAATCTGCTGTTTCGGCCAAAATCACCAGCGTTTTTTCACCTGTAATTAGGTACTGTCCATTTTGCAAAGTCGCTTTGGTTTTTAGCTGATACGGATTAAACGCAGCAGTATTTTCCTGAATCGCAAAAGTGGCTTGAAGTGGCGTTGGATGGTTCGCGTCTGTTTCGGAAAACGCAGATAAATACTGATTTTGAACCTGTTCTGAACCCCAGCGAGTTATGGCATTCATTACGCCAAATGTGGAAAGTAATCCTGCGGTTAAGCCAAAGTCGCCACGTGCCAATTGTTCGGCAATTAAAATATGGCTGACAATATTTTGTTCAGTGGCAACACCGCCTAAAGCTTCGGGCAGAGCATAGGTGTTCAAACCTAAATCTGTGCTGTATTGCCATAATACTTGTGGGAATTTCGCATCATGATCTGCCTGATGTGCCAATGGATAGATCACTTCTGTAGCAAATTGCTGCATGGCATCGACCAGCATTTGCTGTTCTTCACTCAATGACAAATCAAATAAATCTTTGGATTGACGTGTCAGTCGTTGTTGCGGTAATTTTTGTGTGCTTTTAAAATTTTTTTGAGTGGTTTCAAAGGTTTTAAAACCTGCTTTGGCTGAGTGATATAGAGATTGTTCAACCCATTTGCGTAATTTGAATTGATCGAGCAGATCACTCGATGCCATTTTAGTGAGTAGCGCTAAGCCGAATCCTTGGGCTTTGTTTATCATTTGACTCATGATTGTGTTGTCCTACACAGAGAATGCTTGTTTTTTATGCTGACATGCAGACTATAAAAAAACTATGTCATTGCTGACATGCAGAATTGTCAAAGATAAACGGTAAAAATTTTCTTATAACTGGACTAATATGTGGATTTTTATAGATTATTAATTTTATAGAAATCTACGCTTTTAAAATAAATTGACCTAAATGACAATTGCATCGAGTGGGCAACAATCATTTAGGTCTATATAACAGCTTTGATCAAAGAAATAAAAGTTGGGACTTAAATAAACTTTTGAATCATTTTGCGGACATTGGTTTTCGCATCAATCACGGTCATAAAGGTGTAGGCACCAATAAATTTACGGCTAATAAACATAAATTCTTTAGGCGGCACACTAAAGTAACGCGAAGCCATCGATTTAGATGCTTGTTGCATGACACGGCTATGCAGCTGACTTTTTTTCCAGTCATAGCGCGATTGTTCATCCATCACGCCTGCAGGTAAATCGCGGTTATTGTCTAAGTGACTAAAGGCTTCGGTTGCCAATAGAAACACTTTGGCCATATCTGGTTTAATGCTTTCAGGGATGCTGTCAAAAAACTCATAACCCGTCATGGCATTCACCATCATTTGTGGGTCGTGGTAATAACCCGCCTTGATCAAATTACGCGCCACAGTCAGCAAGTGTTGATCAAATTGACGAATAGCACCAAAGTCGAGCAGTACAATTTTATCGTGAATATCTTCACCATTACCTAAGCGAACTAAGTAGTTGCCAAAGTTCGGGTCAGTCTGCATTTCGCCCCATTCAAATACTTCACGCACAGCAATTTCTAAAGAGGCTTCGCCTAATTGGTTACGGCGTTCTTGAGGTAATGAGAGCATGACAGGGCTGTTAATCGGTACGCCACGTTCAAAGGTCATACACAGCACTTGGTCGCTACAGTATTCATCCACAATTTGCGGCACAATGTAGCGCGGATCATCTTTTAAACGGGCAGCAAAACGACGTGTCGTTTCCGCTTCAATTTGATAGTTGACTTCACGATGCATCATTTCACGCACTTCATCAAACCACTGATCAAATTCACGGGTTTGCGGCACCATGCGTGTCAATTTGAGCATATTTCTAAATAGGCTCATGTCTGAGTCAATCGCATCTGCTACGCCTGGATATTGGATTTTTAATACCAACTCCAAACCATCCGACTTGCGGGTCGCGCGGTGAACTTGAGCCAAAGAGGCTGTACCTAATGGCTCATGATCAATGGTGAGATCATCAAGTTTGGCACCTAACTGTGCCTGTAATTGCTGTTTAATTGCAGGCCATGCCAATGCGACAGTCTGGTTATTCAGCGTGTTGAGTGCTTGCGTAATTTCTTCAGGTAAAAAATGTTCGCCGTACAGCGCCATCATTTGCCCAATCTTCACGATAGAGCCTTTGAGTTTGCCAATTTCAGCCACCAAGTAATCGGCTTGTTCTTTCATGGCTTTTTTTCGTTTACGTTCTTTTTCTTCTTCGCTTGAAAACATAGAGGTGGCATTCGAGGCTGCCCATCGTGTTCCTGCAAGTAAAGATGCCTTTGCGATGGATAAGCGTCGATCCATAGAGGAAGTCTTGAGTTGTTTAAGCTTATCGTTCTGATCTGACATTAAAATCAATCCTTAAATCAGCAATACGCAGGAAAATTAGATTGTAACGGATATTAGCGCGTCTTAACGTATTAAAAAAGTTCAACTTGCTGAACGACGAGTTTCCTCGTGAAAAAAGTATGAAAAACGGCTTAAAAGTACTTTTACATCCGATATTGCACTTTGGTTTCGGCTTTTTTCATCAATTGCGCTTTGTTGTCTTGGATAGATTTGAGAATCATCAATTTTACAGAATCGTGTAAAAAACCATGCGCATATCCCTTAACAATAATCACGCTGGGCAAACTAAAAAATAGATATTTGGCATCATCTAATGACGCATTTTCAAAAATGCCGTTTTCAATCAAAATTTGCTGAAAAAATTGTTTTTCAATCAAGACTGCATCAGAGTGGTTGTCGTTCCAATAGCTTTGGCGCATGGCCATCAAATTATTGTGTTTGTAGCTCATAAGGCTGAAAGTTTCATCTATAAAATGAGTAATTCAATTATTGGGATATTGTCACATTTTTCAATGATTATTGTGCATTTATCATCGACTCAGCTATAAAAAGCAGGCGATTGACTATATGCTTTTTAACCTGAATCTTGTAGCATCAATGCAGTAATTTGGGTTTTGTAAAATTATAAAATATTGAAAATTTACCGCGCTTTAAAAACAGACTGCGCTCAGGGGAAAATATGAAAGTTTGGATATTTACACTATTGGGGATGCTGACTTTGGATACAGCTCAAGTTTGGGCGAATGGCGTTTCACAAGGCTATACGCAATGTATGAACAATAGTTATGGCAAAATTTCCCAATCGCAAAAATGTATTAAAACTGAGCAAAAAGCACAAACCAAACGACTCAAAAAACACTATAAAGCCTATGTAAAACGCAGCGCAGGCAATGCCAGTAATATTCAACAACAGCATCAACTTTGGGAAAACCGTGTAAAACAACGCTGTTATTTATCGACTCAAAGCGATTTTGCCGCATTACAACGTGCACAATGTGTTTTGCTGCAAACAGCAGAGCGCGCTGATTATTATCAAGGGCAGTTTGTGGGAATCAAATAAGTAAAACCATAGCAAATAAATTACTTGGAAACTGCTTAAACATTATAAAACCGAGCAAAACAAGGTATCATAAGGCGTTTTAAAATTTGACCTTGGAGCGCCTTAAGTGGATCGACCGACAATTAGCCCTGAATATTTGCAGGAAGCTGCTGAAAACCTATCAACCATTCGTGATTTTATTCGCTTTGGGGTTACAGCATTACGTCAATACGATGCACATTTAGGTCAAGGTACAGAAGATTATTTTGCAGAAAGCTCTGCATTGGTATTGCAAACCATGTCTTTAGACTGGAATGCAGACCCAGAAATTTTAGATGCCAAACTTTTACCAAGCGAAGTGGCTGAGTTTTTAAGTCTGCTTGAACGACGTATTAACGAAAAAGTACCTACTTCATATTTGTTGAATTTGGCTTATTTCTTTAATAAACCATTTTATGTAGATGAGCGTGTTTTGATTCCACGTTCACCTATTGCAGAACTAATTGAAAATCGTTTTGCGCCATATTGTCTAGATGAAGAAGGTCAAATGCGCGAAGCAGATAATAATTTACCTGCTAATTCTGCACCAAAAACACCACAACGTATTTTAGATATGTGTACGGGTTCAGGTTGTATTGCGATTGCTTTGGCTTATGCTTTTCCAGATGCTGAAGTCGATGCAACTGACATTTCAAAAGATGCTTTGGAAGTCGCACAAATTAACTGTGAACATCACAACAAACAATACCAAGTGGCGTTGCTTGAGTCTGATTTATTCGCCAAAATCCCAGCCGAAAATCAGTATGATTTAATCGTATCTAACCCGCCGTATGTTGATGCGGAAGATATGGCAGATTTACCTGAAGAATTCCATCATGAGCCAGAATTGGCATTGGCAGCAGGGCAAGACGGCTTAGATTTAGTCCGTAAAATGTTGGCGCAGGCGGCAGATTACTTAACTGAAGATGGCTTAATTGTGATTGAAGTAGGTAATTCTGAATGGGCGATGAAGCAAAACTTTAACACGGTTGATTTGCACTGGTTAAAATTCCAAAAAGGTGGTTCAGGTATTTTTGCATTGACTGCAGCACAATGCCGTGAATATCGCGATTTATTTATTCAATCTGTTCAAGCATAAGGAGTCGTTGGACGTGGCAGGTAATAGTATAGGGCAACTTTTCCGTGTAACGACTTGTGGTGAATCTCATGGCGTAGGTCTGATGGCGATTGTCGATGGCGTGCCACCGGGGATTGAACTGTCTGCAGAAGATTTACAAAAAGATTTGGATCGCCGTAAACCGGGTACGTCTAAGTTCGCGACACAGCGTAAAGAACCCGATGAAGTTGAAATTATTTCAGGTGTCTTTGAAGGTAAAACCACTGGAACTTCAATTGGTTTACTGATTCGTAATACTGACCAAAAATCGAAAGACTACGGTAATATTGCACAGACTTTCCGCCCTGGGCATGCAGATTATACCTATACGCAAAAGTATGGTTTCCGCGATTATCGTGGTGGTGGACGTTCAAGCGCACGTGAAACAGCAATGCGCGTTGCAGCAGGTGCAATTGCAAAAAAATACCTGTTCGAAAAATTTGGAATTGTGATTCGTGGTCACGTCACTCAAATTGGTACAGAAAAAGCTGAAAAGCTAGATTGGAACGAAGTACCAAACAATCCATTTTTCTGTGGCGATTCCGATGCTGTACCACGTTTTGAAGCTTTGGTAACGTCTTTGCGTGAACAGGGTACAAGCTGTGGTGCAAAACTGGAAATTGTGGCTGAAAAAGTTCCTGTGGGTTGGGGGGAACCTGTTTTTGATCGTTTAGATGCCGATATTGCCCATGCCATGATGTCTATCAATGCTGTGAAAGGCGTTGAAATTGGAGATGGTTTTGCAGTGGCAGCGCAGTTTGGGCATGTAACCCGTGACGAACTGACCACTGACGGCTTTTTGGCGAACCATGCAGGCGGTATTTTAGGCGGTATTTCTAGTGGTCAAGATATTCGTGTTGCGATTGCTTTAAAACCAACAGCCAGTATTACTACACCTGGTAAAACCATTAATTTAAACCGTGAAGATACGGATGTACTGACCAAAGGACGCCATGATCCTTGCGTAGGTGTGCGTGCAACGCCAATTGCAGAAGCTATGCTTGCGATTGTATTGATGGATCATTTCATGCGTCATCGTGCGCAGAATGCCGATGTGGTTGCACCGTTTGCACCCATTGAGCCGAAATAACAATATGCTTTAAGCAAGGTGCATAATCATTGCCAAGTGCGAAAATATGTTGTGAAAAAAGCCAAACCGTAGTGTTTGGCTTTTTTCTGCCTGAGTTTTGAGCTTAGTTCTTCTTTTAGATTGTAAGTTTCAAAATTTTATACGCTGTTTTATATGGTGAAGATGCAGAGGAATGATCTGCGGCTCCTAAATATTAAGCCAATAAAAAAGAGCGCATATTGCGCTCTTTTCAAGGAATTTATTTACACCTCATTAAAGAAACCAAGTGTAATAACCCCAAATCATCAATGGCCAAGCCACAAATGGGCTAAATAACCATTTCCAAAACCAAAAGCGTGGAATAAAACCAACACCGTGTACAAAGCCACCTGAAATACCAATCATAATAAACATCATGGCACGGTGGCTATATTCACCGTTGGCATCCAGCATTGCTGCTGGATGAAGAAGCAGTACAGCTGCGAGTGGGAATGCCAATAAACATGAAATAACCATCGCAATCTTGTTCGGTTTTTGAACTGTTGTTTCAGCGTTCACTGCAGTGTCTGTCATCTAATTATTCCTCGTCAAGGTCTTGATGAGATTCAATATACAGGGCACTCAAGACACCTGCAAAGCATGCCATCAGAATACCGAGAATCCATGCAAAGTACCACATAATTTATTCTCCTTAGACACAGCCTTAGTAAAGGCTGTGTGAATTCTCTTTAATGTGCTTGTTGGTGATAACGCCCCACATTTTGTAGTAACACCAAGTGGTGTATAGCAAAATAATTGGTACGAAGATACATGCTGCAACAGTCATTACAGTTAATGTGTTTTTACTTGATACCGCATCCCACATGGTCAAGCTTGCAACTGGGTTGAGGCTTGATGGCATTAAGAATGGGAACAATGCAAAACCAGCAGTTAAAATTGCACCGATCACCGCTAAAGATGAACCTGTGAAACTTAAACCCGCTTTATTTTTACCTGCTGCAAGAACAATCAAAATACCGCCCAAGATGCCCATAATTGGTGCAATCATGGTAATAGGGTACGCTGAGTAGTTATTCATCCAGCCTGGGTTTGCATTGGTTAAAACTTCTTTAGCCAATGGGTTTGCTACGCCATTCGTGTCGTATGGAGTTACTAGGGTATAACCTTCGATACCACCGAAGTATAACCATGCGCCTGCACCTAAGAAACACACAAGGAACACAATACCCATGATTTGCGTTGCTTTTGCAGAGCGTGCACGTAAGTCACCATCGGTACGCAGCATTAACCATGCACCACCATGCGCACAAAGCATAGACAAGCTGACTAAACCACAAACTAAAGCAAATGGGTTTAATAATGCAAAGAAGCTGCCTGTATATGTTGAACGTACAGTTTCGTCTAGGGTAAATGGTACGCCAAGGAACATATTACCAAACGCAACACCGAACACTAATGCAGGAACTGCACCACCTACAGCCAAACCCCAGTCCCAAGATGTACGCCATTTGGTGTTTTCAAGTTTTGAGCGGTAGTCAAAACCAACTGGGCGCAGGAATAGGGCAAACAGAACTAAGAGTAGTGCCCAATACATGCCTGAGAATGCTGTTGCATATACCATTGGCCAAGCAGCAAATAACGCGCCACCCGCTGTAATGAACCAAACCTGGTTACCATCCCAGTGCGGTGCAATCGTGTTGATTGCAGCACGGCGTTCTTCGTCATTTTTACCTACAAATGGCATGATCGCCATTGAGCCCATGTCGAAGCCATCGGTGAGGGCAAAGCCAATGAGTAATACACCCACTAACACCCACCAAATGATTTTGAGTAATTCATATTCGATCATGCTTAAGCCTCCTCATTGGCTTTTTTCGCAGCTTCAATTTTCTCGAAGTGGTATTTACCAGTATGAAGCGAGCTTGGGCCTAGACGTGAGAATTTGATCATCAAGTACATTTCAATAATCAGCAAAACGGTATAGAACGCTGCCAATGCAATGATTGAGCCCCATACGTCGCCAGTGCTGAGTGAAGATGCAGACAAGTGTGTTGGAAGTACTTCACCAATTGTCCATGGTTGACGACCAACTTCTGCTACATACCAACCTGTTTGCGCTGCAATCCAAGGTAATGGTAATGAGAATAACGCAAATTTTAATAACCAAGGTTTACTTTCTGCGTTGCGTTTAGCCACTGCAAAAGTTGCAAGTGCGAATAACAACAGCATTAAGAAACCAGAAGCTACCATGGCACGGAATGCCCAGAACAAACTTGGTACGTGTGGAATAGTATCCGCAGCAGCCATTTTAATTTGTTCGTCAGTCGCATCTACTACGTTTGGCGTGTATTTTTTCAACAATAAACCATAACCCAAATCGGTTTGAGTTTGTTCAAATGCAGCTTTAAGTTCAGGAGATTGGTCGCCCGCACGTAATTGCTCAAGTTGTTGATAAGCAACCATACCGTTACGAATACGAACTTCGTGGTTTGCGATCAGGTCTTTAATACCAGTCACTTCTTCGGTGATAGAACGCGTTGCAATAATCCCCATTACATAAGGAATTTTAACTGCGTAATCTGTCGTTTGCGTTTCTTCGTTTGGAATACCAAATAAAGTGAACGCTGCAGGAGCAGGGTGAGTATCCCATTCTGCTTCAATTGCTGCGAGTTTGGTTTTTTGAACATCACCTAATTCATAACCTGATTCATCACCAAGTAGAATTACAGATAAAGTAGAAGCTAAACCGAAAATTGCTGCAATTGCGAATGAACGACGCGCAAATGGTAAGTCTTGCTTTTTCAATAAGTAATAACTTGAAATTGCTAAAACGAAAATAGCACCGGTTACATAACCTGCAGAAACAGTGTGTACGAACTTAACTTGCGCAACAGGGTTAAAAATTAAAGCCCCGAAGTCAACCAATTCCATACGCATGGTTTCGTAGTTAAAGGTAGAACCCACTGGGTTTTGCATCCAGCCGTTGGCCACTAAAATCCAGAGTGCGGACATATTAGAGCCAAGCGCAACCAGCCACGTTACACATAAGTGCTGCACTTTGGAGAGGCGATCCCATCCAAAGAAGAATAAACCAATGAAGGTCGATTCTAAGAAGAAGGCCATTAAACCTTCAATTGCAAGTGGTGCACCAAAGATATCACCCACGTAGTGTGAGTAATATGCCCAGTTTGTACCAAACTGGAACTCCATGGTTAAACCTGTGGTTACGCCTAAAGCAAAGTTAATACCGAAGAGTTTTCCCCAGAATTTGGTCATGTCTTTATAAATTTCTTTACCAGAAATCACATACGTGGTTTCCATAATGGCAAGAATAAAAGCCAGACCTAAAGTCAGTGGAACAAAAATAAAGTGATACATCGCGGTCATTGCGAATTGGAACCGCGAGAGATCGACCACGCTTTCAGAAATCATCAACGTGTCTCCTTGATTGAGGAAGGACTGCCAGCAATACGCTCAGCAACTTGTGAATCAAAATTTTGAGGAATAGTTGGGGCATCAAACCAAATATTTTTGATGACCATTAACAGCACGACCTTAATTATTAAAATGATCGTGAGTTCACGAACAACTTTTCTATTTAAATCTTTAGGAACTAAGCTCACTTTTATAAGCCTATTTTTTAAACTGTGTTTTATATTATTAAACAAAAACATACAAAAAAAAATAGCTGGCACAGTTAAAATGCAAATATATTGTTAACTTATTATAAATCAATAGTTTGTTTTTGGGTGTTGCAGAGAATAAATGGAGGAAAGTAATATTTTTTAAACTTGACAGAAACACTTGTAATTAATAATTCAAAATCTGACTAAAATACTTATATTTTAAAAAAGCAAATCTGACTAAATTGCTATGAATAAAAATCAATCTAAAAATAGCAATAAATTAGAGATATTATCAGCTAATAATTATTCTCATTCTTTTGTTAAAGTTTAATGACGATTCCGCATATTTTTTTATTTCCCTACAATGTAGTGGTGCTTTGTCTTTGGCTTAGTCTAGGGTAAACAGCATTTTTTCATAATGATTTTGTGTAAATATTGTTCAGATCACATGAAATGTATCGTTTATAAACAAACAGATTGTGTTGCGTTTGAGTGAAAAATTTTAACTTTCTTAGGTCAGCAAGATTGGTTTTAAATCTTAAAAAATAACTTATTGATTGCTAAATAGGTTATTTGATGCCGAAATTTTTTTGGCAAGATAGTGAGATCTTTTTTTGCGCACAATAATAATTTGAGCTTGAAATTCAAGTTCACCAAATTCAGGTTCAACCTGCACATAATGCAGTTGCCCAAACTCATCACGTACTCGTGCTTGTGCAGAAAAACCAGGACGGGCATTACCACTGGAAATTGTGGCTAAACGTCCGAGTAAATCGACTTGGCGCACGCTATATTTGGGCTTAATCACTTGGTCTAAACAGTGAATCATGAAGACTGTAAAAAAGATGGCAATAATAAACGCTGGAATAATAATGTAATAAGCAGGAACGAAATGTTGTTGTTGTGAGTAAATCAAAAACTGTAAAAAATATCCTGCAACACTGAAATTCATCAGTAAAAAAACAAAAATCAGTACTTTAGAAAATTTAACATCTAAAAGTGGCGATTCTGTAATTCGTTGTGAAAATGCACGTTTGAGCAACTGACTTGGGCGAAAATTAAAGTAATAACCAATCGTTTCGACAGTGCTGAGTAGCAATAAAACAACTAGGCTGAGATGAAAGGGCATTAAGTTCAAATCAGATAAAAACTCATGCATGCGCTAAACTCACGTGTTGAAATATTTATAGGTGATGTTATTAGATGCAGATCATTGATCTAACTCTGCTTAGAGAGCATAGATAAATGATCTGGTTTTGTATAGAGCTAAGATTTGGAACTTTTCGCTTCTTTCTGAAAGTTGCAAAAAAGTTAGTCGTTGATCAAGTAAATCCCACCATCTGAATGAACGCTGATCTCAACTTTCTCAAGTGATTGACCTAAACATGGGCCAGAAATACATTCACCTGTTTCAACTAAAAATAAAGCACCATGCGTTGAGCATTCAATATATTCTTGGTCACGGTCTAAGAATTGGTTTTCTAAAAATTCTAATTCCACTTGTAGGTGTGGGCAGACGTTTTGGTAAGCGTAATACATGCCATCACGTTGGGTGATAAAAATTGTGTCACCATTTGGCGTTTCGTAGGCACGTGCTTCACGCTCAGGAATGTCTTCCATCATACAAATTTTATTCATTATGCAGATTCCTTTTGAATGCTATGCAAAAGTTTAGCGTAATCTTCTACCGCAAGACGAGGGCCGAATTGAGAAACCACTTCACTTGAAATCAGAATGGCAAGTTGAGCTGCAGTTTGGAAACCTAAGCCTGCATTGAGTGCATACAGGAATGAACCTGCAAAGGCATCACCCGCACCGTTGGCATCAACAGCAGTGACTTGACGACCTGGTACAGAAAAAGCGTTGTTGCCATCATAAATTAGGGCACCTTGTGCGCTCAATGTAATGACAATGTATTTGCTTTTTTGTTTTAGTTGTTCTAATGCCGCTTCAGCCGTTTCCGTTCCTGTGTACATCATGGCTTCTTGCTGGTTACAGAAGATCAAATCCACACCATCATCTAGTAACTCATCCAAACCTTCACGCGCATATTGCACCATGGCAGGATCAGATAAAGTCAGTGCAATTTTAACCTGATTGGCTTTGGCAATTTCACGCGCTTGTTTTACCGCAGCACGTGCAGTATCACTAGTAGATAAATAACCTTCGATATAAAGCCATTTTGCTGTTTTAAGTGGCTCAAAATCAATTTGTGTAGCAGAAAGTTCTGCGGTAATGCCCAAGTAAGTGTGCATGGTACGTTCAGAGTCATCACTCACAAGTACCATACAAGTCCCTGTAACGCCTTCACTGACCGATTTGGTTGTGGTGTGAATACCTGCTTCATTTAAGCCTTTGAGGTAAATATCACCCAATTCATCGTTACCAACACGGCAGGCATAGAAGGCTTGACCACCTAAAGCACTAAATGCAACGGTGGTATTTGCGGCAGAACCACCCGAAGCTTGGCCTTTATGTCTTTGTGTTTTAATTAAGTTGTTGTATAAATTTGCTTGTGTTTCACCATCGGTTAATTGCATAGTACCTTTTTGCAAGCTATGTTGAATGAGAAAGTCATCCGAGACTTGAAATTCTTGGTCAATTAATGCATTACCAATTGCAAAAAGGTCAACAGTTGCCATGTCTTTAAATCACAGTCAAAATTAAAAACGCTAAGTTTACACCAATGCTCAGGATTGCTGTAGTTTCATGAATAAAATTCAGCTGAATGAATGTTATTGATGAAAAATAGGGGTTTAGCAGAGTTATCAGGAAGGTTAGATGAACATCGAAATTAAAGAAGCACAAGAGTTACCAACGCAAATTCAGACTTTGGCCAAACATGCTGCTCAAGAAGGCTTTGATTTTGTCCATCGTTTAATTGAAGAATGGGAAAGTGGTAAAAACCGCTTTAATCAGCCTGGTGAGTTTTTATTGTTTGTTTACGATGGTGATCAATTGGTTGCATGTGGTGGCTTAAACCAGCAATGGAATGAGCAAGATATTGAAAGTCGTATTGGACGTGTACGTCGTTTTTATGTTTTGCCAAATTATCGTAAACATGGCGTAGGTAAACAGCTCTTGCAACATTTAGAGAAAAAAGCACGTGCTAATTTTTCGGCGTTGTGTTTAAACACTGATACCAAATCGGCAGCGCATTTTTATCAAAAACAGAATTATGTGTATGTCGAAAATCATCCAAACTATAGTTATTTTAAATACCTGATTTAGTTTTGCTCATGCTACAGCCAGTGCAGCGCAGCATTTTGTTGATACTTTGCAAATTTCAATCAATTTAGTCGGGTTTTCAACGTGAATTATCTAAAGAACTAAAGCTATAATGGCTTTAGTTTTTTATTTGCTTATTTTTAGGAGATCACATGACTGTAGATGTCACTGAAACCATTTCCCAGACTGTACATCCTGCGTTTCAGTTGGTACGTCAACACCATGTTGAAGCCTTAGACATTTTAGTGTCTGAATATAAACATAAAGTTACAGGTGCGGTGCATTATCATTTGGCGACAGATCATGATGAAAATGTATTTTTAGTCGCATTTCGCACTCAGCCGATGGACTCCAAAGGTGAGGCACATATTTTAGAACATACTGCGTTGTGTGGTTCTGAAAAATTCCCTGTCCGTGACCCGTTCTTTTTAATGATTCGTCGTTCATTGAATACTTTTATGAACGCATTTACCGCGGCAGATTGGACGGCTTATCCATTTGCAACACAAAACAAAAAAGATTTCCAAAACCTGCTTGCGGTATATATGGATGCGGCTTTTGCAGCCAATTTAAATCCTCTCGATTTTGCTCAGGAAGGTATTCGTATTGAGTTGGAAAATGGTGAGCCTGTTTATAAAGGCGTGGTATTTAATGAAATGAAAGGTGCGATGAGTTCGCCATCCGATCAGCTTTATCACCAATTGGCTTATCATTTATTCCCTGAAACAACTTACCACTACAATTCAGGTGGCGACCCGAAAGATATTCCAGATTTAACCTATCAAGAATTGGTAGATTTTTATAAGTCACATTATCACCCAAGTAATGCGGTATTTATGACTTTTGGCAATACGCCTGCATACGATTTACAAGAACAGTTTGAACAGTTGGCTTTGGCGAAATTTGAACAGGGCGAAACGTTGTATTCGAAGCCTGAGCGTCGTTTAGCTGCGCCAGTGGCAGTGACTGAAAGTTATGCAGTCGATGCAGAAGAACTGAAAGATAAAACTTATCATGTTTTGGCGTGGTTATTGCCTGAAGCAAGCGATATTAAATTACGCTTAGGTATGCGTTTGGTTGAAGGTGTTTTACTTGAAAATTCTGCATCACCACTGCGTCATTATTTGGAAACTTGGGCGCATGCACAATCTACAGGGCCATTGATGGGCGTGGATGATTCCAACTTTGAAATGACCTTCTTCTGTGGTGTGCAAGGTTCTAACCCTGAACATGCAGCAGAATTTCAGGCGGGCGTTTTAAAAGTTTTACAAGACGTGGCTGCACAGCCTGTGGATACGGCATTGGTCGATGCAATTTTGCATCAAATTGAATTGCATCAGCGTGAAATTAATGGCGATGGTATGCCATACGGGTTGAGCTTGATTTTAAATGGTTTAAGCAGTGCAATTCACCACAATGACCCAATTCAGGTGTGGGATGTAGATACTGCGATTGAGCAAGTCAAAGAAGAACTTAAAGATCCAATGTGGTTATCATGGCTAATTCAGACGCATTTAATTGATAACCCGCACCGTGTTCAAATGACTTTGGTTCCAGATGCAGAAAAATCGGCCAAAGATGCTGCACTTGAAAAAGCACGTCTGGCTGAGATAGGCGCACAACTCACAGATGAGCAAAAAGCAGAAATCGTCGCGCAAACGGAAGCTTTAAAAGTCCGTCAAGATACGCCAGATGATTTGAATTTATTGCCAAAAGTTGGTTTGGAAGATGTGCCTGCAGCTTTGCATATTGTGCAGGGTGAGTTGCGTGAAATTATCAGTAACCGCATTGATTATCCTTTAAATTTATATCATGCAGGAACCAATGGAATTTACTATCAGCAAGTATTGATTCAAATTCCTGATGAAATTATTCAATCGCCATATTTTAATTTGCTGTCTATTTTGATGGGCGAAGTGGGTGCAGGTGAATACGACTATTTAGAATTACAACAGCTACAAACCGCAGTCAGCGGTGGTTTGGGCATGGGCGCATCTTTACGCTCTAAAGTCGATGACAAAAATCAGATCAGTGCATGGCTCACTTTAACCACTAAGTCTTTGGTGAATAATCTTGAAGCCATCCGCTTGCTGAAACTGGCATTTGAGCAATTACGTTTTGATGAAAAAGACCGCATTATCGAGCTGTTACAACAACGTAAAACCCGTTGGCAGTCGCGTTTGTCGGGTTCGGGGCACAGTTATGCCATGCAAATTGCAGGACGTCATCACAGTGCTTTGGCACAGCGCGATTACAACAACACAGGTTTGGGCGCATTAAATTGGTTGGCAGACTTGGTTGCTAAAATTGAAAAAGATGCAGCGGAATACGAGAAATTGATTGCTGAATTGCAATTGATTCACCATAAATTACTGCAAGCACCTAAGCAATTTTTGTTAGTATGTGAAGAACATCAATCCGATCGTTTGGTCGAAGAAGTTCAAGAAGTTTGGGATAAACTTATTGTTGCAGAAAATCCTGCTGCTTTAACTCAAGTTCCTGTAGATCATTCAACGCAAGATCAGGCATGGTTGATTCAAGCCAATGTGCAATTCTGTGCGGCTGCGTATCCTGCGGTGGAAGTGTCGCATCCTGATGCTGCACCTTTGATGGTATTGGCTGCATATTTGCGCAATGGTTTCTTACACAGCGCAATCCGTGAAAAAGGCGGTGCTTACGGTGGCGGTGCAAGCTACGATGGCAATGCATGTTCATTCCGTTTTTACAGTTATCGTGATCCACGCTTGGCAGAAACTTTCGCAGACTTTGAAGCGAGTATTGATTGGTTATTTAATGCAGAGCAATTGCCGCATCAACTAGAAGAAGCGATTTTAGGTTTAATTGCTAGTATGGATAAACCAGGTTCGCCTGCAGGTGAAGCGATTACTGCATGTTATGCATTATTGCACGCGCGTACACCCTCATTCCGCACAGTATTACGTGAGCGTTTATTGGCGGTGACTTTAGACGATTTAAAACGTGTTGCGGAGCAATATTTGCGTCAGCAGCAAGCATCTAAAGCCGTAGTCGCACCTGTGTCAAAACGTGAAGCATTGCTCGAACTTGGTTTTGAAATTAAACAAGTGAACTGATACGTGAAATAACAACGAAAACTTAGGGGGATTTATGAGCGCGTTCAAACTGTTTGAACGCACAGGACTGTCGCTGAGTGTTGCCGCACTCAGCACTGTGTTTGTGGCGAAAACCTATGCACAAGACCCAGCTAGCTTAGTTGCACCTGCAACACCTGAAGCCTGTGTGGCTTTAGAGTCAAATGCTGATCGTTTGGTGTGTTACGATGCTCTGTTTAAAATTCCTGAAGCAGAAAAAACAGCGCTGATTAGCGAACGTCAAGCCGCTCAGGCACTTGCTCCTGCACCTGAAACTGTGAAAGAAAAAATTGCAGTGGGTGTGAGTAATTTATTTTCATTTGATGTACCAAAGCTTGATCCGAATGTATCTTTACTGGATAAGCGCTGGGAGCTTTCACCCGATAGCAAATTAGGCACATGGAATTTACGTGCTTATCAACCTGTGTATTTGATGCCTACTTTTTGGACGTCCGATAAAAATGAACGTCCACAAAGCTTGAATGAGCAAAATACCGTTCCCGTGGGTAAGGAGCAAAACCTGACCTCAATGGAAACCAAATTTCAGCTGTCTTTAAAAACCAAAGCGGTAGAAAATCTGTTGGGTGATAACGGTGATGTGTGGCTAGGTTATACCCAGTCATCACGTTGGCAGGTTTATAATGGTGATGAGTCACGTCCATTTCGTGAAACCAATTATGAGCCTGAAGCCAGTTTGATGTTCCGCACCAACTATACACTTATGGGGCTGCATGGTCGTTTATTGGGTGTGACGTTGAACCATCAATCCAATGGTCGTTCTGATCCATTATCACGCAGTTGGAATCGGGTGATTTTTAATTTAGGTTTTGAAAAAGACAATTTTGCCTTGACGTTACGTCCGTGGTATCGCATTGAAGAAGACTGCAGCGATGACAATAACCCTGAAATTAAAAATTATATCGGGCGTGGCGATATGTTGGCATTTTATCGCTGGAAAGAGCATGACTTTTCTTTGATGCTTCGTCATAGCTTAAAAGGCGGTGATGACGCGCACGGTGCAGCACAGTTTGACTGGGTTTTCCCAATCAGTGGAAAATTACGCGGTCATTTCCAATTGTTTGATGGTTATGGTGAAAGCCTGATTGATTATAACCACCGCGCCACCTATGTTGGTTTGGGTGTGTCTTTAATGAATTGGTTTTAAGTAGATTAAGATTGATTTCTCATTATTGCTCGCTGAATATAAAACGCCAATCTTGAAGATTGGCGTTTGTTTTTGAAGTCGGATCGTATCCAGCTTTTATCCAACTTGAATATCTGCGGTTGGATGTTTAAGTCGGCTTTTTTGTGGTGTGGCGATTAAATAAGCCAAAGTCAGCGGCCCTAAACGACCTGCAAACATCAACAACATTAAAATAATTAAGCTGGCAGGTTGTAATTCACCTGTAACACCACGGGATAAACCCACCGTGCACGCTGCAGATACAGCCTCAAACAACAGGTCTAAAAAATTCAGTTTCGGTTCAAGGGCAAGTAAGCTAAACAAACCGAGGCAAATTAACATACCTGTGATGCTGATCACCGCCAAAGCTTTAAAGGTGGTACGTTCAGGTACAGCATGATTAAACACACGCACCTCATCTGAACGTCTTAAAAAACTGATCACACTTAAAATGACAATAATAAATGTGCCAACTTTAATACCGCCTGCGGTACTGAGCGAACCACCACCAATAAACATCAGAAGCATGGTGAGCAAGGTCGAGCTATTTTGCATACTTGCGACATCTAGACTATTAAAGCCTGATGAGCGAGGAACGGTAGCGTGAAACCATGCATTGAGGGCTTGATCGCCAATACTCATGGCTGCAAGGGTATGTGGATTATTGGCTTCAATCGCCCAAATCAGCAGAAAAGCCACAAAGTTTAAACCAGCAATGGTCGATAAAATCAGCTTGCTATTGGGTGAGAGTTTTTTCCAGCGTCTGGCACGTTTAATATCCATGAGTACCACAAAACCAATACCGCCAATGATATACAGCATACTAATAGTTAAGGTAATCAGGTATTGATCTGCAAAACTCATTAAGCTATTGGGAAATAATGAAAATCCACCATTGTTAAAGGCTGAAACACTATAGAAAGCCGCATAGAAAAATGCATCGCTAAATGGATAATCCTGCATCCATGCCAAGGTTAAAATAACCGTGCCAATCCCTTCAAAAAACAATGAGTAGAGCAACACGCTTTTAATGGTCATCGACACTTTAGACAGGTTGGTTTGCCCAATGGTGTCTTGCGCCATGATTTGTTGTTTTAAACCAATTTTGGATGACAAACTTAAAACCGCTAAAATCGCAAAAGTCATAAAACCTAAGCCACCACATTGTAACAACAACATAATGACCATTTGCCCAAATACGGTATAAGCATCGCCAATATTCACTACAGACAATCCAGTGATCGTCACTGCAGATGTAGCAGTAAATAAGGCATTAATCCAACTCATCTCGCCATGATGGGAAATGGGCAGTTTCAGCAAGATTGTGCCAATGCTAATAAAGCTTAAAAAGCCCAGTGCCAAAAGACTGGGTGGGCTTAAATTGACAGTTTTGATTGGTTGTTTCGCTGTTTTTTTCATTCTGACTTAAATTGTTTAGATAAGCGTTTTAATGGTTCAAGTTGTCCTTCAACCACCAAAATATCATCTGTTTGTAGCATTAAATTGGATTCAAGCGTATAGAAAATCGTTTCGGCACGTTTAAACAGTAAAAGTTTAACTTCGGGTGCATGTGACATCAGACTATGAATGCGCGTGCCATGCAAGTTGTCTTTAATTTTTACTTTTACAATATAGTGGTTGTCGTTTAGGCTCATATAACGACTCACCATCGGATAACTCAGCGATTGCGCGATGCGAACGCCCATATCTTCTTCAGGGTGAATAATTTTACTTACGCCCAAATGGGTCAAAATCATGGTATGCGCTTTACTTTTGGCTTTAACGTAAATTTTAGAAATACCCAAATTCTTTAAATTTAAGACACACAAAATACTGGCTTCAATATCTTCACCAATGGCGACCACCACTGCATCACAATTTTGAATATTCAGTTCTTCCAAAACGTGTTCATCGGTTGCATCGGCAATCACCGCATGGGTAATTTGATCGGCAATGTTTTCTACAAACTTTTTATTGCTATCAATCCCAATGACATCATGGTTGAGTTTGACCAATTGTGTCGCCACAGTTGCACCAAAGCTACCTAAACCAATGACAGCAAATTGTGCCATAGCATCATCCTGAAAAATTATATTATTCTTCCAATATTCTAAAATATTTTAGGGCTCTATACTGTAGCAATATGACTAAAAAACCGCTGAAATCAGCGGTTTTTTGCACTTATTGAGATGTGTGATCGGTTATTTTAAGAAACGCTGATAACCCAAGTTATTAGTAATCTCTTGGTATGGATAAGTGATCTTTTCCAAAGTTTCAATTAAACCATCTGGGTTCTGTTTGGCATCCGAAGCTTCTAAACCGACCAATACACGACCTTCCGCTGCACCGTGGTTACGGTAATGGAACAGGGTGATGTTATGGGTTGGGCCTAAGCGCTCCAAGAAAGTCAGTAATGCACCCGGACGCTCTGGAAATTCCACACGGAATAGACGTTCATTTTCAATATCGGCATGACCACCGACCAAATAACGAATGTGTAGTTTTGCTACTTCATCATCCGACAAATCATCAACATCGTACTGGGTTTTGAGTAACTCATAAATGTCGTGGCGTTCTTTTTCACCAGATTTTAAGCTGATGCCGACAAAGACTTGTGCAGCAGTAGCATCGCTGGCGCGGTAGTTAAACTCGGTGATATTACGACCTTGCAGCGCACGGCAGAAGTTAAGGAACGCACCTTTTTCTTCTGGAATGGTCACGGCAAAAATTGCTTCTTTATGTTCACCGAGTTCAGTACGTTCCGCAATATAGCGTAAACGGTCAAAGTTCATGTTTGCGCCACAGACAATTGACACAATATTTTTATTTTGCAATTGGTGTTGCTCGACATATTTTTTGATGCCTGCCAAAGCCATTGCACCTGAAGGTTCTACAATGCTGCGGTTTTCATCAAAGGTGTCTTTAATTGCCGCACAGATTTCATCGGTATTCACCAAAACTACATCGCGCTCAACAATTGGGCCTGATTGATCTGATTTTTGTAGTTGTAAAACTTCAAACGGTTTCTCACCAATTTGTGCGACAGCAGTACCATCGGCAAATAAACCCACTTGCGGCAAAATAACCCGTTCATTGGCTTCAAAAGCCGCTTTTAAGCAAGCCGATTCATCATATTCTACAGGAATGACTTTGACATGCGGTGCGACATCGCCCAAGTAGGCTGCAACACCTGCAATTAAACCGCCACCACCAACAGCAACGAAAACATATTCGACATCGCGCCATTGACGCAAAATTTCATTGGCAATCGTACCTTGACCTGCCATGACCAATTCATCGTCATACGGTGGAATAAAAGTCATGCCTTCATCTTGGGCACGTTGAATTGCATATTTGTTGGCAACATCAAATGAGTCACCATGTAATACCACTTCGCCACCCAAGCGTTTTACCGCTTGTACTTTAATATCTGGCGTGGTTTTAGGCATAACGATAATGGCGCGAATGCCCAGTTTTTGCCCAGACAATGCTACACCTTGCGCATGGTTGCCTGCAGAGGCAGTAATTACACCACGTTCAAGTTGGTCTTTGGGTAATTGGCTAATACGGTTATACGCACCACGCAATTTAAAAGAGAATACAGGTTGTAAGTCTTCACGTTTAAAGCGAATGTTATTGTTCAGTTTTTCACTAATTCGTGGCGCTGCGTCGAGTGGGGTTTCGATTGCAACATCGTAGACCGTTGCTTGTAAAATTTGTCGAACCAAACGAGACAGCATGTTAATCTTCCATCTAACAGTTTAAAATAGGGGGTTATTGTAACAAACCCCTGCACATTTGCGCTGTAAAATCGGCAACAAATGTCAAAAATAGTTGAGTGAAGTCATGAGTCTGTATGCTACCCAAGATGAAAAGAAGCAAGCGGCTGCCAAAGCAGCATTAAAACATTTGCCTAAAGGCGGGATTTTGGGGGTAGGTACAGGCAGTACAGTGAATTTCCTGATTGATTTATTGCCTGAATTACAATTAGAAGCAGCTGTGGCAAGTTCTGAAGCGACTGCGGAGCGCTTAAAGAAACTTGGTATTGAAGTGGTCGATATGAACTCTGTGGGCAGTTTAGATGCTTATGTTGATGGTGCAGATGAAATTGACCGTCACATGCACATGATTAAAGGCGGCGGCGCAGCGTTGACCCGTGAAAAAATTGTGGCTTCTATTGCACGTAAGTTTATCTGTATTGTCGATGATTCAAAATGGGTAGAGCAATTAGGACGTGAGTTTCCATTGCCAATTGAGGTGATTCCAATGGCTCGTTCTGCGGTAGCACGTAAAATTGTGGCTTTAGGTGGCGATCCTGCTTACCGTGAAGGTGTGGTGACTGATAACGGTAACGTGATTTTAGATATTTATAATTTAAATATTTTAAATGCGTTGGAATTAGAAAAAACCTTGAATGATATTCCGGGTGTTGTGACCAATGGTATTTTTGCCATCAATAAAGCTGATATTGCAATTGTAGCGACCAATAACGGCATTGAAGAACGTACTGCGGTTTAATTCGTCTCCCAAGCCCCTTGTTTTTAATAGGGGGCTTTTCTCCCTCCTTTATTAAAGGAGGGTCGGGGAGGATTTAATAAAAGAACAACAATGACATTATCCGACTTACCTGAAATTCAAATCACACCACATGCAAAAGCAACACGTTTACGTTTGCGTGTCGAGCCGCATCAAATTCGCTTAACTGTACCGAAATATTGTACTCAGCGACAAATTCAGGATTTTTTGCAGCAATCTGAACAGTGGATGATTGAAACTTGGCATAAACAGCAGGCGCAGCAAGGACTTGTTCGGCGTGAATTGCCAAATCAGTTATCACTTTTTAATTTGGCTAAGCCTTTAAATATTCATTATCAAACACAAAAACACAGTTTTATTTTAGATTTAAAACAGCATTGCCTATGGGTTAGTGACCGCCAACCTGCGGCATATTTAAAAGCCTTTGTTATTGCTTATGCCAAACAAATGTTGCCGATATATTTGCAAATAGTCAGTCATGAAATTGCTTTGCCATTTAAACAGTGCGCAATTCGTCAACCGAAAACCCGTTGGGGCAGTTGCAGTACGCAACAGCATATTATGCTCAATAGCGCCTTGGTGTTGTTTCCTGAACAAATTGTGCGATATGTTGCTGTGCATGAGTTGGCGCATACACGACATTTTGATCATAGTCCTGCATTTTGGGTTGAAGTACAACGGCATGATGCGCACTATTTGCAGCATCGCAAGCAGTTAAAAACAACGTCTTTGCCTTGGTGGTGGTATCAATAAAAAAGCCAACACCCACATGATAAGACTACAATGCAAAGGTGTTGCACGTATTGACTACAATCCAAATCATCTTTTATAAAATCAACAGAATAAAGAAAAGCCCCAAAACCCTAGTAAAACAGTTCAGAAAACCAAAACTTCCTGTCATACTATAGCGTTAGCTTAAACATGCTTTTGAATTGAGGTAATGCACGTGATTTCAGTTGGTATTGTCGGTGGTACAGGTTATACAGGCGTTGAATTATTGCGTCTTTTGCTACGACACCCAAATGTGAAAGTAAATGTACTGACTTCACGTACAGAAGCGGGTCGCCGTGTAGATGATATGTTCCCAAGCCTGCGTGGACACACAGACCTGTGCTACTCAGATTTAAACATCGAAGAATTAAAACAGTGTGATGTGGTGTTCTTTGCTACACCGCACGGCGTTGCAATGCAACATGCTGCGGAGCTTGTTGCAGCCAACACCAAAGTGGTCGATTTAGCAGCAGACTTCCGTTTGCAAGATTTAGCACAGTTTGAAAAATGGTATGGCATGCAACATGCTTGCCCAGACATTTTAAAAGATTCAGTTTATGGCTTGTCTGAACTCAACCGGGAACAAATTAAACAAGCACAGGTGATTGGTAACCCAGGGTGTTATCCAACCACAGTGCAACTTGGTTTAGCGCCATTATTTAAACAAGCTGAAGCTTTAGTGAAACCTGAAAGTATTATTATTGATGCAAAATCGGGTGTATCTGGTGCAGGGCGTAAAGCCAGTTTGGGCATGATTTACTCTGAAAATGCCGACAACTTTAAGGCTTATGGCGTTGCGGGGCATCGTCATCATCCAGAAATTGTAGAAGCATTGGAAAATATTTCGGGTCAAAAAGATGTGTTTAATCACATTGTGTTTGTACCGCATTTAGTACCTATGATTCGCGGTATGCTCAGCACCATTTATGTAGATTTAACTGATGCAGGTGATGCAGCAGATTTACAAAGCCTGTATGAGCAGTTTTATGCCAATGAACAGTTTGTAGATGTCATGCCAGCCAACAGTTCACCAGAAACACGCTCAGTACGTGGCGCTAACCAGTTGCGTATCGCATTGTATAAGCCACAACCGAAAAAATTAGTACTTTTGGTGGCACAAGATAACTTGGTGAAAGGTGCAGCAGGGCAAGCAGTACAAAATATGAACCTCATGTTTGGTTTTGCAGAACATGCAGGACTTGAGGTGATTGGTTTATTACCATAAGAACACGTTTTTCAACTTCACACACATTTAGATTTCGATTTAAATGTGTGTTTTGAATGAATCAAAACAAGAGATGACGATGCATAACACCGATACAGAAACCACGTCACAGTCGAATTCAAGCATGACACCCTCATCTACACCGCCAGAAAAAAAGCCATTTCTTGAAAGCAATGCGCCTTTGGCAATTGGTGCTGCCATTTTAATTTTAGGTAGTGGCTTTTTGGGCTATTCAGTCGGGCATCGTCAGGGCTTAACTGTGGTTGGTTACGATGCCGATGCAGAACAACTGGTTGAAGTGGTGCAAGAACAAAAAACGCGTTTGGAAAGTCTGAATAAGAGCTTAAATGCTGCGGTTCAAGAACGCGATGTTGCGGTCAGTAACTCCAATGATTTGTATCAAGCTTTCACTCAAGCAACTGAAGATAAGCAACGTACTGAAGGCATGAGTGCGATTTATCGTGAAGTTTTGCGTCAACGTGGTGGTTTAAGCCTGACCGTGCAAAATCTTGGGGTGAAACCATTACCAGACAATGCTTATGAATATCAGGTCGATTTGGTACAAGTGAGTCCAAACAAGCGACGTGCAAGTGGTACGGTAGAACTGCGTTTAATTCAAGGCACAGAAGTGCTGGTTGTTCCGATGGAAGACAGCAATTTTAATTTTGATAATTATGAGCGTTTAACAGGGCGCTGGAGCATGCCTAAAGGCTTTAATCCAGACTTTATTGAAGTCCGTTTAAATGGCGCAACTCCTGTGATTAAACGCTTCAGTTGGAGCAAAGGCAAAGCCGTGGAGGCAGATTCTGCCTTTATTTCTGAAATTCCACAAGCAGAAGCTAGCGCTCAATAATGTGTGATATGTAAAACTTATGCGAACCCAAAAAAGATCCATCTGTTTAAATGAAATTAAAACCACTTTTCATCAATCTGGCTATGTCGATTGGCATTTAACCCCGCGTTTAAGTGTGGATGATGCAGGACATGAAGATGATGGTGATATTGCGGTACAAACTGCGCCGCCACAATTAAAACGCCCACCTTTATATGTTGTCGTTTTAATGAACGATGATTACACCCCAATGGACTTTGTAATTGAAATTTTACAACAATACTTTGCAATGAATCTTGACCAAGCGACTCAAGTAATGCTAACTGTACACTATGAAGGAAAAGGTGTCGCAGGGGTCTATCCGCGGGATATTGCGGAAACGAAAGCGAACCAAGTCAATAATTACGCTCGATCACAAGGTCATCCATTACTTTGTCAGATTGAGCCTAAAGATTAAGGGGGTTACATGCTCAGTCGTCAATTAGAAGTATCACTACGTTTGGCTGTTAGCATGGCTCGTCAAAAGAGACACGAGTTTCTAACGGTTGAACATTTATTATTGGCTTTATTAGACAATGATTCGGCAGTCAATGCACTCAAGGCGTGTGGTGCAGATGTTATTGTGCTGCGTAAAGAACTCGAAGAATATGTGGAACAACATACCCCTAAACTTGCTGAAAATAACGATCAGGCGCCGCACCCGACCGAAAGTTTTGACCGCATTTTGCAGCGTGGTATTTTCCATGTGCAATCTAGCGGTGGTGACCGTACGGTTGAAGGCGCAGATATTTTAGTGGCAATGTACTCTGAACGTGATTCATTTGCCGTGTATCTACTCAAGCGTCATCAAATTAACCGTTTGACCTTAACGCAATACTTATCGCACGGTACACGTAAAGACGAAACGCAAGCGGAAGAAGAGGTTGAAGAATTAGATAGCGAAAGTTCAAGCTCTGCCAATGCTGGCCCGTTAGAGCTTTACACGCTAAATTTGAATACTGAAGCGCAAAAGGGTAAAACCGATCCGTTAATTGGGCGTGAAAAAGAAATTGAGCGTGCTGCACAAATTCTATGCCGTCGTCGTAAGAACAACCCATTGTTGGTGGGTGATCCAGGCGTGGGTAAAACCTCTATTGCCGAAGGTCTGGCGTGGCTGATTGTGAATGGTAAAGCGCCAAAACCACTCGAAAATGCCGAAGTATATAGTTTGGATATCGGTGCGTTGGTAGCGGGTACAAAATACCGTGGTGACTTTGAAAAGCGTTTAAAACAACTGTTAAATGCCTTGAAAAAGAAACCTGATGCCATTTTATTTATTGACGAAATCCACATGATTATTGGTGCAGGCTCAAGCATGGGTAGCACTATGGATGCATCAAATTTAATTAAACCTGCGTTGGCAAATGGTACTTTGCGTTGCATTGGCTCGACGACATTCCAAGAATATCGTCAGGTATTTGAAAAAGACCATGCACTTTCACGCCGTTTCCAAAAAATTGATGTGAATGAGCCTTCAATTTCAGAAACGATTGATATTTTACGTGGTTTAAAATCGAAATTTGAAGAATTTCACCATGTTAAATATGATGATAAAGCATTGGTGTCTGCGGTAGAGTTATCGGCCAAATTTATCAATGACCGTTTCTTGCCAGACAAAGCCATTGATGTGATTGATGAAGCGGGTGCGCAGCGTCGTTTAAGAGCCGAGCAAGATGATACTTTAATCACAGTGGAAAACATTGAAGATATCGTCTCTAAAATTGCACGTATTCCACCTAAAACCGTATCGAAAGATGACAAGACTGTACTTGAACATCTTGAGCGTGATTTAAAACGTGTGGTCTTTGGTCAAGATGAAGCTATTGAAGCGTTAGCATCAGCAATTAAACTGTCACGTGCTGGTTTAAAAACACCAGACAAACCAGTGGGTAGTTTTGTATTTGCTGGCCCGACAGGCGTTGGTAAAACCGAAGTTACCAAGCAGTTGGCAAAACTGTTGGGTGTGGAATTGGTTCGCTTTGATATGTCTGAGTACATGGAGCGCCATGCCGTTTCACGTTTAATTGGTGCACCTCCAGGCTATGTCGGTTTTGATCAGGGTGGCTTACTCACCGATGCGATTCATAAAAATCCGCATTGTGTGTTGTTGTTGGATGAAATTGAAAAAGCGCATCCTGATGTATTTAACCTATTGCTGCAAATTATGGATCATGGTTCATTGACCGATAATAATGGTCGTAAATCAGACTTCCGTAATGTGATTTTGGTTCTGACCACTAATATTGGTGCGGAAAGTATTTCCCGCGTGAGCATTGGTTTCATGGATCAAGACAACAGTAATGACAACCAAGAAGCGATGAAAAAAGCCTTCTCACCTGAGTTCCGTAACCGTTTGGATGGGGTCATTCAATTTAAAGCTTTACCTACTACAGTAATTGAAAATGTAGTTGATAAATTCTTGACTGAATTACAAGCGCAGTTGGATGATAAAAAAGTCATTCTTGAGGTTGATCAAGATGCGCGTGAATGGATGGCTGAGCATGGATATGATCGCTTAATGGGCGCACGTCCAATGCAACGTCTGATTCAGGAACACTTGAAAAAGCCATTGGCAGAAATGATTCTGTTTGGTGAACTTGCAGAACAGGGCGGTAATGTGGCTGTTTCTGTGAAGAAAGAGAACGGTAAGGCAGTCGGTTTGAAACTTGAAGTCTTTGAAGATCAAACGGCTGAACCAGCCTAATCAATCCTTATTTGAATTTTGAAAATAACCCATGTTGAACATGGGTTATTTTTTATGAATTCGCAGATGCGTGAACTTGAATCGTTACTGCTAAAAGAGAGACCACACAGGATTTATGGATTTTCAGATCACTAAAATTGCCAGCACAACGTTCTTGTTTTTTGTTACGGCAGTTATGGAAATATTAGGCTGTTATTTTCCTTATTTGATTTTAAATCAGGGGAAATCACAGTGGTTATGGCTGCCAACAATTTTAGCCTTAGCGGCTTTTGTGTGGTTATTGACTCTACATCCTGCGGCATCGGGGCGAATTTATGCGGCTTATGGTGGTATTTATATTTGTACAGCCTTGATTTGGTTAAAGTATGTAGATCAAGTCAATTTAACACGTTGGGATATGTTCGGTGGAATGATAGTAGTTTTAGGCGCATTGATCATTATTTTACAACCGCAAGGTTTAATACGTTAGGTTATATTTGGGTTTACGCATTAAACCTTAGGCATTAAATCTTAAAGCTGAGGTTGTTTTAGTTTTAAATACAGTTCAGTCTGCTTTAAATTGGCACTCGCTATTTGCCAATTGCACATTAAACTGGGTTTTTTCTGCACTGAGTTTTAAGTTCAATACATAGGGATTTACCCGTTGGAACTGATGCTCAAAAATAGATTCACAATTATGAATTAAGTTTTGTTTAAGCATATTTTTGACATTGTTATAACCCGTACTTTCTACAAACTGCGTGAAGTCAGGTGAAATAATCATGCCACGAATATTGATTTGTTTGTCTGTCGCCGTACTTTGTTCAATCACTGTATTTTGATCGACCTGATAAGGCATAGTACGAGAATCTTCATCACTAATGACATCTAAAATTTCATTTAAAGCGACGATATTTTGAATTTTATAATCTGCACTTAGAATCTTTTGTTGGACTAAATATTGATCTAATTCACTGGCTTTGGCATAGAGTGAAGCACTCGCGATCAGTGTAGTAGTGCACAGCGTAATTGTGGCAAGTGTTTTATCAATCATATTGTTCATCTAGGCTCTTTTAGAAATTTTAGAAAAATAGACCATAACTCAAGATTATAGCGAGCCAAATAAAAAAACAGCACCTTTTGGTGCTGTTTGTAACAAAACTCATCAAAGTTTTGCGAATATTTAAGACGGGTTTTAAAGCTTAGTCTTTTTTAAGATTTTCATTCAATAAAAACTCAACCAATGCTTTTTGAGCATGTAAGCGATTTTCTGCTTCATCCCACACTACAGCATTTTTGTGATCGAGCATATTTTCAGAAATTTCTTCACCACGGTGCGCAGGTAAGCAGTGCATAAATAAACAATCAGGATGTGCTAAATCCATCAGGCGTTCATTCACTTGATAGTCTGCAAACGCTTTTTCACGAATTTTTTGTTCTTCTTCCTGTCCCATGCTTGCCCAAACATCGGTCACAATCAGATCAGCATTCACTGCTGCATCCTCAGCAGAATCGACCAATTCTACGCAGTGTGCAAATTCAGACAGGAAGCGCTGTTCTGGCTCATAACCTTTCGGTGTCGCAATTTTTAAATTAAAGCCCCACATGTGTGCTGCTTCAATATATGAGTTACACATATTGTTGCCATCACCAATCCACGCCACAGTTTTACCTTCAATTGAACCACGGTGTTCAACATAGGTTTGCATGTCTGCAAGGAGTTGGCATGGGTGATGATCGTCAGTTAAGGCATTGATCACAGGAACTTTAGAGTAAGAAGCAAAGCGTTCTACAATGTCGTGACCAAAGGTACGAATCATCACAATGTCAAGCATACTTGAAATGACGCGTGCAGAATCTTCAATTGGCTCACCGCGACCTAATTGTGTGTCACGTGATGATAAGAAGATCGCGCTACCACCAAACTGACTCATGCCAGCTTCAAACGATACACGGGTTCGGGTGCTGGATTTTTCAAAAATCATACCCATGACTTTGCCAGGAAAAGGCTGGAAAACTTCATTGTTATGCTGTTTACGCTTAAGCTCAATGGCGCGTTGCAAAATTTGATTCAGTTCTAAAGTCGATAAATCGCGTAATGTTAGAAAGTGACGTAGAGCCATTCGTTACTCCACAATAATTGCTGAATGAGAAAAAACAACAATTAGTTGTTGGTTGGTTAAGTGAAAAAGGGAATCGGCTAATATACTATAGGATGCAGAAATTGCAAAAAACTAAGCTTTTTGATGAGCGTCTAGAAAGCGATCTACACAATAACTTACATAATTGGTTGTTTCTTGTTCTGTTTCTTGTTTTGGAATACCCATGATGATACGCCATTCAAAATTTCTTAAAATACCGAAATACAGTTGTGCAGAATAAATAGGCTGTTCACAGCAAATTAAACCTTGCTGACTGGCATGTTCCAATACTTTGGCAATACAAAGTTGCACATGCAAAGGGCCGCGCTCATGTATGTGTAAGGCAATATCAGGATTGCGCTGACTTTGCTCTAATACCAGACGCATAAAGGCTGCATTTTCTGGTTCCAAAATATGATGATAAAAATTCAATAAGGTTTGAATCAAATAACCACGTAAATTTGAATCAATTTGTTCAAAGGGAATGTGAATATCCTGAAAAAATTTATCACGGCGATAATCACAAATAGCTTTGAATAACCCTTCTTTATTGCCAAAGTATTTATAGATCGACGCTTTAGAACCGCCTGCGTGTTGCACAATATCATCTAAGGATACGGCATCGTAACCACGCTCTAAAAATAGCTCAGTTGCACTGACTAATAACGCTACACATCGCTCATGACCACGCTTGGTTGGTGGTATATCTTTACCTAAAGGAGCGAAATGGGCGAGTTCGTGCATATTGAGTAAAAAATCATCAATTAAATAGAAGGGAGATTGTCATTATAACAAATATATGTACAGCGTGCTGTGTCGAAGTGTACTTGCACATGGCATGATTTGAGCTGAAAAAGCCATATTTTTAGAAAATAGTTTAAATTTTGCTTATTTAGTGTACTAAAAAGCTGTGTTTATCAAAAATAAAGAATAACCAACATCACGAAAATTTATTGTGCAATAAATTTGAAAATTATTTGACTAAAGTTTTAGAGTATAGATTCTAAAAAGCCATGGCGTGATCTCGCATTCTCGATATACTCGAATTTCGAAAAATATAGTAAGAAAAGCGGAAAGGAAGATGACAGAACAAACATCTGCGGGCTTAAGATTCAGACAAGCCTTGGAAGTCGAAAAGCCATTACAAATTATCGGCACGGTAAATGCTTATGCTGCCATGATGGCAAAACAAGTGGGCTATAAAGCCATTTATTTATCTGGTGCAGGTGTTGCCAACTATTCTTACGGTTTACCTGACTTGGGCATGACCAGTTTAGACAACGTCTTGGAAGATGTACGTCGTATTACTGAGCGTGTTGATACACCATTATTGGTGGATATTGACACAGGTTGGGGCGGTGCATTCAATATTGCCCGCAGTATTAAACAAATGATTGCTGCGGGTGCTGCTGCAGTTCATATTGAAGATCAGGTTGCACAAAAGCGTTGTGGACATCGTCCAAACAAAGAAATTGTAACCCAGCAAGAAATGGTTGATCGTATTAAAGCTGCTGTTGATGCGAAAACCGATTCAAACTTTGTAGTCATGGCACGTACTGATGCCTTGCAAAAAGAAGGTTTACAGGCGGTTATTGACCGTGCTTGCGCATGTGTGGAAGCGGGTGCAGATGCAATTTTTGCAGAAGCTATGACTGATATTACCATGTATAAAACTGTATGTGATGCCGTAGGTGTACCTGTATTAGCAAACATTACAGAGTTTGGTGATACCCCTTATTACACCACTGAAGAATTGGCTGAGCAGGGCATTCGCATGGTGTTGTATCCACTTTCACCAACTCGTGCTATGCAAAAAGCAGCACTTGAAGTGATGCAATCCATTCGTAAAGATGGCACGCAAGTGAATGTCTTAGACAAAATGCAACAACGTAAAGAATTATACGAATTCCTTGATTATCATACTTTTGAAAATACATTAGACAAGCTGTTCAAACAGGAGAATTAAAAAAATGGCTGAAGGAAAAGTACTCACAGGCGCAGGATTGCGTGGACAAGTGGCAGGTAAAACCTCACTCTCAACTGTTGGTAAAAGTGGCGCAGGCTTAACTTACCGTGGTTATGATGTGCAAGACTTGGCAGAAAACTGTCAGTTTGAAGAAGTTGCATACTTGATTTTCTTTGGTGAATTGCCGACTTCAGAGCAATTGGCTGCCTATAAAGCAAAATTGAAATCTTTACGTGCATTGCCTCAAGCACTCAAAGAAGTGCTTGAGCGTATTCCTGCAGATTCACACCCAATGGATGTGATGCGTACAGGTGTTTCAATGCTAGGTAACTTAGAAACCGAACAGTCATTTGAACAGCAACAAGATGTAGCAGACCGCATCTTGGCGACTTTGCCAGCTATTATTTGCTACTGGTATCGTTATAGCCACGATGGCGTGCGTATTGAAGAAAATACGGATGATGATTCAATTGGCGCACAATTCCTGCATTTATTACGTGGTGAAAAACCAAATGAATTGCATGAACAAGTCATGAATGTGTCATTAATTTTGTATGCAGAGCATGAGTTCAACGCATCAACATTTACAGCACGTGTTTGCGCATCAACTTTGTCTGACATGCATTCATGTATTACAGGCGCGATTGGTTCATTACGTGGCCCATTACACGGTGGCGCGAATGAAGCAGCGATGGAAATGATTGAAAATTGGACATCGCCAGAAGAAGCTGAACGTGAAATGCTAGGCAAGTTGGAACGTAAAGAAAAGATCATGGGCTTTGGTCATGCGATTTATAAAGACAATGATCCACGTAACGGCATCATCAAAATCTGGTCTGAGCGTTTAGCGCAAGATGTAGGTGATACAGTACTTTATCCTGTATCGGTGCGTTGTGAAGAAGTGATGTGGCGTGAGAAGAAATTATTCTGTAATGCTGACTTCTTCCATGCGTCTGCGTATCACTTTATGGGTATTGCGACCAAACTATTTACACCAATCTTTGTGATGAGCCGTGTAACAGGTTGGGCAGCACACGTGATGGAACAGCGTGCTGATAACCGTATTATCCGCCCAAGTGCAGATTATACAGGCCCAGAATTGCGTAAAGTTGTACCAATTGCAGAGCGTTCGGCTGCTTAATTGGTTGTCTAAAAAGCTGTACCGTGCATGAACATCATGTGATGCAGCAGTTTAGGCTGAAGATAAGGTTTCATTGTTAAGCAATGGAACCTTATTTTTTTTGAGGTTTGGATGAGGGTAGTCAAAAATACAATGAGTAATTATTGAAGCGTTAGAGAATTAAAAAAGATCGGGCGTACGATAGCGCATTTTTAAATATTTGATCATAAAAGAAGGTTGTTGTATTTTGTTTCTTAAGGTTGTAAATGGTTGCATGATTGGCTAAAATTTATTCCATAATTAATATGAGGAAAAAGCAATGTCACATGTAGCAGTTAAAATCGACAGCGATATTGTTGAATCAGCAAAGATTTACGGGATGGCTGAAAGTAGAAGTGCAACTAAACAAATTGAGTACTGGGCTAAAATTGGAAAAATCGCACAAGACAATCCCGATTTAACTTTTCAAGATATAGCAGATTTGTTGCTTAGTATGGCGCATGTCAAAGCAGGGAATACAACACCATATAAATGAATATACAACAAACTCCCTTATTTGAACGGACAGTGAAAAAACTAACCAAGCAGCAGAAAAAAGATGTTGATAATGCCGTAATAACCGTTTGGAATAATCCTGATATCGGAGAAGCTAAAGTGGGGGATTTAGCAGGAGTATTTGTTTATAAATTTAAAATGGACAAACAGCTTGTGCTACTGGCTTACTCTGTGAGTGATGACGAAATCATGACACTCTATCTTTTAAAATTGGGCAGTCATGAGAATTTTGATAGAGACTTAAAAAGATAGGTTTACTTCAGGGTGCAGTACAAGTGTTTGTATCTTGCATTAGATCAATCAGGTCTTGAGCGACTAACAGAGTGAGCTGTTCTAGTCGTTGTAATGGATTGCCATCTAAAAAATATTTGTACTGAAAAGTTTGCTGCTGATAATGAATGGCGATAAAAAATGTCCCTACAGGTTTTTCTGGTGTGGCACTGCCGCCTGGTTTCAGTAACCCTGTGCATGCCACAATAAAATCTGCATGTTGAAATAGTTTTTTGCCTTGAACTGCCATGGCTTGTGTGACTTCTGCAGATTCAGCGGTATAGGTGGCAATTAAGTCACTATTCACATGCAAAATCTCACGTTTAATGCTTGGGTCGTAACTGACTAATCCACCAAGTAAAATATTGGCACCGCTATTTTTATAAATAGAAAACTGACTACATAAGTAACCTGAGCTGGCACTTTCAATAAAAGCCACAGTCTGTTGGCGTTGTTCAAGTATGGCACAGCATTGTTTGAGCATGATAAATCTGCAAGTGAATAGAATAAGTTGCTCAAGTGTACTGAATTTTGTCGACTTGTGCGAAAAAACATCAAAAAGTGAAATGCTAAAATAAGAATGTTCACGATTTAACTGCCTATAAATACAGCAAAATTTACAATTATAGGTTTAATCGTGGCATGAACGGTGATACAAATAAAAGTAAAGCAAAAAGTAATAAAAAGGATGCTGTGATGAAAACAACGGTGAAATATATCGTTTTAAAAAGTTTGGACTATCAACTTGGTACATCATTATTTGAGGATGAAATTGATGCTGATGCACAATATTTTGACCAAATTCCAAGCATTATTGAATATCAAAACTTGCGCTTTAAAGTGGTGAGTAAAGAACAAAAGCGTTTACAGTTGATTGAGGAAAATGAAGAACATCAAACCATCATTGTCAGAGTTTTGGTGATTTAAAGTCATTTCAATCTAGATTAGTCAGAGCTTCAATATAACAGCAGAATGATTGAGCATCAGTGGAGCGTATCGAAGTTGGTGTTTTTTTAGTCACTGGATGCAAAAAATTGTATTTCACATTACAAGAAAAAATTGAAGAATTGATTAAAAATGCTAACTACGTCACATATTTGTGTTGGTATTTTTGTAGATTAGCATTTTTCAAACGGGCTGTAATGGCTTAAATAAGCTTATGTTTTTTAGATCAATTTTTATTTTAACAGACTGATAATTGAGATAGAGAGAAAATTAATTAAAATATCTTAAAAATATAATCATGACAGATAGAACAAAATATAATTGAATTTTAACGTATTTTTTGAATATGTCTTACATTTTATTTTTTATTATATTGTTAAATAATAAAGTGTTTTTCTTAGATAAAATTAAAAAACAGTGTATTTTCTTTATTAGAATTGAGCATTTTTGTTATTGCTGTGTATAGTCCTTGCATCTCACAATAGTGAGGAAGTTTAAAGGGGCTAAATATAATGAATCATAATGCAATTATCATGATGACGCTGATCATTTTAGCTGTGGGATTTTCTCTAGGCATTTATGTGTATTTTGAACAAAAGAGAAAGCAAAATGAAGAAATTCAGCTGATCATTACAGAAGCAAGACAGGGTCTAGTAGAGTTAGATCGGAAATAATAATCTAGGTGTAAATCGTATACTTCGATGCGGATCCAATGGGATATGTTAAAGGTGAAAAATAGACTTAAAAAAGTAATTTTATGCCACTGTTTGTCGGTCAGATGACGATAAAATAAATGAACGAAACATAGCTGTAGTTTCTTAGTTTTCCCACATTCCCATGTGGGATTTTTTTTGTCTAAAATTTAGACTAGCGCAGTATTTATTAAGATAAGTCATTATTTTTATGTACAAAAGTGACCTTTATTATAAAGATCAAAATAAGGTGCATATTCCTGCATAAACCTACCACCTATTCCTATTCGTTCCCTACCACTCATTCCTATTCCAAGTCGGCCACTTAGGGTTTATTCAGTAATAGAATTACAAGAAGAATGAACCTCATAAAAAGTATTCAAATGCCAGTATTGCACAACAGCGCTACTTATATCATTTAGCGATGAACTGATTTACGATTACGTTCGATGATCGATTAAAAAATCGAACTTACACAAAATAATTTACAGGCTCTAAAATACGTTTAGTACTTTTAGCAGTATCAATAACAATACCACCACCTTTCTTCGCAACCGTTACCATCCCTGTACTAATCGCTGCTGAAAGACCATTGAGTGCTGTTGTCATCTCCTAATTTTGGTGGGTATTTAGCCTTATCGACTACAGCCCCTTAATTAATTACTTCAAGAAAATCATCTATTAAATTGAGTAAATCTAGACTTTTACATTTAGAAAAAATTACCTTATTTACAATGTTATCTTTGTATTCAAAAAAATGATCTTCATATAAAAACCAAGTAAAATAAATAGTATTATTATTCCTTGCTGCCCTTTTACTGAAATCATCAAAGGTTTCTTCTAAAGTGATTCTGTAATTCTCAGATAATAAACCTTTAGGATAGAAAAATTTTTTACAATTTTCATCATTTATCACATTGCTATAATAGTAATTATCATTTAGTAAGTTTTTTAGTGAATTTATAAAGCTAGTCACATAAGTAGGAGAGTCTAAAGTTCCTAGATACTCCCCCTCAATACATAAACGCAATGGGATGAAATTACTATTCTGATAATTTCCATCAAACTCTATAAAAACTTGATCGTTTCCAATTCTATTCATTTGCTATCTACCATTTTTATCAAGTCAGAAGGGACATCAGAAATCTTGATATTTCGTTCCTTTCCTGAGGACGTAATACCTTTTGTCGAACCATTCCAATGGAAATTGCCATTACCATCATTTTGAAACCTATGATAAATGACCTTCCCATCTTTATTTTCAATTGCCCATCTATTTTTTGGATCACTATCAATTTTTACACTGTTTTCCCATAATTTTACATGATTGTCAGGAATTATTGCTTTAGTAGAGTTATAAGGCATATTTCCATCTTTCAAGTCATGATGTCCTGGATTTTCATAATATTGTGTTTCAACATTAATAACTTTATCTTTAGTTGATGGCTTGGTGCCTTCGACTATGTAATTACCAATAGTATTATTACTTTCGTCCTTATGTATGCCTAAAATCAGCAAAAAATCTATTTTTTAAATTCAGTAATATTAATAGGCTGATCTTTGACTAACTCAAGTACTCCTTCACCACCTTTAAAGTGAATAGATACACCATCATCATTGCTCAGTAAAATACCGCTACCAGATACAGCACGTTTTAAATGATAAACTGTGTCTGAATTATCTACCATTTCTGCAGTTTCAAAATTATCTGAAGATTTTAATTCAATGGTTAAATCTTGTGGGCCATTAAAATAAATAACTTGTGTTTCTGCAGGTGCATTACTTTGTACTTTTTCTTGGCTCACTTCATTATTTAAATTTGAGTTACATCCCATTAAACCGAATGCAAGTAATGTTGCCCCTAAAATATATTTCATTTTTGTACCTTTTCTAAAAAATTGAAGCAAACTTATACTAATGACTTTAACTTTTGATAAAAAGATGGAATTACACTTTTATACTAAATTTTACTGAAAGTAATGAAGCTAAAGTTGACTAAATAAATCAGGAATTGTCTTTTTTAAAAATTAATGCAAAAAAATATAGCAATATATGTTTCTTTAAATAAAACCTACATACACTCACATTCCTTGATCTTGAATTATTGTACGCTCATGTCATCTTAATTTTTGAATTTCAGCTATGAGTAAAAATAAAATGTACGATGCTCAGGTTTTACAGCAACAATATGAGCAATGGCATGATTTACATCGACAGATGCGAGAAGCGCAGCAAAAATGGCAAGCTGCAGAAAAGCTCTGGCAAAAATTACAGGCCTATTATCAAAGTGAACAATGGCTTGAGGACTATGAAAATGCGCCTGAACTTAGCTGCCGCGAAGGGGAATATTCTATATTATCGCAAGATACGCTATGGAATGCTTTAGAAGAGCGTCGCCAACAGGCAATTGATTGGATGAAACTGAGTTTAAGTGTGATTGAGAATTAAACTTAATCCAAACTTACATCTAATTTATTTTGATCAATAAAACTATCATCACAGTTTTATTCAGTAAATTTACTGCATATTTAATCAGTTATGTTATTTTGAGTTGGTTTGAAGAAATTAAAAACGAGTATCAACATGAAAAAGTTATATAGTGTTTTGGCTGTTTTAAGTGTGGCAACTTTAGCTGCGTGTAGTAATCAGCCTATCAATGAACAAACTCAGGTGCCACAGACCATGCAAAATTGTGTCCTAGAATCTGCTGCGCAGTTAGTTGGTAAAACAGGTTTGACTGAAACACAAATTAAAGCGCTTACCCGAGCTGAAATTGTGAGAATGGTTGCACCAGGTCAGCCTGTAACAATGGATTATCGTATGAATCGAGTCACTGTGGTGGTCGATCCGAAAACTAAAATTATTATACAAGCTTCTTGCGGCTAAAAATTTTAAGAAATTTTCTCAATATTACCCTGAAAATTTGCTCTGATTTTCAGGGTTTTGCGTTTTAATCAGCCAATCACTCAAAATTAAAGGACTACAGTGTTAATATATCGGTTGTCATAAAATTTTAGATCAGGTTAGAAATGCACTTATTTATGTGTTTGAAAAATCAAGGAAATATACATTGATGCAAGCCTTGAATATATCGACACGCTTAGGTGGATTCTACTTTTTCTATAGAACCATTGTGGAGAGTTTATTTTTATAAGTCTAATAAAAACAAATTGTTATGTTGGTATTTTGCAGGTTTTATAGTGTCACTTTTTTACTTGTAGATTATTTGTAGACTGTTGAGAAACATGCTTAAATCAGTACTGTTCAAGGTATCTGGTATTAAATATGAAACTCAACAAGTCCAATGTTGATGCTATTCCATTGACGACATCAGGTCAAAAAATTTATCGGGATAGTGAGTTAATTGGCTTTGCTGTTCGGGCTACCACCAAATCAAAATCCTATATCATTGAAAGACGAAATGCAGGGGAACTGTACAGGGTAGTACTAGGTAAAACTAATGAGATTTCTACCTTGTCCGCTCGTGCAAAAGCACAAACCATTTTGGCTAAAATTGCCAATGGTGAGTATGTAAAGCCATCTAAAAAACAAGTTGTTAATAACCCACTTGATATTACAGTGCAAGAAGCATTGGATATTTATCTAAGCAAAAATGACTTCAAGCCAAAAACAGTCAAACAATATAATAAGTACTTCAATTTGTATTTGCGCTGGTCGAATAGAAAATTATTTGAAATCACCAAAAGTGAAGTCCTGGATAAATTTATTGAAGTAACTAAGTTGAGCCCTTCATCTGCCAATGGTGCTGTATCGCTACTGGGTACGTTGTGGAAATATATGCATGTGCTGTACTCAAGTGATGAGGATCCAATCCTGCGCACAAATCCTGTTGATGTTATTGCTGTAACCAAGGGCTGGAATAAAATTGAGCGTCGTGAAAGGCACTTAGATAAAGAGGTTATTCACAAATATTACAATGCCGTTCTGAATTACCAGGATGAACTGAATTTAGAAAATACTGCTCGATCTAACACACATCGAGATATACTTTTATTCACAATGTATACGGGTTGCCGTCGTCAGGAAGTTTGTAAGCTGAAATGGACTGACATCAATTTTAAAGATGGAACTGTTGTGTTTAGGGATACAAAAAATGGCGCTGACCATTGGTTTCCCATAGGTGACCATCTATTATCAATCCTGAAAGACCGTTACTTATTACGCGAGAACGATTGGGTTTTTCCTGCGACAAAAATACCAACGTCAGCAAACATCCATGCCACCTGTGTTGATCGGATTCTAAGAGTCATAGGTGATCAGGTGGATTTCTATGTTTCAATGCACGATTTTAGACGTACTTTTGCCACGATTTGCAATTTACTTCGATTCAATATTTACGTGACCAAGCGATTATTGAATCATACTGCTAGGCCACGTGTTGATGTGACTGGTGGATATGTGCAAATTCCAATGGAAGAACTCAGGGCTTCAATGAACATGGTTGAAGCTGTTTATCAGGGCAAAATTGACTGTTTTAATTATGAAAGTGTCTGGGATGAGCGATTAAAACAAATTAAGGCAGGATAGACCTGCCTTATACATACTGAGCCGTGCACGTTGTTGTGCGGCTTTTTTCGTAGGCGAGCACATCACGTTTTTTATAGGCGATGCGTCGTCCAATTTTCGTATAGGGCAACTCAGAACCATCGCAGCGCATTCGTGCCAGTGTCCAAGGGGAGCAACCCAAATATAGCGCCACCACTTCTTGACCAAAATTTTGATCATTTGGAGCAGCTATAAAACTTTCAAGTAATTGCTGTTTTTTACATTCAGCAACTGAATCCAAGTTTTTTAATGCCATCACGACACCTCTCCCAAAGCTTTAACCACACCATACTGGTCATGCTTGTTAATATATAAAGCAAGCATGTTGTAGAGTGGATGCACAAAGTGTTTTTGCACACGGATAATGATTCCAGTACCATCAACCTTTCTACTCTTTGTGACCTTGATAACCCATTCAACAAAATCAGAATTTAAATGACGCATATCAACCGCTATTTCATAAAGAGCGCCTGTTTCACCTGCATCTAACACCAAATTAAACGGCTTCTCTTTGTGTAGTTCGCCGATGATGAAATTTGCTACTGCAATATTTGTTTGTTGGATTTCAGTCATTGGTTGGCTCCATCTCAATAACTTCATCTGTGAATTCACGAGATCCAGGAGTTGCAAACTTTTCGGTTACTCCATATTCTTCCTGAAGATAAGCATTAAAGAATTCAGATTTATCCATCACGCGAAAGCCTTCAGGTAAAGCATCTTGAGCTTGCTTAAAGATAGACTCTAATGTTGTTCGAGTAGGATATTGGCCCAAAGGAAGTGACATGGTGACAACTGCTTGCTGCCCAGACTCTTCTTCAATCGCATAAACCTTCATTTCAATTTTAATTGGTGCATTCATTTTCATTTGGCTGGCTCCTGTGCTTCGATCATGGCTTGGTAAGCTATATAAGCCTCACCTTCAGAAAGAAAAATATCTGCATGATCGCAAAGCAAATTAACCTCAATGGGTGTGTTGATCATGCGGGCAATCGTTTTATCCGTCGGCTCTTTAGGCACTAAAACAAACCCATCTGGAATGGCTTGGGCTTTGGCTGCTTGCCATGCTTCCCAACAGGTTTGAGTGTGCTTATCAACATAAAAGTCTAGATCGAGCGCAAACTGCATAAAATGGGCGTCATAGCGTGATTCAAACCACGCTTCAAACGCCTCTTTTTCGTTTTGAATTTCCATCAAACTCTCCTGAGCAAACATCTGCGCAAAACCCTGATTTATGGTTGAAATTGCGCAAATAATTGCTCGAAATATTTATTAAGCTATTTCTTCAATAGCGTTTTTTAATTGCTGTTTTTGCACTGGAAGTAAGGTTATTTGACCTTGAGTTAAATCTTCCACAAGCTTTGTGAAGTAGCCTATTGCATTACCTAATGTTGTTTCATCAGCTTGAGCAGGGCGCTTTATCAAAATATCAATCGCTTCTAAAAGTTTTCGCTTTTCATGCACTTCCATCACGCCACCTCAACCTTTAATAATATTCGTCATCAAGCCATTCACATTCATCTTCATAGCTCTGATAAAACTTTGAAACACAATCAGGGCAAGCTTCATAAACTGGCCCACACATGCCCTCATCGGGATCACGATATGAACTCAAATAAGGAACATGATTTCCGCATTTCCTACAGCATTCCCATTGCTCAGGATCTTCTTTTTTGGCTTGAATCGCTGCTTGATGCTCATTCCAGCATTGATCACACATGTTGTAATATTCAGCACCAAAGCTATCGGCTTCTGAACAAATACGGTGAGTAGCCTTAATATCGTGGTGTGTGTAGCAAAATGTTCCCCATTCATCATCGTGAATAGAAACGGATTGTCCTGGTAAATGTGCAGACATTTTTAAGCCTCCTTTCTTAATTGGCTAGTACGTTGACAGTATTTAACACAGTGATGTTTGCCAGATTGACAGGCTTTGAACTCAGTAAGTCCATGCAAGTCGCATTTGCCTTCAAAAGTACTTTCACCTTCGCCAAGTTAATCTGACGATGCACTTCCACAAATTTAGACATCATCGAATTGTCCAGATCATTCACAAAAGATTTGCCGTATTTGAGCCACTGCATGCTGAACAACTTAAAGCGCTCGATCATGTAGTCACTCATTACATAACTCGGTTGAATCTGACCGCGCTTTGCAAATATCTCACCAGTTTTCGCACCTTTTCGGATAACAACACGGTCTTTTTTAATTTTGATTTCATGCCCACCACGAACACACCACTCCATAAATGCAGGGCATAGCTCATTCGGTAAGCGAGAAATTGTATTGATATGCTCGGTCATGCTGTGCCACCCACTGCGACCAATTCCGCTTTCTTACCTCTGCATTGATCTGCAACCTGTTGCTCGTATTCAGTACCCCTGAATTGCGTGTAGATAATCCCGAGTTCTGCAATATCTTTAGTATTGCCGATGCGCTCAACAGCTTCTTGGTATGCTTCAAGCAAAGCTTCTTCTTGTGAGCGACCATCATTCAGCCAAGCCAAAATTCGCTTACCTGTTTCGCGGGTAATAACTTCACCCTCAGGATTAAATAGCTTCGTACGATCTTTTGTAGGTACCGCTACATGGTTTTCATGCAGAACATCTAGCGCCACAGTTAATTCATACTCATATCCGTCGCGTTGCTCAGCTTTCATGCCAAGTTTTAGAATCTTTTTACCTTCACCTTGCACAGTTTCTGTTTTGGCACGTGTTGTTGTGATGATGTGCATATCAGTCTGCAACATTGCATCAATGAACTTACGGTGCTTAGGTGTGGTTTCAGACCATGCTGACCAAGTATTACCTTTAAAGCGTACAGCTGCCTTATCGTTTATTTCCAAACACCCGCCAGTACCGATCCACTCATGCGATGCACTGTCAATAATCAGCACCTCATAACCCATGTTATATGCAGCTTGGATAGCACCAACAAAACGCTCTGGAGAGTAGGGCGGGCGCAAAGGCAAGGTGTCAAATTTAAACTCCGATGCGTACAAAGATGCAGATTCATTTTCTGTATCAATAACAGCAATCTTTTCACCAAGACCAGCAGCCATTTGAAGTGCGCTGTAGGTTTTTCCACTGCCTGATGGCCCATTTAGGTTGAGTTTTAGCTTTGCTTTTTTTCGCTCTGCTTTTGTAAATACAAATATTTCGCTCATTTTTCTAACCTCAATATTTGATTGAAACATGCGGAATCAAGCCGCTAATAATTGCGCCAACAAGTTCTCTAAGTTGGGACTCAGTTAGATCAGGGCAAATACCTTTAATCGCTTCCAGCGCCTCACGATTAATATGGCGACGATGCTCAACATCAGCTAATCGAGCTTCTTCTGCTTTTCGCGCTGCCTCAGCTTGAGCAAATTGCTCTGCTTCAATGCGCTTACGTTCATTTTCAGCAGCTTGCTGTGCACGTAATTCCGCAGCTTCTTTTTCAGCTTTTAATAGAGCTTCGCGCTGTTCTGCTTCAAGCTTTTCACGCTCCACACGCTCAGCTTCAAAACGTGCTTTTTCTTCTGCTTCGCGAGTAGCTTTTTCAGCAGCTTCACGAGCAATTTGTGCTTCACGTTCTTGCTGAATGCGTTGCTGTTCTGCGATGCGAAGGCGCTCCAATTCTGCTTGTTCAGCTTCGTATTTTTGACGGTTGGCAAGGGCAGTGCGTAATGCTTCCAGTGTTTCAAGTTTCGCAATTTTTGCCTCTTGCTCGAATTCCTCAAATAATGAGTCGATCACTCTGTTTTCAAGCGTTTCAATAGCTTCTTTAATTGTTGATGCAGTCCACTCGCTATCAGCCGCGGTTGCTAAGGCAGAGACCATGCGGATAGTTGCAATGTGATGCTCATGCTTCGCCACGCGATCTTTTTCCGCTTGCTCCCAAGCATCACGCGGTGCAAGAATTTCATTGCGAAGTTCATCAAATTTTTTAACAACTGAAATTCGGTCATCATCAATTAACTTGATTTGCGCTTTTTGCTCAGCAACAAGCTCTTTGCCGTATTTCTCAATCAGCGTTTTTGATTTACTGATCTTCATAGCAAGTGAGCCAATCGCATCACGACCTTTCTTAGTAGTCACATCTGGTACAAATGAGCGAGCTTCTTGCGCGATTCGATCAAACAATTCATCTGTGCCGCCACGCTTTGCATACGCTTGAGCAATTGCATTTTGCTCAATTACTTGTAATTCATTTTTCATTTTTTTAATCTCCCGCACGTCGATGCGATGGGTACATATCCGACAGATGCACTGGTACAACGTATTTTGGTTTTTCAATTTTTGGCAGTGATGGCCCGCGAAACTCAACAAACTGACAAGTGAGCTTTATTTCATTTTCTGTGACTACGAAATTAAGATTTGTCTTGTTGTCTGTTACATAGCTTGCCGACTTGTATTCACGGCAAAAACCTTGCTGCTGATGCTTTAAACGCTTGAGCAGGTCGCCAGTGATGCAGACTTTCTCAAGCTCTGTGCCGAAGCTGTTAAGCAACGGCAAGATCAGCGTTTCAACAGATGCGTTCATGCTGCCACCTCGTTAAACATTTCCTTGATTGCTTTCAAGGTGTTTTCAGAACAGTAGGTAATGCGTGTTGAGTGACCTTCACTGCAAACCCAGATCAGCACGTTTGGCTTGCCGTGAAATTGATGTGGTTTACTTGCAGTGCGACCACATCCGCACGTAGGTGCCTGGATGCTCATCGCATAGCCTCCTGATGCGCCTTAGCTGCTTTCACCTGTGAAACTTGTTCAGCCTCACAAGCCTTTAAACCAACACCAAAAAAGATGAATGTACTTACTGCAATCAGCGCAGATGCGGCAGCATTTGAAGCAAAGCTTTTAAGCTTAGAAACGAAGCGTTTTTTGTCTTGGCGCTTAATTAGCGTTTCGACTAGCTTGTTTTGAGAAGTGTTCGATTCAGTTGTCATGGCTGCCTCCGAATACTTGGCGAAGGGCAGCAACGACTTGCTTTATTTCTTCTTCGGTGCGCCACCAGTATCTAGGCAGCTCGTCAGTAATATCCAAAACTACATAGCCATATTCTTTAGGCTCCAAGCTATTAAGAATCCAAATACCTTGATGGCGATAATCCTTATCTTCTGCTGATGCAGGCACTTCAATTCCGTTTAGGGTGATGGTGCGAGGCTTGAGGCGGAATTCATAACGAGGATTAATAAGATCTCCAATCGTGAACTCCTCTTCATGTTCATCAAGACGAAAATCAACCCAACTACCACCTTGGTAGCTACCATTAGGAGGGGTTCTAAATTGAAATCCAACTTCCTCTCTTACCAACCGCGGAATATCTAAACCGCTAATCAACTTGCCTTCATTAACTTTTGTATTCATAATTGACCTCGCTATATGCAAGCCCGCCTGATTTGAACGTCTGCGGGCTTTTTGTTGTTTACGGGGCTAAATATCGCATTACCGATATTATTAGTCAATAGGCAAACCGATAAAATTATAGAAAAACCGATAATTTTTATTTTTGAGTTATACTTTATGTTTTAATAGACAAAAGAAAACCCATCACAGGGATGGGTTGTTTGGGGTTTGTTATGGATAAAGGCAAGGCTATTTCAGCTATTGAATCAGCAATATCAAAACTTGAGTCAATGAAACTCAAATCTTTTATTTTAGAGTGGTCTGAAAACCACCAAAAGGTGGGTCGAATAAATCCAGATGAGGAAATTAAACAACTAAAAGATGCTCTAGCATGGCTTAACTCTAGTTCTTAATCATCTCTATTTGGTTGTTGTAGTTTGGGTAAATGCTTTTGGCAAAATAATACTCCCATCCATACTTGCAAGAATTCATTTCTCGGTAAACTTGCTCTGAAACATCATAAATTGTCAATTTCATGCCATTTTCAAAGTCTATCTCAAGGCGACATTTATGCTCAGGGCTTTCACCAAGATACCCAACATTAATAATCTTAGACTTATACTTTTCAGGCATATCATCTCTAAACTTCACTATTTTCTCCACCCGATCCAAGAGCCGCTCGGGTATGCGGCTTTTATTTTTAATTCTTGCGCGGTTTTTTCTTGGCTCGGTAAACGAAGCGAATGCAATCCACCACTTCACCAACAAATACACACTCCTCATCAAGTGGAATAATGTTTGGTTTAAAGTCAGGATTAAGTGCTTGTAAGTAGCGTGAGCCGTCAGTTTCGATTACCAATCTTTTAAATGTTGCATCATCGTGTTTTCTAACAACAACCAGATCACCAGACTGCATATCACAATATTGCACATGCGGATCAACAAGGATGTAGTCGCCCTCATGGAAAGTAGGGTAGTTGCTTAAACCTTGAACCTTTAAATAAAAACAATCCTCACAGTCATCTGGAAGCGGAAGCCATTCTTCGACCTGCGACATATCTACAGCCTGAACATTGGTGAATACGCCTGCCTGCACCCAAGAAAGAACAGGAGCCATGTTTGGCTTAATTGCGGCGACATTACTTGTAATAAGATCAGCTGTATCCACACCTTTCTTTAATTCTTCCGCAGTGACACCGAGCGCAGTAGCAAGCTCAACCACAAAGCCTGTATTTCTAGCATTACCAGTTTCAAGGTCTGAAATTACAGACTGCTTTACGCCTGATTTTTGCGCCAAGACAGCCTGAGTCATCTTTTTAGCTTTGCGTATCTTTCTTAAATTTTCGCCAAGAGTAGCCATGTGCTTCTCCTTTATAACCATTATCGGAATTGTGATACAAAAACCAATCGGTTTGGCTATTGTATAAATATCGGAAAAACTATATATTGGTTAAAAATATCGGAGGTTGATATGAATCAATGGCAATCCATGATTGTGGATTTAAAAGAAAAGGGTCTCACTCAAACCCAGATCGCCAGTGAAATTAAATGTTCGCAAAACTATGTAAGCAACCTTGAAAACGGCTTATGTGGAAAACGGATCGGGTATGACTTGGGCAAAAGCTTAGAGCGCCTGTGGAAAAAACACTGCTCACACAGTCCTGCGGCATAGGTGGAAACATGGGAGTCGATGATTTGAAAGAAGCAATCGAAAAAGGGTACTTGGGCGGGAAATACACCGTTCCAAAAACTATCAAACTTACACATGAAATGCTTGATGCAATCGCTGTTGCCAGTGAAACCAACGAGCAAGATACGTGTAGCTGGATGCGTGAAGTCATAGCGAAAGCCCTACTAGCTGAGGATGCTAAGTATGAGCGTATGGCAAGAGCGCGTAATCGGTCAAAGTGTACTGCGGGCACTTTGGTACACCAAAAAGAAAGCCCATCTGCTGGAACAGATGAGCCAAACGTTCATTAAGGAGCTACCCAATATGAACATGCCAATATTAACACAAACAATCCAAGTTGCCGATAAACAAACATCGGTTATCCAGTACAAATCATTGCCAGTGATGACCACTGAGCAAATGGCAGGTTTTTATGGAACCGATCCAGTAAACATTCGCAAAAACCATATGCGTAATGCAGAACGCTTTATTGATGGCAAGCATTTCTTCAAAGTTGAAGGTGATGAGCTTCGCACCTTAAAAAACTCACTGAGTGACTTTGAGGTACTCAGTCCAAATACTCGATCTTTAACCCTCTGGACTGAAAAAGGTGCAGCACGTCACGCCAAGATTCTCGACACGGATCAAGCTTGGGATATTTTCGAGCAATTGGAAGAAGTTTATTTCTCAGTAAAGGAAAAATCATACCTTCCAGCATTACCGAACTTCGCCGATCCAGCCGAAGCAGCAATAGCATGGGCGAATGAGTACAAGGCAAAGCAACTTGCCATTCAAGAGCGTGATCACGCTATCGCAACAAAATCAGAAATCGGTAGTCGTCGTGAAGCATCTGCAATGGCTACAGCATCCAAGTACAAGCGCAAGGCTGAAAAACTAGAAGCACTGGTGGATGAATCGCAAAGCTTTGCAACCATCAAAAAGGTTCAAGCACTTACTGGTGGCACGTATGACACATACGAACTCCGCCGCTACAGCAAAACCAATCGCCTAGAAATCCAAAAAGCCGAAGATGCCAACTATGGCAGCGTGAACTCATATCACAAGGACGCATGGTTAGCGGTTTACAACATCAATCTTTCTTCAATTCGCGGAGCATAAAGCATGAAATTACCATCTAAAACAATTTGCCAATTATCTGCTTTATCTCGCGCCCTGACTGATCCAAATGCTGATGATTTTGAAGCAATGGATAAGCACGACATGCTTCTTCTTGTTGGTGAAATTGCAACAGCGCACGACAAACTGGAGCGTGCCGAATTGGACTCAAGCTTCCGCCTTGCATCCGTTGGTGATAGCGCAATCATGGCTTTGGATGCAATTAAAAATGGTGCGCCATTAGAAGTTGTTGAGCAATGGGTTCACGAAATCCTTGAAGCGATTTTGGAGGATTGAGCATGAATTACTACCAACATCACATCGGTGATTTCATGCGTGATACTGCGCACCTGTCGCCAGTTGAGGAATGTTTCTATCGTCGCGCAATCGACTGGTACTACGTGAATGAAAAACCGCTACCACTTGAGCTTAATCAAGTGCACCGATATCTACGCGCAAACACAAAAACTGACAAGCAAGCTGTCAGCACTGTGCTATCGGATTTCTTCAAAAAAACAGCCTCGGGTTTTGTGCACTCAAGATGTGAATTAGAAATTGAAAAATTCCGAAGCAAAGCCGAAGCAAATAGAGAAAACGGAAAATTAGGTGGCAGACCTAAGAAAAACAACGACTTAAAAAACCATCATGGTTTTAGTTCGGTTTCCGATGGGTTAATTTCAGAAACCCAAAAAAACCTTAACCATAAACCATTAACCAATAACCAAGAACCAGTAACCAATATAAATATTACGGCAGATGAATCTGCAAAAAATCCGAAGCCGAAACGCATCACTAAAAAACAGAAAGCTATTAACGCTCTTGTTGAAATGGGTGTGGGTGAAAAATTTGCAGAAGCTGTAATTGAAAAACGCAAAGGGTCTGAGTTCACAGAATTAGCGATAGAGGAAATCAAACTTCAGGCTGAGGCTGTAAATCTGAATTTTGTGCAAGCAATCGAGTTTGCTGCAAAACAAGAGTGGGGGTCATTTAGAGCCGACTGGTATCAAAACCGCATGGCTAAGCAGCAGCCAGTCGCAACATACCAAACATCACAACAACGTACTGCATCTGAAATGGATCGCTGGAGACAGGCTGAGCAACAGGCCTTTGGTGAGCGAGATGTCACACCAAAAAAGTCGGTACTGATTGAAGAGGTGGGTCATGCGTGAGTTCACCAAAGATGATGCTATGCGTCTAATCTCAAAAATGCGTATCAACTACGGCAAGAAGTTCGCGGATCAGTGGGCGGGCGTTGATGTTGAAGAACTACAGCAAGCCATGGTCGAGGCATACCAAGGTTTAACAGTTGAAGACTTTGCTCGCGGTGTGAATCGCATGAAGCAAGAACAATGGCCGCCAACAATTCCTGAATTTCGCGCATGGTGTGAACCAAAGACTGACGACTGGCTAGGCTCACACGAAGCATGGGCGATTGCCGAAAAGTCGATTGGCTTTGATGGGCAAGAATTAACAGTGATTTGGACTGAACAAATGGCTCAAGCATTCAGTCGTTGTGAAGACCTGATTAAGACTGGCGATAAATACCAACGTGCAGAAGCTAAGAAAATATTTTGTGATGCTTATGACCGCCTTGTGACTCAAGCTAAAGATCAGGGTTTGAAGCCGATTTATGTGACTTCGCTGGGAACGAACAAAGATCAAGCGGTTGCTGCAATCAAACAAGCCGAAGCCGATGGATTTTTAAAAGCACCAGAAGCCCATGCCTTGCTTGAACACAAACAAACCGAGCAGCAACAAGAGGCTGATGCTAAAAACTTTCAAGAAATTGCACGTCAGGCGCTTGCGAAGCTTGCACCACACATCAAGCGCAATGTGAACAAGATGACCGAGGAAGTGAAAGAAACGCAGCCGTGGGAATCTATGGAAATGCAGCACATTGACCCGTTTGACAACTTTGAAGAATACAAAGCGGCTTTGCAGGCTGAACAAAAGCCATTGCCGCAAGCGGTGCGTTTTTTAAATGAAAAAGGCGGTGCAGCATGACCAGACTCGAATATTTATCACAGTTCAGCAATGCAGTGCTCAGTCCTGAATTAAACACATGCGAGATTCCACTACCAACACATGGCTCAAGTTGGGCTTCTATCTTTGACCACAACAACAGCGACTTAAAGGCGGACGATATTGCGTTTCGTAAAAAGTGGTGTGAAGAGCAAATCGAATTGATCGGTGAATTTGGTGCGGTGTTAGGGGGTGGGGTGTGAATAAAAATCTAATCATGCTTGATGAGGTATCAGAATTTAAAAAAATGATGCTTTCCAATCACGGGGTTTATGAGATCAATTTTGATAAGGATTTCAATATAACCAGCTCCAAGCAATACAAAAACCATCCTGAATTTGTGCGCATTTCAAAGGTTAAGTTTGCATGGGATGTTTGGCTTGAAAATTCACGAATCAAGAAAGCCCAGTACAACAAATTGCTTGATGCTTGTCAGGGCGCAGGGGATGAATCATGAAAGACCCAAACGACAACAAAACTCAAGACTGGTTAGAAGTAACCATGCCGATTGAAGTTGCACAGGCAGCACTGGCTGCAATGAAAAAAGCATTTATGGATTGGGATGTGCTGAATGAGAAGCCGCCTGCGTTTTTAAAGCACATGCAGGATTTGGCGTATTACGTGGAGCAGAAGCAATGACAATTTCAAAATCTGAATTTTTAGGCTTAGTCAGAGCAGAAAGTGCGGCACGTAAATCAACTGCCGTATTAGTTGAAAAAGAAAATCTGCGCAATGAGATTGAAAGTGAACTTGAAAAGTTTTTAGCAAATGGTGGGCAGATTACTACGCTCAAAGGCACTGAGATTAAACCGTTGCCGCCGCGTTCAATTGCTGAGGAAAGCCATTTTATCACTAGAAGCCAGTTTAATTCGCTTTTTGAGTGGTGCAAAAAAGGAAATCCGCGCAGATCAAGACGCAGTGCTATTGCAGAGCGCACAGGATTGAGCAAGAGCAGGGTTTTTGCATGTTTGACGCCTAACTCTACCAATCAACTCACAAAACGCGAATACGCGCAAATTAGAGCAGTTTTGAAAGACATTGAAGATGCGGAAATGGAATGGGAAGTTGGGGGTGTGGCATGAAAACAAGACTGCAAGTCATTGAGAGCAACATTACACTGCTTAAAGCAGCAGCCACACGCACAGGTCGCATTTCTACACAGGATTGCGCAGACATCATAGGGTTGCACAAGAGATCAGCACAGCGTTATTTGGTTGATCTTGAGGCATTGGGTTATTTGGAAAGCGATGGATGTGTTCCGCGCGGCTACAAAGCCACAGACAAAACCAAACAGTTATTTGGAGTACAGGGATGAGTTTTAAAGTAGGTGACAAGGTTGTAGCCAAAAATGGTGACAGCAGGATTTTTAATTTTAGAGACTATCTCAATGGTGGGAGAATTCACTTGATTTTCGATGGTGAGCACTATGCATATCCAATGGATTGGTTTAGACCCGCCACACCAGAAGAAATAGCAACTGGCCACCGCATTGATGCAAACACAGATTATGTAAGTGATATTCGCAACCACATATCGCCGATGACGATTGTGCAGGGGGATTGAGTATGAAAGCGAATGAGTTTAGCACTGACGACCTAAAAGCCCAGCTTAACAACATGGAGCAGTGCTATATCCAGCTCAAGCAAGAACACAATGAGCTAATCGCATTCAACACTGTGCAGGATCGTAAGCAGAAAGCTGCGGAAAAAGTTGCTGAGAAATATAAGCGAAAAGTTTTAATGATTGCTGATCTTTTACGTGATTCCACTGATAAGGATATGACATTGAAAGCCATTCAAACAGTCATAGAACGGGTAAGTGAACATGTGTAAATTCTGTGGCCGCTTAAAAGGCGGTTTGGTTTGTGGGTACTGTGGCTGGGTGCCAAGTCGTGTGATGTATGCATTGCGAGGTGCCAGTGACTAGCATCTCGCTTGCTGAATACAGAAAACTTTATGGTGGTGGTCGTAACACTGCCACTAAGCGTAAGAAAAAGGTTAAAGGCGCAAAGGTGGAAAGTGTGGGTGAGGCAGCATTAATCCAGCAGCTGAGAGCATTAAAAATTGAATTTGTGCAGGAATTTCAATTTCACACAACAAGAAAATGGCGGGCAGATTTTCATATCAAGAATACGAAGCTGCTGATCGAAGTTGAAGGGGGTATCTGGTCAGGTGGCAGGCATACACGGGGCAAGGGGTACATAGGGGACATGGAAAAATACAACGCAGCAACAATGATGGGTTATCAGGTTTTACGGTTCGGTACAGAGCAAGTGACAAGCGGATTTGCGATTAAACAGATTGAAGGGTTGGTGAAGTGATGAATGCAGCAGTTAAACAGAAACATATTTTGCAGGCGGTTGATTGGTCACGTTTTGATTTAGAGGGGTGGTTGTATCAATTTGGAGCATGGAAAGACAGTGTCAAAGGCACCTGCGGGAAGTCATTAAACCCTATTGCTGTTGCAATGGATCAAGCCGTAAGCAAACGGAAAAAGCTAAAAATGGGCGTTAAGAAAAAACGTCAAATTATTGCGGATGCAATGTGTAGCGACCTTGATTTTCTGCCAACAAAAAAACAAACCCCAAAAGACATTGTTTGCCAGATCAGTGATGATGAAGCGCGTGCAGTGCAGCGCCTAATTTTAGATATGCAAGGCAGATCGGATATTTTGGATGATTGGCTGAATGCAATCATAGAGAGATATTTTTATTTTAATAGCTGGTCTGAAATGCGAACTCCATATCGTACTGAGCATGACGCCAAGCAGGATGTTAAGTGTGGTTTAGCCGCACTGCATGTTCGCTATGGTTTTATTAGGTATGAAAAAAATTGACCTTGCGCAAGGCAGATGCTATATTTGTGTTAAGTGGTCAAAGTCATGTATACGCACTTAATCACGAAAGCAAATGACGATCAGGAAAGACTGGTAGTAAAGGCTCATAGAAATGTGGGCTTTTTTTGTGACGGCTTTCTTTTATTCGTAGTGGTTTAAATTGAATTGCCGTCATTTCGATGAACGGTATATATTTTGGTTAAACAGTGTCATACACTTTATTTAGAGCGCTCTGTAGTTCTTAGTTTTATACCCGCATTTCCCCAAATGTGGGTTTTTTTATGCGTGGAGAAAACATGCTCCAATTTTTAAAACGATTGTTCTGCATTCACGATTACGACTACGAGTCGGATATTTTTATTCAAGTTGAATGTAGAAAGTGCGGTAAAACAAAGTAACCCTCGCCACAACTCCAGTGGCATTTGCCGAACGTATTACGGCACATAACCCTACTCAATTAAATAGCTGAGTGGGGTTTTCTTTTTATTGGTGGTTACATGACAGACAAAGTACAGGCGAAACAAGACTTAGAATTTTGCAGTGCTGAGCTGTCTAAGTATCAAAATCTCAGTAGATCGGGATTGACGCGTGTTGAGATGCTAGCGATAGACGGCATCATGCGCCGCTTGAAAGATCGTATTAGAAACTTACGGAATGTATTGCTGTGAAACGACCAATGCCGCCTCAAAGCCTGCTAGATCTTGACCCTGAAGAACCTGTGGGGTTTGAGCCTGCACATGAGCTAAAGGAATGGATTTTAGAAACATTCATTGATGAGGATGGTGAGCTACACAACTCTGATCACATGCACATATCGCCATGGGATGATGATTTATTCATGGTGCTATGGGCATCAAGTGGATTTAAAAAGTCTGAAAAAATTGTTTTAGGTCAGACTGAAAAGTTTGCACCGATGGCGGGCGGATGGCGAAAGTTGCGTCAAGAGAAACAGATGATTGACTGGTTTGGTTGTGTACCGAATTTCATCATCACGATTGATGCATGGTTTGCACACAATGCCAGTGATACTGATTTTTGTGCGTTGATCGAACATGAGCTTTATCACATTGGTGCCAAGCGCGATGAGGATGGCAATTATTTGGTGAGTCAATCCACTGGTGAGTACAAGTATTACCTAAGACCACATGATGTTGAAGAATTCCACGGGGTTGTTCAGCGTTACGGTGCATCACCAGATGTCCAGAAAATGGTGGAGCTTGTAAATGATGGTCCTACAATCGGCAAGGCAAAAATTGCTCATGCATGTGGTACGTGTTTATTGAAGTTGGCTTAAATTTTTTTGCCTGTTTTGCTAGACGTAGCTAGACAAAGGGGTGTTTATGGCAGCATTAAAAGAGCCTGTAAAAATATTTATAGTTCAAGCTCTTGCATGCCGTGATACCCCTCAAGAGGTGGCAGATCAGGTCTTGCAAGAATTTGGTGTAAAGATTGATAGAAAGCAATGCCAACTTTACGATCCAACCAAAGCGGCTGGTAAAAATCTAAGTAAGAAATTTGTCGATTTATTCCACAAGACACGCGCCGATTTTGATGCTGGCTTAATTGACATTCCAATTGCCAACAAACATTACCGCTTAAAGCAATATCAGAAGCAGCTAGAACGCAATGCAAAGAACACAGTGATGTCACTCAAGATTCTTGAGCAGGCGGCAAAAGACTGCGGTGGGCAGTTTACAAATAAACAAGAAATCACAGGCGCAGGTGGTGGACCGATTCAGAACGAAAATACAGTAGTTGTTACTGCCACTGATGAGCAGGTAAGGCAGGCGATAAATGAACTCGAGAGCGAATATTGACCCAGTCAAATTAAAAGCAAAAAGAATCAAATGTGAAGATGAGCATTTGTTTTTTACTCGGGCATTTTTCCTGCCACGTATGGGGTTTAAATTCTTGGTGAATTGGCACCATGAATATATTGCTGACGCGATTGATAAAGTTATCAGTGGTGAAATTCCCAACCTTGTGATTAACGTACCACCAGGCAGTGGTAAAACTGAATTACTTACCAACCTGATTGCACGGGGGATTGGGCGTAACCAGCGTTCACGCTTTCTGTATTTATCATTTTCACAGTCTTTGGTTGAGGATGTTTCGGCCACAGCTCGAAATATCGTGAAGTCACCAGACTTTCAAGCCTTATGGCCAGTCAAAATTTCAACCAGTACCGATGCAAAAGCATCATGGAAAACCACTGTAGATGGCTATGAAGCGGGGCATGTGTATAGCGCCTCGATGGGTGGTCAGGTTACGGGGCGTCGTGCTGGTACCTTAGCTGATCTTGGGTTCACAGGGGCTATCATTCTTGATGACCCACTTAAACCAGAAGATGCATTCAGTAAGACAGCACGTAACAAAGCAAACCGTAAAATTCTAAACACGGTGAACTCACGTAAAGCCAAGTCATCTACACCGATTATTTTGATCATGCAGCGTTTGCACGTTGAGGATCCGACTAACTTTGTGATGACTGGCAACGTACCAGGCGAATGGCATCAAATTTCAATCCCTGCCTTGATTGATGATGATTACATTCAGTCACTGCCTGAGCATATTCAAAAGAAGGTACCACGTGACGTTGAGCGAGACGAAAAAGGGCGTCAAAGCTATTGGCCATTGAAAGAATCATTGCAGTCTTTGCTGCAGTTGGAGAAAGGCGGCCAAGACAAAGATGGCGCAACAGTTTCACGTTACACGTTCAGCAGCCAATACATGCAGCGACCTAAGAAATTAGGTGGTGATCTAATCAAGGGCGAGTGGTTTGGTGAATATCACGAATTACCTGAACTGGTTTGGCGTGCTGTATATGTGGATACCGCTCAAAAGGTCAAAGAAGAAAATGACTTCACTGTCTTTCTTTTGGTTGGTATGGGGGTAGATGGCAAGCTTTATTTGATTGATCTTTTGCGCGGCAAATGGGAAGCGCCAGAGATGAATAAGAAAGCGAAAGCATTTATCGATAAACACAAGGTGTATGACCTTAGAACCAAGCCTGTTCGATACATGAAAGTTGAGGATAAGGCGCATGGAACCCAACTGGTGCAGTCATGGCAAAAATATGGCGGTATTCCAATTATTCCTGTTCAACGTGAAAAGGACAAATTGACCCGCTTTATGGATGTAGCACCACACTTGGAAAACAACTTTGATGTCTATCCAGAAAATCAAAATAGGTTTGTCATGCTTCCACGTAATGCAACTTGGAAGCAATCCTTCCTAGATGAGTGTGAGGCATTTAACGCCCAAATGACCCATGATCACGACGACCAAGTCGATACCTTAATTGATGCGATTGAAGATTCAGTCGTGATGTTGAATTACAGCCCACCAGCGGCATAAGGTTTTAAATATGGCTAAGAAAAAACGCAATCCCGAAAGTCAAAAGCCTGTGTCGGGTAACTTAAGTGTGCATGAGGCTGAACAAGCGCTACTCAATTATTTGACTAAAATGCCTGATGTGGATGAGGTACTGCGTAAAGCAGGTATTACCCGACATCGCTTAAAAGTCATGATGTATGACGATGAAGTATATCAGGCTATTGAGAAGCGACAGGATAAACTGGAAGGTGCTCCATGGCGGCTAGAGCCAGCAGAAGGTATAGAAACTGAAATTCTGTACGCACATCTTCGTGAATGGTGGTGTGAAATCATTTTAGGTGCACAAAACGCGCGATGGTACGGATATTCTGTGCTTGAGGGAATTTACTCCAGACCTGAAAACCCAAAGCTTCATATTCAAGGTGATACTGTTACACCTTTCATAGGCTTTGAATGGATTGGTGAAAAGCCTCTGCAATGGTATGAGCCAAAGAGTAATGGAAGTTTGCTTCTTTTAAAGAACTACAACCACACACATCAGGATCAGGAAGTAGATCAGCGTTTTAAGCATTTCTTAACACGTTGTAAATCTACATTTGAAAATCCTTATGGAGAGGCATTGCTTAGTCGTTTGTACTGGGTTTGGTTCTTTAAAACGAATGGCTTTAAGTTCTGGTCAAAATTTGTGGAAAAGTACGGTATGCCATTATTGGTAGGCAAGTCATCCACTGGCCACAATCAAGATATGCGGGATGCGTTGTTAAAGGCACATGCAACTTCTGTTCTAGCGATTTCGAGTATGGACGCTGTAGAACTGCATAGTGCATCGGCTGTAGGTAATGGCTCGCAAGCGTATGAAACATTTGACAAGAATTTGGAACGCCGTATTCAAAAGGTGGTTTTAGGTCAGACGCTCACCAGTGGTACAGATGGCGCAGGCAGCCGTGCATTGGGTGATGTGCATTTGGAAGTTCAAAATGCGAAATACCGTGCAGACATTCGGATGATTACCCCAACAGTGCAGGCGATTATTAATGCATTGTGCGATCTGAACGGTTGGAAGCGCAGACAGATTATTCTTGGCGAGGAAAAGTCACTTGAACCTGAAAAGGCGGAACGTGATGTGAAGCTTAAAAATGCTGGTGCAGTATTAACACCACAATACTTTAAGCGTGAATATGGTCTGGAAGATGGTGATGTGATTGAGCAATCTCAAACTGGCTTTAATCAATTCACACACGTACCTAAGCAGGTATTCAACTTTAAAGCTAAGCCGAACAAGTTGTCAGATGCTCAGCAGGAAGTTGAAGAACTGACAGATGGGCAGGATGATTTAACACTGTTGAGCATGTCTGAAATTCAGCAATTGTTAAGTGAATCGGATAGTCCAGAGTCTTTGGTATTCAATCTTGCACAGCTTATTCCGAAAGCCACTAAAACCGAGTTTACAGCCAAGTTAGATCAGGCTTTGTATGCTGCGGATATTTTAGGGTATATGGCTGCGAGTGAGGGTAAGTGATGACTAATCATAAATGTGAATCATGTCGTAAAGGCTTTAATGGGCAGAATTGTAATGGGTATATGCCGTGTTCATGCAAACAGCCAACAATTATTGACGGGCCAGACATTGATATGACACCTGCAAAACCTAAATTTGTACCCGCTCCAGCGCCGTTAATTATTTCCGATCATTCACTATTCATTGTGTACTCTTGGAAATATCGAGCTTGCTTGTATTTCGTACTTGGTTTGATGGTTGGTATTGTGGGGTGCTTGTATGCAGCCAGTTACCTTTCTTGAAGCCTTGCAATATGCACGGCAGCGCAAGATTGTATTGCCTGATGATTTTTACTCACTGGACTTAAAAACTCGGCAGATGGCAACTACGGTTAGCTTTTTGTCGAGCCTCGAGCAGATTGAAACGGTCATTAAGGCAGTCAATAAAGCCATTGCTGAAGGTTCAACCTTTCGGGACTTTCAAAAGTTGGTTGAAAAAGAAGGTATCGAGTTGCCTAAGCATTATCTGGACAACGTATTTCGTACCAATATCCAAAATGCTTACGGTCATGGGCGATGGATCCAGCAAAACCGAAATAAGGCTAAACGTCCTTACTTGATGTACTCGGCTATCAATGACAGTCGGGTGCGTCCAAGCCATTTGGCTTTAGATAAGATCGTTTTACCGTTTGACCATCCATTTTGGCTGACACATTACCCGCCATTGGGTTTCCGCTGCTTCTTGCCAGATACAAAAATTGATGGTGCTTCACATGGCGCCATTAAGAGATTTTACAGCGGGAAGATCGTAGAGCTTGTCACCAAGTCTGGCCGCAAGTTGAGGGTCACGGCTAATCACCCAATACTTACGAGTCGTGGTTGGGTTGTGGCTGAGCTCATTAAGCAAGGTGACAATTTGATTGCTTACGATAGACCAGTCGAAAGTCTTAATGCTAACGGTTTGATGCGGGAGGTATACAACAATGAGTTTGTACCCACTGCTGAAGATCTTTTCAAGACGTTCGTTGGTCATGCTCTTGCTGTCGGAGAAGCTTCTTCTTTCAAGTTCGATGGCGATCTTTTCACCCTTGATGGTGAAATCCACATTGACGTCCTTGATGACGGTTTGTCGATCAAGATTAACTCCGGAAGCGGTCAAAATATCAAACAAAGAATGTTCATGATTAGAAATGATGGAACCTGTTTTGAGTTTACTGAAGCTAACAGCTCGTCTAGCGGCAGGCATACTATTCAAAATATTGTGTTTTCTGAAAATCCTATCAACATTACTCAGGGATGTTCCAAGCTCTTCGGCAATCAATCTTTTTCCAAGATTTTGAGTCTTGTAGAGGCGAATTGCAGCCAACTCCAGCTCTCTATTGGAGTTTCTGCTGGCATCCCAGGCAGCCGAGCATTGACGCTCAATTCCGCCTGGAGTCTGTTTGATAATCTTCCACTTGAGCGCTTCGGCTTGGCTTCGAGTTCTCAAGACAACGCCCTTTTTGATGAATTGTCTAGTCACGGAGTGTCTGACGATTCCGGTCTGTTTGGATATTTGGCTGATGCTCATGCCAGCCATGTAGCAGTCGATCCAGTGGTCAATGTTATCGAGGACTTTTTCAGCGGCCATGTTTATGATTTCCAAAGTGATAGTGGTTTATTATCTGCGGATGGAATTATAACACATAACTGCCGCTGCACCGTAATCGCCTTAACCGAAAAACAGGCCTTGAAATATGGCATTACCCCAGATGACAAGTTGCCTGATGTTGCTGAGGCTTTGGACTGGTCTTCGCATCCTTTGCAGTTTGGTGAGCTTGAATCACTGGTCGATAAAAAGATTGCTGATTCATCACTGGATAAAGAGTTTTTGCTTGAGCAAAAGCAAGTCATTCAAGCGGAATGGACTGCATCCAAAAAGCTGACAAGCCTGTTTGCACCAATGGATGATAAGAGTCGGGATTTGTTCAACACGATTGCAGATACAGTCATCCCGCTTGACCCAAAGATCAGACCCACAGCAATTCGGACTTTTCTTGATTATGTGCAGGGCAATGATACTGCATTGACCACGTATCTAAATGCGTCTGCTGCTTCACTGGCTGATGATGTGCTGAAACGGTGGTTAAGTGCTGACATGGCAGCAATTCAAGCTGTGGCAAGCAATACGGCTTCAACTGTGGTGGGTACTGCAACACTTCAGCAAGTGGCAGCGTATCAAGTTGGGCAGACAGTTCAATTTAATGCGCCGTTGCTCATGGTTGATTCTACAGGTGACATCGTAATTCAGATTCAAAACGCCAAAGGTTTGGGTATTGATCTGGGAAAACTGAATGCAGGGCAAGGGGTTTTGATTCCGTTTGGCTTGTCGTTTGAAGTGGTGTCGATTGAAACAATCAAAGGCAAACTGATTTATACGCTTAAGCCTTTGCTGAACTGAATTAAATATGCATATGACCGCTCCGTTTGGGGCGGTTTTTTTATGGAGCATGAAAATGCCAGTAGAGGAAACACAGGATAAATACTGCTTTCGGCTTGGTGATCTGAACGTCAATCAAGCCGAAGAAGGCAAGAAAAAGCGCACATTCACAGGCGTGGCATATAGCGGTGAAGTGATTACAGACCATTGGTATTGGGACCGCATTATTTTTGATTTGGATTCTATGCAAATTAAAGGGCGTATTCCTGCATTACTCGATCACTCACCACGCCAGCGTGCAGGTGTCATCAATGAACACAGCATTAATCATCAACAAGGTTTAGTCGTTTCTGGCGACTTAATGAGTAACGAGTTCGGTACCGAAGTTGCTCAGGACTCTGACGATGGTTTTCCGTGGCAAATGTCGGTTCGTATTGAGCCGTCATCAGTCGAAGAAATTCAGGCTGATGCATCTGTCACGGTCAATGGAAAAGTTCACCAAGGACCAATCACGGTATTTCGTGGTGGTCGTATTCGTGAAGTGTCTTTCTGTGCTTTGGGTGCAGATGACAACACAAACGCCGTGGCAGCGAGCCATAACCCAACACAATCTAGCAAAGAGGACACAGACGTGGACTTAGAACAAGCGAAAGCGAAAATCCAAGAGCAGGAAAAAACCATTTCGGGTTTGCAGGATCAACTTAATAAGTTTGCTGCAGATAAGCGTAATTCAGCCATTGAATCTTTAGGAAAAGATTTAGGCAAGGAATTTACGGCTGAAGAAAAAACCAAGTTTGCGGCTATGCCTGATGATGCATTTGATTTGATGGCGGGAACTCTTAAACAATTTGCTGCATCGACTCAGCAACAACCACCAGCTGGTCAACAACAGCAGCAAGCACCGTTAGCAAATCCAGCATTTGCGCACTTATTCACTCATCAAGCAAACGGTGGGCAGGGTGGTCATCAACAACAGCAAGGTTCGACCCTAGATCAGGCATTCAATCAGTTTATGGCAGCGCAGCAACAAGGAGCTAAATCATGAGCCAAGTATTAACAGGCACTATTGAAAATAAACAGCTAGTGGTCGGTGACGGTGTACGTACAGAAAATGCCAAAGTAAAAACTGCTACAGCATATAAGCGTGGCGATTTACTTAACGTGGGTGCCGATAACGTTGCTGATCATCCTGTTGTCACTGGAGGTGTAGTAGGTGAATGGAATGCAATAGCTGTTTCGGATTTCACCACAGCTCAATCTACTTACCATGCGGCTAATAATCTTGAAATGCCAATCTACGTGCAAGGCCCATTTGATCTTGCAGTGGTTACGGTGAATGGAACACCTTTGACTACTGCTCAATATGATGCGGTACGTGCACAGGCATTAAAAAACAAAATCGAACTTCGTAAAGTTGTGGGGAACTAAGACATGAGTCAAACTTTTACATTTCAAAATGCACCAGTGGAATTACTGGATGTGCCACAGCTGGTACTACTGACTGATACCACTCAAAAGGTAGATACTTGGTTAATGGACCGCTTTTTCCCTCAGCGTGTTTCCTACACTAAAAAAGAAGTTCCAGTAGGTGAGCTGAATACTGCGACTCCACTTGCACCGTTTGTTACTCCGACTGCAGCTGGACGTCAGATTAAAGTAGGTGAATCTGGTAACGTGAAATTCGTTAAGCCAGCTTATCTGAAACCAATGATGACGGTGATGCCAAGTGAAGTGCAAAACACTGCTCTGATCGCACGCTTACGTCAGTTTGGTGTGATTGCGACTGGCTCTAATCGCTTGTCTGATGCAGATCTGCTGTTAATCGATCAGGCTCAAAAAGCATTGTATCTGCGACAGTCAATCGAAAACCGAAAGCTATTAATTGCTCGTGATGTGCTTCTCTACGGTAAAACCACTTTTGCTTCTGCAGATTTCCCGATGTATGAAGTGGATTATGAACGTAATGCAGCATGTAACTTTACGCCGTTGATCAAATGGGGCCAAGCGGGTGCTACTCCAGTCAAAGATATTCAAGCGATGATTGATCTTTCTGTTGAGCATGCTGGTACATCACCAATCATGGCCTTAACTACGTCAAAAGTGTATAACACGCTGATTAAAGATCCTGAGTTTAAGGAAAAGTTCATTGCTCCTTATGCAGGTGTAAGTGTTCCACTTACTCCAACCTTTGATCAGTCTGATAAACCTCAATTCCGCGGTACCATCGATAACATAGAAATCTGGACCTATGATGCTAAACACAGCATGAATGGTAGTGTTGAGCGTTTCATTCCAGAAGATTTCTTTGGGCTGGTTTCTGATGCTAATGGTTGGATTGCTCACTGTGCATTACAAAACGTTGAAGCATTTGGCCAAGCTATAGAGTTCTACTTAAGCCAATGGCAGGAAAAGAATCCTTCAAGCATTCAACTACTAGCTGAATCATCTCCACTTGCTGTTCCGAATAACAAGAACGGTTTAGTCGGTGGACGTGGATTTGTATAAGGAGATCAAAATGCCAAAGTACATTGCAAAACAATCGATCGGACACTTTCGTCCAAGTCAGGAAATAGAAGGGCTTGAAGCTAAACAACTTCAAGCCCTTTTGGCATCTGGGGCTATTGAAGAATATCAAGAGCCGGAAGAACCTAAGGCAGATGGTACCGCTGCACGTTTAACTGAACTTGAAAAAGCCAATGTTGAGCTAACAGCAGCCAATGAAGCCTTAACTAAAGACAATCAGACAGCAGTTGCGGACAAGGCTAAAGCCGAGCAAGAAATTGCTGAGCTCAAAGCCAAGGTGGCTGAACTGGAAAAGGTGAAGTCTGCTGCAAAACCTAAAGCAGACTCAAAACCAGCTGACGATGCCAAGTAGGTGATCTATGTATGCAACTGAAGCAAATTTGGTTGCACGATTTGGTCAGGAAATCGAAGAACTGAAATTGATGCATGCAAGTGCATCGACTGCGGTTCAAGATGCCATTCAGGATGCAACGGAAGAAATTAACGGCTATATCGGTGGCCGTTATGCTTTGCCGTTGCCAAATGTGCCAAGTAATTTAGAGCGCATGGCGTGTGATATTGCACGTTATCGCCTCTATTTTCAGCAGCCGACTGAGGAAGTGCGACAGCGTTATGAAGACGCTATTTCATTTTTAAAGATGGTGGCCAACAACAAAGCACATTTGCAGATTCAGGATGCGGTAAGCAACCAAATCGTGGAAGACCAACCAAAGAACAAGCCATCTACCATGCCAATCGGTACCAGCTACACGGGTGGCGTGTTTGGTGATTCCACTTTAGACCTGATGCCTACCATCAAGTGAGGTGTGCATGGCTTTTGCAATAACAATCAAGGCAGACAGCTCACCCATTGAAGCGATTTTGACTCGCTTAAATCAGTTCGATGCTGATAAGTCAGAGATGTTTGATGAAATCGGCGCAGGGCTTGTTTCTAGTGTGCAAGATCGTTTCTTTACAGGGCGTGATGTGGATGGCAATCCGTGGCATATGTCATGGCGTGCAAGGTTGCAAGGCGGTCAAACGCTGCGCGACACAGGGCGTTTAATGAACTCCTACACACACAATGTTTTGTCTAATGGTTTGGAAGTTGGCACCAATGTTGAGTATGCGCCGTATCTTCACTATGGCGCGACAATCCTGCCAAAGAATGGGCAGTACATTACGTTTGCAGTAGCAGGTCAATATCGCAAGGTAAAGCAATCTGTTCTGCCACCACGTACACAACTTGGCATAAATGCAGATGACGAGGAAATGGTTTTGGACATTGTTGGGAGTTTTATTGATGACATTCTTCGCGGTGCGTGACGAAATTGCCGAAAAGCTAAAAGAAATTTCAGACTTTCGGAAAATTTACACACCCCTTAACTCGGTCAGCGTGACAGAAATGTCACAGGTCACACCATCTGCCCACGTCAATTTTGTGCGTATCGACCTGAAAGACTCCAAAGGCAACAGCAAGTTGAATCAGATCGGGCAGCAATGGGCGGTATCTATTGCATGTCGCAATGCTCAATCACAACTAAATGATGGTGGTGCTGTAGCAGATGAAGCTGGCGCATTGGCTGAAAAAGTCATTCAGCTTTTGGCGGGATGGAAGCCATCATCTTCACGTATTCCATTGCGGTTTTTATCTGTACGTGATGGGTATAGCTCAAGCTTTGCGTATATCACGATCATCTTTGAATCTGAAAAGTTTATTTAGGAGCCTTTCATGGCGAAGCAATACAAAGCCTTAAAGCCTGTAGGTCGCTTTCAGGTTGGCGAATTGGTCGGTGGTCTGAATAAAGGTCAGATCGAAAAATTAGTTGCTGGTGGTGTCATTCAAGAAGTGAAAACCGCAGCAGTCACAAAGAAAATTACAGGGGATGCTAAATAATGAGCACTCAATATATTTCGCTACAAGGTGAGTTTTATTTATCTAAAATCACCAATGGTGTAGCAGGTGCAATGCGTCATTTGGGCAACGTACCAGAGTTTGAATTGGAGATTGGCGCTGAAGTTTTAGAGCATGTTGAATCCATGACAGGTAAGCGTACAACCGACTTTACGATGGTTCAAACTACATCGGTCAACTTCTCAGGTCAGCTTGAAAAAGTGGATAAAGAAAACCTGAAATACATTGTTTCAGGTGAAACCACAGAAGTGATTACTAAAACAGTTACCGATGTAAATCTTGGCACTGTGGTGGCGGGTCAAGAGATCAAGCTCGATGGTTATAACTTGTCTACCGTGACGTTTAAAGACTCAACCACTGGCACAGCTAAAACCGTTTTAGCTGATAACTACACGCTCGATGCTAAGTTTGGCACAGTGACGTTTAAGGATGTTTCAGACCTCACAATGCCACTTTTGGCGAGTTACACCACTGGCGCAGTAACACATACCACTTTGGCAGCAGACTTTGAAACAGAATACGAGCTGTTTTTCAAAGGTATTAACACGGCTACCAATGAGCACATGGCGGTTCGCTTATGGCGTACTAAAAAGTCGCCTGAAACCACATTTCCATTAATTCATGAAGAATTAGGGCAATACTCTATTTCAGGTCAGGCATTATCAGATGTCACAAAACAAAATGATGCAACGCTTGGTTTGTACGGTCACATCGTGACAATTCCTGCGGTTCAACCTTAAAACCAACACAGGCACAAGAAAACTCCACGACGCATAAGCGTCTTTTTTTGTGCCTGTTTTTTTAAATTTCTTTCATTTGCATTAAGTGATTAATGAAAACGAAAGAGATTAACTCCCACCACTTAACTAAACCGTCCGAAAGGGCGGTTTTTTTATGCCTGTTTTCAGGCAAACCGCTGGCTAGAGCGACGGCTCGAAAAGCACGTTTCCATGTTCAACGTGCCTGCCAGCTTCTTTTTTTTGAACATGAGCATATAAGAGGAAATCTTATGAACATGATGGTAAACCATGAAAAACAAACTCCATTTATCGAAGTTGAATTAAATGGAAAAGTTCAGCTTGGTGTGAATGCACGAGATTTGCATAAGATGCTAGAGGTTAAGACGGACTTTTCGGATTGGATTAAGCGACGCATTAAGCAATGTGGCTTTGAAGAAAATTTTGATTACACCCTTGTCCTCAAAAAAGAGGAGCAGGTGTCAGGTGCAAAATACTTAAACGAATACATCATCTCAGTAGATATGACCAAACACCTTGGGATGATGGAGCGCAATAAGAAAGGTCATGAAATCCGAAAATACTACATCGAGCAAGAAGAATTGGCACGTCATCTAAAAGATGGTTTGCAGGTGCGCATTGGTAAGCTTTCAGCACAAGTTGAATTGATTACACAGTGCTTATCGGAAGCGGGGCGGTTTTTATCAGTAAATGGCAAGCAGACAAAACCAGCCATGCTTAAAGAGCTAGATGAACTAATTAAAGAAGCGCAACCATCACTAGATTTTAAAGATGATGAGTAAATAAAACCCTTCTGGATTTTAAATCTGAAAGGGAGAGCTAACGCCACCTTCGGGTGGCTTTTTTGAGATTCCATCATGAATGATTTTTTCTTAGCAGCTAACCGCACATTGCAACTTGGCGAAATTGAAGTGAAGCAGATTCAAGTAAAGTCACTTGATTTATTCTGCCAACATGCTGAAACGGTCAAAGAATATTTAAAGGACAAAGATTATTCAGATGCAATTTTGATTGAGTTATTTAAAGCGCATACGGTTGAAGTAATCCACACATGTGTGATGACCAGTAATTTAACTGCAGATCGTATTTTTGAGATAGCAAAAGATCAGGCTTTGTTTTTAGATATGCTACGAGCAGTCTTAACTGTGAATACAGCATATTTCAAGCCTGAAAAGCCGAAGCGTGGTGCTAAGCAAAGCAATGAAAAAGTCACTTGGTTTGATTCGTTTCAGTATTTGATTGAATCAGGGCATCGTCACGATGATATTTTGAATATGTCATACGGTGCATATTTGCAGTATTTAAAAGCCGCACAGCGCAATGAGCTAAGAAAAATGCGGTCACAGGTCAATTTAATGCGCTCGGCACAACATGCTCAAAACCGTGAATTTAAAAAACTTATGGAAGATTTAAAGGTTGTTGATTGATTAACCAATTGTTAAAATGCCTGAAAAATATATAAATTTAGAGGGTGTTTTATGGGTACGCAGATTGTTGAATGTAAAAGCTGTGGAAGTGTTGGGCAATCACAATTAAGGGGAAGCACCTTAATTTCCTTTGTCTTGTTTTGGTTCTTTGCAATGATACCAGGCATTATTTATATGGTTTGGCGACGTGGTGGTATAGGGGTTTGTAAAAATTGCTCTAGCTCAGCAGTTGTTCCGTTTAGTGGTAAACGCACTAAGCTAGTACAAGAAAACTCTCTACAGCCTACGCATAGTATTACTGATGTGAAGCAAGTAAATTGCCCTGATTGCATGGAATTAATTAGATTTGATGCGCGTAAATGCAAGCATTGTGGAAGTATGGTGGGGCAATGAAATACGGTATATTAGCCGCGATAGCTGTTATAGCTCTTGCCTTTTATGTTATGCACCAAAGTAATAAAGCAGATGCAGAGCGTCTAAAACAGGCTGAAATTGCGCATCAGCAGAAAGTTGATGCTGAAAAAGCTGAGATTATTAAAGAGCAGCAGGCTAAATTAAAAAAAGCTGAAACCGATTTATTGATTAAGGGGCTGCAAGAAAAGTATTCAATGGACTATTTGGATGCAAAACAAATTGTAGAATCAGAAAAAATGTCACAGAAAGACAGGGAGTTTTACGCAGACTTAGCTGCAAGATGGGTGGATGCTTTAAATGTAGCAGGAGCCACATCCCGTATAGCTTTATCTCAGCCAGTTAAGGACCTGCAGGAAATCCGCAGAAAGCTTTCTGAAAAACAAACCATGACGTACTGTGAAGATAGATTAAAAAAAGAGTTATTGAAATCCTATGATTTTGCGATTGATGGATTTTTGAATTTCATGCACAAAAACGAAGTTCTATCGAGTGGGTTTATGTCTTTGAGTAAGAGTTATCAGCAGAATGCGAACACCTTAATTGATTACTGCTGATTAAATGCAGTAGCTAGAATGCCACATTGTTGTTTACAAACCCACTTCGGTGGGTTTTTTAATGCTTAAAATTTGAGGTCGGTATGGCAAGGGATTTAATTTTTAAACTTATTTTGGGCGCTGACAACAAAGATTTTGTTAAAGGCTTAGATGGCGCTAAGTTTGCGGTCAATGCGCTTGTTGGTGCTATGGCTGCTTTAGGTGTTGGGCTTGGTGTACGTGAGTTGGCAGAAGTCGCAGACTCATATACTAATCTCTCAGCACGCATAAAGATCGCTACAGCCGAGCATGGAAATTTTGAGCAAGCTATGGCTGGCGTGCATCAAGTTGCGTTGGCTACCAATTCAAATTTAGAAGCTACAGCAGGTTTATTCACGAAAGTGAATGATGTAGGTAAGCAGATGGGGATGACCCAGCAGCAAAGCCTAGATTTAGTTAAAACCATCAATATGGCTATTCAGACAGGCGGAGGGTCTGCTCAAGCCAGTGAAGCGGCAATCACTCAGTTTACGCAAGCATTGCAGTCAGGCGTATTGCGCGGTGACGAATTTAACTCAATTATGGAGCAAGCCCCTGGCATTTCTAAGGCATTGGCTGCTTCGCTAGGTGTTACGACTGGCGAACTCCGAAAAATGGCTGAAAATGGCGAGCTGTCTGCAGAGAAAGTCATTAAAGCATTGCAGGGACAATCGGCTGCTATTCAGGCGGAATATGACCAATTCCCCACCACTATTGGCAATGCTTTACAAAAAATTGCTACATCTTGGCAAATACTGATTGGTGAAATGGATCAGGCGCATGGTGCATCGTCAACCGTTGCAGATTGGCTTGTGGTGCTTGCAGATAATATTGCAGATCTTGATGTTGTCTTGAATGATATTGGCGAAGGTTTTGTCTGGGTTGGTGATCAACTTAAAAAGATTGATCCGCAAACAATTGAAGCCTTAAAAACAGCATTGGTAAGTGCTTATGACACAATCAAGGAGCTTGGCTCTACAGTTGGAGTAGCTTTTGAAGCAACATTTGACATCTTAAATACCACCCTATCTCAAATATTCAACTTCAATAGCGGTCTTGAAACCGCATCTGATAAAACGAGTGGCCTCACCAAATTATTACAAGCGCTGAATGTTGTTATTGGATTTATTAGTGATGGCTTTTCGGCAATTGGTATTGGTGTAAACCTACTTACTGGCGCAATTTATGATGTTGCATCTGCATTTACATACTGGAAATCTAAGCTTTTACTTGGTGATGCTAAAGATCAGGCATTAAAAGAATATAAAGAACTTGCAGCTAAGGCTCAGGAGTACTACACAAAAGCTTCAAACGGTGCTATGGAATTTAAATCCAAAGGCATTGAAGCTGTAAATGATATTAGCAAAACTCAAAAAGAAAAAGATGCTGAGTCGGTTGCGTCATCTAAAGCCAAGCTTGAGAAAATTTTAGCAGATCAGACTGCCGAAGCTGATGGCAAGAAAGCAACCGAGCAAGAAAAGCTAAAAGCCGTTCAGGATTACGCCGAAGCCGCCATTAAAGCCAATGGCGGTGTCATGGACGGCACCATGCAAGCCGATCTGATGACGAAAGGCTATATCGTCACCATGAATGATGCTGGCAAGGTCAGTGTCGAAGCATGGGATGCGGCTGCTGAAGGTGCTGAAAGAAATGCAGATGCATCGGTAAAAGCAAGAAAGGCAGCAGAAGCTTTAAAGCTTGATTTATATGAGCTGAAGAATGGAATAACTGAGGCCTTTAACACAGGTGCTAAAGATGTAGATAACTTTGCCGCTGGTGTTGAAGAACTTGGCTTTAAGGGTAAAGCAGCAGGTGAAGTAATTTACCAAGCTTGGCTAAAGTGGTTGGAGACTGCAAAAAGCCAAAATGAAGTCGATATGGCAATGTTGAAACTTCAGGAGTTTGGTAGAACAGGGCAACTTTCAACGAAGCAAGTTGAAATGGGTATGCTTGCTGTGCGAAGCGTCGTACAGGGATTACCTGCAGACTTAGATCCTGTTGAGCAAGCTTTTGAGCGATTGGGCATTAAAACCAAAGAGCAGTTAAAACTTGCTGCACAATCAGCCTTAGCAGATTTCAATACGATACAAGCCTCTGGTCAGGCAACCGCCGAGGGAATTAAGCAAGCATACGATCGAGCTATGCAGGCTGCAGCTGCATCGGGTGATCAAGCTGTTATCGCTGCAACACAAGCAAAAGCAGCATCACTAGGTCTACGCGTCGAAATAGACGAAACAGGCAAAGCCTCTGTTAAAGCTATGGATGACTTGACCGAAGCCAACCACCGTGTACGTGAATCAGCACGCAGTATTGGCGATGGTTATCGTGAAGCGGGGCAGATTGCACGTGAAGAAGCCAATGCAGCACAAATCGCATGGAATAAGGCATCTCAGGAAGCGGCTCAGAAATGGGACGCTGAAATGAAGCGCCAGTCCAAAGGTTTGAGCGCGGCTATCTCAGGCTATCAATCCATGAGCAAGAACGATGTGATTTCTCAGATTAAAAGCATGGGATACAGTGAAGATCAGGCTAAGAAATTGGCAGGGTCGATCTGGTCACAAGCAATGGAAACTGATCGTGATGCCAAATTTTCTGCATACGGCAAAGGCGGCAACTTGGCGATGAATAAACTCATCGAACAAGAATTTAATAACGCTGCAGCGAAAGGCTTAACGACACAGCACGGTACAAACAAGATTAATGAATTACTGCGTAATCTTGATGTGAGAAGTACAGGCAGCACAAAGGTCAATGATTATGCGCCTTCTATTTCTGAGCCGAAAGTCCGCGATCTGCAGAATGATGCACCAACCAAAAACGTGCGCTTTGAGTTTGTTTCAGGCGGTAAACGCTTTGAAATGCTCGGCTCACAAGAAGATGGCGATACAATGGAAAGCATCTTGCGTGAATTTGAAATGCTGAAAAAGGCGATGTAATGAAATTAATACGCTTAACAACATCCGAAACCGTCTCATTAGAAGACGGTTTTTTATGGTCTGATGAATTTGAATGGAAGCCTAAAGAGCAAACAGTGGAACGTGCCATTAGTGGTGCGGCCATTATTCAGGAAGGCATCAAAGTTGGCGCTCGACCCATCACTTTAACGCCCGACAGCAACCGAGGTTGGGCAAAGTTAAGTGACGTGCGCAAGCTGCAGGAATGGTCGGCTTTAAGTGAGAAATTCAGACTGCAATTTGAATGGCCACATGACACACGGCAATTTGATGTGATTTTTAATCATCAAGATACAGCACTGGAAGCGGTCAGCGTGTGGGGTTCACCTGCGACCAGTTCAGATGAAATGATGCGTTTAACGCTAAGATTTTGGAGCGAATAATGGCGATAGAAACAAAAGACTTGGTGCTCTATAAATCGGAGCGCTTAACTGATACAGACGATGGTGGCGGTAAATATTCAGGTAAAGTCATCGTTGATGGTCAAAGTAATAACTTGTTCAATGACGTGTCGGAGATGGATAGAACGATGGGTGATGTATCCATGCGTAAAATCTTTCCAGCGGTCATCACTGAAGATACAGACGCATTGATGGGGGCAACGGTATTCATCTCTGAAAATCCGCAAGACCCAAATGTATCGGCTTTACTGTTCAGTACAAAAAACTGGACAGATGAACGCCGTAGTGCCCAAAACCGAGTAGAGAATTACTTAGCCAAAGGTGGGCAGATTGCAGGCACGCCGTTAGATACACATTGGCAGGGCATGAAGCAGTTGCAAGTCGCCATGTTTCCACAAGAAACCGAGTCAAGTGTGGGTGACACCATTGTTTTAGTGAGCGATGAGGGCAAGGCGCTTGAGTTTGAGCAATATGTGCGTATCACCAAGGTTGAGACACGTATTGCAATCATGGTGGTTGATAATAAAAACGTGGAATACAAGATTGCCACGTACACCATCAACGATCCGTTAGAGCGTGATTTTGTCGGATTGACAGCGCGGCAGTGGTACGCTGGCAGCACACAGTCTAAAACCATTATTCGTGAATCATTGGTAGCAGATACAGGCGAATATTGTGCATCGGTAAAACTCGCATCGGATGCGCAAGTTGGTGAGTTCACTGTGAATGCATCTAGCATGTTTACGCAGTTGATTCCATCTGCACAGACTGAAACCCCGATTATTGATGTGAATGCTGCGGGTGAGAGCATTATTTTGGTGCCTGGTAACGACGGTACCATTACTGCGAATTTCCCAACTACTGTAGGCGTCAGTCAAAACTTGTATTTAGGCTCAAGCGTCATGCCGTCAAGCATTGCATTTACGTTGTTTGGTCAGTCTGTTAGCGATCAAGGTGGCTTGCTTAAAAACAGTCAAGGCACACAAGTCGGCACGATTGATTATCAGCGTGGCTTGATTCAATGGACTTCTGCTGCAGGTGCTGGCTCGACCACATTAGCCATTACATTTAAACCTGCTGCTGCACCAAGACAGTATTTTCAAAGCTATGCTATCCCTGTGACACAGAACAACCAAAGCACCAACTGGACAGGCGTATTAATTCCAATCCCTGCGCCTGGTAGTTTGTCGCTGTCTTATATGTCGCAAGGCAAGTTTTATGAGCTAAAAGACGATGGCTCAGGGCAGTTGAAAGGCGTTCACAGCTCCTTTGGCTCAGGCATGATTAACTATGAAACAGGCTCATTCTTGCTAACCACAGGCGCTTTGCCTGATGTGGATACGCCAATTTTGGCAAATTGGGGCACACCGATTGCAACTTTTGTGCGAGCAGGGTTGCCTGTAGATAAAGCGGGCTTTGATTTTGATCTTGGGCAAACAGGTATTGCCACAGGCATTACTGTGACTTGGGTACTAGAAGGTGCAACTAAAACCGCATCTAGCAATGCAAAAGGTTTGTTTACAGGTGATGCCACTGGATACGTCAATTACGCTGCAGGCACAGGTCGGATTATCCCAAACAAATTGCCGCAGAAAAATACGCAATTCAACATCACTTATAACTATGGTCCACAGCTCAGCCAATCAAAGTCAGCGATACCTGATGCCAACCAACAACTGACGTTTACCATTGGTACAGGTTCAAGTATTCAGCCGAGTAGTGTTGCTTTAGATATTCCTGTGACAGATCAATCAGGTCTAAATACGCTGATTGTGCATCTTAAAGATGACCCAACAGGCAGCAACATAGGGAATTTAATTAATGATGCAGGCGATATTCAGGGCACGATTGATTACAACACAGGTCAGTGCATTGTGACACCAACAGCTTCATACAAAATATTTAGCTATGTGTATGAAGCGAGATTTAACGCAACTTATGCGTCTGTATAAAGGTGATCTAAATGGCTTTTTATTCTCCAGTTACATCCCAAATTAGTGGCACGACACAAGCATTTCGGGCTTATAACGAAACTACAATCTATGTGAAATACCGCGACAGTTCAGGCGTAAACCAAAGCAGCACTATTGCTGTGGCGGATAAGTTGCGGCTTGATCTGTCATCAGGTTATGACGAGCAGATTTTGACAGGCTCGGCACGTTTTAGAGTGGGTGCTGATACTTTCTTAGATCGTGATGGGATTTTATATCGCAATGTAAATCCATCAAATAATAGCGGCATCGCATCGGGTTCTATTCAGTACGGCACAGGAAAAGTTGAAATTGAGTCATGGACGCCAAACGGTGACAACACTGTTAGCTTAGGCTCGCTGACGACTACAACCGACTTGCCACCAATGAATCAAATCAGCTTTAGAACGCCTGTAATTCCAATACGTCCGCAGTCATTGACTGTGGTTGTAGCATCGTTGAAGCACGGTCAATTAACGCTGACTACTGACGAAAATGGTGTGATTGAAACAAGTCTTGCGCATGGCAAGATTAATCACGATACAGGTTTTGTGGATATTTATTTCTACACTAAAACCGAAATTACCGAAGCCAATCGTGCAGAAATTACCGCCAAAGATTGGTATGACGCGCGTATGGAGTATGAGGAAGCGGGCAAAACCTACATCAATGTACCAGTTTGGATTGATGGTTCATCGGTGCGTTATAACGCAATCGCTTATACCTATATCCCACTTGATTCTGAAATTTTGGGCTTGTCTGCAACACGTTTGCCGCTTGATGGGCGTGTACCTATTTTCCGAGTCGGTGACATTGGTATTGTCAGCTCAAGTAAATCGCAGGAATTGCCAAGCCATGTGGCAGGGCAGATTTACAACCTAAACGACCAACGTATTTCATGGTGTGAGTTAGAGGACAGTCAAGGTACCAAAGTGCCGTTTGATATGTATGTCGTTGATTATGACTACGGCAAAGTCACATTAAACGGTGATTTTTCTCTAAATGCTTTGGTTGCACCACTTACTGCTAAATACCGTTATCAAGATATGGGTCTAATACGTGATGTGCAGATTAGTGGGCAGCTAACCTTTACCAAGCCTTTAACACACAATTACGATGCAGCAGACACGATTGTGGGTTCAGCCCTAGTGATTGGTGATATGCAATCGCGCTACACACGTAAATTTGTGCAGCAGTCCTGGAACAATACTTGGGCAGATGAAGCCACAGGTAGCGGTATTTCAGCCAACTATAACGATGCGTTATACCCAATTGCTGTGACAAATAAGGGCGCAATTCAGGAGCGCTGGGCTTTAATCTTCACAGATGCAACAAACTTCCGCTGTGTTGGTGAATATTCGGGTCAGATCGGCACAGGTAGCGTAAATGCTGACTTTGCACCAATTAATCCTGTGACTAGCTTGCCGTATTTCACAGTGAAAAAAGAGGGTTGGGGCGCAGGTTGGGTAAATGGTAACGTTCTGCGCTTTAACACTGTAGCTGCAAACTTCCCAGTTTGGGTGATTCGCACAGTGAAGCAATCTGAGCCAACTGTCATGTCAGATCAATTCCAGATCATGCTACGTGGCGACATTGACCGCGTTGTTTAAAATTTAAATCAAATATGACCGCTTTGTGCGGTCTTTTTTATGAGTGAATAAAAATGGTCGCAAGTACAGATATTAAGTTTTATGTGCATACCAACAATAATGCACCACAACTGCAAAATGCTTATGGCTCGATGATTAGTGTGTTGGATGCATGTTTGATTAATGGCTTTCAAATCGGAGTAGTCAGCTCACTTACAGCATCGGGAAATATAGTAACCGCAACATTCGGCGCTGCGCATAATTTAATGCAGTACCAAGTAATTAAAATTACAGGTGCCAATCAACCTGAATTTAATGGTGAACATCGTATTTTAACAATTCCAAACTCAAGTTCGCTCACATTTGAGTTAGCAACTGCGCCTAGCGTACCAACTGCCACAGGTGCGATTAGTGCTTCATTACCACCATTAGGTTGGGAGAAGCCCTTTAGTAGCACACATTCAAGCGGCGTAGGTGGTAAAGCGGCATATCGCTCTTTAAATCTACTCTTGCCAAGTCGTCCATTTTTACGTGTGGTAGATGAACTTGATCCTGCATATACAGCAACTTATGCAAAATTTGCAAAGGTTGGCATTGTAGAAGATATGACTGATATTAATACAATGCTTGGGGTACAGGCGCCTTTCGATATTACTTTGCCTAATAAAAACTGGGTAGGTACAGGAAGCGGTGCGACAGCATACAACGGTTGGTCAAAATGGATTTATGCAAGATCGGCAGCATCGAGTGCAACGGAAGCAGATCTAGTTGCGAATGGTGTAAGAAAATGGTTTTTAGTTGGCAATTCAGATTATTTTTATGTCGTTCCAGCTTTTGCGGTAAGTAGCAATGTTGGCCCAATTTATGGTTTTGGGAATTTTGTTAGCAACATCCCTTCGGACTCTACCAATACCTTCTTGTCTGCTACAAATAAATATACTCCAGCTAACTCATCTTACTATGTCGGTGAAAATTCGGGAATCGGGTCAAATTCAAGCAGAAATGCAAACATTATACTTTTAAGAAAATTCGATCAAAGCGCATTATTTGCGACTGCATCAAATGGTATTTTGCAGATCGGCAGCTCCCCATCAGCAACAACAGGAGCATCAAATGATATTAATGCAGTAGATGTGCTTGGATATATCCAGTCATTTGATGTTTTTTTAACAGAGAATAAATCTGCTTTCTCAGCAGCAGTTGGGTTAGTAAGAGGTAAACTTAGTGGTATTAGATGGCTTTTACAAAATAAGCCTCTGTCCGAATACGAACTTATAGAGCTTGGTGATGAGGTTTATATTGGGAAATCGATGCTATCACATACCATTGATGGTCAAATGTTATTCAAGGTGGTTTAACTATGAATGTGCTTTTAAATATTGACTACGACGTTAAATCACATATATCAAAAGGAGTTAGATTCACAAGCGTTGGGGCAAAAAGCATCCGTGGAAAAGTTAAAAAAATAGGAGTCGCCATACCGTGTCGAGTTCGGTTATATGAAAAATCAACAGGTCAAAAACTAGCAGAAGTTGCAACAGATATAGAGGGTAACTATGAGTTTTCAAAAGTCGAGCAAATCAAATGCTTTATAGTAGCGCACGATCCAGCCAATCAATTCAACGCAGTCATTCAAGATAACGTGGTGCCAAAATGAGTAAAACCTCAGTCAATGCTCGGCTTGCCATGATTCAAGCCTTTGCAAATTTTATGGATAGCGGTAGCCAGAGTGCTACCGTTATTTTTTATGAGGGTGTGCAGCCTGCAAATACATCAGTTGCGGCGGATTCTAACAATGCTTTAGTCACTTTGGTTTTTCCCGAACCCTGCGTTAAAGAAGTCACGCCAACTTACGTTGAGTTTCATCCAACCGATACAGGCTCGGTTATTAAATCTGGCACAGCCACTTGGGCACGTATTTTTAACGGTGCAGGCGAAGTGGCAGCAGATCTAACTGTGGGTACTGATATATCGCTGGCAAATACCAATTTGGCTTTGGGCGGTACCCTGTTCATCCAGTCCATCAAACTTAGACCGTAAATAGAGGTGTGCATGTGGGAATTAATAATGAGATTGATGCACATCAAATTGACCTAAATTTTACAAAGCCGCTTGAAAATGTCGATGCTCACAATGTTGTCTTGAACTTCGGTGATGAAAGTTCTGTAAATACTGCAGTCATAGACACGGTACTCGACACTGAATTCAGCTTTGAAGTCATTGCGGTCTTTGAAGAAAATACCGATGTCATCGGGCAGATTGATACTGTCTTAGACACCAGTTTTAGCTTTGAGATAGTTGCGGAATTTGCAGAAAATCTATGCACGATTGATACGGTTTTAGATACCGCATTTCAATTTCAAATCGATGCTGTATTCGACATCAATCACATCGTCGGGGTGTCTTATGCCTTTGATGCTAGTTATCAAAAGGCAGTCGCTGCCTTAAGTGTCACAGCAATACCATGGGCCAAGCCAATTTTGAGAGTCTCAAATGAGGCTCTTTTTTATGACCAGGGCTTGGTGCTGAGTCAGCAAGCAATGACAGGTTTTGATCGTTCAAACTCACTCGCACAAGCCGTCCGTATTCAACATGAGAAAGCTATTGGCCTGCAGACCGATGCGTATTTGGTATGGCAATCAGGTGACAAGCGATTCATTCATCAGAGCTACTTATTTGATGAAACGCTAAAACTGCGTATCAATCGAATCACAGACTGGCACGAAATGATTCGTAAGCGCCGCAATGTCACCTATGCGCATGAAGTGGCACACGTCTTTGAAAAGCATTTTACTTTTGAATGGGATAAAGGCTTAGAGCTTGTCACGACTGATGATTTGGCTTGGGAAAAAGCGAAGGCGATTCACTATCGCAAGCATCCAGTAAAGCCATGGTCACAACCCGAATTGCCACAATACGTGGGCACAGGCGACCTAAACTTTATCTGTCTATGCAATGAAGTCGATGCGCATAACGTCATTCTTAACTTCGGTGTTGATGACTGTATTCCCACAATTCCAAATCAAAATTGGTGGTATATCTTGAATAGTTTATCTGTGACACGGCTTGATAATGATGCAGAAATTCTAGTTTATGACGGAAGCTATCGCTCAGATCGCAGTAGTTGGGCATGGTCGTATAGCTTAACTGTGCCGCATACTGAAATTTCGAAATTAGAGCCAATCAATGGGCAGCCTGTAATTCTTAAAATTACGGTCAATGGGCATGAGCATCACATGCTGCTTGAGAATCGCACACGTTCACGTAATTTCGGCAATATTACTTATGTGCTTACAGGTCGCAGTCAAACCGCTTTACTTGATGCACCGTATGCACCTTTACGCTCGTTTTTACAAGAGAATGAGCGTACATCGGTACAACTTGCGCAGGCTGAATTAGACCGTGTTTTTAGTGATACAGTGCTGAATTGGCAATTGATTGATGACCTTGGCTGGATCGTAGCAAACAACAGTTTAAGTTATTCCAATCTTGCGCCAATCGCAGCCATTAAACTGATTGCAGAAAGTGGTGGTGGCTTTGTGTATAGCGAAAAGGGTAGCAATACACTTTCAATCAAGCCGCTTTATAAAAAGACATTTTGGGATACGTTCACAGTAGATGATTATGACCGCCTGATACCTGATTCATTAGTCACCAGTCAGTCTACAGACTATGAGCTTTATCCTGATTACAACGGCATCACGCTAACAAACGATAGAACGGGCAAGCAAGGGCAAGTCAAACGCACAGGCACAGCAGCAGACGTGCTATTGCCACCTGAAAATAATCCTTTGTTTGATGTGGTCAGCATGGGTGCTTTCGGTAAAGCCAAACTTGCTAAAGCAGGTATGGTTGAAACACATACATTGACCATGCCAATTTCTACAGAAGTTGGGGAGTGTGCACCAGGCGAAATCTTTGCATTTAACGCTGAATGGTGGGGCATCATTGAGAGTGTCAATGTGTCATTCAGCCATGCCAAAGTGAATCAAACTGTCAAAGTGGAGCGCGTGAATCGTGAGTAATGCATTGCAACGGTTGATTGATCTGCTGCCAAAAGCTCCTGAATTTATCGGGCAAATCACGCATGAAAATCATCCGAATTATAAAGTTTTAGTTGTAGATGGGTCTGGGCTAGTGATGTGTACCAGCACGACTCGCTACAACGTCGGCGCAACGGTTTTTATATCAGATGGGGAGATTAAACGCTTGGCGGCAAGCGGTGATGTAGTTCAGATCGAAGTGTGAATTTTTTAAATTGAAGCAAGCGTCCGAAAGGGCGTTTTTTTATGTCTGGAGAAAAGACAATGCAAGAAAACGCATTACCGTGGTTTATTAAATTAGTTCCAGCAGTTGTGGGGGCAATCCTTGCTTTGGTGTTAAGCGGGGATATTGATAAAGACGGAAAAATCCAAGTCACGTTAGGCGTGATCGGCAAGTTCTTATTTAGTGTATCAGTCAGCTTATATGGCGGTGCTGCATTCATTGAATACTACGAATTAAACCAGTATTCACACATGGCGCAAGGCTTTGTGATGTTGATTTTCGCTGTATTTGGATTACTGACGATTGGTATCGTTTATCAATCAATTGCACTGATGCAGGGTAAATCAATTGCAGAAGTCATTGCGGAAGTGAAAGCTGCTTTCGTTGCGATTATCGGGGGTGGCAACAAGTGAAATTAATTAATGATTGGAAACAAGCTTGGAAACTCAAGTCAGTGCAAGTGGGTGCGTTGTGGGCGTTTTTTTACGTCTTAATGTATGCGGCTTTTGAATTGTTATGGCTGTTTGGCTCTAACTTTCCTCAATTTTGGGCAGCAGTACCGCAGGAAGTTAAAGAGTTATTACCGCATTCATGGGTGCTATGGCTTGGCTTTCTAAACAATGTTTTAAGTGTTTTTTCCCGCTTGAAATATCAGCCTGAATTGCATGGTGGTGACAATGAATCTAGCTCAGATTAAAAAACTGCAAAAGTCAGTCGGTGTGCATGACGATGGCATCGTTGGTCGTGGCACACTGACTGCTGTGTTTCGCAAGCTTGGTGCTAGTCAGTCACGCGCTGAAGAACTCGGTCTTGCTGCAAATGTTCACATGCGCACCTATGGCATCCTAGACAACTCACTTCGCTTTATTCACTTCTTAGCACAGTTGGCACATGAAAGCGGTAACTTCCGATACATGGAAGAAATTGCATCTGGTGCAGCATACGAAGGGCGAAAGGATTTAGGTAATACACAGTCAGGGGATGGAAAGCGATATAAAGGGCGAGGACCAATTCAATTGACTGGACGCGCCAATTATCGCAGATACGGTCAACAGCTTGGCATCGACTTTGAAAACAATCCTGAAATTGTGGCAATCCCAAGTGTAGGCTTGTTGGTCGCTTGTAAGTTTTGGTTTGATAATGGCTTGAATGCTTTAGCAGATCAAGATGATTTAAGAGCGATTACACGTCGAATCAATGGCGGATATAACGGCTTTGAAGATCGGAAAAATCATCTAGCAAAACTAAAAAGTTGGGTGTGAAAAATCCTTATAGGCAAACCCTACGCAACTGGGCGTGTTGGGGTTTGCTGTTTTTTCATTTAGTTATCTCAAGCATTTCGCCCCATTTAAATGGGTTTCTGCTCAGTTTATCACGACTCATTGACCAATTGCGGTCTGGCAAGAAGCAGCTGCCCGCAGCAATCTTTTTCTTGCCAAACTTTATCTGAACGCTTTCCAGCGCCTGCATTAAATTTTCCTTTCTTTGAATCGCTTCCATATCAGTGAGCAGGTCATAAATATGTGATGACTTCGGCTCAAGGCACGTCAAAACAACTCCGCATTTCTTAAATTTCATATCCTTTCTATATAGCATGTTTAGCATCCGCACAGCTCTATCAACATGATCAAGCACGCAGTCAGTGGGCTGTGAAAATGTTGAGGTATGTGCGTTGCTGTAGAATGGCACATTTGTATCAAAGGGATTTGTTTGTACAAAAGCTGTGATGCATCCACACAACAGATTTTCTTTTCTTAAGCGTGAACATGCATCCTGGGCATACATCGAAATTGCTTCTCTCAAGTCATTTATGTCTGTTACTTTTGTGCCGAATGAGCGGCTGGCCACGATCTGTTTCTTACTCGGTGGGGTATGCTCAATTTCAATGCATGATATGCCTTGCAGCTCTGCCACTGTTCTAGCCATAACAATTGAAAATAGTTTTTTAATGTTGCGAGGGTCAGTGCACGCAAGGTCATGTACTGTATTGATATTCATATCATTGAGTCTTTTTGCGTGTTTACGCCCAACGCCCCAAACTTCTGACACATCGATTGTGCCAAAAATCTGTTCCTTATTTATTAGATCCATGCTCACCAAATCGCATACACCTCTGAACTGGGCATTTTTTTTGGCAATATGGTTTGCAATTTTAGCTTCGGTCTTTGTTCTGCCAATACCAACGCAGACAGGCAATCCTAGCCATTTCCAAATGCGCTCACGCATCTGCTGCGCATAGTCACTTAGGTCAAACTTATTACTGTACGCAGTCAACTCAAGAAAGCTTTCGTCTATAGAATATATTTCTTGTTCACCAGGTCCAACAAATTCAGACAGTATCGAATGAAAGCGACGGGACATTTCAGCATATAAAGCATAGTTGCTAGACAATACTTGGACATTATTGTGGTGAATAATGTCTTTGATCTGAAATACAGGCACACCCATTTTGATGCCTAAGTCTTTGGCTTCTTGGCTACGAGCGACCGCACAACCATCATTATTTGATAGAACAATAACGGGCTGATTATTTAGTGATGGATCGAATACACGCTCACAGCTGACGTAACAGTTATTCACGTCAATGAGCGCAAATACACGATTTGCGTTATTCATAATTTATTCTTCTTATTGTTTTAGACAGACAGGTTTTTTAAGTTCCAAGTCACAACAGCGACAACTTCAAACGTTTGCCCATCTTTCAGGTAAATACTGTCATAGTCAGGGCTTTCTGCCTTGAGCCATGCCTCAGGCAAAGTGGCAGGGTCGTAGTCTTCACCAAAATGCTCAATCAACTCAGCTTTTGACATCTGGGCGGTAATCATCAAGCGCTTAATGGTCAGGTCTTTTTGGTCGATTAATGCAACCACAATGCTGCGGTGTTTGGCTTCTTTACTACGGTCAACAATGACTACATCGCCATATTCAAGTCCAGCATTGACCATTGATGTGGTACGTATCGTATTTAAAAACGTAGCATTAGCATTTGAAATAAGGTGCTCGTTTAGGTCGATGCTTTTATCAATGTAGTCTTGGGCAGGGGATGGGAAACCTGCAGGAATGGATTCGGATGCAATTGGTATGCTTACGTGTGTACGTGGTGACACTTGCGTAAAACCATGACGATCAAGCAGCGTGATTTGTTCAAGAATTGCATTGATTGTAGGGCTAGGCTTACCCTCAGGACCCATAATTTGTTGAAGTGATGACCAAGCGTCATCCGAGAAATAAATCGGCAGTTTTTTTGACATTATGTGCTCCTACGCTACATGGCGTGTTTGAAGTTTGCGCATATAGAATAGCTATAAATAGATCAGGCTTTCAAGTAGTGTTTGTCTGAATTATTTTGAACAAACGAAAGTTAGGTGATAAATTATTGAAAGCAATAATAATAAAATCGGAAAATTAAAATGAGCCTAAGTCACTTGGTTTTAGCCATTCTTGCTTTGCTTATCGCTGGCACTTTACTCACACTTAAAGCAGAAGAGACACGAAGAATAGACCCTGAGTGCGGGCATGAATACCGCACCGAGCTATGTAATGGGTATCTATATGCCAAGTACAATGACTTACCCTCAGCAGATAGGTGCGACGATGAAAAAGACGACCCTGAAATAAATTTTAACGAAGAGTTCCACAAAGGCTGTTTAAGTTATTTTGATAGGCTTTTGGTGGCTAGGTAGTTGGAATATGCATTGCAGAGTAAAACTTGAAGTGCGACATAAACCACCTAAGAACCCCATCAATCCATCACCTCACTTAATGCAACGTGCTTTTCATCAAATTTAATCATAAAATTAAGAACATCTATGTCTTATGCTGCGGTCTACAAAAAATTAGGAAAAATATTTTTTTAAAGTTTGTAGACTGATTTGTAGACAGTTGAACTGCAATCAAGGACAAACTCATGCAATGCTATGCAACCTTTGAATATTTTAAGTTATTGAAAATGCAAGGATATGCAAGCTAATGCAACCTATTCCAATTCGACACAAACTAAGTGGATTCTACTTTTTCTACTACGCAATTGTTGGGACGTTTTTGCCTTTTTGGAGCCTGTATTTAGAAGATCAGGGCTTTAATTATCAGGAAATTGGTGTTTTATCTTCTATTGCCATTTTAACGCGCTTTTTCGCGCCTTTTATTTGGGGATGGATTGCCGATAAATCAGGCAAACGGATGCTTTTGGTGCGCATCGCAACTTGGATGGAAGCCAGTATTTGGTTACTGATTTTTATTGTTCCGAATAGCTTTCAGTCTGTTGCATTACTCATGCTAATTTTTAGCTTTTTCCAAAACGCAATTTTGGCACAATTTGAAGGCGTGACTTTGTTTTGGTTGGGCGAGAAACGTGCGGAACTCTATGGCAAAGTGCGTAAATGGGGCTCTATAGGTTTTATTGTCGGGGTTTTTGGCATAGGTGCTATTTTGGAAATTATACCAATCTCCATGTTACCGATGTTGCTACTCAGTATTTCTTTACTGGCATTTCTATGGTCATTCAGTATTCAAGAACCAAGCTCCGCACCCATTGCACAAAAACAACTTGAACCCTTATTGCCTATTTTAAAGCGCCCAGTAGTCTATTCATTTTTTATAATTGAATTGATTTTACTGTTTTCGCATGCACCATTTTATAGTTTTTATAGTAATTTTTTAAGTCAGGCAGGATTTAGCACAAGTCAGATCGGTTTATTGTGGTCTGTCGGGGTGGTTGCTGAAATCATTATGTTTGCCTATGCGAGTTTGTTTTTAAAGCGTTGGTCTTGGCGTTCACTGGTTGCCGTATGTTTAATTTTAACAGGCTTACGTTGGGTGATAGTTGGTTTATTTCCATCCATATTTTTTGCACATTTTTTTGCACAAAGCATCCATGCCTTTAGTTTTGGATTATTTCATATCATTGCCATGCGGGTGATTTTTCAAAACTTTTCTGCAGGGCAACAAGGTCGTGGGCAAGCACTTTACAGTACCATGTGGGGTTTAGGTGTTGCACTGGGGAGTATTTTGGCAGGGCATTATTGGGATATTGTTTCAGGCGAATGGATTTTTATTTTTGCAGGATTATCTACACTCGTTGGTCTGTGTTTTATTTGGGGATTGCCAAAGCAATTAGAATCGCAGTCAATGTCGAGTGATACCAAAGCCTAGATTGGTGATTTTGCAGTGATACCGTTCTTTTATCAAAAATAGAAGCAAGCAAAGTTGGATGGGTATAGTTTGCTTGCTTCTTACTAATTGATTGCTACATTAAATACGGATTTTAGCGTATTGATGCCACCACGGTTGAGCCGTTTCAAGTTGTGCAGCCAGTTGTAAAAGCACATCTTCACGTGCAAAAGGCGCAATAAACTGCGAACCCAATGGTAAGTTATCTTTATTCCAATACAATGGCACAGACATTGCAGGCAGCCCAGTAATATTGGCAAGTTGAGTAAATGGCACCCATTTTAGGTTTTCTTTGACAATGCGATCGACCAATTTACCTTGCGCTAACCAATGTGCTTTACCTGCATGTAATAGTGTTTTTAAAATTGGTTTTTGCCATGCAGGAGTTTTAACTTCGCCATTTTTTGGTGCAACTGAGGCAGTTGCAGGGATGAGGTATAAATCATAACGCTCAAAGAATTGATTCATTTGCGCGACATATACCCCCCAATTATTCAAATTACGAATGTAATCTACTGACGTGGTTTTTGCGCCAAAGGCAGCCAAAGCCAAAGAGTCTAGCTCAAAATTATCGGAATGATTTGGCAGGCGAGTTTGAATTTCAGCAATTAAATAAGCAAATTGGCTAAACCATGTGGTAATGAAATCTTTGGCCAATTGCATGCCATCAATAGCAGGACGGTCTTCAACCACTTCATGCCCTAAAGATTCTAAAAGCTGTACGGTTTTTTGAATGGCATTGATGGCATCTTGTGAAACAGCTGTACCAATCGGAGATTGGGTCGAATATGCGATTCTTAATTTTTTTGGCGCTTGCTGAATTGCATCTAAATAACTGCGTTCAGGAGCTTCAATTTTGAAAAGTGAATGACCATCTGCGCCATGCGTTGCATCGAGCATTGCCGCACTGTCACGTACACTTTTACTTAAAATATGTTGCATCGCTGCACCATGCATGGCTTCACTGAGTTGTGGCCCCCACGGGGTGCGTCCACGACTTGGTTTTAAACCAAACAAACCACAGTAAGACGCAGGAATACGAATTGAACCACCGCCATCACTTGCCCCTGCAATCGGCACAATACCTGCCGCAACTGCAGACGCAGAACCACCAGAAGAACCACCACTATTGTGTTTCAAATTCCATGGATTTTTACATGCACCCCAAGCATCTGGCTCGGTTATCCCTTTAATCCCAAATTCAGGCGTGTTGGTACGTCCAAAGGTAACGATTCCGCTATTTTCCCAACGATTTACAATTTCTGCATTTTGTTCTGCAAGATGATGCGCACGTTTTAAACCCTGACAACCAAATGAAGTCGGATAGCCTGCATATTGTTGAAATAAGTCTTTGACTAAAAAGGGCACACCTGCAAATGGGCCTGTTAATTTTGTTTGTGTGCGCTGCCGTGCATGTTCATGCATAGGAATAATAATGGCATTTAATTGTGGATTGGTTTGTTCAGCACGTTGTAACGCAATATCTAATAATTCTGAGGCCTGAGCATCCTTTTTGGCAACCAGCTCTGCCAAGCCTAAAGCATCATATTGGAGGTATTCTGCAAGTTTCATTTCAATCTTGAAAATCTGTATTGTCAAATTGATGTTGTATGCTATTTTTGTTTAAGAAGCAAGAATGACCCGATTACGACCTTGCATTTTTGCCTGATATAGCGCCTGATCTGCCTGAATAATTAAATCTTGTAAAGGGAGATTGGTGGGTAAGTGTGTATGTGACACGCCCATGCTTACTGTAAAATGAATGGGTTCAAGGTTTTCTAAATTTAACGCTTGATGTTCAATACACATACGAATACGTTCTGCAATGCGTTGAGTTTTATTTAAGTTATTATTGTTCAGCAAAATAATGAACTCTTCACCACCAATGCGACAAAATAAATCGTGATCACGTAAATTGCTTTTAACGATGTTAGAGAGATGTTGCAAAGCACGGTCACCGACATAATGCCCATATTGATCATTCATTTTTTTAAAATCGTCGATATCTAACATAATTAAAGACAGTGAATGATTGTTTTTATGCTTTAAAGCTTTTTCACTTAACTGAGTAAAACTACGGCGGTTCAGTGTTTCGGTTAAACTGTCATGATTTGCCAAATACAATACTTCTCTATACAACTGATTTCGGTTTTGGCTAATCACACATAAAATTAACGTGGCAAGACCTAAAATAATTAAACCCACACGAATAGAAATAATGGTGGTTAAATAACTCGAATTCACTTGATCTATAAACAAGCCTGTGACGCTGTGATACAGAGTTAAACAGACCAAGCTATTAATCAGTGCCAAATTAAAAAGTTGATAGCTGGCAGCTGCCCAAATTAATGCAGCCAATGGATACAACAATGCACCTGGTCCATAAAAAATATGGGTGCAGGCGATAGAGATCAGTAATGCAAAAAAGGGCAAGATATCCTGAATTTGAGTTTCTTTAGCATATTGATTATTTATAAGTTTTTTGAATTTAGACCAGCCTGGGGCAGCCAAAATTAAAGGTAAGACAATTACCGCATTTAAAATTTCACCAGACCACCAAGTAAAAAAATCAATCCAACGATTTTCTTTTAACATAAAGGTGTGCGGCAAATTTGGCAGCAGAAGAATGGCAAATAAAGCCCCAAAGAAACAGCCTAAAGTTACAGCAATAATATGTGGATATAGCTCTGACACATTATTATTGCTCGCTGGAAGTTTAGCGCGGGCAAAATTAAAGAAAAACAACCCACTAAAAACAGCTACAAAGTTGGAAAGCGTTAAACCTAGCGTCATCAGGAAAGTATTGTCTGTGACCAAATCGGCGCCCATATAGCCAAAAAAAGCACCCAAAATTCCACCAAAACTTTTTAAAGATGGAAAGCGAATGAGTAGCCCCAACAAGAGGGCGTTGCTTGGCCAAAAAAAAGAAAAGTAGCTAAGTGGGCGAGTAAAAATACCCAATAAACAAGAAAAAAATACCACAACGGCTAGCAGTCCAAAGGCAAATATTTGCTTTTGAGTCGAAGATATAGTTTGCGGTATGCTAAAGTTTTGCAAGTACTAAACTCACTTTTGCAATGGGTTGATAATTAAGAAAAAAACTTGAATGAGTGTGACGTTCACAACAGAAAGGCGATCATATCAAATAACCATTACCTACAAAGTCGATTAAATGTAAACTAAGTCACATTTTGTTAAATAAAATTGTTGTCTTATGTTTATGCTTGCAGATTTGGATTAAAAATATGCTAAGTTGTCTAAACGGTTTATATCTTTAAATAAATGTATGAAAAAAATATATCTAACCACAGTTTTAAGCTTATGTTCTGTCTGCGCGATTGCGAATGAAAATACAACAATAGATTCAGCCAAGTTAACGCCAGTAGCAGCAGAAACGACCAATAAATTTCGTGTGGTGACCCGTCCAGAAATTGTGGGGCTGTGGGGCATGCAAATCCCAAATAATCGTAAATGTATTGAATATTACAACTTTAAAAGTAATAGCGATGTGGTGATTAAAAGCGGTCAAGAATGGTCTGCAGGTGTATATGATTATCAACCTTCACAAGACCCTGCAAATTCGTTACCGGCTTTAATTTTGCAAGTTAAATATGACAATAATGAAGTGGATTGTTCTGGATATCAGGAAGACCAAACAGGGGAAATTTCACAATATTTTGTAAAATGGAAAAATGCGCACACCATTAATTTCTGTAGTAATGAAAAAGCAGAACAATGTTTTGCGACGTTGTACCGCGTCCTGCCTTAAACTTTTGATTATTTGGTCTATTAGAGATCTTTTATAAACTCGTACCCCTCATCCTGGAGCGCGTGTATTGATCATCTAGAGCGCTAAAGCACAAAAGTAGTGAATTTCAATCTTTCATTAGACGAATTATTGATGATCATTTTTCGAATCCAGAATCAATTAACAAGAGCGACACATTTTAGTGAGTTGAAAAGTTAGGTGAATTCTTAGAATCATTAGACTTTTTCAACCGGCAATGACCTTATTACATAAATTTGGAGCAAGCTGTGATTTAAAGGTTTGAGGAAATTTAAATATAATTAAAACATAGTGTTAGATATTTGTTTCAACAAAGCTCTTACAAATAAGACTTTATTTTCTCTTATTCATATACGAGTGTACGAGTGCATTTTAATTTAATGAAAATTTTATCGTCTTGCTGAAAATAAAAACGGCTACTGAGCCATGCAAGCATTTTGCGACACATGGCTCAGCAATAAATCCATAATTATGCCTCGTCAATTTCTAAAGGATTTAGACTTTGGACAGAACTTGCTTTAAATGGTGCAGCAATTTGCTTTAAATCTGAACCCGATGGGGCTTGATACACTTTTAAGCCAAACTCCGGAATAATTGCCAGCAAATGATCAAAAATATCGGATTGAATACTTTCATATTCTTTCCATGCAGTGGTTTTGGTAAAGGCATAAATTTCTAGTGGTAAACCTTCACTGCTTGGCTGTAGTTGACGAATAATCAATGACTGAGATTGATTAATGCCAGGATGCTGTTTCAGATAAAATTCAACATAGGCACGGAACGTCCCTAAATTGGTTAAACGGCGTTGGTTGTATTGTGATTGATTTGCTAACTGCTGATTAAACTGCTCAATTTCTTCATTTTTGCTATGTAAATATTGATCCAATAACAAAAACTCTTTAAGTTTGCTTTGTTCATGTTCAGTCATAAAGTGCACAGAACTTTGATCAATTATAATGGCACGTTTAATACGTCGGGCACCAGCTTCCTGCATGCCACGCCAGTTTTTAAAGGTATCGGTAATGAGTTTATTGGTTGGAATAGTGGTCAGGGTTTTATCCCAGTTTTGCACGGTGACTGTATGTAATGACATATCAATGACATCACCATCGGCATTTAAAGAAGGCATTTCAATCCAGTCACCAATCCGTACCATATCGTAGGAAGAAATTTGTACCGAAGCCACTAGAGATAAAATGGTATTTTGGAAAACCAACATCAAAACAGCAGCCATCGCACCAAAACCTGCGAGTAAGGTAAACACATCTTTTTTCAGGAAAGTGCCTAAAATCATGAGGGCACAGACCACATAAATAATGAGTTTAACTAACTGCAAATAGCCCTTAATTGGCTTGTTGCGTGACTTAGGGTTGCGTTGATAGAACAGGTTAAAAATATTTAAAAATTCAGAAATTGCCAATGCAATGGTCAGGAATATAAAGGCTTGCGCACCCATTTGCACAAAGCTTTCTACTTTATCTGACAAATGCGGTACGGTGGTGATGCCGTTCATAATCACGACAGCTGGGACAATGTTGGCAATACGTCGGATGACACTATGCTGTGAAATAATTTCACTATTGGCAAAGGTCATTTTAGAAATCAGTTTGCGAATCCCGCGCACTACAATTTGCTTGGCAATAAAGTTGGCTAAAATTGCCAGTAGAATCACAATACTGAGTGAGGTCAGCATTTCTAACCAAGGGTATTGGTTATACCATTCCTGAATATTTTGAATAAAATTAAATTCTTGCAAAAGGTCCTCGCTTTAAGGTTGCTGATTTTCGTCTGCACGGCACTTAGAATTTTGGCCTGCAATTCACCTTAATTCTTCATTGATGTATGAAATTGTTAGATAGTGTATCGACTAAAGTTTAAATTTGAAGGCTGAGTAACTTTTTGCTACATTTCAATTATTTGTTTTTACTGAAAGTTTTCAATCAAGTTGCAGTCATAATAAAAAAGCCAGTACAGATACTGGCTTTGAATAGATACCTAGCATAAATACTTGCGTGATCTACCACATTAAATCATCTGGAATCACATAGGCTGCGTATGGATCTTCTTCATCTGTCGTGGCTTCATTTTTCTCGGCATTATTGACAATAATAAAGCCTTCCATTTTGCTATTAATACGTTCAGCTAAAGCTTTAGGCAGGAACGCATAACTGTCATTTTCTTTGGCAATCACCAAACTACCTGCCACGAGTGCATTGTAAATTTGTTGATTGATATACACTTTTTTAATCTTGCCATCTAAAAACTGATAAGCCACTTCACCATCGGTATCACGAATTTTATGCTGCTGAATCATTTGCATAATTGCTGCTTTCAGTTCTTTTTCCTGTAAAGCGGCTTTCTTTTCTTGCTCAATAGCTTGGTCTTTGGCGAGTTTTTCTTGCTGTGCCTGTGCAATTTTGGCTTTCACTTCAGCATCTTTACTTTCACCTGTGCGCTGTTCGTGTAAGGTTTGTTTAGACAGTTTTTTTGCTTTTTTATTATCCACTAAACCCGCTTTGAGCAATTGTGCCTGTAGTGCATTTTTAACCATGATAATTTCCGAAACTTAATGTTGAAGATGTCGATAGCGAAAATAAATAATCCAATACACCAAACTCAAACTTAGGCTGAGTCCTGCAGGTACCAGAAAAGAATTCAGTTTAAATGTAGGATAAATGGCTGCAGCGAGTAATCCACCCACAAAGAAACCAATTAAAATCAGTAGGTGTAAAACAATACGCCTTTTTTCAACTTGTAAGCCCCGCACTCGATAACCGAGAGCTAAGCCTAAATCGGTCAATACCCCAGATAAATGTGTGGTGCGGATGATGGTGCCTTTATAGTAGCTGATCATGGCATTTTGTATGCCCATGGCAACCGATGCCCAAAGCAGGGCATAACGTGGGAAATAAGGCAATAATGCCCAGCAGATTAAAATAAAAAATGCCACCAAACTCATGGGCAAACCATAACGACGCCCTAAGCGAAAATTGCTATTTCCTAAAATGACGCCGCTATAAAATGAGCCAATCACATAGCACAAAATCACCAGAAACAAGAAAATCATGGCTTCTGGTTTCCAGTCGATTAGCGCCATCGCCAAGATACTAACGTTACCAGTCATGTGCGAAACGGACTGGTGCAATATGGTCACCAATCCGAGTACGTTAATAATTCCAGCATTGACGGCTAGAAAAAAAGCACCAAATTGCACCCAAAGGGGTAAAGTTTGAAAAGGCATAATGGATGATTGCGTAAGTTTCCTAACGCATTGTATCTTAACTCAAACCACGGTCAACCGCAGTAGTAAATAGCACATCGGTAGATGAGTTAAGTGCAGTTTCGGTTGAATCTTGCAATACGCTAATGACCATACCAATTGCAACAACTTGCATGGCAATATCTGAAGAAATACCAAATAAGCCACACGCTACAGGAATCAGCAGTAACGAGCCGCCCGCAACGCCTGAAGCACCACAGGCCGACACCGTTGTAACCACAGATAAAATCAGCATGGTGCTAAAATCGACAGAAATTCCTAAAGTATTTACCGCAGCTAAGGTCAAAACGGTAATGGTGACCGATGCGCCTGCCATGTTAATTACTGCACCTAACGGAATTGCAACACTCGCGGTTGATTCCTGTACGCCTAAACGCTTGGCTAAGTCTAAATTGACAGGGATATTGGCTGCAGAACTACGGGTAAAGAAAGCAGTAATGCCACTTTCGCGTAAGCATTGAAAAACTAAAGGATAAGGATTGCTGCGGGTCACAAATGCCACCATGATTGGGTTGATGACCAACGCGACAAAGAACATCGTACCTAACAAGACTGCCAATAATTGAGCATAACTGGCTAAGGTGCTCAAGCCTGCATCGGCAAATGTCACGGCAACCAAGCCAAAAATACCGAAAGGCGCAAAGTTAATCACCAAGCGAATAACGCGATTGACTGCATTGGCTGCATCATTCAACAATGCTTTGGTGGACTCTGTAGCATGGCGGAAGGCAATCCCTAAAGCCACAGCCCAAGCCAAAATACCAATAAAGTTGGCTTCGGCAATGGCAACTACAGGGTTAGCAACAAAACTAAGTAAAAGATTTTTCAAAATTTCAGCAAGACTGCCCGGCGGGGTTAATTCTGACTGTGTTGCAACATCTAAAAATAATGTACTTGGGAAAAGCGTACTTGCAATAACTGCACTGAGCGCAGCCAAGAACATACCAATCGCATACATCAGCATAATCGGTTTGATATAGGCATTGCTGCTTCCAATTTTAAAATTGGCAATCGATGCCATGACCAAAATAAAGACTAAAATTGGCGCAACAGACTTCAGGGCTTTAATAAATATATCACCCAAAAGGCTTAAATAGGGCGCAGACTCTGGAAATAAAATTGCAACAGCCACACCGAGTACAATTGCAATCATAATTCGGGAGACTAAACTCAAACGCAAAAAAGCTGAAAACATACGAAAATAAGGTAAAAGAAAAGCGGCTATTTTATACTGAAATATCCATGTGCTTAAAAATAATTTTTATATAAAAATTAAGTCTATATTTTTAAAAGTGATATTTATTAAACTACTTAAATTTCAGCAAGATAAAAGTACTCTTTGATCAAAAAGCATGTGTGTTGAGCATCCAGTTTTAAAGATAAAATTAAAGATCAATTTCTTGATCTTTAAGTCAGTTCAGGCGCAAGCTCTTGCATGGCTAAATAATGTGACAAATAAACTTTTCCATTTAAATGCTGCAAAAGTTTTGAGTGTTGTAATTTGTCCATTACCGGGCCTTTAATTTCTGAAAAATGCAGACAAATATTCAATTTTTTTAGTTCAAGATTTAAATCTTCCAGCATTTCGAGTGCGCTTAAATCAATACTGCTAATACTCGAACAATTCACCACTACATGCTTTAACTGAGGGTTTTGGCTGACTTGATTAATAAAAAAGCCTTTTAAAGTATTGGCATTTAAAAAGGTTAGATTTTCATCAATTCGCATGGATAGCACGTGTGGCGCGGTACGCACTTGATGCCGCTGAATATTACGAAAATGTTGTGTGCCTTCAAGTAAACCAATTACCGCAATATGTGGTCGGCTAATACGCCACAACATTAGAATAAAGGTGGACACAATCCCAATAATTAAACCTGTCGAAATATCAATGAATACAACACCAAAGAACGTCACCCACATGGCCAGACCATCGGCTTTGGAATAACGCCAAGTTTCTTTAAAAGATTGGAACTCGACCAGTTTCCAAATTGAAACAATAATGGTTGCAGCCAAAACAGCCAGTGGTAAGTCTTGGAAAAATCCCGTGAAGTATAAACTGACAATAACAATCACGATGGAGGTAAATACACCTGCCATTGGTGTTTTTGCACCTGCATCGGCATTGACCACGGTACGCGACAAACTGCCTGTGACGGGAAAAGAGGAGCTAACACCTGCGCCAAAATTGGCTAAACCGAGTGCAATCAGTTCCTGATTGCTATTTAAGTGACTACGTTGTTGTAAGGCGGTGGCTTGCGCAATAGACAGAGATTCCACAAAACTGATCATGGCAATCATGGCTGCGCCAGGAAGGAGTTGTAGAACAAGTTGTGCATTCCATTCAGGGAATTGAATAGGCGGAAATCCTGAAGGAATTTCTCCGACTGTTTTAATGCCGATTTGTTGCAAATGCAATGAATAAACCAAAGCAATTGAACCGATCACCAATACCAATGGCAAGGCTTTTAAGATAAAGCCGCTACCTCGAACACGCTCACGAATGGCATTACTGTTGATGATATTAGGGGCATAAATTAGAAATAAAATGGCAGCAACACCTAAGAGCACGCTATAAAAATGGGTTTGTCCCATATATTTCCAAAAGCTGTATAAGAACTCAGGTAAGTTATTGGCTTTAAGGGGGATGTCTAACACAAATTTAAGCTGTCCAATCGCAATCATTAATGCAGAGGCAATAATGAAGCTTTTAATAACAGGATGGCTAATGAGTTGAATTAAAAAACCGAAACGAAAAACACCTAAAAGTAGTGAAATAATGCCGACCATCAGGGCAAGTAAACAAGCTGCTTGAATATAAGCTGCCGAGCCGACTTCAAATAAAGGATTGAGCGTCGCAAAGGTCATCATAGAAATAATGGCGACTGGGCCAATGGACAAGGTTGGGCTGCCACCAACCAAGGCGTACATGATCATGGGGATCACGCTCGCGTATAAACCCATGACAGGAGGCAAACCTGCAAGCATGGCATAGGCCATTCCTTGAGGTACCAACATGGCAATGACAATAAACGCAGACAGCAGATCAGATTTCAATGTTTCTGCATTGTATTTTCGCAGCCATTGCCAAGCAGGTAGTACACGAGCCAAACGTGAATTGAAATCTGACATACTGAAATCTAAATCATAAATTTAGATATATTATGAACAAAAAATGCTAAGAAGTCTTTGAAATAGCAGGAGAGTATTCAAGTTTTATGGTGATGCCTGATAATACAGGCATTATCATTTAGACCTGCGGGCAATAAAGTGCATAGAGGGTATTAAGTACCTGCACCATTTTTTCATCTTTAATTGAATAAAAAATTTGCTTGCCATCACGGCGGGTATTCACCACATCACTTTTACGCAGCATCATTAATTGTTGCGATAAAGTAGGCTGATGAATTTGAGTTATTTCTTCAATTTGCGATACGTTTAATTCTTGTTGAGATAAATGACAAAGAATTAAAAGACGGTCACTATTCGCCAAAGATTTTAAAATTCCAACAACGGTATCCGCAGATTCACGCATTGATGTGATTTCAAGACCATCGTTCATTGCTTTATTCTCTTAATTTACAGCTAACCCAATATATATTAGGCGGGAGTGGAAGATAAATTATATAACATAAATCATTATTTATATATGAGAACAAGTATCATTTAAGAAAAGATATCAGCCAATCATAAATAATGGGCTGATATTCTAATCAAAAAATTGATAAAAAAGTGGCTGAGTTACAATAAAACCTATTTTTTCACTTGTTCAAAACTTTTTAATTCTTTCTCACTAAATTCACTCGATGCAGCTAACAATTCGTGAATTTCTGGGTTATACCAAGCAAAGTATTCCGACATTTTTGCACTAAAAGTATCATCTAGGCTTATCTGCGTAGCATTGTGTTGCAACAAGGCTTGCTGATCTAAACTGCTGATAAAACTTTTTAAGGTGGCACTATCAAAATAATATGCAGACTTAAATTGTGCAGAATCTGCAGCGCGTTGTAATACGGTTTTGGTCATTTTTTCCAAAACTTTCAGATTTAAAGGGATGTGTGCGCTATAACGCTGCAAAAGCCCTTGAATCAATACGAAATTATTTAAACTTGGTTTTGCCAGTTCAGCTAAGGCATAGAGTTCATGCTGTGTAGCTGGGTTCGGCTGTAATTGCAGATTTGCTTCTGTAACCCAATTTTGCTGAATAAAGTACGCCACAATTTTTTCGATTTCTTGAGAAAGTTCTTGCGCCGTCCATGCCAAGAAAAACTCTTGCTTCAAATATGGATAAATCGCCTGCAGTTTTTGCATTAAATCTGCGCATGATAATGCTAAATTTTGTTCATTAAACTGCTGCACAATTAATGCTACACACGCAGGCAAAATAAAGCAGTGCAAAATATTATTGCTAAAATAGCTCAATAAGATTTTTTGGCTTTCTGCGACTCGAATCTGTTCTACACCATCTTGGTTATAACGCTCAACTTGTTTAAGTTTTAGCGCATATTCAATAATTTCTTGTGGATTTAAACCCGTAATAATCATACGTGGGTCGTAGCACAATTGTTTGAGCAAACGTCGATATTGTTCAATTCGGGCGAGCAGCTCATCTTGTTTCAATGCATGCTGATCGGCATTTAATAAAATCAGAGAGATGAGGGCGATTGGGTTAATCACCACCGCTTTATTGATATTTTCCAAGATTGCATGCGCAGTATGATCTACCGTGTGAATCACAGAGGTCGGTAGTTCATCATTTATGTTCAGTTTTACATCGCGTGCTTGGTTGGCAGTTAAAACATCATCTAAAAATACAGGTTCGCCAAAGTTGACATAGACCTGACCAAAGACTTTTTCAATTTTACGGGCAGAGTTTAAAATACCCAATAAAGATTCGGCTTCTTTCGGTTTGCCGTTTAATTCATTTAAATAAGATGTGCCTTCAATCAGTTTTTCATAACCAAAATACGTTGGAATAAATGCAATTGGTTTGGTTGCTCCGCGTAAATGGCTTTGAATGGTCATCGACAACATGCCTTTTTTCGGCGGTAACAATAAACCTGTACGTGAGCGTCCACCTTCAATGAAGTATTCGAGTGGGGTGTTGCGTGACAATAAACTGTGTAAATATTCTTTAAATACCGAGGTGTATAATTCATTGCCGCTGAAAGTACGGCGAATAAAATACGCACCTGCACCACGCATTAATTGACCCACAATTGGTAAATTTAAATTAATACCTGCTGCAATATGCGGCACCATCAAGCCACGATTAAAAATCACATAAGACAGCAACAAATAGTCGATGTGGCTACGATGACAAGGGGTATAGACGATTTCATAGTCTTTGGCGAGTTCGCGTACCGTGTCAAAGTGATGCACTTCAATGCCATCATAGAGCTGTGTCCAAAGCTTGGTCAGTGCCAGTTCAGCAAAACGCAAAGTCGAATAAGAAAAGTCCGATACAATTTCAGTTAAATAGCTTTTAGCACGGTTTTCTGCTTCAAACATACTGACTTTTTGTTCGATACTTTCTTTACGAATAGCTTGTTGTACTGCGTCACTTTTCATCAACGCATGAATCAAATTACGGCGGTCAGATAAGTCTGGGCCTAAAATCGCTTCTTTGTGTTGATTAAAATTGTGTTCCAGATGTTGCTCAATAAAGTGCGCAGGCGATAAGTGTGGTTGTTGTTGTGTGGCTTGTTCAATAAGCTGACGTAAGGAAATTGCTTTATGAAACTCGATGTAGTTATCACGTGAATAGAGCGAAATATTAATGGTTTGTTTAAGCTTGTTTGGCGTAGACCATGCATCGGCAAATAATGCTTTAAACCAAGAGTCTTCGTATTCGGGTGAACGTCCCCAAAGTACAGTTACGGGAACTAACAACACATCATGTTCAGGATGTTGCTCTAAGGTTTCAATGAGTCGAATCAATTTAGCAGAGTAGTGATAAGCACTGTGCTGTGGGTTTTTCTCACGCAAGACCAAAATGGAATCGTCTTCCTGATGCTCGGCAATGTTTAAAGGCGCATACACAGAAGGTAAACCACGAGATTGCGTCTGCTGATCAATCAATACGGTATTGCTGAGAGAGGCATCTTGCAGCACATAACAAAATTGTGTTTTTTCAGAGCTTTGTGCAACACGATGTTCTAATTCTGCAGTCGTGCCTAATACTTGTGGCGTCACAATCTTATCTAAGATTTTTTTAGTGAAATTACGATAAAGCTGACTGTAACGTTTATTAGACATTGCATTCCCTACATTTTGTTATGTGTTGCTATTGTCAAAAAATAAATAGCGAATTTCAAACCCAAGTGCCGAGAAAATCGACAATTAAACTGAGGTCGTCATCTCTTTATTCTAATTCGCATTTTGTTGAAAGCTAATCATATTTTTGTATAAAACAATTTTCGTGAAACATCGGCAAAAATTTTATAAAAAGGTATGATAATTTAAATTTTGTTTATATAGATATAACTTAGGGAATAATCATGACCACAGATGCAGCTTTTTCAACACCAGCAAATTTAGGGATTGCCGTATATAGCAATAATGCAGAAGCGATTGGTAACACGCCATTGGTACGCATTAACCGTTTAATTTCTGGCGATGCAACGGTTTTAGCCAAAGTGGAAAGCCGTAACCCTGCATTTTCTGTGAAATGCCGTATTGGTGCTGCTTTAATTGCCGATGCTGAAAAACGTGGCGTGTTAAAAGCAGGTATGCATATTGTAGAACCGACCAGCGGTAATACAGGAATCGCTTTGGCATTTGTAGCTGCAGCAAAAGGTTATGAGATTACACTAACGATGCCTGCAAGCATGAGTATTGAGCGCCGTAAGGTGTTGAAAGCGTTGGGTGCAAATTTGGTGCTGACTGAGCCTGCAAAAGGTATGAAAGGCGCGGTGGATGAAGCAGAGCGTTTGGCAACCGAACATCCTGAAACTTATTATTTGCCGCAGCAGTTTAATAACCCTGCCAATCCGCAAATTCATGAAGAAACCACAGGCCCAGAAATTTGGGCAGCAACAGGCGGCAAGGTCGATATTCTTGTTGCAGGTGTAGGTACAGGCGGTACGATTTCTGGTATTTCGCGTTATTTCAAAAAGGTAAAAGGTCAGGCATTGCATACTGTTGCAGTCGAGCCTGCTGAATCTCCAATTATCGCTCAGGCCAAGCGTGGTGAAGCCATTACGCCTGCACCACATAAAATTCAGGGGATTGGCGCTAACTTTATTCCAAAAAACCTAGATTTAGATTTGGTGGATGAAGTGATTGCGATTGAAAGTGCTGAAGCAATTGACTGGGCGCGTAAAACAGCAACCCAAGAAGGTATTTTAGTCGGTATTTCAAGTGGTGCAGCAATGGCTGCTGCTGCAAAATTGGCGGCACGTCCTGAAAATGCAGGTAAAAATATTGTGGTGATTTTACCTGACAGTGGTGAGCGTTATTTATCTTCAGTATTATTTGAAGATATTAGTGCAGAATGATGTGTCTTTAGACAGTCAAAAGAATTTGAAAAATCCCAAAGTTTGAACTTTGGGATTTTTTATTTAGAGAATAAATTTATGAGGTGAGTTAATACGTTCTGAAAAGCAAATTTCTTTCTACTTAGACGCTAATATTTAGCGGGATCAGCAATGAATCCAACGAAGCTAACTATGTAAAAATCAAACAATCGCAGATACTTTATCTGGCGTCATCAGTGCTTGATTAATATATAGCTTGATTAAGCGTTCACGTGACCCAATAGCTTTTTGATAATGGGTAGAATTGAGTAATAACGACGCACCATAAGTTACTGTCCAAATATAAGACAGATAATCACGGATCGACATCGCGCTGTTAAAGGACTCTAAATAGGCTTGGGTGATGTCCTTAATTTCTAAAATACGCTGCTCACGAATATCGTATAACTGTTCAAACAATTCATTTAGTTTACGTTCATTATTGGTTAAGCGTTCTTCAATTGAGTGCAGCAAAATCGTACGGTTGGAATTAAGCATGTTATACAGCATGTACTGCGAAACATAAGTTTGAAAGTTATGGTGATACTGTTTGGAAATATCCAATAAACGCTGTTCATTTAAAATAATTAACTCTAAATAGAGCTGATTTTTACTTTTGAAATATTTATAAATTGTGCCTTTGGCAATATCTAACTCTGCAGCCAACTCACTTAATGTAATATCATTATGATTTTCCAGTAATAAAACCTCAGCCATTGCCAAAATTTTCTCTTTACGACGTCGGAAATTTTCTTGGCGTAGAGTCGTCATCAATCAATATTCCAATTACAACCAATTAAGCATGTTGGAGTCTAGTGCAGTTTGAGCAACTTGAAAATAGCACCAAGGTCTTGAAAAGGTAAGTTTTAACGTATGTTCATCAGTGAACCAATGAATTTAAAAAATATCATGTGAAAAATAGCACAATCCATAAGCCAAATCGGTTGTCAATAAAACTGAACCAAACAGGTCATTTTAGTGAAATAAAATTGGATTTCTAAAACTTTTATTCTATTTTTCATAAGCAAGGCCTAAAAGTCTAAGATCAATCAAGCATAGCAATTCAGCACTTTGCGAGATTGCAATGCTCATCTTTTGATTTACATTTAACGTGAATTACTTGCTAACTCACAGGGATGTTATTTGTAATTTTAAAAAGCATGGCTTTTACGGTAATCACTTTAAAAAGACGGTAATAAGGGACTAAAAATGATTGTAATTGTAGATGCTGTACGTACCGCAATGGGCGGCTTTCAAGGTTCACTGGCAAGTTGTACAGCACCCGATTTAGGCGCGGTTGCAATTCAACACGCAGTTGCACGTGCAGGTTTAAGTGGGACTGACATTGATGAAGTAATTTTTGGTTGTGTATTGCCTGCAGGTTTGAAGCAAGGCCCTGCACGTCAGGCGATGCGTCAAGCGGGTTTACCCGATAGTACAGGTGCAACCACCATCAATAAAATTTGTGGCTCTGGCATGAAAGCTGTTATGCAGGCAGCCGATGCTATTCAGGCAGGTTCAGCGCAGATTGTGGTCGCTGGCGGTATGGAATCTATGTCGAATGCGCCGTATTTGCTAGATAAAGCACGTGCAGGTTTCCGTATGGGACACGGCAAAGTCACAGACCACATGTTTCAGGAAGGTTTAGAAGATGCTGAAACAGGCTTGTCGATGGGCGTGCTGGCGCAAGACATGGCAGACAAGAAAAACTATACCCGTGAGCAGCAGGATGAATACGCAATTCGCTCTTTAAACCGCGCGGTAGAAGCCATTCAAAACGGTTATTTTAAAAATGAAATCGTGCCTGTCACTGTTCATTCACGTAAAGGTGATGTGATTGTCGATCAGGATGAACAACCGTTAAATGCCAAAGTCGATAAAATTAGCAGTTTGCGTCCCGCATTTAAAAAAGATGGCACGATTACAGCCGCCAATGCCAGCTCTATTTCAGATGGCGCATCTGCTCTAGTGATTACATCAGATGTGGTTGCGGCAGAGCGTGGCTTAAAACCGCTTGCAAAAGTTGTGGCATACGCGACACATTCACAACATCCTTCTGAGTTTACTCTTGCTCCTGTAGGGGCGATTCAAAAAGTGCTAGATAAAGCAGGGTGGTCGGTTGCCGATGTAGATTTGTGGGAAATTAATGAAGCCTTTGCCATGGTAACCATGCTTGCGATAGATGCTTTTGATTTAGACCCTGCCAAAGTGAATATTCAGGGTGGTGCATGTGCTTTGGGGCATCCTCTAGGTTCTTCAGGTTCACGTATTATTGTGACGCTCATTCATGCATTGCAACGTATAGGCGCGAAAAAAGGCGTGGCATCTTTATGTATTGGCGGTGGTGAAGCCACAGCGATTGCGGTGGAGTTAGTTTAAGTCCAGCTCGTCTAACTGCAGATTCATCTATAAAAAATAGAGTTCTCGAAAGAACTCTATTTTTTTAACTTTTAACTTTTAACTTATTAACAATAACAATGAAGTTTTATGCTTGGATAAACTGCTTCACTGCTTGGTTAAATTCATTTGGCAATTCTACGTTAGAAATGTGCGATGCATTGATTTCAAACAATTGGCTATTGGCAATACGTTCAACCATAAATTGACCATCGACAACTGTTGTCACAGGGTCTTGCTGACCTGCAACCACTAAAACAGGCACAGTGATGTCTTTAAGTTGTTCACGTACATCCGCTTTAGCCAAAGCTTCGCAACAGCTCGCATAACCTTCGGCGCTGCCAGCTGCCAAGTCGTTTTGAAGATTGTTGACCACTGTCGCGTTGCTTTGGATAAAGGGTTCAGTAAACCAGCGTGATGCTGCAGTCGAAGCAATCGGTTGTAAACCTTGTTCGCGTACCAATGCGGCACGGTCATTCCAAGCCTGTTCTTGACCAATTTTTGCCGCAGTATTACACACCACCACCTGATTAAAACGTTCAGGGCGATGAATCGCTAACCATTGACCTGTTAAACCGCCCATAGAAATACCACAGAAAGCCGCTTTTTCAACATTTAAGTGATCGAGTAGATTTACAACATCTTGACCCAATTGATCAATGCTATATGGACCTTGCGGAGCTGATGATGCACCGTGACCACGTGTGTCGTAGCAAATTACAAAAAAGTCTTGCTGGAAAAAATCAATCTGTGCTTGCCACATTTTGAAGTTTGTACCCAGCGAGTTTGAAAAAATCAGTGCAGGTTTTGTAGCATCACCAAAAGTTTGGTAATTGATTTGCGCATCATTTGAGGTAAAAGTTGGCATTTTTTTTTAAATCCTTAATCTTATAAATCCCCCTAAATCCCCCTTTATGAAAGGGGAACTTTTAATGAGGATTAAACACGTTCAATAATCAAAGCAATACCTTGACCAACACCAATACACATTGAACATAAACCGTATTTACCGCCAGTTTGTTCAAGTTGGTTCAGTGCTGTAGTGACTAAACGCGCACCAGATGCACCAAGTGGGTGACCTAAAGCAATTGCACCACCGTTTGGATTGACTTTCTCTGAACCATCTTCAATGCCTAAGTCACGAGTACATGCTAATGCTTGTGCAGCAAAGGCTTCGTTCAGTTCAATCACGTCCATTTGTTCAATGGTCAAACCTGTTTGTGCCAACAATTTTTTGATTGCAGGCGCAGGACCAAAGCCCATAATACGTGGTTCAACACCAACAACAGTTGAAGCAATGATTTTGGCACGTGGTTTTAAGCCGTGTTGTGCAACCGCTTCTTCAGAAGCAATCAGTAGGGCAGCCGCACCATCGTTAATACCTGACGCGTTACCTGCAGTCACAGTACCGTCTGCTTTTACCACTGGCTTTAATTTTGCCAATGCTTCTGCTGTGGTTGATGCACGTGGATGTTCGTCTGCAGCAACAACGACAGGCTCGCCTTTACGTTGTGGAATTTCCACTGCAATAATTTCTTTGTCAAAGAAACCGCGTGCTTGTGCAGCAGCAGTACGTTGTTGGCTGGTTAGAGCAAACAAGTCTTGATCGGCACGGTTAATATTGAACTGTTCCGCTACATTTTCAGCAGTTTGCGGCATAGTTTCTACGCCGTACATTTCTTTGAGTTTCGGGTTAATGAAACGCCAGCCCATTGTGGTGTCTTCAATTTTTTGACTACGACCATAAGCAGATTCTGATTTACCCATCACAAATGGAGCGCGGCTCATTGATTCAACACCACCTGCAATAATCAGGTTTGCTTCACCTGCTTTAATTGCACGTGCGGCCATTGCAATTGCGTCTAGCGATGAACCACATAAACGGTTTACAGTGGTTGCTGGCACTTGGTACGGTAAACCTGCTAAAAGTGCAGACATACGACCCACGTTACGGTTGTCTTCACCTGCTTGGTTGGCACAGCCGTAAATCACGTCATCAACTTGTTCCCAGTTTACAGATGGATTGCGTTGCATAAGTGCTTTGATCGGTAATGCGCCTAAGTCATCAGCACGGACTGGAGCTAAACCACCTGCATAACGACCAAATGGGGTACGGATGGCATCGACGATATATGCGTTTTTCATATTTTATTTTCCAAATATCTTAATCTCTCCCAACCTCCCTTTAAAAAAGGGAGGAGATTCCCACCTAAAATTACTTGATGGAAGTCCCCCTTTGAAAAAGGGGGATTTAGGGGGGATTAAAAATTATATTTAAAGACGATTAAGCCTGAGTCGCATCAATCAGCTTTGCACCAGTCAATGACTGTAATTCTTCAAAGCTCAAGCCTTCAACTTTTTCAAGAACTTTCATGCCTTCAGGAGTTACGTCAATCACACATAAGTCAGTGTAAATGCGGTCTACACATTTCAAGCCAGTTGCTGGGTAAGTCAATTCAGCCACGATTTTTGGTTCACCTTTTTTGGTGACGTGATCGGTTGTGATAAAGACTTTTTTCGCACCAACGGCTAAGTCCATTGCGCCACCAACAGCAGGAATCGCATCTGGCGCACCTGTGTGCCAGTTTGCCAAGTCGCCATTTTCAGCCACTTGGAATGCACCCAATACTGCGATGTCTAAGTGACCGCCACGCATCATGGCAAAAGAGTCACCATGATGGAAGAATGAGCCGCCTGTTAGCATGGTCACGAATTCTTTACCTGCGTTGATTAACTCAGGGTCTTCTTCACCTGCAGGAGGTGGTGGACCGAAAGCCAATAAACCGTTTTCAGAGTGTAAGAATACGTCTTTGTCTGAAGGCAGGTAGTTTGAAATTTTAGTTGGTAAGCCAATGCCGAGGTTGACATAAGCACCGTCTGGAATGTCTTGTGCCACACGTTCAGCGATTTGATCACGTGTTAATTTGGTATAGCTCATGATGTTCTCCTTCACGTGACAGTTATGCAGATTGTTCAGGTTGTTTTGCGCCAACGGCAACAACGTGCTGAACGAAAATACCCGGAGTGATGATGTGTTCAGGATCTAACGCGCCTAACTCAACCACTTCAGAAACCTGTGCAATTGTCACATCGGCAGCCATCGCCATGATTGGGCCAAAGTTACGTGCAGATTTACGGTACACCAAGTTACCCCAACGGTCGCCTTGCTGTGCTTTAATTAAAGCAAAGTCTGCGCGGATTGGGTTTTCTAGTACGTAGTCTTTACCTTCATAATTTAAGGTTGGTTTGCCTTCTGCAAGTAAAGTACCAAAACCTGTAGGGGTATAGATTGGACCTAGACCCATACCTGCAGCCTGAATACGGCATGCCAAGTTACCTTGCGGCACCAGTTCAAGCTCGATTTTGCCTGCGCGGTAAAGTTCATCAAATACCCAAGAGTCAGACTGACGTGGGAATGAACAGATAATTTTACGTACCGCGCCAGCTTTTAGCAGTTTCGCTAAACCGTAGTCACCATTACCTGCGTTGTTGTTTACAATAATTAAATCTTTGATGCCAAGTTCAATCAAACCATCAATGAGTTCCGCTGGCTGACCTGCGGTACCAAAACCACCAATCATGATGGTTGAACCATCTTTAATTTGCGAAAGGACTTCTGTTAAAGAAGTTTGACTTTTATCAATCATAATGTGTCCTAGACAATTGCCTGTCCATTAACTTTTGGAACTTTGAGTTGAAGGTAGGGGTGCTGCTGAGTTGTCGCGTTTGGTTAATACCCAATGTGCGATCAAACCAATACAGATGCCCCAAAATACAGAACTTAGCCCTAAAAACTGCATGCCAGAGGCAGTTGCTAAAAAGGTGATGAGGGCTGCATCACGCTGTGATTCTTTACTCATTGCAACTGAAATATTGGTGGCAATTGCACCTAAAAGTGCAAGTCCAGCCAACGCTGCAATCAGTTCTTTGGGCAATAGGCTAAATAGCATGACGATGCTACCCGCAAATAACCCACCTAAAATATAGAAAATACCGTTTGCAACACCTGCAATATATCGCTTTTCTTTCAGTTCGTGCGCATCTTTACCTAAGCATAATGCTGCAGTAATAGAGGCAAGTACAATGGTAATTCCTCCTACACATGCAACGGCAAGAGAAGCGATACTGGTCGCACTAATAATAGGCTTAGCAGGCATGTCATAACCGCTAATTTTAATAATTGCCATGCCCGGTAAAAACTGTCCAGACAAGCTGACTAAAATTAAAGGTAATGCCAAGTTTAAGGTTGAATTCCACGTCCATTCAGGAACAATAAACTGTGGAATTGCCAAACTAAAATTGGTGGTGACAGGGTTAATTTTACCGAGCATTAAGCTGAGTATAATGCCTGCAGCAAGCACCCAAATCATGGCATAACGTGGACTAAAACGCTTTGCCAATAAAAATACCGCTAGCATCCCAAATACAATGTATGGCAGGGTATCGGTTGCAGTAAATAAGCCTAAGCCAAATTGAACCAAAATACCTGCCATCATGCCTGCTGCGACTTCTTGCGGAATCCAAGACAGGAGTTTGTCAAAATAACCTGTGATTCCAATCAAAAAAATCACCACAGCAGAGGTGATGTAGGCTGCAACTGCTTCATTTAGGGTAATATCGGGAAACAGTGTGACCAGCAATGCGGTACCGGGTGCAGACCAAGCGGTGACCACAGGCACTTTGTATTTAATGGACAAAAAGATACCTGCGACAGCAGCACCAATAGAAATTCCCCAAATCCATGAAATCATCATGTCTGGGGAAACTTGGGCTTGCTGTGCCGCTTGGAAAAAGATGATCAATGGCCCTGAATAGGAGATCAGCACTGCTAAGAATCCTGCAACAGTGGCTGAAATTGACCAGTCATTTTTTAAAGTTTGGAACAGGTGACTCATTGACGATTTGCCTCCTTGCGTCAAGCAATGATCCTGTTGAAGTTGGTCATGATCTTGGCTTAGCCCTGATCACCACCACCTACAGGTACAACGGTACCTGTCATGTACGATGACTCATCAGAAGCAAGGAACAGAATCGCATTCACTTGTTCCTGAATGGTGCCATAGCGACCCAAGAAGGTACGATCAATGGTTTGATCGACCACTTGTTGCATCCACTCTTTTTCAGATTCTGAAAGTGGGTTGGCATTACGTGGCACTTTACGTGGTGGCGCTTCTGTACCGCCAGTTGCAATAGCATTCACACGAATACCATCTTTGGCATGTTCAAAGGCGAGGGAAGCGGTTAAACCGTTTACACCACCTTTAGACGCCGAATATGGCACGCGGTTAATACCACGTGTTGCAATTGAAGATACGTTTACAATGGTACCTTTCTGGTTTTTCACCATTTCAGGCAATACTGCGCGGCAGCACCACATAGTAGGGAACAATGAACGATTCACTTCCTTGATAATTTCTTCTTCAGAAAATTCTTGGAAAGGTTTCATCCAAATTGCACCACCGACGTTGTTGATGAGTACATCGACACGGCCATAGGTATCGAGTGCTTTTGCAACAACAGATTCTGCGCCTGCAAAAGTTTCAAGATTGGCTTTTACAGTAACAGCATCGCCACCAAGCTCTTCAATTTCAGCCAACACTTCTTCTACATAGGGAGAAAGGTCTGCCATAACCACTTGGGCACCTTCACTTGCCACTTGTAAAGCCACACCGCGACCAATGCCTTGAGCGGCACCAGTCACGATTACAACTTTGTTTTCAAATCTTTTTGTGCGATTCATTGTATTCTCCGACTATGTTTCTAGACTGTATAACAAACTTAGTTGGCAGAGAATTTTTCAAATAGGAAGCTTGCAGGTTTAACACCTTCTGCATCTAACCAGCCACGTACCGCTTCTACCATTGGCACTGGACCACATAGGTAGATGTCTACATCACCACCGTTAAGCCATTCGTTTTCGATATGACCTGTAACATAACCCTTACGCTCATGTGCAGATTCTGGGTTAGCGACTACAGTGCGATATTCGAACCAAGAGAATTTTTCTTGTAGTTCGTTTAATTTTTCAATTGCAACCAAGTCAAAGTCATTGGTCACACCAAAAACTAAACGTACAGGGTGCTCAGAACCTTTTTCTTCAAGTACTTGCAGCATAGACATAAATGGTGCGATACCTGTACCACCTGCTAACATCACTACAGGGCGTGCTACATTACGTAAGTAGAAGCTACCAAATGGACCCGTAAAGGTCATTTTGTCGCCAGCTTTGGCATTTTGGCTTAAGAATTCGCTCATTTTGCCGTTTGGTACGTTACGTACTACAAAACCAGTTAAGCGGTTACCAGGCTTAGAGCTGAAAGAATATGAACGGGTTTCTGTTGTACCAGGAATACCCACATTCACATATTGACCTGCAAGGAAGTGAATGTCTGGTTGACCTTCATCTAACTGAATATCAAAGGTAATCGTCGAGTCAGATAAGTTTTCAACACGTGCTAATGTACCTTCAAATGCATGAATTTCAGTTTTACATACATCAGAAGTGGCTTGAATTTGGAATACTGCGTCTGAAGTTGGTTTACATTGGCATGCAAGAATATAGCCTTGTTCAGCTTCTTCTGGTGTCAATGCATCTTCAATATAAGTTTCTTCAGGCATGTCATACGAACCTGATTCACAAAACGCACGGCACGTTCCACATGCACCGTCACGGCAGTCCAAAGGAATATTGATCTTTTGACGGTAAGCTGCGTCTGACAGTGTTTCACCATCTGTAACAGAAATAAAACGTGTAACGCCATCTTCAAATTGAAGTGCAACATTGTGGTTTGACATGGCTGAATATCCTATATAAATCTTTGAAACTAGACCTTTCAGCCAAGATTCCATCTGGCTGAAAGGTTTTTACCTTGCTGTAAATGAATACAGTCTTAGAGGTGGTAGATATCGATTACTTGGTTGATGTAATCGTTTTTCAGCACCACGTACTTGCTTAAAATTTGCGGTTTGTCGCCAGAAAAATCGATTTCATAGCGTGACATACCAAAGTAGCTGTAGTTAGTTTTGTAACGGAAACTTAAAGTGTTCCAGTTAAAACGTACAGTCACTTTATTGCCATCACGTTCAACAATTTCAATGTTGCTGATGTTGTGGCTTGTGCGTGTATCTGGCATGGTTGCAGATGAACGCTCAGTTTTGATACGGAACACACGGTCTTCTAAACCTTGACGGTCTGGATAGTAAATCAAAGAGATTTCAGACTGTGGATCTTGAGTTAAACGGTCATCGTCATCCCAAGCTGGCATCCAGAAAGAAGCAGTAGGAGCGTAGCACTGTAACCACTCATCCCATTGCTCATCATCTAAAAAGCGAGCTTCTTGATAAAGGAATTGAGCAATATTTTCTAAAGTAATCGCGCTCATGCGTTTTCTCCTTCAGTAGATGCAGCAATTTCTTTTTCAGTCGCAATACCTTTTTTGATTAGATCTAACCAATGTTGGTGCTGTGCAAGGTATAAACCTTCGTCTTCAGTTTTAATACCTGAAAGTTTTGGTTTTAAACCGATTTCGTTTGCAGCATCGTCTGGACCTTGGATCCAATGCTTAGAACCACGGCACATATCGTTCCACTCAAGTGCGATACCTGCGTAGCCAACTTGACATGCACGGAATTCTTCAAGATCGTCTGGTGTAGCCATACCTGATGCGTTAAAGAAGTCTTCGTACTGACGAATACGGCGTGCGCGTGCTTCTGGCTCTTCACCTACAGGTGCGATACAGTAAATCGTCACTTCAGTCTTATCGACAGAAAGAGGACGTAACACACGAATTTGTGAACCGAACTGATCCATGAAGTACACGTTTGGATAGATACACAAGTTACGTGAACGCTCGATCATCCATTTCGCCATTGCTTCACCGAATTGCTCGGTGTATTCATCTTTCTTGGCAAAGTTAGGACGGTCTTCTGGGTTAGCCCATTGAGTCCAAAGGAGCATGTGACCATTTTCAAAGCCGTAAGAACCACCGCCTTGTTTGCCCCATGAACCTGCGCTCATTGCACGGATGTTATCGCCAGCTTCTTTTTCTTTACGTTGCTGAGTTGTTGCAGCGTAGTTCCAGTGTACTGCAGACACGTGGTAACCATCGGCACCGTTTTCAGCAGTTAACTTCCAGTTACCTTCATAGGTGTAAGTCGAAGAACCACGTAAAACTTCAAGACCTTGTTGAGATTGACCCACAATCATGTCAATGATTTTAGTCGCTTCGCCTAGGTATTCTTCTAAAGAAGGAACATCTGGGTTTAAGCTACCAAACAAGAAACCTTTATAGCTTTCAAAGCGGGCAACTTTTTTCAAGTCGTGTGAACCGTCTTTGTTAAAGCAATCTGAATAACCTGCATCTGCTGGGTCTTTTACTTTTAACAACTTACCAGAGTTGTTGAAAGTCCAACCGTGGAATGGGCAAGTATAAGTTGCTTTGTTACCACGCTTGTAACGACATAATTGTGCACCACGGTGTGAACACGAGTTGATCATGGCATTCAATTCGCCATTGCGGTTACGCGCAATGATGATTGGCTGACGACCAATGTAAGTGGTGTAGTAGTCATTGTTGTTTGGAATTTGGCTTTCATGTGCCAAATAAACCCAGTTGCCTTCAAAAATGTATTTCATTTCTAGGTCAAACAGGGCTTGGTCTGTGAATACTGAACGGTGTAATTTAAATTCACCAGATTCAAAATCATCAACCAATAATTCGTCAATACGGTCTAAGTGGCTAGTATTGATAACAGGAATACGAGGCATGTCCTTTCTCCGACTTTCCAAGGAGGGCAGTCATCGGGATGGGGCAACGACCACATCCCGATTCCATTTCAAATTATGCGCTTGCGCGGCGACGTTCAACTTCAGTAGAAGGAACGCCAGCTTGATCTTTCTGAAGAACAATGTTGAACTGGATGTGTTTGAAAGGACCTTTCAGACCACGTTTTGCAATTTCAGCTTCATCAGTCACGTCAACCGCAGTTGCCACCAGACCTTCACGAGTCGCGAATGCAAAGTCATCCCACAGGTATTGGTCGCCTTCAATATTGAATTGAGTAGTCAGCTTGCGGTAACCTGGTGCAGATACGAAGTAATGTACGTGCGATGGACGGTTACCGTGACGGCCTAGCTTGTCCAGTACAAACTGAGTTGTACCTTCTGGAGGGCAGCCATAACCCACTGGCATTGTCGTCAATGCAGTATATTGACCATCGGCAGCGGTAATGATGCTGCGACGCAGGTTAAAGTCAGACTGTGACTTGTCAAAGAATGAGTAGTTGCCCAGGCTGTTGGCATGCCAGATTTCAACTTTAGCACCTTCAACACGGTTGCCGTCAGTATCAGTCACTGTACCTTCAATGATCAGCGTCGGGATTTTGCCTTCTTCAGAACCATCGTCCATACGCGCAAAGCTTACTGTTTCAGGTGCGCCAGAGACATAAAGTGGACCTTCAATCGTACGTGGCGTACCGCCAGTAATGCCTGCTTTAGCATCCGCTTCATCAGCACGTAAGTCTAGGTAGTGTTCCAGACCCAAACCTGCAGCCAATAAACCTAATTCGTTCGCTTGACCGGCATCAGTAAAGTATTCCAGACCTTTCCACAGTTCTGACTGAGAAATATCAAGATCTTCGATCGCTTGGAAAAGGTCACCCAATAAACGCACAACAACTTGTTGTACACGTTCATCTACAGGGCCTGTCGCTGTATCAACGTTCATTTGCTTAACTAATGCATCAATTTCTTGGCGATTCATTTTCATTCTCCTTGGAGGTGTGCTTTGGTGGCGAATATCTCTGGACTAAAAACGAGATAATTGGCTGCCACTTTCCTTGTTTACTTGGTTTGCTAAATGTTTACTTTGGTGCTGGAGTAAGGTGCTTACTCCAGTTTCCGAATTAAATCAGGTGTCATCTTCACGAATTGATGAAGGGTGGCGGTTCAATGCCATCACTTCAATATTCATGTAAGGGTAGAGCGGAAGACCTTGCAAAATGTTGTGAAGTTCTTCATTGCTCTCAACATCAAAAATACTGATGTTTGAATACTGGCCAGTAATACGCCAAATATGACGCCATTTACCTTGACGCTGTAATTCCTGTGAATATGCTTTTTCAACGGCTTTAATTTCGTTAGCAGTTTCTGCTGGCATATCCAATGGGATGTTTACATCCATACGTACGTGGAAAAGCATGGGTTTCTCCTAATTACTGACGACGCAAGTTGTCAATTTTGTCTTCATCCAACTCAATGCCTAAACCCGCACCTGTTGGAAGGTGTAATTCAAAGTCTTGGTACTGAAGTGGAGTTTTTAAAATTTCTTCGGTCAGCAATAACGGACCAAATAATTCTGTGCCATACGCTAAATTTTGGAAGGTCGAGAACACATGCGCAGATGCAATCGTGCCGACAGGGCCTTCAAGCATTGTGCCGCCATATAGGTCGATACCTGCCAACTGTGCGATAGTTGCAACTTCACAACCTTCGATTAGGCCAGCAGATTGAGCAACTTTGACTGCAAATACAGATGCAGCATTACGTTTTGCCAATTGATAAGCACTTTGTGGGCCCATCAATGATTCGTCTGCCATGATGGCAATATCAAATTTGCGAGTTAAACGCTCCATGGCATCAATGTTGTCAATTGCACATGGCTGTTCAATCAGGTCTACACCACCATCTTGTAGAAGTTGGATACCTTTAATGGCTTCAAGTTCTGACCAAGCACGGTTTACGTCTACACGAATAGAAACGTCTTTACCCAATGCTTGTTTGATTGCCAATACGTGTTCTACATCTTGTTCTACTGGGCGTGAACCGATTTTGAGCTTGAATGTGTTGTGGCGTTTAGCCGCAATCATTTTTTGTGCTTCAGCGATGTCTTTTTCTGTATCGCCAGATGCAAGTACCCATAACACAGGAACCGAGTTGCGTAGGCGACCACCTAAAATTTCACTTAAAGGTTGGTTTAAGCGCTGCGCTTGAATATCTAATAAAGCAGTTTGAATGGCACATTTCGCAAAACGGTTACCATTGATATTCTTTTTAATGACCTGTAAAGTTTGCGCAACGTTCAAGCCAGCTAAAGTTTTTAGCAATGGTGCGAAATATGTTTCAATATTGGTTTTCACACTTTCTGGGCTTTCTTCACCATAGCCCAAGCCACCAATTGTGGTCGCTTCGCCCCAGCCAACAAAACCATCTTCAGTGGTGATTTTGACTAATACAAGGGTTTGGGTTTGCATGGTTGCAACCGCCATCTTGTGTGGACGGATGGTTGGTATTTCCACCAGCAAAGTTTCTACTGACTTATACATGGTTTGCCCTTCATATCATTGCTTTATTACAGTTATGTGATATACCTTAAAAGAATAAATTGCATTGGTCGAAGATCAAATATGCATTTTTTTATACTTAAAAGGTATTTTGAGCTATGGAACTCAGACATTTACGTTATTTTGTTGCTGTTGTAGAAGAGCAAAGTTTCACCAAGGCAGCAGAAAAACTCTTTATTGCTCAACCACCTTTGAGCAGACAGATCCAAAATTTAGAACAAGAGCTTGGAATTCAACTATTTGAGCGTGGAAGTAGACCGCTTAAGACCACCGAAGCAGGCCAATTCTTTTACCAACATGCCGTTAAACTTTTGTCTAATGCGGAAGAAATCAAGTCGATGACAAAACGTGTCGGTATTGCTGGTCGTACTGTGACTATTGGCTTCGTTGGTTCTTTATTGTTCGGATTATTGTCAAGAATTGTGTATTTGTTTAAGCAGCAGCATCCGCATTTAAAAATAGAAATGGTGGAAATGACCACCAATGACCAAATTCAGGCACTTAAAGAAGGGCGCATAGATGTTGGATTTGGACGCTTAAGAATTTCTGATCCTGCAGTTAAACGTATCTTATTACGTGAAGAACGCTTGATGGTTGCAGTACATTCGAGCCACCCATTTGCGGCACAAAAAGAAGGTGTATATTTGGCGGATGTTGTTGATCAACAACTATTTTTATATCCAAATCACAACAAGCCAAACTTCTCTACCCAAATTCGTGGCGTGTTTTCTGAGTATGGTTTAGAACCTCGCAAAATTCGTGAAGTGCGTGAATTACAATTGGCGTTGGGTTTTGTTGCTGCAGGTGAGGGCTTGTGTATCGTGCCAGAAAGCGCACAAAATATTCATTTGGCACATTTGCACTTTATACCTTTATTAGATGACTCGGCTGTAAGTCCTGTGTTTATGGCAATTCGTAATATGGATGAAAGTGAAGACATTCGATCTTTGTTTGACTGCATTTATCAAGTTTATGATTTGGAAGCAGTTACTTATGATCGCAATGTATTCTAGTAAAGCCATATAAAACAAATATTTATAACTATATTTTTTATATAAAAGCACAGATATTTTTAACAAAATACTGTTATGTGAATTGCCTGAAAAAACTTTTTTAAGCATCACATTACAGTATTTTTTTTCGCCTTGTTATTTTTATCTATTTTAAAATCAATATCTTACAAAACTATAGACTTTTTAGGTATGTATCCATGCCTATTCAGTTTTGGACAAATTTTAACTTATTATTCATTGTGTGCATCTGAGTTGGAGTAACGGACTTCACAATTAGGAGGTGAAGCAAGATGCAAAGCAATAAAATTAATATTAATACCTTGATTGACGAGGCCAAGTTCACGCCATTCCATTGGGGCGTATTGTTTTGGTGTTTGATGATCATTATTTTTGACGGTTACGACTTGGTCATTTATGGGGTTGCATTACCATTACTTATGCAAGAGTGGGCGCTCAGTGCAGTACAAGCAGGTTTACTGGCCAGTACGGCATTGTTTGGCATGATGTTTGGTGCCATGACCTTCGGTACCTTATCGGACAAGTTAGGTCGTAAAAAGACCATCATGATCTGTGTGGCTATTTTCAGTGGCTTTACATTCTTAGGTGCGTTTGCAAGTAATCCAGTTGAATTTGGTATTTTACGTTTCCTTGCTGGGCTTGGTATTGGCGGTGTAATGCCAAACGTTGTGGCCCTTATGACAGAATATGCGCCAAAGCGTATTCGTAGTACTTTGGTTGCGCTGATGTTTAGTGGTTATGCCATTGGCGGTATGACTTCAGCATTGTTGGGTGCATGGTTAGTGCCAGAGTTTGGTTGGAAAATCATGTTTTACATCGCAATTATTCCATTGGTGGCTTTACCATTAATTTGGAAATTCTTGCCTGAGTCACTCATGTATTTGACCAACAAGAAAGAAATTGAGCAAACCCGTAGTATTGTGCAAAAAATTTCACCAAGCCAACAATTAAATGGTGACACTGAGTTTGTACTGAATGAAGTGACTAAAGGCGATGAAGCACCTGTAAAAGCATTGTTCCAGCAAGGCCGTATGTTCAGTACGTTCATGTTCTGGATCGCATTCTTCATGTGCTTGTTAATGGTTTATGCTTTGGGCAGCTGGTTACCAAAATTAATGATCCAAGCGGGTTATTCATTGGGTGCAAGTATGATCTTCCTATTCGCACTGAATATTGGTGGCATGATTGGCGCAATTGGTGGTGGTGCATTGGCTGACCGCTTCCATATCAAAAAAGTACTCACCATTATGTTTATCTGTGGTGCAGCAGCATTAATTCTGCTTGGCTTTAACAGTCCACAAATTGTGTTGTACACCTTAATTGCAGTTGCTGGGGCAGCAACCATTGGTTCACAAATCTTACTTTATACTTTCGTCGCACAATATTACCCATCTACTGTACGTTCTACAGGTATGGGCTGGGCATCAGGTATTGGTCGTATCGGCGCGATCGTTGGACCTGTCTTAACTGGCGCATTATTGACCATGAATTTACCGCACCAAATGAACTTCTTTGCTATTGCGATTCCAGGTGTAATTGCTGCTTTAGCGATCTTCATGGTGAATTTAAAAGCTTCAGTAGATGCGAAAGCCCTTACAGAGCCTGCGGTAGAAAGCAATCCAATTGCACAAAAAGCAACCCAATAATTTCTATACCTTTCAATTAATCTTTCGTCATCAATGATATAGATCGCCATCGTAAGCGATGGTGATCTGTTGCTAGAATTTGATGGCACAATAACAAGCGAGTTTAGGATGAACGCGAAAACATTAACCCAATCTTTTAATTTTCAATCTACAACGGTTCGACCAACAATGCAGCGCACGCTCATGATGAGCATGATTGCATTGAGTATGGGTGGTATGAGTGTTGCAGCTCAGGCGCAGACCCAACAGCAAACGGAAATTGAGCAACTAAGACAGGAAGTTCAAGCTTTACGTGGTCTGATAGAACAGCAAAAAGTACAAAATGCGCAAACAGCAAGTGCAATTGCCAATGTACAACGCAGTTCAGCAAGCCCGAGTCCAATTCTGAAAACAGCCAAAGGTGCTGAGTTCAACTTATATGGTAATGTGCGTTTAGATGCGTCTTATCAGGTTGAGGGCAGTAGCCGAGATTTGCCATATAACCACATTAATGCAGTGGCGTTAGAAGGCAATAATGAAAGTAGTGATCGTTTAAGATCAACGCTTTCTGCTACACGTTTAGGTTTGGATTTTATAAGCCCAGTGGGCGATCGAGACCTAAAAGGTAAAATTGAAGTCGATTTCTTGGGCGGTTCAAATTTTGATAATTTACGTATTCGTCATGCTTACTTAAATTATGGCAACTGGTTAATTGGTCAAACTTGGTCAAACTTTGCGATTCCAGACTATATGCCAGAAACCATTGATGCTTTAGCGTATGTTGGTGGTGCGGTGAAACGTACACCTCAGGTACGTCATACTACAAAGTTTAGCCCACAAACCAATTTGGTGGTTGCAGCTGAAGACCCTAAAGACAGTTCAATCAACCAGCGTTTACCTGCATTAACTGCGCGTTTAAATCATCAATTTGCAGATAATTTAAATGTCAGCGTACGTGCGATGGGCCATGAAAAACGTGTCAATTCTGAAGACGAAATGGCATGGGGTGTGGGCGTAGGTGTAAAATATGAAGTTGTCCCTGGCACAACCCTTAAAGCAGATTATTACCATGTTAAAGGTGATAGCAGCTTTGTGTCATTTACAAACAGAGGCGTAGTTGCTCAAGCAAATGGTGATCTTATTCAAAGTGAATTTGATTCAATTATGGTGGGTATAACTCAAAAATTCAGCGATAAAATACACGGCACACTTGGCTATGGTTATATGAGTTTTGATGAAAATCAAAGTTATACTAATATTTTGAAAAACTCTTTTCCAAAAGATTCAACGCAATCTGATGCGACTCGTGCTAACAAAGAATTATGGCAAGGATGGGCAAATATTTTCTATAGCCCGCGTAAACCATTAAGCTTTGGTCTAGAGTATGTCTATGGTGAACGTACTGCTTTAGAAGCTGTTAATGGTAGTAAAACAGGTGAAGATAACCGAATCAATGCAGTCGCAATTTATAATTTTTAAAATAGCCCTGTAAATCACAAAAGAGCTGAGCCAAAACTCAGCTCTTTTTTATTGTCGGGTGATCGGCTCTGTAATTTTAGGCATGAGTATATTGGGTGATGTGTTGCTGTATTACCGCAGACAAAACATCCAATGCAGCAGCAATATCACTGTTCCAAGCAAAAGAACAGTTTAAACGAATAAAGTTCTGGCTGACCTGTTCAGAACGGAACAACTGACTTGGCGCAATGCCAATCTTATTTTGAATCAATTGCTGATAAATCGTATAGCCATCTATATATGCAGGCAGTTCAATCCATAAAAAGTAACCACTAGAATAGTAGTGAATTTTACAAGCTGGGTTTAAGCGCTGTTTCAATTGCTGATAAAACACTTTTTTATGTTTTTCCAATTGTTTGCGTAATTGACGCAAATGTTTTTCATAATGATGATGCGAAAGAAAATCCACCAAAGTATTTTGCAGTAAGGGACTTGCAGAAACCGTGCTCATGAGTTGCAAGTGCTGAATAGCATTGGAAAATTGACCTGCATAAACCCAACCGACCCGCACAGCAGAACCCAAAGTTTTAGAAAAAGAAGCGCAATGCAGTACGCGTTGTTGTCGGTCAAAATACTTCATGGGCAGTGGTTTTTGCGTACCGTAATACAATTCTTGATAGACATCATCTTCAATTAAATACACTTGATATTCTTCAAGCAAACTCGCAATACGTTGCTTAATTTCATCTCTGACACTAAAGCCAATAGGGTTATGAATATTCAACATCAACCAGCAGACTTTAATTGGGTATTGTTTTAAGGCTTGTTCAAATGAGTCTAAATCGAAACCTGAAACAGGGTGTTCTGGAATGGTAATCACCTGTAAACCAAGACGTTCAGCCGCTTGCCATGCACCATAAAAAATAGTTTCTTGTAATAGAATAAAATCTCCAGGTTTGGTCAAAGCTTGTAATGACAAATTGAGCGCATCTAATGCGCCAGATGTAATGACAATGTCATTTGCATGGGTGGGTATGCCTTGTAAACAGTAGCGATTTGCAATTATGGTTCTTAATTCATAATTGCCCGGTGGCATGTGGTCGTGGCTAAAATAACTGCTTTTTCGCTTGGCGTGCTGCGCTAAAATTTGCATTAACTTTGGGTTAAACAGTAATTCTGCATTGGGAAAGGCAGAGCCTAAAGGACTGACATCTGCAGACTGAATTGATTTTAAATAGCCAAAGACCAAAGAGTTCATTTGAATATGTGCATTTAAACTCAAACTGCTTGGTACAGGTCGTTCAGTTTGATTGAGACGTTCTGCGACATAAAACCCCGACTTTTGTTTAGCGTAAACCAATCCCTGAGCTTCAAGTTCTTGATAAGCGTTTAGCACGGTCATTAAGCTATAACCACTGATTTGTGATTGTTCTCTTAACGAAGGTAACTTGCTATGTGCTTTCCATGCACCATTTTCAATGAGTTGCCGAATGTTCAACGCCAATTGTTCAGATTTATACATGGTATGACTCAAGCATTTTTTGCAGCTGTTACTTATTTTGATCTATTTTTAGGTTTAAAACATTAAATAATTTCTGTTTTTATAACAGATTGGCATGTATCTAAAATCAACTGTTATAGTTTTTAATGAATATTTTGTATCTACAGCAATGCTTTAGAATTTTACATAATCTGTATATCCCCATAATCTGGCTAGATTGGAGTCGATATGCAAGAAGATAACTCACGCAAACCACAGAAATATGCCGATAGCAGTATTTCAGACAAAGCATTTAAGCACATGATTATTTGGTTTACCGTGTATGTAGCTTTATTTTGTATCGGCGTGGCTGTTGTGGTGAATTTAGATAAGTTCTAAACAGTTTTTGAATAACAGCACACCTATAATCGCTTCAAGATATGAAAAACATTCATTTGAATTTTAATGAATGTTTTTTTTGTTTATAAAAGAGATCGTAAGCGCATAACTCAAAAGCAATAAAGATCGCAAAAATAACGGAATAGGCGTAAATTATAACTTTATCAGTAAAGTATTTGTGGTTGCAATGATTTCGAGTTGGGTGCTCTTTACCTTAATGGCTGCATTTATGCAGGCATGGCGCAATGCCTTTCAAAAACAACTCAGCACAAGTGTAGATGTTTATGGCGTGACTTTGGCACGTTTTATTTTTGCCTTGCCTTTTGCATTGGCGTATTTAAGCATTTTACAATGGCAGCAGCCTGTTCAAGCCAAACTACATTTTAGTTCGGTGTTTTGGCTGTATATCATTATTGCAGCAGTGTGTCAGATTTTAGCCACGGCTTTAATGGTAAAACTGTTTCAACAAAAAAATTACGCAGTAGGTGTCGGGCTTGCCAAAAGTGAAGCAGTTTTAGCCGCAATTGTAGGCGTGATTTTCCTACAAGAACATTTAAGCGCATTGGCTTGGTTAGGTGTTGCGATTGGTGGGATTGCGGTATTTCTGTTGAGTAAAGGCAGCCAACGTAGTGATTTTTCATTCACGACTTTAGCCATTGGTATCGGAAGTGGACTCAGTTTTGCTGTTACCTCACTTTTAGTACGAGAGGCCAGTTTAGAACTCGATTTCTTACCGTTTATTCACCGCGCTGCATGGGTTTTGGTTTGGGTCATTGGTTTTCAATGCTGTATTTTATTGGCGTATTTAGGTATGTTTAGACGACATACCTTGTATGCCTTGTGGCAGCGGGTGGGATTAACTTTTAAAGTGAGTGTCTGCAGTTTTTTAGCATCACTAGGTTGGTTTAGTGCCATGAGTATGCAAACTGTAGCGATTGTGAAAACACTCGGACAAATTGAAATATTATTCAGCTTACTAATTTCAGCCTATTTCTTTAAAGAAAAACTTGCTCGTACCGATCATTGGGGATTGGGATTGGTCGTGCTTGCGGCAATGTTGGTGATTTGGGCGTAGAGTTATATTTCAAAGCTATGTAATTTCAAATTCATGTTATATCCTTTGCATTTGATTTAAGGATCTCAGAAATATAAAAATAAAGATTCTCTATCCGTACAATCTCGTTAGAATACTCACAGCTTATCTTAGAGAATTGTCATGTCTAAACCACAGCAAAAGCAAAAAAACTCAGCCTTGGCAGAATTGATAGAAGAACAAAAACTGCTCTGTGAAGAATTTGGTTCAGCCTATATTGCAGTGAGTGGCGATGATGTTGTCGCAGTTGCAGTCCAGACCTTAAATAAAGACCCAATTGTGGGCTTGCGTAAAGCGCCAGAAGGTGAAGAAAAAGTCGCGTGGTACATTTATGGCGGTGAATTGGGTGAAGATGAAGTGAACTTTGAAACCATGCCTGTGCGCGAGTTGCAAGATATTTTGCCTGACGTGCTTCCATATCTGGCTTTAGAACAAGGCTACCGCTTTATGATTGATGCTGATGACTATGAAGATGTCTGGAAAGAAGGCGATGAGTCTTAAGCTTATGCGCATGTCGAACATGGCAAAAATATCGGTGAGCATTATGCTTGGACTGCAAAGTCTGAGCGTAATGGCACAAGGTATTCAAGCGCAGCAGTTGGCACTTGAAGCATCATCTACACCTATTACAATTCCACATACAGCCAATGGGTTGACCCAAACACAATATCAAGATTTGTTAAATCAATACACGCAAATTGTGAATGACAGCAAAAAAATATTGGATGATCCTACGAGCCAAGCAACGGCAGAACAACAAAAACAGGCATTTTGTGCACGCTATCACGCCTATAAAAATATTGCTGAAATTTCCGAGTACAATCCAAACTTGTATCCTGCACCTGTGATGTTAATGGTGGCAAAGCGTTATTTAGAACAGCAGCACAACAGTTTCACGGCTTCAGGTATGACTGAACAAGTTTTTTGTGCAGGAGCTACATCTAAATAGTGTGATCTGCCTTATAAGTGAATAGCAAATTTAAAGATTGAAGATGCAGGCGTATAAAACCCCAAAAACTGGGGATTCCTTTTAAGCAGATTGTGAAGTCATACTTCATTTTTTATCAATTTTCATGCAAAACTAACTTTGCAAAGACTGTAGAATCTTTTAACTTGCAGGTAGTGAACTGAGGGATAGGCGACATAGATGAAATGGGATGAAATTGGCGAGCAGCCTTGTTCGATTGCACGAACCTTGTCGGTGATTGGTGACCGTTGGACGATGCTGATTATTCGTAATGCCTTTATGGGCATGCGTCGCTTTGATGATTTTCAACAACATTTGGGCGTAACGCGGCATGTATTGTCAGATCGTTTAAAGCGTTTGGTGGAACATGAAATTTTAGTCAAAGTGCCTTATGTAGAGCGCCAAGAACGTTTTGAATATAAATTGACAGAGAAGGGCTTGGAGCTTTATCCCTTAATGCTGTCTATGGCAAATTGGGCAGATAAATGGATGGATCAAGGTTTAGGTAAGCCTGTGGAATACATCCATAAAAATTGTGCTAAGACGTTTCAACCTGTCGTGGTATGTTCGGAATGTGGTGAAGAACTGCATGCCAAGCAAGTAAAACCACATTTTACCCCAGTGTATTATCAGTACATCCAAGCACAGCAGAATTTAAAACAAGCCTAAATCAGTGCTGTATTAATCAGCAACAGTTTGTCTATAAGCAGTTGGCTGGTTTAGGAATACCCGCTAAACGACTTAAATGCCGTGCCACCAAACCTGTATTAAATTTTTCCTGCAAAACAGCGTTGTTAATCTCTGGGCTTACAGTTTTCATTAAAAATTTGATTAAAGGACGGGTTGCAGGTGAGTGTCCAAATTGCTGATAAAATTGGCGTACAGCGTGCAAAACTTCAAAATGCCAAGCTGTGAGTTCAAGCTCTAAACTTTGTGCCAATTCTTGCGCCACTTGTTCATTCCAGACAGTGTAATCCAGCAAATGTCCATCTTGATCTAATTCTAGTGTCATCTCTTGTTTCATTCACCCTTAAAAATGCTTTGCATTGGTTTCATATCATTACGGCTTGCTATTTTAAGCTGATACAGCGCTGATGTGCTAAACACAGCGTTGCAAAAGCTGCATAATTAATCGGCTGTACATTTTCCGCCAAATGACCATTCAATATTTCTGCATCATTTTCCAGTACATATATTTTGTCTAGCTGGGCACAGAGTGGATGTTGCTGATGCAATACCGCATCACCCATAAGTACAACGCTGTCTTGCGGAGCATACAAGGCATTTAGCTCTGCTAAAATTGTTGCGGTGCTATCAAAGCTCGCTTGGATTAAATATAAATTTGCGTCAGACATGCTTTTCTCTTTAGATGTTTAGATATGGTCAAATGATCAATCAGATTGTTAAACCACCGATCAACCTACCAATATAAAACTCGATCAAAGGTTTGAATCAGCTCCCGATTCAGTTCCACCCATTCAATTTCATGTACCGTATTTTTGATAAACGGCGAGTTAGCATGTTTATTTTCAATCAAAATTGGGCTGAGGTCATAAAACTCAAAGCTATCGACCAAATTGGATGCCACTTTAAAAGCATGTTTTAGTGAATCAAATGCCAGTTCCGACTGTAATAGGCTTAATGCCGCATCTTGTAATAACACTTTGACTTCACAACCAAAAGTTGCCAGTACCATTGTTGCAGACAAGCTTTCATGCACTTGTAAGCTGTTTAAATTGGCCTGACGTAAAACCACGAGTACAGTTTTCACACAATTTACCTTTTAAATGCAACAGATTTACAAAATGAATCGCTTAAAATTGAATCAGGCGTTTTGTGCTTTGCACTGCATCGGCCAGTTCGCCCAAGCCAACCAATTCAAAGCCTGCGGCTAAATTGTGTTGGCTCAGTTGATGGCGTTTGGCATTGTCTGCATCGCTAATACCACGTGCCAGTGCGGCACTTACACATACGGGTAAACGAATAGACAATTTTTGCCATTCTGTTTTGAGGTTGCGTTGATCATCGGGTACCCATTGCAACTCATTCGCTACAGCAACGCCATCTTGATAAAAAAACACACGAAAAGCCTCATTTTTCTGTTGTAAGGCTTGAGCAAGACCGAGTGCATGCCATGCATGAATAGAGGTTGGTGCGGAGGTTATTAGTAATAAGGTGCTCATCAAAATTCACTAATGCAATGTGCCAAGGCGCATTCAGACTTTATAAAAAAAGGTAGTATAAATGATTTTAGTGACTGGTGGTTTAGGCTTTATAGGCTCACACATTGCATTAAGCCTAATGGCTCAAGGGCAAGAGGTCATTATTGTAGATAATTTATCCAATGCAAGTATGCAGACCTTAGAGCGACTTGAATATATTGCAGGGCGTTATGTGCCTTTTGCCAAATTAGATGTAAGAAACACGCCTGCGCTGAACAAAGTCTTTGAACAATATTCGATTACTGCGGTGGTGCATTGTGCAGGGTTTAAATCTTTAGAAGAATCGGTGCTTAAACCACTGGAATATTATAACGATAACGTCAGTTGTATTATGAGTTTATTGCGTTCTATGCAACGTACAGGCGTGCGTCGTTTGGTGCATCTTTCAAGTATCGCGGTCTATGGTAAGTCGGGATTGAGTCTGGAAGAAAGCCAGAGCTTTAATTACACCTATGCCAATCCGTATGTAAAATCTCAGCAGATGGTTGAAGAAATCATCCAAGATACTTTTAGAACCGACAATGAATGGAATATCGCTATTTTGCGCTTGAGTAATATTGCTGGCGCGTTTGAACACGGTATTTTAGGCGAAGTCGTTGCTCCATTACCTAAAAATATTATTCCTTTGGCGATGCAAGTCGCAGTACAGCAGCGTGAAGCGATTGAGCTACGTCAGCAAGCCAATACTGCAGATCAAACCGCAGAACGCAGCTTTGTACACGTACTCGATGCCTGTGAAGCCGTAATCGCAAGTCTGCATTGGTTATTTCAGCAAACACATAGCTGTGAAGCCTTTAATATTGCAGGAGAAGTGGTTTCAATTCAGCAATTACTTGCACGTATTAGTGAAGTGACTGACACTGAGATTGCTACAGTTCCTGCAATTCATTATGAATATCCTGAGTTAGATCAGTTAGGTGCAGTCGTAGATAAGGCACAACAATATTTACACTGGCAGCCAAAACGTAGCCTGGAAAAAATGCTAGAGGATGAATGGCGTTTTTATCAAAATACGCTTAAGCATTAAAAGTAAGCGCTATAAAATTCGTTGAGATGCGATTCACGAAGCCTCATAGCTGAAACAGATACAATGCAACGGAATTATTGATAATAATTATCATTTACTAGGCTGTCTGTTTTTTATAAGATCGAGATAAGAGCACATGACATCATTGAAATCACGAAGGAATGAGGCTGAACATGCAAACACGTATTGAACATGACACCATGGGTGAGGTTGAAGTTCCGAATGACGCGCTTTGGGGCGCACAAACTCAGCGCAGCTTACAAAATTTTAAAATCGGCAATGAGCGTTTACCACGCGCCATGATTCGCGCTATGGGTTTGGTTAAAAAAGCTGCGGCAATAACCAATGCAAACTTAGGGCAAATCCCTCAAGAGTTGGCGCAGTACATTGTCGGTGCAGCAGATGAAGTCATTGCAGGGCAGTGGGACAGTCAATTTCCTTTGGTGGTGTGGCAAACAGGTTCGGGTACGCAAAGTAACATGAACTGTAATGAAGTGATTGCCAATATCGCCAATCAAAAACTGGGGAATCCTTTAGGTGCACAAAAGCCTGTACATCCGAATGATCATGTCAACCGCGCCCAATCGACCAATGATTCTTTTCCAACTGCAATTCATGTGGCAGCGAGTTTGCAAATTAATGAACTGCTCATTCCTGCAGTAAAGAGTTTGCGCGATACGTTGCATGCGAAAAGTGAAGAATTTTCTGAAATTGTCAAAATTGGACGTACACATTTACAAGATGCGACACCATTAACTTTAGGGCAGGAATTTAGTGGCTATGTATCGCAGCTAGATCATGGTTTAAAACGTCTAGAACAGGCTTTAACAGGCTTGTATGAGTTGCCATTGGGCGGTACAGCAGTCGGTACAGGCTTAAATGCACATCCTGATTATGCGGTACAGGCAGCGGAGCAATTGGCACAGCTAACAGGCTTAGCATTTGTGACTGCACCAAATAAGTTTGAGGCTTTGGCGGGGCGTGATGCTGCGGTATTTGCTTCAGGTGCATTAAAAACTTTGGCGGTGAGTTTAAATAAAATTGCGAATGATATTCGCTGGTTAGCCAGTGGCCCGCGTTGTGGTTTTGGTGAGCTGCGTATTCCAGAAAATGAACCTGGTTCAAGTATTATGCCGGGCAAGGTTAATCCAACACAAAGCGAAGCAATGACCATGGTAGTTGCACAGGTATTGGGCAATGACACCACGATTAACGTGGCAGGTGCATCGGGCAATTTTGAGCTGAATGTATTTATGCCAGTGATCGCATATAACTTATTGCAATCTATTCAACTCTTGGGTGATGCCTGCAATAGCTTTAATGAGCATTGTGCCGTTGGCATTCAAGCAAACCGTGAAAAAATAGATCACTTTTTGCATGATTCACTCATGTTAGTGACCGCTTTGAATCCTGTAATTGGTTATGAGAATGCAGCGAAGGTGGCTAAAACAGCTTATAAGGAAAATAAAACCTTAAAGCAAGTTGCAGTAGAGCTGAATTTGGTCACAGCAGAGCAGTTTGATGAAGTGGTACGTCCTGAACAAATGATTGCACCGAATACCAAGTAATCAGTTTTAAACAAATTCAAGGTCTGTGTTTGTCTGCACATGATGCGAGGTAGACACAGACTTTGTTTATGAAAATCAGGGAAAATTTTGGGCATCCTTCCTTATTAAAATTATGTTGTGTATAATTACACAATGAACAGCAAAGACATTATTAAGCGTCTTGAGCAGGAAGGCTGGTACAAAGTGGGTGGTAAAGGCGACCATGAAAAGTATAAACATCCTGAAAAGCCTGGGCATGTTGTGGTACCACATCCACGTAAAGATATGCCAATAGGAACTCTACGCAATATATATAAACAGGCTGGTTGGGAGTGGAGGTAAAAATGTTATATCCAGTATATGTTCACAAAGATGAAGATAGCGCATACGGTTTAACCTTTCCTGACTTTGATGGATGCTTTAGCGCAGCAGATGAGTTGCAAGATATTCAGCGCATGGCACAGGAAGCGGTTGAAGTTCACTTTGATGGTGAAGATATTCCGTTACCAGAACCATCAAGCCCAGAGCAATGGTTAGGTGATGAGCGATTTGAGGGTGGTTTTTGGTTGTTAGTTGATATTGATACAACAAAAGTAAATACAAAGTCTATTCGTATTAATATCAGCATGCCAGAAGCTTTAGTGAAACGTATTGATGCTGTTGCAAAAAAACAACATTTAAGCCGTTCGGCATTCTTAGCTAAAAGCGCGGAAATGGCGTTGCATTAATCAAGTAAAATATACTAAACCCAGCCTAAATGCTGGGTTTTCTATTGCACCTAATTTGAATGTAGAGGGGTAATTCATCCTAATACGATTTTAAATTTATGTGTTGGTTTAAAGACATAATTTGCATAACGGCAGAATAGGCTGCTACAAGGTGCTATCTAAATGTAATAGTTCAAAACCCGTCATTTAGTCGCATTAACCACTTTTAGATGCTTTCTTTTATGTCCGTTCCTTATTCAACTTACATTGATTAAGCTGCCATAATTGCTAGAATACGCAATACTTCAAAATACTGTTTTGCTAAAGTTTTGCATTTATTTTGCAAAATTTAATTTTTTTATAAGCAACTCAATATCTTAACTACGGAAATTTTCAATGCTCTCAATTTATTTAACAGATGTTCAGCAACACGTGCAATTTAAAGATTACCCGGGTGAGCAGCCTGTTAAATTTATCTTGAATTTTAAAAAGATTTTTCCAAGTGTAATGGAGCTTTTACTACCTGTATTGCCTGAAAATGAAAATCTGGAAGAAATGACGTGGGAATCAACCACTGCAGATTTAGAGTTATTTAAATTGCTGCTCAGTGGGTGGGGCGTGATTGAATTACGTTTAAATGCGCTCAGTCAGTTCAAGGGCAAGACATTTGCAGATCAGTTAGTGAAACAAGCCCAACAAAAACGTAAAGATTTCGCCAAAGCACAACAACAATTACAAACTGTGGAGCTAGATTACTTATTTATGCATGAAACACATGCCTTAATTGATGCTGAATTGGTAGAAGTAGGTGAAAAGTTCTATTTGCCAATTTTGCGTGATTTATGGAAAGGCAAAGTATCTACAAAAGTATTGGAAGCGAAGTTTTAAGAACAAACCCATATTAAAAAGCTGTCTCGGCGGCTTTTATTTTTTATAGAATCATACAAGACGATTAGCAACCACGTGCAAATTCAAGATTAATTCAAAATAGCCTAAGCAAAGATTTTAGAAATTTCCTCTCTTAAGAAATAATGCCTTGAATTTTCCTGTAAATCTTTATGCCAATACATCCCCATATTAATTACAGGCAAGTCTACAGGCACATCAAAAATATTCAATTTTTGGCTCATATTCAAATGCTTTAAAATCATTTTAGGAATAGTTAGTATGGCTTGAGGATGCTGCTGTAAAATCTGTAACGCCGTAGAATAGTGCTGACAACGTAAAAAAACCTGCCGTGATAATTGCTTTTGATGCAAATAAATATCTTCTAGCAACATACCAGTACGCCGTGATGAAACCCCAATATGTGCAGAAGATAAATAAAGTGCAGTATTCATTTCTTGTTGTGAACTACAGACCACAAATTGGTCTTGAACTAAGGATTGAAACTGAATTTTATCGCCAAAGTTTTGTTCTAAATCAATTACAAAATCAATTTGTTGTGTTGCTAAATCTGCCAAAACCGTTTTGCGGTCTAATTTGTGGCTCAGAAATTGAATATCCAAGTTCAACTTTTGAAAATGCGCCACCAATTTAGGAAAAATAATCGGTTCAATTTCATCATGGATAGCAATTTTGAGCGATTGCAACATATTCGGCTCAAATTGCTGTTTCTGTATTGCAATACTTTGAATCGCCAACAAGGCATTTTTAATAGTCGGATAAATTTGCTCGGCAAAAGGCGTAGGCAGCATTTTATTGCCACTTCGCACCAGTAAATCATCTTGTAAATGTTGTCTTAAACGCTGCAAAGCATGACTGGCGGCAGATTGGCTAATACACAAAATTTGTGCAGCTTTGGAAATACTGCGCTGCTCATAAATTGCAACAAACATCGGGTATAAATTGATGTCTAAACGATGAAAAACGGTAAGATCAACTTTTGCATTGTTATGAACATGATTCATAGTGTTTTATTGAATTAAATCATTTTATTCATATTACTTTTCAAGTTAAGGTGTTGTAAAGCAATGAATACAATATTTTAAGGGATTTGAACCATGTTTGAGCTATCTGCACGCGCCAAAGACTATATAGAACGTACCAAAGCCTTTATTGCCAAAGAAATTGAGCCGATTGAAGCTGAATTCTGGGCAGAAGTTCACGAATTAAATCAGGGTGGTGACTGGACTAAATGGCAATGGCCAGCACAATTAGAACAATTAAAAGCCAAAGCCAAAGCTGCAGGTTTATGGAATATGTTTTTACCTTGTCCAGAATTAGGACAAGGTTTGTCGGTACAAGAATATGCACACATTGCAGAGTTGAGTGGACGCAGTTTGATTGCGCCAACCGTATTTAACTGTAATGCACCCGACAGCGGCAACATGGAAGTTTTATGGCGCTATGGTTCTGAAGCACAAAAGGCAGAATGGCTGACACCGCTGCTTGAAGGTAAAATTCGTTCTGTGTTTTGTATGACTGAACCTGCAGTGGCTTCAAGTGATGCGACCAATATGCAGGCAACAGCAGTCGTAGACGGCGATGAAATTGTCTTGAATGGTCGTAAATGGTGGTCTTCAGGTTTGGGCGATCCAAATGCCAAAATTATTATTTTTATGGCGCATACACCCGATGAAACCAAAGACCGTCATCATCAACACTCTATGGTTTTAGTCCCTGTGGATACTGCGGGCGTTAAAATTCAACGCATGTTACCTGTATTTGGTGATTACGACGCGCCACACGGTCATGGCGAAGTCAGTTTTGATAACGTGCGTGTGCCTGTTGCCAACTTTATTGGCGGTGCAGGACAAGGTTTTGAAATTGCACAAGGTCGTTTAGGTCCGGGGCGTATTCACCATTGTATGCGTTGTATTGGTGCAGCCGAAAAATCTTTGGAGTTGATGATTGACCGTGGCATGAGTCGTACCGCATTTGGCAAGGAAATTCTGAAACTCGGTGGCAATTTGGAGCGTGTAGCGGAAGCACGTGTGGCGATTGACCAAGCACGTTTATTAACTCTCTATGCAGCCTATAAAATGGATACTTTAGGCAATATGGCAGCACTTACCGAAATTTCTGCCATTAAAGTGGTTGCACCAAGTGTCTTGGAAAAAGTAGTTGATATGGCGATGCAGATTCATGGCGGTGCAGGCGTATCTAGAGATACACCGCTAACTGGTTTCTTTGCCCAAGCCCGTAGTTTACGTCTTGCCGATGGGCCTGATGAAGTACATAAAGGCATGATTGCTAAACTCGAGTTGGCAAAACGTGGCTACCGTAGCGGTCGTAAAAAATAGGGCATTAGCGCACACTTTTTTCTGTGTCCCTGATATGGTATTTGGCAATATTGTTGATATTGCCTATACATCTCAAGAGAACGCAGAAAATTTATGCTAGATTTAAAAAGATAGAAAATTAGGGAAAAATAATGTCAGTTATTGATGTAGGCGGCACAGTACGCGAAGGCGAAGAACTCGATATTCAGGCAGTGACAGCATGGTTAAAACAACAAAATGTCGATGTCTTAGAACCTGTAGAAGTCACACAATATTCAGGCGGTGCATCTAACTGGACATATCGCCTCAAGTACAGCAATGCTGATTTAATTTTGCGTCGTCCGCCTAAAGGTACTAAAGCTAAATCTGCACACGACATGGCGCGTGAATATCATGTACAAAAGAACTTAGCCCCGTTTTATCCTGTATTACCTGAAATGGTAGCACTATGTCAGGACGAATCTGTCATTGGCTGCGATTTTTACGTGATGCAACGTATTGAAGGCATTATTCCTCGTGCAAAACTACCACCTGAGCTTAATTTTAGCGAAGCCCAAGTGCATGAACTTTGTGTGAATGTTATTGATAAACTCATTGAGCTGCATCAAGTACCTTATGCAGGAACTGAGCTAGAAAAATTAGGGAAGGGTGAGGGCTATTGCCGACGTCAGGTAGAAGGTTGGGATGCACGCTATGCCAAAGCGCATACCATTAACGTTCCATCTTTTAAATATGTGCGTAAATGGTTACTAGATCATATTCCTGCAGATTCTAAAACCTGCATTATTCATAATGACTGGCGTTTTGATAATGTGATTTTAGACCCAAAAAATCCAACTCAAGTGATTGGGGTTTTGGATTGGGAAATGGCAACACTGGGCGATCCACTCATGGATTTAGGCTCTGCTTTGGCATATTGGGTGGAAGATAGCGATAACCAAATTTTTAAAGCAACGCGTCGTCAACCAACACATTTAAAAGGCATGTTCACACGTCAGCAAGTCGTGGATTATTATTTGCACAAAACAGGCTTGAGTACCGATAACTGGACATTCTATGAAGTGTTTGGAATTTTCCGTTTAGCAGTGATCGCCCAGCAAATTTATTATCGTTATTTCCACAAGCAAACCAATAATCCTGCATTTAAGGATTTTTGGATTGTCATTCATGCTTTGCATATCCGTGCTTTAAAGTTAATTGGCTTGCAAAAACTAGAAGCAAATGAACTGACGCAAAAATATATCACCAAATTTAAGGAATTGATGCCGAAATGACCACTATTTATTTAATTCGTCATGGGCAAGCATCTTTCGGGGCAGAAAGTTATGACCAACTTTCGCCTAATGGTGAGCTACAAGCTAAATTGCTCGGCCGTTATTTTGATCGCATTTTAAAAGAAGCACCTTATGTGGTGGCTGGTTCAATGCAGCGTCATCAGCAAACTGCTCAACTCGCTTTGTCAGAATGTTTTCCTGAGGTCGAAATTCATACCGATAGTGCATGGAATGAGTTTAATCATCAACAGGTTTTTGCGCAGTATGAACCGCGTTTTAATCAACCTGAATTGATGAAAGAAGATGTCGCCAAAGAGGTCAATCCTCGTGCATATTTGGCAAAAATTTTTGAAGGTGCGATAGAACGCTGGACGGGCGGTGAATATCACCATGAATATGAAGAATCTTGGCCGCATTTTAAACAGCGTGTCGAAGATGCATTGCAGCATTTATGTGATGATTTAGCCCAAAGACAACCAAGATATGCTGTGGTATTTACTTCTGGTGGTGTGATTTCGGTGGTGGCAGGTAAAATTTTAGGCTTAACGCCCAATAAAACCTTTGCATTGAACTGGGCAATTACCAACTCAAGTATCACCACTTTGCGTTTGGTCGGTAGTGAACCACAACTGTTAAGCTTGAATGAACATCATTTTATCAAAGCTGAAAACTCAAATTTATTGACTTGGATTTAAGGATCAAACCATGACAAAAACAATTCTAATTACAGGTGCAAGTTCGGGTATTGGTGCGGGTATGGCACGTGAATTTGCTCAAATGGGTTATAACCTTGCGATTTGTGCCCGACGTATAGAGCGTTTAGAAACACTGAAACAAGAACTGGAAAGCCAGTTTGGTGTTCGTGTCATTGCGAAAACGCTGGATGTCACCAATTATGATCAAGTGTTTCAGGTATTTCGTGAATTTAAAAAAGACTTTGGACAAATTGACCGCATTATTGTCAATGCAGGCGTAGGCGAAGGGCGCCGCATTGGTAAAGGCAATTTTGCCATCAACAAAGCTACGGTAGAAACAAACTTTATTTCAGCTTTGGCGCAGTGTGAAGCTGCAGTTGAAATTTTCCGTGAGCAAAACTCAGGGCATTTGGTGATGATTTCATCTATGAGTGCCATTCGTGGTATGCCAAAACATCTTACTGCTTACGGCGCAAGTAAAGCTGCAGTAGCACATTTAGCAGAAGGAATTCGTGCAGAATTAATTGATACACCTATTCAAGTTACGACTATTTTCCCTGGTTATATTCGTACCGAAATCAACGAAGGTGCAAAAAAACTGCCTTTTGAAGTTGATGAAAAAACAGGTTCTCGCTTACTTGCAGCAGAAATTGAAAAAGCACCAATTAAAGCCTATGTACCTAAATGGCCATGGTTGCCACTAGGTTTTGCTATGAAAGTTTTACCATTAAAATTGGTCAATAAACTCGGCTAAATAGCAGCGATATCATAGTAGTTGAATAGCATCCTGAAATTTAAAGCTGTTGATGAATGAAAACTCTTTAAATGACACGATGCTATTTTTATATTTAAGTATCTACTTTTGTTTAGGTTTTAAAGTTTCTATTTTCGGTTTTCTTATTTAAGAGTGAAGCGTCATGTGGCTTAGAGCAGCAACCCTTGCTTTATTTCCTGCCTTGTTAATTCAGGGAAATCGGGTTAAAAAGAACACGATTCGATTGCCAGAAGCCGAAGGCGAACGTGAAGGTATTACAGGGCAAGGGCAAACGCTGTCATTATTGATTTTAGGAGATTCTGCAGCTGCAGGCGTTGGGGTAGCACATCAAAATGATGCGCTATTGGGCGCTGTGGTTTCTGCCTTGCAACATCAGTATCAAGTACATTGGCGTTTACAAGCACAGTCTGGAGATACGACCTCACAACTCATTAAAAAGATCAAAAAAATGGTAAATCAAAAATATGATGTCGTGGTTACTTCTGTTGGTGTCAATGATGTGACTCGCTTAATGTCAGCACGAACTTGGATTAAACAACAGCAACAATTTTATCAGCTTATTCAAGCGAAATTCCAACCTGAATTAATCATTGCTACGGGCGTTCCACCGATGCATTTATTTCCTGCATTACCTAATCCCTTGTCATGGCTATTTGGACAATACGCTAAACAAATGAACTTACAATTAAAAAAAATGATAGCACAACAAAAAGATATGCAATGGATTGAATATGATATTCAAAAATATCAATCCATGAATTTAGAAATGGCAAAAGATGGTTTTCATCCAAGTAAAGAAATTTACCAAATTTGGGGCAAAGAAGTCGCGGAGATGATTTTAGAACGGTTTTAGGTAAATTAACTTAAATAATGGTATGGTGTTAACAATCGTCAACACTAAATTATAATTAAATCATCAAGCAGAATGAAAATATGAAGAAACATCCCAATAAACATATTCGCGAAGCAATTGAATATGCGATTGAAAACGGCTGGGATGCTGTCGATTCAGGTAAATCAGCACATGCAAAACAAATCTTGCGTAAAGTAAAGCAATGTCATGGAGATGAACTATGAATAACTATCACTTTACTGTTGTGGTACGTGACGCACGTTCTGATCTGTCTGTGCTAGAAGATAAGTTCTTTGAAGCGGGTTGTGATGATGCATTAGTTTGCAGTTATAACGATACAATTTATCTTGAGTTTGACCGTGAAGCTAAAAATGCAGAACAAGCGATTCACTCAGCATTAGACAATATTCGCTCATTAGGATTTCATGATCTGATAGTAGAAGAGCAAGGTTATTCAACTTTGGCAGTAATGGCTGAACGTGCTGGAATGACTCGTCAAGCATTATCTTTATATGCGCAAAATAAACGTGGTGACGGAAACTTTCCACGTCCGATGTATGGACTTGCATCTAGATCTGCAATGTATTTTTGGCCAGAAGTTGCGACATGGTTATTCAATCAAGGGAAGTTACATAAAAATCATTATGAAGTTGCTCGTACTGCAATGTCTTAGCTTAATTTAAAGACCAAAGGTTCAATCTATAAATGTCTGATTCTAAAATAGAAACCCATCCACTCGAACCCTTTTTACCAGCCAATGCCAAGCTGTTAATGCTTGGGAGTTTTCCACCACCTAAAAGCCGTTGGAAAATGGATTTTTATTATCCGAATTATCAAAATGATATGTGGCGAATTTTGGGCTTATGCTTTTTTCAAGATAAAAACTACTTTTTAGATTTAGAAGCTAAAAATTTTCATCTTCATAAAATTATTGATTTTTTAAACACCACTGGCATTGCTATTTCAGATACGGCGCAGCAGGTGATTCGCTTAAAAGGCAATGCATCAGACAAATTTTTACAGATTGAAAAACCAATGGATATTGCAGCACTTTTAAGCAAGATACCTTTATGTCAAAGCATTATGACCACAGGCGATAAAGCGACTGATACACTCATGTTATCTATGCCTGAATCTGCCGAAAAACCTCAAATTGGGCAGGCGACACATTGCTATTTTGCCAAGCGTGAGCTGCATTTATATCGGATGCCTTCATCTTCACGAGCCTATCCTTTAGCTTTAGAGAAAAAGGCAGAAGCGTATTTTAACTTATTTAAAGAAATAGGCTTACTATAAGTAACTTTAAATAATTGTAGACAGTGATGGCAGAGAAAGAAAAATACGCTTCCATAATTAATGTCTATCTATTGTCATTACATCATCCATTCAATAGGGAATAATGAAACTGTTTTCATCATAAAACGCTGAAACTGTGTGGTTTCAGGATCATGATGATACGTTTGAATACTGCCATCTGCCTGATGATCTAACCAAATAATTTGACCGTTTTCGTCTAATTGCAGTTCATACGCAATTTGTGGCAAATAGCGGTCTAAAGATTGAGAAACATCGTTTTGCAATTGTTCAGACTCTAACACCAAGCCAACTTCGGTATTTAATTTTGCAGAACGAGGATCAAGGTTAAAAGAACCTACAAAGACCATGCTATCTATATCAAAGAATTTGGCATGTAAACTCGAGGCGTTTTTGCCTTTGGCAGGAATTACGTTACCCGTTGCAACTTCATACCAAGTACGCTTTTTTCGTTCAATATAAGGCTTAAATTCATATAAACGAATACCTGATTTAAGTAAATCTACGCGATACTGCTGATAAAATGCATGTACCAAAGGCACATCATTGGCTAAAAATGAATTGGTCAATACACGTATCTGTATTCCTTTTTCAGCCAGTTGAGTGAGTGTTTTAAGACCATCTTCTGTTGGGACAAAATAGGCAGAAACCAGTTCTAAATGTTGTTTGGGCTCACCCATTAACTTTAACATTTGTTTGTAAATCAGTTGCTCGCCTTGAGCTGTACCCCGAATTTTATTCGGAGAATCTGCCACAAAATGCGCACGTACCCACTGTACAGGATGTTGTTCTAATTTGATGCTGACTTCTTCTTGCGCGTTAGCCACACGTTCACGAATTTTATCTTTATATTTGGCATTTAATTCATAGCGATTACGCAATTCTCTCAATTGCAACGCGTTGCCTGTGCCTAATAATTGCTTTACTGAATAGCTTAGTTCGTCATTCCAAAACTCTAAAAACACGGCATTGGCTTGGGGGACAGCACTGCCATAGAATAGAATATCCATATCAGTAAATTGAAAATTTTCACTGGCATCAAAATATTCACGGCTAATATTACGCCCACCTGTCACGGCAATCGCCCCATCGGCAATAATTAGTTTATTGTGCATACGGCGATTGATTTGTTTAAAACGAAACAAATAATCCATCACACGAAAATGCCGATATTTGTACGGATTGAAAATTTTTATTTCAAAATTAGGATGCTGAGCAAGCCGTTTTAAGGTTGGATCAAGTTGCGTACCATTTTGATCATCAATTAATAAACGAACTTTTACACCACGATCTGCTGCTTTGAGCAGTTCAGCCAACATCAACTGACCAATTAAATCATCTTCCCAAATGTAATATTGTAAATCTAAATGGTGCTGTGCTTTTTGAATCAAATATAAACGCGAGGCGATGCTACTAAAGGCATCATTTAGAGAAAGATACGCTGTTAAATTTTGGGATAAATGTGCATCAATTTCCTGACCATTCAGCCAATGATCTACATAATGCTCAACAGGGCTATCTTTGCTCGCTTGATTCATCGGTAAACTGCATCCTGTCAGTAAAATAGCGAAAAAAGCCAACATTCCAAGCCAGTAACAAGGTCTTTGGATCTTCATGATTATTCTTAAGTCATTCTGTATTTATACATGGAGATTATCCTCATGTTAATGCTTGAAACTCTGAATAGAAAGAGGGTATTGTGAGAGTCTGTTGATATTTTATAAATAGCTTGCGAGATATCTCTCTCACATCGCAAACATAGACGAATTGTCAGCAGCCCCTTATCATCTGTTAATGTATTTTTTAGGGATAATTTGCTCATGAAATCACGTGCAGCCGTCGCATTCGGCCCAGGTCAGCCGCTTGAAATTGTTGAAATTGATGTTGCACCGCCGCAGGCTGGAGAAGTCTTGGTCAAAATTACCCACACAGGGGTATGCCATACCGATGCATTTACCTTATCGGGTGAAGATCCTGAAGGTGTTTTCCCTGCAGTTCTTGGCCATGAAGGTGCAGGTATTGTGGTTGAAGTTGGTGAGGGTGTGACCAGTGTTCAACCAGGCGATCATGTGATTCCGCTTTACACAGCAGAATGTGGCGAATGTTTATTCTGTAAATCTGGTAAAACCAACCTATGCGTTTCCGTACGTGCGACACAAGGTAAAGGTTTAATGCCTGATGGCACGACACGTTTTTCTTATAATGGACAACCGATTTATCACTACATGGGCTGTTCAACCTTTAGTGAATATACGGTAGTTGCTGAAGTATCTTTAGCAAAAATTAATCCTGAAGCCAATCATGAGCAAGTTTGCTTATTAGGTTGCGGTGTTACAACTGGTTTAGGTGCAGTTAAAAATACTGCAAAAGTCCAAGAAGGCGATACCGTTGCGGTATTTGGCTTAGGTGGTATTGGTTTAGCTGTTGTGCAAGGTGCGCATAAAGCCAAAGCCAGCCGTATTATCGCCATTGATACCAACCCAGAGAAATTCAAATTGGCAGAACAATTTGGTGCAACCGAATTCTTAAATCCAAAAGATTATGACCGCCCAATTCAGGAAGTCATTGTGGAAAAAACAGGTTGGGGCGTAGATCATTCTTTTGAATGTATTGGAAATACCAATGTGATGCGTTCCGCTTTGGAATGTGCGCATCGTGGTTGGGGACAATCCATTATTATTGGTGTTGCAGGTGCAGGTCAGGAAATTTCAACTCGTCCATTCCAATTGGTGACAGGTCGTACTTGGAAAGGAACTGCGTTTGGTGGTGTAAAAGGTCGTTCGCAATTGCCAGGCATGGTTGAAGAAGCCATGAAGGGTGATATTCAACTCGAACCATTTGTAACGCACACCATGGGGCTAGACCAAATTAATGAAGCCTTTGATTTAATGCATGAGGGTAAATCTATTCGTAGTGTGATTCATTTTGATCAATGATGAGTAACGCGCTTAAATAAAGACCCAACAAAAACCAAGCTTCGGCTTGGTTTTTTTAACCCCTGGATTCGCTAAAACAGCAGCTTAATTTTAATAAATACATCCAATAAAAATTATTTTACAAAAAGGATTGCCAAACGGAACAATACAGCGTATTTTAATTTTAACAGCTCATTTTTTGATGAAAACAAGATGTTAAAGCAACCTTTAATCGCAAACGCTTACTATTACTTTTGGCAGTTTCAATGATTGCCTGAGTCGCGTTCGGGCAAAAGGTTGCCCACCAGTTGATACCTGATCGGCAACCCTGATCAGGTTTTTTTATGTCTGGTGTTTTGAATTTTATAGGTTTTTCGGAGATTTAATCATGTACAACGTTAATTATTCATACTTTAGCAACTTTTATTGGTTTTACTTTAGTCAATCTATGACTCAAACCTTGCAATCCATTAGACCCATAACGCTGAAATAAATGATCGGACTGTAAAAAAGAGAAACAGTCCAAAGGAACAGACCAATGAATGCTTTAAATACTGCTTTACAACAACAGACCAACAATACTGAAATTAGTTTAAGTTTACCGCATCAACTCAAAGCGCAACTCCCACTTTCATCTGCGCTAAAACAACAAATCGCACAACATCGACAGATTATTCAGAACATTTTAGCGGGCACAGACCCTCGCTTATTGGTCATTACAGGACCTTGTTCAATTCATGATCCGCAAGCAGCACTCGAATACGCAGAAAAATTAAAACAATTACAAAGCCAAGTTTCAGATCAAATTTTCTTGGTGATGCGCGCCTATATCGAAAAGCCACGTACTACGGTAGGCTGGAAAGGCTTTTTGTATGACCCAGACTTAGATGGCTCTGCAAACATGCAATTAGGCTTAGAAAAATCACGTGAACTGTATCTACAAATTATAGAAATGGGTTTACCAATTGCTTCTGAAATTTTAAGCCCAATGGCAACGGGATATTTTGATGATGTACTGGCTTGGGGTGCAATTGGCGCACGTACCAGTGAATCACAAATTCACCGTGAAATTTCTAGCGCCATGCCGTATAGCATTGGTTTCAAAAACGGAACTGATGGCTCAATTCAAATTGCATTAGATGCAATTCAATCGGCAAGTCATCCACATCAATTCATGGGAATGAGCCAGTCGGGTTTACCTGCTATTTTGTCATCACAAGGTAATCCACACGCGCATTTAATTTTACGTGGCGCAAATTCAGGGCCAAATTATCAATTGGCAGAAATTGAGAAAATTCAGCACAAAGCCAAAGGGCAGTTGCCTGCATTGATTATTGACTGTAGTCACGGTAACAGCCATAAAGACCCACAACAACAACCGCAAGTCTTGCGTACCATTGTGGCAGAACGTGAACAGACGCAAGTCCGTGGCATCATGTTAGAAAGTCATTTGGTGGATGGAAATCAAAAGATTTCTTGCGAGATGACTTATGGTCAATCTGTTACCGATGGCTGCTTGGGTTGGGATAAGACTGAACAACTGCTTATTGAGGTCGCTGAAAGCTTAAATCGTCAGGTTTTGGCTAAAACTGCATAAAAAATAAAACTCCAGAAACCCAAAAAACCTGAAATTTCAGGTTTTTTGGGTGGGAGAGTATTTAAAAATCAACTCTTCTTAGATTAGTTTTTAAAATAACAATTCTTTTGCTGCTATTAAAAACTAAGCCTGAATATCTGCATTAGGTTGTTTAGCCACAACAAATTTATAGAAAATTAAACTGATTAAGGTCACAACAGCACAGAGCAAATACGCTGCGGTATAGTCATAACCCGCAATAATCCAACCTAGAATTAACGCGCCTAAGGCGATACCAATATCGTAACAACAAAAATACGTAGATGTGGCATGACCAATACGATCTTTAGGGGAGCGTTGAATTGAAATGGTTTGCAGGCAAGGTTGGGCAGACCCGAACCCTACACCAATTAATGCAGCAGCCAACATAAAACCGAATACACTGTGTACCTGACTCAAGACAATTAATCCTAAAGCAAATAATATAATTGCAGGATAAATCACATAACTCGCCCCTTTACGATCATAAATTTTGCCTGTAATTGGGCGCAAAATCATCATCGAAACTGCAAATATCACGAAGAATAAACTCGCATAAGACAGCATATTGCGTGATTCTGCAAAGGTGGAAATAAATGACATAATACTGGCATACGCGAAAGAAACCATCATCGCCATAAGTGATACAGGAATTGCTTTTTTCTCTACAAAATCTTGAAGCCCTAATTTACGTTTAGGTGTTGTTTCAGTTTTTACTTTTTGGGTCGCAATTGGAATCATTAAACAGAAGGCGAAACCTACCCAAACACTGACGGATAGTAAGGTAGAAATACTGGCATAAGAAACACTTTGAATCAGACTTAAACCAATTAAAGGTCCCAATACAATCCCTAAATTTACTGACACCAAAAAATAGCCCATACCTTCACCTTTGCGACTGTCTGGAATAAAGTTATTGGCAATAGGGACGGTAACTGTGGTGACAATGCTGAACCAAATCCCATGTAAAAAACGCAGTACGAGTAGAAACAGTAAACTATCTACAAAAATGTATGCCACGCTACACAAACAAAACATGATTTCAGAAACATATAAGGTTTTCTTTACACCAAATTTTTCAATAATCAAACCGCTAAATGGGCGAATCGCGATTGCAGATAACATAAACAAAGTCATGGCTAAACCTGCCTGTGACAAGCTACCACCCAACTCATTCACAATATAAATAGGCAAAATTGTCGTTTGCGCAAAATAAAATATGAATAAGAACAAGTTATTGAATAAGCAGAGAATAAACGACTTATTCCATAAATGTTCAGCATTTATAGCAGACATAATTTAAACCTATATGGTGAGTGGAGCAGCGTGTAATGTGTACTTTGTTATACAGATGCTTTGTTATTGGAAATCATCACACCGCGAGATCATGCAAAAAATAATAAACCCATTTATGTGAAAAGTACATCTATTTAATAAAATTAAACTTAAAATTAGATTTTAATGCAATTATTTTAATTATTTTATCAAATAAAGATAATTAGGTTTATTTTCTAAAGTTGCAATACAAAAAAAATCAGCCGAAGCTGATTTCTTTGAATTTGAGCGATTAAACGCTGCAAATTTAAGGCTTATAAGCCAGATTCATAGTCTGCACTTGATAAAAGCTGTTCTACATCTGCCATATTGTCTGGTTTGATTTTATAAATCCAGCCTTTGCCATACGGTTCATCATTCACAAAATCAGGGTCATCTTCTAAATTGCTATTCACTTCAACTACTTCGCCTGAAACAGGGGCGTGAATATCTGAAGCTGTTTTAACAGACTCAACCACACCTGCTTGTTCACCCGCAATTACTTTTTGACCAACTTCAGGTGCTTCTACATAGACCAAATCGCCTAAAGCATCTTGTGCATGGTCTGAAATACCTGTGACGATCAAATCACCTTCAATACGCACCCATTCATGTGTTCTTGCATATTTTAATTCAGCAGGGTGATTCATTTGATAACTCCTTAAATTGTATCGAATCTTTTTGCCATGTTTTATACATGCTTTTTGCTAAAAACAAAAGTTTATAAATACGGATCTTTACGCCAATTGCTCGGACTGCGTCCACTCCAGCGTTTAAAAGCACGACTAAAATTTGCCACATCGCTATAACCCAATTCATCGGCAATTTGTTCTAGCGTGTAGTCTGTACGGGAAAGCAGGGAAGTTGCATGCCGATAACGTACTTCATCGACCAAGTTTGAAAATGAAGTACCTTCTGCAGCCAGTTGACGTTTGAGTGTGCGGTCGGACATGTGTAGATAGTCGGCAACATTTTCAATGCTTAAATAATGCTGTTCTGCGTGGGTTAAAATATCACGTACTCGCATAGAAATGCGGCGACGTTCACCTAAAGCAGAAAGTTCGGCTTCACATTGATTAATCGCAATTTGACTGGCAATAGGATCGGCATTAATCATTTTTAAGCCTAGATATTGCTTGTCAAAACTTAAACCTAAATACGGCTGATCAAAACGGAATTGATGATAAGGAAATTTCGAAAAATACTGATCAAAACCTGCAGGTTTAGGAAAGTCAAAATCGACTTCACCTGTAAAGTGTTCGGTACCTGTCATGGCTTTACTCATGGTAATCATGCCAATAATTAAAGCGATGGCAATTTCTGTGCGTAAAGGTTCCATGTGAATATCACACTGCAATTGCAGACTGGCTTTTTCACCAAAAGTTGAGAAAAACAATTGTAAAAAGGGCATACGCAGTTGAATAAAACGATTGGCTAAAATCAACGCATCACTAATTTCATGCGCAGTCATAATCGCATAGCCAATAAAGCCATGAATGGAAATGCGCATTTGCGTACCAAGATGATAACCGAGTGTCGATTCGCCTGTAAGTTTTAAAGCATGTTTAACCAACTCATTGGCAATAGGTGTAGGAATACGACATTCTGGGTCTGCCAACATTTCGCTATTGAGTTGAAATGGTGCAAATAAGGTATCTGCGTTATAACCCCAACGGGATACAACATCCAAAACCAATAAGCCATAAACCCCTGGAACACCTTGTTCCTGACGTGCTGATATTGTTTTCATGCATGTTCCATTGCATTTGCTAATTTTATTTTAATTTGCCTTAGCGACTGTCATCTATGCATATCTTAGTTTGCCAAACGGCGACATAAGAACGTAGATGACATATTGCATCTTGGCATGAAAATTAAAGAAATTCTATGGAAATTGTTAGACAAAACAGGCTTTGACTATATGCGATAAATCTGCATTTCATCAAAGCCTGAGTTACAGCAAAATTGCTGGAGATGCTAATTTTTATCAGTCGATGGTTTTACGATTTTATCTTGTTCAATTAAAAAACCACCTGTTTGACGCTGCCAAAGTTGTGCATAAATTCCGTTCATAGCCACCAGTTCATCATGCGTACCTTGTTCTGCAATACGTCCTTGATCGAGCACAATTAAACGATCCATTTGTGCAATGGTAGATAGTCTGTGTGCAATCGCGATTACAGTTTTACCTTGCATGAGTTCATCGAGGCTCGATTGAATTGCCGCTTCAACTTCAGAGTCAAGCGCGCTGGTGGCTTCATCTAAAATTAAAATAGGCGCATCTTTTAAGAAAACACGGGCAATGGCAATACGTTGACGTTGTCCGCCTGAAAGTTTAACACCCCGTTCTCCCACGTAGGCTTCATAGCCTTTTTTGCCACGTAAATCGGTCAATTGTGGAATAAATTCCTCGGCTTTAGCTTTGCGTACTGCTTCAAACATTTCTGCATCAGTGGCGTCAGGTCGCCCATATTTAATATTTTCAGCCACAGTACGATGTAATAGTGAAGTATCTTGAGTCACAAGTGCAATGTTTTTACGCAAACTGTCTTGGGTCACATCTTCAATATTTTGCCCATCAATCATAATTGAGCCGTGTTTGAGTTCATAAAAATGCAAGAGCAATTGAATTAAGGTCGATTTACCTGCACCTGAGCGTCCCACAATACCAATTTTTTCGCCTGCACCAATATGCAGATTAAACTGGTCAATCACGTTTTTACTGTTATAAGCAAAACTTACATCTTTAAACTGAATTTCGCCTTGAGTAACTTGTAATGGCTTCGCATCGGCTTTATCTTGTATCGCAATTGGACGTCCAAGAGTTTTCATACCGTCTTGAATGGTGCCGACATTTTCAAACAGGGCAGAGGTCTGCCACATCATAAACTCGGCAATACTATTCAATTTGAGAATCATGGCTGTGGTGGCAGCAATAATACCTAATTCAGCACGACCATTGAGCCAAAGCCAAATAGCAGTACCTAAAACACCGACATATAGCACCACACTCAGTAAATTAATGCTGATTTCATATTGAGCGCCCAAACGCATTTGTTTATAAACTGTCAACATAAATTCTTGCATCGACGCTTTGGCATATTGGCTTTCGCGACCTGCATGCGCAAATAATTTTACGGTTTGAATATTGGTATAAGCATCGGTCACACGTCCTGTCATCACTGCACGTGCATCGGCTTGTTCATTAGATACTTTGCTCAAACGCGGAATAAAATAAGCTGCTGCAAGAATAAATAAAGCCAACCATAGCAATAACGGCAAAATGAGCATTGGAGAAATTGCGCCCAATACCAGACTAATCGTAATAAAGTAAATGAATACATAGGCAAGCATATCGCCCAAAATGACCCAAAACTCACGTACTGCTAAGGCGGTTTGCATGACTTTGGCAGAGAGTCTTCCTGCAAAATCATTATGGAAAAAATCCAGACTTTGTTGCAACATTAAATTGTGGAAACGCCAACGCAAACGCATTGGAAAACCACTGTATAACATTTGATGCTTCACAATTGACTGCGCACTGGCAAAAAAGATATTGGCCAATAAAATACAAAACAGCAAAGTAAGGTTCTGCTGATGTTGCGCAAGGAAAGTATCTGGCTGACTTTGACTAAGCCATGTGACTAAATCGCCAATTTTTGCATATAGCAAAGCTTCAAAGCTGGCAGCGCCTGCAGTACATAAAACCAATAACAATAAATATGGACGTACACCTGAAGCTGCTTGCCAAACAAAGGCAAAAAACGTGGTTGGCAAGGGTTCGGTCAAACCTTTATTTGGATAAGGATCTATAAGTTTCTCGAACCACTTGAGCATACGATGTTACCTTGATGACTAAACCTAAATTTAAAGATAGATAAATTTAAGACAGTAAAAACAAAAACTTAGGATAAAGTTAAGAGCATTCCTGTGAATATTTCTTAACTTATAGTGATACAGCTTGTAGGTCTAGTTTACGCCATAACACAGCAAATGTTGAAAGAAGAAATATAGATGATTAATTGGCATACAAAACCACGTTACAGATTCACTTTTATGCATAAAGCTGCAACGCATCAAAATTCATCTACCCATAAAAAGCGTATTGGTTCACATTTTTAATGATATTTCATCGAACCAATAGCATATAAATATTTAATTTTTATGAAAAATTTATTTAAACTCAACATTGATTGCTATAATCACGCCCATTTTTAGCACAACCGTGCTGTAAATTGGTTTTAAGTTGATATTTTTATGATGCGTAACTTTTTAGGTGCAATTGCACTATATTTGGGATTTATTTTTCCTGTTCAAGCCATGCCATTTGATCCATTGATTGGTACATGGAAAGTAATTGATGATCATACAGGGCATTATGTTGCGGAAATTGTGATTCGTAAGAACTCTAAAACTTCGGAATATAGTGCTGTAATTACTCGAAATTTGTTATCGGTAGGCACAATTCAATTAGAGGTATGCAGTAAATGCCAAGGCAACTTAAAGAATCAGCCCATAAAAGGCATGCAGGCATTAGAAGGCTTAGTGGCAAATTCAAATCCGAAACAATTTTCGCAAGGACAATGGATTAATCCGAAAGATGGTTATGTCTATAAAATTGATGCTCAATTAAATGCGGCGAATAATCAAATGAAAGTATATGGCAAAGCCAAGAGCGCGAATGCGATTAGCACGATGACTTGGAAAAAACTTTAACAGATTGTACGGCGTATTTTTGAAGCTACTTGATTGAAAGATTGAGTAGCTTTTTATCTTTTTGTGAATGATAAGGTAAATTGAGATACCGAATACTTAAAATAACTTAATATATATCAATTACTTAATATTTATTTGTTATTCACCAATTAAAATGTCTATGCGATAACCCATTTAAAATGTCCTGTTTTTAACTGCAAGAGTCAAGAACAGGATTTAAATTTCTTTGTTCAATAACAACTTTCTGAGCTTTACGACTCGGCATACTTTTCTTGGCACGGGAACTTTTATTTTGTTTTTCCAACTCTTCATGTTGTTGCTGGATATGGGCCAGAACCGCACCTAATCTTTTATTCTCAACTACTTCATTCTGCTGCAGTCTAGCCAGTTTATTGAAAATACTGTAGTTGATCTTCCGTCCTTCGTGCATGATGGCCACAGTACCATCTGGATACTCTAAAAATGTTATGTATTGCCCAACAAGTTTGTGGTTCAGTGTTGTTGGCTCAAGCATATAAATACACTTGTCATACGTGATAGTCAGATTCTTCGTGACCTTACGCGGTTCCTGCCAGGTAAAAATATCCTCTAGCTCAGCATCAGATTCCGTTAAAGGTCGATGCAAGTTCTTCGAGTTTCTCGCACACTTGGCAAACTTCTGATTGAACTGCTCAATGAAGCAGGGCAGCCAAGCATTGGCCTCGGTAATTGAGCAGATGCCTTCAAAACGCATTTCCTTGATCAGGCGATCCTGCAGAGTTCTGTTGGCGCGTTCCACACGTCCTTTGGCCTGTGGTGAGTTGGCAAAGATAATATCGATGTTTAATTCGTTGAGAATCCTGCCAAATTGCGTGATCTGGCTGTCTTGCTTGGATTTCTGATTGACTCGAAATACTGAGTGTTTATCGCTATAAAAGGCCAAAGGCTTGCCGTATTGCTCAATGTAGGCTCGGGTTGAAAGCATATAATCAAAGGTCGTTTCGGCCTCACAAAAGCGCAGCAGCACAGACTTGTGTAATACGTTGATCTCGAACATCTTGCAGGACTGCAAGACGTTGTATTTCCTTGTCAGACATAGTGATCAGCATCTCAAGTTTATATCCAGTCCATGATGTTGATGCGCATCATAGACCAGACATTTTTATTGGTGAGAATACAGACACTTTAAATGGTTTCTAACAATACCATTGCGCATAATGTACATTATGTTAAATAAATAACACCTGCTAATTTGTTCATTATTTCTGATATAGATTAAATCAGGTTTTATTATCTGTCAAATTAGTAATGCACTTTTATGTTTGCTTCAGTTAAATAGGTTTTCTTTAAGGTCTTATTCTATAAAAAGAAAGGTCTACATTTTAAGACACTAAATCAAATGGCAGAAGATTTTTACAAGTCGGCTGACTAGAATCTCACAAGTGAATGTCTCCTGCTATTTCAGCACACATCAATGTTAATTATGTTTAAATTTCAACCCTCCCATTTTTCAACTAGCTCAGGTTATAATGATGGCCTCCAAAAATATGGTTTATCTATTATGAATGCCTCCAATGACCCTCTACACGGCAAAAAACTTGCTGACATTTTGGATGAGTTATTGGATTACTATGGTGGCTTTGAAGGCTTAAGTCGTAAAATTGAAATTAGATGTTTTTGTATAGATCCAAGTGTTAAGTCATCATTACGGTTTTTACGTACCACACCATGGGCACGTGAAAAAGTTGAAAGCTTATATTTGTATGTCTTACGTCAAAAAGCCAAACAAAAATCGTAGCTATCAAAACTCAGCATAATATTTTATACCAAACAGTAAACTAAACTTATTGAATAGCCAATGATTTTGTAGACATCTTTTAATTAGTGGTGGACTGCCACCACTCTCCTGGCAAAATTTAGTCTATATCCCTATGGTTTATTTAAAAACTTATTTTCTATCTTTAAGGCTCTATGATCAAAATCATACTGGCACTCAACACTGTAAATTTGAGAATGAATCTGTACGTACAGACTCATTCTCTATCGATAAAGATATTAGAAATAGCTACATAGAGTTTATTTCTAGCTTATTCAAATTAGGCTTTACTATGGATGAACAATAATTTTTACAGCCGATTCATTATTATGAATCAACGTTTCAAAGCCTTTAGAAACAAGATCATCTAATGCAATACGTTGGGTAATAAAAGGTTCTAGATTAATCTTACCTTGCTCGACTAAACGGATAGTTTCCTGATGATCATTTACATAAGCAATCGTGCCACGAATATCTAGCTCTTTCATCACCACACTATGCACATTAATTGTGGCAGGATGGCTCCAAATAGAAACGATAACGACTACACCAGTTGGTTTCATTGCTGCAACGAGTGTATCCATGACTTTATTGACACTACTACATTCAAAAGCTACATCTACACCGCGGTCTTCTGTAATTTTCATTACCTCAGCAACTACATCAACCTTAGATGGGTCTAGTACATAATCGGCAACACCCGCTTCTATCGCTTTTTCTTTACGTTTTGCACTCAGTTCAGTAATGATGACCGTGAGACCTTTAGCCTTTAAAATAGCAGATAAAAGTAAGCCTATTGGGCCTGCTCCACCAACCAGTGCGATATCGCCAGCTTTTGCGCCACTTCTGACATAGGCATGATGACCGACAGATAAAGGTTCTATCAACGCTGCTTGGTCTAAAGGAATATCATTTGAAATAGGATGTACCCAACGCCGCTGAACTGCAATTTTTTCAGAAAGACCACCACCGCGTCCGCCTAAACCAATAAAGTTCATATTTTTTGATAAATGATACTTATCATTGGGGCCAGTCGGGACATCATCCGCAATAATATAGGGTTCAACTACGACATGTTGTCCAATTTGGATATCGTCTACACCCTCACCAACTGCATAAACTACGCCTGAAAATTCATGTCCCATTGTTACAGGTGCAGATTCTCCCGAAATTGGGTGTGGGTGACCACAAGGTGGAATAAAAATAGGACCTTCCATGAATTCATGTAAATCTGTACCGCAAATACCACACCATGCAACTTGAATTCCAACTGTGCCTGGAAGTACTTTCGGTTCAGGGATATCTTCAATTCGAATATCCCCTCGGTCATAAAAACGAGCTGCTTTCATTGTGTATTCCTTATGTTGATATTAACGGTAAACCATTCCACCATCTGTCAAAATAGACTGACCTGTAATATAGTTTGCATCCTCGCTGGCTAAAAATGCAACTAATGCAGCCACGTCATCTGGTGTTTCAGCACGTCCTAAAGCAATACCATCTACATATTTTTTATACGTTTGACCAATTGGTGCACCTGTAATTTCAGAGAACCGCTGATCTATTTCGACCCACATGTCTGTACCAACAACACCCGGACAATAACTATTTACAGTAATTTCAACACTAGCATATTCTTTAGCCGCAGCTTGCGTCAATGCACGAACTGCAAATTTCGTTGCCGAATAAACACCGAGTAAAGCAAAGCCTTCATGACCTGCTATTGAGCATGCATTAATAATTTTTCCAGCCTGTTGGCGTTGTTTAAATTTATTTGCTGCGGCTTGAATCCCCCAAAGTACACCACCGACATTGATGTTCATAATTTGCTTAAATTCACTCGGCGTTACTTCTGCCAAAGCTTTGACTTGTGCAATACCTGCATTATTAATCATGATATCAAAGCCACTAAGTGTCGATTCTGCATGATTAATAGCGTCACTGATTTGTATTGGATCTGAAATATCCGCAATAAATGTGGTGGCTTTTACGCCAAAGGCTTCAACCTCTTGTTGAACAGTATTTAACTTTTCTTGATGAAGATCGACCAAGGCAATATGTACACCTTCTTGTGCTAAACGTAAGGCAATACCACGTCCAATGCCTTGTGCCGCACCCGTAATTAAAGCAACTTTGTTGTTTAAACCTCTAGGCATGTTGCGACTCCTTAAATATGGATTGCACGTTGCATCGCCGACAAGACCGACTCATGCATCGCCTCAGACAAAGTAGGATGAGGGAAAATGACCTGCGCTAAGCTTTCATCTGTAGCTTCTAGGTATTTCGCGATGGCAAACCCTTGAATGTGTTCGGTGACTTCATGTCCAACCATGTGAGCACCCAACAATTCACCTGTTTCCTGACTAAAAATGGTTTTAACAAATCCTGCGCTATCGCCCAAAGCCAATGCTTTACCATTCGCTTGTAAAGGAAACTTACCCACATTGATATTCAAGCCCGCAGCTTTCGCTTTCTGTTCTGTCAAACCAATACTGGCCACTTGCGGATGGGTAAAGATACAGCCCGGAATTTGTGTACGATCTAAAGCATGTACATGACTTAGGCCTGCAATTTTCTCCACACAAAGAATGGCTTCGTGACTGGCTTTGTGTGCCAAACACGGCGCGCCTGCAACATCGCCAATTGCATAAACGCCCACAACATTGGTTTTACACCATGAATCGACTTTGATAAAACCATTCTCAAGTTCAATGCCCAAAGCTTCTAGGCCAAGATTTTCAGCATTCGGTTTCACGCCAATTGCTGAAAGTACCTTTTCAACGCTAATGATTTGCACACCTGTGGCAGTTTCAATATGACAATGTACTTGAGCCTGATCAGTTTCTATTTTTTTTACGGTCGCTTCGGTTAAAACCCGTATACCCTGCTGTTCAAATTGCTTTTGCACATACTTGGCAACTTCAATGTCTTCGCTAGGGAGAATCTGCTTGGCAATATCAACCAAGGTGACTTGGCAGCCTAAGTCTTGGTATAGGCTTGCAAACTCACTGCCTATAGCACCCGAACCAATGACCAGTAAAGATTTTGGTAATTGTTCTGGAACTAAAGCCTCTTTATAACTCCAGACCTGATGGCCATCTACAGGAATATGAGGCAAATTGGCCGCACGTGCACCTGTTGCGACAATAATATGCGGTGCAGAAATCTGCTGTTTTTGACCATTCGCATCTGTCAGCTCTAATTGCTCTTTGGCAATAAACTGGGCTGCCGCGTTAAAAACAGTGATTTGATTTTTTTTCAATAATTGACCGATACCTTGCACGAGTTGCTCAGAAACCTGTCTGCTATGATGGACCAGTTTTTGAATGTCAAAATCAATCGCGTTAAGCGTAAAGCCAAACTGCCCTGCATGTTTGAACTGCTGCGCAAGCACAGCCCCGCTCAATAATGCCTTGGTTGGAATGCATCCCCAATTAAGACATACTCCGCCTAAGTGTTGTTTTTCAACGATTGCCGTTTTTAATCCCAGTTGCGCTGCGCGAATCGCAGCGACATATCCTCCAGGACCAGCACCAATAACCACAAGATCAAATTGTGTATCTGACATGACTATTCCTCCTACACCAAAATTAATGCAGGATTTTCGACAAACTGCTTAAATGCCGATAAGAATTGAGCACCCAACGCACCATCAATGACACGATGATCACAAGACAATGTTGCGGTCACCATTTCACGAACAACAATCTCATCATTTTCAACGACAGCACGTTTCTCTGCTGCACCTAAGGCTAGAATTGCACCTTGAGGCGGGTTAATAATGGCATCAAACTGTTGAATACCAAGCATGCCTAAATTGGAAATACTGAAACTGCCCCCTTGAAACTCATCAGGTGCCAATTTTCCAGTTTTGGCACGTGTCGCCAGATCACGCATATCATTGGAAATTTGCGCCAAAGATTTACGGTTCGCTGCTTTAATAATTGGCGTGATCAGTCCATTTTCGATGGCTACAGCAACCGAAATATCAGCCTGTTCAAACTGTAAAATCTGCTGATTCTCTTCATCAAACTGAACATTAACTTGTGGAACTTTAATCAGTGCAGCAGCAGCAGCTTTAATCAGCATATCGTTAATGGACAGTTTGACTTGCGGTACAGTACTGTTAATTTGCTGACGCAAAACCTGAACCGACTCAACATTTAAGTCTATCGTTAAGCGAAAATGTGGTGCATTGCGTTTTGCCGCTTGTAGCCGTGCAGCGATTGCTTTACGCATACCATTCATAGCTACGGTGGTGAATTTTGCAGACTCTGTTGGATGCGCATACTCAGTATGTTGAGCTTGTACAGGATTTTCCCGTTGATATACAGCTTCAACATCTTCCTTACAGACTCGTCCACGTGAACCTGATGCGCGACAATCATGCAAATTAATGCCCCATTGTTTTGCCAAACGGCGGGCAACAGGTGTCGCTAGAACATAACTGTCATCTGCTTTAGATTTCACGGCTTTCGTGCTGGCTTGATGACGTACATCTGGCCAAGAACCACCAGCAGCTTGAACTGCGGCCTGAATATCTTGAACACTGATACGGCCTTCACGTCCAGAACCCGTAATCTGAGCCAAGTTTACATTATGCTTTTCAGCCAATTTCAAGGCATGTGGCGTTGCAAAAATATCATCGGTTTGTTGGTAGCCTTGTAACTCATCAGGAATAGAATATCCGCCCTGAGTCACCGCTTTTGATCCATTACCAACACTGTTCTGTTTAGGAGCAGCTTGTACTTTGGTTTCAACTTGAGCCACATCGACTTTTTCAGGAACCGCTGCTACCGCTTTATTTTCAGTTACAGCAGGTGTTCCCCCTAAAGACTGTGCAAATGCTTCAACTTCTGCATCGGAAACTTGAGCGTCTGCACAAATTGCAATGATTCCACCTACGACAAGGGTATCACCATCTTTAGCAATAATTTTTCGTAGCAAGCCATCGAAAGGCGCTTCTAGAACATTGACGATTTTTGTGGTTTCAATTTCACAAATTTCCTGTCCTTTACTAAATTGCGTACCTTCCTGAATCAGCCATTGGGCAATCGTGCCCTCTTCCATGGACAAACCCCATTTTGGGATTTCTAAGGTTTTAATTTCGCTCATCCTAAGCCTCCAACGTCTTACGTACAGCCTGTTCGATGCGTTCTACACTGGGTAACCATTCTTTTTCTAATACGGGTGAAAATGGTACGGGTGAGTGTGGTGGAGTGACTAACTCGATTGGTGCTTTAAGAAAATGAAAGCCTTTCTGTGCAATGAGTGCAGCCACATCATGTCCGAAACCACAACGCGCTGCAGATTCATCTACAATCACCACGCGGCCTGTTGAAGCCACTGACTCTAAAATACCGTCTTCATCCAATGGAGAAATGGTTCTAGGGTCAACCACTTCAACCGAAATGCCTTCTTTTGCGAGCTTATCAGCGACTTCATTGGCACGATGCACCATCAAACTTAAGGCAATAATGGTGATATCTGTGCCTTCACGGGTGTAATTTGCGACACCAAAAGGAATAGTGTAGGACTCATCTGGCACTTCGCCCTTAATGTCGTACAACAACTTGTGTTCACAAAAGACTACTGGGTCGTCATCTCGAATGGCTTGAATCAACAACCCTTTTACATCATAGGCACTTGAAGGCACCACCACTTTTAAGCCTGGCACTGAGGCAAACACGTTATATGGCGACTGAGAATGCTGCGCTGCTGCGGAAAAACCTGCACCGATCATGCCTCGTACAACGAGTGGCGCTTTGGCTTTGCCGCCAAACATGTAGCGAAATTTAGCTGCTTGGTTATACAGCATGTCATAACACACGCCGTAAAAATCCATAAACATTAAATCTGCCACAGGTCTTAAACCCGTTGCAGCAGCACCTGCCGCCATACCAATAATCGCTGATTCTGTAATTGGCGTATCAATGACTCGTTCAGGACCAAATTCAGTCCATAAGCCTTTGGTTACACCAAGTACACCGCCAAAACCTTCCAGTTTATTGTCATCGGTATTTTTGCCACCATGCCCACCACGAACATCTTCACCGACCACAATGACACTTGAGTCTCGGCGCATTTCTAATTCAATTGCTTCTTTAATCGCGTTTCGATAACTTTTATTTGGCATTTTTCTACTATTCCTTTAGTAAGAGACGTAAACATCAGTAAGTAACTGAGAGACTTCTGGGTACTTAGCTGCGCGTGCTTTTGCAACGGCATCGTCTACATTGGCTTTAGACTGAGCGTCAATCGCATTGAGCTTGGCTTCGTCAATTTTGTCTTTGACTTTTTCGCGGAATATTTTCAATGGATCTTTATGTTCTTTGACATAATCCAGTTCTTCTTTGGAACGAATAAGTCCCGGATCACCTTCAAAATGTCCATAAAAACGGTTGGTTACTGTTTCAATCACACTCGGGCCTTCACCACGGCGGGCACGTTCAATGGCTTTTTGTGCAACTTCATACACAGCAAAAAAGTCTGTTCCATCTACTTTTTCAGCGGGTAAGCCAAAACCTGCTGCTCGGCCTGCAATGTCTTTACTGCCTACGGCATAATCATGTGCAGTACCTTCACCAAAACCGTTATTTTCAAAAACAAAAATGACAGGAAGCTTTAACACCACAGCCATATTCATTGCTTCAAAAGTTAAGCCCTGATTTGACCCGCCATCACCGGTAAATGACAGACCAATACCACCATTCTTGAGTGTTTTAGCACTTAAAGCTGCCCCAATAGCCAAAGGTGGACCACCACCTACAATACCGTTTGCACCGAGCATGCCTTTATCTAAATCCGCAATGTGCATTGAGCCGCCTTTACCACGACACAAACCATCATCTTTACCAAAAATTTCTAGCATCATGGCGTGAATGTCACAGCCCTTAGCAATACAATGTCCATGTCCACGGTGTGTTGATGTAATGAAGTCCTTATCTGTTAAATTTTCGCAAATCCCTACTGCAACAGCTTCCTCACCGCTATAGAGATGGATGAAACCAGGGATATCACCTGTATTGTTTTCATCGTGAAGTCGATCCTCAAATTCACGAATGTCGCGCATTCTTTTGTATGCTGCTAGCAATTGCTCTTCCGTTAATTGCATATATTTGTTCCTTATTCACTACGCTTAAAAGAAAATCCAAAATTGAATAATTGGATTTTTAAATCGTATATTTATATAAGAATATTTTTACTTAATTTCATATTAGACTAAAAAAATATAATGCATAAAAAGATGAGATAAATATTAAAAACAGAAGGTTATGAAATTAAAAATTTTTGTAAAATTTTACAACAGCTCAATCACATACAAAAACAAACCTTTAACCAACCTTTGTTTTATATGATAAGTTTTTTGCCCTGTTTTAATATTATTAATGCATTTAAAGCAGTTTATTTAATATCAGGGTATATGTTAATTATTTTAAACGACGGAGTGTTTGAAATGGATTTAAATAACACAGTATTAACTGGAAAGAAGCTACGTGGCGCTGAGAAAATGGCGCGTATTCCGATTAAAGTTGTTCCAACGGAAACGACACCGAAAAAGCCAGAATGGATTCGGACTAAAATTAGTCAACCCGAGGAAGTTCAAATCATTAAGGATTTATTACGACAACAGAAACTACATACGGTTTGTGAAGAGGCGGCCTGCCCCAATTTGCCGCAATGCTTTAGCGGAGGGACTGCAACGTTTATGATCATGGGAGATATTTGTACTCGACGCTGCCCATTCTGTGATGTCGCACATGGTCGTCCTAATATCCTAGATCCTAATGAGCCAAAGCATCTGGCTGAAACAGTCAAGAATCTAAACTTAAAGTATGTCGTGATTACTTCTGTTGATCGAGACGACTTAAAAGATGGTGGTGCACAGCATTTTGCAGATTGCATTCGAGAAATTCGTCAAACCAGTCCAGAGACTCTGATAGAAATTTTGGTTCCTGATTTTCGTGGTCGTGCAGATATTGCCCTGAAGATTCTGAGCCAAAACCCACCTGATGTTTTTAATCATAATATTGAAACCGTGCCACGTCTGTATAAAGCCATGCGACCAGGCGCTAACTATAAGCACTCATTGGATTTACTCAAGAAATTTAAACACTACTGTCCCGATATTCCAACCAAATGCGGTTTGATGGTCGGTTTAGGAGAAGTCGAGGCTGAGGTTATTGTCTTATTAAATGATTTGAAAGATTACCACGTTGACTATGTCACAATCGGTCAATACTTACAGCCATCTAAGTCTCATGCGCCAATTCATCGTTTTGTTACGTTGCAAGAGTTTAAGCATTATCAAACACATGGAGAGCGCTTAGCGTTTAAAAATATTTGGAGTGCGCCATTAGTACGATCAAGTTATTTTGCAGACCGTCAGTATCATGGTGAAGCTGTGCCTAGCCCTTACATGAGCGAATGAATTTTCATCCTATTTACGTTTATTAACATTTCAGATGGAAATAGCCATTTTCAGCTCATAAGAACACTTTTAAAGTAACTCAAGGACTGGTAAAGCCATAAGATATGATTTAACCAAGCAAAGATAAAAGCATTTAAAATTGAAGCAAGAAGAAATGACGTAAATGACTATAAATTTGGAAACTCATTTCTAAAATTTAAAAATATTACAGTCTGATCATAAAGGAATATGATATGAACCTGTTCAATACCGCATCTGCAAAAAATCTGCAAACAACCCATTTAATTAATCAACATACTGTACATGCGGCTCCTGTTTTAGCCTTACCTCCAGAAGATAAAACGTCTTTATTTCGCCGCTCTATCCAACATAATTATGCCGACTTACTCAAAATAGCTGATGATTCAGATATGGCGATTGGTCTCACAGATCATCAAGGTACTCTGTTATGGACATGGAGTAGTTCTGCAATGCTTTCTTCTGCCGAACAGGTTCATTTTATTGAGGGTGGGCATTGGTCTACACAGGCTGTTGGGACCAATGCGATAGGTATGACTTTAAACAGCCAAATATCAAGTTGTGTCTATTCTCATGAAAACCAAATGGACAGTGTTCGAGATTGGGTTTGTTATGCCGCGCCGATCTGGGATCCGACATCAGGGCAATTTCATGGCATTATTAACCTTTCCACAAAATATAAAAAACATACTCCTTTGGGGCTGCTTGCAGTTGAACGCTGTGCGGATTTAATACAACGAGCCATAAAGTTTGAACAGCAAAATTTTTTATACATTAAGGCGCTAGGCTCGCCTTGGGTTCAATTTAATGGGCAAACTTTAAACTTGAGTCACCGTCAAATTGAAATACTTTGCATTTTAGCTTTGCATCCCCATGGAATTGGCTTAGAAGAGTTACACTATGCCCTTTATGGTGAGCGTAGTGTCAGCCTAAAAACCCTAAAGGCTGAGCTTTCACAACTTCGTAGCCTATTACCTCATTCAATTGAGCCTCGGATTTATAGGCTTAGCTGTGAAGTCCAATGTGATTTTTTAAGTGCTGAACAATCATTAAATGCAAATCTTATTTCCAGTACATTCTCACTATATAAAGGTAGCTTTCTCTCTAAATCAGAAAGCCCTTTACTCAGCACTTGGAGACATTGTTTTGATGCCCGTTTGAGCCAGTTGATCTATCAAATAAAGGATATCGATCAGTTATTAAGAATTATTGGGCAGACACATGACCGAATTGATGCTGTACAGCGTTTATTAGAGTTATTACCACAGGACAGTATCCACCGTAATTATTTTTCAAATCTGATTTAGATTTGATCTGTTGCTTCAATTCTAAAGTTTTATTGTGAAACAGATTGAAAAGGAAGCTTGATTTTCATACTCCTTTAATGAGAATGTACGATCAAGTCTGAACTAATACAGAATATCGCTTATAAAGCTTATAAATAAGCTTTTAGTTGTTCAAACAAGTGAGACCACCTCTTTTTGAGTAAACTTTTCTTTATCAATTTTCAGCACGTAGCGGGTATTACGCCCACCACCTTCCAGTTTATACAGCACATCGTTTTCCAAAAGCTCGGTTAGGTGACGTGTTGCTGTAGCCTTACTTACTCCAGTGAGCTTTTGATACTGTGAAGCATTAATTCCGAGAGGGAAATCATTCTCTTCGCCATTGAGTAAACGATTTAAAACTTTATTCTGGGCTTCATTGAATTCGATATGAGAATAAGTGCTCCAAAATTTCGCTTTAGTGATCGTTCGATCAAGTCGTAGTAAAGACCTATCGATACTTTTTTCTAAGGTGTTTAAAAACCAGACCAACCACTCATTGATTGTATAAGTATCATTCTGGCATTTCTCAAGGACCTCATAATAACTACTACGATTTTCATGAATGGCCACGGACATAGCATATAAACGGATACTTTGGTGATCCATTTGAGCTAATGCTAAATCTGTAATAACACGCGTAATACGACCATTACCATCTTCAAATGGATGTAATGTCACAAACCAAAAATGAGCAAGTGCAGCTCGCAATAACGGATCAAGCATTACATCTTCTCTAGAACTATTGAACCATTCTATAAATTCATTCATTAGTCCCTGTAAATGCTCTCCACCCTCAGGTGCTTCAAAGTAAACCTTGGTAGTAGTACCATAAAGAGAACCACCAACAACCTGCATTGGTGCCTCGTTATCACGAATTTCTCCTACTTTGATTTTTTGCGCAGCATAATCAAAGCGTTCTATAGTTTGAAAAAGCCAGTTATGCCATTGTAATAAGCGCTCCATTGTTAATGGCGCATTATGATTGCTCACTGCATCCATCATGATATTGGCTAAACCTTCATTTTTATCTTGAATGGGTGCAGGATTTTCTTCTGTTACCCCTAAACGCCGAGCTAATGAGGATTTGAGTGAACGAACATTCAACTTCTCATCTTCAATGAGTGAGGATGCGACTAGATTTGTGAGCAGTGTATCTAATGGTAATGCCTCAGCTTCTGGTGATACTTTGCTCTCTCCGACTAATTGACCTATCTTCTTATGAATTAAACGTAATTTTACTGTGACAAGTGCTTCATCCCATTTAAATTTAGTCCAGTTTGCTTTTTGCCATACCCATTTTTTCATAAGCATTCCCCCCTACTGCATGAGTCTATTGTAACACCTATTCGGCTCATTTAGTGAGGAGCTATTAATTCAGTTATTCAGCTCATTTATGACTATTGACCTAATAAAACCTAGATTGTGAGCCGAATAATTGGCTTAAACAGCTCATATAATGAGTCAAATATACAGGTTATTCGGCTCATTTACTTCTTTTAGCCATTAGGTTGGTTATGTCAGCATTAACAGCGATTAAATATAATCCACACATTGAAGCTTTATATCAACGATTATTAAGCCAGGGTAAAAATAAAATGTGTGCTTTAGGTGCTGCAATGCGCAAGCTTATACATCTGTGTTATGGCGTTTTAAAACATCAGACTGCCTATCAAAGAGATTATTTATTGGTCGAATAATATCAAAACCTGATTGACTACCAAGACGCTATCTCATCTCAGAATATTGAGTCTCCGACAAACCTGGTACGGTTCACCTCTCAATTAAGACCTAGTCAATTGTGGTTGAACTGTGTAATCGCTCGAGATGGAGAATGACGTTCATCCTGCTTTTCAGCAGTTATAGTGATGATTGGCAGTTGAAATATTTCTAAATGTACTCCTGTTCCAGCAGCAGAGCTATGTTGTACATTCAAACCATAAATTAAATTGATCGACAATCGCATCTGCAGTAATAACAGAAATAGAGGCAGGCGCTTTTTGTAAACAATCTGTACGCAAACCCTCAGTCTTTACTGTAAAACTAAAATACGGCGTGGTTTCATTGGCTGTGATGACAATCGTATCAAATTATTGAATACCATTTTCTGCATCAACCCAAGGTACCCAACACAGCGATGACAGAATGAAGATTTTTAAAGGCGCAGTGAATATATTCTGTTTGAATTTACAATTGTACATATAAAATCTTGCATTAAAAAAGTAGTGATGCTTGAGGCATTTAGCTGTGCAGATTATGACAATTCGCGTTGAAGGAATCGAGTAAAAGTCTGGGTAAATTGCTGTCCTTGCTCTGTAAAAAACCAATTTACATGTCCAACAATCCAATCATAATAAGCAGCATCGGCATGTTTCAGGTTTTGGGTAATCCCGACAAAATATTCAAGTTCTGAAAATGCGAAATCCAAATGCACAATTTTTAGCAGTTCTGGCAAAATACTAAAGTCTTGTTGTGGGTGTATTTCTGCACAATACGCTTGTAAAAACGCGCTTAAACCCGCTTCATCAACATTAATTTGTGACGTATGTTCTAAAGCCAGCCAATCTATAAAGTTACGCTCAATCGTGACCGCAAGGTCATAAAGCGCTGAATTTCGATCTGATAAACCAAAATCAATTACCGCTGTAATATTGGCATCGGCACTTTGCGCAGACCAAAACAGATTGGAAGCATGCAAATCATTATGCGTCCAAATTTTAGTGGTCTGCTGCAATATATGCTTAATTTTATGATGCGTCTGAGATACACGCTCTAAAAAAACGGCGTCTAAGTTTTTATCGGCAAAATAACGGCTCAATTCAGGGCTATTTTGAATACGTTGCTGAATAGCCGTTACAATATTTTCACTTTCTAAAAGCTGCTGATTTGATACTAAATAACGCGCCGATCTGCCATGTAACTCAGGAAAATCCTGCATGGCGACATGCAATTTGGCAAGCAAACTTCCCACTTTTGCAGCATGTTCTGTATAGAAAAACGGCGTCCAAGATTGCTGATCGACATATAAGTCAAAACCTGCTGCTTTTTCGTAGACTTCATAAGTCCAGTCGCCCATTTCTAAAGCGGTCAGTCCGCAATTCGAGGCAATTAATGTCGCAACAGGAATGTTTTTACTGGCTAAATGTCGCAAAAAAGCATGCTCTTGCAAAATATCTTGCGCATTACGAAATGAACGATGACTGCGTTTAATGAAATACGAGCGACTTCCTATTTTATCTGTACTGACTGCATCCTGCGTGACTTCAATCACTGCGGCTGATGAAAATGGGCGCGGACTGCACCACAGAATTTGAATACCCCCTTGCAAGCATGGGTAATACGGTTGCAGGTTGTGTAATTCTGAGACAGTCAGATGTGCCCAATCTTTATATTCCCAGTCATTCCCCATGCCATGACCTAAATCATGTGTGATTGTGGTCATTTTCGATATTCCTTAACCTGATCAGCATTGTGTAATCGTATATTCCCTGCCATCCATCTCAAATAATCATTTTTTAGATAGATGATAGCTATTTAATTAACGGTCTTGGCTTGTCGTAAACGCAAATTCACTTCATCTACAATCTGATCTAAACCTGTGTCATAAGCAGCTTCACTCACAAAAGACACCATATTTTGTGTAACTTGCGGCAAATTGTAATCTGCATACCATGACAATGAATTCACTTCTATTTCACGTTCACCCTGCAAAATCACGAATCTTTTTTGCATCCAAGCCTGCAAATTTTCACCCGTATAGGCATCATAAAAAATAATATCGGTCAGATAAAAATCTTTCATCATGTAGGAGTAAGCCACGCTATTTTCTTCTGGCTCATAATTAAAAAAAGGTGTGGTGGTCAGATGAAACTCAACCAGAAAATGACGTTTTAAACGATGATTTTGATATTCCGCTTTGACTTTAATCGGGCAACTGATTTGCGCAAAATCAACTTCATGTTCAGTATTTTGCTTAAAATATTCAGCCAAAGACCAGACCTGATGTTTAATGAAATCCTGCATTAAAAACTCAGGTTCAAGTTGTGAATTGATTAATCCCAACAGTAAAGATTCAACTTCTTCTTTCGTTAAATAAATGTCTTCAACAATATGCATGCCAATCTCTAAATATGCTGCTGCGATAGAAAAATCCTAACGGAAAGGCTTGTGTTTGTATAGCTATGCAATCGTAGAGTGTGATCTATATCTAGCAATCAATTATCCACGTAGATTGAATCTTAATCATGTTTTCAGCTATGCTATCAACACATCAAATTTCACTTCAAACACGCCTCGTTGCGTAGGAGTAATCTCATGTCTAAGAAGTTACCTATTTACTTCTCTGACGCTGCTTGGGCGTCATTACAAAAAATCATGGGCAGCGATGGTAAACCCAGCCCTAGCCTTAATGCCCTGCTTGAACAAATTGAATTGCTGAATCAGCATGATTTTCAAGCGCTTGCTAAAAGAAAAACGCTGCATCTTCCCGTAACAATAGAATCCATTCCTGCAGGTTTTCCTTCGCCTGCTCAAGACTATATTGATAAAAATATTGATCTGAATGAATATCTTATTTCTAATGAAAATGCGACCTTTTTAAATGTGGTACGCACTACCTCTATGGTGAATGCAGGGCTTGAATACGGCGATATTGTACTGGTAGATCGCAGTAAAGAAGCCAAACACCGCAGCATTGTGGTTGCATTAATCGACCAAAAAGACCTGACTATTAAACGCTTGATGATTACAGCCAAAATGTCCAAAAGTGAATTGGCTGAACATTTTGGTGAAGACTACGACCCTGCCACTTTGCCCGAAGCTTGGCTCAAGGCAGAAAGCCCCGACTACGACAGCATTTACCTGAAAGATGGGCAAACTTTTGAAGTGTTTGCTGTGGTCACGTGGAATTTGAAAAACCTGATGGTTTAAACACCACAATAATGCATAAAAAAGCCGAATAAGTAAAATAGTCATGAAAGCTTTAGAGCAAGTTTTTGCGCTCATTGACATTAATAATTGTTATGTGAGCTGTGAGCGGTTGTTTCAACCACACCTGAATCATCGTCCTGTGGTGGTGCTTTCCAATAACGATGGCTGCGTGGTGTCACGTTCCGAAGAAGCCAAACAACTTGGCATTAAAATGGCTGTGCCCTTTTACCAAGTTCAAGAATTAATTCAACAACATGATGTTGCGGTCTTTTCAAGTAATTATGCGCTCTATGCAGAAATGTCCAGACGTTTTAATAATATTATTCAAGAATTTGTCAGTGCCAAAGATATTGAAATTTATTCAATTGATGAAACATTTATTGAACTGAATTCATATTCTCAGACCGACTTAAATGAATTAGCGCAAGAAATTAAAGCAACTTTATGGCAATGGCTGGCTCTTCCTGTCTGTGTCGGTATTGGTCACAGTAAAACTGAAGCCAAACTGGCCAATCATATCGCCAAGAAAAATAGCTATTTCAACGGCGTGTGTAATTTACTCCATATGGACTTATGTAGCAAAGAAGCCTTATTTCAACACATTGATGTTGCTGAAGTCTGGGGTGTGGGTCGAAAACTTGCCAAAAAACTGCATGCTTTAAAGATTCATTCTGTATTTGATTTAGCAATTAGTGATCCTGAGCAAATGCAACGTAAATTTTCAATTTTAATGAAAAAAACCATTCTTGAACTCACAGGTACAGCATGTATTGAACTGGAGCACAATACCGTAAGTAAGCAGCAAATCATCAGCTCACGTTCTTTTGGGCAGCGTGTAACAGATATTCATGCGCTTTCAGAAGCTTTGAGCGATTATTTACAATCTGCTGTGCAAAGGCTCAGAGCTGAAAAAAGTTTATGTGGTTGTATGATCATTTTTGCGCAATCTAACCGTTTTGATCCGCGCCAAGTTTTTTACAATCAATCGGTCACTATTGCTTTCAATGAGCCAACAGATTCTGCTTTGCTCATGAACAAAGCCATGATGAAGCATGTGACAACGCTATTTCAGGAAGGAATTGCCTTTAAAAAATGTGGTGTGATTTTAACGGGACTTGAACCCAAACAAAGCTATATTCACGACCTGCTTACAGATACTGACGCCATTGAAAAACAGGAACAATTACAGCAAGTGTTGGATACCGTGAAAAATAAATTTGGTGTGCAAAAACTCGCCATTGGAGCATGTAAATTGCAAGATCGAACTTGGGCGATGCAGCGCAGCCATTTAAGCCCGAATTATTTTAGCTGGGAAGGTTTATTGGCGCTTGGTGATTAGCAGTTATTTGATTGGGCTAAAAAAGCTCACAATATGAGACCTAATTTAATGCTTAAAAGTACTACTTTGTAGTATACAATTAAACACTACAAAGTAGTATAAAGGTGTTTGATGTATACCATCTGTGAGACTACTTTTTTACCAATGAATATCCCTACTATTGGACTGAAGAACAATACAATGACTTTAAAATTTTCATTGCCGAGAACCACCCTACAGCAGGAGATGTAGAACCTGGTACTGGCGGCGTTCGTAAAATTCGATGGGGTGGAAAGAGTAAAGGTAAACAAGGTGGTGTTCGTGTAATTTATTACAACCGTTTAGCAAATGGCGAAATTTGGTTATTGACCTTATATAGTAAAGACACAATTACCCAACTTGAGAAAAAGACACTTAGACAATTAGCGGAGTTACTGAAATGAGTCGTTTATTAAGTGACAAAGAATTGGAAGCTCGAGAAGCAAAACGAGACTTAAATGTTGAATTATTAGAAGGCGTTAAACAAATGCTTGCTAATAACGCAGCAAGAAAAACTGTGATCAATGAAACAGATGTTGCTTTAGCACGAAGAAAGTCTGAACTCACTCAAGATCAATTTGCTAAAATTTTAGGTATCTCTAAACGTACATTAGAATCTTGGGAGCAAGGTGTTAGAAGACCTTCAGGAGCAGCTCAATCACTGATTAAATTGTTTATTTTAGATCCTCAATTTGTTCGTGACCATCTCGCTTAAATAAAATAGCCCTCAACAACAAGGGCTATTTATTATTTTGCCTTTTCAATAATAACAGCAAATCTTAGATTAGCATTTGAAATGCAACACCATGTTGTTGCCATAATACCTGACTCGGACTTTTAAAGCCGAGTCTTTTTCTTGGACGGTGATTCAAATCAGAACAGCGTTCTACTTCTGCAAGATTAGTCTTTATTCAGCCCAACAAACTTGGCACGTGCTTTATGCAGTTTTTTGTAGCTGTCGATTAAACGTAAGTGCCGATCTAAACCTTCAAGCTGCATATTGGTTTCGGTTAGACCATAGAAACGTACTGTGCCTTCAACAGAACCCATGACTGCATCCATACGTTCATTGCCAAACATACGGCGGAAATTGACAGCATAATCGGCAATATCCATTTCATCATCTAAAATAACTTCAAGCACGACATTCATACATTGATAGAACAAGCCACGTTCTACGGTATTGGTGTTGTATTGTAAGAATGCTTCGACTAAATCTTTAGCTTCTTCAAACTGTTCTAATGCCAAATAAATCAACAATTTTAATTCGAGGATGGTGAGCTGCCCCCAAACGGTATTGTCATCAAATTCAATGCCAATTAAGGTTTTGATTTCGGTATAGTCATCTAGCTCACATTCTTCCAAACGCTCAACTAAAGCTTCAAGTTGCTCATCATCCAAACGGTGCAGATTTAAAATGTCTTCACGGTACAGCAAAGCTTTATTGGTATTATCCCAAATCAGGTCTTCTACCAAATACACTTCTGAATAATCAGGGACTAAAATTCGGCAAGCAGTTGCACCTAAATGTTCATAAATCGCCATATAAGATTCTTTGCCCATTTCTTCCAAAATCGCAAATAAAGCCTCAGCTTCTTCGACATTACTGTATTGACCATTGTTGGTGAAATCCCACTCTACAAATTCATGGTCTGCCTGCGCGCTAAAGAAACGCCAAGACACTACACCACTAGAATCAATAAAGTGTTCAACATAGTTATTCGGCTCAGTTACCGCATTCGTGCTAAAGGTCGGCTGTGGTAAATCATTTAAACCTTCAAAACTACGCCCTTGCAATAGTTCAGTTAAGCTGCGCTCTAAAGCGACTTTAAAGTTTGGATGTGCACCAAACGAAGCAAAAACACCGCCTGTACGCGGGTTCATTAAGGTCACACACATGACAGGGAATTGACCGCCTAAAGACGCATCTTTCACCAATACTGGGAAACCTTGTTCTTCTAAAGCCTGAATACCTGCCACAATACTTGGATATTTTGCCAAAACTTCTTGCGGTACATCAGGCAGGCTCATTTCTTCCTGAATAATTTCACGCTTCACTGCACGTTCAAAAATTTCAGATAAACACTGCACTTGAGCTTCTGCAAGCGTGTTACCTGCACTCATCCCGTTACTTAAATATAAGTTTTCAATTAAATTTGATGGGAAATATACCGTTTCACCATCGGATTGACGCACAAATGGCAATGAACAAATACCACGTTCAGTATTGCCTGAGTTGGTGTCATATAAATGTGTGCCCAGCAACTCATCTTCAGGATCATAAATTTCTAAGCAATATTCATCTAAAATTTCTTTAGGCAATTCACCATTTGGGCCAGGCTTAAACCATTTTTCATTTGGATAATGCACAAATTCGGCATTGGCAATCTCTTCACCCCAGAACTGATCGTTATAGAAGAAGTTACAGTTCAAACGTTCAATGAATTCACCCAAAGCAGATGCTAATGCACTTTCTTTGGTTGCGCCTTTACCATTGGTAAAACACATTGGCGATTGCGCATCACGAATATGTAATGACCAGACATTTGGCACGATATTACGCCATGAGGCAATCTCAATTTTCATGCCCAAACCTGCCAAAATACCCGACATATTGGCAATAGTTTCTTCAAGCGGTAAATCTTTACCAGCAATAAAAGTCGCTTGAGATGAAGTCAAGTTCGGCATCAGCAAAGCTTGTGCATCGGCATCAATGCTTTCGACTTGCTCAATCACAAACTCAGGGCCTGTTTGCACGACTTTCTTTACGGTACAACGGTCAATAGAACGTAAAATCCCCTGACGGTCTTTTTCAGAAATATCTGCAGGCAATTCCACCTGAATTTTAAAAATCTGTTTATAACGGTTTTCAGGATCGACAATATTGTTTTGAGATAAGCGGATATTATCGGTTGGAATATCACGTGATTGGCAATAAACCTTCACGAAATACGCAGCACACAATGCAGATGACGCAAGGAAATAGTCAAATGGGCCTGGCGCAGAACCATCGCCTTTATAACGGATGGGCTGATCGGCAATGACGGTAAAATCGTCAAATTTAGCTTCAAGACGCAAGTTGTCTAAATAATTGACTTTAATTTCCATGCAGGCACCTATTGTATGTGCCTACTCAGACACAAAATTCTAAAATATTGATTTATAAGCCGAATCAAGAGGGAGAATAAGACTTAAAAATGAGGTTTGAAGTCATCGCAACGGTATAACAGCGACTCCAGAATATGCGACAACATTATAAAGTGATTTAGGTGAATTGATAATGCTATAAATACAGATTTACTGAATTTAAGCAAAGCTGCTAATTAATATATATAAACATAATATATTTAAATATATGCTATATTGTCTTTAGGTTCTAATCTGCTTGATGGTGAAACAACATGAAATATACCGAACTCACTGCTGAAATTTCGTCTAATATCAAATCCATTAAAGAACAATCTCCCGATTTACTTAAAAGTTTTAATGCCCTGTCACAAGTTGCGATGAAAGATGGCGTAATTGATGCCAAAACCAAAGAGTTTATTGCGCTTGCAATTGGTGTGGCACAACGCTGTGATGGTTGTATCGGTTTTCACGTCAGAACTTTGGTCAAAATGGGCATGACTTTTGAAGAATTGAATGAAATTTTAGGTATTGCTGTTTATATGGGCGGTGGCCCATCACTCATGTATGCCGCAAACGCCGTGGCAGCATTTAAAGAGTTTTCTCCATCTACAGCCGAATAACAGCATCAAATTTTTTACCGAGTCGAAACTATGTTAAATATCCATAATGAATGGGATGAACGCTACAGCCAACATGACCATATTTATGGTGAACAAGCCAATGCGTTCATTCAGGACATTACGCAAAAACTGTCTATTCACGGCAAAACTTTGGGCTTGGCCGAAGGTGAAGGTCGTAACTTGTTATATTTGGCAGCTGTGGCACAAGCCAATGAGCAAGCATTTGAAGCAGATTTATGGGACTACTCGCAAGTTGCTTTAGATAAGGCTCAAGGCTATGCACAGCAACGTGGTTTAAGCCTAAATACACGAAAGCAAGATTTAAGTCAGGTGGATTGGCAAGCCAATCAATATGACAACGTGATTTGTGTATTTGGTCACTTTAACCCTGAAACACAGCAAAAAGTGTTAAATGGCGTGCGCGAAACTTTGGTCAACGGCGGTTTATTTGTTGGTGAGCTGTATTCTACTCGTCAGCTAGAATATAAAACGGGCGGCCCACGTGCAGTAGAAATGCTGTACGATCCTATCGAGTTTTTAAGCCATTTTAAACACGATCATCTGATTCATTTCTTTGTGGGCGATGTAGAACGCTCAGAAGGCAAACTGCATCAGGGCAAATCCCACGTCGTTCAATTTGCGATTCGTATTCAGAAATAAAAGACTGAATCTTTTACATCAAAAAGCTTGCTCTAATGCAATTAGAACAAGCTTTTTTGCGCTTTAGATTTGAATATTCAGTTAGATATTTGCTCGGAAATTTTTAAAATCACTCAAACACATCTTTCATAGATTTTGGCATTCCTTGTACCGACTGTAATTCGCCCTGTTTATTTTTCCAAAGCACAACAGGTGTGGCAAAGAACTCGTATTTATCCATCAGTGCCTGATTCTGTTCTAAGGTTTTTTCTACATGTACAGGCACAGTTTTTTGCTCGATCAGCTTTTTTTGTCCGTATTGACGATGGAACGCATTAAAGGTCTGCTGTGGGTTTTTCGCCATTAATAAAGTCGCGGCCTGCCCTTTGCTTTCAGGTCGGATCACCGCCACAATAATATGTCTTAACTGAACTTTGCCAGATTCTACCCACGGACGTGCCTGCTTCCAAAAGGTATGGCAATACGGACAATTCGGGTCTGAAAACACGTAGACAATTTTTTCAGCACTGGTTTGCCCATCCTGAATCCAAGTAGCGTGTTCCAGACTTTGCCACACATCTTCAAGTACCGACTTTTTCACATAACGGTCTAAAGCATCGACGGTTAAATTATTGCCTTGTGCATCAAACAAAGTGCCTACAATATAGTATTTCTGATCATTGGAAATAAACACTGTCGCAGGACTTTGTTCAATATGCCCTGCCCAACCTGTCATTTGTGCAGGTGCTTGAATTTGTTGCACAAACTTAAAACCTTCTTTTTCAATGTGCTGTTTGAGGTTGTCCTGTGCTTGCAGCATACTCACACTACTGGCAAGACTCATACCTATCGCCAGTTTCAGCATGTTATTTTTGATGTTTGATGTCATATTGATTGTCCTTAATTTTGGCTTCACGGCGGGTTTTCTTTCAAATCGTTAAGAGCGCGTTTATGGATTCGCTTGTATTTTTTTCAGATAATGCTGCAGCATCGGCTTGGTCAATTCACCCATGTGATGATCGACCAATTCTCCTTGTGCATTAAAAAACAAAGTACTTGGCAAACCGAACATATTGAAGTGTTGTCCTAAACGAGCTGCAGGGTCTAATAACACGTGTTCAAACTGAAATCGATGTTTCTGTAAATAGGCTTGAATCTCTGCTGCAAATTCGCCTTGATTGGCAAATACAAAATTGACCTCAGGGAAATCTTGCTGTGCTTGTTGCATAACAGGCATTTCACGATGACAAACTGGACACCAAGTCGCCCAGAGATTAATCACCGTGGGCTGCCCTGAAAATTGAGCTAAATCTTGAGGTTGTTGCGCTAGGTTGTGCAATACTAGATTGGGATAGGCATGCTGCGTCTGCAAAGGTTGGATAAGACTCCAACCTACAACTTGTACTGTAATAAAGAGCGCAACTGCCCATGCCAGAACAACACGTTGAATAGCGCGATTTTTCCAGACAAACCACGCCACACCTGCCATAACTGCGGCAATCAGATGAAAGCCTTTGTCCTGAATTTTTAAAATATCAATCGGGTTGGCAAAGTACAGCTCATAATGCTGCAACACAAAAACTGCCCGCCCAACTAAAGCACCAATCCACAGCGCATTCCATAATGCATCCTGATAACCTGTCCAAGTCTGTGCATTCCATGTATAACGACGCTGAAAAAATTTACCCATTGCAAAGACGACAATCAGTCCTAGCAATAAAAACACCAATGGCCATGGAATCATCAACATGCCTAACTGCAAGACTGCGGATTGAATCATGGCGCAGCCTCTTGCAGTTGATGAATATTTTGAATCAATTGCGCTGCGTTATAAGCACCTGTTAGACGCAATTCACGTTGTTCCCGTTGTGGATCTGCCAAAAATAACAACGTTGGCGGCCCTAAAATCTGCCATTTTTTCAATAAGGCATCTTGTGAAGGATGCTGTTCGGTTAAGTCGAGTTTAATCCGCACCACATGCTTTAAAGCATCTTGCACATCGGTACGAGGAATCACATCACGCTCAATCGGCTGACACGCCACACACCAATCGGCATAGACATCAATCACAATCTTTTGATGAGCATGTGCGGCCAAAGCTGCATTCAACTCTTGTTCTGTGCGTACTTTGATCCATGGCTGTAATTGGTCTGCTTGTACCTGCGCATTGACACTGGCAATACTCTGATTGACATGCCAAATTCCACTACTGGCGATTACTGCCGCCAAAGCCAATAACGAAAAACGCTGTGGACGATGTAACACGTGGCGCAAAATTGCGATTAAATATGCAGCGAAGGCAAATAACACCACGGCAAAAGCAACATAGTACCAAGTCACAGAAAATAGCGGACGAGCAAAATACAAAGCCATTGCCAACATGATAAAACCAAAGCTAAATTTTAGCCGTTCCATCCACAAACCTGGCTTTGGCAAATATTTCGCGCCAAACACGCTGGCAATAAGTAAAGGAATTCCCATACCTAAACCGAGCAGGAACAAATATAAACCACCCAATGCTGCTTGATCCAAATGTGAGACGTACAGCAATGCTCCCGCTAAAGGCGCACTCATACATGGCCCGACAATCAGTGCAGAAATCACCCCCATAACGCCCGCACCCAATAAAGTACCGCCTTTTTGATATTGCTGAATACGATCTAAACGCTGTAACACTGCTTGTGGTAATGAGAACTGATACAGTCCAAACAGGTTTAAAGCAAAGAGCACAAACAACATAGCAAAAACTGCAATCACTACGGGATTTTGGAACCAACGCTGTACGCTATAACCAATGTGTGACGCAACAACGCCCATCAAGCCATAGACTAGCGCCATACTGACGATAAAGGTGATCGCAATTGCTGCCGCTTTATAGCCTGTGTTGCGCTGCACCAAAATGCCAGAAAGAATTGGAATCAGCGGCAATGAACACGGTAAAAAAGCCAGTAATACCCCAAAACCTAAAAAGATAAACGCATTCAGTAACAACCCTTGCCCAGACAATAAATTCAGGAAAAATTGATCATTGTTCCATTGCTGATTCAGACTCGTACTACTGGCTGTTTCCGTATTGCTTGAATTGGCTGATGCAGCGAATGTATTGTCTGTCAACGCCGTATCTGTATTTTCAATCTCTAAGGAATTTGCTAAATCAACGTTTTCTACTGGTTCAGGGGTAAGTTTAGGATCAGCTTGTGTTACAGCAACCGCATTTTCAGCAAGCTGTGCTTTGTTTTCTAGCGTTTGCTGTTCAAGTTTGAGTTCTTTTGTCGTTACAGTATTTGCAGTTGTCGTAACTTGTTTTTGTGTACTAGAACCATTGGCTTGATGCTTATCTGCATCATTTAAGTTAGTGTTTAAAGCAGCCTGATTATTCTGATTGAGTTGCTGAAGTAAATTACCTTTGCCCGCACTTAAATTATGCTGTGGCAATAAACCATCGGCATCGGTTTGAATCGTTTTACGCTGTACGGGATAACACAAACCATCTTCAGCGCAGCCTTGCCAAGTAATTTGATATTGCTGATTAGGCTTCACCTGAATCTGTGTTGTCACTTGCCCATAATGCACACGTGTCAGCCCGAAAGTCGGATCATCTTTTTCCTGCCCTGCAGGCAATTTAAAAGCAAGCGGCTTTTGAGCCTGACTGACTTTGAATTGATCGTGATATAAATAGTAATGCGGTACGACATCCCATTTCAGTTCAACCGTTTGTTCAGACAATGACGTCGCCTGAAACTTAAAAGCTTGATCGGACGCTAAAAATTCATTGGCAGCATTGACCCACACCGCACACAGACTCAACACAAAATAAGCAATGACGCGAATAAAAATCATGTATTTATACTAAAAATTAAAAAACTGACTGTATTATCGGTAAGTGTAGATTAAGAGAACATTAATAAAGATTTTTCTTTGTAAACTTGAGCATTGTAGGTGCCTAATCTAAATTTGTGGCGTGATCGAGATGTGTCATATATTGGGCTGACTGTGGTATAGGAGCAAATATGTTCGTCGTTTTGGTGGAAGATGATCCTTATATTGCCCAAAGTATTGTGGCAGCACTCGAATTTTTAAGTATTTCAGTCGAACACGTGAATAACGCGCGCGATGCCGATTACTTCATACGTCATAGTGCGGTAGATCTGTGCCTGCTCGATTTAGGTCTGCCTGACCAAGATGGTTTACAGTTACTCGAAAACTGGCGTAAAGATGCCATTCATATTCCAGTATTGGTATTAACCGCGCGGAATCATACTCAAGACTGCGTACAGGCGCTCAACTTAGGAGCAGATGACTACCTAACTAAACCTTTTGAATTAAATGAACTGATTGCCCGTGTATATGCATTAAGCCGCCGTCATCGTGGTTATTCATCGAACCAACTGCAAAGTGGTCAGTTACACATGAACCTCGATACACAAGAAGTCAGTTGGCATTCACAAAACATTCAGCTTTCACGCCGTGAATATAGCCTATTGGAAACCTTTTTACGGCATCCGAACCAAATCTTAAAAAATGAAGAACTGATAGATAAAGTGTATGGCTTTCAAGACAGTATCGAAAGCAATGCCTTAAATGTGCATATCTACCATTTACGGCATAAAATCCACCCCGATTTTATTCAAACGGTGCGTGGTGTCGGCTACATCTTTAAACCTGAGCTGCTGACATGAAAAACTACAGTCTGAAATGGCGTTTGGTATCGACCATCAGCTGTGCATTTATTTTGCTGTGGGTGATTGTCTTTGCATGGCTCTACCATGACTTGGAACAACGCTTACAAAATACGCTGGATGAACGACTTTCTACCTCAGCCCGTATGGTCGCCCGCCTGATTCAGCAACTGCCCCTAGAACAACTCACAGAAAGTTTGCATGCCGAATCAGAAAATGCCTTGCTACATAGTTTAATTGCTTGTGAAGTCTCTATTTTCCGTGCCGATGTTTCATTACCACAGCATGTGATTGCACGCACTCAAGGCGCACCGAAAAATTTAAAAAACCAACAAGTCGGTTTCAGCACATGGACAGAAAATGGACTGCAATGGCGTAGTTATGTACTGCGTGAAGGTGAAGTTCAGGTGGTGGTGGCTGAAAAAATTCAGTTACGGCAAAACCTACTTAAACAAATTTTACAGTCGGTACTGATTCCTTTACTGCTTACTTTGATTATTTGTATTTTGCTAATTTTGTGGATTATCCGTCTGGAGTTTTTACCGCTCGATCACATCACCCGCCACTTAATTCAGAAAAAACAATCTTTAGATGAAGCTTCTCGTTATTTAATTGAACTGAGATCACAAAAAATTCCTAAAGAAATTCAGCCTTTTGTCGATAACTTATTGATGCTGATTGAACGCCTACATAAAAGTCTGGAACACGAAAAAAACTTTAGTGCATTTGCTGCGCATGAACTGCGCACGCCGTTAACGGCTATTAAAACGCATGTGCAACTGAGCCAATTGATGTTGAATCAAACCGCATCTGCCCAAGATACAGCCAAAGTCATCGACAATTTAAAACACGCAGAACGCAGCATCCAACGTTATCAACAACTTTTGGAACAACTGTTATTGCTCAGTCAAACTGAAGCAGGTATTCAAGCGGCACATAGCCATGCAGATATGCGTAGCGTATTAGAAACAGTCTTGTCGGAACTGACTGTGGAATATCCCAATTTATCAGCGAAATTACAGATTGATTGGGCGAGTTTGGTAGCACAACACATTAATATTCCAGCGCCTGCGTTGCACATGGTACTGAAAAACTTGATTCAAAATGCTTATTTGCATGCAGAGGATGCGCCAAACATTCAAATTTATATGCAAGACCTGCAATTGATCATTGCAGACCAAGGCAAAAGCCTGAATGAAGATGATTTTACCATTCTGACTCAGCGTTTTTGGCGTAAATCTGCGCATAAACAAGGCTATGGCTTAGGTCTAACTCTAGTCAAAGTATTATTAGAGCAATATGGCTACCTACTTCAATTTCAGGCTAACCAACCGCAAGGTTTAAAAGTGATTGTCAGTTTTGATGCAGCACCTTCTGCAACAGAGAAACAACAGACGGATTAAGCTTTTCTGAGCTTTAACAGCAAATAAAGCAAGATTCAGAACAAGATCACTTAACTTTTGCCAATACCGAACATATTGCTCTACTTTACGATAACGCCATTTTTAAGGTGATTTTTGAAATAAAAGGTCAATGCGTTCTAAAATTTTATCTATGATGTAGATGCTGCGGGCTATTGAGTAGAAGAACATTGGCTAGAAAAAATTGCTGAAACTTTCATCACCGTTTTTTTGTTCGATACCACGTCATATTTTTAAATGAGGTAGATATCCGTGCAGATCGTGCATGTGCTTGGTCTTGTGATCAATCTACAACTTAATTAAAGTGTACATAAAACCAACAGCACCCCACTCAAAATATAATACGCAGCGTAGGAGCATCTATTCCAGACTAAAATATAGATAAATATATCAATCAAAGCATTCCATTTAAGCTCATGTTTTATTTAAATAAAGTTGAATTTTAAAATATCTTATTATCGAAATGATCTTTCTATCGAATCCATAACCACTTGAACGATGATCACAAAACGTATTAGATGATCCACTGCAGTTTGTGTGGTCATCTACTTTGAATGAACTGAAAAAATGGAATCGCCATTTTTTATAAACAGCAACGAAATATCATGCTATAAAGAAATGCGATATTGATGTTGGTTGTTTTCTGGCTTTGACATTCCGAATCAAACCAGTTCAAGTCACTCGCTTGATCAGTCGTTACAGAAAACAAATGAATAGATTTGGTCAGTTGTTTTAGAATATAAAAATCAGCAAAAAAAACTAAAAATGTAATTTTTTAACATTGCGAATTCCCTGCAAAGTTTTCATTATAGAGCCTCATTTTGGCACACGCTTTCTACGTCAAATTAAACAAATTACAAAAAAAATGTGGAATTTTATGCCATAATTAGCAAACTTTGCAGACATCTTGCAAAGTATTATTGCAATTATTTATTGGAGCAAGCGGAATGAGTTCGACCATTTTGGTTATTCATGGACCGAATCTAAATTTGCTAGGAAAGCGTGAACCCGAAGTTTATGGTTACCTCACTCTTGAGGATATAAATCAACAGCTCATTTCACAAGCGCAAAAAGCATCAATTTCTATAGATACTTTCCAAAGTAATTGGGAAGGCGCAATTGTAGACCGAATTCATCAAGCCGCGTTAGATGGCACACAATATATCATTATTAACCCTGCTGCATTAACGCATACCTCTGTTGCGGTACGTGATGCCTTGTTAGGGGTCGCTATTCCATTTCTTGAAGTCCATTTGTCGAATGTGCATGCACGTGAGGCGTTTAGACATCATTCATATTTATCAGACAAAGCCATTGGTGTGATTTGCGGTTTAGGCGCAAAAGGCTATGCCGCAGCACTCGACTTTGTTCTTGAAAAAATTCAACCTACTACACAATCTTAAACTAGGAATACTGTCCATGGATATTCGTAAAATCAAGAAACTCATCGACTTGATGATTGAATCTGACTTACAAGCGATTGAAGTTAAAGAAGGCGATCAGTCGATTGCATTAACTCGTCGCAGTCCAGTAGTAGCGGCAGCAGTTCCTGCAATGCCTGCACCTTCTGCAGAAGTACCATCTGCACCTAAATCTTCACCACGTGGTGCTGTTGAAACTTCTCCAATGGTTGGTGTGTTCTATGCAGCACCAAGCCCAGGTGAAGCACCATTTATTAAAGTGGGTCAAACTGTTTCTGCTGGTGAAACGCTTGGCATTATCGAAGCAATGAAAATCATGAACCCAATTGAAGCAACTCAAAGTGGCGTGATTGAAGAAATTCTAGTTAAAAATGGCGAAGTGATTCAATTTGGTCAACCACTCTTCCGCTACCGCGCTTAAGACCTCGGGGATTCACAATGTTGCAAAAAGTTTTAATTGCAAACCGTGGTGAGATTGCCCTGCGCATCACCCGAGCTTGCAAAACTTTAGGGATCAAAACCGTGGGTATCTATTCAGATGCCGATAAAGACCTGATGCACTTACGCTTTTGTGATGAAGCCGTGTGTATTGGTCCGGGTGCGAGCAGTGAAAGTTACCTGAATATTCCTGCAATTATTACTGCAGCAGAAATTACAGGTGCAGATGCCATTCACCCTGGTTATGGTTTCCTTGCCGAAAATGCCGAATTTGCTGAAATTGTAGAAAGTTCAGGTTTCATTTTCATTGGTCCACGCCCTGAGCATATTCGCTTAATGGGTAACAAAGTTTCTGCAATTACTGCAATGCGTAAAGCTGGCGTACCAACTGTACCGGGTTCAGCACACGCCGTTACACCACACAATGCTTTAGCTGAAGCCAAAGAAATTGGTTTCCCGCTCATTGTAAAAGCGGCTGCTGGTGGTGGTGGTCGTGGTATGCGTATTGTAGAGCGCGTAGACACCCTGCTTGAATCAGTTCAAGCGGCTCAACGTGATGCAGAAATGTGGTTTGGTGATGACACGGTCTATATGGAACGTTTCTTACAAAAGCCACGTCACGTAGAAGTACAAGTATTGGCTGATGGTAATGGTCACGCGATTCACCTTTATGACCGCGACTGTTCTTTACAACGTCGTCACCAAAAAGTTCTTGAAGAAGCGCCAGCACCTAACTTACCAGAACAAGCACGTGCCGATATTTTAGAAGCGTGTGTTAATGCATGTAAGTTAATGCAATACCGTGGTGCAGGTACTTTCGAATTCTTATTTGAAGATGATGAATACTTCTTCATTGAAATGAATACACGTGTTCAGGTTGAGCATCCTGTAACTGAAATGGTGACAGGCATTGACATCATTGAACAACAATTGCGTATTGCTGCAGGTCTAGGTTTAGACATTGAGCAAGATCAGGTTGAAATTCGTGGTCACGCAATCGAATGTCGTATTAACGCAGAAGACCCAACCACCTTCGTACCTTCACCAGGTAAAATTGAACACTTCTATGCCCCAGGTGGTGCAGGTGTTCGTGTAGATTCACACATCTACGAAGGTTATAGCATTCCGCCGTATTACGACTCAATGATTGCTAAACTGATTGTGCATGGTAAAGATCGTGAAACCAGTATTGCGCGTATGCGTCAAGCCTTGGATGAAACTATCTTAACAGGAATTAAAACCAACATTCCTTTGCACAAAGACTTGATTCTGCAAGATAAAAACTTCTGCAAACAAGCAATGGATATTCACTATCTTGAAAAGCATTTGCTAAAGCAACTTGCTGGCAATGAAGAAGAAAAAGCATAAGTAATTAAGGTTGCTTAAGTTTAAAATAAAGAGCTGATGATTCAACGTCAGCTCTTTTTTATTGTTGGGAATAAAAGCTAAACCGTTAATCTATGCAGATCAGTGTCAATAAAAAACCAATACTCCAAATGGAGTATTGGTTTAAAAATTGATTTAAAAACTGAGATCATTTTAGATCATCGAATGATGCAAAATACTAGACAAGATTAATCTAAAAACTCAGTCATGAATGCCAATACTTCTGCGGTTTTTTCGGCATGCAACCAATGCCCTGCATGAGCGACTGTTTCAACTTTTGCGTGAGGAAACTGTGCTTGAATAGCGGCATAATGCTCAGGTAACTCAATATAAGGTGAATTACCGCCACGAATAAACAAAGTATTGACATCACTATGCACTGTCTGCCATGACAAAATTTCGGCATAATGTTCATGTAGCGCATTTAAGTTAAATAACCATTGCCCTTTGCTAAATGACTTCATCAAAAATTGCACAACCATTTCTTCTTGAAGATGCTCACGCATAATTTCCATTGCCGCTTGGCGACTTTCAACTTGTGCATCTTGCACAGCAAACAAGGCTGTAAAAATTTGATCGTGACGATTTTCAGGATAAGCAAAAGGACAAATATCCAATAAAACCAATTGCTGTAAACGCCCAGCAGCCAGAGGAGCTAAAGTCATTGCAACTTTACCGCCCATTGAATGCCCAACCACAGAAAACTGTTCGATATTCAAGCTGTTCAACGTTTCTAAAACATCTTGTGCCATTGCTGCATAATTCATGTCATCACAATGCGCAGACTTACCATGATTGCGCACATCTAATTGAATTACGGTGCGCTGTTCTTGAAATGCACGTGCGAGCATGCCTAAATTACTCAAACTACCAAATAAACCATGAATAAAAACCAAAGATGGCAACGTAGATTCAGGCTGATTTTGCGTGATTTGATAATTTAATAACATAAAATAGACTCTAAACTTGAATACAAATGATTAATCTATTTAATGAGTTTTGAGTTTATAAATCAAATTTTATATGTGCTTTTTATCGTGAAACTTATAATATTGCTTAGGCTATTTGTATAAACCTAAGCAATAACATACAAGATGAACTTTTCTTAAAATTTTATTTAAAATAATTCAAAGGCAACTTCAAATAACGAATGCCGTTGGCCTCAGGTTGTGGGAACTTACCTGCGTCCATATTGATTTGAATTGATGGCAGAATCAATTTAGGCATCGTTAAAGTAGCATCACGCTGAGTTCTCATCTCAATAAATTCAGCTTTGCTTACCCCTGTATGAATATGAATATTCTGCTCTTTTTGAGTTTTGAGCAGTGTTTCATGTTCATATTGTTCACGTGATTCTGGTAGATAATCATGGCATAAGAACACTCGTGTTTCTTCAGGCAATGCGTATAGCGTTTGCACAGAATCGTACAACTGCCCTGCACTGCCTTTCGGGAAATCACAACGTGCCGTACCATAATCAGGCATAAACAAAGTATCACCTACAAATACAGCATCACCGATCACATAGCTTAAACAAGCAGGCGTATGCCCCGGCGTAGGGATGTTATAGGCTTGTAATTCACCAATCGTAAAAGTTTCATGATCGTCAAACAGATAATCAAATGATTGATGTGAATTGAAATACTTGATATCCAAGTTATAGATAGCACTAAATGTTTCTTGCACAATCGAAATTTTATGGCTGATGGCAATTTTACCACCCAACTGCTCTTTTAAATATTGAGAAGCTGTCAGGTGATCGGCATGCACATGCGTTTCTAAAATCCATTCAACCGTTAATTCATTTTTTTGGATGTAAGCAATGATTTCATCGGCATGAATTGTTGAAGTAGTCGCAGATGCAGGGTCATAATCCAACACGCTGTCAATAATGGCACATTGACGCGTTACAGGATCACTTACCACATAACTGAATGTATTAGTATTTTCATCAAAAAAATGCTGAATATCTGCGTGCATCTTATGCTCCTGCAACCTTACGATGAATGAGAATCCCCACCAACATTGCAACAATGAAATAGATTGCTTGATAATAACCTAAACCAATCAAGGTTAGACTTGGCGCTGGACAAATTCCTGCAACGCCCCAACCGATACCAAAAATAAAACTACCTGTGATCAGTTTAGAGTCAATTTGAGTTTGTTTAGGCAAATCAATTGGTTCATTTAAAATGGTTTTTGGTTCAGCTTGGCGCATAATTCTTTGGAATGGAATAAAGGCAACCGCAATTGCACCCATCATAACAAATGCCAGACTTGCATCCCATGTACCGAAAAGATCGAGGAAGTTTAAAACTTTTTCAGGATTCGACATACCAGAAAGAATCAATCCAGCTGAAAAAATACCACCGAAAACAAAGGCTAAGAAATTTTTCATTTAGAATGCTCCTGTGATATGGCGGATAACATAAACGGTAATAAAGCCAGCTAACATAAAGGTAGCTGTTGCTGCAATGGAGCGCTTAGATAAACGACTCATGCCACAAATACCATGTCCACTGGTACAACCCGAACCCAAACGAGTACCGAAACCAACCAACAATCCCGCCACAATCATCATCAATGGGCTTGCATTCAATTCAACTTTAGGTTGAGCCACGATGCCATAGAAAAAAGGCACAATGAAAATACCTAACACAAACCACAATGCAGGCGTTTTGAACAGCGTTTGCGGATTTAATACTTGAGCCAGTAAACCACTAATGCCTGCGATACGACCATGAACATATAAATAGCCCACGACTGCAAGACCAAGCAATCCACCACCGATTAATGCCAGCAGATAATCATGCATTTTGAACACCCAAAACAATATATGTTTTTATAATATATTATTGTAATTATTATTCAACTATTCTCTTGTAAGTTTTGTAAACTTCATCTGACTATTCGTCTATGTTTGCGATGTGAGAGAGATTTCGCAAGTTTTTGGCTGATATTAAGTCATAAGGCAGAAAATTTAGTCATTCTAAATGACTGCCTCATAACGTAATAAAGATATATCAAAATAGACAGCAACGACAAAAGTTGAGGGCATTAGACTCATTTGTGAGCAAGCGCAATAAGTTCTTTTTTATGCCGACGAATTACACGTTTAGCAGCATCTAACATAATGCGATTGGTAGTCTCATCATCACCAAAGTCAATAGGTTTAGCTGGACACATTGGACGAGCTTTTCGATCTTCGATTGTGTAGTCTTTAAGACGCTTACCCATACTGCACCTCTCAGAATTTCTTGACTTTCACTAATATAACATAAAATTTAGTTTGTTAAAAAATCATCAATACGAGTTTTTAATTACCCTATTTATTGCTTAATTTGGACGCCATTCAATGTAAATTGCAACATATCATGCATCTACGATATCTACAAAATTAGCATTTAAAACTTTTGCCAAATCGCTTGGTGTTAAACCAATATCTAATCCACGCTTCCCTCCACTCACATACATAGTTGCAAGCTGTTGAGCGGATGCATCAATCACTGTTTTCAGTTGTTTCTTCTGCCCAATTGGACTAATGCCCCCAACCAAATAACCTGTCAAACGCTCAGCATCTTTAGGATCAGCCATGTGTACTTTTTTACACTGAAAAGCAGCCGCAACTTTTTTAAGATTTAATTGGTAATGGACAGGTAAAATCGCCACAAAATAATGCTTATCATCACTGACCAATAAAGTTTTAAATACTTCTGTGACATCTAAGCCTAACTTCTCCGCAGCTTCTAAACCAAAACTTTTAGCATTATGATCATGTTCATATTCATGCATAGAAAATTGAATTTTCTTGGCTTTTAAAAGTTTAGCTGCTGGAGTCATTGAAAAAATACTGTAAAAAATGATGTTAAAATTATACGCTTAATCAAGATTAAAAGTTAATTTGCTTAGGCTATTTTTAAATATAAAAGTAACTATCGAAAAAATAGCCTAAAATCATTAACTTGGTTTACGTGAATTTTCAACCAACACGTTAGCTAAGCGCTGTGCATGCGCAATCACGCGATCCAACCAACGTTGTGCCGCCAACAACTCTAAACCTGTCGCAGCATTGAGCTGATTCACGGCAATATATTGCAGCACTTTTTCACGGTTTTCGGCACGTTGATCTTCTGTCCATTTTTTCAAATTAGATAATTCGGTATTTAGACTTAGTACATGTTTATGCACATCAAAATCATCCATTTCTTTTAGATGTTCATCAAGAATTTGTACAAAATCTAAGCCAACTTGATAAATTGCAGGTTGGGTGCGTATTTCTTTTGCTAAAGTAATATTTTCCAAATCACTTCGTAAAACACGTAAATACACCATCAAACGAAGCATCGCCATTAAACGCTGTTGATCGGCTTCATTTTCTGAAATCGACATTTCTTCCAAATAGCGTTGGACTTGAATGAGTACTTCATCTAGCTGTAATAAACGTACTTTTGAAGGTAATCTTCCCTCTTGGATAGCCAGTTTTAGCATCACCAAAACGTCATACAAACTATGATAAATCACCTTTGATGCAGCATGAATAGCCAAGGCGGGCACAGATAAACTCGCTTGATCGAGATAACATAAAACCGATTGAGTTTGATCTGGGATAATTTTCATAATCAGTTTTTCGAACTGACGGATAAAAGGCAAAATAATCAAAGTACCAGAAATACTGAATGCTGTATGAAATGCAGCAACAATCACCACATTGTCCCATGTTGCCATAAGACGTTGATTTTGTGTTAGCTCAAGAAATAACGGTTTTAAAATAATAAAAGCAAAAATGGCTGAAATGATGTTAAAAATCACATGAACCGCTGCAGTACGTTTGGCATTTGCAGTTGAACCAATTGCAGCAATAATGGTTGTCGCCACCGTACCAATATTCTGTCCAATCACCAAACCTAAAGCCTGTTGCAAATCAATCGCACCACTGGCCAATGCTGCTAAGGTCGCGGTAATTGCAGCACTTGAAGATTGCAACAGAATGGTCATGATAATACCGACCAAAACCAAACTGAGTTGCGCAATCAAAGATCTACTTGAAAATACTGATAAATCGACACGTTCAGCAAAACCTGACATGGCAACTTGCAACATATCAATGCCAAGGAAAATCAGACTAAAACCTGCCAATGTCATTCCAAATAATGCAACTCGCCCCTGACTAAATAATTTGAGCATTGCACCCAAACCCAGCAAAGGTAATGCAAAACTGGTGATGGAAAATTTAACACCTAAAAATGCCACCATCCAACCCGTACTGGTTGTGCCAATATTCGCACCAATAATGACACCAATTGCCTGAGCAAAAGTAAGAATCCCCGCACTAACAAAACCAATCGTGGCTAAAGTTGTTGCCGTAGAAGACTGTACAATTAAAGTTAAACCGATGCCTGAAAGCACAGCTTTAATGGGTGAACCTGTGAACTTAGACAACCAAATACGCAAGGTTTCCCCTGCCATATCTTTTAAGCTGTCCGTCATCATGGTCATACCAATCAAAAATAGGCCAATACCACCACATAATTGTACAAAGACTTCTAACACACTTACTCCCTGTGCAATAAGCAATTTTCAAAGTGCTAAAAAGCCGATATTGTACGTACTTTTATCTTAAAATTGCAGTTTATTTGTTCTATTCCAATAGTTTATATTAAATAAAAAACTTGTCATCAATTTGACATATTATTAAAACCTAAGGATAGATCAGACTCCATTGGTTTATCCAATCATTCGATAAAACAAAACGAAACCTCTGTATTATGCTGACACGATACAATTCAAATCTTCAGTTCACTTGACTGAACCAATCGCTCACCTCAAAATCAGTATATATACTCACATACGCCAAAATGACAGATATAGTTTTAATATGATTTTTAATGCATTTAGAAAATATCCATCTATAAAAATATTCAGTATTGGTTGTACTGTTTTAACGTTAGCAGCCTGCTCTCCACTAGGAGGTGGCTCTCTTGCAAAACGCTCAGCTAAACTTTCTACAGGGATCCAAAAGGCTTATGCTGTGCATCCTGATACAGCAAATCGTGTAGCACCAATCATTGTACAAAGTGCAGAACAACATAATGTTGATCCTCTGCTTGTCGCTGCAGTTATTAGACAAGAATCGAATTATCGTGCCTATGCTGTTTCACCTTCAGGTGCAGTTGGGTTCACACAAATTATTCCACGTTATTGGCAGCAGACTTGTCCTGGCGATTTATTCCATGAACATACCAATATCAACTGTGGTACATTTATTTTAAATCATTATAAAAATCAGTCGGGTAAATGGCCTAAAGCTTTGGCCTATTACAATGTAGGACCTACTGGCTACAATAGTAATCGAAAAATGAAAAAGCAAGGTAAACGCTACGCAAAACAAGTCAAACAGCACCAAAAAAACTTAAAAGATGCACTTTAATTTTGACTTACTAGCTTAATAAAGTAGCCAATACCCGTTGAATTAAAGCCATCCTCAGATGGTTTTATTTTGCCTTCACTTTTTATAGTTTTTAATATTTTCTTTCCCACATAAAAAAACACCCCCAACGCTAGTTGAGGGTGTTTAGAATAATGAGCTGGCGATGACTTACTCTCACATGGGTAACCCCACACTACCATCAGCGCGAAGAGGTTTCACTTCTGAGTTCGGGAAGGGATCAGGTGGTTCACTCTTGCTATTGTCGCCAGCACAACTGTTATGGACTTGTTCGGGTCTTAGTTACTTTGCTTAAGCTCCATGCTTTCGCTTGTAATGCCTTACTTCGTTCCAAATGAGTTATTAACAGGTTGGCTATTGTATCTGAAATTTCATGTTCAGCAAGGGCTGAATCAAGATATTTGATCTGATCAGGTTTAAGTGATCTTTTATGAATCGATTGAGCATACAACCCCAACTGTTTGGGTGTTGTATAGTCAAGCCTCACGAGCAATTAGTATTGGTCAGCTTCACATATCGCTATGCTTCCACATCCAACCTATCAACGTCGTAGTCTTCAACGGCTCTTTAGGAGGCATAAAGCCTCGGGGAAATCTTATCTTGAGGTAGGCTTCCCGCTTAGATGCTTTCAGCGGTTATCCCTTCCGAACATAGCTACCCGGCGATGCGACTGGCGTCACAACCGGTACACCAGAGGTTCGTCCACTCTGGTCCTCTCGTACTAGGAGCAGATCCTCTCAAATTTCCAGCGCCCACGGTAGATAGGGACCGAACTGTCTCACGACGTTCTAAACCCAGCTCGCGTACCTCTTTAAATGGCGAACAGCCATACCCTTGGGACCTGCTTCAGCCCCAGGATGAGATGAGCCGACATCGAGGTGCCAAACACCGCCGTCGATATGAACTCTTGGGCGGTATCAGCCTGTTATCCCCAGAGTACCTTTTATCCGTTGAGCGATGGCCCTTCCATACAGAACCACCGGATCACTAAGACCTACTTTCGTACCTGCTCGACTTGTGGGTCTCGCAGTTAAGCGCGCTTTTGCCTTTATACTCTACGCGTGATTTCCGACCACGCTGAGCGCACCTTCGTACTCCTCCGTTACTCTTTAGGAGGAGACCGCCCCAGTCAAACTACCCACCAGACATGGTCCTCGTCCCGGATAACGGGACAGAGTTAGAACCTCAACATTACCAGGGTGGTATTTCAAGGACGGCTCCACTCGGACTAGCGTCCAAGTTTCAAAGCCTCCCACCTATCCTACACAAGTAAGGTCAAAGTTCAATGTCAAGCTGCAGTAAAGGTTCACGGGGTCTTTCCGTCTAGCCGCGGGTACACCGCATCTTCACGGCGAATTCGATTTCACTGAGCCTCTGCTGGAGACAGCGCCGCCATCATTATGCCATTCGTGCAGGTCGGAACTTACCCGACAAGGAATTTCGCTACCTTAGGACCGTTATAGTTACGGCCGCCGTTTACTGGGGCTTCGATCAAGAGCTTCGCTTACGCTAACCCCATCAATTAACCTTCCAGCACCGGGCAGGCATCACACCCTATACGTCCACTTTCGTGTTTGCAGAGTGCTATGTTTTTAATAAACAGTTGCAGCGGCCTGGTTTCTGAGGCTGTCGACAGCTCAAGGAGCGAGTCCTATCACCATCAACAGCGTACCTTCTCCCGAAGTTACGGTACCATTTTGCCTAGTTCCTTCAGCAGAGTTCTCTCAAGCGCTTTGGTCTACTCGACCTGACCACCTGTGTCGGTTTCGGGTACGATTCCAGTGTAACTGAAGCTTAGAGACTTTTCCTGGAAGCAGGGTATCAGCCACTTCACTGTACAAGTACAGCTTGCTATCAGATCTCAGCATAGAGCACCCCGGATTTGCCTAAGATGCATGCCTACTTCCTTTCACCTGGACAACCAACGCCAGGCTGACTTAACCTTCTCCGTCCTCTCATCGCATTACACTGAAGTATTGGAATATTAACCAATTTCCCATCGACTACGCCTCTCGGCCTCGCCTTAGGGGTCGACTCACCCAGCCCCGATTAACGTTGGACTGGAACCCTTGGTCTTTCAGCGAACGGGTTTTTCACCCGTTTTGTCGTTACTCACGTCAGCATTCGCACTTCTGATACCTCCAGCAGACTTCTCAATCCACCTTCTTCGGCTTACAGAACGCTCCCCTACCACGCATAATAAATTATGCATCCGCAGCTTCGGCACATAGTTTTAGCCCCGTTACATCTTCCGCGCAGGCCGACTCGACTAGTGAGCTATTACGCTTTCTTTAAAGGGTGGCTGCTTCTAAGCCAACCTCCTAGCTGTCTATGCCTTCCCACATCGTTTCCCACTTAACTATGATTTTGGGGCCTTAGCTGGCGGTCTGGATTGTTTTCCTCTTGACTACGGACGTTAGCACCCGCAGTCTGTCTCCCGGATAGTACTCATTGGTATTCGGAGTTTGCATCGGTTTGGTAAGTCGGGATGACCCCCTAGCCGAAACAGTGCTCTACCCCCAATGGTATTCGTCCGAGGCGCTACCTAAATAGCTTTCGGGGAGAACCAGCTATCACCGAGTTTGATTAGCCTTTCACCCCTATCCACAAGTCATCCCCTGGCTTTTCAACGACAGTGGGTTCGGTCCTCCAGTTAGTGTTACCCAACCTTCAACCTGCTCATGGATAGATCACCCGGTTTCGGGTCTATACCCAGCAACTATACGCCCTATTAAGACTCGATTTCTCTACGGCTCCCCTATTCGGTTAACCTCGCTACTGAATATAAGTCGCTGACCCATTATACAAAAGGTACGCAGTCACCAAACAAGTTGGCTCCCACTGCTTGTATGCATGCGGTTTCAGGATCTATTTCACTCCCCTCACAGGGGTTCTTTTCGCCTTTCCCTCACGGTACTGGTTCACTATCGGTCAGTCAGGAGTATTTAGCCTTGGAGGATGGTCCCCCCATATTCAGACAAGGTTTCACGTGCCTCGCCCTACTCGTCATCATTATGTGTGCCCTTTCGTGTACAGGACTATCACCCACTATGGTTGCACTTCCCAGAGCATTCCACTAAAACACACATAACTTAATGGGCTTTTCCCCTTTCGCTCGCCGCTACTGAGGGAATCTCAATTGATTTCTTTTCCTACGGGTACTGAGATGTTTCACTTCCCCGCGTTCGCTTCGTATGACTATGTATTCATCATACGATACCTACCTTAAGGTAGGTGGGTTTCCCCATTCAGAAATCTCCGGATCAAAGGATATTTGCCGCCTCCCCGGAGCTTTTCGCAGGCTATCACGTCTTTCTTCGCCTCTGACTGCCAAGGCATCCACCACATGCACTTAATTACTTGACTATACAACCCCAAACAGTCGTTAACCCCTACAAGTAGGATTAAGACAATTAAATAAATATAAAATATTTATTTAATTCACAGTTTGATGTCTTGTGCACTTAAGCACTGTACAGCTTCAATTAGATTCATATACCAAAACGCTTGATTCAGTTAATTTGCTAGTTCTCATTTCAATTCGTAATTAAAACGTAACACCGAAGTATTACTGTCAATCTTGAATTAAATGAGTTGAACAATTTATTTCAGACTCAATTTTTGCCAATCTGTTAATGAATTAATGCGTCTTCGTCAGATCGCACTAAATACTGTGATATTTAAATCACAGAACTTAATAAACCATCAAATCTAATCATTCGATCTTTTATTAAGTTCTGCAATCTTTAGCTTAAAGCTCCAGTATATGTGTGCCTGCGCACAGCATAGCTGTTTGCTTAAATTTTAAGGAAAAGCCTTAAAGCAGTGCTTTAAGTTTTCTGATCTTAAAATTTGGTGGAGACTAGGAGAGTCGAACTCCTGACCTCCTGCGTGCAAAGCAGGCGCTCTACCAACTAAGCTAAGTCCCCAGCTTATCATCTGTGATTCGATGTATCTTCTTCTGCATAATTGCTTCGTCAGTAGTGGTGGGTCTGACAAGACTTGAACTTGTGACCCCACGCTTATCAAGCGTGTGCTCTAACCAACTGAGCTACAGACCCTCAGATACATCGTCATGAAGAACAACTTGTTGTGGATTCTTACCAATCGTCAATCTTTCGTTAAGGAGGTGATCCAGCCGCAGGTTCCCCTACGGCTACCTTGTTACGACTTCACCCCAGTCATCGGCCACACCGTGGTAAGCGTCCTCCTTGCGGTTAGACTACCTACTTCTGGTGCAACAAACTCCCATGGTGTGACGGGCGGTGTGTACAAGGCCCGGGAACGTATTCACCGCGGCATTCTGATCCGCGATTACTAGCGATTCCGACTTCACGCAGTCGAGTTGCAGACTGCGATCCGGACTACGATCGGCTTTTTGAGATTAGCATCACATCGCTGTGTAGCAACCCTTTGTACCGACCATTGTAGCACGTGTGTAGCCCTGGCCGTAAGGGCCATGATGACTTGACGTCGTCCCCGCCTTCCTCCAGTTTGTCACTGGCAGTATCCTTAAAGTTCCCATCCGAAATGCTGGCAAGTAAGGAAAAGGGTTGCGCTCGTTGCGGGACTTAACCCAACATCTCACGACACGAGCTGACGACAGCCATGCAGCACCTGTATGTAGATTCCCGAAGGCACCTTTCCATCTCTGGAAAGTTTCTACTATGTCAAGGCCAGGTAAGGTTCTTCGCGTTGCATCGAATTAAACCACATGCTCCACCGCTTGTGCGGGCCCCCGTCAATTCATTTGAGTTTTAGTCTTGCGACCGTACTCCCCAGGCGGTCTACTTATCGCGTTAGCTGCGCCACTAAAGGATCAAATCCCCCAACGGCTAGTAGACATCGTTTACGGCATGGACTACCAGGGTATCTAATCCTGTTTGCTCCCCATGCTTTCGCACCTCAGTGTCAGTATTAGGCCAGATGGCTGCCTTCGCCATCGGTATTCCTCCAGATCTCTACGCATTTCACCGCTACACCTGGAATTCTACCATCCTCTCCCATACTCTAGCTAACCAGTATCGAATGCAATTCCCAAGTTAAGCTCGGGGATTTCACATTTGACTTAATTAACCACCTACGCGCGCTTTACGCCCAGTAAATCCGATTAACGCTCGCACCCTCTGTATTACCGCGGCTGCTGGCACAGAGTTAGCCGGTGCTTATTCTGTGGGTAACGTCCACTTAGCCCAGGTATTAACCAGGTAAGCCTCCTCCCCACTTAAAGTGCTTTACAACCAAAAGGCCTTCTTCACACACGCGGCATGGCTGGATCAGGGTTCCCCCCATTGTCCAATATTCCCCACTGCTGCCTCCCGTAGGAGTCTGGGCCGTGTCTCAGTCCCAGTGTGGCGGATCATCCTCTCAGACCCGCTACAGATCGTCGCCTTGGTAGGCCTTTACCCCACCAACTAGCTAATCCGACTTAGGCTCATCTATTAGCGCAAGGTCATAAAGAGCCCCTGCTTTCTCCCGTAGGACGTATGCGGTATTAGCATCCCTTTCGGAATGTTGTCCCCCACTAATAGGCAGATTCCTAAGCATTACTCACCCGTCCGCCGCTAGCTCAGTTACCGAAGCAACCTCGCCCGCTCGACTTGCATGTGTTAAGCCTGCCGCCAGCGTTCAATCTGAGCCATGATCAAACTCTTCAGTTAAAATCATTTTGAAGTTTTAATCTAAACTTCCAAATCTGGCTCATCAATTTTCTGACTTAAATTTCGCTCAAATAAACTTCGAGTAATTTAAACTAATCAATCAATGAAATATTTTCGATTAATAAATCAGTAAAAATCCACACAAGTTGTTCTTCATAATCTCTTAATGATTTCCTGTTATTTCGTCAATAACAGCACCAACTCAATCGACACTGCGTTGGTGTGTTGCGTATTCTATACAGTTTTTGAATAGACGCAATATGTTTTTTAGGTTTTTTTTCAAAAAAAATACCATTCGGCTAAGTTTTAAGCGTATTTCATATTTTTATCACACTTTTCTTATAATTTGTCTTTTTTTTCGCACTTTACTAAATTGGTTTTTTAAATAAATCCTTTTAAAGCGATAATAAAAAACAACCAGCTCAGTTAGGCTGGTTGCAAATCTACATTAATTAACTTGTTCTGCAAGCCATGACATAAATTTTTGTCGCTCTACTTTACTAGCTTGTTGCCACAATTGAATCAATTGTTGCTCTTTGCCCTGTGTTTGTTTTGCTGTAGGCAATGTTGCTGAGGTGGTTTCCTCAGATGGCAAAACTGCTGCCGCGGTATAAACTGCTGCTGGTTGATTGATTGCAGCACTGTTTTGAGTGGTATCTAAAGTTTTATTAAGCCAACTACCACCTAACCAACCAGTTGAACTTGCTTTAGCACCTGTTTGTTGTACCAGCAACTGATTCTTTTGATTATATAAACCAACGCTTGGTTGATCTTTGAATTCTTTTGCAGCATCGAAGTCTTTAGGTGGATTTACCAAAGCGAGTCGATAGTTTTCGCCATCTTGAAGAATTGGGGTTTTGAGTGTAATGACGCCTGATTTTAAAATATCGTGCGCACCATTATGATGTTCAAAATATTGTTGATAACGCAAGTTAATGACATTTTCACCCGCATTGACTTTCACTTGCTGTGCAGAACTGAATAAACCTGAACGAATTTGTTGATCATTTACAGCGAGCAACTTAATTTCTTCAGGTACTGCAATAGTTACTGCTGAAAATGCTGAACTACAAGCCATCAATGCAATACTTGCTATGCCTAATTTAAATGCCATATTTCACTCTATATCATTTATTAAAGTTTGATTGCACTATGCAATGTATAAATGACAGTTTTATGACAATTCATGGGTTTAGGCATTTGCACATGAATAAGTAAGTTGTAAGGCACATCACTACCCCCAGAAACAAAAAAGTAGGATGAATCATCATCCTACTTTTTTGTCTGTGCAGTATGTGTTGCTAGAGCTTAGTTAAAGCTTTTGAAACGTGCTGCATCATCCATAAATGTTTTTTCACCAGCAGGTGCTTCAATTGAACCAAACACTAATTGTGCACGTAGTTTCCAGTTTGCAGGAATGTCATAAGTTTGCGCAACTTCTTCATCTACGATTGGATTGTAGTGCTGTAATGATGCACCCACATTGATTTCAGATAAAGCTGTCCACGCTGCGAATTGTGCAATCCCTGTCGAATGTTCTGACCATACTGGGAAGTTGTCTGCATATAGCGGGAATTGCTCTTGTAGACCTTTTACAACATCTTGATCTTCAAAAAATAAAGCTGTACCAAAACCTGCAATAAAGCTATTAATTTTTGCTTCAGTGTTTGCAAATGCTTCTGCAGGAACCATTTTATGTAAAGTTTCTAAAACGATGTTCCAAAATTGTGTATGCGATGCACCGTATAAAGTCACAACACGTGAAGTTTGCGAGTTAAATGCAGATGGGCTTAAACGAACTGCTTGTTTGATTGTACTTTCAATAGTTGCCTGATCTACAGAAACATTTTTACCAAGTGCATAGATTGAACGGCGTTTTTCTAATTGATTTAAAAATGACATTTTTAATTCCTCTGCAGAATTTTGTATAAATTAATTGATACAGCGATATTAAGCTTTTTATTCAGCATAAACATTACAAAAAATACGACAGTGTGTTTTATGTATAGAACGATTATAGTTATATAAAGTGACAAATGTATGTGACTGCATTTAGGGTCTGTTGACATTTCATAAATGGCTTGCGCTGTAGGCTAAAACTGAGCAGATCAGGCATGAAACGCAGGGAATAGCGAGACTATTGCCAAGTTTCATAACGCAATCTGAGAAAGTTTTAGCCACAGCCTGAGCAAAAACAAGCACTGCTTTGTTTGCAGCGCAAGGCGCAGCGAAGGACGAGCATATTTTTTGCTGCTATTGCCTTATGAGTCAGTCATTTAGAATGACTAAATTTCCTGCCTCATGCCTTATATCAGCTAAAAAATATGCGTAGTCGCAAACATAGACGAATTGTCAACAGACCCTATTACCTTTTATTCTATAGATACAGTCTATTGCAATATAAATATGCTGCGGTTCGCTCTTTGTAGCACATAATAATAAGCTGATTTGACCAATCTTCATCAAATGCTGTTATTTAAGCATAGACTTTAAATTGATTTTGATAGTGTGCATGACTCCGTTCGGTTACTTCTTCTTCAATTGATCCAAAAACGAGTTGTGAACGTAACAACCATGTATCTGGAATATCAAAATGCTCTGCCACAGCACGGTCTATGTTTGGATTATAATGCTGTAAAGATGCACCCACGCCTGAATCTGCCAGTGCTGTCCACACTGCAAATTGCGCCATGCCTGAAGTTTGCTCCGACCAAATTGGAAATTCTGCAGCATTAAATGGAATTTTCTTTTGCAATTGACGAATCACTTGTTGATCTTCATAGAACAATACCGTGCCAAAACCTGCTGCACATTGTTCGATTTTCATTTTAGTTCCTGCAAAAACCTGCTCTGGTACAAACTGACGTTGTACTTCCTGTACTAAATTCCAAAATTTTTTATGTGATTCAGAAAATAAAATAACCACGCGCGTACTTTGTGAATGATGTGCCGATGGACAGCTACGCACAGCTTCCTGAATCAGCTCGGTCATATAAGTTTGGCTAAAATGAATGCGTTTTCCTAAAGCATAAATACTACGGCGCTTTTTCAATTGATCGATGAAAGTCAGTTCATGTGCATCATGGCTAGGCTTTTTTTTAAGCTTAAAGTCTTTCATGATATCTGCTGTAAGCACATGACCAATTTTATTTAACAGTGTCATTTTAACTTCCCCAAAAAATCAATCAAAATCAATCTAATATTTTTTCTTATTGTATATAGACGAATGTGCTTTTATTCACATTCGTATTTTTAGCTGCTGCTTTTTACAACACTCAAACCCGCTAAAAACCACAAACTCCGCATTTTGCGGAGTTTGTGTGAAACTTACAGCATTTTTACATTTTAGCTTTAAACTTATTTTAAAACTTATTTCTCAGTTTCAAACAGTGCTGCAACAAATGCTTTGGCTGAGAATGGACGTAAATCGTCAATTTTTTCACCCACACCAATAAAGCGAATTGGCACATGGCTACGGCTTGCAATGTTAAATAACACGCCACCTTTTGCCGTACCATCCAGTTTAGTGATGGTGATGCCTGTTAAGCCAACAGCCTCATCAAACATTTCCACTTGGTTAATGGCATTTTGACCTGTGCCTGCATCTACGACCAACATCACTTCATGCGGTGCAGTCGCATCAATTTTTTGCATCACACGCTTAACTTTAGTCAATTCTTGCATCAGGTTGCTTTTGTTATGCAAACGTCCAGCAGTATCTGCAATTAACACATCAATGCCTTTGGCACGCGCACTTTCAAACGCATCGAAAATAACAGAAGCACTGTCTGCACCGTGACCTTGTGCAACAACGGCAACATCGTTACGCTCACCCCAAATCTGCAATTGTTCTGTCGCTGCAGCACGGAAAGTATCCCCTGCGGCCAACATGACTTTTTTACCTTCGCCTTGTAAGCGTTTCGCTAACTTGCCAATGGTTGTGGTTTTACCTACACCATTCACACCCACGACTAAAATCACATAAGGGGTTTTATTGGCATCAATATGTAAAGGTTTTACCCGTGGCGCAAGCAAAGCCACTAATTCTTCTTGCAAAGCCTTATATAAAGAATGTGAATAAATTAAGTCGCCACGCGCAGTACGCTCGGTCAAATTGGCAATAATGGTTTTCGTTGCATCTACACCAATATCTGCAACCAACAGTTGTTCTTCGACTTCTTCTAATAATTCATCATCAATTTCTTTACCGCCAATCAGAATATTCACCATGCCATCGGCAAAGTTTTTACGGGTTTTGGTTAACCCTTCTTTCATGCGACTAAAGAAACCACCTTTCGCAGGCGCATCCGTGTCTGATGATGTTTCTGCAGCATGTTCAGAGGTTTCTGCTTGTTGTAGAGGTGTTGTTTCAACAATCGGAATATTTACCGCTGGTAAATTCGGTAATGTGACATCATCATCTCCGATATCAGCATCAATCAAAAATTTATTTTGCCCATTAGATTGCTGTTGCATGCCGAATCCTTGAAAAGCATTGCGTTAAAAAATCGGATTCTAACATAAACCAATTGCTTTTACCTCGTATTCCAACCACATAGCCGCATACAAAAAATACCTACAGCAATCCTTGCCTTTCAGCTTTAATTTCTGAAAGATAAGCCGATAACGATTGATCTCCACTTGCTTATGTTCCAATTTTCGATGAAGTCTGTTTGTGCGTTGCTTTGGGGTTTAACAGCTTCGATTAGCCATGCTGAAGTTTTAGCTGCGAATAACACTTTTGAAACCACACTCAACAATGGTTTAAAAGTCATTATCCGTGAAGACCATCGTTCTCCCATGGTGATGACTCAAATTTGGTACAAAGTGGGCAGTAGCGATGAGTCTGGAAATACACTTGGGATTTCGCACGTACTTGAACACATGATGTTTAAAGGTACAGCCAAGGTGCCGAATGATGAATTTACCCGTTTAAGTCGTATTTATGGTGGCAGTGTCAATGCAGCAACCTTTACCAATTACACGAATTATTATCAGCTCTATCCCAAAACTTATTTCCCACTGGCTTTAGAGTTGGAAGCCGACAGAATGAGTAATTTGCTACTTCGCCAACAAGACTTTGAGCCTGAAATTAAGGTGGTAATGGAAGAACGGCGGCAACGTACCGATGATAATCCACGGGCTTTGGCTTTTGAACGCTTTAAATGGATTGCCTACCCAACCAGTCATTATCGCCAACCCATTATTGGGCACATGAAAAACTTGCAAAGCATTCAGCTGCAAGATGTACAGGCGTGGTACAAAAAATGGTATCGCCCCAATAATGCTATTCTAGTGATTGTGGGCGATGTAGATCATCAAGCCGCATTGTTGCAAGTCCAAAAGTATTTTGGAGATATTCCGAAAGCACCTACGCCACCGCGCAATGATGTGTTGGAGTTTGAACAATTAGGTTATCGGCACATGGAATTGTCTGCGACTGTGCAAGTTCCTAATTTATATATGGCTTGGAATGTCGGTTCATTGGCAACAGCTAAAAATCCTCAAAATGCCTTCGCGCTCACTATCATCAAACAACTGTTAGACAGTGGAATTACTTCACGTTTAGAACAGCGCTTGGTCAGAAACAATAAGATTCTTAGCTCAGTCAGTGTCAGTTATGACCCGTATCAACGTGGGGATAGTTTGTTTAGTATTTCAGCATTGCCTGCAGCAGGTGTAACGTTAAGCGAAGCACAGGTCGCGATTCAAAACGAAGTGGATACGCTAAAACAGGATTTGGTCAATTCAAGTGAAATTGAGCGCGTGGTGACTCAATTTGTGGCCAATTGGATTTATAGTCAGGATGATTTGGCAGGACAAGCCCGAACCATTGGCAATTTGGAAGTCAATGGATTCAGTCACCGTTTAATCGATGTTTTACCACAACACTTCCAAGCGATTACTGCCCAGGATCTGCAACGTGTTGCGCAAAGTTACTTTAACAAAGACAGACTTAGCACCTTGTATTTATTACCTCAAAGCACAACACCTTAAACTGTGATTTTCATGAAAAAACATCTATTCAGCACGCTTATTTTAAGCACTAGTTTTAGCCTATGTTCTGCTGGCTTTGCGATGGAAACTGCCACCACAGCAGCGCATGATTTTGCTGAAACAGATGTAAGTACACCTTTACAATCTTTGAGCTTGCTGCACAGTTTAAATGCCGTAAATGAATTGGTCGATGTTCGCGCTCCACAGGTATATGAATTAAAAAATCATCGACACGTACGCACTTTATTTGTCGAAAATCCTGCTTTGCCAATGGTTGATATCCAACTGACTTTTAATGCAGGTTCTGCCCGCGATGCAGAAATTGAAAAAGGTTTATTTGGCGTTGCCAATATGGCAGCCCAACTGATTGATGAAGGCACCAAGCGTTATAAGGCAGAGGAAATTGCCGCAGCCTTTGAAACCACAGGCGCACGTTTTAGTACCACGGCGTACCGCGATATGTTTGTGGTACGGCTAAGAACACTGTCTGATCCGCAGAAAATGCAAACTGCCGTCAAAATGATGCTGGAAATACTGAAACATGCAACTTTTGAGCGTTCTAATATCCAGCGTGTGCAAAGCAATACACAAATTGGGCAAAAACAACTGCAAGAAAATCCAAGCCGTTTAATGAATATTCGCTTATATCGCGCAATTTACGGACAACATGTCTATTCAGAACCCATTACAGGCACCAATGGCAGCATCAAACGGATTCAACCAAAGCACTTACAACAATTTAGAGATCAGTTTCTGGTCGCGCAAAATATGAACATTGCCATTACAGGCAAATTAACCTTAAAAGAAGCAGAAAAACTTGCCAATACCATCAGCGCACATATTGCCCAAGGTGTTGCAGCAACAGCTTTGCCACAGCCTACACCTGCAACACGTTTCAACATCCAGCATATTCCCTACCGGTCACAACAGGCGCATGTCAGTATTGCACAACTTGCGACTACACGGGATGATCCTGACTATTTGGCTTTAGAAATTGCCAATAAAATGCTGGGCGGCAGCAGTTTCAATTCAATTTTGATGAAAGAATTACGAGTAAAACGTGGCTACACTTACGGTGTTAGCAGTTCGTTTCGTTTTACCCAAGCAGCGGGTTTGTTTAGCTTAGGCTATTCTACGCGCCAAGATCAGTTACTCGATAGTATTCAAGTCGCTCACCAGAGCTTAATTCAGTTTGTACAACAACCTATGAATTTAGAACAATTAAAAGAAACCAAAGCAGGTTTAATTCGTGCATTTCCGAATCAATACAGCAGCAATGCCAGTATTAATGCCCAGCTTGGGCACATCGGTTTTTATCGACTTCCTGCAAATTATTTAAGTGATTATGCAGAACGAGTGGAAAAAGTTACCGCTGAAGATGTGCAACGTGCAATTCGCAAACATTTGCATCCTGATCGTTTAACTTTAGTAATTGTGAGCGAACATTTAGATAAAGCCGCATTGGTAAAAATGCTGCAGGACAATTTACTCGCACCAACATCTTTAACACCGACACCGCACAATATGAATAACATGCCAACAGAAAAAATTACTCTTGCACCAAGGCAGGAAGTTGTTGAGCCCGATCTTGCTCCATTTGATGTGCCTGCATCAACTTTAAATAATGCACATAACGAATCGGACGTTGATTGAGTAAATGAACTGCCATGTCTTGGGTATTGGCATACATAGATTGTTGTGACAAACGCTCAACATTTTGAAATTGTTGCACCCCAACTGGGCGATAAAGCGCAACACTTGCTAAAGTTAAAATAATAAAAATGATACTCAGCACAACAATATTATAAATTTGCTCGAGTTTCAGTTGAGAAATAAATTGAATCGTTTTTTGAATTGCGTTGTGCATGACCTACCTCTAATCGCCTTAGTGTAGGATGCCCTTGTGAGATGTACAAGTTAAACAGCTCAATTTTACTGTATCGTCACAGTAAAAATTGAGCCTTTTTCTACAAATTCTACAAAGGATTTAGCTTTAGCCAATTGTGCCACGAATTACCGCAAAGTATAAAACCAATGCAATGACTGCAAGCACCAAGAAAATAGCAAATACACTGACACCGCCCTCTGCTTCGGCAGGATGCAGTTCATCTTCATCGGCAATACGGAGTAATTCACCATCATAATTACGATAAAACTCTATACGATCGCTTCGCTCTAAAGTTTTAGCAAAGTCAGCCACACGTTTACGTTGCGCCAAGCAGTATTCACCTAAATGAACATCTCGACGGAAAATTACCTCATCTAGTTTTTTACGGTGATGATGTGCCAACTCAATAATTTGAGAAGTCAATGGAGGTACATCAAAAGCACATCCGTCTACGGATCTTGTCATGTTGTTCTCCTTTTTTATCATGCTTAGAGCTTTAGTTTAATCAAAATTAAACTTGTTCAATGTTTAATCATGTAAACTTGAAATATGCTCATTAACCCCGATAATTGTTTGACAATTCAATCAAATTGTAATATTAGTTTAACAATAAAGCGTTAAATTGATATGAAGCCTAAAAGGTAGGCTTAAATAAGTAATCATAATTACAATAAGGAGTTTAATATGATTCAAACGATCTCTCACCATGACTTAGAGCATGTTTATGCAAATGCAGTAAACACGATTCATTCACAAATGAACTTCCAAGACGCGGTAAAACAACTCGAAGAAGCTGCACGTGCAGGACATGGTAAAGCGGCAATGTTCTTAGCAGAACTGTATTATCAAGGTTTCCGCGTAGAACGTGATTCATTGAAAGCGCAATACTGGCAAAACATGGCCACCATGCAAGCATAATAAAACGTCACTTAGGTGGCGTTTTTTTTGACCCTTTTTTTAGATGCTCCAACCATAAATACATATTTGTTTACGATTTTAAGCAAAGCTTAAACGGTATATTCATCAATTCTTTTTACAATATAGCCAAATTTTACAACCTTGCTTGATTATGAATCAGATTAACCAACTCCACCCTTTACCAAAGGATTTTCTGCTTAAAGTTACACTATTAAAATCAATGATGTACTGCGGTGTACTTTGGGGTTTATTCCATCAAGGTTGGGCAATGAGTTCAGATCACGATGATTATATTTTCCCTTTTTGGTTAAATGCGGTACAAGCGCATAAATATGCTGCTAAACACTGGCCACAATATAGTCCTCGTAAAATTTCCGCGCAGGATTTTGAGACTTTTTTATTACCAACGCTCACCCGTTTAAATGTCACGCCAACCTTGTTTGGTTCGTCAAGTCAAAAAATTAAACTGACCACTTCACAAATGAAGCATTTCTTTTTTAATGAACCTGCGTTAAATATTGCTTAAATAAAAACTGAATAGAATTGACGTAAAAATCAACAATCGTGACTCTAAAGTATTTGCAATTTTTACAATTCACGTTACTTTAAAAGTCAAACAATAAACAACAAATCAGGACACAGAATATGACCAAGGTAACTCACGTTTTACAAGATAAAGCACATCACGAAATTTACACAATTCGCCCAGAAGCAACGGTTTTAGAAGCAATTAGTTTAATGGCTGAAAAAGGCATTGGTGCGTTGGTGGTTACCGATCAAAACAATCATGTGGTTGGTATTCTGTCTGAGCGTGATTACACCCGTAAAGTTATTTTGATGGAACGAACTTCTAAAAGCACAACGGTTAGTGAAATTATGACTGCTAAAGTACTGACCGTGACCAAAAACACCAGTGTGAAAGAATGCTTAAACTTAATTACTGACCATCATTTACGTCACTTACCTGTACTTGAAGATGAGCAGTTGGTAGGTTTAGTGTCGATTGGTGACTTGGTGAAAGCGACTATGGATGATCAGCGCAAACTGATCGAGCAGTTACAACAATATATTGCAAGCTAAGACACTGTTTTGTAAAACCTGCCAAATATAAAGTAAAGATAAAAAAACCGCCTAAACTTACACATTTAGGCGGTTTTTCATATTCAGTAGAATTAATTCAAACCTAATTTTTCTGCTACATAGTCTGAATCTTTATCACCACGACCTGAAAGATTAACCACAATTTTCACGTTTTTTGCCATTTTTGGTGCTTCACGTAATGCCCACGCCACCGCATGTGAGCTTTCCAAAGCAGGTACAATACCCTCTACACGTGACAACGTCATAAAGGCATCTAAACATTCTTGGTCAGTTGCCGTTGAATACTCCACGCGACCAATGTCTTTTAAGAAGCTATGCTGCGGCCCCACACCCGGATAATCCAAACCTGAAGCAATTGAATGTACTGGCAATGGCTCGCCTTGTTCATCTTCAAGTACATAACACGCCATACCGTGAAGCTGGCCTGGTTTACCCAAAGTTAGGGTTGCAGAGTGTTGATCTGTATCTAAACCATGACCTGCAGGTTCTACACCCACAAGCTTAACTTCTGGGTCATTTAAGAATGCGGTAAATGCACCCACTGCGTTTGAACCACCGCCCACACATGCCACGATATAATCTGGATTTACTCCAAAGCGTTCTTGGCTTTGCATTTTAATTTCATCGCCAATAATTGCTTGGAAATCACGTACCATTTTTGGAAATGGGTGTGGGCCAACCACCGAACCAATTGCATAAATATAATTTTTCGGGTCTTTTAAGTATTCTTCAAAAGCACTGTCTACAGCATCTTTTAAAGTCGCTGTACCACGTGTGACTGAAATCAGGTTAGCACCTAAAATTTTCATTTTCACGACGTTTGGATGTTCTTTTTCAATATCAACTTGTCCCATGTGAATTTCACATGGAATGCCCACAAGCGCACATGCTGTTGCCAACGCGACACCATGCTGTCCCGCACCTGTTTCTGCAATCACTTTGGTTTTACCCATATATTTGGCTAGCAATGCTTCACCTAAACAGTGATTGATTTTATGTGCACCTGTATGATTTAAATCTTCACGTTTCAAATAAATTTGCGCACCACCCAACTGTTCAGATAAACGCTTTGCATGAAACAAAGGACTCGGGCGCCCTACATAATTTGTAAATAAATCTTTTAATTCATTTTGAAATTCTGCTGTATGACGAATTTCTTCATAAGCAAGGTTAATTTCATCCATGGCTTCTTTTAAATGCGGTGGAATAAACTGCCCGCCATATTGTCCGAAAAAACCTTCTTCATTCGGTAATGCGATGCCATTAATTTGATGTTCCATCTCGATCCCCTCAAATTGAAATTCACGTTGCTTATCGTATTGCTATTTCATCAATATGCATGCAATAACTGATATTGATAAAAAATTAATGGAAAAAATGGCGCTTATCGCGCCAAATATTTCGTCATATCTTCAATGCCTTTTAAAGTCATTGGATACATATGATTTTCAAAAATTTGTCGAATTAAACCAATGGTATGTGTGTAATGCCAATAGCCTTCCTGTTCAGGATTCAGCCATGCGGTTTTTTCAAAATGCTGACGCAGACGTTGTAACCAAACTTGCCCTGCCTCATCATTCATATATTCTACCGAACCACCAATCGAATTCAGCTCATAAGGTGCCATACTCGCATCACCGACCACAATTACCCGATAGTCGCGTCCATAGGTATTAAATAAATCCCACGTATTCATACGGGTACTGCTACGGCGTAAATTGTCTTTCCAAACATAGTCGTATAAACAGTTGTGGAAATAAAAATATTCAAGGGTTTTAAACTCAGTTTTGGCCGCACTAAACAGTTTTTCACATTGGGCGATGTGTGCATCCATCGAGCCACCCACATCAAACAACATCAACACTTTGACGCGATTACGACGTTCTGGCACCAATTGCACATCTAAAATGCCCTGTTTGGCAGTTTCTCGGATAGTGCCATCAATATCCAATTCTTCAGCTGCACCTTGACGGGCAAATTTACGCAAACGACGCAGTGCCAATTGCATTTGTCGTGTACCTAAAATCTGTTCATCGTCTAAATTTCGATACTGACGCTGCTCCCAGACTTTAACAGCTGAACGCTTACGTCCAGGCCCACCAATGCGTACACCTTCAGGATGATCACCAAAAGCACCAAACGGTGATGTACCGCCCGTACCAATCATACGGTTGCCACCCTGATGCTTTTTATGCTGCTCGTGTAAACGCTCTTCCAGCATTTTCATCAATTCTTCTAGAGAACCTGCTTTTTTCAGCTCTTCGCGTTGTTCTGGCGTGAGATGTTTTTCTAATAGTTCTAAGTCGAACCAGTCTTTAGGCAATTGATGAACTTGCTGCAGTAAATCATCTAAATCAAAAGTGGAAATGCCATCAAAATAATCTTTCATGGCACGGTCAAACTTGTCAAAAAAACGCTCATCTTTGACCATGACGGTTTTAACAAGTTGATAGAATTCATCTTGATCTGCAAAAACCAGACCCGATGCCACCGCCTGATTTAAGTCAATCAATTCACGTGTGGTGACAGGTACACCGTAACGTCGCAAGGTATAAAACAAGCGCACGAACATGGCGTTGTCCTCCCTTAACGGCGCGACATAAAGGCTAAACGCTCAAGCAATTGCACATCTTGTTCATTTTTGATTAATGCACCGTATAAAGGCGGAATGGCCTTGCTTTTATCGCTATTACGCAAAATGTCTTCTGGCATGTCATCTGCCATGAGCAAGCTGAGCCAGTCAATCAATTCAGAGGTCGATGGTGGCTTCTTAAGACCCGGAACTTGGCGTAGTTTAAAGAATACTTGCAAAGCTTCGGATACCAAAGTGCCTGAAATATTTGGAAAATGCACATCGATAATATCGCGCATCGTAGCTTCATCTGGGAAATCAATATAATGGAAGAAACAACGACGTAAAAAAGCGTCTGGGAGTTCTTTTTCATTATTTGAGGTGATGATTACAATCGGACGTTGTGTTGCAGTAATGGTTTCGCCCGTTTCATAAACGTAAAATGACATTTTATCAAGTTCATGCAACAAGTCGTTTGGAAACTCAATATCTGCCTTGTCAATTTCATCAATCAACAACACACAGCGTTCTTCGCTGGTAAATGCTTCCCACAACTTTCCAGGCTTAATGTAGTTTTTAATATCATAGACGCGGTCATCGCCTAACTGGCTGTCACGCAAACGCGACACTGCATCATATTCATATAAACCTTGCTGCGCTTTGGTGGTCGATTTAATGTGCCATGTAATCAACTTTAAACCCAAACTTTTAGCAACTTGCTCTGCCAATAAGGTTTTACCTGTACCTGGCTCACCTTTCACCAAAAGCGGTTTTTGCAAAGCACGTGCGGCTTTCACCGCAAGTTTTAAACTATCAGTCGCAATGTACTGATCTGTACCCGAAAATTGTTGCGCATCAACAGACATGATTTTACCTTAATTGTTTTAGTTACAGTGGTGAGGTATTTTTCTTGGCTTTATAAGTCGTTTGTTTAAGACAGTATCTTGACCAGAAATAACCGATCAATAAGCCAAGACCGATCACAAATAAAATGGCAGATAAATTAGACCAAACCAATGGGGTTTCTTTGGTTAAAACACCAAAAAGAAGTCCAAAGATGGCTGGGGCAAGTGCTGCATTGCTGCCTTCTGATACTGTTGGGGTAAGTAAAATTGCAAACAGCACAATCCAAGTGATACCACCTAACGGATTGGGCAAGCGTTTGGCAATTTCGTACCAGCACCATAAAATAATGGCACTCCCCAACAAATAAACAGAAACAGCAATTGCAGTTTCAGGAATTGAATCCAATCCAGTCATCACACTATTCATTTCTCAACTCCTGAATAAAGCTTAAGCACCACGTAAACCTTCTGGCTCAACGGCATTTGGGTTAATTAAGCCTTCTGGCGGTACTTGAATAAAGAAGCCACGTGTTTGAATAGAATCCATGACATGCAAAACATTCACACGTGCCAACTTACGGCTTTCAGACAGTTGCAAATCCATTACAAATGTCGCACGACCAAATGCAACTCGCATTGGCTCAGGTAAAACCTCTAGCGGGTTAAACGCTTCTGCTTGATCTTCAGTTTGCTCAGGACGGGCGATGTATAAATACATCTCATCTTTTTTGCTCGATTTATAAATTGAACAGTGCATAAACAACAAAACTCTAAAAACTCAGGCAAAGGATACAACAAAAAAAACCGAGATACATTAACCATTATTAACGCATTGGTCTATGTTTACACTCAAACAAAGAATGGCGTGAAAATTCATCCATTTTCAGGTGAAAAACGGCTTTATTTAAAATGTGGATCGGTTTGATTTATTCAGCAACTTTCATCTGACCAGACAAATAACGCTCGTCGGCATGTAAAACTTCAATTAAAGGCTTGGTGAGTAATTCATAACGCCAACCTAACAAATAGTTAGGCAAATCTTGCTCATCGTTATGAAATACCACATGCTGATAAAGCGCATTGAGCCATTTTTTACGCAGCAAAACTTCTTTTGGAATTTGAGTTTCCTGTACGGCACGTTGAATCACCTGTTCTACATTTTCGCCCACTTCTTTTGAAGAATGACGAATTGGTCGCGCCATACGTAATGGCCATTGTGATTGATCAGGCAAATATTTAATTAAATCTAAAATAGTTTTGCCATGTTCACGCACAATATGCGCACGTAAATCTTTAATAGTACTGAGTTGGAACTGATTTTTAGGATTTTTCTCGACCAAGTCCAGCATAGTAGAATTACGCAAAATAAAACTACGTGGTTGGTTTAAGGCTTTTACCATTTGCTCACGCCAAACGGCCAATTGTTGCAATTGCATGAGTTGACGGCGTGAATGACGATAGTTGCCCACATCCTGATACAACAACTCTAAAGGTGTTTCTTCACCAATTTCCTGAGTTAAATTGCAGCAATCTTCTTGTGCAAAATCCAGTAAATAATTTTGTTTTAAATCGGTTTGTACCTTATCTGCCAATTGCATTAGATACAGCACATCATTGGCAGCATAATTTAACTGCTCATCGGACAACGGACGTGCAAGCCAGTCTGAGCGAGTTTGCCCTTTATCAATATCGACATTGAGCATGGTTTTTAAAGCGTTTTGATAACTGACTTGTAAACCATGCCCTAAAAATGACATGCCAACTTGGGTATCAAACACGTTATCTAAGTTTTTTTGCTGTGCATAATGATAAATTAAATCAATATCTTCACCGCAGGCATGAAAAATATTTTGCTGCGCTTGAAACAGTTTTTCCCAAAATGCACTTAAATTTAAAGAAGTGCCATCTAACAAATAGACCTGATCATTAACATTAATTTGGAATACACCCAATTTTGGCCATAAAGTATCAACCTTAATAAATTCGGTGTCTAAACCATAAATGCTGTTTTGGCTCATTAATGCCAAGACATTTTCAAAGTCTTTTTGTTGATGAATAAATTGGAACATAGCGAGCAGGTAAAACAGGATTCTCTAGGGGTTCATTTTAAACATTAAATAGCATTTAGCTATAAAAATATGCCCAGTATTTTCAATTTTTATCTTATTTCTAAATCGATACAGTGAAAATTTAAATTTTTTATCGTTTTTTTATCTTAATTTGATTTTTTATTGGCTTTAAAGGCAAGTAGTCCTTTTCATGGATGATTTATCAATTGATTATTCATATAAAATAGCCACACATGCGAAATAAACATCCACATGAAATAAGCACCTAAATGCTTATTTCATTCGCATCCGATTATGCACCGCCTGACTTAAAGTATGGCTATCGACATATTCAAGTTCGCCACCTTGCGGCACACCTTGCGCAATACGGGTCATCTGCACAGGCAAATGTTTGGTCGCTTCTGCCAAATAGTGCGCTGTCGCCTGACCTTCTACGGTTGCATTGGTCGCCAAAATGACTTCGGTAATGTTGCCATCACTTAAACGCTGAACCAGATATGGAATACCAATTTCGTCAGGCCCAATGCCATCTAAAGGTGATAAGTGTCCACCTAAAACATGGTATTTGCCACGAAAACTGCCGCTTTGCTCAATCGCCATGACATCGGCCGGAGATTCCACCACGCAAAGTAAGTGTGCATCACGATCATGTGAGGCGCAAATATTGCAGACTTCATCTTCCGTTAATGAGTGACAAATTGAACATTCATGAATATAGCTAGTAGCTTCGTTCAAAGCATGAGCCAAACCGACTGCACCTTCTCTATTTTTCATAATCAGGTGCAATGCCATGCGTTGAGCCGATTTTGGCCCAACACTTGGCAAAATGCGTAGCGCTTGTACCAGTTGATCAAAACGATCACTAAACATACGCCGTTCCTTAGAATAAACCAGCCAAGCCTGGTGGCAAGCCCATGCCTGAGTTTGCAGACTTCATTTTTTCTTCAGAAATTGCTTCGGCTTGACGGGCAGCATCATTCATTGCAGCGGCAATCAAATCTTCAATCATGTCTGCATCGTCTTGCAATAATTCAGGGTTGATTTCAATGCGTTTGACCACATTACGGCAGGTCATAGTCACTTTCACTAAACCACCACCTGCTTCTGCATGCACTTCAGTTTGCGCAAGTTCTTCTTTGGCTTTTTTAATGTTGTTTTCCACTTCTTTTTGCATGCGCTGTGCTTGCTGCATCAACATATTAATGTTCATAAAAATCTCCGAACAAATGATCTATTTAGTTTTAAATGAGGTCTAAACCGCGCTCGATGTCGCGAATAATATCATCAATATCTTCCAAGCCAACAGAAACACGAATTAAACCTTCGCTGATGCCTGCTGCTTGTTTGGCTTCTGGACTCATTCGGCCATGCGATGTTGTTGCAGGATGGGTAATCGTCGACTTTACATCACCCAAGTTACTAGTAATCGACAAGAAACGTGTATTATCAATTACGGTCCAAGCGCCTTCACGCTCACCTTTCACTACAAACGATACAACACCACCAAAACCAGACTGTTGTTTTTTCGCGAGTTCATGCCCTACGTGATGTGGCAGTCCCGCATAATACACTTTTTCCACTTTTGGATGTGCATCTAGCCACTCTGCAAGTTTTTGTGCGCTAGCGCAATGTGCTTTCATCCGCAGGCTTAAAGTTTCTAAACCTTTTAAGAAAATCCATGCGTTAAATGGACTTAATGAGTTACCCAAAGTACGAATCACACCGTTGATTTCTTCAACCAGTTTATCTTTGCCCACCACAGCGCCGCCTAAAGCACGTCCCTGCCCATCAATATATTTGGTCGATGAGTAGATAATTAGGTCAGCACCAAATTTAATTGGTTGTTGTAAAACTGGGGTACAGAAGGTGTTATCAACTGCAAATAAAGCATTATTTGCATGTGCAATATCGGCAATGGCTTGTAAATCGCCTACTTGTGCCAATGGATTCGATGGCGTTTCAATAAATAAAAGACGTGTGTTTGGACGAATGGCTTGTTTCCAGCTGTCTAAATCTTCTAAATCAACAAAAGTGACATCGACACCAAACTTCATCACGTATTTTTCAAATAGTGAAATGATCGAGCCAAATACAGCACGTGAACAGACTACATGATCACCCGCTTTAAGATAAGCCAAAGTGATCGCATGAACGGCCGCCATACCCGAACTTGTCGCAACCGCACGTTCTGCACCATCTAATACTGCCAAGCGTTTTTCAAAAGCCTGTACAGTTGGATTGGTATAACGTGAATAGGTATTGCCTTCAATTTCACCTGAGAATTTTGCAGCTGCATCGGCAGCATTTTCACAAACAAATGATGAAGTCAGGAAAATTGGCTCACTGTGTTCGCCTTCAATTGTACGGTTGTGTCCGGTACGAATTGCCAAAGTATCTAATTGATATTCAATGTCGTCGTGTTGACTCATCTTTACTGCTCAGCCCTAAACTTAGTCCTAAGACCTGTTTGTTAAATAATTGCCAACATTTTGAGCGCCAAGCGCATTTAAGGTCAAGGTAAAATGTATAAATATCGCTTAGACTTCATTCAAATCGGCGCCACGTGTGATGGAACACCTCATGAATCAGTTACAAAGAAAATTTAATCCGCTCCGAAAAAAGCTTAAAAACCTCAGCACTCGCTTATTTAAAAGCCGTGATTTAATCTTATCTCAGACCACGCCATACGACATCGTGGCACGTTATAAGTATGCGCAGATTCGCTATTACGCTTCGCCAGATAAGCAATATAAAGAGCCGCTGGTTTTTGTTGCGCCTTTAGCAATTACCATGTCGATTTATGACTTATATCCTTATCGCTCTTTAGTGAAACATTTTCAGCATAGCGGTTTTGATGTGTATTTGGTTGATTGGGGACAATTGACCTATCAACATTGTCATTTAAATTTTATGGCTTTTATTCAGGATGCAATCCCTAATTGTATTCAACTCATTTTACAACACGCCAAAGTCGAACAAATTTCACTACATGGTTGGAGTATGGCGGGTATTTTTGCCATGCTTTATACCGCCGACCAACAAACAACTCATATTAAAAACTTGATGGTTTTGGGTAGCCCTGTAGATAGCTATGCTTCGGGGCGGGTTGGTAAACTCTTTCAACTGACCAATCAACTGATTTCTAAATATCCCAAATTGCAACATGCCTTTTATTCAGGAAAAATTCCAAAGCATTTAATTCATACACCGGGTTTAATCAATGCGATTGGTTTTAAGATTTTAGACCCTAGAGCATGGCTGGAAAGCAATAAACAGATGCTGTCGAATCTGCACGACTTACAAACCTTGCATGAAAACGCAACTTTAGCCAATTTTTTAAATAATATGATTGATTATCCGGGTGGGATTAATCAGGACATGGTATTGAATGTATGGCTGCAAAACCCACTCAAACAAGGTCATATTCAACTCAAACAACATCAGATAGACCTTAAAAATATTCATTGTTCACTTTTGGTCGGTGCGGGTGATAGCGATCAAATTGTCACTGCTGAAGCTGCTCAACCTTTATGTGAATTGACAAGTAGTACCGATGTCACGTTTACTCTTATTCCAGGTGGACATTTGGGTTTAATGTCCAGTCAAAAAAGTGCCAATGAATTCTGGCCTAGACTGACCACTTGGTTAGAACAACGATCTAGCAAAATTGCATAAAGAGAGCAAAAACATGATTCAATCTGTTGCATTTATTGGCTTAGGCGCAATGGGCTACCGCATGGCAGCCCATTTACCTAAACATTTTGATACGGTCTATGTCTGGAATCGTAACTTTGCCAAAGCCGAGCAACATGCTGCTGAATATGGCACACAAGCGGTTGAATTGGCTCAAGCGGTGCAAGCAGATATTATTTTTTCTTGCTTGCCCACCAGTACCGAAGTTGAAAACCTGATTGCACAAGTTCAACTTAAAGCAGGTTCAGTCTGGGTCGATTGCACCAGTGGCGTACCCGAAAGTGCTAAAAAATTGGTACAACAACTTGAAGCACAACAGATCGACTTTTTAGATGCACCTGTAAGCGGACAAACCATTGGTGCAGAAAATGCCACATTAACAGTCATGATTGGCGGTAAAGCTGCTGCTTTTGAAAAAGCCCTACCTGCAATTCAGGCTTTTGGTAAAGTGATTCAGCATGTGGGTGAACCTGGTGCCGGCTTTGCCGTAAAAGCGGTGAATAATATGTTAATGGCAGTGAGTTTGTGTGCTGCAGCTGAAGGTTTTACCACCTTAAAAGCACATGGCGTAAACTTAAATCAGGCCTTGCAATGCATAAATGCTTCAAGTGGTAAAAGCGCAGTAACGGAAATGATTTTGCCGCAGCGAGTACTGAATCGCGCTTTTCCAAATACTTTTGCACTCCCTTTACTGGCTAAAGACACAGGTATCGCATTAGATTTAGTCCATGAAGCAGCTTTGCCTGCACCTGTATTGGCTTTAACCCAAAGCCTGATTCAAGCAGCGAATTTAACCGCAGAAAAAGACAGTGATTTTTCCACTGCTGTGAAAATGTATGAATTATGGAGTAATATTACCCTAGAGTAAGAACTCGCCATTGAATATACAGCCATAAACCCAATAATGTGTATTAAGTGGCTAGTCACACCATCATTAAATAGAGGAAACTCTTATGAACAAGTTTAGCATTGCCGTATTTGCAAGCCTTGCAACTTTAATTGGGGCAAGTTCAACTACTTTTGCATCTGAACAAGAATGTCAGAAACTGAAAAATGACCACGATGTTATTTATGCATCTAAAGGGTTCTGCTTCAAAGACCCAGAAGCTAAAGCACGTTTTGGTAATGACAACTGCTATACAACCAAACCTAAGTTTTCTGAAAAAGAACAACAACGTCTTGACGCAATCAAAGAACGTCAAAAAGAACTGAACTGTAAATAACCGTTCTGAAATATCAAAGCTGAATTTAAGGAATCATAATGGCTTACGATGATCAAAATATTTTTGCAAGAATTCTACGTGGCGAACTTCCTGCAATTAAAGTGTATGAAGATGACCAAGTGCTTGCATTTATGGACATCATGCCGCAAGCCGATGGTCACACTCTTGTGATTCCTAAAACGCCTGCAGTGACTTTATTGGATTTACCCGCAGATGCAGCAGCCTATACTATTCAAATTGTGCAAAAAATTGCGAAAGCAATGGAGCAAGCTTTGGGTGTAGATGGTATCGTGTTAATGCAATTGTCAGGTACTAGTGCAGGTCAAACTGTCCCTCACGTGCATTTTCACTTAATTCCAACCTCGGTTCATCAACTTGGGAAACATGCTGCACAAATGGGCGATCAAGAAAAAATTAAAGCCCAAGCAGAAAAAATTAAAGCAGCGCTTTAAAAATTTCAAAAATGTCATACAAAATGAATGGAGCAACTGCTCCATTTTTTATTTAAATACAATTCAAATACTTAAAAATAAATCACAATTATTAGATCTCTTGCGAAAGTATAGTTTTATCTAATTTTTGAATTGGCTAAAAGCTCATAAAATATAGCTTTCGGGTGATTAAAATGTCACTAACGCAAGAAGTCTATTTATTACATTTTATTACCCGTCATCAAATTGTAATTTTTTCTTCACTTCAATGTCACAAAGTTTACAGATACTGCTTAGCAAGTTGGTGAGCTTGTGTAACTTTTTGTACACAAGCTAACTAAATAAGAAAGCAAGGCGAATGCCATTTTTAAAAGTGTTTTGGAGAAATCTTGATGAAAAAATTGCTTCTAGCAGCTACTGTTGCAGCAATGGGTGTAAGCGCAGCACAAGCAGCACCAACTTTGTATGGTAAGATCAATCTATCGGTTGACCAAATTCAAAATGATGATTTTGAAAAAGATCAAGATGTCACTGAATTAAATTCTAACGCTTCTCGTATTGGGGTTAAAGGCGAAGAAAAATTAACTGAAAATGTATCAGCAGTTTATGTGGCTGAATGGGAAATCAGTGCTGATGGTGATGAAAATGATGCTCAAACTTTCAAAAAACGTAATCTTTTTGGTGGTTTAAAGTTTGAAAATGTAGGTACTTTAAAAGCTGGTATTTTTGATTCTTATTTCAAAAATGCTGCTGGAAAATACCAAGATATCTTTAATGATCACACCCTTGATATCACAAACATGATGTATGGTGAAGATCGTCTTAAAAACTCTATAGGGTTTGAAACAGACAAAAAAATGCTAGGTGGCTTACAATTTAATATCCTAGCGCAACAAGGTGAAGATGCAACTAAAGACTATGCCACATCTGGTCAAAAAGGAAAACGCGATGGTTTTGGTGATTCTATCTCTACTTCTTTGACTTATGATAATAAAGATGTTGGTATCGCTCTTGCACTAGCAGGTAACTTTGGCGTTGAAGGTAAATACGCTGGAGTAGATAAAAAACTATATTCAGATGCTGTACGTGTGACTGGTTCTTACGATTTTAGCAAAGTAGGTGTAAACGGTTTAGTACTTGGTGCTCTTTACCAACAAGCAGAACCAACTGACAAAATTGTAGGTCTTGAAGGTTTAGAAGAAAAAGCTTGGTTACTTAGCTCAACATATAAAGTTGGGAACACACCATGGGTTGTTAAAGCTCAATACCAAACTGCTGAAACTACAGCTGACGCATTTGATGGTGATATCACCATTGACCAATATGGTATCGGTGTTGACTACAACCTCAATAAACAAACTCGTTTCTACGGTGTTCTTGCACAACAAAAACTTGATATTACTGGTGTAGATCTTGAAGAAGATAACAAAACAGTATTTGGTTTAGGTATGGAATATAACTTCTAATCTTAAGATTAAAGTGAATTCTACAAATAAAAGGGCTTATGCCCTTTTATTTTTTCTTAAATTTAACGCTTTAAAAACCCAGACACTAAATTCATTACTTGCTGAATATCGTCATTGGCTTCTTGCTTACTCGTTTGCTCACCTTGTGGTGTCAATGAATCAATAATTTGCGGCAATACTGCAGAAATCGCATTATAAATATCTTGCTTTGGCGCCTGAGTTTGCTGTGCAACCTGCTCTACATCGGCATCATCAAATAAACTTTGTACTTGTTCAGCACCTACATGTGCATTTTCACCTGGGTCTGTAGACACCCAATCAGCCACCTGACTGGTTAAGCCCTGTCCTTTGAGTTTATCCAAAGCACCTTGCAATCCACCCTGTTTTTGAATCCATGCCAATACCAAAGGCAAGACTGCAATCAATAAACTTTGTGCACCTGAAGCACCTGTAGCAGAACGCTGTTGTTGCCCACCTAACTGACCAAGTACTGAACCCAAAATACCACCCAAGCCCCCTTGTGCAGATTGTTGGTTATTAGCACCAAGTTGCCCCAAAACTGAGCCTAAAATACCGCCCAATCCACCTTGAGATTGATTAGATTGCTGTTTCGCGCCCAATGCCTGCTTTGCTAAAATTTCAACAATATTGCTTAAATTAGTCATTTTATGTTCCTCAATATGCCCTTATGACAGCATACGAAGTTTTGACTGAATTTCGCGCTTGAAATTGTTAAATTTTGCAATATCCTAAATTTATGTTAAACATTTAACATTATTAGGTTTTTTGTTAGTTTAATCCAGCACTTACCAACGGAATTTATCCCAATTTTCAGGATTTGCCCAAAACTTAGAGTTAAACCAATCAGGCACGTGCTTATAAGTCAAAATATTAAATTGCCATAAGCATAAATGATGCTGCTCAAAGCGATGTTCAATCAATTGCGTAAAACCAAGCGCTCTAAGCAATTGCTCATCTTGACGAGTAGCAACCACCACAATACGCTTTGCAAATAAGTCACGTAGCTTCACCAAAATTTGCGAGGTGTGTTGCGGCGTCTGCGAGGCGAAATCTGAAGCATCCAAAAATATAACTGCCAAATCAAAACGTTGGGTAAAAGGCTGATTTAAAAATGCCAATGCGCTAAAATACTGCCATTGGATAGTTGGCTGCTCATCAGCCGCTTGATTGTTATGCTTCGGGCTTGCTTCAATATTTTGCCCTATACACAATGCAGTCGAAATTGGCTGTTGTTGAGATAAATCATCAATTAATGCTTGAATTAAACGCATTTCAGCCATCACTGCATTCCTTCATTTTTGAGAGAGTATTCTTATGGAACTACAAGGCATTTGCCATAAAATGCACGCAGGTCTTAAGGACCATAGTGTAACTGATGAACAGGTACACAAGGCAAATGTTGAATATAAATTTATTCTAGACCGTTCAGAAATTGACCTGCCTTTTAAGCTTGGGCAAGAACTCGAACTGGAATGGACTGGCAATATTTATTGTGTTTCTTGTGGCGTAAAAACCCCAAAATCCTATTCGCAAGGACATTGCTTTAAGTGTTTTAAAACCAAAGCATCTTGTGATATGTGCATCATGAAGCCTGAGACCTGTCACTATCATTTAGGTACCTGTCGTGAAGATAGTTTTGCTCAAGAAGTCTGCTTTCAACCGCACATCGTATATTTAGCCAATTCAAGTGCTTTAAAAGTGGGAATCACCCGTTTAGGTCAAATGCCAACACGTTGGCTAGATCAGGGCGCAACTCAAGCCTTGCCAATTATGAAAGTCGGCTCACGCCGTTTATCTGGGCAATTGGAAGTTATGTTTGGTACACAGGTCGCAGATAAAACCGACTGGCGCAAACTACTCAAAGGCGAAGCAGAGCCTTTAAACCTAGTTGAAGTGCGTGAACAACTGATTGAAGAGTTTGCACCTAAAATTCAGACCATTCGTGATGAGTTTAGTCAAAACCTTGAATTCAACGAAACGGTAGAGCTTTTAGATCAGGAACTTCCGCGTGAATTTGTTTATCCTGTAGAACAGTATCCTGAGAAAATTAAATCGCATAACTTAGATAAAACCCCAATTATTCGCGGCAAACTGCAAGGAATTAAAGGGCAATATTTAATCTTGGATACAGGTGTCATCAACATTCGTAAATACACAGGTTATGAGCTAAAAATTCGCGCTGAATAAGTCTTTCAGATGCTTGCCTAATCATTATTAGATGCACAAAAAACCAGCAAATTTGCTGGTTTTTTTGTTGATGTTCATCACTTATTTGATTTTCGCTTTCGATTTCAAATATTGCGTATAGTCATCTAGCTCTTGTTGAGCACGTAATTGTTGATACAACTGCGCTAACTCTTTCAGTTGCTCAGGCGTTAAAGCATTCGATGTAGTATCGTTTACATTTGATACAGCTACCACCACCAATTCATTTGGTATAGATGCTGTTGTTACTGACCACATACCATCTTTAGGCGCAAGCACACTAAATGCAGCACGTTCAATTTCACGCTTTAACAAACCATCTGCACGGGTGAATATGCCTGCATTTTCAAAACGGATTTGGTTTTTCGCCAAAACGGTCGCTGCAGGTTGAGTTTTAAAGGCATCCAACGCAGCTTGAATATCTTTTTTCGCTGCATCAAAGGCTTTTTTCTCAATCAGTTTAGCTTTTACGCGGGGTGTTGCTTCTTCTAAAGTTTGCACACCTGCGGCATGGTAATTACGCACTTTCACCCATACCACATCGCCATTGGCTAAAGTAATGTTACTCGATGCGTTGCGATCGCCATTTTTCACATCATCATTAAACAATTTAACTTTGACAGATGGCTGGCTTAAAACAGGATGCTGCGCCGCCAAAGTTAAACCATTAACAGATTCGACTTTGGCCGTTTTCACTTCTTCTGCCACAACATCTAAAGCATCACTACTCACCACCAATTCATTTAAGCTGTTGATGGTATCGGTATACGCATTTTCAGTTTTGGCTTTTTGCAACTCTGCCATTAAACGTGCTTTTTGAGTTTCAAACGCAGGGACTTGAACTGTAGCACCTTCTGTTTGAATCACATGATAGCCATATTGAGTTTTAATCGGCTGTGATACTTCACCAGATTTTAAGCTACCCACGGCTTTGTCAAAGGCATCGCCAAATACGCCTGCTTCATAACCTGCAACCTCACCACCTTTGGCTTTAGACTCAGGATCATCCGAATACTTTTGTGCAGCTGCAGTAAAGCTTGTACCTTGCTTAATTTCAGCTGCGGCTTGCTCTGCAAGTTTTTTAGCTGCGGCATCATCACGCGCATCGGTGGTGATTAAAATATGTTTCACTGTCGGTACAGCAGCACCTTTTTGAGTTTCGACAAACTTTTGATAAGCCTGTTGTAACTCTGCGTCAGTGACAGCCGTATTTGCAGGTGCAATATTGGCTGGAGTCACCACAATGTAATCGACATCAACGCTAGCAACCTGTTTAAAGGCATTGGCGTGCTGTTCATAATACGCAGCAATCTCTTGTGCATTTGTGGTGATGTTTTTCTTGTAGTCATCTAACTTAATGCTAGATAAATGCAAAGTACGTTGCTGGGTTTGTAAATTGGCAATTTGCTGAATATCAGACGGGCTAACTAAAGCATAATCGGTAAAGCTAGCACTCAGCATTTTTAACGCATGGTCTTGGCGTAAATTTGCCACAAGCGCCTGATTGGTCATGCCTACAGATTGCAGATAGTTCGCATACAAGCTTTCAGAAAACTTGCCATCTTGTTGGAAATTCGGTTGCTGTGCAATCATTTGTTCAATTTGTGCATCGCTCAAAGAAATCCCTAATTTCTCAGCTTGTTGTAATAACAAGGTACGTGCAACCAACGTATCTTTGGCTTTGTTTTGAATATAATTTTGATTCAATAGTGTTTCATCACCATTGGTATAGGCCAAGTATTGTTCTTTCAAGGAATTGGTCAGATTATCTAATTCTCGTTTTGAAATTTGCTGACCATTGACTGTTTGTGCAGTGTCTTCAGACTGACCTCCACTAAAATATCCTTCAATACCTACAAGTGCTAAAGGGGTCAAGAACAAGACGAGCAAAACTTTGCCCAACCAACCCTTAATAACTTTACGAAAAGATTCCATAAGTATTCCAATATTTTATTTGTGCGAGATTTTAACTGAAAACCCTCAACGAATGAATGCGTTGAAGCCGTTTATTGACATTATTAATAAAAAACGCGCCAATTGGCGCGCTTTCTTGGCATTTTAAAAGATTATGCTACTGAATCTTTTAAACCTTTACCCGCTTTAAAGCTTGGTACTTTGCTTGCTTTAATTTCAAGTGTAGCACCTGTTTGTGGGTTACGACCTGTGCGAGCAGCACGCTCTTTCACATTAAATGTACCAAAACCAACGAGGGTTACAGTATCACCCGCTTTAAGCGCTTCAGTAATAGAAGCAATTGTTGCGTCTAAGGCCTTACCTGCATCAGTCTTAGACAATCCCCCTTTCTCTGCAATTGCATCGATTAATTCTGATTTATTCATGAAAATTACGTCCTCTTAATATCGTTTATTTAAGGTCCAGAGATTTAATTTAAATTACCGTAACGCCTTTATAGCAATGCTTTGAGGGTAAAAGCAATACTCCGTGCACGCTTTTATGCAAAATAAATGGTAAAAACGATGGAACTGTTAGCCTCTATTCAGTTTTGCCCTAAAATACCCGATGTATAATAAAGCAACATCCTTTAAGCCCCCTTTCCACAGAATTACTTTTTCGCAACATCTTCTTTTAATTGTTTATTTTCTTCAATCAACGCATCGACTTTGGCGTGTAATTGCAGTACCAATTGCTCCAAATGTTGTAGGTCTTTTGCTGTCACCAAGCCAATTCTATTTAAAGAATGATTGACGCTATGGTCAATTAAACGCTCAACTTTATCTTTAGTATCAATGACCGACTCTTTGGCTTTTTCAGACACTTTTTCAACTGTTTGATCGGCAATTTCTGTAGTTTTAGATTCTAATTCCTCACCCACCTTGACCAGAGAGTCAAACAATTTATTGCCTTCTTCTTCTGCGCGTGAAAATGCACCTAAACCTGCTAGCCAAATTTGCTTGGTATATTTACGAAAATCGAGTGATGATTTACGTCCTGAGCGTAATTTATCTTTATTTTTCAATGTGGTTTCTGATTCAAGCAAATGCTCTTCTACGATATCCGTCGTTTTTTTCATGAACCTCTCTCCTGCTTATTTTATGCGCACATAAATGTAATAAACCTACAAAATGCTTTCATAATAGCAAATTAAATACTTGATCGTTTTGCTAAACTGTTCTACAAAGCAAGATTATTCGCTGCGCTTCTTAGAATGTATTCTCAACGAAGCGCAAAACAAGGAATTCAACTTTAGATTTAGGGACTTGATTTTATGAGTGATTCGCAACAAAGACAAAGTAATCCACATTTGTTGCTGACCATGCTCATGATTGTGCTGGAAACAATTTTTAGCTTTATTCTAAAACATGATCGTGTGGTCGCTTTGCAGGCTAAAAAGTTTGTCGACCAGAAAATCACCATTAAAATTAATAGCTATATTCCTTATTTCGACATTTACGTGGAATTCAATCCAAACGGCATCTTATTTGACAGCAAAGCACCTGAACAAGCTGTCGATTTAGATGTGCGCACCACCCTCATAGATTTATTTAAAATCTTTATTTTAGGTAATCGTCGCAGTATTAAACACATGCGTATAGATGGTGACATTACCCTTAAAGATGAGTTTCGTGATCTAATTTTGCATTTTAGTGCACCCAAAGTTTTAGCTGACTGGAAACAATGGCTGAAAGAAGCACCGCAAGAACAAGAAGTGATTGGTTCTAAAAAGCGCATTGCCCCACTTTTAGACAAAATTGATGAACAACGCTCTAAGATCAACACCCTACAAGTTGAGCTTAAACAGCATAAAAACCGTATTCGTCGGATTGAACGTCGTCAAAAGCGCATTAACATCGCCTTTGGAGTAATAACAGTATTATTAATTACGTTATTAGTGTATAATTTATGGATCGTTTAAACGCATTAAAATATCAATAAAAACAGCGTAAATCCTTGCGCAAGATATCATAATAAAATACTTGACTAATTTAGTCGGGATTCATACAATACCCATATCTAGTCTAATCATGTGTATCGAATCATGCGCTTAACAACTCGCGGTCGCTACGCAGTGACTGCTCTACTTGATTTAGCTTTGCAGCCAACTGAACAAACGATCACGCTTGCTGAAATTGCAGCACGTCAAACTATTTCTGTTGCTTATCTTGAGCAGTTATTCGCAAAACTTAAGCGCCACGGCTTAGTGTCTAGTGTTCGCGGTGCTAACGGTGGTTACCATTTAGCACGTAGTGCAAATGAAATCACTGTGCTAGAAATCATTGAAGCCGTAAACGAAACTGTTGATGCAACCCGTTGCGACCATAAAGGCAACTGTCAAAATGGTGCAATGTGTTTGACTCACGATTTATGGCAGGAACTCTCCCATCATATTGCCGACTATCTCGCTAAAATCTCACTTGCTGACTTAGTTGCTCGTGACAACGTACAAACTGTTGCCATTCGCCAGAACACAGCACCGTTTGATTCAGCTCTGTTATCGGTTACAGGTATTTGACATGAAACGTCCAATTTATCTTGACTACGCAGCAACCACTCCTGTAGATCCTCAAGTTGCAGAACGCATGATGGAGTGCCTGACTTTTGATGGGACTTTCGGTAATGCCGCTTCTCGTTCGCACGCTTATGGCTGGCAAGCAGAAGAAAAAGTTGAATATGCACGTGAACAAGTTGCGAACTTGATCAAAGCAGACCCACGTGAAATCGTGTGGACTTCTGGTGCAACAGAATCAGATAACCTTGCACTGAAAGGCGTAGCGCAATTCTATGCGTCTAAAGGCAAACACATTATTACCTCTAAAATTGAACACAAAGCCATTTTAGATACCTGCCGTGAGCTTGAATCTGAAGGTTTTGAAATCACCTACTTAGAGCCACAACCACAAACAGGTTTAATTACACCTGAAATGGTTGAAGCGGCAATTCGTCCAGACACAATTTTAGTGTCGTTGATGATGGTCAATAACGAAATTGGTACGATTACCGATGTCGCTGCAATTGGCGAAATCACCCGTGCCAAAAAAATCTTCTTCCACGTTGATGCTGCGCAAGCTGCAGGTAAGGTAGAAATTGATTTATCTACCTTAAAAGTAGACTTAATGAGCTTCTCTGCACACAAAATCTATGGCCCTAAAGGTATTGGTGCGCTATTTGTACGCCGCAGTCCACGCGTACGCTTAAAAGCACAAATGCATGGTGGCGGTCATGAGCGTGGCATGCGTTCAGGCACACTTGCAACCCACCAAATTGTAGGTATGGGCGAAGCATTTGAACTTGCAGGCAAAAACTTGGCTTTTGAACAAGCCCGTTTACGTGTATTGCGCGACAAACTTTGGAATGGCTTGAACACCATGGAACAAGTTTTCCTGAATGGTCACCCAACACTAAACGTAGCCAACTATTTAAACGTCAGCTTCAACTTTGTTGAAGGTGAATCTTTAATGATGTCTCTTAAAGATGCTGCGGTATCTTCAGGTTCTGCGTGTACTTCAGCGACTTTAGAGCCATCTTATGTATTACGTGCACTAGGTCTTTCAGACGAACTTGCACACAGCTCAATTCGTTTCAGTTTTGGTAAATACACCACTGAAGAAGATATTGATCATGTCCTAACTGTGACTAAAGCTGCTGTTGAAAAGTTACGTGAACTTTCACCGCTTTGGGATATGTATAAAGAAGGGATTGACCTTTCTAAAGTAGAATGGACTGAACACTAATTCATCCCAAATCTAATGGCTTTGACAGGAAGCCATTAGATTGATAAAGGTAATTTCACCCCCATATTTATATTAAGGCTGACCCCGAGGTTTGGAGAAGCGACATGGCTTATAGCGATAAAGTAATTGATCATTACGAAAACCCTCGTAATGTTGGCGTTTTAGACAAAAATGCTGAAAACGTTGGTACAGGTATGGTGGGCGCACCTGCATGTGGCGATGTAATGCGTCTGCAAATTCAAGTGAATGACGAAGGCGTGATTGAAGAAGCACGTTTCAAAACTTATGGTTGTGGTTCTGCCATTGCTTCAAGTTCTTTGGTTACTGAGTGGCTTAAAGGTAAAACTTTAGATGAAGCACAAGCGATCAAGAACATTGATATTGCTACCGAACTTGCCCTTCCACCAGTGAAAGTACACTGCTCTGTATTGGCAGAAGATGCAATTAAAGCTGCTGTAGAAGACTATCGCAGCAAAAAGACCAAAGCTTAATTTGCTAAGTTTTGTGGAAAAACAAACGGAGTTTTCATGATCAATTTAACTGAAAATGCTGCAACTCATATCAGCAATTACTTAAAGAATCGCGGTAAGGGTCAAGGTATTCGCGTTGGTGTGAAAACTTCAGGCTGTTCTGGTTTGGCTTATGTACTCGAATTTGTAGATGAAGTCGATACGCACGACCAAATGTTTGAACAGTTTGGTGTTAAAGTTTTCGTTGATCCGAAAAGCCTAGTTTACCTAGATGGCATGGAAATGGACTATGTCAAAAATGGTTTAAACGAAGGTTTCGAGTTTAACAACCCCAATAAAAAAGGTGAATGTGGCTGCGGTGAATCGTTCACGGTATAACGCCACCTCCCTCTTTTTAGCTTAAAACAGTGTACAATACACTGTTTTAATTGCATTTATGCAGCCAATTTTGCACACTAATTGCGGATTCCATCTCCCATGAATCATTTTGAGTTGTTTAATCTTCCTGTTGCACTCGATATTGATTTCGCTACTTTAAAAGCTGAATTTTTAAAGCTACAGCAGCAATATCACCCCGACAAAGCCGAAGACAAAGATCAAGCCTTGATTAAATCTAGTAAAATTAATCAGGCGTTTAAACAACTCTCTGCGGTAGACAGTCGTGCTGCATATTTACTCTCATTGAAAAAGCAAGATTATCATCTCGATCAATCCATCCATGACTTTGAATTTTTACAAGATGCCTTGGAAATTCGTGAGCAATTGGATGATGCCAACTGTGCCGATGACTTACAGTCATTAAAGGTTGAAGTACAACAATGGGTTGATGGCTTAGTCCGTGAATTTAAAATTGACTATGCCGAAGAAGATTGGGCAGAAGCGCGTGACACTGTGCGTAAATTACGCTTTTTCATGAAAGTTATGGCTGACCTAGACAAAGCTGAAGATCGTTTCCTTGATGATGACAGTTTTGATTTAGACGATGATTTTTAATTTTAGTTTGTATTTTAATATTTAACGGGCAAAGGATTTTACATAATGGCGCTCTTGCAAATTGCAGAACCAGGTCAATCAAGTGCACCGCATGAACATCGCATTGCGATTGGCATTGACTTAGGCACCACTCATTCATTGGTTGCCACAGTTCTTTCTGGTAAAGCCAAAGTCTTGCATGATGAGCAAGGTCGCGTGCTACTGCCTTCTATCGTCCATTATGCAGAGCAAAATACACATTATGGCAATGCTGCTGCGCCATTTATTACTACAGACCCTAAAAACACGATTGTTTCAGTCAAGCGTTTTATGGGTCGTTCTAAAGCGGACATTAAATTTCAACATCCATACACGTTAGTGGGTGAAGACAATCAAATGCCTGCTTTTGAAACAGCTCAAGGCCGTAAAACACCTGTTGAAATTTCGGCAGAATTACTTAAACAACTCAAAGACCGCGCAGAAGCCAGCTTACAAAACCCTGTAAATGGTGCAGTGATTACTGTTCCTGCTTATTTTGATGAAGCTCAACGCCAAGCCACACGTGACGCTGCCGAGCTTGCAGGTTTAAAAGTATTGCGTTTATTGAATGAACCGACTGCAGCAGCGGTTGCCTACGGTTTAGATCAAGACACCAACTTGGCTCAAGACCGTAACTATGTGATTTACGACTTGGGCGGTGGTACGTTTGACGTTTCTATTTTACGTTTCTCTCAAGGTGTTTTTGAAGTTTTAGCCACAGGCGGCCACACTGCTTTAGGTGGTGATGACTTAGATCGTCTGATTGTAAAATGGGCAAAAAAACAGCTGAATATTGAAAGTTTAGATGATGCAGAATATGCACACTTTATTGTGTCTGCACGTAAAGCCAAAGAAGCGCTCAGCAATGCAGAAAGTGTTGAATTAAAACTGTTAGAGCACACGCTGCAATTAGACCGCGCAAACTTTGAAAGTATTATTCAGGTTGCTTTAGATAAAACCATTAGTGTATGCAAACGTGTATTACGCGATGCCAAACTTGACCTAGATGACATTCAAAATGTAGTTTTAGTTGGTGGTTCAACACGTTCTTATGCCGTGCAAAAAGCTGTTCGTGAAGTATTTAATCAAGAACCATTATGCACAATTAACCCAGATGAAGTGGTTGCAATTGGTGCATCAATTACCGCCAATCAACTAATTGGTAACAGCAAAGATGGTTCGTTGCTATTAGACGTTACCCCACTGTCTTTGGGTTTAGAAACCATGGGCGGTTTGGTGGAACGCTTAATTTCACGCAATACTGCAATTCCTGTAGCACGTCGCCAAGAATTTACCACTTATCAAGATGGCCAAACTGCCATGTTGATTCATGTGGTACAAGGTGAGCGTGACTTGGTAGAACATTGTCGTAGCTTAGGTCGTTTTGTGCTACACGGTATTCCACCAATGACTGCGGGTCAGGCACGCATTGAAGTTACGTTCCAAGTCGATGCTGATGGCTTGCTCAGTGTTTCTGCTAAAGAAACCACTTCTGGTGTGACTGCAAATATCGACATCAAGCCATCTTATGGTTTATCTGAAGCAGATACCGAGCGTTTGCTGCTAGATGGTTTCAAATATGCAGAAGAAGACAAGCAATTGCGTCATTTGCATGAAACCAAAGTTGAAGCACAACGTGAACTTGAAGCATTACAACAAGCCTTAAAAGTAGATGCACAACTATTAAGCCCAGAACAATTAGAAGCTTTAAATACTGCCAAAGCGCAGTTGGAAGCCGAATTGACTGGACAAGACATTAAAGCCATTGAACATGCTGTTGAACAGCTTAAAATACACAGTGATGCTTTTGCTGCAATTCGTATGAATCAACATATTGATGCAGCACTTAAAGGCACTAAACTCGACGACTGGTCAAACTCAAACTAATTTAAGGTAAAGATTATGCCACGTATTAAAGTACTTCCACATGCGCAATTCTGCCCAGAAGGTGCTGAGTTTGAAGTCGAACAAAATGCCAACTTATGCGAAAGCTTACTTGAAAATGGCATTAAAATTGAACATGCTTGCGATATGTCTTGTGCATGTACCACTTGCCACGTTGTTGTTCGTAAAGGCTTTGACAGCCTAGAAGAAATGGATGATGTTGAAGCTGACTTATTAGACCGTGCTTGGGGTTTAGAGCCTGATTCACGCTTATCTTGTCAGGTTAAAGTGGTCAATGAAGACTTGGAAGTCGAAATTCCAAAATACACCATTAACCATGCTTCAGAAAATCACTAATATCTTAGTAAAAAAGACCCTTTTAGGGTCTTTTTTATGCTATTAATATTTTTAAGATAACCCCAGTTACGGATAAGCCTAAGATTTAATCACATGAATTTTACGCTTATTCTTTTGGCAAAGTTGATACGCACATAGTGAAGAAAATACGCCTGCTAAAAAACCAGCAATCGAACGATGTTTACTCGTAACTAAGTGATATTTTTCTTTCAATAATCCTATCAATGTTTCAATTCTTTTACGTTGTCGTAGATGAAATTCATCAGCAAATGGCAATAAGGTCACTCTCATATTTTTTCTTGGATAAGTAATTAAATCAATGCCTTGCTCTTTAAGTGTTTCTTTCAATGGTTGGCTAATGTAGCCTCTATCACCATAGACCGTTGCTGATAAGCCATTCACTAAATCCTCAACTTTTTTAAGATCAGCAATATGTCCGTTTGATAAATCTGAATTTACAATTTCACCCTCTTGATTCATCAGCAAGTGTAATTTGCAACCATAAAACCAGCCCATCGTACTTTTACCACGAGAAGCAATCTCATCTAAAGCATGATGACCTTTAGGGATTCTTTTATTTTTACAAACAGGTAAAGGTGTTGAATCAATCCATAAATATGAACTTTCATCTTTTTGGCTCAACGCATAAAGCAAAGCATGAATAGCAAGTTGGTGCTGATTGATGAGGGTAATCAGGTTTTTATAACAAGGCAAGTCTTTAAAGAGTTTGCTTTCAAACTGACAAAGCAAGTTAAAAAACATCTTAAAATTATGTACTTGAGATGTTTTATAGTAGATGGAGATAGCCACAATTTCTGATAAAGATAGCGTTGCTTGTCTGATACGTTGACGTTTGTTTTCTTGCTTGAGAAATTGCCAATAGATGGGTTCAAATTTTTTGAAAAAATCATCAACAATACAAAAAATTTCTGTAAAATCGTACATGGTAGTTAGAGCCTTTGGGTTGTGTCGTAACTTTCTAAATGGCTCTAACTACCTTTTTTTCAAGGGCTTTTCTTATCCGTAATTCGGGTTAAGATAATAATAGAATACATCTCACGTAAGTATATAAATTATTGATTTTCATCACAGATATAAATATTATGTGTGAAATTATATACACTGATAAATTTATGGGTAAACGTATGAAAGATTATATTCCTTATGAGTTAAGATCAATTGCCAACCAAATAGATCCCCAACTCGATTTGTACTGGATTGAGTCGGCACAAAACCTTTTCAATAATATTAACGATGAATATAAAAATTTGATCCAGAATCAAATTTTTCAAAAAAAATCTATTTTCTGGGATAAGGCAAATAATACTTTCAAACTAAACAAAAAATATAACTTTCAAAACTACATTGAAACTATTACTCATATCGGTATTAAAAATTTAGCAGAAAAAATTTTAGTTTCGTCTAGTCTCTTAGAGAAATATACAGATGCATTAGAAATAGCAAATTTTATCGAAGGTTTGATTAGTCAAGTTAATAAAATTGATACCGAAGAGAATATTAATCTTCAAAAATATAAAAATGAGATTAAAATACATTTCATTTATCATCTTGCTCACATTATCAAAAATAAAAATAATATCACCCTCTCAAAAGGGCTAAGACAGATAGATTCAGATGTCATTAAGGCATTTATCAACGAAGTTTATCTTAAACAACAACTCTTGGGTTATCTCTTTAAAACAACGCCTATTCGTGAACTTAAGAAGCAAAGCAATCCTTTATTTTCTGAATATCTCATCGAACAAAAGCAACTTCGCCAATTGGAGATAATTCGCACTTCTAAATATTTTTTCTGTTTATCGCAGCCTTCAAATTCACAGCAGATTAACACTTATTCTATTCGTCGCTTCTTGAATGAAGAAAAAAGTGCTGTTTCTGATATTGTTTATCTCTACAGTTTACCTTTAGATTTAAGTCGACTTCAGGATCAACAATATATCTCGACATTCAAACAGCATATGAATCGAATTGTAACCGTTGAAAAACAAATTGGTAATGATGCAAGTAACTTCATTGCCCATTTACAAGAACATAATAACAATATATTACTTCCTCTACTAATGAGTCCTTTGGATTCAACTGGATTAAATATGGACAAAGTAGTAGAAGATCGCTTAGTCGATTTCGAAAAATTACTGATTCTTGATATTTTAGAACACATTACGATTTTTCAAAAATCAAAAGTTACACATCAAGACGAATGTGACTTTATCTACATGAGCATACGTGAAATATTTTCAGATATCGTAAACTATTTTCAAGACTTTCAACAACAACCAGCCGTTATATTTAATGACAAAGCCAAACTTTTTAGTTATCGCCTCATTGCATGGATAAATTTACTACAAAAAAGAAACTTAGATATCTTTACACGGCAAACTTCAGGTGAGTGGAACAGTAAACATGAAAAAATGTATCAATCAATTCAGGATCTAGAAGAAATCACAAAAACATCTTTGCATAAGTACAAAAAGATTTATAAAGAAATTAAAGAAATTGAAAAAGATATTGCATCTTCTAACGGTCTGTTTAATCGTATCATGAAAACTAAAGAAAAAAAGGAAGAAAAGCTTTCTATTAGATTAAAGGATTTAAACCAAATTAAGGTTGATGCATTTCTAGACATCATTCGTATTCCTAAGAAATACCCAGACCTAACAGTTTACTTAGAATACGAAGCAACAATTTCTATTGATTCGAAAGAACGCCATTACGCTTTTTCAATTGGTGACAATGGACTATCTAGATTACCGATTATGATTAAACTTCCTGAGGATAGATCCAAATTCAATCTAAATGAGCTTAAAAACAACCTAGATTTTGATATTAAAGCAGCAAATCAAAAATGGATTTGATTAGAAATATCATCTATTGATCAAATGGGCTTCTGATGGGAATCATACTTAAATAACTCTAGTATCGTCAGAAGCCGATTTATATTGTATATCTTCAACAATCTCATCCTCAAGTTTGAGTTTCACAATACCCTGTGAGTTGGTCAGCTTTTGCTGCGTTTGAATTCTTTTAATCATTTTTTCTAATACGGTAATTAGCTCAGGATATTCAAAATTCTGCACTTCATCCAAATTTAGCAATAAATGGAAGCCTTTGTATTCGTAGTCAAACCAACGCTGATAATCCGACTTACTTGCCGCATATTTTTCCATCACTTGCCAAGTTTTTACAGGGTCTTGAATCCCCTTTAAAAAGATCGGTGCTTTCGGAGCACACAAATAATCATTTTTAATCAGTTTATAAGTGTCATCTGAAAGTAAAATTTCATCAACTTCGGCCGCACTTTGCAAACGCGCAGCTAAGTTAGCATCACGCCCAACAATGGTATATGCCATCCGATGTGCTGCACCGTAGTTCCCAACGTGGCAATATCCTGTACTGATACCCATACGAATATGTAAAGGCGGATAGCCCATTTTGACCCAACGTTCGCGTAACAATTTCATTTGCTGACGCATCGCAATAGCCATCTCTACACAAGTTTTAGCATCTTGTTCAACACCTTGCGTATTTGGATCACCAAAGAAAATTAAAATCGCATCACCCATAAACTTATCCACCGTCGCTTCATATTGCTTGGCAATTTCGGTCATGTGGCTTAAATAATCATTGAGCAGGAATGCTAAATCATCTGGAATTAGTGTTTCAGAAAGTTCAGTAAAGCCTTGAATATCAGAAAAGAAAATCGTCATTTTTTTACGTTTATATTCAATTTTCGCTTCCGACTCACCTTTCATAATCGATTGCCACAACTGCAAAGGTGCATAGCGACTAAGCTGATTCGCAAATTCCATATAGCGGTTCATTTGTGTGTAGTAATGGTCTTTCTTTGCCGTGGTATAGCGGATACGATGTGCCTGATAGGCACTGCCCATGCCAAAGTAAAAGATCATACATAAAAAGGCTAAAATCGTAAGTTCGGTACTGCTTTGTTCAAAATATTCGTTAAAACCAAAAATAAAAATATTACAAAAATAAAAAACTGTGACCGCCAATAAGGATGCCAATGCCACCAAAAAGAAAGAAACTTTAATATAAATGGCGGTATATAGCAGCGCAAATAAAGCGGCAAAAGTAAGTACCAAATTCAGATGTACCGCAGACAAACATACTGCGACTACCACAATATCAATAATAAACAGGATATTACGCTTGGCTTGATGACTATATTTATATTGCAGCCAACGCGAAAATTTAGGAATTATCAGTAATAAAAAAGTAAGAAAAAATGGAAGATAAATTTGATAATTGGTATCGGCGTAGGTGTAGTGATAGACCACCATAATCAGGGATAAACTTGCATACCCGACTAAACGATGCAGAAATTCGAATTGTTTGGGATCTCTTTCCATCCAATTGTACATGAACACCGCGGCCTACTCCAATCTAGGATTAAAAAGCCACGCATCCTGCGTGGCAATTCATTTCAATTAATCCATTCGCCAGTCAAATGGCATATCGCCTTGACCACGCAGAGCAAGCATCAAGGTTTGACGCATGTGAGCCAAAACTTCATTGCTGTATGGTACAGCTGGCGTACCCCAAACTGGTTTAGGCCAAGCCACATCATTTTGATAACGCACGACATGATGAAAATGCAATTGTGGAACCATATTACCTAAAGCCGCCACATTCATTTTATCGGCACGGAATACACGTGATAATTGGCTAGATAACCAGCTAGATTCACGTAAAAATTGTTCTTGGTCTGCCTGGCTTAATTCGTATAGTTCTGTAACCCCTGGCACACGTGGAATTAGAATTAACCAAGGGAATTGCATATCATTCATTAAACGACATGTTGACAGAGGAAAGTCGCCTACAAAAAAAGTATCTTGAGCAAGTTGTGGATGCAAACTAAACATATCTTTATAAATGACGCAAATTGTAATGATGGGTAATACTATCACATCCCTAGTGAACTGAGTATGATTCCCATCATGTTTCGATGTAAATAAAGTGCAATTTTAACCAAATTCATCATGAATAATATTCATTATAGAATCAGAGGTTTCTTAGCAAATATTCATAAATTTACCGATATGATATTTGGATCAATTTGCATTTTTAAACTCAGCTGTGCAAAGTTTTTAGCAGGCTGTTTAGTAGATCGGCAATAAATTGAATCCGCTTTTCAGCTTCCTCCAACATCACCATCACTTTTAAACGCTGTCCACCATCCATACGGAAATAGGTCGGATGTTTTTGCATCATTTGAATGATGCTCATGGCTTGCACAGGTGTATCTGGTGAAAATTCGATATGACCGCCATTTGTACTAATATCAATTTTAGTGATGCCCAACTGCTCTGCTTTTAAACGCAGTTGATGTACAGCAAATAATTGTTTCACCGCTTGTGGTGGAATACCAAAACGGTCAATCAATTCCATACGGATATGATCAAGCTTTTCTTGAGTATCGGTATTACTAATGCGTTTGTAGAACAATAAGCGCTGATGCACATCGCCCAAATAATCATCTGGAATTAAAGCAGGCATGTGCAGGTTGATTTCTGCAGTTAAAGACAATGGTGCATCGAAGTTAGGGGTTTTACCTTTTTGAATGGCTTTGGTGGCTTTTTCCAGCATTTCCATATACAGGCTATAACCAATAGCTTGCATTGAACCGCTTTGTTGCTCACCCAGTAATTCGCCCGCACCACGAATTTCCAAGTCTTCGGTTGCCAACATAAAACCTGCACCCAAAGTTGAGGCACGCTGAATCGCATCCAAGCGTTTTTCAGCATCGCCTTTTAAGCCCTTAATGGAAGGTACCAGCAAATACGCATAAGCTTGGTGATGCGAACGTCCAACACGACCACGTAGTTGGTGCAACTGCGCCAATCCGAGTTTATCTGCACGTTCAATTAAAATGGTATTGGCATTTGGAACATCAATCCCTGTTTCAATAATGGTTGAGCAAACCAACACGTTATATTCTTTATGATAAAACTGCTGCATGACTTGCTCTAATTCACGCTCGCGCATTTGCCCATGCGCAACTGCAACCCGCGCTTCTGGTACCAATTCACGAATGGTTTCAGCACTACGCTCAATGGTTTCCACTTCATTATGCAGGAAATACACCTGACCACCACGTAACAATTCACGTAAAATGGCTTCTTTCACCGTATCGCCTGTATGCTCTTGCACAAAGGTTTTGACCGCTAAACGGCGTGCAGGTGGTGTAGCAATAATGGATAAATCGCGCATACCGCTAAATGCCATATTTAAGGTACGTGGAATTGGCGTTGCGGTTAAAGTCAGCATATCCACATCGGCGCGCAGCGCTTTAATACGTTCTTTGTCACGCACCCCAAAACGATGTTCTTCATCGACAATCATTAAACCCAACTGCTTGAACTGAATATTTTCTTGCAGAATTTTGTGCGTCCCAATCACAATATCGACTTTGCCTTCAGCTAAATCTTCAATGGTTTTTTGATGAGATTTGCTTGAACCAAAACGCGATAAGACTTCAATACGCACAGGCCAGTCGGCAAAACGGTCTTTAAAAGATTCATAATGCTGTTGTGCCAACAATGTGGTCGGAACCAATACCGCGACTTGTTTATTATTCTGTACCGCGACAAATGCAGCCCGCATGGCGACTTCGGTTTTACCAAAACCAACATCACCACAGACCAAACGATCCATTGGTTTTGCCAGTTGCATGTCATGTAAAGTCGCTTCAATTGCATTGGCTTGGTCTAGGGTTTCTTCATAAGCAAAGCCACTGGCAAATTGCATATAAAGACTATGATCCAACTCAAAAGCAAAACCCGGTTTAGATTGACGACGTGCCTGAATATGCAGTAATTCTGCTGCCACATCGTGAATTTGTTCCAACGCTTTGCGTTTGGCTTTATTCCATGCATCTGTGCCTAATTTATGCAAAGGCGCAAGGTCTGGATCACCACCGCTATAACGGCTGATTAAATGCAAATTGGTAACAGGTACATACACTTTTGCAGCATCGGCATAATCAAGTTGTAAAAACTCATGCTCTTGCTCATCAATATTTAAAGTAATTAAACCTGCATAACGCCCTACGCCATAATCAATATGTACCACAGGTGCACCAATGCTTAACTCGGTCAAACTGCGAATTAAAAACTCTTCAGAAACTTCCTGCTGACGTTTACGACGGCGCTGCACCACACGATGTTCATACAACTGATTTTCTGAGATTACACTCAATTGATCTTGAATGACCAAGCCGCGATCTAAAGGTGCATTGGTAATCGCAATGGCTTGTAAAGACTGCTGAAATGCCTCAAAACTCTCCACTTGTGGAATTTCACCCAAAGCGGCACGCAACGCATCTTTTAAGGTTTCACGACGACCTGCACTTTCTGCCACCAATAAAACAGGATGATTGGCCGCATCAATATATTGCTTAACGGCATGAAAGGGTTGTTCTTGTTTAGGATCAACCGCCAAACGTGGTGGTACAAGTGTGCTTAAGTTCACTACACCTGCTTTTTGCTCAAAAGCTTCGGGCGATGCAATCACACGTCCAAATTGATTCAGTTGTTCTAATAATTGATTTGGTTGTAGGAATAATTGCTCAGGCGGCAAAATCGGCTGGTCGATGTTATGACGTCTGTCCTCATAACGATACAGCACATCTTTCCAAAATTGAGTTAAACAGTCATCCACCGCCTTATCTGTAATGACAATGCAATGCTTTGGTAAGTATGAAAGTAATGTATTTTGACCTTCAAGCTGTGCTTGAGTGAAGAATAACGGAAAATAAAACTCTAAACCAGGCGATGCAATGCCTTCTAACACATCCTGATACACAGGGTTCTTTTTCGGGTTTGCCGTTGGGAAACTTTCTGCATAGCGGTCACGGAAAATCGCACGACCTTCTTTTAATGGAAATTCTTTGGCGGGTAAAACCGTAAAATTCTGCAAACTTTGGGTGGTACGCTGCGTTTCTGGATCAAAAAACTTTAAGGTTTCAACTTCATCATCAAATAAATCAATACGGATGGGTGCTTCCTGTCCCGAAGCATAAATATCCATAATACTGCCACGCACAGCAAACTCACCATGATCATAGACTGTATCGACCAGATGATAGCCTGCTTGTACCAAACGCTGTTTTTGTTGTTCCAAAGCAAACTTTTGCCCAACACGAATATCGAAATGCTCGCCTAACACCCATAAGGTTGGTGCAACACGTTGTGCCAAAGTGGTTGTCGAAACCAACAATACACCTTGCTGCGGCATATTGGATAAAATCGCCAAACGCTCCGACACAATATCTTGATGCGGTGACAAGCGGTCATAAGGCAAAATTTCCCAATCGGGGAAAATAGTCGGTTTTACCCCGTAAAATTCTAATTCGCTTTCTAACTGCGCCAAATGTTGTTGATTGCGCGCGACAATCACAAATAAATGCTGATTCTGCTGACCAATTTCTTTAAATAATAATGCTGCGGCGGAACCTTGTAGATTACCAATCCAGCGTTTTTCGCCAGCTTTCAGTTGTGCTAAATTGAGTTGGGAAATTTCGTGTTGGAACATGTATATAGCTTTAGGGTCTAAACAACATGGGGCTTATACTAGCACGATGAATTGACGGTTTTACGTAATTTTTTTCATCCACCATTACAGCGTATTTAATTGCAAAATTTTATAAAACAGCGAGCTTTAAAGTTTGATACACACGCCTCTTTACTTTTGATCACGTAAAAACTGTCGATAATAATCATTCAATTTTTTAACAATCGCTTTAAATTCCAGTAAGTTTTCTTCGGTATTACCAAGCATTGTGTTAAAACGCTGTTGCGCAATTTCCAGATCAATTTTTTCATTGATAATCATAGCTGTAGAATACAGCTGTGCCAAATCATCAAACTGCTGCATACGGCGGTTGGATAAATAATTTAAACGCTCTGCCAAAACATCGTTAAGCAAAATACCATCGACAATATAGCCTTGTTCCGCATCCCATTGAATATTCTGTGCTTCTAAATAGGCAATTTCTTCGAGATTGGCTTTATTTTTAAACAACCCTGTAAGTTTGCTGAACATTTTGAACCTATAAATTGGCGAAATCAAAGTGAATGCTGCAGAGTTTAAATGCTTCACTAAAATAGATGCAACTGATCAGGGTGATTTATGCTCCCCTGATGTTATAAGTCAGTGTTTCAACCCCACTTTGCTTAGGCTATTTATAATGATGCATATTTTGCATCCTGCCAAATGCAAAAAAGCATCTTGAAGATGCTTTTATAACAATCAAAAAATGACTTAAAGCTTATTTGCCATAAGTTTGCTGTAAATACTTCACAATCTTGGCCGATTCAAAAAGCTGAGTCTGGGTATTTGGATCGATTAAAAATGGGACTTGAATATTATCACCCATAACTTTTAATACCTGCTCACGCTTACCACCTGCCAGTGGCACATATTTACCCGGTTTTAAACGTAATTTTGCCAAGCCTTGATCTTGCCAACGCTCTTTGGCTACATTATGAAATTTGAATGGCAACTCCAGTTCAGTAAATACACCACGTACTACACGTGTATAAGGACTTCCCTCAAAACCCCACAGTTCAATCAGTTGTTCAGGTGCAGCGCGCGCTACAATTTTCTGGTTAATCCACACACCACGTGCACCATTCAATAACGTGCCTGCAAGTGCAACATAAGGAATTTTAGGAAAATGCGCGTATTTTTTTGGCGTTTTTCCACTTTTGCCATAATGTTTGAATAAATGATGAATGATCTGCTGTGATTCATAGAGCTGATCACCTGTATTTTCATCAATTAAAAATGGAAACTGAGTTTTACCACCCAGTTGTTTCACCAAAGGTCGATATTTTGTGCCGCCTTTGGGGCATGGATAAACCTCATAATCCAAATTTAACAAGGTCATGACTTCGCGTACACGACGGCAAAATGGTGAACCTTCAAACTCATATAACTTTAAGGCTTTTTCGGGTTGCTTGGGAAATGCTGTCCCATTCACTCCACGTCCACCTTCGGTAAGCATAGATGCCACTGCCTGAATGACTTTAATTTGATGATGCACCATTTTGTTTTCCTTGTGATGTGCTCAGCAATTTGATGACTGCGCCATCAAACCGCTTATAAATCGACCAACTTTTCTTTTGCCACAATAATACCGTTGTTATCAGCATAGACATAATCGCCCGAATTAAAAGTGACTTGTCCGAAATGCAAACTCACATCCACTTCACCCACGCCTTTGCGGTTACTTTTTTGTGGAATTGAAGCCAAAGCATGTACGCCTAAATCAAGTGCTGCAATTGCATCGACATCACGTACACAGCCGTAAATGATCACGCCATTCCAGTGATTTTTCACTGCGGATTCAGCAATCAAGTCACCCATTAAGGCACAGCGCATAGATGCCCCACCATCTACCACCAAAACTTTGCCTGTGCCATCGGTTGCCAATAACTCTTTTACACGTGAGTTATCTTCAAAGCATTTTACAGTCACAATTTGACCACCAAAAGTTTTACGTGCACCGTAACTTTTGAAAAATTTACCATCCAAAGATGGAATCACCACTTGAAGGTCATGTTCTGGATGGTCATCTAATAAGTCACAAGTTACGAATGGTACTGTAGACACGTTGTTCCCCTTTTACTTGGTTTTTTGTATTTGTAAATTATCATAAATTTGAAATTTATGAATTTGCGATTGCGCTGCCTCGACCATAGTATGAGCCACTTGCGTAGCACTTACTGGCTTATATGTAAAATGATCGGGAATAAATCGTGATATTTTAAGATACAGCTTTTGTCCTAAATCTTCTAAACGCCGTTGTTCGTTGCGCTCACCCAATAATAAAGATGGACGCAAAATTGATACTCTGTCTAAATCCAAACTTTCAATATATTGTTCTAGCTCACCTTTGACACGATTATAAAATACGGCTGATTTGGCTTCTGCTCCCAAAGCACTGACCAATATGTAATGCGTACCCTTCGCCTGCAATAATTCGGCAAAATGTGCATTGATGGTATAGTCCACAGCATAAAATCCCTGCTTTGAGCCTGCCTTTTTTAAGGTTGTGCCTAAACAACTGAATGCATGACTATAACCGCTCACATCTTCATCATTGAGCAATAAAAAGTCTTCGAAGATTAACGTCTGGACTTTTTCTAAGCGATTTAATTCCGAGCAAGGTCTACGCAAAACAACGGTGATATTTTTACATTCAGGCAGCTGATTAAGCTGTTTGACCAATTGCTGTCCAACTAAACCATTCCCACCAATTACAATTGCATTTTGAATAGAATTTGTCATTTTTTAAACAATCTCTGAGGCTTAAAGCTAATCTACCTGTTTCTTTCTGATTTTTCTGCAGCTAAAATGTTGTCAAAGCATGTCAAGACTTGACTTAACTGTCTAGTTTCATCAAAATATGGCACTTGTTTACGGGCTGGTGATAATTCTTCTGATGTTGGTTTTCGGAAGTAATTGCAGCCCGCCCAGACCAATCTATTTCAAGGAGTGCACGAGTGGCAAACTCTGCTCAAGCTAGAAAACGTGCTCGTCAAAACGTTAAAGCACGTAAACACAACGCAAGCTTACGTTCTATGGTTCGTACTTATTTAAAACGCACAATCGCTGCTATTGCTGCAGGTGATTATGCGGTTGCTACTGAAGCTTACAAAAAAGCTGTTCCAGTAATTGACCGTATGGCTGATAAAGGCATCATCCATAAGAACAAAGCAGCTCGTCATAAGAGCCGTTTAAACGCTCAAGTTAAAGCTTTAGCTTCTAACTAAGTGTTAAACAAAAGAAGCCCGTTAAGGGCTTTTTTTGTGCCTGCTGTTTCGATAATTTATCAAATTAAGCAATCTTTAGTTTCTGCACGCCAATTACATCACTTCAAATACACCTGCCACCATAAAATAAAAAACACCTCCTGAACTGGTCAAAAGGTGTTTTAAATTAATGAAGATGAATAATTCAGACGAAGAATTATTTCAGCATCAGTCGTAAATTTTGTGGACTTAAATAAGCCAGTTGCAAACTGTTATTAGCCTTTAATTGCGTCCATTGCTGATTCGCACCACCTGTGCAACCATAACGAATTAAACGCGCGCGGTTTTCTTTTAGGTAGCCATGCTCTAAATCAAAGCACTGATTCCCCTGACGAATCGTTCCCGAAGCTGTGTGCATTTCCCAGACCTGACTGTCTTTAGATGTACTGCAGCTTGCAAGTGAGACCACATTGCCGTTGTTGGTTAAGCACTGATCCATTTCTGCTTTGCTGTGAATACGCCCCAAACCATCATAAATCCACTGCTCAGTTGCATCGCCTGTACAGCCACTTGCTCCACTAATGTAAGCATTTTTCTGACCACTCGCCAAAGTTTCAACTTTCAAACAGTTATTTCTGTTTTTCATTAGTGTTGCTTCAGCCACAATATTTTCATTGCCTAAACCCAATCGCTCCACAAAATTGTGCAATGCTGTTTCCGCTTCAGGCTTAGTCTTTTCTAAATCGGCACGATAAACATTCATCCAGCGGTTTAAACGATAAATCGTATTTTGCTGTTGTTCATAACGCTGTAATTGTTGCTGTGCAGTTGCACTTAGCTCTTGACGATAATCTGCATAAGAATCATACAATAGTTGTGCAGCAGGTTTTAAAGCCACCACAGCTTGACTGGCTTGCGCTTCCAACTGCTTCTGAAAAGCAGGCATTTCAACTTTTCTTAAAGCTTCATAGCCATGTGTACGACCAATTTTTACCGCAGGTTGAATACTATCGCTATATTGCGGAATATTCAGTGTCGATAATAACTTCTCGGCATGATTGGCTTTTTTACAGTATAAATTCACCTGTTTTGGCTGCTCAGCAAGTGCTAAATTGACATGCAATTTATTGGCATTGCTGGTCATACGGTTAGGTGCCAATGCCACGTTCTGATTACGATTGGCATATTGAACATCTAACCAACATGCGGTATTTTCAGCAGCACGATTTGCCGCAGGTAAATTATAAACATTACCCCAGTTACTGCGTGCAGCAGGATACAACACACCTTGCTGAGTTTCAGGATCATATCCGCCAATAATAGTAATTACAGGCACACCAAATAAGCGCGGTTTTAAATAATATCCATCGGCACTGTTGTACCAAACCTGATTGGAGCTTGGTACTTTTGGATAAACCACTTCCATTTGGCGTGTGTCTTTATTCCAAATTTTATAACCACTTGGTGAGCTTTCATCCCAAACATGTCGCGCCCCAAAGTGGGGTTGAATCCGAATATGGGTACTGTAACCCGTGTAATGGGTATAACGCGAAATGCTACTGTTGGTTGCACCACCTGACATCGCATCCCAACCATAAGCATATTGTTTCAGGAAGTTAGGCACACCATTTTTGCCATCACCCAAGTTTCGAGTATGCCACGCCAAGTTGCCACGCATTTTATTACGATACGCAATATAGCCCCAACCGCTGTCTGCATGGTGTGCAGCCCAGAACATATTTTCACCTTGTGAACCCGGATAATGCCCTAGACCATAATGATGTCCAATTTCATGGCTGAACTCGTTGCCCACAGAATCATACAGAGTCAACATACCATTACCGCCACTTAAACCATGCGTTTGATCACCATTTGTATATTTACCTCGTGCATGATGGGCAATTACAGTTTGTGTAAGTTGTGGCTGTTGCTGACTTTGCATAGAGGCACTGGTCACACCCCAGTTGGCTAAGTTAATTCCCACACTAAAGGTCGATTTTGCAGTATTTTCCCGCATGTCCCCCGAATAGACACCACCTTCACCCGCACTTTGGGTATCGTAAATCGTGCCGTTGGCGACCATCACTCGATCTAGCTGAATGTCATCATATTTTGCCACGGTCATTTGTGCCGCAGGAATGGTTTGGAAATAATCGGTACCCGCTTTTTCAGGCTCTAATAACATATAATGCCCGCCCGATTTCGGTGGTGCAGTTAGTAGACCAATACGAATATTGTTGAGTACCAATTCACCCGGTGCTGCAAAATCAATTTTTTCTGCTTCGAGTGCACCAGTACGGTTTTTAGAATCGACCAAACGCAGCTTTAAACCGGGACGTACTTCATCCCAATTTAATTTAGCCGACCACGCACGCTTACTATACAACACCTCAGCACGACCATCTTGATTGCTCTGGTCTGAAGCAGGAATCTGGGTTGGATCAAGTAAAGCAACACGACGTAACAAGCGCTCATTTTGATACACTTCAAGCTGTAAAGTGTCGATATTGTCCATGCCTTGATTTGGCGTAACCAATAATAATGCTTCTTTTTCTGCGGTCAAACGTGGCATTTTTTTCGCCTCGTTACCATTCGGATCAACCACATGCCCTTGAGCAAATTGAATCATTGCCTGAAAATCACCATCTAAATCATTACGCACTTCACGTGATTCAGAATTAGCGTTGTAATCATAAAACCCGAGTACCGATTGATTGATGACATCTTGTTTAGGTTCAGGATAAGGATTAGCCACATTGCCCACAGGTGGTTGCTGAGGATTTTCCGGTGGTATTGGATTTTCTTGATTTGAATTCCCAGCGGTATCTCCCTCGCCACCACCGCCACCACCACATGCGGCAAGCATGGATGATAATATACATACACTTAATAGACTAAGCGAAAACCGAGTCACACTTTTCATTATTTATTCCACCCCAATGTCAATTTATGACAAAAAAATATAAAAATAAACACATATTTTTCAATGGTTTGTATTTTCATATTAAATAGATGAATAAAATTATGCAATTCTCAAGTTTCATATCACTTTATATTTTCAACACAGTTTTATTAATTTTTCTTTATAAAAATCAGCGAATCCTTAAAACAGCACACAGATTGTTAGACAATATTTGATCGAGTTTGCACTCACGACTGCATAAATTGAAGGAAAAAAAGAGAATAAAATTTAAATTATTTTTTTAATTTCTGACAGACGGTATTCTATCGCACTGAATGGATAGCACTAGAACATGCGTTCAATGTTCTGCTTAAACTTTCTGACGAAATTGCGAGATATCTAAAGTGTGAATCTGACCGCGCCAAATCCATTTTAGCTTGGATTCTAAAAACTCATCGCCTTCAAACCAAACAAATAAACCTTCCATCATGTCTGGCCAATCAGCTTGTGTGACTTCATTACGTCCAGAAATCACCGCGATAATTGCGGCCAAAATCGTATCGTGACTCACAGCCAAACTCAGTCCGTATTGGTTGGTTGGATGGGTATTATAAATCAGCTCAAGGACATCCACGACACCATGAATCGGATGTTTCATTCCGGGCAAAGCATTGTTCACAAAACTATTAATAAAGCCTAAAGCACCCTGTTTCTGAAAATATGGGCCTGCCTGCTTGATATCAAGTACAAAGCTTCCTGGTTCAACCAATAAACCTTGTTCTATAATTTCAATGTGATGGGTATTTGGTTCAAGGGTAATGCCATCTGCCCCGCGAATCATTAAAGCAGCCGTATCGACACAACGCTGAATAGGACTTGAAATACAGTGTTGAATCACCCGATCTGTATTTCCAACCAAGTAGCCTCCCCATGCTTCGGCTAAATCGCGACCTTGTTCGGTCAATTGTAAATTATAGCCAGCCAAACCCTGACCAACGACAATTTCACGAATAGAATGACGGGTAAACAAAGTCACAGGCGTCTGAGCATCAGGCAATAAATCAATTGCTTTAAGCATACTTGCAGGGAGTAGTTCTAATGCCATGATCTAGCCAAAATTTTAACTTGGTTGCTTGACACTATACCATGTTCAGCACTTTGCTCAATCTGACTTCGCCATAAGTCCAAGTGCTTGTAAGGCAATCTGTTTCATCTGCGTATTTTTATAGGCGATAAAACCACCATTTAACAATGTATCGCGCTGATTATATAAAAATGCCCGTCCCTGAAAATCGACCAATCCACCACCTATTCGTTCCAATAAACATTGTCCTGCACTGGTGTCCCACTCAGAAGTCGGATGAAAACGTGGGTAAATATCGACACGATCTTCCAAAATCATGCAGAATTTATAAGCACTACCTGCTTTTAGTTCTTCAAAATTGGTCAACTGCGCCAAGCTTTTTAAATAGTCTGCATAGTGTGATATTTTTTGACTACTGTGGCTTAATCCAATTTTTAGAACTGAAGATGTTACCGTGGGTTCAGACTGATAGAGATACCATTGCTGAGTTAAAATATGATATTTCAATGGCATACCCTGTTCAGGACAAAAATAAATAGTTTGCTCGCCTGGTACTGCAAGTACTGCAAAAGTTGTTTGCACACCACAAATTAAACTTAAATTAATGGTAAATTCAGGACGTTGATGTAAAAACTCTTTCGTGCCATCTAAAGGGTCAAGCAACCAAAATTGCTGCCATTGCTGACGTTGGTCTTGCTCACCTTCTTCGGACAACACAGGTAAATTGGAGATTTTTGCCAAAGCCTGCATTAAATAATAATTGACTCGATAATCGGCTTGCGTAACAGGAGAATCATCGGTTTTCTTTTCTACATCAAAAGCAGCACCTGAACAATAATCTTGAAATTCCTGATTTAAAATTTCACACGCCTGCTGCACGATTGGCAATAACTGTAAAATTAAAGTATGCGTTGGCGCCTTTGTTTTTATAAACATAACTATCCTTTTTAGACTGTATCTAAAGGTCTAATTTTTCATTACTTTCATAAAAACATTGTAATAAAATTTACGGCTGATGCGTAGATAAAATTTAGTGGCTAGATATGCTAAATCAAGACTTTATGTGTCAAGGCAATTCCTTTTTACTTGAGTTTTTTATTTATTGAGTGCTTAGTTAACCCGAATTACGGATAAGAAAAGCCCTTGAAAAAAAGGTAGTTAGAGCCATTTAGAAAGTTACGACACAACCCAAAGGCTCTAACTACCATGTACGATTTTACAGAAATTTTTTGTATTGTTGATGATTTTTTCAAAAAATTTGAACCCATCTATTGGCAATTTCTCAAGCAAGAAAACAAACGTCAACGTATCAGACAAGCAACGCTATCTTTATCAGAAATTGTGGCTATCTCCATCTACTATAAAACATCTCAAGTACATAATTTTAAGATGTTTTTTAACTTGCTTTGTCAGTTTGAAAGCAAACTCTTTAAAGACTTGCCTTGTTATAAAAACCTGATTACCCTCATCAATCAGCACCAACTTGCTATTCATGCTTTGCTTTATGCGTTGAGCCAAAAAGATGAAAGTTCATATTTATGGATTGATTCAACACCTTTACCTGTTTGTAAAAATAAAAGAATCCCTAAAGGTCATCATGCTTTAGATGAGATTGCTTCTCGTGGTAAAAGTACGATGGGCTGGTTTTATGGTTGCAAATTACACTTGCTGATGAATCAAGAGGGTGAAATTGTAAATTCAGATTTATCAAACGGACATATTGCTGATCTTAAAAAAGTTGAGGATTTAGTGAATGGCTTATCAGCAACGGTCTATGGTGATAGAGGCTACATTAGCCAACCATTGAAAGAAACACTTAAAGAGCAAGGCATTGATTTAATTACTTATCCAAGAAAAAATATGAGAGTGACCTTATTGCCATTTGCTGATGAATTTCATCTACGACAACGTAAAAGAATTGAAACATTGATAGGATTATTGAAAGAAAAATATCACTTAGTTACGAGTAAACATCGTTCGATTGCTGGTTTTTTAGCAGGCGTATTTTCTTCACTATGTGCGTATCAACTTTGCCAAAAGAATAAGCGTAAAATTCATGTGATTAAATCTTAGGCTTATCCGTAACTGGGGTTAGTTAATTAATCTTTAAATGGATTGGATAATCTTTTTTTAAACATCGATAAAGTGAGTGCACCACTAACCAATAATAAAATACCCACAATCACCAAATAAGTTTCACCACCAAAAAAACCAATAATAATTGCAGCAATACCCAATAAACCCAAAATAGTGGTAATGGCAATTCCTAAAATAGACATCACAATTCCTTTTAAATTTATTTAATCATGAAAAATTGTCAATATTCTCAGGTATCGTTCTGTCATATTCATGCCTCTTTTGATAGTTAAAGCGTAACATTTGAGCGCACCTTGCCACATTTATACACAGAACTTATAAGTTGACAAAATAACTAATCATGCGAAAAAGTTTTTTTAGTTAACAGATGTTCACACATGCCTCGAATTGTTTCTGTACCACTTAGTTTAGAACAGCGAGAACGACTCATTTTTCTGGCCAAGCATGCAAAACATTGGCGTGAAAGACAACGTGCCCAAACTATTCTCTGGCTTTCTGAAGGTAAAAGTGTTGCGGAAGTTGCCACTCTACAAGAACGTATCCCAGAAACCATAAGGCTACAACGCCGACGTTGGGAATTGTATGAGTTTGAATCGATTAAAGAAGGTCATCGCTCAGGTCGGCCCAATACATTGATCTCAGACTATCAGGCGAAAATCCTAGATTGGGTCAATACAAGTCCACTCAATGCAGAACAAATCCGAGTCAAACTACATGAAGAATACGAAGTGTCCGTGTCTGTTGAAACCATTCGTAAGTTTTTACGTGATTCAGGTATGGTCTTCAAGCGTACCCGTCATAGCTTGAAAAAAAAGAGATCCGATTGCATTTGAACAAGCAACACAGCAGATTGAAAAATTACGAGAGCAAGCGGCACGTGGTGAAATTATATTAGGTTATGTTGATGAAACAGGGTTTTCATCTACACCTGATAACCGCTATGCATGGACAAAGATAGGTGATGTTCATGCGGTTGATGCAATAAGATTAAAACGAGTTAATGTCATGGGGTGTTTGCTTTCAACGGGGAAACTGGTGACAAGTTGTTTACAAGAGTCAGTTACAAGCACTTGGTTTTATGCCTATTTAACTGGAATAGCTCAACAAGTAAAACAGACTTATAACCTTCCATTGGTTCTTATTGTTGATAATGCCGCGATTCATAGAAGTAAAAAGATGGCTGATTACAGAGAGCTACTTAAAAGTAACTTTTCGACGAATTTGTATTTTATTCCAGCTTATAGCCCTGAGTTAAATCGAATCGAGATGGTATGGAAGCAGATGAATATTATTGGCGAGATTTTCAAGTCATGACAGCTGATAAAATAGAGCAATGGGTGGAGAGAGTATCAAACCAATTCGGAAAAGAATACATGTTTACTTTTTAATGACAGCTTACTGAAATAGACTAAACACGACCTATTACATTTCACTGAGTTTGCTGAATAGCTTAAGTGCAGATTATGACAACTTGATGCATTTTATTTAAAAAGATTCTTTCTTAAATCATTTTTGAATCACTGCAAAGGAAATTCCCTTTCCTTTTAGGAGACTTGCGGAGCATGCTCCTCAGGGAGAGGTTTTTTATAAGAATCCCCTCATCCTGAGCAATACATGGCGTAAAAGAAGGGACTTTCAATACTAATTTTACTGATCATTTATGATCAAATTTCGACTTATAAAAGGATTCTAATTCAGGTTGAACCATTCATAGAATTAAGGTATAAAAAGCCCGATCTGCATCAATCGGGCCAGATTTAAAGGTACACAAATTTGTATACATAATCAAAATCACTAGAATTTTAAATCAAAAAATTAATCAATCCTTTTCTAGAAAAGTTAACTCTCCCTCATCTGAGGTGATTTTAATTTTGACTTTACGATAACTACGTTTATCTGGGTTTAATGCCGACTCTGAAACATGATGGGCGAATTTTTCATCGCCCATTAAATGCGTAAATAGTTTATAACCGATACGCATTTTCTTAATTTTTTTCTTCTTTTTCTCAAATTCATCTAACTGTTTATCTAAATACTTCAAATCTAAATACTGTTGTTCAGCCATAGCTGACTCCCTAATTAAGCTAAGTTTTGCGTTCTATTGCTACGCTTATACAGTTTTAAAAATACAGCAATATGTCAAAAAAATAGTTTTTGTGAACGCTACAGTAAGATTTAAAAAATTGACTGAATTGTAGATTTTTAAATTCAAAACTGCATAAATTTCACACATTCAGCCTAACATAAAACATCAAATAATCGGACAGTATTTTGAGTTATGCCTCAAGCATGTTTAAATGAGCCAGTTTTATTTGCCTTTTGGCAATTGCTTTATGGTTTAGGATGTCTAAATGCACAAAAATATCATCATGTTTGACATGGACGGAACGCTGTTAGATCTCGCTTATGATGATTTTATTTGGAATGAACAACTGCCTATTCGCTATGCAGAATTACACGCCTGTTCTTTAGAGCGCAGCAAAGAAATTTTATACGATTTTTATCAAGCGCATAGCCACACCTTAGAGTGGTATTCCTCACGTTTTTGGACGGCTAAAGTGGGTGTAGATATGCTTGCGATGCAACTTGAATATAAAGATCAAGTCACGTTGCGTCCACAAGCTATCGAGTTACTGGAATATTTAAAAAATAATGGCTATCACATTTGGCTCACCACCAATGCCGATTGTGCAGGTTTAGACTTTAAATTAGCACATACAGGTTTAGCAAAGTATTTTGAAGTGATTGTTAGTTCTGAAAGTATTGGTTATGCCAAAGAGCGCGTTGAATTTTGGCAAACATTGCAACAACAACATGCATTTAATCCTGAAGATTGCTATTTTATAGATGACACCGAAAAGGTGCTTAATGGTGCTAAAGCCTTTGGGATTGGACACTTATATAGTATTGCCCAGCCATCCTCAGCAAAACCTACGCGTCAGACTTGTAATTACCCAATGCTGCACCAATTAACAGATTTAATTCCTGTCTTAGAACAATTTGAGGACACTCAAAAATATGCCTAAAACTTCGTCACACGAAGCAATCGAAAGCATCCGAATTGATAAATGGCTATGGGCTGCACGTTTTTTTAAAACCCGCTCTATTGCAAAAGCGGCCATTGAAGGCGGTAAAGTTCATCACAATGGCGAACGCGTTAAAGTTTCCAAAGAAATTCGTGTAGGTACCGAACTGACTATTCAACAAGGCTTTGATAAAAAAACGGTATTAGTCAAAGCCCTGTCAGGAGTACGTGGTCCTGCTCCTATCGCACAACAACTTTATGAAGAAACTGAAGTGAGTATTGCGCGTAGGGAATTGATTGCCACCCAAAGAAAGTTGCATAATCTAGCACGCCCTGATCATCGACCAAGTAAAAAAGACCGTCGTGATATCAGCAGATTTAAACAAGAGAATGATCAGCAATTTGACCAGTTTTGGTCATATAATGATGATTAAATAGAGCGTCACAGGCTGTCGTACAGCTCGTGATATAAATAGAACTACAGGACAAATTCTGTCACTATATGCACGTGGAAACGATTTAAGTAAATACATCCACTTAAGTATATTATTTAGTGACATCGTATTGAGGTTGTAAGATGGATGAGAATAAAAGCAAGGCGCTGAATGCCGCTTTAAGCCAAATTGAAAAGCAATTTGGAAAGAACACAGTGATGCGTCTAGGTGACAACACTGTGCAAGCGGTAGAAGCAGTATCTACAGGCTCATTGACCCTAGACATCGCCTTGGGCATTGGCGGTTTACCTAAAGGCCGTATTATTGAAATTTATGGCCCTGAATCATCAGGTAAAACGACAATGACCCTGCAAGCCATTGCAGAGTGTCAAAAAGCAGGTGGAACCTGTGCCTTTATTGATGCCGAACACGCACTTGACCCTCAATATGCACGTAAACTTGGTGTAGATATCGACAACTTATTGGTATCTCAGCCTGACAATGGTGAACAAGCCCTTGAAATTGCAGATATGCTGGTACGTTCAGGTGCAATTGACCTGATTGTTGTCGACTCCGTTGCAGCCTTAACCCCTCGTGCCGAAATTGAAGGTGAAATGGGTGACTCACACATGGGCTTACAAGCTCGTTTAATGAGTCAGGCCTTACGTAAAATCACGGGTAACGCTAAACGCTCGAACTGTATGGTGATTTTCATTAACCAAATTCGTATGAAAATTGGTGTAATGTTTGGTAGCCCTGAAACGACCACGGGCGGTAACGCACTGAAATTCTATGCTTCTGTTCGTTTAGATATTCGTCGTGTAGGTCAGGTTAAAGAAGGTGACGAAATTATTGGTTCAGAAACCAAAGTTAAAGTCGTTAAAAATAAAATGGCTCCTCCATTTAAAGAAGCGCTATTCCAAATTCTTTATGGTAAAGGCGTTAACCACTTAGGCGAGCTGGTCGATTTAGCCGTTCAACAAAATATCGTACAAAAAGCAGGTGCTTGGTACTCTTATCAAGGCGATAAAATTGGTCAAGGTAAAAACAACACCATTCGCCACCTTGAAGAGCATCCTGAGCTTGCAAAAGGCATTGAAGCGATTATTCGTGAACAACTGTTGACTACAGGTCAAGCTGCCCCAGTAGAAGATAAAGACGAAGAAGAGTTTGACTTACTTGATGTTTAAGCATGCAGTAAGATGAACACAGACCGATTTAAATAAAACGCTCTACGGGGCGTTTTATTGTATATGGATGCCCCTTATTATGTCTGAGCCCAAATTTCCCAAACTGATTGATTACGCAGCCTTGAAACAACAATTTGGCGAGGATGCAGCGACATCGCAAACCGTGCATACGCATCAAGATACAGACACTGCACTACGTTTTACGTCCACTCATGTCCAACCACTGTCTCAAAATAATAGCGATCACAAAAATGCTGTAGCTTATGAAGATGAAGACGAAAGCAATGATCAAAAACAACAAACAAAACGTCCTGGACTCACAGGTTCTCGTTTACGCAGTTATGCCTTTGCCGTGCTCACACGCAAAGAATATTCTAAAAATGACTTAATTGAAAAATTAGCACTCTATGCAGACAACCGTGAGGAAGTGATTGCATTAGTCAATGAACTGGCACAGGAAAATTACCAAAGTGATCAGCGTCTTGCAGAAATGCTCTTGGCCAGCCAAAAACGCAAAGGCAAAGGGCCAAATCGCATAAAAATGGCACTTAAAAATAAGAAAGTAGATACAGCTTTAATCTCAGAAGAACTCAAAGAAACCGATTGGGCAGAACAGGCCTATCAACTCAAAGTGAAAAAATTCGGCACAGAGGTTGCCAAAGAACCAAAACTAAAAGCCAAACAAATTCGGTTTTTACAATATCGAGGTTTTGATATGGATGCGATTATGAAAGCAATTCGTAGACAAGAACAAGAGTTTTAAATTGAATAAAGAAGATAAATAATTATAATTTTTAAATCTGGTGGCAACCCTACCAGCAAGACTTCGGCACATCATAGTTCTACTACCGCTGCTACCTTCCGGTCCTGACGGGGTTCGTAGAGTACAATTGCGAAGTAACCAGCAGGGCTACCATTGCAAAAACAGAGTATAGAGATTTTTAACAAACTTGCAAGCGTTGTTCTGTATTTCCTTTTATAATGCTATCCAATTGATTATTTTAAAAACAATTGAAGACATTTATAGAATAACCTCACTTAAAATTCAAAACTTAGTCTAACTAAACCATCATAAAATTATTTTGAGATTTAAATCCTAGATTTACCCATATTGCGCTGAGATTGATGATAAGTTTGTAAAAGCTTATTGCAATTCCACGCGTGGACGTTTTAAATGTGGAAAATGACTAAATCAACAGGTTGAGTCCAATACGCTTACAAGGACTCACTTATACAAGATTAAGATGGATATTCAATTATGCTAAAAAAGCATGCACTTTGTGCTCTTGCCCTACTGTGCTCAACGTCTGTATTTGCCAATATTCCAATTGAAAGCCACAACCTCAGCCAAAGCAGTGCTGGCTATGCCAATAGCCCTGCGATTGCAACGAGTAATATGGCAACTGCTAATGTACCCACCAATATCAATTGGCAGTTGATGCAAAAAAATCAGCAACTTGAAAATGACATCCGCCAGTTACGTGGCAAAATTGAAGAACAAGACAATGAAATTGCGCAGCTCAAACATGAATTGCAAAATCGCTATACCGATTTAGATCAACGTCTAGAACTGCTCCAGCAAAAAATAGACCCTGAATCTACTCCTACCGCTGAGGAGGATAACCAAAAGGATACTGCACCCAGTCACCAGCAACAACCAGTTAAATAGCAATGCCCCGCAATCTGCGCAAAATACAACGCATGTGAGTCCAACAGCTCAAGGTTTAAATACCAATATTGAGCTAGAAAAAGCAGCCTATACTGTTGCATTGGATGCCTATAAACAAGGTGGTGCCAAAAAAGCGATTGCACCTATGCAAAACTTTATTAAAAACCACCCAAACAGTGTGTATATCAGCAATGCTTATTTTTGGTTAGCTGAATTTAATTTAGCAATTGAGCCAACCAATTACACCGAAGCCAAAAAGAATTTTGAAATTGTAGCAACAAAGTATCCCCAATCTGCAAAAGCATCAAGTGCCTTATATCGCTTATATAGCATAGCGCAAGATGTAGATCACAAACCTACTTTAGCAGCGCAATACAAAAGTAAAATTGTAAGCATCCGGCTAACACAGCCTTACCAAGCGATCCTATAAGCCTTAATTTAGTTCCCACCTAAAAACAAGTGGGGACTTAATCCATGAACATGGATATATATTCAGCAACACCTCCTGTTGCTAAAAAACGCAGAACATACAGCAAAGAATTCAAACTCAGTATTGTCAATGCCTGTAAAAATCCTAATACCTCGATCGCTTCGGTCGCACTGCAACATAGTATTAATGCCAACCTTGTCAGTCGTTGGATCAGGATCTTCAGCCATCATGAGGGTGCCGTGCAGGATCCTACTCATGTGAATCCAGCATTTATTGCTTTGCCTTACACTGCTGCAATCAGCCAACCTATTGATGAGAGGATCACGTTGTGTATCACCGTGCCTCATACGAATAATGATATTCAGCTAAAATGGCAGACATCAGAAATACCTGCCTTGGCAGAATTACTCAAGGCACTTGCAACATGATCCGCATTGATGAAATCTGGTTGTCTACTCAGCCCATGGACATGCGTGCAGGTATGGATACGACCATGGCTCAGGTGGTGAGAGCCTTTGGCTACATCAAACCGCATTGTGCTTACCTGTTCTGTAATAAACGTGGCCATCGCATGAAAGTACTGGTACATGATGGACTGGGCATCTGGCTGTGTGCCCGGCGGCTGGAACAGGGCAAATTTCACTGGGCTCAAGTTCACCAAGGTGAAACCGTGGCCCTCAGCCCGGAACAGTTACAGGCACTGATCCAAGGTTTGCCCTGGCAGCGCATTGGACGACAGCAGGTGGTGACGATGCTTTAAACCAGGCTGTTCCATTCTGCTATTCTCCAAACGTTCTATTTCATTCTTCTCATGACCTCAGGCATACTGCGGTCATGAATACGCTGCCTGACTTAAGCCAACTGACCCATGAACAACTGCTGGAATTCACCAGACAGTTGGCGATGCAGCATCAGTCTCTAGCACAATCAAATCAAGAATTAGAAAAATCAAACCAGCAATTGGATGCCAAAGTTCAACATCTTGAAGTCACCAATCAGCAATTAGATTCTAAAGTTCAACATCTTTCTATTCTCAATCAAAAATACGAGCATGAACTCGCACTATTTAAACAGCACAAATTCGGCAGTAAAAACGAACATCTCACTGCAAAACAAATCCACCTGTGGGATGAAGCGGTTGAAGAAGATATTGCTGCGGTTGATCTAGAACTGGAACGGCTAAATGCAGATAAAACCGATGCAGCGACACAGAAAGCCAAAACCAATAAACCTAAACGTCGACCACTGCCAGATCATCTACACACCATCCGTATTGAGCATGAACCTGCATCAACCCAATGCGCTTGTGGCTGCCAACTCCGTCGTATCGGCGAAGATGTCAGTGAAAAACTGCATTTCAGACCGGCACAGTTCTATAAGGAACAGCATGTACGTGGCAAATGGGTCTGTGATCAGTGCGACACCCTGACTCAGCAAGCGATGCCCGCCTATGTGATTGATAAAGGCATTGCTTCACCTGAACTGCTCAGCCATGTGCTGGTATCGAAGTATGCCGATCATTTGCCGCTGTACCGTCAACGTCTGATCTATCAGCGGGCGGGAATCGAACTTTCTAGATCAACTTTATCTGACTGGATAGGTCGCTGCGGTGTGGAACTGGAACCTCTGGCCAATGCCTTAAAAGAGGTGGTACTACAACAGCAGGTGCTGCATGCAGATGAAACACCAGTCACCATCATGCGGATGGGTGAGAATGATAAAAAACCGAAGAAAGGTTATGTCTGGGCCTATGCCACTACACAGTACAATCCAGTTCAAGCCGTGATCTATGACTTTCAGGATAGTCGTTCAGGTCAGCATGCTGAAGCGTTCCTGAAAGACTGGCAGGGCCATCTGGTCTGTGATGATTACAGCGGTTATAAAGCACGCTTTAAATCAGGTCAGGTCATTGAGGTGGGCTGCATGGCGCATGCACGTCGTAAATTCCATGAACTGCATGTAACTGGGAAAAGTCAGGTCGCTGAACAGGCCTTAGTGCTGATTCAGAAACTGTATGCCATAGAAGCAGAACTCAGGAAAAAGACCGATGGTACAGCGGAAGACCGCCGCGAATACCGACAACAGCATAGTCAACCAGTGATGCAACAACTATATGAATGGCTCAACCAACATCATCTGACAGTGCCATCGAGTTCTCCTACCGCCAAGGCGATCAATTACACTCTGAAGCGTTGGCCAGCTTTAAGCCGCTATCTGGATGATGGCAATCTACCGATTTGCAATAACTGGGTGGAAAACCAGATGCGCCCCTGGGCGTTGGGACGTAAGAACTGGTTATTTGCAGGTTCGCTGCGCAGCGGTCAGCGAGCAGCCAATATTATGACATTAATCCAGTCAGCAAAGCTGAATGGGCTGGATCCCTATGCCTATTTAAGTGATGTGCTGAAAAGGTTGCCGACACATAAAGTGACTCAGATTGAAGAATTGCTACCACACCGCTGGAAACCTGAACCGAATTAAAAAATAGGCATGGGGTTCAGCGGACGCTTACGTAAAATTCTGAGCCAATACCCAAAGTCTGAAGAAGCAAGATTCTTTAAATAAGCCAATAAAAAAGACATCCGAGGATGTCTTTTAATATTCTGAAGCTTGCCGCATTCGACAAACTCAAAGCTTAACGCACAATACCACGTTCAGATTGCTCTAAAGAATCAATTAAACGCTGCGCTTCTGCCACATTTGGCAAAATATCAATGCGAATTTGCTGAATGGCTTGCTCAGTGGTTAATCCAGATTTGTAAATGAGTTTAAAGGCTTCACGAAGACCTTGAATCACATCCTTCGACCAGCCTTTACGACGCATTCCTTCCACATTCATTGCAAATGCATGTGCAGGATTACCAGAAACCATGACATACGCAGGCACATCTTTAAGAATGAGCGATGCACCACCAATCATGCTATAAGAGTCAATTTTACAGAATTGGTGAATACCAGAGTTTCCACCGACAACCACATAATCCCCAACATGCACATGACCTGCCACACCCACGTTATTGGCAAAAATATTGTGATCACCCACCATACAGTCATGTGCGATATGCGTATTGACCATAAGTAAGTTGTGACTACCAATTTTGGTCAGGCTATTGTCTTGCACCGTACCACGATGCAAACTGCAGTGTTCACGAATTTTGTTGTGATCACCAATTTCTAGCCAAGTTTCCTCACCTGCATATTTTAAGTCCTGACAGACCTCACCTACGCTGGCGAACTGGAAAATTTCATTGTGCTGACCAATACGGGTGTAACCACCAATCACCACATGCGAATGAAGTTTTGTACCCTCACCAATCGTTACATTTGGGCCAATAATACAGTATGGACCAATCGTGACATCTGAAGCGATTACTGCAGATGAGTCAATAATAGCGGTTGGGTGAATGAGTGGGTTATTGCTCATGCTTGCTCTGTTTTCTGATGCGAAACCATAATTTCCGCGGTTGCTGCGACGACGCCATCAACGGTGGCGATACAATTATATTTGTAAATGCCTCGTTTTTGCATAACTAATTCAGATTTTAATACAAGTTGATCGCCTGCAACGACTTGTTTTTTAAATCGAACTTTTTCTGCGCCTGCAAAAAGGAACAAAGAACCTGCGCTCGGTTTCTCATTATTCATGATAAAACCTAAAATACCCGACACTTGTGCCATCGCTTCAACGATTAAAACACCCGGCATGATCGGATAATTCGGGAAGTGTCCTTGCAAGAATTCTTCATTGATAGATACGTTTTTATAACCCACGATACCGTTATCAGTGACTTCTACAATGCGGTCTACCAATAAAAACGGATAGCGATGGGGTAAATATTCACGAATGGTTTGAATGTGCATTGGCAATTCAGGTTTAGTGAAGGTGCTAGAATTCGACTCAGTCATCATAATTATTTACGCAATTTAAAAGTTGATTCAAGGGACTCAATTTGAGATTGCATATCATCAAGTCTTTTCACCAATTGGGTCAATGGCACATCTGCTAATTGTCTGAGGCGCACAACAGTACGTTTCCACTTTTGATTTTCAAACAAGCCTATACCTGACGAATATTTTCCTGATTCAGAAATATTATTTGTGACCATTGACATTCCTGTCAAAGTCACATTATCAGCAATATTTAAGTGCCCTGAAATTGCACTTCCACCACCAATGATACAGTTTTTGCCAATTGTCACACTTCCAGCCACGGCAGTTTTTGCTGCAATGGCCGTATGAGCACCTAATTTGACGTTATGTGCGATTTGCACAAGGTTATCAATAATGACACCATCTTCCAAAATTGTATCATTTAGTGCACCGCGATCTACGCTGCAATTCGAGCCAATACGAACGTCATTGCCAATAATCACCGAACCCAACTGTGCAATACGATGCCATTTGCCTTGATAAGGTGCAAAGCCAAAGCCTTCACTGCCAATTACAGTATTGGCGTGTATGCGCACACGATGTCCAAGCTTGGCTGCGCCTGTCAAAGTCACGTGTGAATCAATAAAACACTGTTGACCAATTTCGACAAAGTCATCAATTTTACAGTGCGATTGCACAATCGTATTGTCACCCACCACACAATTTTCACCAATTACGACGTAATGACCAATATAGGCACTATCGGCGATGATGGCTGATGGATGGATTTGGGCTGTGCTTTCTATACCACGTTGCGTATGCTTACGCTCAAATACATGAGTCAAAATTGCAAAAGCCAGATATGGATTATCGACCACAATAAAGTTGTGATGATTGTCTAACTCGGCTTGTAGTGAAGCGGTCACAATTAAAGCTCCCGCTTGGGAGCTACGTGCTTGCGCTAAATATTTATCGCCATTCACGAATGCAAGTTGATGCGCCTGAGCAGACTCAAGGCTTGCCAAACCTTGCAAACGTAAATCGGCTTGTCCAATGTATTGACCTTGAACTAAACCAGCAATTTCTTCTAAGCGATAATGTTGGGAACTCATTGATTATTTAAGTGCGTTGACCTTTTGGATCATTTTATCAGTTAAATCATACTTCGGGTCATAGGCAAGTGCCGAGTTTTTATTCAAAACTACATCTAAACCATTTTCTTTACGCAATTGTTCAGCAACTTGCTTTAAACGAGTTTCAAAACCATCGTTAATTTTGTGCAATTCTGACTGAACACGGGTTTGTACCACTTGTTGCAAACCATTAAATTCTTTCAATTTCGCTTGAAACTGTGTATTCATTTTTTGCTTTTCAGTATCTGACAAATTCGTAGCCTGCTGCGCTCGCTGCTGCATGGCTTCCAACTCTTTTGTCAGCTGTTCAAGCTTAGTGGTTTGTGGTTTGACCGACTGCTGCAAAGCGAGATTTTGCTGTTTGAGATAACTGCTATTTTCTACAACACGCTCTAAACTTACTACACCATAGCCTGCAGCATGTGCTACTGCTGCCATTGTAGATAAACCCAACAATGCCAAACTCAATATTGTTTTTTTCATATGCTACATCCTGTGTTTAAACAATCCAACACGAGTCGTACTTAGAAAGTACGACCAATTTCAAATTGGATATTTTTGGTGTCATCGCCTTGTTTATCATTCAATGGATATGCATAGCTAAGTGACAACGGACCAATCATGGTAATCCATGTAAAGCCTACACCCACGCTATAACGCATTTCACCGAAGTCAAAGCCGTAGTTGTCTTTACAGTATTGTTTCGCATCTACACCTGGGTCACTTGCCTCACCAGACATATATAACTTACCAGATGGCACATCACACTGCGTATCAAAGACTTGCGCACCTTCAGCAAAAATCACTGGGCGAACTTGACGCGTCCAATCCCCTTTAAATGGTAAAGGCAAAGCCAACTCTGTACCAAATTGGATCAGTGCGTTACCACCCACTTCCTCATAGTCATTATCTTTAGATCTTGATTCACTATAAGTTACACCTGGGTATTTTGGACCCAAGGTACTGTTGTCATAACCACGTACTGAACCAAAACCACCCGCATAGAAGTTTTTATAGAACGGTAAATCATTACCAAAACCTAACTTACCATACCCACGTAAGACAAAATCATGACCTAATGGGAAATAGGCTTGAGCATCATAAGTGACTTTTTGGAATTCTACATCACTGCCCGGTAAGGCAATTTCAGCATTCACACGATGCGACATACCATTGGTTGGGAAAATCGGACGGTTTAAGGTGTTATATGACCAACCCAAGTTTAAGTTATACGTTAGGAAATCACCGTTAAATTCATTATCATAATCAACAGTCTGACCATTACATTTAGTACCAGTTATTTTTGTTGAATCATCAGGATCCTCATACAAGTTTTCTATAGCACCAATACAAACATCTTCAGCTTTGCCAGTTGCCTTACCGCCATGCGCCAATAAGTAATCACGCACATAAGTCGAGACATAAGGCCCTGTAGTCACTTCAGTTTGGTCAATATTTAAACCCGCACTGATGCTTTGGTTTTCATCAATTGGGTAACCGAAGTTAATGCCACCACCAAAACTATCTGTCACATAGTTGTTTACGTTATAGTCATCGTCCAGTTTGGTTTTACGGTAGTACATGTTATAACCACGACGTACACCATCAATCGTGAAGTATGGGTCGGTCACACTCAGATTATAATAGTCTTGTGTTTCAGAACGTGATAAATCAATCGAAACCGAATTACCCGTACCTAAGAAGTTAGTTTGGCTTAAACCAGCTTGGAACGTCACACCACCGCTTTGCGAGAAACCTACCGCCAAAGTACTTGTACCTGAGTGCTGTTCTTCTACATTTACATTTAAGTCAATTTGGTCTGGCACATTTGGAATACGCACAGGCTTGACATCAACGGTTTTAAAGAAACCTGTACGCTCTAAACGGACTTTAGACAAATCAATTTTTTCATTGCTTGCCAATGCGCCTTCCATTTGACGCATTTCACGACGCAGTACTTCATCGGCGGTTTTACTGTTACCAGCGAAGTTAATACGACGCACTGTAACTTGCTGACCTGGGTTGATGTAGTAGTTTAAATCGACCAGTTTAGTTTCTTTGTCAATTTGCGGAACAATATTCACTTCGGCATAGTAATAGCCTGCATTACCATATTTACGTAGCAACAATTGTTTCACCGCATTCACTTTTTCTTGTGAATAGGTTTCACCATCTTTATAAATTTTCAGTGCCGTAAGTTCTTCTGGTTTGTATAAAGCATCGCCCAAGAACTTGCTTTCGCCAAACTTGAATTGCTCACCTTCATCCACCGAAACTTCAACAAAAATATGCTTTTTGTCTTCGCTCAAATTCAAGCTAGAGTTAGTGATATTGAAGTTGATATAACCTTTATTAAGATATAACGCACGTAATGCTTCCAAGCTTGCTGCCATTTTTTCGCGTGCATAGCGGTCATTACGGGTAACAATCGAACTCCAGCTACTTTCTTTAACTGCAAACGCCTGCTTAATGTCGCTTTCTTTAAATACCGTATTACCAATGATGTTGATATCTACCACTTTGGCAGCTTTGCCTTCAACAAACTCTACAGTTAAATCTACACGGTTATTTGGACGTGCTGTGGTAATGACACGTACATCCGCATCATAACGACCTTGCTGCATATACTGCTGTTCAAGTTCAGATTCTAAAGTTTGTAGTGCTGACTTTTTCAGTACTTCACCTTCAGCCACACCCATTTTCTTTAAACCATCTTCCAACGCTTCTTTTGGAATCAGTTTATTGCCTTTAAATTCAACCTTAGAAATGATTGGGCGCTCAACCACTTTAAACACTAAAGTGTCGGCTTCACGACTGGCCTGAATGTCATCAAACAAACCTGTGGCATAGAGTGAACGAATCGCATTGGCCAACACTGCTTCATTGACACGATCACCACTATTCACTGGAATCATTCCATAGACATTGGCTGGCGTTAAACGAACAAGACCATCTATTTTTATATCTCGTACAATGAATTCATCTGCTGCATATACTTGTTGTGTTGCCGCCATTGCACTAACCAGTGCCAAGGGCATAAATAAATGTGTGTGCTGCATGCCAGTCTTTTCCAGTGTTAAATTTATTTCGTATCTACGTTGTTATAAACGCATAATGTCATTAAATAATGCAAGGAGCATCATACTTCCAAGCAGTACCATACCAATTTTTAAACCAACTAATTGTATTTGTTCAGAAACAGGTTTACCACGAATCAGCTCGATAAAATAATAAACTAAATGCCCGCCATCCAACATTGGAATTGGCAATAAATTTAGAATTCCTAAGCTTACGCTCATAAGTGCCATAAAGGAAATAAAAGTTTGCCACCCCATTTCTGCACTTTGTCCTGCTACTTTGGCAATGGTAATTGGGCCAGATAAGTTATCTAAACCAATTAAACCACGTACCATTTTGACAATAGAATTCAGAATCATGCTAGACAGCTGACCTGTTTTATCTACCGCCATAAATAAAGCTTCACTCGGGCTGTATTGAATGGTTTGCTTAAAATCTTCTGGAATGACAATTTTTCCAGGATCACTTTGCACACCCAACACACCCGAAACATTGCCCATATTGTCACGTTTACCTTGTGGCATGACTTCCAGTTGTTGTATTTGATTGTTACGCAGCACATCTACTTTCAGTAATTTTTCTGGCGATGCCTGAACCACTTGTACCACATCGTACCAGTCATTCATTTTTACACCATCAATTGCCACAATTTGATCGCCGACTTGCATACCTTGACGAATGGCCGCACCATCTTCACTTAATTTGCTGACAATAGCAGGAATTTGTGGACGATAAGGTGTAAAACCCAGTACATCTAAAGGCGACTGAGATTGATCATTAATAAAATTTTGAATCGGAAGATTAAAGGTTTTGATTTCACCTGCACGTTCAGCCTGTACCTGAATCTTGCCTGTTTCACCTACACGATCTACCAAGGCAAAGCTCAGCTTTTCCCATGTCGTCACAGGCGTACCATCAATGGCGGTAATCTTATCACCTACTTGCATTTGCGCTGTCGCAGCAGGTGTATCTACCAGCACCTTACCCACACGGGTATTCAACTGTTCTTGAGCGGGTAAAAATAATACCCAGAACAATAATATGGCAAAAATCAAGTTGATTAACGGACCTGCTGCCACAATCGCAATACGTTTCCACGGATGCTGACGATTAAAGGCATAAGGTAGGTCTGCTTCTGCAACGTTTTCTTCGCGTTCATCAAGCATTTTGACATAGCCACCCAAAGGCAGTGCCGAAAGCTGATATTGAATCCCCGATTTTTTAGACGTCCATTTTAAAATGGTGGGCCCAAAGCCTATGGAATACACCAAAACTTTGACACCTAATTTACGTGCAACAAAGTAGTGCCCAAACTCATGAATTGTAATTAAAGGTCCTAGCAAAAGAATCGCTGCAACCACAATAAATAAGGCACTCATGCTTTAGCTTCCTTTATTCAACACAAAATACTGTGCAATAGCACGAGCATTTTGGTCTGCCTGCAAAATCAGTTCAATGCTTTCTGCGGCTGAATTTTGTATTTGGTTCAAGGTATGCTCAACCACTGTCGCAATTTCAGTAAAACGAATTTTTTGCTGCAAGAATGCTGCAACTGCAATTTCATTTGCTGCATTTAAAATAGCAGGCGCCAGACCACCTTCTTGCATGGCTTGACGTGCCAGACTTAACGCAGGAAAACGTGTGGTATCGGGTGCTTGAAAATCAAGCTGATGATTGACAAACAAATCTAAAGGCGGAACATGCGTTTGGATACGCTGCGGCCATGCCAAAGCATGCGCAATTGGCGTACACATATCAGGATTACCCATTTGTGCCAAAGTTGAACCATCCACATATTGAACCATGGAATGAATAATACTCTGTGGATGAACCACAACTGTAACAAAGTGTTCTGAAATTGCAAAAAGATGACACGCTTCGATTAATTCCAAACCTTTGTTCATTAAGGTTGCAGAATCTACCGAAATTTTTTGTCCCATAGACCAATTTGGATGTTTGCAGGCTTGTGCAGGGGTAACGTGTTGCAGTTCTTCTAGGCTATGATTTAAAAATGGGCCGCCCGAAGCAGTCAGTAAAATTTGTGATACACCTAGCTGAGGTTGTCCATTTCTTTCGGTTTGTAAATAATGTTCAGGCAAACATTGAAAAATCGCGTTATGTTCAGAATCTACAGGTAATAACAAAGCACCATGTTCACGTGCCGCCTGCATCATGATGTCGCCCGACATCACCAAGGCTTCTTTATTGGCCAATAACACGCGCTTACCCGCTTTAACCGCAGCCAGTGTAGGTAATAAACCTGCCGCACCGACAATGGCTGCCATCACCACATCCACTTCAGGATGTTCGGCAACTGCGATTAAACCCGCCTCATCGCTTAAAATTTCAATCCCTGAAATGTGTTGCTGTGCAAGTAACTGCTGCAATTCATCAACTTTTGCCGCAGGTACAACCAAAATTTTAGGATGATACTGTTTGCATATTTGAACCAGTTCTTGAATTCGGCTATGTGCCGTCACGGCAAAAACTGAATACTGCTCAGGATGTTGTTGCAGTACTTTTAGGGTGCTTTGTCCAATTGAACCTGTCACACCCAAGATACAAACAGCTTGTGACATTTATAAATCTACGCCAATAAGTTTTAAAACATACATACCTGCAGCAAAAATTGGAGCTGCTGCAAGTAAAGAATCAATCCGATCTAGCACACCACCATGACCTGGCAAAACTCGCCCAGAGTCTTTAATACCTGCACGGCGCTTGATCATGGATTCAAACAGATCGCCCAATACTGAGCTAAATACCGTAAATACCGAAAGAATCAAAAATAAAATATGTTGTGCCAAAGTTAGGTCCAAATACACCACTTCGACAACAATCACAATTAGCATGGCTGTAAACACACCGCCATATAAGCCTTCTACTGACTTGTTTGGACTGACATTTGGTGCAAGTTTTTTCTTGCCTAGTTTGCGTCCAACAAAATAAGCACCTGAGTCTGCACCCCAAACCAACAAGAACAAGTACATTAACCACCACGGCGAACTATTCCATACGGAAAAAATTGCAGTGACCGCAGCAGAAATTAGAATAAAACCAATAAAACTTAAGCTTGGGTTATACCATGCATCGTATTCTGGATAAGACTTGACCCAATAAATACTGAGTAACCATGTCAAAATAGAAGCTGCCCAAAGTAACAAGGCAATATCACTAAAATAAAGTGCCATTGCTGCCAAAGCGGCAGTCAATACACCAAAGCCCCAAGCCACAGGTTTGAGGACATATTTAGTTTTTCTTGGCATGAGTTTGAACCACTCATAGCCCGCAACCCCTGCTGCAACAATCATCAGCATAAACATTGGATAGTGCGACTGAGTTGCAAACATACAACTCAACACCACAGCAACCAATACCAATGCGGTAATAATCCGCTCTAACATGTATTAATTCTCAATTTTCTCTTGTTGAATTTGCTCAGAAGTTTTACCAAAACGACGTTCGCGACCACCAAATACTGCCAGTGCATCGTCAAATTCTTCTATGCTAAATTCAGGCCACAAGGTTTGGGTAAAATACAATTCAGCATACGCAGCTTGCCAAAGTAAAAAGTTGGACAATCTAAAATCGCCACCTGTACGAATCAACAGATCGACAGGTGGTAGGTCTGCCAGACTGACATATTGACCAAAAAGTTGTGTATCTATTTGTTCAATATCAATTTTATGCGCCACAACATCTGCAGCAATTTGTTTTGCAGCTTGTGCCATATCCCACATACCACCATAACTAATGGCAATTGTGAGTGTCATGCTGTTGAAATTAGCAGTCCTTTGTTCGGCATGCAACATTAACTCACGCAAATGCGGCGACAAACGTGAACGGTCACCAATAAAACGTAAGGCAATATTGAATTTTTCCATGCGTGGTAATTGCTCATGAATTGTGGTTTCCAGCAATTGCATGAGTAAATCCACTTCAAACTGCGGACGATTCCAGTTTTCACTCGAAAAAGCAAAAACGGTTAAAGCTTGAATGTGTTTTTTTCTACAATGTTCAACAATCGGGTCAAGTACATCTTTACCAGAGCGATGTCCTTCCCCTTTTTGCATTTGATTTTTTTTTGCAAAACGATTGTTGCCATCCATAATGATGGCAACATGTTTTGGCAAAGACGCGCTGTCTTCCGATGTGGTCATTGATTAGACCTTCATCAACTCAGCTTCTTTTGCAGCAAGACGCTTGTCTACTTCTGCAACGTATTTGTCTGTGATTTTTTGGATGTCATCTGCTGCACGGCGCTCATCATCTTCAGAAATTTCTTTTTCTTTCAATAATGCTTTGATGTCGCCCAATACATCACGGCGGATGTTACGAATAGCAACTTTGGCATTTTCTGCTTCAGAACGCGCAACTTTTTGCATGTCACGACGAGTTTCTTCAGTCAATGCTGCAAGCGGTACACGAATTGCATCGGCTGTGATTGGGTTTAGACCCAAATCTGACTCACGAATTGCTTTATCAATTGCAGACACCATTGAACGCTCAAATGGCTGAACCAATAAGGTACGTGAATCTTCTACACCAATGTTGGCTACTTGGTTAAGTGGCACATCGGAACCGTAGTAAGAAACCATCACACCATTTAAAATTGATGGATGTGCACGACCTGTACGTACTTTGGCAAAACCATGTTCTAAAGACTCTAAAGTCTTGCTCATACGTTCTTCGCTGTCTTTTTTAAGATCGTTAATCATAAGATCTTCCTTACTGTATTCTAAAATTTGAGTCAAAATATAGGGTTAAATTAGACCGTAGTATAAAGAGCTTTGTGGCTCACGTACATTAGTTCGTAACGTGAGTACCTTCTTTTTCGCCCATCACTACAGAAAGCAATGCACCTGCTTTATTCATATCAAAAACTTGCAACGGCACATTGTGATCGCGGCATAAGCAGATTGCAGTTAAATCCATAACACCTAATTTTTCATCCAACACCTGGTCAAATGTAAGTGTGTCATATTTCACCGCATCTTCGTATTTGCTTGGATCTTTGTTATATACGCCATCTACTTTGGTCGCTTTTAAGATCAAGTTAGCTTCGATTTCGATACCACGTAAACATGCTGCTGTATCTGTGGTAAAGAATGGATTGCCTGTACCCGCAACGAACACACACACTTCACCTTGAGTCAGGTGACGAATCGCATCACGGCTTGAGTAAGACTCAACCACTGTACCAATAGGCAATGCAGACATTAAACGGGTTTTGATGTTACGGCGCACCAAGGCATCACGCATGGCTAAACCGTTCATCACCGTTGCCAACATACCCATTTGGTCGCCTGTTACACGGCCAACTAAGCCATCTTTTTGTAATTGGCTGCCACGGTATAAGTTACCACCACCGACAACAATACCCACTTGCACACCTAAACCGACCAAGTGTGCAATTGCCAAAGACATTTGATCGAGCACTTGCGCATCAATCCCCATGTCTTTATTACCCGCAAGTGCCTCACCCGATAGTTTCAACAAGATACGTGCATAACGTGGCTTTTTTGAATCTAACATTGTCATTACTCCAATTCTAAATTCTAAACTTTAATTTTTTACAATTTGTATGGCTTACAGCTAGCAATCCAAATCTGCAAAGCATTATGCAGATTTGACCTGAATCAGCTTGGCAAATAAGTCGTATTCATCGGCATCGGTAATTTCAACTTCAAGTAAATCACCTGCTTTAATCACGCTCTTGTCAATATCTTCTACAAAGACGTTGCCATCAATTTCTGGCGCATCTGCATAAGAACGTGCCACTGCGACTGGAAATTCTTCTTCCAAATCATCTACCAACACGGTCATGGTTTGACCAATACGTTTTTGCAGTTTAGCTGCTGAAATTTCTTGCTGAACCTGCATAAAACGCTCATAGCGTTCTTGCTTGATTTCTTCTGGCACATGATCTGGCAAGTCGTTTGCTGCCGCACCTTCAACAGGTGAATAAGTAAAGCAACCAACACGGTCTAATTGCGCTTCTTTTAGCCAGTCGAGCAAAATTTGGAAATCTTCTTCTGTTTCGCCTGGAAAACCCACCACAAAGGTTGAACGAATCACCAGCTCAGGGCATTTTTCACGCCAAAGTTTTAAACGCTCCAACGTGTTTTCGCTGTGCGCAGGTCGCTTCATCAACTTTAATACTTTCGGGCTGGCATGTTGGAATGGAATATCCAAATAAGGTAAAATTTTGCCTTGTGCCATTAAATCAATTACAGCATCCACATGCGGATATGGATAGACATAGTGCAAACGCACCCAAATACCCAATTGCCCTAAGGCTTCACACATATCATAGAATTTGGTTTTAACAGGCTGACCGTTCCAAAAGTCCAATTTATATTTGGTATCTACGCCGTAGGCAGAAGTATCTTGAGAAATTACCAATACTTCTTTTACGCCTGCACGTTTCAGTGCCGCAGCTTCTTCTAATACCGAACCCACAGGACGCGAAACTAAATCACCACGCATGCTTGGAATGATGCAGAAAGTACAGCGATGGTTACAGCCTTCTGAAATTTTAAGATAGGCATAATGTTTAGGCGTCAAACGAATGCCTTGTTCAGGTACCAAATCAATAAATGGATTATGTTTTGGTGGCTCAGGAACATATTGATGCACCGCTTCCATCACGTCCTGATAAGCAGCCGCGCCAGTCACTTTTAATACGTTGGGATGCATTTGACGAATTTTATCTTCATCTTTACCCAAGCAACCTGTCACAATGACACGACCATTGGCATTCATGGCTTCGCCAATCGCGTCTAAGGACTCTTGTACTGCAGATTCAATAAAACCACATGTATTGACAACAACTAAGTCAGCACCTTCATAATCAGATGCGACATCATAACCTTCAGTTTTTAACTGAGTTAAAATTCGTTCGGAATCTACCAATGCCTTAGGACAACCTAAAGAAACAAAACCGACTTTGGGGGATTTCATAGAATCTGCACTCCACTAGAATGCGCGTATTGTATGACTTTTCTTTGCATAAAAATAGAGAAATAGCCGACTCTTTGCATAATGCACCAAAATACAACCATTCAGGCTGAATGATTTAAATATTGCACCATTTTAATGCATTTTTTATTTACAGTGTTTCTGTTATCCGTTATATCTTGAAAATTCAGTCCAGTTCCTGCGCATTTTTCCGATTCTTCAGTGATAAATGCACTAAAAACGAAAAGTTGGCGTGCATTTTGCTTAATTCGCCTCAATTCGATCCAAATTTGGAACATGGCTGACACATGACAATGCCCTTGCACAATATTTCATACAGGAAGCATTCACGAATGGATCAGACCCAGAGCATTGACTATCGTCTTTTGGTGGATAACCTCAGCACCGCAATTTTACTGGTTGATCGTGACCTGAATATTTTTTATTTAAACTCGTCTTGTGAAGCATTGTTTGATATCAGTTTAATTCGCGCTTCAGGGCAACCCGTTTTAAATTTGCTGCACATGCCTGATGATGAGTTCAATACGCAAGAGGCTTTCCTGAATACCATCAAAACTGGTCAACCCTACACCCGCCGTGAAGCGACCATTAATGTCAATTTTAAAGATATTCATGTCGATTACACTGCATCACAGTTAAATGCAGGCAAGCCTTATCATCCTCTTTTGCTGATTGAATTGAATCCGATTGATCGGATGCTCAAAATTTCCAAAGAAGAAAACTTTATTCAACAGCATCAAGTCGCACGTCAGCTGATTCGTGGTGTGGCACATGAAATTAAAAACCCGCTTGCAGGAATTCGTGGTGCGACACAACTGTTAGCACGAAGTTTAAATGACCCGAAATATGATGAATTTACCGACATTATTATTAGCGAGGTAGATCGTTTAAGAAACTTGGCCGATACCATGCTCGGCTCACGCCAACTACCAAGCTATGAACTGGTCAATATTCACGAACCTTTAGAACGGGTGCGCAGCCTGATCGTCAATCAAACTAAAAACAAAATAAATATTATCCGTGATTATGACCTTTCTTTACCTGAAGTCATGGCAGACCGCGATCAATTGATTCAAGTCATGCTGAATATTTGCGCCAATGCAGTACAAGCCATGACCGAACATCCCGATTTCTTTACCGAGCATCGACCTGAATTGATTTTAAGAACTCGTATTCAACGCTTGGTTACCATTAATGGTGTGCTGAATCGTTCTACCGTACGTGTTGATATTGAAGATAACGGCCCAGGCGTACCTGAAGACATTTTAGAATCCGTGTTTTATCCATTGGTGACTGGCCGCGCAAACGGTACAGGACTTGGTTTGAGCATCGCACAAAATATTATGCATCAACATAACGGAATGATTGAATGCCAATCCATTCCAGGAAAAACAATATTTAGCTTATATTTACCTTGGGAGGCGAGTCATGTCGCGAAATAAAATTTGGGTGATTGATGATGACCGTGCAATGCGCTGGGTACTGGAAAAAACTTTTAGAGAAGAAGGTTTTGAAGTCACCAGTTTTGAAGAAGCACAGTCTGCACTAGATGAGTTAAACCAAGATGCACCCGATGTAATTTTGACCGACATTCGCATGCCTGGAATTGATGGTTTAACTTTTCTTGGCAAAGTCAAAGTCAGTTATCCCGACTTGCCTGTGATTATTATGACTGCGCACTCCGATTTAGAATCGGCAGTATCTAGCTATCAAACAGGTGCATTTGAATACCTACCCAAGCCTTTTGATATTGATGAAGCACTTGCTTTAGTCAATCGTGCAATTTTGCATATCACCAAACTACAACAGCAAGAATCTGCAAAATCGACAGTGCAGCCAATTCAATCGACAGAAATTATTGGTGAATCGCCTGCCATGCAGGAAGTGTTTCGTGCGATTGGTCGTTTATCGCAATCACACATTACTGTGCTCATTAATGGTGAATCAGGTACAGGCAAAGAGTTGGTGGCGCATGCACTGCATCGCCACTCACCGCGTAGCAGCAAACCATTTATTGCGCTGAATATGGCAGCCATTCCGAAAGATTTGATTGAAACCGAACTTTTTGGACATGAAAAAGGTGCATTTACAGGTGCCAATACACAACGTCAGGGACGCTTTGAACAAGCCAACGGCGGCACCTTGTTTTTAGATGAAATTGGTGATATGCCTTTTGAAACCCAAACCCGCTTATTGCGCGTCTTGGCAGATGGTGAATTTTATCGGGTTGGTGGACATATTCCTGTCAAAGTGGATGTACGGATTGTCGCAGCAACACATCAGGATTTGGAAAAACTGGTACAAGATGGACGCTTCCGTGAAGACTTATATCATCGCCTGAACGTCATTCGGATTCATATTCCTAAACTGGCGCATCGCAGTGAAGATATTCCAATGTTGGCACAGCACTTTTTGGCACGTGCAGGCAAAGAATTAGGCGTGAGTCCAAAAATATTGCGTCCTGAAACAGTCGAATATATGCAGCAATTGCCGTGGCAAGGTAACGTGCGCCAATTGGAAAACACTTGTCGCTGGCTTACCGTGATGATTACAGGACGTGAGGTCTATCCTGAAGATTTACCAACCGAACTCAAGCAAATTCCAATTGAAAAATTAGCCGAACATTCTGCGCTTCATGTGGCAGATCGGGTATCTATGCAGCATTGGGATGAATTACTTGGGCAATGGGCAGTACAAAAGTTAAAAAATGGCGAGATGAAACTTCTGGATATCGCCATTCCAATGTTTGAACGCACCTTAATTAATGCTGCACTGCAACAAACCCGTGGACGTAAACGTCATGCCGCTGAATTATTGGGTTGGGGACGTAATACTTTGACGCGAAAACTCAAAGAATTAGGAATGGACAGTGCCGATGATGAAATAGAAGAAGATATGGAGAGCTAAACGCAGAAAAAATATCTAATCCATCAAAATATAGGGAAATTCAGCTTTTGAATTTCCCTATTTTTATATCTTAGACTCTCTAAGTTAAGTGCAATTAAGCCGCGGTAAATCCAACATAGCGAGATAAACCTTGCACGCCTAAATCCGTTTTATAAATCAAATATTGCGGATAACGACTTGAAGTCAGTTCTTGCCACATATCCAACTGATCATCATGTGCATGAATTTCATCGACACTGCGTGGCATGCTTTGTTCAAATACATCTGAGGCATATTCAAAACCCAAATCCATTGCGACAAACAAAGTATGCTCGCAAGGCTGAATATATTGTTCTTCTGCCCAATCAATAACAGCATGTTGGCAATGTGGGCAAAGCAAATTTTCAGTCGCAGGCGTATTCAGTTCAATGAGTTGATATGGCATAGAGCAGCATCACCAATAGTAAAATAGATAAACATAAAATCTGTTTGCATCATAACAAGCAATTTCTATATTTTACGCTAAGCACGGCTTATAATTATAGAAATTTTTTTAATTATACTTATGGCAACTCTAGAAAATGCAATTACACTTGCAGTACAACAACATACAGGGCAGCTAGATAAAGGCGGTCAGCCTTATATTTTGCATCCCTTACGTGTAATGTTGCAATTACAACAGCCCGATCAGCAAATTGTCGCTGTACTGCACGACATTCTTGAAGATACCCACACCACAGCACAAGACCTGCAAAATTTAGGATTTCAAACGCATATTATTCAAGCAATTCAGGCGCTCACCAAACTGCCGCATGAAACTCGTGTTCAAGCGGCTATGCGTACTGCACAAAACCCGCTTGCCTGTGCTGTAAAAATTGCAGATGTGCAAGACAACATGAATTTAACGCGGATTCCCAATCCTACAGCACGTGATTTAGCCCGTTTAGAAGAATACCGACAAGTTTTAGAGATTCTGCAAAAAGCACAGCAATAAAGCACAATTAAAGATTGACAACATGCAACGATGCCACTTTAATTTAAGTATTGTTGCATAAATGGAATTTAGTCATGCTTACAGATTTGGATGATTTTTATTGTTTTGCCCAAGTGGTCGAACATGGTGGATTTAGTGCAGCAGAACGCGCCACCGATATTCCAAAATCCAAACTTAGCCGACGCGTACACAACCTAGAAGAACGCTTAGGTGTGCGTTTAATTCAGCGCAGCTCACGTCATTTTGCGGTCACAGAAATTGGTATGAATGTGTATCGGCATGCGCAAGTAATGATGAATGCTGCCCAAGCCGCGCACGACTTGGTCGATCACCTAAGTATTCAACCGCGTGGTGTAATTAAAGTCAGCTTACCTGTTTCAATTGCACAAAATGAAATTGCCAAAATCTTGCCTGAGTTTTTGAAAGCCTACCCTGAAATTAAAGTACAGCTAATTGTCAGCAACCGTCGTGTCGATATCGTCAACGAAGGGATCGACATTGCCCTGCGTGTCCGCTCAAATTTAGATGATGATCCAAGTTTGGTGATTCGCAAATTCAGCAACATCGAACAACATCTATTTGCCAGTCAGGCTTATTTGAATGAATTTGGCGATTTGAAAAAACCTGAAGATTTAAGTCATCATAAAATTTTAAGCATGTCGGATGAGCATTTAGATCAATACATGGTTGTGCATGATCAACAACAGCAACCGAAAAAAATTAAGGTCAACCCTACAGTCATGGGTTCAGATTTAATGATGCTAGCGCAATTGGCACGACAAAATTGTGGCATTGTGTTGTTGCCTGACACGATTGTTGAAGATTATGTTGCATCGGGTGAATTGGTTCGTGTTTTACCCGACTGGCACGCACCGCATGGTATTTTCCATGCCGTCTATCCATCACGCCGTGGTTTATTACCTGCTGTACGTGTATTTATCGACTATTTGGTCGAAAAGCTAACCATTCGTTAGCACATAGGATCTTTTGATTTCAGATACGAAACAGCAAAAAAAAAAAGCTTATCTAAGACAGATAAGCTTTGAAAACTACAATCTAAAATAAGAAAGCTAAAACAAAGAAACTACAGCAAGTATCTTTGACTTCGATTATAGCGATTGTTCATTTTTTAACAAATAGTTTAAAACTAAAGTCTAAGATGTTTTATCTATCAGTCTTAACCTAAAAGCATTCGTGCATTAAATTTCAGGATAACTCCCCGTACCTTCTGGCCACGGCGATAACACTTCAAAGCCTGTATCAGTCACAGCAACCATGTGTTCCCATTGTGCAGAAAGTGATTTATCTGTCGTCACCACCGTCCAGCCATCTTTCAGTTCTTTCACACGCGCTTTGCCCGCATTCACCATTGGCTCAATGGTAAATACCATGCCTTTTTTAAGCACCAAGCCTTGTCCAGGCTGACCATAATGCAGCACACTTGGTTGTTCGTGATACACCTGCCCAATACCATGTCCGCAATATTCACGCACAATGCTAAACCCTTCACGATGCGCCACACTTTGAATGGCATAGCCAATATCGCCCAAAGTCGCGCCCGGTTTCACCGCATGAATCCCTGCGCGCATCGCCTCATAAGTGGTATCGACCAGTTTTTTCGCTTCTGGTTTCACCTGACCCACATAGTACATACGACTGGTATCACCATAAAAACCATCTTTAATCACTGCCACATCAATATTAATAATGTCGCCATCTTTTAAAATGGTTTTGGATGATGGAATACCATGACAGACCACTTCATTGGGTGAAATACAGGTGGTTTTGGTATAACCGTGATAGCCCACATTGGCAGGAATGACTTTTAAGGTATTTACAATATAATCGTGACACAAATCATCTAAGTATTCTGTCGTGACTCCGGGTTTGACATGCTCGCCAATCATCTGCAACACCTGAGCAGCCAAACGCCCCGAAATGCGTAATTTCTCAATATCTTGCTCTGATTTAATGCTGACTTTAAGGGCGCGCATGATGAACTCCTGACCTGAAGCCTGAGATTATAACCCTTTCGGCTTGTAAAATCAGCTCAAGCTGCCAAACAAGTATCCATCGTCATGCGACCAACAGTTTTGTTTAAGAACTGCGCATTTAAAATAGCAACCAAAACTTATACTAGATAAGCCATCTATACTATGTGGGATCAGCATTTTTCAAAAATACATCAGATAAACAGTAAGTTATTTAATTTTTATAGTGAAGATTAAAATAGCCTACAAACACATATCATAAAAAATATTCATATGACCTATAAAATAAATTAGAAAATCATAGCTCGATCTACTAAAATCGCTTTCTTTTGTTTACATCTTATTTCTCTCCCATGACGAATTTACGCACACGGGATATTATTGCCTTGGGTTTTATGACCTTTGCGCTGTTTATTGGTGCAGGTAATATTATTTTCCCACCTATCGTGGCACAGCAAGCGGGCGAACACGTCTGGCTTGCTGCGCTCGGTTTTCTCATTACCGCAGTTGGCTTACCCGTGATTACCATTATGGCGTTGTCACGTGTCGAAGGTTCTATACAAATTTTAAGTTCGCCTTTAGGCAAAATCGCGAGCTTAATTTTAACAGTCGTCTGTTATTTAGCGGTTGGCCCGCTTTTCGCCACACCACGTACCGCTACCGTATCTTATGAAATTGGTTTCTCTGCCTATTTTGGCGATTCCGCGAGCACCTTATTCATTTATAGCGCCATCTATTTTGCCTTGGTGATGTTAGTTTCACTGTATCCACACAAAATTTTAGATACAGTGGGCTATGTACTTTCCCCGCTTAAAATTCTGTCATTACTAATTTTAGGCATCACTGCATTTATTATTCCGACAGGTACAATTTCACCTGCCATTCACAATTATGTGAACAGTCCTGTATCTGAAGGCTTTATTAACGGTTATCTCACTATGGATACCTTAGGTGCATTGGTATTCGGGATTGTGATTATTAATGCGATTCGTTCACGTGGCGTAACTGATAAAAAACTCATCACCCGCTATGCGGTATGGGCAAGTTTAATTTCAGGGATCGGTTTAACTTTAGTTTATCTAAGCCTATTTAAACTGGGGATGGGCAGTCACGATGTTGCCGCCAATGCCAGTAATGGTGCAGTCATTTTACATGCCTATGTGCAACATGCTTTTGGCGGATTTGGCTCGGTATTTTTAGCTGCAATGATTTTTATTGCCTGCATGGTTACGGCAATTGGACTGACATGCGCATGTGCTGGATATTTTGAGCAAATTACTAAAATTCATTATCGCCGTTGGGTATTTATTTTAGTGGGCTTTGCCTTTGTTATTTCCAATCTTGGACTCACCAAACTCATTGCAGTTTCAGTGCCTATTTTAAGCGCGATTTATCCACCTGCAATTGTGGTCATTCTACTCAGCTTTTTCTGGGGATTATTCCGTATTCCAACCCGCGTGATTGCACCTACTGCCGCAGTTGCATTGCTCTTTGGCATCATTGATGCAATGAAGGCCGCAGACTTAGCTAGATTCTTGCCAACCACACTGACCAATTTTCCCCTGAGTGAACAAAACCTCGCTTGGTTGATTCCTGCATTACTGATTTTTGTATTCGCTGCAATTCATGATCGAATGAAAAAATAGCCAGTACGGACTTCGAGCTCGGCTATTTTTTCAAGTCATGCTCTATTTGCGAGCTGTATTGTATTAAAGTCGTGTTTTATCCAAATACGAATTTAAGTTAGACAATAATTGTCAGGTTTTACCCAAACCCGCACTTATTGTTTCTTGTGCTAAAACTGCCTCTTTTTAAGGCAATTTATCAGTCATGATAGTAGCAACCCAAATAATTATTTGGTATAAATAAACAAATGAAATTAAAATATTTTCAATAAAAAACTAAAACAAAATAAATCATTCACCCATTTTAAGCAGAGCTCAAATTAACGCTAAAGTCGTATAGTCGCCCTCAAAATTAGCTGGCATAAAATATGCAAGTACGATTGAAATCGTATTTAAATGGCTTAAAAAACACACTACTTTTTATTATTTTGTAAATAAATGATAAAAAATAGTAGTATTTCATATGAAAATGATGTTTTTTATCAAAATATGACTATAAGGGCTTGAAATAGTTTGCTAAACAAGGTAGAACAATAAAACCAATCTGACTAAAATGCTCTGATTTTAGTGATTTATAACAAGGAGGGATGGAGATGTTTTCACATTTCAATACGCAAGTCTTCATTAACGCTCTGAAGGCTAACCAAAATCTAGTTACTTTTTTAAGCACCACTTTTGCACTGATGCTGACCCTATTGCTCCAAGGCTCAATTCAAGGCAACTTGAAACCAACCTATTTTTTATATGCCTTATTGGTATGTATAGCCTTTGCGATTTGGACATCCATTGACCAAAAGTTTCGTGAACATAAAAACGTAGAAGTTCATTAATCTTACCCTAGCACCCACTCATTTTAGCTTTTTCGCTTTCACTTTGCGGCAGATGGATCACTCCTCTGCCGCCAAACTCAAAAAGTAGATTCTAATCATCATTCCTGATCTACAGCAAAAATCTCAAAATCTTCTACGGGCTACCAAGAAAAAATTAAACTGAGCAATTAGAATTACAACAATCCATAGATTGCGCCAAGCAATAACACACTAGTCCCACCCAATTCAGCCACAATCAATAACAGCATCGCCAAACTCATGCACCAACTTGGCAATGTCCATGCTGCAATTTGATGCGGTTGTTTAAATTGATTAGTGGTATCTTTAAGCAATCCATGCAAGATATAACTCAGAATAGAAAAGCTAAAAAATACTAAATTTAGAATCACACAAATTAAAATTACAGTGGCATCCCAAATACAAAAATAAGCCAAGACCGCTAAAATTAAACTTGCAGGTGCATATAACAAACTACTGCGATGTGCGATATCCACATAATAATGAGCACGCGCTTGGGCAGAAGCACGAATTTGCCAATATTTCCACACGCCTGTAAGCATCCCCACCCACAAAAATATTCCACTGAAAATAATCGCAAGGCGCACTGCCAAAGATAAACTTTCCATGTTTAACACTCTTTTATTTTTCGTGTGGCTATTTAACTACACTCGCAGACTACTAAGCTTGACTTTAGAGTCAGAATAAATACAAGTTTCTTTTTGGAACTCGTGTAAAGTAACTTTATTCTCATCATCCTTAAAACATTATGAGCACATTTGAAAGCTTAAATATTATATGTGCAGATGGTTATGCCCTCGCTGCCCGTTATTATCCAAATCAATATACACAAGCACAGCGTCTACCCGTCTTGATTTGTCCCGCGACAGGCATTACCAAGAATTTTTATCACGCTTTTGCCACATGGCTAAATGAACAAGGCTATGCTGTGCTGTGTTTTGATTTTCGTGGTATTGGTGATTCGTTACACGAACCATTGAAACAATGTGAAGCCAGTATTGTTGATTGGGGGCAGTTAGATATTCCTGCAGCAGTAAATACTTTGCTGCAAAAAACGCAAGCTGAACAAGTGGTTTTATTGGGACACAGCGCAGGCGGACAATTACTGGGGATTAATCCTGAATATCATAAAGTGGCAAAAGTCGTAGCTGTTTCAGGCTCTACAGGCCACACAAAAGGTTTAAAAGGTCGTACTCGCCTACTTGCCCCTGTGATGTTTAAAGTTATTTTTCCACTTGCCAGAATCACACATGGTTATGGCCCAACCAATGCAATTGGCATGGGCGAAAACCTACCTAAAAATGTGGCCCAACAATGGGCACAATTTTGTAGCAAACCCGGCTATGTCATCAATGCTATAGGCAAAACAGTTTCACAGCATTATCACGATAAAATTCGTTGCCCGATTACTGCTATTTGGAGTTCGGATGATGAGATTGCCACCGAAGCCAATGTGAAAGATTTACTCCGTCTCTATCCCCATGCATCGACTAATATGATTGAACTTAAACCAAAGCGTTATCAGCATAAAGCCATTGGGCATATGGCGATGTTTAAAAAGTCACATCGAAATTTATGGAATGTGATTGAAAATCAATTGGCAGTTTAATTTTTAGTGGCGAAGTCACATACAAATTAAACATTTGTTTTAGTTTCTCGCTTTTTCTTTTCCCTGTTTAAGCAACCAAATTTGTAATCCTGTTTGGTTGTTTCTTTTTTTCTATTCCATGCCACATTTCATGTTCAGCTTTTAAAATCCAGACTTATCGCTGATACACATTTTCAGGATGAAACATCACAATCTTTTTATTACACCATAAAAAAGCTCCACCATTTCGGTAGAGCTTTTTGAGTGATTTAATTCAAAGCTTAGTAATTAGCGTAAGCGAATCATCACAGTTTTAATACGGTTACCATCAAGTTCTGTCACTTCAAAGTGCACACCTTGATAATCCAACTGCGTGCCGACCTGAACTTCACCTTGGGTTTTATCTAAAATCAAACCTGCAACGCTAATGTAGCCTGCATCTTCTTCAATCAGATCCATCATACCCAGTTCAAGTTCAAGCTGGTATAAATCCAGCATACCTGTTGCTTTCCATTCGTTTTCATTGGTTTTAACCAAATCTAACTGTTCGTCTGCATCAGGGAATTCACCTGCAATCGCTTCAAACACATCAAGCGGTGAAATCAAACCTTGAACATTACCAAACTCATCGCTGACTAAAACCAAAGAACCTTTAGAGGTACGTAACGTATTGATCGCATCAATCACTTTCATTTTTTCAAAAATGTAAATTGGACGCTGACGTTTAATTAAAGCTTTAAGCTCTTCTTCTTCGTCCAATACATCCAACAACTCTTTGGCACGTACAATACTAATGACTTTATCTAAACTACCACGACACACTGGGAATAAGCTGTGTGGTACAGATAGAATCTGTTCGCGGATTTGTTCAGGTGAATCTTCAATATCGACCCATGAAATTTGGCTACGTGGCGTCATAATTGATGCGACTGAACGCTCTGCCAAGGTCAAGACACCACCAATCATGTAGCGTTCTTCATCTGCAAACGCTTCTTGCGCTTCGTTATGCAAATCAGGGCTACTGGTTTCAACTCGCCCCCCCATCAATTTTAAAATTGAATCTGCAGTACGGTGACGTAACGGAATTTTTGCTTCATGTTTTGCAACATTGCGCTGACCAAATTGGTTAAACGCTTCAATAGCAATCGCAACACCAATACCCGAATAGATATAACCTTTAGGGATATGGAAGCCAAAACCTTCTGCAATCAAGCTGATACCAATTAATAGTAAGAAGCTTAAACACAAAATCACCACTGTTGGATGACGGTTCACAAAAGCAGTTAATGGCTTAGATGCAAGTAACATCACCAACATTGCAACCACCATGGCAACCATCATCACATAGATGTTGTCGACCATGCCAATTGCGGTAATGACTGAGTCTAAAGAGAAAACTGCATCTAGAACAACAATTTGTGCTACAACTGCGGCAAAACTTGCATAAACCAAATTGGTCGTGACTTTGACTTCGGGTTTGCCTTCCATCTTCTCATGCAACTCTCCTACCGCCTTATAGACGAGGAACAAACCGCCACCCAACAGAATGAGGTCACGCCCTGAAAAGGTTTTTTCAAATAAGGTAATTAACGGTTCGGTTAAAGTAACCAACCAAGAGATTGCAAATAACAATCCTAAACGCATAAACAACGCTAAAGATAAGCCAATCACACGGGCTTTATCACGCTGTTCTGGGGGTAATTTTTCTGCAAGAATTGCAATAAAGACTAGGTTATCAATACCTAATACGATTTCTAGAATAATAAGTGTAATTAAACCAACCCATATTCCCGGATCTAATAAAAACTCCATTAGTTCATAGCTCCGAGATAGTTAGTAGAAATCGAAATATAAAGTAGACCTGCGCACGGCGACGGATCCATAAAAGTAACCTTTTTAGCAATAGATAGCTTAATTATGCATAATCTTGAACATTTGTAATTAAATTTTTAATTTTTTTGAATAAAACTAAACAGTACGATCTATAAGATGGTTTTTACTTTATTTTTCACATTCTTAATTTTTTTAGAGCGATGACAGCCAAACAAAAGCCGTGAAAATGGATTAAAAATGTCAAATGAATTGTAATGTATTTTTAGACGCATTAGTCATAGATTACAACTGTAAGCCAACCCACACTTTAATCTAAACTTAAAATATTGATAAAAAACAACTATTGTTAAAAGATTAGACCAAAGCTTATAATTTTTTTGCAAAATTCAACGCAATAACCCGCACTTTTACCTAAAAGCCAAGTGTACAAATGTATTTTTTTAACTAAAATGCAGCCTAAGTTGATGGTTAAATTGATAATTCAACTTATAAAACCAGATAACTCACTACTAATCCAAACTAAAACAATTCTATAGGATTAATTGATATGACACATGAATATGGATTGAACTTAAACAAATGCCTACGCGCTTGGAAAAATAGCCATTTCAAAGCCAGCTTCTAAATCGAGATTCATCATATTTCGTCAGATTTCAACCAAATTTTAGCCACTGAAAGCATCTTGCTAAGCACATGAGTTTTCACATAAAATGTGAAATATCAAAAATACAATTAAAACAATGCAGGGAATATGCAATGTCCAAGAAATATTCAAAATTTCTACCATCCGCCGACCAATATGATATTGAACAATTTCCGTATTATTGGGTCACACAAGTACATGCTCAATATGTACAGAATGTCGATCAGGCACTTAAAAAGTATGGTTTAGATAATTCTCGCCGTCGTATTTTATTGGCATTAAGGTCAAAAGCACATGCGAGTGTGTCTGATTTGTCAGACATGGTGGTGTCAAAAATGTCAACTACAACTAAAATTGTTTATCGTTTAAAAGATGAAGGTTTGGTTGAAACTTATTCTTGTGATGATGATGCGCGTATCACTCGTGTCGTGCTTACTGAAAAAGGTAATGAGATGACCAACAAAATTAATGATCTGACTAGCGTTGTTTTAGAGCAGTCATTTGATGGTTTAACTCCACTACAAATTGAAAAAATGATGGAAAGTTTACGTCATATTTTTAATAATTTAGCACGCTAAACATCACGTTATTGTTCCACATCTGTTCTTATCCTATATAAGCACAAGATGTACTTAAAGATCGAAAAAATTGAGCTGGGGGCTTACTTTTTCGATCTTTGCTTTTGGTACATGTGAACACTCAAACTCGTCTAAAGGAAAGCCCTGCACAAAGCTGTGTATGTTCGGTGTTTTCAAACTTAGCCATTCATCTAAACGTGCATGTGGAATAACAATAACAGAACGTTTGACTGGCCCAGGCTCATGAAATTCCTTCATCATCGCGTGATCAATTGCGTCCATGGTAATCATACTCGCAGAACGGACAATTTCTTCCGTGCCTTGCCCATCCTTTAAACGGCAAATTTCATACAGTGCTGCAATAAAAAAGGCCTGTCCATCTTTACGACGTACACCCCAACGCTGCGGTTTACTGTCTATATATTTGGATTCATAAAATTCTGACACAACAATCGCGCCAAATTTACACTTATAAGCAGCTTCACTAAAACTTGGTTTTTCTAATAAAGTTTCGTTACGGCAATTATAGGTTTTTTGCGCAATACTTCTGTCTTCCGCCCATTTGGGAATCAAGCCAAAATTCACCGAGCGCCACTCTAAACCTTGTTCAGACTTAAACAATAGTGGCACACTCGAATTTGGATACGCTTCTTCAGCATATTCAAACGGAATTTCAGGCAGACCTAATGCAGATAATTGCGCTATGCTTATTGGTTTAAAATTGGCACACATATACAAATTGGATGATTAGACACACGCACTATATTATGCGTTTTGATCATGAACAGTAAGTGCGCACCCACGCATTCCTTCTTACTCAAACAAAACGCAGGACAAATAATTACCGTTAAGCTGGCAATGTCAGCCAATGCGTGCGGGTAAATTCTTCAAATATCCAGCGCCCATTAAAACGACCTAAGCCTGAGTTTTTCTCACCACCAAACGGTGCATTGGCATGATCGGCAACGGTAATACCATTAATATGTGTCATTCCAACATCAAACTGTGCTGCAAATTCTGCACCGCGTTCTACATTTGTAGTGCATACAGCAGCAGATAAACCATAGCGTGTATCGTTCGCTAACTGTAAGGCATGTGCGGTATCTGCTGCTTTGAGAATCGGTAAAATAGGTCCAAAACTTTCATTTTGTACAATTTCTGAATCGGCAGCGACATTCACAAAAACATGTGGTGCAACTAAGTTCCCCGTAACCCCGCCCGCATAAACCAATTCTGCACCCTGCGCCTGTGCTTTTTGAATAATATGCTGATGCTTTTTCACCTGTTCTGCATTAATAATTGGCCCAATCAAGGTGTCATTTTTATTCGGATCACCTACTACTAATTGCGACACACTTGCTAACAATTTTTCAAGATAGGCTGCATAAATAGACTGATCGACAATGACCCGATTGGTACTCATGCAAATTTGACCTTGATGCAAAAAGCGCCCCATCACAGTTAGTTCTACGGCCTAATCTATATCTGCATCATCCAAAATGACTAAAGGTGCATTGCCACCGAGTTCTAAGGCGACACGTTTTAAATGCTCACCCGCAACGGCCAGTTGCCCTACATGCTGTCCAACTTCTGTAGAGCCTGTAAATGAAATCATTTTAGGAGTTACATGCTCAACAAAGTAATCACCAATTTCACGACTCGCACCCGCTGTTAGCGGCAGTGTAAAAATGACCCCCTAATGGCATTTAAAAACTGACCCCCTTGGTTAATATAGCGGTCATTTTGGACTGCTCAACATGTTAACTTTGGAGCAAGCAGTGACAATCCAAATACTTCATCAACAAGGTAAATCTATTAAAGCCATTAGTCGTGAACTGGGGGTGTCCCGAAATACCGTACGTAAATATTTACGGCAAAACACCACACCTCAGTATCAGCGTATACAGCCTAGAATAAGTATCCTTGACCCATACAAACCCTATTTACTCCAACGTGTAAACGCAGCTCATCCTGAATGGATTCCTGCTGTTGTGCTCTACCAGGAAATTTTAAGGTTGGGATATCCAGGAAAGATCAGGATCTTGAGGGAATATCTTGCAACATTAAAACCAGTTGCTAAACCAGAACCGATCATTCGTTTTGAAACCCAACCTGGCCAACAAATGCAGGTGGATTTCACGACAATTCGACGCAACAACACGACTTTAAAAGCCTTTGTCGCAACATTAGGGTATTCCAGAGCGACTTTCGTGAAATTTTATGATCATGAACGTACGGATGCATGGATCGATGGTCTAGAAAATGCATTTCAGTTTTTTGTAGGAGTACCTCAAGAAATCCTGTTTGATAACGCTAAAACGATCATGATTGAACGGGATGCCTATCAGGAGGGGCAGCATAAATGGAATCCCAAACTGCTCGACTGCGCCAAGAAATACAGCTTTCGTCCTCGCGTATGTAAGCCCTACCGTGCACAGACCAAAGGCAAAGTTGAACGCTTTAATGGATACCTCAAATCAAGCTTTATTGTGCCATTGAAAGCAAGCCTGAAGACTTCGGGTTTACTGTTAGATGTTGATGTCGCCAATGCCCACATTGGCCGGTGGCTGCATGAAACCGCCAATCAGCGGATTCATGCCACCACGCAAGAAAAACCGGCTGTTCGACTGCAACAGGAGCAGCAAAAATTTACGCCATTACCGCAATCAGATACAGGTTCTAGCACTGTACCTGTTGCAGCAGCACAGCATGTCATGCCCTACGAGAGTTTGCAGCATCCCTTATCGGTATATGACCAGTTGCTGGGAGTTTCCTGATGAATCTGCAATACGACCGTATAGAGCAGCTTTGCCAAAAGCTCAATCTGCCTGCCATCGCATCACAATGGTCACATCATGCACAACAAACATTAGGTCAAGATGGAAGTTATGCCGACTTTGTTGAAGCGATCTTGACGCATGAATATGCTGCCAGGCAACAGCGCAGTCAGCAGGTACTGATGAAACTCTCAGGCCTGCCTCAAGTCAAAACCCTGGAAGACTATGATTTTAATTATGCCCTAGGGGCCCCTAAATCACAGGTGATTGAACTGTTCAATCTGAGCTTTATTGCTAGAGCAGAAAATGTGGTGTTTCTCGGGGCTAGCGGAGTAGGAAAAACGCACTTATCTATGGCATTAGGCTATAAGGCCATCATGAACAACATTAAGATCAAGTTCATTACCGCCGCCGATCTCATGCTGCAACTGAGTACAGCCTATCAGCAAGGTAAACTGAAAACCTATATGCAACGTGCGGTACTGGGACCAAAGTTACTGATTATCGATGAAATTGGTTATTTACCGTTTGGACGTGAAGAAGCGAATCTGTTCTTTAACGTGATTGCCAAGCGTTATGAAAAAGGCAGTACGATATTGACGAGTAACTTACCCTTTAGCCAGTGGTCCAAATCCTTTGCAGATGATGTCACGTTGACCGCTGCGATGTTAGATCGGTTATTGCATCACTGTCATGTGGTACAAATATCGGGTGAGAGTTATCGTTTGAAGGATAAAAAAAGAATTGGGATTCAGCCCCAGGTTGAAATTTAATACGAGATCAAAGGGGTCAATTTTACTTTGCCATTTGTAAGGTGAAAGGGGTCAATTTTAGAATGCCGTTGACACCACCACATTGAGTACGCCTGCAGGCAAGTCTACTTCTTCGAACAGTTTACCGAGTATAGTTCCACCTGTGACTGGCGTATCACTGGCAGGTTTGAGCACTACACTATTACCACAAGCAATCGCTGTAACCACTGAACGCATAGACAAATGGAAAGGGAAATTCCACGGACTGATCACAGCAATAACACCCAAAGGTTTACGCAAAACAACACTACGGACTTTCGGATCTTTGCTTTCCAGTTGCGTCGTGGTCATTTGCTCGGGAAATTGTGCAGCTTCTTGAATAATCCCTAAAGCAGCATCGACTTCGATATTGGCTTTTAAACGGGTACTGCCCGACTCATCAATCAGCCACTGGATAATTTCTTCGCGTCGTTGCTGAATGACTTGCTCTAAGTTCTTAATGATGTATTGACGCAGACTTGTGGATTGAATCAATTGTTCATCAAAAGCTTTTTGCGCTGTACTATAGGCACTATCAACATCTACCACGCTGGCGCCCTGCATCTCAAAAATTGTAGTTTGATGATATGGATTCAAGTTTGGAATGGTTTTAGTAGATGTCCCAACCGACCACTTGCCGCCAATAAATTGTTGATTCAAATCTTGATATGCTGGCATGTATTTGTCCTTGCGCTACTTTTTATATATGACTTTCACTCTACTCCGCAGCTTGATGTTTTTCTAGCAGCAAGTACATCCCGTAACTATTCAGCTGCAAAATTTTCAAAAAACCATAAGCAAAATACAGGCAACAAAAAAGCCTCCGAAGAGGCTCATTTGTTTGTATTACACAATCAGTAAATCAAATCCTAAAGGATTAATCACCTGTATAACCTTTTAACTTTAAACGCGCTGCGTGTAAAAGTGGCTCTGTGTAACCAGAAGGTTGCTCGCCACCTTTGAAGATCAAGTCAGATGCAGCTTGGAATGCAATGTTATTAGCAAAGTCGTTAGACATAGGCGTGTATAGTGGATCATCAGCATTTTGTTGATCTACAATTTTCGCCATGCGCTGCATTACTTCTTCAACCTGTTCACGCGTTACAATTCCGTGACGTAACCAGTTGGCAACGTGCTGAGAAGAAATACGTAAAGTTGCACGGTCTTCCATCAGGCCCACATCATTGATGTCTGGAACTTTAGAACAACCTACACCCAGATCAACCCAACGAACGACATAACCCAAGATACCTTGGCAGTTATTTTCCAGTTCTTTTAGTTTCTCTTCTTCAGACCAGTTGGTATCAGTTGCAAGAGGTGGAGTTAACAAATCATCTAAAGGCAATGCTTCAGTTGCAAGCAATTCTTGCTGACGGTTTGCTACATTAATTTGATGGTAGTGAATCGCGTGAATCACTGCACCTGTTGGAGACGGAACCCATGCACAGCTTGCGCCTGCTTCAGGATGTTCAGTCTTGGTTTTGTACATGTCTAACAGCATGTCTGGTTTTGGCCACATGCCTTTACCAATCTGTGCTTTACCACGTAGACCTGTTTGTAGACCTACCATGACGTTACGGTTTTCGTAAGCTGGGAACCATTTTTGGCCTTTGATTTCGCCTTTACGAACAAATGGACCTGCTTCCATGAAGGTATGGATTTCATCACCTGTACGATCCATGAAACCGGTGTTAATAAAGATGGTACGGTCTTTCGCCTGAGCAATACAGTTTTTCAGGTTAACAGAGGTACGACGCTCTTCATCCATGATACCGATTTTCAGGGTTTTAGCAGGTAAGCCAAGCGCTTGTTCAGCACGTTCAAACAGCTCAACCGCAAATGCTACTTCTTCTGGACCGTGCATTTTTGGCTTAACGATATACATAGAACCGGTACGTGAGTTCTTGATCGTGTTCTCACCACGGATATCAGCCACAGAAAGCAATGGAGTGACCAATGCATCCATGATGCCTTCATAAATTTCTTCGCCATCTACAAGGATCGCCGGGTTTGTCATCAAGTGACCCACGTTACGAAGCAGCATCAATGAACGGCCATGAACCTTGGTCTCACCGCCTTCAACATTTTTGAAGGTGCGGTCAGCATTTAGTTTACGGGTAATGGTCTTGCCATTTTTCTCGATAGACTCTTCAAGCGTACCTTTCATCAAGCCTAACCAGTTACGGTAGCCTTCAACTTTTTCTTCAGCATCAACTGCTGCAACAGAGTCTTCCAAGTCTTGAATCGTCGTTACAGCCGCTTCAAGCACAACATCTTTCACGCCAGCTGCATCTGTCTGTCCAATTGGGCTGTTTGCATCAATCTGGATGATTGCGTGCAGGCCGTTATTTTTCAGTACGATTTCAGTTGGTGCAGAAGCTTCGCCATTGTAACCAACGAATTTAGAGCTATCCGCAACAGTTGTTGTAGAACCATCTTTTAGGCGAACAACAAGTTTGTTTGCTTCTACAGCATATTGAGTCGCGTCGGCATGTGAACCTTGCGCCAATGGGAAAGTTTCATTTAAGAAGTTTTTCGCGAATGCAATTACTTTTTCACCACGAACTGGGTTGTAGCCTTTACCTTTTTCTGCGCCATTTTCTTCAGAAATAACGTCAAAACCGTAAAGTGCGTCATATAACGAACCCCAACGTGCGTTTGCTGCGTTCAAGCAATAACGTGCGTTACGTACAGGTACTACGAGCTGTGGACCAGCCAATAATGCGATTTCTTCATCAACATTTTCGGTGGTAATTTGAAAATCTTCTACTTCTGGTAATAAGTAGCCAATTTCAGTCAAGAAAGCTTTGTAAGCTTCTAATTCAAATGTATTATTGCGGTGCCATTCATCAATTTTAGCCTGAAGCTCATCACGCTTTGCGAGTAATGTTTTGTTCTTAGGGCTAAGATCGACAACGACTTGCTCAAAGTTTTTCCAGTATGTATCACTGTCCAAACCAGAACCTGGTAATGCTTCATTTTCGATGAAATCGTAAAGTTCTTTAGCAATCGCTAACTTGCCTTTTTGAATACGTGCAGTCATTGTCTTTCCTGATATTGCTACTTTTTATACAAGAGATTCTAGTATACTGATTTATATTTAGCTGAATAGTATTATCACATTTCAAAATAACGATCATTTATTACAAGATGAATGACAACAATCATCATAAATCCTGATCAGAAACACGACACTATTACTCATCTAAATACACTTTTACAGTGTATAAAGTTTTTGAAATGTCGAAATTAGACTTAAGTTCAGATTTTGTTGTAAAAATCGACGTCAGTCTTATTGCAACCCTTCAAGATTAAGCCATGTTTATGACAAAATGTCGATAAAACCAACAGTCACATCTTTTCTATCATAAAAAAGCGCCTAGTTCTAGGCGCTTAAAAGATCAACTGATTTGATGTTTGGCTTCGGTGGCCTGTATCTGTCGATGTTCTTCATTTAAGTAATCATCAGACTGCATTTCCAATAAACGTGAACGTGTGCGTTCAATTTCAAATGCCAGTTTTTCGCCCTGATAAATTTCAATAATCGAATCTTCAGAAGTCAGTAATAACTTGACACCACGATCATAAAATTCATCGACCAAATAAATAAAACGACGTGTTCCTTCAGACAAGAAGTCTGTTAAATGCGGTACATTGCTCACCAAAACCGTGTTGTAGATGTTGGCAATTTCAATAAAGTCTGCAGGACTACGCGGTTTAAAGCACAGTTCTGAAAATTCACACCACAACACATCTTCAGTATGCGCAATTGTTTCAACAATACGTTGGTTGATAATAATTGGCTCAGAAGAATAATGTTGTGTATTACTCAAAGCACTGAAACGCTGTGCCATCCAGTTTTGATTATCATGCGTTAAAGGCGATTTAAATAATTGCGCCTGTTTCAAAACACGTAAGCGATAATCTACACCAGCATCGACATTTAGCACTTGGCAATGTTTTTTGACCATTTCAATGGTTGGAATAAAACGATCTCGATGGATACCATTTTTATATAAACCGTCTGGGGCGATGTTAGATGTTGCCACCAAAGTAATGCCACGATGGAATAATTTTTGGAACAAGTCACTCAGAATCATCGCATCAGTCACGTTAGATACGAAAAATTCATCGAAACAAATCACCACTGCATCTTTATAAATTTGGTCTGCAACAGAATCGAGCGGGTTACGCTGCCCTGAAAGTTTGTTCAGTTCACGATGCACATGCTGCATAAAGTGGTGAAAGTGCATACGTGTTTTACGTCTAAATGGAATCGAGTCGTAAAACTGATCCATGAGCCATGTTTTACCACGACCTACACCACCCCACATATAAACACCCTGTGGTGCTGTTTGGCGGCGGAAACGGCGGAACGCTTTTTTTGATGCTTTATAGCGTTGAATTAATTCCTGCCACACACGCTCAAGTTCGTGTACAGCCTGCGCCTGCGCATCATCTGGCATAAATTGTCCAGAGGCTAACGCTTGTGCATAACGCTCCGCAGGCGATAATGGAGTAAAGGCTGTGGTTTGTGGCGAATTAAAATCAGACATATTCATCAGTACTTATTTGGGCAAATAGATTATAACGAAGATCGAATCACGAGATATAGCACTTTGGCATAGTTTGCAAAATACTTAGGCTATTTTGTATATTGGCGTGGACTTTGTCCGAACCACCGCTTAAAGGCATGGTTAAATGCCGCAGGCTCTGAATAACCAAGTAACTCTGCAATCATTTCAATTGAATATTCCTGATATTCAATTAATCGCAATGCTTTATCTTTGATAAGATCTTCACGAATTTGTTTGTAACTAGTGTTCAATTGTTGCAGTTGATGGCGCAATGTCCGTTCAGGAATTTGCAAAGCATGTGCTGTTTCTGCCATGCTCGGCATACTGCCTTGTTGTAATTCCAAATAATCTTTTACGCGCTGTACCACCGAAGGCGCATCATCTTCGAGTTTAAGTCGCTCTAACTCAATCACGCATTTGGCTTCATAACTACTAAAAGTGACTGCATCGGCAGATGGAATACGTGCTGTGAGAACTGCATCATCAAACCAAAACGCTGCTTGGGGTTGATTAAAAACAATATCTTGACCGTAATAATCATAAAAAGTTTGCAAAACTTCACTTTGCTGCGGCTGTGCAAATGGCAATTCTATGCGAATACGTGGCGCACTCATCCCCATCATTTTATATAGGTCTTGAATAAATTTGAACGTGCCTGAAATTTCACACTGCGCACGCAATACACCTAAACTACTATGTAAATCATTGGGTTGATAACACAAGGCAATATGTCGCGTGCTATGTTGCAAACTCAGTTTCCCGCTTAAATGCGTCAATCCCTGATATTGAATCCCTTTTTCTAATGCAGTGGCAATATCTGGACTGGTCACCAATAACATCAGTAAAGGACCATAACCTGCCAAAGCATAATGCTGTCCAATAAACAGCCCCATTTCAGGCTCTACATCTTCACCAATGACTTTGAGAATATCCCATTCCAAACTCGGATGAATAATTGAACTGGTATCCAGCGCATCTGCACGCAAGCCGATACTTTGCAATTTTGCATCGACATCAACGCCTGCTTTACGCATGCCTTGTATTAAATACATTAAGCCAAGTATGGATCTTTTCATAAAATGAACAGTGCGAAACGGAATATCCTTTTTACCCGATTCATCCACAGATAGAAATTGCCGAAAATATCAATTTTTATGTCAGCACGATCATGTTACCACATGCTGGCTTATTCTATCCTGACTCAAACAAACTCAAGTCAAACAAAATAAATATAAGGATGTCTTCATGCAGGATGCAGCAGCTCATTATCAAGTCGCAATTATTGGCGCAGGCTTTGGTGGATTAGCCATGGCGATTCGTTTGCTACAACGCAACATTCATAACTTTGTGATTTTAGAAAAGTCTAATGAAGTGGGTGGTACTTGGCGTGAAAATCAATACCCTGGCGCGGCTTGTGATGTGCAGTCGCATCTGTATTCATTGTCATTTGTACCCAAAACTGACTGGTCAAAACGCTATGCCGAAGCACCAGAAATTTTTCAGTATATTCAAGATGTGGTGCAACAGTTTAATCTGCGCGAATATTGCCAATTTAACAGCGAAGTGGTGCATACCGAATACCATGAAAAAGACTGTGTATGGTATGTTGCGCTAAAAGATGGCAGACAATTGAGTTGCCAATATTTGGTCTTTGCTTCTGGCCCACTGCATGTACCACAAATTCCGCACATTAAAGGTATTGAAAAGTTTCAGGGCAAGGTTTTTCATTCCTCACAATGGGATCATCAATACGACTTAAATGGCAAAGTTGTGGCATCTATTGGCACAGGCGGCAGCGCGATTCAATACATTCCTGAAATTGCACCTCAAGTTAAACAGTTATATGTCATGCAACGTACAGCTGCATGGGTCATTCCACGAGATGAACGCAAATATCTGAATATTGAGAAAAAACTGTTTAAACAAGCAGACTGGTTTAGAAAGTTGCATCGTGCGCGTTTGTATTGGTCGAATGAATCACGTGCAATTCCAATCATGCAACCTAGCGTGATGAAATATACCCAAAAACTGGCAGAAGCCTTTATTCGTTTTCAGGTCAAAGACAAACAATTGGCACAAAAACTCACGCCTGACTACATTATGGGATGTAAACGTATTTTAGTGTCCAATAAATACTTCCCAACTTTTAACCGTGACAACGTCGAATTAGTGACTGATGCAATACAGGAATTGACTGCAGACAGCATCATCACCAAAGATGGTAAAATGCGAAAAATTGATTGTCTGATTTATGGCACAGGCTTTATTACCGATCCGCGTATCTATCTACAGCCATTTAGCTGCATTGGTGAACATGGCGTTGAATTAAAACAGGCATGGAAAGATGGCGCAGAAAGCTATTACGGCATTAGCCACAAAGGTTTTCCGAACCTGTTTCAGTTGCTTGGACCAAATACAGTTTTGGCGCATAACTCGGTTATTTTTATGATCGAATCGCAAGTCGATTACATTCTGCAAATGATGGATTTGGTGGCACAATCACAGAGCAATGCAATTGTAGTAAAAGATCAAGTACAAGATCAATTTAACCACGATGTGCAAGACATGCTAAATAACACGGTTTGGCAATCTGGCTGTGTAAGTTGGTATCAACAAGATGGTGGAAAAAACTTTGCACTTTGGCCAACCTATACTTGGAAATATTGGCTAAAAACCAAGTCGCTGCATCCGAGTGATTTCAGATTAATCAGCAAAGCGGCATAAATTTCCGCTTTTAAAAGCAAACTGGCATAATCAACAGGTTTTTATCTATCTCCCACCTGTTGATCTCATGCAATCTCTTTGGCTGATTTTCCAATTACTCTGCTGTTTATGTCTAGGCTTTGTACTGGCAAAACGCCTCCCTCGAATAATCGAAAAAATTGCGTTTCAACTGCTTCCATATTTTAGCTATATCCTGCTAATTGCAATTGCGATGGAATTTTCACAAACGCTCGGTTCACTACAGCAGCCATCGCATATTCTATCTACAGCTTTACAGATTGCATTTGCTACATCAATTGGTGCTTTTCTGTGTTGTTATTTGCTTTACAAAGGTTTGGGGCTGCAAGCAACGCAAGGCAAAGTTTCATTACAGTTGTTGATTCAATCCTGCATCAACATCAGTTATGCCTTTTTTGCACTATTGGCAGGCTACGTGCTGCATCTACTTTTTAGTGCTATGGATTTCCAAGTTCAGATCAACACTTGGTATTTACTGTTGCTGTTTATGTGGATGATTGGACTCGATCTCGCTTATTCGCCTTTAGATCGTTCTTGGCTGAATTGGAAAATTTTAATGGTGCCCGTAGGCTGTATTTTCGGTTCAGTTGCAGGGGTACTACTTTGCGCACTTTGGCTCCCCATCGCTCTACAAGATTTGCTTATGCTCTCACAAGGTTATGGATTTTATTCCATGAGCGGGATTGTGGTGTCGGAACTTCGCAATGCCGAATTGGGTAGTATTGCGTTAATGAATGATTTATTCAGAGAGATTTTTGCGATATTGCTGATGTATATTTTGGGATGGCGTTATCCACGTGCTGCAATTTCTGCCGCAGGCGCAACTGCCATGGACGTCACTTTGCCCATGGTAAAACAAGCCTGTGGCAACGATTTTATTCCACATGCCATGGTCAGTGGATTTGTATTGTCAATCCTTGCACCCATTGCTGTAAGTGTATTGGCTGCTATTTAAAAAGAATCAACAATTGTCCTCTCTCCCTCTGGGAGAGAGTTGGAGAGAGGGTTTGCGCTCTATTTAGGCGAGAGTTAGAGAGAGGGCTTATCTCCCTTTTAGAGAGTCAGCGATAGTAAAATTAAAGCGTCGCTAAAATATCTTTCAAAGTCTGACGTGGATTTTCAGATTTTGTAATTGGACGACCAATCACCAAATGCGTAGAACCATCCAGCATAGCTTGTTTGGGAGTCACAATACGTTTTTGATCATCGGCATTTGAGCCTTCAGGACGAATCCCTGGAGTTACTAAGGCAAAATCCTGCCCTAAGATTTCACGCAACATTTTGGCTTCTTGCGCAGAACACACCACACCATCTAAACCACTTTCTTGAGTGAGTTTAGCTAAACGCTGAACTTGCTCAAAAGGCTCAATATCTAAACCTAAATCTTTTAAATCTTCACGCCCCATAGAGGTTAGTACAGTCACTGCAATCAGTTGAGTCTGATAATTCCCTGCTTTTAAACGCTCCACACAGGTTTCCATCATTTTACGACCACCTGAGGCATGCACGTTGACCATCCATACGCCTAAATCTGCTGCAGCACATACAGCCTGAGCCGTTGTATTTGGAATATCGTGAAATTTCAAATCTAGAAAAACCTCAAAACCTTTGTCATGCAAGGCTTTCACGACTGCAGGACCTTCATGGGTAAATAACTCTTTACCAACTTTTACTCGACATAATGCAGGGTCTAATTGTTCTGCAATGGTTAAGGCGTCATATTGGCTTTTAGCATCGAGGGCAACAATGATACTCAAGAGAATTACCTATGGATTTGACAAAGAGTCGCTATTATAAAGTGATTCGTGCCAAGCAGATAGTCAAAAAGACAGCTTATCCCCCATCGCAGCGATAATCAGCCATTCGTCAAAGGCACACATAAAAAAACACCCCAAGATAACCTTGAGGTGTTGATGATCAATTCGCTCAACAGAGCAAATTAAAGTGCATTAGAAGAACGATCTTCAGTATGCACATCTAATACCGTTTTTTCATGACGAGTATGCGCAGCAGCTTCAGCAGCAGCCAGTTGAGCTACATGAATTTGCTCTTTGCGTAGGTATTCAATATCTTTACGTAGTCGCTTAATTTCCCAACTATTTTGGAATACACGGAAAACCTGCACGCCCAACAATAACCCTAGCACCAAACCAAGTGCCAATGTAATCAGTAGCAATAGACCCAAACGCATTGCAGGCACTTGAGTAAATAACAGGTCAACTGAAAGTTCAGTGCCGTTTTGCAAAACCAATGCCAGAGAATATCCAAATAGAATAACTAAAATAGCGACTAGAACGTAACGCATAAACACCCCTAGGAATTTTATTTATTTACAGACTCGTTTACTGCATCACGTAGTGCTTTACCCGGTTTAAAGTGCGGTACAGCTTTAGCCGCAACTTCTACAGACTTACCTGTTTTTGGGTTACGACCTACACGTGGTTCACGGTGATGCAATGCAAAACTACCGAATCCACGAATTTCAATTCGGTTATCTGCCGATAGTGATGCAATCATTTGATCAATCATGATCTTCACAGCTTCTTCCACCAATGGCTCAGCCAAATGTGGATTTTTCAAAGCAATTCGTTCTATCAAATCAGACTTATTAAGTGCTTCAGTAGTCATCTGCGACCTCTTTAATTATCAAGCTACTTTTACCTAAACTGATAATAACCTGTTTAAATACAAAACGGTAGCGTAATAATTGAATACTACGCTACCGTTTACAGTATTTGTGTAAAAAGTATGTGCTAATTTACATTAACCATACAGTTTACCCGCAACTTAGTTGCCCATTTGAGCTTTGATCAAGTCACCAATTGTCTTAGGACCATTGTCTTGACCGCTAGTTGCAGTTTTCAAGTTAGCAACAGCTTCTTTCTCTTCAGCTTCGTCTTTCGCTTTGATAGACAAGTTGATAGAGCGAGATTTACGGTCTACGTTGATGATTTTCGCTTCAACTTCTTGACCAACTTCCAAGAACTTAGTTGCATCTTCAACGCGATCACGGTTGATTTCAGATGCTTTAAGTGTTGCTTCAACTTCGTCAGCTAACTTAACAGTTGCGCCACGAGCATCAACAGCAGTTACAGTACCTTTAACCAAAGCACCACGTTCGTTAGCAGCTAAGAAATCGTTGAATGGATCGCTGTTCAATTGCTTGATACCAAGGCTGATACGGTTGCCTTCAGCGTCTACAGAAAGGATAACCGCTTCAACAGTGTCACCTTTCTTGTAACGACGAATAGCTTCTTCGCCTTGCTCGTTCCAAGAAATGTCAGACAAGTGAACTAGGCCATCGATACCGCCTGGTAAACCGATGAAGATACCGAAGTCAGTGATTGACTTGATTGTACCTGAAACTTTTTCACCTTTGTCGTGGTTCTTAGCAAACTCTTCCCATGGGTTAGCACGAGTTTGTTTGATACCAAGAGAAATACGACGACGCTCTTCGTCCACTTCAAGAACCATAACGTCAACTTCGTCACCAATCTGAACAACTTTAGATGGGTGGATGTTTTTGTTAGTGTGGTCCATTTCTGAAACGTGTACTAAACCTTCAACGCCTTCAGCGATTTCTGCGAAACAGCCGTAGTCAGTTAAGTTTGTTACGCGAGCTTTAACGATAGAACCTTTAGGATAACGGCTCATGATCGCTAACCATGGATCTTCGCCTAATTGCTTAAGACCTAAAGATACGCGGTTACGCTCTTTGTCAAATTTAAGTACTTTAACAGTAACTTCTTGACCCACTTCAACCACTTCTGATGGATGCTTGATACGTTTCCAAGCCATGTCAGTGATGTGAAGAAGACCGTCAATACCGCCAAGGTCAACGAATGCACCGTAGTCAGTAAGGTTCTTAATCGTACCAGTAACAGTTTGACCTTCTTCAAGCTGAGCAAGAAGCGCTTCACGGTCAGCTGAAGATTCAGCTTCCATAACTGCACGACGAGATACAACAACGTTGTTACGTTTAGCATCAAGTTTGATAACTTTGAACTCTAACTCTTTACCTTCAAGGTGAGTTGTGTCACGGATAGGACGAGTGTCTACCAAAGAACCTGGTAAGAACGCACGAACTGGACCGATGTCTACAGTGAAACCGCCTTTAACTTTACCAGAGATAACACCAGTAACGATTTCGCCGTCTTCAAAGATTTTTTCAAGTTTAGTCCAAGTTTCAGCACGTTTCGCTTTTTCACGTGATAAAACAGTTTGGCCCATACCGTTGTCAAGTGCTTCAACAACAACATCAACGGTGTCACCAACTTGAACTTCAAGTTCGCGTTGTTCGTTTAAGAATTCAGCGCGGTCAACAACGCCTTCTGATTTAAGGCCAGTATCAACTGTTACCCAGTCAGAGTCGATGCTTACTACAACGCCTTGGATGACAGCACCCTTTTCAACGTTGAGGTTTAATTCGCTTTCTTCAAAGAGGGCTGCAAAAGATTCGGTCATGATATACCTGATAAAGTCAGCGGTCTTGGATCAGACAAGGCCGGTTTAGTTAAGCGTCTACATAGTCCGTATAGAACTGATCAAGCTATGCGTTCGCTGAATAGGTTTATTTCACGCGGTTAAGCGCGGCAAATAGCAAGCTTCTGATCGACATAAGCCGTCATTAATGCAAACACTTCATCAATGTTCAACTCAGAACTATCAATGATGTAAGCATCTTCTGCGGGCTTGAGCGGAGCAACTGTGCGCTCCATGTCTCGTTTGTCGCGAGCCTGTATATTCGCTAAAATGTCGCTTATTTTAGCATCCAGCCCCATACCCTGCAACTGTTTTACTCGTCTTTGTGCACGCGACTCTGCCGAAGCAGTTAAATAAATTTTAGCCTGCGCATTTGGAAAAATACTGGTCGCCATATCGCGTCCATCTGCAACCAAGCCTGGTGCTTGGGCAAAGGCATGCTGACGTGCAAGTAATGCTGTGCGCAATTCAGGTACTGCCGCAACTTTTGAGGCATATTCCCCCACACGTTCGGTACGTATGGTTTGCGTGACATCTTCACCATCAAGCAACACTTGTGTGCCATCTGGCTGGGTCACAAATTGAATATTGAGCTGTGTTGCAATGGCAACGGATTGACTCAGTTCAGTATCAAGTTGATCTAGCAAATTCTGCTTATGTAACGCCAAACCCAACAAACGATACAACGCACCAGAGTCGAGTAAATGAAACTGATAATATGCTGCCAATTTTGCCGCGAGTGTGCCTTTACCTGAACCGCTAGGGCCATCAATGGTAATAATTTGAACCGTCATGCTGTTTCCGAAATGATTAGAGAGATTTTGCGAGTTTGGATAAACCAATTTTAATTGCAGTTTTCAACTGCGCAAGAATAGCTTTGCTCACAAATGGAACTCGCGCTTGTAGCTCAATGCGATACGTGACCAAGGTTTTGTGATCTGCCACTTGCTGAAATTCAATGGTACCCAAATGATGTTTGATCAATGGATTTTTAATGATTTTATATTCAATCCGCTGATTCGGTTCAAGCACGGTAATTTGCTCTTGCAAAGGTTTAATTGGCCCAATCCCCATACGACGCACCGAACCTACACCATCTGGACGTTCAGGGTCAGCAGAGTCTTTAATGCGCACCACTTGCATTGGTGCAAACGCAATATTATAAGTTGCATGTTTAGAAAGTAATTCAAATACTTGCGCAACTGGCGCATTAAATTCTTTTTTAATTTGAATAGCGTGCATGGTTTGCCCTGATGATGAATGCTATGTTGTGTTTGATTTAGTTTAACGCAAATCAAGCCTAAAACTCAGAACTGGTTTTGATCATGGAGGTCATTTATCAACTATTGCTGCTTTTGTTGTTTCTTTTGCGCACGGCGCATCTTAAAAAAATCACTCAACTGGGCTGAACATTGCTGCTCTAAACAACCTGATTGATACTCAAAAATATGATTGTAATAGCCTGACTCTAAAAGCTTTCTAGCACTGATCAATGAGCCGGCTTTGGGTTCAGTTGCTCCAAATACCACACGTTTGATTCGCGCATGAATGAGCGCACCCACACACATGGTACAAGGCTCCAGTGTGACATAAAGCGTGGCATCTTCAGGCAAACGATAATTTTGAATATGATCACATGCTGCACGGATTGCCACAATTTCGGCATGTGCGGTTGCGTCGTGTAAGGAAATAGGCGCGTTATAACCCGCGCCAATCACTTGATTTTGACTAACGATGACAGCCCCCACAGGAATTTCCCCCTGTGCTGCAGCCAAAGCAGCCTGCGCATAGGCAAGCTGCATCCAGTCTTCATCACTATAGTTCTGTTCTGACATTTAAATATGAGTAAAAATCAATACGAATTAAATAATCTCGTATTGTTTCAATAACTCATTCCAGCTTTCAATGCTCGTCACAGGTGGATTGTCTGCAAAAATGGTTTTGAGCTGCACTGGCCCATTTTGCTGCCAAGCTGGTGCAAGGTCTTTATCGACCAAACGTGCGCGCACACCTTCGACAAAATCTGCGTGGCGAATTTTCCAGTCTGAAATTTGCGTTTCCAGTTCAAACACTTCATTCCAAGCGTGAACCTTCTTACCCCATTGCCATAGTAACCACGTTAAAGCTGCTGTGGTTGGTGAACCTTTTTGCAAGTTTTCACTGGCTTGACGTAACCAATCGCTACGTGCATCGCTTAGACCAATGATGGATTCATAATCACTTTCAAAACTCACACCACGGCACACGCTTTGAATCACATCCAAAGAATTCTGTAGCGGCCCAGGCCCTACAGGACGGTGCATGCTGTTCAAGGTATCATCAATGGCACGGAAGTCACCTGCAGGGTAATGATTCCAGTCAATATTAATGACTTTTTCTAATACAGAAGCGCGTTGTGCATCACAAATATGGGTTGCCCAACCAATACCATACGCACCTGCAGCAGTCATAATTGAACCCGTTAAACCTGTGAACAAGCCAATCGCACCACGGTCAGCCAAGAAACGAGTTGCCCCTACATCTGGGTATAAACCAATGTTAATTTCTGGCATAGCTAAACGTGAATACGGTGTCACCAAACGGAATGGTGCAGCCATAAATAGACCTAAGCCACCACCCATGACATAACCTTCACCCCACACTAAAACAGGCTTGGCATAGTTATGTAGCAACAAGTCCAACGCATATTCTTGCTCAAAGAATTTATTGGCAGTTGCAACCTCATCATTAATGACAAGCTGACGTAATTTACGCACATCACCGCCTGCACAAAATGCTTTTGGTGTGGTCGAATCTAGCCAAATTGCTTTTACGCTATCATCGGTATGAAAGTCTTCAAATACTGCCAATAATGCAGAAACAATAGATTCATCTAAAGCATGCAAAGATTTTGGGCGATTCAAACGTACAATGCGCCAACCGTTATTTGCTTCTTCGACAATTAAATCTGGATGATATTCTTTAGAAATGGGAGAATGTGTCATGCGTCCAGCTGCCAGTCTATAGGCTCAATGCCATTTTGTTTAAGATAATTATTTGATTTTGAAAATACTTTACATCCAAAAAAACCACCGCGGTTTGCTGCCAATGGGGATGGATGCGCTGCCTTCAAAATCAGATGTTTATTTGGATCTATACGTTGTCCTTTACGTTGTGCATACGCGCCCCACAAAATAAACACAATATGCTCACGTTGTTGATTTAACACATCAATCACATGATCTGTAAAATCTTCCCAACCCTGCTTTTGGTGCGAGGTTGGTTGTCCTGCTTCTACCGTTAACACGCTATTGAGCAGCAATACCCCTTGCTCTGCCCAATGGGTTAAATCACCGTGTCTTGGAATAGGCACACCTAAATCTGTATGTAACTCATGGAAAATATTACGCAAAGATGGTGGCAATGCAACCCCTCTTTGTACAGAAAAACTAAGTCCATGTGCCTGATTAGGTCCATGATAAGGGTCTTGCCCAATAATCACGACTTTCACCTGATTTAAAGGCGTGGTATTTAAAGCATTAAATATCAGTGAACTTGGTGGATAAATCACCTTATTCTGTTGTTTTTCCTGCAACAAAAAACCGCGTAGCGCATCCATTTGTGGACTCAATAAAAATTCAGCTAGATTGTATTTCCAACTCTCATCTAACTGAACTTTATTTAAGCTCGCATATTGCTGCTCAGTAAAAGACATACCGCTATCAATCCTTGTTGATGTCTAATGATGTGATTTAAAGTTTAACTTGTAACTCGACATTCGGGTTTTGGAATGTCATCCCCTGTTTTAATTTTTCATACATTTGTGGGTCTGACCACTCTGTCTGCACTTGCTCAGAGAAATGAATTTGATCCAGACTCAGCAATCCCATCTGCGCATTTTCAATATCTTCCAAAAAGCTTTGTGCATAGCCAGTATCGGTTTCATGCACAATTACAGAATAGACCTCTACATCACCCTCCCCATTTTGTGTGATGGTCGATGCCAAAACTTGCTGTGCCAAATAAAAGAAAATACGTGAAAACTGCTCTGCCGATGGCGATACTGGTAAAGAAACCCAACGTGCGCTGAACGTTTTGCAGGCTTGAATATATGCAGGATCGTCCTGCTCCCAAAAACAAATGGCATGATCAAAAGCATCAAATAATTCTTTGATTACACCTTTAAGCAAACCAAAGTCATACACCATTTGTCCATGATCGAGTTTTGAAGCTTTCAGTAACAATTCTACTTTATAGCTATGACCATGAATCGAGCGCTTACAGCGGTCTGAAGTGCAATTACGCACAATATGCGCATTTTCAAACTTAAATAACTTTCGAATTAACATGGGTCTTAACGTCATCAAAATATTTGGGGGATATTCTTTTTAAGTATAATGCAAAACGTGAACAATAAGCCAATTTTAGCCCACAGATTGCCAGACAAAAATCGTAATGATCAGTTTCAGCACAGACATGCAATGCATTTACATCTAAATAGCAGCACAAGGTTAATGATGATACTTAAAATGGCGTCAGACTTCGCCCACTAACATTGACAGATTTTTCACTACGCACCAAATCACTGCTAAATTGACGTTTGCGCTCGCCCAGCACCACTTCAATTTTGGCTTTGAAATATTGTGATTGCACACCCAATAAACTTGTAAATTCATTGCGGAGCGCGCTATCGACAGTTTGAAAGCCATCTAGTTCCCACAAAGCATTTACATTGCTAAAGTGCTCCAAATTGGCATTCCGACGATCAAGTAGATTTTGCACGTTAACCACATCCAGTTTTTCATCTAAGCTCGCCAAAACCAAAGCAGGTGCAGTATTAATATTGATAGTGGTATCCCGTTTTGGCAAGGCAGCTACATAAGGCGCAATTTGCTGATACTTCGCTCCCTCAAAGCCACGAACTTGTTTTAATTCTTCAACACTATGAAATAAGCTATTCGGCGGTAAATAAGGGGTTGGCAAACCTTGGTAATAACTCGACTCTGCCCCCATTGCGCCACTCGGTGCATCATCTGCATCTTGCCAGTCAATCACGGCTTCACTTAATTGCGCAGGTAGCCCGACACGCTGCAACAGTTTTTCAAAATATTTTTTTGCTTTTTCATTTACCTGATCTTCGGTTGTCAGCAAACTATTTAAATTAAATTTCCCCGACTCATCTTGCAGCACACCCGATACATAACCATCTTCGACTGGAAATGGCGGCATTGGTTTTGCCCAGTTTTCTTGTAAGTGATCGACTTGACCTGCATTTTCAGCATCATCTTGTAGTAATTCTGCAAAAAACACTTCGGCACTTTTAGCATATAACAATGCTTGATTTTGACGCATCAAATACGCGGTATTTTCACTGGTATACATTTGCCGTTTGGCTATGGTCGCGGCCAAAATCGTGGCTAAAGCAACCAACATCAATATCGTAATCAAGGCGATGCCTTTTTGTGATTTGATGATGCTACCTAAGCGCTGAGTCGATTTTGAATACATTGCCACTGTGCCTTTAATTGTCTTTCTTCTTTAAAAAATCAGTCTGCAATAAGCTAAATATCCATTCATATTGCACGTCACGCACGGTTAAATTTATTTTTATTCCTTTCGGGAGTAGCCTTAATTGTTCAATTTGCTGCGAATCAACACTGCTTTCAGGCCAACTACTTAATTCATTTGGATTTAATACCACAATCTCAAAAGCTTCGACTTCATCTAACATCACGCTCGACTCAGGCTGATCATTGCCCGTTTGATGCAAATTACGATATTTTAAACGATACAATTTCTTTTCATCGGCACGATATTGATACTCTACGCGCTCATGGGGTGAAATACCCTGCTGCAAAGGATCGGTCACCCCTGTTTTACTAAAATTAAAACGTCCATTTTGTAAAACTAAAGCAGGTTGTTGCTGTCCTTTGATATTGGCCGTTAGTGGGACAGCCTGCATCATGTCACGTAAAATTTGTTGATAGCTTTCTTGCAACTGCTCTAAATTGGCTTCATGCATCGCATTGCGATCTTTGACTTTGGCGAGATAATCAAATACTTTCCAACCCAAAGCAGACAGCACTGCAAAAATTGCAATAGCGACTAGCAACTCAACTAAAGTGAAGCCTTTCTTTGTACTCATGATTGCTGCTCACGGGCATTAAAAAACACCAAAGAAGTCACTCCTGCTTCAACTTGTCCTGTGTCTTGATTATATAAACTGATTTGAAGATCGACACGTTGCACATTCGGACTAATGGTTGGCTGTGTGGACTTGTCAATTTGCCATGTTTCGCCCTGTTGTGTCACTTGCTTTGACTCTGTTCCACTTAACCATTGCCGATTCATTTCCATCAATGCCACTTCATTCAAAGCCACAAATTGTGCTTTGGTTCTTAAAATTGCATTGGCGGTGGATTGGGTATATTGCATCGCCACTTTGGTCATTGCCATAGCTGCTGTTGCAAAAATTGCCAAAGCCACCATAACTTCAAGTAGTGTAAATCCTTTAGCTTTCATGGATTTTTCCTAAATGATCGACCTCTATTTCCGCACCTACAGGACGCTGTTCTAAATAGAACTGAATACGCACAGGTTTGGTTTCACCATTGCCCAGCCAAATCAGTGCGGGTGCATTACCTTGCAGCAACTCACTATTGTTAGCATTCGGATAGCTTTGTTCTAAAGATAAAATTTGGATAGAAACTTGTTCAGGCAACGTTCTGCTTTTAAATTCGCCATAGTTTTGCCATTTTTGATTATTTTGCAGGCTTAATTGTTGTTCTGTGGCATAAGGCTGATATTCCAACACATCATAACGCGCAGCTGAAACATCGGTTGCTTGATGCAAATTGAGTGCAAAAATACGCGCTTGATCATTGGCTTCACGATTCAGTTTACGCAAATCCAATAAAAACACTTCCCGTGCCTGCATGGCTTTACGCTGATCAACACCACCGATATTCATTAAAACCAGCGATGCCATAATCGCCATAATGACTATCACCACCATCAATTCAATGAGCGTAAAACCGCGAACCGAAGATAGTGGTGTGTTCATAGCGTATTAATTCAATTGCTCGAAAGATTGTGCTTGTTTGGGCATCGCCAACGCTTGATCGATATAGGCCACACGTAAAGTATCCCGCGAACCTAAATAACGCTGATAGAAACTTGAGTTTAAAATGGCTGCCGCACCATGCGTAAGTGCCCAAATTGAAGCCAGATAATCACGCACTTCCATGTGACTATTAATAGATTCCAAATATTGTTCAGTCATACGGATAATGATGCGTAATCGGCTTTTACGAACCTGATATAGTTCACTAAACAACAAGCCAATGCCAACACCCGTTGTAGAAAGGCGTTCTTCAATTTGATGAAAAAGCACAGTACGTTCAGGATGATGTAAGTGATGCAGCATAAAAAATGCTAGATGTTCAGGAAACTGTTTTTCCGCATCTTTAATCATTTCTAGCAACATGCGCTCATTACGAATAATAAGCAACATATATAGTTCATCTTTACTTTGAAAGTGTTTATATAGAGTACCTTTGGCCAAATCCAGTTCTGCTGCCAAAGCATCAAGGGTCATTCCTGCTTCACCATTTTCCAAAAGCAACTGCTCTGCCACTTGGAAAATTAACGTTTCTCTTGCTCGAAACTGAGCCTGACGATCCATCTTCACCCGATAAACTCTCTTTTCACTATTCAATCAATGGAAATTTTTAATATCACCAGCACATTAAATTTTTGCATCATTCCACTATGCAAATTAATGTCCTTTGAGCAGGTTTTCAAAGTTTTGTGTTGTTATGAAAGCCATTTCCTCTAAGGACTTATCATATACATCACTTAGGGCTTTGGCTACATACGGAACGTATTTTGGCTCATTTGTCTTACCGCGATATGGCACAGGTGCCAAATATGGACTATCAGTTTCAATTAAGACACGGTCTAAAGGTACTTGCTTGGCCACATCACGTAAATCTTGCGCATTTTTGAAGGAAACAATGCCTGAAAATGACACATAATAACCGCAATCCAACACCGCTTTGGCAGTTACCCAGTCTTCAGTAAAGCAATGTAATACACCATGTGTCGACTTTTCCGCACGGATAATATCTACTGTATCTTGCTTGGCAGCACGGGTATGTACCACCACAGGTTTTTTTACAGCTTGTGACGCATGAATATGCCGCGCAAAGCAGGCTTTTTGCTCTGCGACAAAATCGGTACTGTGAAAATAGTCCAAACCTGTTTCGCCCAAAGCCCAGACTTTGTCTGCTTGTGCTAAAGCAATCAGTTGCTCGGTGGTGGCACGCGCCATATTTTCTGCATTTTCACAAGGATGCACACCCACGCTATAACCGACATCGGCATGGCGTGCTGCAATTTTTGACAATGCAATATGATCGTCTAAATCGACAGAGATACCCATAATTTTAGACACACCCGCTAGGCGTGCCTGTGCAATTGCTGCATCTAAGTCACCATCATAAGGGCTTAAATCCAACATCGTTAAATGACAATGTGTATCTACAAACACGATTTTTTCCTAAAAGCAAACAACCTACATAGTGTAACTGTTACGGTTGTCAGACTTAAGCCCCGCAAGGATTCTTTCGGCTTCAGATTTGTAATAAACGCCTTTTTCACCGCTCAGTTGAATGCCAAAGCCCTGCAATTTGATGCCGTTTTGCTTTTGCGAAATCCAGATGACTTTTCCTGTAAGTGGAATTTTTTGTGATTGTTCAGGCAAAGTTGCAAGCACGAAGATTTCTTCACCCATTTTTACAGGTTGTTTTGAGGGTACAAATAAGCCACCGCCCACAACGTATGGCATATAACTTAAATATAGCGTTTCGACATCAGGAATATTGGCCTGAATAATACCGCCCATACGTGGTTGCATCATGTTCCCCTTAAATATTCATCAACTTAATACATAATTGATCAAGCACTAGATTACTTTGCACGTTTTGCTCAAGCATTGGCTTGGCTTGCTGTAATTCTGCATATAAACCAAACAGACTTTCTAAGTCATATTGTTCAGCCAAATGCTGCAAAGCGGTGCTTAAATCCAAATTTTTAATGCTTTGATTTAGCTTGACACAAATTAAATCACACAACAAGTATTCAAACATCTGACTAAAATCAGTAAAGCTCAGCGCCTTGTTCCACTTGGTTGCGATTGCCATCGGCATATTTTTTTGCGTCACCAGTTTATACCAGTCTTTCAGAAAATCTGTACGCTGTTCCAGCCATTCTGCCTGTGCCAACTGCAAAGCCTGCAATGGCATTTGATTAGACAAATTCATCAACAATTGCTGTTTGTTCGCATCTAAATCGGGCAAATGCTGCTGCAAATATGCCGTAGCCTGTGCAGCATCAATACGGTCTAAAGCAAAATGCTGCAAACGGCTACGAATGGTTGCAGGTAATTTAAGATAATGATCTGCCAGCAAAATAATCACGATGCGATCACCCGGTTCTTCGAGGGTTTTCAGCAACGCATTGGAAGATGCAATATTTAAGGCTTCGGCAGGTTCAATCACAATCACCCGCCAGCCATCTACCGTTTGCTGGACAAAAGGTAATAAATCACGGATCTTCTCGATCTTAATTTTCGCGTTTTGCTTTTTATTCTCTTCATCGGTGCTGATATAGACATAATTCGGATGTGTATCTGATTTTAACCACTGACAACTGTTACATTCACCACAAGGCTGTGACTGCACATCACGCTGTTGGCATAAAATCCAAGCCACAAATTGCTGTGCAAAGGCTTCTTTACCACAACCCTGTTTGCCAAAAAACAATAAACCATGCCCCATTTTGGGAAATCGCCCTGTCAGGTTTTCCCAAACTTGTTGCTGCCAAGGATATACTTGTCCAATTACATCACGTTGCATGGTCGGTGATTCACTTACTCAAAATGGGCAATATCCATTGCATTTAAACGGTCTAAGTCTGCTTGGGTATCTACACCCGGTGGTAAATTGGCTTCTGCAACTGCAATGGCAATACGATGTCCATTTTCCAAGACACGCAATTGCTCTAGGCTTTCCAGCTTTTCCAGTGTTCCCATTTCCCAAGTCACATATTCTTGCAGCAATTCCACACGGTACGCATACAAACCTAAATGGCGATACGCATGTGCATGCAATTGTGGTGTCGCTGCTTTCGCACCATCGCGGTCATAAGGAATCGTGGCACGGCTAAAATACAAAGCCTGATTGTGTTTAGACATGACCACTTTAACAATGCTGTCGCGAGTAAATTCATCTAGTTGCTGAATCGGCTCACATAGCGTAGACATCGAGCATTCAGGTTGAGCTTCTAACAACTGCGCCACTTGTTGCACCAATAGCGCAGGCAAAAGTGGTTCATCGCCCTGCACATTGACGATAATATCGTTTTTATCCCAACCTTTAATGCGCGCCACTTCACTTAAACGATCTGTACCTGATGGATGGTCTGCCGAAGTCAGCACTACATCTACACCTTCGGCACGGCATAATTCGGCAATACGGGCATCATCGGTCGCCACACACAAGTCATCAAAACCTGCCACTTTTTTTGCCTGATCAACCACACGTAAAATCATGGCACGACCATGAATTTCCAGTAAAGGTTTGCCTGGCAGACGTGAACTGGCATAACGTGCAGGGATAACAATGTGCTTCATAATTTTCCTTATCATGGTCTTTCAGGCAGGTTTAAACCCAATTGTTTCAATTGTTGATGTAAGGTGACATAGCAGGCCGATGACAATACTGCATCTACAGGTACAACCCAAATTTCGCGCTGAAAATCTGGATATTGCTTTAACAGGGGCAATAACTTGACCGCATCTTTTTCTGTGGTAATCATCGGTTGCGAGTCTTCAAACTGCAAATCGGTAATTTCATAGTCATGATGGTCTGGAAACTCATGACATTGAAATTGGGTCACACCCATCGACTCTAAAGTTTTATAAAACCGCTCAGGAAAGCCAATGCCCACGACAGCATAAAAATTTTGGGTCGGATCAAAAATTAATTCTTGTGCGGGATGCAATAAGTATGGCGCTGCAACGGCCAAATGCATATTTAATTCAGAACTCGGTTGCGCTACATGTTCAATCACCGTGGCATGCTCTAATCGAGATTTTGGTTCACGCAAATAACCTTCGGGCAATATTTTCTCGTTACCCAAACCACGATTATTATCTAAAACAATCCATTCCAATTGACGGTTTAAAGCCAAATGCTGCAAACCATCATCACTAATAATTAAATCCAATTCATGCTGTGCAAGTAACAATTCAATACTTTTTTGACGATTTGGCCCCACAGCCATCGGTACGCCTGTAGATTGCACAATCAAAGTCGGTTCATCGCCCACTACGTCAACATTAGCGTCAATGCTGACATAGGCTGGAAATGGGCCTTTTCCGCCATAACCACGGCTAATCACGCCAACACGAACATCTAAACTTTGTAGATATTTGACCAAGTGAATCAGCAAAGGGGTTTTGCCGCTGCCACCCACAGTAATATTGCCAATCACCATCACAGGTACGGGCGCGGTATAAGCGGTTTTAATACCTGAACGATATAAATTTTGATTGAGCAAACTCACACCACGGTACAATAAAGACAAGGGCCTAAGCACAACCAGCCATTTGGCTTGTTGCTGCCAAGCGTCCTGAATAAATTGTGCCAAAGACATGAATTAATGTTCCTCGAAGTTACGTTGATGCAACTGGAAGTACGCACCTTTTCGCGCTATGAGTTCCTGATGAGTACCTTGTTCTAAAATACGTCCTTGATCCATCACCACAATACGGTCAGCATTTTCAATGGTAGATAAACGGTGTGCAATGACAATGGTGGTACGGTCTTGCATGGCCGCATCAAATGCACGTTGAATAAAGTATTCAGATTCATTGTCTAAAGCACTGGTGGCTTCATCTAAAATTAAAATTGGTGCGTTTTTCAAGATTGCACGTGCAATGGCAATACGCTGTCGCTGACCACCCGACAAATTCAAACCTTGCGCACCTAATGCTGTGTCGTAGCCTTGCGGTAAAGCCATAATAAAGTCATGTGCATAAGCCGCTTTGGCTGCAGCAATCACTGCTTCATCACTCGCACCTTCAAGCTGACCATAGGCAATATTTTCACGTACCGTACGATTGAACAATACCACTTGCTGATTGACCATCGCAATTTGTGAACGCAGGCTATTCAGCTCAATGTCACGAATATCCTGCTGATCAAACAAAATTTGCCCTGAGGATACTTCCTGAAAACGCACCAACAGATTGACCAATGAGGTTTTTCCCGCACCTGAACGCCCAACCAAAGCCACAGTTTCACCTGCTTTGACATCCAAGTTGAAATCATGAATGGCATGATGCCCATCGGAATACACCAAATTCACATTCTTAAATTGCAAATTACCTTTTAAGTCTGGTGTAAGCGTCCCGTGATTATCTTCTTCAGGCATATCGAGCAATTCAAAAACCGAATGCGCCGCTGCCAAACCGCGTTGTAATTTTTCATTAATATCGGTAAGGGCTTTAATTGGTTTGCTCAACATACCTGCGGCAGTAATGTAGGCTACAAACTCGCCTGCTGAAATATCACGTAGAATTTCTGGGCGTAAGGCAATCCAGATAATAATTGCCAAAGCAATGGACATAATGAACTGCACCACAGGGCTGTTCAATTGCTGCACTGCCACCATCTTTAAACCACGACGCAGGTTTTCTAAAGAGTTTTCTTTAAATCGGCTTTGTTCATAGGTCTGACCACCAAAACCTTTGACGACCAAATTACCATTCACCGTTTCTTGCACCACGTGGTTTACATCCCCCATGGTGTCTTGTACTTGAATAGATAAACGACGCATGCGTTTTGCAGCTTTACGAATCAGCAAGCCAATTAATGGGCCAAATACCAATATACATAAGGTCAAACGCCAGTTGGTATACAGCAAATAGCCGAGCAAGCCGAGTGTAATCAAACCCTGTTGTACCAATGTACGCAGCGATTCTGTAGATGCAGCGGTCAACTGCTCTACGTTATACATAATTTTGGCAGTAATGTGCCCACTGGTATTATCTAAGTAATACTGCGCAGGTAGGCGCAGCAGTTTAGCAAAAACTTCCTGACGAATATTAAATACCAAATTACGTGAAATCACCGCGGTATAGTAGCCGCCAACAAAAGTTCCTAAACCACGGAAAAACATCAGCGCAATGACTAGCAGCGGAAATAACGTAGTGAAAGATTGGTCGCGCTCCTGAATGGCATTAATTATTTTTTCCAAGAGTTTTGCTATTGATACTTCTGTGGCTGCATTGATGGTGAAACCAATAATCACCAAGATTGCCAAACCCCAAAATGGGAGCACATATCTCAGAAGACGGCGATAGACCTGTAAATCCTTCTTCACTAATAACCTCGAGTTGGGACTTTCGTACTGATATTGATGTTGACGAAACCAAGTTGTCCTGCGACATCCATCACTCGAATCACATCTTGATGAGTGGCTTTGGCATCTGCAGCAATGATAAACATTAAATCTCGTCGATCTTGAGAGATTTGTTTAATTGCTGTGCTTAAATCTGCCACTCCCTTAGTCGAAAGCGCCTGACCATTGACAGAATAATGCCCTGAAGAATCTACCACCACTTCAATTTTATGTTCATAAGATTTTGGTGGTACACCTTGCGCATCTGGCAAAGTTAAATTCATACGGCTAAATTGGTTAAATGTGGTTGAAAGCAATAAAAACACCAAGATGAACAGTAAACAGTCAATCATTGGGGTCAGGTTAATATGAATATCTTCAACTTGCGAGCGTTTGAACTTCATAAACTCACCTTAGCTTACTTTTTTCACATGTTGCACATCCGCATCAAGCTGATGAGGTTGACTCTGATGAAATAATCCTGCGTGAAACAAAGTCGCTTGCTGCTCTAACTCAGCAGTATATTCTTGCACCAAACGCTGAAAATAACGATAGGCAAATAAGGCTGGAATTGCAATTAACATACCTGCAGCAGTGGTAATTAAGGCTTTAGAAATCCCTGGAATCATTAAGGTTGGATTACTTGCACCCACATCAATCACTAAAAATGATTCAATAATCCCAAGCACTGTACCCAATAAACCCAATAATGGCGCAACTGCACTGAGCGTACCCAAGAAGTTGATATTTTTTTCTAAATAACCAATTTCTTGTGAAGCTGTCGCTTCTATTTGTGCACGCGCATAGTGTTCTGATTGTTGTTTATTACGCGCACCCGCCTCAAAAATACGGCCTAATGTACTGTTTTTTAAGTTGGCACTTTGATTCAGTTGTTGCAACACAGTCGCTAAACTTTGCCCGCGGTTGAGCAACAACGCATTGGGCAAAATACCTGCTCTCTTTAAACGCATAAAACGCTCAATGGTAATTGCAACGGTAAATACCGAGCACAATACCAACGGCAGCATCAGCCAGCCACCTGCTTTTACCAATTCCCACATTCGCTTTTCCCCAATAAAATACGAATTAAAATTAATCGGACAGGCAAATATTTAAAATACCATCCAGCTCTTCCAGAGAGTGATAACTGATGGTCAATTTGCCCTTACCTTGCTTGTTATAATCAATTTTAACATCTGCACTAAAACGCTCAGAAAGACGTTGCGTGAGTTGTTGAATATCAGGCGCAATAGCCGTTTTCGGCTTTTCTTGTTTTGGCGCATTAAAGTCACGTACCAACTGTTCGGTTTGACGTACCGATAAATTCTTTTCAATTACATGCTGCGCGACTTTGAGCTGATCTTTAGCTTTCAAAGTTAAAATAGCACGTGCATGACCCATATCTAGCAAGCCTTGCTGCATCAACTCTTTAACAGGCTCAGCCAAAGTGAGTAAACGCAATAAATTACTGACCGTGGTACGTGCTTTACCTACTGTTTCGGCAATTTCCTGATGACTCAAGCCAAACTCATCGTGAAAGCGTTGTAACGCCATTGCCTGATCAATTGGGTTGAGGTCTTGACGCTGAATGTTTTCAATTAATGCCAAAGCAATCGCGACCTGATCGGTCAAATCACGCACAATTGCAGGAATTTCAGTTAAACCTGCCAACTGTGCAGCACGCCAGCGACGTTCACCTGCAATAATTTCATAAGGATGTAGTTCGTCATCAATAGGACGAATCACAATTGGCTGCATTACACCATGTTTTTCAATAGATGCCGCCAGTTCCTGTAAATCTTGCTCTTGAATAAAGCGACGCGGTTGATATTCACCACGTTTTAATAAACTGACATCAATTTGTTTTAGCTGACCATGATCTAAAGATTGCACTTCAAGTTGTAATTTTTCTTTCTGGATTGACCCCAATAAGGCATCCAAACCACGACCTTTGGCTAATCCGCGTTTTTTTGTGGTCATGCTTTACTTCCTTTTTTCACTTTGCTTTTTTTCAACATTTCAGCTGCTAAATTCAGGTAGGCAACTGCACCCTTCGAGCTTTTTTCAAAATAAATGACGGGTAAACCGTGTGCAGGTGCTTCTGCCAAGCGTACATTACGCGGAATCACGGTATCGTATAATTTTTTACCAAAATAGTGCGATAATTCTTCAGACACGTCACGGGTTAAGGCATTGCGCGCATCATACATGGTGCGTAATACACCAATAATTTCTAAATCAGGATTGAGTGCTTGTTGAATACGGTCAATGGTTTGCGTCAGGTCAGCCAAACCTTCAAGTGCGTAATATTCACACTGCATTGGAATGATCACACTTTGCACTGCTGCCAAAGCATTCACGGTAATTAAGCTTAAACTTGGCGCACAATCGACAATAATATAATCAAAGTCTTTGGCAACTTCTTGCAAGGCATTGCGCAAAATAAACTCACGCCCCTCTTGCTCAGCAATCACCAGTTCAACCCCTGCCAAATCACGATTGGCACCCAAAACTTTATAGCCAACTTCTGCTTTGGTAATCGCTGTTTCAATGGGTACTTCACCCAACAATACATCGGTCACAGAATAGAGCAAATCATTTTTTTGAATACCCGACCCCATGGTGGCATTGCCTTGCGAGTCCATATCGACCAATAAAACGCGCTTTTTCAAAACAGCTAATGATGCTGCCAAATTTACTGCGGTTGTGGTTTTTCCTACACCACCTTTTTGGTTCGCAATCGCAATAATTTGTGCCATGATCACCCCAGTCCTTTGAAAAATTTAAATACGTTTTAATAAAAGTAAATGACGCTGTTCGTCTAAACGTGGAACTTTGAGCTCGATAATTTCACAGCTAAACTCATCTTTCAATGCTTCCACTTCATCAGCAGGAACCAAACCTTTCATAGAAGCAATAATACTTTGTTCATGCATAAATGGTTTAGATGCTGCAACAAAGTCAGTTAAAGATGCAAAAGCACGACTGGTAATTACATCAAACTGACCTAGCTCACGAATGCTATCTTCATTTTCGACACGAGTTTGTACTGCAACTACATTTTTCAGTTTTAAATCAGCAATAAACTGCTTTAAAAAACGGATTTTTTTACCATTAGAATCTAATAACACGCAATCCCGTTCAGGCTGACATAAGGCAATGATCATGCCTGGCATACCACCACCTGTACCAATATCCAGCAAACGACCGGCAGGCAAATCTTTTAAAATACTTACGCTGTCTAGCAAGTGCTTCACTAGCATTTCTTTCGGATCACGAATTGCGGTGAGATTGTACGCTTTGTTCCATAGCACCAAAGCATCTTGGTATTTGAGTAATAAATTTAAAGCCTCATCACTGAGCTCTAAACCTAAAGCCTGACTACCTTGCTTGAGTTCCTGAAAAAACGAATGCATCACAATTCACATCTCGAAAAAGTTAATGGAAGTATACCGATTTATAGTTGCAGTCATAGGGGCGAATGCTTAGTGAATATGCACTTAAGCGTACACACCCTGCTGAATTTGTTGATCCAGTGCATTTAATCGCTCAGGAGTGCCAACATCCACCCAAACGCCCTGCAATTTCTGTGCAGAAATTTTTTCTTGCTGCATGGCTTGTTTCAATAATGGTGCTAGTGGACGCTTGCCCGATTCTAAGCCAACAAACATTTGTGGATGCATCACCGCGACCCCACTGTAAGTCAGATTTTCACCTGACTGTGCTTGTTCAAAGGTATAAGCCTTATTTTCAGACAAGGTAAAATCACCTTGTGGATGCTGCACAGGGTTTTCAACTAAAACCAAATGTGCCAAAGCATCCTGCAGTTGTACATTCAACAAAGGTGCGAAATCCATCGTGGTCCAAACATCACCATTCACCAATATAAAAGGCGCATTGCCTAATAATGACAGCGCATTAATGATTCCGCCTGCTGTTTCCAAGCCTTCACCTTCATGCGACCACAAAATTTTCACACCAAACTGAGAACCATCGCCCAAAGCATATGCAAGTTTTTCACCTAGCCATGCGGTATTAATGACAATTTCCTGCACACCAATTTTTTGCAACTTTTCGATGTGCCACACAATTAAAGGCTTACCACCGACTTCCAATAATGGCTTAGGCGTATGCAACGTTAAAGGACGCATACGATTACCCATGCCCGCAGCAAGAATCATGGCTTTCATTTAGGCAACCACCTCATACTGACCATATTTGGCTGTAAATTTTGGCATTACTGTATTGTGAATGAATTGCATAAATGGTTGTAATTCAGGATACGGCTTGCTTTCTTCAAGCAAATACCACATTACTCTAGGTAGGTCTTTGAGATAACCCGACTTACCATCACGTTCAAACAGACGCACAAAAATACCTAAAATTTTGATATGGCGCTGAATTGCCATCATATCGGCATCTTTTTTAAATTGTTCAAAATCACGATCTTGCTTAGATGCTGCTGGCAACAAGTCATAGAACATTTTAAACCAGCGATACACACGCTCAGCATTCCACTGCACATAAGCATCACGGGTAATCGAAATTAAGTCGTATGTATCTGCACCAATGACCGCATCCTGAAAATCAATCACACCAAGCTCGGTGTCCTCACCAACTTTCATTAAGTTACGACTATGAAAATCACGATGCACAATCACTTGCGGCTGTGCCACGGCTGCATTGGCTAAAATAGCAAAAGTGCGTTTAATTAAGACACTTTCTTCTGCGCTTGGCTGAATCTGTAAGGCAGGCAATAACCAATCGGTGAGTAACTCCATTTCACTGATGAGTTTGTCATAGGAATATTCAGGGAAATGTGCCGTACCATCAATATCTTGTAATTGAATTAACTGCTTAAAACACTGCGCATAGTAGTCATCTACAGTCTGATCATTCAGCAAGGTAGATAATAAGACATCACCAAAATCTTCGAGTAACAAAAAGCCTTGTGTCAGGTCTTTGGCCACAATTTTGGGTACACGCACAGCATTGGCAGCAAAAAATTCATCAATCGTGACAAAAGGACCACAATCTTCTTTTTCTGGTGGTGCATCCATGAGCATAAATGTTTTATTATTCAATTTGATTCGTGCGTAACGACGGAAACTTGCATCGCCTGCTAAAAAATGAGTTTCAAATTGATCTGAACCAAGTACAGATGTTATCCATGTTTGTATCAATTGTTCGCGTTGTGTATTCATTTGCAATAAATTCTAATACAGGCTGAGTTTTTAAAGTGTTAAGTGTAGCTACTTCTGCGCTTTTTCTCTATGATGCGACAATAATTAATTGCGATTAAGCATTCTTGGTTGATGAGATAAATGAAGCATCAGTTTAAATTTAATCCTTTAGCGACTGCGGTCTTAACTCTGTTATGTGGTCACTCTGTTTCCAGTTATGCACAGACAGCAGATCAGGCTTCATCGGTCAGTCATATTGACAACCAACGGCTTAAACAAAGTATTCAAGAGACTTACCCAGGTCAGCAATTCTTTGAGCAATATTATGTTGATAAAGCAACGCCCGAAGCGCAACAACAATTTGGTAACACAGCCAGCTCGGCTTATTGTAAAGGTGCTTGGCTGACACCTATCAGTTCAAATACAGTTGCTGTAGACGCTGCAGAAGCAACCTCTACCGTTACTGCCGATTATGGTCACTATGACCCAAATGGCGATTCTGTCTTAGAAGGCAATGTCCTGATTGACCAGCAAGGCCGTCAAATTCGCGCCGATAAAATTACCATTGATCAGACCCAAACCTTTGCCAAAGCCGAAGGTCGTGTTCAAATGGCACAAGCTGGTTTACTTGCGCAAAGTGATGAAATTAACTACAACCTTAAAACTCAGCAAGGCGATTTAAATAACAGTTTTTATATTGCTGAAGAACAGCATGCTCATGGCATGGCAGAAAAAATTGCACGTACCTCAACCAATACCATGGTACTCAATAACGCCACCTACAGCACCTGCCCGCCCGAGCAAGCGCCAACCTGGAAAATTCAAGCCAACGAAATTAAGCTCAATCAGGAAACTGGACGCGGTGAAACACGTGGCACCAAATTCTATGTGAAAAATGTACCAGTTTTGGCTGTACCCTACTTCAATTTCCCAATTGATGACCGCCGTACCACAGGTATTTTGACGCCTAGTTTTGGCTTTACCAATGATGGTGGTGTCGAGCTATCTGTGCCTGTGTATTTAAACCTTGCACCGAATTTTGATGCTACCGTTAGCCCACGTTATATTGCAGATCGTGGCGCGATGCTAGAAGGTGAATTCCGTTATTTAACTGAAAATTTTGGTTCAGGTAAAATTTGGGGCGGTTATTTAGCATCGGATGCCAAATATGATGACCAAGACCGTAAAGACTTACATTTTTTACACGGTTGGCAAATCAACGAACAATTTTCAACCAACTTAGAATATAACTATGCATCGGACAAAGACTACTTTGCCGATTTAAATAACAACCCGAACTCTAAAACCGACCTAAATTTACGTCGTGCTTGGGAGTTGAATTATCGTAACGGCATACCGGGTTTAAAAGCACAGCTCAAAGTTGAAGATTTCCAAACCCTGGATAAGACGATTCCATCTGTGGATCGCCCTTATGCACGCCTACCACAATTTTTATTGAACTATAAAACGGGCAATCCTCAAGGCTTCCAAGTCGAATTTAATAACGACACAGCTTACTTCAAAAAAGATCTAGCTGCGCAAGATGGGGAACCAAGTGGTACGCGTATTTATAATGACTTTGCTGTGCGTTACAACTACCGCAACCCGTGGTCATTTGTAATTCCTGAAGTATCGTTACGTAACATCAACACCTTCTATGACAAAGAGACCCTAAGTACAGATCCGTATAAATCTTCAAGTAAAAGTGAGTCGGTTACTGTTCCGCAATTCACTTTAGATACAGGGATTACCTTTGAAAAAGATGGTCGCTTCTTGCAAACCATCACCCCGCGTGCGTTCTATGCCTATGCACCGTACCGCAATCAAAACGACCACCCGAACTTTGATTCTGCAACAGCATCAATCAATTATGATCAATTGTTCAGTCCAAACCGTTTCTATGGACATGACCGTTTAGAAGATAATAATTTCTTATCTTTAGGCTTAAGCTATAGCCTGTTTGATGAAATTGGTTTAGAACGCCTTAGAGCAGGAATTGGTCAAAGTTTTTACTTTGAAGATCGTCGTGTCACGTTGGATAATACCGAAGACGAATTTAATACGGAAAACCGTACTGGGCCAATTGTGAGCTTAACCAGTCAGCTAAGTCAAAACCTCAGTGTGGGTGCCAATGCTGCATGGATGTCAAATGGCGACAATGCACAGCGCAGTGTCAATATGCTTTACACGGGTGATCAAGGCAACTTATATAGCTTTGGTTATATTAACCGCCGTGTTATTCCAAACCGTCAAGATCATTATGATCAAGTTGTGGCATCGTTTATTCAACCGATTCACAACAACTGGCGTATTTTAGGTCATGCGCAATACGACCTAGACCATAGCGTCGCCCGTGAATATTTGCTAGGGGTGAATTATGAATCTTGCTGTTGGGGCATCTCAGTCTATGGTCGCTCTTACTATAACGATTTAGATGATGTTACCGATGCCGGTGTAAAACCAAAACGTGCCATTATGGCGGAATTAAATTTGAAAGGTTTAGGCGGTTTCAATAATAAACTTGCATCTTTGCTTGAAAACCGTATTTTAGGTTTTAATAAAATTAATCAATCTTGGACACAACGTTAATGAAAACAGAACAGTTAAAACGATTTTTAAAAGCATCAACCTTAGCACTTTGCATGACAGCAGCGCTGCCTGCATTTGCTGCGAATGATCAAATTGTGGCTGTAGTTGACAATAGTGTCATTTTAAAAAGTGATTTAGCGCAAAGCGTGGTTGAACTCAAACAACAACTTGAGATGCAAAAGCGCCCTGTTCCACCACAACACATTTTAGAACAACAAGCTTTAGAACAACTGATTGTACGCCAAGCGCAATTAGAGCAAGTCAAACGCTACAACATTAAAGCTGATGAAAAATCTTTAAATGAAGCAGTTTTAAAAGTTGCACAGCAAAATGGCGCAAACAGCCTAGAAACTTTTCAGCAAAAATTAGATAAATCTGCACCAGGCAGTTATGCGTTTTTACGTAACCGTATTGCTGAAGATTTGGCAATGAATCGCTTACGTCAGCAAGTCGTAATGTCACGTATTCAAATTAGCGACCAAGATGTTGATAATTTCCTGAAAACACCACAAGGTCAGGCTGCCTTAGGCAATCAAGTACATATTTTGCATGTGCGTGTTTCTGGAGCAGAAAATGCCGCACAAGTTGCGCAACAAGTCAAAGCTGAATTGGCGCAGAACAATGACATTCAAGCCATTAGTAAAAAATATACAGGCAATGGTGTAACCGTTCAGTCTGCAGACATGGGTTTACGTAACTTGACCGATATTCCCGCGGAACTTGCTGCACGTATTACGCCATTAGATGTGGGGCAAACCAGTGAACTGATTGAAGTCCGTGATGGTATTCATGTCGTAAAATTACTGGAGCGCAAAAGTACTGAGCAACGTGCACTAGTTCCACAATATCAAACTCGACATATCTTGATTCAGCCAAGTGAAGTCGTAAGCCCTGAAAATGCGAAACACATGATTGACAGTATTCACAACCGTTTAAAAGCGGGTGAAGACTTTGCAACCTTAGCAGCGACGTTCTCTAATGACGCTGGCTCTGCACGTGATGGCGGCAGTCTAGGCTGGGTGAATCCTGGCGTGATGGTGCCAGAATTTGAAAATCAAATGAAAAATACTGCAAAAGGTGAAATTAGCGCACCATTCCAAACCCAGTTTGGTTGGCATGTACTGCAAGTGACCGATACACGCCAGCAAGATATGACTCGTGAATACCAAGAACGTATGGCACGTCAAATACTAGGTGAACGCCAGTTTGATACTGAATTGGATAGCTGGTTACGTGAAACACGTAACAATGCTTTTGTAGAAATTAAAGACCCAAGCTTAGACCGCAAGAAAAACTAAGCTTAAGTTTTCTGCTATTTCCAAAATTAAAACCAGTGTAGCAACACTGGTTTTTTATGCTTTTTTACCATATGCACTTCATCTTAGCCACTACCAAAATACGACTTTGATAAAAAAACCATAGACATAAAAAAACCTCTCATTTCGAGAGGTTTTTTAAGAAGATCAATTAACGGTTGTTATCGTCTTCTGAAGATTCTTCAAATTTAGAATCGTTGTCAAAACCGCCAGTTGCTTGACCGCCACCGAAGCCACCTTGACCACCGAAGCCACCTTGACCACCGAAGCCGCCGCCTTGACCACCGAAACCACCGCCTTGACCACCAAAGCCACCTTGACTACCGAAACCGCCACCTTGACCACCAAAGCCACCACCTTGACCACCGAAGCCGCCTTGACCACCAAAGCCACCACCTTGACCACCGAAGCCACCGCCTTGACCGCCAAAGCCAGCGCCTTGACCACCAGCAGGTGCACCAGCAGGACGTGGATTACGTGCAGGAACAACTGTAGAAATTGCATGTTTGTAAACCATTTGGCTTACCGTATTTTTTAATAAAACAACATACTGGTCAAAAGATTCAATATGGCCTTGTAGCTTAATACCGTTCACAAGGAAGATAGAAACAGGAATACGTTCTTTACGGAGAGAATTCAAGAACGGATCTTGTAAAGTTTGACCTTTAGACATGTTATAACTCCAAAAATAATTAAAAATCAGCGCAAAAACTATCTCTATTTTTCAATTAAAAATTATAAAAAAGACAGTAGGTAAATTTTGCTTTATCCGTAACAGTTTCGCAAGTCTTCTTGAGCCTGCTTTATCGTAAAATATGTGTGAAATTTATGCGATTCTTGCAACGATCTGAGCCAAGTATATTGACGTTTCGCGAGTTGTCGTGTCGCGAATAGCGCCTTATCCTCCATTTCCTGCATTTTTTCGCGACTTTCATCACCGTTTTGCAAAAACTCTAAAGCTTGACGATAGCCAACTGAACGCATAGAGGGTAAATTAGCATCTAAATCGTAATTTTCAATAAGATGTCGCACCTCATTCAAAAAACCCATTTCCCACATAATCTCTAAGCGTTTTTGAATACGCTGATGTAATTCTACCCGATCAGGCATCAAGGCGTGGTTATGAAAAGTGTAACGATATGGTACATTTTTGGGTTGTTCCGCCTGAAGCTGGGTAATTGGTGTGCCTGTTAATTTATAAACTTCCAAAGCACGAATAATACGTTGCTTATCGGACACTTTAAACTTTTGTCCCGCCAATGCATCTACCGCACATAATTCTGCATATACAGCCTCCCAACCTTCACGCGCGGCTTTATCTTCAATTTCAGCACGTACTTGGTAATTGGCACTGGGTAAATTTGAAGATAAACCTTCAAGCAATGCCTTAAAATACAGCATGGTTCCGCCCACTAAAATTGGGGTTTTTCCTATCGCGTGCATATCGTCAATCAAGGCGCAGGCATCTTCGACAAATTGTGCAGCAGAATACACTTCAAGCGGGCTGATAATATCAATCAAATGATGCGGATAACGCGCCTGTTCCGCTTTAGTTGGTTTGGCTGTACCAATATCCATATCTCGATAAACTAGCGCAGAATCGACTGAAATCAGCTCAAAATGCCCCATTTCATACAGCTCACATGCCAAAGCAGTTTTACCGCTTGCAGTTGGTCCCATTAAATTGATGACCGGCAATTGATTTGACATGTAACGCTACTCTCCTCGAGCAAAAAGTTTATCTAGTTGTGCCAATGGAAAGGCACGCCAAGTCGGGCGACCATGATTACATTGGCTAGCAAATTCGGTTTGTTCCATTTGACGCAATAAGGCATTCATTTCAGAAAGACTTAACATCCGATGTGCACGTACTGCACTATGACATGCCATTCCCGCCAAAATATGATCACGCTTTTGCAACAAGGCTTGCGCCTCATCATTCGGGTCTAAATCATCAAGTAATTCAGGAATTAATTCGGCAAAATCTGCCTTATGCAAAATCGCGGGCACACCGCGCACAATGACCTGTTCATCGCCATATTGGTCTATTTCCAAGCCCAGTCGTGCCAATTGTTCTTTTAAATCATCCACCCGCATGGCTTGCATGCGGCTAATGCTGATAACTTTGGGGATCAGCAATTGCTGCGAAGTCCAAAACTCAGGTTTATCCCAAGCGGCTTTCATCTGTTGCAACACAATTCGTTCATGGGCGGCATGCATATCTACAATAATCAAGCCTTCACTGTTTTGCGCCAGAATGTAAATACCATGCAATTGCGCAATTGCAATGCCGAGCGGATGCTCATCCACCGCAGGTGTTGTGTTTGTTTGCGTAAGATTGGCTGAGTCTTGATCTAGATCACGTAAAGGCGCGAGATAGCTTTTTAAAGCATTGTTGAGCTGTTGCGAACCTTGATAATTGCTCTGCACAGGTCGGTTATATTGAACTGTCTGCGGCTGACTCTGATTAAAATCGGTAAGTAGCTCACTTCCCGCTTGTGAATCAGGCTGCATCGTGTATTCAGCTGCTGCATCGTCTACAGAGTTGTGAGGATTCGCCTCGGCATGTTTGTGCAGCAAAAATTGTTCCTGATAACGCGGTTGTACCACATAAGGCGCAGCTTGTTCGATAGGATCGGCTTTCATGGCTGTAGCTAAATCTGCAGTTGCAGTTTGAAATTGAGCTAAGGTTTCTTTGGCGTAATGTCTTACAAACTCATGAACTTCTCGCTGATTTAAAAAGCGAATTTCATGCTTGGTCGGATGCACATTGACATCAATATTTTCAGGTTCTACTTCTAAAAATAGCAAATATGCAGCATGTTGATGTCCATGCAAAATACCTTCGTATGCCATACGCAAAGCATGGGAGATGGTCTTGTCTTTTACAATACGTCCATTCACATACACATACTGTAAATCGGCTTGTGAACGTGCATCGGAAGGATGCCCCAACCAACCCGATAAGCGCATGGTGACACTATCAGCATCAATCCAATAGGCATTTTCGACAAAGTTTCGTCCTAAAAGTTGCTGCACGCGCTGAAAACGCAATTCGCCACTGTCTGCAATGGGTAAATTCAGTTTAATGCTGTCGTTGTGTTCCAAAACAAAACGAATATCAAAATGTGTCAGCGCCAAACGACGGACAATTTCTTCAATATGTCCAAATTCTGTACCTGCTTTTTTCAGGAACTTACGTCGTGCAGGCACATTAAAAAATAAATCCTGCACCCGAATATGTGTGCCTTTTTGTGCAGCAACGGCCTGAATATCTTGATGGTCAAAGGCAGTGCCATTGACTTCGACCTGATAACCAACACCATCTTCAGTTTGGCTGCTGACCAAAGTCAAACGCGATACTGCTGCAATTGATGCCAGTGCTTCACCACGAAAGCCTAAACTGACAATAGCATGTAAATCATCAGCCGTTTGAATTTTACTGGTCGCGTGACGAGTCACCGCCAAAGGCAAATCTTCAGCATGAATGCCACGACCATTATCAATAATTTCAATGAGTGTACTGCCGCCTTGTGCCACCCGAATAATTAGCTCGGTTGCACCTGCATCAATGGAGTTTTCTAGTAGTTCTTTGACCACAGAGGCAGGACGTTCAATCACCTCACCTGCAGCAATTTGGTTGGCTAAGGCAGGTTCAAGCGTGTGGATCCGACGTAGATTTAACACATCATTAGGCATGATTAAATTGTTGCTCCAAAGCTTGTTGTAATGCAACCGAAGACGAACTTAGCGTTGCAGTACGGCTTAATTCATCTTCCGATTTTTTAATTTCAATGATCAGGTCTGCGGGCGGAATTTCATCGCCACCTTTTGATGGCCATTCAAATAAAAACAAGGCATTTGGGGTTTCTAAATAATCACGAATGCCCATCAGCTCTAATTCATAAGGATCATTTAAACGATATAAATCAAAATGAAAAATATCTTGTCCTTGTATTTGATAAGGTTCCACCAAGGTGTAAGTCGGGCTTTTAACCGCGCCCTGATGCCCCAAATGCTGTAGAAAATAACGCGATAAAGTGGTTTTTCCTGCGCCTAAATCACCAATTAAATAAATCACACCCGACCGAAAATGCGTTGCCAAAACCTGCGCCAGATTTTGGGTATCTTGCTCATTATTTAAAGCCAAATTAAATGAATACTGCATAACGCTCACGACATGATTCAAAAGACCAATTATGATAGCATCGCACTGCTTTAAAGCCTATGTACTGATGGATAAAACTGTGTAAATGTGGACAATTTATAACAAGTTTAGACAAGGCAATGAATCAAGATTATTAAGCTTAGCACCCAAACTGCTTAGGCTATTTTCAATATGATGAAAAAGAAACTCTCCCACCTGAATATGAGCAATTTGCAGATGAAGTCGACTCATCCCAACACCTTTGTTCCACCCATGCTCGATGGTGTGAGCGCCAGCAAATTGCATTTACCCAAATTAAGCACACAGCCTGAATCAATTTTTCGTTATTTATGTGCCCAGTTTGCCCATATTTCTGCACAGGAATGGCTGCAACGCTTTGAGGATGGTCTGGTTTATGATGCCGAAGGCAAGCGTTTAGATTTAGATACACCTTATAGCGCACATCAGGATATTTTTTATTATCGTTTTTTAGCGCATGAAGTTGCCGTGCCTTTTCAGCATCAAGTTTTATTTGAAAATGAACACTTATTGGTTGTAGATAAACCACATTTTTTGACCATGAGCCCTACAGGGCAATATGTACAAGAAACCCTATTAGTACGCTTAAAAAAACAAACACAGAATGAGCAGCTCACACCTATTCATCGTTTAGACCGCGAAACTGCGGGTGTGGTGCTGTTTTCCAAACAACCAGAAACTCGGGCGGTGTATCAGCAATTATTTGCAGAACGTCAGGTGCAAAAAACCTACCATGCCATTGCGCCTTATCAAGCTAATTTGTCACTACCATGTACTGTGCAATTACGCATGGAAAAAGGTGAACCTTTTTATTTGATGCACGTCGTGGCAGGCACACCTAACAGCGAAACAGAAATTCGTTTGCTTGAACATAATCAAACATGGGCAAAATATGAATTAAAGCCTACAACAGGCAAGCAGCACCAACTGCGTGTGCATTTAAATAGCTTAGGTATTGCGATTAAGAACGACCCGTTTTATCCCATTTTACTGCACAAACAAGCAGATGATTTTTCTGCACCGCTACAATTGCTTGCCAAGCATTTAAGTTTTTTTGACCCGATTAGCCAGCAACAATTCCACTTTAGCGCACAGCAAGAATTGACATTGTAATATGTTTGTCATTACAAAATAGTGGATTTTCGTTGTAGTCATATTGAAATTACAAATGAATTGTTTACAATATTGCTAAAATTTAAATCTATTTCCTTCTATTAAAAATTATGAGAAAAACTGAAGTCTATCAAGTACGCTTGGACTCTCAAGAGAAAAAACAAGCCTTTGCTGTGTTTAAACAGTTGGGGATTACGCCTGCGCAAGCGGTACGTTTGTTTTTTAAGCAAGTCGTGCTGACTAAATCAATTCCCTTTTCAATTGAAAATCAGAATATTAATCTGGAACAATTGATTAAGTTACGCAAATTAAAACAAGAGCAAAAAGCAACGCTAGTGGATGCAACCCCAAGCAATGAAGCATCTGTAACTGGCAATAATAGTGTTGAAGATTTTGAACTGGATGATGAACATCTAGACTTGTTTGATGAACTCAATGCAATTTTGGGTGAAACTGACAAAAATTAACAGTGTTGCATTTTTAAACAATTCTTTAAAAATTTACTTTAAAAACTTAGCTATGCTTCATGCAAGGACAATAAAAAAGCATGGAGTATCGTAATGATTGTAAGACGTGCCACTTTAGAAGACTTAGACCAGCTTGCTGTATTGTTCGATGAGTATCGTCAGTTTTATGGTGCATCCTCGAATTTAAGCCTTTCAGCAGCATTCTTAAAACAGCGTTTTGAAAATCAGGAAAGTGTGATTTTCATTCATATCAAAGATCAAAAAATCACTGGATTTGTATTACTTTATTTAGGCTTTTCTTCGGTTGCCTGCTCGACCTACTATATTTTAGATGACGTTTATGTTACCCCTGTTTTTAGACGACAAGGTTCGGCCAAACAGCTCATTGATACTGCAATTTTATTTGCACGACATGAAAATGCGCTACGGATTAGCCTTGAAACACAAAAAAGTAATTACCAATCCCACCAATTGTATGAAAAGATGGGCTTTGTCAAAGATGATGAATTCCAGACTTATCACTGCTTTTTAAAATAGTCACCTGATCTGACGATTACGGCTTTAGGCAAAGGGTTTAAATTTAATCTGACGTAAGCCATTGATCATAAGCTATTGATGAAAGTTCAGCAGAACCTCATTTATTCCATACGGTTTTTTGCCAATTCGACTTGTTCAGGGCTTAAATACATCCATTCACCCACATCTAAAGCCAAATCAGTCAAGTTTAATGCACCAACTTGCTGACGATGTAATTGTTCTACTTTATTGCCCACTGCTGCCAGCATACGTTTAACTTGGTGATAAACACCTTGATGAATGGTCATCTGCAATTCATGTTCAGCAAGCTGTTGTACCTCTGTTGCAGCAAATGTCCCTGATTCATTGCGCAATGCGACACCCTGCTCAAGTTGCTGGATTTGTGTTGCATTAATCGGGTCTGCGGTGTGCATAGCATACACTTTTGCCACATGCTTTTTAGGATGGGTCAATGCTTGTAAAAACTGTCCATCATCCGTCAGCAATAACAGCCCTGTGGTGTCCTGATCTAAGCGTCCAACACACTGCAAACCACGATTCAGCAATACATCATCAAACAAGTCAAACACACTAAAATGATGGGTCGCCTGATGCGAACACTCATAGCCTTGTGGTTTATGTAAGGCGATATAGACCTTTTCACGATATTGATAATTTTCCCCATACACCGAAAATTGCAAAACCGTTTCAGGCGCAATTTTTATCGCGAATTTAGGATTAGTCTGGGTTTCGCCCATAATGGTGACTGCACCATTTTTAATGAGTTGCTGGCAATGTTTACGTGATCCAAAGCCTTGTGATTGCAACATTTTTTCCAACAACATGATGAGCGACCTAATGATAAAAAGTATAAATATATTTGCTGCTATTCTAAACCAAATACACCGTAAATTCTGAACACATTGCGTACCTTGCCCGCTTGTAGTTCAAAACAGTTACAATAACTGCACTTTTCCAATTTATTTCCCCTTTTATGGATCACCATGCTCTCTCAATTAGACCTTAACCTGATGGTGCTGATCGTTCTACTCGCATGCGGTATTTTTAGCCAAAATACGGCTGTGACCATTGCCGCAGCAGTACTGATTGTTTTTAGAATTACGCCGCTAAGTGAATTTTTCCCACTATTGCAGCAGCATGGCTTAAATCTGGGCATTATCATTCTCACCATTGGCGTACTGACACCCATTGCCAGTGGCAAACTTCCAGGCGAAGCAATTCTAAAATCTTTCCTGAGTTGGAAATCTTTACTTGCGATTGCAATTGGTGTTTTTGTGGCATGGTTAGGCGGGCGTGGTGTCAAGCTCATGACCAATCAGCCTGATGTGGTCGCAGGCTTATTGATTGGTACAGTCGCAGGTGTTGCTGTGCTACGTGGCGTGCCTGTGGGACCATTGATTGCAGCAGGAATTCTCACCTTGTTTATTGGCTATTCTTAACATAGATTTAGGGACGCTTGGTTTAGATGGTTTTGCTTGAATTCATCGTCTTGTATCAACCAATTTCAATAAAAACCATCCAAATCTAAGCCACTTTGCGAAACAAGATAGATGTTAATATCATTCCCATTGCAGATAAAACGGCCATTAAAATACCAACCCAAAGCCATGTTCCTGTGGCAGATACGATAGCTGCGACCACAGGCGGCAATAAAAATTGTGAAATTGCCGAGCACTGCAACACCAAACCTACGGTGGTACTAATCGCAATCGGTTGTGGTGCAAAATTAAGTACTTGCGCAAATACCACAGCTGCGACTAAACCACCAAATAAAGAGAAATGGATGACCAATAAAAACTGCACAATGAATGGTAAAACATCACGCAAAATATAAAAACTCAGTGCGCATAGCATCAATACCGCAAAACCCATTTGCATCAACACTTGCGCTCTCAGCCCACGCTGTAATAACAACCCACATACAAACGTACCCACCGCATTTGCCATTGCAACCATAGCTGTGAGCACACCTGCGGTTTGTAAAGATATTTGATATTGCTGATAAATGGTCGGCAAAAAACCCACCAAACTGAACCACTGCCCTGCATAAACACCAAAAACCAAAGCCAATATCCATGCGGGTGGATGGCTCAAAGTGCTTTTAATCAGTTCAAAGATGGCAATGGCTTGCGTGCTGATCTGCACACTCGGTACGGCTTTATAAATGATGATTGCGAGCGCAAAGGATAACAATCCAAAACACATCCACACGCCTTGCCAATCCAAGATGGTCAGTAAAAACGGCGTACTTAGTAAACCAATACCCATCCCGCCGCCCATATAGGCACTCCACAGCCCCATTTTGGCAGGCAACTGCTCCACTGCAACCAGTTGACGAATAAATGCAGGGCCGCTGAGTGTAATCAGTAAAAAGCCAAAACCTTCAATTACACGCAGACTTAATAGTGCGGAAAAGCTATGTACAAAACCACCGACAAAACTTGCACCTGCCAATAAAGACAAACCCAAAAGTACACAGCGTTTTAAGCCAATTTTTGCGGTATAACTGCCTAGCAACAACGCCAAAGTCATGCCTGCAGCTTGTACTAAAGACAGCAAAAAGCCTGCCTGAACCAGACTAATTCCGAGTTCAGCTTGAAGGATAGGCACAGTCGGTGGCAACTTGCCAATATGCATTGCTGCCATAAAACCCGCAGCAACAATCCATAAATCCTTGGTCAGCCAACGTACCGAACTCACAGCGCTCTCCCTTAATTTTCGCAAGGCAAGCTTAGCAAGAACATCTCACTGTTTTTAGTGGAGATTTAGATGAGCTTAGTGTTTTTAGCAATTAATCAGCATCCTCTTTAAAATGCTGATTGTGCAATTTTTAACTCGAATAATATTGTGTGCGTTTTTGGGAAAATTTCTCTAATTGCTTCAAAAAGCCTTCAAAATAGCTCTTTTCTTTTTCTTCGCTACGATAACCCGCATACAAGGTACGGCGTAATCCTCCCGCAGCAACGCAGTCTAAACGACGTGAAGTTACCCAGCCTTTTTGCTCATATTCATTCACCACCCAATCTGGCAATGCGCCAATCCCTCGCCCACTCGCCACCAGTTGAATCAACATTTGGGTTAAATCTGTAGTACGAATAGCTTTTGGCTGAATATTGGCTGGAATGAATAGCTTAGACATAATATCTAAACGGTGTTTATCGACAGGATAGGTAATCAGGGTTTCTTCTGCCAACTCCTGTACGGTAATGCGCTCGGCACGTACTAAAGGATGAGTATTTGACAACACCAAACGCGATTCATATTCAAAAATTGGAAAATATTCGATACCTTTTAAGGCAATCGGGTCTGCAGTAATCAATAGGTCAAATTCTGCGTTTTGCAATAATTCATGCGGATTGGCTTCAAAACCTGAAGCAAAATCTAAATCTACATCAGGGTATTGCTGACGATATTGATTCAGCAGCGGCATCAACCAGTCAAAGCAACTATGACATTCCGAAGAAAAAATAATTCGCCCCGTTTGACCATGCACAATGCGGGTAATATCAGTTTGGGTGATTTGAATTTGTGGCAGGACATCATCCGCCAGTTTCAATAAACGCTGTCCGACATTGGAAAATGTCACAGGGCGACTACGACGGTTCACCACTTCTACGCCATACCAATGATCTAGTTCTTTGAGTTGATGAGAAATGGCAGATGGCGTCAGACATAAATCATTGGCGGCAGCAACCAAAGAACCATGTTCACGCAGGGCTGATAGCGTTTTTAAGTGGCGAATTTCAAGCATTGCTTGTTCCTAGTTTTTCAAGTTATTGACTGCATGTTTAGACCTAGGTCGCATTTTTATTTTGCAAAATAAGAAACAAAGCCAAACATGATTCAATTTAATAATGAATTAATTTAATCTTAGCATGTAAATAATGAGTTTTCTTCATCTTAGTTTTTATTCGATGATATTTACTACGAAATCAATACAATTCCATAAAAATAATATGGCTTTCAGCAAGCATATTTTAGGCTTCCAACGTGCAGAGCCAAACTAGAATTGAAATTCTTAACCCAAGCCTCGCTTACTCCGACAACTTCTCTCCACAATGTGGGCAGTATTTATAAGGCTCCTGTTCTAAACGCAGCTCTTCTTCACGACGCTCACGAATTAACTGCAATAAAATATCTTGGGTTTGCTCAGTGTTTAAACCGACTTGTTTGCGTAAATCTTCAATTTTTTCTTGATCATTTAACAGATCAATCTCACTATTTTGCAATAGCTCTCTAAATTTCAACCCTAAATGCTGCTTACGTTGTTCAAGTTCGTTGGCTAAACCTGTGGCTAAAATACCTGCAGGCAATGCTGCCAAGCCGACACCCAATACCGTAATTAACGCACCTAAAATTCTGCCCCAAGGGGTAATTGGTGTGACATCGCCATAACCGACTGTGGTTAAAGTCACCACTGCCCACCACATCGAAGCGGGAATTGAGCTAAAGGCTTCAGGCTGTGCCTTGCTTTCCACCACATACACACCTGCGGCAGACATCACAATCATAATAGAGAGAATAAAAATGACTGCCTGAAATGATCCTTTTTCCCGTTCGATCACTCTTAATAAAATTTGCAATGATACAAAGTAACGTGTCAGTTTTAACAAACGCAGCAAACGTAAAATTCTTAGGAACCGTAAATCTAGATGCACAAAGAAGTTAATATAAGCAGGTAGAATCGCCAACAAATCTATAATTGCCCCACCGCTGGTAAGCCATTTTACACGCTGTTTCCACGGCGAAATAAACGGGTCTTTTTCGGCAATACTCCAAATCCGCAGCAAATATTCAAGCGTAAACACTGCGATGGAAAAGTTTTCAAAATGGTCAAAAAATACCTGATAGGCAAGATAGACATCATTCACCGACTCTAAAATAACCGCACTGGCATTGCCTAAAATCAGTAAAATTAAAAAATAGTTAATGCAACGACTAAACCATGTTTCATAGTCATCGTCGTGTAAGTTGTTATAGACAAATTTTCGAAATGTGTACCACGGTGTAAATGCCATACCGAATATTATATTTTAAGGCTTACAGTGATGGCAGTTTAACCGAAGTTTTTCTCAAAATGATAGTATTTTATGTGACGTTAAGCGGGCATTTTTAATGCAGAATTGCAGTATAAGTCATCATTATCCAAATGACTAAACTACTGAATAAACAGCAATGCTAAACGCACCTGATCATAGCCCATGCGTGGACTAGTCGCTTCAACAATCGGGCGCAGTTTAATTGCGCCATCATCGCTGAAGTGCTCTGCATTTTGACGCTTCATTAATCGCTTATAAATTTTACGGACCTCTTCCACCACTTCTTCACCTGGATGTGCCACTGAAATATCCAGATTTTGTTCTTTTTGCAAACGTGCCAAATGGTTGATAATAGTTGCAGGAGTTAAACCTCGCTCTACTGCAATATCCTGAATATCATAACCTTCTTCAAATAAAGCGCGGGTTTCATCTAACGTGGCAGTCGCATAATTGGTTTTTCCACCTTTGGCAATTTTCTTTTCATTGCGCAAAATTTCGGTTTCGTTCAACGTGCCACCACAGTGACGAATAAATGCATTATGTTGTGGTGTTAAATCCATCAGCTCATAGTGCGTTTCAGCTTCTTCAGACAATTCCTGAAAACGGCGGTCAGCCTTAATCGCTAAACTGTCGAGTTCCAAAGCTTGGCTATTAAATCCCAATAAACGCAAACCGCTTAACGATTTTAATCGTGACAACGCCACATAACCCTGCCCTTTTTCAAAAGTATGGCTAAGATCGATTTCTGCCGCTTCTAAGGTCATACCTTGTGATTTGTGGATGGTAATTGCCCATGCCAAACGCAGCGGAATTTGCTGGAAACTGGCAATGGTTTTGCCTGCATCATTATCCACCGACCAAGTTTCAGGCTCGACCAGTAATACTGTGCCATCGGTCAATTTTACTTTAGGCAAAATACCGTGATCGTCATCTTCTTCAAAGCCAATCACTTCGCCCAAACTGCCGTTGATATAGCCCATATCGAAGTTGTTTTTAACAAACATCACTTTGGCATGTTTTTTTAGATTTAAAATTTCAGGCGCACGTACGGATGATTTCAGCGTTTCAATCAACTTTTCATTGCCATCACACACGGCATCAAACTGCTTGCTCTCAGTTTCAATTTCATTCAGATGCTTAAAGTTGATATTGTCCACGTCCATATTGTGCGTATATAAACGTGTGAAAGTGTCGCCAATATCTTGATGGCGGGTGTGCTCCAAAGCCTGAATATGTTGATGATCAATACTTTGTGCACGAATTGCATTGAGAATGTCATTTAAGTAGTCATCGCCCTGACGGTGCTGCTCAGTTAAATAACAGACTCGAAATTTAGCTTCGACCCACGCCTCTGACATAAAACAGAACTTGTCACGATTGCGCTCATCGTTTTTTCCTACAGGCGGTAACTGGAAAAAATCTCCTGCAACAATCACTTGAATGCCGCCAAAAGCGTCATCACTGTCTTTAAAATATTTTAAAACTTGATTGACCAAATTCAGTTGTTTGGCATGCAACATCGAAATTTCATCAATAATCAGCACTTGCGCATTTTCTAAATGCTCTTTGAGATATTTGCGCTCTTTCATATTTTTCAGGTCAGCATCTGATAAAAAGTCTTTAATACCAATGCCTGCCCACGTGTGAATGGTCATGCCATTCATGTGCGTTGCAGCAATACCTGTAGATGCAGTGATGGCTACAGGTACTTTACGTGCTTTTAAATAATTGATGTATTGATTCAGGGTATAGGTTTTACCCGCACCAGCAGAGCCTGTTAAAAAGACATTTTCGCCTGCTTTTAAAAGTTTAAGTGCAGTTTCCTGTTTCATAAGACCTATACCATTGCTGAACGGCTATAGCCTAACGAGTTTTTGCCCAAAAGTTAAGGCTCAAGTCTGCGAATACGACAACTGTTGTCTTATGCTTTAGCTTGCAATTGTGGATTCACCCATGCAATAAACTGCTCTGCAATGGTCACCAATAACTGTTCCGCTTTTTGATTATTCGGATATTCCAACTGATCAAATTCAAGCTGTCCTTGCCGAAAATGACACCCCAAGGTCAATTGCTGCGCATAATGTGGCGATGCCATGTGAAAAGCCACATATTGCCCTTCACTCATTAGCTTGGCATAGCTAAGTGCCAAACAGTGTTTAAAGTTTTGTGATTCTTCAATAATACGATCTAGATGAGTCATTTCCTCAAAGCACCAGCCTGAAAATTTTAGCGTCGGCAGAGGGCTTTTGGCCTGCCATGCACTGCACAGAATTTCCTTTTTTAATTTAGCCATCAGCTCTGCTTTGTAGACCTGTTGATGCCAACGCACCGCCTGATGAAATAATCCCAACCAACTCAGACTCTTAGGAATATGTGTATGCGCTGCAAAATATTCCAGTAAATAGTCACGTACATAACTGTCAAACACTGAAACTCGCGTATGCTGCGCCCGTAAATAAAAACGCTGCCGAAAATCATCGGGTTGAAGCTGATAACACTGCAACACCGTATAAAAGTCACGCTGCTGCTGACTCTCGGGCTGAATATAATCCAACAAAGCGAGCGGTAAATCCTGTGTGATTTGCTGCAAATAAGTCATATAACTTTGCATGACACGACTTAAACGCCGAAATACATGCTTGACCAAATGCTCATCATGTTGTGCCACGGTTTTCAGCAAAGTCATCCACTCATCCAAATACAAAATAGAAGGACTAATGGCAACTCGCGGATCATCCAACGATTGTTTTTCGCCATGCGGCATTAAACTGACATTATGCGCATGTGCGAACCACGCTTGCTGTGTCGCATATACATTACAGCTTTGAATGAACATACGTGCGGCTGAATATTGAAAATATTGCAAAGTTGCCAAAATAATCCGTGGATGTGCCTGACTACAATCGACAAAACTGAGCGCAGTCACTGCCACCCGCACACTGGTATGATGAATATTTAAACTAAGCCAATCCAACACTTGTGCAGACTGTTTAAACAGCCAATTCACCGCACGTGGATAATCAAATAACGGCAGTTTGGCGACTTTCTTTTGCCAAATTAAAGGGCAAGATTTTAAAAAATGCGGTTTCGCCAAAGCATCGGAACGCTGCCACACCTCACGGTGCATTAAACGCGCAAAACCCAATAAATGCCCATGTTCTTCGGCATGTCGATACAACAACCGAATATCATCCTGATGATCGATTAAATCCTGCAAATTAAATCGTTCAGGAAATGAAATACTTAAAATACGATGCATGGCTTTAGGTAAAAATTCTGCCGCACTAAAACAAAAATCATCATAACTTTGCATCAGTGCTTGCACTGGCAAAAAGGTTTCACCCTCTACAAATTCCAAAGCACACAGCATCGATAAGTTAGTTAAAACATCTTCAGGAATGTGCTGCCCTTGCTGCACAAATTTGGTCAATACTGGTTGATACTGATCGTCTGCCTGCATTAATGCCTGATCTAAAATTTGTGCCTGCATTGCATCTAAATGCAATAACAATTGCTTAACCCGTGCTGCACCATCTACCCACAGGTAAACTTGCTGCAGAATCAATTGTCGCAATTGCTGCGCCTGATTACGCAAAAATAAAGAATGCTGCGGTTTTAAATCCCCAGTCAAAAAATGCAGATCATGTAAGAAAAAATCTTCAAATGCTTCTTGCTGTTTCCCCGCAAATTCAAAGTGAGTTTCTATTAAATTTGTATGCGATTTTGGCGGATAAAATTCAAGACTAAACAGACCATTCAGCAATTCGACCCGATGCTGCAAAGGATCGATCCGAAACAAATTTTGTGCTGTAAAATGTCCAACCAAATCCATTTGATCTTGATAGATTTCTGCGGCCACACTGGAAATACGAAACAATTGCTGTGCAACGGCATGCAACTGGCTATGCTGGCAAATTGGCTGCATATACGCTCCTCATGCTTAAGTGCGGTCTATCTAAGTGTCATCTTATTTTTATTTGATTGCACCGACTAGACCCATCACGTGATACATCCCTATTTTTTGTTTTTTATTTCCATCTGCAAAAAGTGGACAATTCTTCAATCGAGCTTAAGCCACTTATTAATTGAATTACACCTGAAATTTATGTGAACGGTATCTACACCTTAAAATTAGAGATACAAAAACACTATAAACAAGATTTAAGCCCTTGCCTATAGCCTGCGCACAACTTCAGAAAAAATAAAAACCCATTAAAAAACAGATAAATTTCAATTGATTAGTTTGCATTATTTACTCAGAAAATAGGGTTGGTGTTTGGTAGGTAGGATTTCACCACAAAGCATTGTATACATTGTATACTCAAATCACGGTTCAACACCGCGATAACAACACATTATTCCAATACCCAATGCAAGAAGGAATCTGAGCATGGCTTTTAAAAATATTGCAGATCAAACCAACGGTTTTTATATTCCTTGTGTGTCTCTCTTCGGCCCTGGTTGTGCCAAAGAAATTGGCGTAAGAGCGCAAAATTTAGGTGCTAAAAAAGCCCTGATTGTGACAGATGAAGGACTGTTTAAATTTGGCGTAGCCGATACCATTGCAGGCTATCTCACCGAAGCAGGCGTTGCTAGCCATATCTTTGCAGGTGCTGAGCCAAACCCAACCGACATTAACGTACATAAAGGTGTCGATGCCTACAATGCCAATCAATGCGACTTTATTGTGTCTTTAGGTGGTGGTTCTTCACATGACTGCGCCAAAGGCATTGGCTTAGTTACCGCAGGTGGTGGGCATATTCGTGATTATGAAGGCATTGATAAAAGTACCGTGCCAATGACCCCGCTAATTGCCATTAACACCACAGCAGGTACAGCATCGGAAATGACCCGTTTCTGTATCATTACCAACACTGACACGCACGTTAAAATGGCAATTGTCGATTGGCGCTGCACACCACTCATCGCCATTGATGATCCAAAACTCATGATTGCCAAACCTGCAGGTTTAACCGCAGCAACAGGCATGGATGCTTTAACTCACGCTGTAGAAGCCTACGTTTCAACTGCAGCCAATCCTATTACCGATGCCTGTGCGGAAAAAGCTATTCGTATGATTAGCCAGTGGCTCAGCCCTGCTGTGGCAAATGGTGAAAATATTGAAGCACGTGATGCCATGAGCTATGCGCAATATTTGGCAGGTATGGCATTCAACAATGCCTCATTAGGCTATGTGCATGCCATGGCGCATCAACTCGGTGGTTTCTACAACTTGCCGCACGGCGTATGTAATGCAATTTTATTGCCGCATGTTTGCGAGTTTAACCTGATTGCCTGCCCTGAGCGTTATGCAGATATTGCAGAACTGATGGGGGTAAATACTGATGGATTAACTACCACAGAAGCCGCCTATGCCGCAATTGATGCAATTCGTGAATTATCTAGCTCAATTGGTATTCCAACAGGTTTAGCAGAGTTAGGCGTTAAAGAAGATGACTTGGCGATTATGGCTGAAAATGCACAAAAAGATGCCTGCATGCTCACCAACCCACGTAAAGCCAATCATGCACAAGTGGTCGAAATTTTTAAAGCCGCGATGTAATTTGAATCTCCTGCTGAGTGAATCAAGATTTGCTCAGCATCTCCCATCCTTTTTTTCAATTTTCCTCTTTTGCTGTTTTATTTTTATCCTTCCCTTTGGCAGAACCATCTCAAATGCGTTCTGCTTTTTTTGCTGTTCAGAACAAAATGAACTCGCAGCATAAAACTAAAGCGATTTAGATGCAGAGGGTTTGCATAATTCAATTTGACAAATGCGCACAGCTCATCAAGGATATAGTCAAAATAAAATGGATGACGAACACCTTATGCTGTTAAGTAAAAAACAAAAAACAACACCAAGCTATCAACCCGATATTTTGGGTGCCGATTACCAACAAATGACGCTGGATTTTCCTTCGGATTATGAAGGCAAAGTGATTGCTACCTTGGTACGCAAAAAAGCCGAACAGGAAACCCGTAAAGCCGTACTTTATATTCATGGTTTTATTGACTATTTTTTTCAAACAGAAATGGCAGACCAGTTTAATCAGCATGGTTATGACTTTTATGCCTTAGATTTGCGCAAATACGGGCGTTCGCATTTGTCACATCAGCATTGGTACAACGTGCGCAGCTTGTCTGAATATGATGCAGAAATTTCCGCTGCACTTGAGCAAATTGCCGCAGAAGAACATGACTCAGTGATTTTGGCGGGACATTCAACAGGTGGATTAATCACCACGTTATATGTGGCACATCATCCCAATCATCCACTGATTCGTAGTTTATGGTGCAACAGCCCTTTTTATGATTTCAATATGAGCGAAATTGAGAAAAAAGTCGGTATTCCGCGCTTAAGCCAATTGGGCAAATTGCTGCCAGAAATGAAATTTCCAAGCCGCCTCAATCCATTTTATGTACCAAGTCTACACAAGCAATATCATGGTGAATGGTTATTTAATTTGGAATGGAAAAAGCCACGCTATCCTAAAGTACGATTAAGTTTTGTACGTGCAATTCATGAAGCGCAAAAAGAAATTCATGCTAGCGTACATTTGGGTGTACCAACCTTAATTATGCATGCGAGTCAAAGTAGTTATCCACGCCAATGGAATGAGATTGCGCAACGCACTGACGTAATTTTGGATGTTGCAGATATGCAAAAATATGGGCATCACATGCATGGTGATATTCAGCTTTGCCAAATTGAAGATGGCGTGCATGATTTGGTGCTTTCTGCGCCAGAAGTCCGCGCGGAAGTGTATCAGTCCTTGTTTGACTGGTTAAACCGCAAAGGGCTGTAAAAACTAAAAAAAACAGTAAGACTAAAGGACAGTGAAATGAAAGCCTAAAGACTTGATTCGTCATTTAGGCTTTGTATTTTAATAAAATTTGATGTGCAGGATGATGCTTTGGCATCAGTTCAATTAAACGCTCTACCGCATCAATCGCTTCAGGGCTATGCGCCAAATGTTTCAGCAATACATCGGTATCTTGTGCATTAAAAATGGCATCACTCAGGCGTGATTCTAAACAATCTCGCCATGCGCATAAAAATGGACTTTCAGTTTTCGCCAAAAATACCCCTGCACACGTTTGCAAGGCAGACTGCACATAACCTGCATCTAAAGCCTGCTCAGCTTGTAAAAAATCGGCTTCAATATGCGCCAAAACTCGGTAAGGACGCGAGCCGAGCATCCCCCCTAAAATATCGCGTAATTGCGACATTTCAGCTTTTAGCGTTCCCATGCTGACTTTACGCTCACCATATAGTGCTTGGTGTAAAGTGTCTAAACTCATGCCTTGTGGGCAAAGTGCCAAAATCACCAATATTTCAATTTGACGCGGTGTCATCACCACCACTTTGCCATTAAATAACACCTGTGGCACACGAAACGCGCGAATATAAAGCTGCTGTTTTTGCTGTTCCAGCAACGCATTTTGAATCAAAGAAGCACAGCGTTCTGCTGCCAACATCCCCAAACTGTTATGGTTTTTCCAAGTAGTCGATAAATCAATTACACCCAATACTTGTTTGGAATAAGGGTCTAAAATAGGCGCTGCATAACAAACCCAGTCATGTAATGATGACATAAAGTGTTCACTGGAAAACACACAACTTGCTTGCTGAGTTTTAAGTGACAAAGCCAAAGCATTGGTACCCACCAACTCTTCACGCCACTGCCCGCCTTCTACAAAATGCACCTGTTCCGCCACATTACGCATTTGCGCGCTCGCTGCCGTCCAAATAATTGTACTGCCCACATCGCCCACGGCTGCCACCATGTCGGACTGCTGTGCGATATGTCTTAAATCTTCTGCACAGTTTTGCACAGCACGTTGTAAGGCCGAACCACCATGTGTATGCGTTAGACTATAATTTAACGGGGCTGCCAACCGATCAACAGGAATTTCAGCAATTTGAGAGCGTTGCCATGATTTTAAAATACTCTGCTGAATTTGCTGCGCATGCAGCGGCGATAAACTGCTGCTTTGTCTAAATTGTTCAATATGCTGTCTTTTTTCCAATAGGTCTTGTTTTTTCATCATTATTGATTCTCACAATCCTGTGGGCATTACATCCATTGTACCGCTTACTTTTGTAAGGATTTGTTCATTGCTTGTAAACCTGCAACTTTCCAACCTTTTTCCAACCTTATATTGGTATGCTAAACAAATAGCGTACCAAAGTACCTTATACCTTAGCCGTAAATTTAACCTGATTTTAGACACAGGATTGTGCTAAAAGGTAAAGATGACGGCAGATTATAAAAAACCATCAAAGGAAGTGAATTATGCGTTACGTAGATCCCAATCAACCCGGTTCAAAAGTTCAATTCAAAGCACAATACGAAAACTTTATTGGTGGCGAGTGGGTCGCCCCTGTAAAAGGTGAATATTTTGAAAATATCTCTCCTGTGGATGGCAAAGTATTTACCAAAGTCCCACGTTCATCGGCAGAAGACATTGAACTGGCTTTAGATGCAGCCCATAAAGCCAAAGCGCAATGGAACAGCTCATCTCCAACAACGCGTTCTAACATTTTGTTAAAAATTGCAGATCGTTTAGAACAAAATCTAGAGTTATTGGCAGTTGCCGAAACTTGGGATAATGGTAAGCCTGTTCGTGAAACATTGGCTGCCGACATTCCATTGGCGATTGACCATTTCCGTTATTTTGCGGGCTGTATTCGTGCCCAAGAAGGCGGAATTTCTGAAATTGATGAAGATACCATTGCCTATCATTTCCATGAGCCATTGGGCGTTGTAGGGCAAATTATTCCATGGAACTTCCCTATTTTAATGGCAACATGGAAACTTGCACCTGCTTTGGCTGCCGGTAACTGTATTGTACTTAAACCTGCAGAACAAACCCCTGCCAGCATTTTAGTTTTAGTCGAACTGATTCAAGATTTATTGCCTGCTGGCGTACTAAACGTAGTCAATGGTTACGGTGTAGAAGTGGGTCGCCCATTGGCAACCAATCCACGTATTGCCAAAATTGCATTCACAGGTTCGACTCAGGTCGGTCAATTGATCATGCAATACGCCACTGAAAACATCATTCCAGTGACTTTGGAGCTTGGTGGTAAATCTCCAAATCTTTTCTTTGAAGATGTTATGGCGCAAGAAGACGACTACCTAGACAAAGCACTCGAAGGCTTTGCTATGTTCGCGCTGAATCAGGGTGAAATTTGTACTTGTCCATCGCGTGCGCTTGTGCAGGAAAGTATTGCTGACCGTTTCCTTGAAAAAGCCATTGAACGTGTTAAACGTATTAAAACAGGTCACCCGCTTGATACTGAAACGATGATTGGTGCACAAGCATCGCAAGAACAACAGGACAAAATCTTGGGTTGTATTGCGACAGGTCGTGCCGAAGGTGCACAAGTGTTAACAGGTGGTGGTGAGCGTCATGAAGTTGGCAGCGGTTTCTATATTGAGCCGACAATTTTCAAAGGCACCAACGACATGAAAATTTTCCAAGAAGAGATTTTTGGCCCAGTGCTTTCTGTGACCACATTTAAAGACTTCGATGAAGCCATTAAAATTGCCAATGACACCATTTACGGTTTAGGTGCAGGTGTTTGGTCACGTTCTGCGCACACTTCTTACCGTGCAGGTCGTGCTATTCAGTCGGGTCGCGTTTGGACGAACTGTTATCACATTTACCCTGCGCATGCAGCTTTCGGTGGTTATAAAAAATCAGGTATTGGCCGTGAAAACCACAAGATGATGTTAGAACATTATCAACAAACCAAAAACTTGTTGGTGAGCTACTCCACCAAACCTGCTGGCTTCTTCTAAAGACTCGTCTTTAGAATTCCAACAGCGTTGAAGTTACCGTTTCAAGCTGCGCCCGATGTATTTGCATCGGGCGTTTTTATTGCGACATAAAATGCTATGACTTTCGCAGCACGCTCTTTCAGCGTGGTATAAACCGGAAGATCAAATTAAAAATCTATCCTTTATTTAAGTATTACACTTTAGTTAAGAATTATTTCACGTTACATTAAATCTCCCTTTCAGCCTGAAGTATCTGCCATGTTCGATTTACCCGACACTGTCTATGCCATTCAACATCTTGCATTTGAAGACCTCGGCGCGTGGGAAGATGTCCTGTATGAACAAGGTTTACGGGTACGGTATTTTGAAGCTGGTGTGGAAAATCTAGAAAAGGCGTTTGCACATGAAGGATTAGTGATTATTTTAGGTGGCCCAATTGGCGTTTATGAAATCACAGACTATCCTTTCTTACAACAAGAAATAGACTTACTAAAAGTACGTTTAGAAAAGAATTTACCAACCATTGGTATTTGTTTGGGTGCACAGCTCATTGCTCATGCCTTGGGTGCCAAAGTCTATGCCGGCCATACCAAAGAAATTGGCTGGAGTACGCTCAGTCTGGCAGATGCCGTCCATCATCCACTGGTGGCATTAGCCGATACACCGGTTTTGCATTGGCACGGCGATACTTTTGATTTACCAGCAGAGGCTGAATTACTGGCCAGCTCCGACCTGTATCCGAATCAGGCCTTTCGGGTCGGACCACATATTCTGGCGTTACAATTTCACGCTGAAGTTGCTGCAGACAGTTTAGAAAAATGGCTGATTGGCCATACCTGTGAATTACGTCAGGCCCAGATTAATATTCCCACCTTACGCGCCGCTCATCAGCAATACGCGCCGCAACTGCAACAGGTTAGCGCGACGGTTCTTGGTCAGTTTCTAGCCGGCTTAAAATCTCAAAGCTGACCGGAAAGCTTTAAATTGTCCTTACATTTATCATCGTCATAAAAAAAGCACCCTGAAGCGGGTGCTTTTTGTGCTGTTCTTGCGATTATTTTTTCGCAGCAACAGAAGCTTCAGTGGTGATGTTTACAGTAATTTTATCACCTACATTTGGTACAAAACCGGCGATACCAAATGCTGAACGGTCAAATGACGTGGTGGCATTAAAACCAACAGTTGCCGCTTTGGTCATTGGATGTGGACCTTGTTTGTTCAGTACCGCATCCAGAACTACAGGTTTCGTTACACCTTTCACAGTTAAATCACCTGTGATTTTAAAGTTCTTTTTGTCCTGAGTTTCAACTTTGGTACTTTTGAAAGTAATAGTTGGATATTTTGCTGCATCAAACCAGTCTGCTGCCATTAAGTGCTCATCCAGCGCTTTGACGTTGGTGTTCAGGCTGTTTAATGGAATAGTCACGTTGACAGATGATTTTTCTGGCTGTTTCTCATCAACATTAATGGTACCTTGAATGTTAGAGAAGTTACCTGATGGCGTAGAGAAACCGAAGTGATCCCAGCTAAATACAGTTGCCGTATGGGTCGGGTCAATTTGATACGCCACTGGTTTTGCCATTGTCATGGTTGCTGCAGATGCGATAGCCAAACCTAAAGCAAGTGATTTCATGTTCATATTGTTCATCTCTAATAGTGTTGATAAGTTTCAATGAGGTTTAGTTTATAGATTTTTGCTGCAAATACAGGATTAAAGATAAAACGATATGTTGCATGACTGAAACGATAAATTTGTAAAAATATGCGTGTGTATTTTATATCGAATTTAGAAGGCAATGATATTGAATAAAAAAGCTTTACCCTACGCATAGAATAAAGCTATTTTGGATGATACATCCACTAATGTCTCGAATGCATCGCAATAGATTAAAGTTTCTCAATCAAAATGCGGTCAACCTGCTTTAAACCTGATTGCTTTTCATGGTTCTTACGGCGAATTTTGATTTGCTGATCTTCAGCTAAATCCTGTAATAACAACTCTACTGCCACCATAGCTTCAAGTGGTAAGTCTTGTCCAATCCACTTTTGCTCACCCGCATCCATTAAAGTGACTTCATCATTAATTTGCTCGTACAAACTCATTTATCATCTCACTCAATTACACAGAGGTTTATTCACAAACCTGACTTACACTGACAAAATTTGTTGGATCATCGGATTGACCACCCAACAAATTTGCAAAATAAAAGACGTCCCTTTGCAGGAACGCCTTCAAAAACACTGGATTAAAAAATTAAGCTGTTAATTCTTTTACTGCAGCAACAACCGCTTCAGTGGTAATGCCAAAGTACTGATACAAGTCTTTTGCAGGTGCAGATTCACCATAAGTTGTCATACCAATCACTTTACCGTCTAAGCCGACAAACTTCCACCAGTAGTCTACATGCGCTGCTTCAACCGCAACACGTGCACGAATTTGGGATGGCAATACCGCTTCACGATATGCTGCATCTTGCTTCACAAATTCTTCTGCACATGGCATAGACACGACACGTACACCTTCAAGCTGTGCGTATGCTTCCATTGCCAAGCTCACTTCTGAACCTGTTGCAATAATAATTGCTTTCAATTCACCTTTTTCTTCAGCCAAGACATAACCACCTTTTGCCACGTTCTCAATTTGCGCTTGAGTACGAGTTTGGAATGGTAAGTTTTGACGTGAGAAAATTAAAGCTGTTGGGCCTTCGCTGCGGACTAATGCAGATTTCCAAGAAATAGCCGCTTCAACGGTATCTGCAGGACGCCATGTATTTAAGTTTGGCGTACCACGTAAAGATGCAATTTGTTCAATCGGTTGGTGTGTTGGACCATCTTCACCCAAACCAATCGAGTCGTGGGTATACACATGAATCACACGTTGCTTCATTAATGCAGACATACGCACGGCATTACGCGCATATTCCATAAACATTAAGAATGTTGCAACGTAAGGAATGAAACCACCGTGAAGTGCTACACCATTTGCAATAGCAGTCATACCAAACTCACGTACGCCATAATGCACGTAGTTCCCTGCTGCATTGTCCTGAACGCCTTGGCAACCCTTCCAAAGGGTTAAGTTTGAACCTGCCAAGTCTGCAGAACCACCCAATAATTCAGGCAATAATGGGCCAAATGCTTGCAAAGTATTTTGGCTGGCTTTACGCGTTGCAATAGTTTCAGCTTTAGCATTGGTTTCAGCAATAAACGCATCTGCCTGTGCGATGAATTCTGCAGGTAGTTCACCGCTTAAACGGCGTTTAAGTTCAGCAGCTTCCGTTGGATATTTTGCTGCATAGGCATCAAAAGTTGTATTCCATGCTGCTTCTGCTTCTGCACCTTTCGCTTTAGCATCCCAAGCGGCATATACATCTTCAGGAATAACAAATGCTTCATCTGTCCAGCCTAATGCTTGACGCGTCAAAGCGATTTCATCATGGCCTAATGGCGCACCGTGACAGTCTTCTTTACCTTGTTTGTTTGGCGAACCTAAACCAATCACTGTTTTACAAATAATAATGGTTGGCTTTTGCGTTTCAGCTTTTGCTTCAACTGTTGCCGCACGAATTGCATCTGCATCGTGACCATCAACTTTTAGTACTTGCCAGCCATAAGACAAGAAACGTTGTTCTGTATCATCAGAGAACCAGCCTTCTACTTCACCATCAATAGAAATGCCGTTGTCATCATAATAAACAACCAGTTTGCCTAAACCTAAAGTACCTGCCAATGAACATGCTTCGTGTGAAACACCTTCCATTAAACAGCCATCACCCAAGAAACAGTAAGTGAAATGGTCTACAACTTGAATATCTTCTTTATTAAATTGTGCTGCCAAAGTTTTTTCAGCCAAGGCAAAACCTACGGCATTGGCAATACCCTGACCCAAAGGACCAGTGGTGGTTTCAATTCCTGGTGCATAGCCCAATTCTGGGTGACCTGGAGTTTTTGAATGTAACTGACGGAATGCTTTTAAATCTTCAATCGAAAGATCATAACCTGTTAAATGTAACAACGCATATTGCAACATTGAACCATGACCATTAGACAGTACAAAACGGTCGCGGTTTGCCCATTGTGGATTGGTTGGGTTGTGATTTAAAAATTCACGCCACACCACATCGGCAATATCTGCCATCCCCATCGGAGCACCTGGATGTCCTGAATTTGCTTTTTGCACAGCATCCATTGCCAATACACGAATTGCGTTTGCAATACGACGTTCGTTAAGCGGGGTCGTCATAGGTCAGAGTCCACAAAAAATCGTTAAATAGAAGAAGATGAATAAAATTCAAAACAGCCGCTATTCTCTCAAAAAAAAGCCTGAGGGGTAAAGCCTATGCAAAAATATTTCCGCATTAATTCCCATTCAGCGTACTTTTCGTGCAGATTCAGGACAGTTTCAGCATTTGTTTGAAGAGAAATGAGGCCAACCATTCAGCAAAGCAAGTTTTAAGCCGCAGCTTTACAGATTTTAAAACATAGATATTTCAGTTTATAGAATTGCACATGATCGAAGAGCGAGTTTGATAGCCGACTCACACTTTAGATGCAATTCATCTCGTTTAACTACATATATCATCCAATCTTGATCTAACCAAATGCTGAAATAATAGACAATTTTACAGCCACCCTGAATATTATTCACTTTTCACACAATAAATTGAATCACAGCCATCGTTCAAAACTTTAAAATAGCTTTTAAAAATGCAGAATTATGCAGATAAACTCAATTCAACGTCTTTAAAACATCCATCTAAAATATTGTTTTTAAATACAATTAACTATTTAAAAATAAAGTGTTTCTTAGTTTAAAATTATGACGGCATGCTTTAGCCAACATGAATATTTTTGAGTCAAAATATAGTCATACCGATACTTTATTGCGATAAAAAGTCATTGAATTGAAATAAATTCAGCCATTTTAGTCTTAATGCGCTAGTCCTAAAGTCTAACTCGATGTAACATATTGCGTCTTTTGAATTTAACTGTGATAGGACTTATGCGCGAGTACGCTGTATTTACCTCGGAATCTGTAAGCGAAGGCCATCCAGATAAAATGGCTGACCAAATCAGTGATGCCATTTTGGATGCAATCTTAAAAGAAGACCCTTATGCGCGGGTTGCTTGTGAAACGCTTGTAAAAACGGGTGCGGTTGTACTGGCAGGTGAAATCACAACAACTGCAAATGTTGATTTTGAAGCCATTGTTCGTCAAACCGTAAACGGTATTGGTTATCATCATTCAGATCTTGGCTTTGATGGTTCTACCTGTGCGGTCATTAACATGATTGGTAAACAATCACCTGAAATTGCGCAAGGTGTAGACCGCCAAAAACCTGAAGATCAGGGTGCGGGTGACCAAGGTTTGATGTTTGGTTATGCCAGCCGTGAAACTGATGTATTAATGCCTGCCCCAATTTCTTACGCACACCGCTTAATGGAAAAGCAAGCTGAATTACGTCGCAGTGGTGCTTTACCATGGTTACGCCCAGATGCAAAAAGTCAGGTAACTTTTGCGTATGAAAATGGTGTGCCTGTACGTTTGGACGCAGTAGTTTTATCGACTCAGCATGATCCTGAAATTTCTCAAATTCAGCTCAAAGAAGCTGTAATTGAAGAAATTGTGAAAAAAGTGATTCCTGCCGAAATGTTCCATGCAGACACCAAATTCCACATCAACCCAACAGGGATGTTTGTAATTGGTGGCCCTGTAGGTGACTGTGGTTTAACTGGCCGTAAAATTATTGTAGATACTTACGGGGGTATGGCACGTCACGGTGGCGGTGCTTTCTCAGGTAAAGACCCTTCTAAAGTTGACCGTTCAGCTGCTTATGCAGGTCGTTATGTTGCAAAAAATATTGTTGCAGCAGGCTTGGCAGACAAATGTGAAATTCAAGTATCTTATGCAATTGGTGTTGCAGAACCAACTTCAATTTCAATTAACACTTTTAACACTGCAAAAGTAGCAGATGAGTTGATTATTGCTTTGGTACGTGAACACTTTGACTTACGTCCTTACGGCATTACCAATATGCTCAATCTGTTACAACCAATGTATAAGCAAACTGCAGCCTATGGTCACTTTGGTCGCCAAGGTTCAGACACTGCATTTACATGGGAAAAAACTGACAAAGTTGAAGCATTAAAAGCTTCTGCAGGCCTATAAAAGCTCTGATTCAAACAGATTTCAAAAGCTCACTTCGGTGGGCTTTTTTAATGCACCATAAAACAAACAATATTTATGACGTGAACCACAATATATAAAATATGAATATGTTATAGTCCTAATATCACTTAAAAATAATTTAGGAGCTACGCATGGCGGTTATTCTTCAAGTCGACTTCCCTTCTCAAGGCCCATTTGGTGAAAGCATGAGCCAAGCATACAAAGAACTTGCTGAAAGTATTAACTTAGAAGCTGGCATGATTTGGAAAATCTGGACAGAGAACAGCCAGACGCAAGAAGCCGGTGGCATCTACTTATTTGATAATGCCGCCAATGCAGAACGCTATTTAAAAATGCACACTGCACGTTTAGAAAGTTTTGGCGTACAAAACATTCGTGGCAAGATTTTTGAAGTGAACGCTGCCCTGTCTACCATTAACCAAGCTAGTTTTTTAAACTCTTAACAGCTTTAGGGTACTTTGATTAAGATTTAGAAGACAAGCAGAAAAATCACCTATAATCCTGAATGATAGCTTCATTCAGGATTTTTAAATTTAGCATTGTAAATATGGCCAAACTAAGTTTAAGCGGACAATTTTAGATTAAGTTAAGTTTAGAATTATATTCAGCCTACTGTGTGCGAATCACATCAAGTACTGTTTGTTGTACAGGCACCTCTTGATGATCTTGCAAATACACATGCACGACTTTAAACACAATAGCTGCAGCTAAACATGCCAAAACACAGAATAACCAAAAACCATAAGGACTACGAATATTGTGAGATCCACAAGAAGTACATTCTTTTTCTGATGATTCCACAACACGATTGCAACATGCGCAACGATACTGATGATACAGCATAGGTATTCTCCTACTTCACTGTAATTCTTGTTTTTATTGTTACACCATCTACCCTGATGAAGTGTAATTTTGCTTAAGCATCTGTGACACTTTGTAGCTTGTCTAAGATACTTGCTCAGCAACCTTGCCAAGCATTTCAATCAGCATGCCAAAGTTAGAAGAAATGCGCAAATAGTATTTTTGAATAAATTTCTGGATTTCCCATCTGAATTTTATATGCCATGTTAAAATATTGAACTGCGTAAAACTCAAGATCACAGCTCAAATTTAGCTTGCTAAACGTGGGTTTTATCAATCTTTTTAATCACACGGAATAGAATCAAGATGGTGCAATTGATTAAAAAAGGCGGTTTACGTGAACGTGCCAACCGTAGCCGAAAATATCAGGGCTCAGAAAACACAGAAGCGACTTTAAGTAGCAATCGCAACTATCCACCCGATCATTTAGTTAAAACAGAAGCTGAAGTTGAACAAATCGTCAAAAAACCATCAGACCCAATTAACTCAACTCACTAAGGTTCATATCTATATTTTAGATTGAAAACATACGCAGTGCATCAAGCCATAACCACAGCGCAAATAATAAAAATAATGCGCCCGATGCCATATCAATATAACTGCCCGAACGCTGATACAACTTTTTCATTTTGGGTGTGGAAAGCAGCAACATAAATAAAGTAAATGTCACAAAGGTCTGAATAGGAATAATGACCGCTAATTGGGCTTTTAAAGACCCCGTTGCAGATGAACTCAACGCCAAAGCAAAGACACTGCTGAAGTAAATTAAGGTCTTAGGATTAGATAAATTGGTGAACAAACCCAATAAAAAGTAGTTTTTCGCCGCAGGAATTTGAACATTTGTATCATCAAACAGTTTGCTTTGCTGCCAACTGTGCCAACCACCTGACAGCATGCCCCAGCCCATTTTGGCAAGAAATAAACCACCAATGAGCATTAGTACTTGTTGTATCCATGGAAATTGTTGTACCAAGACCGTGAAACCGAGCAAGGTCAGCACTACCCACACGACAATTCCAGTCGAAATACCTGCAATAATGTGTAAAGTATTACGGCGTGTATTGGTTGCTGCACTTTTAGCAATGAGTAGCACATCTGGACCAGGACTGAGCTGCGCAACAAAATGCAGTGCACAAATGGTCAATAACAATGACATAGATACATTAGGAAAAACTTAAAACAAGATTATAGCTTGCCTTGTCAGGCTATAGACGATGCTTTAAATATTTCACGTTAATTATCATTCAAAATGCGCATAAAAAACCGAATCAGCTCGATTCGGTTTTATAGAAAGCACAATTAATATTACTTAGGTTGATTGACATCTTTCATTTCAATTTTTTTAGCATCAGGGGTAATTTCACGTGCTTCACCATCAATGATACTAGAGTCACGACCACCCTGTTGATTTTGCATATCTTGCATTTGGCGCATTAAATCTGCGAATGGGTTTTGCCCTGCACCGCCCATGCCATTCATATCGCCCATCATGCCACCCATCATTTGATTCATCATCGCTTGCTGACGCTTCATCATGGCTTTCATCATTGCAGCTTTAAATGCATTTTGAACGGCAGGAATCATCACCAACAATGCCAAAACATCACTGATTAAACCTGGAATCATCAATAAAAAACCCGCAAAGATTTTAGGTAAATTATTGCTAAGTGCAGGGTCGGCACTCATCTGCCCCATTTGCATTTGCTGCATTTGTGGCATCACGCCTGCAGAATATTTACGAATCAGGTTCAAACCAATGAAGAAAGCAGCGACAAACCAAAAGAACACGTACCACATGCTCCCCACTAGGTCGCCCACACCAATCCAGACGAAGACTTCAAGAACTAAGCCAATTAGAACAATAAGAAATAATTTCATGAAAATTAATCTAATCTCAACAAAATAAATAAAATGCAGTAACCAAGTGCTTCATCGGGATCAAGCTTTTTTGATTCGCTGTTGTTTCAATATGGGCATTATTGTATTTTTAAAGGTTAAGTCTGTCATTAATATTTTCATCATCACCCAATAACAGACTTAATACGTCTATATATTTAAACGATAAAGATAAAAATATGCGGCATAAGCCAATAATAACCACAACGCAATAAAAACTGATGCTGCAATATAACTGCTCGGTTTTTGACTGATCGCATCGGCTTGTAAGCGACAACGCTGCATTACTTCAGCAGGTACTAAACGCAATACCAACATGATGCCCAATGGCACTAAAATCAAATCATCCAAATAACCCAAAACAGGTATAAAGTCTGGAATTAAATCAATGGGAGAAATAGCATAAGCAGCGACCAACAATGCCAAAAGCTTTGCCATAAACGGTGTTTCAGGATCACGTGCTGCAAACCACACCGCATAAACATCTCGTTTAATTTGCTTCGCCCACTGTTTTAGCCTATTAATCCACTTCATTGCCGCTCTCATTTGCTACCGTATATAAAATATACGCCTCAAAACTTAAAATAAAATGAAGTCCAAAATTGAAAATATGGCAAAGGATACATGCTAATTGTTTAAACGGCAGCTTACTGACCGAATGTTTTGAAATTACTCCACACAAAAGAGATTTAAACTCCTATAATTCAACTTGATGTAATTTTTTAAGGCTTGGCATGTCACTTATTATTGGAATCGACCCTGGTTCTCGTCTAACGGGCTACGGCATTATTGAACGTGATGGCGCTAAATTACGTTTTGTAGATGCAGGAACCATTCGCACCGAAACCAGTGAAATGCCCGAACGCTTAAAACGGATTTTTGCAGGGATTGAACGGATTGTGAAATTTCACGGCCCGACTGAAGCAGCAGTTGAACAAGTGTTTATGGCGCAAAACCCAGACTCTGCCTTAAAATTGGGACAGGCTCGCGGGGCAGCGATTGCCGCTTTGGTAAATTTAGATTTACAAGTGGCGGAATATACCGCTCGTCAAATTAAACAATCTGTCGTGGGTTATGGCGCTGCCGATAAAGAACAAGTACAAATGATGGTCATGAAATTATTAAATCTATCCATCAAACCACAACAAGATGCTGCCGATGCTTTGGCTGCTGCAATTTGCCATGCTCATGCATCGGGCAGTATGACCAAATTGGCTGTGCTCAATGCCTTGGGTGGTATGGCACGCGGACGTAGTCGTTCAAGCTTCAGACGTCGCTAAATCAGCATCGCCATCGCTTATATTTTACCGATTCACAACCTGATAAATCGCTTGGCTCATGTGCTGTGCCTGTAAACCGCGCATGCCCTGCTGTGCCAATACATCCCCCGCCAAGGCATGTAACATGACAATTTCATGCAATTGAATTTTATGATGAAACTGGGCTTTTAAACTGGCAATCATGCCTGCCAACACATCGCCCATACCACCTGTACCCATACCAGGATTGCCTGCGGTACAAATCCACAATGAACTTGCTTGCGGTTCTGTAGATGCAGCTTGCAAAGTCAAACTACCTGAACCTTTTAACACCCAATCGCCTGCATAGCGTTGCTGCAATTGCTGAATCGCGGCAATACGGTCTGCTTCAATGGCTGCAACCGTAGTATTGAGCAAGGTCGCAGCCTCACCTGAATGTGGTGTGGCATAACTGTTCGGTTTTAGTTGGGCTGGATGATGCGATGAATGCGCTTGTTTCGCCAAAAACCACAAGGCATCGGCATCGTAAACTACTTCTACCTCGGACTGATTTAGTGCGGCAAACCAGTCTGCATAATGCTGTTCTGCCCAAGCATCTCGTCCTAGTCCCATCCCTAAACTCACGGCATCGACCTGTGAAATTAAGTGCTGAATTTCTGCGCCTGTCAGTGCGTCTATATCCCGCAACATTAAATTCGGCGCACGGCTTAATATCGCCACATGATGTTTGGCATGACAGACCACAGTCACTTTCCCTGCACCTGCGCTTGATGCGGCTTCTGCAGCCATCATCACCGCACCACCCATTTGCGCATGTCCGCCCACAATCAACACATGCCCATAACTGCCTTTGTGTCCAAAAGCCTGCCGTGCGGGTAATTGAATCAAATGTGGTGTGAGTTGGGCCAACGCTTTGAGTTCTGCATCGGCTGGAATCAAATCCAGCACATCGACCAGTCCAGTATATTCCTGTGCCTGCCCTGTAAATAACCCTGCTTTCAAACCCAAAGCTGTAAAGGTGTAATCGGCTTTAATTGCACATGGCAATGGCTGCCCCGTGTTGGCATTTAAACCGCTTGGAATATCAACCGCAATTTTTAAACCCGCTTGTTGATTCATTGCGTGAATAAGCGACTGCCACTCATCATTTAAAGGACGATCTAAACCAATACCAAATAATGCATCAATATAGCAGTCATAACTTTGTTGAAATGCAAAACCTTGAATTATATTGACTTGTTCTGTCTGAGCTTCTAAAAAAGCCTGATGTAAATCTGCCGATGAACCGCGTGTTGCGGCATAAATATCGACTTGAAAACCTGCTTGTTTTAAATATTTTGCAGTTAAATAGCCATCGCCTGCGTTATTGCCTTGTCCACAACACACAGCAATTTTTTGTATTGTAGATGGCTGTTTTGCAAAAATTTTGCGAATTTGTAAATGCAGTGTCCACGCCACTTGCTGCATTAAACCGTAAGAACTATTTTGACGGGCAAACCAGCGCTGCTCCCACGCTTGAATACTTTGACTATGATAAACAGGGCTATGGTACACTTGCTGCGGCATTTTCTTCCCTTCTATTTTGTTATGGCAACATCCACCACTTCAGCACATATTTCTCTGCATCAAGACGATCCAGCCGCCTTGAAAGCGTGGATTAAAGCTCAAGCTTTGGCGCTTGGTTTTGCTGATTGTGTCATTGCCAAACCAGATGCTCAAGCAGAATTAGCACGTTTTCAGGAATATTTAAAACGTGGCTATCATGGCGATATGAAGTTTCTAGAAGAAAATTTAGACAAGCGCGCTAATCCCACACTGTTAGTCCCGAATACAAAAAGTATTATTTGTGTGCGGATGAATTATTTGGTGGAAACACCACGTCCACGACACATTCCCGATGCACCTAACTCTGCAATTATTGCCCGTTATGCACGTGGGCGCGATTATCACAAAGTCATGCGCGGACGCCTAAAAACTCTTGCCACCCGTATTCGTGAAAAAGTGGGGAATTTTGAATCACGCCCCTTTGCGGACTCAGCCCCGATTTTTGAAAAGTCACTGGCAGAAAGTGCTGGTATGGGTTGGACAGGTAAACATACCTTACTGATTCATAAAAAATCTGGATCTTTTTTTGTATTGGGCGAGTTGTTTACTTCACTAGATTTGCCTTTTGATCCGCCTGCAACCTCGCATTGCGGTTCTTGCACAGCCTGCATCGACATTTGTCCAACGCAGGCCATTGTTGAACCTTATATGTTGGATGCGCGTAAATGTATTGCTTATTTGACCATTGAATATCAGGGTATTATTCCTGAAGAATTACGTCGTGGTATTGGTAATCGGGTGTTTGGTTGTGATGATTGCCAACTGATTTGTCCGTGGAATAGCTTTGCACAAGTCACTACGGTGGAGGATTTTCACCCTCGACATGCCTTAGATCAAGTCAGCTTGCTAGATTTATGGCAATGGGATGAAAGCACGTTTTTAGCCAAAACTGAAGGTAGTCCATTGCGTCGTACAGGCTATCAAAGTTTTATGCGTAATATTGCAATCGGGGTTGGAAATGCCCCATTTTCAGCACAGATTTTGCAAACTTTGCAGCAAACGCGAGCACAGCATGATGAGATTGTGCAAATCCATATTGATTGGGCGATTCAGGAACAATTGCTTAAACAGCCTAAAATTTAAACAAAAACTACCACCCAAATGGTACGATATTTTGGCTGCAGGTTACTTGCCAATTTATGCAGTTAACTGAATTTTAGTGACCAATTCATTGCAAAATAAAAATGCTTAAAAATAAATTTTGCAGCGAAATAGTATTAAAATTGCTTAAGTTTGCAACCAAATCGACTGCATATTTTTGTTTCCATACTGTCGAATATTAGCCATGAAATTGGGAGATTATGCCTTTCTGATTCCAACTATTTGTGTATGATACAGACTATGAATAATAGGGATGATGGACTTTTACTTATGTCAGTACGCAATGATTGGACTCGGGAAGAAATTCAGCAGTTATATGAACAGCCTTTTCTGGATTTAGTCTTTGAAGCACAACGTGTGCATCGCCAACATTTTGCTGCCAATACCGTACAAGTCAGTACCTTATTGTCTATTAAAACAGGCAAATGCCCTGAAGATTGCAAATATTGCTCGCAGTCTGCGCATTATGATTCACAGCTTGAAGCTGAAAAACGTATTGCAGTGGATAAAGTCATTCAAGAAGCTAAAGAAGCCTTAGCATCAGGTTCTTCACGCTTTTGTATGGGTGCTGCATGGCGTAATCCGCATGAACGCGATATGCCGTATGTTTTAGAAATGGTACGTGAAGTCAAAGCATTGGGCTTAGAAACTTGCATGACTTTAGGGATGTTGAATCAATCTCAAGCAGAACGCTTAAAAGATGCAGGTTTGGATTATTACAACCACAACCTAGACACATCGCGTGAGTATTATCCCAATGTGATTAGTACTCGCAGCTTTGATGACCGCTTAAATACTTTAGATATTGTGCGTCAAACAGGTATGAAAGTGTGTAGTGGCGGTATTGTCGGTTTAGGTGAAGATACCCAAGACCGTATTGGTTTGTTACATGAATTGGCGACTTTACCGTTACACCCTGAATCTGTGCCAATCAATATGTTAGTTCCGATTGAAGGTACACCACTGGCTGAAGTCGAAAAGCTAGATGTGATTGAATGGATTCGTACTATTGCAGTTGCACGTATTATCATGCCAAACAGCTATATTCGTTTGTCTGCAGGGCGTGAATCGTTGTCTGATTCAGATCAGGCATTGGCATTTATGGCAGGTGCGAACTCGTTATTCTCAGGTGAAAAACTTTTAACTACACCAAACGCAGGCGAAGGCAAAGACAAACAATTGTTCCAAAAGTTAGGCTTAGTGCCTGAACGTGCTAAACCAACGGTTTCTGAATTGTCGGTAGATGCGATGGCAATGGCTTAAAGTTTTAGCATCCATCCAAATGTACAAAGTCCCGCAAAGGGACTTTGTTTTTTATGCAGCAAAATAAGTTTATGCGGCAATGCTTTTAAGAGGTGATTAAAATTCCGTAACTGGCATTTAAATACTGCCCTGTTTTAATAATATCTACCCCGTTGGCATGTTCTACCGTCAGTTGTTGCTGAATCGCATCATAATAAAACCGATCATAACAGTCCTGATGATGCAGCAACCACGTCAAAGTATCTGCTAGATTGTCATCTACAATATACGTTTTTTCTTGAAAGTTTTTAGCCATAAATACGGTCAGTTCAATATTTCTAGGTACTGGATTTTAAGCGGAATACCTTGTGGGATAAAGTGTGCGGAGGATAGAAAATTTAATTGTGCACTTGTATAAATCAAACTTCGTACAGCATGAGAAGTCTCCCCACCAAAAGAGGTGGGAATGATATATGTAGTTTTGAAGATGGATAAGTGCAGTCTAATCTATACATGCAGGCAAGACTAAGCAAAATATTCAGGCTATTAGCCTAAAATAAAAAAGTGAGTCATAAAGACTCACTTGGTTTTAATACAGATTCAATACTTAACATTATTGTGTCTTAGAATCCCCACACTTACGACACTCTAAATGCGCCCCGATTTCTTCCATTGCGTCATATTCATAAATATGGATACAGAAAATTTGCTTTAACAGTTTGATCATAAATGACATTCCTTTTGATTTTTATACATCACGTTTGTGATCTCATCCTGAGATACAAATGCCATCAAGGCTGATTGACATAAACTACTATTATCATATTTAAAAAAAATAGCAAATCTAATTTAGGAACTTTCCGACAAATGACAAATTCATCTGCATACTTGCTGAAATTGAGTGCATAAATAGCTGTAAATTCATTCGCTTATATTATTTCAATTTTCAGCGCGCTTGAAACAAGAAAAACTGCTTAAAAGCTAATTTATTAAAAACCAAAGAATCGCAATAGCCAATAACATCATGCTTTCTGTTATTTCAATACTCGCACCAACGGTATCGCCCGTAATTCCACCTAAACGTTGCATAAACTTGTATCGCAAATACAAAGTGCTGAGAATAAAAGTCAGAACAGCCACCAAGCCCATCCATCCCCAAAACACCGTAGCAAACAAGATCAATGCAATCACAATTTTTGTGCCTGTTTTAGGCAAATGTGCCTGAATAGCAGTGCCTAAACCATTGGCACGTAAATAAGGCGTGCTTAAAAATAAAATCAAAGCACTTAACCGTCCCAATACGGGTACAAACAGCAAAAAGGCAAAATACTGTTGTTCAAGCAGTACATATAGCGCAGACCATTTTAATAAGCAGCAGATCAGTAAGCTCAACACTCCAACCGGGCCACTGCTTGGGTCTTTCATGATGCTTAAGCTACGTTCAGAATCGCCAAAACCGCCGACCCATGCATCGGCAGTATCCGCCAATCCATCTAAATGTAAACCACCTGTCAGCCAAATCCAGAGTACTAAAATTAAGCTGCTACTGAGCACCAAAGGCAGGAATTGCAATAGATGCGCCATTCCCCACAACACAGCCCCGATTAATAAGCCAACGAGCGGATAAAACAACAGTGATTGCGCATTTTGCACTGCAGTTGGTATCTGTTTTAAAGAAACAGGAAACGTGCTCAGAAATTGCAAGGCAATCCAAAAAGGTGTCATGTTTGCCCCTGCATGTGAATCTTGCCATTAGGATGTAACTGGAATGAACTCAATTGCCCCAACGCTGCAGACATTTTTAAAATATCGTCTAAAGGTTGTTTCTGCGCCAATACTTTGAGCAATTTAATTACCCCGCCATGCGTGACCAATAACACACGTTTAGGTTGTTGCTCGAGTTGTTGTAAATATTGGTTGAGATCGGACAGACCTTGCAAAACGCGCTGCTGAAAATTTAGCAAAGATTCTGCTTGTGGCGGACTAAATTGGGTCGGTGTCATCCAAAATTTAGCTAAATCTTCAGGGTATTGTTCATATAAGGTTTGAGTGGAAATAGCTTCCCATGCACCAAAATGCATTTCCTGAAATTGTGCATCAATATACAGTGGCAATTGCTGTGCTTGCGCAAAGGTCTGAGCAACCTGCAGACAACGCTGTAAAGGTGAACTTGCCACAACATCCCATCGCTGTCCTGTAGCTATTGCCGTGTTTAAAGTCTGCTGCATGTCTTGCCAACCTTTTAAAGTCAAAGCATCATCGGTTGAGCCACGCAAAGTATGACCCAATTCTGTTTCGCCATGTCTTAATAGGTCTAGCATGATCATAAAGATACTTTCTCACCAATAACCGCAGCTTCGGCAAAAGTCGCCATTTGATTATGCAAGGCACAGGCCAGTTGGATAATGCCCAATGCCGCGCCCGCACCGCTGCCCTCACCTAAGCGTAAATTTAGATGCAGCAAGGCTTGTGCACCTAATGCTTCTAATAAGCGACGATGTCCATATTCAGCCGATTGATGCCCAAACAACATCCATTCTCGGACTTGAGGATTTAAACGCACTGCAACTAATGCAGCAGCACTGCTGATAAAACCATCCACCACCATCGGCAAGCCCAACTGCGCACAGCGAATATACGCGCCCACCATTGCGGCAACTTCCAACCCACCAACTGCACATAAGGCTTTAAAAGCATCATGTTGTACATAGTCCTGATGTAGGGCTAAAGCAGCATCAATCACCTGTTTTTTATGTTGCAATTGTGCAGTGTCAATTCCTGTGCCTACACCAGTCAAAGCTTCCGCAGGTTCTTGTAATAAAAAGCAAGATAAGGCTGATGCCGAACAGGTATTTCCAATGCCCATTTCACCTGCCACATAAATCGAAGCCTGCTGTGATATGGCATCTTCCACACTCTGACGCCCAAGTGCCATCGCATCTGCACATTCTTGTTCAGTCATGGCGCGGGTTTTGGAAAAATTCGCTGTGCCTGCACGAATACAATGCCGCTCTACTCCTGCATATTCGTATGCGTCCCCGACTGAGCCGCAATCGACTACTTGTAAATGCGCCTGATATTGTCGGGCGATGACGCTGATACATGCCCCACCTGTGGCAAAATTTTGTAGCATTTGCCGAGTCACGGCTTGGGGATAGGCGGAAATATTTTCTTCCATCACGCCATGATCGCCTGCGAAAATACATATCCACGGACGTTCAATATTCGGCTGCGTTGTCCCTTGCAAAGCCGCCAGTTGAATCGCAATATTTTCCAATGCTGCCAATGAACCTGTTGGTTTGGTCAATTGAAGTTGTCGTGCAATTGCCTGTTGTTTCATCTGTTCATTTGGCTTTTGACACGCTGCAAACCACCAAGTCATTTCTTCTCTCCTTTTAAAAGCATTGGAAAACCTGCGACACAGAACTGCACTTTGTCTGCAATTTGTCCCAATTGCTGATGTAATCGCCCTGTTTCATCGACAAATTTTCGGGTTATTTCGCCCATCGGTACAACGCCCAAACCTGTTTCATTGCTCACTAAAATAATATCGGCTTGCAACTGAGGTAAAACTTCGAGCAATGCTGAAATTTGTTGTTCGGCAAAGCTTTCTGCAGATTGCATCAACAAATTACTCATCCACAAGGTCAGACAATCTACTAAAATCACAGCATTCGGATGATCCAGCATCTTTAACTGCTCCGCCAAATACAATGGCTCTTCGCACAATTGCCAAGTCTGCGGACGCTGTTGTTGATGATGCTGAATCCGCGCCTGCATTTCTGCATCGCCCGCTTGTGCAGTTGCTACATAAATGACGGATTTGCCAAGTTGCTGCGCGGTTTGCTCAGCCATACGGCTTTTACCCGAACGCGCACCGCCCAAAATAAGTTGAATCACATGTGCTCCAAAGGAAATTGATGCGTGCTAAATAGCTGACCTTGTAAAGTGTGTGCCTGATAATAACCAAAATTTAAATGATGGATATCTAAATCGAAATATTGCACGGGGAGATTTTGAATACGCTGCAAAATCAAATTGGTTGAACACGCTGTTTGATATAAACCCAAAGTAATATGTGGATGATACTGTAAAGCTGCGATTTCAGCCCCGCCTACGCTAAGTGCCTGACGTATACGCGCCAGTTGCTGTGATTGATCTTGCACTTCTACAAATAAAGCACTATCAAAACTATTGATGCCGCCCACTTTCAGTTGAAAAGGCTCTAGTTGCAACTGCTGTAAGGCTTGAACTTGTTGTTGAAATTGTGACTCGAGAAAGTCATCTTCCCAATGCTTTTTTGCTGCATAAAACCCACAAATATATAAGGTGATATGAAACTGGCGAGTGTTTGGGCGAAATAATACATCTGAAAATTGCTGTTTTAATTGTTGTAAATAACATTCTAAAGCTGGATGTTGAACAGCTAAATACCAAAGCACATAACGCTCACGCCCACGATGCCATTCAGGATAATCATGCTGCTGTGTTGGAATAACGTACTGATTGGCTTGAATAAACACGGGATAATTCAATGAATTAAAACAGCTTATGGTAAAACATTCACAACTGAATAGACATGAAAATCATGCAATTTGAGGTGAATATTTTTCAGTTTGGTATTTTAACCATCTACATCATTTAAATAATTTTGATTTTAATGAGATGGATAAAATTCAGAAGATGGCTGAAACAGGTCTGCAATGTTATGCTGAAATGAAGATGATATTTTCTAATCTACACAAGACACTACATTAATGTGAAGTTATATCCCATCAGGATCGGTACAACTGGAGTTTATGATGCAACAAGAATTGATCTGTTATAAGCAACTTCCAATTTGGAATTATGACTCAATTCCACAAGGGTTCAAAAAACAACACAATACCCAAGTCGGCACATGGGCGAAGTTGACTATTTTAAAAGGCGAATTGCATTTTTCGATGCTGCATGAATCTGGTGAAGTACAATCTGAGCATATTTTTTCTGTGGAAAATCAACCACCTTTTATTGAACCACAAGTGTGGCATAAAATTGTATCTGCCAGTGATGATATTGAATGTCAGCTCAGTTTTTATTGTTTGCCTCAAGATTATTTTGTTAAAAAATATAAATTAAGCCCAACACATTCTGAAATTTTAATGGCACTTCCACAGTTAACCGTGGGTAAAGCTTTGGATGTTGGCTGTGGTACAGGCCGAAATGCGCTGTATTTGAGCCAAAACGGTTTTCAGGTGGATGCGTGGGATGTGAACCCAGTGAGTATCCAAAAATTAAATGAAATTATTGCTGCAGAACAGATTTCATCTATTCAAACTGCTGTTCGGGATTTCAATCAGGATGCCACTATTACTGGTGAATATGACTTCATCAACTGTATCGTAGTAATGATGTTTTTGGCGCCTGAAACTATCCCTCCTCTTATTCAGCATATGCAGCAAGCGACCAAACCTCAAGGCTTTAACTTAATTGTTTGCGCGATGAATACTGAAGATTACCCTGTGCAACAGGACTTCCCTTTTAGTTTTAAAGCGGGTGAGTTAAGTGCTTATTATGCTGATTGGGATATTGTGAAATACAATGAAAATGTCGGTGAATTGCACCGTAAAGATGCAGATGGTAATCGAATTAAACAGCGTTTTGCGACATTGTTGGCGAGGAAAAAGTAGAATCACAAAAGAAATTTGAAACAGATGATCTTTTTTAGCTGCTCGCAAACGAGGAGTTGTTTGTCCTAGATACTGCCTAGGATCAAGGGTTCATATGTTATTCTGTAGTGAGGTATACAATTATTAAGGTAACTTATGAAAATAGCGAATACGAAATTACTAGCTGGTGCTTGTATGGCCCTAACTTTAACTATGCTTAGCCCTGCCGTACTTGCAAATGATAACAATGATATACGAAAGATTGTAGTAGTTAACTTTGCAAAAAAAGCTTACTCTGCAAATTATTACGGAAGGATAGATGGATACAAGTATGATTCCTACAAATTTTATGCTAAAAAAGGGCAAAAGTTAAAAGTGAAGTTGACTGGAGGAAATGTTGAAACTTACTTATGGGGTAATCAATTAAAAGACTCCATCAGTCTTGGAGAATATTCTCCAGAGCTTGATGATAATGGTATTTATATTTTACCTGCGTCAGGTGAGTATGAAATTAGAGTATTTCAACCTAGATCACAAGCAAGAAAAGATAAAAAACCTCAATACTGGATGAGTATTAACATCAAATAAAGAATTGCTAGATTCGTTTAAGTTTTAATACAAGGGTTCAAAACTAAGGGTTCAAAACTATTGCCAGTTAAACTGGGGCGTGATTTTTACGTGTATGGAGACTGTAAATAAAACTGTATTTACACAGAATTATTTACACCCTCATCAAATTCTTAAGAAATTTGCATCCTAATCAGAATCATATTTCTGACAATAAAAAACTGTATGAATTGCATTCGGTTTTTTTCTGTGATGAACTTACATCTCTGCAATCACACCTAAAATCCCCGTAATAATCATTTCAATCGCAATAGTACCAATCAGTAACGCAGATAATCGACCTACAATATCCACATAACGGTCTATATATTTGGCATGCTTATACCTGAGATGATCATGCGCAAACTTCATCAAAATCATTAAACTACAGGTTAGCGCCAAGGTGAGGAAAATTACCAGCGCAGCCCCACTAATGGGCAAAGTCATGCCTGTTACCACGGCGGCACTAATCGTCCCCGGTCCAATCATAAAAGGCATAGCAATGGTACCTGCCAAGTGTTCAGGTGCTCCCCGCATCTCACCGATGGTGTCTGCACCTTGAAACACATAGCGATAACCAATCACCAAGAAAATAAGCCCACCAAAGATTTGAAATGCCTCAAACCGCACATTCAAATATTTGCTGAAAATAGCTTCACCACCCCATGCAAACAGCATAAATACCGCATAAGCAATTAAACAGCCTTGAATCAGGGCTTTATTAAACACTTTTGCTTCTGAATTACGAATCATGCCAATCATGTAAATGCTCATCAAAAATGGATTAAGCAATGAAAAGAACAACGCAAAAGCATGTAAATATGAGATATACATGGTGTCCCCTGATTAACTTTGTGGGTCTGGAAATAACGGACGATTTCCAGGACTGATTCGGTTTATATGTAAGAAGGTCATATGTCGTTCGTATCTGTCTAGAATGTCATTAATAACTTGCTCTTTGGTGTAACCAACCAAATCATTACCTTGTGAACCTTCATAAAGATAGGTTTCCAAACGAAAATAAAACCGTTTACCCAACTTACCACGTTCACTAAATGTGGGTGCGATATAACGTACTGGCCAGATTTGATAAACAAAGTTCTGTTCTTCTTCCAGATGAATAATCAAATCTAAATGATATAAAGTTGGATCTTGCTCTAATGCACTTTCCTGCACGTCAATATTCACGCCTCTTTTTTGCATTTCTTCTGCGACGGCCAGCACGGCGGGGCGGCATATTTCATCCAGCATGCGTTTGGTATCGCTGGTTCCAGGATGATGCATAACCCGTGACAAGCGTTTTTTCCAGTTCAGAATATCTACATTACCCACCACAGGTGCTGCATTCAAACTGCTACTGGCTTGTCGATAATCTTCAAGTCTTAAAGATTTATATAAACCTGCCATCACCAAGAACATAACAAAACTAAAAGGCAACCCCATGATAATAGTTGCATTTTGCAAAGCAGTAATCCCATTGGTCATCAACATGGCCAAGGTCAGCAAGCCAATGGCAATAGCCCAAAATACACTGAGCCAGCGTGGTGCATCATGGTCGACATTGGTAAATTGTGTGGTGAAATTCCCTAAGACCAATGCACCTGAGTCGGCTGAAGTCACATAAAATAACAACCCTGTAATGGTTGCGATGCCTGCAATAAAAGGAAAATACGGATATTGAGCCAACAAGTCGTAGAAACCGTGTGCTGGATTGGCAATGACGGTTTGAGCCAATGCCAGATTTCCATCAAAAATCACATTGTATAATGCACTATTTCCGAAAATTGACAGCCACGTTAGGGTAAAAATTAACGGAATGATTAAGGTACCACTGACAAACTCACGAATGGTACGCCCACGAGAAATACGTGCAAGAAAGAGTCCCACAAAAGGTGACCAAGCCACCCACCAAGCCCAGAAGAATAGCGTCCAACTGTTCATCCATTCTTTGGGTTGCTGAAAGGCAAAACTTTCCAAGGTCATACTTGGGAAACGGCTAATGTAATCGCCAATATTTTGCACAAAAGTATTGAGTAAAAATTCTGTATTGCCGAGGAATAAAATAAACAGCATCAAACCCACGGATACATAAATATTCACTTCCGAGAGTATGCGCAGACCTTTATTTACACCTGAAGTCACCGAAATAATGGTCATCACTACAGCAACACCAATTAGGGATGCCTGCATCCACAGATTTTCAGGTAAATCGAACAGTACATGTAAACCGTAATTCAGTTGCACGACACCAATACCGCAGGTGGTCGCAATACCGAAAATCGTCCCGATCACCGCGGCAGTATCCACACTATGTCCAATCGGACCATGAATTTTTTGACCAAAAATCGGATAAAGCGCGGAACGGATGGTGAGTGGCAAATTGTAGCGATAGCTGAAATATCCCAATGCCATGCCTATCAAGGCGTACATGCACCATCCTGTCAGGCCATAATGGAATAAAGTCCAGACCATACTCTGGCGTGCAGCTTCAAAGGTCTGTCCTTCACCTACTGGTGGATGCATATAATGGGATAAAGGTTCAGCGACCGAGAAGAACATCAAATCGATACCAATCCCTGCTGAAAACAGCATGGCAGACCAACTGAGTAAACTAAATTCGGGTTTAGAATGTTTGGGGCCAAGCTTAATATCACCATAGCGTGAACAGGCAATAAAAATCACAAACACCATATACAGTGTGGCAGCCAGTAAATAGTACCAACTGAAGGTGGAACTGACCCATGCCAAAACTGCATTCAGCGTTTGATTGGCGAAGTCATTGAACAAAATGGTGGTAATTGAAAAAATTAAAATAATGAGAGCTGAAATATAAAAGACCACACCATTTAAACGGTCTTTTGGTGCTAATGTTTGATCATCAACTGCTCTTGGATTATCTGTTGCCATACAATCCTCAAGGAAGTAAATATAAGTTGAAAATCTATTTTTAAACTTCTCGCTGTCGAGAGCTTAAAAATCGATAAGTGCTATACGACAGTACTTTTATCTCCGACAAAAATGCTATCTTCGTGTAACCGAATGTTTAGCCAGAATATAAAGATATGTGGCAGTGTAACAAATTCCCTAAATTTGCCCTGCTTACACAACCAATTCCAACATGAGAACGACATAAATAAACTGTTCTTCTCCTTAAACTCAATTTTTGTAGAAGCTTTTAGGTGCTGTATCCGATGTTTCAAGCAAGAACATAAAAAAATGCGCGTACTCTGCCACAGGTTCACCAAAACCAACTACAAATCTATCCATATGATAAATAAGCATTAATACTTAAAAAATTGAGAACAAACTTTGCAAAGCTGCATTCAATTTAAACAACATGATACTTTTAATTGATTGAACGTTCAATCAATTAAAAGTATTATAAAAAAATGCTATGATGTTTTCCATGTCAATAATTGAATCTAACACCTTTAAATCTAAGGTAAATTTTCTGGATTATCATGAATAAACGTAGAGTTAAACCTGAGCATGAACGTCGTGAAGAAATCATTCGCGCAGCCTATGAGGTCATTTACGAGGTGGGTTTATCCAATACCACTATTGCTCAGATTGCAAAAAAAGCCCAACTTTCTACAGGCATTGTGAGTCATTATTTTGGTGATAAGCAGGGTTTGATTGAAAGCTGTATGCGACAAATGCTCTTTGTCTTACGTGAAACTGCGGCAACCTATAAAGCCAAAGTTAGTCAGCCCACACCAGAAAATTTACTTAAGGCAATTATTGATGCCAACTTTGACATCAGTCAGGTGAATCAAACAGCGATGCGTGTCTGGTTAGATTTTTGGTCCGCCAGCATGCACATGCCCGATTTAGGTCGCTTGCAGCGAATAAATGACCAACGTCTTTATTCAAATTTAAAATTTCATTTACTGCAGATGATGCCTAAAGACAAAGCCAGCCATATCGCCAAAGGGCTTGCTGCTTTGATTGATGGTCTTTGGTTACGCGGCAGTTTAAGTGGTCATCAAGCATTTGATCGTGACTTGGCACGTTCTATTGCATACGACTATGTCGATATGCAACTTCGCTTAATACAACAGATACGGCAGGAACAGCAAAATGAATGATGCACAATTACATCAATTGTATATCCATGGACAGTATGTCAATGCCACTAGTGGTAAAACCTTCGATACGATTAACCCTGCTACAGGTCAAATCCTTGCGAGCGTGCAGCAAGCAAGTCAAGCCGATGTAGATGCGGCGGTTAAAAGTGCCCAACAAGGGCAACAAGTTTGGGCCGCCATGACGGCTGTTGAACGGGCACGTATTCTGCTGCGTGCCGTGGATATTTTACGTAAACGTAATGATGAGCTTGCCCGTCTAGAAACGCTCGATACGGGTAAAGCATACAGCGAAACCTCTAGTGTCGATATTGTCACTGGCGCGGATGTTCTCGAATATTATGCAGGTCTTGCAACTGCGATTCAGGGCGAACAAGTACCCCTGCGTGAAAGTAGTTTTTTCTATACCCGTCGCGAACCCTTAGGCGTTGTCGCGGGTATAGGCGCATGGAACTACCCTATTCAAATTGCGCTGTGGAAATCTGCACCTGCCTTAGCTGCGGGGAATGCCATGATTTTCAAACCCAGTGAAATTACGCCACTGACGGCCTTTAAGTTGGCTGAAATTTATACCGAAGCGGGTTTGCCTGCTGGGGTCTTTAACGTGGTTCAAGGGCTTGGACAAGAAGTCGGTCAATGGCTGACTGAACATCCAGAAATTGCCAAAATTTCCTTTACAGGTGGGGTGGAAACAGGCAAAAAAGTCATGTCCAGTGCTGCTGCATCTAGTTTAAAAGAAATTACCATGGAACTCGGCGGCAAGTCTCCACTGATCATTTGCTCTGATGCTCCTCTTGACCGCGCTGCGGACATTGCAGTGATGGCAAATTTCTTTAGTTCGGGTCAGGTGTGCACTAACGGTACGCGTGTCTTTATACCGCGCCACCTAAAAGTCGAGTTTGAACAGGCTGTACTCGAACGTGTTAAACGTATTCGTGTCGGTGACCCAATGTTGGCAGAAACCAATTTTGGTCCGCTCACCAGTTTCCCGCATATGGAAAAAGTCTTGTCTTATATTGAATTGGGCAAACAGCAAGGTGCGACACTTTTAATTGGGGGTGAACGAGCGACCTCTGCGGAACTGACTCAGGGCGCTTATGTCATGCCAACTGTTTTTACAGACTGTCATGACGACATGCGAATTGTACAAGATGAAATATTTGGACCTGTGATGAGTCTTTTGACTTATGACAGCATCGAAGAAGTCATTCAACGTGCTAACCAGACCCCTTATGGTCTAGCAGCAGGGGTTGTAACACAAGATATCTCGCAGGCACACCGCATTATTCACCAACTTGAAGCGGGCATTTGCTGGGTTAACACTTGGGGCGAATCCCCTGCTGAAATGCCTGTCGGGGGCTATAAGCAATCGGGTGTGGGACGTGAAAATGGTTTGTCTACTTTGCAACATTATACCCGCATTAAATCCATTCAAGTCGAATTGGGCGATTATCACAGTATTTTCTAAACGCTAAATACTGACCTTTATTCTTTATTTTTCTGTTTTACATCCTCAACTCAACATGTCGCCACGCTCTAATCGGGCGTGGTACTGCCATAGAAAAAGGATCATTATGCATTCTACTCACTACGATTATATTATTATTGGCGCTGGCTCTGCAGGTAATGTTCTTGCGGCACGTTTAACCGAAGATGCAGATATCTCTGTTTTATTACTAGAAGCTGGCGGACCTGACTACCGACTCGATTTTCGTACCCAAATGCCTGCTGCGTTGGCTTATCCACTGCAAGGGCGACGCTATAACTGGGCTTATTTAACTGACCCCGAACCGCATATGAATAACCGCCGCATGGAATGTGGACGCGGCAAAGGTTTGGGTGGATCTTCACTGATTAATGGCATGTGCTATATCCGTGGCAATGCCATGGACTTAGAACAATGGTCGACTTTAAAAGGTTTAGAAAACTGGAGCTATGCCGATTGCCTGCCTTACTATCGAAAAGCAGAAAGTCGTGATATTGGCGCCAACGACTATCACGGTGATCATGGACCTGTAAGTGTTGCTACACCCAAAGCCAATAATAATGAGCTGTTTCATGCGATGGTAGACGCTGGCGTACAAGCAGGTTATCCACGTACAGATGATTTAAATGGCTATCAACAAGAAGGTTTTGGTCCTATGGATCGAACTGTCACGCCCAATGGTCGACGCGCCAGTACAGCCCGTGGATATCTGGATATGGCAAAGCAGCGCCCCAACTTGACCATCATGACGCATGCCACCACCCATAAAATTATGTTTAGTGGCAAACAAGCAATTGGGGTGGAATACCTGCAAGGTGCTAATCGGCAACAGTTACATCAGGTCTATGCGAATAAAGAAGTTTTGCTCTGTGCAGGTGCAATTGCATCTCCGCAAATTTTACAACGTTCAGGTGTAGGCTCTAGCGAGTTACTGCGTGATCTAGATATTGAAATTGTCCATGATTTACCTGGTGTCGGAGAAAATTTACAAGACCATCTGGAAATGTACCTGCAATATAAATGCACAAAACCTGTTTCGCTCTACCCCGCATTGAAATGGTATAACCAGCCTGCCATTGGTGCCGAATGGTTATTCAATGGAACTGGGATTGGCGCCAGCAACCAATTTGAAGCAGGGGGGTTTATTCGCTCTTCCGATGAATTTTCTTGGCCCAATATTCAGTTTCATTTCCTGCCTGTTGCAATTAACTACAATGGTAGCAACGCAGTCAAAGAACATGGCTTTCAAGCCCACGTCGGTTCTATGCGCTCACCCTCTCGTGGACGCATCAAACTAAAATCTAAAGATCCATTTGAACATCCAAGCATTCTGTTTAACTATATGTCCACAGAGCAAGATTGGCGCGAATTCCGCGATGCTATTCGGATTACACGTGAAATCATGCAACAACCCGCATTAGATCCTTATCGCGGTGAAGAAATTAGTCCAGGTAAACATTTAAGCAGTGATGCAGAATTGGATGACTTCGTACGCAATCATGCTGAAACGGCCTACCACCCTTCTTGTAGCTGCAAAATGGGCGAAGATGAAATGGCCGTGGTCGATGGCCAAGGGCGTGTGCATGGTCTGCACAATTTACGTGTGGTTGATGCATCTATTATGCCGTTAATTATCACAGGGAATTTGAATGCGACAACCATTATGATGGCTGAGAAAATTGCCGATCAAATTCGTGGACTACCAGCACTAGCTCGTTCCGATGCAGGTTTTTATCAAGCCCGTTGATCTGCATAATTTTCTCACACTCAATTATGAGGAGACTATTTTACCTCCTCATACTTCAACTGATTAAGGGATTAAACTTCCGTTTCTTTTTTTGCATTCATCCAACGATACAACACTGGTAATAGTACCAAGGTCAATAACGTCGAAGAAATAATTCCACCAATCACCACGGTCGCCAGTGGACGTTGGACCTCTGCCCCTGTGCCTGTGGCAAGCGCCATTGGGACAAAACCTAAAGACGCTACACAAGCGGTCATTAAAACAGGCCTTAATCGCAAAATCGCTCCCTGCCAAACGGCTTCATGCAGGCGATATTGCTCTCTTAGCTCTTTAATGAAGGTCAACATGACCAAACCATTTAAGACGGCGACGCCAGACAAGGCAATGAAACCAATGCCCGCCGACATTGACAAGGGAATGTCTCTTAACCACAAGAAAAGCACACCGCCAGTTAGAGCAAATGGAACCCCCGTGAACACCAACAAGCTTTCTTTGACGTTATGGAAAACGGCCATCAGCAAAATAAAGATCGTCAGTAACGCCAGTGGAATCACAATTTGCATTCGAGCCTGTGCCGAGGCCAGATTTTCAAATTGACCACCATATTCAATCCAGTAACCACTTGGTAGAGGATACTGCTTAAGCTGACTTTGTACTTCTGTGACAAAAGAACCCAAATCTCGCCCTTCCACATTCGCAGTGACAATCACACGACGTTTGCCATTTTCACGACTGACTTGGTTGATGCCATCCATCATTTTTACAATGGCAATATCAGTGAGCAGAATGCTGCCACCGTTCGGAAGCTGTATAGGCAGTTGTGCAATCCCACTGATACTACGATCTTGCTCACTGAGTCGAATCACAAAGTCAAAACGGCGGTCACCCTGTAGAATTTCACCGACATTTTGTCCGCCAATGCTTGCTGACACATAGTCTTGTATGGTTTTAACACTTAAGCCATATTGAGCTGCTAAACTTTTATCAATTTCCACATTGAGCAAAGGTAAACCCGACGTTTGTTCAACTTTAACGGCGGTACTGCCTGAAACCTGTTGAATCAATTTACTGATTTTTTCAGCTTCCGCATTTAATACTTGCATGTCATCGCCAAAGATTTTGACACCGACATCACTGCGTACACCCGATATTAACTCATTGAAACGCAGTTCAATTGGCTGAGAAAACTCACTGTTGTTACCGGGCAATGTCGCTAAATACGCCTGCATACGGCTACGCAGTTCATCCAATGTTTCTTTCGGGTTTGGCCATGCATCACGGGGTTTTAACATGATATAACCATCTGAAATATTTGGAGGCATCACATCGGTCGCCACTTCAGCCGTGCCTGTTCGCGCAAAAATAGCCTGTATTTCAGGGAATTTCTTCAGAAGTAGCTTTTCCGTATTTTCCTGAATACGAAGTGATTCTTCTAAGCCTGTGCTTGGAGAGCGCAGTTGCTGTACAGCAAAGTCACCTTCACTCAGTTGCGGTGCAAACTCACTGCCGATACGTGTTGCAAGTAATCCCGTCAACACCAATAAGCACAGTGCGAAGGTCAAAACCACCGCTTTATACTGATAGGTACAGTCCAATACTCGCTGATATCGCTCTTTTAGCCACAGCATCCAACGGCTTTCAGTTTCTTTAATGTCACCTTTGACAAAAAGTGCGACAGCCGCAGGTACAAAGCTGATCGACAAAATAATGGCTGCAACGAGTGCAAGTACAACAGTCAAAGCCATTGGGTGGAACATTTTTGCCTCTACACCAGTCAGTGCAAAAATCGGTAAATACACCACTAAAATAATCAGCTGACCAAAAATGAGTGGACGGCGGGCTTGACGCGCTGCCAAAAACACTTCTTTAAAACGTTCCGACTGAGTCAACGGTCGTTTGAGTAACTGCTGGGCATGGGCTAAACGGCGAATACAGTTTTCAACAATTACCACTGCACCGTCGACAATAATCCCGAAATCCAATGCCCCTAAACTCATCAGGTTGGCACTGATGTTCTGCTGTGCCATACCCGTTAAAGTAAACAGCATAGACAGTGGAATCACACAGGCTGTAATTAACGCCGCACGAATATTACCTAAGAATAAAAAGAGGATCACAATCACCAAGATTGCGCCTTCAACCAAGTTCTTTTGCACCGTTTTAATGGCTTTTTCCACCAAAGTCGTGCGGTCATAAACCGTTTCTATTGTGACACCTTGCGGTAAACTGCTTTGCACCTCCTGAATTTTGGCATCTACAGCTTTAGACACCGTTCGACTATTTTCCCCCATCATCATCATAGCGATGCCGAGTACAGTTTCTTCGCCGTTATAGGTTGCTCCTCCTGTTCGGAGGTCATGGTCAATTGAAACCTGCGCAATATCCGCGACACGAATGGGGTTCCCATTTGGGCTGGCAACCGTTGTATTTTCAATGTCTGCAAGACTGTTGAGTGTCCCCGGAACACGGACTGTGAGCTGCTGACCATTTTCCTCAATATAACCAGCGCCACGGTTTTCATTATTTTCCTGTAAAGCAGTTTGTAGTTGGCTTAAGGAAATATTCAACTGTTGCATACGGTTTAAGTCGGGAGCAACCACATAGGTTTTATTAAACCCGCCAATACTGTTGACCTCGGCAACCCCCGCAACACGTTGCAATTGTGGACGAACGATCCAATCTTGGATCTCCCGCAAGTCCATCGCGCTATAAGCCGTACCATCCACTTTTTTGGCATTCGGTTCAGCTTTAATGACCCATTGATAAATTTCACCTAAACCCGTCGAAACTGGTGACATGGTTGGGGAAACATCGCTAGGTAAGTCCGCTTTGACCTCTTGCACCCGTTGATTAATCTGCTGACGTGCCCAATAGATGTCTGTGCCATCCTCAAATACAATAGTGACTTGGGACAAACCATAGCGTGAAATAGATCGAGTCAGCTGTAAATCGGGAATACCAGCCATTGCAGTTTCAATTGGGTAGGTAATCCGCTGCTCAACCTCCAATGCGGTAAAACCATTGGCTTGGGTATTAATTTGTACTTGCGTATTGGTAATATCGGGCACTGCATCGATCGGCAGTTTTTGATAGCTATAAACCCCGACCGCAATCCATGTACAGACAAAGAGCATGACCCAAATTGCATTTTGAATAGAGAACTGAATAATTCGTTCAAACAAACCCTCAGGCTTGGGTAAATCATGATTAGTGTGCATGATCAGCCTCGCCTTTTTCTAATTCAGACTTAAGAACAAAGCTGCCTTGACTGACATAGCGTTGTCCTGCTGTTAGGCCTGAAATCACTTCCACCCATTGAACATCATTTGAAGCTTGCCCAAGTTGAACGGGCTGCGCTTTCAAATGCACTTGTCCTTTTTGTTCCGCGTCGACCACAAATACCGAAGTTTGACCTTCAATGTTTTGAATAGCACTTTTATGGACGCGAAGTGCTGTTTTTGAACTGGTATTGTCTAAAAAGATATTCACTAAAACATTTGGACGTAGTTCAGCCGCTTGGCTTCTTAACTTAGCACGTACCACCAAGCGTCCTGTTTGTGCATCGGCTTGAGAGGTTAAGCTTTGGATAATGGCTTCATATTTTTGTTCAGAAGCATTCGGCTTAAATGTCAGACTCTGATTGGCTTGTAACTGACCTGAGTACTGAGCAGGCAGATTAAACTCAAGCCATAACTCTTTAAATTGTTCAATCACAAAAAGCTGATCGGCCAATTGTACGTTTTCACCCACTACGATATCTTTTTGGCTAATCACACCTGAAATGGGTGCTTTGATGGCAAAACGACCATTTACCCCACCTGTTGCACCTAGGGCGTTTAAGCGGCTTTGCACGGACTGCACAGTAATCTGCGCTTGTCGGTAAGCATTTTCTGCCCGTTGGTAATCCTGCTTGGCAGAAATGCCCTGTGACCATAACTGCTGTTCACGTTGATAATCTTGACGTGCCAAATCCAAACTGGCTTGAGCCATCCGCAAATTGGCCTGTTGATCAATCAGTTCTGGGACGGACAGTACAGCTAAGGTTTGTCCTTTTTGTACGTTTTGACCAAGTTCAACATTCACCTGTTCCACATGCCCACCAAAGTTTGGCGAAATATGTGCTTGCTGATCGGTATTAACCACAAGCTTTCCAGGCAGAACGGTAACTTGAGACACCACGCCTTGTTGAGCTGAAGCGATTTGAATGCCTTGCTCTGTCAGTTGCTGTGCCGTCAGTTGAATTTCACCTTCCTCGGCATGTCCTTTTTCTGCCTCGGGTTCATCAGCATGTTCAGATTCTTCATGTTCTGCATGCGCATGTTCATCAGTGGTTTTATCTTTTGAGCTAAACCAGATCCCTAAAGCGATGAGAAATGTAATGAGGAGCAAAAGCCCAATCATCAATGGCTGTGATATTTTTCCAAGTTGGTTTTTTAGTTGCATATTATTGTGCTCCGCCAAGGATGAGGTCTTGTATTTGTGCGATAGAATTTTTACTGATTTGGCTATAAGCATCTGAACTACTGATCTGTTCGTAGCTAGTACCTAGGCTGAGTGCTTCTGCGCTCAATGCAGTCTGCCAAGCTTGACGTAATAACTGCAACTGCCCAAGGCGTATGCTTTGCAGTTGTGAGTTAGCTTGTTGGATGTCGGTAATGGACAGCTTTCCCGCTTTAAAACCTTGCAGCGTACGTACTTGAACTTGTTCTGCCAAAGTGGTTTGTTGGCTCATCGAACTGAACTGTTTATTTAGTCCTTTGAGCTCATGCATGGCATTGGCGATATCTAAAATCTGCTGTTTTAACTCACGCTGTTGCTGCTGATTCAACAGGCTTTGCTGACGCTGGGCCATCGGAATGCTGTATTGCTGACGGTTAAAAATATTCAGCGGAATATCCACGCCGACACCTAATGTGGTATCGCTACTTTCATTCGGTGCTTGGCTCCGTTTCATGCCGACATTTAAGGTCGGATTGGGACGTGCCTGCACTTTTAAACTTTCAATGTTTAAATTGGACTGTTGAATGTTCAGTGCATATAGCTTTTCCAACCAACCTTCAGCAATATAGCGCTGTACTGTGGCCTCGCTTTGATCTGGCCATGGCATTGAGGTCGCATTGAGTTGAATATCGGCTTTGGTTTCGCCCCAAAGGTTTGAGAGTTGACGCTGTGCTACTTGTTCTGACAGTACCGCTTGTTGGTATAAGCGCTGCATATCCAAACTTTCGATTTGCGCACGTTCATAGTCAACCAAAGCAATACTGCCCGCCTGATAACGTTTTTTGGCACTGTCTAAATTGTTTTGACTCACTTTGAGTTGTGCTGCGTACAGCGATTTTTCAACTTGTGCCAAAGCCAACTGAGACCATGCAAATTTCACCACCAATTGGCTTTGTGCTGTCCACAGTTGTTGTTGTAACTGTCCTTGTTGCTGCGCTGTTTCTGCGAGTTTTTGATTAAGCTTACGCTGTCCAAAAACATCTAAGGGCTGACTGATGGCAATACTGAGCTCTTGATTGGTATTTGAACCCAAACCATCTTGATTGATATTTAAGCTAGGATTTTGCCATAGGCCACTGTTTTTGATGTTCAGCTCTGAAATGCTTTGACGCTGTTGCCCAATGTCGCTTTGGTTTTGATAGCGCTCTACTTTTGCTAAAGCTTCATCTAAAGTCTTGATCGGTTCGGCAAAACTCCATTGCATCGCGGCTGTTGTTATGCCCACAGCAAGGGCTTGGCGTATAAACGCCTTAAATTGATTCGACATGTTTTTTCCCACTAATTTTTAGAAGAAGTGGTGGGAAATGTTTTAGGCTACCCCACCATTAGCGGGGAAAGTTCAGGAGGAGGATGTTGCCCCAATAAATCAGGGGCTTGATAGGCATTGTGCCAAAAAAACTGCGGACGCTCACGAACTTCAAACGCGAGCGGCATTTGATAGTTTATTTCTTTCGGAATAATCAAATGTGCCATTGAAGGCAAATGATCTTGATGGTCTTGATGGTCTTCACCCAATTCAAACTGATCATTTGCCGTTTGAGTATGGCTATCGGCACTGCTTTGCTGGTGTGCCTTATCATCAGACACACACAAGGTGGTTTGATGATGCCCAAAATGAAAATTTTGTTGCGTCACGACTTGAGTTTTTTGTTCTTCATGGACGCAAAAAGCTGCCGCCACGTTCCAAAGACTTTGGAACATGAATAAAGCAACTAAGACGCTAATCCACGTGGTAGAACGCATAATGTCGTACTGAAATAAAGTGACGCTATTGTAAAGCCTAGACTAAGTCTAAGGTCAAGTCTTTTTTAATGACTATGTTCATGTTGGTGTGGATGGCATTCATCTTCTTCAATCTGCAAAGTCACTTGCGTAATCCCATGCTCATGCCCCAATAACTCCACAGCTTGGTGGTATAAAGCTCTCTGATCTACATCAGGTGCAATCAAATGCGCTGTTAAATGCACATTCTTAGAGGTAATGGCCCAAACTTTAAGCTGGTGAATACCTTGTACACCCTCTAAAGCCAGCAAGTCATTGCGTAAAGATTCGATATCAATTTCACTTGGTACACCTTCGAGCAAAATATTGATACTTTGTTTCAGTAGCACCCAAGTTCTAGGTAAGACCCAAAAGCCAATCAACACCGCAATAACGGTATCTACCCACATCCAACCTGTGAAATAAATCACCAGTGCGCCAATGATCACACCCACAGAGCCCAAGGCATCACTGAGCACTTCAAGATAAGCCCCTTTCACATTTAAGCTGTCTTGACTGCTCGACACCAAAATCTTCATTGAAATCAGGTTAATGATTAAACCCAGAACCGCAACAACCAACATACCCAAGCTTTGAATTTCAGGTGGCTGACTAAAACGCTGATAGGCTTCATATAAAATGTAAATGGCTACCACAAACAACATCATGGCATTAAACAAAGCTGCCAAGATTTCAAACCGTTGATAGCCAAAAGTACGTTTATCATCGGCAGGTTTTTGCCCAATTTTGATGGCTGCTAAAGCAATCGCTAAAGCAGCGGCATCGGTAAACATATGCGCTGCATCGGACAGTAAGGCCAAGCTTTGCGTGATAAATCCTGCAACCACTTCCACAATTAAGAAGGTAAACGTCAGGGCAAGTGCGATGGTTAATTTCTTGGCATTTTTTGCAGTCACTTCAACATGACTGTGATCATGGTTATGAGAACCACTCATGTAGGACTCCTTATCATTTTATTTAACGGAATGCTTTAGCATTGAAATCGAAGCTTTTTTTAATTTAAAAATTACTCGATTTAGTATACTCGGTTAAAACAATAAAATCATCTTTCATGTGAATACGTCTTTATTTACGGCGTTTTTTCCCTGTCAAAAAGCTCATGGCCTGCGTATAGCCTGTTGGTGTAATACGCTGTACCAGATCAATTATTTTGGCATCTGTTCGGCTTTGTTGCGCAAAGTTTTCATAACTATATGATTTTAAAAGTTTTGATTATTTTTTGATCCAAAATTAAATTTATTTAAATCAGATGCTTACATATTTATGCAACAAAGCCTGGGCTAACTAAATTTTTTTAGCTTGGTTAGTTATTTTGTCAACTTAATATTTCACAAAAAATTCACTATTAAATACATACTCTTTACTTGGAAGTTAAATGCTGAAATTTATGACTGAAAAAAATTAGCCAATGCTTTCAAGTTAGATTAAGTAAATTGTACCAAATATAAATTTATATAGGTGTATTCTTCAATGGCTATAGAGTTTGTTTCAAAATCAAAACTACCGACTGCATTTGGTGATTTTGAAATTATAGCGTTTCAAGACCAAAGTACTGGTGAAGAACATATCGCTCTTGCTAAAGGCATGGGTACTATTTCTAATCAACCTGTACTCGTTAGAATTCATTCAGAGTGCTTAACAGGTGACGCTTTTGGATCACTCAAATGTGATTGTGGCCCCCAATTACATTCAACCATGAAAATGATTAATGATGCAGGTCAAGGTGTGATCTTATACTTACGCCAAGAAGGTCGCGGCATAGGACTAACCAATAAAATTCGAGCTTACGCACTTCAAGATCAAGGACATGATACTCTTGACGCCAATTTATTATTAAATTTACCAGCAGATGCTCGTAAATATGATATGTGTACCATTATGTTAGATTATTTAAAAATAAAGAATGTAAAACTCATTACAAATAATCCCCTTAAAATTAAATCTTTAACTGATTTAGGAATTAATGTTGTTGAACGTATTCCTTTAAAAGTTGGTTTAAATATCTTTAACAAAGCTTATCTAGAAACAAAGCAAAAACGCATGTCACATCTATATGATAATAGTGATTTTTAAAAGCGATCACTTTTAGAAAATATGCACGTATAAAGCTCCATCTCCCTTTCGGGAGAAGGCCAAGATAAAATATTGTTTTATATTCAATTATGGTTTTAAAGAAGATTTATGAAAGGTGCCTGACTATTCTTTGTTTTGTCTCAGTATCTGTGCAAAAACCGTGACTTTTTCTAAAGTTGCGATCATCCCTTTATTAAAGAAAGTATTGACGAGCGCTGAACCGATAATAATAAGATCTACTTTATTGGCTAATGCTTTAACATGACTTTCATTTTTGATCCCAAAGCCAATTGCAACTGGAATATTAAAAATAGGTTTGATTTCAGCAATCTTTTTCTCAAGATTAGACAGATTGAAGTCTCCTCCTGTTAAGCCATTTTCTGCAACATGATATAAAAACCCTGTCGCGCGCGCTGAGATTTGCTCTAACCTTTCAACTGGGGTCGTCGGCGCGGTCATTGCAATTAAATGCATATTTTTTTCATTTAACTGCACTTCAAAGTTTTCTCGATATCCATATGGAGCATCTAAAATCAATATTCCATCTATAAGATTTTCTGTTTCGGCGATAAGTGTCTCAAAACCATATTGCATCATCGGATTTAAATAAGTCATGAAAATTATTGGTGTCTGGTCATCATGCAGTCTTATTGCTTTTACCAACTCAATGGTCTGTTTTACCGTTTGACCTGCACCTAAAGCCCGAAGATGCGCAGCCTGAATGATCTCTCCATCTGCCACTGGATCAGAAAATGGAATACCCACTTCAATAATGTCAGCCCCTGCTTGACCCAATTGGCTTAACAGACGACAACTTTCTGTAAAATTAGGATCTCCAGCAGTAAAATAACAGACCAGACCGCTTCGATTTTCCAGTTTCAATTGCTCTAATTTTTGATCTAGACGGTTCATGCTGTAGCTCCTGCAAGATATTTTTTGACCGTGTTTAAGTCTTTGTCTCCTCTGCCACTTAAATTGACAATAATGATCTGTTCTGGCTGCATTTCTTGAGCAAGTTGAATCGCATATGCAATCGCATGAGAACTCTCAAGCGCAGGAATAATACCCTCCTGTTGACTTAAAAGCTGAAATGCATTTACAGCCTCTTGATCGGTTATAGCCGTATATGTCACACGTCCTGTTTCAAACAGAATGCCATGCTCTGGACCAACACCAGGATAATCTAAGCCGGCTGATACAGAGTGCCCTTCTAAAATCTGCCCATCGAAGTCTTGTAATAAATAGGTTAAATTGCCATGTAGCACACCGACCTGACCTTTGCAAATAGAGGCGGCATGTTCATCGCTATTTATTCCTTTTCCACCTGCCTCAACGCCAAACATTTTGACATTCAGGTCTTCTAGAAAAGGATGCATCAACCCTAGTGCATTTGATCCCCCACCCACGCAAGCAACTAGAGCATCAGGCAGCCTATTTTCTTTCAGGAGTATTTGGTTTCTGGCTTCTAGACCAATAATTTTCTGAAATTCTCTGACCATCGTCGGATATGGGTGAGGGCCTGCGCCAGTACCCAACAGGTAATAGGTTGTATCCACATGACGAATCCAGTCACGTAATGCTTCGTTCATGGCATCTTTTAAAGTCCCACGACCCTTTTGAACACTTCTGACTTCAGCACCGAGTAATTTCATGCGCTCAACATTCATTTGTTGGCGCTGAATATCTGTTTCTCCCATAAAAATGGTACATTTCATCTTAAACAGCGCGCAAACCGTTGCTGTTGCAACACCATGTTGCCCAGCACCAGTTTCTGCAATGATTCTGGTTTTCCCCATAAATTTGGCTAATAAGATTTGGCCTACACAATTATTGATCTTATGCGCACCCGTATGGTTCAAATCTTCTCGCTTGAAATATATTCGAGCGCCGCCTGCATAAGCTGTTAGGTTTTTTGCATAAAAAAGAGGACTAGGACGACCAACAAAGTCCGTTAAAATCTGCTGATATTCAGCCCAAAATTCAGGTTTGTGCCGAACATTATTAAAGGCTTGCTCTAATTCTTGAAGTGCTGGCATTAAGCTCTCTGGCATGTAACATCCGCCAAATTTACCAAAAAATCCTAAGTCATCAGGACCATTACCTGTATAAGGGGTTGTCATCTCATATCTCTTTTACTATCAAAACTTGTTCGATCTTAAAATATTTTCATTTTGATGATAATTGATATATTTTGAGCTGATGATGTTAGAAAATTTTACAACATGAAACGCAGAACATTACCTCCTCTTAATGCTTTAAAAGCTTTCGAAGCTGTCGCCAGAAATAAAAGTTTCAGCTTAGCTGCCGAAGAATTATGTGTCACCCATAGTGCGATTAGTCATCAAATAAAGCAGTTAGAAGAATGGTTAGATAAAAAATTGTTTATTCGGCATTCCTCTACCATCTCTCTGACAACGGACGCAGAAGAATTATCTCGAGTTTGTACGCAGCTTTTTAATCGTTTAGAACAATGCGTCTTTGAGTTAACTAATAAGACATCTGAAGTAGAAGTTGTCATAGGCGCTTCTCATAGTTTTATGGCAAATTGGCTGATTCCTCGATTAGAAAAGCTCGAAGTCATTTATCCCAATATCCATATAAAATTAATGACATGTAATGATTTAAAATTGTTAGAAAAAGAGAAAGTTGACATATTGATCAATAGTGTCAGTGAGCATCATCTACTTCCCAACTTTTTGAATAAATATCTGTTATTTCCCGATAACATGGGTCCTATTTGTAATCGTGAAATAAATCTTCTTCATACAAAAAATGATCTTTTAAATTATCCATTACTTCATACCCACTCAAATAAAAGTGCATGGCATACATGGTTTAATCAGTCCCAAATTCACTTTCCCCCAAAAGCGAATGATCGCTATTTTGATAGTCTCAATTTAATGATAGAAGCTGCTGTGTCTGGGTTAGGAATTGCGATAGCGCCTCAAATTTTAGTAGAAAAAGAAATATTAAATGGAAGGGTCATTGCCCCTTTTGGTTTTATCTATTGTGACTATAATTTTTATGCAATGGTCAGAAAAAATAACGAAAATCGTGATGTCATGAATATCATTCATTGGCTAATGACTGAAGAAAAAAGAGAAAGTGAAATTTAATCCTTAATCATCAAAATTCTATTCAATGTACTGTCTTTAGTATCTATCTTCACATTCTGTTCACGCTGTGCTGCCTAAGGTATAAACATACACTTCATACGGACACTGATGATGAGACTTGTAAAAACACTAACTGCTACAGCCTTATCCTTGCCGCTTCTGTTGTTAGCCGGATGTAAAAGTATTCCCAGTTATTCAGCCGATTACGCCCAATCCAGAAATGGTATTCAGGGGATAGCGCTGGATCAGGCTAAAGCTCAGGATATCGGCCTCCGCTTTACCTCAGCCTTTAATACCTTGGGCACACCTAAATTCGTTGAAAATGCTGGAGCACTGTATGCAGATCAGCTTTTTATTAACGATACTCTGTCGCAATTTTCATCGCGTAAAAAACTGCTTGAACATTTTCAAGGTATGAACCAGCGGGTGAGTAATGTCACTGTCAGCCTATTAAATACTTCATATCATCAAGACTCTGCCTATGTGCATTGGCATATGGTTTATGATTTTAAAATGTTCGGGAAGACACGAACAATGGATTCATTTGGAATCAGTGAAATAAAGGTCAACCCAAACCATCAGATTATTTTCCAACAAGATTTCTGGGATCCGGCCAATGGTCTGTATCGTTCTTTGCCATATGTAGGAGGAACCTATTCATGGGTACTGCCTTTCAAAAAGTAGCCATAACCACTGTACTGATGCTCGGGAGTTTCGGTTCGTGGGCGCATGCACAGAGCCTGAATCAATGCGGCAATGGTCCGCTGATGGTGGGTCAAAAACAGGTCGGTATGGCCAGTTATTTTGCCCAAAACTGTAGCCAGTCCTGGGAAAAACAAAATATACAGATGGACTTTTCCTATACACAGAATATTCCGGAATGGGCATTTAAGCGTGCGGCCACACATTTACTGAAACGTAATGTTAAAGACGCAAAAATACATGCTCTATTCAACCCAATCACCGATTTGTATCGTCCGGTCAGATCAGGCGACCTGTATCGTTTAAAATACAACCATGCTACACAGACCCTGAGCTTATCTTTGAACCAGCAAAGTTTAGGGCAGCTTAAACATCCTCTGGCACAACAATATTTTAATATATGGCTGGGTCCCCAGCCATTTAGTGCTAAATTAAAACAGCAATTATTAAATTAGTGTCTGCCGCTATGTCGAAACATTTTATCCTGATGGTTGAAGACCATTATGAACTGGCCTCTACCCTATGCGAGTTTCTTGAAGAACATGGCTTTGTGGTCGATCACGCCCGCAATCTGAGTGCTGCTAGACAATTACTGAAACAGCAACGCTACCATATCTTGCTACTAGACATTAATTTGCCTGATGGTTCTGGTTATGAATTGTGCGAGTGGTTACGCAATGAAGAGGGGTTGGACTTACCTGTCTTGATGCTTACCGCTCGGGATACCTTGGATGACAAACTTAAAGGCTTCAATTCCGGCACGGATGATTATCTGGTCAAGCCCTTTGACTTTAACGAGCTAGTGGTTCGGGTCAAGGCCCTGATCAAACGTTCCCTGGGTGAAGTATCTAGCAGTCGTCTGCAAATTCATGACCTAATTTTGGACCCAGCAACACAACAGCTAACTCGAGCTGGGCAGAACATTGAATTGCCTCCAATTCAGTTTAAACTTTTGAAACTATTGATGCGTCATTCTCCTAAAGTACTGACCAAACAGGAAATTATGATGCAGCTTTGGGGTGACGAAGAGCCAGAAAGTGATGCTCTGCGCAGTCATATCTATAATTTACGCAAAATGGTCGATAAACCCTTTGAACAAAAGCTGATTCACACCATATCTGGGATTGGTTTAAAAATTGCTTTCGAAGATGAAGCCTAATTTAGGTACACAACGACAATCAGTCCAGTGGTCATTGCTAATTCAACATTCTGATGAGTGTCAAGATAATATTGCCTGTCAAACAGCTCCACACGCCAACCTAGCTGTTTGCATAGCTTTTGCACCAATTGTAATCCAATGCCATGCCCTTTGATTTCCAGTTTTAGCTGCTGACCAGACAGTTCCTGAACTTTAGAATTGTTAGGTAAAGGCATGCCGACCCCATTGTCAGCAATCAGCACTTTATTTTTTTCCAGAATCACATCAATTTCTGTGCCCTGTGAATAGTTCAGCGCATTGCGCAGAATATTGCCAAACACCATTTTGGTCATGGATGGATAAAGTTTACGCGGCTGTTCATCGAGGTCTTTTTGCAGGTCTATCTGCATGCCTTTGTTATGACTGACACTCTCCAGATCCTGCACCAGATTGTCCAGACATTCTGAAAGCATGGTCGGTTCAGCAGTTAAAGTGTTGGTGGTATTGCGGGCAATGGCCAGCAAGGTATCGACCAGCAGCTGCATGTCTTCAATGGTGTTATGCAGGCGGGTAAAGGCCTTGTTGTCGCCATAGCGTGCCTGACACAGCTGCACATTGCCTTTTAAAATGGTCAGTGGCGTGCGTAGCTCATGGCTGACATCTCCAGTAAATTCACGCTCACGCTGAATAAATTCACTTAATACCTGATGATATTTTTCCAGCGCCTGCTTGAGGTATTCAGCTTCCAGATTAGAATCGGTGCGGATGTCCTGAAAAGGCGAAGCCTGATTTTTCTGATGTTCCCAGTCGATATATTCCAGCGCATTGGCCAGACGGGTAATGGGGGAAAAATAGCGCCGGGCCCGACGGTTCCACCACCACAGCACACTATATAGCACAAACAGGCTGACCATCAGCGGTGCCAGACCAAACAGCCAGACCAGCTTATTGACGTTGCTTTCGCCAAACACCAGCAGCACATGCTGTCCGTCTTTTTCACCATACACGGTCATGCGCTCCTTGCCATCGACAAAATGCCGATTCACCCCTTGCTCAAGTGACATATTCTTAAATTGGGAGGGTGGCACAGTGTTCCAGCGGTAACCATACAGGTTTTTGGTATCGGGCAATTCAGCAGCCGGATTACGTTCCAGCCGCTGCCAGTAGTGTGACATTTCCTGTTCTAGCGCAGTTCTGAGCAGGGAACCTTTGATTACCCAAGCACTACAGCCAATCCCAATCACCACAGACAAGGCAATGAATCCGATTTGCAGCCAGTAATAGCGGTTAAACACCTCACCCAGAGGATGATCGTGTTTGTCCCTGAACAGCTTTAACATTGGTGCATTCCCCGCTGGCCCATCCGATTCGCCGTTCAATTATACGGTTTTCTTTTTAAACAGAAAGTGACCGATTACCCATTCACGTCCATGCTCATAACCGAACAGCTCGGCACAGGCCATAAAGAAAATCCGCCAGCGTTGCCACCAGATTGCGGCATCCGCGCCATAAGTTTTTTCAAACAAGGGCTTTAGCTCGGCCTGTTTAGCATCCATATTTTCTAGCCAAGCATTTGCGGTACGTTCATACTGCGTACCCGCCCATTGCCAGTGCTGCTCTAATTGCAAATGCTGCTGGAAATGTAGAAAGGTCGACGCTGCCGGCATCAGTCCGCCACTAAAGAAATATCTCGACATCCAGTCGAATTCATTTTTTACTTCAAACGGATAATGTAGGAAACGGTGACAGAAAATATGGCACCAGAGCAGACCATCCGCTTTCAGCCAGCTGCTGATATTTTCAAACAGTTTCTGGTAGTTGCGCACATGTTCAAACATTTCCACCGAAACCACGCGGTCAAAGGACGCGGGTTCCAGTTGCAGCACATTGACGTCGCAGGTGATCACCATAAGGTTCTGCAGCTTTTTCAGACGCGCCTGTTCCTGAATATACTGGCGCTGGGTCGAGGAATTCGACACCACCGTGATACGGGCTTTGGGATAATGCTCGGCCATATACAGACTCAACGATCCCCAGCCACAGCCAATTTCCAGAATATCCTGTCCATCTTTTAACTGTGCACGCTGGCAATAGCTGGCAAGTGCCGCTTCTTCCGCCAGATCCAGCGTGGTATGAGTGTGTTCAAACAGGCTAGCGCTGTATTTCAGACGCTTGCCCAGCACCGCCTGGAAAAATGCGGTGGGCAGTTCATAGTGCTGTTCATTGGCCTTGTCGGTCTCGATGGCAATCTCGCTATTTTTCAGCATATGCAGCACATCCATATAGCGCCGAGCTGCCAGTGCCGGGTCAAAGCGTCCTTCTTGTGCCAGACGTTTTTTGCTTAGGCTGCGAATGCCCGCGCGAATCACCGAATCGGGCAGCTTGCCGCTTTCGACCAGTTTTAAAGATTGTTGAATCATAAAGTCCATGTATTTACCTACTATTTGGGTGGCCACGGAATAAACATTGAAGTTCGTCGTTGATAGTCTTTATAGTTGTCGCCGCGATGTGCCAGCGCCTGTTGTTCACTAAAGGGAATCCCGGTGATGTAGTACAGAAACAGCCACATCAGCAGCGGATAAATCCATAATCCATAGGCACCTGCTGCCAGACCAAGGACCGGATAGGCAAACCAGTGCAGCCATTCAAAGAAATAATTCGGATGGCGCGAATATTTCCACAAACCCTGATCCATGGTTTTACCTTGATTCTGTGGATCTAGCTTAAAACGGTAAAGTTGCTGGTCAGCGGTACTCTCACCGATCAGCGCCAGCAACATGATCATGCCCGCCACAATCACAGTGACCAAAGTCCAGTCATTCCATTGCTCGGTCGAGATACTTAACAACTTCAGCATTGGGTAAGAAAACAGTAGAGCCAAACCTGCCTGAAATATAAAAAACATTAGAAAACCAAGATGCTGATAATCCCCCATCGCTCGGCGCATGTTGGCATAACGCGTGTCTTCTTGGGTTTCACTGTCATAGCGCCGTAACAGATGCCAAGTCAGCCGTGAAAACCAGATCCCACTCGCCAGTCCCAGAAATAAGCGAACCAGCATCGGTGCACTGTCAATCGCCCAAGCGGCAATAATCACATTGAGGGTAATACTGAAACTCCAAGCGACATCGACCAGCCCTGCTCTGTGGTTATAGGTCACCAACACCCAGCTACAGAGCATGATAAAGACATTCAGCATCAGTAAATTCAGCAGCATTTCGGCACTCCTGTTTTATCTTGGCTTAGTAGGCACTGGCTTCGAACAGCAGATGTACATCACTGATCACGCCTTCGCGGAAGCCACCTTCGCAATAACACAGATAAAAATCCCACATGCGGATAAAACGCTCATCAAAACCAAGCCCAAGTACCTGATCATGCTGCTGCAAGAAACGCTGACGCCAACAGTACAAGGTCTGAGCATAGCTCTGGCCGATATCTTCCAAATGTTTGAGTCGCAATTTTTGTTCGGAAGCGGTCTGGGTCATGACACTGATACAGGGAATAAAACTGCCCGGGAAAATATAGCGCTTGATAAAGTCCACGGTATTCAGGGCTTTGGCATAGCGTGCATCTTCAATGGTGATGGCCTGAATCAGGGCCAGACCATTCGGCTTGAGGAGCTCGCGGCATTTTCGGAAATAAGTTGGTAAATACTGCTCACCTACGGCCTCGATCATTTCAATCGACACCAGCTTGTCGTATTTGCCTTCCAGTAAGCGGTAATCTTTCAGCTGCACAGTCACACGATGTGACAATCCTGCTGCAGCGACCCGGGCCACAGCTTCATCATACTGTGCTTTGGAAATGGTGATGGTGGTGACCTTGCAGCCATACTGCTGCGCGGCATAAATGGCAAAACCGCCCCAGCCGCTACCAATTTCGACCAAATGATCCATCGGTTTGAGTTGCAGTTTCTGGCAGATCAGCTCTTTTTTATAATCCGAAGCCTGTTCCAGGGTCATGCCCGGCTCTTTAAACACAGCACTTGAATACATCATGCTGTAATCCAGGAACAGCTTGAAAAAGTCATTGCTCAGGTCATAATGCTCGGCAATATTTTTGCGGCTGCCATCAATCGAATTCTTGCGCGATTTATACCAGACCTTTAACAGTAACTGGCTGGCTTTGGCCACAGCATTCTGATTCATCTGGTCCAGCACATCGCGGTTACGTGCCAAAATGCGGATCACATCGACCAGATCTTCACTGCTCCAGTAGCCACGGATAAAACCTTCGGCAGCACCCAGTACACCATTACGGAACAGCAGATCCATCAGACGAACATCATGCACCTGTATCACCGCCTGTAAATCGCTATTTTCCCCGACAGCCCCGTTCCAGACGCCTTTAAAAATCAGCTGACCATGGCGTAATTTCAGCAGGTGGCGCAGTACCACCGGCAGTGTGCTTTGCTCTCCCATGAATAGTGTCTTCATCGCAATGTGTTTCCTTTTTCTTTTTTAGGATGGCGGTAAAACGGAATTTTCTTTTTCCATAAACGAAAGGCATGCAGATAAATTCCGCTGACCATCCTGAAGGGTTCAAGAACTTTCAGTACAGCATAGCGATGCTGCTGTGAAGGAACCGTGATGGCCTGCAAGGAAAATTTCAGGGTGGCATCGAATTGCAAGATTCCCTGCTCAAACAGCTGCATATAAATCACGTTCTGCCGATCCGAAAAGCTGAAGCGCCAGCGATAATCCAACCCCATTGGCATGAACGGCGACACATGAAAGGCCTTTTTAAAGTCAAACTGGTGACTCTGGTACGGCGCATGTTCGTCTGCATTGTTTCGGCAGTCGTGAATGTAGACCTGTCGTTCATTCCACGGTGTGTTGGTGATTTCACTCAGCACAAAGAGCAACTGGTCGGTCGCACTAAAGACCATATAAAACACTACGGAATTGAAACGAAAGCCGAGTGTGCGCGGTAAAGCCAGCACCCGGATGGAAGCGGCATGCGGTAACAGATAGTTTTCCCGCTTGATCAGCAGGCGTGCAATCTTCTGCCGAATCGAGCCACATTCCATAGTCAGAAAATCGAGCTCATCTAGGGTCAGGAAATTCCAGCGGTTAGATGACCACAGCCAGGATTTTCGGGTAAACGTCGCGAGTTGATCTGGATCAAACCACAGATAGCTCAGCTGGGTTTTAAAAGCATGGGCTTGGGGCAAATAACGACGATGCCGGATTTCAGCAGTGGCTATCGCCAGTGGATACATCTGCATCATGCGCTCCTAAGCTGCCTGTTCAGCCTGTTTTAATAACTGATCGATTACCCATGATGCGCTACGCGCCCCATCCTCATGAAAGCCCCAGCCCCAGTAAGCGCCACAATATGAGGTGCGGTTTTGGCCGTTGACCTCGGCCCAGCGTTGCTGTGCTTCAATCGCCGAGGCATCAAACACCGGATGACGGTAATGTCGTTCTACCCAGACTTTTTTTGGATTCAGGGCAAAATTAGGATTCAGGGTGGCAAAGACCTGGGTTTTGCAGTTCAGGTTCTGCAACTGGTTCATCCAGTAGCTAAAGCCATAATGTGTGCCACTGTGCTGGAATGGCGTCTGTTCAGTGACCTGAGTCGGCGTGACGTGTACATGCCAGCTGGCCCACTGGCGACGGGATCTGGGCATGATAGAGGTATCGGAATGTACCACCATGCGGTTATCCTGATAGCGGAACTTGCCTAGCACGTCCAGCTCCTGCGCGGTTGGGTCTTTCAGCAGTTTTAGGCTGTCATCGGCGTGGCTGGCGAAAATCACCCAGTCAAAACGCTCGCTGCCCTGTTGGGTTTCAATCAGTACATCATTGGCACTGCGAGACACCTGATGCACAGCAGTTTTACGAAGCGTGATATTGCACTGGGCCTGAATGGCACGGACGTAGCGAGCTGATCCACCCTTGACCGTCAGCCATAAAGGACGGTCTTTGAGCTGCAACATGCGATGATGCTGGAAAAAGCTCACCACAAACTTATACGGAATCTGTCCGGCCTGTTCCACTGGGCAGGACCACAGCGCCCCGCACATCGGATAGAGATGTTCCTGACGGAAGGCATCGCTATAACCATGTTGATTTAAATACTCATCAATACTGAGCTGTGCATCGACATGCTCCACATCCAGATCTTTATTGGCGGCATAGAAGCGGAACAGATCCGACAACATCGCGCGAAAATCTGCATTAAAAAAGTTTTGAGGTCGGAACAATAACGAGAATTTTTTTGAAGGATTGTACTGTAAGCCAGTGACCTGATTATTCACCGAAAAGCCCATGTCACTGCTTTGCGATTGAATCCCAAGTTCTTTTAGCATGGCGCAGAACAGCGGATAGTTATGTTCATTAAAGACAATAAAGCCACTGTCTACCGCAACCTGTTCACCATCGATATTCAGCTGATGGGTATCGGTATGACCACCAAAGTAGTTATTCTTTTCAAAGACTGTGACTTCATGCGCTTTGCTGAGTTTCCAGGCAGCGTACAGACCAGAAATACCTGAACCAATAATTGCAATTTTCATGGTGATTCCTTTGAATGAATAGTCGGAGTGCCCTTCTTGGCAGCTTTTTTCTGTTTTCGAGCTTGGGCAATTTTACTGACGTCGTAGACCCGTGCCGGAATCGGCTTGAGTCCCCAGACCAGCCCGAACAAAGACATGAGTTTCAGCAGGTAATAGGTCACATCAATCTGCCACCAGTAAAAACCCTGCCGGGTACTGCCGGCATAATAATGGTGATTGTTGTGCCAGCCCTCGCCTAAGGTAATGATCGACAGGAATAAATTGTTGCGGCTGTGATCTTCAGTGTCAAAATCACGGCTGCCATAATGATGCGCCAGTGAGTTAATACACAAAGTGGCATGGAGCAGTAACACGGTGGAGACCACAAAGCCCCAGACTAGCAATTGCAGGCCGGAGGTACCAAGTTGCGGCCAGGTCATAGCCATCCACTCCCCTAGCGCATAAATCCCGCCCGCGGTCAGCAGTACCACAATTAAACTGAAACGGTCCAGCCAGATCAGTTCCGGATATTTCACCCAATCTCTAATCACTTCTTTTCGCGTGGCAAAGTTATATTCATTTAAAAACCAGCCAACGTGGCTGTACCAAAAACCATGCGTGGAGGAATGCGGGTCTTGCAAGGTATCGGTATAGCGATGGTGATAACGGTGATGCGCCGCCCACCAGAGCGGACCACGCTGTGCACTCATAGTTCCAATTAACACAAACAGGAATTGCACCGGACGCGAAGTCTGAAAAGTTTTATGTGACAGATAGCGATGAAAAAAGGCCGTAATGGAAAACATGCGGATTAGGTAGAATGCGAGCATGAAACCCAGTGCAAACCACGATACCCCCACCCAGAATACTGCCAGACAGGCCAGATGCAGTAGAATAAAGGGTAAAATTCTGAACCACTGAATTTTACTATTTTCAGCGGTCAGCGTTTCAGGCGATGTGTGTATGGACCAGCTGTCTATCCATCGCATCAGGCTTTTCAACATGGACTCATCCTACTTTTAAGCGGTTGTCTTTATTCTATTTGATGAGTCTAATCAGTCAGATATGAATTTTATGTGAAGTGAAATAAAAAAAGCCGAACTGTAGAGAGACTAATGAGTTCGGCAAAAGGGTAACAGATTAATGCGGCAATTTGATCAGTTTTGTGATGTCATAACCATAATATTTTGCTGTATCCAGATAGGACTCATAGGTGGCTTCATGCAGTTGCGGTTCGCGCGATAAAATCCACAGGTATTTGGTACTCGGTCCACCGACCAGCGCCACTTTATATTCTGGATCCACGCGTAATACCCAGTAATGCCCTTTGGTAAACGGAATCCATCTTAAACCTGGCGGCAAAAAGCTGACCTTCAGTTTGCTGTTGCCCTGATTTTGCGGATAGGCTACCCCTTCAGAGCTGATCATTTCACCATTTTCAATCCGGCAGCTATTTAAGACGCCCATGGTCTGGTTAGCATTGACGCTATATTGTGCAGTGATATTGGATACACACTTACGCTGAAAATACATCGGTAGATGCGCAATTTCATACCACTTGCCCGCATACCGTTGGATATCTACCTGATCGACTGCCTGAGGTGGAACCGTTTCAGCTTGCGTAGTAAAGCTTAGGCTGATGAAGGCTAACGCTGTAACTGCAAAAACCGAATTTAATAGCATCTTCATTTTTTAGCCTTGTTAGATCTCATGATTAAGATAACCCAAGTCGATGTGAACAAAGTGTGAAGATTAGATGCTGCGATTCAGTTTTTGTTGAGATGCAATTCGCTTATCCGCTAAACAATAATTAAGTCTTCAACATCGGAAAATTCAGGTTCTCAAAAATTACACCGATCGAAAATAAACCTCCTGATTTTTTTTCTTAATTTAAGCAGCCAAACCAGACTGGTTACTTCAAAGCCATTCTTTGCCGTCATCGGCAACAGGTGTACCATGCATCACATGCTGAATCATGGCATAAGCAATACTGCCCTTGAAGGGAATTTCGGGTAACTGATCAAACTTGAAAAATTGCGCGTCGCTCAGTTCATCTTCCTGAATCTGAATCTCGCCTGCATTATATTCCGCCCTGAAGGCCATCATCAGATTGCTGGGAAACGGCCACGGCTGGCTGGCCAGATATTGAATGTTTTTGATCTGTAGCCCCACTTCTTCCATCGTCTCACGGCGTACTGCCTCCTCTAAGGTTTCGCCGACTTCAACAAAGCCTGCAATCAGGCTGTACATCTGGGTTTTATTGCGGGCATTTTTCGCCAGCAGAATTTCATCTGTACCCCGAGTAATGATGGTAATCACACAAGGATTCACACGTGGATACTGGTTATAACCACAGGATGGGCAGACCATGGCATAGTGACTGACGTGCTGCTGGGTCGGATGGCCACATTTACTGCAAAAGCGGTGATTGCGGCGCCACTCGAGCAACTGCACAGCACGACTGGCTTGTTCAAACTGTGGCCTGCTCCAGACCTGCACCAATTGCCGGATCGGGACTAGTTGATAGCCTTCAGGTACTAATTCATTTTCTTTTAGATCCCGTGCAATGACCTGGCCATTTTCCGACAAATCCAGATCATGCTGCAGTCTTGCGACCAGCGGCAACTGAAAATGCTCATCCACCATTAATTGCTGCTGTCTAAAAATATACGCTTTTGAATGCATGCTCATGACATCCACTGATTAAAAAAAATCCCATACATGGGGGTGTATGGGACAAAACTAAGGAAACTTACATAGAGTAACTTCTCTTTAGATACTAAGCGCACGCTTCCTGAATTACAACCATAATAATTTGTATCTTTTTGATTAAAATCACATAATTTTCACAACATTTATGTCTTCAGGAATAATGCGAAGCGAGTTTCATTAACTGGCTGTAGCATTATAGAGATGGACACTCTGTTATTGTAGCAATCATGATTCCTGTGCAATGTCAGCAAATCAGGTCGGGCTGAATTGACTGAACATGCGGACTGATCTGTATTTTCACAAAAAATTGAACTGTCTGGCTTTACACTAGACTATCTTTGATCGGGTCTGGAAAGGCTATGCGTTTCGGTTTAATTTTAGGTGACCAGCTTCATCATCAGCTCGCTACGCTTAAAGCGCTGGACCGTACCCGGGATGTGATCCTGATGGCCGAAGTGGTTGAGGAAGCGACTTATGTCGCCCATCATCCGCAGAAAATTGCTCTGATTTTTAGCGCGATGCGGCATTTTGCCAAAGAGCTCAAAGCGGAAGGCTGGCGTGTACGTTACCATGCTTTTCAGTTCGGCAGTCCGATTCGTAGCCTGCTGGATTTCGTACAGGCACAGCAACTGCTGTTCCCCGTCACAGAATTGGTAATGACCCGATGCGGGGAATACCGCCTGCAGCAGCAGATTGAACAGCACTGGAGCCAGCAGTTGCAACTGCCGGTACAGTGTCTGGATGACGATCGTTTTTTCTGTAGTCCAGAGCAGTTCCAGCATTGGGCCAATCACTACCAGACTCTGCGTATGGAATATTTTTACCGGGAAATGCGTAAACAGACTGGTTACTTGATGCAAGGACAGCAACCGCTTGGACAACAGTGGAACTATGACAGCGCCAATCGCAAGACATGGTCAGGCACTCCACCATTGCCTCCAACACTTCATTTTGAACGCGATCAGATTGATCTGGATGTACTTAAGCTGGTTGAGCGCGAGTTTCCACTTCACGCTGGCAGCCTTGACAACTTCCGCTGGGCCACCACACGTAGCAATGCTCTGCTTGCAATGGAGCATTTCATTACTCACAGTTTGCCGCATTTTGGAGACTATCAGGATGCCATGGCTCAGGGTGCAGACATGCTGTTTCACAGCCTGCTCTCGCCTTATCTAAATTGTGGTCTGTTACTGCCCAAAGAAGTTTGTGATGCGGCAGAAGCTGCCTACCATGAAGGTCATGCACCACTGAATGCAGTGGAAGGTTTTATCAGGCAGATCCTCGGCTGGCGCGAATATGTCCGCGGAGTTTACTGGCTGTACATGCCGGAGTATGCCAGCCGCAATGCGCTGCAGTACTCAACCCCTTTGCCACAATTTTACTGGACTGGCCGCACTCAGATGAAGTGCATGGCTGAGTGTTTCCGTAATACTTTTCAGCATGCGTATGCACATCATATTCAGCGTTTGATGGTGACTGGAAATTTTGCCTTATTAACTGGTATAGATCCGAAGCAGATCAGTGAGTGGTATCTGGCAGTATATGCCGACGCCTATGAATGGGTAGAACTACCGAACACCTTGGGCATGGTGATGCATGCCGATGGCGGCTTGATGGCCAGCAAACCCTATGGGCTTCGGGCAATTATATCCATAAGATGTCGGATTACTGCAAGCACTGTAGCTACAATGTCAAAACCCGTACCGAACCAGACAGCTGTCCTTTCAACAGCCTGTACTGGTATTTCATGATCCGGCATGAAGCGACATTCCGTACTCATCCACGTATGGGCATGATCTATCGACAGCTGGACAAGCTTAAAGATCGGCCGCAGATCATCAGCCATGCCCAGCAACTTCTTAGCCGGATTGATGAGTTATAAACCATGAAAAAACAGCATCTTCCTGAAAAAATCTGTATGCACTGTTTGCGTCCTTTTACTTGGCGCAAAAAATGGCAACGCTGCTGGGAGGAAGTCAGATACTGTTCTGAACGATGTAAACGTGAGTCCAGACAACGGTCAAAATCAAACGCTTAGAAACGCTTGTATTGCCGTGAACAATAGGCCCGTATCACGTCGGGGGAACGCAGTTGCAGATGTTTGGTTTTTCGGCCGGTGACGCGTTCACGCCACATTTTAAAACTCGATGCTTTCATATTTTGCCGCATCAAGCGGATCACCGCAGCTTCATTTAAACAATACTCACATAAAATAGCTTCAAAAGGAGTTCGATCTTCCCAAGCCATTTCTATAATTCTAGATAAGTCTTCTTCAGAAAATTGATTCATACTATTCTCGTTTTTAATCATCATGAAGCGTGAATAAGCTTTATTGACTTTAATTTGACTAAAAGAATAACAGTACAATCATGAATTTTTTGTGATTTTTTCTAGTTTACTATCGCTTTGTTGCATAAAGATTTTAAAGATAGAGCTTTCCTAAGTTGTTAAAATTTAAGGGCTTTGTTGCATAAATATTTCATAACTACATGATTTTAAAAGTTTTTATTATTTTTTTGATCCAAAATTAAATTTATTTAAATCAGATGCTTACATATTAATGCAACAAAGCCTCTGTGAGGCTAGTTGATCTTTCAGATTATGCTAAGGTATTAGCCTTATAAGCTATGAATAACCATCGATTTACTAGCCACACTTTTCCTAACTAAAAATTTACCGTATATAAAATACTGAAATGCATTTTTACACCCTGGGTTTTACTAAAAGGTAAATCCAATGATATAATTACAAATCAGTTGTTCTGCCGATAATTCTGTACCAAGCACACTCATCAGGGGATTGATTTCCTATCTTTTCACTCAATGTGAAATTTTTGCTTTTATCTACACGCACCAAACTACGACAAAATACGGGGGAATTATGCCTTCCAAAAAAGCATCTTGGTTTGATAACGTCAATCCAAATGTATTTTTTAGCACCGTGATTATTATTTCTGTTTTTTTAGCATTAGTGATATTTACACCAGATGCTTTTAACTTGCTCACCAATCAGTTAAACCAATGGATCACAGCCTCTTTTAGTTGGTTTTATGTACTTGCTGTCGCCATTTTTCTGATCGCGCTTACCTGTATCGCCTTGTCTAAAATGGGGCGTATTAAATTAGGTCCAGATCATAGCGAACCTGAATATAAAAATAGTTCTTGGTTTGCCATGTTATTTACCGCAGGAATGGGTATTGGCTTAATGTTCTTTGGTGTGGCCGAACCCGTTATGCACTATGTTAGCCCACCGACTGGAACACCCGAAACCATCCAATCTGCCCAACAGTCCATGCGTATTACTTTTTTCCACTGGGGATTGCATGCCTGGGCTATTTACGCTTTAGTGGGATTAAGTCTTGCTTATTTCTCTTTTAGACATAACTTACCTTTAAAGGTGCGTTCAGGCTTATATCCAATTATTGGCAAGCGAATTTATGGCCCTATTGGCGATGGAGTTGATACTTTTGCAACTATAGGCACAATATTCGGTATCGCAACCACTTTAGGTTTTGGTGTAACTCAAATTAGCTCTGGGCTAAATTATCTATTTGATTTTGAAAATAGTATTCAAACCCAAGTTATCTTAATTATCTTAGTCAGTGCACTCGCATCATTTTCAGTTTTTCTTGGTCTTGATAAGGGCATTAAACGACTTTCTGAACTAAATATCATTTTGGCCGTAATACTGCTCGCATTTGTATTTTTCGCCAGTTCGAGTATTTATATTTTACAAACCACCATTCAGAACATTGGTCAATACGTTTCCAATTTATTTGCAATGACCTTTAATCTGTATGCTTATCAGCCTACAGGCTGGATTGGTGGATGGACCATCATGTATTGGGCTTGGTGGATTTCATGGTCGCCATTCGTTGGTATGTTTATCGCTCGTGTCTCCCGTGGACGCACCATCCGTGAATTTATTGTAGGGGTATTACTCATTCCCACAGGTTTCACTTTGGTATGGATGGGTTTTATGGGTAATGCCGCGCTATTTAGTATTCTTTTTGAAAATCAGGGAGGTTTAGTTGCTGCTGTAGAAAAAGACTCTTCTGTTGCCTTATTTGAGTTTTTAAAGCACTTGCCATTTTCTGGGGCTTCTAGCTTACTTGCAACGGTTTTAGTTTTTCTATTCTTTGTGACTTCTGCAGATTCTGGGTCTTTAATCACCGATTATTTAACAGCAAAAACAGAACATTCTCCTGCGTGGCAACGACTGTTTTGGACAGCAACTATTGCTGTGCTCTCTATTATTTTATTGATTGCAGGTGGCTTAGAAGCTTTGCAGTCTGCAGTTATTATGAGTGCCCTACCGTTCACTTTTATTATGCTGCTATTGTGCATCGGACTCATCAAAGCCTTACGTTTAGATGTGACTAAGATGCAAGCTTTACAAAGTGCTCGAATCACACCACGCGCTATACATAATCCAAGAAGCTGGCAACAGCGTTTAAGTTTAATTATGCATTCGCCTCACAGTGAATCCGAAGTCAAAGCTTATATTAAACAGGATGTACGTCAAGCATTTCAGAATTTAAAGCGTGAATTTCAACGTCGCCAACTGGATGTATCTATTGTCGAAAGTGATCAAGGCTTACTATTCAAAGTCAATCATCATGATGAAATTAATTTTATTTACCAAGTAGCTGTAAGTAAAACTCTCGCTCCAAGCTTTATGCTTCAAGATCAAAATGAAGATACTCAGCAGTCTTATATTGCTGAAGTGTTTTTACGGGAAGGTGGTAAAAACTACAATGTGATGGAATGGACACAAGAAGACTTACTTCAAGACATTTTGGAACAATATGAGCGGCATTTATATTTCTTAAATGTGGTTCGCAACTAAGTATTGGAGACTGTAAATTAAATTGTGTAATTGCCTGAGTTTGCTATGCTTAAAGTAAGCATCCGGCTAACACAGCCTTACCAAGCGATCCTATAAGCCTTAATTTAGTTCCCACCTAAAAACAAGTGGGGACTTAATCCATGAACATGGATATATATTCAGCAACACCTCCTGTTGCTAAAAAACGCAGAACATACAGCAAAGAATTCAAACTCAGTATTGTCAATGCCTGTAAAAATCCTAATACCTCGATCGCTTCGGTCGCACTGCAACATAGTATTAATGCCAACCTTGTCAGTCGTTGGATCAGGATCTTCAGCCATCATGAGGGTGCCGTGCAGGATCCTACTCATGTGAATCCAGCATTTATTGCTTTGCCTTACACTGCTGCAATCAGCCAACCTATTGATGAGAGGATCACGTTGTGTATCACCGTGCCTCATACGAATAATGATATTCAGCTAAAATGGCAGACATCAGAAATACCTGCCTTGGCAGAATTACTCAAGGCACTTGCAACATGATCCGCATTGATGAAATCTGGTTGTCTACTCAGCCCATGGACATGCGTGCAGGTATGGATACGACCATGGCTCAGGTGGTGAGAGCCTTTGGCTACATCAAACCGCATTGTGCTTACCTGTTCTGTAATAAACGTGGCCATCGCATGAAAGTACTGGTACATGATGGACTGGGCATCTGGCTGTGTGCCCGGCGGCTGGAACAGGGCAAATTTCACTGGGCTCAAGTTCACCAAGGTGAAACCGTGGCCCTCAGCCCGGAACAGTTACAGGCACTGATCCAAGGTTTGCCCTGGCAGCGCATTGGACGACAGCAGGTGGTGACGATGCTTTAAACCAGGCTGTTCCATTCTGCTATTCTCCAAACGTTCTATTTCATTCTTCTCATGACCTCAGGCATACTGCGGTCATGAATACGCTGCCTGACTTAAGCCAACTGACCCATGAACAACTGCTGGAATTCACCAGACAGTTGGCGATGCAGCATCAGTCTCTAGCACAATCAAATCAAGAATTAGAAAAATCAAACCAGCAATTGGATGCCAAAGTTCAACATCTTGAAGTCACCAATCAGCAATTAGATTCTAAAGTTCAACATCTTTCTATTCTCAATCAAAAATACGAGCATGAACTCGCACTATTTAAACAGCACAAATTCGGCAGTAAAAACGAACATCTCACTGCAAAACAAATCCACCTGTGGGATGAAGCGGTTGAAGAAGATATTGCTGCGGTTGATCTAGAACTGGAACGGCTAAATGCAGATAAAACCGATGCAGCGACACAGAAAGCCAAAACCAATAAACCTAAACGTCGACCACTGCCAGATCATCTACACACCATCCGTATTGAGCATGAACCTGCATCAACCCAATGCGCTTGTGGCTGCCAACTCCGTCGTATCGGCGAAGATGTCAGTGAAAAACTGCATTTCAGACCGGCACAGTTCTATAAGGAACAGCATGTACGTGGCAAATGGGTCTGTGATCAGTGCGACACCCTGACTCAGCAAGCGATGCCCGCCTATGTGATTGATAAAGGCATTGCTTCACCTGAACTGCTCAGCCATGTGCTGGTATCGAAGTATGCCGATCATTTGCCGCTGTACCGTCAACGTCTGATCTATCAGCGGGCGGGAATCGAACTTTCTAGATCAACTTTATCTGACTGGATAGGTCGCTGCGGTGTGGAACTGGAACCTCTGGCCAATGCCTTAAAAGAGGTGGTACTACAACAGCAGGTGCTGCATGCAGATGAAACACCAGTCACCATCATGCGGATGGGTGAGAATGATAAAAAACCGAAGAAAGGTTATGTCTGGGCCTATGCCACTACACAGTACAATCCAGTTCAAGCCGTGATCTATGACTTTCAGGATAGTCGTTCAGGTCAGCATGCTGAAGCGTTCCTGAAAGACTGGCAGGGCCATCTGGTCTGTGATGATTACAGCGGTTATAAAGCACGCTTTAAATCAGGTCAGGTCATTGAGGTGGGCTGCATGGCGCATGCACGTCGTAAATTCCATGAACTGCATGTAACTGGGAAAAGTCAGGTCGCTGAACAGGCCTTAGTGCTGATTCAGAAACTGTATGCCATAGAAGCAGAACTCAGGAAAAAGACCGATGGTACAGCGGAAGACCGCCGCGAATACCGACAACAGCATAGTCAACCAGTGATGCAACAACTATATGAATGGCTCAACCAACATCATCTGACAGTGCCATCGAGTTCTCCTACCGCCAAGGCGATCAATTACACTCTGAAGCGTTGGCCAGCTTTAAGCCGCTATCTGGATGATGGCAATCTACCGATTTGCAATAACTGGGTGGAAAACCAGATGCGCCCCTGGGCGTTGGGACGTAAGAACTGGTTATTTGCAGGTTCGCTGCGCAGCGGTCAGCGAGCAGCCAATATTATGACATTAATCCAGTCAGCAAAGCTGAATGGGCTGGATCCCTATGCCTATTTAAGTGATGTGCTGAAAAGGTTGCCGACACATAAAGTGACTCAGATTGAAGAATTGCTACCACACCGCTGGAAACCTGAACCGAATTAAAAAATAGGCATGGGGTTCAGCGGACGCTTACATAAAAATGAGCGCCTGTGGCGCTCATTGTTCATTTCTATTACAGACTGTGCTTGCAGTTCAATGCAATTTCGAACACTCGGGTAAAAACTAAGCAAACCTCAAAGCTTAAACAAATAGCCAATAAGTATTACTAAAAACCTGATTTAAACCAAAATCTTAACGCTCTCTTAACGCCTCTTGCGCTTTATTAAACGGTTTAATCAGATAATCTAACACGCTTTTCTGACCCGTTTTAATATCCACTGTGGCCACCATACCTGGGGTAATACTAAACTGCTGCCCTGCTTTATTGTTCAGTTTATCGCTATTGGTTTGAATATAGACCCGATAATAAAACTGGTCTTGCTTGACCTCATCCCGAATGGTGTCGGGTGAAATCACCGTGACTTTACCTTTGAGTCCGCCATAAATGGAATAGTCATAGGCGGTGACTTTAACCAATGCTTCCTGACCTGGGTGAATAAAGGCAATATCTCGTGGTGAAATCCGCGCTTCGATCAGCAGTTTTTCATCCAGCGGTACCAAAGTCATCAGCTTGCCATTTTGTGCCACCACCCCACCTAAGGTCATGACATTAATTTCTTTGACAATCCCGCGTACAGGTGACTTAAAGACGGTACGGCTCAGGCTGTCCGACTTACCCTTCACAATTTGTCCTTGCGTTTCAATGTCGGTATTGGCTTTGGCCAATTCTTCACGGGCTTTGACCAAATATTGGTTACGGACATCGTTCATTTGATTCCGCAGTTCATTGGCTTGGCGTTTTAAGCGTAACACTTCCACTTCACTGGCTGCACCTTTGGCCACCAATGGTTCGGTCATGCCCAGCTCTTGCTGTACCAACATCAAAGCCTGCTGCAAACCCGCCAAAGACTCCTCTAAATTAAAACGACGAGATTGATACAATGCGGTTTCTTCACGTACCAATGCGGGATCTTTTAAGACTTCGGCAGGAAAATGCAGTGCTGTACCATTCACTTCGGCACGCAACCGTGCAGCCGTGGCTTGCGAGGCCAATAATAATGATGCCGACTCACCCACATTGGAGGCCAAACGGGTCGGATCAAGCTGTGCCAACACCTGCCCCTGTTGTACAATTTGTCCTTCTTGCACATTGAGCTTGGTTAAAATCCCGCCTTCAAGTGACTGAATAGTTTGTTCTTTAGAGGAAGGCACCACTTTTCCCGTGCCTGTGGACACTTCTTCAAGCTGGAATAACCACGCCCATGCCAACAACACAAACAAGCCTATGCCAATAATCCAAATAAATAAGCTAGCACTTGGCAAAGGTGGTTCAATGTGTGTCACTTTGTTCGGTTGCGAGGATTGCTGGCTCATGCTGTTGCCTCCGCCTGATTGGAAACTGACTGCTGCAAGATCTGTTGTTTACTGCCATCCATCACAATTTTTCCGTCTTGTAACACAATAATACGATCCACCAATTCCAGCACTGCACGACGGTGGGTGGCAATCACCAAGGTTTTTTGCCCCAGCCACGTGTGTAAATGATCAATCAATTGTTTTTCAGTGACATCATCCAAGGCTGCGGTCGGTTCATCGAGGAGCACAATATTCGGCTGACGTAATAACAGCCGTGACAAGAGTAAAGCCTGACGTTGTCCGCCCGAAAAACCTGCTCCACCTTCCAAGACCTGATGATCTAAACCTTCTTTTTTCGCCAACACAAAATCCAAAGCCCCTGTCATTTTCAAGACCGTTAAAATGTCTTGATCTGTGGCCAAAGGTGCGCCCAGTTTAAGATTTTCCCGCACCGTTCCAAAAAATAAATGGGCATTTTGATTGAGCAAGCCTATATCACGACGCACATCCGCAGGGTCAATTAAACCCAAATCCACCCCATCCAGTTTAATTTTGCCTTGTACAGGTTCTTGCATGCCTGCCAACAGTTGTAACAGGGTCGATTTCCCTGCGCCATTGCGACCTAAAATTGCAATTTTTTCCCCTGCACGAATCTCGAGTTTTTGAATTGCCAAAGTCGCTTGCGCATCATCTTCGGCATATTTAAATAGGGTTTGGCTGAGCTCATACTGACCGTGCAAAGCTGTACGATGAATCAGATGGGCATGTTCCGCCTGATCGACAGGTTTTTTCATCAATTCATCCAAACTGGTTTTGGCCACTTTGGCTTGTTGCAAACGTCCCAGCACCCCCGAAATTTGGGCAATCGGCCCCAGCATCCGAGAGGATAAAATCGAACAGGCCACCAAGGCTCCCGTAGTCATATCGCCTTTCATGACTGCAAAACAGCCCACCAAAACCACAATGGCAAAGGTTAGGCCTTGGACTTTTTGCGTCCATGCGCCAACCACGCCCACCAATTTGCGCTGACGCATCGAAATCTCTGCCGAGACTTCATTCATATGGTTCCATTGGTTTTGAAAGCGTGCTTCGGCACGTAATAATTTAATATCTTCAATGCCCTGTACCGCTTCGACCAAGGTGGCATTACGAATTGCCCCTTCGCGCATACCTTCAGCAGCCAATTTCGCCAACGGTTTTTGAATCAAAATCCCTGGTAAAATCATCAACGGCACCACAGCCAACATCACCCAAAATAAATCGCCGCCAATTAACCAAAAAATGCCCAAAAACAATAAGAAAAACGGTAAATCGGCCACCGCTGAAATGGTGGTCGAAGTCACCAATTCCCGTACGCCTTCCAGTTCTCGAATTTGGGAAATAAAGGTGCCTGTGGACTTGGGACGTTCTTTATTTTTAATGCGTAGCGCATGACCAAAGACCCGATCTGAAATTTTCAAATCGGCCCGTTTGCCAATAATATCCGACAAATAAATACGGGCGACACGGATGCTAAATTCAAAGATCGCCGCCAACAATACCCCACCTGCCAACACCCACAAGGTCGGAATCGATTGGGCTGGAATCACCCGATCATAGACGTTCATGGAAAATAAAACCGTCGCCAAAGCCAAAATATTGGCCATTAAAGAGGCAAACATGACATCGATATAGCGTTTCCAATCCCGCAGGACAATTGACCAAAACCAGCTCGACTCGTAGGGTTTGACATATTCATCAATCCGCACATCGGGGATCGATTTTTCAGGGCGTAAAATATAGACCTGTTGTATGCTGTGTTGCAGTTGTTGCAGCGTGAGCACTTGTGCCAAGCCTTGGTCACCGCTAAATTGTACGCTGGCATTGCCTGCGGCATCGAGTTTATCTAACACCCCGACCTGCCCATCGTGCATGGCAATGAGCACAGGTAAACGCCAAGGGTTTAAGATTTCGGGACTAAAGGCACTGGCTCTGACCTGTAGGCCAATTTGCCGCCCCATCAGAGTCACCAACTCATCGCTAGATGGGTTCGGGTTCCAGTCCAGTTGTAAACGTAAACGCTCTTCCGAAGCTTCAATGCGATAATGTTTGGCAATTGTTAAAACGGCTTGTAGCCAAGGCTGGTAGTGTATAGCGGTACTCATGGCTGAATCTCCACCCCTTGAATTTTAGTGTTATTGAGTTGGTAAAGATCACGGGAGCGCCCTGTGACATGAATATATTGAATTAAGCCTGCATAAATATCGTAACGGGCGGTTTCAATTTCTTGCGCTGCACTGTGAATTGCCTGCTCGGAATTTAACAAGTCCACCACGGTACGGGTGCCCAGTTTATATTGTTCTTGATACAGTTCTTTGGTACGGGCAGTGGTGTTTTTTCGCAATGCTAAAACCTCCATTTGCTTTTGTTTATTATCAATTTGCTCTCGAATCAAGCGAATTTGATCTAAAACATCTAAGTACACGCTTTGCACCTCGGCTTTGGCTGCCTGCTCGGCATACGCCGCTGAGCGTTGTTTGGCACGTAAAGCACCGCCTTGGAAAAAATTGCTGTTGGCTTCTAGCATGACTGAACTATACATGCCATCATCTTCATTATTATTGGGATTTTTTCCATTAAGTGCCTGATTTAAACTGCCTTTGACATAAATACTAGGGTAAACACTGCGTTTGGTTTCTTGGCTTTGGTATTGTGCCACTTGTACCGCAGCCTGTGCCGCCATCATTTTCGGAATTTGGCTAAAGCTGGGTTCTTCATATAACCCTGCATGACGAATCACAGTATCAGGCAGGCTCAGTTGTATATTGGATACGTCATAGCCCAACAGTGTTCTGAGCGTTTGTTGATATTGCTTGAGTTGACTTTCTTGGACGAGTAAATTGGACTGAGCTGCCTCTACATTGGACTGAGCTTGTACGGGGTCGGCCTGACTACTGATCCCTGCTTGGGCACGTAAATTGGCAATTTCGGCAATTCGAGCGATGCCTTGAATTTGCTGATGCGCAATTTTAACAATTTCCTGATAGCGGTTGATATTGACGATGGCATTGGCGGTTTGATAGGCAATATCATCAATACTCACGAGCACATTGGCCTGTTCTTGTAATAATTTGGCTTGTTCAATATTGACCGCACTTTTAATTTTGCCAAAGTCATACAGGACTTGGGTTGCCGATAGGCTGTAAAGTTGTCTACCCCGTTCACCTGTGGTTAAGTCAGCAGTGCTGATGCCCCCAGAAATTTGTGGATAATACTGTGCCTTGGCTGCATCGATATTGGCGGCTTGCCCTGCCAAAGTGGCCATACTGCGGGTGATTTCTGGACGACGTTGTAGCGCTTGTTGAATGGCGTCTTGTAAGCCTAGTTCGGCTACATATCCGACCGTTGCGGCATTTTTTGTGGGATGTCCAGTGGTTTGAGCCGTGCTGGTCACCACAGGCAACCGTTCTTGTAGCGACTGAATATCTAATGGAAATTGCTTAAACTGCTGCAAGTTGACTTGGTTTGCAGTTGCAGATTGCGGTGCGAATAGCTGCTGAATTCTATTTTTACTGGCATCAAAATAAGATGAGGAAGGCGCTGCATAAGCAGTGCTAAACGTGCTAGATATGGGTAAAAACAAGCACAACCATATCTTGGATTGGGTTAATTTCATGGTCTAAGTGTCGAATTTCTATTATGTTTACAAATCAAAAAAGGTATTGTACTGCTGTTGTTTATAGCAGCATTCCTGTCTATTTTAAAGCCATGTGTGCCACATCGATCATGATAAATTTACAATAAAAATCAACGATACAATTGATTCGCTAATGCCACATTTCAAGCTGCATTTAAAAACAAAGAAAAGCAGCATGCACCGCACACTGCTTTTTTAAGTGCTGGGCAGATCAAGCCGTAGCTCAATCTACCCCATAAATTAACCAATGATAATTTGATTGTTATCAAGTAGTTGTTGCAAGGTTAAACCTGCTTGGTTTTCAAGTACCAGCAAGTCGGTTTTGCCATAAGTCGGTAAGTCACCATCACGGTCAATTTTAAGTACGGCATTGCCATTTGCATCATTGCTAACGCTAATAAACTTCTCAACCTTTGCAGTATCACTTAAATCAGACGCCAGCAGTCCAGTAAAGAAATTCTGATCAAACTGGATTTTGTCTTGTGTTTCAAAATCCGTCCATGTGTCTTTACCATTGCCTGCGGTGGCATCGCCAGCAGTCAAGACATTGTAAATGAGGGTGTCGATACCTAAACCACCTGTCAAGATATCGTTGCCTGCACCACCATTCAGGATATCGTTACCTGCACCACCATCAAGGATGTCATCGCCTGCACCACCGTTCAGCGTGTCATTACCTAAGCCACCAAGTAGTGTGTCATCACCCTGTCCGCCGTGTAATTGGTCATCACCAGCACCACCAAGCAGATAGTCCTTGCCGTCGCCACCTTCGAGGTAGTCATCGCCTGCGCCGCCGACCAGATAGTCGTCACCACCTGAGCCGTAAATGGTATCGTCACCATCGCCACCGTTGAGGTAAGCACCTGCTGCCCAGTTAGCTTCATGCTCGGCACCTGCTTTGCTTGAAGTGCCACTGCCACTTAATTGCTCGTAGGTCATGGTTTGGCTGCTACCATCGCTGAAATAAACCGTGATGGTAGAGCCAGCCATCTGATCGGCATAGCTATTGTTAGGAGAGCGTGTCGTATCCGTATCTGCGACAAAACTAAACTCTTTACCCGATGTAAATTGCCCCGACTTAAAGTTAATGGTTAGAGTTTGTGGCTCACGGTTACCCAAAATACCACTATGCCCACCGATGCTGTAATTTTGCACCATACCACCAGTGAGGCTTGTGTGACTTGGTGAGTCACTACCCCCTATAATCGGTTTCTTTTCAAAGTAGTCTTGATGTTTTGTTTTGGTATTTCCGCTACCACCTGATGCATTAAAATGTACATCTGAATTAACAGAAGTATTCAAATCAATCACTACCTGGGTAATGCTCAAGCCGGGTTTGCTTCCCTCAAACTGTATCGTCCATGGATTATCTGGATGTTTTGATCCCGTTTCACCATCAACACCCACAGTGACTTTTCTTACATCCTCAGCGACTGTTGGAGCAGTGAGCGTATCGTTACTATCAGTGCCATGGGTAAACAGGTTATCGGTGTTTTTAATCGCTGGGTCTAAATCTGCGGTACTGGCGTCAAAGTCTAACACCGTCACAAGCAAATCTTTCACCACGGTTTTCTCATCCCCGTTACTTGCTTCCTTGGTGGTGGCTTCAATTTTCAAGTCAATGCTGAGTTTACCGTCTGGCAAGTCTGCCGCCGTTAGGTCTGGATTAGAGATAAATACTAATTGGTCTAAATCCCAAATAATATTGCCTGCGCTATCCATCAGATTTAACTCAGCACCGTCGGCATCAGCAACAAAGGTATTGGCGCCATCGGTAATGGTGCTACCCTCTGGAATGTTGGTGATCTTCAACACAGTCAGTGTTTCTGAACCATCATTATCAATCAGCGTAACATCAATACCTGAAAGCTTAATCGGGTTACCGATAATCCCTTCATCAACCACGCCCGCCGCAAAGTAACCGCCAAACTTCCCTTGGTGATCGCCGCTGCCACTTTCAACAAAAGTACCAACTTCAGCGCCAAGTGTAATCAGCTCTTCGGCACTGCCATAAAGATGATAGTTATCGGAAGTTAGCTCTTTAGAGGTTGCTGTATCCCAACTAGCATTCTCGGCTTTTTCTAGCACTGTAATACTATAGTCACCCTCACTATCTAAGTTAGCAAAGTAGGCCTCGATGGTGTAATAGCCCGTGGCTGGTGGGATAAAGCTCTGAGTATTAGAAGCGCCACCTGAAAGTGTTTGCTTACTTGGGTCTGGATGGTAGGTTCCCCATGTATTACCCACTGTGCTCACCAGCACACTGCCACCAATTTCAACATACATAGAATCGTCAACTCGGCCCGTGAAGCTGTATTCACGACCTTCTTCTAAGTAGATTAAGCCTGTATAAGACACCGCATTGGCGTTATTGCCGCTTTTATTTCCAAACTCACCCGTAAAGGTATCGGCTCGACCTGTCTTAGTGGGCTGCGTCCCTTCAAGAATCTGCTCAAGCCCACCAGATGCAAAGCTTCCTTTTTGGCCACTTGGAATCGTGACGTTGTCATACTGTTTAAAGATCAAGCCCGTTGACGGCGGCACGATGGGCAGATCAACCTCGCCAACTTCGCCACCTGTAGTGCCGCTGTTGTCAAAGATATTGGCTTTTAGATCAATCATTACGCCATCAGCCACGGCTTCGATATGAACTGCCGCAGAAGCATCTGCCTCATGTGTACCACCGTCGGTCACTTTGAACGTAATTTCAAGCGTACCCACTGCGCTATCGTGCGCAAAATGTTCGGTAGGTGTAAATGTCCAAGTGCCATCGCCGTTATCGGTAATTGAGCCAAACTCTGGCGCAACAGCAACATCTTTAACCGATAATGACTCATGAGCACCAATACCGCTCAACAGATCCGCCTCGGTCAAAATAATCGCTGCATCTTCAGCAAAACTTCCAAGATCATACGCATCGTCATAACTCTCGCTCACGCTTGGAACGGTGATGTTCTCAAGTGCTTCTAAACGTTCTTGGAAGCCATCTTTGGCATCACTGGCTGGTAAGACATTCACTGCGTTGTGTGCAGCACCTAAGGCATCTTCTGCCGCTTGGTATTTCGCTTGTAAGTCAGCCACTTCTGCTGGCGTGATGAAGGCGTCGTTGTTCGCCGCTGTCAACGCAACTTGGGCCGCTTGAACCGCTGCTTCCGCTGCACTTACCGCCGCTTCGGCGTCAGCAAACAGACCTTCGTTAACCGCAGGTACTTCAATCGCATTTAAGCGAGCTTGCTCGGTGCCTGCTTCAGTAACGAGTGCACCTTTCGCGCTGCCTTCTGGCAAGGCATTGATCGCATCTTTTGCGTCATTCAATTTGCCTTGAGCGTTGGTGATAGCGTCATTAAGTGCATCGATTTCAGACTGTTCAACTTTACCGTCAGCGATGGCATCGGCCAGTGCTTGTTCAGCGGCATTAACCGCTGCTTTTGCATCGGCTAACAAGTTAGCAGCAGCGTCAAAGTCGTCTGCGTCAACCGCAGGTACTTCAATCGCATTTAAGCGAGCTTGCTCGGTGCCTGCTTCAGTAACGAGTGCACCTTTCGCGCTGCCTTCTGGCAAGGCATTGATCGCATCTTTTGCGTCATTCAATTTGCCTTGAGCGTTGGTGATAGCGTCATTAAGTGCATCGATTTCAGACTGTTCAACTTTACCGTCAGCGATGGCATCGGCCAGTGCTTGTTCAGCGGCATTAACCGCTGCTTTTGCATCGGCTAACAAGTTAGCAGCAGCGTCAAAGTCGTCTGCGTCAACCGCAGGTACTTCAATCGCATTTAAGCGAGCTTGCTCGGTGCCTGCTTCAGTAACGAGTGCACCTTTCGCGCTGCCTTCTGGCAAGGCATTGATCGCATCTTTTGCGTCATTCAATTTGCCTTGAGCGTTGGTGATAGCGTCATTAAGTGCATCGATTTCAGACTGTTCAACTTTACCGTCAGCGATGGCATCGGCCAGTGCTTGTTCAGCGGCATTAACCGCTGCTTTTGCATCGGCTAACAAGTTAGCAGCAGCGTCAAAGTCGTCTGCGTCAACCGCAGGTACTTCAATCGCATTTAAGCGAGCTTGCTCGGTGCCTGCTTCAGTAACGAGTGCACCTTTCGCGCTGCCTTCTGGCAAGGCATTGATCGCATCTTTTGCGTCATTCAATTTGCCTTGAGCGTTGGTGATAGCGTCATTAAGTGCATCGATTTCAGACTGTTCAACTTTACCGTCAGCGATGGCATCGGCCAGTGCTTGTTCAGCGGCATTAACCGCTGCTTTTGCATCGGCTAACAAGTTAGCAGCAGCGTCAAAGTCGTCTGCGTCAACCGCAGGTACTTCAATCGCATTTAAGCGAGCTTGCTCGGTGCCTGCTTCAGTAACGAGTGCACCTTTCGCGCTGCCTTCTGGCAAGGCATTGATCGCATCTTTTGCGTCATTCAATTTGCCTTGAGCGTTGGTGATAGCGTCATTAAGTGCATCGATTTCAGATTGTTCTACTTTGCCGTCAGCAATCGCGTCTTCTAAGGCTTGTTCAGCCGCATCGATCGCATCCTTAGCAGCGTTTAATGCATCAACCGCATCGGTGTAATCGTCACTGGCTGGCGGCACTTCAAACTCAAGCATATCTAGACGACCTTGTAATCCATTTTTGGCGTCGCCTGTCGGAAGTCCATTAACTTTGCCCTGAGCCGCTGCTTTCGCTGCTTCTGCAACTAGCAGCGCACCTTCTAACAAGGTAACTTCTTCTGGGGTAATAGTGCTGTCTTGTATCTTGATTGATATAGTGATTAGCTACCACTATACGCAAATTGTAGAGTTTGGAGTGCTGCTAAAATCTTAAATTTGAACCTGAGATAAAACCTACAATTTGCCCTTATCCCTCATACAACTCTGAACGGTAACTAAGCACTTTGATGCTGTATTCACAAGGTAAGATGATGGTTAATGGGATAAAAATCATAGCTTAAACTCAAGGAATATCACCATGATTATGCTAGGTATTGATGTCAGTAAAACCAAAATAGATTGTTGCATTTTCCCTCAAGGTTTGACTGGAAAAAGAAAAAATAAAATATTTACTAATACAGAAAGTGGCTTTGGCAGTCTGCTCAAATGGCTCATCACTCTTAAAATTGAACCTGATCAAGTGACAGCAATCATGGAAGCGACTTCGGTTTATCATGAGAATTTGGGATATTATCTATATGATGCAGGTGTAAAGGTTTGTGTGGCTAATCCTTCACGAGTAAGAGCCTTTGCCAAAGGCATGTCCATGCTAAATAAAACGGATAAAGCTGATAGTGAAGCTCTTTCACGTTATGGTTACACCGCAAAGTTAATCATATGGCAGCCTGAACCTGAAAATGTCAGATTATTAAAAGCTTTACTAGGCAGACGAGATGTCTATCTAGGTAGTCTATTGCAGGAAAAGAATCGACTTGAAAAGGCGCAGTCCACTCATACCTCCGTTGTTGTGATTAAATTACTTGAAGAGAATATTGAGTATTTAAATCAGCAACTTGAACATATTGATAAGTTAATAAATAATCACATAGATCAAGATCCAACATTGAAACAGGATTTGAAATTACTGCAAACTATTCCTTCAATCGGTGAACGATCAGGCTTATTACTGTTGGGGTTATTTCATTCGCACAAGTTTGAAAAAGCAAGTCAAGCTGCTGCATATGTAGGTTTGGTTCCAGTACATCAGTTGTCTGGCAGTTCAGTCAACAAGCAAAGTCACTTATCAAAAGCAGGTGACAGTAAAATACGCTCAGTATTGTATATGTCAGCATTAACAGCGATTAAATATAATCCACACATTGAAGCTTTATATCAACGATTATTAAGCCAGGGTAAAAATAAAATGTGTGCTTTAGGTGCTGCAATGCGCAAGCTTATACATCTGTGTTATGGCGTTTTAAAACATCAGACTGCCTATCAAAGAGATTATTTATTGGTCGAATAATATCAAAACCTGATTGACTACCAAGACGGTATCTCAGGTCGCTGATTTTACGTATATTCAAACCAATTATGGCTGGGTCTACGCCGCCTTTATTATTGATGTGTTCTCGCGAGCAATTGTTGGATGGAAAGTATCAACACGTATGAATACAGATATGGTGCTCGATGCACTGGAGCAAGCATTGCATGATCGAGGCATGCCAAAGAACGTGATTCATCATAGTGACAGAGGCGTGCAATATCTTTCCATTCGTTATACCAATCGTTTAGAAGCAGCAAATTTACGAGCATCAGTCGGTACGACCGGTGATTCATACGATAATGCTTTGGCTGAAACGGTGAATGGCTTATACAAAACAGAGGTGATTGAATATTTAAAAGCGGATTGGCAAGGTTTAGCGGATGTACAACTTGCGACACTAAACTGGGTAGATTGGTTCAATAAAAAGCGTGTACACAGTGCACTGGGTTATGTATCGCCTTTTGAGTTTGAAGCAATGTACTATGATAAGATTAACCCGTTAGGTCAGGTGGCCTAACTTAAATAAAAAAGTCTCCGACAAACCCAGTACGGTTCAACCTTATTGCGGTGCACCTGCGACTCAAGAGGCGTTCCGTGCTGCGCTGGAAGTGATTCAGGAATATCAAAGCAATTCATAAATAGATTATGCGCCTATACAAAAGCGTTTTTTTCAGTTGTATGGCGCGATTCATCTGGTTTGGCTATGTAGCACTATTTGCCTAGTCAAACCATTCCCATTAAAAGGCTTTGGTCACACTCATGCCAACGCTAAAGTTTCGACCATCGGCAGGTTCAAAGAAGCGACTATTGCCGTCATTCACAACCACTGAGCCAACATAGTTACGGTCAAACAGGTTATCGACTCGAGCATAGCTGTTTACTTTCCAGTCACGGTTTACCCATAAATAGCCGACATTTGCAGCCACAACGGTATAACTTGGTGCAGTATCTGAGTTGATATCATCGACATAAATTTTATCCATATAGCGTGCTTCTAAGCCTGCTTGGAAGCCCTGTTTAGGTTGCCATGCAATACGGGTAAATGCTTGATTTTTAGCAATTCCGGGAATCTTATTTCCTTTATCAATTGCTTTTGCATATGGAGTATTTGGGTTATTTGGATTCGCTATTTCTGCTGTATAACTATCAAATTCTGCATCGATATAACTAAAGCTCGATTGAATGTTGAGTTCTTTCCAAATCGTTTGTTGCCATGAAAGCTCTAAACCTTGTCGTGTGGTTTGATCTGCATTACGAAAAGTCGCACGACCATCACGTGTTCCCGCTGTCACTATATCGTTTTTTGTATCTGTCTGGAAAACAGCTAAAGTGAAGAGCCCGAATGGATTCTGCGACTTTAAACCTAGCTCGTAATTATCACTACTCGCAGGTTTTAACGCAAAATTCATACCCGATTTAGAAGGATCAGTGTTATAAGCCATTTCAGTAAAGGTTGGCGTTTCAAAGCCTTTACCATAACTCGCATAGGCATAAAGTTCAGGTAAAATTTCCCAACCTAAAGCCACAGAAGGCAATAATTTCTGATAATCCGTTGAACCACTGTCATCACCATTACCAGCTACAATGTAATGATCATCTGACTCATAATGCACATTGCTATAGCGTAAGCCTGTATCAAGATGCCACGTGGGTAAGAACTGCCATGAGGCTTGTACATATGGATCTAAATTCCACAGGGTATTATTTTCATTACGGCGTAAATTACCTTTAACACCATAAGATTCTTTACCATTTACCATTTACCATTACAAAATTATTATAGCCTTGACGGTCTTCATCCATATTGTCTAAAGCAATACCAGCACTAAATGTAGTATTCGGTAATAATTCTTTACCTGTCCAACGGAAATCAGCACCATAATAATTACGCTCGAAATCAATCACAGCACCAGCATGAGTAGGTAGCTTCTGGGAGGTAGCTCCATTAGGAATTGCCTGATATTGAGTGACTTGGCGGTTGCCTAAATATGCCATGGCATAGAGTTCATTTTTATCATTAATCGGTTTAAACCAAGTCACACCTGTTTGAGTTTGTTCAATATCTTTGCGCGCGTTAAACCCCATATTTTTTACATAAGGAGCAATTTGTTTTGGGTTTGCTTGCCAATCCTTACGCTCTAACCCCATTGGGTCATCTGCATGGATTTTGACATAGTTGGTGACCCAGTTGATTTTACTGCCATCCTCTAAGTTCCATGTTAGTTTGGCATTATTTAATACTTTTTGTGCTGCGCTATGGTCTCGAAAACCATCGGTATCAAAATAAGAGGAACTAATCACATAAGCGGGTTGATTGGTCTGTTCAGAACCCCCTTGTAATTGGATATTGGTTTGTTGCTTATGGTGGCTGCCTGCATTTAGCCCCACTTGGATTGAGTCTTTCACTTGCCCTTCTTTGGTCTCAGCCAAAATGGTTCCCCCTGATGAGTTACCATATAAAGATGAAAATGGCCCTGTCAGTACTTCGATGTGATCTAAACTATTGAGGTCAATATTGGAGCTTTGCCCTTGACCATCAGGCATGGTCGCAGGAATACCATCGACATACATCCGAATGCCACGTACTCCAAAAGTTGAACGAGCGCCAAAGCCACGCATCGAAATCTGTAAGTCTTGCGCATAGTTTTCACGGTTATTAATTTGTAAGCCTGCAACCCCTTGTAAAATTTCCGATAGGTTAACATTGGCATTGTTTTGTACTGTAGCCGCTTGGACTTTTTGAATAGATGCAGAAGTCGATAACAACTCGCTATCGGTATGTACCGATTGGACAGTGATGACGGGAAGTTGATATTCTGTGGTTTCTGCATAAGCATGCATAGACTGTAAAATAACCGCAGTCAATAAGGCTTGTTTAAAAGGTGCAGGCATCAAATAAGTTAATCGCACAATATTTCCTTGCTTGTTATTACCATAAAAATGGGAAGCCTATGCTTGTCAACGGCATTCTAAAATTGACCCCTTTCACCTTACAAATGGCAAAGTAAAATTGACCCCTTTGATCTCGTATTAAATTTCAACCTGGGGCTGAATCCCAATTCTTTTTTTATCCTTCAAACGATAACTCTCACCCGATATTTGTACCACATGACAGTGATGCAATAACCGATCTAACATCGCAGCGGTCAACGTGACATCATCTGCAAAGGATTTGGACCACTGGCTAAAGGGTAAGTTACTCGTCAATATCGTACTGCCTTTTTCATAACGCTTGGCAATCACGTTAAAGAACAGATTCGCTTCTTCACGTCCAAACGGTAAATAACCAATTTCATCGATAATCAGTAACTTTGGTCCCAGTACCGCACGTTGCATATAGGTTTTCAGTTTACCTTGCTGATAGGCTGTACTCAGTTGCAGCATGAGATCGGCGGCGGTAATGAACTTGATCTTAATGTTGTTCATGATGGCCTTATAGCCTAATGCCATAGATAAGTGCGTTTTTCCTACTCCGCTAGCCCCGAGAAACACCACATTTTCTGCTCTAGCAATAAAGCTCAGATTGAACAGTTCAATCACCTGTGATTTAGGGGCCCCTAGGGCATAATTAAAATCATAGTCTTCCAGGGTTTTGACTTGAGGCAGGCCTGAGAGTTTCATCAGTACCTGCTGACTGCGCTGTTGCCTGGCAGCATATTCATGCGTCAAGATCGCTTCAACAAAGTCGGCATAACTTCCATCTTGACCTAATGTTTGTTGTGCATGATGTGACCATTGTGATGCGATGGCAGGCAGATTGAGCTTTTGGCAAAGCTGCTCTATACGGTCGTATTGCAGATTCATCAGGAAACTCCCAGCAACTGGTCATATACCGATAAGGGATGCTGCAAACTCTCGTAGGGCATGACATGCTGTGCTGCTGCAACAGGTACAGTGCTAGAACCTGTATCTGATTGCGGTAATGGCGTAAATTTTTGCTGCTCCTGTTGCAGTCGAACAGCCGGTTTTTCTTGCGTGGTGGCATGAATCCGCTGATTGGCGGTTTCATGCAGCCACCGGCCAATGTGGGCATTGGCGACATCAACATCTAACAGTAAACCCGAAGTCTTCAGGCTTGCTTTCAATGGCACAATAAAGCTTGATTTGAGGTATCCATTAAAGCGTTCAACTTTGCCTTTGGTCTGTGCACGGTAGGGCTTACATACGCGAGGACGAAAGCTGTATTTCTTGGCGCAGTCGAGCAGTTTGGGATTCCATTTATGCTGCCCCTCCTGATAGGCATCCCGTTCAATCATGATCGTTTTAGCGTTATCAAACAGGATTTCTTGAGGTACTCCTACAAAAAACTGAAATGCATTTTCTAGACCATCGATCCATGCATCCGTACGTTCATGATCATAAAATTTCACGAAAGTCGCTCTGGAATACCCTAATGTTGCGACAAAGGCTTTTAAAGTCGTGTTGTTGCGTCGAATTGTCGTGAAATCCACCTGCATTTGTTGGCCAGGTTGGGTTTCAAAACGAATGATCGGTTCTGGTTTAGCAACTGGTTTTAATGTTGCAAGATATTCCCTCAAGATCCTGATCTTTCCTGGATATCCCAACCTTAAAATTTCCTGGTAGAGCACAACAGCAGGAATCCATTCAGGATGAGCTGCGTTTACACGTTGGAGTAAATAGGGTTTGTATGGGTCAAGGATACTTATTCTAGGCTGTATACGCTGATACTGAGGTGTGGTGTTTTGCCGTAAATATTACGTACGGTATTTCGGGACACCCCCAGTTCACGACTAATGGCTTTAATAGATTTACCTTGTTGATGAAGTATTTGGATTGTCACTGCTTGCTCCAAAGTTAACATGTTGAGCAGTCCAAAATGACCGCTATATTAACCAAGGGGGTCAGTTTTTAAATGCCATTAGGGGGTCATTTTTACACTGCCGCTAACACTCCCACCGCCAAGGCCATCAATTACACTCTGAAGCGTTGGCCAGCTTTAAGCCGCTATCTGGATGATGGCAATCTACCTATTTGCAACAATTGGGTCGAGAATCAGATGCGTCCCTGGGCGTTGGGGCGCAAGAACTGGCTGTTTGCAGGTTCGCTGCGCAGTGGTCAGCGAGCGGCAAACATCATGACGTTAATCCAGTCAGCAAAGCTGAATGGCTTGGATCCGTATGCCTATTTAAGTGATGTGCTGAAAAGGTTACCGACACACAAAGTGACCCAAATTGAAGAATTGCTGCCGCACTGTTGGAAACCTAAATCGAATTAAAAAATAGGTATGGGATTCAGCGGACGCTTACATTTAAACCAACTCTAATATCATACATCCTATAGTATTGTTGATTTAGCTTCTACACCATGAACTAGGAGAAACTCATGTCGAATCCTTTAGACCCAGAAAATGATTGGAAAAATAAAATTGCAGATCAAATACTTGACGATTTAATCGAGATTGCCAAGCTTGAAGGTATGACTATTAAAAAAATGAAAGCAGATCAAAATGGTATTTTCTATGTGGAAGAGGAAATATCAATTGACGACTTACTCAAGCAATTTTGAACTCTGCTCATTGAAACGATATAAAGCGCTTGAATTTTATATTTAAAAGCTTAACCAAATTGTATCACCTGTAGATGCGTACATAGCTTCAGCAGTTTCTTTCAACACATCACTCTCATCCGTTTCCATTGATAGTTCATCACATGCAGGATACCTACTATCACTTGTGGAAGAAAAGCTGGATTGAACAATAGACCCATCTTGCATAAATCTAGTTCTATCTTGCCTTAAAAGCTGTACACCACGGTAGCTAGCACGCATTTGATTTAATGCTTGAAGACGTCTTTCATTTGTAGTCATTATTACCTTTCTCGACATTAATTTTTTCCTTGATTTTTATCTGAAATTAAGATTAATAATTTATGACATAAATTAAAATTGAGTAATGATCCCACAATACTTCATTAAAATCACCGCGATCAAATAAAAATAAAACAATGTCTTAAAAATCAATCCTCTAAAAACTCCATGACATCTTTACCAGTTCTGACGATTTTCATAGGAGGTTGATTAGTTGCGTTTAGTATAGACCTGAGATCGTCACACTTTATTATTTCATCTTACTAATTTTTGCTGCGGATTTAGCGAATATTTTCGCATTATCTTTATAAACAATCCAATCTACTATAATATCTATCTCACTTTACAAATTTTTCAAGATCTTGCTCTTCAGCACTCTGGTACGAAGACGAACTATTAATTAAAGAATGCCCTCTTCTGAGTGCCAATTCTTTATTAATTTCTTGCTCAGCTATACTGGTCTCACCGTGATTTTTTATGTATTCAGCTCGTTTTTGTATAAATGCTCGCTCACGCTCTCGAACGTTGGAATTCACCGCTGTATTTTCTACTGGGCGAGTAGCTACATAATTATAGCTAATCACTCCGCAAAGTACGATTAAAAAGAAACTGAGTTGCTTCTTTACACTTCTACTCACAAATAATCCTTTAATATTCAGTCAATACTGAAGTTATCATATGCTCATGAGGATGAATTTAAAAACTATAGCGTATGACACTACAAAAGTTCATTACTCAGCTCTAAGGTTAAAATCTTTAAATTCATCAGCATTGCTAGCAAATTCAGCAAAAAAGTTATTCCATCCAAATACTGAATCTCCTGCTTGTATGTTAAGAGAAAATTCTACTTTTAGATCCTTTTATTTTTAGGGGGTATTACTGGGTATCTTTGATTTGTTTGATGTTATCTAAAGCCGTTCTTTTCATAGCAGAATCTCTTGTATCCGAGTAATGCAGAAAGAGTATCGGATACAAGATTGGATACACAAGAGGGCCAAATAAAGCTGTGCATAGCCAAACATAGTTGTGCAAAAAGCAGAAATAAAAAACCCATGAATCATTATAATTCATGGGTTTATATATTAAATCATTACAAAACTGTGCATATGATTACAAAAAACTGGTGGGCCCAGACAGACGAGAACTATCACCTACCCTATTGTTTTTATTAAACTAATTAATTTTTTAAAATTACAGGATACAAGCTAGGATACATGATTTAAATGTTGTTTTTTTAATCAATTAAACTTTTTTCACCACCCCCCCTACCACATCACCAAGTTCATTGGATTTTTACAATACAAAGTTTCTTGGTAAAAGAGGAACCAACATCAATATAATGGCAATTATCGATTTTCGTATGTTCTTTTACGATCGTATGACCTAAATAGATTTCATCGATATTTTCGACGATATCATATTGGTTTGAATGATTACGTATTCTCCCCCTACCCCAAAGTGCATTTGAATATGTTGATACGATACCTGGAATTTTATAGTCACCTTTGACAATATCTTCCTTAAAAATGTTCCAATCATGAATATCAATGTCGGCATGAACAACACCTACCTTTTTATGTTTCAGCTCAACTTCAATCACTAAAGGTAACTTTGTTAAACGATCAACAATTCTCTGTCGCGTCTTTTGAAATTGTCTATAAAACCATGCTCCACCATTCCTTGCATGCATGTCTTTCATTTTAGGATCATACTGCCCTCGAATACACATTTCTTCATGATTACCGCGCACAGTTAAAAACCATTTTTGATCGAGTAATGAAATACATTCTAAATTTTCATTACCTCTATCGATGAGATCACCTGTGCAGATCAGTAGATCATTTTCAAAATCAAAATTATTTAGATGAAGCTCATGCATTAGAAGACTATAAGACCCGTGAAGATCTCCAACGATATAAACTGAATTATAATTTTGGTTTACAAGTATCTTTATTACATCATTCATGCTATGAATAAAACCTTTTTACAAATTTTGATTACCATTATAGAACATGACCCATACAGCTTCTAATACATTGCAAGATATTGTTATTTATACAAATAATAAAATTTCACTTGATTTTTATAAGCCATTTGAAGATGGACTAAACCCTATATTATTTACAGTTAAAACTTTAGAACAAATCCCAAGAAAGACTGAAAATAAAATCCATATTGTCATCTTGGAGTCCTGTGATGAACTTAGCAATCTACAAATAAATTGCAATAAAATTCATCTTATCATGCCGGCATTTTTAAAGAATAAATTAAAAAATGATCTAAATGCTCTAATATTTGAGCATGACCAATCTATGTCATCCCAACAAGCTTTGGAAAAGCTGGGCGAATTCAAACATGAGGTGCGACAGTTTCAAAAGCCATATGATAATCAACAAGCTGAGCAAATTTCTCTAATGGTGTAAGCCAATCTAACGCCTTTCTAGGACGAGTATTCAGTGACATGGCAACTTGATTTAAATAATGCTGATCTGCCTGATTTAAATCAATCCCTTTAGGTAAATATTGCCTAATTAAACCATTCATATTTTCGCATGTGCCTTTTTGCCAAGGTGAATGTGGGTCACAGAAATATACATCTATGCCTAAATCTTCTTCGAGTATTTTATGTTCTGACATCTCGCGTCCACGGTCATAGGTCAACGTTTTACGCAGTTCTGCAGGTAAATATTTCAGAGCTTCAGTTAAAGCCTTGCGCACTGATTCTGCCTTTGCATCAGGTAATGTTGCCAAGATACAGAGCCGTGTATTTCGTTCAATAAGTGTTGCTATCGAACTTTTATTGTCTTTACCTTTAATTAAATCAGCTTCCCAATGACCCGGTATTTTTCTTTCTTGAACTTCGGCTGGGCGCTCATGAATAGTTTTAATATCCTGTAATATAGAATCTTTTTTAGGTTCACCGTTAGCTTTTCGCTTTTTATTTTCATGACGCAGACAGGATAATAAGTCTTTTTTCAACTCACCCTTTGGTAATGCTCGTATCGTTGAATAAATCGTTGTATGGCTTACATTCATTGTTTGATCCAAATCAGGAAATGTCTTTAAACGCTTTGCTATTTGCTGAGGAGACCATAAACAACGGATCGCTTCAACAATAAATTTCCAGAGGATTGAATCGATTTTGAGTTTTCTGTGACCACGTCTACGTCTAGCGAAGGTGTTATCAGAAGCATATCGAGCTTGATAAACGTCATTGATGCTATTTCTTTTAAGCTCACGATAGATCGTACTAGGATGTCTTTTAATGAGTTCAGCAAATTTTCTGGCTGAAAAGCCTTCTTTTCTTGACTCAAGCATTAATGCAGTACGATCTTCAAAGTTAAGATGATGGTATGACAATTTTATATACTCCATAAACCCTTTAAATTAATTAGGTGGTTTATGTCGCACTTCAAGTTTTACTCTGCCATGTATTGAAATCAAATGACATCCAAATCAGCATGGATGGTAAAGGTCGATGGGTTGATAATGTGATGGTTGAACGATTATGGCGGAGCGTTAAATATGAAGAGGTGTATCTCAAAGCCTACAGCAATGTTTTGGATGCGAAGAAGCAATTAAACGCATATTTTGAATTTTATAATTTGAAACGACCTCATTCGAGTCTGGACAAAATGACTCCAGATGAGTTTTACTATGACCAGCTACCACAACAAAATAAGGTAGCTTAACTAGAGCAGAGTATCACTTATAAATAAGCTTTTAGTTGTTCAAACATGTGGGACCACCTCTATTTAAAAAAAGGAAAGAAGATGAAAATTAAGTTTTTAACAGTTTCATTGATGCTTATTCTGCCATTTTCTGTTTTTGCAGCAAATACTGTAGTAGAAAAAGCGGTCATTGAATCAAATAATACATATAAGGCGAAGTATAACTTAGAGGATATGACTGAGTTTAATCAGGCTCAAAAGGGCTTTATTGCCAAGCCAACAGGTCAAATTAAAAGTGAGAAAGGCAATGTTATCTGGGATTTTGATGCATTTAGTTTTTTACAAGATCAAGCACCAAATACCGTTAATCCCACTCTATGGCGACAAGCAAAATTAAACAACAATGTTGGGCTATTTAAAGTAACAGATCGAGTTTGGCAAATTCGTGGTTTTGATTTGGCAAATATGACCATCATTCAGGGTGATACTGGCTGGATTATTGTGGATACATTAACCTCTAAAGAAACGGCTGAAGCAGCACTTAAATTTGCTAGACAGCATTTAGGTGAGCAAAAAATTTCAGCCATTATCTTTACCCATAGCCATATCGATCATTTTGGTGGTGCATTAGGCGTTCTTTCTAGCGAAGAAATTAACGCTAGAAAAACTCCAATTATTGCGCCAAAAGGCTTTATGGAAGAAGCGACCAGTGAAAATGTGATGGCAGGTTCAGCCATGATACGTCGTGCGACTTATATGTATGGAACTTTTCTACCTAAAAATGCGGAAGGATTGGTGGATACAGGTTTAGGTAAGGCTGTTGCTGTGGGAAAAATGGGCATCCTTGAGCCTACACAACTGATCACTCAACCAGAACAGAAAATGACGGTTGATGGCTTGGATTTTGTGTTTTATAACGTGCCGGGTTCAGAAGCACCAGCAGAATTAACGTTCTCTATCCCATCATTGAAACTTTATAACGGCGCAGAAATTCTATCTCATACCATGCATAATCTTTATACCCTTCGGGGTGCTAAAGTCCGTGATGCCTTAAAATGGGTGGGCTATCTAGACCAAGCAATGCAGCATGCCAAAGCATCCGATGTATTGATTGCACAGCATCATTGGCCTGTCTGGGGCAATGACAATATTCAAGATTTTATTAAAACCCAGCGAGATGTTTATAAGTTCACGCATGATCAGACGGTGAGATATATGAACTCTGGTTTTAATGGCGCTGAAATTGCCGAAAAAATTAAGCTTCCAGCGGCACTTGATCAAAAACTATATGCTCATGGCTATTATGGAACCCTAAAACATAATGTAAAAGCAGTATACCAATATTATATGGGATGGTTCGATGCCCATCCTTCCAATTTAGATCCATTACCCCCTAAAGCTGTTGCAAAAAAATATATTGAGTTAGCAGGTGGGGAGAACAATGCATTGAAAAATGCGCGGGATGCCTACGCTCAAGCTGACTATAGATGGGCTGCCGAGATTTTAAAACATATTGTGTTGAATAACCCTCAAAACCAACAAGCAAAAGACTTATTGGCGAATACTTATCGTCAATTGGGCTATGCTGCTGAGGCTTCAACTTGGCGTAATTTCTTTTTGGTGGGCGCTCAAGAGCTACAAAATAATGTACCCCTACAAAATACTTCTGATCCGAGTGATTTATTGATTCATACACCAACTGAAAGATTTCTTGAAGCTATGGCGACAAATTTAGATGTGGAAAATTTAAAAAATGAAAACCAGTGTATCAATCTGGTTTTGTCGGATACCAAAGAGCATTTTTCATTATGGGTTGAAAACTCAGTCATGCAGTTTAAGCGTTATGATGAAAGTAAAGATTTGGCATTGGATTGCCCTACATTAACCTTAACCAAGCCCTTATATCTAAAAATGATTACAGGTCAAATAGAAGGGGTAAAAGTCCTGCTTTCTAAAGACAGTAAAGTCAAAGGTAATCCACTGAAAATTGGAAAATTCTTTGCAATGTTTAAACGTCCAGATTCAATTTTCCCGATTGTGACTCGACCAAATGGCTAAGCTCAAATAAGTAAAGTCGAAACTTAAATTAATAGATCCAAAGAAATGGGTGAAATTATCAACTTGGTTCTCCCAATCTTATAACAGGAATACAAGAAATTATTTCTTGTATTCCTCTTTAAAATTAAAAGTAAGCTATATGTATTTTAACTCTATTGATACTTTATTAAATGGTTTTTGAATTTTTATACTTTATTTTCGATGGAGATATTTTTATTAGTAGCTTGTTTAAAAAAGATTTGTTTATTTTTCTATTAATTGCTTCTAAATAATAACTTCAATATTTTTGTGGTTAAAAGGCAAGGGGGTATTATGATGTGTTTTTTATTGAAAATAAGCTTTTATATTGCATCCCAGATTTTTTAGCATTCGTGCATAATCTGCGGTTGAAATACAATGATTAGCCATCCTTTAACAAAAAATAGATTTTTGCATCAGTCGCCTTAAAAAATATATTAGACCTTGCATTAGTCAAAATTTAAACAGCCACAAACTATATTTTATAAGGTTTTAACCAATTCAAAATTAGGTAAAAGCATACTCCGCAAGGTCTATTGTTAAATATTCTATTCATGAAAAAAATCTGGGGAATCATAATGTGAATTTTGCATAGCTACATCTAATGGACAATAAAAAAATTGCACCCCTGGAATTTTTGGACTTCCATCTCGATTTTCCAAATGTTTTTCTAGTTTAATATGGCTTTGTTGCACAAAGATTTCATAACTATATGATTTTAAAAGTTTTGATTGTTTTTTGATCCAAAATTAAATTTATTTAAATCAGATGCTTACATATTTATGCAACAAAGCCCTTCCCATCTAGAACCGTCATATAAAACAACCACTCTGCCCTCGTATTTAATCTCGTGTATATCACCGACTTTGTGCTGTCCCATCCCAAATAAACGTAAGCCCCACTGTAATATAGCCTGCTGTTCAGATTCAGAAAGACTAAAAAATACCAGATGCCGCAATTTCCTCAGCTCTCATTAACTTTTCTATTTCAAAATTCATATTTACCACCATTGTTAAAATTTACTTAAGACTTAATGATCTCTTTCACTGTGATTTTCACATCACCACTTGGCAAAGATAAGGTTGTACTGTCATCTATCGTTAGTCCCATTAATGCTTGACCTAAGGGACTATTAACATGTGTAATACCTTCCTGGAAATTGTTAAGATTATTAGAAATCTTAACATTCATTATTTTTTCAGGATGCCTACTATCCAAATATCTCACCAGATCACCCGCCTCTATTATTTCAATAATATTATCGTTTGATTCATTTTGTGTTTCAAATTCAAGTAAATATTGCTTCTCAATATTAATGCTTGTCGGCCGTGTTATTTGGGTATTAATAGTATCTTGTATATCAACAGCCGGTTTTAATACTCTCAATTTTTCCAACAAAATTTGCATTTGTTCTTGCGAATTTTTAAACCAGTCTGTTGACCAAATCCGATGTATATTCCAACCCAAACTTTCTAGAATTTGTTGGCGTAAACGATCACGATCTCTACTAGATTTTGCAGAATGATAAGTTGCACCATCGCACTCAACTGCTAACAAATATTCTCCTGGATTAGCTGGATTTTTGACAGCAAGATCTAAAAAGTATCCTGCAACACCAAGTTGAGGTTCACATTCATATCCATGCTTCTCAAGCGCTTTAATGACTGCTATTTCAAAGTCACTATCAGGTGCTTTGCCAGTTACTTTTTCTTCATGTAAAAAACCAGTTTCGCAGTATCTTAAGAATGCCTTTAATGCAGTTACACCTTTACTACTTGATTCAGATGATAAAATATCAGATGAATTCATAGATGAAATTACATGCATTCTCTTCTTTGAACGGGTAAACAGTACATTGAGTCGTCTCCAACCTGAACTTTGGTTAATCGGACCAAATCTTTGAAATACTTTACCCCCAACCTGTGACGGCCCATAAGTCATGGATATGACAATAACATCTCTTTCATCACCTTGGACATTTTCAAGATTCTTAACAAATACAGGTTCATGAGATTTCATTTTTTTATCATAAAGATCCTGCAACCTAGAATCTTTTGATAGTCTGAGTTCTAATTGACTTTCGATTTCATCCCGTTGCTGACTATTCATCGCAACTATACCAATTGACTCTTCTTTATCTTGAAGAATTAATTCACATACTTCATCTACAACACTTTGTGCTTCTTTATAGTTTCGCCCTGAATCAAATATGCCAGATGCCTTCTTATATCGGATACCAAGTTCTGGAGAACTTTGGATAGGTGATGGGAACAAAACAAGGTCAGAGTCATAAAAGTATTTATTAGAGAAGGCAATTAATGATTGATGACGCGAGCGATAATGCCAACGTAAACGCCTCTTCTTAAACATTGAGACTGAATCTAAGATACTTTCAGCATCCTCTACTCCAACAAGTTCATCTTCATTTGCATCGTCAAAGTTAACTGATGTGCTGAAAAAGCTTGTAGGTGGTAATTGTTTTGGATCACCGACAATAATTGCACTTTTGCCTCTAGCTAATGCTCCAATCGCATCTTCTGGCAAAATTTGAGATGCTTCATCCATCACAACCAAATCAAAATCAAAAAGTCCTGGCTTTAAGTACTGAGCAACAGACATAGGACTCATCATGAAACATGGTTTTAATGCTTGAATTGATTTAGGTGCTCTTTCTAGCAAAGACCGAATTGGAATATGTCTTGTTTTTTTTGAAACCTCTTTTGCAATTAATGAATATTCTGTTAAATCAGATACTCTACCATAAGCAATCCCTACAGGAACATCGACTGATGAGGCATTACAAGCAATCTGCTTTCTTTGTAATACTAGTAATTCATTATCATAATTCTGAAAATTACTAACCATAGTCGATAATTCTATACCGTTATATTTTTGAATCAGTGTATCTGTATTAATAATATGCTTTGCTAAAGAACTATATAAAGATAGTTGCACCACGTCAGCAACTGAATACCTCTCTAATTCGGCATTTTCCAACTTTTTAATAATGCATCTTAAACCAGAATTTTCAGCTTTATTCTTAATAGTATGGTAATTACTCCATGTAAATAACCAATCTTCATTCTCTAAAGCTAAATTATTTCTTTTTATCGTTTCAATAAAAGAATTTTTAAGCTGATTGGTCCAATTTGCTTCAACATTAGAATGCTCTTCAAATTGTTTTCTTCTTATTCCTTCATTTTTGAAATGATGAGAGATTTCATCTAAAGATTTTTTTAATCTTTGATAACTTTCCTTATCTGATATCTTAGATAGTTTCTCTCTTAAAATTCCGAATGAATCAGAAATTATATTTAAAAGCTTAAGAGTCTTTTGAGCGCGATTTAGTTCAGCAACATTAATATCCCCTTTTAAATCATCAAAGCTCCATTCTTTAGACAATTGAGGATAATTTTTTCTAATTTCATTAAATCGAGTTACTTTTACTACATTAGCATCAAATAAAATTAATTCATTTTCAATACGAGCTAATGAAGATTCTTTATCAATAATAAAGGGCCCAAGTTTTAATTTTAATTCTTTAAGAGAAATTAATGTGCGAGAAATCTCACTTTCATCATCAATAATTTCGTGGACGTTTCTCAAATGACTAATTTTACTTGCATATAAAGTAGAAAAGCCCTGCAGTAAATTCAATAAATCTTTAATCTTAGGTGCAACTTTACGATCATATTCTTCAATGATAGATTTTACTAAGTGACTCTCTAATCTTAATATAGCAGAACCTATCTTCACCTTCTCATCAAAACCAATACCATATTCATGGCGAACGCCTTTGTACCAATCACGCAATGTTTTAATATCATTTAATGGCGTATTAACTCCATCATACATATGATTTAATATTTTATATTTATCATTCAATTTATTTGCAGAATCAATACCTTTCTTAAAATCTATTAATTTAGAAAAATTATTTTGTATTTCAATAAGTGGAGTACCTTCATTTTTACTGATACCTAATATAAATTTTCGAGCGCTCCACCAACGCATCGTAAAATATTTAAAAAATCCACCTATACATATATTTTTGTAATTTATCTCTAAGTCTTCCACACTAGGCAAGATCTCTAATTTGTACAGTCTTTGACAATCTTGATAGTTTTGATGCAACTGTTTAAATATTGGTTCAAAATCAATTATAAACTGATCAATACCAGATTCATCAAATATTTCATTTCTATGTTTTAGAAGATCAAATGGCAACCCTTTTAAATGTCCTACCAATATCTCCATAGCTTTAAAATTTTCTTCTGAATATCCAAACACCTTCTTAAGTTCAGAAGGAATATTCTTTTCAATTAATTCAATATCAGGCTTTAAATCCAACAAAGCAGTCTTAATTTTTTCTAGTTGGTGTATCGCTTCATCTATATCTTCTAAAGTGATACTTTTATCAAAAGCTTTGCTTTCATTTATCAAATTCCTAATGATTTCAACTTCACGAGAACTTGACTCTCCAAGATATTCTTTGTTAATTACCGCAACAATTACTCTGTAGTTTTTATTAATTTCATCATACAAATGAATGTATTCAGATAGTAAACTAATATTATCGATTTGATCATTAATTAAATGATAAGATATTTCCTCATCAAAATTTGGTAATTCTTTTGCATTATTAGTTACTCTTTCAACTAATTCTAAATTCACATCATCACTAAAAAAAAGCTCAGAAAATAAACGTTGTATTACTGTTAATTCATAGTTCCACTCTTTAAGAAAGTTCACAATTTCTGCTTTTTCAGAATCAATTAAGTTTACCTTATTAACCCCAAACCAATAGTGTTTATAGATCTCCTTATCAGGACATTGATCCCGAGTTTGTATAAATGAATTTTCTAACAATTTCCCCCAATCAATATAGCTTTGGATATCATCCTGATTTAATGTAGTCAAATTTAAATTATCGATTAATACATCTTCAGGATTTATATCCAATAAATTCTTGAAGTAAGTTGCTTTTGTTAAAATTTCATGTGCTGTATATTTCGTCTCTCCCCACTCTTTATTAATTCTTTTTACATATTGATTTAAATAATTTTTACTTAACTCAAGTTTGTTTTTTGTGATTTGTATTTCATGTATTTTAGCATAGTGCCTCAATTGCTTATATTGTTCATTTAAGTCATGTAATATTTTTAACTTATTAGACTTATGACTATGTAATTCTAAACAGAATCCACCTAATCCAGCTTTATCTAGTCTATCTTTTACTACATTTAATGCAGCCATTTTTTCAGCAACAAAAAGTACTTTCTTGCCATCATTGATTGCTGCAGCAATTAAATTTGTAATTGTTTGAGATTTACCAGATCCTGGAGGACCTTCAATAACTAAGTTTTCCCCCTTTACGGCATCGATTAAAGCACTATGTTGAGAACTATCAGCATCGTAAATGATTGGGAATTTTTCATGGATATCTTCTATATCATCAATTTCATATTCAGAGTCGAAACTATGAGACTGACTTTCTTTGGCTACCTTACTAAATAATTGTTTAATAACTGGATGATCTTCTATTGAATACCCTTTAGGCCAATTCGTAGGATCAAGATCCTGATACATTGCTTGCTTAGAAAAATTTAGCAAGCACAGACAGACCTTGCGTTTAATACTCCAACCTACTTCATGAGACAAAATATTTTTTTCAATTAAGTCAAAATAATCTTCTGGCGTACTTTCTTCATCCAATAAAGGCAATTCTAAGCCAAATTCATTTTTTAACTTTTCATGTAATGTAACGTTACTTAATAATCCTTCATCTGACATAGATAATTCAAAATTATCATAGCCCCCATGTTTTGTTTTTGGCTTTTTTTCAATTTTTACAGGTAGAGTGAAAAGTGGAGCTAACCGTTTCAGATTTGAATCTTTACTTTCAGTCCATTCTAAAAAACCAATCGCAATATATAAAACATTCGAACCTGTTTCATTTATGAATGATTCGGCTTGTTGTCTAATATATTTAACTCGAGTTTCTAAGTCCTTTGGATAAAGTAAACTCTGTAAAACATGTGTATTTTCAGGTTTTGATGAATTACTCGTATAATTGTGACTCAATTCAAAACTAATCTCATAACCTAAATGCTTTGCCCAAGATTCAACACTTGGTCCGTGATCTTTAATACCACTACCATTCTTTTCCTCCACCCCATAGTAGCTCTTGAGCTCTGCATCTAATGGTTTAGGAATTGGTAGTAGATCTATTATTTTTCTGTCATTTAATGCTTTGAATATAGAGTTTGGTGTAGTTTCAATGAACTGAAGGCACTTACCACGTGGAAACTTATAATTTAACAGCGAATTTCTTGAACTTAAATCCAATAGTCTCTTACGAATCGACTCCAATGAATCATATGCAAATGTTGCTGTACCCTCGGTCATTTAGTCTAAAAACCTCTAAAATTCAAAAAAATATTTTTACATTGCTCTTTTATGATAATAATTTAGCATTTTTTTAATAGTTGATAAACCTGTATACCTAAATGATCATTTCACTCTACGCTGGCGTTTTTCTCAAACTGGATCTTTAACATCTCATCTCATTTTCTGTCATGGTCACCTCGATTTGGCTCATAGTAGTTTGGGCATATCGGGGGGCTTGTGAACCTGATCAGAGTCATGCTGGGTAACTTTCGAAATGATACAGCCAGTAATGGAATGATTGGCTTAAACAGAATGCATGTTAATCAAAAAATGTCAGCTGTTCTGTTTTTTTACAAGTAAACTTTCGTATCTTAGTAAAGTAAATCTATAAATATTATGTTCTGCCTGACACCCACGCTTATCTGGATTTTTAAATGCTACGGCTATACATATATTTTTAACCAACTTAGGATCTTCTAAAAAAATATTGTCTAACTCTGTACTTAAAAAGTTCTGCCATTGAATAAGGAAATCTATTTCAACATCGATATTAGTATGGTAATCCTCCCATAAATAACCGAAGTTAAAAGTAGAGGTTAAGCAGCCATTAGAGGTGGCTTTCCTTTGTTAGCTTGATGTGGTCTTTCATGGTTGTAATGCCACAACCAGTTTGTTGCATAATCTTGTACTTCATCCAAAGTATCAAATAAATGCTTGCTCAGCCAACTATAACGTATGGTCCGATTATAGCGTTCAATATACGCATTCTGCTGTGGCTTACCCGGTTGAATATATTCAATACGAATACCGTGCTCAGTAGCCCAGCGCACAAATTCGTGACTGATAAATTCGGGACCATTATCGCATCGGATCACTAACGGTTTTTCTCTCCACTCCAGCAATTGATTCAACGTACGAATAACCCTGATTGTGGGCAATGAGAACCCTGCTTCAATGGCTAGGCCTTCGCGGCGGTAATCATCAATCACATTCAATAATCGAAACTTGCGACCATCGGAAAGCTGATCATGCATAAAATCTAATGACCAAACCTGATTTTCTCGGATTGGTTCTTTCAATGGTTCAGGCGCATGCCGTTTTAGTCTTCTTCTCGGTTTAATACGCAGATTCAGTGCCAACTCACAGTAAATGCGGTAAACCCGCTTGTGATTCCAGCAACAACTCTCAACATGCCGTAAATACGAGAAGCACAAACCAAAGCCCCAATCGGAATTTTCCTCAGTGAGTTCAATGAGCTGTTCAGCAATGAGTGCATTGTCATCGCTGAGTTTGGCTTGATAGCGGTAGCAGGTTTCACTAATGCCAAATGCTTTACAAGCCAAACGAATACTAATGGCATGCTGGGCAACTGCCTGTTGTGCCATCTTACGCCGGCAAGATGGCTTTACCCTTGCGCAGCAGTGCTGCTTGTATCTTGATTGATATAGTGATTAGCTACCACTATACGCAAATTGTAGAGTTTGGAGTGCTGCTAAAATCTTAAATTTGAACCTGAGATAAAACCTACAATTTGCCCTTATCCCTCATACAACTCTGAACGGTAACTAAGCACTTTGATGCTGTATTCACAAGGTAAGATGATGGTTAATGGGATAAAAATCATAGCTTAAACTCAAGGAATATCACCATGATTATGCTAGGTATTGATGTCAGTAAAACCAAAATAGATTGTTGCATTTTCCCTCAAGGTTTGACTGGAAAAAGAAAAAATAAAATATTTACTAATACAGAAAGTGGCTTTGGCAGTCTGCTCAAATGGCTCATCACTCTTAAAATTGAACCTGATCAAGTGACAGCAATCATGGAAGCGACTTCGGTTTATCATGAGAATTTGGGATATTATCTATATGATGCAGGTGTAAAGGTTTGTGTGGCTAATCCTTCACGAGTAAGAGCCTTTGCCAAAGGCATGTCCATGCTAAATAAAACGGATAAAGCTGATAGTGAAGCTCTTTCACGTTATGGTTACACCGCAAAGTTAATCATATGGCAGCCTGAACCTGAAAATGTCAGATTATTAAAAGCTTTACTAGGCAGACGAGATGTCTATCTAGGTAGTCTATTGCAGGAAAAGAATCGACTTGAAAAGGCGCAGTCCACTCATACCTCCGTTGTTGTGATTAAATTACTTGAAGAGAATATTGAGTATTTAAATCAGCAACTTGAACATATTGATAAGTTAATAAATAATCACATAGATCAAGATCCAACATTGAAACAGGATTTGAAATTACTGCAAACTATTCCTTCAATCGGTGAACGATCAGGCTTATTACTGTTGGGGTTATTTCATTCGCACAAGTTTGAAAAAGCAAGTCAAGCTGCTGCATATGTAGGTTTGGTTCCAGTACATCAGTTGTCTGGCAGTTCAGTCAACAAGCAAAGTCACTTATCAAAAGCAGGTGACAGTAAAATACGCTCAGTATTGTATATGTCAGCATTAACAGCGATTAAATATAATCCACACATTGAAGCTTTATATCAACGATTATTAAGCCAGGGTAAAAATAAAATGTGTGCTTTAGGTGCTGCAATGCGCAAGCTTATACATCTGTGTTATGGCGTTTTAAAACATCAGACTGCCTATCAAAGAGATTATTTATTGGTCGAATAATATCAAAACCTGATTGACTACCAAGACGGTATCTCATTGCCATCGCTTCCTGGATGATTTCGGCCTTTAATCGCTCTTCCGCATACATCTTTTTAAGTCTGGTATTTTCGGCTTCTAGCTCTTTCAGTCGAGCCATTAATGATGTATCCATACCACCATATTTGGCACGCCATTTATAAAAGGTAGCATTACTCATGCCGTGTTCACGGCAAAGGGTCGCTACAGGTGTGCCAGATTCTGCCTGTTTCAAGATGGACATGATCTGACTATCAGTAAATTTAGATGTTTTCATGCAGAATCTCCTGCTCGTATCTTAAGAGAAAATTCGTAAGCGTCCGCTGAACACACCTTCTGAATTCATCCTATAAGCCTTAATTTAGTCCCCACTTAGAAACAAGTGGGGACTTAAATTTATGACTACAAATAATCAGACATCCATCGCATCTCTTGCGAAAAAACGAAGAACATACAGTGCTGAATTTAAACAGCAGATCGTTCAGGCTTGTAAAGCACCGGACGTTTCAATTGCTTCAGTCGCTTTGCAACATGGATTGAATACAAATCTTGTATCCAAATGGATTCGCTTAATTGATGCTAAGCCAGGGAGTGATCGCTCACCACTACCGAATAAACCTGCATTTATTGCCTTATCTTGCTCTGCACCATTAGATCCTACTCCTACTGACATGTTAAAAGTTCAAATTACTTTACCCCACTCAAAAGCAAAAATTGGCTTGAAATGGCAAGTATCGAAAATATCTGCTTTAGCAGAATTACTCAAGGTACTTGCAACATGATCCGCATTGATGAAATCTGGCTCTCCACCCAACCTCTGGATATGCGAGCAGGGATGGATACGGTCATGGCGCAGATTATGAAAGCCTTTGGCTCAATCAAACCGCATTGCGCCTACCTGTTCTGTAATAAACGTGGCCATCGTATGAAAGTGCTGGTACATGATGGACTGGGCATCTGGCTGTGTGCCAGGCGGCTGGAACAGGGAAAATTCCACTGGGCTCAAGTTCACCAAGGTGAAACCGTGGCCCTCAACCCGGAACAGTTACAGGCATTAATCCAAGGTTTGCCCTGGCAGAGAATTGGATTGCAGCAAGTGGTGAATATGCTCTAAACCAGGCTCGGCTATTCTGCTATTCTCCAAACGTTCTATTTCCTCTGCGTCATGACCTCAGGCATACTGCGGTCATGAATACGCTGCCTGACTTAAGCCAACTGACCCATGAACAACTGCTGGAATTTACCCGGCAGTTGGCGCTGCAGCATCAGTCTCTAGCACAATCAAACCAGCAATTAGATGCCAGAGTTCAACATCTTGAAGTCACCAATCAGCAATTAGATTCTAAAGTTCAACATCTTTCCATTCTCAATCAAAAATACGAGCATGAACTCGCACTATTTAAACAGCACAAATTCGGCAGTAAAAACGAACATCTCACTGCAAAACAAATCCACCTGTGGGATGAAGCGGTTGAAGAAGATATTGCCGCGGTTGATCTAGAACTGGAACGGCTAAATGCAGATAAAACCGATGCAGTGACACAGAAAGCCAAAACCAATAAACCTAAACGTCGACCACTGCCAGATCATCTACACACCATCCGTATTGAGCATGAACCTGCATCAACCCAATGTGCTTGTGGCTGCCAACTCCGTCGTATCGGCGAAGATGTCAGTGAAAAACTGCATTTCAGACCGGCACAGTTCTATAAGGAACAGCATGTGCGTGGTAAATGGGTCTGTGATCAGTGTGACACCCTGACTCAGCAAGCGATGCCCGCCTATGTGATTGATAAAGGCATTGCTTCACCTGAATTGCTCAGCCATGTTTTGGTATCGAAATATGCCGATCATTTGCCGCTGTACCGTCAACGTCTGATCTATCAGCGGGCGGGAATCGAACTTTCTAGATCAACTTTATCTGACTGGATAGGTCGCTGCGGTGTAGAAAATACAAAACTTAGTAAAACCAGCCACATTCAATAACTAATAATCAACAACTTACACAAAAATATATCTAGCTCTGCACTAAGCATATTATTTTCAAAATCTGAAATTCATCAAAAACCATCCACATTTATAACCATTTTCTTGATCTTTTTTTTGAAATTGATTTTTTAGCCATGTCTTTATTTACATTACTAAAATAAGGAGCATAAACATGGCATCTAAACACTCAAATCAGAAGAAATACGCTAAAGCTAAGTTTGACTCACATCAGGTCACCCTTACCCCATACCCACCTTTAAGTAAAATTTACAATTGCTATGCACAAATCTTAAAGGCAGCAAAATTGCCTTCAATTTATCAGCCTGATATCAAGTTACTTTATCCCTCAAAAATTTCAGAGAATGAGTTCTTCGTCTTGGATAACTTCCTGCTTCTATATACTTCCAAAACACAAAGTTTATCCATCAATGCACGCTATATTGTGCAAACCGACATTGACCTACCTCTGCTCAAATATCAACTCAGTACACGCTTATTCAAATTAATCACTGAGCTTAAAATTGATATTAAATGTATTAATCCAAATAGCGTACTACATACATTCAATGCTTCACTTTCTAAGCATGCGATTTATGACCTAAATGCACTTCACTCTGAAAAACCACGCTGTGAGTTATCGCTTGATTTGCTCGCAAAACTCATCGGCTGTAGTCGTAATCAGCTCTTGTATCAACAAAAACAAATCCACTCTAGTTACACCGACAAAATCCAGCAACTTACGCAAAAGTGCGCAGCGCTCAAACATCTTGAGCCTAACCCAGAACTATTTTGGAGGGCTCAACATGCAAACTAGGCCATTAATTCAGCGTCTTTTAGAGAAAGAATTCATACATGATGACTATGCTGAAATGCTTGAGCAATACTTAGACGGCATACCCCTTATCCCTGAATTAAAGCAATTATTAACACTCGACATCAAAGCAGAGCCGAATCATCAGGATCAACGGACACTTTTTTTACCTGCTCCACCTTCTGTTTCAGCACATCCTATTTGTGCCTATATTTATTCAGTACAACAGCACTCACAGCATTCAGTTATACAGCAATGGGCAGTCCACAATTTACATGCTGCCTGCATTCTTAAATCTATTCCAAATGCAGGTAAAAAAGACCATCAAACCACGATTATTAAAGTACTTGATCGATTTAGGTTAGCAAATGAAGCTTATGCTGCATTACAACTAGGAAATCAACTCAATAAGTATCAGCAAGAGTACTTATGGCTATGGCAACAACTTCCTAGCGTTAAAACACCATTAGCTGACCTCGTCAAATATTTACGCCTTTTAGAAGCTAATCATCAGCTCAATCGCTTTCAGTATTTACTACTACTTGATATACGGCGATTTTATGATTATGTATTAGCACTCAAACCCAAAAAAAATTATTCAGCACCACCCAAACACATAGATGAACCACATTATCTAGATGAGCACGGCGCAATTTTATGCTGCCCACAGGATATACCTCAGAAAGAACATCCTGCACTCTTCTTCGAACAATTACAGGACGAGCAGCCCAAACAGCAATACTCACTTAATACAGCACAAGTATCACCTTTAGCCACTCAATCCAGTTTTCTACAACATAAAATTAGCCAACTCACACAACAACACATTATTAGACAGCAGCATGATTTTACGTGTAGCAAGCATTACCCTGACTTCAACAGCCTGAGTTTACTTGTAAAGCATTGTCATGAGCACTATTTAAACAACATAACTAAAAACAAAGCATATCTTTTTATCCTACTGAGCTTTCTCACTGGGGTACCTATTGAACAATGGCTTAATCTACAAACAAATCAGCGCCGTGCCCTAAATAAACGACAACAACTCATTTTAGAAAACGATCAATATTTTCTACGTTCCAAATTCACGCTGTTTGAGGACCCTGCTTTTGAATACAAAGACCAATTGCTTAATCAGGTTACCCATTTCGACTTACCCTTAATTAAGGAACTTATACTTGGTCTAAAGCAATCTCCAATAGTGAGCCAAGACCAAGTCAACCAGGCATTAAAAAAATGCCGTGAAGAACTGTTTATTCCATCTTTATCAACTAAAAAAATAAGTGTTTTACTACATCACTGTATTTACCAACAAACCAAGAGCCAGCAATTGGCTGACATACTCACAGGCATTGATGCAAATCGATCCGTTTCTATTTCATATTGCTCATACCCTGTGTATAAATTACATCAAAATTATCAAGCAACTGTGCAACAACTATCACACGACTTGGCCGCAAAGCTTCATATTTTTGCAGATGATGAGCAACTAAGATTTGGTAGCTGTAAAGCTCCCAAGCCAGCGACAGTGACGGCAATATTTGCTTACTTACAACATCAGATCATTCAAGCTCAACACCATGGACAAATACTTGAAATGTTCAATCACTATAATGTCTGGCTTTGGCATATATTATTATTTTTCAGTGCGGCTCGACCTGTAAGTGAATTCCCTGGTTTTTTAAGAAATTTTGATTTAAAGCTTCAATGGCTTTGGGTTTCAGATAAAGAAATACATACCAGAACGAATGATGGTCGCTTAATTCCCCTCTGTGATTTTGTAGTGAAGGAAATCCACCAATTCATTACCTACTTAAATGAATTCCAACAACTGTGTCCAGAGCATCAACCGCACATTCAAGAAATTTTAAGCAGTAAAAAACCTCTTCTCAGTGTTTACCAACATGGACAATGGCAAGCCCTCACCCCTCACCTTGTAAGCCAATTTACCCACTTCATGCAACTCGAGCATGCAAATTGGCTTAGACATACGACTCGAGCTTACCTTACCTCAAAAGCAGATGAAAATTTAATTTTAGCTGCGTTTGGACATGAGCAGAATCAACAGGAAATCGGGCAAAAATTCTCAAGTCTGTCTCTTCAACAATATAAAACCCTCGCTGCTCATCTTAACGACATGCAACACACTTTTAAAATTGATGGAATGTATGAACATGCTTAAAGAAAAACACTATGCACATGAACGCCGTACAAAGAATAGAGATCAAAAGCACATAAAAGAGCGCTTACAAATTCAAGCAATCATCGATGAATTTCTATCGTTCGAACAATTACAGCAAGCACAACAATCAGAAGGAATACCATCCCTCTTTAACCAAGTAACTCAGCATCTAGATCAACATAAATTTAGCTTTTCTCTAAGAAGCAGATTTTATCAGCATTTCCGCAAACAAATTATTCAATACAATCGAAATCTTCAAACAGACGTACCTTTACCAACTCACCACCTAGTTTCTATTCAACGCACACCATTACTATTCAATGAATCGTGGCTAGATGATTCAAAATTCATAGTACAAATCAAAGAAAAGCTTTTAAGATATTGGTACACGGCAGATGGTTTTACAGCGGATGAAAGTATAGGAAATATCCTAATCTGCGCAATCCTGTATGGCGGAATCTCTAATCTTTCCAGCCTAGAAGCATTGTTAGAACATTTAAAAGAACAAGGCCCGATTTATCAACTTCAAAAAATACAAATACCCCTGATCTTTCTAGAACCTCAATCGCCGCAATATGGTGATTTATATGATCCTAAACAAACCTTGAGGAAATCTCGAAATTTTGTACCAGACCGGCTAACACAGCTCTGGATTACTCGATTTAAAACACAATCAATAGATATTCAATACGATTGCTATACTTATATCCGTTACATTTTTAATGCCTTAGAGCTTTCTTTTAACCAGAATAAATTTAATCAGCTTTTACAAGCCTCAAGTCATTCATTTATGCAACTAGACAAGGTCAATTTAAGCCCTGCGCTTGCACTGTGTTTAACTGAAGAAATAGAAACCTGTGGCTTAAGTCCAAGTGCTTTTAAACGCTATCTCTCACCTCAGCTAACACTTGACCACTCCTATCAAACTGAAGAACCACAGCCCCAAAATATCAACGACAAAGCAAAAGAGGAAAAATTACACACTGAGGATCCGCTTGAGGCACTCACTGCTTTGCATAAACAAATTTTGACGTTCTTCAAAAATACTCATAAGACCACCTCAGATCTATGTAACCTTCTGCATAGCCAACATGCCAATCTTCCAGAAAATGCCAAACGGCTTGGGCTTTGGCTATTTAGCTTATTTCGTCCGACTACAGAAGATATTAAGCAAATCACAGAGCTTTATCAGCTCGATCAAAACAAGTACTTGCGCTATATCGCTCAACAACAAAAAATTCGTCATTCCTCAATTTATAGCTATTACACCAAGTTAGCAGAGACATGGTTACTACATAGCACTGACTTTATAGAAGAATCCAATCTCAACGACCATCTAGACGTGATCTACAACCGCATGTTAAACGGCGTCGGTAAATCTAAATCACAAAAATTCGCACTTTTAAAACGATTCCATCAATTTCAACAAATGCTATTCAATGCTGAATCATTTCCAATGCAGACCGAAGGGCAAGATTTCAGCTCACCAAAAGCTGAAATCATCTCAGGAAAAACCTTCAAACATCTACTCGTTCAGCTTGCACACTATCAAAACCCACGTTATACGGTACATGATTTAGAAATGTTAAGTATCGTATATACGATAGCTTTTCGCACAGGGATGCGCATTAATGAAATTCTCGGCTTGCGAATCAAGGACGTTGAAGGCGTTCAAGCTAGTTCCATTTGGATACGTCCATATCGTTCGAAGAAACAACAACATTTACTGAAAACAGATAGTGCTGAACGTAATCTAAACGTCCAAATTCTACTTAGCGAAGAAGAGCATCTTAAGTTTCAGAGATACTGTAAAACACGCCGTATGGCTTATACACCAAATCAATATCTATTCACGCTGTGGAATAGCATTGATCGACTAAAACCCAACTTGGTAACCTTTCCTTTTCAACGCATTCTCCATGTAATTCTGCCAGAACACAGATATTCATTTCATTCTTTACGGCACTCAGCAGCAAATAACCTCGCTATGATCTTGAATATGAACTACGAGTTTGTAGCTGCCTTCACGGACTATTCAAACGATCATTACCACTTGATCCGAAATGGGTTATTACGCTCGAAAACACCACAAGATTGTTGGTATCTACTTGCTCACTTGCTCGGTCATATCGAACCCACAGAAACTTTTCGCAGCTATATACACCTATCTTATTTAATGGCCGGCTATCAATTGCGTCAATTTGACCCAATGATTAGCTCTGCAGTTATTCAAAAAATCTGCCTAACACCAATAACACCGTTGAAACATGTTAAGGAAAGCTATCTCAGTAGTTACGATAATCAAATGATTCAAGCAACCCATGCAGTTTTATTGGACGCAGTACAGCAATCAAGTTTACTTCCGCAAAAAATAGATGCTCATCCACTCACTGAACATCGTTACATTTATGGCACTAGTCAATCTGGGTATTCGTATTTAATGATTTCAAAAATACTCAAAGCATTAGATCAATCTTATACACCTGAGCTTCTTTCTCAAAAGTATAACTTTCCAATTGAAACACTCATGCTCTGGCAACAAAATATACTTAGGCTCAAAGAACTCAAAAATCGCAAGAACCGGCCTCGCTTCATTATTGATGCTGATAAATCACAACGCATACTTCCACATATTGAAACAATGGAAGAAAAAATAGTCTTAGAATATTTTTTTAAACAGCTCAACCAGCATAGTTATAATGATATCCATATATTAAATGCACTAGCAATTTTTGAAATGAAGGCTAACATTTCACACGCGGGATTAATCTTTAACAGTGCTGAAGTAAGACTAGCAAATCGATTTTTGACAGGTATTTATTCTTTATTTCCAGCAAAATATTGGCAGATCGCTCTACCCCTTAAAATCTCACAAGATAAGCTTACTGAAAAACTGCAGATTAAATCAATACCTTACCGAATGAACAGCAGTTTAAGTAATGCTTTTAAGCTTGAGCTAGTATCCCAAAACAATGGAAAGGCACTAACCGTCTTACGCTATTGCATGTTGGTTTTACTGATCCTATGTACGCCGTCGCAACCTAGATCATAAGTTGACAAAAATAACTAGGGTGTGTTGACACTTTTAGCTTAAAAAAATAGCGAAGTAGTAAAATCAAATCGCCAAACCCAATTTTACTATTCGCTATGCCTCGTACCATGCTGACAGATCAACACTGGCAAAAGTTGAAAGTTATTCTGCGTAATTTATCCATTCACCACAACTCAAATTTACGCAATTTTATTGAAGCTATTCTCTATAGAATTAGAACAGGCTGTCCGTGGCGAGATATTCCTTCTTGTTTTGGTCATTCAAACTCTATTTTCAAACGTTTTAATCGTTGGTCAAGCAGCGGTAAGTTACTTAGATTATTCAAATTGCTAGCCTCATGCCCCGATATGGAGTGGATTTTTATTGATGGCTCTCATGTACGTGCTCATCAACATTCTGCCGGCATAGCGAATCAATCTATTTCTAAAAGTGTAGGAGGAAACTCCTCAAAAATACATTTGATTGTTGATGCACATGGCAATCCTATTGATTTCATAATTACCGATGGGACCACACATGATGTTAAAGTTGCACCTGATTTAATATCAACATTAGATTTAAAAGAGACAAAAGTGGTATGCGCAGATAAAGGCTATGATTCAGAACCACTGCGTGAACAGATCAGGAAAACAGGGACTAAAGCGAATATACCAAAGAAAACGAATAGCCAATCTAACAATGACCATATGGACTGGTATTTATATAAAATCAGGCATTTAGTTGAAAATATGTTTTGTAGATTAAAGCAATTTAGAGGAATAGCTACTCGATATGACAAGCTCAAAAGAAATTATCAAAGTTCTGTTGCTTTAGCCTGTATATTTTTATGGCTACCTTTATAGGGTTAATTATGAACAGTAAATGTCAACAGACCCTAGTCATATTTTATAACAAGAAAAAATAAACCATGGCTTTTGGGTTTATGAATAGACTCAATAATGCCCCCCAATTACTCATTGATCGGTAAAAAAGGTAAGACAGCTTTTCGCTCTCTTCTTAGCTTAGGAATTTCTGAATTATAGCCCATAAAATCAGCAACGCCCTCTAACGCTGTCATACAGCGTTAGAGGGATAATGATCTCAAGATTGTATTGCTTGGGCTGTCTAATTTGCCGTATTAGACACCATCACCATCACCAGCCCAAACCATATCCACTTTTTTAAGCATTGCTTAATGCACTGGCTAAATCACCAGTACCCTTCAAGTCAGACACCTGTCCCTCCAAAGGCTGACTAAATTCAATACGCTGAATCTTTGCTGCCCGCTCTGCGGAGAACACTGGGATTTGACTCATCGCAAATTCAGACAGTGCGGTAATGGTTAGTGAGGGATTCACACCTAAATTCCCAGGTACAATCGAACCATCTAATACGCGTAAATTTTGATAACCAAAGACTTGACCAGTGAAGTCCACAACGCCATTCGACTTGTCATTGCCCATCGCGACACCACTCATAATATGTGCTGTCGTTGGCGTTCCCAGTAGAATTTCAGTAAGTGCAGAACCAGGTTCTCCACCTAACTTTTGTGCAATCATTTTAGTGGCTTCTTCAGCCGCAGGGAATGAAACGGTGAGTGGCGTGTCCCCTTCTTTTTGCACAGCAGTGATACTATTTTTGAACAGTCGATACCACTTTCTACGCCATTCAAAATGAATGAATGCTTCAGACTTTTGCATCACCAATAAAATGATAGAGTCTTTGGCTTTACCCTTATAACGCAGTACTTTAAAGGTTTTTAAGGGATGTAACAGTGTATTGAACACAAACTTCATAAAGCGCATAAAGCCCTGACCGGTCACCATCGGCACGTATGGAATATAAATCCATGAAGCATCCGCACCTTCAGGGAACCGTGTGACCTCAATATTGGTATCTGCATCGACCGAAATAAAAGAGCTGATTGCTACCCCATCATCCAGTTTTTTATCTGTGTTGTTCACTGTGGTCAGAGTTTCCGAGTTCGTCCGAACTTCCTGTCCCAGCAATGAAGAAATATTGGGTAAAGTCTTATACTGATCCCGCATTTTTAACAACATCGGTACCGTACCCATCACCCCTGCAGATAACACTACCCCACGACTGCGCAAACTATATTGACGAACATTCTTACCTAAAGTTTCTTTGATAATGATTTCATAGCCTTCACCACCATCCTCACTCAATGGCATAATTTTGAGGACTTCAGAACTTGGACGAATTTCTACCCCATTACGTTCAGCAAAATACAGGTAATTCTTCATGAGGGTGTTTTTGGCATTATTACGACAGCCCAACATACAACTGCCACAATAAATACAGGAGTTACGATCTGGTCCATCTCCATTGAAATACGGATCTTTCGCTAATTGTCCTTCTTGACCAGCTACTTGCGAAAAGAAGACCCCCGTATTCACCGTTTTAAATGAATTTGCATATCCAATTTCACTCGCAACTTCTTTTAACGTGTCGTCTGCAATATTGGTATAAGTATTATTCGCTGTACCCAACATACGTTGAGCGAGACCATAAAACGGCTTTAAGGTGTCTTTCCAGTCTTTACGAATCTTGGTCCATGCCTCCGACTCAAAAACTGCATCAGGTGGAATTAAATGTACATTGGCATAAATTTGTGAGCCCCCACCAACGCCCACCCCATGCAAAATGGTGGTTTTACTGGTGAAAGTAAATTGCATCGTACCTCTGAATCCCAGTTCAGGTCGCCACAAATAGTTTTTTGTGTCTAAATTGGTGGTTGGAAAATCCTTGTCTTCACGGCGTAAGCCTTTCTCCAAAATCAGGACTTTATAGCCTTTTTCACTGAGGCGTAAAGCACTGACCGATCCACCAAAGCCTGAGCCAATCACGATTTGATCATAATCAAAATCTTTATTATTCATACTATTAACTCCTTTAATAGTTTTATTTTTCTGTTTTTAAATACACTAATTCCTTCACTTCAAAATATCCATCTTGAAGTGAAAAGTGATGTTGAGGTTTTAAAATTTAAGCGCTTATGACTTCATGCGAATCAATAAATTCAACAGCCAATTGGCAAATTTTCCATACGGTGGCGCGAGAAACTTCAAACTCGAAAAACCCGCCTGATAAAATACAGGGCGCATTTTAGAAAAAGTCAAAAAGCCTTCATAACCATGATAGTGCCCCATCCCGCTGGCACCGACTCCACCAAAGGGTAAGTCATGCTGCCCGACATGAAATAAGGCATCATTGACCGAAACCCCGCCCGACATAACTCTGCTGATATAAAAATCGATTAAACTTTTGTTATTACTAAATGGATAAAAAGCCAATGGACGATCACGCTGCACAATATAGTCTACTACCTCTTCAGGCTTTTGGTAGGTTTTGACCATCAAGATCGGACCAAAGGTTTCACGCGTATCAATTTCCATCTCATCATTACTGTTCAATACCAAAGTCAGTGGAAATTTTCGTGTCGCAGCATCTGGTTCTTGCTGATTTAAATTAATCAAACTGGCCCCTTTGGCTTCAGCATCTGCCAAGCTATGCACTAAGCGCTGAAATGCACGCTCATCAATCACAGAAGTATAATCTTTGCTATGAATATCAGGCACATGTTCCTGAACCCACGCTGCCGCGGCTTGAATAAAAGCTTGTAACTTCGACTCATGTACAAATAAATAATCGACATTGGTACAAATTTGCCCCGCATTAAACTGTTTCACAAACATAATGCGTTCTACAGCTTTCTCAATAGGGTATTCAGGATCAATCACCGCAGGAGATTTACCACCCAACTCCAAAGTCACTGGCGTCAAGTTCTGTGCTGCAGCAGCCATGACTTTACGCCCTGTCGCACCAGAGCCAGTAAACATCAGGTGGTCAAACGGCAATTTTGAAAATGCGATGCCTACTTCACCAGTCTCATCGAAAATCTGTAATTTTTCCGCTTTAAAGTATTTGGGACTTAACTCAATCAGTAATTCAGCCAAATGTCTTGAATTTTCAGACATTTTAACCATAGCGGTATTTCCCGCAGCAAACACAGCAGATAATTGCGAGAACATCAAATTGATGGGGAAATTCCACGGCACAATAATTCCAATCACCCCCAGCGGCTGCGGAATCACACGGTTTTTTGCACCAAAATACAGGCTATGATCGACATGTCGTTTTTGTACTTTGGTCCAGTGTTTCAAGTGTTTGATGCTGCCGTTTATGTCATCCGTGACAGTTATAATTTCTGCTAATAAGGTTTCATGGCGTGAACGATTTCCATAATCACGATTCAAGGCGTCAATAATTGCTTCACGGTGATTGTTAATCAATGCTTTTAAATTCAGTAAATGTTGCTTGCGTTGTTCAATCGTTTCAATGCCTTGCTGATGAAAGCTTTTGCGCTGTAATTGAAAACAATCGTGCAATGTCTGTTCTATCACTGTTTGCTCGATATGAGACTGAACCGTAAGTTGCATATGCTTTTCCTTTCACGGCTAAAAATGGTGATTCAATACTTCTTTTCTATGTTGGTTGAGATAATCTCTTATCCTACTTTAACAAATGACTTGAATTATGCTTGACTTTTTAGGACACTAAATTGATCTTTTAGGACAACACGGAATGTTGTAATGGGAAGTTATATTCGTGCAGCCAGCCTCGGCGGTTTTGAAGACTTAGTCCGTAGTTATGGCATAAACCCTATAGGAATCTTGAAAGAGATCGGGATTTTACCTGCTTTACTCCGCGATCCAGATTCATTTATTCATTATGATCATTATTTAAATTTATTGGAAAAAGCGGCCTTAGCCTGTCAGGATGACTGCTTCGGTTTAAAACTCGGCGCACTCCAAAATATTAGCACAATCGGTTTGATTGGCGTCTATATGTCCCGACAAACGAGCATACTTGAAGCCTTAAGCGTGGCGCAAAAGTATGTCTATTTACATGCTGAAGGCGTTGTCTTTCACGTCTCGCAACATAATGCTCTGTTCTGTAAGCTGAACTTTGTGCGTTTAAGTGAATACAACACCGATGTACCACAAAAATCACAACTGGCCATTTGCCTTGTCGCGAATATTTTAAAAGATTTGATTGGCCCACAGTGGCATGCAGAAAAAATTTGCTTCAAGCAAAAAGCACCACAAAAAGGAGCTCAAACTTTCCAAGCACATTTTTCCTGTCCAGTGGAATTTGAAACCGATGAGGATGCGCTTTATTTTCCCGCAAGCTTTTTAAGCTATAAACCCTATAATTTTAATGAAGATGCCATTAATCAACTAATCGTACAGCAGCTTGAAACACAAAGCAGCACCAAAACTGAAGACAATACCGCACTGATAGAGAGTTCAGTCCGCATGCTGATGGCGACAGGAGACTGCAGCATTGAAAATATCGCACTCTGTATGGGAATGCATCCGAAAAAGCTTCAGCGCGCTTTAAAAATGCAAGGAACAACCTATCGAGATATACTCGAAAATGTCCGAAAAAAAGAAGCGCTTCGTATGCTTGATGCAGGCAATGTGAATTTGACAGATATTGCTCTACAGTTGGGCTATGCAGAATTATCTATTTTCAGTCGCAACTTTAAAAGCTGGTTTGGCGTTCCTCCAACCGAGTTAAGAGACAAAAGTCGAAGCCATATTGTATGACTTCTGGTTTTGCTACTTCGTTAAATAAAAAGTACCCAACGAATTCAAGCATATAGTTTAAATCCATTGAATGTCACTCTAATCAATACAGACTCAATTGATTATTTCGGGAAAACAAAGGATGCGACCAAACGTGCCCCCCAACCTTTCGGGCTGCCGTCAGTATCATCAACCCAATATCGAGCACCACCGCCCACACTAATGGCCTGACCATTTAGGCGAATCACTTTGGTCACAGTCAAGTTGACAGGAACTGTGGCTTCTTCTGCATTCCAGTCATATGTCGTTTCAGTATTCAATGCCACCGTCGTACTATTTGGATAAGTGTAACTAGGGTCTGTTGACATTTACTGTTCATAATTAACCCTATAAAGGTAGCCATAAAAATATACAGGCTAAAGCAACAGAACTTTGATAATTTCTTTTGAGCTTGTCATATCGAGTAGCTATTCCTCTAAATTGCTTTAATCTACAAAACATATTTTCAACTAAATGCCTGATTTTATATAAATACCAGTCCATATGGTCATTGTTCGATTGGCTATTTGTTTTCTTTGGTATATTCGCTTTAGTCCCTGTTTTCCTGATCTGTTCACGCAGTGGTTCTGAATCATAGCCTTTATCTGCACATACCACTTTTGTCTCTTTTAAATCTAATGTTGATATTAAATCAGGTGCAACTTTAACATCATGTGTGGTTCCATCGGTAATCATGAAATCAATAGGATTGCCATGTGCATCAACAATCAAATGTATTTTTGAGGAGTTTCCTCCTACACTTTTAGAAATAGATTGATTCGCTATGCCAGCAGAATGTTGATGAGCACGTACATGAGAGCCATCAATAAAAATCCACTCCATATCGGGGCATGAGGCTAGTAATTTGAATAATCTAAGTAACTTACCGCTGCTTGACCAACGATTAAAACGTTTGAAAATAGAGTTTGAATGACCAAAACAACAAGGAATATCTCGCCACGGACAGCCTGTTCTAATTCTATAGAGAATAGCTTCAATAAAATTGCGTAAATTTGAGTTGTGGTGAATGGATAAATTACGCAGAATAACTTTCAACTTTTGCCAGTGTTGATCTGTCAGCATGGTACGAGGCATAGCGAATAGTAAAATTGGGTTCGGCGATTTGATTTTACTACTTCGCTATTTTTTTAAGCTAAAAGTGTCAACACACCCTAATCATGCGAAAAAGTTTTTTTAGTTAACAGATGTTCACACATGCCTCGAATTGTTTCTGTACCACTTAGTTTAGAACAGCGAGAACGACTCATTTTTCTGGCCAAGCATGCAAAACATTGGCGTGAAAGACAACGTGCCCAAACTATTCTCTGGCTTTCTGAAGGTAAAAGTGTTGCGGAAGTTGCCACTCTACAAGAACGTATCCCAGAAACCATAAGGATACAACGCCGACGTTGGGAATTGTATGAGTTTGAATCGATTAAAGAAGGTCATCGCTCAGGTCGGCCCAATACATTGATCTCAGACTATCAGGCGAAAATCCTAGATTGGGTCAATACAAGTCCACTCAATGCAGAACAAATCCGAGTCAAACTACATGAAGAATACGAAGTGTCCGTGTCTGTTGAAACCATTCGTAAGTTTTTACGTGATTCAGGTATGGTCTTCAAGCGTACCCGTCATAGCTTGAAAAAAAAGAGATCCGATTGCATTTGAACAAGCAACACAGCAGATTGAAAAATTACGAGAGCAAGCGGCACGTGGTGAAATTATATTAGGTTATGTTGATGAAACAGGGTTTTCATCTACACCTGATAACCGCTATGCATGGACAAAGATAGGTGATGTTCATGCGGTTGATGCAATAAGATTAAAACGAGTTAATGTCATGGGGTGTTTGCTTTCAACGGGGAAACTGGTGACAAGTTGTTTACAAGAGTCAGTTACAAGCACTTGGTTTTATGCCTATTTAACTGGAATAGCTCAACAAGTAAAACAGACTTATAACCTTCCATTGGTTCTTATTGTTGATAATGCCTCGATTCATAGAAGTAAAAAGATGGCTGATTACAGAGAGCTACTTAAAAGTAACTTTTCGACGAATTTGTATTTTATTCCAGCTTATAGCCCTGAGTTAAATCGAATCGAGATGGTATGGAAGCAGATGAAATATTATTGGCGAGACTTTCAAGTCATGACAGCTGATAAAATAGAGCAATGGGTGGAGAGAGTATCAAACCAATTCGGAAAAGAATACATGTTTACTTTTTAATGACAGCTTAGCTGATCTGGCTGATAACCTGAAAACTCATAAAAGTCATGCAACAATTGAGCATAGACATCTGAAAAATTTATTAAGCTTTCTGGTTGTAAACCATAATGGTCAAAATAGCGATCATCAATGAAATAAGCTAATCCTATGTGCGTGTTGAGATAAGTTGATACGCCCAGTTGCCGACAAAAGTCAGGATTATATTGCAACTGTAATTGCGTATTACAAATAATTTTTGAGGCTACAATTTTAGCTACATTGCGAATATTGAGATGGCGAATACTAGGATGCATCGATGTCAAAATTCGACTCGAAGAATAATCCATCATGATCGTTTGGCCTTCAATTGATTTAGATTTTTATCAAGTAATGATTTAGTTGCTTCTCGTTTTACAAGTAAGCATCTAAACTATGTCTATATTTATATAAAAACATGACCAAAACGTCAAGTTTTTATTGTCTATTTGGCGGTAATAATGACACTTGAATTAGACTCGAATGAATTTAAGATTCGATTGAAAGAAGTCAGAAAGATACGAAAGCTGACACAGCAAGAACTTGCTGAAAAAACGGGAATACCCGTAACCTCTATTGCGCATTTTGAGTCGGGCTCACGTAAACCCTCATTAGAGAATTTTTATAAACTCATTGTCGCACTTAATGTATCAGCCGATTACATCTTGGGACGCCGTGAAAAAATGAGTACCTCAGAGATTGATCCTATTACTAATGCTTTACAGGAATTACCAGAGTTGGAACGCAAAATGATTGAGAAATTTATTATTTCTTTAGGCTCTGACTAGAGACAACCATGCATATATGAATCAGACAAGAAAAAGACCTAAAAATTAAAAAACCACCTAACGTGGTTTTTTTTTCAAGGATCAAAATAGCTTTTTCCTCGTGAAATATTTTTTTAAAAGTAAATTCACATCATGGTTTTATAAAATTACCCCTTGAGCCTTTCTCCTTTATCCAAACGTTCCCATATAAGCCAATTTATTGTTTCCTACTAACAGAAGACCTATTCTTTTTCTGTATTTCATACCAATTCAACACCTCCGTATAATCAAAGTAGTTATGCGCTTTTTCACCATCTGCAAGCTTAAAAGGTCGTGGAAAATCGGGATTCTTTGCGATCAAAAAGTTTAGTCCCGTCCTCGACAAGCCTAATTTTTTTGCTACATCATTAAACTTTAAAGCTAACGCTTTATTTTCCTGAATCATAGTTGATTGTGGTGTATTCATTTCCAACATAAATATTTTTTCAAAAAAAGAAAAAATCATATCAGACTAAAAAAAATATTTTTCCAATAGTGTCAATTCGTTAAATTTAGTTCAAAAATCAGGATGAAATTCATTCATGTACCAATTGAAAATCTCATCAACATCAAAATACATCACTGCTTGTCGAGTATCTCGATCTCTCATGGGTTTTGGAAAGTTAGGAACAGCATTTTGAATTTTGATAAGTTGCTGACGATTAATCTGTAAAATTTTGCACAATATGCTACTTGAACATCGCCACACATTTTCTTCACGGAGTTTCATTAAAATCGGATTTATTTGACTATGAGGGTTTAGTAAAGTTTTCATCAATTTATTAAAACAGTTAAAACCCATTAATCTACACATATTAGAAAAATCACATCTTCAATAATCCCGTTTCGCAAAAAAAAAAGCCGAAAATAAAATTTCAGCTTTTAAAATTATAACAAGAACACTTTAATCAAACATTCTTACTCCGCAGATCGAATCCAAGTGGTCAGCCCAAAATTGCATAACATCCACCCTTTCTCTTAAGTGAGCACCTTTATCATATGCACCTTTCACACCTGCTTTTTGATGAGACAATGCTGATTCAATCACTTGTTCTTTATCGCTAAAAATATCATTTAAAAAAGTACTCGCAATGTGGCGAAATCCATGAGGATTCTGCTTCCCAGTATACCCCATTCTTTTCAATGCTGAAGTGAAGGTCACGTCAGATATAAATTTTTCATTTGAATTACTTCTTGATGGAAACAAATATTCATTGCCATCCCCTGAAATCTCTTTTAATCGAAGCAATAATTTAATTGCTTGCTTCGGTAACGGTATCGCATGAGCTACTCTTCTTTTCATCAGATCAGCAGGTCTAAGCCATACTCTTGTTTCAAAATTAAATTGATCCCAACGTGCAGCTCTCAACTCACCAGGTCTAGGAAACAACACCAAGAGCAATTCGAGTCCAATGCTAGTAGTTTCAGAGCGATAATTACGGATTGCATTAACAAGATCGGGAAGTTCATCCATTACGACATGTTTCATTGAGCCTGAAGTATGATTTACTAGCCCTTTTCGTACTCTTGCGAGAGGGTTATAGCTAATTAAATTATCATCAATTGCATAATCATAAGCATTACGACAATACGAAATTAATTTTTCAAGTCTATTGAATATCCCTTCATTTAATTGTTTTTCTCTGAAAAATTCTTTCCATTCAGATGCGGAAATTTCTTTAAATAAACGGTGACCAAATACTGGCAATATATGCTTTTCTATCGACTGATACTCTTTCTTATAGGTTTTATCAGTCCATACACCTTTTTTCGTATTCATCCATTTAATCAGTAAATTACCAAACAATAGGTTCTCTTGTTGTTTAGCTTCCAATAATTTCTCATTTTTAGTTTTTAAAATGAGTTCACCATTTTGATACTTAATAGCCAACGAGCGTGCTTCTTTGACTGAGATTGCTGGGTAGCTTCCCAACCCAAGCCATGTCCACTTACCAACCGTACTCTTAAATCTTAACTGCCATGACTTTTTGCCTGTTACACCAACTTTTAAATACAGACCTGAAATATCTGAAACTCTGTACTCAGATTCTTTTGCTTTTAATGCTGCATATTGTGTATCTGTAAGTAATTTAGATTTAGCCATAAAATTTTGATTTTCCTAGATTAAACTAGGCTCCTGTATCCTGAGTTCTATTTTTTATACAGGATACAAGCCAGGATACAAATAGGGTGTTTTTATACGAGTACACCTGAGTATTCTTAAGACATAAAAAAACCCTTAACTCTTTTAGAATTAAGGGTTTAAGTATGTATTTTACAATATAAACACATGAATTTGGTGGGCCCAGACAGACTTGAACTGTCGACCAACGGATTATGAGTCCGCTGCTCTAACCGACTGAGCTATAGGCCCTATAATTGAATTTGTTATATTTCAACAAGTTCAAGCGCAAAGAATACTAGCGAAGATTTTTTAAAAACACAAGCCATTTTCAGAAATTGCTGTATAGATAGTCAGCAGACGAATTTGATTATTATTGAAATATAAAAACTACACCTTCACTTTCCGAAACATTGCCCGATGCAACTTTAAACGCTTCTCTTTACGCACTTCTAAAAACAACTCAAACATTGACCATACCAAGACCAATAACAACACAATCAATGCCACAAGAAAAGTCGTCAAATAAGCCACTTTAGTATCCTTCCATGATGCGTGGAATAGTGAAATGATGAATAGAATCATAGCTAATTACGACCAAAGTCTAATGATTTACAAATCATTTGAATAGTGCATTTTTGCTCAATTTAAGACTTAATTTCTCTCAATTCATATATTTTTAATATTAAAAACAAAGTATTTAGAGTTAAAACCAATAAAAGATATAACGCTATATCAACTGCATCACTTGAGATTGCTATATTTCAAACAATTTTTCTGTTGACTCTTATATAAAATAAGCAGAAATTATGCATTTCCAGATTCATCAGCTGTTACATCTATGTTGAAAAAATTTATAGGCGAATCCGCATTCAAACTTGCAGGATGGCAATATCAGGTAGAACCCAACGTCCTCGAAAACAAACAAGTGATCGTCGGTTTTGAACACACCTCAATGATGGATGCAATCCTCTCGCTTGCTCTGTTCCAAATTTATGATATTAAAATCCATACTTTAATCAAAAAAGAGCTTTTTAAAGGGCCACTTAAACCTATTTTAGAAAAAGTCGGCGGTATTCCAGTAGACCGTAAATCTAACAAAGATATTGTGTCGCAAATGGTCGAACTTTTTGATCAAAATGAACATTTCAATTTGGTCATCGCACCCGAAGCAACTCGCGCAAAAACAGGTGAAGCCCGCAAGCCAATTCGTACAGGTTTTTGGCATATTGCCAAAGCAGCCAATGTGCCTATCGTTTTAATGTATGCCAACTCACAAACCAAACAAGGTGGGATTTTTGGCAAAATCTATCCGACAGATTTAGATCACGATATGGCACTTATCCAACAATTATATAAAGAACAAGTGGGCTTAGATATTGTCATTCCTGAGCCAAAAACAACTCAAAGCAACACTTAAAAAACCTAAAACTCTGCCCTTTATCTAAAAAAAGGGCTTATGTTAGAATGGGCGCAATTTTGATAGGCATACTGCCAATCTGTAAGGAGCATAGTTCGCATGGCGGGTCATTCCAAGTGGGCCAACATTAAGCATCGTAAAGCCAAACAAGATGCTAGTCGTGGTAAGTTGTTTACCAAATTTATTCGTGAATTAACAACTGCTGCAAAGCTCGGCGGTCCAGATGCGGCAAGTAACCCTCGTTTACGTGCTGTTGTGGAAAAAGCACTTTCAGTTAACATGACACGTGACGTCATTAACCGTGCCATCCAGCGTGGTGCAGGCGGTGAAGATAACGACGATCTTAAAGAAGTAACCTATGAAGGTTATGGTGTAGGTGGTGTTGCGGTTATTGTAGAAACCATGACAGACAACTTAAACCGCACCGTGCCAGATGTACGTCACTGTTTCTCTAAAACTGACGGTAACTTAGGCACCAATGGTTCTGTAGCATTCCTATTCACCAAACGTGGTGAAATTTCATTTGAAGATTCATCTTTAGAAGATCAAGTGATGGAAGTGGCTTTAGAAGCTGGCGCAGAAGATATTGAAGTGTCTGAAGATGGCATTTTGGTTATTACTACGCCAGAAGCTTTTGGTATAGTTCAAGATGCGCTAACAGCAGCAGGTTTGAAATCTGACAATGCTGAAGTGGTTATGAGTCCATCGACCAAAGCAGAAATTACAGACATCGATCAAGCGAAAAAAATTATGAAAATGATTGATATGCTTGAAGATTTAGATGATGTTCAAAACGTATATACCAACGTTGAATTCTCTGATGAAGTTTTAGCACAATTAGACGCATAATCGGTCTAACTGCAATTCCTAAAAACGCACGTTCTCGTGCGTTTTTTTATAGATCCAGTCAAAATAATTCTAAGATTCTAATAAATTAAACTTTATTTAATAAACCATGACAGTTTAAAACATCATATTCTTTAATCACAAAGCTAGAATGCAAACCTGCCACATGCTCAATTTTACCAATCCGTTTTAATAAAATTTCGCTGTAATTTTCCATATCTCGTGCCACAACCTCTACAATAAAATCTGCAGTCTGTCCTGTCACCAAAAATGCACGTATCACTTCAGGAATGCTTTCCAATTCATCCAAAAATTTGGCAAAAATATCGGTATCGTGTTTGCTCAAAGACACCTGCAACAACACATGCAAACTAAAGCCCAGTTTTTGATAATTAATTTCACGCTTTAAACCTGAAATAATTTTATGATCGATCAGACTTTTAATACGGCGATGCACCGAACTTACCGACAGATTAACCCGCTCGGAAAGTTCATTCAAATTAACATCTTCATTGCTTAAAATTTCTAAAATATGCTTATCGTAGCGATCTAATTCCATTTTCAAGCACTCAATCTAATCTGATAAAATTTAAACTCATGCTGCCATTATACTTAAATTATTTTGCAGACTAAGCATCTTTATCGAAAATTATTTTCCATTATTAAAGCAAAATGTTTATGATTCAACAGATCACCGCTTATCGTTTTGAACAACTTAACAGACAAACGGAACAGCTTTCTAATTTATTGATTTTCAAATTTTTAAATTTAAAAAACTCAACAAAACAACGAATCTACTCATACATTTTCACAATCCCGACCGTCTATCTTTTACAAGTGTATAGAAATGTATTAAAACAGATGCGCTCGACAATAAGCACAATGCAGCACAACAAAACCAATAAAAATACAAGGAATCGTCATGGCTTTTAAATCTCTAAGCTTGCTGAAAATAAAATTAGCTCTGTATTTACCGTAGAAACTCAGACCAGCTCTTTATTCGATGGACTCTTAAGTAGTGGCTCTTTAAGCAATACCTTTTCTGGTTTGCTTGGCAGCCTGACTAGTTCGACCTCGACCACACCTACCCTAGATTCTTTATTAAAAAGTTTACTCTCTGGCAGCAGCTTAGATAGTTCTAGCCTAACCAATCTAATCAGCCAATTTTCAAGCTCGAATACCAACTTAGATATCACCAGTTTAATTAGCAAACTGACACAATCCAATGGCGGTAGCTTCGATATTGCTTCCATCACCAATTTACTCAGCGGCATGATTGGCAGCAATGCAGGTGATTTAGATATTACGAAACTCACCCAATTAGTGAGTGGGTTAATCGGTGGTAATACGGGTAATCTTGATATTGCTCAAATTACTCAATTGGTCAGCGGTTTGATTTTGGGTAATAGTGACCTCGATATGGCCGCAATCACACAACTGGTTGGTGGTTTAATTGGCGGCAATACTGGCAGTTTAGGCGGTATGGATTTTGGTGCTATCGCTGAACTGGTGGGTGGTTTAATCCAAGGCAATGGCGATCTTGATATTGCTCAAATTGCTCAACTGGTTAGTGGCTTGATTGGTGGCAACATCGGTGGAGGTTTAGGCGGTATGGATATCGCGGTCATTGCTGAATTAGTAGGCGGTTTAATGCAAGGCAATGGCGATCTTGATATTGCACAAATTGCGCAACTGGCAAGCGGCTTAATTGGCGGTAACATCGGTGGTGATTTAGGTGGTCTAGATATCGCTGCTCTAGAACCAATTCTTGCGTTGCTTAATCCTGAAGGTCAGCTTGCAAGTGACTTTGATCTAGGTGGTTTATTAAATAATCTGACTGGAGATACAACTGGTGGTTTCAGCTTAGATGGCTTGAGTGATGGTTTTAACAACTTAATTTCTGGTTCAGATTTTAACATCAGCGACTTACTGCAAGGTGCATCCTCCACAACCAGTTCAGAGATCAATATTGATAGCTTAGTTCCTGCTTTAGGCGATGCATTTGGCAATTTAACTGGTGGAACATCTGATACACAATTTGATTTAGCTACCCTGCCAAACTTGGTACAGAATTTTGATTTGAATAACTTAAATTCTTTGTTCTAACTCTTAGTTCTAGATTTTATACATCAGTATCCAAAAAATACGCGCAGATTGCGCGTATTTTATCTGAGGCGATAACATTTAAATACCGCGCCAATCTACACGTGCATTACGCTCAGTTTGATAAATACGAGAAACATATTGCCCTAAAGGTAAATCCAGCAAATATTTTTTATAATCTTTAAATTCTTCAGAAATCACTTCATCATGTTCTTTTTCCCACGGCGTTCCAGAAATTTCCAAAATAGGTGCAAGCATCGAACACACTGAAATATCGGCTAAACCTAAACGCTCACCCACAAAATAACGCCCGTAATTATCAATCAAATGCTGATTTAAAATGACAATTAATTCATCCATCCGCTGTTTGGATTCTGCAACTTTATCTTGATCGAGCTGATAGCCCTTAGACACCAAGGCTTTAATAATTGGCTTGGAATATTTAGAAAATTGACGCAAATAGCCTTTTTCGCCAATTAAAATTTCCAAAGGTTCTTCACTTTCAGATAATGCATGCGCCAACCCCCATCGACGCACATGCTGCCCCAATTCATCAGCCAAAGTATTTATGGCCAACGCATGTTTATATTGTTCGGCATCACTGCGTAACAAGGCATGTTCGGGGTAAATATCATCTAGATATAAAGCAATTTGAGTCGAATCTGCTATCCAGCGGTCTTGATCACGTAAAATAGGTAATTTATTTTGCCCTGTTTTTAATTGGGCAAAAGCGCGATGCACGCCTGGAATTAAGTTTTGCGCATCATAATCTAACTCTTTATGATCCAATAACCAGCGAGCTTTCTCACAAAAATGAGACAAAGGAAACTGGTATAAGATGCGCATAAAATCTCCATATTTAAAATTTTGATATCCAAAGCAGTATCAATACTGTGCTTGTCATACTTTAGTCATAGCCTCTTATAATTACAATGTACTTTTTATTCAAAATTCAGGCGAAACAGTCAGCAATTCAAAATCAATTCCGAAAAGAAATTCAACGTACAGCATCAAGCACGCTAGATTGGAGAAACATCTGTCCGATGACCTGACTTTATCTGCCCTTTCATGTAAAATCGTGCCTAATTTTTAAATAACACGTTGTGAGTTATTCATGGGTTTTAATTGTGGTATTGTGGGCCTGCCAAACGTTGGTAAATCTACGCTTTTTAATGCTTTAACCAAAGCTGCAATTGCAGCGGAAAACTTCCCGTTCTGTACCATTGAGCCAAATACAGGCATTGTACCTGTGCCAGATTCACGTTTGGACAAATTGGCGGAAATCGTAAATCCGCAACGTGTATTACCCACCACGATGGAATTTGTGGATATTGCAGGTTTGGTTGCAGGTGCATCTAAAGGTGAAGGTTTAGGTAACCAATTCCTTGCCAACATTCGTGAAACCGATGCGATTGCGCATGTAGTTCGTTGCTTTGAAGATGAAAACGTCATTCACGTAAATGGTAAAATTGACCCATTAGATGACATTGCAACCATCAATACCGAACTTGCTTTGGCCGATTTAGAAACGGTAAGTAAAGCCATTACACGCTTAGCAAAATCTGCCAAAGGTGGCGATAAAGAAGCCGTAGCGACCAAAGCCGTTTTAGAAAAAATCCAACCTTTACTGGATGATGGCAAGCCTGCACGTGCAGCCAATTTAGATGACGATGAACGCAAATTGGTTCGTGGTTTTGGTTTATTAACCTTAAAACCAACCATGTATATTGCGAACGTGGCAGAAGATGGCTTTGAAAATAACCCGCACTTAGATGCAGTCAAAAAACTTGCTGCAGAAGAAAATGCGATTGTGGTGCCTTTATGCAACCAAATTGAAGCCGAAATTTCATTACTTGAAGATGAAGACCGTGCAGAATTCCTAGAAGCTCTTGGTATGGAAGAACCAGGGCTGAACGTAGTGATTCGTGCAGGTTATGCGCTGTTAGGTCTGCAAACTTACTTTACTGCAGGCGTACAAGAAGTCCGCGCGTGGACAGTGAAAGTAGGTGCAACTGCACCACAAGCAGCAGGCGTAATTCACACTGACTTTGAAAAAGGCTTTATCCGCGCAGAATGTATTGCTTATGAGGATTTCGTACAATACAACGGCGAAGCAGGTGCAAAAGAAGCAGGTAAATGGCGCTTGGAAGGTAAAACTTATATCGTACAAGACGGTGATGTTTTACACTTCCGTTTTAATGTTTAATTGTTTTTATGTTTAGTTTTAGAACAATGCTTACAGCCGAGCATTGATTCAATAAAAAAACCTCGATGCTTACATCGAGGTTTTTTTATGGGCGATTCCGCATCACATTAATGCAGAACAACCTCAATTAAGACTGCACCACATTGCCCTTTTGTTTCGGGTCAGTATTGCCCAATTCAGGATGCGCCAAAGCATCAGCACATTGTTTTTTATCCCGTTCATAATCAGCTTGTTTTTGTGCAAGACTGCTTGAACTGTCAATCGTCGCACGTGCCCAAATTTCCAAACTGGTCAAAGCCTTACGACACAGCGCATATTTCCCTTCCGTTACAGAGTCGGTCATTTTGACATTAATACGCCAGTCGGTACTTAATTTACGGGCAGGTTTGCGGACTTTATCTTCAATTAAGTTACGCTGTTTACGATACACGTACGGCTCAACTTCATTCATTAATTCCCACGCGGCTTGCGCATACACAGTCGCATCATTGGTGAGTTTTGGCGCAGGCTTAATTTCTACTGTTTTTTGCGGGTTGTTGTCATTGCTACACGCTTGCAATAACAGGCTACTGCATAACATTGAAGCAAGCAGGATTACAGGTGTTTTCAATTTCAACATATCGGTTCGCCCATACAAACAATTCGGCATCATGCTAATGAATTCAAGTATAATACACAATCTTCATTTGACCCATCGTTCAACTTTCTCCCACAAGGTGTGTCGTGTCCGTACACAATATTCAAACTGCGCCCGCAGCAAGTTTTTGGCAAGGTGCAAAAGATAGTCAGGCGATTATTTTCACCTATCTGCCTGTTTCTTTTGCTTTTGGTGTTTCTGCAACTCAATTCGGCTTTAGCGCATGGGAAGCCTTATTTTTATCTTGCTCGATGTATGCAGGGGCGAGTCAATTTTTAGTCGTTGCCTTATTGGGCAGTGGAACTTCAATCTGGATGACCGCATTAACGGTAATCGCCTTGGATATTCGACATTTACTTTACGGCCCAGCCTTACAAAACCTGATTCAAGATCGTTTAAACCTAAAAAAAACTGCAATTTGGTCATGGGGTCTGACCGATGAAGTTTTTGCCTCAGGCATGATTAAACTGTCACAGCGCCGTCAGGAATGGTCTGAATCATGGATGCTTGGACTGAGTTTATTTAGTTGGTTGTCTTGGGCATTAGGCTCTTTGTTAGGCGGATTATTTGCCGATCAAGTCACTAAAATGCCACAGTTTTTGCAAGCGGCGCTCGACTTTTTACTGCCCGCTTTATTCCTTAGCTTCTTATTGGCAGCATTTGAAAAGAAACACACCTTTGTCGTGGGAATCACCATTCTAGTATCTGCCGTAGCTTGTTATTTTATTGACTTATCTGCTGCAATTTTTATTGGGATTTCTTCAGGTATTTTGGCGGGATTATTTAAACACTATGTTTTAAAACAACCCGACCCTGAACATACAGGAGCAAAATCATGAGTTTAGAAATTATTTTGGTCGGTATTATGGTCGGTATCGCAAACTTCGCCTCACGTTTTGGGCCATTTTTTGTGATTCAAAAGTTTCAACAAGGCTCACAGCAACGTGGTGCTTTATGGCTTAAAATCGCTTTGGGCAGCATTGGTATAGCCGCAATTAGCTCTATGCTTGTGGTTGCAACCTTGCCACCTTTGCTTGAAACACCCAATAAAAGTTTTGCGATGTTAATTGGCTTTTTAGTACTCACAGGTTTGTATTTTAAGTTTAAGAAAATCGTCCCTGCCACGCTTACCGCAGCCATCACCTATGGTTTAATTTATACCTATGTGCCATTTTCGTTCTAATGTTGCTGAAATTTAGAGGTTGGATCGCCCAAATGAGCTATTTCAGGATTCAGCCCTAATTACTATAAAGCACTGAATGCAATACAACGAGATGACAAAATCATGATTTTATTGCAAACAGGGCTTAACTCATGGAACAGTTCTGCTATGCTAAAAGCCCACTTTAGCAAGGACGATTCACATGAGCGTGACCATTGGTACTCCCCTTCAATCTTCTGCTTTCAAGGTTTTGCTATTGGGTTCAGGGGAACTCGGTAAAGAGGTGGTAATTTCACTGCAACGCTTAGGCGTAGAAGTACATGCCGCCGATCGCTACGACCATGCGCCAGCCATGCAAGTCGCACATTATGCTTATACTTTAAACATGGCAGATGCCACAGAATTAAAACAACTGATTGAAAAAATTAAACCTAATTTAATTGTGCCTGAAATTGAGGCCATTGCGACATCAGTTTTACTTGAAATTGAAGCGCAAAATATTGCAACAGTGATTCCATCTGCCAAAGCGGTAAATTTGACCATGAACCGTGAAGGCATTCGTCGTTTGGCTGCAGAAGAATTAGGTTTGCCGACATCCGCTTATCGCTTTGCCAATTCTCTCGAATCTTTCCGCGCTGCATGTGATGACATTGGTTATCCAAACTTTGTGAAGCCTGTGATGTCATCTTCAGGCAAGGGACAATCGCGTGTCACCTGCTTTGATGAAGTTGATGCAGCTTGGGAATATGCCCAGACTGGCGGGCGTGTCAATCAAGGCACTGTGATTGTTGAATCACAAATTGACTTCGATTTTGAAATTACCTTATTAACCGTACGTGCTAAAAACCCAGAAACTGGTGCGATCGAAACTTCATATTGCGACCCAATTGGTCACCGTCAAGATGCAGGCGACTATGTAGAAAGCTGGCAACCTCAAGCCATGAGTGATGCTGCCTTGACTGAAGCCAAACGAATTGCACACAAAGTGACTACTGCCTTAGGTGGTTGCGGTATTTTTGGTGTAGAGCTGTTTGTGAAAGGCGATAAAGTCTGGTTCAGTGAAGTATCTCCACGTCCACACGACACAGGTTTGGTGACATTGGCTTCACAATTCCAAAGTGAATTTGAATTACATGCCCGCGCGATTTTAGGCTTACCTGTCAATACCACACGCCATAGCGTTGCAGCCAGTGCGGTGATTTATGCAGGTGTCGATGCAACGAATCTTTCATTTTCTGGCCTGAATCTTGCATTAGCACATCCCGATACAGATTTACGTTTATTTGGCAAACCTGAAGGTTTTGAACGTCGTCGTATGGGCGTTGCCACTGCACGAGCAGAAACCACAGAGCAAGCGCGTGAGCTAGCTCAGCATACTGCGGACACTGTTCGCGTACATTTAAACGAAAATCAAAATTAAGCTCGTCATTGCATAACGGAATTGTCCATGATCATTACATTACCCTTGCTGAATTATGTAAAAAGCAACCATGACATTCAGGCCATTAACCAATGGCGCACCGATGTCGAAAATCAGCTACAACAATGTTTTGAAAATGGACAATCCATTCGTGAAGTGATTTTGGCGCGTTCTAACCTGATTGATGAAGCGCTCACTTTCTTATGGCAACATGCTGAATTAGACAAAACCGATTTAAGCCTATTTGCGGTAGGTGGCTATGGGCGCAAAGAAATGCTGCCCTATTCAGATGTCGATATTATGGTGTTATCGGAAGATGCAATTACAGCAGAACAAGAACAACTTATTTCGACCTTTATTTCATCTTTATGGGATGTTGGCAATTTCAAACCTGCCACCAGCGTGCGGACTATTCAGGACTGTGTGATTCAGGCAACCAGTGATTTAACTGTTGCAACTGCCTTGATTGAAGCGCGTTTAATTACAGGAAATCAGCAGCTTGCCAAATGGCCGCGTCGTATTGTTTCGCAGACTTGGACAGATAAAACCTTTTTTGATGCCAAAATGGAGGAGCAAAGCAAGCGTTATGCGCAGCACAATGACACCGAAAGTAATTTAGAACCCGATATTAAAAATGCTCCGGGCGGTATTCGTGACATCAACCAAATTGGCTGGATTGCCAAACGCCATTTTCGGGTCAATCGTATTTACGACTTAGTGCATTTAGGTTTTATTTCAGAGTTTGAATTGGGTGTACTCGAAGAAGCCGAAAGCTTTTTATGGGAAATTCGTCATCATCTCCACCGTTTAACCAAACGTGATGAAAACCGTTTATTGTTTGATTATCAACGAGATATTGCAGCAACTTTTGGCTATGTTCGAGAAGAAGGTAAACCGCAAAATTACCCGATTGAACAATTTATGAAGCGTTATTATCGCTCTGCACAGCAAGTTTCCACTTTAAATGAAATGTTGCTGGCCTATTTTAATGAGTCGGTCATTACCCCGCGTTTGCCTAATTATGAACGTAACATTGAAGAAATTAATGAAAATTTTAAACTGGTCGATGGCAAACTTGCCGTGCAGCACCACAAAATTTTCTCAGAAAAACCAAGCGCAATTTTAGAAATTTTCTATTTATTGGCCAATCGTCCTGAAATTGAAGGAATTCGCGCACGAACACTGCGCCTGCTGACACTTGCAGCCAAGCGTATTGACCAAAGTTTCCGTGATGATACAACGCATCAAGCGCTGTTTATGGCAATTTTGCGCTCACCGCACCGCTTGTATAATACCTTGGTGACTATGAAACGCTTAGGTGTATTGGGCAATTACATCCCCGCTTTTGGTCAAATTACAGGTTTAATGCAATACGACTTATTCCATATTTATACAGTCGATGCCCACACTCTACTATTGCTGCGCAATTTAAGCCGCTTCAAAGAACCTGAATTTGCGAAAGATTTTCCTGTGGTCAGCTCGGTATTTCAACGTTTAGCCCGTCGTGACATTATTTATTTGGCTGCGATTTTCCATGATATTGCTAAAGGTCGTCGTGGTGATCACAGTGAACTTGGTGCGGTAGATGCGATTGAGTTTTGCCGTAAACACGGATTTACTGAACGTGAATGTAACCTTGTGGCATGGTTAGTCAAAAATCACTTGTTGATGTCAGTCACAGCACAGAAAAAAGATATTTCTGACCCCGATGTGGTCAAGGAATTTGCCGAAAAAATGGGAGATATGGAGCATTTAGATTATCTCTATACCTTAACGGTTGCTGATATTAATGCGACTAATCCAACACTCTGGAACTCATGGCGTGCATCCTTAATGCGCCAACTTTATACGCAAGCGCGTGATGTCATTCGCTCAGGACTTGGGCGTCCCGTCGATTATCAAATGCTGATTGAAGACACCAAATTTGCGGCAAGCGAGTTACTAGTTAAAGATTTTGAACTCAGTGCTGTTGAAAAAGTCTGGCAAGAACTGGGCGATGAATACTTTATTAAAGAATCTGCCGATGAAATTGCATGGCATACCCGCGCGATTTTGGAGCATGGCGATAATCCTGCACCATTAGTGCTCATGCGCGCGCACCGAAAATCAGCACAAGACGCAGTACAAATCTTTATTTACACGCAAGACCAACCCAACCTATTTGCCACAACTGTCGCTATTTTAGACCGCATGAACCTTGACGTTCAGGATGCACGAATTATTACTGCGACCAAAGCCTTTAGTTTGGATACTTACGTGGTCTTAGACCGTTTTGGCACACTCTTAACAGACCCTGAACGTGAAGAAATGGTGATTGAGGCTTTAGTGAATGCCTTGAGCCAGTCAGATAAATATCCGGGTCTGATGCAACGCCGCATTCCGCGTCAATTACGTCATTTTGACATTGAAAATACAGTAGAAGTGACTTTCAATGCAGCGCTGAATCAAAACATGGTCGAAATTGCCACACTAGATCATCCCGGGTTACTCGCCAAAATTGGCGGCTTGTTTATGATGCAAGGCTTAGATATTCACTCCGCCAAAATTGCCACCCTGGGCGAACGTGCCGAAGATATTTTCTTCGTCACCAAAAAAGATGGCAACCCAATGACAAAGTCTGAAGCAGATATCTTTGCCATCCAGCTCAAAGCTGCTTTAGATGAGGCCTCTAATCAGGTCTGTGGTCAACATTAACTTCAATTTACGGAACATCCATGAACTCAAGTTTGTCCTTATTACATCCTTACCCTTTTGAAAAGCTAAACAAACTATTTCAGGACGTACAACCTGCAAATTTGCCGTTAATTCCACTGTCTATTGGCGAACCTAAACATCCTGCACCTGAATTTGTCAAACAAGCCATTATTGATAATTTTCAGCATTTATCGACTTATCCGAACAGCAAAGGTCTGCCTGAATTACGTCACAGCATTGCCCATTGGCTGACACAACGCTTTCATTTAAAACAAGTTAACCCAGACACTCAAGTTCTCCCCGTTTCAGGTACACGTGAAGCGATTTTTTCCTTCGTACAAGCATTGATTCGACGTGAAGATGCGCCTTATGTAGTGATGCCCAATCCGTTTTATCAAATTTATGAAGGGGCAACTTTATTGGCAGGTGCTCAACCCTATTTCATCAATTGCACCGAAGACAATAATTACTTGGGTGATTTTGATGCTGTACCTGCAAAAGTCTGGGAAAAAACTGCTTTATTATTTGTCTGTACACCGGGAAATCCAACGGGTGCTGTCCTTTCAAAAGAACAATTTAAAAAGCTGATTGCCCTGTCAGATCAATATAATTTTGTCATTGCATCTGATGAATGTTATTCAGAATTATGGTTTGACCAAGCGCCTACAGGTTTACTGGAAGTCTGTGCCGAACTTGGACGCGATGACTACAAAAACTGCATCGTATTCCATTCTTTGTCTAAACGCTCAAACTTACCCGGCATGCGTTCAGGCTTTGTTGCGGGCGATGCCAACTTATTAAAACCTTATTTGCAATATCGTACCTATCATGGTGCGGCAATGCCTGTACAACATCAATTGGCATCTATTGCAGCTTGGGATGATGAACAGCACGTTGAAGATAATCGTCAACAATATCGCGCCAAGTTTGAATTATTCCAAACGGAACTTGGGCATTTACTGCCATTAAAAAAACCAGATGCAGGTTTTTATTACTGGCTCAAAGTCGACCATGATGAAAATTTTGCCAAAATATTGATGGAAAAAGCCCATATTAAAGTGCTGCCAGGTCGGTATTTATCTCGTGAAACCGCACAAGGTAACCCAGGTGAAAACCATGTTCGCTTAGCTTTGGTTGCAGATTTGGCGCAATGTGAACAAGTAATTCAACGTCTTAAAGCGATTTTATAAGTTAATGATTTCAATTAAATTTAAGGCGATCATCTGATCGCCTTAATTATCTTACTTGCACAAGCGCAAGCCTTTATCGTAAAGCCTTTTCAATTTCCGCCTGCAAATCTTCAGGTTTTGTGGTCGGAGCAAAACGGTTCAACACCTTGCCATCTTTGCCAATTAAAAACTTGGTGAAATTCCATTTAATTCCGTTGCCCAAAATACCTTTACTATTATTGGTCAGGTAACGGAAAATCGCATGTGCTTCAGGACCTTTCACATCAATTTTGCTAAACATTGGAAAACTGACACCATAGTTTTTTTGGCAGAAGCTCCCAATTTGCTCATTGGAGCCCGGATCTTGCCCACCAAACTGATTGCACGGGAAGCCCAATATTTCTAGCCCCTGATCTTTATATTGTTGATATAACTTTTCTAAACCTGCAAATTGAGGCGTAAAACCACATTTACTGGCTGTATTTACAATCAACAAAACTTTCCCTTCATAATCACTAAAAGCTTTATTTTGTCCATCTAACAACTCGGCTTCAAATTGATAAATGTTAGTCATGGATAATTTCCCTCATCATTTTTTTCTTGTGTTTTGAGTTCTAAAGAAGCCGAATTGACACAATAGCGCAATCCTGTTGGCTGTGGACCATCATCAAAAACATGCCCTAAATGTGCGTCACAATGATGACAAACAATCTCAGTACGCTGCATGCCATGCGAACCATCCTGATGTTCTTCAATCACCCCAGGCTGGATTGGACGATAGAAACTTGGCCAACCGCTACCGCTGTCATATTTTGTTTCAGATGAGAATAGCGCTGTACCGCAACAACGACAGGTATAAATCCCCTCTTGTTTAGTATTCCAATATCTCCCCGTAAAAGCAGGCTCCGTGCCTTTTTGACGTGTAATCCGAAATTCCTCTGGTGATAACTCTCTTTGCCATTCTCGGTCTGTTTTATTGAGTTTTCCCATCACTAACTCCTTTAAATCTTTGACATTCAGTGTCATGCTTCAGTACTTCCATTTTTACGCTAGACCTTGCAAAATATCTAGCTAAATTTCAGCATAGATTGTGATATTTCAGTAATCTATAATTTATTTATCTTCTAATCATTGGATGGAACTATGTCCGTACTAGGTAACACGACTCCGCGCGAAATAAAAAAATCATCAAAACTTGAGCATGTATGCTACGACATTCGCGGACCTGTGTTACGAGCGGCCAATGAAATGGAAGAGGCCGGTCATAAAATTATTAAACTGAATATTGGCAACCCTGCCCCATTCGGTTTTGAAGCTCCACAGGAAATTATTAATGATGTCGCATTGAACTTGCCTAATGCGATTGGTTATACCGACTCCAAAGGGATTTTCCCTGCGCGTAAAGCGATTTGTCAGTACTATCAGCAAAAAGGCATTTTCGATATGCATGTCAATGATGTGTATATTGGCAACGGCGTGTCTGAACTGATTGTTATGGCGATGCAAGGCTTGTTAGACGATGGCGATGAAATGCTGGTACCAATGCCTGACTACCCGCTTTGGACTGCGGCAGTGAATTTATCGGGCGGTACTGCTATTCACTACAAATGTGATGAAGAAAACTTTTGGTATCCAGACATTGCCGATATGGAAAGCAAAATCACGCCAAATACGCGCGGTATTGTCATTATTAACCCGAATAACCCAACGGGTGCGGTTTATCCACGTCATGTTTTAGAACAAATTGTTGCACTGGCTAAAAAATATGACCTGATTTTATTTGCCGATGAGATTTACGACAAAATTATTTATGACGGCATTGAGCATGTTGCGGTTGCAGCTTTAGCGGGTGATCAACTCTGTATCTCATTTAATGGCTTGTCTAAATCGTATCGCATTGCGGGCTTCCGTTCAGGCTGGATGGCGATTACAGGCGATAAATCACGCGCTGCAGACTACATTGAAGGTTTAGACATGCTTGCGTCTATGCGCTTGTGTGCCAACCATCAGGCGCAGTACGCGATTCAAACAGCATTGGGTGGTTATCAGTCTATCAATGACTTGATTCGTCCGGGTGGTCGTTTATACGAACAACGTAACATTGCATGGGAAATGCTGAACGACATTCCTGGCGTGTCTTGTGTCAAACCTGAGGGTGCAATGTATTGCTTCCCGAAACTTGATCCAAACGTCTATCCAATTGAAGATGACGAAAAGTTAATGCTCGATTTACTCAAAGCAGAAAAAGTTTTGTTGGTTCAAGGTACAGGTTTTAACTGGCCAACGCCTGATCATTTCCGTGTCGTGTTCTTGCCTGCAGAAAATGAATTACGTGAAGCAATGACACGTTTAGGTCGTTTCTTGGCAAAAATCCGCTAAGATCAAACCGAATCTCTGTTTTAAAATGCCGTGTTGATCACGGCATTTTTTATGGATTTGATTTTTATTTCTATTTTATCTTTACATCTCTTGTTCATCATCAAGTGGTCACATAGCAAAGCGATACTCAGACACTTGGGGATACACTTTTACACGCCCGCAAAAGCATGCTGTAATAGCCACAAGCGATTAAGTTTCAGGAACTGAGCATGCACTACCAAGTTCATCTTATTGATGCGCAGAAACCATCACAAAACTATATTTGGTTGCTTGAACATTGTGCCAGCAAACAAGTGGTGGTGGTTGACCCAACTGATGCCAAACCTGTTGAAGGTTTTTGCCAAAATCATGGTTTAGAGATCGCGCAAATTTGGTTGACACATTGGCATCAAGACCATATTGGCGGTGTACCTGAACTCATTGCAGAACGTAATTTACCTGTTTATGGGCCACGTGAAGAATTGAGCAAAATTCCGTTTATCACGCATCCTTTACAAAACCAAGATCATATCAATTTTCATGATTTACAGGTCGATGTTATTGCCGTTCCGGGACATACCTTGGGGCATATTGTGTATTTTATAGATGCGTTGGATGTATTGTTCTGTGGCGACACTTTATTTGCGATGGGCTGTGGGCGTGTTTTTGAAGGTACATATTTGCAAATGTATCAATCTTTAAACCGCTTGGCAGCGCTGCCTCCGCGTACCCAAGTATATTGCACCCATGAATATACATTGGCGAATGCACAATTTGCACTGCATGTAGAACCCGACAATGTTGCCATTCAAGAGCGTTATCAACAAATTGAAAGTTTACGCATGCTTAATCAACCCACTTTGCCAAGCAGCATCGAACTAGAACTGGAAACCAATCCATTTTTAAGGGCCGAAAGTGTCGAAGAATTTCAGAAATTACGTGAACTCAAAGACAACTTTTAAATTGATGCTTTGATCATAAAGCATCTGATATTTCTCTCGGATTATAAAATCTGATTACTGGCAGCAAACTCATCTAATTGAGTTTGCGTCACCACACGCACAGCATTCATTTCATCGACCCGCACCAAAAGTAAGTTGGACAATGCAGGCTGATAACGGCGTGCGCTGCCAAAAGGCGTATAAGCCACTTTGGATTGCGAGGAAAACAGTAACCAATCTTCATGCCCAAGCATCACAGCAAAAGGCTCTAGCCCTTGATTTTGCATCTGCTTCACTATGTACTCAGCCTGCTGTTGGATTGTTTGTGCAGTCATGTTTATTTTCCAAATCTTCAAACTCAACCATAGTATAAGCTAATGTCCATTTGGTGCCGACATGCTCCACACTGATATGCATTGCGCTAAATTAAAGCTTTGCATGAAAACAATGGAAAATCTTCATGTGTTCATGCTGAAAATAAATACAGTCTAAAACCAAAAATCATTAACAAATTATTTCCAAGTCATCTTTTGGCAATATATCTAAGACCTTAAAATTAATTACGCCACCTCAGTTAAAATAATAAATATCAATAATTTACAAATAAATAATTCTTTTAAAATATTCTAATTGCTTAAAAGGACTTTAGATTTCTAAAAATCAGTGAAAAAAATGTCAAAGAAATACATTTCTGCCCTTTAAAAATTCAAGAAATATCCCTATTAATAATTAAATAAATGGATAGGAGTTCTCTCGTGAAAAAAGTTGTTAAAGCAAAAAATTTAATTGCGTTTCGTATTTGGTTAGAAAAATTAGGTTATTCAGTCAAAAATTTGGCGGATGGTCACGGTTTCACATTTAGCTTTCAAAAAGAATATGGTTTGGTCACTTGCGAGCTTTCTGGTAATGCTTTAGCAATGAAATTAGGCGAGGAATTTGAAGACCATTTAAAAGCATAAGTACTTATACAATATAGATAAGTATGCGATAACGGTTGAACTTGATAGGATGCAAAAATAAAAATTCAAATCGTATTTCATCAATACTTAAAGATGATCTTGCCCATAACCTGTTTATGGGCTTTTTTTTATACTGAACTTTAAATCTTAAAATACATCTAAGCCTTGTCAAAGAGATGCAATGATTTAAAGCTAAAATAACAGGCAATAAAAAAGCAAGGTCATTGCCTTGCTCTTTAATGTATGGTGGGGACGGAGAGACTCGAACTCTCACACCTCGCGGCGCTGGAACCTAAATCCAGTGCGTCTACCAATTTCGCCACGTCCCCAACATCGGGTACCAACTGAGTTGTTGGATTTTAATTTGGCAGAGGATCAAGGATTCGAACCTTGACGAACGGTTTTGGAGACCGTCATGCTACCATTACACCAATCCTCTGTAACTTAAAATCAAGCTGACTTGATATTTAAGTGGTGGGGACGGAGAGACTCGAACTCTCACACCTCGCGGCGCTGGAACCTAAATCCAGTGCGTCTACCAATTTCGCCACGTCCCCGATGGCTGTGTATATTATAGAGATCACTTCCTGATGACAAGCCTTTTTTATAAAAAAGCACAATGACTGTTTAAATAAAAAACAAAAAACTATTTTTTGATTTTTTCTTAAGCATATTCAGCCACTAAGCCATAATTTCAACTCTGCAATACTCGTTGCACGCTGCGAATAGGACTTTGCCAACATGTGATTCAGCAGTGGTAAAAATGCTTGTAGATGCGTAGAAAGTTGGATATGCAATCTTTGACAATGTAAATACGCCCAATCGTGGTAACTATTTGCCTGCAAGCGTTGTTGCGTTAACCATTCATAAAAAATAATGCCTAAAGCATAAATATCACTTTGTGCAGTTTTGAGCTGTCCGTGAAATAATTCTGGTGCCATATAACGTGGCGTTGCAGTCATCCCCTGACATTGAATATCTGCAATTTGCTGTACTTGCTCAAAATCTAACAGTTTGATTTGCCCATCCAACTGCACAATATGTTCAGCTTTTAAGTCAGCATGAATCCAACCTAATTGATGTAATGCTTCCACTGCTTCAAAGACACGCAAAAATATGTGTTTAATCGCTTCTGTATATTCAGGTAAATTACCCATCACAAAAACAGCTTGCGCTTCAGGTAAAATTAAAGCACGTGAATAGACCTGTGAATAATGCGATGAAATGTCATGTGAATTACCCTGCGACTGAATATGAATGGGTGCAGCATCCATCAATTCACATGGCAATAAAAAAGATAAATATGATGATTGCGCGTACTGTTTATAAAAGTTCCATTCTTGTGCAAAGCCCTGCTCTACTGTCGCATAAACTCCCTGTTGTTGGGCTTTCAGCCAATAAAACTGCCCTTGATGTTCAAAACGATAAATATGCCGACCATGTTGCAAACTTTGCGCTTTACTGCGCAACTCGAACTGCGCAGTATCTAGCTGTTGAACATCCAAATTTAAAACATTAAACAACACTTGCGCCAGTGCGCATTTCTGCTGCGACTTCGGTGGATACCTCTATTTGAGCTGCATTTAATAATTCTAAGCAATGTTGCAAAGTTTTACCGACACGTGCATGCGTTTCAATTGATGAAATTTTCGGCCAAGTCGCACGCTCGCCTTCACGCTGTAAAATTTTAAATAAATGTGGTTTCGGGTTTTGCAACATATAGCTGTAATGACGCAGGTTATAGCTTCCTACAATATTCACATCACCATAATAGCGTTGATCGACAATACCATAGCCATGATCTAGCAAACGACGCACAGGCGGTACAGCTCCTGCTCGCTCACGCACAAAATCCATTACCCCACGACTAATGACTTTGCCCTGACGACGAATAATCCGTTCTGGCCAACTCAGCATATCTTTACGATAGCGCTTAATATCATCCTGCATAAAAGGCACTACATGCGGATTGACCTGACTGGCGATGGTGTAATTAATATTATACAAACGCGCCATTTTTTCCTGCGGGAAATCACTACGCACACTGCCATCCACCCAACGGGTTTTACCCATATATGGAGTGTGTTCGCCATCATAGCGTTTGTTGGTTAAACGTACAGGTGGAAATAAAATTGGCACAGCACACGAGGCCAACACCGCACTCCAAACCAATAAATCTGGCGCAGTAAAGCTGTTCATAATGCGTGAGTCTTGCGATGCATCATAAGGCGCAACCGCCACATTAATATGCAAACCTGATTTTTGAAAAGCTTCTTCAAACGTGGTATCGCCCAAGTTTTTGATCAGGAATTTTTTTAAATAATGCACATCGGCAATTCCACCATTACCTTTAAGAATTTCGCGCATTTGTCTAAACTGAAATGCTTCGTGGAAAAATGACTCACCACCCAAAATATGCTGTACTTCTTCAGGTTTTGCGATGCCTAGCATTGCAGTCATTATTGCACCCGCGCTCGAACCCGACAGCACTTTAGGCATTAAATCCTGTTCAAGTAAGGCCTTACAAACACCTGTATGAAACAAACCTAGCGTTGCCCCACCAGAGAACATCAAGGCAGGTTGTCCGTATGCAGTTTGGCATTGCTGAAAAAACTCTATTTTTTCTACTTTGGTTAAAGCCTGACATTCATCTGAAGCGACAAAAGCCAAACTTTTACTGACTTCATCCACATAATCTTCAATAATTTTTTTAGTACCCACATAGGTTGCAGTAAACAACATCGGATGGGCAATATTGGCGATGTCAAAAGTTAAACCTTCACGCAAAATATAAATTAAATCGTGACTGCGTTCGGTGGTGCGATAACGGCGTAATAAATTTAAACGATGCGAGATAATTTCCGCATCAAAATATGGCGAACTGTTGTCATATTTCCATTCTTGCGCACCAGTTTCTTCATCTATACGAATGGCAATACTTTTCCATTCTTCATACGATTCGGCATTTTGAATTTGGCGCTTGAGTTTTTTTATGCGATAGGCTTGATGCGGATTAACATCTTCGGTGAAATCTTTAAATAACATAGCATTCCTCAATCCGTTGGTTTATTCGCAGCACTACGCTTGCCTATGCCTACTATACACAACAATATCTAAAAAATTGTAATACGCGTCAATGACTCGATTCACACTTTGATTGTCAAATCTAGGTCAATTGCGCTAGTCTTAAAGTGTAGCAATCTGATCTGCATTTTTTAAGCTGAATTATCATGGCAAACCTAGATTTACCCGACAACATCTTATTATCACTTTCTCATGTACTCCAACAACTACAGCAAAGTTTACCTGCTTTAAAACAAGAAACCGACTTTTCCGCCATCGCATTCAAATGGCATGATCGACAATTGATAGCGATTCAACAACCAAGAAAAATTGATTTAGATGATTTAAAAGGCATCGAAAAGCAAAAAGAAAAAGTCATTCAAAACACCTTGCAGTTTTTAAATGGCTTACCTGCCAATGATGTGTTACTTACAGGCTCACGCGGTACGGGAAAATCATCTATTGTACGTGCCCTATTGACCGAGTATGCCAATCAAGGATTACGTTTAATTGAAATTGAACGCGATGATTTGTCTGAATTGCCAGAAATTCAAAAAATCATTCAGCATCGTCCTGAAAAATTTATTGTCTACTGTGATGATTTAGCTTTTAACGCAGAAGATGAAAATTATCGTAGTTTAAAAAGTGTTTTAGATGGTTCATTACAATCAGGTTCCAGTAATTTTATTATTTATGCAACCAGTAACAGACGTCATCTATTACCTGAATTTATGCATGAAAATACACCTGTCACTCGTGTAGATGTACCGCAATATACTGAGTTGCATCCTCAAGAAGCAATTGAAGAGAAAATTTCACTGTCTGATCGCTTTGGTCTATGGCTGTCGTTTTATCCAATGGATCAAAATCTATATTTAGAAATTGTGGAGCATTATTTACACAAAGCCGAAATGCCAATGACTGCCGAAGTACGTGCAGAAGCATTAAGATGGTGTCAGGCACGTGGACAGCGTTCAGGGCGTGCTGCCTATCAATTTTCTAAACACTGGATTGGCTCGCAGCAACTTAAAGCACTTTAAATATTTTAATGGGTAGTTTGCATATAGAAGATAGTCAGCAACCCACTCTATTTAAACGCGCTAAATGACTGAGCGACTACTGACCTTGTTCTGCAGCAATCCGTGCCAATGTGTCTTTATAAAATTCTTCGCCATGCGCCTGCATTTCTGCCACAGTCGGCTCTCCTACATATACTTCTTGCGGTACTGTCGCTTCAGGTGTGATAGCCGAAGGATGAGTTGCTACAGTAGTCAAACGAGTCGGTACTTCGACCTGTTGGGCTGTCACTGAACTCGGCTGATTTTCTGTACTATTTATATTTTGCTGTATTGACTCAGCGCCCTCGCAAGCGGTCAATACCATCATCCCCATCACACAAATAATGCAAAATGTATTTTTAAATCGCATGTTTATCTCAATTGGTTTTATATTAAATATCTACCAAAAATCATAGTTTAAAGTTGAAAACACAACAATTGGACAGGATTCACAGATTTAAATACTGCTGTCAGCTACTTTATGGATTTCTATAAATTGTAGGATGAGTGCACAAAAAAATAAAGCAGTTCTATTTGAAACCAATACGTGAAATAAAGTTTGGGATAGAATATGACTATAAAACTTCAAAAAAATTAAAAATATTTATATTGCAATTATTTAATTTTACTTAATAAGATCAACTTTAGTCCATTGTATTATTTTATGAACCCATTATTCGCTTAAGATGCAATCTCTTTAAAACAAACAACGGTTAAAAAATAATGTTTAAATTTAAAAATTTGTTAATTACAGTAAGTTTAATTACAACGCTTACAGCATGTACACAAGTGAAAACGCAAGAGTATTATGCCGAGAACTTAGATGAAGCTAAAAAAGTTTTGCAGAAGTGCGAAGAAATGGCCAATCAAGGTAAATCACTAGAAGGTAAAAAATTAGAAAACTGTACAAATGCAGGGAATGCTGTGATGCAAGGCATGATGAAAGATCTTACCAAAGGTTTAATGGACGCAGTTCGCTAAGTCTTAAGTATTCGTTTCTAATATTAATGTAAAAACTTAGCATAAAAGTCAGAGGCAGATTATTGCCTCTGATTGATTTTATGCTACGAACAACTTAACCCGCAGTTGGATTGGTAAGCTCCGTCATTGGCCAACGTGGTGTAGTCGTAACCGATAAACCATCTTGCTGCCCTGCTTTTAAACGCTGATAGCCCGCAAAAGCAATCATTGCACCATTGTCGGTGCACAATGCAGGTTCTGCATAATAAACCGTTGCACGAATTTTAGCTAAATCTGCTTCTAAACGCTCACGTAACCGAGTATTTGCACTCACCCCACCCGCGATCACCAAGCGTTTTAAACCTGTTTGTTTTAAAGCTTTTACCGATTTTTTCACCAAAGTATCAACAATCGCTTCTTGGAAACTTGCCGCAATATCGGCATCACGGTTTTCATCACCTAACTTTTTCATTTGTACTGAAACCGCAGTTTTTAAACCGCTAAATGAAAATTCTAAGCCTTGGTGCAACATTGGACGTGGAAATTCAAAAGCTTTGGCATCGCCTTGTTCAGCTAGTTTGGCGATATTTGGCCCACCCGGATACGGTAAACCCATCATTTTGGCAACTTTGTCAAAAGCCTCGCCTGCAGCATCATCAATCGACTCGCCTAACAATTCATATTGGCCAATGCCATAAGCTGCCATGAGCTGTGTATGTCCACCCGAAACCAATAAAGCGACAAACGGAAATTCTGGCGGTGTCGCAGACAATAATGGTGCAAGCATGTGCCCTTCCATGTGATGCACCCCAATTGCAGGTTTATTTAAGGCAAAAGCTAAAGTTCGTCCAAATAATGCGCCTGTCATGAGTGCGCCCATTAGCCCCGGCCCACGGGTATAAGCCACTGCATCAATTTCAGATTTTTTGACTTGGCTCTGCTCAAGCAATTGATTGATTAAAGGAATAAGTTTGCGCACATGGTCACGTGAAGCCAGTTCGGGTACCACACCACCATACTCTGCATGCAATTTAATTTGGCTATACAGTACTTGCCCGCGCAAACCTAACTCGCTGTCATACAGTGCAAGTCCTGTTTCATCACAAGATGTTTCTAAGCCTAAAACGATCATTAAATTGCCTATAACCTGTATCAATTCTATTGCGAAACCTATTATAGACTTGTGATATGAGATGTAAATGAGTAAAATACTGACCTTCACTTGTGATCGTGGGCAATTTCGCCCAGATCTTATCCATAACTTAATGAGGATTCTTCATGCCACAAGTTAAATTGAAAGAAGGCGAACCAGTAGACGTAGCTATCCGTCGTTTCAAACGTTCTTGCGAAAAAGCAGGTGTTTTAGCTGACGTACGTAAGCGTGAATTCTACGAAAAACCAACTCAAGAACGTAAGCGCAAAAAAGCTGCTGCTGTTAAACGCTACCAAAAGAAATTGGCGCGTGAATCAGTACGTACTACTCGCCTTTACTAATTAATTTGTGATTGCCTGTCTGGATTAAATGATGACGACTTTAAAAAACCAAATCACTGACGTTTTAAAAGCGACTATGCGCGCCAAAGAAATGGATAAGTTAACGGTAATTCGTAGTCTACAGGCGGCAATTAAGCAAATCGAAGTCGATGAGCGCAAAGAGCTTGACGATGCTCAGGTTCTTGCGGTCATTGAAAAGCAAATTAAACAACGTAAAGAATCGGTTAAAGCCTTTGAAGGCGCTGGCCGAGAAGATTTAGCTAGTAAGGAACAAGCCGAAATTGAGGTGTTATCTCAGTTTCTACCAGAAGCTATGACTGAGGAAGAACTTGATTCCATGATTGCGCAAACCATTCAAGCGCAACAAGCTACTAGCATGAAAGATATGGGTAAGGTGATGAACTCTCTGCGTCCGCTCATAGCCGGGCGCGCCGATCCTGCACAAGTATCTGCAAAAATTAAAGCTAAATTAAGCTAATCAGCTCATCCCAAATTTGTGTTTATCCAAATACTTATTTAAAAGTCAGATTAAACCTGTTTAATCTTTCTCTCCAATACCATTCAGTATAATGCTAAACAAGGATGAGATAACTATTACTCACCCTTAGACACTTTTGCTTTAACTTTTTACTTTAAATCGCAGTTCACTTGATACTTTTTCAGCAATTGCATTTCTTTAGATGTACTGACCTGCTGAATCACATCCTGTTTATTAATATTTTGGTAACGACGATCCAAATAGGCACGGTTTTCATCTGCTGCCTGATATAAACGATCAACATAACGACTAACAATGCCGCAAAACTGCTGCTGTTGCTGCGGATTAAAACCCTGCTGTTGTGGGTTTAAGCCTCGTAAAAACTGTCGGGTATCTTGTTTATATTGCGCATTAATTTCTTCAACAGCCAACACATACTGCTCTGCACTCGCAGCATAGACATTTTGCAAGGTCATCCCCAAAGTAAGGCATAAATAAATATATTTTTTCATTTTCAAGTCAGGGTCGTTTCAACTCAAGTTCTATTTTAGCATTGTATATTCGGTGAATAACTATTCACACGACTCAATTGCCAAAAAGTTGGGTTTGTATTGCGCAAATGCTTGCTCACATGGTTCGGGAACTTTGCCTTGAGTCACTGTCCCTAAGCGTAAGCGAATAATATCGGGTAAATCTAGCCGATAAGAATAAATCGGGCTGCCACACTCCTGACAAAATACCCGTGCTTTATTGGGACTATGAAAATATTCTTTTAGATATTTTAAGCCACGCACCACTTCAAAATGTTCGCGTGCCACTGGACTATTCCATCCCATAATACCGCCTTGCGCACGACGGCAATGCTGGCAAAAACATAATATTGTTTTTTCAATTTCGGCATGGTAACGGTAATACACCGCACCACATAAACATTGTCCCTCAATCATTCTTAAACTCCTTTTCTTTATTGTTATGCCACCGTATGTACGCCCGACTTATATTTTTAACTGTCGTTCTCTTTGCATTTCAGTCACACGGTTTTTTATATTTGCCGACATCGCCTGATTGTCTTTGGCTAAACGCTGCGCGTGCAGTAATGATTTAATTGCCTCTTCTTCCCAACCTGACCAATACTGTACTTCTGCACGATACCGTAACACATTTACCGTGCGTAATGCAGAACTTCGGTCTGCATTTGCCGCTTGCTGCATTAAATTCCATGCCGATAAATCACGTGGATTTTTTTGCAAGAAACCCTTCAAAATACTTTCTGCTTGCGTAGTTTGATTTTGACGAATCAAAACCTCGGCCCATTTATAATTCAGCGCACGATTTTCAGGCATAATTCGCGCAGGTGAACCAATTGTTTTGAGCGCTAAATCAATTTTATTTTGCCCTAAATAAATGTCAGTTTGAATAAGTGTCAATAAATTATGTAAACGATTGTGACTTTTGGCCTGATCTATACTTTGTTGCGCCAAAACAAAATCGCCTTGCTGGCTATAAAAATAAGCCAAAGCCAAATTCGCCGCAAAATGGTTACGGGTTGCAAATGCTTTAAGCTGCTGTTCTGTCGCCTGCTGCGAAACCACCAAACTATATAACTTTAAAATCTCAAAGTCTTCATCACGCAGCGAGGTTGGCACTGGTGGCAATTGATTGGCACGTAAACGCGCCTCACTCATCCGCTCTGTGGTTAAGGGATGGGTAAACCAAAAGTCAGGTAAGAAGCTCACTCGACTCGTAGTACGGTGCATCACCTCAAAAAAATCTGCCATGCTTTGTGGGTTATAGCCTGCGCTATACATATATTGCATGCCAATACGGTCTGCTTCACGTTCCTGATTACGGCTATAAGTCAATTGCTGATCCATTAAAGCGGCTTGAGAACCCATCATCACCGCTGCGCCTGCATCACCATCGGCTTGTGAGGCAACCAATGCCCCAACCACAACCCCAGCCAGTGCCAACAAACCCTGTCCTTTAAATGCCTCTTGAGAGCGACTGTAATGACGTTGCGACACATGCGCAATTTCATGCGCCATCACGCCCGCAACTTCATCCATATTACGGGCAGAATTAATAAGACCTGTGTTTAACGCAAATAAACCACCCGGCACAGCAAAAGCATTAATTTGTGGATCATTGATAATGAGTAGCCCAATGGGTTGCCCCAATTGAGTTTGGCTGAGTAGATGCGAAAACGTATTGATTAATTGATCTTCCAGCCACGGGTTTTGCGTGACAGGCATTTTACGCTGCACTTCCCGATAGACTTTTTCACCAATACTGCGTTCTTTTTGCTGATCAATTAATCCCACACCACTGCCTATTTCAGGCACATTAAATTGTGGTGTGGTGGTTAGATTGGCACTTTGGGTTGTCGCAATACTGGCAAAACTCAAACCGCAGATCAGTAATAGATGTTTCAATGGATGATCTCAAATACATATTTTGCATAATGATTCACTATAACATTGAAAAATGAACGCATTTGCAATGATGTGTTATCAATTTTTACCAAATCATCTTTAACTTTAAGACGTATAACAAGCAGGATTAACAACATATTGCGGGCGACGTCCTTCCAGCGCATCAACTAAATTTTTATAGGCTAAGTTTGCCATTTGTCGACGAGTTGCTGCAGTTGCTGAACCAATGTGCGGCAAAGTCACGACATTATCTAACTCAAATAATGGTGATTCTTGCAGTGGTTCTTTGTCATAGACATCCAAAGCTGCGGCAAAAATTTTGCCTGCTTGTAAGGTCTGAATAAGTGCCTGCTCATCAATGACCGAACCACGCGAAATATTGACCAAAATTGCATGAGACGGCATTAAATCAAGTTCACGCTGACCAATTAAGGCTTTAGAGTCTGCATTTAAATCGACTGCCAGTACCACAAAATCAGACTGTTGCAGCAATTCATCCAGACTTAAATATTCTGCATTAAATGCCTTCGCCACTTCCATTTTTTCACGACGATTGTGGTACACCACATTCATATTAAAACCATGAAATGCACGCCGTGCGATAGCCGCACCAATATGCCCCAAACCTACAATACCAATGGTTTTACCATAAATATCCTGTCCAAACTGTGCTGCACCCACGGTACGTTTCCATTGCCCTTGTTTAGTCCACCGATCTAAATATGGCACTTGTCGTGCTGCACTCATCAATAAAGTAAAGGCTAAATCTGCTGTGGTTTCAGTCAAGACATGCGGTGTATGGCAAAGACTAATCTTTTGTTGGGTTAAATAATCTACATCATAGTTGTCGTAACCGACACTTACACTCGAAATCACTTTGAGTTTAGTCGCAGTATGTAAGTTACTTTGATTAAGCAAGCGCCCTGCACCAATCATGCCATCCGCATCTTGCACATGCTCAAGCAACTGTTGATTCACGTCACCCAACTTCGGGCTGACCTGCACCACCTGATAATCTTGCTCTAGCTTACTTAAAATTTCTGCATCAATTTGACTAAACACTACCACTTTTTTACGCATGATTATCCCTGTTTCGTGTCTACAATTGCTTGTATATGTAGAGTTTTAAATATCTGAATTGACTTAGGCTTTAGGCTTTAACGATGTGATTTGTATCGCATCCCACAGACTTTTTTTCAACAGCGGTTGATCTAACATCTCTTGCAAGCTGGCTAAATGCAAACATTGTTCAGATTTAAAATGTGGTAATTGACCTAAAATCAGCATGTTTTTATCTGTACTCAAGACATCAACAAAACCTTGCACATAATTTTCTACCCCGATGCCGTCTTGTAATACTTCTAAAGCAAAAGGCCATTGCAATACGTGATATTCGGCCTGTAGCGCATGTTGAATATTACGCCACAATTGTTGCTGTTCCTGACTCAAGGTAGTGCTTTCTACCAAAATGACACAATGTGGCAACTGCAAAGCTTCAATACTAAATGCTTCAATTTGCAGCATGACACGCGCTTCAGGAACAACTTCTGGCGCGGCCGCTTCAACTGTCGTATGTTGCGGAGATGGTTCTTGCTTAGGCTTTTCGTGAATAATCGGCTGTTGTTGTTTTAATTGTTGAGGTACTGCAGCAGGAACAATAATTTCGCTGTGTATTTCAGGTGCAGCTTGGTCGCGCCAAACCGATGATTGTGGCAAAGTTTGAGACACAGCCATTCTGGAAACCCAAATATCGATTCCCAAACTGGCTAAAATGTCACGCTGATGCCCCATCATGTTTATCATCACCTATCTAATTTTTCGCTGCACGTATTTATCACAGAACAACATGCAAGATAGCACCTATTCTACCTAGAAAGGCTGCACAATGCTGTGCTTTCTTTCACCCAATCTGACCTATTCGTATTTTTTCAAAATCTGCTTTAAACACACCTAGTCAATCAGTGTCACACAATCATCAAACTGTTTTGTTTTTGCATTTGCTCGACAATTTCTTCGGTTTTAAAACCTAAACGCCAATAGAGCAACTCCAAAACATCCAATTCATCTTGGGTGATAATACGGTCATTCCACAAACAAATTTCAGCAATGCCTAACACCATCAGTCGATCACGCAGCAGCAAACCTGCCATATCATTTAAAATTTCTGATAAATCAATCGGTTCATCTGAAATTTCTTCATAATCAATCAATTCATCTGCAGTTAAAACACGTTCTAAAATACGTTCACGTACATCTAACTGATTAACACTATTAATTTGCTGCACATGCAATAAAGCATCGATTAAACGTACAATTTGCGGTTTAACTTCGTGTAACGCTGCAGGTGTATGTAAAGGCAGCAAGTTCAATTCAAACTTGATTCGTTCAAGCAGCAAAGCATCTAACAAACCAATTTCACCATCTTCCTGAATGATTTTTGCCAATTTGGTTAAAAACTGCCGTGCGATACTCAGCGGCATACCACCAATATTTTTACATGCTTCATGGAAAATCGAGATATGTACTCGCCCATCCAAATTTAATAAAGCATCTACAATTGCACGGCTGACTTCTGCTTCAGCAGGAATAAATTCACGATATTGGCGAATCATTAAAATAGCAACAATCACCTCACGCGAACCCGTTGCCGTTTGTAAGGCACGCTGAATCAACTCTGGGCGCGGCATGTTATTACGAATTTCAGGCTTGAGGGGCTTAATTGCATCATTAATTGCAAAGCTAATTGGCGATAAGCGCAGCAAAGGCAAAGGTTGTGGTGAACTCCACGGCGCATAATATTCAGCATTCATTTCTTCTAACGAGCGAAATAGACTAAACAAAGGCTGATTGCGTAAACGCTTCAAATTTTCTAGCTGTAAGTCTTGTACCAAGGTTGGATCAAGCTCAAAAATACGGGCTTCAATACTTGGATGAATGTTCATCCAGCTTTGCGGACTGAGCGAGTTAGCAAAGCACATGTGGGAAATAGATTCTGAATATTCACTATGAATTTGCGACCCTGCATGATGCACATAAATTCGCAGCAAAGTTTGAATATTGGCATTATTTTGAATCAAACGTTTGGTTTTTAAATCATTTTTAAAGGTACGTCCGCTTAGACTAATATATTTAATTAAGCGGGTAATCAACACGCCCAAGCTACCAAACAACCAGATACCACCACCTACAGCAACAAAAAAAGTCGCTAACTTATGTGGCGGTGCATCACGATGTTGTCCAAAGCCAAGTTTGGCGATGCTACTGCCCCACTTACTAAACGTGGTTAGGCTACTGTAGAGGATTTTAAGCTTGGTATTATCAATGGTTTCACCACTTAAAATATGGTTAAACTCATGGCTGAGTAGTCCATAAAGCTCTTGCTCATCCAAGTTTTGCAAAGCACCCCAAGTCAAAATAATCACAATATCTTTATGACTAAAGCCTGCAGTGAGGGCATTTACCCCAATTTCATCGGGCAATACATATACAGTAGGCGCTGGGATTTGAAAGGTATCGGCCAATTGTTCGGTCAGTTTAAGTGCGGTACTTTCTTCTGGGGTACTTTCGAACTGGGTTAAACGACGCGCACCCAATTGTTTTGCCAAAGAATGACCACCTGAGCGAAAAACGTAAAATTCCAAAATGACGGATACTGTCATAATCAGCACCAAGACCGTAATCCAGTATGGGCTTAGACTGTGCCAATAGATGGGTTGGCTTGAATCGACATAATAGACCAACAGACCCAAAACTGTGTTTAAGATAAACAGGGTCAAAGCGACTGCAACCAAACATAAAATTGCAGACCAAATCATATTTTTGTTTTTAATCAAGTAACTACTCACAGACCTCAATGTAAACATCCTGAATTACATTGTATTTGAGCCACCATCATAAATGAAAAAAGCGGGAATTTCCCGCTTTTCTCACTGAGCTGATCAGAAAAAGAATTAACTCTCTTTTACACCAGTTAAGTCTACTGACGCGGCATCAATATTGACATCAATATAACCATCTTTGCCTTTTTTAGCCAAGTCGTTACGCTTTTGCTCAAGATCATTCAGATAAGCTTCGTCAATTCCGCCAGCCACATACACACCATCAAATACTGAACAATCAAATTCAGTTAAATGCGACACTTTATGGGTACGAACCGCTTGTTTTAAATCTTCTAAATCTTGGAAAATTAAACGGTCTGCACCAATAATTTCACGAATTTCTTCAACATTACGGTTAGACGCAATTAATTCATCTTTGGCTGGCATATCAATACCATACACGTTTGGATATTTCACCATTGGCGCTGCAGAAGCAAAGAATACTTTTTTCGCACCTGCATCACGTGCCATTTGGATAATTTCGTTACAGGTCGTACCACGGACAATCGAGTCATCCACCAACAGTACATTTTTGCCTTTAAACTCAAGCTCTACAGGGTTGAGTTTTTGGCGTACTGATTTTTTACGCAATTGCTGACCTGGCATAATAAAGGTACGTCCGATATAGCGGTTTTTCATAAAACCTTCACGGAATTTAACCCCTAAAGTATTTGCCAATTCTAAAGCTGATGTACGTGATGTATCTGGAATTGGAATAACGACATCAATATCGTGTTGCTCGCCCCACTCTTGGGTAATTTTATGCGCCAGTTTTTCACCCATTTTCAAACGCGCTTTATACACTGAAATACCATCAATGGTCGCATCTGGACGAGCAAAATATACATACTCAAAAATACATGGGCGATATTCAGGTTTAGCGGCACATTGCTGGGTAAATAATTCACCTGCGTCATTAATAAAGATCGCTTCACCCGGCGCAATATCACGTTCAACTTTAAAGCCAAGTGCAGTAATTGCCACAGATTCTGATGCAATAATATATTCCATGCCCTGTTCAGTTTCACGTGAACCGTAAATCAATGGACGGATACCATTTGGATCACGGAAGCCAACCAAGCCTTGACCTGTAATCATAGCAACAACGCCATAAGCACCCTTACAACGCTCATGCACACGGCTGATCACATGAAAAATATCTTCTGAAGTTGGGTTTAATTTGCCACGTTTTTGCAATTCATGTGCAAATACGTTCAATAACACTTCTGAGTCAGAATCGGTGTTCATGTGACGTAAATCTGTTTTAAACAGATCTTCGTGAATTTCTTCGGCATTGGTCAAATTACCATTGTGTGCCAAAGTAATCCCGTACGGCGAGTTCACATAAAATGGCTGCGCTTCGGCACTGCTAGATGAACCTGCAGTTGGATAACGCACGTGCCCAATACCATAATTACCTTGCAACGCACGCATGTGACGCGTATGGAATACATCACGCACCATACCGTTATCTTTACGCAAGAACAAACGTCCATTGTGGCAAGTTACGATCCCAGCTGCATCCTGTCCACGATGTTGTAACATCGTTAATGCATCAAACAACATTTGGTTAACAGGTGATTTACCAGCTATACCAACAACTCCACACATAGCAACCTCGCAGACCAGCTAGGGATTAATAAAAAGGATTATTCGTTGAGCCATCTGCGCCAGAGCGATTTTCTTTTGCGTCAGATGCGATGTCGGAAGATGGCGCGGCATCTTTCGACTTGATGTGCTGTAAAGCCTCATTGGCAGCGTCTTTGGAGAGTTCTGTTGCCCACGGTGCATACGGCAATAAAGTTTGTACAAATTTAGACTGTTTCCAATAAGGCGAGCTTTCGACCCAAGGACCAATGCCTTGAATGGTAATAAGAACAATGAGTAAGCCTTTCAAGGTACCAAATGCACCGCCTGCCAAACGATTTAATGGGCCAAGTTTCAAGCTCTTTAAAACACCATTTAAAACAGCGGTTACAATCCAGGTCAGTACCACAATCACCAAGACAATAAATGCAAAGGCTGCAATTTTTTGTACCACAGGATCGCTACTGAGTGCTGTCATCGAAGGTGCTAGGACAACTGCATATTTTGCCGCAACAATTAGGGCAAAAATCCATCCTACCAAGTTCGCAAAGGCTTTAATAAATCCTTGTCGCAAACCGTTCAACCCTCCAATAAGCAAGAGAATCAGAATAACGATATCAATGGTATTCATAAGTTATAAGGCGTTCACACAATCTTGAACCAGCTCAGGACCTGCATAGATTAAACCACTATACACCTGAACCAAGCTTGCACCTGCATTTTTTTTGGCAACCGCTTGTTCGCCCGATAAAATGCCACCTACACCAATTAAAGGAATTTCACCTTTCAGTGCTGCTGAAAATGCTGCCAAACATGCAGTACTTTTTTCAAACACAGGCGCACCCGATAAACCACCAGCTTCATCGCCATGCGGCAAGTTTTCTACACCTTCGCGCGACAAAGTGGTATTGGTCACAATCAGACCATCAATTTTGAATTGCAATAATTGTTTGGCAATAAACTGAATATCTTCAGGGTCTAAATCTGGAGCAACTTTTAATACCAACGGCACATAATGTTGATGTTCTTCGGCTAACTCCAACTGACGCTGTTTGAGGGTTTGCAATAACTCAGTCAGCGCATCACCACTTTGCAAACTGCGCAAGTTTTTGGTATTCGGTGATGAAATGTTTACGGTGATATAAGAGGCATAGTTATAGACTTTTTCTAGACAAATCAGATAATCATCTACCGCATTTTCAACAGGCGTATCGGCATTTTTACCAATATTAATCCCTAAAATACCTTTAAATTTTGCCGCTTTGACGTTTTCAATCAGCTGATCGACCCCATCATTATTAAAACCCATACGGTTAATAATGGCTTTGGCCTGTGGAATACGGAATAAACGTGGATGCGGATTGCCCGCTTGAGGACGTGGCGTAATGGTACCAATTTCAATAAACCCAAAGCCTAAACCAGCCAAGGCATCAATATATGCACCATTTTTGTCTAGACCTGCTGCCAAACCTACTGGATTAGGGAATTCAATTCCCATACAAGTCACAGGTTTCGCTACAGTCTTTTGACGCATCAAGCCCATTTTATGGCTCGATTTCAATAGTGATAGTGTCAGCTCATGTGCACGCTCTGGTGCTAAAGAAAATAACAACGGGCGGGCTAGAGAATACAACATATCTGCAAAAGTCTACTGCTTTCTAAGTCGCCATATTATAGGCTTAGCCCAGTCAAAACGCTATGCTTGACATGGGTTTATTTTCCGAGTTTCGGACTTTATTTTTAACCTTTACTGGACTGTCGCTGTTAATTTAATCTGCCCTGCTTCAGAAATTAATTCCATTTTTTCGATACTTAAACCCATTTGCGCCAATTGGGTTAAAAAATTTGCCAACACAGCATAATTGGCATGACTCGCCACCAGTAGCATCTTGTCACCACTTTGCTGCGAAGCAACCGATAAACCCTGTTGCTGAGCCACACGCTGAATTTTATCGGCTGCACTGAGTTGAGCATCATTAGCTGGTTTCATGGTGACTGCATGAGTTTGCATCACCACCACCAAATCTTTAAGATCATTTACCCGTTTTTGCTGTTTTTCGGCTGCGGCATGCATATACCACAACGCAGAACCCACAGCAGCAACGATCACAAAGATTGTGGTAAATACCACCAAAACACGTTCACGTGTATTTAAACGATCTAGATAATCTTGTATCAGTTCAATACGTTGATCGAACCAAGTTGACATTTTTTCCATGGCTTTCATTATTGTATTTTCACCAATCCTACTGCACCTGACGCGCTCGGCTGAATATTACCCAGCTCGACCTTAAAACCCTGCTGATTCAATTGCTGAGTGAGCGCTTGTAAGGTCGCTGCCGAGTTGGCATTCAATTCCATGTTCAACATATTGGCATCAAAACTCACACGATTGGCCACAATTTGATTTTGCATCAACACAGGGCCAACACGACTGAGCAATTGCAGCGCTTGAGTATCTGCATTTTTACTCATGCGTACCTGACTTTCAAACTGGCTTTGAATATTTTGTTCGGTAATACGACTATTTGCACCAAACCAATATTGATATTGTTCTATGGCTTGAACCGCTGTTTGATCTGCTACTTTTTTAAGTTTGCTCCAACGCAGTGCATCATAGCTAAACTGTACAATTAAAATCCCAAGAAATACTGCTGCACAGGCTTTCCAATAACCTGAAACACCCGTGTCTTGCTTGGATTTTGGCAGCATATTGAATGGATGCTGTTTGGCTTTCACTAATGCAGGTACTACATAATGAAAGCTTTCTAATTGTTCTTGTGTTGCAAATGCTTCAATACTTTGCATTTGTTCTGCACTAAAGTTGGTGATTTTATAGTTTCGTTCTGCAGTTTGATAATCTAGATAAAGTGCCAGATCATCAACTGAATAACCTAAAAATTCACTTTCACGTACCAACAAGCGTCCGCAAATATTTCCAATCACCGTTTGCCCTGGTTCAGGTTGCGGCAAAATTAAAAAATCAGGTAACAATGCACTGATTTTAACTGGCAACAAACTTAATACATGCAAATAGGTTTCAATACTATGCTTGGCAACTCCCAGCACGGTTATTAGCTCAGGTGGCTGAAAATGATGAGCCACCTGCATCGCATCAATTGGCAATACGGTATATTCTTCTAATAAATACTTCACACCATCGGTACCCAATTGTTTATATTGGGCTTTAGGTAAAGTTTGTTGCATAATTTGCACATCACGGCTTGGGAAAAACACCACAGCATCTTTTCCTTGAAAAGATTGCAATGCCTGAATCAAGGCATCAAGATTATCTGCCTGTGTCCAGTGTTCCCCATTTGACCATTGCCAAACCCCATTGGCTTCTGGCATCCATAAATACAGCATTATTATCGTTCTACCGTTGAATTGTATTTAACTTTATACATTTATTTTATGCGTTTGGAATAAAACTTTTGATTTGGGTTGAAAGTCCCGCAGCAATTACTGCCTGCTCATAAATACGTGCTTCTGCCAAATGATAGGGATGGAAAGATTCTGAAGTCAAAATTTCTGCCATGTGTGCCACCACATTCATGTGACACACCACCGCAATTGACTCATACGGCAATTGTGACAACCATTCCACCGCAACTTTTGCATCATCTTCAGGTTTAATCGTATTGCAGACCACCACAGGCACATCTTTAAAATATTGCTGCAAATGTGCCAAGGTTTCTTGTGCACGCAATAAAGGACTAACCACAAACACATCGGGCTGAATGATATTTTTTAAATAGTCTGCCGTTTCTTGTGCTTGTATATGACCACGCTCAGTCAAAGGACGCTGATGATCATTGCCCATAATCGCAGGAGCGGCTTCACCATGACGAACAAGAGTCAGTTGCATAGAATTTCCTTATAGGATGATACACATTAAGTTGTGTCAATTTAACTCAAATTATGCGCTCAGTATAACCTGAGAATATGACAATTCAGTTCACCAAACTGTCATATTCCATGCAAGTTTTTACCTACTGTGGCGCTGTTTTTATGGATGTAAAACTAAACTTGATGATGCGGCAAGACAAATTCCACATCACTACGATGTCCATTCTTCATTAAAGACAGCGCAATGTTCATGGGTGGCGCACCTTCAAAAATCACTTCATAAAGCGCACAAGTAATTGGCATATACACATCTAATTCATTCGAGCGCGCCCGCACTTGTACAATGGTATTAATCCCTTCGGCTGTTTGCCCCAATTCTTCTGTGGCTTGTTCCAAAGTTTTACCTTTGCCCAATGCATAACCCACTTGATAGTTACGACTCAATGGACTGCTACATGTTGCAAACAAGTCACCGACACCCGACAAACCCAAAAAGGTCAATGGATTTGCACCAAGCTTAACCGCAAAACGACTCATTTCTGCCAATGCACGGGTTAAAATCATACTCTTGGTATTTTCACCCACGTTATAAGCGGCTGCCATGCCCATTGCCACAGCATAAATATTTTTCAGCGCACCGCCTAATTCCACACCATTCACATCATCGCTGGCAAAAACACGGAATAACGCACTGTGTAAAGCTTGCTGCACCGCATAACGCACCAATTCAGAATGACTGGCAATGACCGTACCTGCAGGCTGCCCCGCCACAATTTCTTTAGCAAGGTTTGGGCCAGACAATACGCCATACGGCACTTCAGGCAATTCTTCGCGGATAATATCGCTCATAAAACTAAAGGTTTTGGCTTCAATACCCTTGGTTAAAGACACCACTGCTTGCGCACTAATAAAAGGTTTAATTTGACGCAACACATCACGGAAAGAATGACTTGGAATAGCCACTAAAATAATGTCACGGTCACGAACTGCAGTTTCCAAATCTGAAACGGCTCTTAAACCCTGCTCCAACTGAAAATCTGGCAAATAACGTCGATTAATATGCGTTTCATTAATTTCTTTGGCAGTCGCTTCATCACGAATCCAAATCATCGTGTCGCAGCCATTACGCACTGCTGTATTGGCCATTGCTGTACCAAAACTGCCACCACCTAGCACTGTAATGCGTAACGCAGTTTTTCGATCTATTGCAACAGGTTCAACCAAATCGGCAAAATTTAACTCTGACATTATTGTTATATCCTAAAAATAAAGACTTATGCGTTCCAATAACGAACATAAGCTTGCGTATTCAACTCAGTGCGGGCAGGAATGGCTTTGGCTGCTGTTCCCACATAAATAATGCCTGAAATTAAATCATCTGCATTTAAGTTTAAAGCTTGTTTCAGCAAGTTTGACTCAACGACTGCACCACTGCGCCACATACTGGCAAAACCCTGCGCCTGCAAAGACAATAAAAAGTTCTGTACCGCAGCACCTGTACTTAAAGTCTGCTCAAAACATGGCACTTTTGGATGATCCTGAAATTGTGTTAACGCCAACACTAAAAGTGGCGCACGAAATGGATGCTGTTTCACTCGCTCCAACTGAACCGCATCGGTTTCGCCCATGTCTGCCAAGGCTTGAGAAAGTAACTCACCAAATGCTGCACGTTGCTCGGCAGTAATCACCACAAAGCGCGTAGGTTTTAAACGATGATGATCTGGTGCGGTTAAAGCTGCCTGAAAAGCCATTTCTAGCTGCTCAGTATTTGGTGCAGGTTCAACTAACTGCCCCGTAGACTGACGTTGATGAATATTTTGATGAACGATTTCTACCGCTGTATCCGTCATTGACTTATATAACTATTTCAAAAAGCTCGGTTAAGATTAGCATAAACTCAAAAAATTGCGCTATTTCCGTATGCTTATTTGCAAGATTCTGATTAGGGTCTATATGTCTGCACTTTTAAGATGAACCTGCTCAGCACATCTAAACAATGATGCTTTGACGCATTCATCTATAGTTTAAGAGCATGAAAATACATTATGGATTGGGTTTGATGTGTATAAATGAATGACGAATTATCAACACAGCCTATACAGTGTCTACATCTAAAACCATCCAGATTATGTTCAACTAGATCAAATTGTTATTTTCAATCTCTACACATTTGAATTGAAATATCATCAACAAACAATACGCGCTACAGCGTTTTAGCCCCGAGGTAGATATGAAAAAAATAGTCGCCTTTTCTAGCCTTGCCGTTTTTGCACTTTTAACCGCATGTGCCACCACGCCAAATAATTCTCTTGCCATTCAAAAAGAAAACAACCTATATGAAGTCACAGGTTTAGGTAAAAGTAATATTATTGCCAAAAATAATGCAATTACAGCTGCCAATAAAACCTGTGGTACTCGTGCCGCTCCAGTCTTGGTTGATGAAAAAACATCTTATAACGGCGCACTCAAAGGTGTAGTCGATGAGCAAACGGGACAAATGATTCAGGCGGCAGCAACTGTTTTAGGTACAATTGCGGGACGTAATACTGATATTACCCGTGATGATGATTATCAAACTGTGCTGACCTTTAGATGTCAGGCAAAGTAAATTATTACAGCACGACATAAGAAGCAAATACAAAAAAGTCGCTCCACTGAGAGCGACTTTTAAGAGGGCGTTCAAAATTCTGTGTCAGTAAATTTGACTAGATTTTAATTATATCATCTAATCGACCTTCAAAGTAAATGGATAATTGAGTAATCGTTTGTCCCCATTCCTGAATAGGCATTGTCCATTTTTCTGATGCCTGTTGAATACCAATATACAGCAATTTCATCAGACTATCCTCATTGGGGAAAGCTCCTTTGGTTTTGGTTAGTTTGCGGAATTGACGATGTACGGCTTCAACGGCATTGGTGGTGTAAATCGGCTTCCTAATCGCTTTAGGGTATTTGAAATAGGCGGATAGTAGATGCCATTTGGTACGCCATGACTGAATGACCACACCATATTTTTCGCCCCATTTTTCTTCTAGCTCATCCAGTGCTACTTCTGCCGCCCCTTTGGTAACAGCACGGTAAATTGGCTTTAAATCAGCCATAAATGCCTTCTGATCTTTACTGGCAACATAGCGTAAAGAATTACGGATTTGATGAACGATACACAGTTGTATTTCTGTTTGAGGGTAAATCGCTGCTATGGCTTCGGGGAAACCTTTTAGTCCTGAGAAGCGCTGCTTCGCAAGGCAGGCAATCAGAATATCCTGAACACCACGATTTTGTAGGTCTGTCAGTACACTAAGCCAATGGTTCGCCCCTTCGCTTTCCGACAAATGCAAGCCGAGTAGTTCCTTCTTACCTTCAACATTTAAAGCTAAAATGGTATAGATCGCTTTGCTCACATAAACACCTTTATCCTTCACTTTGTAATGTATGGCATCTAACCAAACAAAGGGATAAATTGTATCGAGTGGGCGTTGTTTCCATGCTTGTAACTGAGGGAGGAGCTTATCTGTAATATTGGTGATAGCACCATCTGAAATCTCCAATCCATACATATCAGCAACATGCTTTTGAATATCACGATAGCTCATACCAAGTGCATAGAGTGATATGATTTTATTGTCAATTTCTTCTGATAATTTGGTCTGGTTCTTTTTAACTAACTGTGGCTCAAATTCACCATTTCGATCTCTAGGGGTTTCAAGCTCAAATGAACCTGATGTAGATTTTACTGTTTGCGAGTATAGCCATTGCGGCGATTACCTTGTTTCGGATTCGCTTCAATGTAATTCTCGATTTCTGCTTCAAGAGCAGCTTCGGTCAGCTGTTTAATTAAAGGGGTGAGTATGCCATTTTCTCCAGTCAGTGCTTGTCCTGACTGGAGTTGTTTTAAGGCTGTTTCAAAATCAAATGTAGTTGCCATAATGCATCATTCCTGTTTTTAACAGTTTAAGGAAATGACACAGTTTTTTGAACACTACCACTTTTAAACTAAGAACAGCAGGATTTAAACTAAAAAATAGCTTAAATGAGTAATTAGCAATAACCATCTAAACGTGTTAATGGCAATTTTTGACCAATGGCTTTTTCAATTTCTGGTAAATAGAACGCATCATCTTCCGACAAGAAGCTAATACTCACACCACGTGTACCTGCACGACCTGTACGACCAATACGGTGCACATAATCATCTGACTGTTCAGGCAAAGTGAAATTCACCACATGCGAAACACCATCGACATGAATACCACGCCCTGCAACGTCTGTTGCAATCATGATGTTATGTTTGCCATTTTTAAACTGATCCAGCATTTTTAAGCGTTTGTCTTGGGCAATTTCACCTGACAACATCACCACTTTATAGCCATCACGCTTTAAATGATCATAAAGCTTACGCACCTGATCACGCCGATTGGCAAAAATCATGACTTTTTCAATCGGCTCATCACGTAAAATTTCTTCAAGCAATTTGTATTTATCGGTTTTGGCAACCATATATACCCGTTGCTCAACATCGGCATTGGTTTTCTTTTCAGGTTCAATTTCGACTGTAACAGGTTCAAATAACCACTGTTGAGCCAAGTTCAACACATCATAACTAAAAGTTGCCGAGAACATTAACGTCTGACGCTGTTCCTTACGCGGTGAATAACGCACAATACGTTTTACCGATGGAATAAAGCCCATATCCAGCAAGCGGTCTGCTTCATCAATCACTAAAAACTCAATCTGATCTAGCCAAACTTCTTTTTGTTCTACAAAATCAATCAAGCGCCCTGGTGTCGCAACAATAATATCGACAAAGTTTTTATTGAGTTGTGACTTTTGCTTATCAAAATCTACACCACCCAACAAAGTCACCACATTTAAGTCGGTAAATTTGGTTAAGTCTTTTGCATCACTTTCGATTTGCAAAGCCAATTCACGCGTAGGCGCTAAAACCAATGCACGTGGTTCACCACGATAACGCTGTCCTTGAATTGGGTTATTCAATAAATCGTTGATCACACTAATTAAAAAGGCAGCAGTTTTTCCTGTACCTGTTTGCGCACGACCAATGGCATCATGTCCAGCCAAAGTAAATTTTAAAACCTTTTGCTGAATTGGCGTCATTTCCTTGAAACCCAAAGCATCAATAGCCTGTTTCAATTGCGGATGTAAATTTAAGGTTTCAAAACCAGATGACATAAATATGTGCTCGAACTTATACAGACAAAAAACTGACCTATTATAAACAGAAATACAAATAAAAAACGCCCCAATCAGGATTGGAGCGTTTTTTTAGAATAATCGAGTGATTAGTCTAATGGCTGTACTTCTTCAGCTTGGAAGCCTTTTTGGCCTTTTACTACGCTGAATTCAACACGTTGGCCGTCACGAAGTGAACGGTGGCCGTCACCTTGGATCGCACGGAAGTGAACGAATACATCGTCGCCGCCATTGCGTTGGATAAAGCCAAAGCCTTTAGTGTCGTTGAACCATTTAACTACGCCTTGTTCACGAGCTGTCATAAGTTAATCCTCATTGATTAAAAAGAAGGACCACCCGGTGTTGCAAACAGCAGAGCAAACAAAGTTTAAAAATATTTTTATTTCTAAGCTTGTAATCATTCTGTATAACTATTAACAAAATCCCGGTTACATCCATTTGTAATAGGGCGACAAACAACGATTGTCTATCTAAAATCCTAAATACGCATCGAGCTTAACACGGCTTTATGACAATTAATAGATTTTTTTTGATTTATCTTGTTCAGTTTGAAACGAGTTGAACAAATAGAAAATTTTTATTTCTGTTAAGTGACTTAGCACAATTTTGATCTATAAATTTTATTGCAAATATCTCGCAAAATAAGCCAATTCTCTTGCCCTTATGCGCAGTAAGCCGCGCAATGAATAGTCTGGATGCTTCAGATGAAATTTATTTGGGATTTGTGAACGAATTTGCTAATATGATCATTCTGTTTTTTAAGGCGAAATTTTACTTCAATGCTGTGTGATGCTGAACAACCTATCATAGTGATTGATGCTATGGGACAACCTTGTCCTATGCCTTTATTGATGCTGAAACGTGCCCTTAAACATTCAGATTCTGCACGGTTTTTATTGAAGTCATCTGATCCGCACAGCCAGCAAGATGTGGCGCGTTATTGTCAGTTACATCAATACGGCTGTGAAGCAAGCCAGATTTCGGCAACAGAGTTTCATTATGTGATTGATGTTGCCAAGCCAAAATCATCGCAATAAGTGCATCTATTTGATTGTTCATTTGTTTTAATGACTTAATATTCGCCGCTTATTGCTATAAAGATTTACATATCTACACCAATTTTACTTATTTAAGTAGAATATTGGCATTAAGATAAAGACATCGGTTATTTTACCTACCCAATCCTATAAGGAGATCTCATGAGTGACAGCAGCAATCAGTTGATGCCCCTGTCATTATCTGCACCAGGGGTAAACCTCGGGGCTTATATTAGTACTGTTAACCAAATTCCTATTTTAACGGCTGAACAAGAAAAAGAGTTAGCCGAGCGTTATTATTACGATCAAGATTTAGACGCGGCCAAAATGTTGGTCATGTCGCATTTACGTTTTGTGGTGCATATTGCACGAAGTTATGCGGGCTATGGTTTACCGCAGGGCGATTTAATTCAGGAAGGCAACTTGGGCTTAATGAAAGCCGTGAAACGCTTTGACCCGAATATGGGCGTGCGTTTGGTGTCATTTGCCGTGCATTGGATTAAAGCTGAAATTCACGAATATGTTATTCGTAACTGGCGTATTGTTAAAATTGCCACCACCAAAGCACAGCGTAAATTGTTCTTTAATTTGCGTAGTCTCAAAAAATCTAGCAAGAAACTGACGCTTGAAGAAGCACAATCTATTGCCAATGACTTAAATGTGACTGCAGAACAAGTCTTGGAAATGGAAGGTCGTTTAACGGCTTATGACGCAGCTTTTGAAGCACAGGGCGATGATGACGATGAAGGTTCAACTTATGTTGCACCTGCATTGTATTTGGAAGATAACCGTTACGACCCTGCACGTTTGGTCGAAAACGAAGACTACGAAGAACAAAGCACTTCTGCCCTACATGAAGCCATGGAGCAGTTGGATGATCGTTCACGTAACATTTTGCAGCGTCGCTGGTTAGATGATGATAAATCGACCCTGCATGAATTGGCAGCAGAATATAATGTTTCGGCAGAACGTATTCGTCAGCTCGAAAAAAATGCCATGGAAAAAATTAAAGTGGCGATGTCATCAAACTAAACTGACATTCTCCAAATTGATGCAGACACATCGAAAAATAAAATTGGGCAAACTGCCCTTTTTTATTGTCTTTAATTGGTACAGCTACATACAGGCAGGCAAATCTCAGATTTTCCCGCCCCTAAAAATGTGCTAAGGTTAAGCGCAAAATTAAATAGGTCAATTTGCGTATGTGGATTGCAATTTCTGCCCTGAATTTAGCTATAGCAGTCATGCTCGGTGCATTTGGTGCACATGGCTTAAAGGCCCGTGCAACTGAAGCGCAATTGCTTTGGTGGCAAACTGCAACAGATTATTTTTTCTATCATGCCCTTGGACTTTTAGCATTGGGCATATTGGCCAAAGTAATTCCACAACTTCCTATTAAAGCCAGTTTTATTCTAATCCAACTGGGTATTTTATTTTTCTGCGGTTCACTGTATATCATGGCATTGGATTTAGCCCGTGGCTTGGGCATGATTACCCCAATTGGTGGTGTGCTCATGATTGCGGGCTGGCTGACCTTAGCATGGCAAGCCATGAAATATGTTAAATAAAGCTCAATTGTATTTTGTAATTTTGAAGATGGATTCACGGTCATGCAAATTTATCTGAATGGCGAAACACAACAGACCTCTCACACGACCCTGTTACAACTGATTCAGGCATTAGATTTAGAAGGCAAACGTTTTGCTGTGGAGCAAAACGAAAAAATTATTGCCAAAAGCAAACTTGCCGAAACCCCTATTTGCGATCAAGACCGCATTGAAATTATTCATGCCGTTGGTGGCGGCTAAACTCGGAGCACCCATGCAAGATACCTTTAAAATTGGTTCACGTACCTTTAATTCACGTTTATTGGTGGGTACGGGCAAATATAAAGATTTAACCGAAACAGATTTGGCGATTCAAGCCAGTGGCGCAGAAATTGTCACGGTTGCCATTCGTCGTGTAAACATTGGGCAACATCCAGATCAGCCAAACTTACTTTCCGTAATTCCACCAGAAAAATACACCATTTTGCCAAATACAGCAGGATGTTTTGATGCCAACAGTGCCGTGCGCACCTGCATGCTGGCACGTGAATTGCTAGATGGTCACAACCTTGTCAAACTGGAAGTTTTGGGCGATGAAAAAACCCTTTACCCAAATATCACCGAAACTTTAAAAGCTGCACGCACGCTAATTGACGATGGTTTTGAGATCATGGTCTACACTTCCGATGACCCGATTGTGGCGCAAGAATTGGAAAGTATGGGCTGCGTGGCAATTATGCCATTAGGTAGTTTAATTGGTTCAGGCTTAGGTATTCTTAACCCGCATACCATTTCGATTATTAAAGAAAATGCCAAAGTACCTGTATTGGTAGATGCAGGTGTGGGTACTGCCAGTGATGCTGCGATTGCAATGGAATTAGGTTGCGATGGTGTGCTGATGAATACTGCAATTGCAGCAGCACAAAACCCAGTGCTAATGGCATCTGCGATGCGTAAAGCAGTAGAAGCAGGACGTGAAGCTTATTTGGCAGGACGTATGCCACGTAAGCGTATGGCGAATGCCAGCTCACCTGAAACGGGTTATTTCTTTAAATAATCATTAGGGTCTTTTCCAAGTCCGACAGCACAAATAAAAAGACGTTAAGTGTTAACTCAACGTCTTTTTTTATTATGCGATTTGGGCAAATAAAAGCCGATTAAGGAATCAAGCCTTCATCACGCATAGCAATTTGTACCGACTGACGCGCAGCAACTTTATTACGGATTTCAACCACATGGCTATACGGAGTTAAATCATGCTCAATATAGTTTGACCAATTAGTGATAACAAACAAATACGCATCGGCTGGACCAAAGTTATCATCCACCAAATATTCATGGTCTGATGATGCAATCGCTTGATCAATATAAGTCAACAAACGATCAATTTCTGCATAGGCTTTTTCTTTGGCTTCTGCATCTAAAGGCGCGCCAAAAAATACTGCGTAAGCGTCATGTAATTCAGAGTTTAAATAACCCAACCATTCCAAAACTTTAGCACGACCTAAACCAGATGGCGGAATTAAATCCTGTTTAGGGTCTTGCTGCGCTAAAAATGGCAATAGCGCTACGTTTTCCGTCAAAATTAAACCTGGGTTAATTTCTAAAGCAGGTACATAACCTTTAGGGTTAATTTCATAATAATCGGCACCCTTTTCTGTTTTATGGGTTTTTAAATCTACACGCTCAATATCAAAATCGACATTCACTTCATTTAAAATAATATGTGCTGCCAAAGAGCATGCGCCTGGTGAATAATAAAGCTTCATATTTGATCCTTGTTATATAACTATCTCTGTTGTAAATCGCTTGTCACAAACTTGCAAGTGATTGAACCTATAAATTGCAAAAAAGCGTAAATGTCTTAAAAAGTCCTTACGCTTTGACTATCCTGCAAATGAAAGTCTTTTTCAAGTCTGTTTAACCTGCTTTTTATCTAAAGATGTTTTAACATACAGCCCTTTAAAGTTTCATGAAATTTAGATTGTGATTAGCCTGAAAAAAGAAGAATGGTTTTCCAATATCCGTACCGATGTATTGGCAGGATTAGTGGTTGGCTTGGCGCTGATACCTGAATCAATTGCTTTTTCTGCAATTGCAGGTGTCGACCCGCAAGTCGGTTTATATGCCTCATTTTGTATTGCGGTTACGATTGCTTTCTTAGGTGGTCGTACTGCCATGATTTCCGCAGCAACTGGGGCAATGGCTTTACTGATGATTACCTTGGTAAAAGAGCACGGCTTGCAATATTTACTGGCTGCGACAGTACTTACAGGCATTATTCAGGTAATCGCAGGTTACTTCAAAGTCGCTAAACTCATGCGTTTTGTATCACAGTCGGTGGTATATGGCTTTGTAAATGCACTGGCTATTTTAATTTTTGTGGCACAACTGCCTGAATTATCACAAATGGATAGCTTAGGCTATTTATTTGTAGGTTTGGGTTTGGCGGTCGTGTATCTGTTTCCGTATATCCCTAAAATTGGTAAAAGCATCCCCTCTCCTTTGGTCTGCATTATTGTGCTAAGCGTTGTTGCATTATTGCTTGGTGCAGATATGCGAACCGTCAATGATTTAGGACAATTTCCAGATACCTTACCTATATTTTTAGTGCCTGAGATTCCGCTCAATTTTGAAACTTTATCGATTATTTTTCCTTATGCCATGACCTTAGCTACAGTCGGTTTACTCGAAACTATGATGACTACTACGATTGTCAATGAAGCCACAGGCACTGAAGCAGATCGGCATCAGGAATGTCGTGGTCAGGGTTATGCCAATATTGTGAGTGGCTTTATGGGCGGTATGGCAGGCTGTGCCATGATTGGGCAATCTATTATCAACGTCAGTTCTGGGGCGCGTACACGGCTATCTACACTTACAGCAGGCGTATTTTTGCTGTGCTTGGTGGTTTTTCTCAAAGATTGGTTGGCATATATTCCTATAGCAGCCTTGGTTGCGATTATGATTATGGTGTCATTCACGACTTTTAACTGGGATTCCATCCGTAATTTTAAAAAGCATCCGAAACAAAGCAATATAGTCATGTTAGCTGTGGTGATTGTGGTGTTAGCTACCCATAACCTTGCTTTGGGTGTTTTTGTTGGCGTACTGCTTTCTGCTTTATTTTTGGTGAATAAACTGGAAAGTGAAGTTAAAGTCAGCTCATTTTTATTAGGCGAACATACCCGCCAATATGTGATTTCAGGGCAAATTTTCTTTAGCAGTTCAGAAAAGTTTTATCAGTTTTTTGATTTTTCAGAAGATATTAGCAATGTCACCATCGACTTAACGCATGCGCATATTTGGGATATTACCTCTGTAAATATGCTGAATAGCGTGGTGAACAAATTTAAAGCCCAACAAATTAAAGTGCATATTATTGGATTGAATGAGGCCAGTCATACCTTAATTGATCAATACAGTACCCATTCGTAATTATTGTATTAAAATACCGTTGATGATGTTAAATGCTGAATCTTAATGATTCGGCATTTTTTATGCTCAAAAGATGCAGATGTATCGCAATCTTGCACGGCGCTGCGAAAAAGAGCGAAAAAATTTGACTTCAATGGCTCAGGACTTAAAATACCGCATTCGAATTTATTAGATTTGCCAAAATTATGTCGAACGATCAATTAGACCAGCACGTTGTCGAGCTGGACAACCTCAACGAGCATCGTGAAATTGTAACGTTCATGCGCCGTTCTTCACCATTGAATACGTCACAACGTAGCGCCTTGGAACAATACGGCGACTTAATTTTGGAATATCCTGTTGGCGATTTACGTCAACATTTTGAACACCCTGAACGCCCGCTTACAGTAGAAATTGGTTTTGGGATGGGGCGTTCTTTGGTACTTATGGCGCAGGCCAATCCTGAACGTAACTTTGTCGGGATTGAAGTCCATATTCCAGGGATTGCACAGTGCGTTTATGAAGCAGGTACAGCAGGTTTAAGCAACTTACGTGTCTTAGATGCCGATGCAATTCAAGTACTGCGTGAAATGCCAGACAATAGCATTGATACGGTGCAGTTATATTTCCCAGACCCATGGCAGAAAAAACGTCACTTCAAACGCCGTTTTGTTGCTCATGAACGCATGGAATTGGTAGAGCAAAAATTAGTGTTAGGTGGTACGTTCCATGCAGCAACCGACTGGGAACCGTATGCAGAATGGATGCTGGATGTATTGGACAACCGTCCACGTTTAGAAAACTTGGCGGGTAAAGGCAATAGCTACCCTCGCCCTGAATGGCGTCCACAAACTAAGTTTGAACGTCGCGGAATTGAAGCAGGTCATAAGATTAATGATTTTATCTTCAAGAAAATTAACTAATTTCTGCTAGAAAAGAATGCTTCCACTGGGAAGCATTTTTTATGTGAACTCGTTTTATCTCATCAAATGGCTAAGATTGATGCCGCTTTAAAATCTGTTGGCTCATCATCGCATAAACTTTGGCAAGTTCATGTTGCTGCCCTACTGCCAATAAGTCCTGATGCATTTTTAAAATATTGTAATCGCCCCGCATGGCAGGCCCTGTTTGCATTTGACGCGGATCATTTTGGGTTGCTTTATGCGCAGTTTCCAAAATAAGAGGATACAGCAAACTAAAATCTACTTGCTGAGCATCGACCACTTGCTTAGCCATGTCATAACAATAATTACTAAAATTACAGGCAAATACCGCAGCCAAATGCAAACTCAAACGCTGTGCTGAAGTATAGGCATAAACCCTTTTGCTTAGGCTATTTGCCAAAGTCATTAAAAGCTGTTGATCTTCAGCAAATGCAGCTTCTATAAATAAAGGCGTTTCTGACCAATCAATTTCACGCTCTAAACTAAAGGTTTGTAAGGGATAAAATACCCCTGAACGCGCATGATGCTGTTGCAATATATCTAGTTTAGTACTGCCAGAGGTATGCACAATCAACACATGATTTAAATCACGATGAACTTCCTGAATCACCTGTGCAATGCCCTGATCACTCACTGCAATAATCACTAAATCTAGATCTGAATGAAGTTTTTCTACTTCAGCAATCGCTTCTGCGCCAACCTGCGCAGCCAAATGCTGCGCCTTGTCCAGACTACGGCTATAAATTTGCACAATTTGATGCTGTGCGTTTAAAACATGAGCCAAATGATGTGCAACGCGCCCTGCACCAATCAAACTAATTCGCATAATATTTTCAGATAAAATAAGATGAAATAATCTGCACACAGCATGCCAATAAAAAAAGGACGAAGCAATTCGTCCTGATGTTTTTTGTTTGATATCGAATAGATTTAGAATTGACGCAAAGTTAAAATCTGCTCACTACGTCCAAATGGCCCTTGAGTATCATGCAAAACTGCACTCGTTAAGCCAATACCATCTTCACCATATTGTTGTGTTACTTCCAAGCCTAGCCATTCGCCTTGCGGTAAACGGTGTAAATGCATTTGCAAATCTAAATTTGGAAAACCCCAACCCGCATTCGGGTCTAAACGTGGCACTACGCCATTGGCGGTATCCACCATCCCCAATAAACGCACAAAACTAGATGTGCTTTGATTTTCAACCATATCCAATTGGTTTCTTAACCAAACGATGCCCTTACCTGCACGACGATCTAAATGCGCACGGGTTTCAATGCTTTGAATATAGCCGCCCGGCCAACAACGCATGCCATCCCAATCGGGCAAATATTCAGGGTTTTCTATCGGTAAATCTTCCAATCCTGCAATTGCGCGTGTATCTGAGGTTTTCATTTTCCATGCACGCGCCACAATACAGGTTTTTCCTTCAGCACACATTTCCGCTTCAATCAGCTCAATGGTTTTACCCGGTCGAATCATACGGGTGGTGATACTAAATTCACCAAAGGCAATTAAGCCAAAAATATCTAAACCGACCCGACCAATTCGCATATCATCACGCGGCATAAATTGCTCAAGTTCTGCACACAAAATACCCGTTGCAGGTGCCATGTGTTGTTCATGCGGATTCCACGCGCCTTGTGCATGAATGTTGCAACGATAGTGCGCAGTACAGCCACCATCGGCATGTTGTTCACGTTTGAGTAAAGTGTAATATGCTGACATTTTTTCTCTTTCCCTGATCTAACTTTTCTTGTGCGGATACTTTTACTACAAAGATTACTGACTAAATAATGTTATTTATCAACTATTTCTCTGCAAAAAAACCATAATAATTCATAAGTTGACAATATGTTTTACACTGACGAAAACCCACTTGAGTAAGCAATGCTGCCTGCGCATCTGCCATAATTAAATGAAAATCATCGGCCAGTCGTGCAAGCATTTTTTCCGCTTGAGTCGTAGTTAAACCACAATCCAAAGCCAAATTCTGCATCCAGCGTAGTTCTATATTTTCAGTCTGCTGCATCAGATCATAGCTTAATAAAATCGCTGTAGGTTTTAATGTTTGGTAAATATCTTGAAAAAATAATGTTTTTTCTGCGACTGGCACAAAATGCGCCACCAAAATCGCCAATGCCGCATCAAACTGCAAATTTTCAACCTGCGCTTGTTGGGCAAATTGGTGGGTATCTGCCTGTATAAAACGTACTCGCTCATGCCCTGCCACAGACTGAATGTTTTTTTCTGCCTGCTGTAACATGCTTAAAGATGGGTCGATGGCCGTAAATTGCCACTGTGGATGTTGCTGCAGTAAATACTGCAACTCATAGCCTGTGCCACACCCCACCACTAAAACTTGTGCTGTTTCGGGCAAATGACTACTTAAAATTGCATTGATGTGTTGATGTACCAATTCATATCCGGGAATGAGTTTCCGAATATGACTGTCATAGCCTGCAACCACAGTTGCACTGTGAAAATCTTTTGCCATATCACATGATTCTTCTTTAATTTACTGACATTAAATATCTGAGTCTTTTTCAAGATCTGCTTAAGCCACAGCCATTGCATCTACCGACAATTCCGAAACGGTTGGCTTGGCACGTTCAGGCACTAAGCCTAATTTTTGGAACAATTGTTTGTCTTTGCCTTCGCCTGCGTTTGGTGTGGTCAAAAGCTTTTCACCTGAGAATAACGAGTTCGCACCTGCCATAAATGCCAACGCCTGATCTGAATCAGATAATGATTCACGCCCTGCAGATAAACGAATGTAGCTGTTTGGCATGATAATACGTGCAACTGCAATAGTACGAATCCATTCAATCACATCTAGCTTTTCGACTTCAGCCAGTGGTGTACCTTCAATCGGAACTAACATATTGATTGGCACAGATTCAGGGTGTAACGGTAAAGTCGCCAATTCATGTAACAAACCAATACGGTCTTGGGTATCTTCACCTAAACCGACAATACCGCCACTACACACTTTCATACCTGTTTGACGCACAATATCTAAAGTATTTAAGCGGTCATCAAAGCTGCGAGTACTAATCACATTGGGATAATACTCACGCGATGTGTCTAGGTTGTGGTTGTAATAATCCAAACCTGCATCTTTTAAGCGTTCTGCTTGAGATTGATTCAACATCCCTAAAGTCATGCAAGTTTCTAAGCCCAATGCTTTGACTTCACGTACCATTTCTAAAACATACGGCATATCGCGTTCATGCGGATTACGCCATGCAGCACCCATACAAAAGCGTGAAGAACCTGATGCTAAGGCTTCTTTAGCTTCTTGAATGACTTTATCCACTGCAATACGTTTTTCAGCTTCAAGCTGTGAATCATAATGCGCAGACTGCGAGCAATATTTGCAGTCCTCAGGGCATTTGCCTGTTTTAATAGACAATAAGGTACTGACTTGTACGGTATTGGCAGCAAAATGTTGGCGATGCACACGCTGTGCTTCAAAGACTAAATCCAGAAAAGGTTGTTCATATAACTGCTGAATTTCTTCTCGAGTCCAATCATTGCGTACGGTCATTATTTTCATCCTTGATTATCACGCATCATGCTTAAACTTGTGCCATCTTTTATTAAGCCGAGCATGCGATATATTTTTAGTGTGATTATTCCTGTATAGAGTATCCCTTTATCTCTGCGTGAGAAATAAAGGGTGTGTGCTGACAAAATTAAAAGGTCGATCTTGCAGCAGTAAATAGCTGAAATAATGCCTTAAGCAATTTCCTTTAAATTTAATTCTTCACGCATAAATTCACGTAATTTAAATTTCTGTGCCTTGCCTGAAGCGGTCATTGGAAATTCACTAAAGAAGCGCACATAACGTGGGACTTTATTGTGTGAAATGTGTTCTGCACAGTATTGGCGAATTGCCTCTTCGGTACATTCATGGTGTTCATGCAAAATAATACAGGCACATAGTTCTTCACCATAACGATGATCTGGCACACCAATTACTTGCACATCGCAGACCGCATCGTGAGTATATAAGAAATCTTCAATTTCTTTCGGGAACAGGTTTTCACCGCCACGAATCACCACATCTTTAATGCGACCTTTGATTTTTACAAAGCCTTCATCATCCATTTCTGCAATGTCGCCTGTGTGCATCCAACGTGCAACATCAATGACTTCTTGGGTTTTGTCATGTTCATCCCAGTAACCCAGCATGACTGAATAACCACGCACACACAATTCTCCTAACTGTCCGCGCGGCACGACTTTGCCTTCTTCATCGACAATTTTTACTTCCAGATGTGGATGTACACGCCCCACCGTACTGACACGACGCTCCACAGAATCTTCAGTCGAACTTTGTGCGCTCACAGGTGCTGTTTCGGTCATGCCATAACAAATGGTGATTTGCGCCATGTGCATACGGTCGATGACGCGTTGCATAATTTCCTGCGGACACGGACTGCCTGCCATAATGCCTGTGCGCAAGCTAGATAAATTAAATTCATCAAACTGTTCATGCTCTAAAATGGCAATAAACATGGTCGGTACGCCGTAAGCAGCTGTACATTTTTCTTGCTGAATGGCTTTTAAGGTATCGAGCGGGTTAAACACTGCCGATGGATAGACCATGGTTGAACCATGTGTGATACACGCTAAATTGCCCATCACCATACCAAAGCAGTGAAACAGCGGTACGGAAATACAAACACGGTCTTGTGGACTTAAATGAATTGCTTCTCCTACAAAGTAACCATTATTTAAAATGTTGTTGTGGGTCAGCATAGTGCCTTTCGGATTGCCCGTCGTGCCTGAGGTAAATTGAATGTTAATGGTTTCATCGAACTGCAACTCACTGGCAATGTGTTGCAGTTTTTTCAGCATGTGTGTGGTTGGAGCTGTCAATAAATCCTGAAAACGATGCATTCCTGTATGTGCTTGATCATCAATTTTAATCACATGCTTTAAATGCGGTAAACGCTTGGCGTTGAGGACTTTATTGTCTGCCTGACACAGCTCTGGGGCAATTTTCGTTAAGATGTCCTGATAGTTGGTACTTTTAAACTGCGATGCAATTACCAAACCTTTACAGGAAACTTTGTTGAGCACAAATTCCAGTTCATTGCTTTTATAGGCTGGGTTTAAATTCACCAAAATCACCCCTGCCTTAAAGGCTGCGAATTGAGTGATCATCCATTCCACACAATTCGGAGACCAAATGGCAAGGCGGTCACCTTTTTTAAAACCGAGTTTTAACAAACTACAGGCAAAGGCATTGACCTGTTGCTGTAGTTGCTTATAGGTCAGACGCACATTTTGATGCACGCTTACCAAAGCATCCTGATCTGCATATTGCTGGCAAGCCTGATCAAACTTTTCACCAATGGTCATGCCTAACAAAGGCTGATTACTGGTGCCATAGGCATAACTTAACCGTACTTGTGTCATTGAATCGATCTCCTTGATTCTTTGTAATTCTGTTTTCCATTATGACGACGATTACTTTTTGCCTGTTTTGTGCGTTGTTTTTACTACCCTCCCTGCTGTTTTCGCACTGCATTTACACAAAAGTCGGCAATTTGTTTGACAAAGTAATCTTTATAATTTTGATCAAACATCACATTGCGAGATGGGTTTAAAGGTTCAATCACTACAAAGGTCATGGAGCCAACCACACCTAAAGCAGCAGTGTTCAAATCTTCAAAATCAAACTCACCATTGACTTTTCCTTCAGCCAAAATTTCCTTGATGCTCTGTTTGATCAGTTGTTTACTGCGAAAACGCTCATGTTCCATTTCTGGGTCTACAGGCTCGAACATTAACGAATACGCCAATTGAGGGCTGTTCATCGCACGCTTCACAAAAGTGGTGACAGATTTTTGCAATTTTTGTTTTGCACTTAAATCTGACTTCGCAATGTGGTCCAAAATTTCGACCTCACGACGAATCGCATCCGATAAAACTTCAATCAAAATCTGACTTTTATTTTCAAAGTAGCGATACACCAAACCTGTAGATACGCCTGCGCGTTCTGCAATGGCTTGGATAGACGCTTCTTTAAAGCCCCCATGAGCAATAAGTTCACGAGCAGAATCTAAAATCGCCATGCGATTTTGTTCCATACGTTCCTGCATCAATGATGATCTTTTATAACTCATATCTTATTCTCAACCAGATAAAATGAATTGTAAATCATTTTGTGAATTTTAGTTCACTTTTTTAAATTTTCGATGTATGTTAGAACCTAAGCACAACAACAATGCTTGTTTTAGGAACAACAAATATAACCACAGGATGGATGAACACATGATTTTACAAAGCTTAGACTTCGGCTTAGATGAAACCTTAATCGCCCTGCGCGATTCAATCGCTGCTTTTTGTGCAAAGGAAATTGCACCCATTGCTCAACAGGTTGATCGTGATAACGAATTCCCTGCCCAGCTTTGGAAAAAATTTGGCGATATGGGCTTACTTGGCTTAACCGTGAGTGAAGAATACGGCGGCACTAACTTAGGCTATTTAGCTCACATCATTGCCATGCAAGAAATTTCTCGTGCATCAGCATCCATTGGTTTGTCTTACGGTGCTCATTCTAACCTATGTGTGAACCAAATTAAGCGAAATGGGACAGAAGAACAGAAGCAACGCTATTTACCAAAACTGATTTCAGGCGATTACGTCGGCGCTTTGGCAATGTCTGAACCAAATGCAGGCTCAGACGTGGTTAGCATGAAACTGAAAGCTGAAGATAAAGGCGATCATTACTTGCTCAACGGCTCAAAAATGTGGATTACCAATGGCGGTGATGCCGATGTTTTGGTGGTGTATGCCAAAACTGACTTACAGGCAGGCGCCAAAGGTATGACTGCTTTCTTAATTGAAAAAACCATGTCAGGTTTTAGCCACGGCAGCCATTTAGACAAACTCGGGATGCGCGGCTCAAATACCTATCCATTGTTCTTTGACAATGTTGAAGTACCAAAAGAAAACGTCTTGGGCGGTGTGGGCAATGGTACAAAAGTACTAATGAGTGGACTGGACTATGAACGTGCAGTTTTAAGTGCAGGGCCGCTAGGCATTATGGATGCCTGCATGGATACCGTGATTCCTTATATTCATGAGCGTAAACAGTTTGGTCAGGCATTGGGTGAATTCCAGCTTATGCAAGGCAAAATTGCCGATATGTATTCGACTTGGTTGGCATGTAAAGCACTGGTCTATGCCGTTGGCGCAGAATGTGACAAAGCTGAACACAGCCGTAGTTTACGTAAAGATGCAGCCAGTGCCATTTTATACGCTGCCGAAAAAGCCACATGGATGGCAGGTGAAACCATTCAAACCTTGGGCGGTAATGGCTATATCAATGAGTTCTCTGCAGGACGTTTATGGCGTGATGCCAAACTCTATGAAATTGGTGCGGGTACTTCAGAAATTCGCCGTATGTTGATTGGCCGTGAATTGTTTAACGAAACTGCCTAAAAATAAATCACAAGAATAGACAAGGATGTTGGCATGAATCAATTACAGAGCAAAATTAATATTCGCAGCGACGAGTTTAAAAACAACCAAGCTGCGATGCAAAGCCTAGTCGATGACCTCAGAGAAAAAGTCCAAAAAATTGCTTTGGGTGGTGGCGAAACTGCACGCCAAAAACATTTAGACCGTGGCAAATTACTGCCACGTGAACGGATTGACCACCTGATCGATCCGGGTACTGCATTTATTGAAATTGGTCAGTTGGCCGCTTATCAGGTCTATCAGGATGATGTCCCTGCTGCGGGTGTAGTGGCGGGTGTCGGTCAAGTGAATGGCGTGACCTGCATGATCATTGCCAACGATGCCACAGTAAAAGGTGGAACGTACTATCCACTGACTGTGAAAAAGCATTTACGCGCACAGGAAATTGCCGAACAGAATCACCTGACTTGTATTTATTTGGTCGATTCTGGCGGTGCATATTTGCCGCTACAAGATGAAGTCTTTCCAGACCGTGATCATTTCGGACGCATTTTCTATAACCAAGCGCGTATGTCGAGCATGGGCATTGCCCAAATTGCCGTTGTGATGGGAAGTTGTACCGCAGGCGGTGCGTATGTCCCTGCCATGTCAGATGAAACCATCATTGTGCGTAATCAGGGGACAATTTTCTTGGGCGGCCCACCGCTGGTTAAAGCCGCAACAGGTGAAGTGGTTAGCAGCGAAGACTTGGGTGGTGGCGATGTACACACTCGCCTTTCAGGTGTAGCCGATCATTTGGCAGAAAATGATGAACATGCCTTGGCAATTGCCCGCAACATCGTTGCCAATTTAAATAAAAAGCCAAACCCGCAGCCTGAGCATATAGAAGCACCATTATTCGATGCCTCTGAACTGTATGGCATTGTTCCGACTGACGCGCGTAAACCGTTTGATGTACGTGAAGTGATTGCCCGTATTGTCGATGGTTCACGTTTTGATGAATTTAAAGCGCGCTTTGGTACGACACTGATTACGGGTTTTGCCAGACTCTATGGTATGCCTGTCGGAATTATCGCCAACAACGGTATTTTATTTTCCGAGTCAGCACAAAAAGGTGCACACTTTATTGAACTGTGTACCCAACGCAACATTCCCCTGCTATTTATTCAAAATATCACAGGCTTTATGGTTGGCCGCCAATACGAAAATGAAGGCATTGCCAAAAATGGTGCCAAACTGGTGATGGCGGTGGCGACAGCCAATGTACCTAAACTGACTTTAGTGATTGGTGGTTCTTTTGGTGCAGGTAACTATGGCATGTGTGGTCGTGCCTACTCGCCACGCTTTATGTGGACATGGCCAAACTCCCGTATTTCGGTAATGGGTGGTGAACAGGCATCGAGTGTTCTTTCAACATTAAAACGCGACCAGATTGAAGCCAAAGGTGGTAGCTGGTCGGCAGAAGAAGAAGACCAATTTAAACAGCCAATTCGTGATCAATACGAGCGTCAGGGTCATCCATATTATGCTTCTGCACGTTTATGGGATGACGGTGTGATTGATCCTGCTCAGTCGCGTGAAGTGTTGGCTTTAAGTTTGGCTGCTGCTCTAAATGCCCCAATCCAACCGACCAAGTTTGGCGTGTTCCGCATGTAAGAGGTGACAAAATGGATTATCAGTTTTTACAGCTCGAACAGAACAACCAAGTGGCTACGGTTTGGATTAATCGTGCGGAATTGCATAACGCTTTCAATACAGAGGTGATTGAAGAATTACACGCCTGCTTTCAGGCACTGAATAGCCGTGATGATATTCGAGTGGTGATTTTGGCAGGACGCGGCAAAAGCTTTTCTGCAGGTGCAGATTTGAACTGGATGAAACAGGCAGGTCAAGCTTCTACAGCAGAAAATCAAGCCGATGCCCTAAAACTGGCAAAAATGCTGCAAAGTTTAGCGACGTTAAAACAACCGACTATTGCCCGTGTGCATGGTATTGCCTTTGGTGGTGGTATGGGTTTGGCAGCTGCCTGTGATATTTGCGTTGCCAGCACCGATGCCAAGTTTGCGACCTCTGAAGTACGTTTAGGTTTAGCACCATCTACCATTAGCCCTTACGTCATTCGTGCGATTGGCGCACGTCAGGCATCACGTTACTTTTTAACGGCAGAGCGTATTTCTGCAGAACAGGCACAGCAAATTGGTTTAGCGCATGAAGTCACTTCAGCCGAAGACTTAGACAGCAAAATTGATGAAATTGTGCAAGCCTTATTGCTTGGTGGCCCAGAAGCACAACATGCTTCTAAACAACTGATTCAGATGGTTAATCATCAAGTTTTGACCGAAGATTTACTCCAACAAACTGCACAGCATATTGCACATGTTCGCCAAGGAACTGAGGCGAAAAATGGCTTAAATGCTTTTTTAAATAAACAAAGCCCGGCTTGGATCAAGACCACGGCAGAATAAAAGAAGGATCGCACGATGTTTGAAAAGATTTTAATTGCCAACCGTGGTGAAATTGCCTGCCGTGTAATTCGTACCGCAAAAAAACTTGGGATTGCGACTGTCGCGGTGTATTCAGATGCCGATGCGCAATCACAACACGTTAAACTGGCAGACGAAGCCATTTATATTGGTGAATCGCCTGCGGCACAAAGTTATTTGCAAGTTGAACGTATTATTCAGGCAGCCAAAAGCACAGGTGCACAAGCGATTCACCCGGGTTATGGTTTCTTATCTGAAAATGACCAATTCGCACTTGCCTGTAAAGACAACAATATTGTTTTTATTGGCCCGCCAGTTGAAGCCATTTTGGCGATGGGTCTAAAAGCAACCTCTAAAGCCTTGATGGAAAAAGCAGGTGTGCCACTAACTCCGGGCTACCACGGCAGCAATCAAGATGCGGCATTTTTAAAGCAACAAGCCGACAGCATTGGTTATCCTGTGCTCATTAAAGCCAGTGCAGGCGGTGGCGGTAAAGGCATGCGTTTAGTAGAACGCAGTGAAGACTTTCTCAGCTCACTCGCTTCATGTAAAAGTGAAGCACGTTCTAGCTTTGGTAATGAAGATGTGCTGATTGAACGCTATGTGATTCAACCACGTCATATTGAAGTACAGGTTTTTGGCGATACTCACGGCAACTACGTGCATTTGTTTGAACGTGATTGCTCGGTACAACGTCGCCACCAAAAAGTGCTTGAAGAAGCACCTGCACCAAAAATGCCAGAAGATAAACTCGAAACTATGCGCCAAGCCGCAATTGATGCCGCACGTGCTGTAAATTACGTGGGCGCAGGTACGGTAGAGTTTATTGTCGAGCAAGACGGTACTGCTTATTTCATGGAAATGAATACCCGCTTGCAGGTCGAACACCCCGTCACAGAAATGATTACAGGGCAAGACTTGGTTGAGTGGCAATTGCGAGTTGCTTTTGGTGAGCCATTGCCAAAACAGCAACATGAATTGCAAATTCATGGTCATGCCCTTGAAGCGCGTGTGTATGCCGAAGAACCAGAAAAAGGCTTTATTCCTGCCATTGGTCAAATCAGCTATCTGCATTATCCAGAGCAAAATGATGCCGTACGTGTCGATAGCGGGATTGTCGAAGGTGATGAAATCAGCACTTACTACGACCCAATGATTGCCAAACTGATTGTTTGGGGTAAAAACCGTGAAGCAGCATTAACGCAAATGCACCATGCTTTAGGTCAGTTCCACGTCGATGGTTTAGGCAACAACATTGCATTCTTGGATCGTTTGGTGCTGTGTGATTCCTTTAAACATGCCAATTTGGATACAGGGCTTATTCAACGTGAGGAAGCATTTTTACTTAACGCAAAACCTGAAGTCGCTACAGAAACTGTCGTTGCAGCTGCGTTAATTGATGTACTTTCTCGTATTCAAAACAACAAAGCGGCAAACAACGCGGTTTGGCAAAAAGACCACTTCTGGCGCTTAAATCAGCAAAGCGCCCACACAGTGCAATTACAGTGCAATGACCAAACACTCAAAATCCAGTTAAAACCATGCACTTCTGTTTTTGAGGCTCACTACAATGGGCAAACGCTGAGCGTTCAAGGCGAGCTTTTGGATGCACATCGTCTACAGCTTTGCATCAATGGTCAGCAGCAAAAACTGGCATTTAACCAACATGCGCAAGGCATCACCCTGTTCCAAAACGGTCAGCGTCATGTGTTTAGCTATGTACAAGCAAACTTTAACAGCGATGATCAACAAGACAATGCCAACAATCTGACTGCACCAATGCCGGGTGTAATCACCCAAGTTTTGGTGGCAGCCAATGCCCGTGTGAAAAAAGATGATGTACTGATGACACTGGAAGCCATGAAAATTGAATATTCAATTCGTGCGCCTTTCGATGGCATTGTGGCAAGTTCGTACTTCCAAGCGGGCGATCAGGTCAAAGCAGGCGATGAACTGGTTGAATTTGAAGCCTTGACGGAGGAAGTTGCATGACTGAATTTGTCAAAATTGTAGAGGTTGGCCCACGAGATGGTCTGCAAAATGAGAAAACGCCACTCACTTTGGCAGACCGTAAAAACCTGATTTTGGATTTAATGCAAACAGGTTTAAGCAGCATTGAGGTCGGTTCTTGCGTATCGGCCAAATGGGTACCGCAAATGGCAGACAGCGATGTGCTGTTTGCCAGCCTGCCACAAAACCCAAACATTCAATTCAGTTTACTGACCCCAAACTCAAAAGGTTTTGAGTCGGCTTTGGCGGTGGGTTGCAAAGAAGTTGCCGTGTTTACCGCAGCTTCTGAAAGCTTTACCCGAAAAAATATCAACTGTTCAATTGAAGAAAGTTTGGAAAAATTTAGCGATGTCATGCGTCAAGCCAAAGCGCACAACATTCGCGTGCGTGGTTATGTATCTTGTATGGTGGACTGTCCTTATGAAGGCGCAATTGACCCGAAACAAGTCGCAAAAGTCACACAGCAATTATTGGACATGGGCTGCTATGAAGTGTCTTTGGGTGAAACCATTGGTACAGCAACCCCTGACCGTGTGCAAAAAGTCTGGGATGCATGTTTGGCAGAGGTCGATGCCAAAGTTTTAGCAGGTCATTTTCACAATACTTACGGCATGGCGATTGCCAATATTTATCAATCGCTCTTACAAGGCATTCGTGTATTTGATTCATCCATTGCTGGTTTGGGTGGCTGTCCGTATGCCAAAGGTGCATCGGGCAATGTGTCTACCGAAGACTTGTACTATTTACTGTCCAAGATGGGTTTTGAAACAGGTGTGCGGTTAGAGCCGCTGATGACAGCTAGTCGTAACATCAGCAATATCTTACAGCGCAATAATCCATCTCACTATGCCAATGCCTACTGGCAAAAGGTTTGTGCTTAAAACCTATTTCATCCTCAATAGCATTGGAACATAAGCAATAAGGATGGCAACAACACAACATGGCAAGTGAATGCCGTGCAGAGAATAAATAGAGGTGACAAATGTCCAATAAAGTATATGACAGCGCACAAGCTGCATTAAATGGCGTGGTTCAAGATGGGCATACCTTGGCGGTGGGCGGTTTTGGTTTATGCGGTATTCCTGAAGCCTTGATTGCTGCGTTAAAAGATACAGGCGTCAAACAACTGACTTGTATTTCTAATAACGCTGGCGTCGATGGTTTTGGTTTAGGCTTATTGCTTGAAACCAAACAAATCAAAAAAATGATTTCATCTTATGTCGGCGAAAATAAAGAATTTGAACGCCAGTTTTTAAGCGGTGAATTGGAAGTTGAACTCACCCCGCAAGGCACACTGGCAGAAAAACTACGCGCAGGCGGTGCAGGTATTCCTGCATTTTTCACCCCAACAGGTGTAGGCACTGTCATTGCAGAAGGCAAAGAAGTCCGTGAATTTAACGGCAAAGATTATATTTTAGAAGAATCTTTGACTGCAGATGTCGCTTTGGTCAAAGCCTACAAAGCAGATAAAGCGGGTAATCTTATTTTCCGTAAAACAGCACAAAACTTTAATCCTGTTTGTGCTATGGCAGGCAAAATCACCATTGCCGAAGTTGAACAAATCGTTGAAATTGGCGATTTAGACCCCGACGAAATCCACTTAGCTGGTATTTATGTGAACCGCATTGTCCTCAATGCAAGCCCAGAAAAACGGATTGAACAAATGACTTTAAAGGCGGAGGCTTAAGACATGGCTTGGACGCGTAATCAAATGGCGCAGCGCGCTGCACAAGAATTAGAAGATGGTTTTTATGTCAATTTAGGCATTGGCTTACCCACACTGGTCGCCAATTATATTCCTGAACATATCAATGTCTGGTTACAGTCCGAAAATGGCTTGCTTGGCATTGGTGAGTTCCCAACTGCCGAAACTGTAGATGCCGACCTGATCAATGCAGGTAAACAAACTGTGACAGCGCGTAAAGGTGCGGCTTTTTTCTCTAGCGCAAATTCCTTTGCCATGATTCGTGGCGGGCATGTCAATATCGCTATTTTAGGGGCAATGGAAGTTTCTGAACAAGGCGATCTTGCCAACTGGATGATTCCCGGCAAGAAAGTTAAAGGTATGGGCGGTGCAATGGATTTGGTTGCAGGCGTACAAAAAGTTGTAGTGCTGATGGAACATTGTGCCAAAGATGGTACGCCTAAAATTGTATCGCAGTGCAGTTTGCCACTCACAGGTAAAGCGGTGGTGCATCGTATCATTACCGACTTAGGCGTGCTTGATATTACTCCACAAGGCGTAAAGTTGATTGAACTTGCACCCGATGTCAGTTTTGATGAAATTCAAAAAGTCACAGGTGTTGCCTTACAAAAAGTCGCAGCTTGATGAATTTATCTCGAGTGAATAACCCTCTCCTTTGCAAGTTTTGATGCACTGCTTTAAAACTTAATACAAGGGAGAGAGTTTATTTTGACTCCTATACTTTTCCACTCAACAAAACCAATAAATCACTGATTTATAAAACGATTCCACTAAACCAAAAATCATTTAAAAAATCACTTTCAATTTCGATATTTGCACAATACTTCGGGATTGATCCACAATAAAAAAGCCTTCACTTTGCAAAGTGAAGGCTTACAAGAAAATAGACCTATTTTAAGATTGAGGCGCCTTTTGCTCTACCACGCCAGCATCTTCCACACTACGCACCGTGCCTGTATCTACATTCAAGACTTCAAACTCAATACGGCGGTTTTTAAATTGACCTTCTGGCGTTGCATTTGCCGCAATCGGCTGCTCTGAACCAAAACCAATGGCTTGCAATTGACCCGGATTTACACCACGTGATACTAAATAATCGACCACTGCTTGCGCACGTTGTTGTGACAAAGTTTTGTTGGCATTGGCATCACCTACGGCATCGGTATGCCCTTTCACGGTTAATTGCACTTGTGGCGCGCGCTGCATCAATACCGCAGCCTGATCTAAAATAGACTTATTGGCTGCTGGAATTTCAGTCGATGCAGAATCAAAATTAATGATTTGCATATTGAGTGCCGTCGCAATATCCAAAGCTTGAATATTGTCAGGATTAATTGCAGCCAAAGCCTGCTCGGCATTGCTAATACTGCTGGTTACAGCCTGATTAACATCGGTTACTGTAGTTTCTGCAGGTTGCTGAGTCACTACAGTCATGTTTTTAGCCAATGGACGAATTTGACTGGCTAAACGCTCTGCATCGGCAGGGTTCGCGGCTTGAATAGACAGTTGATTACCCACCCAGTTTAAATTGACATTCGGTACACCTTTCAGCATTTTTAAAACGCTTGGAATCACGTCCTGATCAATAAATTCCGAATGATAGTTGGCAAAATTTTCTGCACCACAACCTGTTGGATGATTGAAAATTTGCTTCACTTCATTCTGCAGAATTTCCATATAGCTTGGATTATTCAGCAAAATTTGACAGGTCACCAAATTACCATCACTGCCTGTACTGACTTGCAACATTGCAGCCTGATTTGCTGCCACTTGGGTCTGTGTGGTTGCAGGCGCTTGGTTGCGGTCACTACATGCACGGAATAAAAATGCCAATAAACCAATTAAAATAATTAAAGCTAAAATTGGCAATAACCACGAACGGCGTTCTTCTACTGGCTCAGTCACAATGACTTCAGGTGCTTGATGTACGGTTTGGCCCGCAGCATTATTTACCCCCAAAGCAGCCAATAATGCTGTTGCCCACTGCGGTAAAGCCGCCTGAATTGAATCTAAATTGTTTTGCAGTAAATGCTGAATTGCAACTGGGTCAGATGAACCTGCCTGATTTTCCAAAAAGTTTAAACTTGGTGCAATTGAACGATTCAGGGTGTTTTCAATTTCGGTTTGCGGTGCTGTGCCACTCACCATATCCATAAACTGCTGTTTTAAAGACAAGTTTGAACCAAATACATCGCCCACACGTGGATTCAGTTGTCGCAGCAGATTGTCAATCAGTTCAGGTCGTGAATTTAAAATAGACAATAAAATGGGATAAAAACTACTCAATGCCTGATTTTTTTCAAGCAAATGCTGAGTTTCCCCTTCCAATACAATTGATGACACACTTTGTTTGAGCAAGTCTATCAAATCTGTTTGCATATATGTCCTCTTTTTTTGTCTTTGTTTTCATGTTGTTTTTTAATATATATGCTTAAAATTTAAACAAATGTAATAAATTGTGGTGTTTTGATTTTGTTGTGAAATTTGAGTCAACGAAATGTAGAGTTTTCTATTCTTCGGTTTTCTATTTTTGATTTTTTTTAAGAATTCAATAAAAAAGCCAGCCGAAGCTGACTTTTATTTAAACTTGAAATCAAGGTTCTAAATAATAAATTTTTTGGCGTAATTCATTGGTACGTTCGTTGGTCATACTTGTTTCACAGTTTAAACGAAAAACTTCTGGATTTTCTGTATTTGAACTTTCCAATTTGCACTCTAAATCACGCTTCTTTAACCAAATTTTTTGTTCAGCAAGCAGCTGATCACGTACGTCTTTGGTGGTAGCATTCCATACTAAATTCAAATTCGCATTAGCTTTATCTAAATTTGATTGAGCTTCTGACAATAAAACTGATTGATACTCTTCAGCGACAGCTGACTCTTCAGCTATCCTTTTTATTTCTTCTTGTTTAGCAACCTCAGCCGCATTTTGTCGTGCAGTTTTGACTAAAGAATCAACAGCAATATCTCTGACAAAATATGCAAGAGCATCTGGATTTTCTAAAGTCACATAAACTTTTTTACCGTCATCTGTTGGTTGCACTAAGTATTCAATTTCTTTTTTCAATTGATTTGATTCAAAGGATAAATCAGACAAAATCGCAGACTGAGCAATATTATTTTCATCATAAATAGCTCGGGCTGCATCTGCATCTTTAATCATTTGATCCGGGATTTTAACGACAAATTCCGTTACACAATACTGCTTATTACTATTTGGATCAGAGTTATTTGTACGAACGTCATTCACATTAAATGTAATTTGCTGAAGGGTGCTTCTTAATTTACCCATATCAATTGTGATATTTTCACTATCAACTAACTCTTTCACACGCAATGCTGCAACATCACCTACTGTTTTACTAAAACTTTCAACAACCAACTGTTTGGCAGTTTCATTATCACATTTAACTGAGCTACCTGTAATTGATTGTACTTTATCACAGCCAGATATAAAGAACATACTACCGATTAGTGCTAATAATTTAAATTTCATAATTACCCTATTATCAATTTATCTTTATTACAGAAACAGATTATTAATATTCTTCATAACTTTCTGCGAGCACTTCATCCGCTGCTGCATTAGCGGCTTCTGCAGCTTCTAAAGCAGCTTCGTTTGCTAAATAATCAGTATTATTTCTTCGCATATTAGCTTTGGTAGTTTCCAAATTTTGGACCTGATTCTTTTCAATTTGTGGTTTTAAGAAAGCATAAGTCAAAGTATCTGAAACTAAAGTTTGCATGTCAGATGAATTTTTTATTTGTGCTAAAACCTTGTCACCTTTATCAGTTGGTTGTAAAACATATTCTAAAGTTAAATTAATTTTATTATTTTCATAATTCACACCTAAATTATTTGCTTGTGCTTCAACACTTAGAGCATCAACTTTAGATCTTGCTTCATCAGATTTTTTTATTAAATCCGATGGAACTGTAACTGTTAAATCAATTGAGCATGAAGTTTTAGGACTATTCGGATCAATAAAATCCGTTCTGCTATCTGCCAAACTAAATTGGATATTTTTTGCAGATAATTTAAGTTTTGCAGGATCTAAATCTTTAATCGAACCATCTTTGATTAACAATTTCAGTTCGCGTTCTAAAGATTTTTCCAAATTATCATTTAACACCTGTGTTACCAATGATGTAGCAGACTCATCATCACATTGAACATGATTTGAAAAAAGTTTATCACAACCTGTTAATGCCAAACTGGATGTAAAAGCAATAAGTATTTTATTGTTAAGTTTCATTAATAACCCCTCTTTTGTTTAAATAATTATAAACTAAATTAACAATTAATAACAATTGAGTCACAAAAAAGCCAGCCGAAGCTGACTCTTATTTAAACTTGAAAATAAAATATCAATCAGAGTATATTAAGCAGTAAAGACGCGTACTGCTTTGCCTTTTACAACTTGATTAATCAAAGGCGTATTTTTGCCTTGTGACACAATCGTTTCTTTGTTCAGTGTCCATTCCACTTCTGGATCAACCAAGACCCAACCCGCTTCCTGTTCCCAACGACTTTGCATTTTTGCCACACGCGCAGGTGCAAGTGTCACTTTTTCTACCCATTCCAATGGACTGAACAGACCTTCCTGAATCAGTTGAATCCCAAATGGAATATAAGTATCAAATGCAGTAAAACCTGACAAAGTATCTGCAAATGGTGCCATTTTTGCAGAGCTATTTAACGGCTCATGATGAGTACAAATCGCATCAATCACACCATCTTTTACACCTTGACGCAGTAATGCTTTGTCTTGCTCTGAGCGCAGTGGCGGACGTACATGCGCTAACGAGTTAAAACCATCAATAATTTGATCGGTTAAATGCAGTTGATGCATCGCAACATCACAAGTGACAGGTAAACCTTTGGCTTTAGCTTGTTGAATCAATTCAACTGATGCACCACAAGACAATAAGCCAAAATGCGCACGTACACCTATGGCTTCAATCATCAGCAAATATTTGGCAATCGCTACGGTTTCTGCCAAAGTTGGAATCATAGGCAAGCCCTGACGCGATGCAATAAAACCTTCATGCACACAGCCATCTTTAGCAATTTGCGGTTCTTCGGCATAGAACACCACGGTCATGTCCAAACCTGCAGCATATTCCAGTGTGCGAATCACGACATCATCATCTTCAAAAGGTGCATTGGCATTGGACACTGCACTACAGCCGCCTTTTTTCAGTCCCGCCATATTGGCAGGCTGCTTGCCGTTTAAACCTTGAGTTTGTGCACCAATCACTTCTAAATAAATGCCACCATCCAACATGGCTTTTTCGACCAAACCATGAATGAGTGCACCGTTGTCTTGCACGATTGGTTTAGAATCGGGTGGCGTAAATAAGTGCAGAATTCCGTTTTCACGTGCGGCCTTGCCTTCAGATTTGAGCGTGCCATGTTGTTGCTGACCAGGTTCACGTAAACGTGCGCATAAATCGACCATAGTTGGCATGAGCCATTGACCTTGGGCATCTATGCTTTCGCTAATATCTGCACTTTCTGCAACCAACTTGCCATTTTCAAGATATACCGTTTGTACGCGGTCAATTTGCTGGATTGGGTCAAGCACACGTACATTTTCAATTTTTACAATCGCCATGACTTTTTCCTTATACCGCAATCGCGTCAATCAAACCTTGTTCTTGCAATTGACCTTGCATCGCCAAGGCCAATACCGCCATACGTACCGCAATACCGTTGGTTACTTGATTTAAAATCACCGATTGAGGCCCATCGGCAATGCTTGAATCAATTTCGACACCACGGTTCATTGGACCAGGATGCATCACAATACAGTTTGGTTTTGCAAGCGCCAAACGCTCTTTGTTTAAACCGTACATTTTGTAGAATTCGGCTTGTGAGGCAAGTGCTGGCGAATCAATACGTTCATTTTGAATACGCAGGGTGATAATCACGTCGCAATCTTTAATGCCTTCTTCCATTTTGTTAAATAAACGCACGCCTGCGCCATATTCATCAAAACCGTAGGGCAACAAGGTGTTCGGTGCAATCACGCGAATGTCTTTACAGCCCAGTGTTTGCAAGGCAGCCACATCGGAACGCGCCACGCGTGAATGTTTGATATCACCAATAATCGCAACACTTAATTCTTCATAAGGTCGTTGGGTTTCACGGCGAATGGTCAGCATATCCAACATCGCTTGCGTTGGATGTGCATGACGGCCATCACCCGCATTAATAATGGCAACCTTTGGGCAAACCGTTTTAGCAATAAAATGTGCTGCACCTGAAGATGAATGACGCACCACAAAAATGTCAGCAGCCATCGCCTCTAAGTTCCACAAAGTGTCACGCAAAGTTTCACCTTTAGAGGTACTTGAACGGGCAATATCAATATTGAGTACATTGGCAGAAAGACGCTTGGCTGCGGCTTCAAATGTGGTGCGGGTACGAGTAGAGTTTTCGAAGAACAAATTCATCACCGTGCGCCCTTCGAGCAAATTATTGGTGATCAGTTGGTTTTGTTCATTGAAAAAGGACTGTGCTGTGTCCAGAATTTGGGTGAGGGTTTCTTTGGAAAGACCTTCGATGGTTAAAAAGTGTTTTAAATGCCCATCTTTATTCAATTGAATCTGGCTCGGAGTATGCAATGCCGCCAAATGCATGAGAGATTCCTTATACGTTAAGTTAACGCATTATACAGAAATTGATTTGGCAAAGCAGTGTAACTTGGCGTGATTTAGTCAAAAGAAACTTATGATTTTAAAAATTAAGTCATGCAGACTCATCTACACTTTCTTTCATGCTTAATACTCTACAAAGCGATGTGAAAGGATGGCATTTATATTTAACTGCTCTGCTAGCCAATTATTTTTATATGAGCTTGATGAACATCTGGTGGGTCAATCTTCGCCTACAACTGCCTACGCAACCTTCAGGCTATGTAGGCATAGTCTGTACAATTCACCGTTTAACGCAATGCCCCTATATAATGATGGGACACCTGCGCCCGATAAATTTCTTCAGCTGTAGGTTCAGTCAAGTCATCTATATTTTCTATATTTTCTACTGCATCTAATTGCTGCGCTTCAGTCTGTGGCGACGTTATTTCTGCATCAGCATCCATTAAGTTAGCCAATATACTGTTTAAGCGCAGCGCATAACGGCACAATTCCTCATCGTGTGTAGCGAGCGCCAATTGCAGCACAGCACGTGCATAGTCTGAATTTTCAACCAGATACATGACATCAATCACACGTCCACTGACCCGTCTTAATCGCGTATAAATTAAAGTGGCAACTGAAAAAATCTCGTTATTTGCTGTTAAAGCCTGTGCCGTGTTTAAAGTAGCCGTGGTCATTTAAATATTCCCCTTATCGCTTCATTGTTGTTTTGCAGTGTTTGATGCTCATCTGCAAAATGTTCACCATCACAACAATGTATGAGCAAAATACATACCAATCATGTGAATATTCAGGTTTTTATTTTCCGCAATACAATCACTCAAAATTTTTTAGAGATGTCATTACATCCTCATTGCCTTTTTAGAAAAAAACAGTAAAAAATGCCCTGAAGCTCTTCAAACCTAGACCTTTAAAATTCTGCACGATTCACGCTAAATCACTAAGTTTTCTAGCACAAAATACGGTAAAATAGCCGATTGCTGAATTGCTTTTGGAAATTTTCATGAATTCGAAACCCCGTCTTTCTACATATTGGGTCACCTGTGCAGATGGACTTGAAACCTTATTGCAAGAAGAAATGCAAGGTTTAGGTATTCAAAATATCGAACGTTTACCGGGTCGTTTAATTTTCAAAGGCACACTCGAAAATGCCTATCGTGTCTGCATGTGGTCACGTTTAGCCTCACGTGTCCTTACACCAATTCACACACACGAAATTGAATTTAGTCACGACGCGCGCGATGTAGCCGAAGAGCTTTATGAAGGTGCGCTGAGCTTTGACTGGTCACTGATTTTTGCGCCACAAAGTACTTTTGCAGTGCGTTTGCATATAGAGCGTGACATTAAAGTGAACAGCCAATTTGCGACCTTGCGCGTTAAAGATGGTGTGGTCGATTCATTTATGGATGCAGTGGGCAAACGTCCAAGCATTGACATCAAACAGCCTGAAATTACCTTATACGTGTTGGCAGGTAAAAAAGAACATACATACTGCCTAGATTTATCTGGCGATTCACTGCATAAACGCGGCTATCGTCGTTTTATGACCGATGCCCCAATTAAAGAAAACCTTGCCGCAGCGATTCTGCAAAAAGGTCAATTACAACAAATTCAACCCGACATTATTTTAGACCCAATGTGTGGTTCGGGTACGTTTATTATTGAAGCATTGATGATGCTGACTGACCGTGCACCGGGTTTGGTACGTCGTTTCGGTTTTAACGGTTGGCAAGGTCACGACCATGAATTATGGATGAGCATTAAAGCAGAAGCGGCTGAACGCCATCAAACAGCATTACAACAACCGCTGCCTAAATTCTATGCTTTTGATGCAGACTGGCAAGCAGTCAAAGCCACCAAGCAAAATATTATTGCTGCCGGTTTTGAACACTTGCTCGATCAGATTCAAATTGAAGAACGTACTTTAGCTGACTGGCCAGATTTTCAGGCTGAAGGCAAACAAGCCTTTATTGTCACCAACCCACCTTATGGTGAGCGTTTAGGCGATAAAGCCTCGAACCGTGCCTTATATTTGGGTTTATCTGCCCTATTGCAAAAACATTTCCCAAATCAAAAAGCAGCTGTAATTGCCGCACAGGTCGAACAAGCCGATGTACTGGCATTTAATGACCCTCAAATTCTACGTTTGATGAACGGTAAACTACCAATTTACGTACGTTTTGGCACGATCAAACCTGCAACAGTAGCACGTCCATTCTTAGCTGACTGGCAACCTCAGCAATTTGAACCGATTGAAGGTGCAGAAGACTTCACCAACCGCTTACAGAAAAATATGCAAAGCCTGAAAAAATGGGCTGTGAAAGATAATGTCTATTGCTTACGTTTATACGATGCAGACTTGCCTGATTTTAATGTCGCAGTCGATTTATACGGCGATCGTTTGCACGTACAAGAATATGCACCACCGAAAAAAATTGATCCTGAAAAAGCCAAAAAGCGTTTTAATCTTGCATTACAAGCAATTCGTGCTGTAACAGGCTTAGGCCGTGATGCGGTATTCATTAAGACACGTGCCCGCCAAGAAGGTAAAAATCAGTACACCAAACAAAGTACTGCTTCTAAGCGTTTTATCGTGCAAGAAGGTCAAGCGAAAATTTTGGTCAACCTGACGGATTATTTAGATACAGGTTTATTCCTAGACCACCGTCAAATGCGTTTACGCATTGCCAAAGAAGCACGTGGTAAGCACTTCCTAAATTTATACAGTTACACCTCAACTGCAAGTTTGCATGCTGCACTTGGCGGGGCTGCAAGCACCACCAGTGTCGATTTATCTAACACCTATTTAAACTGGTCTAAAGAAAACTTCGTACTGAACGGTTTGACTGTAGACCATGCAGATGAACAGCATCAATTCTTTGCTAGCGACTGTTTTGAATGGCTCAAGGAAGGCCATGAGCAATATGAACTAATTTTCATTGACCCGCCAACCTTCTCGAATTCCAAAAAATTCTATGGAACCTTTGATGTACAGCGTGACCACGTATCTTTAATTAAGCGTGCCATGAACCGTCTAACCACAGGCGGCACGCTGTACTTCTCTAACAATTACCGTGGCTTTGAAATGGATGAAGAAATTGAAGCTATGTTTGATGTGCAAGAAATTAGCCATGAAACCATTGGTCCAGATTTCAAACGTAACACTAAAATCCACCGTGCTTGGAAAATCCAACATCCACCTGTTTAAGCAAAACGATTGCTGATAAAACAAAGCCTGTTCAATTGAACAGGCTTTGTTTTTAAGGAATAGATAAATTTATTGCGGTGTTAAAAACTTCTTTTCACCATATTGATAATGCATAGACAATTTAAACTCATCACCATCGCGATGAATTTGCTGGCTGCTTTGCATCGCACTCAGCATTTGCTCCAACTCCTGATCTGACATGCTTTTACCTGCTGCACGCATATAGTTATTCATCATGGTTTTAACCACTTGCTTATTAAAGCTTACATCGGTTTGTGCCTCTAATAAGCTTGGGAACATTTTTGCCAAACCTTCTAAGGTGGTCTGATGCCCTGGCATCACTTTACCAACCAAATCTGCCCGAATACTGCCTGTGCCTAATTTCAACTGATTCTTCTTGGATTCGAACTGAAAGCCTTCATTAATCACAGCCAACAAGGCTTGTTGAACTTCTTTCTCAAAGTTTTCCGCTTCTAGGCATGAGTTGTTTTGTTTTTGCACAATATCAAGAAACGTCTGCATTTTACTGCGCTGCAAGTTTTTAACATCCCAATTCACTTGCAGGTCTTGCATGGCAGGCACATTATTCAAACCTAACTCGGCAATTTTAAATTTCGATTGAATATCTACCGTGCGCTCATGCAGTTGAGTATCCATACGCCAACTGAAGTCTTTCATTTTGCCTGAACCCACTGCTTTTGGGTCTTGACGCTGCATTTCTGCAATACTGAATTGGAAATAGCCCGGCTCTAAAGACTGCACATTCAAAGCCTGATTGGTTTTAAACTGCATGCCTTTTACTTGAAGATGTCCAAATTGATCCAGCACCGTCAATTGAGGCACATCAAAACTCATATTTACAATTTTCTGCTGCCCCTGACTTTGTTTCGCCTGAAACTCAATCTGCATAGGAGAAAATTTAGCTTCAAGTCCTGCTTCTTTTTTCTCTATAGCAGGTATGCTCAATTTCGTGGTCGATACACCCAACCAATTCACTTGCGTTGTCACATTTAGAGGCTGCTGAAAGAACTCGGAAAATTGTCCCTGCCCTTGTTCCAGATTCATTTTAGAATCAATTTGGTAACCTTTCCATGTCCGCTGAATTTGATCTTGTCCGTGAAACACCAGTTTTTCTTTAGCATTACATGGGTCTGCAATAATGGTCATTTTCCATTTGGCAGTACCTGTTAAACTCCCCATGTCGTAGTCCGTATATTGGACGCTCACATTGGGTACAGGATTTAAATTTTGTTGATAATGCTCACGCAGGCTCTTATCTGCATATAAATTTCCTGCAGTGACAGCTCCTGCCAACACTGCAACCCCCATTCCACCCCATACTATTTTTGACATAGATTCTGCTCAGAATTTATCTATTCTTATTGAACAATAAATTATAATTAATCTTCTTTAAAAAAGATAATTGTTTTGCAAATAAATCACTTAAATATAATATTCATCACAAAATATTAAAAATAGCTGTCATTTTTTACCAAAAATTTTACTTATGTGACCTAAATTGTCAGTCATAAAAAACCCAGCCGAAGCTGGGTTTCTTAAAAGTTGCTTACACATAGCCAATTAGCTGAGTTTCATTTTTTCAAACAGCAAATGACCATTTTCAGCTTTAATTAAAATCGTATCACCCGCAACAAAGTCACCTGCGAGGATTTTTTGCGCCAATGTGTTTTCCACTTGTTGCTGAATTGCACGTTTCAATGGACGCGCACCGTAGACTGGGTCAAAACCTGCTTCAATCAATTGATCAAATGCAGTATCGTCTATCGACAAGCTCAAGTCGCGTTCGCTTAAACGCGCACGTAAACGATCCAATTGAATATCGGCAATGCCACGAATTTGTGCTTTTTCCAGTGAATGGAACACCACCAACTCATCAATACGGTTAATAAACTCAGGGCGGAAATGTTGTGAAACTGCGGCCATGACCACGGTACGCACTTCTTCACGTGTTGGATTGTCACCCAATTCACGTACTTCGTGTGAACCCAAGTTAGAAGTCATCACAATTACAGTGTTTTTAAAGTCCACCACGCGACCTTGCGAATCGGTCAGGCGACCATCATCCAACACTTGCAATAAGATGTTAAATACGTCGGGATGGGCTTTTTCCACCTCATCAAACAACACCACGCTATACGGCTTACGACGGACTGCTTCGGTGAGTACCCCACCTTCCTCATAACCCACATAGCCTGGAGGTGCACCAACCAAACGGCTCACCGAGTGTTTTTCCATAAATTCAGACATATCAATCCGAATCATGGCGTCATCGCTGTCAAACAAGAAGTTTGCCAAAGCTTTGGTCAGTTCTGTTTTACCTACCCCTGTCGGGCCTAGGAACAAGAACGAACCACTTGGGCGATTAGGGTCAGACAGCCCTGCACGTGAACGACGTACTGCATTCGACACTGCTACCACAGCTTCTTCTTGCCCAACAACACGTTTATGCAAAAAGTCTTCCATGTGTAGCAGTTTTTCACGTTCACCCTGCAGCATTTTCGATACAGGAATGCCCGTTGCTGCACTAACGACTTCAGCAATTTCATTGTCCGTAACTTTGTTACGCAATAATTTCGGCTCTTCTTTCTCTTCAACCAACTCATCTTGTGCCAGTTGTTTTTCTAACTCAGGAATCACGCCGTATTGTAAACGTGACATTTCCGCCAGGTCATTTTCACGCTGCGCTTTTTGCAATGCCATACGTGCCTGATCCAACTGAGTCTGAATTTGCTTAGTGCCTTCAACCAAGGTTTTTTCCGCTTTCCAAACTTCTTCCAAATCATTGTATTCATTCTGAACTTCAATAATTTGTTTTTCTAGATGCGCAACTTCAGCACGGCTGCCTGCATCTTCATCTTTCTTCACGGCTTCAAGTTGCAGTTTTAATTGAATTAAACGGCGCTCTAATTTATCTAAGGCTTCAGGCTTAGAATCTAGCTCCATTTTAATCCGTGACGCTGCCTCATCCACCAAATCAATTGCCTTGTCGGGAAGTTGACGGTCAGTGATATAACGGTGCGACATTTTAGCGGCGGCAATAATCGCCGAATCTAAAATTTTAACCCCGTGGTGCACTTCGTAGCGTTCTTTCAGACCTCGTAAAATTGCAATGGTGTCTTCTACACTTGGCTCATCGACCAATACTTTTTGGAAACGACGCTCTAAAGCCGCATCTTTTTCAATATATTGACGATACTCATCTAAAGTAGTGGCACCGACGCAGCGCAATTCGCCACGCGCCAATGCAGGTTTCAACATATTGCCTGCATCCATGGCACCATCGCCTTTACCTGCACCCACAAGTGTGTGTAATTCATCAATAAATAAGATGACTTCACCTTCTTGTTTCGCCAAGTCTTTTAAGACCGCTTTTAGGCGTTCTTCAAACTCACCGCGATATTTCGCACCTGCCAACAATGAGCCCAAATCTAAAGATAAAACACGTTTACCTTTTAAGCTTTCTGGCACTTCACCATTCACAATACGCTGAGCCAAACCTTCAACAATCGCAGTTTTACCCACACCAGGTTCACCAATGAGTACTGGGTTGTTTTTGGTACGGCGTGACAACACCTGAACGGTACGGCGAATTTCATCATCACGACCAATTACAGGGTCTAGCTTGCCCGCCAACGCACGTTCGGTTAAATCGATGGTATATTTATTGAGTGAGTCACGTTGATCTTCGTGATTATTGCTCATGACTTTTTCATCCCCTCTAATTTTGTCAATCACGCTACGCAAACTGGCTGAAGTCACGCCTACACTGTTCAGTAGTGTTTTGGTCGCGCCCACTTCGGTCAAACCCAGCATCAACCAATCGGTTGACAAGAAATCATCACCTGCTTTTTGGGCAAAACTGTCAGCCAAATTCAAGGCTTTAACCGCATCTGGACTTAAGTTGATATCGCCTGTTGGATTGGCCAAAGTCGGTGCATCGGCAATTGCTTGCTGTAATTTGCTTTGCAAATCACGTAGGTTGGCGCCTGCTTGTTGTAATAAACTGACATTGGAGGCTTCTTCGAGCAAAGTCGCCAATAAGTGAATGCCTTCAATGGCAGTATGATCTTTCCCTATCGCGAGAGATTGGGCATCGGATAAAGCTTGCTGTAGGCGGTTGGTAAACTTTTCAAAACGCATTCTTGTTATTCCTCACAACAAATTGTGTACTTGATGGATATATGGGAACGCAGGCGTAAATTTCAATTAAATTTTTATATATTTTTCAAAATCTTAATTAAAATTAACGGTTAGATTTCAATTATAATATTGGACTTATTAAAGTAAATTTCAAGTTTATTCTGGTAATTTTTTTATGGTGAGTTGAATAATTGACATACACTTGCATATCAATAAATTAAAGGTTTTTGATTATTATCCATGCAAATAGAAATATTTAGTTACAATGATTGGCAAATATACCAATCATTGTATGACCTATCAGTCAACGCTTAATCTTGTTCAATAATTTCAAAATCATGGCTAATTTCAACGCCACCATCAGACAGCATTTTACTGGCAGAACAGTATTTTTCTGCTGAAAGTTCAACCGCCTTCGCGACCTGCTTTTCCTTGACAGCCTTGCCTTTGACCACAAAATGCAAATGAATTTTGGTGAACACTGCAGGGATGCTATCGGCACGTTCTGCAGTTAACTGACATTCAACATGCGTCACTTCTTGGCGTGATTTCTTTAAAATAGTCACAATATCAAACGAAGCACACCCACCAAGCCCCATTAAGATTAACTCCATAGGACGTGGACCACGGTTTTCACCACCATATTCTGCAGATCCATCCATCACTACAGAATGACCACTTTCCGATTTGGCTTCAAAAGCAACGTTCTCTAACCATTGAACACTTGTTTGCATTGCAACTACCTAAAAAAAGCTATAAATTGACACGGGTATTTGTACACTAACATAACTTGAGTTGATAAGGAATTTCATCTCTACTGTGTGACAAGTTCAGACTAGGTCTTGTGCGATCTATTATTTATCCATTTTCGGAACCGTTAGCATGACTTCCAACTTTTCACAGCTGAGTACTGATGCATTGTCCCCAGGACAACTGCCTGACTCAGTCAAAGCATTATTAAAACGTGCATACATCAACCGTTATCCAAAACGGACAACTATTGTTGATGCAGGGACTGAATCAAAATCATTATATTTGATTCTAAAAGGTTCAGTATCAATTATTCTTCGCGAAGATGATGATCGCGAAATTGTTGTGGCATATTTGAATCCAGGCGACTTTTTTGGGGAAATGGGTCTGTTTGAATCGAATCCGCAACGTACTGCAGAGGTTCGTACTCGTGATGTCTGTGAAATCGCAGAAATTACTTATGAAAATTTCCACGAACTCAGCAAACAATATCCCGATTTAAGCTATGCCGTTTTTGCACAGCTGGTACGTCGTTTAAAAAATACTACACGTAAAGTGACTGACCTTGCCTTTATAGATGTGTCTGGTCGTATTGCACGTTGCTTGATTGATCTTTCTGCGCAGCCAGAAGCCATGATTTTGCCAAACGGTCGTCAAATTCGTATTACACGCCAAGAAATTGGTCGTATTGTCGGCTGTTCACGTGAAATGGTCGGGCGTGTTCTAAAAACACTTGAAGAGCAAGGCATGATTGAAACTGATGGTAAAGCCATTCTTATTTTTGATGCTTCATTGGAGCAAAATGAATCCACTGATGGCAACTTTGATGACGAGTAAACCATCTATATGCTCATAAAAAAAAGCAAATCTTCGGATTTGCTTTTTTATTGCCTGTATATAACTTATAGCCATTTTCAACTATAAAAATATAATTCTTACGACCATTACAAAGCATCAGCAATTTTAACTGCCACAAGCGGCTCAAAATGGTTTAGCCTCTTAGGACATGACTTCATAAAGACAATGTTAAGCGAGATGCTAAGATGCAATTTAGACCTTTGGCAAAAACAGGCATTCTAGTTCCAGAAATCTGTTTAGGCACCATGACATTTGGTGAACAAAATACCCAGCAAGAAGCCTTTCAACAACTCGATTATGCACTAGAACGAGGCTTATATTTTTGGGATACCGCAGAGATGTACCCTGTTCCACCTAAAGTAGAAACCCAAGGGGCAACTGAAACCATGATTGGTCACTGGCTGCACCAACGTGGCGGACGTGACAAAATATTTCTCGCCTCTAAAATTGCAGGACCATCACAAGGTGGTAGCCATATACGAGATGGCAAAACCTGCTTTAATGCGCAGGATATTCATTCTGCGCTAGATGGTAATTTAAAACGTCTGCAAACCGACTATATCGACTTATACCAACTGCACTGGCCGCAGCGTCCAACCAACTTTTTTGGCAAACTCGGTTATGGCAACCAAGAAGCACAAAATACGCAAGAAATAACCGATCTTGCTGAAACCTTAACCGCATTGCAACAAGAAATTCAAAAAGGACGGATTCGCTATATTGGGCTGTCGAATGAAACCCCGTGGGGCACCATGAAGTTTTTACACTTGGCAGAACAATTAGGATTAAGTAAATTTGTTAGCGTACAAAATCCATATAACCTGCTGAATCGTACTTATGAAATTGGTATGTCTGAAATCGCCCATTATGAAGGTGTTGGACTACTCGCCTACTCACCTTTGGCTTTTGGTTATTTAACTGGTAAATTCCGTCATGGCGCACGCCCTGCCAATGCACGTGTCACGCTATATTCACGTTTTAGCCGTTACAGTAATCCACAAAGCGAATGGGCAACCGAGCAATACGCCCAACTTGCAGAACAACACGGCTTGAGTTTGACGCAACTGGCGCTGGCATTTATCAAGCAGCAATTTTTTGTGACAAGTACCATTATTGGCGCGACGAATATGGCGCAACTCAAAGAAAATATTGATGCCTTTGACATCACCTTATCAGATGAAATTTTACAAGGCATTGAAGCCATTCATCGTCAACAACCCAATCCAGCGCCCTAATTTTATTTTAAGCACTGCTTTAAAATGAAATTAAAAATATGAACTCAGCAATAATTCATCATTTTATGCTGTTTAAAGTCAAAAAGTCTTCATAAAAAAAGATGCGCATAAAACCATGCGCATCTTTTTTGTGTTTTATCTTAACCAGTTGAACTGGCTGAGGTCATCTTAACGACGACTTTGGTTATATAGCGCTTGTGCTGCTGGCAAGTTTTTACGCATTGCTTCAATACGCTGACTGTTCGATGGGTGAGTCGATAAGAAGGACGCACCGCCGCCACCTTCAAGCTTGTTCATTTTTTCCCAAAGGGTAATTGCAGCTTGTGGGTTATAACCTGCACGCGCCATCAGCATTAAACCACCCTGATCGGCACGACTTTCCAAATTACGTGAATATGGCAAGCCAATCCCAATTTGGGTACCCAATTGCGCTGCTGCTGCACCCAATTGACCAACGTTATTGCCTGCCGCACTTAAACCTACGTTCAAGGCAATATTGGTTAAAGCCTGTGCACCAATTTTACTTTTCGCGTGTTCTTCTAAAGCATGCACCATTTCATGCCCCATAATTGCGGCAATTTCAGCATCAGTTAAATTCAGTTTATTCACAATACCAGTGTAGAACACCACTTTACCACCAGGTGCGACAAAAGCATTGACCTGATCAGACTTAAGTACCGCCAATTGCCACTGGAAAGGCTGACCTGTTTGGTTCATTTGATTGGCATGTGGGATCAAACGCTGAAACACAGTATTGATACGTTTATACGTGGTGGAGCTTGTGTCTAACTGATTTTTATTGCGTGCGTCTTGCACCATTTCATTATAGCTTTTGGTTGCAGTTGCATTTAAGGTCGCAGTATCTGCACCCGCCATGTCTGCAACAGTCGTACACCCTGAAACTGTGATTGCGCCTGCGGCACATAAACTTAACATCAGTTTTTTGTTCATTATAATAATCTCCGCCTTGCGAGCTATCTTCATACCAATCAATTATATGAAATCAATTCAAAGCTTTAAATCTATAATCACTTCATAAACATATCATTTATGTAAACAACGCCTAAGCTGTGTACAGATTGTATGTCTGAGCGATCAATCACTACCCTAGTAAAGAAATTGATAACACAACCAAAATACTAAACAGAAAACATTTAAACCCAAGTAAATTTTAGACACTACTTCTACTTTTTCTTCCATTTCTGGATTTTTGCGTTTGTAGAGTAGGTAAGCATTTTGAATCAGAATCAGTGGCACCAAAATACAGGCAAAAATAACGCTTAAACCAATAAATGCCTGATACATAATATTCGGATCATGCTTTTGCGATAAAATCAGCATCATGGCAATGGTCGGTGCGCCGCCCATCGCAAACAATAAAGAATAAAAAATCGTACTGGTAATATTTTTATGCATCCTGCATAACCTTAATTAAATTTAATTTTCTAAAGCCATTGTAACAAGCCACCCTGCTCTGCACAGCGCCAGTCATCTGCAACTTTAGTCTTGAAAAAACAACTCACTCAGCATCATCTATAATGTTTCCAAAAATGAGTCGCTATTGAAACTGAAACAACAGCAATAAAAAGCCCCATCATTTAGACAGGGCTGAATACATCATCAGAGCTTAAATGCTATGCTAAAGCACAACGACTTAAGCATCAAATGGATGACGTAATACGATAGTTTCTGCGCGGTCTGGACCTGTAGAAATAATGTCGATTGGACATTCAATTAACTGCTCAAGACGTTTGATGTAGTTCACTGCATTTTCAGGCAATTGTTCTACACTGGTCGCGCCCACAGTTGATTCAGACCAACCTGGCATTGTTTCATAAATTGGCTTTAAGTTTTCGTATGCAAGCGCATCAGAAGAACCTACGCAACCTGAATCGGTATTTTCATAACCTACGCAGATTTTGATTTCTTCTAAACCGTCCAATACGTCTAACTTGGTCAAGCAGATACCAGAAAGTGAGTTTACATCGACTGAACGACGTAAAATTTCGGCATCAAACCAACCACAACGACGCTGACGACCTGTAGAAGCACCAAACTCGTGACCCACGGTACCTAAGTGTTTACCAATCGCATCACCTACGTCATTTGCTGCGTCATACACCAACTCAGTTGGGAATGGGCCTGCACCAACACGTGTGGTATAAGCTTTGGTAATCCCTAAAACGTAGTCTAAATGTAATGGACCTAAGCCTGAACCTGAGCTTACACCGCCCGCAGTTGTATTCGATGAAGTCACATACGGGTATGTACCGTGGTCAACATCAAGCAATGAGCCTTGCGCACCTTCAAACATAATGTTGTCACCGTTTTTACGGTAATTATGAATTTCAGTCGTTACATCAACCACTAATGGTGCAATCACTTCACGCCATTGGTCACATAGCGCTAAAACTTCATCTAACTGAACTGCTTCAACACCGTAGTATTGTGTCAACTGGAAGTTGTGATAGTCCAATAATTCAGTCAATTGAGCGCGTAATGCTTCACCGCCACGAACCAAGTCAGCAACACGAATCGCACGACGTGCAACCTTGTCTTCATAAGCTGGGCCAATACCACGACCTGTTGTACCAATTTTGGCATTACCACGTTTTTTCTCACGTGCTTGGTCAAGTGCAATGTGGTTCGGCAAAATAAGCGGACAGTTTGGTGAAATACGTAAACGCTCTTTCACTGGCACGCCTTCTTGCTCCAAAATACCCATTTCTTTAATGAGTGCTTCAGGAGAAAGTACTACACCATTACCAATTAAGCACAGTACGTTTTCACGTAAAATACCTGATGGAATGAGGTGTAATACAGTTTTCTTACCACCAACCACGAGAGTATGGCCTGCGTTGTGTCCGCCTTGATAACGAACGACTGCCGCCGCCTGATCTGTGAGCAGGTCGACGATCTTACCTTTACCTTCGTCGCCCCATTGGGTACCAAGTACCACAACATTCTTGCCCATAATAGCCTCATTACATCATGCTGTTAAAATTGAAAACCAAGACCTGTAACATGAAACATGCCTTGGCGATTAAATTTTTTCGACTGTCCACTCACCATTTGCAAGAACCAATTGGTGCGTTGCGTATGGAACCGAGTTTAAATCATCATTACCCAACAATTGGATTACACTAAAGCCTTGCGCACGTGTGTTTTGGATAGCCGCGATTAAATCAGGTTGTGAGCCTTTAGGCGCAACAACAACAGACGATGATTCAAAACGACCTGCACTTAATACAAACAAGTCACAAGAGAAACCTGTTGCAGGGCGCGCACGTCCGAAATGCTGACCAATGCCATCATAACGACCGCCTTGTGCCAATGGTGCAGCACGATTTGGCGCATACACTGCATACATTAAACCTGTGTGATAGTGATAAGAACGCAGCTCAACCACATCAATACCAATATGCAAGTTTGGCCAACGTGCCTGAATTTCAGCTTGTGTTGCTTTCACGGCTTCAAACGCTTGCTTAAATTCGGTATTTTCCAACACATCAGCACTTAAATGAGCCTGCAAAGCAGTTAAATCACTGGCATAGCGACCTAAAGCATAAAAATCTGAACCGAAATTTAAATCTTGGGTAAATTCTGCCAATTCAGGCAATGCTTTACGCTGATATAAATCTGACAATTGACGTTCAGTGGCTTTGCTTAATTCTGCTTGTTTAACCAAGCTACGGAACAAGCCGACATGACCCAAGTCTAAATGCACACCTTCTGCCAAACCTGCTTCTTTTAGCAAGCTGAGCATCAGATCAACCATTTCTACATCGGCATCAATGCTGTCTGAACCAAATAACTCTGCACCCAATTGTAATGGTGCACGTGTGGTATTAAAACCTTGTGGTTTGGTATGTAAAACCGTACCTGCATAACAGTAACGTGCAATGCCATCTACAGGATGTACATGCGCATCAATACGCGCCACTTGTGGTGTCATATCGGCACGAACACCCAGCAAACGACCTGAAAGTTGGTCGATCACTTTAAATGTGGCAAGGTCTAAATCTTGATTCGATTCTGAAAGAGAAGATAGAGATTCAATGTATTCTATGAATGGCGTGTACACCAACTGATAACCTCGAGATGCGAGGAAATCCAGTGACTTACGACGCAAGCTTTCAATCACTTGCGCTTGTTCTGGTAATACATCAGCTACACCATCAGGTAATAACCATGTCTCTGAAATGGGCATGTTGTAAACCTAAATTCTTGTTTGCGCGGAACGAATCCGCATAAAAAAATCGGGAGCACACCCGATTTCTCCTAGTTTAGCATGATACTTTTGCTCATGCACCTGACTTTTTCTGAAATATGCGGTAAAAAAATATGAATACACCACATCTTTCAAAGCCATCATTTAAAAGTCCTGATTTGATTTCACCGCCTTTGCCAATAAACTGACCAACTCAGCATTTTGCATTTCAAGCTGTGCGGTTTTTTGCACGGTTTTATCTAGCGCATCTTGCTGAACCTGCATCTTTTTAGCCAAATCTTGCATAATCTCCAACGTCTTTTTTAGATGCTCTTCTAAATGTAATACTTTTTGCTCGACTTGCTGTTGATGCTGCACGTCGCTGCTGCTGTCTGCCTGATTTTTAAATTGCAACCAAATCAGAAAAATGACAGCAAGTGCCAGCAAAAAAATAAATCCCCACAATAAAATAATCATCATGCCACTACTCTATTCAAATTTTCTATGCAAACTTTGTTATATCAATCAGTGAATTAACCGTGAATACGAAGTGTAAAATCTGTCATCACTATTACACGCTATTCACACTTTGTATATGTCTTAAAAAGTAGCCGCTTACACCGCCCGCTGACTAAAAGATTCACACAAATCTAGTAAACGGTTGGCATAACCCCACTCGTTGTCATACCACGCAAAAACTTTGGCTTGATGACCCACGACCATGGTTTGACTTAAATCGACAATTAAAGAATAAGGTGAATGGTTAAAGTCGCTCGATACCAAAGGCTCATCGGTCACTTGCATAATTTCGGCATAATCATGCGCTGCCGAAGCACACAACACCTGATTCAATTTGTGCACCGTAATTGGTGACTGAGAAATAAAAGTTAAATCAATAGCTGCAACATTAATGGTCGGTACACGAATCGAGTAACCATCAATCCGATCTGCCATTTTTGGCATGACTTGTTTTAATGCACCCAAGGCAGATGAAGTTGTAGGAATAATATTTTGCCCTGATGCACGCGCACGACGTAAATCACGGTGTGCTTGATCCAATACAGTTTGATCGGCTGTGACTGCATGAATTTCAGTCATTAATGCGGTATCAATTCCGAAAGCATCATCAATGATTTTAACTAATGGTACTAAAGCCTGCGTGGTACAAGATACGCTGGAAATAATTTGGTCGGTACTTTTGACTTCATGATGATTCACACCATAAACAATCGCAGCATCTACAGTATCGAATGGTGCAGCACCAATAATTACACGTTTGGCGCCCGCAGTAATATGCTGCGTTGCCGCCTCGCGGGAACGGAACAACCCTGTACATTCCAATACCACATCAACATTTAAGGCTTGCCACGGTAATTGCGCAGGTTGAGCCTGATTCAACACCTGAACTTTTAATTGCGCCAAACCTGCAGAAATATTCAAAAAAATCTGTTCATTTTCGAGGCTAATTTCCACCTGTCCTTTAAAACGACCATGGGTACTGTCATATTTAAATAAATGAACCAAGGTTTCTACATCGGCAATGTCATTTATGGCGACGATTTCAAAATGAAAGTCTTTGGGATTTTCAAACCAAGCCCGCAGCACATTGCGCCCGATTCTACCAAAGCCATTGATTGCCACTCGTTGCATGACTGATCCTTTCATAATGAAATCAAAATTTAAGCACAGACTATGTTAATAGATTTTGAGGCCTTACTGAAAAAAATCAGATCAATTCTGGGATTTTTCACTTAATTTGCTGATTAATTCGGCAAACTCAAAATACCCATCTAACAATTTCAGCTTGTGGTTGATTAGTTTGACACTCTGGCCTACGCACAAACATTCAACAACAGCTCATCATGCCCCACTTTCGTCAGCAATTTTCCATCATCTTCTATTGCAAAGATTTATTCTGCGTAATCGCAACAAAGTTTGCGTCAGAATTGTCATCTATTCACACTAAAATGATTGGTGATAATGGCTTTTTCCGTTATAATTTGGCGTTTTTAAAATTTTAAGCCTGCATGACAGCAAAAGAATTATTTTTGTCAGACTGTCTTGCGTTTAGCCAAATCGGAAATTATGGAGTGACTTGGTTGTGAGTACTCGTTTTATGACATCAGCTGAAATTCGTGAAGCATTTTTGCGTTACTTTGAATCGCAAGGGCATACACGTGTCGCATCGAGTTCTCTAGTACCCGCCAACGACCCAACCTTGTTATTTACCAATGCGGGTATGAACCAGTTTAAAGACTGTTTCCTTGGGCTAGAAAAACGTGATTATGTACGTGCTGTCTCTTCTCAAAAATGTGTGCGCGCAGGCGGTAAACACAACGACTTAGACAACGTAGGCTATACCGCACGTCACCATACTTTCTTTGAAATGCTAGGTAACTTCTCGTTTGGTGATTACTTCAAACGTGATGCGATTAAATTTGCTTGGGAATTTCTAACAGGCGAACAATGGTTGGCACTACCGAAAGACCGTTTATATGCCACGGTTTATCATACCGATGATGAAGCGTTTGACATCTGGAACAAAGAAATTGGTTTAGATGCATCTCGCATTATCCGTATTGGCGACAACAAAGGCGGCCAATATGCTTCAGATAACTTCTGGGCAATGGGTGATACAGGTCCTTGCGGTCCTTGTTCTGAAATTTTCTATGATCATGGCGATCATATCTGGGGTGGCTTACCAGGCACGCCTGAAGAAGATGGCGACCGTTTCATTGAAATCTGGAACAACGTATTTATGCAGTTCAACCGCACTGCAGATAGTGTATTACACCCGCTTCCAGCACCTTCTGTAGATACAGGTATGGGCTTGGAACGTATTTCTGCAGTATTGCAACATGTGAATTCAAACTACGAAATTGACCTGTTCCAGCACTTACTCAAAAATGCAGCAGAAATTATTGGTTTAGACACAACTGAGCTTGAGGCAACTGCACAGCAAACTGGTAAACCTGTAGACTACCCTGCTTCACTTAAAGTAGTAGCTGACCACGCCCGCTCTTGCTGCTTCCTAATTGCCGATGGTGTAAACCCTTCTAACGAAGGTCGTGGTTATGTTTTACGTCGTATTATTCGTCGTGCAGTACGTCACGGCAACAAATTAGGCGCAACAGGTTCATTCTTCCATAAAATGTTGAAGCCACTCATTGAAGTAATGGGTGATGCCTATCCTGAACTTGCAGCACAACAAGCACGTATTGAAGCGCAACTTCTGAAAGAAGAAGAGCAATTCGCCAAAACACTTGAGCAAGGTTTGAAATTGCTTGAAGGTGAATTAGCGCAACTGAAAGGCTCTGTAATTCCAGGCGAAGTCGTATTTAAACTGTATGACACTTACGGCTTCCCGACTGACTTAACAGCAGACATTGCGCGTGAACGTGAATTGACCATTGACGAAGCGGGTTTTGAAGTTGAAATGGCAGCACAACGCCAACGTGCACGTGACGCAGGTAAATTTGCTGTTGACTACAACTCGATTGTGAAAATTGAAGGTGACACTCAATTCGATGGTTACGATGCTACTGCAGGCGAAGGTCAAATCATCGCAATCTATAAAGATGGTGAGCAAGTTGATGAAGTCGTTGAAGGCGATGAAGCCTTAATCGTACTGAATCAAACGCCTTTCTATGCAGAAAGCGGTGGTCAAATTGGCGACACAGGACTCTTCAAAAACGAAACAGGTATTTTTGAAGTTCAAGACACCAAAAAATCTGGCGGTGCATTTGTCCATCAAGGTATTGTGACGATGGGCAGCCTAAAAGCTGCGCAAACGGTCGAAGCCATTGTAAAAGCAGATATCCGCGAAGCAACTGCACGCAATCACTCTGCAACACACCTGTTACATGCTGCCCTACGTCAAGTTTTGGGTGCGCATGTACAACAAAAAGGTTCATTGGTTGCCTCTGACATTTTACGTTTTGACTTTGCCAATGACCAACCTGTGTCATTTGAGCAATTGCAAGAAATTGAGCGCTTGGTCAATGCAGAAGTGATTGCCAACACTGCCGTGTCTACTGAACTATTAGACATTGAAGCAGCGAAAGCCAAAGGTGCGATGATGCTATTTGGCGAAAAGTATGGTGATGAAGTTCGCGTACTTTCTATGGGTTCTATGATCGAAGATAAAAACTTCTCGATTGAACTGTGTGGTGGTATTCACGTAAAACGTACGGGCGATATTGGCTTATTCAAAATCATCTCTGAAGGTGGTGTTGCAGCTGGCGTGCGTCGTATTGAAGCGATTACAGGCAGCAAAGCCGTTGAAGCCGTTCAAAAAACTGAACGCGATATCAGCAGCATCAATGCATTATTAAAAGCGCAAAAAGACCAGACTTTAGAAAAAGTCACCAGTTTGGTCGACACTGCCTCTAGCCTTCAAAAACAAATTGAACAGCTCAATCAAAAATTGGCAAACTTCCAAGCAACAGAACTTCTAAGCCAAGTTCAAGAGATTGCGGGTCGTCAAACGCTGATTACAACGGCTCAAGGTATGGACGCAAAATCACTGCGTAACTTACACGACGGTGTAAAATCTAAACTCGACAATGCAGTGATTGTACTTGCAGGTGTAGAAGACGATAAAGTCAGCTTAATCGCTTCTGTTGCAAAAGACTTTACTGCTACGATTAAAGCAGGTGACATCATTAAACACTTGGCTACAGAGCTAGGTGGTAAAGGTGGTGGTAAACCTGATTTGGCACAAGGTGGCGCGCCACTTAACGAGAAGTTTGCAACAGTAATGGCAGATTTAACTGCTTGGCTTGCGGCAAAATAACTTCACTTTTTGTGTAACTGACCCTGAACCGGTAATTCAGGGTCATGGCTTATATGGAACAACTATGGCACTAATCGTTCAAAAATATGGCGGTACTTCAATGGGTACCCCCGAGCGCATTTTAAATGTTGCTCGTCGTGTGAAGCGCTGGCATGATCATGGCCACAAAGTAGTGGTTGTGGTTTCTGCCATGAGTGGCGAAACCAATCGCCTACTCGCTCTCGCGAAAGCCATTACCGAAACCCCTGACCCGCGCGAACTAGACCAAATGGTGTCTACAGGCGAACAGGTAACGATTTCGATGTTAGCGATGGCGCTGAACTCTATTGGCGTTGCAGCAAAATCACTAACAGGTCGCCAAGTTGGTATTCAAACTGACAGCGCTTTTACCAAAGCACGTATTGAATCAATCAATACCGATGTATTGACTGAAAACCTAGACGCAGGCCGTGTGATTGTGGTTGCTGGTTTCCAAGGGTTTGATGCTGAAGGTAACACCACGACTTTAGGTCGTGGCGGTTCTGATACTTCTGGCGTTGCACTTGCTGCTGCATTGAAAGCCGATGAATGTCAAATTTACACTGACGTAGATGGCGTTTACACCACAGACCCACGCGTTGCACCAAAAGCCAAAAAAGTAGATCGTATTTCTTTTGAAGAAATGCTAGAAATGGCTTCTTTAGGTTCTAAAGTATTGCAAATTCGTGCGGTTGAATTTGCAGGTAAATACCAAGTACCTTTACGTGTATTATCAAGTTTTGATAATGACAATGATGGCGCATTCGACGAAGATTTTAAACAAAATGTCGGCACACTCATTACTACTGAATTGGAAGACAACATGGAACAACCTATCATCTCAGGTATCGCGTTTAACCGTGACGAAGCAAAATTAACTATTTTAGGTGTGCCTGACGAGCCAGGTATTGCATCTAAAATCTTGTCACCTATTGGCGCTGCCAATGTTGAAGTCGACATGATCATCCAAAACGTAGAAGAAGATGGTACAACTGACTTTACCTTTACTGTAAACCGTGGCGAACTTGCCAAAGCAAAATCAATCCTTGAAGCAACAGCTAAAGAAATTGGTGCGCGTGAAGTGGCTACACGTGGCGACATCGTGAAAGTATCTATCGTTGGTGTAGGTATGCGTTCACATGCAGGTGTTGCAAGCAAAATGTTTACTGCCCTTGCAGATGAAGGCATTAACATTCTCATGATTTCTACTTCTGAAATTAAAATTTCAGTCATTATTGAAGAAAACTACCTAGAGCTTGCAGTTCGTACTTTACACACTGTATTTGGTCTAGATCGTGAAAGTGGTGAGTCTAGCGCACGCGCTTAATACTCGCCTGTCAGAAAATGTAATTGTCTGACAAATTTTGCGAAAAAGTACAAAAAATTAGAGCCACTATAGTTTTTTTTATAGTGGCTCTGTTATATTGAGCAACATGCTTTCATAAATTTTGGCAGCGCTGTATCTTATAAAATAAATAATGATACGTTCCGTTAAAATTTACTGGTTTTTTTATTTGGTTGTGACTTTTAAATTGCTTTAAAAATCAATGCAGGTTTAGCATTTTGCAAGGAGATAAACATGCTGATTCTGACCCGACGTGTCGGAGAAACATTAATGATTGGGGACCAAGTCAGCGTGACTGTGCTTGGTGTCAAAGGTAACCAAGTTCGTATTGGTGTAAATGCCCCGAAAGAAGTATCGGTTCATCGTGAAGAAATCTATCAACGTATTCAACACGAACGTGCCATGCACGAGCATTTGCAACACTTAGATCAAGATTATCAACCTTCATTTGAAGAAGATAACTACTCGCAAAATGACTTTAATCGTTAAACGATTAAGGTAATTGAATATAAAGCGGCTCATTTGCCGCTTTAAATTTTTCTGCTGAATGCTTTTTAAAAACTTGCCCTGATTCAAATCATGTAAAAGCTATTTTACAGGCAACTCAGCACAAGTTTTGCATGAAAATTACTGTGAGTTTTCCATCAATTCCAAAGCCTTACGCACAGGTGCAAAACTTCGTCGATGTGCCGCAATTACGCCATGCTGCGCAATTGCTTCAAAATGGGCTTTGGTTGGGTACCCTTTGTGTTGAGCAAAACCAAATTGCGGAAATGCTTGGTCAAGCAACACCATTTCACGATCACGCGCCACTTTGGCTAAAATACTGGCTGCCGAAATCTCTGCATGTAATGCATCGCCCCCAATAACTGCATCACACGACATTGCTAAACCTTGCGGAATTTTATTGCCATCGACCAAGACATGCTCAGGTTGAATAGACAAGGCTTCTACCGCTCGACGCATTGCCAATAACGATGCTTGCAAAATATTCAGTTCATCAATTTCGGCTGCAGAGGCTTCTGCAATTGCCCAAGCCAAAGCTTTTTCCTGAATTTCAACAAACAACTTTTCACGTTTTTTTTCAGTCAACTTTTTAGAATCATTTAAACCTTCAATCAGGTTATTCGGATCTAAAATCACTGCCGCAGCGACAACAGAACCCACTAAAGGCCCACGCCCTGCTTCATCTACACCTGCAATTTTCATCATTATTTCCAGAAAAAATAGGCTGAAATATTCAGCCTAACTCACGATGCGCGTCATCACGCCGCCTTTTTAATTATTCAGATTCACTAAACTTATTTTACTGCTTCTGCCACACATGCATTAATGGTTCGAGATACTGCATTGCTCACAATGGTTGCACGTGCAGCAGGGTCAATTGCTGCAGTGGCTAAATCTACTGCTGTCACGTTTTGTGGTGCTTTTTCGCTAACACAGCCACAAATTTCAGCTTGAACATTTTGCTTTTGCGTTGTTGTCATCATACGTGTCGCAGTGTGCCATGCAGGAATGTTATTCAGTTCAGTGACACATTTTGCGTTGATGGCAATTTTAATCGCCGCCATACCCAATTGTTGAGTTGCTGTCGGTGCAGTTGTCGTTCCTGTAGTAGTACCTGTTGTTGTGGTACATGCAGATAAAGCCAAAGCGATAGGTGCAAATACAGCGAGTAGTTTTTTCATGGATATTTCCTGTATTTAATATTCAAGTCGTTTAGATGAAACAATGTCGCTATTGTGCCTAAACTTATTTAGCGAAGGAATATCTTTTTGCAATTTCTACATTCATCTGCTTAGGCTTAAGGTCATAGTGGGGTTCAGCCCCAAATTGAAACTTAAAACAAGATCAAAGGGGGGCAAATTTAGAATGCCGTTGAAACATATAGAACAAGAATTTAATCATGCAGAGCAAGGTTTGCTAATAAATGCAGGTTTATCAAGTAATGGGAGCGATCATTTTCTGGCTTAGCATCAATTGAACGTTACATTAATATATAAGATTTGCATTCTATCCATGTTGCAAAGCGACTGAAGCAATTGAAACGTTCACTGCTTTACGAGCCTGAACAATTAGCTATTTAAATTCAGCAGGGTATGGTCTTCGTTTTTCGCATGAGAAATAATAGCTGTCTGGTTATTTGTAGACATATATTTAAATCCTCACTTGGGTATTTAAGTGAGGATTAAATTTAGGCTTAGAAGACAAGTGTTTAAGGTGTGTTCAGTGGATGCTTCCCTGCAATGTCTGAATTTGATCAATCCTTTTTTGCTTTTCTTCAACCGAAATAAATGATGCTTCAAAAGAGTTAATCGCCAATTGTTTTAATTCAGCATTGCTTAAATCTAAAGCTTGGCTAATTGCAACAAAGTTATCATTCATATAGCCACCAAAATAAGCTGGGTCATCTGAATTGACGGTCACTTTAACACCCTGCTGTAACAAACGACGAATATTGTGCTGTGCCATATCATCCACCACACACAACTTTAAATTACTCAATGGGCAGACCGTGAGCGGCATTTTTTCTTCAATTAAACGTTGCATTAACACAGGGTCTTCTTCAGAACGCACACCATGATCAATACGGTTTACTTTCAGTAAATCTAATGCTTCCCAGACATATTCAGCAGGCCCTTCTTCGCCCGCATGAGCAACGACCAAAAAACCTGCTTCACGCGCTTTGGCAAAGACACGCTCAAACTTTGAAGGTGGATGCCCGACTTCGCTTGAATCCAAACCTACTGCAATAATTTGGTCTTTATAAGGTAAAGCCTCTTCTAGCGTAACAAATGCAGCATCTTCACTTAAATGACGCAAGAAACACATAATTAAATGTGAACTGATGCCTAATTTTGTTTGTGCATCTTCGCAAGCACGTTGTAAACCATTAATCACGGTTGCAAATGCCACACCACGCTCGGTATGGGTTTGCGGGTCAAAAAACATTTCGGTATGTACCACACGGTCTTCAGCACATTTTTCAAAATACGCCCAAGCCAAATCGTAAAAATCTTGCTCATGCACCAACACTTGTGCGCCTGCATAATAAATATCTAAAAAAGACTGCAAGTTATGAAAATTATAGGCTTGTTTGACTTCTTCTACAGACTGATAAGGGATGTCAATTTGGTTGCGCTGCGCAATAGCAAACATCAATTCTGGTTCAAAAGTACCTTCAATATGCACATGCAGTTCTGCTTTAGGTAATGCTCGGATTAGCTCAAGTTGATTCATGTTCTGTCCTTTTTGCTATTGAATGGGAGAGTTTTAAAAACTGATCAAAATAAAAAAGGGTGCAAACTGAGTTTACACCCCTTTTCCGTTTAAAATATTAACCGCCAAACATGGCAAATTTTAATGCCCAAAGTACAGCAATAATCCAAACCATATAAGGTACAGATTTCGCTTTGCCTGTGAGTAGTTTAATCAGCGCATAGCTAATAAAGCCCATGGCGATGCCATCGGCAATGGAATAGGTAAATGGCATGAACACGAGGGTTAAGAAGGCAGGTACTGCTTCGGTAATGTCATCCCAATCAATATGCACAATGCCCTGAATCATCAATACACCCACAAATAACAAGGCAGGTGCTGTTGCAAAACCAGGTACCGATTGCGCGAGCGGCGCTAGAAATAAACAGGCAATAAACAACAAGCCAACAATCACTGCGGTTAAACCAGTACGACCACCCGCTGCAACACCTGCAGATGATTCAATATATGGCGTTGTTGAAGATGTACCCAATGCCGCACCTGCTACAATGGCAGAAGAATCGGCAAAAAGCGCTTTTTTCAAACGAGGTAATTTACCATCTTGTAACAAGCCTGCGCGGTGTGAAACACCCACTAAAGTGCCTGTGGAGTCAAATAAATCGACCAAGAAAAATACGAAAATTACACCAATTAAACTTGCTGTAAATAGACCTTCAAAGTCCATCTGCATAAAAGTAGGTGCAATAGATGGAATTTCACCAACCACTCCTTTAAATTCGCTTAGACCTAAAGCTGTTGAAATCGCAGTTAGCACCAAAATACTGATGATAATTGCACCACGCACTTTAAAGTGATGCATCACCACCACCATTAAAAACCCCAATAGCGCTAAAAGTACAGTGGGTTGTTTTAAGTCACCTAAGCCCACCAAAGTCGCAGGATTATCGACAATAACACCAGCATTTTTAAGTGCGATTAAAGCAAGGAATAAACCAATACCACCGCCAATGGCTAATTTTAATGACATAGGAATGGCATTGACAATTGCTTCACGGATTTTAAACATGCTAATGGCAATGAAGATAATCCCTGATACAAAAACTGCAGCCAAAGCCGTTTGCCAAGGCACTCCCATGCCTAAACACACCGAGTAAGTGAAATAGGCATTTAGCCCCATGCCCGGTGCCAGTGCTATTGGGTAGTTAGCAACAATTCCCATCACCAAACAGCCAATTGCTGCGGCTAAGCAGGTGGCAACAAAGACAGCTCCATGATCCATTCCTGTTTCAGATAAAATCATTGGATTGACAATAATGATGTAACACATAGTTAAGAAGGTGGTTACACCCGCCAAAATCTCGGTACGGAATGTAGTCTTGTTTTCGCTTAATTTGAATAAGCGCTCAAGCATTCCCGCTGAGGATGGATTAGGAGTCGTCATGACCTAGCCCCTGTAAATAAACTGAATTTGCAGCATGACTGAATTTTAAGTCAGCACTTAAAAGCCTGTGTTAGTTGCAACAATGGATTTGCCCAATAAGCATGTAAAATTACACAAAAAAGATAAACTTAATTCACAATCAAGCATTTGATTTTATCAAAATCAAAATTTCGGAATGCTAAATAAAAAAGCCGCATAAATTTTATGCAGCTTTATTCATCTTTTTTACTTCAGGCACTCTCAAAAGTAATGCAATTGAGTTGTGATGAAGCAGTTTCAATTGGCAAATTATATCATAGGGATTTTTTTTAAATTCTAGTTTTTTGAATTAAAGATAAAATTTTACGATAAAGTGAACCACACAAAAGAGTGATGAATAAGGCAATTACCAGACAGCATGTTAGAAATTTCTACGTTTATTCTGTGACTTGCAAAGCGCGAGGTGTAGCGGCTTCTGTTTTTTCTAGCGATAAATTTGCAGATTCAGTCAAAACTTGGTTCAGTTCTGCCTGCTTTCTCGTTTGCTCTTCCAAGTAAACAAGATAACCTAATAAAACGACCAACACCACCAAAATTAGTACAAGATTGTGTTTCATGTCATTTACTTTTAGTGAACAATTTTAATACATAGTATCAAAAATTATGTGCAATGTAACTCTTAATGTACTTACATCAAAATTCGCTCATAAGCCATTCACTTAGCCCCCATTGCGCCATTGTCTGATTGATGTTTTTAAAGTGTTTCAAGAGACATAGAAAAATGTTGTTGCAATGGTGATTAACCATAGAAAGGAAGGCCAGACCACATCCAATCCTGCATTTCGGTATAAAATTGCTTGCGCCAATGTTACAAAATGCATTGTCGTTGCAATCAACATGATATTTTGAATAATTTCTGGCATGCTTTCTCGTGGTGTACTTGCCCCAGACAACATTTGCAAGGGAATCAGAATAAGCATCATCAGCAAACCGAATTGCGGCATCGATTTAGACACGGTTGCCATATATATACCCATTGAGGTTGTTGCAAATAAGGTCAGCAAGGCTCCAAAGAAAAATAACAGCAAACTTCCTTCTATGGGTACCTGTAATGCCCCCTGCACCACTACTTTTAAGCCTAAAAAAGCTGCTAAAAGCACCACAAGGCTCATCGATAAAACCTTTGCCAGCATAATTTCAAAAACCGTGACTAGCATAACCATTAAATGCTTAATGGTGCCATGTTCTCGCTCACGAATCAGTGCACAAATGAAATGTGGAAAGAGGCTTCAAAGCTCTAGTGCAAAATAAAAACCAATTAGTGCAAAATAAGCCGAAAACTTACATGTGTACACCACTGTGTACATATTTTTAAACTATAAGCGAATTTATGTATCTTTAAGAAAAGCAATAAAAAAGCCCTAAATCGTTATAATTCAGAGCTTTATTACTTATATGAAGTTATGTAACAACATATAATTTTAATGTATTGGTAGGCATATCCAGACTCGAACTGGAGACCTCTACGATGTCAACGTAGCGCTCTAACCAACTGAGCTATACGCCTAAAGTGTTTGGCATCATATTCAGTTTTGATTTTTAAGACAAGTCCTTTCTGTGTTTTTTCAACACATCCGAGCAAGTTTTAAGCAAATCAAAAAACACCTGCTCTGAAACACGGTCATGTTCAGGCGCATAAGAATATTGTTGATAGCACACGCCTAAACGCTTAAATGCCTCTTGTTCATTTGCATCTACCTGCGCTGCTAAACGCTGCATCCACACACTCACTGTTTCTGCATCCTGTTTTTGCAACTGAGCGGGCAATCTTTTAGAAAATTTGTCTAAGGCACGATTTATGCGAGAACCTTGCTGACGTTTTTTCCAAAAAATCCAGCCAAAATACCCTGCTAAGATCATGAGAATACTTGAAACCAACACCGCTGCCAAAGCATAGTTTGAGTGCAGCCCTAAGCGTCCAAACCAGTGACGCTGTGACTCGGCATCATAACCCACGACCTTGCTTTGCCATTGATAACTTGCATAATCACTCCACACCCGTAAAGAACGAATAAAATTAGAATGTTGGTATTGCCACATTTGTGTGTCAGCACCCAAAACGGCCCGATCATCTGCCATTAGGTTTTGCATACCATCATCTATACGTTGAGGTGCAATGATGGCTGTCGGATCTATGCGTACCCATTGTTGATTGAGCAACACTTCTGTCCAAGCATGTGCATCTTGCTGTCGTACTTCCCAGCTTTGTCCATCGGGTGCAAGTTCCCCGCCCTGATAGCCCACGACTACACGTGCAGGGACTCCGACATAGCGCATCAGCAAGGCAAAACTTGAGGCATAATGCTCACAAAAGCCTTGCTTGCTCTGAAATAAAAATTCATCGACCCGATTTTGTCCGAGTGTTCCGGGTTTTAAGGTATAACTAAAACCATTATTGCGATACCACTGCAATACATTCTGCACGTAGCGTTCAGGTTGTTGCTGACTTTGAGCAAACATCTGCAGGGCAAATTGCTGAGCTTTTGGGTCAGATTGCGTCTGTACCTGAACATTTAAACGCTGGCTAAAGCGTCGATAACGCTCGTTCTGTGCATCATCCCCTTGAATACGTGCGGATTCCCCAACCCACTGCAAAGCAATCGGTTGAATCCGACCATTTTGACGCTGTGGCACCATACTCCAATCACGGCGTAATACATAACCGTGTTGATTCGGTACAGATTTTTCCAGCGCCATAATCCACTGTGCACGTGGGTCTGCGGCAATATATTGATACTGAAAATCGACTTGCTCTGGCTGTAATTGTGCTGCCTGAACGGGTTGTTGATTGCTAAAATTGCTTGTCCATGTGCGACCATCATATTGATCAAGTACCATCGCCCGCCAATATAGTTTTGAACGTGGCGGCAGTTGCTGCATATTCCCCACAATACGAAATGCCAAAGCAGAAGATTGTGATAATTCGGCAATATCGCCCGGTGACATCGTGTCACTAATACCTGTCACGCCTTTGGCATCCGGTATAGGTACGTGCCACAAGGGTGGTAAGCGTGGAAAAAACAAAAACAGCAACAGAAAAAATGGTAAAGCGTATGCAATAAATTTAGCGACATGCTTTAAATCATTTTTGGCATCTTGCTTAGCCGTATTGCGTAAGTGATCAGCAAATTCACTTTTCTGAATCCGATACAATCCAATCAAACAGCTCAATAAACATAAAATGACGATTGCCGTCATCCACATACTTTGGCTATATAAAAAGGAACTCGCACTTACGAATAAGGCAAAGTTAAATAAAATAATCAGGTCGCGTTTATTGTGACTTTCTAAGGCTTTGGCAAATAAGAATGTACTTAATAATGCCACTCCAGCCTCTACCCCAATCAGCGTTTTATAACTGAGAAAAATACTGATTAAAGCAGCAATCGTCAAAGCAAAGGTTAAGGTTTTAGAAATACGTGCTGTTTTTTTTCGATAATGCACAAACAATATCAGCCACATGAGGGCAAAAATTACACTCAATGCCAACGGACTAAACTGCAGATGTGCGATTAAAATCAGAAATAAACTGAGTAAAATCGATTGCTGAATTGATGTATGCATCGTCATTAAGCCTGTGCCAAAAGAATTTTTGCCTGTTTCAACTGTCGCTCGCCTACGCCTTTTTCAAGGGTCGCATGCGGCAAAAACATCGCATAATTCAACTGTTGTTGTTCACATTGTTCAACTAAGCCCATCATCAAACTTAGTTTTTCTTCGTGGGTCGGTGCAGGCATGTGTTCATAGTGAATGTCGATACTCTGTTGATCCTGATATTGTTCAAAAACTTTCACATATAAGCCCTGACCGCGTGCCGCTTGCTTCCACGACACGGCTTGTAAGGAATCGCCCAATTGAAAATCACGCAGCTCACGAAACTCGTCTAAATCGGGTTGAAAGCTGTGTTGATGCTGTTTATTCTCTGCGCTATACATGGCGGCTTTGGGCGCAACCCACGCGGTACGTGTCAAATTCAAATAAGTCCACGCACGTACCAAGCCAAAAGGATAAACCGAATAAATGTGTAAATGAGGGAAATTAAACTGCCCACGTTGCTCCGCAAAAAATGTCAATACATACTGCTGCTGGGTGTCTTGAATAAGAACCTTTTCTAATTGATGATTGGCTTTAATCCATAAATAACGTGCCTGCGCGACCTCTTGTTTGAAATGCAATTGTAATTGCAATACTTCGCCCACTTGCCCAACTTCAGTAGTCACAATTTCTATCTCTAATTCATGCAACTGCTTAAAGGTCAAATAAAAGCTGATACATAAAATGGCGCTGATCAAAAAGCAAAAGCCTAAAATCAGGTTATTGCCATAATTCACACCCGCAATAAACGTGATTAAAATCAGCACTAAATACAGATAACCCTGTTGGTAAATAAAAACCAAAATATCTTTTTGTTTTAAGGTTTTGTGTCGATCAAACTTAAAACGTGTCTTGATCCAGTTTTGCCATGCCTGCTTAAACATGCGTGTACTAACTCACTTTAACCTGTTGCATCACATGCAAAGTTTCTGCCTCACTCAATCCAATACGATGTGCGGCAACTGCCACAAATACCGCTTGAATATCATCGGCAGTGACAAAACTGCGTTGCTCAATTAAGGCATGTGCTTGCGCTGCTTTTTTAAGTGCCAAAACACCACGGGTAGATAATCCGTGACGCGCTTTACGGGTTTCTGCGGCTAAGTCGAGTAAGTAGTCTAGCGCGGTATCTGACACATAAATTTCTGTGACCAATTGCTGTAAATTTAAAATTTCTGTTTCAGTAAAAATATGGGCCAAACTGGCAATCAGCGCATGTCTGGAGTTTTGTTGCAACAGCATTTTTTCAGCAAAACGCGATGGATAACCCAAAGACAGACGCATTAAAAAACGATCGAGCTGTGATTCTGGCAGCGCATAAGTACCACTTTGAAACAGTGGATTTTGTGTGGCAATCACCCAAAAAGGTTGCGGCAAGCTATAACGCACACCATCCACCGTAACCGCGCCTTCTTCCATCGCTTCCAACAAGGCACTTTGGGTTTTAGGCGAACAACGGTTAATTTCATCTGCCAATAAAATTTGGGTAAAAATAGGGCCTTGCTTAAACTCAAATTGATGTTCTTTTTGATTAAACATATTCACGCCAATCACATCACTGGCCAGCATGTCATTGGTAAACTGAATACGCTGAAATTGCAGACCCGCCAAGTGCGATAAGGCACTCGATAAAGTCGTTTTACCTAATCCGGGTAAATCTTCAAAAAGCACATGCCCGCCCGCCAACAAACAACTTAACGCCAATTTGGTCTGCTGTTCTTTATCTAAAATAATGGTATTAATTTCAGTCAAAAAAGCCTGAATTTTTCCAGCATAAGATTCAATCTGTGCATTGAGCTGTTGCTGCGCTTGCGTCAGTTGTTGTTTTTGAACTTTTTCTGTACCCCAAATCACAGTAAATCCCCTTATCCCCAATAAAAAACGGCGCATGTTTAAACATACACCGTTTTGCTAAATTTCCAAAGAAATCCTCGAGATATTCTAAACTGCCTAAAAAAGTAAGTTTTAAACAGCTCGTATCTCTATACATTTCCATCGTGATACGGGATTAACACGGACACTTTTTCAAACCACCTTTTGCCGATGGATAACGCACATCGACACAGTAGCGATAAAAAGTCTTCGGATCCATGGCTTCTAAATCTGGATGATGCTTACGCATGTGTTCCAAATAATTCTGATAATCGGGTACACCGACCATTAAACGAAAACTTTGTTGCAAACGCTGCCATAAAGTAGCGATACGCGACCAGTTTTTCGGATTCAGAATCAAATCCTTTTGCGACATGATGGTCATTTTAATGATGTTGTAAATCACCGTTTTACCTTGTTGGGCAAATTTAAGCTTAATCATGTGCTCACTCCTAATGACCGCTATTCGGCTGAATCGTTTCAGGATCGCGATAAATCGCTTCGGCTTCATGTACGGTTGGCGTTGGATTTGCCAATGCACGACGAATCACCCCAATGGCAGCGAACAACATCACAAATGCCACAATCATAAAGAAACCACATAACACGGCATTAATTTGATTGGACATGACAATGGTTTGCATTTCAGTCACTGTTTTTGCAGGTGCTAAAATTTCATTGCGTTGAATTGCAGCATTGAAACGATCTGCTTGCGCCAAGAAACCAATTTTGGGATTGTCGTGGAAAATCTTTTGCCAACCTGCAGTCATTGAAGTAATGAACAAGAAAACTGTAGGGATAATCGTCACCCAAACATATTTTTCTTTTTTCATTTTAAACAGAATCACTGTACCTAAAATGAGCGCCATCGCTGCCAAAATTTGGTTACCAATACCAAATAGAGGCCATAAGCTATTAATACCGCCTAAAGGATCGACCACGCCTTGATAGACGAAGAAGCCCCAACCAGCCACCGCAACTGCTGTGCCAAGCAAGTTACCAAAGAAGTTATGTGAATTTTTCACTGCAGGAATAACAATACCTACAGTATCTTGCACCATAAAACGGCAAGCACGTGTGCCTGCATCTACTGCAGTTAAAATAAATAAGGCTTCAAATAAAATGGCAAAGTGATACCAGAATGCCATCATTGAGCGGTTATTAAAAATCTCGGTGATGATATGTGCCATACCAATTGCAAACGTTGGCGCACCACCCGTACGTGACAGAATCGAGCTTTCACCGACTTCTTTTGCCAAAATGGTTAAAGCCTCAGGAGTCACTACAAAGCCTAAATTTCGTACCGCTTCTGCTGCACTTTCCACCGTTGTACCTAAAACTGCAGTGGGTGCATTAATGGCAAAGTACACGCCTGGGTCTAGCACCGTGGCACAAATCATTGCCATGATTGCCACGAAAGACTCCATCAACATGCCGCCATAACCAATCATCCGAATGTCTTTTTCGTTATTGACTAGTTTTGGCGTCGTACCTGAAGACACTAAGGCGTGGAAACCTGAAATCGCACCACAGGCAATGGTAATAAATAAGAATGGGAACAATGAACCCGCAAATACTGGCCCTGTACCATCAATAAAATGGGTCACCGCAGGCATCTTCATTTCAGGCATTGCAAACACAATCCCGACAGCCAAACCCGCAATAACACCAATTTTTAAGAACGTCGATAAATAATCACGTGGCGCCAATAACAACCACACTGGCAAAACTGAAGCAATAAAACCGTAGGCAATTAAACACCACGTTAATTCTGTGCCACTTAAAGTAAATAAAGGCCCCCAGAATGGATGCTGTGCAACATTTTCACCATAAATAATACCCATCATCATCAGGACAAAACCAATGATGGAAACCTCAGCAATTTTCCCCGGGCGAATAAAACGCATATAAATGCCCATGAAAATCGCAATTGGGATGGTGGCTGCAATACTAAATACGCCCCACGGACTATTGGTTAAAGCTTTCACGACAACCAAAGCGAGTACGGCAAGAATAATCACCATCACGCCCAGCGCACCCAGCATGACAATCACACCAGCAAATGAACCCAACTCTTGTTTTGCCATTTCTCCCAAAGAACGCCCATCACGACGTGTAGAAATAAACAAAACCAAAAAGTCTTGGACTGCACCTGCCAACACCACCCCGACTAAAAGCCAGATCGTGCCGGGTAAATAACCCATTTGTGCTGCAAGAATAGGCCCAACTAAAGGGCCTGCACCTGCAATCGCGGCAAAGTGGTGACCAAATAACACACTTTTATTGGTGGGCACATAATCTAAACCGTCAGCCAAACGATGTGCGGGCGTTAAGCGTCGCTCATTTAACTCAAATACTTTGGTGGCAATAAATAAACTGTAGAAGCGGTATGCAATGCTATAGACACAGACCGCAGCTAAAACTAACCAGACTGCATTGACGTGTTCGCCTCTACTGACTGCCAATATCCCAAAAGATACTGCACCCAATATAGCGACCAAAAGCCATATAATTTTTGAAGTCAGACCTGACTTCGGTTGAACTGTTTCCATGTCAATCTCTCTTCTTGTTACATTTTTTAAGCGTTACTTTTATTGTCGAGATTTAGGGGCTGTAGACACTTCGTCTATGTTTGCGACTACGCATATTTTTTAACTGATATAAGGCATGAGGCAGGAAATTTAGTCATTCTAAATGACTGACTCATAACGAAATAGCAGCAAAAAAATATGCTTGTCCTTCGCTGCGCCTTGCACTGCAAACAAAGCAGTGCTTGTTTTTGCTAAGGCTGTGGCTAAAACTTTCTCAGATTGCGTTATGAAACTTGGCAATAGTCTCGCTATTCCCTGCGTTTCATGCCTGATCTGCTCAGTTTTAGCCTACAGCGCAAGCCATTTATGAAATGTCTACAGACCCTTGCTTTAATTCCTAAATCCTTGGTTGATCCTGCTCCTTTTATTTTGATGTCTGCTGCCCTTACATCCATAGTGTGCGCTACCGTACACTTAAATGGAGCACCAACAGTTTCCTATACTTTTCACCTATTCTTTTACCACATAATCAAATCAACAAAAAAGGGGGATGACGCGAATCATCCCCCTCTTTTACTTATGATTTATCAATAAATCATTATGCGCGTTCTAGGTATTCACCTGTACGTGTATCTACACGAACGCTTTCTTCTTGCTGTACGAATAAAGGAACACGTACCACTGCACCTGTTTCTAATTTCGCTGGTTTACCGCCACCACCAGAAGTATCGCCACGTACACCTGGATCAGTTTCAACAATTTTTAATACCACGAAGTTTGGTGCGTTTACAGTTAAAGGCACACCGTTAAACAACATAATGGTACATTTTTCGTTTGAATCATCTTTTAACCATTTTGCAGCATCGCCCATTGCGGTTTTGTCAGCAGCAATTTGCTCAAAAGATACAGGATCCATGAAGTTCCACATTTCGCCATCGTTGTAGAGGTATTCCATTTCTACTTCTACAATGTCAGCTGCTTCTAGTGAATCACCAGACTTAAATGTTTTTTCTAAAACTTTACCAGAACGAAGGTTACGAAGTTTTACGCGGTTAAACGCTTGACCTTTACCTGGCTTTACATATTCATTTTCCATGATTGAACATGGGTTACCATCAAGCATAACCTTAAGGCCTGACTTGAAATCATTCGTAGAATAATAGGCCATGACTGGCACACTCCAAACTGACTAACTTAACTATTTATGTTACAAAGCAAATGACCAACGCAGCTTTGCGATGCTCGCCATCTTGCAACATCTTTTTTCATCGGACGTATTGTAAATGAGCAAGCCATAACGAAGCAATGAAAATCCACTACCGATCACCTCAAGATATCGGTAAAATCAGCTGTTTTGTAATGATTCTGATTCAAAGCGATTAATCATTCGCGGCATTCACGCTCAATGAACAAAGAATTCATCTACGCTAAATAGATGTGTACTTGGTTCCTTTCACCTCATATTTAAATCTTTTCTGGCATGATCAACTACCTGTACCAAGAACAAAACTGGCAATCTCAACTCAGTGACTTGATCACCGACCCACGCGAATTGTTAAATATTTTAGAGCTGTCTGAACAGCAATTGCTGTCAGGTGCTTTACTGGCATCCAATCAGTTTAAATTGCGTATCCCGCGTGCATTTGTGGCCAAAATGCAAAAAGGCAATCCACTCGATCCTTTACTGTTACAGGTTCTGCCGCATCATTTAGAACTGGAAGATCATCCTGGATTTGTGACCGACCCTTTGGGTGAGGAACAAGCCAATCAACAACCTGGAGTCTTACACAAATATAAATCACGCTTTTTGCTGACCTTGACTGGTGCTTGCGCAGTACATTGTCGTTATTGTTTCCGCAGGCACTTTCCTTATCAGGAAAATCTGCCAAAAACTGAAGACTGGGACAATATCCGTAATTACATTGAAAGTCAGCCCGATATTAATGAAGTGATTTTAAGTGGTGGCGACCCGCTCACTTTGTCAAATCGTAAATTAAATATCTGGATTGAGCGATTGGCGTCTATTCCGCAAATAAAATTTTTGAGAATTCATTCACGAGTTCCGATTGTTATTCCCAACCGTATCGATGAATCGCTGATTTCCTTACTAAAAAATAGTAGGCTGCGTATTATTCTAGTGGTACACTCGAACCACGCATCAGAATTAGATGACTTTACCTGTTCGCAACTTGCCAAGTTAGTCGAACAAAACATCACCGTTCTGAATCAAGCAGTCTTATTAAATGGGGTCAATAATTCTGCTCAGGTCTTGGTCGATTTAAGCTATCGTCTTTTTGATGCAGGGGTGATGCCTTACTATTTACATGTGTTAGATAAAGTAAAAGGAGCGCATCATTTTGATTTAATGCCGCAAGACATTGATCACATCTATAAAGAGCTTTTAGCGAACTTACCCGGCTATTTAGTTCCTAAACTCGTTAGGGAAATTGCGGGCGAAAAAAACAAGACACCGCTTTTTGGGGTTTCAACTTATTGAGTTAAATAACAATCATGAATATGAATACTTCAGATCTTTTTCTAGTTCCCAGCGAACTAAAGCTGGAGCAATTGAGTTTTTGTCAAAATACGGTTAAAAGCATTCAGGCATGGGCAGCGGATTTATCCATTTTACAATTGGGTGATTCTTCCCAAGCTCTATTTAATGCACTTTTAGAAATTTCAGAACTGAAATGTCAGGAAACATTACGTTTTGACTTAATTCAAGCTATTCATCCGACACTTGAAAATGTGCTTACCAGTCTGGAAAAGCATTTTTTCAACCAGGCTTTGATTAGTAATGACCGCAACGATCATATTATTGAACTCGCGCTGTTATTACGCAGTCATTTCGCCAAAGTCTATATTAATATTTCCCGACGTAGCCACCAACAACTCACCCAACAAAAATTTTCTTTATTTGCCTTTAATTTAAAAAAGAACTTACAAACTGCACGAGTTCTATCTAGCTATTATGCTTTACAACAATTAGCTCTACTGCGCTATCAACAACACATGCTTTATAGCCACGCCTTGCCAAATCAGTGGTTAATTGCACACCAACTTTTAGATACAGCCATTCAACAACATTATTATTTAAATAATATTAATCAGTTACAAGGCACACAACATCAACTGATTAATATTGCTCAAGCCTATGCACAGCTGATTTTATTGGAAATTTTCAATACCCATCAAATTCGACCTGCAGAAATTCAAGGCTTATATCTCTGTAGCTTTGATTGGGCAAAACTGATTCAAGTTTTACCCAAAGAAACGACGCTTTCACGTTATGTGGTCGATGCAAGCAAAGATCATCCACCTATTTACAATACGCACCAAAGCCAAGGTTTTCATGCCAATATTTTTATTGCAACTCAACCCCTACTCGATCATTTAAATGAAGTTCAAGGTCGTAAAGGTGAACATTTATCACGTAATGAAAAGCTATTCTTAACCCCTGCTTTGCATTTCCATTTGCACAATATTTTGACCAATACAGCAGAACGTGTGCATGAGCGTTATGAATATTCGGCACGGATTAAAATTTGCTTTGGTTTGACTGTGGCACATTTTTATCTGTCTAATGGTAAAAACTTCAATGAAACGCTGGCTTTGGGCGATAACTACCAATTCCAGAATGAAAGCCAGTTTATCAATGCCATGCATACCAACTCTACGGTAGATATTAGCGCTGTTAAAACCTTAGACCGTGAAGCCAAACAAATTTACAATGCCGATGTTTTAGATATTAGTGTCAATGGCTATCGTATTAAATGGACGGGTGAAACACCGAAAAACCTTAAAACAGGTGAATTTATTCTGGTTCAGGAAAATAGCCAAAGTCCGTGGCGTGGTGGTGTCATTCGCTGGATTAAACAATCTGCTGAAAAAAGCTTAGAACTTGGCTTGGAAATTTTAACCCAAGATATTTACCCTTGTGCTGTTTTTGTTAAAACAGATCGGCATACAGGACATTATCATCCAGCATTATTGGTACAAAGTACGCAGGTCAATGAAGTCAATACCTCATTGATTTTGCCAAGTCTGCAATTATTACGTGACAAACAAACCGTACAGCTACGTTTAGGTGAAGAAGAACTAAAAGTGTTCTTAATTAAGCCGTTATTGATTACCCAAAGCTTTATGCGCTTTGATTTTGAGTTGTTGAATGACCAACAACAGCCTTTACTTGATGGTTTTATTCAGAAACAAGTGAATGAAGTTAAAAATCACGATTTATGGGAAGCATTAAAGTGAGAAATCCATTATTGTCTAAAAAGCTCAAACGTACCGAAACACGTTTACTCATAATCGATGACAACCAAATACGTTTTAATCAAATTTGTGAACAACTCACTGCAAATGAGCACCGTGTTCAGGCTTATCTATTAGATGACATTAAAAACTTTGAAAAACAATTACATTTAACTTGGGATTTGGTGATCTTTGGTCGTGCTTATGACCTAAAAGTCGATCAGGCACTCACTTTAATTCGTGCATCACAGCAACCAAATTTACCGCTACTTTTGCTCAAACCAGACGATTACGATGCCACGCAATACACCAGTTATGTGCGCAAAGGCATCTATGACATTATCAATTTAGATTACCCCGAACGCTTCTATTTTGGCTTAATTCGCGCACTGTCTTTTAGTCGCTTACAGCAGTCACAAGAACAACTTATGACTGAACTGGAAAATGCACAATCACAAGCTCAGGCGTTGGTCGAAGACAGTAGCAAAGCAGTAGCCATTATTCAGGAAGGAATTCATGCACAAGCCAATGCTGAATATTTACAGCTATTTGGTTTAAAAAGTGAAGATGACCTTATTGGCTTGCCATTATTGGATTTATTGCAACCGCAAGATATTACAGATTTTAAATTCCGCTTTAAGAAAGTCAGTCAAGGACAATTTGAACACGGCCGTTTTGATATTCATAGCCAAAACCCGCTTCTGGCAAAACAAAACCCGCTCAAAATTGAATTTGTTGGAGCAGCTGACGACGCCATACAAATCACCATAGATATTGAAAATACGGCGCAAAATACTGTCCCTGCTCAAACGACAGCAGACAAAGCAGCGGCAAAACCAAGCACATACCAATTGGTAAATCGCACTTTAGCCAAACAGCCTTCTAGTGCCAATGCTTTGGTGGTGTTTTCTTTGGCGAACTGTCCTGAATCAATTTTCCAAGCCGACTGGCAAACCACAAAAAATTACTTTACCAACATTCAAAATTTTTTAAAAGAACAGACCAATGTACCATTATTTAATGTGAGTAATGGTTTAGTGGTTGGTTTGTTCCAAGCAGAATCGCCTGCAATTTTAGAATCGAAACTGATTGGCTTAAATTCACTCACGAAACCGCAATTACTTACGGTAGATCAACATACTTACCCACTTAATTTGCGTATTGGTTATGTGCCATTCACTCCAGACATTCAAAATGAAAGCAGTTTTGAGCAACTGATTAGCCAAGGTTTTGCCAACGCATTACCACAACAGCAAGAACAACATAACTCAGGTTTAACCTTAGACTTGTCCTTTGGTGAATCTAACTTAAATGTAATTGAATCTGCTGCAGCTGTACCACAATCGTATAGTGAATCTGCGATTATTGCAGCGATACGTCAAAGTCTTGATCGTGGTGAAATTCATCTGAAGTATCAACAACTTTATGATAAGCAAGACACCAATTTATATACCTATGAAGTAACTAGTGGCTTTATTTTCAATAGTGAATGGAAATCACTGACAGGCTTAATAGATTTGGCTGAAGACCCAGAATTATCCATTAAACTGGATCGTTGGATTTTGGTCGAAGCTTGTAAACAATTGCACAACTTCATCACCCAATATCCTGAAGCGAAGCTGATTATCAATTTAAACAAATTTGTTTTATTACAAGACCGCAGCTTCCCTGAGTTTGTGTCTAAACTGATAACGATTATTGGTAGCCGCCTCAGCCATCCATTAATTTTGCAATTCTCTGAAGAAGACATCAGCCAAAACTTAGGTGATGCGCAGAAACAAATCAGTTTATTACGTCAGCACGGCGCTGAAATTTCTCTGCGTGATTTTGGTCATTCGATTTATAGTGAATCTATCTTGAAACAAGTCGATATTCACTACTTGACCTTGCACAGTGCACTGACTGAAAAACTGGCTGCTGATAACTCAACGCAAGAATTACAGGAACAATTGAGCATTTATAGTGAAATTAAACCTGTAGAAGTGCTATTGCGTGACTTAAATGATATGAACCTGTTTGCGAATGCGTGGAATGTCGATGCGCGCTTTATTCAGGGTGATTATTTCCAGAAAAAACTCGATCATTTAATTGATGTGCAAGACCAATAAGGTCTTGTGCATTAGGGTCTATTTGTAGACCCTAAAATTTAAGGCACAAAAAAACGGGCAATTGCCCGTTTTTTTCGTACTGGATATTAACGTTTGATAGAACGTGACATACCAGCAAAACGTTGTTTGAACTTGTCGATACGACCGCCAGTGTCAACGTTCTTTTGCTTACCAGTGTAGAACGGGTGGCATGCAGAACATACGTCAAGATAAAGAGTTTCTTTACCAACTGCTGAACGAGTTTCGATTACGTTACCGCAAGAACAAGTTGCAACTAATTTTTCATATTTTGGGTGAATATCGGCGCGCATCGTCGATTACTCCTAAGATTTAAGAAGGCTTAAGCTGTCATCGCAATTGGTCACTCTCATTAAAAAAATGAGGACATGCTTTAAAAGCAGACCAACACCACAACAGACCATTCTTTTGGCCCACCGAGACGGATACCGTCAGAGCTAAGCACAACAAGTTGGGCAATATTATACGGAATAAAATATTTTAAAGCTAATTATTCTTAGGAATTTAATTCCTGAGGTTCAGTCGAATCGGGCTGCTTTTCGAGATAATTGGCTATCACACCGCACACCATCAACTGAATTTGATGGAAAATCATGATCGGTAAAACAATCATCCCCAACGGCTGCCCAATAAATAAAATTTGCGCCATCGGTACACCACTGGCTAAGGTTTTTTTGGAGCTACAAAAAAATGCGGCAATTTGGTCTTCACGTGCAAAACCCAACCATTGCGGCACAACCCACGCCAACCACATCACAAGGGTCAATAACACGGAACAAGCAATAATCAACAGCAATAAAGTCATACCACTAACTTGATGCCACAATCCTGCTACCACTGCCCCACTAAATGCACCATAAACCACCATCAAAATCGAACCCTGATCAAATACCTTGACCAGCTTTGGTAATTTCAACATCTGAGGAAAAACATAAGGACGTAATAACTGCCCCAAAATAAATGGCACCAATAACAATAAAGTAATTTGAATAATCGAATTTGTCGGGTCAAAACCGTGTTCAGACTGCCCTAAAATAAAGATGCCTACTAAAACTGGGGTAATAAACATCCCAATTAAATTAGAGAATGACGCACTGCAGACTGCGCTGGCAACATTGCCTTTTGCCACTGACGTAAAGGCAATTGAAGATTGCACGGTTGAAGGCAAAAAGCACATGAACAAAAAGCCCCAATACAGCTCCTGCCCGAGCATTGGCACTAGAATTGGCTTTGCCAGCAAACCTAAAATTGGGAATAACGCAAAGGTAAAAGTAAATACCAACGCATGCAATTTCCAATGCATCATGCCCTGAATGACAGCTTCACGTGATAATTTCGCCCCATGCAAAAAGAATAAGATTGCAATGGCAACTGTCGTAATCACACTAAAAACTTCGGCTGCTTGCCCTGACACAGGCACGACACTGGCGAGGATGACCATCACAAACAAAAGAATGGTAAAGCGATCCAATGCCAATAACTTCAACATAAACACATCCTGTATATTCTTTTACTGTTGCAAAAAAGCCCAGCAATTTTTACCTTTCGATAAAGGTATATTACTGAGCAATATTCAAAAAGCGAGCATTTTCAGGTGATGTTCAATATTTTCAAAATGAATACTGAACAACATTCAGTTTATTGCGCCATAAAGGTTTGGTTTTTACTGCTTCACTGATGAAGACTTAGTTATTACGTGCGTTCTGATCTTGCTGAATCAATTCAACTTTATAACCATCTGGGTCTTCAACAAAAGCAATGACAGTCACGCCACCTTTCATTGGCCCTGCTTCACGTACCACATTGCCACCACGCGCTTTAATTTCTTCACATGCTTTGTAGGCATCTTCTACCGCAATTGCGATATGACCATAGCCATTGCCCAAATCATAGCTGTCTGTATCCCAGTTATGCGTCAACTCTAAAACGGTGTGATTTTCTTCATCGCCATAGCCTACAAAAGCAAGGGTAAAACGACCTTCTTCATAATCACGCTTACGCAGCAAAGTCATGCCTAAAACTTCTGTATAAAATTTTAATGATTGCTCTAAATTACCTACACGTAACATGGTATGCAGCATGCGCATGTCATTCATCCTTTTGTTCAATCGGTTTTGCTTGTATGTGTTGATGGTCACGTAACAATTTCGCCACCCACACCACTAAAATTAAAATAGGGATTCCAATTAATGTGGTCATGAGGAAAAAGTTTGGATAACCAATATTGGTCACTATAGTACCTGAATAACCACCTAAAATCTTAGGAGTCAAGGTCATGAGTGAGCTAAAAATTGCATATTGCACAGCAGTAAATGACACACTGGTTAAACTGGATAAAAATGCGATAAAAGCCGCGCCCGCTAAACCTGAAGCCAAGTTATCGACAATAATCGCAAAATATAACCATGCTGTGCTATATGGCTTAATCACCTTGCCCTGAATTTCAACCATATTGTTTGAAGATGATTGAACGATCGGCAAAGGTTGTATATCTACATCCAAAGCATTGCCTTCATGTGTGTTTAAATCGACCTGATAGGTTTGGCTGTGTTGTTGTACAGTTTGCTGTCCATTTAATAATACAGCTTGCAGTTGTTTACTTGGTGAGTCTGCCAAAAGCTGCCCTGCAATCGCTGCCGTAAAAATTCCTTGTGCATCTAGTTTTGCATCAAAATTTTGACCATCTAGCTGCAGTACAATTTTTTGCTGTTCGGTTAAGGCAGGCCCTGCATATTGCCCACGTACGACAATACTGTTGCTGGCTTCATTTTCGCTAATACGATTATCCGAAGTCAGTGGTAAAAACTGGAGTTGTGCAGTTTCAATCTCAGTTTGGTGCAAATACGGCATCGACACTAAACGTGACGGCGTATCGCCCGTTTGGTATTGCGCACGTACCTGAATTTCATCCTGTGTTGCTAAAACCTGACTAGGCACAGCCACTTTCCAATATCCAACTTCATCGGCCTGGGTTTGATATTGTTGCTGCCCCACAGAAACTTGCACATCGCTCAGTTGCTGTCCTGACTTCACCAGACCAATAAAAATAAGATTGGTGGATGATGCCAACACCGCGCCAACAAACATTAATTTCATAATGTTCATACGCTGTGCCAGTAAACCGCCCAAGAAGCCACCCACTAAACTGAAAATGACCCCATAAACCTTAACCGCTTCGGCAATTTGTTCTTTGCTAAAGTTCAAATCCTGATAGAACACATTGGAAATTACACCTGCAATAATGTCTGAAACTCGATAAAAACCAATCAAGAGTAATAACACCAGTGCCAGTTTCATGCCGTAGCGTTTAAAGAAATCTGCAACAGGATGCACCCATGTTTCAAATGCCATCTGTTTATTGACTGCGCCCAATTTGACCAAAATTGTGCCCATGCCTACAGCAGCCGCACCCGATGCAATAAAACGTAAAGCTTCTATAGAAAATAATAAAAATGCATCTTTGAGTTGGAATTGTTGTTTTAAGGCTTCGGTAAAATTACCCGAAAAGACGTAGCACAATACAAAACTGAATACCGCAACAAAAAACACCGTAACCAGACGAAAATAGTCGCGTCGTTGATAATGTTTGCTGACCCGATTCACTTGCGGTTCACGAATCACCAAAGTCGTGATAATGCCAATCAGCATCACCGCAGCCATCGCCAAATAAGTAATTTTCCATGCACTATAAATATAGTTGCCTTTAGCAGTACCTAAAGATGCAGCCAAAAATAAAGCACCTGCCCCTGCAACAATCATCCCAATGCGATAGCCCGCGTTATAAGTCGATGCCAACACGGTTTGCATTTGAGTTTCAGCCAATTCGATACGGTAAGCATCAATCACAATGTCTTGCGTGGCTGCAGAAAAGCCTAGTAATACTGCACCCAATGCCATTTGATATAAATGTGCCTGCCCCAAAGCTGGGTCAGAAAATGCCATGACTGCAATTGCACAGACTATTAAACATTGAGCAATGAGCAGCCATGCCCGACGTCGCCCTAGTTTTTTGGTTAAATAGGGTACGGGTAATTCATCAATCAATGGTGCCCAAACAAATTTAAAGGAATAACCTAGAGCAGCCCAACTAAAGAAAGTGACCGCACTTTTGTCAATGCCTGCTTCGCCCAACCACAAAGATAGACTGGAAAAAATCAGTAAAATTGGAATACCTGCAGAGAAGCCCAAAAACAGCATAATCAGCGCACGACGGTCTAAAAATGCCGTAAATGCAGCTTTCCACCCTGTATTTTGTGCTGAAGTTTGCCCAGTCTGTTGTGTGGTCATTCGATTATTATTTTCTATCAAGTCAAATTGTTGTTATTCAATCGCGGAATAGCTTCTGTTTCAACAGTATTTATGAAATTATCCACAACAGCCTTGTCATTTTGTAGTAAAAATTACGGCTTAGCTTGAATTTTCCGCTTAAACCTGTATACCTTTAAACTTCTAACTGCAATATTTCGTTTTGGATTTCTACAGTGACCCAAAGACTTGATCAAATCACCCCATCAATGACAACCAACACAACAACAGCAGCGCAAGATGAACAACAACCGCTTCTCAGCTCTGCCTTTGAACAAAGCGAAATACAAACGACTTTAGAAAATACACGACTCAAAGCAACACAACTAACCCATATTCCAAATTACGATAACATTCCCGCTTCGACCCGACGCATTAAACCGCTGAATAATTTTTTAGGACAAGATCGGGCACGCGCTTCGGTGGAAGCAGGTATTTCCCTGCCATATTCTGGCTACAATATTTTTGCAGTGGGTACGGCGGGATTGGGCAAACGTACCATGGTCAAGCGTTTGCTGCAGCAACATGCCAAGAGCATGCCCACACCGAATGACTGGGTTTATGTCAATAATTTCAAACACCCGCGCCAACCGATTGCCTTGCAACTGCCTGCAGGTCAAGCGCCTAAATTTCAAAGTTTGTTACATCAAACTTGGCAAACTATTTTAAAGCAACTCGAACGTCGCTTTACCGCAGAAACCTATCACAACCGCATTGAAATGATTCGTCAGCAAGCGGGTGATGAACAGCAACAAGCCTTAATTGAGCTGACCAGTGAAGGTGAAGAACTCGATTTAAAACTGATTGCGCAGGAAGATGAACATTGCTTTGTACCCGTGCATCTGAAAAATGACAAAATGCAGGAAATGTCTAAGGAAGATATTAACGCCTTGGACAGCAAAACCCGTGCAGAAATTGCGTCCAATATTCGTTATATGAATAAAAAACTGGAGCGTTTGGGTTTGCATTTAGGCGATTTAGAAGATGACGCACGTGACAAAGTACAAGACCTGAACCGTGATATTGCCAAACAAGTGGTAATGCCACGCATTGATATTATTCAAAATAAATATCCTAGTGTCGAAGGTTTGACTGAATATTTACAATACTATGCCGAAGATATTATTAATAATGTCGAGTTTGTTTTAGAACAGGAAGAAGATGATTTCCGTCCTGGCACCTTTAGCCGTATTCCTGCGCGCTACCAAGCCAATATTATTGTGACGCACAAACCCAACAGCGGTGTACCTGTTATTTTTGAAGATTTTCCAACCCATTACAATTTATTGGGGCATGTGGAACAACTCACGCAAAACGGCACCATTACCACAGACTTTACTTTAATTCGCGCAGGTAGCTTACACAAAGCTAACGGCGGTTTTCTAATGCTCGAAGCAGAGCAATTGCTCGAGCAGCCTTATGCATGGCAAGGGCTAAAACGTGCTTTAAAATCAGGGCAATTAAAACTGTCTTCTTTAGAGCACATGCTGACTTTAACAGGCAGCATTTCCATTGAGCCTCAAGCCATTCCACTGAATATTAAAGTTATTTTACTGGCAGAGCCTGAAATTTATTATGAAATTTTAGAGCTAGAACCTGAACTAGGCAGTGTCTTTAAAATCCGTGCCGACTTTACTGATACATTACAACGTAATGACGAAAACGAGCAGGCTTATATGCAACTGATTGCCGATTATGTGCAATCTGACAAATTATTGCCATTTGATCGTTCTGCTTTAGCTGCATTGCTGACCGACTCAAGCCGTCAGGCAGAAGACCAAAGCTCTTTGTCATTACATGCCCTCACCTTGGGTGATCTAATTCGCGAGTCACATCACCATGCGGCACAGGCGGGCGATAAAACTGTTTCCGAACAGCATATCAATACGGCGCTCGATCATCGTAAATACCGCTTAGGCTATTTGCGTGAACTCTATTGGCAGGACTTATCGCGTGGTACGCAGTTAATCGAAACACGTGGGCACCGCTTAGGACAAATTAATGCCTTGTCGGTGATTCACTATGCCGATGTCGAATTTGGATTACCTTCTCGCTTAACTGCTTCGGTCTACCAAGGCGGTGGCGACATTTTAGACATTGAACGCAGTGTAGAGCTTGGCGGGTCATTACATGCCAAAGGCGTGTTGTTAATGGCCAGTTTCTTAAAAGCGCATTTTGGTCGTGAACAAATCTTGCACTTTTCTGCTGCCCTCGCCTTTGAACAAAGCTATGGTCAGGTTGATGGTGACAGTGCAACAGTGGCAGAGCTTTCTGCTTTGATTTCTGCAATCAGCCAACTACCTATTGACCAATCTTGGGCCATTACAGGCTCCATGAACCAACTTGGTCAAGTACAGCCAATTGGTGGAGTGAATGCAAAAATTGAAGGTTTCTTTGATGCCTGCAAACTGCAAGGTTTAACTGGCAAGCAAGGCGTGATTATTCCGCGTCAAAATATGCAGCACCTTATGTTGCGTAAAGATGTGATTGAAGCGGTAGAACAAGGTCAGTTCCACATTCACGCCATTGATACCATTGACCAAGCCTTAGAAATTTTAATGGCGCGTCCTGTGGGTAAACTCACTAAAAAAGGACGTTACAGTAAAGGTTCAATTTACGCTGCAGTGATGGAACAACTTGAGTATTGGCAAGCCATTGAAGATGGTGCTGAAATTGAAGAAGAGCCAAAGAAAAAGAAAAAGTCCAAGAAAGAAAAGGACAAAAAAGACCCAGAGAAAAAGGACAAAGCGCAAAAAGCCAAGAAAAAACAGAAATCGGCTGAACCATCTGATGCGGCAACTTCTGATGAAGTCACTGCTGAGTCGGCTGAAACTGCTGAACTTGCAACTGAAAGTACTACGGTAAACTAAGTGCAGTGATTCAAATCAGCTATTCAAGTGAATTCCAGATATAAAAAAAGCGCCAAGGCGCTTTTTTTATATCAACTTTTTTGTATGGATGACTTTGGTCTAGTGTGACCCAAGTCCAATACTTTAAGCTTCAGGTGCTGGGCTGTATTGCTCAACTAAAGGCTTTAACTCACCTTTCTGGAACATATCCAACATAATATCGCTACCACCAATCAACTCACCGTTAATCCACAATTGTGGGAAAGTTGGCCAGTTGGCAATTTTTGGCAAAGTGGTACGAATATCCTGATTTTCTAAAATATTCACATAAGCAAAAGGACGACCAATTTGACTGAGTGCTTCTACTGCGCGCGCAGAAAAACCGCATTGTGGAAATTGTGGTGTGCCTTTCATGTAAAGAAGAACAGCATGTTTAGCAATTTGTTCACGAATTAACGCTTCGGTATCGCGTACTTGTTCAGTCATTGGTAAATCCTCAACTCATCTGTGTGGCATTATACCCAAAACCGAGCAAAACAGTACGTCTAAAGCAATAAATCCAATTTTATTTACAATTAGGCTTTTCATCTGCAGTAGATTTTGCTTATATAAGTTTTTCCCTCCAACCTAACAGATAAGAGTTAGTCATGAATAACATTACCCTTGCTCCTGTGCAAACTGATCAACCATCACATTTGATGCCTGTATTTGGCCGTCAGCCGATCAGCTTTGTCCGCGGTCGAGGTTCTTATCTTTATACTGAAGATGGCACAGAATATTTAGATGCACTTACAGGCATTGCCGTATGTGGTTTAGGTCACGCACACCCTGCAATTACCGAAGCCATTGCAGATCAGGCGGCTACCTTAATTCACACCAGTAACTTGTTTGAAGTGCCTTGGCAGACTGCTGCTGCACAAAAATTGGCGCAAGTTGCTGGCATGGAAGAAGTGTTTTTTTCAAACAGTGGTGCAGAATCTAACGAAGGCGCAATTAAAATTGCACGTAAGTTTGGTCATATGCAAGGCGTTGCCAATCCTAAAATTATTGTTGCAGATCACTCTTTCCACGGTCGTACTTTGGCTACCCTGTCTGCAACTGGCAATAAAAAAGTTCAGGAAGGTTTTGCACCTTTGGTTGAAGGCTTTATTCGTGTGCCTTTTGGTGATGTCGAAGCCATTGAAGAAGCTGCGACTCAGCATCCTGATATTGTGGCTATTTTAGTCGAGCCGATTCAGGGTGAAGGCGGTGTGAATACTGCACCACAAGGCTTTAGCTACCTAGAAGACATCCGCCGTATTTGTAATCAACACAACTGGCTGATGATGCTGGATGAAGTACAAACAGGAAATGGTCGTACAGGTAAATTCTTTGCTTATCAGCACACCAATATTGTGCCTGATGTATTGACTACAGCGAAAGGTTTGGGCAATGGCTTCCCAATTGGTGCAGTCATGACTCAAGGTCGTGGTGTGGGCGTTCTTACTGCTGGTAATCATGGCTCAACCTACAGTGGTACTGCGTTAGGTTCACGCGTGGTTTACACTGTTATTGACACCATCCAGAAAGAAAACTTGGTAGAAAATGCAGCAAAAATGGGTGGCTACATTGTGGAACAATTGCGTCAACAACTCGCAGACCAAAATGTAAGCGTGCGTGGTTTTGGCTTGATGATTGGTATTGAATTACCAAAACCATGTGCAGAGTTGGTCGATATTGCCCGCGATGAATACAAAATGATTATTAACGTAACTGCAGGTTCTGTAGTGCGTTTATTGCCAACATTAAATATTACTCAAGCCCAGGCAGATCAACTGATTGAACGCCTTGTAGCAATGATTAAAAAGTTCTTGGGTTAAATAAATCCCTAACAAAAAGCCGCAGTTTGAACTGCGGCTTTTTGCTAACTAAATGGTCGATCAGTATATTATCAACATTCAATTAAGATGCTTCTTGAAACACTCGCCCACCCGGCAATTGAGAAAAATATTGTTTTAAGGCTTCCAAACAACGATGTACTTTCATCGGTTGTTGCTCATGTTTGGAAATGATTGCATACAAGGTAAATGCGGGTAATTTCCACTCAGGCAAAATTTCAACCAAACTGCCATTAAGCAAATCTTTTTGAATATCCAAATGCAAAATTCGCGCAAGCCCATGCCCTTGCATACACAAAGATTTAGACACCAACACATTATTGGTCGATAGACGCGAGCCCAACTCTACATCCACATTTTCAGCAGTGCTGATATGCTTAAAATTGAGTTGCTGAAAATTCTTCATAATGGTTAATGGAATTAACTCGTGATGTTTTAAATCTTCAGGACGTGAAATGGGCGCGGTTTGATTTAAATAACTAGGTGATGCGACTAAAACTTGGTCAATATGGGCAATTGGAATCACATGCTGGTTTTGATCTTCAATTTTTGGACTCATACGCAGCGCAATATCAATGCGACCATCAATCAGGTCAATGTATTGATTGTCGGTTTCTAGATGGATAGATAAACCACGATGGGCCGACATCCAATGTGAAAGAGCAGGAATCACATGATTCGCACCTAACTCAGGAGTGGTGGCAATTCGTAAATCACCGACCAGATCATCTCTTAATTCATTAATGCGGATTTTTCCGCGCTCAGCAGCGGCGAGCATTTCTTGACAGCTGTGGAAAAAAGCTTGTCCTGCTTCAGTCAAACTCAGTTTTCTAGTAGAACGATGCAGAAGTGTGACTTCCATTTCTTGTTCTAATGAACGGATTTGTTGACTGACGGCACTTGTGGTGATCCCTAGATCACGCGCTGCACCGCTAAACGAGCTTTTTTCAACAACACAAGCAAATACACCCATTGCTCGAAGTTGATCTAACATAAATTCCCTCGGAAATTATACAGGTGCTCTTATCTTTCGATAAAAGCAACCTATTGTATTATACGGTGAAATTTATGTTTTGTATTTGCAAAATTTAATTTATTGGTAAAACATTAGTCGGATTGATTGGCTTACCATCTAGGCGTACCTGAAACTCCAACATGGTACGTGTAGCACCCGAAGAGCCCATTTCTGCAATTTTTTGACCCGCTGTTACGTTTTGACCACTGCTCACATTCATCTTACTGTTATGTGCATAGGCGGTGATATAACCATCAATATGCTTGATTAAAATCAAGTTTCCATATTCTTTTAAGCCATCTGCAGCATAAACCACCTGCCCATCTGCTGCGGCATAAATTGGGTCACCTACATTGCCACCGTAACGAATTCCTTTGATATTACTTGCCAAATTAAACTGTGCAATCACAGCACCTTGAGATGGTTTCACCCAGCGCAATGTGCTGCTACGCACCGGTGTACTTGGTGTTGTTGAGCTAGTGGTCGTGGTTGTAGTCGATGTTACCGGTGCAGGTGTCGTTGGTAAAGTGACTGTTTGACGTTGAATTGGTGCAGCCTGCGTTACAGGGCGAGTGCTTGTTGTACGTGGTGCATTGCCCGCTTTCAAACGAATCGACTGCCCGACATAAATACGATACGGCGGTGCAATATCATTCATTTCTGCAATGCTGAGATAGCTCAAACCATAACGTGCAGCGATACCACTTAAAGTATCACCTGAACGTACAGTATAAAAATTCGGCGCTGTTGCATAACGTGCAGAATTATTCACTTGAGGTTTAGAGGCACAACCACTCAACACGACGGTAGCCACAACAGCACTTGATAACACTAAGGTTTTCAACAATGCTGTTGGTGTGCTAAATAAACGATACTGAAACACCACAGGCATTCTTTCCTCTCTACAAATTCTAAATATTTTCTATTGCGCTAAGAGTAGCAAAAAAGTCCTTGTAATGAGGCTTACAAGCTACTTTTTCACAAAGTTATAACATTAGTTAGCCAATTTGGGAAAATTGACTGTGCAATGATTGCAAAACGTCATAATTGGTGGCATCCATCTGAATTGGTGTCACGCTGACATAGCCATTTGCTACCGCAAAAAAATCAGACTCAATTTCAGTTAAGCCTTTTTTCGGTGCAGCCACTGCCTCGCCCGACAAACCAATCCAATACACTTGACGCCCTCGTGGATCGACCTGACTAGTAATTGGCTTAGATTGGGTACGCTGTCCTTGATAGGTAATTTTTGTGCCCTGCAACACTGGCACATCTGGAATATTCACATTAAAAATATGTCGTGCAGGTAAACTTGGTAAACCTTGAGCAATAAAGTCATGTACCCACTGCGCTGCCTGCATATAATCTTGCGGATGCTGATAAGCACGTACATTATGCCCTGCAAGTGATACCGCAATCGCAGGCTGTTTCATCAAACGTCCTTCAAATGCCGCACCGACTGTGCCTGAGTACAGTACATCATCCCCTAGATTTGCACCGCTGTTAATGCCGCTGACCACCAAATCAAATTCGAAATCGAACAATCCATTCATCGACAAATAGACACAGTCTGCAGGTGTACCATTCACTGCCCAGACATCTTCAGCAATTTGCACAGGACGTAATGGTCGGTCTAAAGTCAGCGCACTCGAAAAACCACTGCGTTCACTTTCGGGTGCAACAATCACCACGCGACCCAAAGGTTTTAAGGCTTTCGCCAAAGCTTGGATACCAGGTGCAAACACGCCATCATCATTGGCTATCAAAATATTCACAGAAAAATCTCAGATAAAACAAATATAAAGGTTATATACTAAAATATAGCAACGTCGGTTCAATCTTAAACTTGTTTGTGCCTGATTCATGCCTAAGCACATTTAATAAGCACACGACAACAAAATGACTGATCAGCACATTTCATTGAAATATACAAAAGATTATATATATTTAGCGCTTAACATCCATCCAAAAATATATGTGATTCTCATGATTTTAGCTTTGTCATTTCGTCGTTTATTGGGTCTAGGTTTTGCTGCTGTATTAACGCAGTCTGTAATTGCAGAAGATTTGACTGCAGCAGAAGCCAATACGATTGTGAAAGAAGATGTTGCAGCGGCACAAGTCATGACTGAAATGTGCCCTGCACTGATTGGAAAAAATGCAAAATTAGATGCCAATATTCAAGCACTGATTCAAACTTATCTACAAGATTATTCAGAATCGAACATGACGCTTGCCAAACTACAAGCCGACGCAGAATATCAATCCGTTTTAGCTGAAGCGCGTGAAGCAGCAAAAGATACAGCCAAAGAAGAGCAAAAAGTAGTGTGTCAGGAAGCTTTAGAATTAGCACTTTAAATCACATGATTTAAATACTATTTTGAGCCTGTAAATAATTTTGCATACTCACCCTTTAAGGCAAACTTTCAAAGTTTGCCTTAAATTTTATGCTTAGTTTTTATATCTGGTATTTTTCCACTATTATTTTACGCTTTATATCAAGCCACTGATTTTCAAATTTCAGACTTTAATCTTCACTTTTTATACATGATTTGCGCTCAGATCACACAGCTTTAATACATTTTCACTCTTTCAATTCGCAAATAAATGATTCATCTTATAAGCACTTAAATGAATCGGTAGATTCAGTTCAAACAATATTTAAGGTACTTGATATGCAATTTTCTGGCTTAAAAAATTCACGTGCAGTTCATTTTTTTGGCGCAGTTGCGCTCAGTTTGGGTTTAAGTCAAGCCGCAATTGCGCAAGAAGAAAATATTGAAGTGACGCCATTACAACAAGTGACTCAGCAAGAATTAGCCGCTATTTATGTGTTATCTGAAGTTTGCCCTTCACTAGTCAAAGAACAAGATCAATTTCATCAGGGTTATACAAAACTTGCCCAAGAATATATGCCTAAAGAAAAAGACGCTGTTACTGCCTTAAGTAAACTCAGCAAACAAAAAAGCTTCCAGCCAATTTTAAAAGAAGCCCGTGCCGATGCCAAAGCTGCTGGAACAGCCAAAAACCAAGCAATTTGCCAAGAATTGACAGCATATAGCAGATAATACAATTTGGTTACAATACTTTTATCAATAAGCCGATTTCTCCCATAGAAGTCGGCTGAGCTTTGCCCTAAAATGCTAGCTCTTTTGTGCATACCTCAAGTATTGGAACCTCTTAGAATGACCCCAAAAAGCGCCCTTGCTGCATTATTACTATTACCAAGCTTTTCTTATGCAGCAACTGTCTTAGCTACACCACCAGAACTCAATAACAAATCATACGTTTTGATGGATTATGAGACGGGACAAATTTTAGCTTCAAAAAATGAAAACGAAAAACTCGCCCCTGCCTCAATGACCAAAATGATGACTAGTTTCATCATTGAACAAAAGTTATTAAAAGGCGAACTCACGGAAGATGAACAAGTCCGCATGAATGAGTCTGCATGGTGTCGTGGCAGCAGCACAGAATCATGTATGTATGTTCCTTTAAATGGCACAGCAACCGTACTTGAAATGCTACGCGGAATTATCGTGCAATCGGGCAACGATGCATCTAAAGCCATGGCAGAGCACATTGCAGGTAATGAAGGCACATTCGTTCACATGATGAATGAAGAAGCCAAACGTATTGGCATGAGCAATACCCAGTTTATGAACTCTACGGGTATGCCTGCTGAAGGTCACTTTTCTACCGCAAAAGATATGGCGACTTTAGCGCAGCACATCATCCATGACAGCTCAAAATACTACCCAATTTATTCTGAAAAAGAGTTTTCTTTTAATGGAATTAAACAAGGCAACCGTAATGCCCTGTTATATACCGACCCAAGCGTGGATGGTTTAAAAACAGGTCATACCAACGAAGCGGGTTACTGCTTAACCACTTCATCTAAACGTGGCCCAATGCGTTTAATTTCGGTGATTTTTGGTGCGCCAACCATGCAAGCTCGTGCAACTCAAACTCGTGAATTGTTAGCTTGGGGTTATGCAAACTACGAAACTGTACGTGTACAGCCTGCCAACCAAGTCTTGGCCAAAGCCAAAGTATGGTACGGTAAAAGCAAAGAAGCACAAATTGGTTTACCAGAAAACTTTAACGTGACCATGCCAAAAGGCAAAGCCAACCAAATTAAAACTCAATTGGTGGTTCAACCTAAATTGACTGCTCCTTTGAAAAAAGGTCAGGTGATTGGTAAATATGTCGCAACCTTAGATGGTAAAGTGATTGCTGAAAAACCATTGGTGGCGTTGCAGGAAGTGGAAGAAGCGGGTTTCTTTGCACGTATGCTAGACCATATCAAACAATTCTTTAGCAACTTATTCTAAGATTCATAAGCTTAGACTAAAGCGCAAAGCACACATGCCCGCATGTGTGCTTTTTTATTTTATACTGTGTTTAATCCTAAATTTATAAGCTAAAGATTTGTCCATCATGAAAAAAAATGTGCGTGCTTATTTAGAGCAAACCCCAAAAATTGACGCTAGCTGCTATGTAGATGAATTGTCGGTGGTGATTGGTGATGTGCATTTGGCCGCAAATGTATCGGTTTGGCCATTTGCTGTGATTCGTGGGGATGTCAACCATATTCGGATTGGTCAAAATTCCAATGTACAAGATCATGCCATGCTGCATGTCAGCCATAAAAAAGCCGACAAACCTGAAGGTTCACCGCTGATTATTGGCGAAGATGTCACGGTTGGACATGGTGTGACCTTGCACGGCTGCACCATTGGCAATCGGGTGTTATTGGGCATCAACACAATTGTTTTGGATGATGTCATTATTGAAGATGATGTAATGATTGGCGCAGGGTCTTTAGTGCCACCGCGTAAGCGTTTGGAAAGTGGCTATTTGTACGTGGGTAGCCCTGTGCAAAAAGTTCGTCCTTTAACCGACAAGGAAAAAGAGTTTTTGCCTTATTCTGCACGGCACTATGTAAAAGTGGCGGGGAATTATCAATAATCCCCCCCTCAAAGTTCTTTTTGATAGTTGTAATTTGAGGGATTACACGTTCTGCACCGTTAATTTTAAACTCAGTGTATGAATGACATGATTAATCTTATCAAATCGAGAGGCTGAATCTTGACTTAGAGTTTTATACAAAGCTTTACGGTCAATATCTGCCTCTTTTTCTATTTGTGCAATAGCTTTGACTTTGGCAACAACACCTAGCGCAAATGAGATCACATCCAGCATCACCAAATGAATCAAAGAACAAAGTACCCCTCACATCTTCCCACAACTACACAAACCTACATTTACAGTTTTAAAGAAATCCCCTTTCAACATAGCCACATCCCCCTAAATTTTGTAGAATATGCGTTTTACCCCATGGTGCTTTTCAATGACCGCTTGGACTGCTCACGTTACTGTCGCCACCGTTATCGAAAAAAACGGAAAATTCCTGTTTGTTGAAGAACATACAGAAGGTGTGACGCATAGCGTGTTTAATCAGCCTGCAGGGCATGTTGAAGCTGGCGAAAGCTTAATTGAAGCAGCAATACGTGAAACCATGGAAGAAACTGGGCATCGGGTGAAAATTAATGCCTTACTCGGTATTTATAGCTATACTCCGCCTATGTTTCCTGACCGCACCTATTATCGCTTCTGCTTTCTAGCCGAATCGCTGCAACATGATGCGCAAGCCCAGCTCGATCCCGATATTATCGGTACTGTGTGGATGTCTGTAGATGAACTGGCTGAATCGGCACGTGCCCGAAGTCCGTTGGTACTGAAAGCGGTTCAAGATGCGCTCAGTGGTCAATCTTATCCTTTATCGCTCATTTACGAGCACCAAAATTCTCCCCTTATTTCTAGTTTGGATGCCTAATCCTATGCAACAACGTGTCATCGTCGGTATGTCAGGTGGTGTAGATTCATCTGTTTCTGCTGCACTTCTACTTCAACAAGGTTATCAAGTTGAAGGGCTTTTCATGAAAAACTGGGAAGAAGATGACGGCACCGAATATTGCACCGCAATGGAAGATCTTGCCGATGCGCAAGCGGTGTGCGACAAGCTAGGCATTAAATTGCATACAGCCAACTTTGCGATGGAATATTGGGATCGAGTTTTTGAGCATTTTCTTGCCGAATATGCCGCAGGACGCACGCCAAACCCAGATATTTTATGTAATAAAGAAATTAAGTTCCGTGCTTTTTTAGATCACGCCATGAATTTAGGTGCAGATTTTATTGCTACAGGCCACTACGCTCGTCGTGGTGAAACGCAGTACAACTCCAAAGGTGAAGCCTACGCTCCACTGTTACGTGGTTTAGATAAAAATAAAGATCAGACCTATTTCTTACATGCAGTGCATGGTCGTGAAATCAATAAAACCTTGTTCCCTGTGGGCGAAATTGAAAAGCCGCAAGTCCGAAAAATTGCCGAAGAACTAGATTTAGTCACTGCCAAGAAAAAAGACTCGACAGGGATTTGCTTTATTGGTGAACGTCGCTTTAATGATTTCTTAAAACAATATTTGCCTGCTCAAGCTGGAAAAATTGTTTTAGACGATGGCAAAGAGGTTGGTGAACATCACGGCTTAATGTACTATACGCTCGGTCAGCGTGGCGGGATTGGTATTGGCGGCTTAAAAGGTGTTGCTGAAGGTGCATGGTTTGTCCTGCATAAAGATATTGAAAACAATCGTTTAGTGATTGGTCAAGGTCATGAACATCCACTCATGCAAAGCACTATTTTATGGAGCGAAGCAATTGATTGGGTGGCAGGTGAACAAGAAATTCCAGCGTCAGGCTTCCGTTGTACTTGTCGCACTCGCTATCGCCAAGATGATCAGGACTGTGTAATTTTCAATGATGACAGCATGCCTGGCGGTGTACGTGTGGAATTTGATGAACCACAACGTGCAGTCACTCCTGGTCAAAGTGTCGTATTCTATTCAGGCGAAATGTGTTTAGGCGGTGGTGTGATTCACCATACCAATGCACCTAAACCCGATTTTATTTAAGGATTGTTTTGGATGACAGAGTTACCGTTTCAACAGTCACCAACTCTGAATGTTCGCCAAAATCGTGCCTTGGCGTTAGCGGGTGTGTTTCAAGCCACCCAGCTCACGCACATGACTGCACTCACAGGTCGACAAAGTATTGGTGAAAGCGGTAACTTTTATTTTGAGCAATTAATTAAAGCCAGTTTAAATATCCGTCCAAGTAGCAATCACAGTTCGCAAACTTTGGATTTTTTTAATCATTTGGCCGATATTTCTTTGGGTTTAAAAACGCTAGAAAGCAGCATTAACCAACCTTTTAATACTGCTCCTAAATCGCGTTTACCTAAACTATCCAATACCAAACTACCCATGTCGTATGCGATGGCACTCTTACAATTAGAAAAGAAAGTGTATAGCAATCCTAAATACGTCGAAATTATTGAGCAGTCACAGCAAAAAATCTTAAAACAACTTTCATTTTTTGATCATAACTATTTGCATCCCAGTATTATTGCCAATTTAGCCCAAACCTATGTCGATACTGCGGGACAAATTAACCCGCGCATTATGGTACGTGGCAATGCAGAAGCATTTAAGGATTCTGCACATACCAACCGAATTCGAGCTTCGCTTTTTACAGGCTTACAAATGGCACACCTTTGGCGTCAACTTGGTGGCAGTTCATGGGGCATGGTATTTAGCAAACGTAAATTATTACGTGATATTCAAGATCTGGCGCGTTTACAGTATCAGGTGGTTTAAACCATGCTGAACACGCTTTTGTTTTAGGTTTAATTCCAAAGTTTAAGGAATCGATATGAACGCTTTAACCGCACTTTCTCCATTAGATGGGCGCTATGCAAGCAAATGTGATGCACTCCGCCCTTTCCTCTCTGAGTTTGGTTTAATCCATGCTCGTGTGACTGTTGAAGTGCGTTGGTTACAAGCGCTTGCCAATCGTCCTGAAATTACCGAAGTACCTGCTTTCAGTGCTGCAACGAATGCTGCATTAGATGCAATTGTTGCAGATTTCTCTGAAGATGATGCCAACCGCATTAAAGAAATTGAACGCACCACCAACCATGACGTAAAAGCAGTTGAATATTTCTTAAAAGAAAAAATTGCCAACATTGATGAGTTAAAAAATGCAGGTGAGTTCATTCACTTTGCTTGTACTTCAGAAGACATCAACAACTTGTCACATGCTTTAATGCTTAAAAATGGTCGTGAAGTATTGGTTGCAGCGATGCAGCAAATCATTGATTCGATTGTTGCATTGGCAGAAAAACACGCAGATCAACCAATGTTGTCACGTACTCACGGCCAAACTGCAAGCCCAACAACTTTGGGTAAAGAAATGGCAAACGTGGCATATCGTCTTGCACGTCAAATCAAACAGTTCAAGCAAGTTGAGCTTTTGGGCAAAATCAATGGTGCAGTAGGTAACTACAACGCTCACCTTTCTGCATACCCAGAAATCAACTGGCCTGCACATTCTCAAGCATTTGTAGAATCTTTAGGTTTAAGCTTTAACCCATACACGACTCAAATTGAGCCACACGACTATATGGCAGAATTGTTTGATGCGCTACGTCGTTTCAACACCATTCTAATCGACTTCAACCGTGACGTTTGGGGCTACATCTCACTTGGTTTCTTCAAGCAAAAACTGAAAGAAGGTGAAGTTGGTTCTTCAACCATGCCGCACAAAGTAAACCCAATTGACTTTGAAAACTCTGAAGGTAACTTGGGTATCGCCAATGCAGTCTTGGCTCACTTAGGCGAAAAATTACCAATCTCTCGCTGGCAACGTGACTTAACTGACTCGACTGTATTGCGTAATATGGGTGTTGGTTTTGCACAAAGCTTGATCGCATTTGAAGCTTGCTCTAAAGGTATTGGCAAACTTGAATTGAACGCACAACGTATTCTTGAAGATTTAGACAATGCTCAAGAAGTATTGGCTGAGCCAATTCAAACTGTGATGCGTCGTTATAACATCGAAAAACCATACGAAAAATTAAAAGCTCTTACACGTGGTCAAGCTATGACACGTGACATGATGCTAGATTTCGTGAATGGTAATGAGTTGGAAGGCGTTCCTGCAGCAGATCGCGCACGTTTAGCGACAATGACGCCTGCAACTTACACAGGTAATGCAGCTGAACAAGCAAAACAAATTCAAGATTTAATTGCTAAAATCTAATTTGTAAAAGCATTCATCACAATACAAAAATGCGAAGCTTCGGCTTCGCATTTTTATTAGAATAAAACAAATCTTCCAACTTAAACATCACATGCAAAATCAATTCCGCATTCAACATTACTGTGCTTTAGGCTTGGTTATACTCGCCATGCTTGCTGCCAGTATTCAACCACTGGAATTTGAATCGTATCTACTGCATCAGGCAGGCACAGTTTTTATGCTCGCGGCTTTATTGATTGCGTTTAAAAAAGTAGGACTGAGTTTTTCTAGCTTTGTGCTGTATTTAATATTTTTACTGATTCATATTGTCGGAGCACATTATCTGTATTCTTATGTGCCCTATAATGATTGGATTTTGCACAGCTTTGGCTTCAATTTAGATCAGAGCATGGGTTGGTCACGCAATATGTATGACCGTTTTGTGCATTTGGCTTATGGTATTTTGCTCTATCCTGTTTTATTGCGCTTGTTTGAAGTCTGGTTTCCAAAAAACAAACCTATCGTTTTATATCTTTTGGTCATTCAATTTATCATGGCAAGCAGTTTAATTTATGAATGGGTGGAATGGCTCATTGCGCTTGGCTTATCGCCAGAAGATGCTGAAAATTATAATGGTCAGCAAGGTGATATTTGGGATGCACACATGGATATGCTTTTAGCAACGATAGGAGCAATGCTGATGGGATGCTTCTACTTGATCAAGAAACCCTAACAGGATGCCTCTTTCGTACTAAATCCAAATTTATTGCCAATACCACCACCAGAAGCCAGCTAAACTTGCGACTGAAATCATCCAGATCAACACCGTTAATACTGCAGGTTTACCTGAACCCCAAAACATGGTTTTGGCAAGCCATTTTTTAAACAATACGCTGCTTAAAGTTAAGCTCGCTAAATGCACCAATACCGCAGCTAAGAATAAATTTGCTGCAAATTCATGTAGCTCTTTTAAAGTATGACTTTGGGTATAATCGGTGAAAAATCCAACCAACACAGTTAAAGGCAATGCCAACCAAATCAACAAAATACTGAATTGAAATTCACTAGAACTACTTGACTTTAAAAACTGCAATGAAAAAAACTGCTGAGGCTGTTTCCAATAGCGTTTTACAAATTGTTGAATCATGCCTAAACGTTTAGAAATTCCTGTTGGCTGTGTGCTGTTCAACATACTCAACACCTGCCACAAAATTCGTAAAGCTAAACTAATCCCCAACGTATAGCCAAAAGCCATATGTAACTGATGCCATTCTTCCGCATCACCTGTTAAATAAGCCCCTGTAAAACTTAGCTGCATCACCACATGCAAAAAGCGAATCATTAAATCTGTAGATGTTGATTGCTTCGCGGGTACAATATTTGTTTGCATATTCAACCTATCAAGGTTTTTTTCTTATCACAAAGATATAACATCAAGCTGAATTGAAAATTAAGATGCTTAAATCAAAGACCCTATATTTTTGAATAAAAGTGAATAAAAAAATTGCGCTCAATTGAGCGCAATTTTTAGATAAATTTTAGAAGTTAGATCATCACTATTACAGTTTAGGATCACGGATTTGCAACAAACTGCTGTTGGCTTTGCTTAGGCTATCAACCAGTTTATTCATCACTGCAGGAATCAAACTGTCTGCCATTTGTGCAGCTTGCAAACCCAGTTTTTCACCCAAAGTTGGCTTTTTACGGGTTTGAATCACATAAATATCATGCTGTGGCAACAAACTTAGTAAGTATTCATCTGAGGTTTGTAACTTATCTACCAAGTTTAAATCCAGTGCATCCTGACCATACCAATGCTCACCTGTTGCCACTTTTTCAACATTCAGTTGTGGACGGTATTTTTCGACAAAGTGTTTAAATAGTACATGAGTTTGTTGCAATTCTTCTTCAAACTTAGCCTTGCCTTCTTCGGTATTTTCACCAAACATGGTCACAGTGCGTTTGTATTGACCTGCTGTGTACATCTCAAAATCTATATTTTTTTCTTTGAGCAAGCGATTAAAGTTAGGCACTTGTGCCACTACGCCAATAGAACCCAAAATCGCAAATGGCGCTGACACAATTTCTGAACCAATACATGCCATCATATAGCCACCACTTGCTGCGACTTTATCGACGCAAATCGTGAGATGGAAACCTGCATCACGCAAACGTACCAATTGTGCAGCTGCAAGCCCATAACCATGCACCATACCGCCTGGACTTTCCAAACGTACCACAACACGGTCACGTCCAGCTTTGGCCGTTGCCAAAATTAGGGTGATTTCTTCACGCAATTGCTCTACAGCAGACGCAGCAGTATCACCTTTAAAATCCAACACATAAATTTTTTGATTGTTCTTTTTACGGGCGCGCGCTTCACGTGCCATTTGTTGTGAAAGTTGTAATAGCTCGAGTTTAGATGCCGTGGTTTGCGCAATTTTTTTTCGTTGTTCATTAATTCGCGCATTCAAATGACTAATCCGAATTTCGGCAGGTAGTTTAGGTAAATGAAATAACATAAAAATGAGTTCTCAATTTAATTCGGTTTATTAGGACTACATTAGGTCAATTTAGACTTTTTCAATACTTTTTCTATCTTAAAGCAGCTTCTTTTTGAATCAATCGTAAATATCGTTTAGAAATCTGCCGAACAGCCATTAAACGTACAGCAAACCAAATTTGCCCCTGATAGCAAATCCCAATAATAAGTGCGTTGATCGGCCACCAACCAAACAGTAGAAAACTACCTCTACGCTCATGATCTGAAGGTGTAAGCATTGAATAGAAACACACTAAACCTACGCAGAGACACATTACGCAAAGAAATTCACCTACTGCACTGTGCAAGAACGGTAACTTATTTTTTTGTTGTGCTTTTACATAGCGATAAAACTTAAATTTAGCATTGGCATCGATATAGTCTCGCCAAGCCTGCCGAAAATGGGGATCACTTGCTTGCTGCTGTACCCTAAAATAAACAACAAGCACTATCACACCTGAAACTATCACAAATTGATCATACAACCAACGATGATAATTGCTCATATTGGGGCTTTGAGAAGTTGGAAACCACCCATCATGGTTAAAAAACGTTGCCAATAAAATACTCAGCAAAACCAAAAGTGCTGCTATCGTCTCTGCACTATGTTGAAATCCAAACAAGGCATCGATTATTTTTTTCGTGGCTTGGCGTGCTGGTTTTGCCTGTTGTCGTTCTTCTTGTGAAGGAAACTGCATTTTTTATTTTCGCTGCGCGTACAAAACAATCAATACTATAACAAAAAAACAGAATCCTAAGATTCTGTTTTAATAGCTTTCAGGACTTAAGCAGATTAACCAAAACGACCTGTAATATATGCTTCTGTTAATTGATGGTCTGGCTGAGTAAATACTTTTTCAGTTGCATTCACTTCAATCAAATCACCTAAATGGAAGTATGCGGTACGGTCAGATACACGCGCTGCCTGTTGCATTGAGTGCGTTACAATCGCAATCGTATATTGAGTAGAAAGTTCAGAAATTAGCTCTTCTACTTTTGCCGTTGCAATTGGGTCAAGTGCCGAACATGGTTCATCCATCAAAATTACTTCTGGACTTACCGCAATGGTACGCGCAATACAAAGACGTTGTTGCTGACCACCAGAAAGACCTGTGCCTGGTTGATTCAAACGATCTTTCACTTCATCCCACAAACCTGCTTTACGCAAGCTGTTTTCTACAATTTCTTCTAAATCGTACTTATCACGTGCTAAACCATGCAGTTTAGGGCCATAGGCTACGTTTTCAAAAATTGATTTCGGGAATGGGTTTGGCTTCTGGAACACCATGCCCACTTGCGCACGCAATAACACCACGTCAAGGTTCGGGTCATAAATGTCTTGGTTATCCAACATTACTTTACCCGTTACACGACAGCTATCAATCGTGTCGTTCATACGGTTTAAAGTACGCAAGAACGTAGATTTACCACAACCTGATGGACCAATGAAAGCAATAACTTCATTTTCATAGATATTTAAATCAATACCTTTAATCGCTTCAGATTCACCATAGTACACATGCACGTCATTGGTACTTAACTTTACATTTGATGATTTCGCTTCTTTTTTGCTTGAAGTTTGCGTATCAAATTGTGAAACAAACGAAGTCGATGATTGCTTCTGTTCTACATCGGTAGATGTAAATTGGCTTTGTTGTGGATTCACTTGCTTATCCTGTTCTAAGGAATTCTGTTTTTCTGTGCTTGCTACAGCATTCATATTCTCTGCCCTCAATTACCAGCGTACTTCAAACTTCTTACGTAACCAAATTGCAAGGCTGTTTAAGCCAATCATTAGCGCAAGTAGTACGATAATGGCTGCAGCGGTACGTCCCTCGAAGAAGTTACGCAATTCATTACCCTGCCATAAGAAAATTTGCACAGGTAACGCAGTAGATTGATCAAGTGGAGTTGCTGGTACACTGGCAACGAAAGCACTCATACCAATTAATAACAATGGTGCGGTTTCACCTAAAGCTTGTGCGACACCAATAATTGCACCCGTTAAAATACCCGGCAATGCAAGTGGGAGTACGTGGTGGAACACTGTTTGTAAACGAGAAGCACCCAAACCTAAAGCAGCTTGACGAATAGACGGCGGCACTGCTTTTAATGATGCACGCGTGGTAATAATCACTGTTGGTAAAGTCATTAAACTCAGTACCAAACCACCGACCAATGGTGCAGACAATGGTAAATGCATCCAACCAATAAAGATCGCGGCACCCAACAAACCAAATACAATAGAAGGTACAGCGGCCAAGTTATTGATGTTCACTTCAATAATATCAGTAATCGCATTTTTTGGCGCAAATTCTTCTAAGTAAATTGCTGATGCAACACCAATTGGAATCGAAATAAAGATCACAATCAGCATCATGAATAATGAACCCATGAATGCACCTGCCAAACCAGAAGTCGCTGGAGAACTACGTGAGTCTGGGCTAACAAAAATATTGGTATTGAAAGTACTTTCAATAATACCTTGTGATTCGAGCTGATCTGCCAATTGACGTACTTCAGGGCTTAATTGTTGCTGCTCATCTGGCAAACTACGGTCAATCTTGCCTTCTAACCATACATCAACGTTCGCATCTGCAAGCACTTTCACTTCTTTGGTTTGACCAATTAAAGAAGGATCAGCCAAGACCATGTCACGAACACGGTATGATTCAGAACTGGTATATAAGTAACCAAGATCATCACGCTGAGCTTCAAGCGCTTTGTCTTTCGCCACAATACCATTCACGATTACAGCATCCCAATCGACCATACCCATTTCGGTTTGCCACGCAATCATACGATCTTCGTATTGTGCTGGTGACTCGCCTGCAATCGCTTTAGGTTTTGGACCTGCATTGACAATCGCTGGATCGAAGTAAATTGGAAGGCTCATGCTGCTTTGCCAGAACGCAGGCAAACCTTTAGATAAGATACTGCCGAATAACAATACGACAAAGAATAAACCTGCAATAACTGCCGAGAACCCCATCAAACGGAAGGTTTTTTCCTTACGATGACGCTTACCCAATGAACTGGCGATGGTTTTTTTACGTTGTTCACGTAATTCGGCAGCAGCTTGTGGATCTAACTGATCCAAAGACGATGTATTTGAAGTACTCATTAGTCGTATTGCTCACGATATTTACGCACAATGTATAGTGCAACAATGTTCAAACCTAAGGTAATCACGAACAGGGTCAAACCAAGTGCGAAAGCAACCAATGCCTGCGGACTTGCGAAATCTGTATCACCTGTTAATTGGTTTACAATCGTAATCGTAACCGTAGATACCGCTTCTAATGGGTTTGCGTGTAGTAAAGGACTATTACCTGCAGCCAACACCACAATCATGGTTTCACCAATTGCACGTGACGCAGCAAGTAAGAACGCACCAATCACCCCTGGTAATGCAGCTGGCATCACCACACGACGAATGGTTTCAGATTTGGTTGCACCTAAGCCTAAAGAACCATCACGTAGCGCACGCGGCACTTGCGTAATAATGTCATCAGACAATGAAGATACAAAAGGAATGATCATAATACCCATCACTAAACCAGCAGTTAATGCACTCGTGGCATTAATATCTAGCCCAATGATTGCACCAGCTGTTTTAAGGAACGGACCAATGATCATCATGGCAAATACACCGTACACAATGGTCGGAATACCTGCTAAAACTTCAATGGTCGGCTTTGCCCATGCACGGAATTTAGGCGATGCATATTCTGCAAGGTAAATGGCGATCATTAAACCAATAGGTACTGCAACTAATAAAGCAATACCACTCACCATCAATGTGCCCCACAGTAATGGAAGTAAACCATAACTGCCATCTGCACTACCCGAGGTGCTAAAACCAGGGTTCCAGACTGTACCAAAGAAGAAATCCAGTGGGCTAACGAAACTAAAGAATCGCATCGCTTCACTGAACATGGACATCACAATACCAACCGTAGTTAGAATCGCAACACCAGAACATAATGCCAAAGAAATGTTGATGATTTTTTCAACTTGGTTACGTGCGCGGAATTGTTGTGAAACACGTTTCTTTGCCCACAGCAAACCAAATAAGGCCGCACAGATCACCACCGCAAGTTTGGCATAAGAACCAATGGTTTCAATTTTCGCTAATTGCTCTGCCGCTGCAACTTCGTATGCAGCAGGTGTATCACTTACACCAAAACCAGATGCAATGGCTTGTACGCGATCAACCAAAACACTTGTACTTGCAGGGTCTAGGCTTGCAGCAATGTGCGCTGGCACATTATTAATTACCACTTGCTCTAGAATACTTGGTTCAACCAAGTTCCAAACAATCAAAATTAAAAAAGCAGGAATACCACACCATAATGCTACCAACGCGCCATAATATCCTGGGCGTGAATGTAACATTGCAGAGTTATTTCCCTTACCTGCTAGGTTACGGCTCTTGCTTAACCCGATTTGATAGGCTACGGCGATAATCGCCAATAACACACCTATGAGTAGCAGATTCATGTATTCTCCACTGTTTTTTCAATTTGTGTTTTTGAAAAAACATTTCTTAGCAAAAAGCCGATGGCAGGTTGTTCCCTGCCATCAGCTGCTTTAACTCAAATTACTTAACCGCTTTACCAGCTTTGAAGTTAGCAAGAACTTGTGCACGCTCTTTGTCAGACATAGAGATCAAACCTGCTTTGTCTAATTTAGAACCTTTACCAGATACTTTCTTGCTCAAGAAGTATTCAGTAAATTGCGGTAAACCTTTGATTGATTTAAGGTGCTCACCTTTCACGTAGAAGAACAATGGACGTGATACAGGGTAAGAACCATTTAAAATTGTGTTTTCAGATGGCGCTACGTTGTTTACAGTTGCAACACGTAAACGGTCACGGTTTTGGTCATAGAAACCTAAGCCGAATACACCTACTGCGCTTGGAGAAGTTTTCAAACGTGCCAGTGTTTCTGTGTAGTCACCCGCGATTTCGATTACACGACCATCCTTACGGAAAGTAGTACACACTTTCTTTTGCGCATCTTTGTCTAATGCTTTGATTGCAGCATAAGCTTCACAGCCTGCATCAACCATTTTCTCTTGGAACACTTCACGTGTACCGTGGTTAGACGCTGGAATTACAAGTGTAATAGGCTCGTTTGGAAGTATTTTGTCAATTTGGTTCCAACGTGTATATGGGTTAGCAACCATTTTACCTTTAGATGGTAATTGAGCTGCAATTGCTGCATATACATGGTAAGGCTTTAATTTGTAAGCCGCTTTGTTTGCGTTAGAAGCAAATACGATACCGTCGTAACCAATTTTAATTTCTAAAACTTGGTTTACGCCTGCTTTTTTACAAGCAGCTAATTCTGAATCTTTAATTTTACGAGATGAGTTCGCGATGTCGATTGTGTTATCACCCACACCTGTACAGAACTGCTTCAAACCACCTGAAGAACCGCCTGAACCAACAACTGGAGTTTTGAATTGTGGGAAAGTATTACCAAATTCTTCTGCTACAATACTTGCGTATGGTAGAACGGTTGAAGAACCCGCGATTTGGATGGTGTCACGAGCTGCGTTAGCAGTTGTTACAGCTGCTGCAGATACGGCTAAAGCAATGGCGATGTTAGTAAAGCGCATTCTGTTCTCTCTCATAGTATGCAAGTTCGGAGTACGTCACTTGTTATTAAGTTTTGTACTTATTTCGATAACTGCATTGTGGTTTTATAATATGACAACCATGTTACAGCTTTGTTACGCTTTGGTTATATTTGCTTTTCGTATCTAAAATAATTTTTAAATGATTTAAAATCAATAACTAATAAAACACTAGAGTGCTTATTTTTTTCAGTATTTAAATTTCAAATTGTAATAATTCATGCCAATGTCATCATTATTTATGGTTTTTTCTACCAAAATTGATGGTTTATTCGCCAATTGCGTAATTTTTATGACATCCGCAGTGCATTATTTGAGCCCAAAACACCCAATCCATCACAAAATTCAAGCAAGAACGGTACAACACTTCACTGCAATATTTTTAATCAGACACAAAAAAAGCCACCGTAGTGACTTCTTTTGTTGTATTTCATAACAATCTGAATAATGAAAGCATTAGTCGATTGGTGGCGTATAAGTACCCGCGACAATCGCATCTTTAATGCGATCTGCTTCTGCCAATACTAGGCCTAACAAGTTTTTCACGTTTTCAAGTGTTGCCACTGGACTTAAAGTCGTCATCTTCAATGATTGAACATTACCGACTTTAGTTACACCAATATTGGCCTCACCACGTGCAAATAATTCATCTGCCACGTTTTGGTTCAAGCTATCCAAGAACTCTGCAGGATAACCTTCAGGCACAACACGGAACAACACTGAAGCAAATTGTGGTTCAACCAACAATTCTAAACCTACAGTCGCTTTAATATAATCAGCAACGTCACGGGTTAGCTTCACACCATGATCAATCATAGAACCGTAAAGCTCTTCACCTAATGCTTCAATCGTCATCCAAAGTTTCAACGCATCAAAACGACGCGTTGTTTGCAATGACTTAGACACCAAGTTTGGTACGCCATGTTCTTCATCATAAGCAGAGTTCAAATATTCTGCTTCATAGTGCATGAAACGATAGTTCGCTTCATCTTTCAGTAAGAACGCACCGCACGAAATAGTTTGGAAATAATGCTTATGGAAATCCAGTGTCACAGAATCAGACAACTCAATACCATCAAGCATGTCACGATGACTGTTAGAAAGAATTAATGCACCACCCCAAGCTGCGTCAATGTGCATCCACGCGCCATATTGATTGGTGATGTCACGAATCTTTTTAAGTGGATCAATCGCGCCCGCATCGGTTGTACCCGCAGTTGCAACCACACATGCAACAATCTTACCTTCAGCTTTTAAATGCGCCATGGTTTGCTCAAGTGCAACCACGTCCATTTGTGCATTTTCATTAACAGGTACAGTAACAACCGATTGGAAGCCCATACCCATCATCGCCATGTTCTTTTGCACAGAGAAGTGTGCATTTTCAGAACAAATGACTTTCACATTACGCATTGCATCGCTTGGAATACCATCGCGCTGAACAGACCACGGATTACCGTTTTCATCTTTCCAGTTCTTTGCAATACACGCATCACGCGCCAATAACACACCCATCAAGTTAGACTGCGTACCACCTGAGGTGAACACGCCCGCTTGACCTGCACCATAGCCAACTTTTTGACGTAACCAGTCAATTAGTTGTACTTCCATCAATGAACCTGCAGGGCTTTGATCCCAAGAGTCCATAGATTGGTTGGTTGCGTTAATGAGAACTTCTGCAATTTGGCTTGCCACCATAGTTGGACAATGCAAATGTGCCAAAGAATGTGGATGATGAACTTTTAAACTTTTGTTTAAGAAAAGCTCAACCATGCGTTCCAATGACTTTTGTACACCCAAACCTTGTTTTGCAGGCTGGAAAGAAATCGCTTCACGCAATTCTTTAATGCTGCCGCCTGTGTACATTTTGTCATTTTGCAACCATGCCGCGACTGCTTGAGTCGCTTGTTCCATTGCTGCACTGTAGTCAGCAATGGATTGAGCATCATTGCAGAGTAACGCTTTACGATGTTCTGCAAAATCTACCATAAACTTATGCGCCTCGAACTGCGACTAACGCTTCAGCAACTGCTTTCTTGAAGCGAGCGATGACTTCTACACACTCTTCTTGAGTAATGATGAGTGGACAAAGTAAACGGATTACCGTACCACCACGACCACCTTTCTCAAGCAACAATTTGTTGTCAAAACATGCAGCTTGAACAGCAGCAGCCAATTGAGAGTCTGCTGGATAAGCACCTAAACGGTCTTTTTCTTGGCGTTCATCTACAATTTCGATACCAATCATTAAACCGCGACCACGCACGTTACCAATACATGGGAATTCAACAGCTAATTTTTTCAATTCAGCTTGTAAGAACTCACCACGCTCTTGCGCATTTTGTGCAAGGTTTTGTTCTTTAATGGTTTTAAGCACCACAAGACCAGTACCCATTGCCAATTGGTTACCACGGAAAGTACCCGTGTGACCTGCAGGCTGCCATGCGTCAAACTTACGTTTAATTGCAAGTACAGCCAATGGCAAACCACCACCAACAGCTTTAGACATTACAATCACGTCTGGCTCAATACCTGCATGTTCAAATGCAAACATTTTGCCTGAACGTGCAAAGCCCGCTTGAACTTCGTCTAAAATTAAAACGATGTTGTGCTTTTCAGTCACTTCGCGGATTTTTTTCAACCATTTAATTGGTGCAGTTACTACACCGCCTTCACCTTGAATTGCTTCAAGAATCACAGCTGCAGGCTTAGTTACACCGCTTTCTACATCTTCAATGAAGTTTTCAAAATAATACGTTAAAGCATCTACACCCGCTTCACCGCCAATACCAAGTGGGCAGCGGTATTCATGCGGATATGGCATAAATTGAACACCAGGCATTAAACCATTGACTGCGTTTTTTGCAGACAAGTTACCTGTCATCGCCAATGAACCATGAGTCATACCATGATAGCCACCTGAGAAGCTGATGACTGAGCTACGACCTGTATAGGTTTTTGCAAGTTTGATTGCCGCTTCTGTGCCATCTGCACCTGTAGGACCACAGAACTGCAAGCAGTATTCTTCTTGACCACCAGGCATGTGTGAAAGTAACGCTTCAGTAAAAGCATCTTTCAAAGGTGTCGTTAAATCTAGGGTATGTAATGGCAAACCACTCGCTAAAGTGTCTTGGATGCTTTGAACCACCGCAGGATGGTTATGGCCCAATGCCAAGGTTCCTGCCCCAGCCAAACAATCTAGGTACTCAGTACCTTCAACATCGGTAACCCAACAACCCAGTGCTTTCGCTATCGCTAACGGTAATTTACGAGGATAACTACGCACATTCGATTCCATCTGACTTTGGCGAGTCAAGTAGTATTCGTTTGTGGAATGGTTGGCAGGGTTTACAGAAGTAACGCTCATATCGAATTACCATCTCTGATATGGGTTGAAAGAAATAAGTCTGGTGACTTGCGGTCCTTTGACTCGGTGCTTTTTTGATCTAGCGAGATAGAGTTTTGTTCTTCAAGACTAGGAAGCGGGATAATACCTAATTTTTCTAGAAAATAAACAGGTTTAACCCAAATATTGCCTAATTTCATCGAAAAAACATATCTTGCAGATGATTCGATTGAATTATCATCTTACATTGTGACAAAGGAAAGAAAATTTAACTCTTTCCACTTCCTTTATACGTTTTTTTGCACAATCTCTCAAGTCATGCAGCATTTATTTTCAAAATAGTATAGATCATTATTTTTATTGAATTTTATAAATGCTTTTTTGCTGCAATTTTTAACGCATATTTTACAAAGCCACCACAAATTCAACTAAAAATCCTCACAAAGCAAAGTTACTATTTAAATCAATTCAAACGCTTTTCATAAATCCTGATCCCCTGAATAATAGGTCAAAATATGCGCTTACTTTCTCTCGCTGCTACCCTGTTGGCTGTTGGTGCTGCAAGCACTGCTTTTGCCCAACAAAATGAATCTTTAAATTACAATATCGTCAATGTTCAAGCCGAAGCTACACGCGAAGTTTCAAATGATCAAATGCACGCTGTGTTATATATTGAAAAAAGTCACAAACAGCCTGCTGAACTTGCATCACAAATTAACCAGTTAATGAGCCAAGCCATTGCAACTGCACGTAAGTATCCACAAGTGAAAGTTGAAACGGGCTCACAAACCACCTATCCAATTTACGACAATGACAGTCGTAAGTTAAAAGAATGGCGTGGTCGTGCAGAAGTACGTGTGCAAAGCACCGATTTTAAAGCCGCAAGCCAGTTGGTGAGTGAGCTACAACAAAACTTTCAGACCCAATCAATTAATTTTAGCGTGTCGGATGCACAACGCAAAAAAGTTGAAAACGAGTTGATGGTCGAAGCGTCTAAAAACTTTCAACAACGTGCGCAAATGTTAAGTCAGGCTTGGAATAAATCGGGCTATAACTTGGTTAATTTGAACCTAAACACCAATTCTTATTTTCCGCAACCTGTTATGCGCGCGAGTATGGCTAAATTTGCTGTCGCAGAAACGGCTGTAGCTGATCAAGATATGGCAGCAGGTGAATCTAAAATTACAGTCAATGCAAATGGAACGATTCAGTTTAAATAAACTTGAAGCATGACATGCGTTTTTTAATAACTTCAATTGAATGATAACTTACAGCATCATCAATAAATCGCTATGTGATTGCGATGGATCATCTCCAACGAACGTGCCTCGCCTAACACCTGATGCACTTTGTCAGAAGCCAAGCCTTTGACCAAATCTGCAGAACGTGAACTAAAATTAACACGTCCCACAGCGACACGATGACCTTGTGTATCTACACACTCCACCACATCGCCACGTTCAAAATGCCCTTCTACCGCTTTTACACCCACAGGCAATAAACTGCGATGATTTTCTTTAATGGCTTTGACTGCGCCATCATCAATCACCAAACGTCCTGCCGTTTGTAAATGTGCCGCCAACCACTGTTGATGCGCTGCAATACGGTCATTGTCAGTAATGAACAGTGTACCCAACATTTCGCCCGCCATTAAACGCGCAAGCACATTGTCACTTTCACCACTGGCAATTAAAGTTGGACAACCCGATTTAGCCGCCAAACGCGCTGCACGGACTTTGGTCAGCATGCCACCGCGCCCAAACTTGCCGCCACCACCCGCCATATCAAACAGACTTTCATCCAAAGCACGTACAGTATGGAACAGTTTTGCATTTGGATTAGAACGTGGATCGGAGTCAAACATACCTTGTTGATCGGTCAAAATAATCAACAAATCTGCATGTACCTGCCCTGCTACCATCGCAGCCAAAGTGTCATTATCACCAAAGCGAATTTCATCAGTAGAGACTGTGTCATTTTCATTGATGACAGGAATCACGCGCCATTCAATCAGGTTTTGCAATGCATCACAGGAATTTAAATAACGACGACGATCTGCCAAATCATCATGGGTTAATAGGACTTGTGCAGTTTGAATCTGGTGTTTTTCCAGCACACTTGACCAAGTCTGAATCAGACCCATTTGACCAATGGCAGCGCATGCCTGAAGACTGGGTAGATCAGTGGGTCGATGCTCAAGTTTCATTCGCACCATACCTTCAGCCACAGCTCCCGATGACACCAAAATAATTTCGTGTCCAGCATTGTGTAGATCTGCAATTTGTCCCGCCCAATGCGAGATTGCATCCAAATCTAAACCTTGCCCATTGGCTGTGAGTAAAGATGATCCGATTTTAACAACGATTCGTTTACAACCCTTGAGCTGACGTTGCCCATCTACCACTTCTATCATCTTGTCCTCAGTCACTTTTTGTAACGCTTAGCGTACGTAGTACACTTCTACTTCGCCATCTTCACCATCATCGTCTTCGTCATCATCGCCCAGCATACCTGCAAGACGTTGCTGACGGCGCATCTCACGATACGCTTCTTTCGCGGCAATGGTTTGTTCACGTGTTTCAGCTTCCAGCTGATCACGGAATGCTTTCATTTCTGCTGCGTACTCAGGATCTTCAACTTCGCGTTCACGTTGTTGCTCAATTTGATCCATCAAGTAATACACCACTTGCTGTGTACCTTCAAACATTAAGCCTGAAGTTTTGAACACAGGACCATCCCACTGCAATTCTTCAAGAATGTGTTTACACCATTCTTCACGTGAATCTTCAGGAAGTTGATCAAGTTTATTCAACACCAACACGATTGGTAACTTTGCCAAAGTTGGAGAGAATTTTTCCAACTCTTGCAGAATTGCTTTGGCATTGTACGCAGGATCAGAACCATCAATAGGTTGAACATCCACAATGTGCAGTAAAATACGAGTACGCGCCAAGTGTTTCAGGAAGCGAATCCCCAAACCTGCGCCTTCTGCTGCACCTTCAATTAGTCCTGGAATATCTGCCATGACAAAAGAACGATGACGATCTGCATCCACCACGCCTAAATTTGGCACCATGGTGGTAAATGGATAGTCAGCAACTTTTGGTTTTGCCGCAGACACGGCACGAATAAAGGTCGATTTACCCGCGTTTGGCATGCCTAGCAAGCCTACATCGGCAAGGACTTTCAACTCCAAACGGATTTCACGGAATTCACCTTTGGTACCATGCGTGAATTTACGCGGTGTTCGGTTGGTAGATGATTTAAAGTGAGTATTCCCTAAACCACCATCACCACCTTGAGCGACCAATACTTTCTGACCGCTTTCGACTAAATCTGCAATAATATCACCAGAGTCTGTATCTACAATGGTTGTGCCCACTGGAACGGTCAAAACGACAGATTCACCGCCACGACCTGCACAGTTTGCGCCCGACCCGTTTTTACCACGTTCAGCGCGAAATTTACGGGTATAACGATAATCTACAAGGGTGCTTGCGTTGTCGTCGGCTTGAATAAAAATACTGCCGCCACGACCACCATCACCGCCATCTGGCCCACCAAATGGTACAAATTTCTCTCGGCGAAAACTGGCTACGCCATTGCCACCGTCGCCAGCCTCTACGGTAATGACTGCTTCATCAACAAAGCGCATCTTGCCAATCCTCTAAAAACTTTAAAAGCCGTATATTCTGCCATATTTTAGAGAATTTCTCGAATTATATTTATGCAATCGTATGCGTAGATGCTTTTTATCCTTGATTGTTCAAAACACTCATTTCTTTTAGCAATGATATGATCGTTTTTTCTTATTTCTCCTTCGCCATCTAAGTTCTTATAGTGCTTTAACCCTTGTTTGCTTTCTGCCGCCATGTCTAATGCTGTTGCCACCACAACCACGCCTGCTTTATCGCCTAAATTTATTTTACTCATGGCAACCGCCTGTGGCTTGTGTGCGGGATCGGCATATTTTAATCAGCCTTTAATTTATTCAATTGAAAAAAGTTTAGGAATTAGCACCAGTCAGGCAGGCTTTGCTGTGGTTTTGGCACAAATAGGCTATGGACTAGGTTTAATGTTACTCGTGCCTTTAGGTGACTTGCTAAATAAGCGTAAATTGATTGTCAGTCTGATGGTTTTTGCTGCGTGTTCGCAAATTTTGCTGTCTTTTAGCAGCAATTTAGCCATGCTGTATTTCTTTACCGTATGTGCCACTTTTGGTGCGATTTCTGCACAAGTGCTTATTCCATTTGCATCTAGCATCAGTCCACCTGAATCGAGTGCTGCCATTGTCGGAAAATTGATGAGTGGCTTGGTAATGGGGATTATTTTATCGCGCACTTTTGCAGGATTTGTATCAACCTATTGGTCTTGGGAAGCTGTCTATTTCAGCAGCGGCATCATCACCCTACTTTTTGCAGGCCTAATGTGGACAAAACTTCCCTCTACAGCTGCCAATAAAAATTTAACTGTAGCGGGCATTTATCGTTCTTTAATTCAGCTGGCTGTAACCCAGCCACATTTAATTCGTAGAGCCTGCGCAGGCGCTTTGGGCTTTGCCATTTTGTCCTTGGTTTTTACTTCCATGACTTTTGTTTTAGCCAATCCGCCTTATCATTTTAGTGATTTTCAAGTTGGGCTTTTTGGTTTATTGGGTGTGATTGGAATTTTCTCATCAAGTTGGTCGGGTAAAACGGTGGGCAAAGGTCGTGTGAATTTTGTCGCAATATTATGTATTGGCTTGATGTTGTTTTCTTGCATTCCACTCTTTTTTGCACAGCAGAATATTGTGGCTTATGCCGTTGGCGTATTGATGAGTTATTTTGGTCTAACTGCTTTTCACGTATTGAATCAAAACTTGGTGTACCGAATTGATGCCACCGCACGTTCCCGCATTAATGCGGTATATATGACTATTTATTTTTCAGGTGCAGCACTTGGTTCACTGACGGCGGTCTACGCATGGCAACACCGGGGCTGGATGGGTTGTGTTGTCAGTATTTTGGTATTTGCCATCGGGATTTTGCTGATTGATCGTTATGATTTTTCACATCGACGCACTATTTAATCATCCAGAATGTGCTTTGGAGTAGGAACATCTACAGCGACTTCCCTAAAAGATGAGTAATCCATTAGTGAGAAGATTGCTGTGAAGTTTCAGGCAAATGCTGTTCTAAATACTCAATCAGTTGATTCACTCTTGCTGCAATTTGTGAGCCTTCAAAAGTGAGTTGATATTCCACTTTAGGCGGCACCGTTGGGTAAACTGTACGTAAAATTAACCCATCTTGCTCAAGAGTTTTCAGGGTTTGCGCCAGCATTTTTTCACTCACCCCTTCAATGCGCTGTCTTAGCTCACTAAAGCGGTGCAAACCTTCGCTTAAACAATGCAACACCAACATTGACCATTTATTGGCTAAATGTTCTAAACGAATCCGTGATGGACAATCTTTAGCAAGGACTTGCCCGAGTAAGTGACTGGTTGCATATTGCATAACGGTATCCTTCTGTTATTTCTATTGTTCAGGCTTTGAAAGCTTGAAAGCAAAATCAAATCTACTTACTTTTTAGCATAGACTTTATTTTGGTAAGTTTAGGATAGCGTATTAGGTGGAAATTTCAACACTCATCCTTATATTTAAGAATGAAATAAATGCAAAAAAAAGAGCTTCATTTGAAGCTCTTTTTGATTTTAAATTCTGTATCTACAAATTATGCATTTGTTTCAGCAGGAACTTTAGGATAGCTTACGCCGCCCATTTGTTCAGCAATACGCAATACTTGGCAGCTATAACCCACTTCGTTGTCATACCAAACGTAAGCAGTTAAACGGTTGCCTGAAGTAATGGTTGCTTGCGCATCAAATACACCTGCAGTACGCGAACCAATGAAGTCACTTGAAACCACTTCAGTCGAGTTGGTATAACCAATTTGACCTTGAAGATTAGAGTGAATTGAAATTTGACGAATGTATTCGTTCACTTCTTCGCGATCTACTTCTTTCTCAAGCGTTAAGTTCAAGATTGCAAGTGATACGTTTGGCGTTGGAACACGTACAGAGTTACCTGTTAATTTACCTTGTAATGCAGGCAATGCTTTCGCCACTGCTTTTGCTGCACCTGTTTCGGTAATAACCATGTTTAATGTTGCTGCACGACCACGACGATCTGCCTTGTGATAGTTATCAATCAAGTTTTGGTCGTTAGTGAATGAGTGAACAGTTTCAACGTGACCATTCACAACGGTGTACTTGTCATGCAACACTTTTAAAGTTGGTGTAATTGCGTTTGTTGTACAGCTTGCTGCAGAAATAATGGTATCTTCATCAAGAATGTCTGCTTGGTTAACACCGTACACCACGTTTTTCATGTCACCTTTACCAGGTGCAGTTAAAATTACGCGTGCAGCACCTGGGCATTGAAGGTGTTGTGCAAGACCTTCTGCATCACGCCATTTACCTGTGTTGTCAATCACCAATGCATTGTTGATGCCATAAGCCGTATAGTCTACTTCAGATGGGTTAGACGCATAGATCACTTTAATGAAGTTACCATTTGCGATAATTGCTTCATTTTCTTCATCTACAGAAATCGTGCCTGCAAATGGACCGTGAATAGAGTCACGACGCAATAAAGACGCACGTTTTTCTAAATCACCATCAGACGATTTACGTACCACAATTGCTTTAAGGTTTAAGCCACGGCCAAGACCAGATTGACCAATGATTAAACGCGCAAGGATACGACCAATACGACCAAAACCGTAAAGTACAACATCTTTGCTTTCTACAGTTGTTGGATTGCCCGCTAAAGATTTCACAGCGTCTGCAACAAATGCATTTACATCGCCGCCTTTTTCTTTATATTCAACAGCAAGTTTACCTAAGTCGATTTCTGCTGAACCGATGTTGTCTACTTTAGCCAAAGCTTCAAGCAATGGGAAAGTGTGAACAACTGAAAGTTCTACGTCCATCATACGAGTACGACGGTGTGCTTTCAAAATTTGAATCACAGAACGGTTAACTAAAGAACGACCAAAAACTGAAACCATGATATTTTTTTCACGGTACAACTGACCGAGTAAAGCAATCATACGTTCCGCGATTTCTTCACGGTTTTTCCAGCGACCTTGGTGCTCTGCGTGTAGGGCGATGATAGTCTCTTTGCTCACAGATACGTCCTCTAATTAATTGTATATCTAGGCATGAATTTCAAAACCCGATAATTGTAATGGAATTGTCGTCAAGATTGAATCAAAAGCTGGTACTGACCCGAATATTTTCCTATATATTCACTATAAATTCATAAAATAGTTGTAATTATTTTTGTGATTTTAGTTTTTTCAACAAAAGTTCAATTTTTTAGACGAAAAGGAGGATGATGCCAAACCTCATTATCCTCTTGGAAATTTGAATATCTCAGCATAACGACGGCTTTTATTATTCAGATGACTGTTGAATTTTCCGCTGTAAATCTTGCTGATTCATTTTTTGCTTTCTTAAATGCAAGCACCCTTCAACCACCAATAATGCAACTGCCAACCAAATTGGGATATAAGTCAGCCATTCCCCTGCTTCAACTCGTTCACCTAACAACATAGACACAAAAGCCAACAGCACAGGTTCTAAATAACTCAGTAAACCAAAAATCACAAAAGGCAAATGGCGGCTGGCCAAAATATAACTGCCAAGTCCCAATGCACTTAAAAAGCCCAATCCAAGTACCGACCAAATTAAATATGGAAAAGCTGCGATGACATTTACACTGTCACTATAATAAAAGCCTAAATATACCGCGACAGGAATAACTAGCAGTAAATCCCACCAAAACCCGCCCAAGTGATCGGTTTGAAAGACCCGACGTAAAAAGAAATATAAAGGATAGGCAAATGCCACATATAAGGTTTCCCACGCCACCGTGCCAATGCGCCAGATTTCATGACTGACACCTAGCACGGCTAAGGCAACTGCTGCCATCTGCCAAGTCGATAACTTTTCTTTATATAGCACACAGCCAAGCAAAACCATGATCAAAGGCAATAAGAAATAACCCAAAGAAACCTGCAAACCACGCCCGTTAATCGGCCCCCACAAAAATAACCACAATTGCGTAGTGCATAAAAAAGAACTAAAAATCAGCCAAAGTATGAATTGTGGTTGTTGTTTGAGCCGCTGAAAAATCGCGGAAATATGTTTTAAATCTCCCGACCACCACATAAACAAAGTTAGGAGTGGCAAAGTTGCCAACATACGCCACGCAAAAGTTTCTTCGCTGTCTAAAGGTTTGAGTAATTGGGTATAAAAATACAGCACCCCAAAAGTGACCGATGCTAAAACCGATAGTGCAATGCCTTTATACATCCGACTCTCCCCTATATCAGTCGGCATTATACTCATATATACGTTGTTTTAGAGATTGATCGAATGTTCAAAATTTAAAATGACAGGATATAAAAAACCACGCAGCTTTTGCGTGGTCAATTGGTCTGCATACGTTTGTCTGCTTATATCTATAAGTAGCTCTGGAGCTGCTGCAACTTAGTCTGACTTTTTAGTTTGCGTATGTCTGGTATAAATCACATCACTTAAGTCATAACCGAGTGATTTGGCATAGTTCAGATATTCAGTCACGACAGCCTGATCAGGATGCGGCGTACGTGAAAGTACCCATAAATATTTACGGCGTGGTTCACCCACCAAGGCAGTTTGATAGTCATCATCTAGCTTTAACACCCAATAATCACCACGCCCTACAGGCAACCAACGAATGACTTCAGGTAAAAAGCTAACTTTGAGTTTGCTGTTAAAAGGCGCATTTTGTACAAAAGCTTCGCCCAAAGCACGCATTTGTTTGCCATCTTTTGCAATACAACGGTTATCCACCTGCACATTGCCATTTTCATTCAATGTATATGCTGCTGTTACATTTGAACCGCATTTGTTTTGGAAATATAAAGGCTTTCTTGCAACCTCATACCAAACGCCTAAATATTTATCTAATTCGACTTTTTCTACCGTTTTCATCGGTTCATTGGTTTTGGAATATGCCATAGTCGCAGCACCCAAACCAATCAGCACCACACCACCAAGGGCAATTTTGGCAAGTCGCGCACCTGCAAACGGAAGTTTTTTAGCCATTGTCCCAACCTCTAAACTCTAATGTTCAGTCAATTTTGTTTATCTTCTTCAAAAATAACCGCAAGCATTTCAATTTACTGTATGGATATGTAATTTTTGCAACTCAAATTTTACATAGCAAGTTTAGTATGCAAACTCGCACTTACACTGACAGTGCAATTCGCCCCAATTTAGCCAGATTGCAACATTTGCGCTTTTAAACGCAAAATTTCATCACGTAAACGAGCCGCTTGTTCAAATTGCAGTTCTTTAGATGCTTTCAACATCTCTTTTTCAAGTTTGGCAATATGTTTGGCATACAGTTTAGGATCAGCCAAAATGTGCTGTTCATCGTCACTTAAAGCACGGCTTTGTGCATTGATTTTTTCATCAATTTGCTCATCGTTCAGCACTTCACCTGTGTCGATTTCTTTAATCACCTGACGCACTGCACTACGTGGAGTAATGCCGTGCAATTCATTAAATTCAATTTGTTTGGCACGACGACGCTCTGTTTCATCTATCGCCTTTTGCATTGAATCGGTAATGCGATCTGCATATAAAATTGCTTTACCTTTCAAGTTACGTGCTGCACGTCCAATGGTTTGAATCAACGAACGTTCTGAACGTAAAAAGCCTTCTTTGTCGGCATCTAAAATTGCCACTAAAGACACTTCAGGCATGTCTAAACCTTCTCGTAACAGGTTAATGCCAACCAAGACATCATGCACGCCTGTACGTAATTCGTGAATAATTTTGACGCGTTCTACGGTATCAATATCAGAGTGTAAATAAGCCACTTGAATGCCGTATTCTTTTAAATACGAGGTCAAATCTTCAGCCATGCGTTTGGTTAAAGTAGTGACCAACACCCGCTCATTCAATTCTTTACGCAAATTGATTTCAGACAGCACATCATCCACCTGCGTTAACACAGGACGAATTTCAATTTCTGGGTCAATCAATCCTGTTGGACGCACCACTTGCTCTACAATTTGTTGCGATTTTTCCAACTCATATTGTGCAGGTGTAGCGCTCACATAAATTGTGGATGGGACGATGCGCTCCCATTCTTCAAATTTCATTGGACGGTTGTCTAACGCACTAGGTAAACGGAAACCATAATTCACCAAGTTTTCTTTACGTGATCGGTCACCTTTATACATCGCGCCAATTTGCGGAACGGTCACGTGCGATTCATCAATAATCAGCAAGGCATCATCAGGTACATAATCAAACAAAGTGGGCGGTGCTTCGCCTGCAGGTCGTCCAGACAAATGTCGTGAATAGTTTTCGATGCCGTTGGTATAGCCCAATTGCTGCATCATTTCTAAATCATAGCGGGTACGTTGTTCTATGCGCTGCGCTTCTAGCAATTTGTCATGTTCGCGAAAAAACACCAAACGCTCTTTTAGTTCTTCTTTAATGGTACCAATCGCACGTTCCAAATTATCCTTAGGCGTAACATAGTGACTTTTAGGATAAATAGTCACGCGCGGCACTTTACGCACCAATTTGCCTGTTAATGGATCAAACCAACGAATCGAATCGACTTCATCATCAAATAATTCTATGCGAATAGCATGCTGATCAGATTCAGCAGGGAAAATATCTAAAATTTCACCACGAATACGGTAAGTACCGCGCAAAAACTCTAGCTCATTACGGCTATATTGCATTTCCACCAAACGACGGATCAAATCATCACGATTCACCCGATCACCTTGCACCACATGCAGCAACATGCTCATATAAGCATTGGGGTCACCCAAACCGTAAATTGCAGATACCGATGCGACAATAATGGCATCACGACGCTCTAGCAAAGCACGTGTGGCCGAGAGTCGCATTTGGTCAATATGATCATTAATAGCCGCATCTTTTTCAATAAAAGTATCGGAAGATGGTACATAGGCTTCAGGCTGATAATAGTCATAATAACTGACAAAATATTCGACTGCGTTGTTCGGAAAGAACGCTTTAAACTCACCATACAACTGCGCTGCCAGCGTTTTGTTATGTGCCATGACAATGGTCGGACGCTGTGTTCTGGCAATCACATTGGCCATGGTATAAGTCTTACCTGAGCCTGTAACCCCAAGTAATAGCTGATCATGATAGCCCTGTTCTATCCCTTGAACCAATTTTTCAATGGCTTGTGGTTGGTCACCCGCAGGTTGATAGTTGGTGACTAAATCGAAAGGTTGCTTATCACTCACAAATGCAGCTCTCAGGTTTGATGCGACCTAATATTTTAGCAGATTTGCCTACACTCAGGACATCCGAATATGTTGTGGCGATGTTGCGTAGCTACAAAGCCATTGCTCGGTTTTAATTCTGTAGTGGACGCTGTTAGAACGAAGATGTGCTACGACTAAATTGAGCACGGGGAAACTGCTTTAAGACTTGACCCACTGGCTATTCAAAGGCAACATGAAATTTCAGGACGACAACCATAAAAGCACACATTCATGACTTACCAATATCACGACGAATCAATTATCAAAAGCCTCCCTGAAGATACTGTTTTCGTATTTGGCAGTAACATGGCAGGACAACATGCAGGTGGTGCAGCACGAACAGCCAAAGAATTTTTTGGTGCCGTTGAAGGCGTCGGGCGCGGTTGGGCAGGACAAAGTTTTGCCATTCCAACCATGAATGAACATTTACAACAAATGCCACTATCGCAAATTCAGCACTATGTGGATGACTTTAAAATCTATGCCAAAAACCATCCTAAAATGAAGTATTTTTTAACTTCAATTGGTTGTGGTATTGCAGGTTATACGGTTGAAGAAATTGCCCCTATGTTTAAAGGCATTGCCCATAATGTGATTTTTCCTGCGTCGTTTCGTCCTTTTGTCGAAAAAGCATTGCCTAAACTAACGCAAAAATTACTACACACCATTTACCGTGATTCTGTGATTTTTACCCCTGCCACCGATGAATTAATTGAAGTCTTGGCATTGAGCGATAATGAAAAAGCCTTGGCTAAAATCATATTGAATACACAAATGTACCCAACTGACAGCAATGGGCGTGATCGGGTCTTTGAAATTCAGGATATTTTGCACAACTTAAATGGTAAGGTATTCGAGTTCCAAAATAATTCAGAAGGCCCAATGCTATTTGGTGCAGCGATTTTGGCTTTATTGGAATTGTATAATATCAACGAGCAAGATTTTAGCGATGTATGGCATGGCGTACGTGAAATCTCGCCGCCAAAACCTGCCAACAAAGCGCGTAAGCATGTTCGTTAATTTCAATACTTTTAAATCCCCATCAATAAAAAATGCCACGTAATTGTGGCATTTTTTTAGCGCTTACCCATCGAACGACGAGTACCACGTGGCGGTGGCCAAGTCTTATCCGCATATTGCTCAGGTTTAGGACGCACCGAATTATGTACCGCCTGATCATTATCCTGCGCTGTGTTTGGCATTGGGAATGGGAGATTCACCAATGGTTTTTTTGAAGTAGGCTGCTGCTTACTCATGACCATCACTCTTATAAAATTTGGACTATTTTAAAGTTTTTTGCCGCCCGATGCGAGAAACTTCCACCTCACAGCAGTTTTAATCACGATTTCATAGGAAATTGGTCTAATTTGGTGATTTTTTATTAATTTGATGCAATTTTAAACGACGCAGACATCGAATTTAGGCTAAGATAATATGCTTTTTATTTTTTTATCCCTATAAGAAGGAATATGCCGTGGACGTACGTCTCTCTGATCGTGTCAATGCCATCAAACCGTCCCCAACACTTGCAGTAACCAATAAAGCCGCTGAACTTAAAGCTGCGGGTCATAACGTTATTGGTTTGGGTGCAGGTGAACCGGATTTCGATACACCACAACACATCAAAGATGCAGCTATTGCAGCAATTAATAACGGTTTTACAAAATATACTGCTGTTGACGGTACGCCTGGTCTTAAAAAAGCCATTATCGCAAAATTAAAACGTGACAATAATCTTGACTACCAAGCGAACCAAATTTTGGTGTCTTGTGGTGGTAAGCAATCATTCTTTAACTTGGCGTTGGCTTTGTTAAACAAGGGTGATGAAGTGATTATCCCTGCACCGTTCTGGGTAAGCTATCCAGATATGGTGATTATTGCTGAAGGCGTGCCAGTCATTGTGGAATGTGGTGAAGAACAACGTTTCAAAATCACGCCTGAACAATTAGAAGCTGCGATCACTGACAAAACACGTTTAGTGGTGTTAAACAGCCCATCTAACCCTACAGGTATGATCTACACCAAAGCTGAATTAGAAGCTTTGGCTGCTGTACTACGTAAATACCCTGAAGTATTCATTGCATCTGACGATATGTACGAACCAATCCGTTGGGATGATGAGTTCTATAACATCGCAACAGTTGCACCAGACCTTTATGACCGCACAATCGTATTAAACGGTGTGTCTAAAGCTTATGCAATGACTGGCTGGCGTATTGGCTATGCAGCGGGCCCTGCTAAACTAATTGGTGCGATGAAGAAAATTCAATCTCAATCGACTTCTAACCCAACTTCTATTTCGCAAGTTGCTGCAGAAGCTGCATTGAACGGCCCACAAGACGTACTTGAGCCAATGGTTGAAGCATTCAAACGCCGTCACGACTTAGTTGTAAATGGTTTGAATGACATCAAAGGTATTTCTTGCTTACCTGCAGATGGCGCATTCTATGCGTATGCAAACATCAAACCATTGATTCGTGCGAAAGGCTTAAAATCTTGCACAGAATTCTCTGCTTGGTTATTGGAAGAAACTGGTGTTGCCGTTGTTCCTGGTGATGCGTTCGGTTTAGGCGGTTTCATGCGTATTTCTTATGCAACTGCAGACGAAGTTCTTGTAGATGCGCTTGCACGTATCAAAAAAGCTGCTGAATCAATTGAAGGCGTAGATGCAGCGATTGCTTCTATCGAAGCTGAAAAAGCTGCACAATAATCTAAACTTGTTTAGATGAACAAAACCCACGATTGAATCGTGGGTTTTTTATTTCTAATTTCATTTTGCAGCGATCATTTTTAAACGCATGGCATCTATACCCCAGAAAGAGAATACTTTTATACACGCGGTTTGGTTAAAATCACCATCAAAATGCCGCAGAGCACAATCAAGCTGGCAAATAACATCAACCATGTTAATTGCTCACCCAGAAAAATTACCCCGCCTATAATCGCCAAACTGGGCACAGAAAGTTGTACGGTACTGGCAGTAATACCATCTATTTTTTTAACAATGCTATACCACAGCACATAAGCCCCACCCGATGCTAGCGCACCTGACAACACAGCTAAAATAACACCATTCAAACTAATAAAACTGTCTGGTAAATGCCACAGAAACAACATAGCCACTAACGGCAGTGCAAAAAGAAAATTGGACAAAGTAGCAGTCAAAGCATGCTGCATATTCTTAGCCAAGATGCTATAAAAACCCCATGCAATACCTGCCAGTAACATCATCAGCGCATATTTGAACGTTGGCGTACTGGCTTCAGGCAATAGCAACAAGCCCATCCCCAATACAGCACAGCCTAACCCGACCCAGCGCGGCAAAGTCATGCGCTCACCATGCAAAATTGCATAACTGATCATGGTGATTTGCACTGCGCCAAATAGAATCAATGCACCAATGCCTGCATCTATATGCAAATAGGCCAACGAAAAACCGAGTAGATATACAGCAAGGCTTAATGCAGATTTCCATTGGAATTGAATTGGTTGTTGAACCTGCAAAACAGCATAGAATATGCCTAAGCACACTGCCCCACTGCCAACCCTGAGCAAACTAAAACTCATAGGGTCAATTTGCTGTTCAGCCAATGCCAAACGACACAGCAAAGAATTTGCAGCAAATGCGAGCATGGCAATGCATATTTTAATCCACACGGCTGAATATCCTTTTCAAGCTGTTCGCAAATTTTTATCGCAGTTTATAACACTATTTTGGTGCGAGTCATTTAACTCGATTCAATGCAAATCTATTTGGCTGGCAATGATCAATCATCATAGATTAAACACTGTTTTTCAACGCAGTAATCAGTTCTGATTTAGACACTGTAGGTTGAGATGTTCCTTTATATTCACATAAATAGCGAAAAGCAAAGTCTAATTCTACACGCAATTGTTTTTGTTCAGACACAGACCACACGCGTGAACGGTTACTCCCCGAAAGCGCGCTGCCCGCCAGTTGGTACAAATACAAATCATGATCACGCTGCAATGGTTTTTTTGTGCCGTTGTCTGGATGGTCTGAAAGCAATTGGCAGGTCGATTGAATGAGCCATTTTTCACTAAACCACAACTGCAATAAATCGCCCAAATACAAATCTTGAGGTGCCAAAGGCCAGACATGAATAAACGCGCCTTCTACAGCAGTGTAGTATTGTTCAGGCGTAGACAAGATAGAAAGATAATGTTCTTGATAATAAGAAAATTGAGAAAAAATGTCAGAAATGCTGAGCGTATTCATTCGCTTACTCCGATTTAGCCATTTTAGTGCTGGCAAGTTGGGTTAAATCCACACTGTTTAAGATGCTACTTAAACGCTTTGTTCTGTCACTCAGACTAACAACCGATTTTGTGTAACGCAAGTCTTGTGGGTGATTTTTTAATAAAATTTTGTTTTTTGTTCAAATAAAAAGCATATAAAGTCAAAATGAAAGAAACATGACAATTTATGCTTGACCCTTGCTTAAATCTGCTTATAATCGCATTCAGATTCTCCCATAGCTCAGTCGGTAGAGCGACGGACTGTTAATCCGCAGGTCCCTGGTTCGAGCCCAGGTGGGAGAGCCAAATTCTAAAAGCCCAAGCATAACGACTTGGGTTTTTTATTGCCTAAAATTTATGGATGATGTGGTCTGTAAATAACCAAGCAGCGATTCATGCCTTAATCGTTCAAAAAGATGAATGTAACTGTTTTGGGCAATTCAGCTTAATGTAATTCCTAATCTTAGCATTGATCATTTCTAAGTAACTTAGGCAACAATCCACAATCAAAATACCTAAGCAATAACTTGATTGATAAAAAAACGGAACCGAAGTTCCGTTTTCTATCTTAGATCATCTACAAGTTTTAAGCGGCTTGCACAGGCACACCACTATGAAAACGGAACAGATCATCTGGACTTAAAATAAGATTCTTTTCCACTTCACGTATATGCTGAATTCGCCCCTGAATATCTTCTTCAGGGTTTTTCAGTTTTGCTGTTTTTGCTACATCCAAAGCCAGTGCCAAATAATCTTCATAATGCCGTGATTCTGATTTCAGTAAATAACGGTAATACTTACCTAATTCTTCATCTACCAATGGCGCAAGCGCATAAAACCGCTCGCATGAACGTGCTTCTACAAAGGCACCTATCACCAAAACATCAATTAGTGCTTCAGGTTCATAGGTACGGATTTCTTTACGTAAACCGCCTGCATAACGCCCTGCACTTAAACCCTGCCACATTTGCCCACGCTTTGCCATGAACTCTAGCACCTGCTCATAATGCAGCATTTCTTCGCGTACCAATTGTGCCAGTTTGACCTGCAAATCGGTAAAAAAGCTGTAACGAAACATCAGATTCATGGCTGTGCCTGCTGCTTTTTTCTCACAGTTAGCATGATCTTGCATCAAAATATCTAAATTATTCAATGCTTCGTTCAACCATTCTTTAGGTGTTTCGCAGCCTAAAAATGCAATTACAGGCTGCATCAACTCATCATAATTTATGCTGGACATAACGTTTCAAATTTTATCTTTCAATTTTAAATATGCAGATTAACGCGCTGCATCAATCGCAGCTTTCATGCGTTTAACAGCCTGTTCCAAGCCGACAAATACAGCATCACCAATTAAAGCATGACCAATATTTAACTCATGGATGTGTTGAATAGCGGCAATTGCACCTACATTGTCCAAGTTCAAGCCATGCCCTGCATTAATCACTAAGCCACGGCTAGCTGCATATTCTACGCCCTGAACAATACGGGTCAATTCGGCTTGCTGTGCAGCTTCATTTTCTGCATTGGCATACGCGCCTGTATGAATTTCAATGGTCGGTGCACCACATGCAACGGCCGCATCAATTTGTGCAAGATCTGCATCAATAAACAGTGACACATCACAGCCAATTGCTGTTAATTCCTGAGTAGCGGCCTTAACTGCTGCAAAATTGCCTACTACATCCAAACCACCTTCAGTGGTTACTTCTTCACGGCGCTCAGGTACCAAACATACATGCTGTGGACGAATTTCTTTGGCAAACTCGATCATTTCTTCAGTAACTGCCATTTCCAAATTCATACGAGTTTTTAGCAACGGACGCATACGACGCACATCATCATCCTGAATATGACGACGGTCTTCACGCAAATGCAAAGTAATCCCCTCTGCACCCGCCTGTTCACAAACTAATGCGGCCTTCACAGGGTCTGGATAGTTCGTGCCACGCGCTTGTCTTAAAGTTGCCACATGGTCAATATTGACACCGAGTAAAGCCATAATAGGTTCCTACATTACGCTTGGGTTTGAGAATTCTGAATCCACAATTGGCGACTTTTTAAAGGTCGATCACCCAACAGTGAACTAATCATTTGTCGATACAGCCGAGACAGTAATTGTAACTGCTCTGGGTTAAAATCCCTACCTTTTTCATAGTCGCACATACTGAGGATCTGTGTACCGACTAAGTTAGCCCGTGATGCTTGTGCGGTAGGGATAAAACCATCATTCAGTTGAAAATGATAATGTAGATTGGGCTGAATTGGCTCTTGGTTCGCATCGACTGAAAAATCAATCGCATAGCCTAATTCTTCCAATAATGCATGTTCAAACTGACGTAAAATTTGTCTTAAGAATAGATTGGGATTTTCTTGACTAGATAAGTGTTGTAAATGCGCCAAAGTCTGGTGATATTGCACAAAAGTTTCTGGCATTTCCACTTCGGCAGAACATAAGCGCAGCACGATTTCATTTAAATAAAAGCCTGAAAAAAATGCATCACCAAAGAAGAAAACCGGTTGATTGACAATTTCCAGCTTGGTGAAATTTTTAAGGTCTGATTTTCCCGAAGCTTGTATGCGAATCGGTTGATATTGTGGCGGTGGCATTTGTCTTAAAATACCATCAACCCGCCCATGTTCGCGGGTAAATAAGTGCACAATATGGCTACGTTCGCGGTATTTTCGATGATGGATTAAATAACCATGCAAGATTTCATTACGCATGATAGCGTCAATTAATCCTGTTCTTTAGAGGATTCTTGTTTGGATTTTTCTTCGTCATCACCATCTGGAATGACAGCACCAACTACAGCAGCAGTGCCTTTCACCACACCCTTTGTAGTTTTGTAGGCAACTTTTACGGGAACTGTCACAACTTTGTGAATACAACCTTGCAAGACAAACATACATGCCACAATGGCCAACACTTTCATCATCACAGTTCCCTTTTCGTCAAACTTAGATATCGCTATATCCTAAGCTTTTTAATGCACGTTCATCATCAGACCAACCACCTTTGACTTTCACCCAAAGCGTTAACATGATTTTTTGCTCGAACATTTTTTCCATGTCGACCCGTGCATCCATACCAATTTTTTTCAGCTTCGCGCCTCTTTCACCAATCACAATGGCTTTTTGACCAGAGCGATCTACAAAAATAGTGGCATCAATATAGGTACATGGTGCTTTCATACGACCCGTTTTTTCATTTAAAACCGCATCTTCAGTTTTAAATGATTCGATTTGCACGGTTAAATCGTAAGGCAGTTCTTCGCCCAATTGGCGCATGATCTTTTCACGGATAATTTCAGATGCCAAGAAACGTTCTGAACGGTCTGTGATTTGATCTAGCGAATACAACGGTGGCTGGAATGGCAAATAGCGTTCAATCGTGTCACGCAAATGATCTAGGTTCGCGCCGCGCAATGCCGATACAGGTACAATTTCGGCAAAGTTCATTAACTTGGCACGTTCTTGAATAATCGGCAAAGCCTGATTTTTATTTTCAAAGGTGTCGAGTTTGTTAATCACCAGAATCACTGGCATTTCTGCATTTTTCAGCTTTTCTAGGACTAACTCATCATTTTGCGTCCATTTTTGTGCATCCACCACAAACAAAACCAAATTCACATCGCGCAAAGCAGACGATGCAGCACGGTTCATCATTTTGTTAATGGCACGGACTTCTTTTTTGTGCATCCCTGGGGTGTCTACAAACACTGCCTGAGATTTTTCACGTGAATCAATTCCCACAATCTTATGGCGTGTGGTTTGCGGTTTACGTGAAGTAATGGATAGTTTTTGACCCAACAAGTGGTTCATGAGGGTCGATTTGCCCACATTCGGGCGACCAACAATCGCAACAAAACCACTGCGGAAATCAGATGGAATTTCAGTTCCCTGACCGCTAAAGAATTGGTTAATCAGGTCATTGGCGTCGTTATTCGACTCGTGATCAGCATCTACGTGATCGGAATGGATGGTCATTCAGACTTTTGCTCCAAGAATTTTAAAATATCTGCCGCAACTGCCTGCTCGGCAAAGCGACGGCTTGAACCTTCACCCTTCATTACAGGTAAGCTATCGACTCGGCATTCCACAATGAAATGCTGATTCGGTGCATCGCCCTGAATATCTACAACCTCGTAAACCGGGAGAGGTTTTTTACGTGCTTGTAAATACTCTTGTAAGCGTGATTTAGGGTCTTTGAGTTGATCAGTTGGCTCAATATGATCTAAATAAGGGCTGTACCATTTTAGCACAATCGTTTGCAGCAAATTCAAATCACCGCTATCGACATAAATAGCGCCAATAATCGCTTCTACGGTATCTGCCAGTATAGACTCACGATGATGACCGCCAGATTTCAATTCTCCCGTACTGAGAATTAAATTTTGGCTGAGCTTTAAATCATTGGCAATTTTGCCTAAGGCTTCCTGACGTACCAGTGTTGCCCGCATGCGCGTTAAACGCCCTTCATTTTCATGTGGATAAGCCACATATAAATAATTGGCAACAATCATTCCCAATAACGAATCGCCTAGAAATTCCAGACGTTCGTAATTGTGTTTATGACTCACCGAGCGGTGAGTCAAAGCCAGTTTAAGCAATTCAGGTTGCTTAAACTGATAACCGATTCGGCTGGCTAGACGGGTCTCATTTAGCTTGGACTGAGCTTTGATCAAAACTTTTCTCGAACTTCATTACAATATCAATATTCAATAAGAAAGGTTTTCTTATTTCATATTCTTTTTTCACTTCTAAACCATCTACGTTGGTCACTTGAGCTACATCTGCAAATTTAATATCGCGAATGTTGTTCATGCTTAAACGCTTGTCCATTTCACCAATAAACTTTTGTGGTGATAGGTTTTTTGGCCCATTCAACAATTGCTCTTCAATTTGATTGTCCAACATTCGATCATCGAAATATGGTCCCCAAACCGCAATTGCCACTTTTGCCATAAATGCAAAACCAATAATTGCAATTAAAATTGCAATATAGGATGCCCCTTGTTGATGACGCATTTTTTATTTTCCTAATCTGCTGTATTAATCAATTTTGCCGTTACGACTAAATGACGGCAAATTAAACCCAGGCTCTTTATGCATCCACACATAGAATGCACGACCTGTTAGGTTTTCCTCTGGTACAAAACCCCAAAAACGACTGTCAGCACTTTGATCGCGGTTATCCCCCATCGCGAAGTAATGACCTTCAGGTACTTTGACTTCCCAATATAAACCATTTTCTGCTGAATATTTACCATTGTCTACATAGTTCAGGAATGGTGCCTGACGCGCCACGTTTACACCTTCAAGCTCGCGCATGGTAAATGTATGCGCCCCTAAAGTTTCCTGATGGTAAATTGAAGTAGGTGTATCTAGACTGTCTTTTTCACGGCTAAACTGGATTGGGGTTTTCGTTACTTTCTCGCCATTAATGCTCAGCTGACCATGATCATAAACAATATGATCGCCTGGTAAACCGACAATACGCTTAATATAACTAATGCTTGGTTGTGGTGGATAACGGAACACCGCAACTTCGCCACGCTCAGGCGAACCCACATCTATAATTTTGCTGTTAATAATTGGCAAACGCACGCCATATTCAAACTTGTTCACCAAAATAAAATCGCCCGTTTCTAAGGTTGGCACCATAGAATCTGACGGAATATTAAATGGTTCATACAGGAATGAACGCAGTACCATCACCACTGCCAAAACAGGCCAAAAATCATAAGCCCATGTGATAATGAAGTTTTCATTGCCTCGCCCTTTCGTTGCTCTTTGCTTAAATACAAATTTATCGAGCAGCCATACCGCAATAAAAAATAATGTGGCAGGAACGAGAATCAAATTAAAATCAAAATCCATGGGTTTATTATCCTTATAATTTTAGCGTTCGACTTTAAGTACAGCTAAGAAAGCTTCTTGCGGGATTTCAACACTTCCCACTTGCTTCATACGTTTCTTACCTTCTTTTTGCTTGGCAAGTAGTTTCTTTTTACGAGAAACGTCACCGCCATAACACTTCGCAAGTACGTTTTTACGCATCGCTTTCACGGTTGAACGCGCAATAATTTGCGCACCAATCGCAGCCTGAATAGCCACATCAAACATTTGACGCGGAATCAAGTCTTTCATTTTTTCAACCAAGGCAATACCACGGTGACGTGCATCTTGACGGTGGCAAATCATCGCTAAGGCATCGACTTTTTCACCGTTAATCAGTACATCGACTTTAACCAAAGATGAGCTTTCAAAACGGACAAAGTTATAATCTAACGATGCAAAACCACGTGAACATGACTTCAATTTATCAAAGAAATCCATCACGACTTCTGCCATCGGAATTTCAAAAGTAATGGACACTTGGTTACCCAAGAATTTCATGTCTTTTTGCACACCACGACGCTCAATACATAGGGTCATGACGTTACCCAAGTATTCTTGCGGCACTAAAATATGACATTCCGCAATCGGTTCACGTAAATCTTCTACAGTTGAACCATCAGGCATTTTAGATGGACTGTCGATATACACCGTTTCGCCATTTTTCATCACGGCTTCATAAATAACCGTTGGTGCCGATGAAATTAGGTCTAAATCGTACTCACGCTCTAAACGCTCTTGTACGATTTCCATGTGCAACATGCCCAAGAAACCACAACGGAAACCAAAGCCTAAAGCATCTGAACTTTCAGGTTCAAAGAACAAAGCTGAGTCGTTAATTTGTAGTTTGTGCAAGGCTTCACGGAACGGTTCAAAGTCGCTGGCATCAATTGGGAATAAACCTGCATAAACCTGCGGCTTAACTTTTTTAAAGCCTGGTAAGGTTTCTACTTCTGGTGTAGTTGCGAGTGTGATGGTATCACCCACTGGCGCACCAAAAATATCTTTAATACCCGCAATAACAAAGCCAACTTCACCTGCTTCCAAAATACCTGTTTCGGTATGTTTTGGATTAAAAATACCAACTGAGGTAATAATGTGCGTTTGACCTGTCGATTTCATCAACATTTTATCGCCTTTACGCACGCGACCTTGCTTGATACGTACCAGCGACACAACGCCCAAATAGTTATCAAACCATGAGTCAATAATTAAGGCTTGCAATGGCGCATCACGATCACCTTGTGGTGCAGGAATGACATTCACCAAGGTTTCTAATACATTGTCGATGCCTAAACCAGTTTTAGCCGAACAGGTTGGTGCATCTTGCGCTTCGATACCAATAATTTCTTCAATTTCATGAATCACGCGCTCAGGTTCTGCCTGCGGTAAATCAATTTTATTCAGTACAGGTAAAACTTCTAAGCCTTGCTCAATTGCGGTATAGCAGTTTGCAACTGATTGCGCTTCTACCCCTTGTGCCGCATCAACCACCAATAGCGCACCTTCACAGGCTGCCAAAGAACGTGATACTTCATAGGAAAAGTCAACGTGTCCCGGGGTATCAATGAAGTTTAATTGGTATTCCTGACCATTTGGATGGTTGTAGTATAAAGTCACCGAGGTGGCTTTAATGGTAATCCCACGCTCACGCTCAAGCTCCATAGAATCCAACACCTGAGCTTGCATCTCACGATCTTGTAAACCACCACAGGTTTGAATGAAACGATCTGCTAGAGTCGATTTACCATGGTCAATATGGGCAATGATCGAAAAGTTACGGATGTTTTTAATATCAACAGTTTTTTTAGCTTGCGCCATGGGTTACCTTGAAAAATAACACGCTCTGCACATTAAAATTCATGCAGAGCAAAAGCCGAATAGAAATTGCGAAGGATTATAGCAGATGGATTTTTCAATGTATCCATAATAATGACTTCCTTTTGCAGCCTCACGCGTTTTTCTTTTTATTCGAGAGTTTTAGGCTTTTTATGCAGAGATGTGTGTCGTAATTAAAGTGAGAATTGAAGAATACTTCATGCTATTTGAAACAGGTGAATACCCTCTTTAAGAACATCGACAGCAATAACATGCAGCAACTTTCAATGACGCTACACTTGGTGCTTCAATTCCTCTTAATTAATCATACTCACTAAAATCCAACGGATTCACATCAGCAGCAAGGGGTTGATAGGCTTGCGTAAATGTCGGTGACATGCGTTTTGGACGACCTGTAGCAATTTCCACACAAGCCCATTGTGTATTGCCCATAAACAGCAGACTTTTATCTTGAGGGCGATAAAACGCATATTGGCGGAATGAATACAACGCATTCAAATCACTTAACCATGTACGCAAAATCAGCTCCTCACCTTCGAGTGCCACTTTACGATATTGCACATGATGTTCCACCGCCACCATCGCATGTTTTAGTTTTAAGTATTCCTGCACACCTAAGCCTAATGTTTTGATATGTGCCGATGCTACATCCTGCATCCACTGCACATACACCACATTATTTACATGCCCTAAAATATCAATATGTTCTGGCTGTACGGTGATTTTTAAATCAAATATGCTGCTCATGTCATCCTTTTAACTAAAACGGCGATGTCGGTCTAGTCTAACAAAAATACCGAGTTACATAAAAAAAGTCGCTCCAGTTCAAGAGCGACTTTCTTAAAATAAGTGACTATCTAAAGTTTAGCAATATGCTAAATTTAGTTAGATTTACGATTTTATGCCACTTCAACTTATTGAATACGCATGCCAATAATCGCACGTTGCCCTTGGCGAATAATCACCACACGCGCAACTGTACCTTGTTTCAAGGTAGATACTGTTTCAACAAATTGATTGGCATTTTGGATAGTAGTGTTATTCAGTTGCACAATCACATCACCTGGCATAATACGTGCCTGAGCTGCCGAACCACCACGACGCACTTCCTGAATCAGCACACCGCCTTTAATATCTAATTGGCGTTGTTCTGCCACGCTTAAATCACGAATCGACACTCCTAAAACAGGGCCTTTGGCTGCGGTATCAGGGTTGTTTTTGGCAGGCGTGTCATCAGGTGCTGTGCTCACCGTAGCGGTAATATTACGGCGTTTATCATCACGTAATACTTCAAGCTGAATACTTTGATTTGGCACTGAACGGTTTAAATAGTTCAACAATTCAGACGTTCTGGAAATAGGTGTGCCGTTGTATTTAAGAATCACATCGCCCGCGCGCAAACCTGCACGTGCCGCAGGTGAGTTTGGTGCAACTTGAGTAATTAATGAACCTTCAGGCTTACTGAGTTTATAAGATTCTGCCAAATTGCGGTCAATATCTTGCAAACTCACCCCTAAATAAGAACGAGTCACTTTACCGTTACGCTTTAACTGATCGGCAACATCCATGGCAACATCAATAGGAATGGAGAATGACAAGCCCATATAACCACCCGTACCACTAAAAATACGGGAGTTCACGCCGACCACTTCACCGCGCTGGTTAAATAGTGGCCCGCCTGAGTTACCTGGGTTAAGCGCCACATCGGTCTGAATAAATGGCACTGAAGTTTCACCCATCATATTACGCATTTTGGCACTCACGATTCCTGCCGATGCAGAATAGTCAAAGCCAAATGGTGAACCAATCGCAAGTACAGGCTCACCTACACGTAATTGATCGACATTGCCTGTACGCAGTTCTGGATAACTGCTGCCCTGCACTTTTAATAACGCGACATCGGTACGTTCATCGCTCCCCACAACAGTTGCATCAAGTTCACGGCGGTCATTCAGTACAATGGTAACTTTAGAAGCATCTTCAACAACGTGGTGATTGGTTAAAAGGTATCCATCTTTACTGATAAAAAAGGCACTGCCATAACCTGTTTTTTCTTGTGGAATTTGCTGTTGGGGAATAATCACTTGATTGCCAAAAAAACGGCGTAAAATTTCTGGAACTTGTTGTTGTAAGAGTTCTTCCTGACTCATTTTTTTGACAACATTGACACTCACCACCGCAGGACTAACCTGCTCAACCAAATTAGAAAAGTCTACTGGTGGTGCTGCTTGAGTCTGCACAGTTGCCATAGTAAAAACAGCCGCATATAAACCTTTTTTTAAGTTGCGATTTTTCATAAATAGCATTCACTCAATAATAATTATGACTTTGAACTCACCTTATTTAGCACAAAATAATAGGCTTTTGCGTAATAAAATGTTGAATCTTTTTCAATTACGGTTTGGCAGGCACTGTGGAGGATAGCTGAGATAGCATCTTATATTTGACCCATCAAAAATGATGCGCCAAAGTGCTATAAATGAAAAGCGTGGAATCGAATCACAATAAAAGTGGGATATTCCATAAAAGTTGCCAGTTTATTCTTTTTTTTCATTATTCAAATCCACTTCGCACTTGCCTTTTTCTGTAAAAAGGGGTGTCATTATCCAACTTTTTTCAAATTAGCTGATGGACATGCCTAATTTAAACACAACACATCAATTTGATGTGATTATTGTGGGAAGTGGTGGTGCAGGTTTGAGTTTAGCGCTCTCATTACCCCAGCATTTCAATATTGCCGTTTTGGCGAAATCTACCCTTACTGAAGCCAGCACTTTCTATGCGCAAGGCGGTGTCGCGGCAGTTCTTGATGAAACAGATTCAATTGAACAACACATAGATGACACTATGATTGCAGGTGCGCATTTATGTGAAATGGATGCCGTCAAGCAAACCGTAGAAGGCGGCAAACCTTCGGTAGATTTTCTGCTGAAACAAGGTGTGCAATTTACTTTAGATGAACAAGAACAGTTGCACTTAACCCGTGAAGGCGGTCACTCACAGCGACGTATCATTCACGCTGCCGATGCAACGGGACGCGCAATTTCGACCACTTTGGTACAACGTGCCCAAGAACAGCAAAACATCACCATTTTTGAAAATTATATTGCGATTGACTTAATTACCTCGCAAAAATTAGGTTTAAATGAAAGCAATCGCGCTTTGGGCTTATATGCATTAGATGAAAAAACACAAAAAGTGCATAGCTTCCTTGCGCCATTTACCGCACTTGCCTGCGGTGGTGCAATGAAAGCCTATCTATATACATCTAACCCAGACATTGCTACAGGTGATGGTATGGCGATGGCATACCGTGCAGGTTGTCGTGTGGCAAATATGGAATTTAACCAATTCCATCCGACCTGTTTGTATCATCCTCAGGCGCGTTCCTTTTTAATCACCGAAGCCATGCGTGGTGAAGGTGCATATTTGCGTTTACCCGATGGTGAGCGTTTTATGCTGCGTTTTGATGAGCGTGCAGAGTTGGCACCACGTGACATTGTCGCACGTGCAATTGACTATGAAATCAAACGCTTAGGTATTCGCCATGTGTGGTTAGACATCACTCATAAACCTGCAGAATTTGTAAAGGAACACTTCCCAACGCTGTATGCACGTTTACTGGAATTAGGTATTGATATCACCACTGATATGATTCCTGTTGTACCTGCTGCCCACTACACTTGTGGTGGTGTGATGGTGGATGAACATAGCCAAACCGATATTGCAGGTTTATATGCGATTGGTGAAACTTCTTATACAGGTTTGCATGGCGCTAACCGTATGGCAAGCAACTCTCTTTTAGAATGTTTTGTCTATGGAATGGCGGCCGCCAAACATATTGAAGCTCATTACACCGCAGATTATAGCTCGCCTGACGTCCCTGCTTGGGATGATTCTCAAGTCACTAACCCTGACGAAGATGTGGTGATTTTACAAAACTGGGATGAGCTACGCGCAACCATGTGGAACTATGTCGGCATTGTACGCACCACTAAGCGTTTAGAGCGTGCCTTACACCGTATTGAAATGCTAAAACGTGAAATCACCGAGTATTATCAGGACTATCAAGTCAGTAAAAACTTGATTGAGCTGCGTAATTTGGTTCTGGTTTCTGAAATGATTGTGCGCTGTGCCATGCAACGCAAAGAATCACGTGGTTTACACTTCACACTAGATTATCCAGAGCTTGCGCCTGAATTGCGTAAAACTGTGCTCATTCCACCAAATTTCCAAGTGGAAACTCCATTGGTGAATGAGTGATCTGATTGCTTGTTACACAACAGCATTTGCATAAAAGTATCTGTGAATAAAGTGCATTTGAATTCTAATGCAAGAAAGCACCGAATCGTGTTCCATAACACGATTCGATATTTTATCATTTTGAATATGATGACGTTAACTTACTAAACCTCCCCCCAAGAATTCATCAAGTTGAGTTTTAGATTACGGCTGCAACTTGAGTACCATCTTGAATAAATGCTTCTAAGCGAACTTGACCAGCCAATAGTTGCTGTAATTGGTGGCTAATTATGTACTGCAATTGCTGCCGTGTCTGTTCGTCTATAGGCGCATTTTGCAATTGTTTTGACAAATGCTGTAATGCTGCTTGAGCCCCCAACTGCTGCATTTTAATTGCATACAGATAGCCCAACACCACTCCTTTCTGCACATAATTTGCAGCTAAATCATGCTGCAGATGATAAATCAAAGCACCCATCACCCGTTCATTGGCTGAGAGTTTACGCAAAGGGTCACGTGCCACACGCTGACACGGGTCTTTATAGGCATGTTCACATGAGTCCAGAAAGCTCTGTGCCAGATGCTTTAAGTTTTGCTGACGATGCGGCAACTGTGCAGCTAATCCCAACGCTACTTGTGCCGAAACAGCGCGGGTAAAATCTGCAACCAATGGGTCTGCCATTGCGACACCAATACTGTTATGCCCTATTAAACTGGATAACCAAGCCATCATGGCATGTACACCATTCCATAAACGATTTTTAATGAGTTGGATTTCGGCAATATCATCTACCAAAATCATTTGACGCATGTGTTGCAATAATGGACTGGCATTTTCCACATAAATAGGCATGTCACTTTCAGCATGAAATAAAATTAAATCCATACTTTGCAAAATGTGACTGGGCTGAAAATTGCGTCTTAAATCTTCTACATATAAGGTGGCTTGACGCTCTTGCTCAGGCTGCAATCGAGTATTGTCTTCAATTTCAATTGGCTCTGCTTCGTCATCCAACTGAAATTGCTTAAAAATATTATACTTGATGCGTAATTGGCGATATAAGTTTTGATCGCTTAATTTAGAGACCATTCTATTTACGACAGTATCGCAAAAATAATGCTGCGCCATAATTTTGGCTGCCGTATCGGGATCCAACAACGCCTCTAACGCCTGATGAATATGCGTCATCAAGAGCTGTTTTGCCCCAACTTTATTTAAAATTACCAAAATAGTTAAAGGCTGATGGAGTTCAAATTGCGCTATAAAACGGGCATATAAGCCCAGCGCAATTACTTTAGCCTCTTGCTGTAAAGCATGTTCAGGCAAACATAATGCAATTAGGCTCGACTCCACATACATTTGCTGCATCTGCTGCAAGTTCTCCGCATCAATGATGTGCATATTTTCAATTCGTTCATCATAAGAACATTGTCCATAACGAATTGAATACGTTCCAAAGGCGTTTACTGCAGAACGATATAAGGTATTCCGTGTAGAAGCATAAATACGTTTAGGACGGGTATAGCCATCCCAGTGCGATAAAATTTGGGCCAAATAGCCCCCACCTATTGCACCAAAACCATGAATCCCCACACTCAACTGATTTAAAGTTTGCGGGAAGGCCTCTTGTAAACTCGGCATTTCCAATACAGGAATAACTTGATTTAAGTCATCTAAATAAGCTTGCATACTTGCGTAATAATGCTGCGTGAGTGACAACATATTAGCATTAGGTTTTTTTATATCCCGAAATAGTATGGTTATGCCACCCGCTGCATGTGCAGATTTGATTCCATTTTCAGAATCTTCCAGCATGAAACATTCGCTGGGTTCTAGATTAATTTTTTGTGCGGCTGTTATAAAAATTTCAGGATGTGGCTTGCCCTGTTGCACCTCATCGCCACAAACTAATACATCAAAAAACTTATAGACATTGGCATTAATCAAATATTCTTCGGCAATGGCACGACGACTAGACGTAGCAACCGCCATTCTCAAGCCAGACTTTCGTAACCGCTCTAATACCTGCAACAAACCTTTTTTAATGGGCACACCAAAATTGCGCACACTTTCTAGTTCTAGTTCATCAGCACGCTGACGGATCTCACGGTAAGGAATGTCTGCACCATATTCTGCTTGCGCCAGTTGTTCAGCGCTCTTTGCACTCAAACCCAAACATTGCATGAGGTATACGTCTGAAAATTCAACGCCAATGAGCTCCTGAGATGCCTGCTTCAATGTTTGAAACCGTAATCGTTCAGTATCAAACATTGTTCCATCCATATCAAAGATTGCTCCATGAACAATATTGTTCTTAAATTTAAGCATTTAGCTCCCTTGTTTTATCACTTACGGGTTGCTAGCTTAGACAAAAGCAGATTTGATCTATATGAAAAACATAAAATGAAATATTTGTGATTATTTTTTAACCAATCAAACCCTGATTTTCATGCAGTATGTGTACATATGTAACCACATGGTAAATATAAGTAACTAAAATTAAGATAAAGCTGACTTTATTCTCAGCCAATCTGTGGAATCGAATACGTCCCTGTGACATGCGCCACGGCATCATCTACACCTTCGGAATATACCCAAATCTCACCGACCACGAGGTTTTTCCCTACTTTCATTAAGCGACATTCACCACGTAAATTACGCCCTGCTGCGGGCTTGCGTAAAAAGTTGATGTTTAAATTACTGGTCACCGCCAAAGCCACCAAACCCAACTCCCCTAAAATGGCGATATAAAGTGCATAGTCAGCAACGGTCATCATGGTCGGCCCCGATACTGTGCCGCCTGGGCGTAAATCACGTTCATCGATGTGATAATTCACCAATGCCCCACGTGGGGTGATGGACACAATTTCACATTTTTCCAAACTTTGCGGAAACTCAACTTTTAAAAATTCAATAATTTCGTCTTTGGTCATATTTACTATTCGCTATTATTTAAATAAAAAAATCTTCTAAAGCATTTCCACTATAGAAGATTTTTCCATTCAATCAAATGTCTAGGGTCTGTTGACATTTCATAAATGGCTTGCGCTGTAGGCTAAAACTAAGCAGATCAGGCATGAAACGCAGGGAATAGCGAGACTATTACCAAGCTTCATAACGCAATCTGAGAAAGTTTTAGCCACAGTCCTTCGGAACGAGCATATTTTTTGCTGCTATTGCGTTATGTGCCAGTGATTTAGAATGACTAAATTTCCTGTCCCATGCCTTATATCAGCTAAAAAATATGCGTCGTCGCAAACATAGACGAATCGTCAACAGACCCTAATTGACCCATTGGCTTGTTATACCTTTGTTTGTTATGCCTTAGCTTGCAAATAGTGCATCGCCTGTGCAAATACTTGATCGGGGCTTTGTGTTGCATCTAAGCGCTTCACTCGCTCAGGGTGTCGCTCCCACAAAGTTTGATAGCCACCTCTTACTTTCTCAAAGAAAGTTGCTTTCTCTTGTTCAAAACGATCAAGTTCACCACGCGTCCGTGCACGGGACATACCCAGTTCAATCGGTGCATCGAGCCAAAAAGTTAAGTCAGGCATACGTGCAACAAAGTTATTATTTAAAGTCTGCAACTTGCTTTCACTCAAACCACGTCCTGCACACTGATAAGCAAAACTGGCATCGCTAAAACGATCACATAGCACAGTTTTCCCTACAACCAACGCAGGTAAAATCACCTGATCTAAATGCTGGGCACGCGCTGCATACATCAACAATAACTCAGTGTCTGAACACATTTTTTCTTCATGGTTGACCGCGAGCAACAAAGCACGAATTTGCTCTGCCATAGAGGTTCCACCCGGTTCACGGGTTAAAACCACCGACTGACCTTGTGCAGTAAAATAATCATGAATACGGCGAATAAGTGTAGTTTTGCCTACCCCTTCAGTACCTTCAAAACTGATAAACATGCTTATTCCCCTGATTTTTTCGTGCGTAGTACGTTTAAATATTCCTGTACGGCACGGTTATGATCTTGCAAATTGGTGCTAAATTTATGCCCACCGTTACCTGTCGCGACAAAATAAATATTGTCAGATTGGTCTGGATGCATAGCCGCTTCAATGGCTTTTTGACTTGGCAAAGCAATTGGTGTTGGCGTTAAGCCACTCATGGTATAGGTGTTGTATGGCGTTGGAGTGCGTAAATCCTGACGGGTGATATTGCCCTGATAACGATCTCCCATACCATAAATCACGGTTGGGTCAGTCTGTAAACGCATCCCCAGTTTTAAACGACGTACAAACACACCCGAAACCTGCTCTAATTCAGCATCAACATTGGTTTCTTTTTCAATAATAGATGCCATGATTAAAGCTTCATATTTATTTTTATAGGGCAAATCTGCTGCACGATTATTCCAAGCATCATCCAATGATTTCATTTGACGCTGATATAAATCGGTTAAAATTTTACGGTCAGTTTCACCTTTGGCAAAGAAATAAGTATTCGGCGCAAATAAACCTTCGGGATGTGTAAAAGGAATATTTAAAGCTTTTAGCATTTGATCATATGGCAAATGCGACACTTCTTTGGTGACTAACTCATCTTTCTTTAACGCATCAATCAATTGTTTAAAAGTCGTGCCTTCGATCACCAAAATACGGTTCATTTGTGCATTTTCAGCATTGGCGATCATTTCCATAACCTGACGTACACTCATACCCTGACGAACTTCATACACGCCTTTTTTCATGCTGTCGTGAATCATCACCCGTTGATAGAGCTTTAAAACAATTGGAAAATTCACATGATCTTGTTCTGCCAAACGATCAATAAAGCGTGAATAGGTATCACCATCATTAATGGCCAATAATTGTTTTTTGCCTTCAACAGGATAATCTTTGAATAAGCTTGACCATAAGATCATGCCAATGACCAAAAACAGTCCAAGTATAAAAATAAGCGTGCCCTGAATAGCACGCTTAGACCACATAGTTTTGGTTTTCTTTTTAGATTTTGATGGGCGCTTAGACATAAGAATGAATCTGATTCAGTTGAAGTTGCTTAAATAATTCCACACACGGCTGCACATCTAAAACCTGCTGCCCTAAATGGCTGACAATTTTCATGGGCGTTAAAGCATTACAGAAAAACAGACTTTGAATCTGCGCAATTTCCGCAGCATGAATATCACGCTGTTCACAATGCAAATTCTGTTGTTGCATGCGCGATAAAATTTCTGCCCGCATGACACCGTGCACGCCATTATAACCAAGTTGCGGGGTAATCCATGTATTGTTTATACGAATGAAACAATTACTACTCACACCTTCAACCACACTGCCCTGTACATCAGTAACCAAAGCTTCTGTCCAGCCTTTTTGATCGGCTTCTTGTTTGAGCAATACCTGTTCAAGTCGGTTTAGACTTTTCAGCCCAACTAAATTCGGCATGCTTAGTCCAATCGCTTGTGCCAAGATGCCACTTTGAATGATGTCATAATGATATGCCGTATCTAAAGCCGCTTGTACTTGTGGATAGAAAAACACCCAAACATCGGCAGGATGATCAGGCAAGCTGTAGCCACGCTGCCCCACACCACGACTTAAAACAATCTTCAAAGTACCATTTAACTCGCCATGCGCCTGCTTTAAAAGTGTCAGCGTTTCAGTGATTAACTCAAGATTGGCATTTAAAGAAAGTTGGCGATTGGCATATTGCAAACGCGCCAAATGGCGGTCAAATAATTCAATTTGATTTTGGCGAAAACGTGCAGTGCTAAAGCATCCATCACCATAATGAAACGCGCGATCTAACACATGAATCTGCTCGGTAGGCTTGGCATTTTTATAACACTGCATGGAAGAAGTACTCGTTATTTATCTCTAAATATAGAAAACAATGAAGAAATTTATATTTATCATTTACTGATATTCACCGCATTTTAAATTATTTTTTCAGCAAATAGACTACCGATATGCTTGCCTCATTCAACAACAGATTTAATACCTGAGGTCAAACATGAACTTTACAAAACTGAAAATTGGACTACTGGCGGCAGTACTTTCGGCAACAGCCTTGTGCGTTTCTGCAAAAGACTTTCTGAATGTTTCCTACGATCCAACCCGTGAATTATACGATAACTTTAACAAAGATTTTGGTGCGTACTGGAAAAAAGCCACCGGGCAAAACATTAACTTTAAACAATCACATGGCGGTTCGGGCAAACAGGCACGTGCGGTGATTGATGGTCTAGGTGCCGATGTCGTGACTTTGGCACTGGCTGCCGATATTGATGAAATTGCCAAACGCGGTCTATTACCTAAAGACTGGCAAAAGAAATTTCCGTACAACTCGACCCCTTATACATCCACAATTGTATTTTTGGTGCGTAAAGGCAATCCGAAAACGATTCAAGATTGGAGCGATTTGGTCAAACCTGGTGTGGAAATCATTACTCCAAATCCAAAAACATCTGGCGGTGCACGCTGGAACTATTTGGCAGCGTGGGCATGGGCAAAACATCAACCTGCGGGCAGTGATGCCAAAGCGCAAGAGTTTGTTCGCCAAATTTATAAACAAACCAAAGTATTGGATTCAGGCGCACGTGGCTCAACCACCACTTTTGCAGAACGTGGCATTGGTGATGTTTTGTTAGCTTGGGAAAATGAAGCCTATTTAGCCGTGCGTGAACAACCGGGTAAATTTGAGATCATCACACCTTCTCTATCTATTTTGGCTGAACCGCCTGTGGCGATTGTAGAGAAAAATGTGCAAAAAGATGGCAATCAACACTTAGCCAAAGCCTATTTAAACTATCTCTATTCGCCTGCGGGTCAAAACATTGCTGCGAAGAATTATTACCGACCACGTAATGCTACGGTGTTGGCACAATATAAGTCGCAATTTAAACCATTGAAGTTGGTGACTATTGATCAAGAGTTTGGTGGATGGAGCAAAGTTCAGAAGCAACACTTTGAAAATGATGGCATTTTCGATCAGATTGTCAAAGCCAACCAAACCAAATAATACTCCGAAAGGTAAATCATACCAAAGCTCTAGCTGAAAACACCCAAATTGAAAAATGCGGGTGTTTTCACAAACGCATTTTTACCTGATTCACATATATCTCTTTTATTCATATAAAATTCATTTTTAATTATTTTTTTTGCATAGAAACTCTAGTTATCCTTGTTGCAGATTATTTAAAACATGAATTTTACAGCATTATCTTACTGAGTTTTGAATCCAAGTGATCACAGCCAAAGCTGAAAATGATGGGTTCAATTCATATTCAAGCGTTATTCAGATCATTATTTCAGGCTGAAATATGCGAAGGAGCATCGACATGATTCATACCGTAATTGTTCCAGGTGTAGGTGGCAGTGAATATGCGCACTGGCAATCTTGGTTACAACGACAACTCATGTCTTGCTCGCGTGTACAACAGTCAGACTGGAATAGCCCAATTTTACAGAACTGGGTTGCTGAATTTGTCAAAACAGTTGCCCCAATTCAGAACGATATTCAAATTGTGGCGCACAGCTTTGGTTGTCTGACCACAGTGGCAGCCTTAGCACAGCAACCTAAATTGCAGGCAAAAATTAAAAATGTGGTTTTGGTTGCACCTGCTAACCCTGCCCGTTTTGGTGAATCTGGTTTTGCACAACACAGCCAAAGCAATTATTCGGCTTATTTTCAGCAACTTAAATTGGCTGTACCGACACGCTTATTGATCAGTGAAAATGACCCGTGGCTAAGTTTTGCAGATGCACAGGCACTTGCCCAAGCATGGCAATTAACACCGATTAATTTAGGACAAGTGGGTCATATTAATGTTGCATCAGGCTTTGGGGCATTTCCTGAAATTTATGATTATTTGATTGCAGAAAATATGCAATCATATATCAGTATTTCTGATAACAACAAGTATTTATTCAAATTTGCAATTTAATCTTCGCAAATTATGCTTGTGCCGAATTTATCTTTTACTTTTATCTGTTTGTTTTCAAACACTCATTCTCTCTTTTGAGGAGTCATCATGTCGCAGCGATCCAAAGTGCTGCCAGGATTTGGTCTTTCTCTAGGCTTTACCCTAGCGTATTTATCCTTAATTGTTCTTATTCCCTTATCGGCTGTATTTATTAAATCGCTGGGTATCGGTTGGGATGGTTTATGGGAAATTTTAAGTTCAGAACGTATCCAAAAATCTTTGCAACTCAGTTTTAGCGCTGCGCTCATTGCAGCCTTTATTAATGTCGTCTTCGGCTTATTATTGGCATGGTGTTTGGTACGATACAGCTTTCCGGGCAAACGTATTATAGATTCTTTGGTCGATTTACCTTTTGCATTGCCTACTGCAGTTGCGGGTATTGCCCTGACTTCTTTATACGCACCGACTGGCTGGATTGGACAATATTTAGAACCATTAGGCATTAAAGTCGCGTATACCCCTATCGGGATTACCCTTGCCCTGATTTTTATTGGTATTCCATTTGTTGTGCGTACCGTGCAACCCGTACTCAGTGACTTAGAAACCGAGTTGGAAGAAGCAGCATCTGCGCTAGGGGCTAACCGCTTTCAAATTGTCACCAAAGTGATTTTCCCTATTTTATTGCCTGCACTGATTACAGGTTTTGCCCTCGCATTTGCGCGTGGCGTGGGTGAATATGGCTCGGTGATTTTCATTGCAGGTAACCAACCATTTAAAACTGAAATTGCACCCTTAATGATTATTTCTCGTTTAGAAGAATATGACTACGCAGGTGCAACCACAATTGCTGTGGTGATGTTGCTGATTTCTTTTGTCATGCTGTTCTTAATTAACTTATTACAAGCATGGGCAAGTCGTCGCACAGGGAGAACTGCACGATGAGTTTAAATACCAACAGCAATGCTTTGGCTGAAAAACTACAATCACGCGATGCAACACGTGAACCGACTTGGGTACGCTATACCCTGATTGCAATTGCCTTCATTTTCTTCTTAAGCTGTCTGATTTTGCCGCTGATTTTGGTTTTTGTCGAAGCGTTTAAACAAGGCATTGGTGTCTATGCCCAAGCATTGGTGCATCCTGACACTTTATCAGCAGTGAAATTAACCTTACTCACTGCAGCCATTGCCGTGCCTTTAAACGTGATATTTGGTATTGCCGCAGCGTGGTCAGTGGCGAAATTCAATTTCCGTGGTAAGTCGATTCTCACCACCTTAATTGATATGCCTTTTTCAGTTTCTCCTGTCATTGCAGGTTTAATGCTAGTCCTGATTTTTGGTACACAAGGTTGGATGGGCGGCTGGTTGATGGAACACGACATCAAAGTTTTATATGCCGTACCTGCAATTGTGATTGCCACCATCTTCATTACTGTACCTTTTGTGGCGCGTGAGTTGATTCCTTTAATGGAAGCGCAAGGCACAGAAGAAGAAGAAGCTGCGATTGTATTAGGTGCATCGGGTTGGCAGACCTTCTGGAAAGTCACTTTGCCAAACATAAAATGGGGGTTAATTTACGGCGTGATTCTGTGTAATGCCCGCGCAATGGGTGAGTTTGGCGCGGTATCTGTGGTATCGGGGCATATTCGCGGAGAAACCAACACCCTACCGCTGCACGTCGAAATTCTCTATAACGAATATACCTTTAGTGCTGCGTTTGCGGTGTCCTCTCTCTTGGCACTTCTCGCGATTGTGACCCTGATTTTAAAAACTTGGGTTGAAATTCGCCAAGAAAAGCAAAACCAACGCAATGAAGATTCAACTGTTTCTTAAGGAATGACCGCATGAGTATTCAAGTTAAAAATATTGAAAAAAATTTTGGTGCATTCCATGCACTTAAAGACATCTCCCTCGATTTTCCAGATGGCCAACTGGTGGCGCTGCTTGGGCCTTCAGGCTGTGGTAAAACCACCTTGTTGCGTATTATTGCAGGATTAGAGTCGGCAGATCGTGGGCAAGTGATATTAGAGGGTCAGGATGCAACCGATGTGCATGTGCGCGAACGTCAAGTTGGATTCGTTTTCCAACACTATGCCCTATTCCGCCACATGACCGTATTTGACAATATCGCATTTGGTTTACGGGTACGTCCACGTGCAACCCGACCTTCAGAAGCCGAGATTAAAAAGCGTGTTATGCGTTTACTCGACTTGGTACAGTTAAGCTTTTTAGCAGACCGTTATCCTGCACAATTATCGGGTGGACAACGTCAACGTATTGCTTTGGCACGTGCCTTAGCGGTAGAACCACGCGTATTGTTATTGGATGAACCTTTTGGTGCGCTTGATGCCAAAGTGCGTAAAGAATTACGTCGTTGGTTAAGAACTTTGCATGATGAATTACACATCACTTCAATTTTCGTGACCCACGATCAGGAAGAAGCACTCGAAGTTGCCGATCAAATTATTGTCATGAACAAAGGTAATGTCGAACAAATTGGTTCACCGCGTGAAGTGTATGAACAGCCTGCAACTCCGTTTGTATTTGACTTCTTAGGTCAAGCCAACCGTTTTGAAGGACAACATCATCAAGGGGTTGTGCAAATTGGTGAAGATCGCGTACAACTTCTCAATCAACCGAATGCACCACAAGGCAAAGTGATTGCATTTGCGCGTCCAGATGAGTTGCATATTCATGCCCAACCACAGGAAAATACCATTCAAGCGACCTTCTTACGTGAGGTTTGGATTGCTGGTAAAGTAGTTGCAGAATTGCAAGATCACCAAGGGAATTTAATTGAAATTGCACTCACTGCAGATGAAGCGAAACTGCACCAATTCCGCCCAAATCAAACGGTTTGGTTAAGTGTAACCACTTTACATTTATTTGAAAATCAAGTCGCATAAGGACATCAAGATGGAGCCTAACCCGCTCCATCCTTTTTAGGGTTGCACCACTATGAACTTCCAACAACTTAGAATTATTAGAGAAACCGTTCGGCAAAACTTTAATTTAACCGAAGCGTCTGCGGCACTATACACTTCTCAATCGGGCGTGAGTAAGCACATTAAAGACCTTGAAGATGAGCTTGGTGTGCAGCTTTTTGTGCGCAAAGGCAAACGTCTACTAGGTTTAACCGAGCCAGGACAAGCTTTGCTGAGTATTGTCGAACGCATGTTGGTTGATGCAGATAACATTAAACGCCTTGCCGATGACTTTAATAAAGTCGATGAAGGCACGCTCACCATTGCGACTACACATACCCAAGCGCGTTATGTGCTACCGCCTATTGTGAATTTGTTTAAAAAAGAATTTCCCAAAGTACATTTGATTTTGCAACAGGCCAGCCCTGTCGAAATTTCAGAAATGCTACTTCAGGGTGAAGCCGATATTGGCATTGCAACGGAGTCTTTAACCACAGAAGACAACTTGGCCAGCGTACCTTACTATAACTGGCAGCACAGCATTATCACCCCGCAAGATCATCCTTTAGCGAGTAAAACTGACATTCAGCTGACCGATTTAGCAGACTACCCAATTATTACGTATCACGGTGGTTTTACGGGTCGCTCTAAAATTGACAAGGCTTTTACCGATGCAGGAATTGATGTCAATATCGTCATGTCTGCACTTGATGCCGATGTTATTAAGACCTATGTTGAATTGGGCATGGGCGTAGGCGTGGTAAACAATGTGGCATACGATGCAGAACGCGATTACCGTCTAAAACAAATCCAGACCGATATTTTTGGGGTAAACACCACATGGATTGCGGTTCGCAAAGGACATTTACTACGTGGCTATGGCTATGAGTTTATTTCTTTATGTGCACCAAATGCCGATATTAAAGCTTTAAAACGTATCGCCTATCCTGAAGAATAAAACAATAATGCATAAGAGAGCCTAGGCTCTCTTTTAGTTCTCTGGCAAAATTCTTGCTGATCTAAATGCCTAGAAATAATCAAAATAATGATTTTAATTTATCATAAACATGAATAAAATATAATCAACAATAAAAAACGTAATTTGATTTTAAACACAATTGTATAATTTAGACCAAGGACGTAACATGAAATTTCACATTTTTGTTGGATTGCTGTGTGTCCTGCCGCTAGGTTATGCCTCTGCTGCCGCTTTAGAACGTAGCGGTCAATCGGTACATGCATTATTTGAAAAAGGAAATTATGCGGAAGTCGCTTTGCTACACGTGGATACCAATATTTCAGGTCAGGTACAGCATCAACAAAATATTGCCGAATTAGGCGTTCAAGATTTTTCAACAGGCAATTTAGTCAATAATCAACACTTCATCCAAGCTGCATTAAAATTACAACCACATCCACAAATTTCTGTGGCGTTATTATTTGACCAACCTTATTTTGTTGATGTGGATTATCACTATAGTCCTATTCTTTCAGGCGAACCTTTACCTATAGAAAATGCAGATATTAAGTTTGACTCAAGAAATATTACAGCGCTTATTGGCTATCAACCCACACAACATTGGAACCTCTTTACAGGTCTGAGTTACCAGTCATTTTCAGGTGATCTGAAAATTGGTACACAAGTTGACTATACCTTTTTTGATTATCACGTACATTTTCCAAAAGACCATGCGTGGGGTTGGTTGGCAGGTGTAAGCTACCAAATTCCTGAATATGCATTTAATACAGCAATTACCTATCGCTCTAAAATCAAGCACAGTACCAATGCAAGCGAAAGTATTTGGGGATTTCCTTTAGAGATTGCACCACAACAAGCAACTGAAATTCAGACACCTGAATCGGTGAATTTAGATTTTCACACAGGTTTACCTGCACAAAATTTTCTGTATGGATCATTGCGATGGGTCAATTGGCAGGATTTTAAAATTCAACCCACTCAATTTGCAGCAATTCTGCAATCTGAAGGACTAGGTAATCAGTTCAACCTGATTGATTATCAAAAGAATCAATGGTCTACGCGTTTGGGTTTTGCCCATCAATGGTCACCCAAGTGGATCACTGCGGTGGAAGGATTATGGGATTCTGGTGCAGGTAATCCTGCCTCAAGTTTAAACCCTGTAGATGGTTATGTTGGTGTTGGTACGGGCGCAGTTTATCACTTTAACCCCAAAACGTTTATGATTGCAGGTCTGCATTATTTGCACTTTACCAAGCCAGACACGGAACAACCACAGTCATTGATCACTCAAATTTCAAGTTTTTCTTCACTCGAACAACGTGAGGCTTGGGTTTATCACTTGAAATTAGCACATCGCTTTTAAGACACAAAAAACGAGCCGAAGCTCGTTTTTTAAGGTTTAGCTAAAACTAATGGATATTACCAGTGGTAACTTACACCTAGTTTCGCAACTGGCATCCATTCGTATTTGTCATCATTGGCAATTTTTCGCTCTTCACCACGGATAGCATCACTTAATCGATCGCCATTACCGTTGACTTGGTCTGTACCACTCACTTGTTGCAGTGAAACAGTAGGATTACCAGTATAGTATGCACCTACTTCACCAAATACACCGAAGTTCTTGTTGATTTTTGGAGCAAAACCAAAACCTACATATGGTGCAAATTGGTTATCGTATTTTTGCTCACCTTTTATCTGAACATCTGATGTAGCATTAAAGTCAGTATTATTCACAGAGAAATTACGACCCTGAGAAATACGACGCTCTAAACCATATTCATTATCTACGTAGCCTACACCAGCAGCGACATAAACGCCTTGAGCCCATTTACTTGGACTTGCACCCCATGGACGAATTTCAGCGTTCAAATAGGTCAAGTTATTGTCCATGTCTAAGTCATACTTTGAGCCATTGACTGATAAATCATCCGACCAAGAAATATCACCACCGTTATAACCCAGCGCTAAGCCCACATACGGGTTTGCAGTCCAAAGTAAGGCACCGCCATAACCAGTTGTACCTACTTCAGCACGTACACCTGTTGGAATTAATTGGTTACGATCAAACGCATAGCCATCTTTTACCACAGCTGTATCTGCCATTGCAGAACCTGCAACTGCTGCCAATACCGAAGCGGCTAAAATTGTATGTAAAGTTTTCATTGTGTTTCTCCTCAAACTAAAGCTTTTTGAATTTTCATTCGTTCGTTTTTCATGTGAAAACTATAGAGCTTATTGCGCTCAGTATTTATGCAAGATTTGCTAGGTTTATGTTATCTTTTGATACAAATTTATTTTTATTGTTTATTGCAAAGCAATTATTTTCAAAACTTCAACAATTTAGTGCTCAATTTGACTTGTTTTATTTTGCCAAGGATAAACTGCAATCAACTCCAATTTTTATCTATTCCTTACTCAATATAGTGTAAAATCTTGGAAATTTTCTTTCTGGTAAGAACATCGATGTCTCAACTTTCCACAATCATTGAACAAGCATTTGAAGACCGCGCTAATTTCAGCGCTGCAGATTGTCCCACTGAAATTCGTCAGGCAGTTGAACAAGCGATTGCAGGTTTAGATAACGGCACATTGCGCGTTGCTGAAAAAATTAATGGTGAGTGGATCGTTCATCAATGGTTAAAAAAGGCAGTATTATTATCTTTTAAACTCAATGATAACAAGCCAATTGAATCTTGCGATTTGCGTTTCTACGACAAAGTAGACACGAAATTTACAGACTGGACTGACGAGCAATTTAAACAAGCCGGTGTACGTGTAGTACCGCCAGCAGTTGCACGTAAAGGTTCATTCCAAGCTAAAAATGTGGTGTTAATGCCATCTTATGTCAATATTGGCGCTTATGTAGATGAAGGCACCATGGTCGATACTTGGGCAACTGTAGGTTCATGTGCGCAAATTGGTAAAAACGTGCATTTATCGGGTGGTGTAGGCATTGGTGGTGTACTTGAGCCACTTCAAGCAAACCCAACGATTATTGAAGACAACTGCTTCATTGGTGCACGTTCTGAAATTGTTGAAGGCGTGATTGTAGAAGAAGGTTCTGTCATTTCTATGGGCGTTTATATTGGTCAATCGACCAAAATTTATGACCGTGAAACTGGCGAAATCCATTATGGTCGTGTACCTGCAGGTTCAGTGGTCGTTTCTGGTAACCTGCCTTCTAAATGTGGCACTTATAGCTTGTATGCTGCTATCATTGTGAAGAAAGTAGATGCGAAAACCCGTGCAAAAACCAGCTTGAACGACTTATTACGCGAAGACTAAACTTTTTTAGTTTTCCTCATCTCTACGGCCAGCAATGACCGTAGGGATTTTTGTTTTTTATATACTGTGATGAATTTTATGAGTACCCTCCGATCTTCCGCTATTCCTGTTTCTGATCCGTCTGCGGGTTTACGCATTACGGAGATTTTCTATTCATTGCAGGGCGAAGCCAATACATCAGGCTTGCCAACCGTATTTATTCGTTTAACGGGTTGTCCATTGCGTTGTCATTACTGCGATACCACCTATTCTTTTGAAGGTGGCGAACGTCAATCTTTAGATGACATCATCCAAACCACGCTAGATTTTAAAACCCCGTATGTATGTGTAACAGGCGGTGAACCTCTAGCCCAACCGAATGCACTGCCACTCATGCAACGCTTGGCAGATTTAGGTTGTGAAGTGTCTTTGGAAACCAGTGGCGCTTTAGATATTTCTAAAGTGGATAACCGTGTGTCGAAGGTGCTGGATTTAAAAACCCCTGCATCGGGTGAAATGTCACGCAACTTATTATCAAATTTAGATTTTTTAAACCCACATGATCAAATCAAATTTGTGATTTGTAATCATGATGATTATCTTTGGGCGAAGCAGCAGGTTGAGCAGTATCAGTTGCATAAAAAAGTCAATACCGTATGGTTCTCCCCTGCATTTGCTGTCGAAAAAGGTGCTGTCGCCTTGCCACAACTTGCACGTGATTTGGCACAGTGGATTTTAGCCGACCATCTCCCTGTTCGTTTCCAATTGCAATTACATAAATTGCTTTGGAATGATGAAACAGGTCGTTAATTTCTATACGAATACACATTCGTACTGAGGTCAATCATCACAGTTTTGCTCAAGTTCTATCGCAATATTTTAAAATTTGGAGTTCAATTATGCGCCCTCGTGCCATTGTATTGTTATCTGGTGGATTAGACTCAACTACGTGTTTGGCATGGGCACAAGCGCGTTATGAATGTATTGCACTAAGTTTTATGTATGGTCAACGCTCGACCACAGAGCTAGATGCTGCACGTGCCTTGACTAAAAATGCAGGCATTGAGCATCGTGTGATTAATATTGATTTAGGCAACTTGGGCGGTTCTGCCCTGACCGATCACAGCATTGAAGTACCTGATCATGAGCAAGAAGGTATTCCTGTGACTTATGTGCCTGCACGTAATACCATCTTCCTATCTTATGCTTTGGCAGCAGCCGAAGTTTTTGATGCAGAAGCCATTGTGATTGGCATTAATGCGGTAGATTATTCGGGTTATCCTGACTGTCGTCCTGAATTTATTGATGCATTTGCCAATATGGCACGCTTGGCAACCAAAGTTGGCGTAGAAGGCAAACCGTTAAAATTTGAGACACCTTTGTTACATTTATCCAAAGCAAATATTATTCGCTTAGGTATTGAACATGACGTAGACTATAGTCAAACGGTTTCTTGCTACCAAGCAGATGACCAAGGACGTGCTTGTGGTACATGTGACAGCTGTCGCTTACGCAAACAAGGTTTTGCCGATGCCGATGTTGCAGACCCAACGCGTTATATACCGTCATAACAAGGTAAAGTGTATGAAAAATTTAAAATCAAACATTATAGTTTCTGCGATTATGTCTGTTGCTGCATTATTCGCAACAACGACACACGCAAATAATGACAAGTTGCAACAAGCATATAAAAGCACCAATGTAAAAGCAGCTTTAATTAATGTTTGTAAAGAAGAAACTGCAAAAGGCAAAAAACTGACTACAGCTGAAGTAAGCAAATATTGTACTTGTGCAGTAGAAGCAGATGGTAAATTAACCAACGCTCAAAAATGGGAAATTCAAAGCGCAATTAACCAGAAAAAGAGCCCTGCGACTTTAGCTTTTGTACAAAAGCAAAATAAAGATTTGCAAACTTGTTTTGGTCCTCAGCTTACAGGTAAATTAAAAACCTTAACTGAAGAAGCAATGAAAGCTGCTGAGAAAAAATAATTTTTTCTTAACAATTTCAACTAGCCACTTTATGTGGCTAGTTTTTTATGTGCATGATTTTGGAGAAAAATATGAGCACGACAATTCAATTACCAAATCAAGCTTTTCCTGCCACTACAGGTGAAGTAAATTTAACCGAACTTGGTACAGATTGGTTAGTGGTGTATTTTTATCCGAAAGATTCTACCCCTGGCTGCACCACACAAGCTGTCGATTTTACAGCGCTAAAGCCACAATTTGAGGCACTCAATACCACCATCATTGGTATTTCGCGCGACTCGGTCAAAGCCCATCAAAACTTTACCGAAAAACAATCTTTAGGCATCAACTTGATTAGCGATAAAGAAGAAGTATTGTGTCAGTTGTTTGATGTGATTAAAGAAAAAAATATGTATGGCAAAAAAGTTATGGGCATTGAACGCTCTACTTTTATTTTCCATCAAGGTCAATTACTGAAAGAATATCGTAAAGTCAAAGCTGCAGGACATGCCGAGCAAGTGCTTGCGCATTTAACCGCTTTACAGGCTTAATTTTCAGCCTCTAAAAAAACACAATGTTCTGGATGATTGAAAGCTTTTTCAATCATCCTTTTTCATTTAAAAACTGGATTACTCCGTCAAATTACTGCTGTCCTGCTGCTGGTATTTGTCTTGTAATTGACGATAAATTTCCGTGTTTTGAAATGCGGTTAAGAAATCAATTGTGCCTTGCGGGAAAAAATTAGGCTGTATTTCCCCACGATAATAAGCCTCACGTGCAGGCGTAGCAGACATGGCATCTTGCAAGCTGTCTAATTCTACCATCTCCCATTCAGGGAAAAACTTTAAATAATAAGACGAGTCATCTTTAAAATGTCCAATTAAACCAACACGATCTTGCGGTTGAATCAATTCACCGACTAAAGATTTGACTAGTTTTTGCCATTTTTCATCATTGTAGACATCTACGACATGCACAAACTTAATCCGTTCTTGCATCTCAGGTGAAAAGTTAGACAAAATCATCTGCTCACGTTCTTTGGCTAAAAACGGATTTTTTAAATTGCGCTCATTTTGTGCAGAACCTAATGCCAAAATCACATAATGACTACGTGCTAACGCAATTTGAATGGTTTGCAAATGCGCCAAATGAAATGGCTGAAAGCGGCCAATGAAAACCAAATAATCAAACGTATATTGCATAATAAATACGCCAATCCTAATTTTGATAACAACATGATGCTATCTGATACGCGGAAATGTCATCCACAACCTGAGCAAAAACAAGCACTGCTTTGTTTGTAGCGCAAGTCTACAGTGAATATCTTGCAAAATAAGCAGCTTTCGTGGATGACAAATGGTTTTGCCTACTTTTGCCGAATGAGAAATGCATTTCGCAAGGTAGGTCGAACCGAAGGTTAATCCTAAAATAGAATTAATAGACGTTAAGATTCCGCCTTGCTTATTCATTTTTTAAATGAACAACCCCAAATTCTAAATAAATTTCACATTGAATTAGGAACGCAAATCTCATCATTCACTAACTTTTTATGAACTCATGAGTTGTGCCAGCGCTGCGAATTTGCGACATAATGAGCCATAAATTCAAACCAATCAAAGCAAGGATAGTACGATGACACTGAGCTGTATTCAACAACCTCACCCACATTTGAATGCGAATTTAGACAATGGCGTACTGACTTTAGCCATCAACCGACCAGAAGCAAAAAACGCGCTGTATGGTGAATTATATTTGTGGATTGCACAAGCCTTAGATGAAGCAGATCAGTCCAACGCAGTACGTTGTGTGATTTTACGTGGTGCAGATGCAGACTTTAGCGCAGGCAATGACATGCAGGATTTTATGAAGTCTGCCGCACTTAAAGGACAATTACCTGCTGCCGAAGGTCCTCCGTTCATCTTATTAAAATCTGCTGCCAAGTTTTCTAAACCGCTGATTGCAGCTGTACGTGGGGTGGCGATTGGCATTGGTGTCACAATTTTATTGCATGCAGATTTAGTGTATAGCGACAATACTGCCCTATTCCAGATTCCATTTGTGAGCTTGGGCTTATCGCCTGAAGGTGCATCAAGCAAACTTCTAGTAGAACAAGCTGGCTATCACAAAGCGGCTGAACTGTTGTTGACTGCGCAGAAATTCAATAGCGAAACGGCATTATCGGCAAATCTAGTTAATAGTATTGAAACCGATGTCTATGCAACAGCACAACAAAAAGCAGCGCAATTGGCGGCTTTGCCATTGGCTTCACTCAAACAATCTAAAGCCCTGATGAAACATAATGTCGATGAAATCGTGGCGTGGATTGACCATGAAGCAGAAATTTTTATGGAACGTGTCGGTTCAGCAGAAATGATGGAAGCAGTGCAAGCGTTTATGCAAAAACGTAAACCTGATTTCAGCCAATTTAATTAAGTGCTGTTGAACTGAAATGCACTTATACCTATTTCAAGTGTACTAGCCGTTTTTAAAACCACATTCATATTGGCTGAATGTGGTTTTTTCTTTATTCGCCCCCATTTTCTACGATGTGCTGTCAATCATTAAAAATTGAGGAAAATTGTAATGTCTAATCCAAATCCAGCCGATGTTCAAGTTGAAAAAAAAGAACGTTATTTTGAACCTGCACCACAAGATATTGATGTAGAAAACTTTAAAAAAGTCATTCAAAGCCGTCGTTCGGTGCGTAAATTTACCGACAAAGCCATTCCTACTGAAGTGTTGGATGATTGTTTAGATATGGCTTTATTGGCGCCAAACTCATCTAATTTACAACCCTGAACTTTTGTGGTGGTGCAAAACCCTGCCAAGAAAAAACAACTTGTTAAAGCCTGCTTAGGACAGCTTGCTGCCCGTACTGCAGCAGAGCTAATAGTATGTATTGCGCGCACAGACCGCGTTGATGAAATGGCAAAAAAGAATATCAGCGAGTTTCCTTTTCCTGAAGCACCCGCTGCAGTGAAAAAATATTACAAGTTTATTCCTTATAACTACAAGACTGGTTACTTAAATGCAGTAGGTAACTTTAAGAAAGTCGCTTTCAAAATTGCACGTACTTTAGATAAACAATTACCTGTAACGGCATTTAACCCTGCCGATGCCAAACTTTGGGCCAGTAAAACCACAGCACTCGCCTGTGAAAATATGGTCTTGGCCCTTCGAGCACACGGTTTTGATAGCTGTATGATGGAAGGCTTTGATGAGCCGATGGTACGCAAACTCTTAAAACTGAATGATCAACAATTTCCAGTGATGGTGATCGCTGCAGGTGAACGTGCCGAAGATGGTGTCTTTTTCCCGCAATACCGTTTTGACCGTGACCTGTTTATTCAGAAAGTCTAGGGGCTGTTAACATTTCATAAATGGCTTGCGCTGTAGGCTAAAACTGAGCAGATTAGGCATGAAACGCAAGGAATAGCGGGACTATTGCCAAGTTTCATAACGTAATCTCAGAAAGTTTTAGCCACATGAGCAAGAACAAAGCGCTGCTTTGTTTGCTGCGCAAGGGGACGAGCATATTTTTTGCTGCTATTGCGTTATGAGTCAGTCATTTAGAATAACTAAATTTCCTGCCCCATGCCTTATAGCAGCTAAAAAACCTTGCGAGATATATCTCTCACGTCGCAAACATAGATGAAGTGTCAACAGACCCTAATATTTCAACTGTACTTTTAAAACCTAGCCACATTTCGACTCGTGACAAGGCGACAAGGATGTCGCCCGTTAGACTGTGGTACAGGACGTACCATCAGTCTAACAGAGGGCTTTTGTTACTTTTCGCCCGTGAAAAGTAAACTCTATCTACGCAACTTATATTTGCCCCAATCCATATATGAGTGATCGTACAATTCTATTTTTCTTTAAAAATTGGTATTTAAGTCTTTAAAAATTAATATCTAAAAGTTGCATAAACTCAAAGGCAGGCTCTTCGTAAGGATGGCTTGCCTTGAGCGCTTTTGCGACTGCCTGAGCATTTTGCTCAGGTACAATGGTTTCCACGCGCCATTCGGCAACGTGTTCCAAAGCATCTAACTCACCAATAAACGGATTTGCTCCTTTGACAGGCTTAAATTGCCCTGTGCCTAAAACCTGCCATGCACAATGTTCATAATTGCCAATTCCACCTGCACCCGCTGCAAAAACCGCCAGTTTAGTTTCTTCAAGATGAGATTCAGGCACATAGTAAATCAGTTTGAGCATATTTAAACTTCGCTATCCATTTCACAATTAATTAGAAATTAGCATAAAAAATTGGGCATCGTTGCTATTTTGGCAACCTATACGCATCATCCAATCCTCAATTTATACAGTTCCCAAAAAATTTAAAGTACGCTTCGCCACAAACTTATCCCCCATTTTGTATGATTTTAGATTTAAAAAGACAAGCCATGTCGCACGCCCCTAGAGCTTTTGTCATTTTTTTGGCATGATGCAAAACAAGCACATAGTGAATAATGATAAATGACTCAAATGCGTTGGTTAGAACTGCTTTCCACAGTTCGAATTGGTAGTAAAAAACAAAGTACAGAACAGGCGCGCAGCCCTTTTCATAAAGATTATGACCGTATTATTTTTTCGCAAAGTTTTAGACAGCTAAACCGTAAAACCCAAGTCCATCCACTGACTCAACACGATGGCATTCACACTCGCCTAACCCATTCTTTAGAAGTGTCTTGTATTGGACGTTCATTGGGAATGTTGGCTGCAGAAAAAATTAAAGATCACTTGCCTATGTGGATTTCCCCTGCCGATGTCGGTGCGATTATTCAAGCTGCTTGCTTGGCACATGATATTGGTAATCCACCTTTCGGGCATGCAGGCGAATATGCCATTCGTGAATGGTTTGATGATGCTTCACACGGCAATTTCCTCGCCAAACTCAGCGATGAAGAAGAAGCTGATGTCCGTCAGTTTGAAGGCAATGCACAAGGTTTACGTCTACTCACCAAAATTGACTATCATCCAAATGATGGCGGCATGCGTTTAACCTATGCCACTTTAGGCGCTTATTTAAAATATCCATGGCTCTCCAAAACCATTGCCGAACAAGGCAACCGCCCTGCCAATCAACGTGATAAGTTTGGTTGTTACCAAGCCGAAAAAGAAATTCTCAAACAAATTGCAGAACAGCTTGGTCTGATTCAATTGGGCGATTATCACTATTGCCGTCATCCACTGACATATTTATTGGAAGCAGCAGATGATATTTGCTATGCCTTAATTGATTTGGAAGATGGCATTATTTTAAACATGCTCAGCTATGAAGAAGTTGAACCGATCTTTTTAAACTTGATTGGTGACTACGGCATTCCCGCAGAACTGGCGATGGCACGTACCACATGGCAACAAAAAATTGCCGCTTTGCGTGGTCGGGTCATGAAGCGTTTGGTCGATGAAGTCACTACAGCATTTGCCAAACACCATTTGGAAATTCTAATGGGACAGCTCAAAGGCAGTCTTTTACAATATTGCTCGGCAGATATTGAAATTGGTATTAATCGCGCCAAAGACTTAGCCCGTGAGAAAATTTTCGAGCATCCACAAAAGGCAGGGCTGGAAATTATTGCGCATCAAAGTTTACAAAACATTTTGGATGCGTTTATTCCACTCACCACGCCACATAAAACCCTAAGTTTTAAAGAGCAGCGTTTAATGTCAATCTTGCAACGCTCAGGGGCAGATTTTGCGCATAATCACTATGACAATATTATGCAAGTCTTGGATATTATCTCTAAGTTTTCAGATCACCAAGCCTATAACTTATCGCAAGAATTACAAGGCAATAAGGTCGGCTTGCTGTAATGAATAATTTGCATATCAATACTTGTATATAAATAGTAGTAGGATTTAAGCGCAGATTTTGCCTTTTGTGAAAATGCGCTCTACTATGCGAACGGCAACTTATTTTAAATTAATCAGTGAATCACAAATATGATCGGATGTCTTATTGGCGAAGTATTGGCTTTAGAAGCACCAACCGTGTTACTGAATGTGAATGGTATTGGCTATGAAATTGACACGCCGCTCACCACATTTTGCCAATTACAAAAAGGGCAGAAAATTACCCTATGGACGCATTTAGCCGTGCGTGAAGATGCTCAATTGTTATATGGTTTTTTAGAAGCCCAAGAAAAAACCATTTTCCGAACCTTACTCAAAGTCAATGGTGTCGGCCCAAAAATGGCGCTAGGTATTTTATCAACCTTAAGCGTCGAGCTACTGATTCACACCGTAGAACATGAAGATATTAATACCCTGATTAAAGTGCCAGGTGTGGGCAAAAAAACTGCTGAACGTTTAATGATTGAATTACGTGATCGCTTTAAAGCTATGTCTAACGAAGTCAGCAGCAGCAATTCCACTGCGACTCAAATCCATTTTACGGGCAATTCTGCTGTTACCGAAGCCGAAGCCGCTTTACAGTCTTTAGGTTATAAACCTGCCGAAGCACAAAAACTGATTAATGCAGTCAAGGCCGATTTTACCGAAGCCAGTGATATTATCCGTGCAGCATTAAAGTCGATGAATAAATAAAAGATGCCAACAAACCTAGCGTAAGTTCATCTTTCCAATATTGGATACATGACTGGCGACATGGATGTCGCCCGTTGAGTTGGGGTATAGGGATATACCCTCAACTCAACATAAGATTTTTGTTACTTTTGATCTTTCAAAAGTAAAATCATGCCTTCGCAAAGGCATTTAAACGCAACTCATACTTTGAGGCTGTGCATGCAGCATCAAAATGCCCAGCTCAAGAGATTAGTTAACACGATATGCAAGACCGTCTAATCAGTGGTTCTGAAAAACCCGAAGATCAAATTGATCGCGCCATTCGCCCCACTTCACTCGATGACTATATTGGGCAACCTGTAGTGCGTGAACAAATGGAAATTTTCATTGGTGCAGCCCGTGGACGCGCAGAAGCATTGGACCACACCCTGATTTTTGGACCACCAGGTTTAGGCAAAACCACACTCGCCAATATTATTGCCCGTGAAATGGGCGGCAATCTTAAATCCACTTCAGGGCCTGTCTTGGAACGCGCAGGTGATTTAGCCGCCATGCTGACCAATCTTGAAGAAGGCGATGTGTTATTTATTGATGAAATTCATCGTCTTTCACCTGTGATTGAAGAGATTTTGTATCCAGCGATGGAAGATTATCAATTGGATATTATGATTGGTGAAGGGCCTGCAGCACGCTCCATTAAACTGGACTTACCACCATTTACCCTTGTCGCCGCCACCACACGCGCAGGTTTACTCACCTCACCGTTACGTGACCGTTTTGGTATTGTGCAGCGTTTGGAATTTTATTCGGTTGAAGATTTGACCCATATTGTCAAACGCTCGGCGAGTTTAATGGATGTGCCAATGACCGATGCAGGAGCCAATGAAGTCGCTCGTCGTTCACGTGGTACACCACGTATTGCCAACCGATTATTGCGTCGCGTTCGTGACTATGCGCAGGTCAAAGGCACAGGTGAAGTCACGCAAGAGATGGCACAACGTGCGCTAGATATGCTGAATGTCGATAAAGATGGTTTAGATACCTTAGACCGTCGTTATTTATCAATGTTATTAGAGCGTTTTGATGGTGGGCCTGCAGGTGTGGAAGCTTTGGCCGCTGCTATGGCTGAAGACTCTGGCACTTTGGAAGATGTAATTGAACCATACCTAATTCAACAAGGTTATGTAATGCGAACCGCTCGCGGGCGTATTGCCACCAATATGGCGTATTTACAATTTGGGATGACACCGCCAGAGCCAAAAGAAAAATAGCTCAAAGGAAAAAATAGCTTGAAGGGAGCTATCTCCCTTTAAGCTATTAAATATTTAGGTCAATTGGGTCTGTAGATAGACCCTAATTTTCAATAATACGCACATCTTCAACAAGCATTAATTCACACGCGCCCGCCCCTGTATCATGACGGCTTAAAGAACTGCGCCACTGCCACCCATCTGCGGCAGTAACTTCAACCAATTTACCTTTCAAATAAATCAAATCATCTTCATCAATCTGTTTTAACTGTGTCGCAATCGCGGGTGTGGCAGGAATTAAATGCGTATTAGCGCTCAAACTTGCAATCTCTTGCACAGGAATCGGTGGTGCTTGTTCATAACGCCAATGATACCAACGGTTGCTTTGACGAATAGACAACTGTTTATACACTTCAGGCTTGGCCATTTCGCCCCATCCCAAAGCAAAATCGACAGGGCTAAGTTCGGCTTCACGTCCAAAATTATAATTTTCACGTGACAATACCCGAAACTCACCTTCATAGGTTTCCAAAGCTTGAATGGTATAGTCTTTAAATTGATGCACTTGCTGCGATGACTGATAGGTTGTGCTATCCGCAATTCCTCCATCTGGCTGGAACAGCGTCATCCACAACAAATACAATATGGCAATTACCACAAAAAATTTAACTAAACGGCTCATGTGCTGCTCATTGGGGTGGATCATCTGCATGTATCAGGCAGGCAGCTAATTTTAACTTAAAAGCATGTTTGAAATCTTGTGCCATTGGACGAAGCGTTGAGAATGATAAACTGCCACGCTATACACAGCTTGACTTATAGCCCCGATTCACGTCAATTTCACAGACACGGCGTAAGCTATAAGTATTGCTTATCAAACAACTTTGCAACATTGAAGCGGAACATCATCATGGCGAATAAATTTGAATTTAAAATTCGTATCTATATGGAAGATACTGATGCAGGCGGCATTGTTTACCACGCCAACCATATTCGCTTTATGGAACGTACCCGTACCGAATGGCTTCGTGCATCGGGTGTTGATCATTATTGGCATCAACAAGATTACAACTTTGTCGTGCATAAAATTAACGTGAAATATTCACGTCCAATCTTAATGGATGACCTAATTACTGTTACAGCAAGTGTAGTTTCGTGTAAAGCGTCATCATTTGTATTGCAACAAAATATTTATCGTGGTGAAATCATGCTTGCATCTGGCGAGGTTGAATTGGCCTGTCTTGGTTCAGATATGAAACCACGTCGTCTGCCAGATGAAATTCGTAGCCTTATTCTGAAAGAATTAGGACAAGATTAAAAAAATGAATTGGCACATGTAGTAACTATGGCAACACAACTCGAATCATCTCTTCAAGTATCAGATCTTATTTTACAAGCAAGTCCTGTTGTTCAGCTGGTAATGCTCTCGCTGCTTTTAGCATCATTATACAGTTGGTATCTGATTGCCAAGTTACACATGAGCTATAAAAAAGCACAGGCAGATGATCAGCATTTCCAAAAAATCTTCTGGTCTGGTGCAGAATTAAATACGCTTTACAACAACGCACAGCTCAATTCAAAACGTGTCGGTTTGGAAGATATTTTCTATCAAGGCTTAGGTGAGTTTTTAAAACTCAAAAAGCGCCAAGCGCCTGCAACACAAACCATTGAAGGCACAGAACGTATTTTACGTGTCGGTTTAAGCCGCGACCAAGCTCAACTTGAACAAGGCTTAGGTGCATTAGCCAGCATTGGTTCGGTTGCGCCATACGTTGGTTTATTTGGTACCGTCTGGGGCATTATGAATGCCTTTATTGGACTGGCAGATGTCGATCAAGTCACATTGGCAACAGTCGCACCAGGGATTGCCGAAGCCCTCATTGCCACAGCCATTGGTTTATTTGCCGCCATTCCTGCGGTACTTGCCTTTAACCATTACACCGCCAAAGGCGAAGCGATTTATTCTGATCGTGCTTTATTTGCCGAAGAAATGGTGGCTTTATTACAACGTCAATCTTTAGGCAATACTAAGGATCACGACTAATGGCCATTCAACGCTCAGGACGCTTCGAGCGCATTAAGAAACCACTCAAAAGTGACATGAATGTAGTGCCCTATATTGATGTCATGTTGGTGTTATTGGTGATTTTTATGGTTACTGCACCGATGATTACCAGTGGGATTCAAGTCGATTTACCTCAAGCCAATGGTAATCCAATTGAATCGAAAGATGCCCCTGCTTTGGTGACTTTAAATAAAGATGGGCAATATTTTTTAGAATACAAAGAACACAAAGCCGAACCTTTGGAATTAGCCCAACTGAAACAAATTTTGACCGATGCTCAAATTCAAGCCAAAGCTGAAAACAAAGAGTTTCAGGTTGTTATTCGCGGTCATAATACACGCCCTTATGGTGATGTGATTGCGTTAATGTCTGACTTACAAGATGCGGGTTTAACCCAAGTTGGATTGCTGACCGAGCCTTTAAAGTAATTTATGAAAGATTTTAAAAAGCCACCTTTTCAACAAAAAGCCATCGCGATTGGGTTCACCGTAGGTGTCCACCTTATCGCAGTGGTTGGCTTGCTTTATTTGGGCATGAGTAAAGCACCTGAGCCACCTAAACCCATTAAAACGGTACTGATTAAACCCGAAGATTTAAAACCCTTATTAGAAACTGAGTCTGCTGAAACCACACATGAAAATGTAGCAGAGCAAATTACTCAAACAGCCGAGCCTGCTCTTGAACCTGCCCCTGTCATTCCAACACCTGCAGCGGCTCCTACGCCACCCGCTCCTCAAGTTGATACACAAAAAACTGCACAAGCAGCAGAGGCTCAAGCACGTGCAGAACGACAAGCTGCTGAAGCCAAACAAATTGCAGAGCGACAAAAACTAGAAGCTGAACGCTTAAAAGCTCAACAAGCACGCGCCGAAGAACGTGCTCAACGAGAAGCTGACGCCAAAGCAAAAGCTCAAGCCGATGCCAAAGCACGTGCTGAAGCAGATGCTGTACGTCGTAAAGAAGCCGAAGCCCTGAAAAAAGCAGAAGCGGCAGAAAGACGTCAACTCGAAGCCAATGCAGCAGCAAAACGCAAAGCTGAAGCAGATGCAAAAGCCAAGGCAGATGCTGAGGCAAAACGTAAAGCTGACGCAGATGCAAAAGCCAAAGCTGATGCAAAACGTAAAGCTGACGCAGATGCAAAAACCAAAGCAGATGCCGATGCAAAACGTAAAGCTGCAGCAGATGCAAAAGCCAAAGCTGATGCCGATGCAAAACGTAAAGCTGCTGCAGATGCAAAAGCCAAAGCTGATGCCGAAGCAAAACGTAAGGCTGACGCAGATGCAAAAGCCAAAGCTGATGCCGAAGCGAAGGCACGTGCCGATACTGAAGCCAAAGCTTCAGCTGCCAAACAAGCTGCAGAAGAAGCTGCTCAGAAAAAGGCTGAAGTACGACGCATTGCATCCACTGCTAAACGCGATTTCGAAAATAAAATCAGACGAGCGTGGGATACCCCAGCTGGTTCTTCGGGTCAACGTGCAACTGCCCGCGTGACTTTAAGTGACAGTGGCGCAGTTCAGTCTGTCGTGGTTAATTCTAGCGACCCTGACATGAAAGCCAGTGTAGAAGCTGCTGTTCGTGCTGCCGCACCTTATCCGATGCCATCAGACCCAGATGCACGACGCGAAGCACGTAGCTTCACCTCTACCTTTACGGCACAATAAGTTACCAGTTAGCCGAGTAACATCTATTCGGCTAACTCCTTCTCAAAATATTTACGAGTATAAATAAATTTAAATTTTCACAGTGTTATAACAGTTTTATTATAAATTCATGCTTTCATTCCTGCTAAAGCATGCCATTATGTACCACAATTACATCCAAAAAAGTTATGTTGATTTGAGAAAATAGCGAATGATGGAAACAACGCGTAAACACCTACTTTGTCTTGCTATTTTAACTGCGCTTAGTCCAGTTTTAAGCACACAATCTTTTGCACAACTGCATTTAGAAATTGCCAAAGCACCAGAAGAAGCACCTAAAATTGCCATTGTGCCGTTTGGCAATGATCAAAGTATTTATCCTATTGTAGAAAACGATTTAAACCGTTCAGGCAAATTCACCAGTTCATCTAAAAACCTTGCTGCAACTGCAAGCATGAACAATCCAAATGCAGCTGCATGGCAAGCCGCAGGTGTACCTTATGTGGTGACGGGAAATGTCAAAGCCACTGCAGAAGGCGGTTATGAAGTTCATTACCAACTTTATGATGTGCAAAAACAGCAATACTTATTGAATGAATTATTAAGCGTGCCTGCGTCACGCGTACGTTCTGCTGCACACATGATCAGTGATGCCATTTATGAAGCACTCACGGGCATTAAAGGTGACTTTAGCGGACGCATTGCTTATGTACTGCGCAACCCTGCAACACCTGAACAACGCTATACCCTGCAAATTGCCGATACTGATGGTGAACAGCCTAAAACTATTTTGACTTCGCGTGATCCTATTTTATCGCCTGCGTGGACACCAGATGCCAAAAAAATTGCCTATGTGTCGTTTGAAACCAAGCGTCCTGCTATTTATGTGCAAGACTTAGCGACAGGTCAGCGTGAAAAATTAGCCAGTTTCCGTGGTTTAAATGGTGCTCCAAGCTTCTCACCAGATGGTCAAAGCATGTTGTTTACCGCATCCATGCATGGCAATCCAGAAATTTATCAAATGAATTTAAGCACCCGTGAACTGCGACGCATGACCAATGACAGTGCGATTGATACCGAAGCACGTTATGCACCAGATGGTAAATCATTTATTTACACTTCAGATCGTGGTGGTTCCGCACAAATTTATCGTTATGACTTTGCCACAGGCAGCAGCAAACGCCTAACCTTCCGCGGTGCATTTAACGCACGTGGTACGCTCAGTGCCGACGGTCGTAAACTGGCATTGGTACATCGTCCAAGTGGCAGTAACTACAAAGTCGCAATTCAAGACATCAACACCAATATCACCAATATTTTAACCCCAACCAGTTTGGATGAGTCGCCAAGCTTCTCACCAAATGGGCAAATGGTAGGGTACGCGACACGCGAAGGTGCTCGTGGCTTATTATCGATTATGTCTTTAGATGGTCGCTTCCGCATGAACTTACCTAGTGAACAAGGTGAAGTGCGTGAACCTGCGTGGGCACCAAAATAATGAGTACCCGCAAGGTAAACACTTTTCAGTTCTGTTTTAAAACCAAAAATCAAGCTTCATGGAGATGAGGATGAACGCAGTTAAATTATTGGTACTCCCTGTTTTGGCATCGGCTTTAGTGATGACAGGTTGTGCAAACCGCAAACCAACGACTGACTCACAAGCAGGTCAAACACCAAGTGGTGCAACTACAGTCAACACCCAAGGTTTGAGTGAAGATGCAGCTTTAAATGCACAAAACCTTGCAGGTGCATCTGCCAAAGGTGTAACCGAAGCCAACAAAGCTTTCTTGGCAAAGCGCGTGGTGCATTTTGACTACGACAGCAGCGAATTATCTAATGATGATTACCAGACCCTACAAGCACATGCACAGTTTCTAATGGCGAATGCCAACTCTAAAGTAGCGCTTACAGGTCATACCGATGAACGCGGTACACGCGAATACAACATGGCTTTAGGCGAGCGTCGTGCCAAAGCAGTTGAAAGCTTCTTAATTACCAACGGTGTTAACGCAGGACAGCTTGAAGCGGTGAGCTATGGTAAAGAAATGCCTGTTAATCCTGGACACGATGAAAATGCATGGAAAGAAAACCGTCGCGTAGAAATTAACTACGAAGCTGTTCCACCATTATTGAAATAATAATTTGCTGTTTGGGAAAAACTCGTTTAGAACGTGTTTCCCCAATACAAAAAAAAGCGCTCTTTATTACAAGGGCGCTTTTTTATGACATAAAAAACTGGGCGAACGAATATTTTAAAAACTAACAGATAAGTGCAGAAATACAGCTTTGCTTCAGTTATTCCGACTCGGCATCAGCTTTTGCAGTTTGCATAGATTCAATCAAATCATGCTTGTTAAACTTTTTATATTCAGGTTTAGACTCGTAATCTTTCCAAGCGGCTTTCATCTTGTCCTCAGAAATATCGTCTAAACTAATCCCTTCGCTTGGCGTTGGAGTCGCATCAAACTTTAACGTTGTCATATCTGTGCTCCTATCTCAAATTAAATCCTTCACATCAACATAGCACTTTCTGCAGGACTTGCAAGGGTAAAATCACAGCAAATAGTCGAGTTTAATTTTTCTTTTAACGCGTTCTCATCTAAACTATTGCAGCATATTGTTATCCTCATTTTTGCAGTCATTCGGAGTTTTCCAGTCATGTCATACCGCACCCTTTCCCAATTTCTACAACAACAAACTGGAAATTTAACACCCGAACTTGCTCAAGTGATTGAAACTATAGCCAATACTTGCAAAACAATTGACCAAACATTACAAAAAGGTGCATTGGCGGGCGTATTAGGCAGTGCACAAAATGAAAACGTACAAGGCGAAGAACAAAAGAAATTAGATGTTATTTCAAATGATTATTTAATTGAAGCGTTACAAAAACATCCTAATGTGGGTGGTTTGGCGTCGGAAGAATTAGACGAATTCACTCCTGCTCAGGAAAATGGTCAATATTTAGTGTTATTTGACCCACTGGATGGTTCAAGCAACATCGACATCAATATGTGTGTGGGTACCATTTTCTCAATTTTACCTGCAAAAAATGCCGTGACCCAAGCTGCAGACTTTATGCAAGCAGGTACACAACAAGTTGCTGCAGGTTATGTCCTGTATGGCCCATCTACCATGATGGCGCTCACTGTTGGTGCAGGCGTGGTATTCTTTACCTTTGACCCAGAAAGCCAAGAGTTCTTGGTGACTGCAGACAACATTCAAGTTGCTGCCGATACAAAAGAATACGCGATCAATGCTTCAAACCAACGCCATTGGGAAGCACCTGTAAAACGCTATATTGATGAACTTTTGGCTGGTAAAACTGGGCCACGCGAAAAAGACTTTAACATGCGTTGGGTTGCATGTATGGTGGGCGATATTCACCGTATCCTTTGCCGTAGCGGGGTTTTCATGTATCCATACGACTTAAAAGACCCGAAAAAAGCAGGTCGTTTACGTTTAATGTATGAAGCCAATCCAATGAGTATGCTCATGGAACAAGCAGGCGGTGCGGCAACCACAGGTCGTGTGCGTATTTTAGACATCCAACCCACAGACCTACATCAACGTGTGCCTGTCATCATTGGCTCAAAAAATGAAGTCGATTTGGTCAGCAGCTACCATCAATAATTTTTAACAACAGCAGTCGGCCATTCGCTGACTGCTGTGGATTTTATCGCATGCCTACGATTTTTTTAGAATCAAAAGATAACCCGAAAATTAAACACTTACGTGGTTTAATTGAACAAAATAACTATCGCAAAAAACAGGGACAAACGGTACTTGAAGGTACACATTTGTGTCTGGCGTGGTTACATGAAAATAAAAAAATCTATTCGATTTTTACCACCGAACATGCACTAAGCCATCCTGACTATGAGCGTATTTTGGCTAAATACACAGGCGTGGTCTTTGTCATTGGCGAATCTTTATATAAAGATTTAAGCACTTTAGGCACTTCCCTTGCCTGTTTAGCCATTGTCGACGTGCCAAGTTCAAGCCAAGCTTTAGACTTTAAAGCAGACACACTGATTTTAGAAAATGTGCAAGATCCGGGTAATGTCGGCACCTTATTGCGCTCTGCAGCAGCAGCAGGTATTGAACAAATTATTTGTACCAAAGGTTCTGCCTCACTTTGGTCGCCACGGGTGTTACGTGCAGGCATGGGCGCACACTTTAGCTTGCATACCTTTGAAAATATTGAACTCGAAGATGTCTTAGCACAATTTCAGATTCCTGTATATGTGACCAGTTCACACCATGCAGAAAGTCTCTATTCCAAAAATCTGCGTAAGGCTTGCGTCTGGATTCTAGGCAATGAAGGTCAAGGTGTGTCCGATTATGCCTTACAGCATGCAGAAGCGGTAAGTATTCCACAACCAGGTGGACAGGAATCTTTGAATGTGGCAATTGCAGGCTCAATCTGTTTCTTTGAAATGGTACGCCAACGTCTGTAAATGGTTAATTTATTTTAAAAAGACTAGCCCTGCAAAAAAAATAGATTAGACTGAAAATAATAGCTTGCAATGTCAACCAAACCATTGTTTTTAGCGTTATAAAAATATGATGTTAAAAATAATGGTGGGTATCCAATGACAGGATTTTCCATCTCTATGGATTTAAACCCGAAGTCGTCACACTCGGAAAATTTGAGTGCTCTTAAGAGTACGGCTGAGCAACGTCTGAAGAATTTCATGCAAGACGTAACGGGGCGTGCCTTAGTGATGATGGAAAGTGCAACGCAAGGACAGCACGGCATTGCTATGGATTTGGTGCAAGAAGCCTTTATTTCCTTGCATAAATCTTATGCTGACAAAGCCACAGAGGAATGGTATCCCCTGTTTTACACCATTTTAAATAACAAATTACAAGATTGGCGTCGTAAAGAAGCTCGCCGCGCTCAACCGTTTTCATGGTTCAAAAAAATCAGTTTAGATGATGACGATGTTGAACAACTTGATATTGTCGATGAGCAAGCACTCAATCCTGCAGAGTTTTTAGATCAAGCTGTGACTGTAGAAGAAATTCAGGCAGCAATTGCGGGGCTTCCTGTGCGGCAACAACAAGCTTTTATGTTACGTGCTTGGGAAGGTTTTGATACGCAAACCACCGCACAAATTATGAACTGCACTGAAGGCAGTGTAAAAACGCATTATCACCGTGCTATTCAAGCTTTACGCAACAGTTTGGCACATATGAATCCGTATCTGGGAGGATCATCAGAATGAAACAAGATGATTTCTTAAAACAAGTGACATCTAAACTTGATGGATTGGCTCGCCACCATCAAGACAAAGCCGCGGTCATGAATCATGTCTTGGACAATATTCAAGACAAGAAAACATCGCGCTATGGGCTTTGGAAAATGTCAGGTTTTGCATTGGCTGCGGCAATTGCAGGTTTTGTGGTCTTGCCAAATTCAATGGAAATGACCACACAGCCGCAGAATCAAGCTGTATCTGTTCCTAAACTTTCTCCACAAATGGTGGAAGATTTAGAAATGTTAATGGTGTTGGGTGAGGACAAAGTTCCACATGGCAGCTAAACGAATTGTGATTGCGTGTTGTGCGCTCAGTTTTTTACAAACCAGTTTTGCAGGGTTTGAGCGTTTTTGGATTTTTTCCAAAGATGCAGATACGCAAATTTCAGAAACCTGGGAAACTCTTTCTGAAGAAGAACAATTGGCCTTAATTAAGCGCTATCAAAACTTAAAAGAAATTCCTGCAGAAAAAAGCGTAGCTTTACAGCAGCGGATGGATTGGTTTACCCAATTGCCTGAAAGTGAAAAGCAAAAAATGCGTGAAACTTGGCAAAAAATGAGCACGCAAGAACGTCGTGAATTAGGTCAACGCTTGCAACAAGCAACACCTGAACAACGACCTTTAATTCGTCAGGAATACATTCTTAAATATCAGCAGCCTGCAATGAGTCACTAATTTTATCTGTTCATGGATAATAGAAAGTACTTGAAGTCACCAATAACAAAAGCCTCATCGTGTAAAACAGATGAGGCTTTTGCAATAAAGAGTCGGTAGATTACGATTTTCTTGGACGTTGACGATAGAACGCCAATCCGATTAAACCAAACATACCCCAGAAACCTAAGCTTCCCCCACCGCCACCACTGGCTTCATAATTGGTATTTTTCGCTGTATTTTCTAAAGTAATGGTCGCTTCAGGCGATAATTCCAGTTCATGATCGAAAATCGTGTATTTCAGCTCATAATCAAATGGGCTAAAGCTATTTCGTACTTGAACCTGAATATTGCCACCATAACAAATTTCACGTGCATAATCCCCAGGACAAGGTGCTTGACGATCTGCCGTAAGTACCACACCTGAAGGTACTTGTGTAAAACGAATTGCCAGTTCTTGTCCTGTACTATCTTTATAGAATGCAGGCTTATTGGTATTTTCTTTCAAAGTGCTGATAGAACCATCGCCTGCATCGCTATCATTCAGCAATGGATTAAAACTCACTTTGAGGTCTGTACCATATTCAAGTCGTACACGATCATCTTTTGCAATTGGGGCAATATTGCTAAATTTACCTTCAAGTAAGCCCGAAGAATGCAAATTACTGTCCAATTTTGAGGTAATGGTGTATTTACAATACGCTGAATCGGTTGCTTCTGTGACTTTATCATTCAGTCGATACATCACAATCCGTTGCAACTGTGCATCCCATTCACATTTGAATAGTGGATCTTGGGTCAATTTATCGGTACTAAATGTGGTACCTGAACCCGAAATTGCACCAATCCCCAATACTTCAGTGCTAATGCTAAAGTTGTCAGAATTAAGCTGTCTTAACTGAACAAATTTCCCATCTGCAGTTGGTTCATCTTGCTTTAATGCCATCGCAAATGGATCAACATAAATGGCACGATATTGCTGCTTAGCTTTGGTATTCGCCAACAAATCCTGCATCGTTTTCAAATCAGTACGCGATTGAGAAACGACCGAAGATGCAGCATCTTTACTTTGATCTATCGCAGACTGAATACGGTCAATTTGTTGCTGATAATTGGCAAATAAACTTTCATAAGAGACATTACGCAAGCTTTGAATATCGGCTGCATTTAAGCGCATCACTTCTACAGAGCCAATTTCACAGGTATTTTTTGCATCAGGATTTAAAGTTAAAGTTGCATTACTCACCCGCGCTAAACCACGTTGTTCATAATCACTACACCCCATGCTGTTTACATCAATCAAATCTTTCGCAGGGTCTGAACCAAGTTTTGGATAATACAACGGCAGGAATAAATTATAAGCAGATGGTTCTTGTAAGGGCTGCAATACTTGATCAAAGCTAAGCCCTGTTAAATCCAAATTTTTAGCACCATCATAAGAACTATTTGCTGTTTCAGGCAAATCACACTCGCCTTGCTCTGTCGCTGATCCCATTGCGAATAAGGCATTGCGAATTGTGTTGATGTTGCGCGCCTGCTCTAAGCTCGCAGGGAATGCATAACGACAAGATTTACCTTGGTTAAAGGCCAACATATTAAAAGAGAGGACAATACGTGGATAATTGTCATAAAACAAAGTACTCAATGCTTTATTTTCAACAATGGTATTACTTTGCAAATACACCTGTGACAAAGTGCTAAGCGGATGATTTTCTGCATTACTTAAGTTAAAGATATGACCTTTGCTGGTATCAGCTTGGTTTTGTGCAATCGTACTAGCAGTCAACGCAAGATCTGGTTGGCCGCAAAGATCAAAAGTACTAAGACTATTTGCAGCACCATTTTTCACAATACTGCTGCGGTCAATTTTCACCATAGAGCGTGTATTGACCAAGTTGGCACTACAATCCATTGCCAACACACTACCTACTTTGGCTTGGTTCGCATGGATATAAGCATTTTCTAAATTGACTTGACGCTCCGCTTGATGAGCAACAACGTAAATTGCACCACCTTGTTCTGCATGCGAATTTTGAATTTCGACATTGTTCGCAGCTAATGGGCCTGCCACAAATAATGCACCACCCTTGCCTGCATCTGCAGGGTTTGCATTACCACCACCATGGGCATTCCCATTTTTTAGAATGACATCGTATAGCGCCACGCTGGCTTGGGTATCTGAAGTATTGATAATGCGGCTATTGCCATGTGCATTAATAGTGGTTTTTAACGGTGCAATTGAAGGATAACGATGTGTAATTGGATCTACTTGGTTATAGTCGACCGCTGTCGCCCCATAAATACGCACCATAGATTGCGGGCGTAATTCTGAGTTTAAGATATATTCCCCAGCCTGCAACTGAATCATATCGGTTGCACCACGGTTGGTATTGCCTGCGCTACATCCACCGAACGCAATATTCTGCTTGGCCGCAACTAACGCTTCACGTAATGAACATTTGCTTAAGTCTTCACCATTTTGATCTTCAAAGGTCGTGACCTGAATCACACGATTATCTGCTGCCATAAGCGACATAGCAGACAGCACCATTATCCCTAATAGTGTTTTTTTATTATTTTTCATATTCATCCTTTATGCTTTTCTACGGCGTAAACCCAACAAACCCAATAAAGTCATTAATCCGTAAGCGCTCCATGCACCACCAGAAACTTTTATTTTATCGCTTTCCATACGATTTTCATGTTCTTGAATAACTTGGACTTTCACTTCCATATAAGGTGTTGTGCTGTTAAAGCGTGTGGTGCTGGTAACTAATTTAATTTTAAAGACATCTGCACCATGCCAAGCAGAATCTGGGGTATATACCAAATTCCCCAACTCATCTACGGTCAATTTTCCTTTAGAACGTGTATCGAGTTGCTCAATTTGCACACAACCTGCTTGCCATGCTTGGCCTGTCGGATTGTTTGGATAGACTTGATCACAAAATTCTTTAGGCACCAAATCACTATCACCCAACAAATCACTCACCGACATTTTAGCAATTTGACCCGCCAAAATATCTTGACCTATAAGACCCATAGTTTCAGGAACCATCACTTCAATTGCACCACGGTCACATAAGGTAATATCTGACTGACGGTTTTTACCGCGCTGATCTGAAGCAGCACAACCGACTACCGTATTATCTCCCAGTTGTAATTGCCCCTGATTCAACACCACAGAATCTTTCAGGCTGTTATAACTGAGCAATACGCGTGGGCGCATAAAGCCCAAGAATGAGTTTTCAGGAACTTGATATGGACAAAAGAGTGCCGTTTTATCTTGACTGAGGGTTTGGCATGCACCTTCAAGCAGATTACCTGCAAGCACCGAATTTGCAGTCCATAGCGTATTTGGATAGTTGCTATCGCCTGCTCCACAGCCTGCGCCGACTAAATTATTTTGCAATCTTGTTGCATCTGAACCTGCTTGCACACAGTTTGCTGCAGTATTGACACTGACAGGATGTGGATTACCCAAAATCACACTATTGGCAATATAGGCTTTACCCAAAGGTGCGTTGAGATACACACCACGGCTGTTACCAATCAAGCTAATGTTATTGACACCAATATCATCCAGCACATTCATGACATAGCCTTCATTTGCAGTAAAAGTACTGCTCACGATCATATTCCCCATACTAGGAAAGGCTTTGATTTCTTCATCTGCCAAACTTGCTGCAGAATAGAGATTGGCTGAAGCAACTGATATGGTTTTGTTGCCTTTAAATACTGAAGTTGTAATCACAAAGCGTGGGAATTGCGTATAAATGACGCCACCTTCCTGCGCTTGGTTAGCTTCAAGCAAGCTATTTTTGATCTCAATAAAACCTGCAGGGATCTTTTCGTCAGTCATTTGTGCGAGGTTATAAATTGCCCCACCTTGATTGGCTACACCCTGACTCAGTTTCACATAGTCTAAAATTAAATGTTCATTATTATAAATCAGACCACCTTGTTGCTGACGACAGCGTTCCTCACCGCAGCCCTGTAAAGTTAATTCTTTTAAAGAAACTTTTAAGAAACGATCCTTGCTATCTTCAATGTGGAAAATTCGCTCATTGCCGCGCATCTGAATCGTGGCATTATTCAAACCTGGGGCAGTTTTATCATTCAGACTACTGTCATAGGTGGTTTTAATTTCAAGGTTTTCTGTAATTTTAAGTTGAGTATCAATTTGATAGACGGCTTTCTTTTCTAATAAAATCACACTTGAGGCATTTTTGCCGCCACAGCCCAAATAGCCTTCTTCAGGCATGCCTAAATTAATATACTCAATGGCTTCACGCAAAGAACATTGTTGATCATCTGCTTTGGTGTCAGCAGTGGTGGTGACAATGATATTACTACTATATGCATGACCTGCGATAAACAGCATACCAATGCCGATGCTCTGCTTGAGCATAAGCGTACTCCTTGTAATTTTCTTTGTTTTTTTTCTTCTTTAGTTGCAAATTCCCTGCAACTTCGAATTATTTTCCGAATAATTTGGCATAGCTTGCGCAAATTCTCAAGTAATTTTAATTTTTACCGATATTCGTCAATTAAAGCATAAATCTGACGCAGGTTTGCGCCACTTAATTTCGTTTTCTCTCCTTTAAGTAATTGCACCAACTGTTCAAGGCTTTGCAGCAAAATCGAGGTCTGCTGTGGGCCATGTAACAATAAGTAATCAATAATTTGTGGGTCGATGATAATCCCGCGACGCTCTAACACGGAACTCACTAAAGCTTGTCGGTCTGCATACAAACTGCCTGAAGGCACTTTAACACTCACTGCCTGCGTCAAACGTGATTGCAAATCGGGCAATTCAAGCTTTAATTCAATCGGTGCAAAACGTGATGAAAACACCAACTGACCACCAACCTCATTGCTGTAATTGATTAAGTGAAACACCGCACGTTGCCAATGTGGTACACCACTAATCGCTTCAATATCGTCTAAAGCAACCAAATCATAACGGTCTAAAGAGGTAATTGCTTCTGTTGGGGCATCCAATAATTCAAGTAAGGATACTTTAATAGCTGATTTGCCAATTTCTAAATAGGAATCGCAAATTGCAGACAATAAATGACTTTTGCCTGTGCCCGCACCACCATAGACATAAAAGCGATTGACCAATCCTGCATGAAGCTGTCGAACTGCATCAATCACATGCCCCCAACCCGGACCAGAAAAATCACTGATCCGTGCATCTAATTGAGGCTCGATATCTAACTGCAGTTGACGCATAGAATTGTAATCACCTAGGAGTTTTGCTGATCTGAGGGCTTTATCTTACTTGATTTTTCAGTCTGTTGCAGTGAATTTGCTGACTGAGGATCAAGCTCA